>NZ_NEGI01000009.1 GCF_002135345.1 Acinetobacter sp. ANC 4648 | reverse complement strand
TGACCAAAGCTAGGCACAACGAAGCGTAAGCAACGTAATTAAGACCATAGCGAGTAATCATAAACAGTTGTGCTGGCGACAATAGCAAGAGTGAACCACCTGATCCCTTCCCGAACTCAGAAGTGAAACCTCTTAGCGCTGATGGTAGTGTGGGGTTACCCATGTGAGAGTAAGTCATCGCCAGCTCATTATTCCTAAAAACACCCCTTACAATGTAAGGGGTGTTTTTTTATGCGCGGAAGTTAATGAATTAAGAAAAGGGGGGTAATGGCTATTTTGAATCAGCTAAGCGTAAATTTTAAAGGGTATAAAAAGAGCTATTGTTAACAAGTAATTTCTATATTAGAAAATATATTTTTAAATAGATAGTTAGTTGTTTAGAAAATATGAATAATATGGGGATATTTTTCTATTAGAAATGATTAAAATCATTCAAAATAAAGTATGAAAAATCATATATTGATAAATTTTAAAATAGATATAAAACTTTAAAAATAATAAGTTATAAATTTTTATTAATCTACTGATAGCTTATCCATAAGTCTAATTGCTCATGAAATTTGACTTGCGTATATTGCGCCAAAATTGAGTTTTACTTAAAAATTCATGTGAAATCTGGACAAGTACTCATGGGAGATGAGAACGATGGCAACGGAAAATTTAGATATTAGTTCTGTAGTCGATAAAGCGAAATTTACCCCGTTTCACTTCAATGTTGTAGCTTGGTGCTTATTGATTATTTTATTTGATGGCTATGATTTAGCAATTAATGGTGTGGTGCTGCCACTCTTGATGCAAGAATGGGATTTAAGTGCTGTACAAGCTGGTATGCTCGCCAGTACCGCATTAGCTGGCATGATGTTTGGTGCTATGTTCTTTGGCTCTTTAGCCGACAAAATTGGCCGTAAAAAAGTCATCATGATTTGTATTGTATTATTTAGTGGTTTGACTTTTGCAGGGGGTTTTGCATCGAATCCTACTGAATTTGGGATTTTGCGCTTTTTAGCAGGCTTAGGTATTGGTGGTGTTATGCCGAATCTGGTGGCTTTAACGTCTGAATATGCACCGCAAAAAATGCGCAGTACATTGGTGACGACTATGTTCAGCGGCTATGCCGTTGGTGGTGTAATGGCAGCATTATTAGGTTCATGGTTTACTTCAACATTTGGCTGGCAGATAATGTTCTTTATTGCTGGCATTCCTTTGTTCTTATTGCCTTTAGTTTGGAAGTTTTTACCTGAATCTTTGGCATTTATTGTGAAAGAAAATAAACAGGACAAGGCTCGCAGTATTGTTCGACGCTTAGCACCGAATTTAAAGATAATTGACAGTACAATATTTAGTTTGCCAAAGGTTGATGTACCTGAGTCTGCAAACGTAGTGAGTTTATTCCGTCGAGGTCGTGCAACAAATACGTTGTTATTTTGGCTGGCATTCTTTACCTGCTTGTTGACCATGTATGCATTGAGTAGTTGGTTGCCTAAGTTAATGATGGCAGCAGGTTATTCAATGGATAACAGCTTAATGTTCATGATGGTGATGAATGTGGGTGCAGTTGTCGGTATTGTCGGTGGTGGTATTTTAGCGGACCGTTTCCATTTAAAGCCTGTGTTGATGTGCTTGGGTATTATGGGTGCGATTGTAATGAGCTTAATGGGCTTTCAGTCGAACCAGTTTTTACTATACATTTTGGTATTCTTGGCGGGTGCAGCTTCAATAGGTTCACAAATGTTACTATATAGCTATGTGGCGCAATTCTACCCATTGGCAGTGCGTTCTACGGGGATTGGCTGGTCATCAGCTATTGGTCGTATGGGTGCGATTGTCGGCCCAATTTTAATTGGTGCTTTGCTGGGTATGAGTTTACCTGCTTATATTAATTTTATGGCAGTGGGTATGCCAGTATTGATTACCGCAATTGCTGTTGCGTTGATTATGCATGATGATGAATCTGAGAAGATTGGTTTAAGTGAAGTAGTAGGAGTTAAAGCTTAAAACTTCAGTTTAATTTAAAAGAAGCCTCTGAAAAGGGGCTTTTTATTGTATATTTAATATATCTCATAATTTATAAAATCGAAAAATATGATTGGTTTAGAAATAATAGGGTTGGGAGTCATTGCTAATTTAATGAGTGAGGGTTTCAAAAAATCAAACCTCCTACAACGCAATCAGAATCAAAAAAATTTCTGAGCGACTTCGACTCATTTTAAAATTAATGAATCAAGAGCGAGACGAAAAATTTACAGTTGCAGAATTCAGTAAGATTTTAAAATTAAAAAAAGTGAGTGATTTAGAAAAATATTTTTTTAATGAAGAAGATCCGACTTTTAAATTTCTCAAAAAATTTTCAAATGAATTCGCAATTAATATTAGATGGATTACAGAGGGTAAAGAGCATCCTTTTAAATATGATGAAGATAACTACATACAACTTTACGATGATTGTCTAAATAAAATAGAACAACTTAGCCCTGAAATTATATATTTCGTCAGAGCCGACAGTATAAATGGCGAAACTTGCATACTTCTAGAAGTGAATGATCATCGTTTCATCGTTATTCATTTTCTTGTACATTTTAGTACTCAAAATGGGTATGGGGTGGGACACGTCAATGAGTTGATTTAAGAAAATTGATCATGACTCTAGTATTAGATAAAAATATTAATCAATGCTAAATAGTATCTAATAAAATATTCAATGACTTATACGGTAGAAGAATTTACCCCTCTTACAGGACTACGTAGAAAGAGAGGTGCTTTTCAGTATTGACATGATGATTTTACAGATATTCATAATAAAAAGTGTGGTTATCAGCATCATTCTGAATATGATCAAAATTTCAAAGATGCCTTCAATATTGTTAAAATTTATATAGAGAAAAATGGTGAAAGTTGATTTAAACAAAATTTCAATTGATACCTTAGAACTGTATGTTTTAATAACTTAAAAGTTTTTTTGGAAGAAACTCGTATGCAATTTAATTCTATCTCTCCAATTCCTGAAGATGATGAAGAACTGCATCTGCCAGAACTGGTGTATTGGGCATCTTTAGGTAACTTAGCTGAAGTCGAAAAAGCATTGGCTAAGGGTATAGATGTAAACTCTACAGATGAAGAAGGCTATAGTGCACTTCACGCGGCAGCAGAAAATGATCATCTTGACGTGGTAAAGTTACTGGTAAACAAAGGTGTGGATGTACAGCACCAAGCACCACACACTGCTTTGGAGCTTGCAGAAATGGCTGAAAACATAGAAATAGTTGCCTATTTAAAAAGCCTATAAGTGAAAAATAGAGTCTAAAATAAAAAGAAGCCCCATCATCCTGATGAGGCTTCTTCGTATTGGTTACGCTAGGTAAACTCCTGTTCTACCTCATTTCCTGATGCTCAAACTTATGATTATTGTTTTTAGTTTGGGAAACGTCCTGTTTCCTGATGTGATTAGAATAGTAAAATTTTGAGGATCGTTATAGTGGTTATTCTTCACAATAGCTGTACGCCATTGCTTACATGAAAAATGAATTGATAAATAATATGATGCGATTTGATCTTTATTGCAAATTAAAAAAATAAAAATCCTGTCACTATAAAAGCCGTGCTTAAAAATAATACAGGATGTGCAAAATATGCAACTTAATCCAATTTACTATACAGATCAACATATTGCATTTGCAGATTCAGTACGTAAATTTGTACAAAAAGAATTAATGCCACACATTAATGAATGGGATGAAGCAGAAACCTTTCCAAGAGAACTCTATAAAAAAGCTGCAGATATTGGCTTACTTGGATTAGGCTTTGATGAAAATTATGGTGGAATATCGGGTACAGATGCATTTTATGTTTTGCTCTCTTCTATTGAATTGGCAAAAACAGCTTCTGGTGGTTTATGCGCATCCTTATTATCGCATTCCATTGGTGCTCCTCCAATTAACCATTTTGCTAGTACAGAAATAAAAGAAAGTGTGCTGACGCAAATATTATCGGGGGAGAAAATTTCTGCACTTGCAATTACCGAACCGGGTGGTGGATCGGATGTGGCTGCATTACAGACTAAAGCAATTCGAGAGGGTGATGATTATATTATCACGGGTGAAAAAACCTTTATTACCTCTGGAATGCGTGCGGATTATTATACTGTAGCTGTTCGAACTGATCCTGATGCAAAAGGTGCCAATGGAATTTCGATGCTATTGATTGATGCGCATAGTGCTGGAATCACGAAAACCAAATTAGATAAAATGGGCTGGTGGGCATCCGATACCGCACATCTTCATTTCGATCAAGTACGAGTCCCTGCAAAAAATCTTTTAGGTGCTGAAAATATGGGTTTTTTGGTAATTATGAACAACTTTAATATGGAACGTTTCTTTTTGGCGTCCAGTAGTTATGGTTTTGCGCTGACTTGTTATGAAGAGGCTTTGGAATGGGCACAACAGCGTAAAACGTTTGGTAAGCGTTTGGTTGATCATCAGGTGATGCGACATAAGTTGGTGGATATGGCTACTCGACTCACCACAACGCGTGCATTATTGGAAGATACAGCCTATCGCTTAGGTCAACCAGAATTACAAGGTAATGATTTAGTTGCACAAATTTGTATGCTAAAAAACGTTGCAACACAAACCATGCAGTTTTGTGCGGATGCCGCAGTGCAAACATTAGGAGGCATGGGCTTTATGCGAGGTACCAAGTCTGAACGTATCTATCGAGAAGTTAAAGTCAATATGATTGGGGGTGGTGCTGAAGAAATCATGAAAGATTTAGCCAGCCGTCAGTTGGGGTATTAAGCGATCAATGATCAAATTGTGGATAAAAATTGACTTATCCTCAATTTGATGGATTGCGAGTATTCATTGCCATTTCCCAAACAGTTTCTGTTAACTCATTCATAGATACTTTGCCATTAGGATTAAACCAAGTCACGGTCCATGCAATGGCTCCTCCAATTAGACGTCGCCAAATAAATGCATCATGCTGAATCTTGCCATCATCACATAAACTTTGAATTACACTCAGCCAAATATCTTCGTAATGATTACGACGTTTTAATAATTCATTTTGTTTTTCTGTAGATAAAGCAAACCATTCATAGACTAAAACGGCCATTGCAGAACCTGTATCACCAGTAATAGAGATGAGTTCAGCTTTAATCAGCTGTTTTAGTTGTTGCTCAGGATTATTAGATGACTGAACAGCTTCTTCCAAACGGGAATGATTATAAATAATGGTTTGTTCCATCACATTGGCAAGAATATCATCTTTACTTTTAAAGTGATGAAATAGGCTACCTGATTGAATACCAATGAATTGTGCTAACTCTCTGACTGTCGTTTTTGCATAACCCTGTTTGTGAAACAAATAGGCAGCACCAGATAATAAACGACCACGAGGAGTATCCTCAAAGCAAGCAATGGGCTGAATATCATCAATTGAGTGTGCAATCATTTAGCTAGAATTTCCCGTTAAAGCAGTCTGTTGCTGCTTATTTAGAATTAAAAGTAACATTTTTGTCAATTCAGCATAACATTTTGCTCTTTACAAACCAAGCGCTTGCTTGGTAAATTGGGAGCATAAATTTTAAGCAAAATAATGAGAAGACAATGACAGATACTCTACAGGATGATCAGCGTATCGTAAAAATTGGTTGTGCGTCAGGCTTCTGGGGAGACACCAATACAGCAGCATTTCAATTGGTACATTTATCCGATATTAATTACTTGGTCTTTGATTATCTGTCTGAAATAACCATGTCAATTATGGCCAAGGCGATGATGACTGATCCAAATCATGGCTATGCTTTAGATTTTGTTAGTCGAGTGATGACACCTTTATTGAAAAAAATTAGTGATAAAAAAATTAAAGTGATTAGTAATGCTGGTGGTGTAAATCCATTGGCTTGTCGTGATGAATTACAAAAAGTAATTGAGGCACAAGGTTTAAATTTAAAAGTGGCAGTGGTTTTAGGTGATGATCTTTTATCCAAACAAGCCGATTTCAAAAATCAAAATATTAAAGAAATGTTTAGTGGTGAGGAATTACCAACACATCTTGCCAGCTGTAATGCTTATCTCGGTGCTGTACCGATTCGTGATGCTTTAGATTTGGGTGCCGATATTGTGATTACTGGCCGAGTGGTGGATTCAGCCGTGGTACTCGCACCATTATTGCATGAGTATAAATGGTCTTTAGATGATTATGATAAGTTGGCCCAAGGTTCACTGGCAGGGCATATCATTGAATGTGGTGCACAATGCACAGGGGGAAATTTTACCGATTGGCGTTTGGTAAAAGGTTTCGACAATATGGGTTTTCCAATTGTTGAAGTTCAAGAAGATGCATCTATTATTGTGACCAAGCCACATGGTACTGGTGGTTTAGTATCTACAGCGACTGTGGCGGAGCAAATTGTTTATGAGATTGGTGACCCACAAGCCTATTATTTGCCTGATGTAACTTGTGACTTTAGTAATGTTCACTTAGAGCAAGTGGCTGAGCATCGTGTTGCCGTCACAGGAGCAAAAGGTCGAGAGCCTTCATCTCAATATAAAGTGAGTGCAACTTATCCTGATGGATATCGAGTTTTGGTGAGCTTTTTAATTGCTGGACGTGAAGCACCAGAAAAAGCACAAGTGATCGCCGATGCTATTTTAAATAAATGTGAACGGGTTTTAGCATTGCGCTCAGTGCCGCCATTTATAGAAAAATCAGTTGAAATTCTCGGTATTGAAAGTACCTACGGTGCACATGCACGACATACAGATAGCCGTGAAGTTGTGGTTAAAATTGCAGTAAAACATATGTTTAAAGAAGCTTGTATGTTCTTTGCCTCAGAAATTGCACAGGCTTCAACTGGTATGGCACCTGCATTGGCCGGAATTGTTGGTGGACGTCCCAAAGCATCCCCAGTGATTAAACTTTTTTCTTTTTTGATTAATAAAGACCAAATTAATGTTGAGATTGATGTCGATGGACAACGTCATGCAGTTTTAATTCCTCACGGCACTTCCGATCAAACATTTGATGCACATCTAAGGGGTGACGTAGCGCATTTACAAGGTAATGAAATTGAAGTTGCTTTGATTGAATTGGCGCATGCACGCAGTGGAGATAAAGGCAATCATAGCAATATTGGTGTGATTGCGCGTAAGGCAGAATATTTACCTTGGATTCGTGCCAGTCTGACCGAAACCAATGTGACTGAATATATGAAACATGTTCTAGATGCTGAAAAGAGTAAGGTGATTCGTTATGAGTTACCTGAGTTGAAGGCCTTAAATTTCATGTTGGAAAATGCATTGGGCGGTGGTGGTGTTGCGAGCTTACGCATTGATCCACAAGGAAAAGCTTTTGCACAGCAGCTCTTGGATATGCCAGTAAAAATCCCCGAAAATTTACTCGATCAAAGATAAAAAATCCCTCTTTCGAAAAGGAACATATTTAGAAAATTGAGTATTTAGAAATAATCGAAATAGAAAAGGAAGCCGGATAAGATGAGTTATCACTCAATATTTAGACAAGATGCATTTCAAGATAAAGTCATTATCATCACAGGTGGTGGTTCAGGCATTGGACGTTGTACTGCACATGAACTGGCTTCACTAGGTGCTCAGGTAATTATTACTGGCCGAAAAATTGAAAAGCTGGAAAATGTCAGTAAAGAAATTATTGAAGATGGCGGCAAAGTTCATTTTATCGTGTGTGATAACCGGGAAGAACAGCAAGTTAAAGAGATGATTGCTGAAGTGATTGAGAAGTTTGGCAAGCTCGATGGTTTAGTCAATAACGCAGGCGGTCAATTTCCTTCAAACTTGGAAAGCATTTCTGCGAATGGCTTTGATGCCGTAGTTCGAAACAACTTACATTCTACTTTCTATCTAATGCGTGAAGCGTATAACCAATGGATGGCAAAACATGGTGGCAGTATTGTCAACATGGCTGCTGACATGTGGGGAGGCATGCCAGGTATGGGACATTCTGGTGCTGCACGTTCAGGTGTCGATAACCTCACTAAAACTGCTTCAGTAGAATGGGGACGTTCAGGAGTAAGGGTAAATTGTGTTGCACCGGGCTGGATTATTTCTTCTGGAATGGATAATTATAGTGGTGATTTTGCTAAATTTATTATTCCCAGTCTAGCAGGTAATGTCCCGTTAAAACGTATGGGAACCGAATCTGAAATATCATCGGCCATTTGTTATTTGCTATCGGATGCAGCAGGATTTATTTCAGGTGTCACCTTAAGAGTTGATGGTGCTGCATCTCAGGGAACGCGGATGTATCCTCTTGCAGATGCTACCAATAGCGAGTCATTCAATGGTTTTCATCGCGCCTTTATTCCCGAAGTGCTTAAAAAGAAAGAGCATCAAGAGGTGGCCGAATAATGACTATTTTTCAATCTGAAATTGCTGTGGGCAGTGAGCAGTACGAAGTCAATAGAGCTGCTTTATTGGCTCAACTAGAAGAAGTCCGTGCTATACAAAATAAAGGGCTTGAAAAGTCGTATGCTGCAAAACCCAAGTTTGATAAGAAAGGTAAAATTTTACCGCATGAACGAGTACGTCTGGTTTTAGATGCGGATTCCCCCTTTATTGAACTGTGTGGTCTAGTCGGTTACGGCATGCATGATGATAAAGATGGTTCTGATGCGGGTGGGGGAATTATTGCAGGAATTGGTTTCGTCAGTGGTGTGCGTTGCCTCGTATCTGCCAGTAATAGTGCGATTAAAGGTGGAACTATTGCACCAATGGGGGTACAAAAAACCTTACGTCTACAAAAAATAGCTTTGGAACAAAAGTTACCAATGGTCACGCTCACGGAAAGTGGCGGCGCTAATTTGAATTATGCAGCAGAAGTATTTACATCGGGTGGGACTACTTTTGCCAATCAAGCACGGATGTCAGCAGCTGGTATTCCCCAGCTTTCTGTGGTACATGGCAATGCAACAGCCGGTGGGGCATATCAACCCGGGCTTTCAGATTATGTGATTACTGTACGTAAGCAAACTGAAATGTTATTGGCTGGTCCACCCTTATTACTGGCAGCCACAGGTGAAGTTGCGACTGCTGAAGAATTAGGTGGTGCAGAAATGCATGCCCAAGTTGCCGGAACAGCAGAATATTTAGCTGAAAGTGATGCGGACGGAATCCGGATTGCACGTGAAGTTTTTGAACATTTAAACTGGAAAGAACAGACCAAAGCTTTTGATATTGCGTATAAAGAACCACGTTATTCCGTAGAAGAATTACTCGGTATCATTCCAGCAGATCCGAAACAACCTTTAAATATGAAAGAAGTGGTTGCTCGCTTGGTTGATGATTCTGACTTTTTAGAATTCAAGCAAGAATATGACAATCATACGGTATGTGGTTGGGCAAAATTGGGTGGCTTACATCTTGGTATTATTACCAATAATGGTCCAATTACGCCACAAGGTGCAGCCAAGACGGCACAATTTATCCATCTGTGTGAACAAACGAATCGACCTTTATTATTCCTGCATAACACCACTGGTTTTATGGTCGGAACGGATGCGGAACAAAATGGCATTATCAAACATGGTTCCAAATTAATTCAAGCCGTAGCCAATTGTTCGGTACCTAAGATATCAATTGTGGTTGCTGGCTCCTATGGTGCAGGTAACTATGCTATGTGTGGTCGGAGTTTATCTCCAGATTTTATTTTTGCTTGGCCCAATTCACATGTTGCAGTGATGGGTTCTGCTCAGGCTGGCAAGGTTTTACGTATTGTGGCTGAAGGGAAGCAAAAAGCTTCAGGTATGGAGCCAAATGAGCAAATGCTAGATTTCTTGGAACAAAGTACAGCAATGAAACTGGAACAGCAATCTACTGCTTTATTCAATACAGCCATGCTACATGATGATGGAATTATTGATCCAAGAGATACTCGAAAAGTACTCATTTTTTTATTACAAACCATTTATGAAGCTGAACATCGTCAATTAAATGCGACCAAGTTTGGTGTATCACGCTTTTAGTAATTTCTTTCCTTTAAGTCTGGAAAGAGAAAATAGATTTAAAATAAAAAAATTAATTTAAGGAACAACAATGAAATTTACATCAGAGCATGAAGCACTACGTCGAACTACACGTCAATTTGTAGAAGCTGAACTCAATCCATTTATTCCCGAATGGGAAGCCAAAGGACAATTTCCTATTCATGATGTCTTTAAAAAAATGGCTGATTTAGGTTTGCTGGGAATTTGTAAACCTGAAGAAAATGGCGGTTTAGGACTGGATTATTCTTATAACTTGGTGGTTGCAGAGGAACTTGGACGCGCAGCTTGTGGTGGAGTGCCTTTGGCTATTGGCGTACAAACAGATATGGCAACGCCTGCACTAGCACGTTTTGGTAGTAAAGAACTTCGTGATGAGTTTTTAACACCAGCGATTGCGGGGGAATATGTAGCTTCAATTGCAGTATCTGAAGTACATGCTGGTTCGGATGTGGCTGCTGTAAAAACCACGGCGAAAAAAGACGGCGATGATTACATTATCAATGGAAGTAAGATGTGGATTACCAACTCACTTCAAGCCGACTTTTTTTGCTTATTGGCCAATACTTCTGATGCTAAGCCTCATTCAAATAAATCCATGATTATTGTCCCTGCTAAAACTAAAGGGATCAGTTTTTCAGAGCCTTTGAATAAATTAGGGATGCGTTCAACAACAACAGCAGAAGTTTATTTTGACAATGTCCGCGTGCCACAACGCAATTTAGTTGGTGCGGAAGGCATGGGTTTTATGATGCAAATGCTGCAATTCCAAGAGGAACGGATGTGGGCTGCGGCTAATGCGATTGGTGGGCTTGAGCATGTGATTAATCAAACCATTGCTTATACAAAAGAACGCAGTACCTTTGGTCAACCCTTGATTAATAATCAATATGTTCATTTCCGTTTTGCAGAACTGATGACAGAAGTTGAAGCATTGCGGGCATTAACTTATCGCGCTTGTGATTTACATATTGCTGGTGAAAATGTGACGCAATTAGCCTCTATGGCAAAATTGAAAGCTGGTCGTTTGACCCGTGAAGTTGCAGATAGTTGTTTGCAGTACTGGGGTGGCAATGGCTTTATGTGGGATAACCCAGCTTCTCAACTTTATCGTGATGGTCGTTTAGGTTCAATCGGTGGTGGTGCAGATGAAATTATGCTCGGTATTATTTGTAAATTGATGGATATTTTACCATCGAAGCGTAAATAACTTGGAGTATTACCGATGACATTATCCCGTTCTCTTGGCAATTTACAGTTAGATGACAGTATCCAAATTGAATTATCAGATGGTATTTTAAAACTGTGGTTGAACCGTCCCGAAAGTCGCAATGCCATGAGTCTGAATATGGTGCAAGCAATCCAACAGATTTTTACGGCTATTCAGGATGATCTCGCCATTCGAGCCGTGGTCATCCGTGGAAAAGCGGGTCATTTCTGTGCCGGTGGCGATATTAGGGATATGGCGCAACTGCGTGGTGATGCTATGAATATTGGAAGCAATCAACCTTATGTCGACTTCAATCGTCAATTTGGTGCCATGCTTGAACAAGTTGATCAAGCACCACAAATTGTTGTTGCTGTATTAGAAGGGGTAGTTTTAGGTGGCGGAATGGGACTTGCTTGTGTCTCTGATTTTGCATTGAGTTTTGCCGCTACAAAATTTGGCTTACCCGAAACTGGATTAGGGGTCATTCCTGCACAAATTGCACCATTCGTAGTTAAGCGTATCGGTTTAACTCAAACCCGACGTTTAGCACTTTTAGGCAACCGTTTTGATGGGAATACTGCTTTGCAATATGGCTTAATTCATGAAGTTGTTGAGCATGAAGCTGCATTAGAATTGGCTTTAAGTTCTGTAATCACACAGATTAAACGCACAGCGCCACATGCTTCTCGTGTGACTAAGGCATTATTACACCAGACCTTAACAGAACCGTTGAAACCATTACTGGATACTGCTGCTCAGCTTTTTGCAGATGCCGTGAGTAGTGCAGAAGGTATGGAAGGTACCATGGCATTTGTACAAAAGCGTAATCCAAATTGGATGGATGAGGAAAAGTAGAATGGCATTTTCAAAAATTTTAGTCGCAAATCGTGGTGAAATTGCTGTTCGAGTAATGCAGACTGCGAAAGCAATGGGCTATGCAACTGTGGCAGTTTATTCAGATACAGATCGTGATGCACGGCATGTAAATATTGCAGATGAAGCTGTATATATTGGGGCATCAAAAGTATCAGAATCTTATTTATCCATTCCAAATATTATAGAGGCTTGTAAAAAAACTAGTGCTGACGCCGTTCATCCTGGTTATGGTTTTTTATCTGAAAATACTGATTTTGCTGCAGCTTGCTTTGAAAATGGGATTACTTTTATTGGGCCAAGTGCAGCATCCATTGAGCTGATGGGCAGTAAGCGTCTATCAAAAATCGCGATGATTCAAGCAGGTGTACCCTGTGTTCCAGGTTATGAAGGTGATCAACAGGATATTGAGTATTTAGCTAAACAAGCAGAAAAAATTGGCTATCCATTAATGGTCAAAGCTTCTGCTGGTGGTGGCGGACGAGGTATGCGTTTGGTTGAGCAATCGTCACAATTATTGGAATCTTTAAAAACAGCACGTTCAGAAGCTAAAAATGCCTTTGGTTCGGGTGAGCTGATTCTTGAAAAGGCAGTGATTGCACCAAGGCATGTTGAAATTCAAGTTTTTGGAGATACACATGGGAATCATGTTTATTTGTTTGAGCGTGATTGTTCAATTCAACGCCGTCATCAAAAAGTGGTTGAAGAAGCGCCTTGTCCAGTAATGAACCCTGAACTACGCAAAAAAATGGGTGAAGCTGCAGTTGCCGCCGCAAAATCCTGTCATTACATTGGTGCTGGAACAGTTGAGTTTTTATTAGATCAAACCAGTACGTTCTATTTTCTTGAAATGAATACTCGTTTGCAGGTGGAACACCCTGTAACGGAAATGGTGACAGGATTAGACTTGGTAGAGTGGCAATTGCGGGTTGCGAATGGTGAAGTTTTACCACTCAAACAGTCTGAACTAACTTTGAGTGGGCATGCGATTGAAGTCCGTTTGTATGCAGAAGATCCCCGTCAAAATTTTCTACCACAAACAGGGCAAGTCTTACGCTGGCAACCAGCGGATTTGCCTAATGTCCGTATTGATCATGGCTTGATGCCTGAAGGGGATATTAGTCCTTTTTACGATCCAATGGTGGCAAAAGTCATTGCTTATGGTAAAACCCGTGAGGATGCAATACGCTTATTGGCACGTGCAGTTGATGATTGTGTACTTTTAGGGGTTGATAGCAATAAACAGTTTTTAGTGAATTTGCTCTGTCATCCCATTATTGTGGCGGGTGATACCAATACTGCATTTATTCAACAACATTTTCACTCAGATCCAAGTTTACATCAGCAAAGTCTGGATTTAGAACATCTAGCCATTGCAGCCGCAATTTTGACTCAGTCATCTCGACAAACAGGTTGGAATACAGGAATTGCACCACGCTTACCACTAAAACTTAAAATTGATGATCAAAAAGTTGAGGTTTTCGTAAGGCAGCAACAGCATAGTATTACCGTTGAAAGCTGTGGCCAGTCTCAAACCATTGAGTTAATTCAACAGGATTCGATGCAACTCATCTATTCGATGAATGGGGTGCGCCGTAAAGTTAATTATGCATTACAAGATAATCGATTATATTTGGATGTGGTCAATGGCAATGTTTGCATTGAAAATATTACGTATGCAGCACCTGAATTAATAGAGGCTGAAAGTGATGGCAAAATGCGTGCACCAATGGATGGGGCAGTTATCAATATTTTTGTTAACTCAGGTGATATGGTCGTAAAAGGTCAAACCTTACTGATTCTAGAAGCCATGAAAATTCAGCAACAAATTAAGTCTGACGTCGATGGTATCGTTGAAGAGGTCATTGGGCAGATTGGACAACAAGTGAAAAAACGTCAAGTGCTCATGCATATTCGTCTTTAAATGAAGAAAGCCATCTATAGAAATATAGATGGCTAACGAAAAAAAGAGGCTCTATTTAAATCATTTTTCAGAATGATGATGAGTGATAGCATGACTTGCACTTTTTAATGCATACAATAATTGTCCAAGTAGAACATCTTTCACAACCAGTGTCACAATCACCATAGGGTGCTTTTCCGCAGGAATCGCGGTTAGAACAGCCTTACCATTTTCCGCATCGAGGGTAATACTCTGACAGCCATTGAGCTGAATCTCACCTAGAAATGCACTGACCATTGCTAAAATTGAACTACTGACCGCCGCAAGCTTACTGGCATTGTAAATATCACGTTTATGCACACTACCGAGTTCAAAGCCATCAGTTGAACAGAGCATAATAAATTCGACACCTTTAACATTCAGCATAACGTCATGAATTTGGGCTTTAGCATATGTGATTAAATCTTCAGGTGCTGTTCTGGTTTCTGTCATATTCATCATGCTTAACTCCGATTATAAGTGTTTAATTTCAAATGAAGTAATTAATGTTTTTAATAATAATAGGATGTCTTCTTTTTTTCTGGCATCGACAAAATAGAGTGGGTGGTTTAAATTTCGTTCTAACAACCAATTTCGATATTGTTGAGTAGATTTATTCAAATCTTCATCAATATGCGTAATTGCAATGGTGATATTTTCACCATATTGTTTAAATGTATCAATATAATAACTCAATTCATCTAGTGGTTTAGCTAAGGTATGATCAATTAAAATAATAATACCAATCGCACCTTTACAGATCACACTCCACATAAAGCTAAAGCGCTCTTGTCCTGGGGTTCCATATAGTCCAATTTTATTACCATCATCTAAAGTCACTTCGCCATAATCAATTCCTACTGTTGTCTGTAGTTTTTTATGACTTTGTTCATCTGTATTGAGTGCTTCAGTGGCTAAAACTGGAATTTCAGACAGTGACTTAATTGCTTCTGTTTTACCAGACCCCATTGAACCAGCAAAAACTATTTTAAATTGTTGAATAATCATATTTTACTCTTATTAAAAACCAAATTTGCTTTTCAATTTGCCAAAAAAACTTTTCAGCACACTTTGTTCTTGATTTTCTAATATGTCTTGACCAAACTTACTATCTCTGGCCGAAATTTTTTCTACATTCTGAATAGCTAAATTAGCCATGATAAAGTGTTGTACTGTAGTGATTGGAAGATCCAATTTTTTAGCAACTGCTAATATTTCAGCACCTTGGGTAAAACAGGCTGAGAGTTGCAATATTGTTTTTTGATCAGAAGTTAAGGGTTGAGGCCAAAATTGAATACGGAAATAGCCATGTTCATTTGGATAAGGACAGAGTTGCGGCGAATTCCAAATTAGATTAAATAACCAATCTTCTAAGTTGTATTGGCGTTTACGTGATACTTTAATGAAATCGGCAGTTGATGCATCTTCAAAGCTAATACTTAAGTCTGTTTTAAAGTCTGCCCGAGTAGGTTCTAACCACGCGAAATGCATATTGTGATCAATAATGGCAATGGTACCGAATTGATCATAAAAATGAAGTTTCCTATTGTTTTGTTGATGGATGGTCTGAAAATATTCAATATTTTTCAGCAAGTATTGATTGAGTTCAGAATCATCCACAGTAGCTAGATCTAAATCTTCGAACTGCAAATTTATTTTAAGCCAATCCTGTAAAATTTGATCATCTAAAATAGGAAAATAAAGGGTATCTAGATGTAAATCCTCAGTATGAATATTTTTTTTAGAAATTTTCAAATAGGGAATTTTTTTAGTTTTAATTATATTCTGAACATTTTCATTGTCATAAAAAATTTCATTAATAAATAAACAATCTAGATTTTGGTCAGCGATACTTGTCCAATTAATTCCAATTTCATGGGGCAAAAGGTGGCGAAGTCGGATTTTAAGATCCTCTGTCGTTGTTGAACCAATTCCTGAGATTGCAATATTGATACAAGGATTATTCATAATATCACTTATTAAATATTTTAAATTCCTCACTATATCTATTGATATAATGAGGATGTCGATTAAGAAAAAGTCAAATCAATTTCAAAATTCTTTAAATCATGGCGAGCCATTGCAAGGTTTGATTTTGAGCGATCTAGTACCAAATATAAAAATACATTTGGATTTTTTTCAAGTGGGCGGATAATATGATATTGTTTACCTAAAGTGATTAAAATATCTTCAATCGTATCGTTAAGTTTTAAAGCATTTGCTACTTTCCGTTTAGCTCTTACAACTTCTGTATTACCCGCAGCCGCGAGTTCCAAATTAATTTCTTTACCACCTTCAGTCGCCAGTGCAAGACCACTTTCACTATCGACTAATGCTGCTGCACAGAAACCATCAATATTTGTTAATGAGTTGAGGGATACTTTAGCCATATTTTTTTTCTCTTCTGTTATTTTACAATTATTGAATAAATTACTCTAGGGTTTAATTATTCTATCCAGTGGAGTAATAAATATTATTATATGAGTGCATTGTATTAAAGCAATACGATTCATTCTTAATTTAAAAAAATAGATTAGACTGTTTAATATATCTAAAATTTAAATAGGTTATTATTTTAATTACATCACATTAAGTTAATACAATATGCTTTATACAGCATAATTACTTAATTTTTATAATTGTAACAAAAAATAATTAAATTTATCTAAAGGTTAAGTAAATTTAAGTTTATTTTACGCAAAAATAGATTTAAATGCATAATACAAAACGGTTAAAACCAAGAATGCGACTATAGGCTCTAGAATTTTAGCCCATGTCGGTTCTGTTACGCTTGGTGCATGCGTGGTGATCTGATCATCTAGCTTTTTATTCATAACTTGACTATTTACCATTTGATTAAACTCCTTCATTGTTTCATCTAATGATAGCTCTTCTTGAGAGATAGGTTGAGTACCAATCAGCTCAGTTAGATCATTGGTTAGCCAAACCCAATCCTTAGCTTGACCAGAAAGATGTTCAATCTGGCCAAGTAGTAATTCACGGATCCCATTTTTGCCATAATGGCCTGTTTCATCCAGTTGTTTCAATTCTGCAAATTGGAAGGTTAGAAAATCGGTACAGGCTTTTTCCAAATCGTTTTTGTTTAATTTAGATTGATTGTGTTCAGATGTAGTGAGATGTCGTGCAATTTCTTGAATATATAATGGATCTTGAGTCTGTATTTCCTGATAGGTTTTAATATCATCATTACGCCATAAACTGATGAGTTTTCCTAATGTAAGTGTATTAATTTCATTGATATATTCGTTTTTTTCTTGTGTTTCATAGTGGCTTAAGAGCTGAGGCTTTTGACTCTTTATCTGCTCTGCAAAATATTGTACTAAATCAAAAGCCATATAATTCTCCTTATTTTTACTCTAAAATTCTTAGACTTGGTTTCTTCTTAGTTACATCAGATTTTTGTGTTTCTGTAGTGTTTGATTTTAAAGCATCTTCATCTATTTTAACATGAGAATATTCCTCAGGATCAAAGAACATACCTTGACCATTTTCACGAGCATAAACGCCCAGTACAGCATCTATTGGGACATAAATATCTTTAGATACACCACCAAAACGTGCAGAGAAAGTAATGGCTTCATTACTAATATTCAGTCTATGTACCGCATGCGGAACAATATTTAAGACAATTTGACCTTCTTGTACAAATTGTGTCGGTACATCTGTATGTGGACGTGTAGCATCGACCAGTAAATGAGGTGTTAAGTGATTGTCGCAAATCCACTCATACATTGCACGAGCAAGATATGGACGAGTAGGGGTTAAATTCAATTCTTGTTCAGACATCAGAAATTACTCTATTCATTTGCAAATTATGGATGGGTTAAAAGTGCACTATATCGGCTTTTTTCTTGAAAAGTCATTGATTTCAAGAAGGCTGGACGATTAAAAACACGTTGGCAATAAAGCAAAATAGGGCGACATTGCTGTTTCGGGAGATTAATTCCCATCTGCTCTAACCGTATAAAAATAGGCGCTAACATACAATCTAAAATTGTAAAGCTTTCAGACATAAAATAGGGATAGTGCTGAAATAAAGGGGTTAAAGAAATCAAGGTATCTTTTAGTTGTTTCTGGGCTTTTTTCTTATCTTGCTCATTTAGCGTGTCAGGATGACATAACATAATATCTGCAAGTTTTAACCAGTCTTGTTCAAATCGCCAGATATATTGGCGTTGTTCAGCACGTGGGGCAGGCGCATCTGCATAGAGTTTATTTTGACGATAGCGATCATCAATATACTCAGAAATAATGGCAGTATTAAATAATTTTAATTCATTTTCGATGAGCATGGGCAATTGGTTGTAAGGATTTAAACTCGCTAAATCCTCGTCTTCATCTTCAACCATAATTAGATGATATTTGATTTGCTTTTCTGCGAGCAATAATCGAATCCAATGCGATCGAAAGTCATCGGTATGGCTATAAAGCGTAATTCCTTGAACTGGAGCATTTTCAATAGACATAGACCAAAAACTTAACAGAGTGAATAGAGTAGGATACTAAAAATTGCTCATAAAATCACGATGCCATTTTTCTTATAATAGTAGAACCTGTAAAAGCTGGAAAAATAATTGCTATTTTTTGAATTTTTTTGATGTAATTGCCTAGTGAGAAAAAAAATCATTAATAAAAGAATGGTTATTCGAATGATGAGTAACAGAACAGATTGTTGTAAAAATTTAAAACTAGAGAAAAAATCATCATATTTCTAAATGCAGTGAATATTTTTAGTTTGAGTACTGTTCATGTTTTTTCAGAGATAAAAAAACCTCGGCAAATGCCGAGGTTTTTTGTCCGATTCGGTAAACGAATTAACGTTTAGAGAACTGAGGACGTTTACGAGCTTTACGTAAGCCAAGTTTCTTACGTTCAACTTCACGAGCATCACGAGTAACGAAACCAGCTTGACGAAGAGCAGGTTTTAAAGTTTCGTCTAGAGCGATCAAAGCACGAGTAATACCGTGACGGATTGCGCCAGCTTGACCACCAATACCACCACCAGCAACAGTGATGAAAAGGTCAAACTTTTCAGTAACGTCAAGAAGTTCTAAAGGTTGACGAACAACCATACGAGCAGTTTCACGACCGAAATACTGTTCGATAGAACGGTTATTGATTACGAGTTTGCCTGTACCAGGTGACAAGAAAACACGTGCAGTTGCGGTCTTACGGCGACCTGTACCATAGTTAGTAGCCATGTGCTGTTATCCCTTAGATGTCCAAAACTTGTGGCTGTTGAGCTGTATGTGGATGCTCAGTACCAGCGTACACTTTCATTTTTTTGATCATTGCGTAACCAAGAGGACCTTTAGGTAACATACCTTTAACAGCTTTTTCTAAAACTGTTTCAGGTTTGTGAGCAATTAACTTCTCGAAGTTAGTCTCACGGATACCACCAGGGAAACCAGTATGGCGATAGTATTTCTTATCCTGAGCTTTTTTACCAGTCACAGTGATTTCTTCAGCATTGATTACAACGATATAATCGCCAGTATCAACGTGAGGAGTATAAGAAGTTTTGTGCTTACCGCGTAAACGACGAGCGATTTCAGTCGCAAGGCGACCTAAAGTTTTGCCAGAAGCATCAACAACATACCAGTCATGTTGAACTTCAGCAGGCTTAGCGCTGAGAGTTTTCATTAAACCACTACCTATTATAGTTGGTTTGGACGGTGGAATCTGTCCAAACAAAGGAGACCGAATTCTATATGAAAGCGGGAAAAACCACAATCGAAATATAGAATTTCAAGCGAGCTATTGTATATTAAACAGGCTGTTGTTGATAGTGTATTGGCATAATCATTTAAATAAAGATAAATCATGAGTTTATGGATAGATAATAAATAAGAGTAAGCATTGTCTTGTTGTTTAAGTTTTTGAATTTTAATAACAAAATAATATTTTTTATTGTTGTTTTATATTCGATGGGATTAAGAAGTTTTGTATTTTATATTTATAAGCTTATAGCTGATTGATTTATTTTTATTAATAATATTTTTGCTGATTTGTCCTATAAGCTACTTTATTTTTGTTTAAAAGTTTCTCTCGATGTTTTTTTATTTGTATATTGACCTTACTTTTATCTGCTGAATTTGGTTGTACTTTTTTTATTGCTTATTATCGAGCCTATTTTTATAAAGATTTTAATTTGTTATTTGTTATTTGTTATTTTCGATTCTTCGAATAATGATTTTAGTTTTTATGTCTCATCGTTCTTATTGATGTAGAAAGAATAGGGCTCGTGAATGAATTATATTTTTAGATGCGTAGGCACGTAGGATGTTAAAAGCTATTATTAGCCAAAATATAAATATATTTTAATTTTTTAAAAGGTTGACTAAAGGTTTTAATTTATTTTTAAGTCTCATAAAACTAATTTAAATCAATTATATAGTTCTTTTAATCGCTATGATTTATTTAAAAATTGAGTGTGTTTTTAGCCAGAAAATAACAATGTGACCTTTAGTGTAAGAAAAACTATAATAGCATCAGATTAAATTTTAAGTTGGATAGCCATGCTTCCTTTATATGTCACCAGTGGTGAGCCTGCAGGGATTGGTCCAGATATTTGTTTAAGTTTGGCAAATCGTGTGGATGAGCGTCCAATTGTGATTTTAGCTGATATCAATATGCTGAAACAGCGTGCTGAAATATTGAATAAAAATATAGAATTAATTGAATATCAAGGACAAATGGAGCCCTCGCCTCAAGGTCAGTTGTATGTGGAGCATGTACCATTAAATACAGAAGCCATTCTAGGTAAATTAGATTCTCAAAATTCAGCTTATGTATTAGAGCAATTACGTCGTTCAGCTGATTATGCTCTGTCTGGAAAAAGTGTTGGAGTAACCACGGCACCAGTACAAAAATCAATTATGAATGATGCAGCTATTCATTTTAGCGGGCACACTGAATACTACCAAGAGTTTGCTGGCGTAGAACGTGTAGTGATGATGCTTGCCACCAAAACTTTGCGTGTTGCCTTAGCAACAACACATTTGGCTTTACGCGATGTCCCTGATGCAATTACACCAGAGCGTTTACATCAAGTGATTGATATTCTGATTCACGATTTAAAAACTAAATTTAAAATAGAGCAGCCACATATTTTAGTTTGCGGTTTAAATCCACATGCCGGTGAAGATGGTTATTTAGGTCGTGAAGAAATTGAGGTGATTAATCCTGTGTTGGAAACGTATCGAACGCAAGGCATCAATATTAGTTTAAGTCTACCTGCCGACACTTTATTTACCCCTGAACATTTAAAAAATGCCGATGCTGTTTTAGCGATGTACCATGATCAGGGTTTACCTGTGTTAAAATCTCAAGGGTTTGGTGAAGCAATTAACATTACTCTAGGCTTACCGTTTATCCGTACTTCTGTCGATCATGGCACAGCACTCTCCCTTGCAGGCACAGGACTCGCAAAAAGTTCAAGTTTGCATGTTGCTGTTGATTTAGCGCTTGATCTGGCTCGTAACTAATTCACGTTGGAACTCATTTATGTATCAAATTAATGCCTTAAACCCAAAAGCTGAAGGGCATCAAACGCGGAAGCGTTTTGGACAAAACTTCTTACATGACCAACGTGTAATTGCCAAAATTGTACGTTCTGTTGCACCACGTAAAGGTGAAAATATTGTTGAAATTGGTCCTGGCTTAGCGGCATTAACATCGCCATTGATTGGTGAGTGTGATGCCTTAACAGTGATTGAGCTAGATCGTGATTTGGCCGCCGGGTTACCTGGTCGAGTACCACATCCTGAGCGCTTAACCATTATTGAAGCAGATGCTTTACGGTTTGATTACACCCAGTTGTTTGAAGAAGGCCGTCCTTTACGTGTGGTAGGCAACTTGCCATATAACATTTCTACCCCATTACTGTTTCATCTTTTACAGTTCGGTGGAAATGTGAAAGACATGCACTTCATGTTGCAAAAAGAAGTTGTGGATCGTATTACCGCATCACCAAATACCAAAGAATATGGTCGTTTGTCTGTGATGATTCAATATTTCTGTAAACCTACATTTTTATTTGAAGTACCACCAGGATCATTCAATCCAGCACCTAAAGTAACCAGTGCTGTATTCCGTTTGGTTCCTTATGCTGAAAAACCGATTGTTGCTAAATGTGAAAAAGCTCTGGCTCGATTAGTCGGACATGTATTCACACAACGCCGTAAAACTTTGCGTAATAGCTTAAAAGGCATGCTTGTTGAAAATGGTTTTGAGAATGCAGGAGTTGATCCGATGGCACGTCCTGAAACTTTAACTCTGGCTCAGTTTGTTGCGTTATCAGACCAAATGGTGGCCTAAATGGCGCGTCAAAACGTTCGATATAATTATGTCATTGGTGATGTGCAGGGCTGTTTTGAAGCACTAAAAGCCTTACTTAAACAGATTCAATTTGATCCGGATCAAGATTTTATTTGGTTTGCTGGCGATTTAGTAGCGCGTGGTGAAAACTCGATTGGTGCACTGCGTTTTATTAAAAAATTAGTAGATCGTGGTGTTGCGGCCACGGTACTTGGTAATCATGACTTAAATCTTTTAGCATGCGCTCGTGGTATTAAAAAAGTGAAAGATCGGGATCATACACAAGACGTGATTGATGCGATTGATAGCGATGATTTAATTGATTGGTTACGCAAGCAACCACTCTGCTTATTTCCGAATGAACGTACCATATTAACGCATGCTGGTATTCCATGTATTTGGACTGCGGAGCAAGCGGCACGTTTAGCAAAAGAAGTCGAAGCTGTTTTAGCCGCTGATGATTTTTCAGTTTTAGATGGTTTTTTAAAAGAAATGTACGGTACTGAACCTGACCTTTGGTCAGATGATTTGACTGGAAATTCACGTTTAAGAGCTATTACTAATTATTTAACCCGCATGCGTTTGACTGATCAATACGGACGCCTTGAGTTTAGCTTTAAAGACAGTTTAGATGATGCAATGCCTGAAGGTTTCCAACCGTGGTTTGAATATGCATCCAATGCAGCTCAAACGCATCAATTAATCTTTGGCCATTGGGCGGCATTACAAGGAAAAACCATTAATCCACAGATACAAAATGTCGATGGTGGTTGTGTTTGGGGTAACCAACTGATTGCCTATCGTTTGGAAGATCAGATTTTATTTCGGGTTGATAATCCAATAATGTGATGTAAACGTGAAGTTTTATTAATTAAAAAAGCCAGTCTACCACTGGCTTTTTTTATTTGAGCTTAAGTTTGTGAGCATCTTAGTTATGGCTGTTTTAATGAAATGTATTTGAGATTTTTCATTTAAGCAAAACGGATGAAGCTCATTACTTTAATGGCGTAAATTCCATTTTTACTCAATACGAATCCAAGTTTGGCTACGACCCAATGCAGATACACCCATATAGCCACGGAAAAATAGTTTTTTACCATTTGGACTTAAGCGGCCTTTTAAGCGATAAAATCTGCCACTGACAGGATCTAAAATACGACCATCTGTATAATTTGTTTGATCTTGTGTTTTTAGACCAGAGATGACTTGCATGCCTAAAATTTGCTTATTGGTAAAGGGGGCAGGGCAATTGGTACAAATTTCTTTCGGCGTATAGCCTTGTCGTGGCGTGATTTTATGAACTTTACCAATATAAGTTCCATCTGCGGCTTGTTCAATTCTGACTTGCCCCTTTGGCTCTCCAGTTTGGTCATCAATATAACGCCAAACACCAGTAATATCTTGAGCACATGCGACAGTGCTGATAAAAATAGAGATGATAATGCTCAGGGATTTGTACAAATTTCTCATGTTCTTTTAGATCTTCCTTGGTGGCAGTTGTTATGTAAAATACTTTTACATTCAACTGGATATAATTTTTGTTTAAATAAGTATGCATTTTAACTGATATTTTTTTCAAAATCATTCTTAAAATTTAACTAAAGGCAATTTTGATGATCCTTTTATTTGTATTATTAACGTGAGTGGTTGGAATACTAGATTATTCAATCCGAATCCATGTTTGACTACGCCCTAGAATAGAAACCCCAATATACCCTCTAAGTTGTAGTCGTTTGCCATTCGGATTTAATTTTGCTTTAAGACTATAAATTTTACCGCTATTGGGATCTAAGATTTTTCCGTCCGAATAATCATTACCTTCTATATGTCTTAATCCTGTAATGGCATTGATGCCAATAATTTTTTTATTGGTATATGGTGCTGGACAATTAACGCATAGTTCTTTGGGGGTGTAACCCACTCGTGGTGTAACTTTAATGATGGTACCAGTGTATGTGCCGTTTGAGTCCTTTTTTAATTCAACGATCCCTTTTGGTGCCCCAGTTTTATCATCAATACTTTGCCATAAACCTGAAATATCTTGAGCAAAGATAAGATTACTCATACTCAATAATAAACAAGTGCTGAATAATTTTATATTAATTTTCATAAAAGTATCTCCTTGAGAATAATTTAATCAAAGCTTAATAGAGACATATCATTTTGAGTATTTATTGATTAATTTTTAGCATGTTATTGGCTTTAAAAATACTTATTCTTTATTGGGATATACGATAGATATTAGATTTTAATTCAGATGAGTGATATTTTTTTTTCAAAAAATGGTGTTGAAGATAGGATCTAAACAAGTGCATGCTCAGGTATTTTGTTTTAAGTACCATGATAACCACAAAAGACATTTAACCGTAATAAGACCTGATTAAATGTCTTTGAGCATAAGCTTAGGAAATGAGGACAATAAAATATTATTTTATTGGATTTAAATAGAGATTAGTCACGAATCCAAGTTTGACTACGTCCAAGTGCAGAAACACCGACATAACCGCGTAACTGTAGTCGTTTACCATTTGTACTGAGTTTAGCTTTCATAGAGTAAATTTTACCAGTCAAAGGATCAAGAATACGTCCACCATTGTATTCATCTTCTTTAACAAACTGTAAACCTTTAAGGACATCTAAACCCAAGATTGGTTTATTAGTATAGGGGGCAGGGCAATCTACACAGATATCTTTCGGTGTATAGCCAGGTCGAGGTGTAATTTTAATAATTTTCCCAGTATAACTACCGTTCGACTCTTTGCGAATCTCGAGAATCGCTTTAGAAGAGCCAGTTTTGTCATCAATATTTTTCCAAATCCCTGTGATATCTTGCGCAATTGCCCCACAACTTAATGTAGAAAATAGGCATGCTAAGATAAATTTATTTAGTCCCATTCTTTAAACGTCCGCCATCAACTAAGTAAAGTAATTAACTATATTAAGATGAAAAAATATTTGATGCAATCAAATGCAGTGTGAGCTTAATCACATTTATTGGATAATTAGTACAAACATCGGTAGCCAAATCGCCGTGAATACGGCATTTACTGCCATTCCAAATGCAGCATAACGACCAGCAACTGTACCACGCTGCCATGCTTGAGCAGTACCAATAGCATGAGCTGCAAGCCCTAAAGCTAAACCAGATGCACGTTCATCATGAATATTTCGTAAAATAATCGATGAAAATGCTGCACCAATCACCCCTGATAAAATCACAATTAAAATCACAAGTGTGACTGGTGAGTGTAATAAAGTGGCAATATTAATCGCAATTGGTGTGGTCACAGCACGTGTAGCAAATGCCATGATGGTTGGTTCAGACATATGTAGTAAATACGCTAAGCTCATGGGTAAAGCGACAGCACTAATACTGGCAAAAACTAAAATTCCAATCATAGATTTAAGGGGTAAATCATCAAAACGCATTGCAGCCAGTGGAATAGCCAGTGCTACAGTGACATAGCCCAGTAAATGACTAAAAATACCATTCATTTGAAGATTATATTGTTCATACGGAATTTTAAGTAACAATAAAAGTCCAATGACAAAAAACATGGCAATGACCAATAATGGTATTTGTGGAAATCTTTTATTTACTGGTTTTGCTGCTAAGTAAGCAATTAGGGTAATCAGGAAACCAACGAGAATACTAAACATGATGAGCTCCTATAACCACTTCTTCGCCATTTTGGCATAAACCCATAGTGGGATAAGTGTACTGACGCACATCACCAATAAAAATAATGGAATTTCTTTCCCCATACTCACTAACATGAGCAACGAACCAGCACAAATTGGTAAGAAGGCAAAGCCACTTTCTTTCATCAGTTTATTGTTGGTATCGACCAGACGTGATGGAATTTTTTTAAATTTTCGCAGCAGTACTAGAACGAATAATAAACTTAATAAACCGATGAGATTACCCAATTCAGGGTGGTTGAATTGAGACATCATCAGAACTGATCCTTCACGGAAGAAGATAATCAGTCCGAGTGTAAAAATCCAAGCTGGCCAATCAATATTTTTGAAATAATGCATGTCTGCTGATTTATAAATAAACTATACCTTTCACCTTTTAACCGATATTCGGTTTAATTTCAAACTCTTCTAAAGGTCTTTTGAATTGTTCAGCCTTGATTCCGAGTATCTCATCAATCGGTAAATGCGCTTGTTTAATGAGTTGCTCCAGTTTATGTGGTGCGATCATCACGCTTAAATGTAAATTTCCTGCATCATCAAAACTTTCATCTTGAATCACATTTAATGCATAGAGTTGGGTGCGTAATTTGCCATACGCAGGCTTAAGCACAACATCAAAATTTTGAATTTGTCCCATTAAGCATTCTTGTACTGCTTGGCGTAATAAATCTAAACCCTGTCCTGAGTGCGCTGATACGTATACGGATTCAGGCATATGCGGTTGAGCATAAATAATTTTCGCCTCTTCGCCAGATTGGTCAATTTTATTGTAGACACGTAATATTGGAACATCGGTGCCAATTTCTTTGAGTACTTTTTCGACGGCCTCAATTTGTTCTAACATTTCTGGGCTGCTTGAATCAATTACATGCAATAGTAAAGTGGCTTCCAGTGTTTCTTCCAGTGTGGCTTTAAATGACTCAACCAGTGCATGGGCAAGATTCCGTACGAAGCCTACAGTGTCTGCCAAGACTAAAGCTCCAATACCATCCCAATTTAAACGTCGTAGCGTTGGATCTAAGGTTGCAAACAATTGATCGGCTGCATAGACGTCGGAGTTGGCTAAGATATTAAACAGTGTCGATTTCCCCGCATTGGTATATCCAACCAATGAGACTGTTGGAATGGCTGCTTTTTGACGTGCAGCACGACCTTGGATACGTGTTTGACGGACTTTTTCTAATTTATCTTGCAGTTGCCCAATGCGTAAACGAAGTAAACGACGGTCGGTTTCCAGTTGAGTTTCACCTGGCCCACGCAATCCAATACCGCCTTTTTGGCTGTCTAAATTAATTCGACCACCAACAAGACGAGACGATAAGTGGTTTAATTGCGCCAGTTCAACCTGTAGCTTTCCTTCATGTGTTCGTGCGCGTTGTGCAAAAATATCAAGAATGAGTCGTGTACGATCAATGACACGACATTGAATCACTTTTTCTAAATTTCGTTCTTGAGATGGGCTGAGTGCATGATCAAAAATCACCAAGTCAGCTTCTAAGGCTTTAACTTGCTCAGCAATTTCTTCGGCTTTACCTGAGCCAATAAAGTATTTTGGATCGGGTTTTATACGTTGAGCGTGAATATGTTCTAAAATTTCTGCACCCGCAGATTTGGCCAATAGGCGAAACTCTTCTTCATCAAGGTCTTCTAGCATTTGTACAGAGACACTGACTAAAACAGCTCGTTCACTACCTTGATGTTGCTCAGAATATTCCACAGATATTTAGACTCTATTAATTGGCTTTATCTCTTCATTCTAAAGTAAACGGAGAGCTTAGTGCGAAAGGGAATTAAAGAATTGCAATAAATATTTTAGACAGTAAAACTAAACTGCCACAATACAAAATAATGTAGCCCAGTAAGGTACTGAGCCTTAGCCTTCGATTTATTTTGTAGACACTTTTAAATATTTTGAGCGTTTGCATAATTAACAGAACCCGAACATATATTACTGGCTAAGATCTAGATTAGAGAATGAGATGCCAAAATAAAATGCTCAATGTTTAGCTGATTTGTTCTGTTTTTATGATCAATGCAACTTTTTGTGTAAATGTATACAATGTTGAAAATGACATTTAAATAAGTATTCTCTATTTAGTGAGCATCTATGACTCAAGAACAATATGCAAAAAAGTCGAAAGCCCCATCTAAGTTAAGTGCGGTATCTAAACTTTTTTTATATAGTAAAAAGTTGGTTACGGGCACGACCGTGATTGCTGAAGGTTTTTATTTGGTTTTCCGTCACCAACTCTATAAAGATCCGAATAATCCGCTTAATACGCGTTATGTACAGTATTTTTGTCGTCGGTTATGTGATGTATTTAATATTGATTTACGTGTGCATGGTGATATTCCAAGACAGCCCGCACTTTGGGTGAGTAATCACATTTCGTGGTTAGATGTAGCTGTACTGGGTTCAGGTGCTCGGGTTTTTTTCCTCGCTAAAGCTGAAATAGAAAAGTGGCCAATTTTTGGTAAGCTCGCCAAGGGAGGGGGAACGCTCTTTATTAAGCGTGGCTCGGGTGATTCAGCCCGTATTCGTGAACAGATCACCACATTTTTAATGAAAGATATCCCCGTACTATTTTTTCCTGAAGCGACTACGACAGATGGTACGCGGGTTAAAAAAGTACATGGTCGTATTTTAGGTGCGGCAATTGAAGCGCAAAAACCTGTACAAATTTGTTTGATTTGTTATGTCAATAAAAAGGGTGAGTTAGATACAGTCGCTCCATTTATTGGTGATATAAATTTTATGGAGCATGTGCAAGCAGTGTTAGAAATGCCGAAGGTGATGGCACATTTAAAAACCTTGCCTGCAATTTCTGTAGAAGGGCATACCATTGAAACGCTGACTCAGCATGTGCAAGAAATGATGCAACAAGGTCTTGCAGATTTGCAACGTGAAGTACTTATTCATTCATAAATAAGTTGAACAAGGTAGGGTTTCTTAATAACCCTACTTTGAATTAAGCTTATTAACGCTTACATAAAGCCTTCAATTGGTAACCAAGAAATAAATTTAACGCCAGCTTTTTGCCACCATTTCATTTTGGGTTCTTTGGTTAAAGTGACAATGCCATTCGGTGTTTGATGTTGCCAAGTGATTTTTTGATCAGGGTTGAGGACTAATTTATAGGCATACTTTTTTAAATTAGCATCTAGCGTTTTATGTACATAATTAGCCAGTGGTGGACTATTAATAATCACACCAATTTCAGTATTTAAATTGGCTGAACGTGGGTCAAAGTTAAATGAACCAATAAAAACTTGTTTTTCATCAATCGCCATCAATTTAGCATGTAAACTGGAACGACTGAGACCTTTTAAACTGACTTTGGCTTTTTTAGACAGCTCTCGATTGCTTTCGTTATCGACATCTGGAAGTGCTGGTAAGAACTCATAAAGTTCGACTCCATTTTTGAGTAAGTCGACTCGATATTTTGCATAAAAAGCATGTACAAGAGAGACATCATTGGCTTTAAATGAGTTGGTTAAGACGCGAACTTGTACACCATCTTTCGCAAGTTCACTGAGCTTTTCTTCTCCTTTTTTTTGTGGCACAAAGTACGCAGAAATTATATCGACGCTGTGGTCTGGAATCTCTAAATGTTTTACCATTTGGAAGTTAAGATGTTCTTCTTTTTTAGCTTTGGCTTTGACTTTGTCGGGGGCATCTTTAATCACTTCTGCTTTGACCCAATCGAGTTGGATATGTTGGTTTAACCAATTGTCAAAGTCATTGGAACGATTACTTAAATCTAAATAGTTTTGAACGGTAATTTCTTCATAATGCTGGGTAAGTTGTTCTTTTAGACTTTCATAGCGCAAGTTGTATTGTTGCGCATTAACAATCTTTCTCACAGAGTAGGCATAGCTATGATTCCAATACTCATCAAATGAATGGGTAATATCATCAACCGCTTGTCCAACCAGCATTACATCGACATCAGAAAATTGATAATTGTCGCTGAGGTTATAATATTGATTGCTCATATTCCGGCCGCCAATCAATGCAACTTGATTGTCAGCAGTAAACGTTTTGTTGTGCATTCGGCGATTAATACGTTTTAAATCAAGCACCATATCAATAGGCCGAATTCGTCTAAAACGATAAGGGTTAAACAGTTTAACTTCAATATTAGGATGTTGATCTAATGCTAAATAAACGGCTTCCATGGATTTGGCATTATTATCATCAATCAGTAGGCGAACTTTGACGCCACGATCAGCCGCTTGAATGATTTTATAGAGCGCTAATGCTCCAATTTTATCGTTATCCCAAATGTAATATTGTAAGTCTAGGGTCTTTTCTGCGGTATCAATTAAGTGAATACGTGCAGCAATTGCTTCTAGGGGATCATATAAAATGTGGTAACCGGTTAAATCTGGATTTTGTTTTTTTAAGGGAGCAATGATTTGGGCTAAATGTGTATCGTCTGTATCAATATCATAAGCAAATTGTGGTTTAATGATATCTTGTTTGGGTAATGTACTACATGCAGACAAGCCGAAAACTAAACATGTGCTTAGCAGAATAGCTGTTTTAGCAGATAACATAGGGCTGTTATCCATTTGATGTAATTGAATCGTTGTTTCGATCGTTTGCGCCATAATACTTTCAGAGAATCCACTGAGCTAGAGTATAGTTGTCATTACTTAAAAGATAAATAAAGAGACGATGGGTGTTTTAAGCCCGAGAGATTCAATATGTGGACGACTGCTTCAATCACCTTCTATTTTTATATTAGCTTTACCATCCTATTGGTATGGGGGATTGCGCAAGCTTGGCTAAGTCAGTCCAGAACGGAAACCATTCATCCTTTTAAATCTTTTGTTCATCTGCTTGCATTCTACTTGTCTTATTTATTATTTCCGTTGTTATTTTATAGTGTATATGCAGGTTGGCTGAATATCTTTTCGATACAGCAAAGTATTTTTATATTTTTACTCAGTAGTTTATTGATTTATGCGCGTTTTATTGAACCACATATGGTTCATGTCCGTACTCTTCAGTATAAATTGAGCCCAGAGCAAGCATTTAAAACTCCTGTTCGGATCGCATTGATTGCAGATTTACATATTGGTTTATTTTCAGGACATGAGCGTCAGCTTAAAAGCATTGTGAAGAAAATAAATCAACAAAATCCAGATTGTGTGGTTGTTGCAGGGGATTGGACTTATGAGCCAGAAAATAAGTTAGTCGAAGAATTGGCAATATTAAAACAGATTAAAGTACCCATCTATTCGGTGAATGGTAATCATGATGAACAGTATCCTGGTCCACCCATTCAAGCCTTATTACGCCAAGCACTTGAACAAAATAATGTGATGGATATTGAAGGAAAAATCGTTGAGTTTGATGAGTTTCGCTTGCTTGGCGTAGGGGATTTATGGGCAGGTAAAACTGATATGCGTTATATGCCTGATTTACCGCAGGATAAACCTTGGCTCATTTTATCGCATAATCCGGATACCGTAGATATGGTACCGAACTTACCAACTAGACCTTTAATGCTTTCAGGACATACGCATGGTGGGCAGGTTCAATTACCTTGGATAACCAGCTATGTGATGAAAAAAGTATCGATCCTTGGGCATAAGCGCGGATTATATCAACATGAAAATGCGGATGTTTTTGTGAGTGTGGGTACTGGTATGGTCGGCGTACCATTCCGATTTTGTGTACCACCAACCATTGATATTATTGAACTGCGTTAAAGTCTCTCTCTACATATATGAAACTGAGTTCAGGTAGATAAAGTTGTCAGGTAGACGTGATTAGAGTAATTATTAAATATGGCTAAATTCAGTGTAAATATTTAATAGTTAATGAAAATTATTTTTTGTGAATGGGTTCTCTATCTGTTTTTTTCCGTGTATATTCTATAAAAAATAGAATGTGAAATGCTTCACAAATATGTATTTAAGTGTATTAAAGCAGGCAAATAAAAAACAATAGAGGGCGATAATATGACATTTTATAAAGAAGTTGGAATACTTTTTGGTCTGTCAGAAGCACAATCAGAACAATTAGAAAAAGGCTTAAAGTCACTTGAGAATGAGTTCGATGTAGCTGATGATGTTAATGCAGAGAGTTTTGCCAAAAAATTCTATCAACAATTTGAAAACTTAATTAAAACTTGTGGAATTGAGGATTGTGATTTAGAAGCACTTGTAAATCATTTGTATTTCACCCAAGAAACTCAAGAAATTGTAACTTTTATTATTCCGAGTTTTTACACCGCAGGTGGTGATCGGGAAATTTTTAATGAAACTTATGAATTGATGATGGCGGAATTACAGCTGGAACAATAAGTGATTGTTTGGTTTCGCTATATTTTTTCAATTAAAAAGCCAGCAGAATCTGCTGGCTTTTTAATAAATAAAAGCATGTTAGATTTGGTTGTTTACATCATCATTTTTGGTTTCACGGATGGCTAAGAATGCTAAAAGTGAAAGAATTGATGCCGCAGATAAGTAATAACCTACTGCATATAAACCATAAGTCGTTGCAAGTTTTGTAGCAATTAATGGTGCAAATGAAGCGCCAAAAATACCTGCAAGGTTAAAGGTTAACGCAGAACCTGTATAACGTACAGAGATTGGAAAAATTTCTGACAATACCGTTCCAATAGGGCCATAAGTCATCCCCATCAAGCCTAAACCAGTACACAGAAATAGAAACACGATCAAAGTACTGCCAGATTCGAGCATATTGGCAAACACTAAACCAAAAAGTGCACAACCAATACATACGCCAATTGAGGTTGCTTTACGGCCAAATTTCTCTGCAAAAATAGCAGATAGTGGAATGAATGCCGCGAAGCATAAGGTTGCAACTAATTGCATTTGTAGGAATTCAGCGCGTGTATAACCAAGTTGGGTGGTTCCCCAATTCAGTGCAAATACTGTGGTGAGGTAGAACACCACAAAGGTACAGATTGCAGCAATTGTACCAAGCACGAGCATTGGAAAGTGTTCAGTTATTACTACTTTAAATGGAATGTTCACTTCTTTTTGTTTATCTAACACTTTTTGGAATGCAGGTGTTTCATGCAATTGTAAGCGAATCCATAAACCGACAATCACCAGTACAGCACTTGCAATAAATGGAATACGCCAGCCCCATTGCATAAAGTCTGCTTCAGACATAAATGCACCAAGGGTTAAGAACGAGCCCGTAGCGAGAATAAAGCCAATTGGTGCACCCAGTTGAGGAAACATTCCATACCAAGCACGTTTCCCTTCAGGGGCATTTTCTGTGGCCAGTAATACGGCACCACTCCATTCGCCACCTAGACCTAGACCTTGCCCTAAGCGGCAAAGCGCAAGTAACAGCGGTGCAGCCAGTCCAATTTGATGATAGGTTGGTAGTAAGCCGATACAGACAGTCGAAACTCCCATGGTCAGTAAGGCAGCAACTAAAGTGGCTTTACGACCAATACGGTCACCTAAATGTCCAAATAGTGCTGCACCAATTGGACGGGCAATAAAGGCAATTGCAAATGTTGCTAAAGATTGAATAACTGCGGTGGTCGGGTCTGTACTTGCAGGAAAGAACAAATGCGGAAAAATAAGCACTGCAGCAGTGGCATAAATATAAAAATCAAAAAATTCGATGGTTGTACCGACAAGACTCGCAAATAAAACACGAGCTTTAGAGTTTGTAGCAACTTCAGGTGTAGCAATATTGGATGACGCCATGATGGACCTTACACTTTTAAAAGTAAAAAACTAGTTTCTCAAGCGTAATCTTTTTAAAAAAAGGCGTAATTTTTTAAAAAAACAACGGGATTAATTCCAATTTACTCGTTCAGGGTCACTGGATTTTGAGCTTATTTGGATTAAATGACATAAAGATAGATTGCAAAGAATTGTGATCCTGCACCGATCAATACAAAAATATGCCATATAGCATGCGTGTATCTTACTCTTTTTAAGGCATAAAACAATGCACCAATGGTGTAAGCAAGCCCACCAATAATTAAAAGTTTTAAGCATTCTGGTTTTAAAAATCGTTGCATATCATCGATGACCAACACTGCGAGCCATCCCATTACCAGATAGGCAATAAGTGAAATTTTTTGAAAGCGATGAATGAAAACTAACTTGAATAATGTACCAATTGCAGCAATCGACCAGAGTGCAATCAGCAAGTGATGCGCTTTTGTTGTTGGAATCGCAATGGCTAGAAAAGGGGTATAGGTACCCGCAATTAAATAGTAAATAGCGGTATGATCGAGTTTTTTATACCACTGGCGTTTTTTTTCATCTACGGAAAAATGATAGACTGCGGAGCTGGTAAAAAGCATTACCATACTCAGCCCATAAACACACAATCCGAAAAACTGCCAAAAAGGGAGATCGCTTCCTTTTATCAGCATAAAGATTGTGGCAATGGCAGCCAATATCGCGCCAAGCGCATGACTAAATGCATTAATGCGCTCTTCTTGTGGTGCGTAAATATGAATCAGATTGTTCGATGGCATAGCGGTTTATATTCTTAAAATACACTTGTATCGTAATGGAGTTTTACCTTTTAGGTAAGACGTTTTAGAATCAATCCTTAAATTATTCGAGTTTTAACTATGTCTCAAGTGGCTTCTCCTTCTATTCAGGAACAACAATTTCTAGATGCTTTTCAGCAAGCCATTGAAATGAAAAGTTTTGATCGAATGATTTTAAGTCAATATAAGGGTGAGCTAGAAGCCTTAGAAAAAATAACCTTTAGAGTCATTTTGTTGCAAGAGCAAGCTGTTCTAAATTGTCTGTATAAATATAAAACGCAGGATGTTACTAAGAACTTACATTTAGATGAAGCATTCGCACACATCCAAAATTTATTAAAAGATTGTAAGCAAGCTAATTTATTGACAGCAGCAGAAGAAATCCAGTTGAAGAAAAATAAAAAGAAAGTCATGCTCACGCGTAGTAAGGTGATATCTGAACATAAAGGTGATAGTGCTGCTCAAGCACATGACCGTGAAAAACATCGCTATGTTGATCAAGACAGCTATTTTTTACAACCACTTGGAATTACTGATGCCAAAGCTCAAATTATTCCAAGCATGGCGCGAAAGTGGAAACAAATTAATAAATTTGTGGAGATCTTCTCTGGTGCATTGGCACAAATTCAAGTGAAAAATCATAGCCTAAGAGTGGTTGATTTTGGTTCGGGTAAAGGGTATCTAACGTTTGCTTTATATGATTATTTGGCAAAACAACAACCACAGCTTCCTTTTGTCACTGGGGTTGAGCTGAATGATAAAATGGTTAAGTTCTGTCAAGAGGTAGCACAAAAGTCACAATTTACTCAATTGGATTTTTTTCAAGGCGATGTTCGTACCTATCAACCTGAACATTTGGATGTAATGATCGCACTGCATGCTTGTGATGTTGCCACGGATTTTGCCATTCATACGGGTATTCGTTTAAATGCTTCCATGATTATGTGTGCGCCGTGTTGTCATAAAGAATTACGCCCACAAATGCATAGCCCTGATATTTTCAAACCAATGTTGCAATTTGGCATTCATGCAGGGCAACAAGCGGAAATGCTAACCGATACGATTCGTGCCTTATTGCTCAAAGCGTATGGGTATGAAACTAAAGTATTTGAATTTGTGGCATTAGAGCATACCAGTAAAAATAAAATGATTTTGGCAACGAAAAAGCAAGACATTCAACAGCCTGATGCTGAAATTTTGGCACAAGTGAAAGCTTTAAAAGATATGTATGGTATTCAACAGCATTCACTAGAATTATTGTTGAGTGATCAGTGGGATCAGCAAGGTATTGGCTGTAAATGTTAATTTAAGATTTGAAGCAGTCGGAAGGCTGCTTTATAACTTGGTGGAAGAATTTTAATGACTCAATATACAATTCGTTCAGGTTCTTGGGGTGAGTTACAAGCGCATGCAAAACTGATTCGTGAGCATGTATTTATACAAGAACAGCAAATTGCTGTGCAAGATGAATGGGATGAGCAAGATGCTGTGGCATTACATTTTATGGTCTATGCTCAAGATCAGCCAATTGCAACTGCACGATTATTACAAAACAATAGTATAGGGCGTGTCGCAGTACTGAAAGCTTATCGTGGTAAGGGTATTGGTAAGTTGTTGATGGAAGATATTATTCAACATGCGCAAAAAGAAAAGAGAGCATTTTTAAAATTGTCGGCACAAGTATATGCCATTCCATTCTATGCAGGCTTAGGTTTTAACGTGCGGGGTGATGAATATTTAGATTGTGGTATTCCGCATGTAGATATGTGGATGCAGCATAATAAATAGTTTTTAATTTGAGTTGATGACATTTTAGGTAACAAGCGGGGCATATATCTGGATCTATAACTAAGTTGTGATATGGAGAAACTTATATCGGGCTTATTTCTAGTCTTATTGAAGTTAAAGCGAGCGACTTAACCTTAACGTCATATGGAATACTTGATATTTTAAGCGATTATATTGTTCCAATCTTCAATCGCTTTGGCACCAGTTTCTAATCCCACGTCATACGTATATTGCAGCTGTCGTTTATTCTTACATAAACGACCTGCTAAGTTTTTATCAGTGGGTGGGCAAACTTCTAAAATACGGTGTTGTTGACTCTGTCTTAAAAAAGCCACGGCTTGATTATAACGGGCACAACGATTTTTAAGACTCGATGCAAAACCATGATTGTTCTTGATTACATATTTTGCTAAAAACTCATCACCTTTACTACTGGCTTTGAAGTAGTGATTGGGTCGTGTTCGGATTACCAATAAATTTTGAACATTATATTGTTGTGCCGCCCATTGCACTGGTAGAGCATCGGCAACACCACCATCAAAATAGGGCTCGCCCATAATTTCAACTGCTTGACGGGTTAATACGGGTATCGAGCTGGAGGCGCGTAAGCCATCAATAATGGTGTCTTTACCTGCGCGTAAATATTCTGCATAACCACTGCGAGCATGGGTAAGCACCATATAAAAGTCAGGATTTTGTGCAAATAATGCGTGTTGATCAAGTGGATTTTCACGCTCAACCACCTCCCACATCCATTTCATATCCAATAAATCACCACCTGCAAGGAAGCGACCATAACGAATAAACTCAGGACGTAGAGAATGATCGAGATAAAGTCCAATATTACGACCTTTTTGACCTGCTAAATAATTAGCAATATTGGTTGATCCTGAAGAGACCCCCACATATAAGTCAAAAGGATTAAAATTTTGTTGCAGGAAAGCATCGAGCACGCCGCAGGTAAAAGCTCCACGCATACCACCGCCTTCAACTACCAATGCATTACGAGGTATTGAGATCATTTAAAATAAATGTAGATTTTAATGTGCAGATTGAGTGCTAGATGTATGGTTTTGCATATGCTGCATTTCTTCATCTGACATTTGCATCGTGTCATGCGTATTTGCTGTGACTTTATTTTTTTCAGCTTCAGCCCGTTTTTGGCTTGGCATATAATCTGGTTCATTGGTTACGGCAAGATAGAAAAAACCAAGAAAGATACAGCTCAGAATCACTGAGATAATAACAGCTTTCCAGCCCCAAGGAGATTTTTCAGGAGAAGTCATATTGCTCATGAGCGGATTCCAACGTGAGAGAATCAAAGGTTAGATTATGTTATAGCATAAATGCTGCTAAAAGCAGACTAAAAAGCGCATTAAATCCATATGAAATTTAAGGTTATGACTTAGGTAAAGCTTTTCAATAATAATAAAGGGGCAGTCAATGCCCCTTCAATTTGCTGGTTAATAGAGAAGAGTCACTAACTTTTATTAGATTTTTTCACCGGATGCCGCTTTTTCTGTGAGCATCTGGGGCGCTTTAAAACGCTCACCATATTTTGCTTCAAGTTCATTTGCTCGTGCAAGTGCTTTGTCTAAGCCGTATTGATTTAAGAACTGTAGTGCCCCCCCAGTCCATGGTGCAAAACCAATCCCAAAGATTGAGCCAATATTGGCATCAATAACAGATTCCAAAACATTTTCTTCGTAGCAACGTAAAGTATCAAGTGACTGCACAAACAAGAAGCGGTCAATCATTTCTTGTTCAGTAATGTCGTTGTCTTTATGCCAATGCTTTAAGCCATCCCAGAGGAATTTTTTACCATTCTCCGGATATTCATAGAAACCAGCACCTGCTGCTTTACCTTTACGGTCAAATTGATGGATCATCGTTTCAGTGACATCATCTGCACTTGAGCGAGGTAGATCTTTACCCTCAGCTTGTAGTGCCTTACGGGTTTCACTGGCGACGTGTTCAGTTAAAGTTAAAGAGACTTCATCTTGAATTGCAAGCGGACCAACTGGCATTCCCGCTTTTAATGCAGCCATTTCAATTTTTGCAGGATGCACGCCCTCTGCCAATAAGCGTAAGCCTTCTTGAACAAAAGTACCAAAGACACGACTGGTAAAGAAACCACGACTATCATTGACGACGATTGGCGTTTTACCAATTTGTTGAACATAGTCATAAGCTTTGGCTAAGGTTTCTGCTGAGGTATTTTGTCCCTTAATAATTTCTACTAAAGGCATTTTATCGACTGGACTAAAGAAGTGTAGGCCGATGAAGTTTTTATCATTCTGACTTGCTTTAGCTAAGCCTGTGATAGGCAGGGTTGAGGTATTTGAAGCAAAAATACCATTATCAGCTAAGAAAGTTTCGGCTTCTTGTGTCACTTTGGCTTTTAGTTCTGGGTTTTCAAAGACGGCTTCAATAATCAGGTCACAGCCTTGTAAATCTTTCGCATTGGCAGTGGCTGTAATTAAACTTAAAATTTGTTCGCGTTTTTCAGCACTGATTCGCCCTTGAGAGACTTTTTTATCCAGCAGCTTTTGGCTATAAGCTTTACCCTTTTCTGCATTTTCTAGTGAGACATCTTTTAGTACCACAGCAATACCTTTGGCCGCTGTAGAGTAGGCAATACCTGCACCCATCATACCTGCACCTAAAATACCGACTTTAGTGGCTTGCCACTTAGCAACGTTTTGTGGGCGGCTCGCGCCCGATTTAATTGCGTTTAGACCGTGCCAGAATGTACCAATCATGTTCTTTGCCACTTGGCCTGTTGCAAGTTTGGTGAAGTAGCGTGATTCGATACGTAGCGCAGTATCGACATCGACCTGAGCACCTTCAACTGCCGCAGCCATGATCGCTTCTGGCGCTGGATAACATCCCTTGGTTTTATCACGGAGCATTGCAGGTGCAATAGCCAAAACTTGAGCAACTGCGGGTGTTCTTGGGTCACCGCCTGGAATTTTATAGCCCTTTACATCAAAGGGTTGTTGGGATTTAGGGTTGGCTTTGACCCAAGCAATCGCTTTATCCATTAACTCTTGTTCAGAGTCAGCTGTATCATGAATCAGACCTAAAGATTTGGCTTTATCAATACCAAATTGTTTACCTTCCATTAAAAATGGAAATGCATTTTGTAGCCCCAGTAAGCGAACCATGCGTACAATTCCACCACCACCAGGCAGTAGACCTAACGTCACTTCAGGTAAACCAAATTTAGTTTTAGGGTCATTCAACGCAATTCGATAATGGCAGCCTAATGCAATTTCCCAGCCACCACCGAGCGCAGTACCGTTTAAAGCCGCAACGACAGGTACACCTAAAGTTTCAATATAACGAAACTCGGCTTTCATTTTTTCAATCATTTGGAAAAATGGGGTCGCATCTTCACGACGTGCTTGGATCAACTCATCTAAATCGCCGCCGGCAAAAAAGGTTTTTTTTGCCGAACGTAAAATAATACCTGTGATCGTTGTTTCAGATTTCAACTTAGATACAATATTTTCTAGAGCAACACGAAAATCAGCATTCATAGTATTGGCAGATTGGTTTGGAGAATCTAAGGTGAGAATGATGATGTTATCAGTATTTTTCTCGTATTGAATTGCACTCATTATTCTTCTCCTTATACCAACTCAATAATGGTCGCAATACCCATGCCACCACCGACACATAATGTCGCTAAACCACGTTTTTTACCTTGACGCTCTAGCTCATCTAGCAATGTACCCAAAATCATGGCACCTGTCGCACCAAGTGGGTGCCCCATGGCAATTGCACCACCATTGACATTGACTTTCTCCGCTGGCACATTCAGCTCTTTCATAAAACGCATCACCACAGACGCAAATGCTTCATTGACTTCAAATAAATCAATATCATCCACAGTTAAACCCGCTTTTGCTAAGGCTTTACGTGCTGCAGGGGCTGGGCCTGTAAGCATAATCGTGGGGTCGGTACCAACCAATGCGGTCGCTAAAACTTTGGCACGTGGTTTTAAACCTTGTTCTTTAACTGCTTTTTCAGATGCAAGTAAAACCACTGCAGCACCATCGACAATACCAGATGAATTGCCAGCATGATGAACGTGATTGATTTTTTGAGCTTCAGGATATTTTTGTAATGCAATGGCATCAAAGCCCATAGCACCCATCATTTCAAAACTAGCGTTTAATTTTGCTAAACCTTCAGCAGTTGTGGTGGGTTTAATAAACTCATCTTTTGCTAAAATGGTAACGCCAGCAGCATCTTTAATGGCCACGATTGATTTATCAAAATAACCATTGGCTTGTGCAGCAGCGGCTTTCTTTTGAGAGTTGGCTGCAAATGCATCAACATCAGCACGGCTATAACCATCTAATGTTGCAATTAAATCTGCACCAATACCTTGTGGAACAAAATGTGATTTTAAATTAGTTTCTGGATCGAGTGCCCAAGGGCCGCCATCGGAACCCATAGCAATACGAGACATTGACTCCACACCACCCGCAACAACTAAATCTTCCCAGCCTGAGCGAACTTTTTGAGCTGCCATATTGACAGCTTCAAGACCAGATGCACAAAAACGATTGATTTGCACACCAGCAACATCATCATTCCAACCTGCAGCAATAGCTGCTGTTTTGGCAATATCACCGCCTTGGTCAGCAATTGGAGTCACACAACCTAAAACAATATCATCAACCTTTGATGTATCTAAATGATGACGTTGTTGTAATTCATTCAGCAAAGTTGTGAGTAGCGTGATGGGTTTGACTTCATAGAGTGAACCATCTTTTTTTCCTTTTCCGCGGGGTGTGCGAATGGCGTCAATGATATATGCCTCGCTCATAGCTATTCCTTTTTTATGACTTTAAAATTTGTTATGCATTCGAGTGTAATGAATAAATGCGAGAGTGCAATGACGAGAACGAATGAGATTGTTGGTGTTTTTAGCCAATGCGGTGGCAGGAGCTTTGATTGGATTTATAGTGATTATTAAAATAATTCAATAGTTTAAATTTTTGATAAAAGAAAGCCCAAGTGGCACTTGGGCAGTAAAGCATTCTTGGAGTTAAATCATTTTAGTCAATGATTCCGTTCCTTGGGGTTTAATGATAGCCATGTAATTGGCGATAGAGTCCTGGCGTGACGCCCGTCCACTTTTTAAAGGCACGATGGAATGTACTGGTTTCACTAAAGCCGACTTGCTGTGCAACGTCTTCAAGGGTGAGATTTGGATTGAGTAATAAATGAATGGCGGCATCACGACGTAAAGCATCTTTGACACCTTGGTAACTCTTACCTTCAGCGGCTAAGCGACGACGCAAGGTTTGAGGTGATAAATACAACATGGACGCAACATCATTCAATGTTGGCATTTCCTCACCAATTTGGCTCTTGAGTACTTCGCGGATACGAGAGGTCAGCGAGTTGGTATTTTTAAACTTAACCAGTAATTGTGCAGGTGCTGCTTTTAAGAATTCTTCCAAAGATGCTGCATCTTGGCGAATTGGTAAATCTAGATAATCTGCAGCAAAGGTAATTTCTGTGCGTGGCATATCAAATTGCATCACGGGTGCAAAAAACAATGCATCATATTCATCGGCATGACTTGGACGAGGATAGCCAAAATTGACTCGTTCTAAAGGAATACGACGTTCAATTAACCATGAAGCTAGACCATGCCAAATCATCAGCATGCTTTCGGTAATAAAATGATCCGGATCCATAGTTTTTGGAATTAAGGGCACCAAACGCGCTTCATGTTTGTCTCTTTCTACAGAAACAGACCATTCATCACCAAATAATTTGTAAAACTGCGATGATAATTCTAAAGCTTCACCTAATGTTTTGGCATGAATAATCAATTGACACATGATGGCGAAAGAGCCTAAACGACGCGGTTGAATATCAAAACCAACGTGTTCATCCTGTGTGACCATCCATAACATTCTAACAAAGCGTGTGTATTGTTCAGGTGAAATACGTGCTTTCGGCTGACGCAGTAACTCCGCTTCGATTCCGACATGCGAAAGTAAGGTGTCGACATCCATGCCGAGGCGTTTAACCCCAGTGAGTGCCGCATTCACGAAGTGGATACTAATCGTATCGCGACTCATGTTAAATCCTTCAGTTTCTTTGATGTTCACTGTACTTGACCTAAATGACGCTAAAAAATATTGGTTTGGCGATTTACAATAATGGAAATTACCTTTTTACATGGTAGATTGCCGAAATGATCAAGGTAAATGGCCGAACATGACATTGTTATAACTGTTTTATATTTCTATTATGGGTCAAAAATCAACATAAAAATGGTAAAAATCATCATGACAGCTGCTTTGAAGGGATTGAAAGTACTCGACTTTTCGACATTATTGCCTGGCCCATTTGCGACTTTGTACCTAGCAGATTTAGGTGCAGAAGTGATCCATGTGGAATCGCCAACACGTCCAGATCTGGTTCGTTTGCTGCCGCCGTATGCAAATGGGCAAGCAACTGCCCACAGTTATTTGAACCGTAATAAGCAATCGGTCGCGTTGGATTTAAAAGATCCAGAAAATATTGAGTTGATCAAACAGAAGATTTCTGAGTATGACATTGTTGTGGAACAATTTCGTCCCGGTGTTATGCAGCGCTTAGGTTTGGATTATCACACTTTGGCTAAAATTAATCCAAAATTGATTTATTGTTCCATTACAGGCTATGGTCAAACAGGGAGTTATAAAGATAAAGCTGGGCATGATATTAACTATATGGCTTTATCTGGTGTTGCTGGGCATAGCGGTCGTCAAGACAGTGGGCCACCGCCAATGGGAATTCAGGTTGCAGATGTTGCAGGAGGTTCTTTACATGCGGTGATTGGAATTTTGACGGCGGTGATTGAACGTGCAAGTAGTGGCCTCGGACAATATATTGATATTTCGATGATAGATTGTGTGGTGGCTTTAAATAATATGGCGGCTTCAGCAAGTCTTGCTGGTGGGCAAAAGCAGAATGTAGAAAGTGAACATTTAAATGGAGGCACTTTTTATGATTATTACCAAACTCAAGATGGCCGATATTTGTCGATTGGTAGTTTAGAGCCTCAATTTATGTCTGGTCTGGCGACTGTTTTAGAATTACCTATTCTGATGGAAAAAGGTGCTTCTTTTGATCCAGTAGACCGTCAACAGGTTAAGCAGGCTTTAGCTGCAAAAATAAAAACTCAAAGTTTTATAACGTGGCGAAAAGTATTTGCAGCTTTAGATGTTTGTGTGGAACCAGTCTTGGCACTCGATGAAGCTTTAGATTCTGCATTGGCTGAACAAAGACAATGGGTGGTCGAGGTTCCTTTAAACTTAGAAACAGATCAGACTGAATCACAATTGGCTTGTCCAATTAAATTTTCACGCTCTGTGGCGAAATATCAATTTATTGGCCAGCACTTGGGGGCAGGAATTTGGTAATTAAAATTTGCTTAAATTAAGTCTTAAAGTTACAAAAGTGCCAACAAAATAACAATTTTTATGATTTGTTACACAAATATTCAGCGTAACCTTTATGTACTAACAAAAAGACATAAAGGTTACCAATAATGAAGAAATTAAGTAGAACATTTCATTTTGGTCTGAGCCTTTTATCCTTGAGCTGTGGCATACAAAGTATTTATGCGGCAGGGGCATTTGATCCTCAAAGTTCTTGGATGCTTGGTGACTGGAATGGGCAAAGAATAGCATTACAACAAAAAGGTTATGATTTTAATTTTGGATATACAGGTGAACTTGCTAACTTGTGGGATTCAAAAAATCACTCGAGTCACGGTACTGAATATGCCGATCAATTTGCATTGGGTGCACATCTCGATTTAAATAAAATTATGGGTTGGCAAGATACCGAAGCGCAAATCACAATCACTGAGCGGAATGGCCGCTCACTCTCACAAACCTCAGATGCACTTAATGGTCATTTAAGTTCGACCCAAGAAGTTTGGGGGCGTGGACAAACTTGGCGTTTAACTGATTTCTGGATTAAAAAGCAATTTTTAGAGCAAAAACTAGACGTTAAAATCGGCCGTTTTGGTGAAGGAGAAGACTTCAACACCTTTGATTGTGATTTCCAAAATTTAGCTTTATGTGGTTCACAAGTAGGGAATTGGGTCGGTGATCAATGGTACAACTGGCCAGTCAGCCAATGGGCTGCACGGGTGAAATACAATATTCAGCCCGAACTTTATACTCAGATCGGAGTTTATGAATATAACCCTGAAAACTTAAAGCGTAGTAAAGGATTTAATTTAAGTACTGATGGATCACATGGTGCGATTGTCCCTATCGAAGCGGTTTGGCAACCGAAAGTTGGTGCTGAAAAATTAACTGGAGAATACCGTTTAGGATATTACTACAGTACGGCAGATGTTGCAGAAATTCGAGATCCAACGCAAACATCACATAAACAAGGCATGTGGGTGATTGCTAAACAGCAACTGACCAGCCATCACGGAGATACAAGCCGAGGTTTGGCCGGATTTGTAAACTTAACGGTTCATGATTCTGATACCAATACCGTCGGTAATATGCAAAACATTGGTTTGGTTTACACGGGTTTATTGGATACTCGACCTAAAGATCAGTTAGCTATTGGTTTAGCTCGAATTAGTATTGGTGATGATGTTCGAGATCAACAAATTTCATTGCGAGAAGATCAACAAAGTGCAGAGTATGATGCTGAAATATATTATGGCATCCATGCGACAAATTGGTTAACTGTGCGTCCAAACATTCAATATATCCGCCATGTTGGTGCGTATAAAAATGGTGAAAGTGCGTGGGTTGGTGGCATTAAATTGCAAACAGCATTCTAGGTTTAGATGTAATGACTAAAGTCAGTTTCTAAAATTAGAGATGGCAATGTAATGTATTCATCCTGATCGTATTGCTTTAGTCTTTCAATCTAAAAATAAATTAAAAGTAATCATTCATCTTGATAAAAATAGGTGAAATGATCAAATGTATAAATATAGGTGGCTTTTATGAATTCTCCATCGTCGACTTCAGGATTTCGAACTTTTACTGTCGTTATTGCAGTGATTTTCGGTTTAATTCTGTTGATTGGAGGGATATGGCTTGCGGTACTAGGTGGGTCTTGGTACTACATCATTGCAGGTCTTTTCTTCATCGCAACAGCATATTTACTCAATAAATTAAAAAGTTCTGCCTTGATTGTTTATGCAATTCTTGTGTTGGGTACCGTCGTCTGGGGCTTATGGGAAGTTGGTTCAGACTTCTTTGCCTTAGCACCACGTCTCGATATATTAGGACTCTTTGGTCTGTGGTTACTCATTCCAGCGGTAACTCGCGGAATTATGCAGTCGAAGAGTGCTAAGGTCGCACTTTCTGGTACATTGGCAATTACTATTGCGGTGATGGTTTATGCTATTTTTAATGATCCGCAGGAAATTCGTGGCACTTTAACTACGCAGCAACCAGCAACTACGGAAGCTATAGCGGGGGTAGCCGATGCAGATTGGCCTGATTATGGTCGTACTCAATCCGGAGTACGATATTCGCCATTGACCCAAATTAATGATAAAAATGTTAAAAATTTAAAAGTGGCTTGGATATACCATACCAAAGACTTCAAAACTGAGAATGATTCGGGTGAAACCACCAATCAGGTTACGCCGATTAAAATCGGTAATAACATGTATATCTGTACTACTCATCAAAAACTCGTTGCTCTTAACCCAGCTACAGGTCAAGAAAAATGGAAGTTTGATCCCAAAGTAAAATCGGATAAAACCTTTCAGCATTTGACTTGTCGTGGTGTATCTTATTTTGATGCTAATAATACGGTGGGTTTCGAAACAAGTTTAAAAGACAAAAAATCAACATCTGAGCAATGTCCTCGTAAAGTGATTTTACCTGTCAATGACGGACGACTTGTAGCGATTAACGCAGACAATGGGCAGAGATGTACTGATTTTGGTAAAAATGGTGAAGTTGATTTACAGAAAGATATGCCATATCCATATCCGGGGGGCTATAACCCAACATCTCCTCCAGTCGTGACAGGAACGACGATTATTATTGCGGGTTCAACCACAGATAACTATTCAACTAAAGAGCCATCAGGCGTTATTCGTGGCTATGATGTAAATACTGGGGCTTTACTGTGGGTATTTGATACCGGTGCAGAAGATCCTAATGCTATTCCAGCTCCAGGACAGACCTTTGTAAATAACTCTCCAAATGCATGGGCACCATTGGCTTATGATGCAAAATTGGATGTTGTCTATGTACCGACTGGGGTGGGTACACCTGATATTTGGGGCGGAGATCGCACTGAGTTGAAGGAGCGCTATGCTAATTCAATGCTCGCCCTTAATGCCTCTACAGGTAAATTACTGTGGAATTTCCAAACCACACATCATGATTTGTGGGATATGGATGTACCGTCACAACCGACTTTAGCAGATATACAAGTTAAATCAGGGCAAACGGTTCCTGCGATCTATGTGCTGACTAAAACGGGGAATGTGTTTGTATTGGATCGTCGTGATGGTAAAGCCATTGTTCCGATTACAGAAAAACCTGTACCACAAACGGTTAAACGAGGGCCTCAAACTGAAGGTGAGTTTTATTCACCGACCCAACCTTTTTCCGATTTTGATTTAGCGCCAAAGCAAAAATTAACAGATAAAGACATGTGGGGAGCCACAATGTTTGATCAATTGATTTGTCGCGTATCATTTCATCGCTTGAATTATGATGGCATTTATACACCACCCTCTGAAAATGGTACTTTGGTTTTTCCAGGTAACTTAGGAGTATTTGAGTGGGGCGGTATGTCAGTCAATTCAGATCGCCAAATTGCATTAATGAATCCTATTGGCTTACCTTTTGTTTCTAAGCTTATTCCAGAAGATCCAAACCGTAAGGAAACGGCGAAAGGTGCAGGTACCGAGCAAGGGATACAACCAATGTATGGTGTGCCTTATGGGGTTGAAATTAGTCCATTCTTGTCACCTTTTGGGTTGCCATGTAAACAGCCAGCTTGGGGCTATGTTGCTGGTGTTGATTTAAAAACACATGACATTGCATGGAAACGCCGTATTGGCACGATTCGTGACAGTCTGCCAGGAATCCCTTTACCACCTTTTAAAATGGGGGTGCCTATGCTAGGTGGGCCAATTTCTACAGCAGGGAATCTGATGTTCTTGGGTGCAACACAGGATGATTATATCCGCGCAATTAATGTGACTAATGGTGATGAACTTTGGAAAGGCCGTTTACCAGCGGGAGGTCAAGCCACACCGATGACTTATGAGATTAATGGTAAGCAGTATGTGGTCATTATGGCTGGAGGGCATGGTTCTTTTGGTACTAAAATGGGTGACTCTTTAGTGGCATACGCGTTACCTGATTAATAATTATTCTTGTATTTTAAAAAACCAGCAATACGAATTGCTGGTTTTTTAATTTAAGCTCATCAGTGGATTAGATGTCTTCCTTTGTAAGAACCACACTGCTTTTATAATAAAATTTAGGGTTCACAGTTGGATCTTTCTCTCTCTGTTTTGAGATCGCGTAGTCAATATTTAAAGTACCATTCGATACTAAAATGGACATGACAGCAGACTGAAAATTAGATTTATATAGTCTTGAAAAAACAATCTCTTTCTCTGTTGTTAAATTGTTGGCTTAATACAAAAAATAAGCAATAATCAAGCACCGACTAAAGTCAAACTTTAGAATAATAGATGGGATTGAATTGTCGAAATGGATTTAATACAAAAAAATGGACAGCCTCGCTATGGGCGGTTTAAAGAATTACCAACCTCAATCAATATAGATCAATACATTTATAAAACACCTTATGGAAAAACACTGCAAGGTTGGCGTAAGCAATTAAAATATAAAAAATTTAAATTTTGCTGTATTCAGCATGAAGATTATACGATTGGTTTGGCCATTGCTGATATTTCATGGGCAGGGCATGGTTTTGTGTATATCTATAACCATCAAAGCAATGAGGTTTTTGAATGGAATGCCAATACTATATTCGGTCGTGGGACGGATGTTGATGAGCAGCCGTTATATAGCCAAAGTCGTTTTTTAAAAGCACCGTTTGAGTTTGAAATGCAGCATGCCAATGGCGTGCGCTATATCCGTGTGACCAAGCATGGTGAAGAACAATTAAAAGCGAGAATTTTTTGTGCAGGCACTCAACCATTAAGTTTATGTAGTCCAAATGGCATTAATGGGTGGACTTATACACAGAAAAAAACCACATTGGCTGTTGAAGGTTTTTTCATTAATAAGCAAAAACAAAAAATAGATTTTAATGATCGGACATTGGCATCCTTGGATGATACTTGTGGTTTTTTACGTCCTGAAACTGCATGGTTTTGGTTGTCCAGTAATTTTTGGGATCAACAAGGCAATCGAATTGGGTTAAATTTAGCTTCAGGTGTCAATGAAAGTTTTGGTAATGAAAATTGTCTATGGGTGAATGGTGTGCTTTATCCAGTTGCAGATGTGCTGTTTGAAAAGCAAGATAATGATCTTTGGCGAATACACTCTCTAGATGAGCGCTTGAATCTTACCATAACAACTGGTTGGCGTAGATATGAAAATTTAAATCTACGCTTGGTTGGGAGCCAATTTAGTCAGTGGCAATCTCAAATCAGTGGCACCATTCAAACCGAACAAGGTGAAATGATTACACTGTCGCAGGAATATGGTTTGCTCGAACAACATTACGCAAAGTGGTAATGTAATGGCCTGATTATCAGTTTTATAAAGTAGCGTTCCAAAAGGCATCACCAGCCTTAATCGGATCATGTGTTTCGGCTAAGGTATCTACCCACGTTTGATATTGATGAATAATGGTATGTTGGCTTGGGTGAAATTCTGGTTTGTACCAATCAAGATATTTTGGCTTCATCCGAGTTAAAATTCCCGTGCGACCAATAAACCATGGTAAGCCTTTACGCATGAGTTGTAGCCGTTCTATACGGCTAAAGCCATCTTGTTTTAATAAACCCTGAGTACGTTGCATAGTGAAATAAAACATTAACAGGGAAACCAATACGAGAGCTACATAACGGACGGTATTGGGTGTGTGTCCAACTTGAGTCATTACATCATAGGCGACATCGCGGTGTTCCATTTCTTCAATTGAGTGCCATGCAAATAAAGCGCGAATAAAGGGGTGGGCTTCAGCTAAGGTCACTTTTTGACTGAAAAATGTTTCAGCCATGAGAGCTGTTAAGTGTTCGCAAGCCGCTGTGATAGCAATATTATATTGTTTTGGATAGTGTTTTAGCGCATGTCCGAAGCGTTGATTGACATGACTAATAAATTTTTTGACTGGCATGCCTTGATCAATCAAAATTTGATTCATTTTGTCATGTGCAATGCCATGTTGCGCTTCTTGTTGAATAAAGTCAGTTACGCGTTGTTGGAGCTCAGGATCAGTAATTTGATCCCGAAATAAACGTACGCATTGAATAAAGTAACGTTCCCCATCGGGGAAAGTAAGGCTGAGTGCATCGAATACACGAGTACGAAAAGGATCACCAGCAAACCAAAAACGTGGAACTTGCTTCAGTTTAAAATCTAGGTGACGGCGAACCACAGGATCAACTTGATATTGGATGTGTGCATTCATTTTATTTTAATCATCACAAAGCTGTTGGTTTGAATTATGCCAAATTTAGGTATTTTCTCGGTATCTTGATGTACCAATTTTAAGTATCAGTCTGGTATTTTTAAACAATGTGAGGGAAAACAACTTGAGTTAATGTGCTTGGAAAGTGCTTATCTAGATAAAAGAAACTTAAAGTGCAGCGTGCCAAAAAGCTTCACCAGCTGCGATAGGATCACCTGTCTGTTCGAGGGTATCGACCCAAGTTTGATATTGGCGAATAATCGGATGCTGATTAGGATGAAACCCCTTATTAAACCAATTCATGTATGGCGTGTGCATTGCAGAAAGTGAACCTTGTTTTCCAAAAAACCAAGGTAAACCTTTTATAGCCATTTTTATGCGCTGAAAGGTACTAAAACCATCGTATTTGAGCATGATGTTGGCACGATAAAAAGTAAATCCAAATATTAAAATTGAGGTATATGCTAATGCGAATTTACGTAGAGATTCGGATACCTCACCTGCTTGTTGCATCACATCAAATGCGACATCACGATGTTCCATTTCTTCAATTGCATGCCATGCGAATAACGCACGAATATAAGGATGGACGTCAGTTAATGTACTTTTTTTACCGTAAAAAGTATCTGCCATTAATGCCGTTAAGTGTTCTGTCGCCGCAGTCATGGCAATGTTGTATTGCGTCGTACGATTTTTCAAAATGTAATTAAAATGTGCAGCTATGGATGTGAGAAAATGATCGACAGGTATACCTTGTTGTTTGATGATTCTATTCATAGTGTCATGTGCTAGGCCATGTTGAGCTTCTTGTTGAATAAAATCAATGATGCGGTTTTGTAAGTTAGGATCAGTTACTTTATGACGCAAGGCACGAACACTTTCAACGAAGTAGCGTTCACCCATAGGGAAAGTTAAACTCAGTGCATCAAACATACGAGTACGAAAGGGGTCTCCACCAAACCAAAAACGTGGCATTTGATCTAATTTAAAGTTTGGTGTTTTACGGACGACAGGATCGACCTGATATTTGAGGACAGTAGTCATATCCTTCCACCTCACATACTTTTGTTTTAATCATTTGAACAGAGCCGTGTTATTGCAAAGTTCAAGTTTTTATTATTGGCCCAATGATGACATTGAGCTAGTTTATTCTAACAGCTAATACCCAGCTTGCCAAAAAGCTTCACCTGCTGCAATAGGATCATTGGTTGCGGCTAATGTATCAATCCAAGTTTGATATTGATGAATCACTGCATGTTGACTTGGGTGAAAATCAGGCTGAAACCAATCTAAATATTGTTTACGCATGCTAGAAAAAATGCCTTGTTTGCCAATAAACCAAGGCATTCCTTTATACGTCAGCTTGATTCGTTCTAAACGACTGAAACCATCATATTTTAACATTACATTGGCACGATAAATGGTGAAATTAAACATCATCAATGTGGTAAAAGCCAACGCAAATTTACGGGTTAATTCAGGTACATCTGCCACTTGTCGCATTACATCAAAAGCCACATCCCGATGCTCCATTTCCTCAATCGAATGCCATGCGAATAATGCACGGACATAAGGATGAGCATCTTGTAAGGTCTCTTTTTTACTGTAAAAAGTTTCTGCCATGAGTGCAGTTAAATGTTCAGCAGCAGCAGTCATGGCAATATTGTATTGTGGTGAACGATTTTTGAGCTCAAATTTAAAAATTTTAGTGAGGGTGGCAATAAATCGATCGACGGGCATCCCTTGATTTTTCATTACTTGATTCATTTGGTCATGTGCAATGCCATGTTGAGCTTCTTGTCGAATGAAATCTGCGACTCGTTTTTTGAGATCAGGATTAGTAATTTGATCACGAAACAAACGTACACTTTCAATAAAATAACGTTCACCATCTGGAAAGGTCAGACTTAAAGCATCAAACATACGGGTTCGAAATGGATCATTGGCAAACCAAAAACGAGGTACTTGATCTAATTTAAAATCTAACTTTGTTCTGACCACAGGATCAACCTGATATTTGACGAGCGCATTCATCTTATTTTACTTGTAAAGCCTTGGATGATTACAGTATGTCGGTCTTTTACAACTTTGTTTTGACAGTTGTTGCCATTTTTTATACATTTTATGACAGATGACAATGCACCATTTCAATATTGATTGAGACATAGGCAAGGCCATGCAAAATGAAATAAAAATATCAAATGGTTATTTCCAGCTTTGGAAAGCTTTTTTAAAAAAAAATCAATTAGATTGGAAAGTACTGGATCTTACTTTAGAGCAACAGGTTCTGCTGGATGAAGTATTAAGTCAACCAATTGACCAACAGTCATCTTATGCGTTTTTCATGGAGCTGATCTGTGCGACACGTCAGTATCTGGATTGCCCTAATTTCGCTTTTGCGATGGCAAAGTGTATTAGTCCTGCACATTTTGGTTTGTTGGGCTATATGGCATCGCGCAGTGAGAATTTGGCTCAAGCTTTAGAATATGTGATTCGATTTAGTCGTTTAGTGATAGATGGCGCGCATGTGACGCAAATGCAGTATGTGCGTGAAGGGCAGACGATTCGTATGTTTTGCCCTTTAAGTGATGCAAAATATATTTTTCTGCATGAAGTCACGTTGGCTGCAATGTTATATTTAGCCAAACAATTTGTGCCTTTAGATCAGTTTCCTTTGCTGCAAATGAGTTTCGTCAATGTGCCACAAATTCCGTTGAAATATTATCAAGAATTTTATCAATGTAAACTTAAGTTTGAGCAACCACTCTATGAGGTGATTTTTTCAACCGAGGTGCTGTCGTTAAAGCCCGAACAAGCAGATCCTAATTTAATTCAACTCTTGGTGAAACAGGCAGAAGCAACATTATTACAACGTGCCCAGCTGACGACGGTTGCGCAACATTTACAGTTTATTATTGCGGAGTATATTAAGCTGGAACAACAAGCACCTAAAATTGAAGATATTGCGCAAGAATTACATATGTCAGTGAGAACTCTACAACGAAAACTTAGCCAATTGGAGACTTCGTTTAAAGTAATTTTGGAAGAGGAGCGAATGAAGCGTTGTGAATATTTACTTATGCAAAAATTAACGCTAACCAATATTGCACTGGACTTGGGCTATTCGGATCAATCAGCTTTGGCGAGAGCCTATAAAGCTTATAGTGGGCAGACTTTGTTGCAGAAAAAACAACAACTCAAATAAACCAGCTTAATATAAAAAAAGCGAGTCTGATACTCGCCATATTTTTATTTGAATCATTACTATAGGTTGGTTTTAAACAGAACTTTTTAGCCGTGGGTAACGGAAGATAATCGCGAGTATTGCAAAAACTGCCAAAATCCAACAATAATAAATCGTACCAATCAATTCAATTGGAGATATTTTTGCAATTGAGCAGGCTAAAAGTAATTGTGCGCCATACGGAATTAAACCTTGTACTACACAAGAAAAAATATCCATAAATGCTGCGGCACGTTTAGGGTCGACATCATATTCTTTCGCAACTTCGCGTGCCATATCACCAGCTAAAATAATTGCAACGGTATTATTTGCCACGAACAAATTTGAAAAAATGACTAAAAAGCTAATTCCAATTTCACCAGCACGTTGTGTGCCAACTCTTAAGCGTCGCGTAATGCTATAAATTCGTTGAATTAGCCATTCTAAACCGCCTTCTTTTTGTAGGATGGCAGATAAACCACCTAGAAACATCGACAGTAAGGCAACTTCAAACATGCTGACAAAACCATTGTAAATTGAATTATTGAAGACTAATAAGTCAAAATCTGGTTTTTCAAATAAGCCCATTAAGCCAGATAAAATAATTCCAAAAGTTAAAACTGCCAAGACATGCAAGCGAGTAAATGCTAAAAAGAATACAGCAAGATAAGGCAGAATGAGCCAAGCATCATAGTTTTTATAGGCAAGAGCTTGTGAGTTTTCTGTCATAAAGACATAGATTAATAAGGTAATTATTGCAGCAGGCACTGCAATCCAGACATTGACTCTAAATTTATCTCGTAGTTCGACATTTAAGCTTCGTGTTGCAGCAATAGTCGTATCTGAAATCATGGATAAATTGTCACCAAACATTGCACCACCTACAACTGCACCAATTGCGTAGACAGTCGCAATATCGGTGGCTGTAGCGAAGCCAAAGGCAATCGGGGCGCAAGCGGCAATCGTACCCATCGAAGTTCCCATTGCAGTCGCAATGAACGCTGAAATGATAAATAGCATGGGCAAAACTAATGCGGGTGGAATAATAGAAAGTCCAAATTGAACCGTTGCATCGACACTACCAATACTACTCGATACACTAGCAAAAGCACCTGCAAGCATAAATACCATGAACATTAAGATGAGATTTGGGTGGCTCGCACCTTTCAAAAACTCATCAATGGCAGTATTCAGCTTGCCGCGATACATCAGTACCGCCAAAATGATGGCAGGAATTGCAGCCACAGGTGCTTTGATTTGATAAAATGCAAATTCAGTACCGATCATTGAATGGTAAATACCACTGCCTAAAAAGAGGGCTAAAAAAACAATAAGCGGTACCAGCGCAAGCGCTCGGGCTTGCACCTTGCTGTGGGTGTGGGAGGTCATAAAAATAAGGAATAAACGAAAAAACCCGCCTAGTATAGAACAGCTTTTGCAATTTAAGGAAAGTTAAACGTAATTGCCTAAATTGTTTTTTTAAAAAGCTTTTTGCAATTTAATTTAAGTTTTTATAAATACTTGTAATATTTTAAAAAGCTAAAAATAGGAAGCTTTGATCATTGTTCAAAAAAATAAAATATAGCTAAATGGAGTCATTGGGTTGTTTTATCAATTGTGTATCAATATGAGATCACATTGTGCGACTGAGATGCCCTATTCAATGGGTAAAAAATAGCGTTACAATGCAGGACTTGTATTTATACAGAACCAACTCCTCAAGTTTTAACAATCCAAGGAATGTACCCCCTATGTCACGTTTAGTCACTCGATTTGCACAGCTTAAATCTCAACAGCGTAAGGCTTTGGTTTCTTATGTTATGGCGGGTGATCCTCAACCACAGGTTACTGTACCTTTGTTGCATCAAATGGTTGAAGCGGGTGTAGATGTACTGGAACTTGGGTTGCCATTTTCTGACCCAATGGCTGATGGTCCCGTGATTGCACTTGCTGCAGAGCGTGCTTTAGCTGCAGGAACCAATACGCTTGATGCATTGAATATGGTGAAAGAATTTCGTCAAAAAGATACAACGACACCTGTCGTTCTTATGGGCTATTTAAACCCAGTAGAAGTGATTGGTTATGAAAAGTTTGTATCAGTGGCTAAAGAGTGTGGTGTAGATGGCTTGTTGTTGGTGGATTTACCTCCAGAAGAAGCTAAAGATTTAGATGTTGTATTAAAAAAATATGATATGGATCAAATCTTTTTACTTGCACCAACTTCAACCGACCATCGTATTCAGCACGTTGTGAAGCAAGCCAGTGGCTTTATTTATTACGTGTCGCTTAAGGGGGTAACGGGAGCTGCAACTTTAGATACGGATGAAGTCGCAGCACGTATTGAAAAAATCAAATCGTATACTGATATCCCTGTGGGTGTTGGTTTCGGGATTAGTGATGCAGCCTCTGCGAAAGCAGTCGGTCGTGTTGCCGATGCAGTCATTGTCGGAAGTGCGTTTGTTAAGCCATTTGCAAACTTAGCACCAGAACAGGCCGTGGAATCTGCGGTAAATAAAGTCAAGGAGCTTCGAGCAGCGCTCGATGAGTTAGTATGAATCAAGAAGTGAAATCAGGGAAAGTTCTGAGTCCTATCACACCGTGGACGGATCGTTCGATTCCAGGCATTCATATGCCAGATCAACAACAGACACTCAAGGCAACATTTACCGAGCCAACCATTGAGTGCCCTGAATGTCATGCTTTAGTGACTCGTACCGCAATGTCTTTCAATGCTTATGTTTGTCCACAATGTGACGAACATTTGCGTATGAAAGCCCGTGATCGTTTGAATTGGTTTTTAGATCAAGTACAACACGAACTCGGTCAAGAATTTGTGGTTAAAGATCCACTACATTTTGTCGATAGTCGACCATATCCTGAGCGTATCAAAGAAGCACAGGAAAAAACGGGTGAGACTGAAGCATTAGTAGTGATGCAAGGTGTACTGAAAGGAATTCCCTTAGTCGCTTGTGCTTTTGAATTTGATTTCATGGCTGGATCGATGGGTACAGTGGTGGGTGATCGTTTTATACAAGCTGCTGAAAAAGCGATTGCTACCAAACAGCCATTGATTTGTTTTGCTGCTTCCGGTGGTGCACGTATGCAAGAAGGCATGTTGTCTTTAATGCAAATGGCACGTACATCTGCGGTGATTCAAAGAATGAAAGATGCTCACCTGCCTTATATTGTTGTTCTCACTCATCCTGTTTATGGTGGTGTAACGGCATCATTGGCAATGTTAGGTGATGTTCATATTGCAGAACCGAAAGCGATGATTGGATTTGCTGGTAAACGTGTAATTGAGCAAACTGTGCGTGAAAAATTGGAAGAACCATTCCAACGCGCTGAGTATTTGCTTGATCATGGTGTAATCGACCAAATTGTCCATCGTCATGCATTACGTGATACTGTATATCGTATTGTAGCTAAGTTGATGAATTTGCCTTGAACCACACTGCACCACTAGACACTGATGATTTACAAACATGGCTCGATTATTGGAGCCATGTTCACGTTACAGGGATTGATCTTGGTTTAGAACGAGTCATTCCTGTGGCTGAAAAATTGGGTGTTACACAACCTAATGCCAAAGTTTTAACGGTTGCAGGAACCAATGGTAAGGGTTCAACAACAACCACACTTGCTGCTATTTTAAATGCACAGGGCTATAAAGTGGGTTTATACCAATCGCCCCATATCTATAAATTCAACGAACGGATCAAACTTTCAGGCATAGAAGTTGATGATCAAATTTTAGTAAATGCTTTTGTTCAAGTTGATCAAGCACGCCGTGCTTGTGATTTATCTCTTTCATTTTTTGAAGCGACAACACTTGCAGCTTTGGTGATTTTTAAACAACAACAATGTGATGTTTGGGTACTTGAAGTTGGCTTAGGTGGCCGTTTAGATGTGGTCAATGTGGTGAATCCAGATGTTGCTGTGATTACTAATATTGGTTTAGATCATACTGATTGGTTAGGCGATAGCATCGAAAAAATTGCTTTTGAAAAAGCTGGAATTATTCGTCAAAATATTCCTGTTGTTTTTGCGGGGGTACAGGATTTACCACAGGCCATTCAAGTCAAAGTAGAACAATGTAATGCTAAGTTATATGTGGTTAATCGTGATTATTTTTATGAATATGCCCAAGATGGGCTGACTTGGAATTTTGCGACTTCGGGTACTACCTTAAAATTACCGCTGGGTACTTTAGCGATAGAGAATATTTCGACTGCGGTTGCGGCCATTTTGGTCAGCGGCTTAACTGTTTCACAAGCGGCTATTGCCCAAGGTGTTCAAGCTGCAAAATTAGCAGGGCGCTTTGAAATTCGGCAAATAGTGGATAGAACCGTGATTTTTGATGCGGGACATAATCCACATGGTGTTGATTTTTTGTTAAAGCAATTGCGAAACTTCTTAAAATACAATAAACAGTACACAGAAGTGGTTACCGTATTTTCCATGTTGGTCGATAAAGACATCGATGCTGTGGTTAAATTATTGAAAAATACAGTGTCACTCTGGAAAGTTGCACCATTAACCGTGCCTCGAGCAGCCCCAATGCAACAATTACAAGTGGCGTTGCAGGATCAATCAGTTCAACAATTTCAAAATGTACAAGTTGCATTCCAATCAGCGCTGCAAGAAACAAAAAATAATCAGCTGATTTTGGTGTGTGGTTCGTTTCATACTTTAGAAGCGGTCTGGGAGTATTTAGAAGAATGTCAATGAATAACAAACAACGTTGGATGGGCGGAGTTGTTTTATTAGGTGGTGGTGTTTTATTGGCGGCTTTACTTCTAAAAGGCAAAGAAGAAATACATCAAAAGCAAACCCAGATAACACCTACGGAACAGGTACAGCAACAAAATAAAGCTTCATTTATTGGTGAGGCTGTGCAGTTGCAACCTTTAACTGTCGATGTTGCTACTGAAAAACGTTTGCTTGAAGAACAAAAACGTTCACGTGAAAAAGCGGTTGCCGAACAAGAGGCGAAAGCGGCAGATTTTTTACGCATGCAACAACAAGCAGAAGCCGATGCTGCACGTAAGGCTGCAGAGGAATATGCAGCAATGAATGCACGACGAGGTGCTACGGCTCAAGAGGGGACAGATATTCCACCTGAGTTGGTGCAAGATGAAAAAACCAAAGCGAAACTAAATGCTGCAGATCAGAAGAAGCTTGAACAGCAACAGACCCAACAGAAGCAAAAGGCTGAAATTGAAAAAAAGTTAATTGAGCAGAAGCAAAAGCTGGAAGTTGAAAAAAAGTTAGCTGAGCAGAAGCGAAAAGATGCTGAAATAGAGAAAAAAGCAGAGGCTGATAAAAAAGCGGCTGAAGAGAAGAAACTAAAAGCTCAAGAAGAGGCAAAAAAGAAAGCTGAAGTGGCACAGGCTGAAGTCGAGAGGAAAAAAGCAGAGGCGGATAAAAAGGCTGCTGAGGACAAAAAGCATAAAGTTCAAGAAGAAGCTAAGAAAAAGGCTGAGGCTGAAAAAGCACGTACTTTACTTGAAAATGGTGATAAGCAATGGATGGTTCAGGTTGCACTGGCTGCAAATGAAGCAAATGCAGATGCACTGGCTTCAAAATTACGCGCTAAAGGCTATAAAGTTACTAGAAGTCAGACTTCAAAAGGGATCCGTATTATGGTTGGTCCGTCAAAAGATCGCGATAGTGCAGATGCTGCACGTAAAAAAATCACCACAGATGTCAGCCTTGGATTGAAATCTGCTTGGGTGATGGATTGGGTACCTTTAGATCAGCGTTAATGGGTCTAACATGGTTTTTTAAGATGGATTCGTGAGTTGCTCACGAATCCATCTTATATTTTCAGGGCTAAATAAATTTTCAATATTGCCCCAAATTGAATGAAAGCCGTAACCACCATGTTTCATTTCATTCAACGCATCTGCTGTGCTCCAGTTTTCAAAAATAATGCGGTACATAGCAATACTTGCTCCTGTTCGGTCTGAACCATGGTAGCAATGGACTAAAACTCTATGCTGGTTTTTTTGGGCTGCTTGAATCGTTTGCATGACTTTAAGCAGATCTTGTCGATTGATCGCCCACGTATTGATGGGAATATGAACCAGTTGAATTGGCTGGTTGGAAAAGATGGTTTGATCTTTATCCCGATGGCGTAAATTAATTACAATATCAATATTCTGCTGTTGCAGTTGAGAAAACATAGCAGCATCAGGTTGTTCACTACGAAAAACGGTATTGCTAATTTTATAGAAGTTATGGGGTTGATCAATGAGCTGTCCCCAGTTGTGTGGGCGCTGTTCAGGTGGTAGTGCAGCTGTGGTCATACATCCTGTGAAGAGGATACTCGTTATGATCATTACTACAAGTAGATTGTTTTTCATATTTGATATCGTTTTAATTCAATAGGGTCATGTGCACAGATGATTTCAATTTGAGGTTCAGTCTGAGCAAGTTGTTGAATATCATTGAGGCTTTGAATACGTTTAAGGTTATCAAAAGCCAAAAGTCGTTCCGTGATTTCTAAACTGGGTAATTTGTTCTGGGGATTAAGTTCAAGATGGGAATAATAAGCATCTCCACAAAATAACAGCCAATTATTTTGCTGTTTAATCGCTATTCCACAATGCCCTGCGGTATGTCCGAACAGAGGAATCATCAGGATTTCATCATTAAACAGTTTAAATGCTTGTACTCTGGAAAAATTAAACCAGGTTTCACCTTGTTGTGGTTCAATAAAATTCCAGTAGCGATGATTCTTAAATTGTTGTGTCCGATAGCGAAGTTTACTCTGAAACGACAACGATTGAGCGGCATTAAATTCTGTCGATAAAATATGAATCGTGGCATTCGGGAAGTCTGAAATTCCACCTGCATGATCAAAGTCTAAATGGCTGATTAGAATATGTTTGACATCGGACGGTTTAAAGCCCAATTGTTGAATTTGAGCAATAGCAGTTAAATTTAGATCAGATACGATTGCACCAATATTCGCAATCATTGAACCTAAGCGCTGTTTAGGGCGTAAATAATCTTGAATGCCTAAGCCAGTATCAACCAAAACTAAGCCTTGGTCTGTTTCAATGAGGAGGCAATGGCAAATAATTTCTGCTTTAAAACCCTTTTGCCCAAAGAGCGGTGCACAGATTGGACACATGGTGCCACAGTGCAAATGATGAACTTTATAGATCATGTTTGTGTTTATTTTTAGTTTAAAAGTAATCGTTGGATTTATAACCTAAATGGAATGAAAGACCAATCTTGTTTTTATAATGTTATGTAAATGGTTTAAATAAAAAGCCCATCCAAAGGTGGGCAGTTGTGAGTATAATTTTAATACGAGTTTCTTTATTTTAATGATGATTCGGTTGAGGTGTTAACCGTAGATAAGGCTTGATCACTGTATATCCTTTCGGGAAGCGCTCCTTTAATTCAGCTTCATCTTGAAGAGATGGCACAATAATGACATCTTGACCTTGCTGCCAGTTGGCAGGCGTTGCAACTTTATATTGGTCAGTGAGTTGCAGGGAATCAATCACTCGCAAAATTTCATTAAAATTACGTCCAGTTGATGCTGGATAAGTAATAATTAGGCGTATTTTTTTATCTGGATCAATAATGACTAAAGAGCGTACCGTCGCTGTTGCGCTAGCGTTGGGATGAATGAAATCATACAGTGTTGAAACTTTACGATCTTGGTCTGCAAGGATTGGAAAGTTGACCTGAGTCCCTTGCGTTTCATCTATATCATTAATCCAGCCTAGATGAGAGTTGACATCATCTACAGAGAGCGCAATGACCTTTACGCCCCGTTGTTTAAATTCATCGTTGAGCTTGGCTGTGTAGCCCAATTCAGTGGTACAGACTGGGGTGTAGTCCGCAGGGTGGGAAAATAGAATGCCCCAACTATCACCTAAAAAATTATAAAAATTAATGATCCCAGTACTTGATTCTTGATCAAAATTAGGTGCGGTGTCGCCTAGATGGAGTGTCATGATATGTAGTCCTCAAAGTTTTGATGTGTAATTTTTAATATTTAGTATGTTGAAATGACTATCACTTATTTTTTTTAGATTTAAAAACAGTATTTTTCTATTTGTTTATACAAAATTTCGATATAAGAGAAAGGTTAGATTGAAAAATATTTTTAGCAATCTGATGAATCTTCTATGTATAGATAGATCAAATTTGCTACATTAATGCGCCTTAGACTCTAAGTGCTAGATCTCACAGTCAGAATTTTTTACTTGGTTTTGTTGAAAACCCTTGTACTTCAAATTTCTAGCACCATAATAACGTCTGAGAAAAAATTTATTTTGATAAGTAAGATTTAGAGAGTTTATATGTTGGCAAGCCTGATCGGAGGAATCTTCGGTACTAAAAACGATCGCGAACTTAAGCGAATGCGTAAAATTGTCGAGAAGATCAATGCGCTCGAGCCGACAATATCTGCCTTAAGCGATGAAGAGTTATCTGCGAAGACCGAAGAATTCAAACAACGATATAAAAAAGGCGAAAGTCTTGATCAATTGATGCCTGAAGCATTTGCGGTGTGCCGTGAAGCAGGTAAGCGCATTATGGGGATGCGCCATTATGACGTTCAGTTGATTGGTGGTATTACCTTACATGAAGGTAAGATCGCTGAAATGCGTACTGGTGAAGGTAAAACCCTAATGGGTACTTTAGCCGTCTATCTTAATGCGATCAGTGAACAAGGCGTACACGTAATTACCGTGAACGATTATTTGGCACAACGTGATGCTGAGTTAAATCGTCCATTGTATGAGTTTTTAGGCTTGAGTGTTGGCGTGATTTATTCAATGCAATCACCTCACGAGAAAGCTGAAGCTTATCGTTCAGATATTACGTACGGAACCAATAATGAATTTGGTTTTGATTATTTGCGCGACAACATGGTTTTTTCCATGGCAGAGAAGAAACAACGTGGTTTAAGCTATGCCATTATTGATGAGGTCGATTCGATCTTAATTGATGAAGCACGTACCCCGTTGATTATTTCAGGTCAAAGTGAAGATTCATCACAGTTATATACTGCTATTAACAGTATTCCCCCTAAACTTCATGCACAGAAAGAAGAAAAAGTTGCTGATGGTGGACATTTCTGGATCGATGAAAAACAACGTTCCGTTGAAATGACTGAAGTTGGTTTTGAAACTGTAGAAGATGAATTGATTCAGATGGGTCTGTTGGCTGAGGGTGAAAGTCTTTATTCCGCTGCTAACTTAAATCTGGTTCATCATGTCACAGCAGCCATTCGCGCTCATTATTTATATCAACGTAATGTTCAGTACATCATTGCTGATGGTGAAGTCATTATTGTTGATGAAAATACAGGTCGTACGATGCCAGGTCGTCGTTGGTCTGAAGGTTTGCATCAAGCTGTGGAAGCAAAAGAAGGTTTAGAAATTCAACCTGAAAATCAAACGCTTGCAACTACAACTTTCCAGAACTATTTCCGTCTATATAAAAAGCTTTCAGGTATGACTGGTACTGCTGATACTGAAGCTGCGGAAATGAAAGAGATTTATGGTTTAGATGTGGTACTTATTCCGACACATCGTCCAATGATTCGTAATGACCAAAATGATTTAATTTATTTAAATCGTAATGGTAAATACAATGCCATTATTCAAGAAATTCAAAAAATTCATGAAGCGGGTGTTGCGCCAATTTTAATTGGTACGGCTACGATTGAAGCCAGTGAAATTTTGTCGGATAAACTTCGTGATGCGGGTATTACCCATGAAGTTCTCAATGCTAAGCAACATGAGCGTGAAGCCGATATTATTGCACAAGCGGGTTCGCCAAATGCTGTCACTATTGCTACGAATATGGCTGGTCGTGGTACCGATATTTTGCTGGGTGGTAACTGGAAAGCAAAATTGGCCAAAATTGAAAACCATACTGCTGACGATGAAGCGCGTTTAAAAGCAGAATGGGAAAAGCAGAATGAAATGGTGCTCAGTTCTGGTGGTTTACATATCATCGGTTCTGAACGTCATGAATCGCGACGTATTGATAACCAGCTACGTGGCCGTTCTGGTCGTCAAGGTGATCCAGGTGTATCCCGTTTCTTCTTGTCACTTGAAGATGATTTAATGCGTATTTTCGCAGGTGATCGTGTGGTCGCAATGATGCGTGCTATGGGGTTGCAAGAAGATGAAGCTATTGAACACAAAATGGTATCTCGTTCGATCGAAAATGCACAACGTAAAGTTGAAGCGCGTAACTTTGATATTCGTAAAAACTTATTGAAATACGATGATGTCAATAATGAACAGCGTAAGATTATTTACTCGCAACGTGATGAAGTTTTAGAAGAAAGCTCACTTCAAGATTATATTGAAGAAATGCATCGTGAAGTGATGAAAGGCTTGATCGAAAATTATATTCCACCTGAGTCGATTCATGATCAATGGGATATTGACGGTCTAGAAAATGCTTTGCGTATTGATTTAGGTGTAGATCTTCCTGTTAATCAATGGTTAGAAGAAGACCGTCGCTTAGATGAAGAAGCTTTGGTTGAACGTATTAGTGATGAAATTATCACACGTTATCGTAGTCGTCGTGAGCAAATGGGGCCTGAGTCTGCTGCGACTTTAGAACGTCACTTCATGTTAGGTGCTTTAGATCGTCATTGGAAAGACCATTTGGCTGCCATGGATTATTTACGTCAAGGTATTCATTTACGTGGTTATGCACAAAAGAATCCTGAGCAAGAATATAAGAAGGAAGCATTTAACTTATTTGTTAGTATGTTGGGTGTGATTAAGTCAGATGTTGTAACTGATCTTTCTCGCGTGCATGTGCCAACTGCTGAAGAATTAGCGGAAATGGAAGCACAGCAACAGGCGCAAGCAGAATCAATGCATTTGTCTTTTGCACATGATGAAGTGGACGGCTTGACGGGTGCAATCTTGGCCAATCAGGTCAATGTTGAGCCAGACCTTTCAAAGGCAGTATTTTCCCCGCCAGAAAGTCGAAACGCAGCTTGTCCATGTGGTTCGGGTTTAAAATATAAGCAGTGCCACGGTAAGATTTAAAATTTACTAATTTAAAAAGCAGAACGTGAGTTCTGCTTTTTTTTGTAAAGAATATTTAATGAGGGGGGCTGCACTATGAATAGGCATTGCAGAAATGATCGGTAAATGGTATTTACTTGCACAAGAGTACTGTTTTTGGAAAAGACAATGAAAAAATTATTAAAAGCTTTATGTGTGGCAACGGTAACTTTACCCGTATTGGCCTTTGCAGATACCGCTCCTCAAGCGACCACAGTTGCAAATGTTCAGGCTGCAACTGGTGTAACAACGGCTCAAGCTGAAGTTAAAAATGATTCAACTACCGTAATTAGTCCACGTACAGGCATTCGTTATACTCTAGGCAATACTGGTGGTCGTGCAATTATTCTAAAAACAGCTGCGATTGCTGCGGTTACACCATCTACAGTGAATCGAGTGGTTGCTACAAACCCTGCATTATCTGCTGCGAGTCAAGAAAAAGTTAAATTGGCATTGTTAGAAAATACAACTGCCGCAGCGGCTCCATAAAGCTCACCAGTCAATATAAGCTCAACCAGTTATTCAGATAACTGGTTTTTTTATTTATAAAACGCTAAAAATAATTGTAAAAATAGATGAGTCCTTTATTACGCTCGATTTTTGTGAGTATTTCTAATAAGCTGTGTTTTTATTTTTAATCATTTTGGACATTTTAAAATGACTGTTGGTGACGTGACTATGCCACATATGCATGTGGTACAAGGGGTAAAAATTGGCTCAGCAGAGGCGTATGTTCGTTACCCAAATCGACGTGATTTAGTAGTTTTTGAGTTTGTTCAGGGTACTCAGGTTGCAGGTGTGTTTACTCAAAATGCATTCTGTGCTGCGCCAGTGCATATTTCTAAACAGCATCTTGAAATAGGGAATCCTCGCTATTTAGTGATTAATACGGGGAATGCCAATGCTGGAACAGGCAAGTTGGGTATGGAAAATGCTCAACAAACGTGTTTAAAAATGGCTGACATTGCTCAAGTTAAACCTTTTGAAGTTTTACCTTTTTCAACAGGTGTGATTGGTGAGCAATTACCGATGCCGCGATTACTCAGTGGACTACAGCCAGCTTTAAATAGCTTGCAAGAGAGTGCCTGGGTAGATGCGGCAACAGGTATTATGACCACAGATACGACACCGAAAGGTGCTTCTGAGCAGTTTCAGCTAGATGGCATCACCTATAGCATGACGGGTATTTCTAAAGGTGCTGGCATGATTCGTCCGAATATGGCGACTATGCTTAGCTTTGTTGCTACAGATGTACCGATGAGCCGTGTTGTGGTACAACAATTATTAAAAACTACGGTAGAACAATCTTTTAACCGTATTACGATTGATGGCGATACATCGACCAATGATTCCTGTATTTTTGCAGCAACTGGTTTAGCGGGTGGTGTTGAAATTAGTTCAACTGACGATGCTCGCTATAGCGTTGTTTTAGAAGTTTTAACGCGTGTAATGATGCGATTGGCGCAACTGATAGTACGTGATGGTGAGGGAGCGACTAAATTTATTACGGTTGCAGTAGAGGGCGGTAATGATACGCAGGAATGTTGTGACATTGCCTATAGTATTGCTCATTCACCCTTAGTTAAAACGGCATTTTTTGCATCTGATCCAAATTGGGGTCGGATTTTAGCTGCGATTGGTTATGCCGGTGTCAAAAAATTAGATGTTGAAAAAATTCAAGTTTGGTTAGATGATGTGCAGATCTGTAAAGATGGTGGAGCTGCCGCAGATTATACGGAAGAGGCGGGTGCTCGTATCATGTCTCAGCCTGAAATCACCATTCGTGTTGATTTAGGTCGAGGGCAGGCCAAAGATACAGTCTATACCTGTGACCTTTCATATGATTATGTCAAGATTAATGCAGACTATCGGTCGTAATTAAGATTCAAAAAAGCCTCCGTTGAGAGGCTTTTTTGTCATGGAAACTTTAGCGGTGAATCTAGGAATAGCTTCACAACGTAAAAAAAGCAAGCTAGATAGCAAGCGATATGGATAGAGAAGAGCTTTTATGAATGATGCGACCAATTTAATTGCCAATGAAGCAAAATCGATTGTCACAGCACATTTAGATCGTTTAGGTGAGCCTAAGGATACTAGTTTGAGTCCTGAAGCAAAAAAACAGAAATTTGCTCAAATTAAAGCGGAATTGCAGCAACGAAACGCTGTCCTAGTGGCACATTATTATTGTGATCCTGATGTACAAGAACTTGCAGAAGCAACAGGTGGCTGTGTTTCTGACTCTTTAGAAATGGCACGTTTTGGGCGTGATCATGCAGCATCGACATTGGTGGTTGCTGGAGTTAAGTTTATGGGGGAAACCGCAAAAATATTGTCCCCTGAAAAGACTATTTTGATGCCGACTTTAGAAGCAACTTGTTCTTTAGATTTGGGTTGCCCTGTAGATGAGTTCGCTGCATTTTGTGATGCGCATCCTGACCATACCGTTGTGGTCTATGCCAATACCTCAGCAGCAGTCAAAGCACGTGCGGATTGGGTGGTGACTTCAAGCTGTGCCGTTGAAATTATCGAGCATTTGGATAGTTTAGGTGAAAAAATTATTTGGGCACCAGATCAGCATTTAGGTCGCTATATTCAAAAGAAAACAGGTGCTGAAATGTTGTTATGGGATGGTGCCTGTATTGTGCATGAAGAATTCCGTGCGCGTGGCATTACTAATATGAAGGCGTTGTATCCAAATGCAGCAGTATTGGTACATCCTGAATCACCTGAAGCAGTAATCGATGTTGCAGATGCGGTGGGAAGTACCTCACAACTGATTAAAGCCGCACAGACTTTGCCACATGACACACTCATTGTTGCGACCGATCGGGGGATTTTCTATAAAATGCAACAAGCGGTACCGCATAAGAAGTTAATTGAAGCACCCACTGCAGGTGAAGGGGCAACATGTCGTTCATGTGCGCATTGCCCGTGGATGGCGATGAATGAATTAGATGGTATTTTAGATGTGTTGCAAAAATCTGATCAAGAAATATTCGTTGATTCGGCACTGGCTGAACGAGCTAAATTACCTTTGGATCGTATGTTGAACTTTAGTGCGAGCTTAAAACGCTAATTTTGTATAAAAAATGTCTGAAATGCTTGATAAGTATACATTCAATTTGTTTTTTTAACTTTTTTTCAAGATAGGTGTTGACGTCTTCGGGCGTCGCGCCTAGAATGCACACCGTACCACACGATGTGTGATACGAAAGCTGAGATGAATCGGAGCATGGCGCAGTTTGGTAGCGCACCTGGTTTGGGACCAGGGGGTCGTAGGTTCGAATCCTACTGCTCCGACCAATTCTTCAAGGCGAGGTATCGTGATATTAGTATCATCGGTTATGCGCCTGTAGCTCAGTTGGATAGAGCATCCGCCTTCTAAGCGGATGGTCACAGGTTCGAGTCCTGTCAGGCGCACCAATTGGTTGCTTGATATTGTAGAGCCAAATATGTGATGGTGGTTGTAGCTCAGTTGGTAGAGCCCCGGATTGTGATTCCGGTTGTCGAGGGTTCGAGCCCCTTCATCCACCCCAATTCACAGAAGATCGGAGCATGGCGCAGTTTGGTAGCGCACCTGGTTTGGGACCAGGGGGTCGTAGGTTCGAATCCTACTGCTCCGACCAATTTAAGTATTTACTTAAATATAAACAATCCGCTTAGATGCGGTTTTTTTATGTCTACAATTTGATAATAAAATGGATTGATAATAAAAAGACCTCTATTAAGAGATCTTTTTAAGTTAATAAATGCTAAAAATATTTAAGGAATAATAATAACAGCGACCCGTCTATTGGCAGCACGATGTTCTTCGCTATCATTTATTTCGACAGGTTGGGTTGAGCCTTTACCGGAAGCGAATACATTTTGATGAGCAAAGCCATGTTTTAAGAAAATTACTGCGACGGTTTGTGCGCGTTGTTCTGAAAGTTTTAAATTATATTCTGGATTGCCCACATTATCGGTATGGCCTACAATTTTAACTTTATTTAAGTTGTATTTTTTGAGCTGCTCTGCAAGCCGCACCAGCTCAGATTCGTGTGATGGTTTAATTTCCGCTGCATTGAAGTCAAACAGTAATCGTTCGGGTAAACCTAAGCTCCAGCCTTCATCTGTGAGTACGAAACCTTCTTTTTTTAGTATGCGAACTTGTTTGTGGCTTAAGGAGCCAAAGCTTAAGCATCCGGATAGGGCAAAACAAAATATTGCGAGAATGGATACTTTAAGTCTTTTACTCAGGTTCATAATGAATTCCTAAGGGGTTAAGAGTGAAATATAAACCAATGCTGTTTTAATGATTTAGCTTTATACATTGCTTGGTCTGCTTGGGAAATAAAATCTTCAGGATTTGATGCTTTAGAAGATAGCGCAATTCCCAAGCTAAAGCTAAAGTGAATGTCTTGAGCTTTGTAAATTAATGGTGTTTCACAGCATTTTAATAAATTTTGAGCAATGGCGATGACATTTTCAATTGTGCTCACTGAATTAAGGATAATGGCAAATTCATCACCACCTAAACGCGCTACAAAGTCTTCTTGGCGGATATTATTTTTGAGGCGAATGGCCATTTCTTTTAAAACTTCATCACCGACTAGATGGCCGTATTGATCGTTAATGGCTTTAAAATTATTATTATCTATAAATAGTAGTGCCGATTGATGCCGTTGCTTTGAATCGTCAAAGAGTTGGCATATGATTTGATAAAAATAATTACGATTGGCTAAGCCAGTTAAGTGGTCGTGTTGAACTTGATAGGATAATTGGTTGTTTTCGTTTTGCAGGTGCGTATGCCATGACTGGATTTCATCGAGTAGTTGATTAAATACGGTGTTGAGGTGATTAAATTCTTTAATATCATTGTTGGGGAAGCGTAAATTGTAGGCTTTTTGGCTACTCAGTAATTGTGCAATTTGAACAATTGGTGAAATGGATTGCATGATGTGGCGATAGGTGGAATTAACTGACCACCAGAGCGCCAAAATCATAAACAGCATTCCGATGATTAATCCAGCAAAAATTTTGATGATAAACATCATAATATCAGTAGAACTACCATATAGCACCACTTCACCAACAACACGACCATTGTGTTGAACGGGAAGTCGGATAGCTTGCTTTAAAAAAATATGGTCAAAAATATTTTGCAGAGCAGAATATTGTTCAATATTTTTAATACTTTCGGAAATCAATTGGCCTTGATCATCATAGACTTCAATGAGTCGAATTGAGTGTTGATGGGTGTATTCATTAATAATCTGTGATAGAGCGATTTGATCTTTAAAAACTAAGGCGGGTTGAATTCGTTCGGATACAGTTCGACTAATTAAAAGTAAGTTTTGTTTTGCATAAGATTCTACGGTGAAAACAGAAATGGTTGCAAAAGTGAATGTGCAGATTAGAAAAGTAATGGCAAATATCGTAAATTGAGATTTACGAAACAGGACTTGGAGTGAGGTTGACTTATATAGAGTGTTAATCATGCCTTACTCCGAGCTTTTTGCTAAAAGTAAAACACGAGGATCAATATGAATTTTGGAGTGGGCTAAGCTGTCCAAGTTGACTCTAAATAGCGTATTACCATTTTTAGAGGTGAATAAACAAAAAGAACTTCCAATCTCACATTCATTATTATTGGTGCTGAATGATAAAATGGATTTATTTAAAGATTTATTTAACAGCTGTTGCTGAGTGTTGGGAGGGGTGCTGGTAAAAAAAACAACATCACAATATGTAGATCGAAGTTCATCGGCATTAATTGAGTGAGTAATTAGGTTGTAATTATTTTGTTGTGCAAAAAATGTAAACTGATTGGCAATATTTGGATTGTCGATAACACAGAAAGATGGATTGGGATTTGAAAATTTTGCATAACTTAATATTGAAAGTGTAGTCACATAAAAATTGTGCGAAGAGTTGGCAAGAGATAGATTGCTTATACAAAGTAAAATTCCCAAACAGAAAATCTTTCTATTTATTCGATATGCCATTTCAATGTTTATTATGTTGAGAAAATGAATAAAAGTATTCTAATGAATAAAAACAAATATAAATAGATTAAATTTTATATAAATGTGATGGTTTTTATGTTTTATCGACCAATAAACCACCATTTGAATAAATTAATTAAAGAAAGGGGTTGCGTAGGAAATTTTTTCCCCTATAATGCGTATCCATCGGCGGTGATGTTAAACAAAACCTCTGATAAATCAATAAGTTGATTGAGTTGTTAAGATTTCTGAATGAGATTTTAAAGTTTGATTAAAAAATGATTTATTAGAAAATAAGTTA
>NZ_NEGI01000008.1 GCF_002135345.1 Acinetobacter sp. ANC 4648 | reverse complement strand
CATAAACAGTTGTGCTGGCGACAATAGCAAGAGTGAACCACCTGATCCCTTCCCGAACTCAGAAGTGAAACCTCTTAGCGCTGATGGTAGTGTGGGGTTACCCATGTGAGAGTAAGTCATCGCCAGCTCATTATTCCTAAAAACACCCCTTACAATGTAAGGGGTGTTTTTTTATGCGCGGAAGTTAATGAATTAAGAAAAGGGGGGTAATGGCTATTTTGAATTTATTAGAAGTATCATTTTTGAATTTTATATATCAATGGTCTAATTGCTGAGTATTTAAAAAATAACTTATTGATAAGTATTAATATTAACTTATGAGTTGTTACACTTTTCATATAATAGGATCTATTTGTGTCTAATTTAATCAGACATCAGGTGATATTTTACGCCAATAATTAATTTTAATACCTATTAAGTATTAATATATATCTTATAGGTTTTAGACAAAAAGTGAATCTAGATTCATTGTATGTTGAAATTAAGTCTCACAACTGGAGGTGAGTCAAAATGTCAACGACGGCAATAAATGTAAATACAGTAATTGATAATTCAAAATTTAAGCCATTTCATACAAAATTAATACTTTGGTGTTTATTTATAGTTTTGTTTGATGGTTATGATTTAGCCATTAATGGTGTGGTTTTGCCCTTGTTGATGAAAGAATGGGGAATGACCGCTGTTCAAGCTGGTATGCTTGCTAGTACTGCATTGGCTGGCATGATGTTTGGTGCTATGTTTTTTGGAATGTTAGCAGATAAAATTGGTCGTAAAAAAGTTGTTTTAATCTGTGTCATATTATTTAGTGGCTTTACTTTTTTAGGTGGTTTTGCTTCCAATCCAACAGAATTTGGAGTGCTACGTTTTATTGCAGGTCTAGGGATTGGGGGAGTATTACCTAACTTAGTTGCATTAACCAATGAATATGCTCCACAGCGTTTACGAAGTACTTTGGTAACCACAATGTTTAGTGGTTATGCCGTGGGCGGGATTATGGCTGCACTATGTGGAACATGGTTCGCATCATCATATGGTTGGGAAATCATGTTTTATATTGCAGGTATTCCACTACTATTCACGCCTTTATTTTGGAAGTTCCTACCTGAATCTTTAACTTATTTAGTAAAAGAAAATCATCATGCCCAAGCACGAAAGTTCTTAGAAAAAATTGAGCCATCAACTGCGTTATTACCTGAAGCAAAATTGGTTCTAGCAGACACAGATCAAACACAAAGTTCTTCAGTTAAAGCATTATTTACAGAAAAACGAGCTGCAGGAACTTTTTTATTTTGGCTAATCTTCTTTATGTGTTTATTGGTACTTTATGCATTAGGTAGCTGGTTACCAAAATTGATGATGGCGGCAGGCTATTCTTTAGGTAGTAGCTTATTATTTTTACTGTCTATGAATGTAGGGGCTGTCATTGGGACTATTGGTGGTGGAATATTAGCCGATAGATTTCATTTAAAGCCTGTGCTGATTAGTATGACTTTAATAGGCGCATTGGCTTTATTCGGTTTAGGGTTTAATTCTCCACCAGTAGTTCTCTATATTTTAGTTGCTTTCGCTGGTGCCTCTGCGATTGGTGGTAGTATTTTACTTTATAGTTATGTTGCACAGTATTATCCAGTAGCTGTTCGTTCAACTGGTATTGGTTGGGCATCTGCTGTTGGTCGTATTGGCGCAATTGTTGGTCCAATTGTAATTGGTATGATTTTAGGGATGGAACTTCCACATAAATGGAATTTTATAGCAGTAGCGATTCCTTTAGTTATAGCAGCATTTGCGATTTCTTTAATTCGTGTTGCTCCTGCTAAAAGTATAGCTAAAATTGAAGCAACTGTTGCTCAAACAAGTTAAATTTAAATACTGGATATTTACTAAAAAGCCTTGTTTAATCATCAAGGCTTTTTAGTATTCTTCATTTACTTTTGATTTTCTTATGGGAAAGATTCAGGTTCGAATTATAAATTTTAGCGCTGATTAGAGAGCACTTTTTAATATTTTTTCATGCTTTTTCACTTGTTTGGCATATTTTTTACCTTGTTTTTTCATTTTACGATTGGTGTTGTAACCAGTAGGGCCGACATTATAATAAGCTAACGCTTTTTTCCAGCTACCCGCAGATTGATTATATTTTGCTAAAATTAAAGCACCACAATTGATATTGGTTGATTCCTCAAATAAGTCTCCCGGACAAGACTGTTGCCAGTACCGAGGAATAACTTGTGTTAAACCTACAGCACCTGCAGATGATACAACATTAGTTCTATAACTTGATTCTTGTCGAATCGTTGCTGCAATGAGAAGAGGGTCGATCTGATATTGATCGGCACTTTGAACAATCATAGGAGCAATACGATTTGCGGTATTGGGAGAAACTGAATAAGCACTTTGGATTCCTTTGGATAATTTTTGTGCTCGTTTTTCTACTGAACCACCACCTAAAGATGAACATCCTGAAATGCTTAAGATACTGACAGCAATAATAATTGCTTTTAAAAAGTATAATTGATGTGATGATTTTGATTGAGTGAGTTGATTAGCTGTAAGCAAAATGAAAACCAAAATAGCAAGATTTTAAGAAAAATTATGGTAATGGGCAGAATATATAGAGTCAAGTTGCGGTCACGTTTTTACACAACTCTCTTTTTATATTATGTTATTTTTAATAATTTATTTATATTGAATTGATGGTCAATAAAATTATAGTGTGACTTTAAGTTAAAGATAAAAACATGAGCATGGTTATGATTGAACGCTATTCATTATGATGTACAAATTGCTAAAGTAAACTAGATCCATTTGATATTCCTACATATATTGAATATGAATTAGTGATATTCGAATGTGATAGGATGGAGCTAGACTATCTGTCTCTGAAAGTTTTAAAGAAAAATTATATTTAGCTATCTATCAGTATTTTAGTGACGAAGTAGTGCAGCAGTTCGAAATACCAGCAGAGCATTGCCACAGGCTGTGGTGGTTCTGAAATTGAACCATATACACAAGAGAAAAATCAGTATTTCTTGTTTTTATATTTTTGGCTTTTCCTTTATTCTTGTTATAAACAAGGTCTGCGGTGCAAAAATATCTGCATTTCTATTCAGATCAATAATTCGCACCGCCTTTAAAATTTAGCTCCACCAGTACCTTAGAATATGAAAGAAAATAGGTGCAGAAAAGCAAATAGAATCGATGCGGTCTAACATACCACCATGACCATGAATCAATTGGCCCCAATCTTTAACGCCACGATCACGTTTAATTGCCGACATAACCAATCCACCAAAGAATCCAAAAATACAGACAATGAAACCAATAAGTGTTGCTTGCCAGTAATTAAATGGTGTCAACCAAGACATTGTTACACCCAATGCGGTAGCTAAAACAATGCCGCCAAGTAGGCCCTCAACAGTTTTAGATGGAGAAAGTACTGGGGCCACTTTATGTTTTCCAAATAATTTTCCACAAACATATTGTAGTACATCTGAAGCTTGCACCACCATAATGAGCCAAATTGCTAACCAAATTTTTTCGCCATCAAAGCCGGGAAGTTTTAAATTTAACAGAGCTGGAACGTGTGAAATACAGAATACACAGACCATCAGCCCCCATTGAATTTTAGCGCTACGCTCTAAGAAATGAGTGGTATCTTCTTGTTTTAAGCTGGCAATTGGAATTAATAAAAATACATACAATGGAATAAAAATAGAATATAGCCCGTACCAATCTGTATATATTAAATAATATTGATAAGGAATCACGAAATAGAAGGCAATCAGTAAAGGGAAATAATCACCACGTCGAGTCGGTAATAAACTAATAAACTCACGTAAAGCGAACAATGAAATTAAACCGAATAATACAATAAAGGCAATCTTACCCAATAGGATGGCTGTACCAATAACAATTAGCATGACCCACCATGCATTAATACGAGCATTCAAATTGTCGATAACGCTTGAAGATTTATTTTCCGATTTTTTTTTCAAGATAAAGCCCACGGAAGAGGCAAAGATTAAAATTGCTGCAAAGATGCCAAATAAAAGATAGGTTTGGTGTAAGTTATCAAGTGTCATTGATTCTCAACCTGTTTTAATTTGAGTAATTGTTGTTGAGCATATGCTAGAAATTCTGTTTTAGTCATGTCTAAATGTTGCTCTAAGGGACAACCAAAACAGACAGTTGATAGTAAAGGAAGCGGGATTAATGCACCTTTAGGCATAACCCGTTTTAAATTTGAAATCCAGACTGGAACAATTTCAACCTCTGGAAATTGACGATGTAAATTATATAATCCACTTTTAAAATCGAGTAAATCGATATCGTCATTTAAATTTCGCGTACCTTCAGGAAAGAAGATAATCGAGTAGCCTTGGGCTAAAACATCAAGAATGGGTTGTAAAGGGTCTTGATTCTGTTCTCTATGCCGCTGAATGGTGACACCATTAAAGGTATCTTGGATTAGAAAGCGACGGAAGCTATCTTTCATCCAGTAGTCAGATGCTGCTACAGGGCGTGTTTGGCGGCGTATAGGCTTAGGTAAAGATGACCACAATAAAATAAAATCGATATGGCTATTATGATTGGCGTAATAGATTCGTTGCTTTAATTCGGGTTGACAGCCGATCCATAAACTACGCGCTCCAGTAAGAAGTCGGGCACCACGACGTGTTAAAAAAGCAATGCAACGTGCAATTGAAAGGGTGGTTAGATTGCTTTGATGCTGGTTTGGATTGGGTGGAATAAGGTGGTGTTGCGATTCTTGATTCATTAGGACGACCAAATTTTTATTGTGTAATTGTTTAAAAATCAAGCTTATTAAAACAATATATAGGGGATAGAGTAAAGTTTTTTTATTTTCTGATAGTTTTAAATGGTTAATTTCTAAATTGTTTTGTCGTTGAATTAAATTAAAATAGTTAAATAACAAATGTATGGTCTTATTTTAAACTTAGTATTGAAAGATAAATTCAGCAGTTTTATAAAATCACATATTAAATAGCCTAAGCATATTTAACATATGATTTTAAAAGTAATATAATGGATAATCTATTACTAACACACCATAAATTTATGACTCCTGCCTGTAAAATTTTAAAATCAAATAAGATAGTATTCAGTATTCACGAATATGAACATGATGCGAATGCAAAAAGCTTTGGCTTGGAAGCTGCTGAGAAATTAGGGCTGAATGTTGATGAAGTGTTTAAAACGCTCATGGTTACAGATGACAAAAATTTCTTTGTTGCGGTTTTGCCTGTCAATTATCAGCTTAATTTAAAAAAAGTTGCATCTGCATTGGGTTGTAAAAAATTACATATGGCTAATCCGAAAGATGCAGAACGTTTAACTGGTTATTTGGTGGGAGGTATTAGCCCAGTAGGGCAGAAAAAACGTCTAAAAACAGTGATAGATATAACAGCGGAACAATTACCTAAATTGTATGTGAGTGGCGGTAAGAGAGGGTTAGATATTGGGTTACATCCTTTGGATTTAAGTCAGATTTTAGGAGCAAATTTTGCTGATATTATTGATGAATAATTTGTATCTATATCAACCAATTCCGCTTGTCAAAAATTATGTTTCTCACAAAAGTATTATTCATAAAACAAGCCATCTAAATGGTGGCTCTGTATTCTTCTTAAGAATTTCATAGCCGAGTTCTTTAGAAAACATTGACAATAATATATGCAGCAAAAATTAGAAAAATTGAAATTAAAATAGACATTTTAACCTCTAGTTTTTTTAAATTTCATAGAACCCACTAAGTATAATAGAAGAATAAATATTGTTAAAATATCTTTACATTAAATAGTGATCTAATTTTTAGATAAAGTTAATTATTTTTTTATCTAAACGATATGAATAAATAGCATTCATCTGATTGATATAAAAAGAATAATAAAATGTAGTATGTTGGGTTTTCAATTAATAAAAATGGATTAATAATGAACAAAATATATTTTGGAATTTTACTAGGATCAGCATTGTCAGGTAATGTTTTGGCAGAGTGTAGTTATAATTTTGATGCAACTCAGGCTCAAATAAATACAATTTATCCGCATATGACTTTATTCCCAGATTTAATAAATCAGAAAGCAACATTTACAACTCAGGGTAGTGAAACTTATATAGCCATAAATAAAAATGATATAGCTGGCATGAAAGGTGTGGCAACAACTCCGCAAAGCGGAATATTTGTATATGAGTATAAAATGAAGGTTCCTGGCACTTTACTTTCAACAAATGAACAGATGCTTGGTTATCCTACCGCAGTGGCATTTAACGATGCTGGAAATGTTGGGATTGGATTTGTATATATAAATAATTTACATAATCCAAGTACTCCTCGATTAAATGCTTTAAGTTTTGGAATATTTACAGAGAATGGTCAGCATTATGATGCAGGGATACTTCCTATCTCAGCAACAAATGATGGTTATCAATATTTTGGAATTTACATTAATCAAGATACAAAAAAGATTGGATTTATATTGAATGGAGTTAATTACGGATATGTACAATCTATTCAAAGTAAGATTCATAGTGTCAATTTTACTAATACTATTGGGTTCTCAGAAATTGGTTCTAACTCAACGATATATGGTAAAAATTACTCAATAGAGCTGATAACAGATGGCTCTAAAATAGTTCAAACATATCCATCTGGTTCAAAGGATATTTGTGGGAATACTATTTAAGCTGAAATGAAAAAGCCTCACATAAAGAGTTGTTTGAACAGATGGATGAGCTATTTCAGCGTACTTGGCTAGGTAAATCAAAGTATGAGCTTTACAAAAAAGGCGAGTATGGCATTGATAAGTTTGCTGATCCATTGAATAAGAGAGGTTATACATTGACTAAGCTTAATACTCTGGATGATGAAATATTTAAGAATCTTAATTTGTAATTACAAATAACCTAAATAGAACCTTCATTTTGTATGCTAATTTCATTTTATGAATACTTTAGGTTATCTAAGAGTATAGGAGTTTTGAGCATGAGTAAGACTTATTTTTACCTTAAAACATTTGAATTAGATGTTGAAAATGGGCGTGAACACAATGTGGTTAACATAGGTCTTTTCACTTCTAGAGAAGCTGCTGTGAGCCATTTAAAAATATTAAACAAGACTGTCGAATCAGAAGGATACGAGTTCGCAATCATTGAACTAAAGCTGATTGAGTAAGAAATTAAAAAACTAACTACCGCCAAGAGGCGGTTTTTTATTGCCTGCTGAAAGTGGATACGGACAGCGTAATGAGCGGATGCTGACTTAAATATGATAGAAACCTAAACCTATGAAAATCAAAACTATCACTGTTGATGGTAAAACCTATGCGGAAGTGAATGAGCAAGGGCTTCCTATTTATATTCATGATGATAGGAACGAAGTCGGTTTTGATGCTGCACATGCAGTATAAAAAATCAGTTCTTTAAATGCAGAGGCTAAGACACATCGTGAAGCCAAAGAAGCTGCTAAAACTACTCTTAAAGGCTTTTAATGTTTAGTCAAAAGCACATGAAGTCTTAACAATGATTAGTAACCTTGCTACCAATCAGTTTGATGTACGGGTGAAGGCAAGAGGTCGAACGTTGCAGGGTTTGGTGAATCGGCGTAAGTTGAAAAAGAGTTGTTTAAGCTAGTCCTTTAGAGGACTTTTCGCATAAGAGATTTTATGTTAGATAGAATATTATAATTTCTTATATAAGTTCTCTTAAATTTTAGAAAGAAAGCAGCAACTACACAAAATAGTTGGGTACTATCAAACATAAGGACTAGTGCCATAAGTTTTGTATGGTAACTCAACTGATAGCTCTAGTCCTATTTTTTCAAGTCAATTTCTTATCTACGATTCGAGTTAGATAAAATAATTTTACAGTGCTGGTGTATGTGTCGAAACTTGACGCGCAGGATTTACTTTTTCAAATGCTACTGCAATATTCAGCAATGTCGCTTCATCAAACTCTCGAGCAATGAATTCAATATTAACGTTCATTGGATATTGACTACGGCTAGATGTAACTGAACTTGAAGGCATTGAAATAGCAGGAAAACCACTAAATGGGCTCAGTCGATTATTGGTTCCTGTCGTTGGGCTCGAACCAAGATTAGCAGCAAGTCCCGTAATCGCTGGATAAGCTAAAGCATCATATTTGATTCCTTTAACTATTCCATTGAGTTGTGTATTTTCTAAAGCTGCCCTCATTCTTGATCGCACATAAGGACTACGCTCAGTGGTATTGAGCTCGTATCCTGCAACAAAGGATTCAGTTGTAGTATCTCTATCGTAGTTTGAAAAAGTGGAAATCATTAAATTGCTGCCTAATAGATCTTGATATGATCGATAAATGCTAGCAGTAGTCTTTAAATATTCAGTAAGAGATGTTTTGAATTCATAGCTGGAAAGACTTGAGTAGTGACTCAAAATAGTTGATAAATCATTAATTTCGACATCTTCAACAATTGCACCAGCCGCCCGTAATTTTGCTACAGCTTCGTCAATAGATGCATTGACTAATTTTCCATCCTCTGACAATTCACCAGCGGAATTAGGTTGAGCATAAAGGGCTCTGACTAAACCAATACGTTTTCCAACTAAACTGACAGAATTGTTAGGAACATAGCTAGTCGGTTGCTGAGTTAAAGCGCGGTAAGTAGTTTCCGAATTAATCAGTGCAGATGTTCTTTCGTAACTACTTCTTTGGTTAGATGAACTAGCCATATCGAAACCGACTAAACTATCCATTAGAACTGCACAATCCATTGCTTTTCTGCACATTGGGCCTGCAGTATCTTGTGTTGGTGCAAGAGGAATAATACCATCTTGGCTCACTAAGCGAAGTGATGGTCGGAGTCCAACTAAACCTTGAACTGCTGATGGTACTCGAATTGATCCGCCAGTATCAGTACCAATACCAATGAGTGCTAAACTTGCAGAAATTGCTGCTCCAGTACCAGCCGAAGAGCCTCCTGGACCTTTGGTTAAGTCGTATACATTTTTAACTTGTCCCGCATTTGGATGACTCGACTTCCCACCAAAACCAAATGCGAATTCATCTAAATTTGCTTTGCCCAGAATGATGCCACCTTGTTCACGAACACGTTTAATAATGAATGCATCATCTACAGGTATATTATTGGCAAGTGCGACTGAACCGCCAGTATTCGGCATGTCTAGTGTATCAATATTATCTTTAGGTAAAACAGTAACACAATGTAGTGCACCTTTTAATTTACCAGATTGTTTAAAATAATCATCTAATGCTTGTGCATCTTTAAGTGCATTCGGATTAATAGTGATAATACTATTTAAAGTAGGACCTTGTTTATCGTATGCATTTATACGGTCTAAATAGCTTTGTACAACTTGAACACAACTTGCCCCATGACTTAAAATAGATTTATGAACATCTGAAATTGATGCTTCAACTGGATTAAATGGTACCGGATCAATTTTAGGGTCAGTTGTTTTATCATCTGAGTCATTACAAGCCGCAAGTAGCATTGTAAGAGAAAAGCATAATAGTGTTTTATGAAAAATTTGCATTGAGATGATCCTGAAAAGGGAAGGCTGTCTCAGTGATTAAGCAAATTCTATACCATTGTTTTTATATGAAAAAATAAGACTTATTCTGTGAATTTTCAATTAAATTAAGGTTAATTTTCATTTCATAGTTAAAATGTAAACTTCTAGGCAGATTTTTCTGGTGCGAAATTTTAAATTGATCAGAAATGAGGATTTTATCAAAGTAACCTGAATCCTGTTTAAGTCAATGATTCCAATACCTGAATGATTGGCTTGTTTTGGAAATACTAGCTAGCCCAACATCATAATACGAAATTATCAAAAAATTAGTAGAATGGATACTAAGCCTCCCATTTTTAATTTCGTATAATTGACTATTTTTTATCTATCATAAAGAAAAAATCGTGAATAACCTTTAGTTATCTAGGTTTCTTAAAATTGTATTTATCACTGAATTAAATATAAATAATACAATAAAAATAAATATTTAAGGCTATTATTTTAGATTTATTATAAGGTGTGTTAGATTGATTTTATCAATTTATTGATCTGACCAAATAGCTAGTTCATAATCATCTAGATCTTGGAAATGGAAATGTTTCCAATCCGGAAAACTAAAAATTTCTTTTGTAATAACTCCTCCTGCTTGACTCACTAGTTTCAAGCTATGCTCTAAATCTAAACTATATAAAATAATCAGAGCAGCTCCCTCTACTTTAACTGCATCACTTAAGCTGAAGCCATTTTTTAAAGTGCCAGAATTAAATTCGCAGTATGCATCACCATCATCGATAAATGTCTAACCAAGCTGCTGAAAGAATGTTTTGCTCCGTGCAATCTTAAATACATTAAATTCGATATAATTAATTGATAATTTAGCTAAAAGTGTATTTTCTGACATGCCTATTCTCAATAAATAAGTTTATTATTTTTCATCCTAACATTTTAAAAATTGGTAGAATAAAAACTTCTATTAAGAATTTTAAACTTATTTAACATAATGGGAATTACATGAAATTTAAAAAAAATCTATAAATCAAAAAATATAGACTCGATTTTTAAATTTCGCATACAGTGTATTATGTTAATTTTAGAAAAATTTAAAATAGCTTATAGTAATTATTAGGTTGATTTTCTTTGAATAAGAGCCTTAAATATTTTTGAATAAAAGTCTTAATGAATAATGGTGAAAGTACTTGATACAAAATATTGAATTGAAATGGCTGTATGATCTTATTGTTTTAGAAAAATATCGAAATTTTACTATAGCAGCTGATATGAGGAATATTTCACAATCTTCTTTGAGCAGACGTATTCAAACGTTAGAAAGTACTTTGGGCTTTGAAGTGTTTAATAGAGATGCCTCACCTCTACAATTAACTGAAAAAGGAAAACTTTTCATTTTACATGCAAGGAGTTTTCTTGATGATTTTGAGTACAATATTGATAAAATTAAAGGTGCCGACAACATAAGAAGCAAGGTTACTATTGCTTCCGCACATTCTTTAGCTGGTCATATTTTCCCTAAAATCCTAGGGAATTTGAAGAACTATCAAGAAAAAGTTTTCCATGTTGAAGCCATTAATGTAAATGAAACAGTGGATTACCTTCGGAATGGGAAATGTGATTTTATTGCATCGTTTTATGATGATGAGCTTATGAATCCGCAGTTCTTATGTCATAAAATTTTCTCGGCTAAACTATATTTGGTTACAGCTCCAAATCAAATTGGACGCCCAAAATTTTCTTTAGAAGATAGCTCCTTACCACTAATGAACTATACAGATGATAGTTATATGGGCAAAAAGGTAAATAAGTTTCTTCAGGATAGTCAGTCCGAATATTTTAATACTACGTTTGTTTCTTCAATGAGTATTTTGCTCAAAGATATGATTAAGGGAGGGTTTGGAATAGGCTGGTTACCCGATTATAGTATTCAAGAAGAACTAAAAAAAAATGAATTGATTATTATTCCTTTGAAAGAATCTGTTTTGTCCGTTGATATTTATTTATATAGAAGTAGCTCAAGATTGAATGCAGCATCAGAAGGTTTATGGAATTTTATTAAAGCGATTGATTGGACAATTGCATAAAAAAGAAAGTAGATTACTTAAAATCTACTTTCTTAAAAATTTGGCAAATATTAGGCTTTTTGTTCATATGAAACGATAATTTTTTCATCAATATCCATATTGATTTCTTGTTTAAGTTCATCTAATTGAGTGGTTTTTGCGATTACTGCTGTAGCAATACTATTTCCAACAACATTTGTCGCAGTGCGTCCCATATCTAAGAATTGGTCAATAGCGAGTATTAGTAATAATCCAGCTTCAGGAAGCTTAAATAAACTTAAAGTTGCTGCGACAACAACAATTGAAGCTTTAGAAACACCCGCGATCCCTTTACTGGTAATCATTAGCGTTAATAAAATCAGGATTTGCTGTGTAATACTTAAATCAATATTGTAAGCCTGAGCAATAAATAAAATAGCAAATGATGCATACATCATTGAACCATCTAAGTTAAATGAGTAACCGAGAGGAAGTACAAAGCTTGTGACCTGTTTAGGTACACCAAATTTATTCAATGCATCCATTGTTTTAGGATACGCAGATTCACTACTGGTAGTGACAAAAGCTAGCATGACAGGTTCACGAATAAGTTTTGCCAATTTAAATGTATCTTTTCTGAGAAAAATATAAGCCACTGAAAATAAAATTATGAGCAAAATGGCTAATGCAAGAAAGAATGAACCTAGAAAAGTTGCATAATTTACAAATACAGCTACGCCTTGTACTGTGATTGCAGAAGCGATCGCTGAGAAGGCCGCTACAGGTGCAAACTTCATAACATATTCTGTAATTTTGAACATAATATGGCTAAGTTCTTCAACTATTTTAAAAATTACAGATGAATATTGATTATTTACAAAACTCAAAGCTTTACCGAAGAATATTGAAAAAATCAGGATTTGTAAAATTTCATTATTTGCCATTGCTTCAGCAAAGCTTCGTGGAAATAAATGAGTAATAAACCCATTTAGAGAAAAATTATCTGTGTTAATTGAAGATGTCAGTACATTCGTCGTATGTTCAACTGTGAGATTTAAACCGACTCCAGGTTGAAATATATTCGCGAAAAGCATTCCTAGACCGAGAGAAATAAAAGAGGCGGTGATGAACCACCCCATAGCTTTAAAGGTAATTTTACCAATAGATGAAGAATTACCCATCGATACAATTCCCACAACAATTGTTGAGAATATTAATGGAGCAATAATCATTTTAATCAATCGAAGAAAAATATCCGTCAAAAGATTGAAATACGACGAAATTTCTTTTGCCTGTTCAGGAGTAGATGCCAAATAGTGGCATAGAAGTCCAATCGTTGCGCCTAGAAATATGGCTATTAATACATAGCGAACAGTCATTTCCTTTTTCATATCACACTCACTAAATTACTGAAGAACTAAATGTCTTTTATTAGTTATGACAGTTTTTATGCATTAGTGAATGCATAAAAACAAATGGTCATGCATAAAATGCATGGCAATTTAATGCTTAACTACAAGTAGTCGGCCATCCGTATTTATACCAATGAATAGCATTTCTGATTAAGACATCAGTGGCATCAATAAATAATTCTGGATAATCTTTGATCCATTCTTCCAAAATTAATGGGATCTCTGTACAAGCAAGAAGAAATTTAACCTCAGAATTTTTATAATATAATTTAATGATATTATTCATTATTTTTTTTGATTCTATAATTTCTCCTGATTTATATTTGTAAATACTTTGCATGACCAGTTGCTGAATAGCTACTTCAGGAATCATAAAATTAATTTGGTTGTCTGCTAACTTCTTTTGATATAGTTCAGCATTAATGGTTGCTGATGTGGCTAAAATACAAATCTTTTTAACCTTATTTTTTTTAATAAAATTAACCGTAGAATCAATGATACTGATCATTTTGATATGGGTACTTTTTTGTAATTGATCAAACCAAAAATGAGCAGTATTACATGGAATAATAATGCATCCAACATTCGCACTTTCTAAAATACGAATATATTCACTCATTTTTTCAAATGGCTTATCATCATGATTTATAATTGATTTTGTTCTATCTGGAATGTCAGGAATAGATACTGTGATGACTGGAATATGTTCTTGATCACAATTTGCAGGAGTATTTTTAATAATTTTATTCATAGCATCGACTGTAGCTTGAGGTCCCATACCTCCTAATATTCCAATCGCTTTATTCATGCCATTTTCCTGTAAAGTAATTTATTAATTAGCTTTGCAGAAAGTAAAATATTGATGTTGCAAAAAACAGATAATGCATTCTTGATTTGCATAATAAGATTATAAGAAAAAAACAATATAAAATATTAATTTATTGATATTTAATAATTTTTAAAATTAATGCTGATAAATAATAATGCAATTTATGCATCATAATGTTGCATATTGCATTATTTTATAGCGGGAATGGATTTGTAGTATTTAAACTTTATATCTTTCAACTTAGCGATACGCCGTATACTCATTAGTAATTTTTATTTATAAAACTTTCACACTATGAAATAGGCTAAACAATCCCTCATTTAACAGAATACTCCTACGCGAAACAGGAGGTTCTTGATCCTCAAGATCTAAACGGAAGTTGCTCATCGCTATATAATAGCAATGAGCAGGCTTAATTTGATTGGATGTTTAACGTTTAACGTCTAGAAGTTCATACGCATACCAGCCCAAAAACGACGACCTTCTTCAATATATTGGTAATTGGTGGTAACGTCTGGATCATAAACACGTTGATCAAATAAATTCAGCATAGCCATATTTAAGCTGATAGTTGGGGTAATTTGCCAACTACCACCAACATCATAAGTTAATAGATCACCAGCACTTTCATTCATTGGAGCAGAACCGCTACCCCAATTGACGCCTTGATTATCTTCACCACGATAACTTAAACGTGAATAGGTACTGAAGCGATCATCCATTTTCCAATCAAGACGTAAACTTCCGACATGTTTTGGCGTAGAGATTGTAGCAAGTCCATCTGCTTGGCTCAGTGGGAAGCCATAAACAGAAATATTTTCGGTTTTCATTTTTGAATCAACAAAAGTCCATGTGCCTTTGAGTGCCCATTGTGGGGTAATTTCCCAACGACCTGAAAGTTCTACACCTTGCATCACAGCCTTAGGAACATTGAAATAGACACTCATTGGTTTACCATCTTTACCTGCCCAGCAGTCATTACCACTGACATTGACAGTTGGTTCACCGTTTGGTGCAGTTAAACATTTTGATCCCGTATTAGCGATTTTGTCTTTATAGTCAGTATGAAATACAGTGATATTCCCTGTAAATGGACCACCATTATCAAAATAAACTCCGATCTCTTTATTTAATGAAGTTTCTGAGTCTAAATCTGGATTCCCCCAAGTGGTTGCATCACCACGTTGTGGGTTACCAAAATCAGGATTGTATTCACGCATACTCGGAGCTTTAAAGCCCGTAGCAACCCCGGATTTTAATGTCCAAGTATCATTGACTTGCCATACACCATAAATACGAGGCGAGAGGTGATTACCAAAGATTTCATTATCGTCATAGCGAAGACCAAGGGTTAAATTAAATCGATCATGTAATCGCCACTCATCTTCAGCAAATAATGACCATTGGCTGACAGATGCATCAATTCTGGTTCTATCTTTCGAGCAACTTTCTGAACCTTCAACAGCCTGTCCACCTAAACTTAAATCTTCTTTTTTATATGTACCACCAAAACTGACCACATGCTGGGTACCGATTGAGGTAAATAAATTTGCTTCGAGTAATTGATTCTTGGTTTCAGGACGCCATTGATCTTCAACAAACTTACCCGTTTTATTGTCTTGGGTCGATGCATTACGTTTGCTTTTATCGTAGGTATAAGACACTTCTGAGGTTAAATTTTCCCAACGACCTGTATGCGCTAAGGTTAAAATTTCTTTGCTGTAATCACGTTTAGTGGTATCACCTGAAGCAGATTTATCTTTACTTTCTTTGTAGTCTTGGTCTTGTTGTTGGTATTCCAATATGATGTCGTTGTCTTTATTTGGTGTAAACCATAAACGTGCAGTACCGTTAATGGATTTAAATTGGTTTTGACCACCTAAAATCTTATCTTCATCACGACCACTAGCATAACCCCAAAGTTGGATGCCAAGTTTATCTTGAATTAATGGACCAGAAAGTTGTACATCCGCTTGAGCTTGATCACCTTCTTTACTTGAGGTGGGTAGGGTGGTTTCTAGACCGATTGAACTTGACCAAGTATCGGTTACTTTTTTAGTAATAATATTAACAACACCACCCATCGCATCCGAACCATAGCGTGAACCCATTGGGCCACGAACCACTTCGATACGTTCGATAGCACTAATCGGCGGAATCCAATGATTATCTGCAGAATTTCCGCCTTTAGGGTTAAGTACCTTAGTTGAATTCTATCTTCTACCGTCGACTAAAATTAGTGTACCTTCCGCAGGCATACCCCGAATCGAGATTTCACCTTTAACACCACCAGCAATCGTGACACCTTCAACATCACGCAATGCATCTTGTAAGCTGGTATAGCTGTGTTTTTCAAGTTCTTCATCAGGAATAACGGTAATAGAAGCAGGAGCTTGAGCTACAGTTTGATCATAACCACTTGCGGTCACTACGATTGTTTCTAAGAGTGGAATAGCATTATTTGCTGTTTCTTGCTTGGTATTTTCATTTAATGCGGCAAATGTAGAGGTATTCAATAAGATTGAACTGAATAACACAGTTTTTTGAAAGTTTCGCGGTAACATGAAGAATCTCGTGAAGGAAATGATTATTGAAGCTAACTGTTAATGATAATCATAATGCTTTATCATTTTATTATAAATAAGTATTTGTAATTGTTTTAAAAAAAATATAAAAAAATTGTTTTTTAGTGAAAATAATACGGATGTTGCTGAGTGTATGAAACAATACACTAAAACATATTCAGTAAAATAAAGGTCAGTGCGAAGTAAAGGCTATCGTCTTTGATTGGATTGATGGGTGTGTTTAATTTATATTTAGTCATTTCATCATCATTTAATTAATAGCAAAAATTGGGCAGCATGAAAAATTTATCTGATTTAAAGAATAGGACTCAGGCAAAGTCGTTAAATTTAATTACACAGAGAAATGGATCTTCCGTGTATCAAGGGCAATCCTCTCAAGGAGAAGTTTTTATTAAAATAGAAAAAACCGAGCAGCTAACGATCGTTACTGTGAAATTTTAGAAGCTCTTAAAAGGGTCTTCACTAACGCCAAACGTATTGGATAAATTTGAATGGAAAAACAGCATCTGTCATTAGACTCATTTATTTAATATGAAGTTTTGGAAAGATAGATAAATTCAAATCTGCATTGGGTTGTAAAAAATTACACATAGCCGATCCGAAAGATGTGGAGCGTTTAACTGGTTATTTAGTCGGAGGAATTAGTCCAGTGGGGTAGAAAAGCATTTAAAAATAGTAAGAGATATCATCGTGGAATAATTACCTAAAATTTATGTGAGTGGTGATAAACGTGGTTTAGATAAGGTTCTCCAGCCACAGAGTTTAGCCAAAGTGTTAGGCGAATCGTTTGTTGATGTCTTAGATATATAATTCTAGATGATTTAAATATTGAACATACTTTTGGAATAAAGATAAAAACTGAATAAAATTTAGCTTGATGTGAATAGTTCTAATTCAATCAGTTCAGCAAAATATGATAATCCATGTTTAAATATTCCGAATTATTTTCTGTATTCTTGACGTGTTCTTAAAACCCTCACAATTCGTTATTCCTACGCAACTGAATGATTATCCTGATTGGCATCTTGGACGGCAAGACTATGCGATATGGTATTTAGAGATTAACGATCCTGAGTTATTAGAATATCTGACACAACTAAGGGCATATTTTTCAAAATTTTTATTTCAACCCAATACTCGGCAATTTCATATCACATTGTTTATTTGTGGTTTTTTAACTGAAAAAACGCCAGTATTAAATGATGATTTCTCAATTGAACAACTCAAACAGCAAATACAGCTGTTAATTCAAGAAAATATTCAATCTTTTACCTTAAAAATAGACAAGATTAATAGTTTTGAAAGTGCTTTATATGTTGAAGTTTTAGATCATCAAAATAGCCTAAGCAAAATTAGAGCTTTATTATCAAAATCTCAAAATGAGATTGCAGCATTAAGTTATTGTCCTCACATCACTCTAGGACTTTATCCGTCAGCATTTAACAGTGATACAATTTTTGCAAAGATTAAGGCTATTCAACAGCAAAGTTTTGAAATTTCAGTCAACCAGCTCAGTTTTGGCTGTTATAAAGCCAAGGAGTTACAAGGGCCACTTTATCCCTATCAACAAATTTATTTATCAACACTTTAATTGATAAAACTCAAGTGAGTCATATAGCGTCATGTTGCAATTAATTTTAGGTGGAGCTCGCTCAGGTAAAAGCCGTTTAGCAGAACACATTGCTCAAGATTCGGTATTGGATGTGACTTATATCGCCACGGCACAGGCTTGGGATGACGAAATGCAAAGTCGTATTGCCCATCATCAACAACAAAGACCCAGTCATTGGACGGTATTGGAAGAACCTATATTTTTGGCAGATCGACTGTTAGAAATTGATCAAGTAAATCAATGTATTTTAGTCGATTGTTTAACGCTATGGATGACTAATTTATTGTTACATGAAAACGCTGAATTACAGATGCTGCAATGTCAAAAACTGCTTAAAACACTCCCTAAATTACAATCTAAAGTTATTCTAGTCAGTAATGAAACGGGTTTAGGTGTGATACCCATGGGTGAAATTAGCCGTAAATTTGTGGATGAAGCAGGCCGATTACATCAACAGCTCGGTCAGATTGCCGATAAAGTTGTATTTTGTGTTGCTGGGTTTCCAATGATTTTAAAAGGAGATAAATGATGAGTTGGTGGTTAGAACCGTGTAAACAACCAAGTGAAAATGCGAAACAATTGGCAACTGAGCGTCAATTACAATTAACTAAACCCACAGGGTCATTATCTGAATTAGAAAATATAGCCATTCTGCTAGCAAGTTTGCAGGATAATCCTCATCCAAATATTGATAAACCGTGGATTACTATTTTTGCCGGTGATCATGGAGTAATGGATGAAAATATTTCGGCCTATCCTCAGGCAGTAACTCGTCAAATGCTGCAAAATTTCGCATCTGGCGGTGCCTGTATTGCGGTTATTGCCAAAGAATATCATGCAACGTTGCAAGTCATAGATTGTGGTTCAGTGGGAGATGCGTATGACTATGTTGGTGTAGAGCGTCATTGTATTGCCCCAGGGACCGCAAACTTTTCGAAGCAAGTTGCAATGACTGAACAACAATGTATTCAAGCCATGAATTTGGGCCGTGAAAGTGTAGAAAAATCGCTAGAAAATGGTGCCTTGATTTATGTCGCAGGCGAGATGGGTATTGGTAATACTTGTTCTGCTTCCGCAATCGCATGTTTCTTATTAAATGAATCCGCCGAAAAATTGACAGGTGTCGGTACAGGCATTCGTGAAGAACAATTAATTCATAAAAAAAATATTATTGATCAAGCCATAGTATTGCATAAAGATTATGTGGCAAATGATGCTTTTAAAGCGCTTTGTGCTGTCGGTGGCTTAGAAATTGCAGCCATGACAGGCGCTTATATACGTTGTGCACAACTTGGCTTACCGATGGTGGTTGATGGATTCATCAGTTCTGTTGCAGCCTTAGTCGCAGTTCGTTTAAATCCAGCAGCGCGTCAATGGATGTTGTTTGGACATCAATCTGCTGAGTATGGGCACAAACGCATATTAGATGAACTTAATGCCCATCCATTACTTAAACTCAATTTACGGTTGGGAGAAGGGAGCGGAGCAGGTGCATCTTTAGGTTTGATTAAGCTTGCATGTAGCTTACATAACAATATGGCGACTTTTGCCGAAGCAGCTGTGATTGGTGAAAAGGTTTAAATTTACGTTTATACGAATAAGGGAAATACTGTGCTTAGGATTGATTTATTGCGCCACGGCGAAACAACGCTAGGACATACCTTACGTGGTTCAACCGATGATGAATTAACTGAACTTGGTTGGTCTCAAATGCAACGAACCATTAATCAGGCAACAGATCAATCCTTAAGTCAGGCGCTACACTGGGATGTAGTTTTTAGCTCACCTCTAAAACGCTGTCAGCTATTTGCTGAAAATATTACGAGACAGTTTCAACTGCCTTTAGTACAAGAGACGAATCTACAAGAAATGCATTTTGGTGATTGGGAAGGGATTTCGACCCAAGAAATTTATGAAAATGAACCTGAATCATTGGCTCAGTTCTGGCAGCAACCGACTCAATTCACTCCGCCGAATGCAGAAACAATGCAAAATTTTCATACTCGAGTATTAATAGCTTTACAGAACATTCAAAGGTTAATGCTCAAAAATGACTGGCAGTATGCTCTAGTCGTTACGCATGGTGGTGTGATCAAACTATTAAAATGTTTGGCATTGAATCAGCCTTTGGATGATCTTTTAAAAATGTCAGCTGAATTAGGGCGATTAAATTCATTTATGCTGCATGCAGATTTCTCCATATGCTTATTAGAGGAATAATGTATGACAGCTTTTTTAATTGCGTTACAGTTTTTGACTACATTTCCTATCCAGCTTAAAGTAATGCCCAGCCAACAGCAAAATGCGCAGTCATTACTTTGGTATCCTGTGGTTGGATTGATCATTGGATTGATTTTATTTGCTTTAGCAACGCTATTACATGCTTTACCTGTTATTTTACTTGCCAGTATTATTCTCATCATTTGGATTTGGCTTACAGGTGGATTACATCTAGATGGTTTAGCTGATACTGCTGATGCATGGGTAGGTGGTTTTGGTGATAAAGAACGTACTTTAAAAATCATGAAAGACCCAGCTTGTGGTCCAATTGGGGTTTTAAGTCTTATTATTGTTTGCTTAATGAAATGGTCTGCCATCTATGTGTTATTAGAAAAACAGCTATACACTACTTTACTTCTATTTCCTGTTTTAGCACGTGTAGCACCATTATTTTTATTCCTCACTACAACCTATGTGCGCGAAAAGGGTCTAGGTTCTTCTATAGCCGAATTTATTCCTAAAATAGGTGCAAGCTTGATCTTTAGCTTGTGCTTAATAACAAGTGCTTATTTTGCTTGGATTGGTGTTTTGACTGGATTGATATTCTTAGCGACATTGAGCTATTTACGTTATAAGTTTATTCAAAGAATTGGAGGGATTACTGGAGATACTATAGGTGCAAGCATTGAAATTACAGAAGCGGTGAGTTTATTGAGTTTTGTGATTTTGAGTTTTTATGTAGTCTCTTGATTGCTTTTACAGCTCTGTATTAGAAAGTTGCTGATTAAAAGGCTGATGGATATCTTATCCTATTATTGAATGTATGCTGCCTAGAGCATAGAAAGTCCTGTAATCAATAACATGGTACCTAGTAAAATATTAAACCTTTGATCTGATATTTCTTAAGACAAAAAAAACTTTAAATTGTGACGAAAGTCACACATTAATTAAATTGATGTAATCTTTAAATGAAGTAAAATTTAATAAAAATAATGAAAAGCTATGGTGGTCACCATGCATTCTTCTTCAGATAGTGTTTTTGTTTTTAACTTTAATAAAGCATGCTTTTCTTCTGCTGTATTTTCTTCATTTACATTAGCGAATATTTGGATTAAGAAAAATTATTTGAGTGGCGTATTAACTGAATACCCGTTAAATCAAGGCAGTTATGACTGGGCGATAGAACAAGGCTATTTTAAAGTTAAATCACCCATTGATCGTTCACCTGTATTCATTGGTAGTTTTATTTCGGTCTATCAAAAATGCTGGCATTTTATGGATGGTGAAGTACTCGAAGAAATCATTGATCAATTATAATCTTTAAAATATTGAATTTTCCCGAGAAACAATCCATTTTCGTATGAGTGTAACGACTGATTGAGGTTGTTTAATCCATACACTATGCTGATTTCCTTGAATTGTTACTGTTAAATCTAAAATTTTAATTTGAGGGTTTTTAAAATAGCGGCTTAAAGCAAGGGTAGAGCTTAAGGGGGCAAATTCATCATTTTTGAATTGGATAAATAGGGCTGAATTTTCAGAAATTGTTTCATCTTCAAGAATATGTTTATAATCACCAGTGAATACTGTTTTACACCAATCCTGCATTAACGTTTTGGCTTCTTTATTACCAAAGCCAATTTTGTAGCCTGCTAAATAGCCATCTTTTAGAATCATGGCATTAAAGGTAATCACTGCTTTTAAAATATTTAGTTTTCCTTTCAAATTCCAATTGAGAAAGCCAATATTACCTGTAGCGATAGCAATCACATCCACATCTTCATATTGTGCATACAGTGTTGCCAAATGCCCACCTAAACTATGTCCTAAAATAATGGGTTTTTGATCTAATACATCTTTAGACATTTTAACAAGTTGTGGAATAAAATATCCGAGCAAATCTGCATAACCATAATCAAACTCAGCTGAAACGGATGGAGTATTACGTCCACAACCAGGATAATCGGCAGTGATGACATTCAAATTTTGTTGAGTTAATGCTTGAATCAGCTGATCATATTTACTGATGGCAACGCCTAAGGCAGGCAAGAGAATAATATTGGCTTTATTGTTTACATGATAATGAATATCGACAGCAATTGCATCGCTTTGATAAAAATGAAGACTTTTTTGAAAAAAAGGTTTATTCATTATTTATTTTCCATTAAATGCTACGTTTTATTGTTTAAAGATATTCATTTTGATCATCATCGGTAAGCCTGATTTACACATCAATGCAGTGCGTGATTTAGGATTACGCTGCGCTTCTTTTTTAAGGAGTCGTTGCATTTCATCATTAAAATTTTCTCTGGGGTATTGTGTCAAAACATCCTCACGATAACTTTGTTTTAATTCAGCAAAATCAGTTCCAATTACATCACACGCCGTGGCTTTTTGTAGTAATAAGACTTCTTTTGTTAGATTGGGGTCATTTTCATCTAAGTAACCATTTATATGTAAACAAATTGCGTTGGAAATATTCTCAGTTTTATCTTCTGGGTAATGATGCTTTTTACATAAATCTTCAGCATGTAAGGCACTGGCATAGGTAAAACACTTACATTGTTCATTATAAGCAACTGTATCATCTACCAATCCCAAATCATGTATCAGACTCGCAATGAGTAAACTTTCATGATTAACATCCCATGTTTTACATTTTGCGATTGCAGCAGCCCAAAAATAACTACGCCAAGAATGATTAATCACGCTTAATGAGCCACAGTGTTCCAATTCAATCATGGCTTCTTTTACGATAGCGGTATCAGGAATCTGAAATTCATTGAATTCTAAAGCTGTATCTGATGGCATTTGTTGAAAAAAGGTTTTACTAAATGCAAAACTTGCAGGCATTAATACTTGATTGATTAATTTTATTTTTTCTTTGATAGAGAGTTGACCATGACTTATATTCATCCACTCACGAGAACCAATTATCATTAGAATTATGCCTATATTTGTAATTGGAGTAATTGCTCTAATTATTATGCATAAAGATTTAATCAATACAAGTATCAATTTTATAGCTTATATTGATGCTAATCGAAGCTTGAAAAATAGTGAGATCAGTTGAATAAATAGACAAATAGAACGATTGTGCTAAGATATTAAAAAGTGCTTTTTTATGGTTCGAGAGTCTATACCTAAAAGTGGGGCAGAGTATGACGGCATTTACAGTAATGAAAACCAGTGTGCGCGAGGAAGCAATGATTCCTAAGCTCGCTGTAGAAGCTTTTGCTCATGCTTTTGAGCAGGCACAAGTGTTATCTGTCGATGTGATTTATGTAGATGCTCAACAGTTAGTTCAAAAAAATAAAGATGGTGAAGTGACCATACTTAAAGATCTTTCCGATGCTTATGTAGTACCTAAATTAAAACATACGGTATTAAGACGTAATAAAAAACATGAGGTAATGGCTTAGAGAATGCCTCAACCACGCATTAGGATGTTTGCAGGTCCGAACGGATCAGGAAAAAGTACCATTAAAGATTATTTACCGCCCCATCAAATTGGGGCGTATTTAAATGCAGATGAACTTGAAAAAAATTTATCTGTTAAGCAAGTCCTTTGTTTATCTGACTACCATGAATCTTTGTCTGCGGAAGCACTCATTCAATTTTTAAAACAAACAAAAAGAAAAAATGGTGAAAGTTTAATACCATTATTGTCATCTGAACCAGTAGTACAAATCGATGGTTCAATTCAATTTGAAACGAATGAAATAGATTCTTATCTAGCAGCACGTATTATTGATTTTATCCGTGTGGAATTTTTACGGCTCAAAATAAGTTTTACCTTTGAAACAGTCATGTCACATATCAGTAAGGTGGAGTTTTTAAGAGCAGCACAAAGACAGGGATTTAAGACGTATTTATATTATGTAGCGACGGTAGATCCAGCAATTAACATTGCTCGAGTACATTATCGGATTTTGACAGGAGGACATGCTGTACCAGAACACAAAATTCGTGAACGTTATTACCGCAGTTTAGCTTTACTGATGCCAGCAATTGAAGCTTCTGATCGAGCTTATATTTTTGATAATTCTTCGAATGGCCAAAAAGTTTCTTTCATTGCAGAAATTGATGATGCAGAAACCTTAAAGCTCAATCCAGAGGTTAAATTATTTCCCAAATGGTTTGTAGATCAAATATTGAATGAGTTTACTTAAATATTAATATTAGTAGTCAAAAAATTCTGAGTCATAGACTGCATTCCAAATTTGATAATACAAGATCATAGAGATATTGATTAATACCAAAAAATACTGATTTTAAATAAAATATAGATTCTTTTTTATTACGCCGTGTATAAGCCAGATTGTTTTTATTAGGTGAATGAGAGTGTAGATAACTGAATTAATTTTAATGTTCAATTCTGGTTTTAATGAATGTTTTTTAATTATTTAAACCCTCTATATATCTGATTTAAATATAATTTATTATACAGATTATATCCTTGTTTATCTTAGGATATAAAAGTAGCTTGAATAGTTGAATATAATATATATTATAAAAACATATATTGATTGAGTTGAAAAACAATGCATGATTTCCTAATCGCATTTTTAGGTGGGCTCCTGCTGGGTAGTGCAGTCGTTGGATATTTATTTGTTAATGGGCGTATTGCAGGCATCAGTGGTTTGATTGCACAAGTATTAACTCCACACCACGTATTTAAAACACCAGCACTTTGGTTCTTACTTGGTCTATTCATCACTCCTTTTATTTATAGCATCTTTGTAAAACCAGACATTGTCATGACCTCGAGTCCATTTATTCTTATTATTTCAGGCTTATTGGTAGGCTTTGGCACGCGTTTAGGTTCAGGCTGTACCAGCGGACATGGAGTTTGTGGCATTAGTCGTCTATCTAAACGTTCAATCATTGCAACAAGTACCTTTATGCTGGCAGGCTTTATGACTGTATTTGCCATGCGTCATGTTATAGGAGCCTTCTAATGAAAAATATATGTGCATTTATTTTCGGTGGAATATTTTCAGTTGGGCTTATGCTCTCAGGTATGGCGAATCCCGCAAAAGTAATTGGATTTTTAGATATTTTTGGCAACTGGGATCCAAGTCTTGCATTTGTCATGGGCGGTGCAATTCTGGTGGCATTTATTCCATTCCAAATTGCGAAGAAAAAACCTGTTACGCTTTTTAATGAAATGATTGAATTGCCTCAAAATAATCAATGGGATAAAAAATTAATTACTGGCACTTTTATTTTTGGTATAGGTTGGGGAATTGCTGGAATTTGCCCTGCACCGAGTTTGACCTTGATTGGTTTAGGTCATTACGAGGCTTTCTATTTTATTATTGCAATGTTGGCAGGTATCTTCATTCATCGTAGAGTTGTAGGAGCATAATGTGAATAGCAATGAGTGCAATATGAACCCTTTAGTGAAAGAGTTCTTTGATGAAAATAGCAATACATTTAGCTATGTCGTAATGGATCCTATCACCCAGTACTGTGCCATTATTGATAGTGTACTCAATTATGATGCTGCATCAGCGACTACAACAACGCTCCATGCGGATCGCATTATTGAATATGTAAAAGCTCATCAACTTTCTGTGCAATGGATTTTTGAAACACACGTACATGCAGATCATCTCACTGCTTCCCAATATTTAAAAGCGCAGTTAGGCGGTACAATTGCCATAAGTGCAAAAATTACCATCGTACAAGAGCTCTTTAGTACGATTTATAATTTAGATATAAAAAATTTTAATTCACAGCAACCCTTCGATTATCTGTTTCAAGATCATGAGCATTTTATGATAGGTGAATTGAATGCTTATAACATTCCAACACCCGGACATACACCAGCCTGTTTAAGTTATGTTATCGGAGATGCTGTTTTTGTAGGTGATACTTTGTTTATGCCCGATTATGGGACAGCACGTTGTGATTTTCCGAAAGGTAGTGCTTCACAATTATTTGATTCTATTCAGCGTTTATATGAACTTCCTGAGCATATGCGGATGTTCTTATGTCATGACTATTTGCCTATTTCACGGCATGAATATGCCTATCTAACAGATATAAAATCACAAAAAAATAAGAATGTTCATGCACATATAGGTATAGATAAATCAGAGTTTATTGAAATGCGTGAACAACGTGATGCAACTTTATCTATGCCAAAACTGATTTTACCTGCAATTCAAATCAATATGGCTGCGGGGAAATTCCCTGAAACTGAAGCCAATGGCATCCGTTATTTAAAGTTACCTTTAAATTATTTCTAATCATCATGGTACTGTTCATAGAGGATTGTTATATAAAAACATGGTGAACTATAATGTCACCATGTTTAAAAATTGGCATCAATTAATCAAAGATCTTTTTTAGATCCTTTGGAGCACCTTGCTGGCTTTCAACTTCACCTTTGGCATTTTTCCAAACTAGAGCAGGAGTTGCATAGAAGCCATATTTATCCATCAATTTAGCATTCGCATCTAACTTATCAGAAATTGCTTTCGGTATATTTTGCATATCTTTCGGTTTAGATTTACCTTCTGCTAAATTATATTGCTTGAAAACTTCAGTAGGATTTTGAGCACTTAAAATAGTTGCAGCTTGTCCTTTACTACTTGGACGAATGACGCCTACCATAATATGACGTAATTGAACTTTACCAGAATCTATCCATGGGCGGGCTTGTTTCCAAAAGGTATGACAATAAGGACAGTTGGCATCATTAAACACATAAATAATTTTAGGTGCCTGTGGGGAGCCGTCTTGAATCCATGTCGATTTTTCTAAACTTTTCCAAATTTCATCTAAAACAGCACCTTTAACATGTGTGTTAATTGCTTCCTCTGTAAGATTTTTACCGTTTTGATCCATTAAATCGCCAACAATATAATACTTTTGGTCTTGGGCGATAAATACAGTCGATGGGTATTCATCTTTATAACCTGTCCAGCCGACCAACCCTGTCGGTGCTGGAATTTTTTTCACAAAGGTGTAGCCTTCTTTTTCGAGTTTACTTTGAATGGTATCTGTATTGGCCAAAATAGCACTACTGAATAATAAACCGAATGAATACATACTCAGTGATTTTAACGTTAGCATGACTATTGCTCCTTATTTTGATTTTGAAACTAATTTTTGAATTTTTTGCGCTAAAACGGCATGACTAATTTCTCCCATATGGGTTTCGATCAATTTGCCTTGGGCATCAAAAAATAAAGTACTTGGCATACCGTACATACCAGTAGATTGTGCTGTTAATCCTTGTGGATCCAGTAGAACATACTGGAGTTGAAGTTGGTTTTTCTGTAAATAGCGTTGAATGGTTTCAGAATCTTCACCTTGATTAATAAAGATAAACTGTACATTCTTATATTGTATTTGTGCCTGATTCAGCACTGGCATTTCACGATGACAAGGTGGACACCAACTTGCCCATAAATTAATAACCAGAGGTTTTCCTGCAAATTGTTGCAGCTTTACCGAGTTATGCTGTAAATCGAGTAATTCAACTTTTGGAAATTGTTGATATTGCTGTTGAATATGATGGAGAGTACGGAATCCGATGCTATTCAAGACGATAAATAAGCCAAATATCAGGATTAAAAATACTTTTTTCAGCGCTTTATTCTTTAGAATAATCCATAAAGATCCGACTATTAGGCCAATATAAAGATTAAACCCTTTATCTTGGAATTTCAGTATTTCAATAGGATGCTCTAAATAAGCTGAGAAATTGAGAAGTACAAAGCCAATTCGAGCAAAAACCAGTCCAAGTAATATAGCTGTCCAAATGGAATCTTTAAAGAGATTCCATTGTTCGGCTGTGACTTGAAACTTTTGCTTGAATGGATGTGTTGTAAGCAGCAACGTGAGCATCAAGCTACACAAGGGGATGATTAACCCCCATGGAAGCATGAGTGGTCCTAAATGAATGGCTTGTGGCGTTAACATTTATTGTGCCACTTTATTCAATTGCTGCATCAGTTCTTTAGCAGAGAACGTTCCAGTGAGACGAAGTGGACGAATTTCTTGTGCATTGGAGTTTAGAAATAACATGGTTGGTGGACCTAAAATCTCACGTTCTTTGAGAATAATGTCTTGTGACGCATCATATTCGGTTAAGTTGAGCTTGATTAATGTGAAACCTTTCAATGCATTTTGAACATCAGTTCTTGGGAAGACTTCTTTTTCCAATGGCTGGCAAGCCACACACCAATCTGCATATACATCCATAATGATCGGTTGATTCAGTTTTTGGGCTTGTGCTAACGCTTGATTCAATTGTTCCGCCGTGTTGACGTTTATCCAGCGTAGATGTTCAGCTTGAGAGTGTTGAACTTGATAGGCGGTAATACTTTGTTGAATATTCCAAAAACTTGTAAATAAGAAAATAACGCTCATTAAAATCATTATCCCTTTATGCAGCGTTTTAATGGTATCTCTGCGTATGAAGAATAGATAAATGGCGAGTGCGAGACAGAGTATAGCCAATAAGATTGAATAGAGCATGGAAGGAATCATCGGTCGAATAAAGTAGACGGCCATCATAAGCATCATAAAGCCAAAGCAGACTTTAAGACGATCCATCCAAACACCGGGTTTAGGCAAAAATTTAGAACCAAATATGCTAGTCAAAAATAAAGGTACGCCAATCCCTAAGCCTAAGACAAAGAGATAAACACCACCTAATACGGCATTGTGTGATTGAGAGACAAAAAGTAATGCACCTGCGAGTGGTGCACTCATACAGGGGCCGACGATCAGGGCAGATAGAGCCCCCATAATGACTGCACCTAGTAAAGTTCCACCTTTTTGCTTATCTTGTAAGGAATTTAACTTTTGCGTTAAGGCTTGAGGCATTGAGAGTTGGAATAACCCAAATAGATTGAGCGCAAATACAATAAATAAAAGGGCGAATAATGAAATTACGATGGGGCTTTGGAACCAGCGCTGAAAACTATAACCAATTTCAGCAACGACAACTCCCATCAAGCTATACACTAAAGCCATACTGATTACAAAACTAAGGGCAATGATGACCGCTTTATAACCCTTTGTACGCTGTAGAATAATTCCTGAGAGAATGGGGATAAGCGGTAATGAGCAGGGTAAAAATGCCAATAAAATGCCTAATCCAAAGAAAACTATTAAGTTAAGAAAGATCGAGTCTTTAGATAATAGCTTGAAAAAAGACTGATCATCATTCCATTGTAATGAGGCTGTCTTGCTATTTTGAGCATTATTTTCTGTTAAAGCATTCGAATTTACGACTGTGCCATTACTTTTAATTTGTGTTGTTTCAGAACTAGCTATCTCATCTTGAGAATTATCTTGAAGTGTAGATACGACAGTTGATGATGTTGAATTGTCAGTTTTTACCTTGTCTGAAGAAACAGCTTCACCATGGGCTTGTGGTGCTAATTCTATTTTTGGCTTTACATCCACATTTTTTTGCTGTGAAGCATCAGTGTTGAATTGATTTTTACCGTTATTCCCTAATAAATTTGTGGATGTAAGCGAGCTTTGTGGTAATAAACCATTGGCATCGGTTTGAATCGTTTTACGCTGTAATGGATAACACAGACCATCTTCGGCACAACCTTGCCACACGACTTGATAGCTGGTATTTGGTTTGACATTAATCTGGGTCAAAACTTGATTGTAATGTACTTCGGTTATACCAAAGGTTGGGTCATTTTTTTGGTGTCCTTTAGGAAGAGACAATTTTAGAGGGGTGTTATTTACACTAACTTTGAATTGGTCATGATATAAATAATAATGCGGAGCAATCGTCCATTTTAATTGCGCTTGTTTCTCCGAGATTGACTCAGCAGAAAATTTAAATGCTTGATCAGGCGCTAAGAAATCATCATTCGCAAAACTGGGTGAACTTAAGGTAAATATTGACAAAAAACATAAGCTTAAAAAGGCTCGCATATTTATCATCCAAAATAAATATTTTATTACCGACTATTATCCATAGAAATAGATTAAGAAAACATTAACTGTTGTTTTTCTTTGTAAAATAATTGGCTGAGAGGAAAAGTCTATGTTTATTTTATTGGTTGAAGATGATCCGTATATTGCGAAAAGTATTTGTCTCGCATTGCAGCATCTTAACTTTTCTATTGAGCACGTTAGTTCAGCCCAAGATGCCGATTATTTTGTTAAAAACTCAGCGGTGGATTTATGTTTGCTCGATTTAGGCTTGCCTGACCAAGATGGCTTAGATTTACTTAAGAGTTGGCGTGAACAGAACATTATTGTTCCTGTGCTGGTGTTGACGGCACGAAATCAAACACAGCAGTGTGTTGAAGCTTTAAACTTGGGTGCAGACGATTACCTTGCCAAACCATTTGAGTTAGATGAATTGATTGCTCGTATTCATGCACTGGGACGGCGTCATCGTGGTTATGCTTCTAATTCAATTGTGATTGGTGATTTAGTTTTAGATAAGGCGGCTCAGAAAGTCATTTTTAAAGGTGTTGAATTGGTTGTATCACGCCGTGAATTTGCAATCTTAGAAATTTTTATGCTGCAACCGAATCAAGTACTTCGTAATGAAGTATTACTCGATAAGGTGTATGGCTTTCAGGATAATATTGAAAGCAATGCGTTAAATGTACATATCTTTCATTTAAGACAAAAAATTGGCGCAGATTATATTCGTACTGTCCGTGGAATTGGTTATCTCTTTCATGTCGAATCACTTGTATTGAATACGATAAATTAAATTTTGATTATGAAAAATTATAGTTTGAAATCACGGCTGGTATTAAGCATTGCATGCACCTTTATTGTGGTGTGGATCGTGGCATTTGCATGGCTGTATTTAAACTTAGAAAAAAAAATGAATGAGACTTTGGATGAACGGCTTTCAGCTTCAGCACATACAGTCGCTCGTCTTTTAAGCCAATTTCCTGCACAGCAATTAATTCAAACGGCTAAGCCATTGGTTGATGAATTGAATCAACAAAATTTAATTGCATGTGAAGTTTCTTTTTTCAGTTCAGATGTTGTCATTAATCAAAAAGTGGTTGCTCGCACCAATGGTGCACCCCTAGGCTTAGTAAATCGAGCGGTTGGATTTAGTACATGGAAAGAACATGGGGTTGAATGGCGTAGTTATGTATTAAAGAAAGGCTCGCTGCAAGTTGTTTCCGCAGAGAAGGTACAACTTAGAGATTCATTACTGACTGAAATTTTAAAATCTATCTTATATCCATTACTGTTAACGCTTATTTTATGTATCGCTTTAATTTTGTGGATCATTAAAGTGGAATTTCGTCCGATTGAAAAAATTACAGGTTTATTAATTCATGATAAGAATCAGGCCAATAATATTTTAGAAAATTTATCTAAATTTGATTTAGATACGATTCCCAATGAAATTCAACCTTTTATTGAAAATATATTGGAATTGGTGTCACGTTTATATGAAAGTTTAGAAAATGAAAAGAGCTTTAGTGCCTATGCCGCACATGAGTTACGTAGTCCATTAACTGCCATTAAAACCAATGTACAACTGAGTAAAATGATTGCGCAGCAAAGCCAGCATTTTGATCTGGTGGATATATTATCCGATGCGGAGCAAAGCATTAGTCGTTATCAAAATTTATTAGAACAATTATTGATTTTGAGTCAATCAGAACAACAACAGAATATAAATGCTGAAATAATTGATTTAAAAGTGCTTTTAAGTGATGTAATTAAGCAACTCAAGTCTATTGAGCCTGATATTGAACAACGCTTAGATATAGATTGGGATTCATTTACAGCAATTAGAATGTCGTATCATGCTTTAGTGATGGTGCTGACCAATATTATTGAAAATAGTTTGAAGCACGCTCAAACCGAGCTAAAAATTGCGATTTATATGCAAAACAATCAATTATTCATTCAAGATTTTGGCATTGGATTGAGCCCAACTGAATTAGAACTTGCTGGTAAACGCTTTTGGCGTAAAACTGCTTTAAAAAATGGCCATGGGCTAGGACTTTCTTTATGCCAAATTTTATTAAAACAATATGGTTATCGATTCCGTTTAGAGTCCAAAAATTGTAATGGTCTGATTGTCATTATTGACTTTAATACTTAGATCTAAATTTTAGGAAAGATATAGCCATTTTCACAGTTTAAGTTGGATTTAGATGTCGATTCAAAATCGTGATCACTTTTAACCATGCGGAATTACTGATGGTAAAGTTGCGAGCAGCGAAGTCTATGGCGTGAGGAATATCGGCTGAAATGTGCTGTAAAGCAGGATATTGATTAATTGCTCAAACGAAAAGTTTGTTAATGCCTAAACTACTTGATCATAGCTCACTTAGGATATTTTGACACAACTGAGCATTATCAACTAATAAGATTAGAAAAGGATACGTGGCTGTGCTCTTAGATTTTTCTTCTTGATGAACGTGGGCAGTTTATCCATTCCTATACCCATGTCGCCGTTCTAAAGGCATAATACCTGAAGAATATGTCGTGAAGTTAGTGCCTGAATTTAAAACGTTTATTTGAAAATGAATATCACGGTGTTGGGGATCTGAAAGTTCGTGAAAGTGAGTTTGCTGCATTTTATATTGAAACTATTCAAGGGACAGGTGGTTACGTTATTCTACCTATGAACTTTTATCCAGAATTGAAAAAAGTACTTGATGATCACGGTACTCTGTTGCTGGGAGATTAAATTCAAATGGGCTTTTACCGAACGGGTAAACTTTGGTTATTTAAGCATTTTGATATTACTCCAGATTTTTTATCTTCCTTTACCACTTAATTCACCTTTATTAATTGAGTCTGAAAAATATATAACCAACAACTAATCGAAACGGCAGAACAACTGTTTTTTATCTGTAGAAGGGCAAGCCTTGGCATATGTCGCTATAAATTTTAAAAATTAAGAAGATTATTGATCACTGTTATCAAAAAACCGCCGTAAAACTTAAAGCAGAAACTCAAAGTTTAGCCGAATTACGTATAGAGGTAATTGAAACAGGTGCGTGAAGCATTTTTCAAATACAGCTTTTGGACAACAACTATATCAACTTTATTTAGTGGTCTATCAGCAATAGCGATATTCATTTCGACTTATTAACGACAGTATTTTTGATTATATTTTACAAAATAGCCTAAGCAATTGGTTTATCAATCTAAACTCCGCATTGGAATGTTAAGCAAAGTGCATATTGGACTCATTTTATTGGCGCAAAATCTGTATGAGATGGTTTTGACACAGCAGATAAGCTTATGGAACTTTTTAAACTAAATTGTGTGAATCCTCACTTCCAATCTATATATCGATCGATAAAAATATCTTGTCGAAACAAGTGATGATGACTAATTGAGATCAAGGGCATTTTTAGAACACCATTTGCAAGATTTAATTCAATTGTGTAAAGGAAAATTAGTCGGTGCAGATACGACGGGGGATATATTTCTGTCTATCATTATCCAAACAGTTTTAAACGACTTTTAAGTGCTTCTTATGGGAAAAGTGAGTCAAATCAAGATGAAATTGAGGTTTGGGAAAATGTACAGCAACAGCTTAACCAACGCTTAATACAAAGTTTTGATAAAGCTGGAATGGAATACCACAAATTAATTAGTGATATTTAAAATAGCCTAAGCATTTTCTAAAGTTTTAAAATCTAAAAACCATTAAAACCTCTTACTAACAACTCAATTAATTAATAAAAAAAACTAAACGTAGTGATTAAAAGAATCACACTACATCCAGAATTTGGAATAGTCGCCACTTTTTGAATAAGTATTTCAACAGGCTTAAACACTGAAACAACATAGCCTACAATAATCAACATAGACATCTGTAGTGTAAAAGACATGAGACTCCAGAAGCCATCGCCAAAAGAAATAGCAACTTATTGCATAGGTGCGACAATTGCTACAATAACAACACCTAATAGTGCAAAAATATAAGAATCGGGGAACCATTTTTCAGACCATTCACTTACTTTGATTGCAATTTTTTGTAAGATATTCTGAGAATTATCCATATACAAGACTTCATTTTTTTTTATAAATTTATTCAACATTCTACTGAATTTAGGCATGCGTATTGAGTAGGGCGCAATGCATAAGTATCATGCCCTTTATTTTTATTTATTATTGAATAATATTTACACCCGTTGCTTGCTGTATTTCTTCAAAAGAAACGCCATCTGCAAGTTGTACCAGTTTTATTCCTGCTGGGGTAACATCTAATACACCCAAATCAGAAATAATACGATTTACGACCGCTTTACCTGTGAGTGGTAATTCACAATGTTTTAGAATTTTGGGTGAACCATCTTTAGCACAATGTTCCATTAGCACAACTACATGTTGCACGCCAGCAACCAAGTCCATTGCACCACCCATACCTTTAACTTTCTTCCCTGGGATCATCCAGTTGGCCAAATCACCTGTTTCAGAAACTTCCATTGCACCTAAAATTGCAATATTGACTTTTCCACCACGGATCATTGCGAATGATTCTGAACTTGAAAAAAATGAAGCACCTTTACGTGCGGTGACAGTTTGTTTCCCTGCATTAATTAAATCAGCATCAACCGTTTGTTCAGTTGGAAATTCACCAATTCCTAATAGACCATTTTCAGACTGCAACCAGACATCTATATTTTCTGGAATATAATTAGCAACCAGTGTAGGTAAGCCAATGCCTAAATTGACATAAAAACCATCTTGAAGTTCTTGTGCAGCACGCTGTGCCATTTGATTACGCGTCCAAGCCATGACTTTATCCCTCTGTTTTCAGTGTCATATGTTCAATATGTTTTTCCGGATTTGAATTGAGAACAATACGATCAATATAGATGCCTGATAAGTGAATATCATTGGGTTCTAATTCACCAATTTCGACCAAATGCTCGACTTCAGCAATGCTAATTCGACCAGCCATTGCACAATCGGGATTAAAATTACGGGCAGTTTTTCTAAAAATTAAATTACCAGCTTTATCGGCCTTGTAAGCTTTTACCAATGAAATATCTGAAATTAAGGTTTCTTCTAAAATGTATTCTTTGCCATGAAATATACGAACCTCTTTACCTTCAGCAATCAGTGTTCCTACCCCAGCTTGGGTGTAAAAAGCGGGGATACCTGCACCGCCAGAACGTAATTTTTCAGCTAAAGTACCTTGTGGAGTGAGTTCAACTTCAAGTTCACCACTTAAATATTGGCGTTCAAATTCTTTATTTTCACCGACATAAGATGAAATCATTTTTTTGATTTGTTTCGTAGCTAGTAATTGGCCTAAACCTAAACCATCAACCCCAGCATTATTTGAAATGCAGGTTAAATTTTTTACCCCAGTATTTTTTAATGCAGTAATCAACTGTTCTGGAATTCCACATAAGCCAAATCCACCAACAGCAAGTGTTTGCCCATCTTTGACAATATCTTTTAATGCAGCTTGCGCACTCTCATAAACCTTATTTGGCATTTTAGACCTCCATGTTTTTATATTAAATATTTTGTGTTTATCGTGTGCTGTATTCTTCAGCTGATTTCGAAATTACTTGAAAAGTGTTTTATCTGTCAAGTAATCTCAAGATCTATGATCTACCATTAAGCCGATTGGGTTTGCCAGTAAGCATTGGTATAATTGGATGAATTTTGACGATTCAAAACTTGGTTAATATGACGGCTAGCTTGCATAAGAGCATCTAAATCGACTCCTGTTTCAAAGCCCATGTTAGACAGTAGATAATATAAATCTTCCGTGGAGACATTGCCTGAAGCACCTTTGGCATATGGACAACCGCCGAGTCCAGCAATAGATGAATCAAATACACGAATGCCTTGTTCTAATGATTGATAAATATTAGCAATTGCCATGCCATAGGTATTATGAAAATGTCCAGCAAGTACCTTACTATCTAATTCTGCTAAACACGCATTCCAAACTTTTTTAACTCGATCAGGTGTTGCAGTACCAAGCGTTTCACCCAAAGAAACCTCATAACAACCCATGTCATATAATCGTTTGCTGACTTTAGCTACTTGTTGTGGATCAATTGCACCTTCATAAGGACAATCCACAATACAAGATACATAACCACGTACTTTAACATCATGGGCTTGAGCAGCAGCGATGATATCGGAAAACTTTTCAAAACTTTCATCAATTGAACAGTTGATATTCTTACGCGTAAAGCTTTCAGAAGCTGCTGTAAAAACAGCAACCTCTTTACAGCCAACGGCGAGCGCTGATTCAAAACCTATTATGTTAGGAGTGAGTAAACTTAGTTCAATAGTTTGATCTTTAGGTAGTTGCGCATAGAGTTCATCGCTCTGTGCCATTTGTGGAACCCATTTAGCTGAAACACAAGAGCCCACTTCAATACTTTTTAATCCTGTGCGCATTAAATCTAGAATAAGTGTTTTACGCTGTTCTAAACTTAAAGGGATCTTTTCATTTTGTAGACCATCTCGTGGCCCAACTTCAACAATTTTGACAAATTCACTCATGCAATTTCTTCCGTTAATGCTTGAAATTCCACTAATTCATCACCAGCCTTCACTTGATCACCCACTTGAAAATAAGATGACGTAATAAAGCCATCACGTGGTGCTCGTATGGAGTACTCCATCTTCATTGCTTCAAGCGTAAGTAAAACATCATCTTTTTTTACTTTTTCATGAGCAGAAATCAGTATTTTAGTAATTACACCGGGCATAGGTGCTTTTAAATTACTTTCATTTACGTCAGCCTCATCTGTTTTGAAATTTGCATGAACATATTCAAATTTAAAATTTTGAGCATTGGAAAATAATGTAAGAGCATTCTCACTCTGGCTAAAAGTGAGTTTTTGCTTTGTCCCTGAAATTTCAATTTGAACCGTATTTTTATCAAATAACTGGCCTGAAATTGAATATTGTTGTCCTTGATATCCAGCGATAAAAGAATTGCCGTTGGGACTAAAATTAATCTGAATATCTTGATGATCAAGTATAAATTTAATTGGATAGTGGGTTTGAATATTCAATCGCCATAATGCTTCAGCTTGCCACACTGGATTATTCGCTATTTTATTTTTGTTAAAACGCAGAAGTAGTTCAGTTAATGCTGCAGAAAGAATTAAATTCGTATTAGCCTTTTGAGTATTTTTAAATAAAAATTCTTCTTCACGTTGGATGAGATTAGTATCCAATTGAGCATTTTGAAATGAATCACAGCGAATAATACGATCTAGAAAGGCAATGTTATTACCAACACCTTCGACATGGAAGTGTTCAAGTGCATGGTGCATTTGTACTAATGCCGCTTCACGATTTTCACCCCAAACAATGAGTTTAGCTATCATCGGGTCATAATAAGTGCTAATTTCATCGCCTTGAACGATCCCACTGTCAACACGGACATTTTGATTTTGCGTAGGGTAGTGTAAATAACTGATTTGACCAATCGCAGGGATAAAGCCTTTTTCTGGTTCCTCAGCATAAATGCGTGCTTCAATCGCATGTCCATGAATATGTAATTCATGTTGTAACTTCGGTAATGGCTCACCAAATGCAACCCGCAGTTGCCATTCAACCAAGTCTTGTCCAGTAATCATTTCAGTCACTGGATGTTCAACTTGCAGACGGGTATTCATTTCCATGAAATAAGCAGTCCCATCTTGCTCTACAATAAATTCAACTGTACCCGCACCAACATAATCAACCGCACGAGCAGCATCAAGCGCTGCTTGACGCATAGCAGCCAATTTGGCTTCTAACATAAGCGGAGCTGGCGCTTCTTCGAGTACTTTCTGATGACGGCGTTGTACTGAACAATCACGCTCAAATAAATGCACATAATTGCCGTGCGTATCACCAAAGACTTGCACTTCAATATGCCGGGGGTTGATAACATAGCGTTCAATTAAAACTTCATCATTACCAAAACTTGATTTGGCTTCATTTTTACATGAAGAAAGCGCAGTTAAAAATTCAATTTCACATTCAACCAAGCGCATGCCTTTACCACCACCACCAGCACTGGCTTTAATTAGAACAGGATAGCCAATAGCATCCGCTTGTTGTTTTAAAAAATTAGCATCTTGATTATTACCATGATAACCAGGAGTGAGTGGTACACCGGCTTTTTCCATCAATGCTTTAGATGTCGCTTTTAATCCCATTGCTAGAATGGCAGCTACAGGAGGGCCAATAAAGATAATATTGTTTTTTTGACAGGCCAAGGCAAATTGATCATTTTCAGACAAAAAACCATAACCAGGATGAATTGCTTGTGCGCCCGTATCTAGCGCCGCTTGAATAATACGGTCTATCTGTAAATAACTTTGTGATGCTGGGGATTCACCAATATAAATGGCTTCATCCGCTTGTTTGACGTGCTGTGAATTTGCATCTGCATCAGAATAAATAGCAACTGTGGCAATGCCCAGTTTTTTGGCAGTACGAATTACGCGACAAGCAATTTCACCTCGGTTGGCAATTAAAATCTTTTCAAACATTGTCTAATTCCTTATCGTTATTCTACTGTTTTAATCCATGCTGGGCTTTGCTTCTCTAAAAAAGCTGTTAAGCCATTTTTCGCCTCGGTTCCTTGACGGACATGTGCGATGTGTTTTGCAGTTTGAATTAGTAATTCTTCAGTTAATACGGATTGATTGACCATTTTAATCAGTTGTTTTGATGCTGCTTGAGCTTCAGGGCCACCCAGTAATAAAGCTTGAATAATTTCATCTACTTTTTGATCAAGCTGTTCAGGAGTTGCAATTTCATGAACTAAACCAATGGCTTGTGCTTTATCGGCTGATATGCGTTCTGCGGTTAAGAAATAACGTGAGGCCTGACGTGCACCAATGGCACGAATTACATATGGACTAATGGTCGATGGCGCTAGACCTAAACGTACTTCCGAGGTTGCAAATTTAGCATCGGTACTTGCTACACAAATATCACATGCTGACGCTAAACCCATCCCACCACCAAAGGCTATACCTTGTACACGTGCAATGGTTGGTTGTTTTAAACTTGCTAAGCTTTGTAACATTTTTGCCAGTTTTAAAGCATCAGCTTCATTTTCTGCGATCGAGGCTTGTCCAGCAAGCTTCATCCAATTTAGATCTGCACCTGCGGAAAAACTTTTACCACGGCCTGCAAGTATCACTACACGGATATCTTCGCGTGTATTTAAATGTTGAAAACATTGATGTAACTCTTCAATGACTTGAGTATTAAAGGCATTATATAATTCAGCACGATTTAGCCAAACAGTTGCAACTTGTTGCTTTTGTTCTAGTTGTAAAAATTGAAAATCCATTTCATACCTCTTACATGCGAAATATGCCAAATTTAGTTGGAACAATTGGTGCATTCATTGCCGCAGCTAAGCTTAAGCCTAAAACATGACGTGATTGTGCAGGATCAATAACACCATCATCCCACAAGCGTGCAGAAGCATAATATGGATGCCCTTGGAGTTCGTATTGATCACGAATAGGCTGTTTAAATTGATCTTCATCATGTGCAGACCATTCAGCCCCTCGGCTTTCAACTTGGTCACGTTTTAAGGTGGACAGTACACTGGCGGCTTGTTCACCACCCATCACTGAAATACGCGAATTTGGCCAAGTCCACAGGAAACGAGGGGAGTAGGCACGTCCACACATACCGTAATTCCCTGCACCAAATGATCCGCCAATGACCATGGTGATTTTTGGAACATTGGCGGTCGCAACAGCCATTACCAATTTTGCACCATTCTTGGCAATACCTTCATTTTCATACTGACGACCAACCATAAAACCCGTAATATTTTGTAAGAACAATAAAGGAATATTCCGTTGCGTACATAATTCAATGAAATGTGCACCTTTCTGTGCAGACTCTGAGAATAGAATGCCATTATTGGCAATAATGCCGACTGGCATACCATAGATCGATGCAAAGCCAGTAATTAAAGTCGTACCAAAACGGGCTTTAAATTCATCTAAACGTGAACCATCTACAATACGAGCAATGACTTCACGAATATCAAAAGGTTGCCGTGCATCACTTGGTATAATGCCATATAGCTCTTTCGCATCGAATAATGGGGACTCAACTTCATTACAAGGCTGATTTGGTTTTTTATTCAAATTTTTAACAATATTACGAGCGATTAAAATGGCATGTTCATCATTCACAGCCAAGTGATCAGCAACGCCAGATAGGCGAGTATGCACATCACCGCCACCTAAGTCTTCAGACGAAACCACTTCACCTGTTGCCGCTTTCACCAACGGCGGGCCTCCAAGGAAAATAGTCCCTTGATTTCGGACAATGACCGTTTCATCAGACATGGCGGGAACATAAGCACCACCTGCAGTACAACTTCCCATCACGACGGCAATTTGGGCAATTCCCATGCTCGACATCCGAGCTTGGTTATAAAAAATACGACCAAAATGATCTCGGTCTGGAAAGACTTCATCTTGCATGGGCAAGAACGCGCCACCTGAGTCGACCAAATAAATACATGGTAAATGATTTTGTTCTGCAATTTCTTGTGCTCGTAAATGCTTTTTAACGGTCAATGGATAATAAGTTCCCCCTTTAACTGTTGCATCATTGGCTACAATCATACAGGTCACACCTTGTACTTGACCGACGCCAGCAATTACACCTGCAGCAGGTACATCATCTGCATAGACTTTATAAGCCGCAATTTGGCCAATCTCTAGAAATGCAGTGCCTGTGTCAATTAATTGATCAATACGTTCACGTGGTAAAAGTTTGCCACGTGCTAAATGTTTTTCACGAGCCTTTTCACCACCACCAAGTGCAATATTTGCAGTCATCAGTTTTAAATCATTAACCAAGTTTTGCATTGCTGCTTGGTTATTTTTAAAATCATCACTGCGAATATTAATTTTACTATGTAATTGATTCATTCAGAACATCCTTGTATTGGACTGCTATCTTCGACTTCGACACTCATCTTTATTGTGGTATAAAAAATTCGGCTAATTATTTGGTTTCATTAAATAATTCACGACCAATTAACATACGGCGAATTTCAGACGTACCTGCACCAATTTCATAAAGTTTTGCATCACGCCATAGACGACCTGTGTCATAGTCATTGATATACCCATTACCACCTAGGGTTTGAATGGCTTCTCCCGCCATCCATGTTGCTTTTTCAGCAGCATATAAAATGGCACTTGCAGCATCTTTACGTAGACTACGATTATGCTGATCTGCTTTATCACATGCAGCACCAACGGCATAAACCAATGCTTTACAAGCCAGCCAAGTAGAATACATATCGGCAATTTTACCTTGCATTAATTGGAATTCACCTAAAGCTTGACCAAACTGTTTACGATCGTGAATATAAGGAATAACCACATCTAAGCAAGCATCCATAATACCAAGTGGACCCGCACTGAGTACGGCACGTTCATAATCCAAACCACTCATAAGTACCTTAGTACCGTTACCCACACCACCTAAGACATTTTCTTTCGGTACCTCAACATTATCAAAGAACAGGGGATAGGTATTTGAACCACGCATACCGAGTTTGTCTAAGTGGGTCCCATGACTAAAGCCTTTCATGTCTTTTTTGATGATGAATGCCGTCATACCTTTGGCACCAGCATTCAGATCGGTTTTGGCATAAACTACTAAAACATCCGCATCACCACCATTAGTGATCCACATTTTGGAACCATTTAAGATAAAGTGATCGTCTTTCTCATCAGCTTTTAATTTCATACTGACTACATCTGAACCCGCATTCGGTTCTGACATGGCTAAAGCGCCAATAAAATCGCCTGATAATAATTTTGGAAGGAAACGCTGCTTTTGCTCCTCACTTCCGTTACGGTTAATTTGATTAACACAGAGATTAGAATGTGCACCATAAGATAAGCCAATAGAGGCTGATGCTCTAGAAATTTCCTGCAAAGCAATGATATGTGCTAAATAGCCTAAATTGGTTCCACCATATTCTTCACTCACGGTTAAGCCCAATAAGCCCATATCACCGAATTTCTTCCATAAATGATGTGGGAACAAATTCTCTTGATCGACTTGCTTTGCAATTGGTGCAATTTCCTTTGCACAAAATGCAGCAATTGAATCACGGAGTGCAATTAACGTCTCATCTAGACCAAAATCGATACTTTGTAGGTGCATTTTCCTGTCATCCTGTTGGTTATATTTGTTATTCCAAAAGCATTTTTATTGTGCTTGAGCACTAACATACAATTTTTTTTCACAAAAGTGAATACAAATTCAAAAAATGATTTACAATTCATTTTAATTATTTGAGAATATAAAATATGAGCTATAAACGATCCTCTCTGATGCAAGAACGAATGGAGAAAAATCGTAAAATGATTTTACAATCTGCTCGTGAACTTATTGCACAGGGTGGTTTTAAAGATGCACAAATACAAGCCATTGCAGACCGAGCAGGTGTTTCGAGTGGTCTAGTTTATCGTTATTTTGACAACAAAAATCAGGTGTTGATTGAAGTGTTGAATGATGCCATTACCTTTGAAGTTGTGATTTTGAATCACATCGCTCAAGGGCAATTAAATCCAACACAAAAATTACATAAAGCAGTAACCACGTTTGTACGGCGCGCAATGAATAGTTCACAACTGGCATATTCACTCATGTTTGAACCCGTTGGGCCTGAACTCGAACACGAACGGTTTCATAGCAAACAACTTATTAAACAAAGCATGACAGAAATTCTTGCCACAGGAAAAACAACAGGTGAGTTTAGTTTTGAAGATTTAAATACCGCTGCATTGTGCGTTGTTGGTGCCATGACATTTGCGGTGGTTGAGCCTTTAAATCCATCTCTAAATGTAATATTTGATGAGTCATATAAAGCCTATTTTGTTAAACAAATTGCTGATTTTTGTGTCAACGCAGTAAAACGGCTGGAGGGAATATAACGGTCTATTGGTAATAAAATATACAAAATCTGGCTAAAATAGTCGCGGTAAAAACAATTAAATTAAACGTTAAAATCAGAATTAAAAAGAATCAAGGAGTATGATTCAATGTCGCAATTACGGTTAAGTTATGCCTGTGGAACAAGTCAAACCCCTCTAATTGGTATGACAATAGGTGATAAGTTTGATGAAGCATGCCAGCAATATGCTGAGCATGATGCAGTGATTAGCGTACATCAAAATGTGCGACTAACTTATCGGGAACTACAAGCAAAAGTAGATGCTTTTGCTTGTAGTTTGCTACGTTTAGGTTTAGAAAAAACGGATCGTTTAGCTATTTGGTCACCTAACTGTGTGGAATGGACGATTGCTCAATTTGCTGCTTTTAAAGCGGGCATTATTTTGGTGAATTTGAATCCAGCGTACAAAAAAAATGAACTTGAATATGTCTTAAACAAGGTCTCATGTAAGGGCCTAGTGATTGCATCAAAATTTAAAACTTCAGATTACCAAGACGTGTTAATGCAAATCGCGCCAGAATTAGCCTCTACAATAAATCATATTTTAGATTCGGAAAAAGTACCGCATCTAAAACATGTGATAAAAATTGATGATGTACATCAAGCAGGAATGCATCGCTTTGCAGATCTCATACAAGCACCAACGGCAGAAGAGTTAGAACAATTAAAAACCATTGCCTGTGAATTACAGTTTGATGAAACGATTAATATTCAATTTACTTCTGGAACCACGGGCAATCCGAAAGGCACAATGTTGACCCACAATAATCTTTTAAATAATGGCTATTTTGTTGGTGAAGGCATTCATTTAACCCCACAAGATCGAGTGTGTATTTCAGTGCCATTATTTCATTGTTTTGGTATGGTGATGGGGAATTTAGCCTGTATTACCCATGGTTCAACCATGGTCTATCCTTCGGCTGTATTCAATCCTTTAGATAGTTTAAAAGCAATAGAACAAGAAAAATGCACTGCAGCTTATGGTGTACCCACCATGTTTATTGCTATGTTGGAACATGAAAAGTTTGATCAATTTGATTTAAGCAGTTTACGTACAGGAATTATGGCGGGAAGTCCTTGTCCTCGTGAAATTATGCAGCGTGTGATTGACCGTATGCATATGGATGAAATTACCATTTGCTATGGAATGACGGAAACTGCACCAGTTAGTGCACAAAGTTCAACAACAGACCCAATTGAATGTCGCGTTGGAACGGTCGGACGTGTACATCCGCATTTAGAAGTAAAAATTATCGATGAACAAGGTAAAATAGTCCCACGTGGCAAACTAGGTGAATTGTGCGTACGTGGCTATTCAGTAATGTTAGGCTATTGGGAAGATGAAGCAAAAACCAAAGAAGTTATTGATATTGCAAAATGGATGCATACAGGTGATATTGCTGAAATGGATGATGAGGGTTTTGTTAAAATCAAAGGCCGTATTAAAGATGTCGTGATTCGTGGTGGCGAAAACCTATTTCCAAAAGAAATTGAAGACTTCTTATATTCACATCCAGATGTCAGCGATGTACAAGTGATTGGCTTACCTGATCCACGTTATGGTGAAGAACTATGTGCATGTATCATTTTACATGAACAGCATCAGGCTACCGAAGAATCTATCCGTCAATACTGTAAAGAGCATATTTCACACAATAAAGTACCACGTTATGTACGTTTCTTTCATGAATTCCCCATGACAGCATCAGGAAAAGCACAAAAGTTCAAACTACAGGAATTTATGCGGAATGAATTAAATTTATTGGAAATTGCTTAAACGAGTAAATCACTATATTTACTTGGTATAAGATAAATTTTGATAGATGTGCCTTATTGAACTTTATGGCTTATAAATAGAGATCAATAAGGTATTCTTTTAATCAGAATTATAATGAGCTATATAACTAAATAGAACATTCATAGAAGGTATATAAAAGGGTAATTGATATGTCAAAAGATTTTAATCACCCCAAAGTCGTTGATGGTTATGATGTGCATATTCGAAAATTGATCCCAGGGTATGAACTCATCCATTTACAAGTTCATGCCATTCTTAAAACCTATCTCTCTGAACAAGCGCATATTTTAGTGGTGGGTTGTGGTACAGGTTATGAGCTGCAATATTTAGCTGAGCAATTCCCACAGTGGACATTTACGGCGATTGATCCGGCACTGAATATGTTAAATCAGGCCAAATATCATCTTGAACAGTTGGGGCTTATAGATCGGATGAATTTTTTTCATGCTGATACTTCAATTTTAAATTCTTTGAATCAACAATTTGATGCTGCACTTTCTATTCTAGTCTCACATTTTGTTCCACTTGAATTTAAACAAAACTATTTTCAAGATATTGCAGAATCCCTGAAAAAAGATGGTTTATGTCTAAGTTATGACTTAATGAAAATTGAGCATGATCAGCAATGGATTACGCTCAAACTGTTGGTACAAACCATAGGGTTAAGTGAGGCACAAAGCCAAGCTATGCTGGATCGTTTAGCACAAGACTTTTTCTTAATTGATGTAGTACAGATGCAAGATATATATAAACAAGTAGGTTTTAAATCTGTGGCAACTTTTGCTCAAGTTTTGAATTATTATGGTTTTATAGGGTTTAAAGCTTAAAACTGAAGATAAACTGCAGTTTTAAGCAAGCAATAAAATTTTAATTATTAAGGCGTATTCACTTCATAAAGGAGTGCGAAAGAAGACAATAAACCTAAAGCCTCATCAGCTTGCACAATATGGATCTGCTCCCCATCTATTTGAATTAATTTTTCAGTCATAAAATAAGTTAAGATTAAATCAATTTCATCCAAAACCTCATCTACTGACCATTTTAAGAAAAATATTTTTTGAATATCAGGATAACGTGCAACAACTGTTGTAACCAATTCCAGTTTACTAATAGAAGTATTCTCTTGCTCCAGCTGATTTTTAAGTACATCTGCTATTAGTGCAGGAAGCATAAATGTATGTAGAATATTATTACTAAAGTATTTTAATAATGCTTCTTGCTTATTTGCAACTTTAATCCAACGCTCATTATCATGTTCAATAAACTCAATTTGCTTCAGCTTAATCGCATATTGAATGATTTCATGATTAGACAATGGGGTAATCTGCATACGATCATCATAATGATGCTGTTGTAGTAGATTGCGAAATTGGGTTAAGCGTTGTAATACATCTCGCTCAGATAGTGAGTAAGTAGGTGCATTTAATAAAACTAATGAAATTAAACTAATAGGGTTAATAACCACTGCTTTATTAATATTTTCTTGAATATTATGCGCCACATCATCAACTGTAGCTTTGACTGAGATGGGTAATTCATCTTGTAAGCTTACTTTTTTCGGTGCTTCATTTTTCTTTAATAAATCATCTAGAAAAACTGGCTCACCAAAATTCACATGCACAATGCCAAAAACTTTTTCAATTTTCTTAAAGGATTTTAATAATCCAAATAACGATTCCGCTTGTTTCTTTTGTCCACCAAGTTCTTGAATATAAGATGAACCTTCTAATAGTTTCTCATAACCAAAATAAGTCGGAATAAAAGCAATCGGTTTACTGTTACCCCGTAAATGACTTTGGATGGTAATTGCTAACATACCTTTTTTGGCCGGCAGTAAAAGTCCAGTTCGTGAACGACCACCCTCAATGAAATATTCTAAGGGAGTATTTCGACTTAACATGCTGTGAATATATTCTTTAAAAACGGCGGTATATAACGCATTTCCATTGAAGCTACGGCGGATAAAATATGCGCCTGCACCACGCATTAATTGGCCAACTACAGGCATATTTAAATTAATACCAGCTGCAATATGTGGCACCATTAAACCACGATTATAAATTACATAGGACAGTAACAAATAGTCGATATGACTCCGGTGGCAAGGGGTATAGACAATTTCATAATCTTTGGCCAACTCACGAACGGTATCAAAGTTATGTACTTCAATTCCATCATAAAGTTGAGTCCACAGTTTTGTTAGTGCAATTTCGGCAAAACGTAAAGTTGAATAAGAAAAATCAGAAACAATTTCATCTAAGTAATGCCGTGCCAAATTTTCAGCTTCATTAACACTGATTTTTTTATGAATACTTTCTTTGAGAATGGCTTCCTTAATCGTGTCCGTAATCATGAGTTTATTAATTACATTACGGCGATCAGATAGATCGGGCCCTAAAATTGCTTCTTTATATTGATTGAATGATTTGTTTAGCTCAGTCACCACATAGTGCGCAGGTGCAAAATTGGGTGCAACCTCAGTGGCAGTATTAATTAATGCGCGTAAAGAAATAGCTTGATGGAATTCAATATAATTTTCACGACCATATAGAGTAATATTGAGTGCTTGTTTAATACCTGTTGGTTTGGTCCATGCATCTGCCATTAATGCTTTATACCAACTATCTTCATTTTCAGGTGCACGGCCCCATAAAATGGTGACTGGAACCAATAAAACATCGCTTTCAGGATGTTGAAGTAAGTACTCGACTAGACGGATTAACTTGTCTGGATAATAAGCAGATGCATTGGATTTGGTTGGTTCAAGCGTCAGAAAAGAATCATCCTCTCGATAGTCACCGAGTACTAAAGGTGAAAAAGCAGGGCTAAGCTGTCTTTTTTTAGTTTCATTATCAATCAGAACCTTATTTGAAGTTGAATCATCTTGAATGACATAGCAAATGGGTAATGCATTTAATTTATTATCTTGGACTGTATTTTCCAGTGCTTGTGTATCACCTAAAACTTGGGGACTGACAATTTTATCTAGAATCTTTTTGGTGAGTTGTCGGTAAATTTTTTGATAAGCACTGTTCGCCATGGGGTTCTCAAAATCCTTTCTAGAAAGATATTATGCTTGAAATATTATATAAATGCGCAATTGGATTTGGTGCGTATTTGGACAAACAAAGACATATAGAAATTAAATTTATGATTTATAAAGATAAACATTTAATTTTTTTAGATAATTAAATCTTAATTCTGAACATCCATGTTTCATCAAAAAGCGATATGATAGATCAAGATAACTTTATTTATAATCAAGGAAAGATCATGCCTATAGATCCAAATTTTCCAAAAACTGAAAATTTAGGTATTGCAGTATATTCTAATAATGCAGAAGCAATTGGAAATACGCCTTTAGTCCGTATTAATCGTATTATTCAAACAGGTGCAACTGTTCTTGCTAAAGTTGAAAGCCGAAACCCTGCTTTTTCAGTGAAAGATCGTATTGGCGCAGCTTTAATTGCAGATGCTGAACAACGTGGTGTTTTAAAACAGGGTATGCATATTGTTGAGCCGACCAGTGGGAATACTGGTATTGCACTTGCATTTGTTGCAGCCGCTAAAGGTTATGAAATTACACTAACTATGCCTTCAAGTATGAGTATTGAGCGTCGTAAAGTACTCAAAGCCTTAGGGGCAAACTTGGTCTTAACAGATCCTGCCAAAGGAATGAAGGGTGCAATAGAGGAAGCTGAACGTCTTCGTGATGCTCAACCTGAAGTTTATTTTTTACCACAACAATTTGAAAATCCAGCCAATCCGAAAATTCATGAGCAAACCACAGGCCCTGAAATTTGGGCCGCAACGGGTGGTAAAGTCGATATTTTAGTTGCAGGTGTTGGTACAGGCGGAACGTTGACTGGTATTTCACGTTATTTTGAAAAAGTTAAAAACCAGCCGATTTATTCTGTTGCGGTTGAACCTGCAGAATCTGCAATTATCAGTCAAGCAAAACGTGGGGAAGATCTCACGCCTGGACCACATAAAATTCAAGGGATTGGTGCAAATTTCATTCCTAAAAACTTAGATTTAGATCTCGTTGATGAAGTGATTACAGTTCTTAGTGCTGACGCAATTACCTTTGCACGTAAAACAGCAACCCAGGAAGGTATTTTTGTCGGGATTTCAAGTGGCGCAGCGATGGCAGCCGCGGCTAAACTTGCTGAACGTCCTGAAAATACAGGAAAAACCATTGTAGTCATTCTGCCTGACGCAGGTGAACGTTATTTATCTTCAGTTTTATTTGATGATATTTCTGCAGATTAAATTTATTTATAAAGTAAATTTTTAGAACACTAATATTACTAAAAAACCAGTGAGCAATTCACTGGTTTTTTAGCTTATAGATTTATTTTATTTCACAAATTCTTCATCTAGATGATATCAATCTTATTGATGGCAACAGGATTAAGCTTTGTGAAAATTACATTTTTTTAAGGATTAAATAAGTACATACCCAATACATTTGTTCGAAATGTCACTTGACCTTCCCATGGTTGGAATCTTTATGCTGAAGCGATAAGATAAGATTAAATAGTGGAAGGTGTTGATATGAACGATCTAGTAAAAAACACACCAAAATATACAGGCACAGTATCTATTGAAGGGATGACTTGTGCTTCATGTGTAGGCCGTGTTGAAAAAGCCCTCAATAAGATTGATGGAGTACAATCTGTTGCAGTAAATTTAGCCACAGAAAAGGCGACTATTCATAGTGATCAGCCTATCAATTATCCAGAAATTATTAAAGCTATTGAAAAAACGGGTTATACCGTTGTAACAAAACCACCGATTGAGTTAATGGTTGAAGGGATGACTTGTGCTTCCTGCGTAGGTCGTGTTGAAAAAGCCTTAACTAAGGTGAATGGTGTTCGTTCTGCAGCAGTCAATTTGGCGACTGAAAAAGCACTCATTCATACCTATGCTGATGTTAATATCCAAAGCTTAATTGCCGCAATTGAAAGAGCGGGTTATAACGCGAAACCTGTTGAACAAAATAGTACTGAACAAATTGATCAGAAAGCCAACGAGCAAGAATTATTAAAACGGGATTTAATCATTGCAACTGTGCTCGCAGTGCCTGTTTTTATTCTAGAAATGGGATCGCATATGATTCCAGCATTTCACCATTTTATTGCAACCCAGATTGGCACACTTAATAGTTGGTATATCCAGTTTATATTAACCACATTAATTTTATTATTTCCGGGACGGCGCTTTTATCAAAAAGGCATTCCCGCATTATTTCGTTTAGCACCCGATATGAACTCGCTCGTTTCGGTTGGAACGTTAGCAGCATATAGCTTTTCTGTGGTTGCCACTTTTATACCAACAGTTTTACCTGAGGGTACTGTCAATGTTTACTACGAAGCAGCAGCAGTAATTGTTGCACTGATATTACTTGGACGTTTTTTTGAAGCGAAAGCTAAAGGTAAAACATCTCAGGCGATTCAACATTTAGTCGGAATGCAACCCAAAACAGCACGTGTAAAACAAGATGGGGAGCTGATTGAAATTCCAATTACAGAAGTTCTATCGGGCATGATTGTTGAAATTCGTCCAGGAGAACGCGTACCTGTAGATGGTGATGTGGTATTTGGGCAAAGTTATATTGATGAGTCCATGATTACAGGAGAACCAATTCCTGTTGAAAAAAGTATAGGTTCAAGTGTAGTCGGTGGGACCGTTAATCAGAAAGGTAATATTCAGATTAAAGCAACTGCTGTGGGTAGCGATTCTGTTCTTGCACAAATTATTCGCATGGTTGAACAAGCTCAAGGCTCAAAACTGCCCATTCAAGCTCTGGTTGATAAAATTACGATGTGGTTTGTGCCAATTGTAATGTTATTAGCGTTATTCACATTCTTAGTCTGGTTTATTTTTGGTCCTGAGCCAGCACTGACTTTCGGTCTTGTAAATGCCGTTGCGGTACTTATTATTGCTTGCCCATGTGCAATGGGATTAGCAACGCCGACCTCTATTATGGTGGGTACAGGTCGCGGTGCTGAAATGGGGATATTGTTTCGCAAAGGTGAAGCATTGCAACTTTTAAAAGAAGCCCGAGTAGTTGCTGTAGATAAAACCGGTACTTTAACTGAAGGAAAACCAACATTAACTGATTTTGAAGTGATCGCTGGTTTTGATGAAAATGATGTATTGCTTAAAGTTGCCTCAGTAGAAGATAAATCAGAACATCCGATTGCTCAAGCCATTGTAACGGCAGCAAAAAATAAAGGTTTAATTTTAAAGAGTGTGCAAAATTTTAATTCTGTTACAGGTTTTGGTATAGAAGCACTAATTGAAGATAGTGCAATACATATTGGCGCAGATCGCTTCATGCAAAAGATGGGATTGGATTTGACCATTTTTAATCAAATTGCTCAACGATTAGGTCAAGAAGGTAAAACCCCGTTATATGTGGCTATTGATCATCAACTAGCTGCAATCATAGCCGTTGCAGATCCTATCAAGACATCAACCTTCACCGCAATTCAAGCTCTGCATCAACTTGGTTTGGCTGTTGCTATGATTACTGGTGATAATCGACATACAGCTGAAGCTATTGCAAAGCAATTAAATATTGATGAAGTGATTGCAGAAGTATTACCCGATGGAAAAGTTGAAGCTGTACGTCAGTTAAAACAGCGTTATGGTCGAGTCGCTTATGTAGGTGATGGAATTAATGATGCACCAGCGCTTGCTGAAGCAGATGTGGGTTTGGCAATAGGGACGGGGACTGATGTTGCAATTGAGGCAGCGGATGTTGTATTGATGTCTGGAAGTTTATTGGGTGTCCCGAATGCAATTGCCTTAAGTAAAGCAACAATTGATAATATTCGTCAGAATTTATTTTGGGCATTTATTTATAATGCCGCATTAATTCCTGTTGCAGCAGGATTGCTATATCCGCATTTTGGAATTTTACTTTCTCCAGTTTTCGCAGCGGGTGCAATGGCATTATCTTCTGTTTTTGTACTGGGAAATGCTTTACGGTTAAGAGCTTTTGCCCCAACATTAATGACAGATCATTAATGTTATTTAAAAAGAATAAAATACTGTAGCTGATTGTAATTACTAGCTACAGTCAATTTGACTGAGGTGAAATATGAATATCGGACAGGTTTCGAAACAGTCTGGAATTTCTTCAAAAATGATTCGTTATTATGAGGAAATTGGACTTATTGATGTTGCCAAAAGGTCAGATGCTGGTTATCGAATATATACCGAGCAAGATTTAAAAACCTTGAACTTTATTAAACATGCTCGTGACCTTGGTTTTTCTTCCGAACAAATGAAAGAACTTATATCATTGTGGAAAAATACAGGACGTACCAGTGCAGAAGTAAAGCAATTGGCTTCTAAGCATATTGAAGCGTTAAACCAAAAAATTAAAACCTTACAAGAGATGGTAGATACACTGCAAGATTCAGTTGTCAGTTGTTCAGGTGATTCAAGTTCAAATTGTACGATTCTTAAGCATATTGAGCATGGAGCTGATATTAGATAATTTTACTGAATATGATGAATTATTCTTTGAATCTATTCTCTATGCCGTGTTTTTTATTTTATGTTAAAGCACTTGACCTTACCATGATGTCAAGCTTTAAAGTATTTCTATATTCACAGATCCTTTATTTAACTGGAGATTTAACATGAAACTATATATAGCTAATATAACTTGTGGTGGCTGTGCTCGAGGAGTGACTGCAACGATTAAATCAATTGATGCAAATGCAAATGTAAATATTGATGTTGAAAATAAAATTGTAGATCTTGAAACAATAGAGCCAACTCAAGTTATTTTAGATGCGCTTGCTGAAGATGGTTTTCCTGCGGAAGTACGTTAAATTAATAAAGCTAAACCTATATTATATTTAAAAGCCAGATAATTTTTATCTGGCTTTTATTATCCATATGAATACAAACAATATAATAAGCTATTTCTAGTATCTAATTTTTAATATCTACTGATTTCGCATAATGTATATTATGTTAAATAGAATATCTAAGACTGTGGCCTACACAACCTAGTTGTAGCCACAGCTCAAGATCGTGAATCTAAATAAGTGTATTCACGATCTTGAGTAAGCTAAGTAACATAATATTCGTTATGCAAAATTCTGCGCTATCTAAACCGTTGGATCTGATGATCTAGTTTTATAAATAATAATTTCAATCGGTCTATTTCTTCATGGTTATCTATATCTAAGCTCTGAATATGACCTATATAGCTCTCCAGTGACTCAAGCATAAATACATAGTCTGATTTTAGTAATACGCCTTTATTGCGGTCATAACTTGTCGCTCTGTATATATGTCTATTTGTAATAATTTTTAGACTGTTCCCAATGATCAGGAAAAAAACCTTTTAAAATGCCTAAAAAAATAGCCATTAGGGACTTTGATTGAGAATAAGCAATTTCGCTTAGAGCTTCAAAAGACTAATTTAAAAGCCAGTATTTATAAATGCTTGCAAATGTTTCATGAGCGCTTTCAAGTCAAAGGTTTAAATGAAGTGGTAAATTTGACTGATGAAAGTGTGTTCTGTGATGAAAGGCGTATGGAGCAAGTGTTGATTGCATTCTTCTCAAATGTCTTAAGATATGCTAATCCGGGGCAACTGATGATTACGACCTACAAAACACAAGAAAACTGGATTTTGATGTTAGAGGACGAAGGTCCTGGGATTGATGAGTCTCATCTTGAACACTTATTTAAACCGTTCTATCGCTTGGAAGATTCTAGATCACGTTTAGATGGTGGTACAGGCTTAGGACTAGCGGTTATTGATGCGATCATTGAGGCTCATCAAGGCAGCCTAAATTACTCTAAATCAAAAACATTAGGTGGAAGCTGCTTTAAAATACAGTTAAAAAATTATCCAATCTTAAATCAGTAATAAGTGATTCCAATGAAAAAATATATCCGTAAAAATCAGATGATTTAGTATATCTTAAACTAAACATTTTTCACTGAAACCCCAACCTAAAATTTTAATTAATAAAATTAATAAGTATTCCCTACTGACGATATTTTGAAAGCATAAAGAATACAACAACAGCAAGTATGCCTATTACTAAACCCGCTGTGGTTAATAATGTGACATGTGCAGCACTAAAAGCCATTTTTCCTGCTGAAATGAGTGCTGCACCTTGCTCTGTAGGTAAATTACTTGCAACCAAATAAGTATCACCGATTGAAAGACTCGCTTTTTCTGCTAAAGAAGCTGGAAAATCTGAAGGTATTTTAATATTGCTACTAAAAATATTTGCCATAAATACGCCAAATAAAGTAATACCAAGTCCAGTACCAAGTTCATAACCTGTACTTTCCAATGAGCCTGCTGCTGCCCCCTTTTCTGCAGGTACAGATCCCATAATTGCAATTGATGATGCTGTTAAGCCAATACTAAGCGTCAAACCAGTCACTGCTAAAATAAAGGGAACAATCACACCAGGATTATGAAAGTCAGAATATCCGAGACTCGCTAAAGCACATGCGGCAATAAATAGTGACAGTGTAGCAACCAAACGAAGTCCAAATTTATTTGAAAGAAATCCAGCAGTTGGCCCACCAATAGCTGCAGCGACCATAATCGGCACCATAAACAGACCTGCTTGTAGTGGTGTTAGGTCAATTACATATTGAAGCTCCATAGCTAAAGTGAGTTCAACCCCAGCTAAAGCCCCAGCAGCAACCATCGCCATGATAATCCCTGCCAAAATGGCTGGACGTGAAAATAGAGAAAGATCTAACATAGGTTGGGTAGATTTAAGTTGTTTACGTACAAAAATGACCAATAAACCTATTGCAATCATTGCAAGCGCTAGCACAACGAATAACGACTGTTTACCACCGATTCCGGCTTTAAGTGAATAAACAAGCGATATTAAGCCAACAATGAGTAACAATGCTTGACCAAATGCCCAATGACCAGGTGTTGTGACCTCTTCTCGAGATAAAAGAAAATAACATGTTGGAGCAACAACAAGCATTATTGGTACGTTAATCAAGAAAACTGAGCCCCACCAAAAGTATTCAAGCAAGCCCCCTCCAATAAGCGGACCTATTGCTGCACCTGCAGATCCAACAGTCCCCCAGATGCCAAGAGCTATAGCACGCTCAGCACTGTCTTCAAAAGTTTTGCGAAAATACCTAGAACACAAGGCATTATCATTGCACCACCCAAAGCAAGAAATGCACGAGCCCCTATGAGCATCGATGCACTTTGAGAAAACGCAGCAAGTATGGAAGCAATACCAAAAATTATTAATCCAACTAACAAGACCTTCCTATTACCAATACGATCAGCAAGTGTTCCCATCGGAACTAAGAGACCTGCCATGAGAAGTGGATAGATATCAATGATCCATAAAACTTCAGTACTAGATGCACTCAAAGATTGAGTTAGTGAAGGTACCGCTACATGGAGAACGGTCATATCAATAACAACGGGAAGAAAGGCAAGTACTACCGCTGTTAGTACCCACCATCGTTTCGGATCACGATAAGAAGTTGTCATAATTGCACCTATTGAGGGTGGTTTATTTATCTAATATATTTTAATTTTGATTTCGGAATGGTAGCTCACGAGCATAGTTCCGACAATCCCTGTAGTGCTCATTAAGGAGTCTGTTACTAAACTCCTTAACTATTTTTTTCACATTAAAAAGTAAGCATTGTATTTTATGAAAATTAGCGCAAGTAACGCTCTTGGCTAGATTTTTAAATACGGGACTGATGGAAATTACTTCTAAAATTAAAGGGTTTAAAAATAGAATTTTCCTTAAAGTAGAGCTAAGACTCATTTTGTATAAAATAAATAAATTTCAAATACACAAATCATTTTATACTTTTTAGGTTGTTCTTAAAATTTTATAGCTAGTTTAGGATTTGAGCTAAAATTGGCATCGCCTATTTTTACAGCCCTACTTTTCGATCAATTCTGCACTAAGTTTTGCCTTACCTTTATTTTTAATTACCTTAACGGGGCAATATATGCCAGGTTTATTGATATTAAAACAAACACTTGATTGAATATGTACAAAAACAAGCAATTGCTCAACAGTGTACACGGTTATATTGGCATACACAGGAAGTTAATCATACTGCCCAAAAATTTTATGACTGGATTGCTGAAAAATCAGGAGTAATTGAATATCATATGTCTTTATAGTAACTGTGCTGATAAAGCTACTTAATACTTTGGCTTTATTGTTCTTAATTTATACTTCTAAAAAACTTGAAATAATTTGTGTTATTTCAAGTTATGGGATTAATCACTCTCTATTTCTATAACGCTGACTGTATAATCAAATATGATTTATCATTTAATTCTTATATGAAAAATACATTTTCTGACAATACTCAAATTCAAGTGGTTTCTACTTTTTCTGAACTTGTAAATACGAATTTTCAAGCAAATATGAATGCCATTTGCTGGTATAGAAATTTGCTTGGTGACTTTAAAGAAATTATGGCTAAACTTCAGTTAAAAGAAAATATTACAGAAGTTTCTATTGAAGATATTTTAACGCTACAACTTTCAGAAAAAGGTAATCTAGCAAGGGAAATTATCTTAAGGGATATACAGCTATTAACTGATTTCGGAGCATCACCTTCTCTTAATTTACTTAAAAGTTACGAACGGGATGAAGAGCTAGACTTTATCTCAACAGATGTATATTCGTATCATATTGATCGCTCACCCATCGAAACAGATACTTTTTTATGTACTTACCATGGCTCTGCAAGTGATATTTTGCCGCATGATCAGGTTGAGCAAAAGATTTTGATTCCAGAAATCAGGGAGAAACTGAAAAAACTACATGACGGTCCAGAGACTGAATTTGAAACTTTTTTAGAAGATAATTTTTTTGATCTACATTATCAGTCTAAACCTGATACAAAACCTGTAAATTTAGGCTCAGGACATCTTTGGCGGTTGGCAGTAGATCATCCAACGCAACAAGCCTTACCCTGTGTGCATAGAGCTCCGACTGAAAAGGATGGTGAGTATAGACTACTATTGATTTGTTAAATATTTATTCGATATTAGAGTCGGTAATATTGATTCCTATCAAATTTAGAATCTTAAATGCTTAAGAGAAATAGGACAGATTATCCCAAAAAAATTAAGTAAACCAAGCCAAAGAGCCCGATCATTATCACCAATCTTTACCGACATTTTATTAATGGGGTTATCTAATTTCAATCCTCACTGTATTTGTGATTTTATGGATCTTTCAAACGGAATACCCAAGAGGGATTCATTTAAAAGACCAAACTAATTTTTTTCATTCTTTTATTCCCATATCACGTATGACCATTGCAATATTGTGTGAAAAATTTTAATCAGAGGGATTGATCTGATTAAAAGTTTACCCGCATCGTTAAGCCAGCCACCCATGCATCATCGACTTCTTTTACGCCTGCAGGTTGGTAGATATATTGAATATTGGGTCTAAGCATAATTGCTGGAGACCATTGGTATGTATAATTTAACTCAATATTGAGTTCATCATGTTGTATAGGAATATAGTTTGCGGCCCAAGCATTATATTGATCATAACCATTGCTTTGATTGATCTCAATTTGACGATCTCTAGCTCGCTCATTCACCACGTAATTTGCGAATCCCAAACCGACTGAATCGTTTGGTCGATTATCGAGAACACCTTTATACCAAAGTGCGAGTTGTTGCGTGCTTTGTACCATTGTGGTGGTTTTGTCATTCACCACAGCATTCACGCTCATGAATAAACCACGTTTAGCATCACTGTTGTATTGTGTTAGTTGTTGTTGAGCATTTACCCAAAAACTGTGTTTTCCATCATGGACCTTCCCTACCGTTTTGACATCATTTGCTTTTGCAGTGGAATACAATCCACCAATTTTATATTCGCCTGGTAATTCATCAAATACTGCTAATTTAGGTTTCCATGCGAGCTCTAATGGAATGGTTGCACCTTTAACATTGTTCATATCAAGATTAAAACCATCACTATCGGATTGGGTTTTAACATTATCGGGATTTACTTCGTAAACTCCGATACCAAATGACCATTCAGGTGTAAATTGATATTTGACATTGGTGCCCCATAAACTGACTGGCCAATTGTACCAAATTGAGCCAATCGATTTACCCAGCTGTCCACCACACAAGAGTAAGTTTTGGAATTCACATTGTGAACTGTTAAAGTCATCTGACATGCCCATACGGCCAATTTTAAATTGCACAGTATTATCGGTAGAGCCTTTTTTTACCCACGCCTGCGTTAAACGCCAGATTTTTCCACGCCCATAAATTTCTTGGCTATTACCTAATGCACTTGAACGTGGGTCTTTAATACGGTCCAAAGTTAATGCATTACCATCACGTTTGGTGATCATAATAGCTGCTGTGGTATTGTCCCAACCAGAAGTTTTGCTTAAATCAAAGTTAGCCCCAAGCGTTAACTGAGCTGCATTTTTAAAGGTAGTACTGTCATTATAGCCTCCGTCAATATTTGTCGCACCCTGACTCATAATTGCAGCAGTAAACTTATAACCCTGATCTTCAAGTTGCTTTCGTTCTCCATTCCAATCTCCCAAAAGCCACTGACGATCTTGCGACCAAAAATCATTAGCACTGGTAAATTGACTACCTACAACAGCAACTGACAAAAGACTGAGTTTTAAAAATTGTTGCATAACAAAATATCCATTTTCTGTTTGAGAAACCCAAATTATTCGGACTTCCCATGCTTTGATTGTTTTATTTAATTTGAACTGCCGAGCTAAGTTCGGAGCTTGCACCATTGCGATCAGTCACATTTGCCGTCAATGAGCCAACATGTATTGGTGCTTTCCATGTTGTTTTAGCTACACCATAAGCATCAGTTGAAACAGTAACTGAACCTAAATAAAACTCAGCTTCTTGAGATTTTGCATCAGTGTTACCAAAAAATTCAACTTGATAGCGTTGCTGTGGATTTCCCTGAATAGAGACAACAATTTGCCCTTTATTCACGCTTAATTGAGGGGCTTTTATCGCTTGATTGGGAACGGCATTACAGTCTTTTTGATTGGTTGCAGTACAAGTTTTCTGCATATTTTTTGGATCAATAACCACACCACCACCGCGAGAACCGACAAAATCTGCATGTTCAAGTGCAGGTACACCAAAAACAATTGCACCTAAACGCTGATTCGTCACACATGAGCCACCTGCTTCACAGCGTTTAATATCTTTGCTATTATTCCAAATTTGATTTTTAGTCAATGTCGTATGTGTATTGGCATCTTTCTCAGAACGGATTGCGATACCAATTCGGTTGCCATGTACTTTATTACTATCAAAAATATTGCCATCACCTGTTAAATTAAAACCAAGTGAATTATTGGTCAGTTCGTTATAGGCAATGTAATTACGTTTACCCCAATTAATTTGCAAACCATCTGAATAATTTTCAAATTTATTACCCACTACCGCATTGTCATTCCCCCACAGAATTTCAATGCCTTGCGATGGCTCTGGATTAGCCTTAGTCGAGGTAAAAAGATTATTTGCAACCAAATTAAAAGCAGCCCCACGGGTTAGCTCTAAACCATCGCCATTGTCTACAAATATATTATTGAGTACTTTGTTGTTATTTGTCGTGGTTGAAGTTGAATTTCCCTTACCATCATCACCCGTCAGCATGACACCAGAACCGCCGTAATTATTACTAATACGGTTGTGTTGAATTAAATTATTACTTGAGCGATTCACTAAAACGCCAATACAAAAGCGATGTACGTCCAAACCTTTTAGCATTACGCCATTGACATCTTGTAGTACCAAACCTGGCAATGTAGTCGTTCTGACATTGGTTCCATATTGTTCAGGATTTGCACCTGGACAGGCTTTAGCACCCTCACCTTTGATATAATTTGAGCCATCAATAGCAATATATTCACCAGTTTTTTCCCACTGTGTGCCAATAATTTTGACAGATGACTTAATGGGCGGTAAAGGTTGATCTACTTTAATGATATATGGAGACTTACCCACAGCTTGAATCAGAATTTCATTTTCTTGTGCTTTATTGGCATTAGACTGTTCAATGGCCCAACGAAATGAACCTTTATTGCTATCATCTTGATAACGGTCTACCACATAAGTTTCTGCTGCAGTAAATCCTGAAGCAACTAGACCTAAAGTTAGCGCCGTTAAACGTAACATATTTAATTTCATGGTCATTTCCTTGTCCAAAATTATGGTATTGGTTGAACGGTTTTTAAAAGTTGTTTTAATTGCTCTACATCTATTTGACCAGGTGCAGATGCTTCGCCAATCATGCCAAAACTCATACTGCCACCCATATTTGCAGTAGCAATACGGGAAATAGTACCTAAGCGGCCCATTGACATAGTTAAAAGAGGTTTTTTACTGCGTTGACTCACATTTAATGTGGCATTCATTAAAGTCATAACATCTTGTTTAGACTTCGGCATGACTGCAATTTTTAATATATCTGCACCTAGTTGATTTTGTTTTAATAGACGCTGTTCAATCTCTTGTTGAGTCGGTGTTTTATTAAAATCGTGATTTGACATAATCACCAAAACCTTTTTTTGATGAGCCAATTGGGTCAATTTTTTAACACTGTCTTGCTCACGGAACATTTCAATATCCAGCAATTGCATAAACGGTTGCTTTAGATATGCAGTATAAATTTTCTCATATTCAGCATCAGACACTTTTAACTGTCCACCTTCATTCGCAGTACGAATTGTGGCAATTAATGGTTTATTTTTTAAAATTTGATTTATCTGTTTCCCTAGTGTTATCACTGCTTTGTTATTCGATGCAAAATCCAGTAAATCAATTCGAAATTCAGCTATATCTGCATTCGGATTATCTGCAATGACTTTGGCTTGAGCTAAAGCCTGTTCTACAGTTTTTGCAGTAATAGGTACAATGGTTTTCACAGGCAGTTCACCAATATTTAGATTTTTAACCTGATAAATATTCGGTGCTGTAATGATATTCAAATTTTCCGCATGTAATGGAACAAAAGCCATTGAAATTAAAGCTGCCAAACATATTTGTATGGCTAATTTATTAAAATTCATGATTCTTCTTCCTTGTGATTCAGCAGTATTAAAAAATGACTGCCGAATATCCTGAATAGATTTTTTGGATTAGATATCCAAGAAAACAGTTTCTTTTTCGCCTTGTATATAAATATCAAAACGATAAATAACGTCCCCATCACGTTCTTCACGTTTAGCAATTAAGGTTTGACGACGCGGCTCCCATTCAATGCTATTTAAGACAGGATCTTTCGCATTGGCATCACTTTCATCTTCAAAATAAATGCGTGTATTTAGACCTGTATTAATCCCGCGAGCAAAAATAATTAAGTTAATGTGTGGTGCTTGAATAGAGGCTTTACGTCCTGGAACAGAACCTGGTTTAATGGTATTGAAATACCATAGACCTGTTTTAAAATCAGCACCTGCTCGACCCCAACCATGAAAATTTTCATCGACAGGTTTATTTTGAAAATCCGCTTGGCTTGGATAAACGCCGTTCGCATCTGCCTGCCAAATTTCAACTAAAACATCACGTAATGGTACGCCAATACCATCAAAGACTTGACCTTCTAAACGAATGCGCTGACCTTGTGGATTATTTTTAACCAGGTCGTTATTAAAGTTATTTTCAAAAACTTCAATGCCTGCCTGTTTAGGCAATAAGCCAATATGTACATAAGGCCCACCTGTTTGTGAGGGTGTCTCATGTAATTCTTCAAAATTCCAATCTTTCATTTTTTATACTCCATCCATTAATGTAGTTCGTTTTCGAAGTAAGTCGCACGACGACCACGTAACGTAATATCAAAACGGTAACAACGACTATCCGCTTCAATAAAATTACTTTTATCTTCTAAAGCAATGAGTGCTCGACGCTGTTCTTCTGATGGAATGGTTTTTAGAATTGGACACGAATCGATCAACGTATCCCCCTCAAAATAGAATTGTGAAATAAGGCGTTGCGCCCAACCATCCGCAATCAATGAAAAGTGAATATGTGCAGGTCGCCATTCATTAATACGGTTACGCCAAGGGTATGGGCCCGGTTTAATGGTACGGAAAATATAGAAGCCATTTTCATCGGTCATCATGCGACCACAACCACCAAAGTTAGGATCAAGTGAGCCAATAAATTGGTCATTTGGATGGCGATAACGACCTGAAGCATTGGCTTGCCAAACTTCAAGTAAGGCATTTTTCACTGGACGACCAAACTGATCACGGACATAGCCATGCACAATCACGCGTTCACCCACAGGTAATCCTGCATTGGCACAGTTTAAAATTAGGTCATTATCTTTCGGCCCAAACTGATCTGTAGAAAAATGTGGTGCAGTCACTTCAGAAATGGTTTCACCAATGGCAATCAATGCATTTTTAGGTGAACGTAATACACTGGTTTTATAGCCTGGCGTATATGCTGGCGGATGGTCATCACTATTACGCTGTGCGTAAGCTCCCCAAATAATTTGAGACATTTGATCTCTCCTTTAAATTTATTAATTAATCCTTAACGATTTTTTCTGGGGCAATGCCCATTTCTTCAAAAATTTCTTCGGCCATATGCATCGCAGCATTGGCAGCAGGTAAACCCGCATATAAAGAAGAATGAATAAACAGTTCTTTCAAATCGTCTTTGGTCACACCATTGTTAAAACACGCACGAATATGCATACGTAATTCATCATTACGGCCTAAGGCTAACAATATAGCGATAGTCACCAAGCTACGTGTATGACGTGGCATGCCTGGACGTGACCACACTTCACCCCACGCAAAACGACTAATAAAATTTTGAAAATCTTCATTGAAATCATTCAAATTTTCTAAAGATCGTCCAACGTGTTTTTCACCTAACACTTCGGTACGAACTTGAATGCCTTGTGTGTAACGTTCTTCGTCATTCATGACATATACCTCTTAAGTTGCGTCGGTATGCGCAACAAATGATTTAATAAGAATGGCCAGTGCCGCAGCTGTTGCTGGAATCAGTAACATGCTAAGAATTGAGCTAAATGACCAATTGTTTCCGAGTAATACTGCGCCAATCCATGCACCGAATACGGCACCGAAACGACCTATACCTGACATCCATGCCACACCTGTTGCACGACATTGTGTTGGATAAAAACGTGTACTGAGTACTGGCATTGCAGACTGTGCACCATTCACGGCCATACCTGCACAAAGAATGAAAATCGCGAGTAAAGTTGGATTACCTAAACTTTGGCTGACAATAAAAGCAAAGATCCCAGCAGCAAAATAGAAGCCAGCAATGACACGGTTTGGATTAAAACGATCCATCGCCCAACCTACGAACAAGGCACTCAGTACGCCACCAAATTGGAATAAACCACCAATAAATGCTGCGCGCTCCATGGTTGCACCTGTTTCACGCATTAAGGTTGGTAACCAACTGGTCAGTAGGTAAATAATGACAAGACCCATGAAATAGGTGAACCAGAGTAAAAATGTACCTTTGGCATATTTTTTTGAAAACAATATACCAAATACACCTTTTTTCTGGGTATTTTCAGACTGTTCTTCTGGAACGTGAAATTCAGTTGCATGTGCCGCTTTTTGTGGTGCAATACGCGTTAAAATTTGTTTAACTTGTTCGGTTTTATTGCCTTTTAAAATTAGGTAACGATAAGATTCAGGTAGAAAGAAAATCACCAAGAACATCAAAATGAGTGGAGACCATCCACCAACTAAAAATAAGCTGTGCCAACCATAATTTGGAATTAGCCAACTACTGAAGAAGCCGCCAACAGCCATACCTAAGTTATAGCCGCAGAACATACAGGTCACCAATAACGAGCGACTACGTTTAGGACAATATTCAGAAAATAACGTTGTGGCATTCGGCATGGCAGCGCCTAAACCAATTCCCGTTAAAAAGCGAAAGACCACCAAGCTGTCTAAATCATTTGCATATGCACAAGCTAAAGTAAATCCACCAAAAATTAGCATTGAAATTGCTAAAACAATTTTGCGCCCAAAACGATCAGCCAATGGACCTGAAAATAAAGCACCAAAAATCATGCCGCCCAGTGCAGCACTCATCACTGGGCCAAGTTGTGAACGATCAACCCCCCAGTCTTGGGCAAGCGCAGGTGCAATAAATCCCATTGCTGCGGTATCAATACCATCAACAAAAACAATCAAAAAACAGACAACAGCAATTAACCACTGATATTTGCTTATTGGTGAATCATTAATCAATGTTTGGGCATCAATTCCTAATTTTTGCGTATAACTATCCTGAGACGCCATTGTTGCCTCCTTAAGGCCAAATCCTTTTTTTAACTATTCTATTGATTTTTATCGATAAAATTATCTAGCACTTGGCTGAACTCATCGGAGCATTCAATATTCGATAAATGAGAGGCGTCTAAACACACAAGCTCACTTTTTTGTATATGCTGTTGAATAAATTCACTATCTTCTACTGTGGTTACAGGGTCTTTCGAGCCACAAATCACTAAAGTTGGAATTTTAATCTCAGGTAATTCATGACGGACATTTGCATATGCCAAAGCACGACAGGAATTCGCATAACCCTTTGCAGGTGTTGAAGCCAGACTTAGAATAGTTTGCTGTGCTAGCGCATTATGCTGATAATCAAATTGTTCACTAAACCAACGTGTATGCGTTGTCTTAACTAAATCGCCTAACCCATTTTGCTCAACTTGATTGGCACGTGTTAACCATGTATCTGCTTGGCCAATTTTTGCAGCTGAATTTGCAACAGTGATACTTTTAAAACGAGTAGGTGCATTTAAACCAAGCCAAAGTGCAGTTAGCCCACCCATTGAAATACCACAAAAATGTGCTTGTTTAATATCTAAGGTATCCATGATATCGATCACATCTTCACCTAAATTGGCTAAATCTGTGTCATCAATCACATCACTTTTGCCATGACCACGTGTGTCATAACGAATCACTTGATAGTTTTCTTTAAAATAGGTCGCTTGTAGATCCCACATACCTTTATCTGTACCTAAAGAATTAGAAAAGATAATGGCGGGTGCATCTTTAGATCCATCAATCTGTATAGATAATGTTTTTCCTTGTCGATTGGTAATCGTGTTGATCACTTTACCTCTCCTTTGGCTTCTTTAAGTACGGCATCAATTTGATCTTGGATGTTTCCGAGATATAATTCTGGTTTAAAAATCTGTTGTAATTGCTCACGATTAAAATATTGCTGAACTTGTTCTATTTCACAAACAACCGCGTATAAATGGCGCTGTTCTGCAACAGCTTTTCTACATGCTTGCTCAACCAAATGATGGGCATTTAAACGACCAACTTTAGGAGCAAGTGCCATCATCACAGCTTCTGCCATAATTAAACCTTGTGTGGTTTCAATATTACGTTGCATGTTTTGAGTATTGACTTCTAAGCCTTTTAGCACCTCAACTGTACGTTGTAATGTCCCTGCACAAAGATTAAAAATCTCAGGTAAAGCCAGCCACTCTGCATGCCAAGAACCAAGGCTACGTTCATGTTCTTGCACCATACTTTGATATATACTCGACATGAGTGTAGGTACACGGTTAGCGGCTGCCAATATGGATGCAGCAGCAACAGGATTACGTTTATGCGGCATGGTTGAAGAACCGCCGCGACCTTTTGCTGTCGGTTCACATACTTCTGCAATTTCTGTTTGCATCATCAATGACCAATCACGCGCCATTTTCCCCGTATTACCAACCACAATGGAAAGAAAGCTTGCAATTTCAACAATACGATCTCGCTCAGTATGCCAAGTACAGCTTGGTACACTCAAATTAAGTTGTGTTCCATAAGCTTCAACAACCTGTGAACCTTGATCTAACAATGAAGCTAATGAACCTACTGCACCACCTAATTGAGCTGTGAGTACACGAGTTTTCATCTGCTCTAATCGCTCTAAATCACGTTTAAAAGTATCCGCCCAGCGTGCAGTTTTATGACCAAAAGTAATGGGTAGGCCTTGTTGTAACCAAGTACGTCCAATCATCACTTGAGTACGATATTTTTCAGCCAAATCGAGAGATGCTTGATAAGCCTTTTGCAATTGAAATTCAATGATAGTCAATGCATCACGTACTTGTAAAATACACGCTGTATCCAGAATATCTTGACTTGTTGCACCCCAATGCACGTAACTGGCTGCATCTTCATCGACAGCTTGAACTGCTGCTGTAAACTGCTTTACAAATGGAATTGCGATATTGCCTGCAAGTCCTGCTGCTTTTGCAAGATTATTAAAATCAATTGCTTGGATACCTTGATTGTTGGCAACATCGGCAATCATTGCAGCAGCAGATATAGGAATCACACCAACTTGTGCTTGTGCTTGTGCCAAAGCCACTTCAGCTTGAATCATATAGCCCAACAGAGCTTGATCACTGAAAATTTCAGTCACATCTGCTTGGTAAAATAAACTCGCATATAAGTGGCTCATGACAAGATTCCTTCACTTTGCACCCGTTGAATAATAAGAGCAATCCCTTGCCCAACACCAATACACATCGAACACAATGCATACTTTCCACCCGTTGCTTCAAGCTGATTCAATGCTGTCGTGACCAAACGTGCACCCGATGCACCTAAAGGATGACCCAAAGCAATCGCTCCACCATTGGGATTGACTTGTGTTGAGCCATCTTTAATACCCAATTCACGTGTCACTGCCAACGCTTGTGCTGCAAAGGCTTCATTTAGTTCAATGACATCCATTTGCTCAAGGGTTAAACTCGTTTGTGCTAATAGTTTCTGAATGGCTGGTGCTGGTGCAAAGCCCATAATGCGCGGTTCAACACCGATTGTAGTGGCAGCAATAATTTTGGCACGTGCTTTAAGTTGGTATTTTTCGATCGCTTCATCTGAAGCAATGAGTAATGCCGCAGCACCATCATTAATACCTGAGGCATTACCTGCAGTTACTGTACCGTCTGCTTTAACTACAGGTTTAAGCTTAGTTAGTGCCTCAATTGTAGTCGCACGCGGATGTTCATCCTGAGCGACGACAATAGGTTCGCCTTTACGCTGGGGGATCACTACCGGCACAATTTCTTTGTCAAAGAAACTACGGGCTTGAGCTGCGGCTGTACGCTGTTGGCTGATCAATGCAAACTGATCTTGATCAGCACGGTTAATATTAAACTGCTCTGCCACGTTCTCAGCTGTTTGTGGCATGGTGTCTACACCATACATTTCTTTCAGCTTTGGATTGATAAAACGCCAGCCCATGGTGGTGTCTTCTAATTTTTGACCACGACCGAAAGCGGTATCTGATTTACCCATCACCAATGGTGCACGAGACATACTCTCTACACCCCCAGCAATAATTAAATGCGCTTCACCCGCTTTAATCGCGCGTGCTGCCATGGCAATGGCATCCATTGATGAGCCACAAAGACGATTGACTGTGGTTGCAGGCACTTGATACGGCACACCTGCAAGTAGTGCAGACATGCGACCTACATTACGGTTGTCTTCACCCGCTTGGTTAGCACAGCCGTAAATTACGTCATCCACCAGTTCCCAATTCACCGATGGATTGCGTTCCATCAAGGCTTTAATCGGTAATGCACCGAGGTCATCAGCACGTACAGCGGCAAGATCACCAGCATAGCGGCCAAATGGGGTGCGAATCGCATCTACGATATAGGCATTTTTCATTTTGTTGATTATCCAGAATTCTGTATTGACTTAAGCGTGAGCCGTATCAGTGGTTGCATCTATAAGCGTGGCACCAGTCATGGCTTGGAGTTCTTCGAAAGAAAGGCCTTCCACTTTTTCAAGTACTTTTAAACCATCTACTGTCACATCAATCACGCAAAGATCAGTATAAATCCGATCAACACATTTCAAACCCGTTGCAGGATAAGACAATTCCGCCACAATCTTGGGTTCGCCTTTTTTGGTGACGTGGTCTGTGGTAATAAATACTTTTTTCGCACCAACAGCTAAATCCATTGCACCACCCACCGCGGGAATGGCATTGGCTGCGCCAGTATGCCAATTGGCCAAATCACCATTGGCTGCCACTTGGAATGCGCCCAGCACAGCAATATCTAAGTGGCCACCGCGCATCATCGCGAATGAATCTCCGTGATGGAAGAATGAACCGCCTTCCAGCAGTGTTACGAATTCTTTACCTGCATTAATCAGCTCAGGGTCACGATCTTGTTCAGCTGGTGGTGGACCAAAAGCCAATAGACCATTTTCAGAGTGTAAAAATACATCTTTATCTGCAGGTAAATAATTAGAAATTTTGGTGGGTAAACCAATGCCTAAATTGACATAAGCGCCATCTGGAATATCTTGGGCTACACGTGCAGCAATTTGGTCACGGCTTAGTTTGCTATAACTCATGATTTAGATCTCCGTTGATCGTTACTGTGCTGGTTTTACAGCAACAACATGCTGTACAAAAATACCGGGGGTAATAATATGTTCAGGATCTAAAGCACCAAGTTCAACCACTTCAGAAACTTGTGCAATGGTGATATCTGCGGCCATAGCCATGATAGGACCAAAATTACGTGCAGATTTACGGTATACCAAGTTGCCCCAACGATCACCTTGATGTGCTTTAATCAAAGCAAAGTCAGCACGAATCGGATTTTCTAATACGTAATCCTTACCTTCATAATGCATAGTTGGTTTGCCTTCAGCCAGCAATGTCCCAAAACCTGTTGGGGTATAGACCGGGCCTAAACCCATACCAGCAGCTTGAATACGACAAGCGAGATTCCCTTGTGGAACCAGCTCTAATTCAATTTTGCCAGCATGATAAAGTTCATCGAAAACATAAGAGTCAGATTGACGCGGGAAAGAACAAATGATTTTACGCACTGCACCTGCTTTCAGCAGTTTAGCTAAGCCATAATCACCATTGCCCGCATTGTTGTTCACAATAATCAGGTCTTTAATTCCCAATTCGATGAGACCGTCAATTAGTTCAGCGGGTTGGCCTGCGGTTCCGAATCCACCAATCATGATGGTGGAGCCATCTTTGATTTGAGAGAGTGCTTCTGTTAATGAGGCAGTGCTTTTATTAATCATTAGACAACTCCGTTTGTACGATACATAAAATAAGATGGAAATTAATATTTAAAATAGATAAGTCATATCAAATTTGAATCACTAAATCCCGAGTATTTTAATTAGAATTCCTTTATTTATTCTTCATTTTTTTTGATGGTACATCTACTGTAAAAAAGCAGTTTTGTTCGATATTTAGTAAATATGTTCGATGATCGAACATTTAATCTATTTTTTTAATATACTAGATAATGACTCGATTACTATTGATCTTAAAGCATCATTTAATCATGGAACTAAAGGCAACTTCATGTATATATCAAAATTAGAAGATAAAAAAATCTTACAAAATTCAGATAACCAAAAAAAAATTCGACATGAAGATTTTATTTCTGGTATCAGTAAAGGTCTGGCTATATTAGATTGTTTCGGAGCTGAACGTCATCGTTTAAATATCAGTATAGCTGCTGAAAAAACAGGTATGACGCGCGCAGCTGCCCGTCGACATTTACTTACTCTTGAATATTTGGGATATTTAGAATTTGATGGTTATTATTACTATTTAGCACCTAAAATATTAAAATTTTCAGGTGCTTATTTAAGCGGTTCGCAATTACCTAAAATTTGCCAACCTTTGTTAAATTTACTTAGCACTCAAACATCGCTTATATATTCAGTGATGGTATTAGACGGTTATGAAGCCATTACTATTGCTCGAAGTGCCGCCCATCAACAAACCGATCGAGTCAATCCTTATGGATTACATTTGGGCAACCGTTTACCTGCACATGCAACATCCGCAGGTAAAGTTTTACTCGCCTATCTAGATCTAGAAGAACAAAAAAAATGGTTGGAAAGATATCCATTGAAAAGACTAACTAAATTTAGCTGTACTGATAATGATACATTTCTGACAATTCTTGAGGAAATTAAAGAGCAAGATTGGTGCTATTCAAACGAAGAGCACGAACTTGGTGTTCATGCACTTGCCGTGCCTATTCATAGTCCAAAAGGAAATGTGGTTGCCGCATTAAATATTGTTTCACCGACAGCAAAGACAACCAAGGAGTATTTAGTTCAAAAAATTATGCCTCTGTTATTGGAAACGGCTCGAGAATTACGAAATGTAATTTAAGTAAAACTACTTTTAAGTTTCTATCACGTATTCAGTTTTGTAATAAATAGACCTAAAGTAAATTCAATACAGTTCAATTGAACTTGGATGAACATTCATGTTTTTAAAATTAATAATAGTACGTACATCTGTACCCATGTCTTTTTTCTTATTAATCGATATTTTTCTCAGTGGTTGAGTAATTGGTGAATACTAGGGCTTTGTTGTATTTCTAACATAACAGCTTTATTTTTAAATTATGAGGTATATCCTTGTCCACTCATAATGATCTCTCCTATGCAAAAAAATAGACTAAATTTGCCTAGGAGAGTGAAGGTAGCTTATTCATTCTAGATATACATTACTGAACGCACCTTTATATAAGTTTGTTCAACAAGCTTGAATAAAGAAAAAATTAGTCAATTTTGCTAATAGTTCTAAATCCGACATGACTAATGGCGAGATTTATTTCTTGTGGCTGCCTCGCAGAAGCTCTAAAACGAGCACAGTAATTCGATGCGCATAGATAGGAACCACCTTTAATTGTATAGCTATTAAATACCTTAGTTTTATGAGCGTGTAATTGTTGTTCTGTCCCCATATGATCATCATGACTACCAATAAAAGGGGTTTGTGTATATTCCCAAACATTGCCAATCATATCATATAGTCCAAACTCATTTGCTTCGAAGCAACCTACAGGTGCCACATCAGCAAAATTATCTATTTTATCATTTTTATAAGGGAATTCGCCTTGCCATACATTAGCATTCATATGTTTTTCATCTAAAGATGCACTCACATCTCTTTGCTGAGTAAAGGCTTTTGCGGCATACTCCCATTGTTCTTCGGTTGGGATTTCTCGGCCAAGCCATTCGGCATAAACCATAGCGTCTTTTAAGGTGATCATGCGGACAGGCTCATTGTCTGCAATAGGTCTAGAATTAGGACCTGTGGGTTGTTTCCAATTCGCACTCGGTACTAACTTCCACCATGTTAATTCATCAACTGCTTGCGTTGGCTGTATAAATACAGCTGCTTCACCCTGCTGCTCAGCTTCAGTCATATAACCCGTCGCTTGAATAAAACTACGAAATTGCGCATTTGTCACTTCAGTGGCATCAATCCAAAAGTCTTCAACTGTTCTTTCACTTTGGAAAACGGACCTTTCTTCAGGGTAATGATCATTGCTACCGATCTGAAAAGTACCACCTTTAATCAGGATCATTCCAGCATGTTTGGTTGCTAACCATTGCTGTGGTAAGCCACTATATGCATCACATTTAATCAAATTACCCAAGACTGTATTATCTTTACTCATTTGATTTAAATTAATATTTGAATTGCAAGCAGAAAGTATTATTACTGTTGAAAAACATAGCTTACGAAATAATGGGAATTGGCTTTTCATTTCAAAAACTCAATTAAAAGGGTGCTATATTTAAAAAATACATAACACCCGACATACGTTTCAAAGACTTATCTATCTAATTAGTCTTTCTTTATTTCGATCAAGATACTAATTATTCAATGTTGTCATAATGAATATCAAAGTTCTTATCAGTAATGAATAAGAAAGTCACATCATTATCTTCTTGAGCGCCATGAAACATGGTTTCACCTTCAGGAAACCATACAAAGCTTCCGGGAGCAAATTCACCAACCGAAGTCACTAAAATGCCATCTAAAACATACATGCCATGCGCACAATGATGCGTATGAGATTTATTCATAAAACCTGCTTTATAACAGGCTTTAGAAATTGACATCCCCGTCATATTGTCTAAAAACAACGGTTTCATAAAAATACTTGCATCAAGCTCAGGAATAGGTAATTCCTGCCAAGGCATACGATTGCTATCCATTGTGATCACTTGTGAATGACTCTCCATGTGAAACTCCTGTTTATTCCATTAAATGATATCAATTCATTACGTTAAAAATGAGTAATGATTAAAATGGGTAATTCGGCGCTTGTGCCTGAATCGTCATCCATTGCCATTGGGTAAATTCATCCACATTTGCAGGCCCACCAATGCGCGTACCGTTACCTGATGCACCAAAACCACCAAATGGATTCAGTGTTTCATCATTAACTGTTTGATTATTGATGTGTAATAAACCGACCTTTAAAGATTGTGCCACTTGCATGCCATGACTAACATTAGAGGTAATAATACCTGCGGATAAACCATAATCCCCTAGATTAGCTAATGCTATCGCTTCTTCATCTGTTGCAAATGGAATGAGGACAGCGACAGGACCAAAAATTTCTTGTTCGAAAATAGGATTGTCTTGCGTAACCTGAGACAACACAGTTGGCTCAAAGAATACACCGTTTGCTTTACCACCCACTTCGAGTTTTGCGCCCGCAGTAATCGCAGTTTGAACAAGTCCTTCGACACGTTGGCATTGTCTTTGATTGATTAATGGACCAATGTTCACACTTGAATCCATTGGGTTACCCATCCTCAATTGTTGCACTTTTTCAACCACACGTAGCTTAACGGCTTCGAAAATTGATTGATGAATCAATATCTTGCCTGAAGTCATACAAATCTGCCCTGAGTGTAGAAACACCCCCCAAGCAATATTTTGTGCCGCAAGTTCAATATCAGCATCATCTAAAATTAACAGTGAGTTTTTACCGCCTAATTCTAAAGATACTTTTTTTAATGTGCGCCCTGCACCTGCACCAATAATACGACCGACTTCAGTTGAACCTGTAAACTGAATGCTCGCAATATTCGAATCATTCACCAACGCTTCGCCAACCTCAGCACCACCCGGTAAAACATGCAGTAAACCTTTTGGCAAACCTGCAAGTTCAAAAATGCGTGCGATGACAAAACCACTACACACTGCTGTACGCTCATCCGGCTTTAACACCACGGCATTACCCAATGCCAAGGCAGGAGCAACCGCACGAATCGCTAAATACAATGGAAAATTAAAAGGTGAAATCACACCAACTACACCTAGTGGCAGACGCTTTGCCAAACTTAATTTTCCATTTTGCGTTGGAAGTACTGAACCTTGAACACTCGATGGTAAGGTCATCGCATTTTTAAGCGCTTGAATGGCTAAATCGGTTTCAAAACTTGCTTTCATGACAATCGAGCCACTTTCTTTGATCAGCCATTCGATGATGTCAGCTTTATGATCAATCGCCACTTGAATTGCATTTTCAAAAATTTGTGCACGTTCTTGGTATGACAATGTCCACCATTTTTCTTGAGCAATTTTCGCTTGTTGTGCAGAGTACTCAACATCACTTGGCTGAGCATAGCCCATGACGCCCAATGGATCGCCTGTTGCCACTTCAGTCACCGCATAGTTTTTTTCTGCGACTGTCCATTGACCATTAAAAAAACGATTTTCCCAAATTTCAGTTGCTAATATACTCATTTTTCTATCCTTAACTCATTTAAATGTGATCAAAACACAATCACGATTTACGTCGAAATCCCTTCCAATATAGGTAAAAACCAATATATTGTGTTAGATATATTGAGTATATGCATATAGCATGCCAAAAAATATTTCAATAAAATTCAAAAGCATATAAAAGCATGGTGATTTTTTGTCTATATTTCTGACAAATAATAAAAATAGAATGTCCAAAAATAAGACACTCTATTTTATTAATTATTCATATGCTTAATAAAAACTAAAAATGAGCAAAAATGCTTACTGACAATAGCTACTTTAAATACTTATAAACTGTTGATCTCGAAATTTTAAGTCTTTTTGCAACTTTAGTTACATTCATATTTTCTTCTTGATAAACACGTTTAACAGTTTCTCTGGTTAAATCTTCTAAGTCAGATTTCTGCTGGATCTGGACCATTTCTACGGAAGATTCATCCTGTAATAACAGTTCAGTAATAATGTCATCATCTGAAAAAACAGCAGATATTTTAAGTACATTCATGAGTTCACGAATATTCCCCGGCCAAGGATAATTTAAAATCTGCACTTTAACTTTGTCTGAATAGCGATAATCACCTAAATTTGCCAAAATAGTATTTGCAATCGTGAGCTTATCATCCCGATCTCTCAGCGGACTCAACTCAATTTCATAACCCCGAATACGATAATATAAATCACTACGAAATAATCCTTGATCGACTAAATCTTTCAGCTTTCGATTGGTTGCACAAATAAGTTTAAAATTAGATTTTAAGGCTGTGCGACCACCAACTCGATAAAACGTATTGTCTTGCAACACACGTAAGACTTTGACTTGTAAGTGAATAGGTAAATCACCCAATTCATCTAAAAATAAGAAACCGCCATTTGCCATTTCTACCAAGCCAATCTGCCCTTTGGCTTTTGCACCAGTAAATGCACCACCCTCATATCCGAATAATTCTGCCTCAAGTAAATTATCAGGTATTGCACCACAATTAATTGAAATAAAGGGTAGATTTTCAAATTTATCATGGATTTGTTGTGCTAGAAACTCTTTCCCTGTCCCTGTTTCCCCCGTAATTAAAATAGGAATATTCGCCTGAATGGCGCGGATACATTTTTGTAATTTAACATCCCCTACTTGACTCTTTTTTTTCTGTGGATGAATCACTTTGGCATAACAAAATGCATGATCATTTTTCTTGAGTAATTGGATATCACCAATTTTATGCATTGAAGATTCAATATTTTCAAATATGTGTGCAATTTCAATACCCAATACATCTTTGACACTACAGCCGATCAATTGACTTGCTACCTGATTCATATGCGTAATTTGACCATATTGGTTAAATCCAATGACTCCTGTATATGCGCTAGCGATTAGATCTGGTGTATTTTGAAAATACAAAATATAGATCGCTTCTTGTGATTTACTTATAAAATCATTCTCAAACTTATAAGACTGATAAAGCAAATGATGCAACCAATTACCTGTAGAAATTGAGGTTTTCGAGGTAATATCCAATGCGCCAAGAACATCTCCCTGCCCATTAAAAATAGGGACAGAAGCGCATGAAAATGAAGAAAATTCTTTTAAATAATGTTGGTGACCATTTAGAGTCATGGGTAATCGAGTATCGATACTACAAATAGGAGCAATCGTACCAAAATTTTCTTCGGATACGACTCTACCTACTTTAAGAAAACTATAAAGATCGTCTGTAATATCATCGTGTAATTCTTTAACAATCAAACCAGCATTATTAATCAAAAAAACACTAATATCTTGCTGTCTATATAAGTTAAAAATATCTTCTAAATAAGGTTGTGTCAGTTTAGCAAGCTGGTGGTCATCACATGTTAATAATTTAATTTCAAAATTTCGTTGACTAACCACTGAGCTATATGGTGTTAAACCTGCATTTTTTGAATTTTGCCATGAGTCTAAAATTGGTATCTGATACGCTTCGATTTCAGGTCTAATCCCTAACTCGAAAAAATCATACTTTATACTTTCCCATGATTGCTGTTCAATCAAATTATTCATAAAAATCCCTTTTAGAACATAATATAATGATCGATATATGTAATTAAATAATTATTTAATAAGTTTCGTCAGCCCATTATGACTAAATTTAATTCAATAAATATTTTTACGTCTCTTCTTAATTATAAAATAAGCAATGTTGATTGATAATAGTCATTTTAAGCATAATAAAATACATTTAAAATCTAGATAAAAAATTAAACCAGTAATAATAAAAATATATGTAAAAATTGATATAATATTTATTTTTTTTAATAATTTTAGTTTTCACTCAAAAATAAATTGTGCTCCACATGCATATATAATTTATATAAAAAAGTTAATCAATTCGGTTTCAGTTCAGAATATTCACTTTTATTATTAGATCCACCATGATCATATGTTTTAAATTTGGACATAATATGTAACTAACCGTTAACTATCTATACACACCAAAAAATATAAAGAAATAACCAATTGATTTAATTAATTTTTAATTATTGGCACAGTTCATGCAAAATAGCAGGGATAAGAAGGATGCTATTCGGTAATGATCGTATTACTCAATCATTTTTATTGTTAATGTAAAGGAGCTACGTTGATGAAAATTTTTAGTAAATTTAAAATTAAGCAAATTAATATATTGCTTTTACCACTTTCTAGCCTCATTGGAGGTATTCCCGTTATCGCTGTTTCACAAGATATTTTACCATTTCCATCAACGCCTACAGCTAGTATTGCTAAAGATACGATGGAAGAATCAACACATATTCGCCGTATTGAACAACAAAAACTTCCCGCAGATGCACCGAATATTTTAATTATATTACTCGATGATGTCGGACCTGGCATTCCGGATACCTATGGTGGTTTAATTCATACCCCCAACTTAAGTCGTGTCGCCAATCAAGGGATTTCATATAATCAGTTTCACTCAACTGCTATGTGTTCCCCTACTCGCGCGGCATTACTGACTGGGCGTAATCATACCCGTGTAGGCAATGGTCAAATTACTGAACTTGCTAACGATTGGGATGGTTTTAGTGGTGTTATTCCTAAAACTTCTGCAACTTTCGCTGAAGTACTTAAAAATTATGGCTACAGTACAGCAGCTTTTGGTAAATGGCATAACACACCTACAGCACACACGACACAAGCTGGACCGTTCGACTATTGGCCAACAAATTATGGTTTTGAGCATTTTTATGGCTTTTTTGGCGGAGAAGCGTCTCAATACGATCCATCGCTCATTTTGAATACAAGCTACATTGATAAGCCTGCAAAAACGTCTCAAGGTGAATATCACCTTACCGATGATCTTACGGATCATATGATTGGCTGGATGAAAACACAAAAAACATTAAGTCCAAATAAACCATTACTGATGTATTGGGCTCCAGGTGCTGTACACGGTCCTCATCAAGTCGATAAAAAGTGGGCGGATAAATATAAAGGAAAATTCGATGCAGGATGGGATGAATACCGTAAGGTTGCTTTTGAACGACAAAAAAAATTAGGTTTTATTCCTAAAAATGCAACATTAACACCTCGACCAGATTCATTACCTGCTTGGGATAGCATCCCTCAGAATGAACGCGCGTTTCAAACACGATTAATGGAAGTCTTTGCTGGCTTTGTGGAGCACACTGACTATAACGTTGGACGTATTTTAAATGGTCTTGATGATATAGGGGTAGCTGATAATACGTTGGTTTATTATATTTGGGGTGACAATGGTTCTAGTGCAGAAGGCTTACAAGGTACGATTAGTGAAATGCTCGTACTCAACCGAATACCGAGTAAAATTGATGATCATATTCGTGTGCTCAATGATGAGCTAGATGGACTAGATGCATTGGGTACTGCCAAAACGAGCAGTATGTACCATGCTGGATGGGCATGGGCGGGTTCTACACCATTTAAAGGAACTAAATTAGTCGCGTCAACATTTGGGGGGACACGTCAACCCTTAGCCGTGTCTTGGCCTAGAAAAATAAAAGCAGATCCTCATTTTCGATCTCAATTCCATCATGTCAATGATATCGCCCCAACGATTTATGAGTTGTTAAATATCACTCCACCTAAAGTGGTAAATGGTTTTCAACAAGATACGCTAGATGGCATTAGTATGGCTTATACCTTTAATCATGCAAAAGCGAAAGCACAAAAACACACCCAATTCTTCGATATTATGGGTAGTCGTGCAATTTATAAAGATGGTTGGATAGCAGGTACGTTTGGGCCACGTATTCCTTGGAGCGCAGCGAATCCAGGTATGGCAACATGGACACCAAATAAAGATGTATGGGAACTCTACAACTTAAAAGAGGACTTTACTCAAGCCAATGATTTAGCAACAAGATACCCAGAAAAATTGGAAGCATTGAAAAACAACTTCATGGATGAATCTCGTAAAAATAAAAACTTACCTATTGGTGGTGCGCTCTATACCATGATTCATCCAGATAAAATGACGGTTAACCCCGCTACAGAATACAATTATAAGTCTGTAATTACACGTATTCCTGAGTTCACAGCACCACGTTTAGCGAGCCGAAATAACAAACTGACCATTGATGTTAAAAATCCTGAAAATGCCAATGGTGTTTTATTTGCAATGGGGGGCTTTGGCGGTGGTGTTAGCTTATTTATTCAAGATGGTATTTTGCATTATGAATATAACGCATTTGAAATTGAACACACTAAAATTAAAAGTACAAATAAATTGCCTATAGGTGATTTAAAAATTGAAGTCATCCTTAATAAAAAGCCCTCTATTGAAGGAATTCAGCACTTATCATCGGGTGATTTACAAATTTTAGTCAATGGTCAGCCCTTTGCCCAAGGTACAGTGCCCAAATTAGTTTCTTTTGGATTTACAGTCAATGAAACTTTCGATATAGGCTCAGATGTCGGTTCACCTGTCTCACAAGCTTATTATGATCAAGCTCCTTTTGCTTATAACGGAAGCATTAAAAACTTAAATGTGAAATATACAAATTAATTTTCTCATTTTAAGTTTAACTGTTTCAGCTTAGTAGATATGACCTAAAAATCTGCGCTTCTAAAGAATATGTCTTCACTTTCAAACCTAATAGACGACTTTTCATTATTTGCAAAGTCGTTGGTGGAGTCTTGTCTTTTTTAACCTAAATATCGTTAAAAAAATTATTCCATCTAAAAAACTTTATAGCAACAGGATCGTTGCGTATTTAAATCCATTAAGGAAAATTTCAATGAAACATTTCACTTTTACTTTACTTTACTTAAGTTTAGTCGCGACAAGTTCAGTAAATGCACAACTTATTGATCAATCTATAGCAACGTTGACGACTAAAAATGTTTATATTGATCGAAATTATATTGGAAAAAATGTCCCTCAAGTAGCCTCTAAAGAATGGGCTCAAGGATTAATTTTAAATTTAAACTCAGGCTATACGGAGGGTTTAATTGGGGCTGGTGTTGATCTTTATGCAGGTCTTGGAATTAAACTCTGGGGCGATGCAGAACATTCACGTGGCACAGGAATGCTGCCTATCGATTTAAAAACTGGTGAGCCTACAGATACTTTTGCAGAAATTGCAGCGACTGTAAAATTTAAATACGCAGAGACAGAATTAAAATATGGAACATTATTTCCCAAAACGCCTGTTGTTATAGCATCATTTAGTCGGGCTTTACCTCAAGCTTATCGAGGTCTACAGCTTATTTCTAAGGATCTTGAAAAAATAAAAATAGAAATGACATATCTTGATCAAGTAAATCATAGGGATTCTACAAATTATGAAAAAATTAAATTAATTCCTGCCAATGGCCGTTTTAAACCAATAGAAAGTGATCATCTTTATTATATCGGTACAAATTACTCACTAAATCCTCAAACTGAAATTTCTTTATTTCATGCCAATTTAGACGATATTTATTGTCAATATTATTTAGGGCTCAATCATATTTACCCGATGAATAATGAAATGAATCTTTCAACAGATTTCCGTTATTTTAGAACCGTGGATACGGGTCAAAAAATGGCAGGAAAAATTGATAATCATCACGGAAACTTTATTTTAGGTTTATCTAAAAACAATCATAAATTCAGTGTTGGGTATATTCATAACTCAGGTGATACTGCTTTTCCTTATTTAAGTGGTGGAGAAACAGCAACATATATGGACTCTTGGGCAACAGACTTTCTTAATCAAAATGAAAAAGCCTACACGATTCGCTATGACTATAATTTTAAAGATTATGTTCCTGGGCTGAAAGCCATGACACGTTATACTTATGGCAAAGATATTCGCCTTGATCATATTACAGAATTAAAAGACAAAGAATTATATGAAAAAGAACTGGGATTCGACCTGATTTACCAAATCCAAACAGGTACATTCAAAGGGCTAAATTTCCGAGGTCGTTATGCAAATTATGATAATAACTTTGGATCTCGGCCTACTTTTAAATCTGCGAATGAAACACGCTTTAACATAGATTATACGTGGAAGTTCAAATAATCAGCTGTCACAAATTACGATTTTTAATCATTTCATCGACAGACGTCTTTAAGTGAGTCTGTCAGATTTATTCCAGTGTCTTATTTTTAGACATGCGTCTATAAAAAAGACACAAATAAATTAGTATTAAAAAATAATTAATTTAAATCAATGACTTATTTTTGGCATATTTCTTGATTGATACTCTCTATGGCTGAGAGATGGCATAGCATCAAAAGATTTAAATTTAATCTAATTTTTAATATGGAATACATAACTTAAAGGATATAAACATGACTGATTTAATTGATATTCAAGCAGCTGTTACTGAAGGAAAAGGTGCTGATTTTGAATTAAAAAACTTAAAAATTAGACCACCAAGAGACAATGAAGTTTTGGTTAAAATTATTGCGACAGGTATGTGCCACACCGATCTTATCGTTCGAGATCAGTACTACCCTGTTCCTTTACCTGCTGTATTGGGACATGAAGGTGCTGGTATTATTGAAGAGATCGGAAGTGCTGTAAAAGATTTAGCGGTGGGTGATCATGTTGTTTTGAGCTACGGATATTGTGGTACTTGTAAACAATGTAATTCAGGTAATCCCGCCTACTGTATTGATTTTTTTGGGCGGAACTTTAGCGGTGCAGATACACAAGGTGAAAATGCCATTTGTCGACATAATTCTGAAGCTGTTCACGATCATTTCTTTGCGCAGTCTTCATTTTCAACCTACGCCCTAAGCCTTGAAAATAACACTATTAAAGTCGATAAAAATGCGCCTTTAGAACTACTTGGTCCTTTAGGTTGTGGCATCCAAACAGGTGCAGGTGCTGTCATGAATAACTTAAAAGTAACCCCTGCAAGTAGCTTTGTCACCTTTGGTGCAGGTGCCGTAGGTTTAAGCGCACTTTTAGCCGCTAAAATTTGTGGTGCAACCACAATTATTGCCGTCGATATTGTAGAAAGCCGATTAGAACTTGCCAAAGAACTTGGTGCAACACATGTCATTAACAGTAAGAATGTAGATTCTGTACAAGCCATTAAAGACATCACAGAAGGTGGTGTTGCTTTCGCTTTAGAGTCGACAGGTCGTCCTGAAATTTTGAAACAAGGTATTGATGCCTTAGGAATATTAGGAAAACTCGCTATTGTAGGCGCTCCAGCTTTAGGAACCTTGGCTCAATTTGATGTAAACGATCTTTTGTTAGGTGGAAAAACAATTGTAGGTGTCGTTGAAGGCAGTAGTGTTCCAAAAACATTTATTCCTGAGCTTGTAACTTTATATCAAAAAGGCTTATTCCCATTTGATAAGCTTGTGAAATTTTATAATTTTGAAGATATCAACCAAGCAGCTATTGATAGTCAAACTGGCATAACACTCAAGCCAATTATACGAATTTCTCAGTCGCATTAATTTCAATCAGCCATTGCGCTTTACAGCGCAATGGCTTTTTTTTGATTCAATTTTTTAGTTAAAACCTAAATTTCAATACAGTTTAAAGCACGTTTAGCTAATTATCTCAATCAGGATTTTTTCATGAAATATGGACTGAAATTATTTGTTTTAAGTGTGGGTTTATTTGCATACCCTACTTATGCTGCACTTGCAGAACAAAAAGTACCACAATTAGAAAGAAAGCAAGATTTACAGAATGCTCAACGTGGCTTTATTGCACGTCCTTATGGCACCTTAGTAGATGAGCAAGGTAAATTAATTTGGTCTTATGATGATTATAAATTCTTAGAAAATTATGCAGGTAATTCAATTAATCCAAAACTGCTTACTCAAGCAAAGTTAAATCAAAATATTGGCTTATTTAAAGTGACCGATGGTGTTTGGCAACTCAGAGGTTTTGATTTGGCCAATATTACCGTGATTGAAGGTAAAACAGGTTGGATTATTGTCGATACTTTAGCCTCTAAAGAAACAGCCGAAGCTGCTTTAAAATTCTTACGGACACAATTAGGTCATAAAAAAATTAGTGCAATTGTTTTAACCCATAATCACTATGATCATTTTGGTGGAGTTGAAGCTTTTCTTGAGGATAAAAATATTCCAATTATTGCACCATCAGGTTTTATGGATGCAGCAACCAGTGAAAATATTATGGCCGGCCCAATTATGGGTAAACGTGCTGCTTATATGTTTGGAATGAACTTAGATGTTAATGAAAAACAATTGGTGGATAGTGGATTAGGTAAAGGACTTTCTTTTGGCACGGTAACAATTGTTCAACCCACTATTTTAATTGACCAACCCTCACAAAAACTTAATGTGGATGGTATTGACTTTGACTTCTTTAATGTCCCTGCTTCTGAAGCACCTTCTGAACTCACTTTTAGCATTGAAAGCAAAAAACTCTATTGTGGTTCAGAAATCATTACTCATACGATGCATAATTTATATACCTTAAGAGGTGCAAAAGCTCGAGATACCTTAAAATGGGTAAAATATCTGAATGAAGCTAAAGATTATAATGATCGTGCTGGAACTGAAGTGTTAGTTTCACAGCATCATTGGCCTGTTTGGGGGAATCAGAATATTTCTGAATTTATAGCCTTGCACCGTGATGTTTATAAATTTTTACATGATCAGACTTTAAAAATGATGAATCAGAGTTACACGGCAGATGAAATTGTAGAACAAATTAAATTACCCGAAAATTTAAATAAACAGCTATCTATAGGTGGCTACTACGGTAGCATCAAACATAATGTAAAAGGAATTTATCAATATTATATTGGATGGTTTGATGGTAATCCTGCTAATTTAGACATGCTACCAAGGAAGCAACGAAGTTTAAAATACGTCAGTATATTGGGCGGTGAAAATGCTGTACTCAGGTCAGCTCTAGAGGCTCAAAAACAAAAAGAATTCCGCTGGGCAGCAGAGCTTTTGAATCATATTTTAAATGTTAATGCTAACAATGATGCGGCAAAAAAAGTACTTTCCGAGGTTTATTTAACCTTAGGATATGATGCGGAATCGGTATCTTGGCGGAATTTTTATATTAGCGCAGCTAAAGATTTACGCAATGAAAAATCAACTTATGACCGTAAAAAAATTGATATGTCAGCTATTTTACAGCAAGCACCGTCTACACTTTCCTTGAAAAACTATCAACACTTGTAAACGTAAATGCGAATGATACTGTTATTTATATCAATATCGACAATATAGATGTATATGAAATTTCGCTTAAAAATTCAGTTATGAATTATAAAAAAGTGGATGTGAAACTCACCAGACCTAAATCTATTTTTAATGTTTCCAAAACTGATTTTATCGCTATTATTAATGGTGCTAAAACTGTGAAAGAAATGCCATATCAGCAATTTTTCAATAACTTTGACTTCCAGAATAAGCCTATTAATCTTTTATATTAATACAACGAAGTCGAATCTAGTCGTTTAATTTTAGAGATATAAGTTTTAGATAAAATAGAATATCTAAGAGTGTAGCCTATACAGCTTTGTTTTAGCTAGAGTTGTATTATGAAAGTTTATTCATAATACAACTCTAATGAACATAATACTTATTATGCAAAATCCTAAGTAATCTTCACCGTTAGATCTGATGATCAAGTTTGATAAGAAACAATTTAAGTCGCTCTATTTCTTCATGGTTGCCTATGTCTAGATTCTGAATATGACCCAGTACGTACTTATTGTTGTCATCAAAGCTAGTTTTTTAGATATGGCTCTATTTTTATATAAATAAAACCAATGGTTTAATTTAAATAGTTAAATATTTCTGATGGTATCAACCTTATTTTTTGACTTATAATAGAGGATTAATGTTGGATATAGTTTTCATATCCACAAACTATTTGTTCATTTATTTTGAAACTATCGATGGGACAACTTAGTTAAGTAAAATCATATAATTATCTATAAATATTGGATAAAGGCACATTCAATGAAACTTATTAAATATTCATTTATAATTTTGGCCATCGTCTCAGTATCTGCTTATACCATGAGTGACCGTCAGTCGTCACAGTTTCAAGTCAAAATGCAAATCACCGAAATTTGTGATGTTGGCACGAGTTCTTCTTCTGATATAGATTTTGGTACCATTTCTCGTAATACACAAGATGTGCAAGCGACAGGAAGTCTGAATGTTTCCTGCACCAATGGCACACCGTATCATATTGCTTTAAATAGTGATGGTACGCTAAAAAATACACATGATGTATCCTTGAAACTTCCATACCGACTCTATCAAGATGCATCTATGAGTAAAGAATGGGGGAACATCTCAGAAAATCGGTTTTCGCAACATGGTACAGGACAACCTCAAAATATTCCGATTTGGGGAAAAGTGCCGAATACGAATGTTCCTGCAGGTCAATATACTGATAGAGTTACTGCGACCATTACCTATTAATTGTTATGAGTAACTTAGAGTTGCTTAATAAGTTAAGGTCACCGTAATAGTATCTGAATATTTCCCCACACTATTGATATTTTGCGGTGGAATTACGGCATAAACGGGTATGGTCTGATTGGTAACAGCATATGAAACATTACCCTGCCAAGCACTCGAGAGCCCTACATTCTGATATAAATTGTACTGAATATAACTGCCCAAAGCATTTTTCATACGTCTTTGTGAGCCTAATGGATTTACCCCATTATCTAGACTTACCTTCATGTTTGTACCGGTAGGACATGCCAACTGAATTATTCCTGAACGAGATAATGTATTATTAAACCGCTCTACTGCACCAAAATCTATGTCTGAAGCCGATAAGATTAAACAGCTATTTTCATAATTAGAATTGACGTTCATATAGTTGGTTGCCATATGTTGGTTCGCTAAAGTTTCTAAGTCTGTCGGTGCATCTAAGCCATAACGATAAGCATAGTATAACTTCATGGTCATATTATTGGTTTTATAGTAACCCGCAGGCACATTTTGTCCTGCAAGAACCTGACCATACATTTTAATTAATGTGCTGGGACTTCCTGTATTTGCTGTTACTTGAAAAGATTGACACTGAGCCGTGGTTTGAGCATCGGACTGTGGTATTTTTCGTGTGCGTGCTACATCATAATATAAGTTATAATTTAATAAAGGTGCAGGATAGGTATCATAGCTAAGCATTGCACGGGGGTCTTTAGCTGAAGGGTCAATACTATCGACAACCATACACATCTTATATGTCACTGGTTGAGTCCAGTTTGAATTGCAATTTACGGTAATATCGGTAGATGCCGTTGCCGAGCCTTGTGCATTAGCAGTCCCTAAGCTCAAATTTCCACCACTGACCCAGCAACTCTCTGCATAAGCTGACGAATACGCCATGCTACAACTTATTAATAATAAGCCTGCACCAGCTAAAGATTTAATATAAACATATGCTTTAAATAGATCAAATCGAAGTTTTATTGACATACTAGCTTTCCTAAATCACTAAAACCCTTGAGAGCAGAAATATCAGGAAGATTCACCTGACATTGACTCAGCTGATCACCAATATACAGTTTATTATTTTTTACATCATCTAAATACACCATACCATCATGTGCAACAATAGTCTTAGCCGGTTGCTGCATGGTTGGTTCTGTATCCCAAACAGCTTTACCGACTGCTAGGTTCTGTCCCATATAATCGACTACTTGTAGTTGGACTGCTTTGACTTGATACATTGGAAAACGAACAAATACACCACTTGCCTGACGAGGCACAACATCTTGCTGGGTTGTTTCGATTTTTAAATTAATCGGTAAATCTAAGGTATCCACCGCAACACTATTATGCTGATATGCATTTAGACGATCGAGTAGCAAATAACCTTTACGATTTGTTGTACCAATTAAACGATTTTCAAGCCGTACAGGTACATCCGCAACTTTATCTGTAGAGACGATGGCGAATGAACCATTACTCAAACGTGTGGGAAGTATCACATCTTTAAGAATCACTAGTCCGCCGTTAACTGAAGCATATGCACTCGTATTATTTTGTTGGCCCGATTCGGTATGTTGCACATTAAACTGTGCTTGCCCATAACGGCCGAGGTAGTCTACCTGCCCCTGAAGTTGTGAGTATTGATCTGTACGATTGGCCATAGTTTGCCAGCCAAAACCTCCCTGATCCTGATCGACAGCATGAATGATATTAATACCGAACTGATTGTTATTATTGCTACGTTGTGCAGATGCAGTGGCAGAGTTACGTTTTTGCCAAGGAATATTCAATGATAGATAGTAACTATTGTCTTTATTAATCAAATCACGACTATAACTTAAATTTAGGTTCATACGTTGTGGCAAAATGTAAGACCAGTTAAGCAATACAAATTTATTATTCTGTTCAGCATATTTTTGCTGAATATAGCTACTTCCAAACTGACCAATTGAGGTATTCAATCCCATGTAAAATTGATCTGACTTACTCGCAAATTCTGCATCACTCAAGCTAGCAATATCATTAAATTCACCAAATTGTCGCATACCATTATAATTTAGGCTCATTAAGGCAGAATTCCAGCTATAACCGAAATTTAATAATTGCCCATGTTGCTCAGACGTACGACTATAAGCATACGAGAGATTCATCTGTCCTGCACGTTTCCCCAATTGATAAACGCTACCCACTCCCGCCTGTTTTAATTGTTCGGTCAGTTCAGTGTGTGTTTCAAGGGTGAGAGTATTCGATACTCCATAACGGTAGCTGCCACTAAAGGCAAGATCTTGTGCATAATCAAATGAAGAAATGCCATAATTTAACTTTGGATAACCTAAATTAAAAGACCAGTCATTTAAGCCTTGTGCAAGTAGATTATTCGCACGATATAGAGAAAAGTTTAGTACTTGTTGTTGTCCATTAATATCAGTAATCACCATTTGTGCATTGCCTACACCAGTAATACTAGGCACTGATTGAATATCGAACTGCCCAGGTACAACATTTTGTGACGACTGCTTTATGCCGTTAATGATTAAATCTACTTGTGAAGGTAATGCGACCTGACCTTTAAAGCTCATTAAAGGAGTCGTTACCGTATAGGGCTGTAAAGCAAAATTTTTCGATACACTAAGACCACTTAACCGCGTAGAGCGTGTCCATGATAATGCATTGCTTTGTGCATCCCCTAGGCGTAGCCTTAGTAGTTGTTCAGGGAAGTCTTTTTCCCAATACGTGTCCAGTATATGATGATCTGTAAAGGCATGATCCCGATATTGATAATTTCCAGATAGGCTAAATACCCCACCTAGTAGACCAAAAACACGTAACTCATTCCAACTATTTAACGAAAATATATTCTCATTCTGTTGAGCAAAAGCAGTGTAATTAAGTAGGACACCCGTTTTTTCCTGCGATGGATTAACTTTTGCTGCAGGCTGATTCTGATAGCCATATTGATTTTGATTCGTCAACAGCGTAATAGGAACTTGAATAGAGATTTTTTGATTTGCTTCATCATAGTCATAACTTAAACCTACAATCTGATCAAGCGCAACATAGGCCATCTGATCAATCAAAATTGGCTCGGTACCAGTAATCATTGAGAAATTTTTTAAGGAAGCCGTATCAATATATAACTGTCTACCCTGCTGTAAAAAATGACCGATTTGAGTTTGTGCCGACTGATTTAGTTCAACATCCAAATACAGTTCCTGTTGAATTGCATTACTTGTATCAGATGTATCTTGTTCCGCAAATGCTGTCGGTGTAGTGATCACTATTATTCCAGCAAGGAATAAGTGACTCATTTGAACATTCAATGATCAGAAACTCCCCAGAGATTATTCTGTATCAAGGTGATAGTGGTAGAACTTGTTCACGAACATCCATATTGACTACAGCGACAAACTTCCCATCAGGTTTAACATTTATATGATTTGGAATGTTCCACTGCATACGTTGCCCACTCAAGACATAACCCATTAATCCCATTTGGATCAACGTTTTTTTGCCTTGGGCATCAATATAAGCAAACTGACTAAAGCGTTTATAATGATCAGACTGATTGCTGACTGTGAGTGTGTGTGGCGTGTATTTAAAGCTTATACCTTTCAGTGATGTTATGCCTTGATTTGTATCATTACTGTTTGAGACCTTAAAAAAAACAGGAATTGAGTATTTTAATAATAATTGTAGACCACTTTGTGTTTCAGCTTTTGAATTAGGTAGCTCATCTACGATTAGACGATAAGCTTGCTCTGTAGTATTTACTGTTTTGACATTGCGAATCAATCGAACCAATTGCCGTTGTCCCGCAGGTATGCTAAGTACCATAGGGCTTGCAATTAAATCTTTAGATGCTGTTAAAACATCTTGGTCATTACTTTGTGTCCAAGCGTTGACTCTAACCTGCGCACGAATACTCTCATCACCAGTATTGGTCAACCAAAGTTCTTTGACTTTTTCCTGTGGTGAAAATTCTAGTAAAATAGGCGCAACCTGCAAGCTTGCAGCCTGCGCCTGTGTCATAGAAATACTAGCTGCCAAGATTCCTGCACCACACAAGTGGAAAAGATAAGATAAGCTTGCTGTATTTTTCATGCTGATACTCTTTTCGTTAAGAATATCCTGAGGATAACAAAAATTAATACGTTACTGTAGCTGTGACTGTATCCGCATAGTTACCAGCACGTACATTTGTAGAACCAGATATTTTAGCAACTACAGGAATCGCCTGTACACTACCTGAACCAGTTGCAGAATATTTATTATTGTCGTTATTCCATTGTGCTGTGTCAGTAGACGCTTTAAATAGTTGATACGCAACACTAGACGTAGAGTCAGTTGCATGTGTCATTTTTCCGCTACCTGATAAACCAACACTGTATGGTGTCTGACTAGTACAAGTTACGTTTAAAGTACCTGTTTTATCAGTCGCTGCAACACCACTATTCACACTACCAAAATTAATATCTGTAGCATTGATTGCACACGTTGATAAAACTTCAACTTTTACTTGGAAGTTTGCGGTTGCAGCAGCATTCGCATGACTGACTACAAATAATCCAGAAGAAGCTAACAATGCAGCAGTGATAAAGTTTTTCATATAACGCCCTAAAAAATAATGAACTGGATAGTTAAAAAAGCAATTTTCATGTAAAAAATTGCCTATTATTTTTCAATAGTTTGATGAATAATGTCACTACTAAAAAATATAATGTGAAAAATATCACATTTTTTTATTTTTTCAAGACTTTTTTACAAATTTTATTGAAATATTCTGCCAGTCGTTTTATATACTCTTTTACATATTATTAATTTTTATTACCCCTTCTACTTGAGGATTTAAAAAGTCGTAGATGGGTATTAATCTGTATTTTTGATATATATTTAAGCCATGTTGAAAGTTAAATATTGGTATTAAAAACACCCTACTTGAACATTTTATTCCTTAAAAAAACACGTTTTACTATTGATTATTTATTAAACTTTAAGCAAAAAAATAGCAATATGCTCTGTAGTTTCATCTTTATAAAGCAATTTTAGGTTCAATTAATAAAGCCGATTACGAAACAGCCAAGCCGCTAAAGGTAGCGTAATTATCGCCATAATCAGCATTGGCACAAAATCAAAGGCAATATCAGAAAAAACTGCGCCTTCTAAGTAAACTCGTCTAACCAAATCAATCGCAAATCGTAACGGATTTGCATAAGTGAGTATCTCTAGAATGGCAGGCATATTTTGAACAGGCGTTAATAAGCCTGAAAGCAACATCAGTGGCATAATCAGTAAAAAAGTATATAGCATTGCCTGCTGCATATTAACCGCGATAGCAGAAATAGAAAGTCCCAAACCAACCACAGCGATATTAAAACTCAGTAGTCCAAAATAAAGTAATCCAAATGATCCATGCATTGGAATTTTGAACCAAAATAAAATAATCAATAAAATAATACTAGACTGTATTAAGCCCACAAAAATTGGCGGTAATGCTTTGCCAATAAGCAGTTGCATTGGGGTGTACGGTGTTACTAAAAGCTGATCAAATGTTCCTTGTTCTCTTTCTCGCGCAACAGAAAGTGCTGCGAGCAAAAGCGTTTGTATCATACTGAGGGCGGCAATCAGGGGTGGCATTAGTCCCCAACGAGAGTCTAAGTTAGGATTATACCAAACGCGTGTATCGAGTGAGATGGGTGCAGCAGTCTTTAAATATTTTTGATTATAGCTGTTAATAATAACCCCCATATAGGATGCTGCTACTCCAGCAGTAGATGAGTTTCGACCATCTAAAATAAGTTGAATAGGAGAGATTTGATTTTTATTTAATTTATTTTCAAAATCTGGAGGTATAGAAATCACGGCTAATGCTGTACCCTTACTAACAACATTAGCAATCTGATTGGCTGAATTAAGCGTTGCAGTCCTTCTAAAAAATCCTGATCCCTCTAAATGCGATATTAACTCATGTGAGGCCGCACCATTACTTTGATCAAGAATTGCATAATCAACATGATTCACATCATAGGTTGCAGCATAACCAAATAATAATGCTTGTAATAATGCAGGTGCAAATAGAATCACTCGATTAGCAGGTTCTTTAAAAATTGCTAAAAATTCCTTTTGAATAAGAAATATTATATGTTTAAACCATGCCATGATGCTATTCATAGTCTTACCTTAATTTTTTTCTTAAAAATATTCGTGAAGCATTGATTAAAAAGATTGCATAAAATAATAAAATCCCACATTCCTTAAAGAAGAGTGTCCAATCATTTCCTGCTAAAAAAAGCGTTTTAATTAAGGTCATGAAATGAGTGGCGGGCAATATTTGACTGACGATTTGTATGAAAATAGGTAAATTTCGTGTATCAAATACAAACCCAGATAACATTAAAGCTGGCATAAAACTTGCGATTAGTGCAACTTGGCTGGCTAAAAATTGACTTGAAGCAATTCCTGAAATTGCTAACCCGAGTGCTAAAGAGACGATCAGATAAAGAAAAGATGCTGTAAAAACAGCCAAGATAGATCCCCGAATAGGAACATCAAAGATGAAATGTGCGGCCAGCAAACAAATGATTAAATCAATCGTACCCACTACAATGTATGGAACAAGTTTTGCGATCACTAGTTCTATCGGTCGTACAGGTGTGACAAAAATTGCTTCGAGGGTTCCCCTTTCTCGTTCTTTCGCAATTAATAAAGCAGTTAAAAATGCTCCAATGAGCGTTAAAATTAAAACGATTAATCCGGGTACAAGAAACCAAGTACTATTGCCAGATTCATTAAACCACAAGCGCTGTTCTATGCTGACTGTGCCAAGGATTGGTACAGCTATATGACGATCTGCTTGTATATTCAATGACGTTGAAACTGCACCAGCAACATATCCTTGTAATGCCGTTGCAATACTAGGATTAGCACCATTGAGTATAAGTTGTAGATGTGCATTGCCTTGACTTAAGCTTTGAGCATAATTTGGTGGAATCGTTAAAATTGCATCGTTTTCATTTTTTAATAAGGCTCTTTTAGCAGCATCGAATGAATTAAATTGCTCTATTTTAAGATATTTTGTGTCTTGTATTCCTGATAATAATGTATTGGCTTGTGGTGAGTGCTGTTCTACAACCACTGCGACTCGCGCGTTGGTTAAATCAAAAGACAATCCATAACCAAATAATAAAATTAGAATAATGGGTAAGATTAATCCTACAGCTAAATTACTTTTATCTCGTAACAGTTGCCGTGTTTCTTTCCGAATGAGTGCAATTAAGCGCAGAAAGGATTGTTTCATTCCACAACCTCTTTATTCTTTTGATTAATGGCACGTGCATTTTCTACAATTGCAATAAAGGCACTATTCATATCACATGCATTTTCAAGTCCTGCTTGTTGTCGGACTTGTGCTGGTGTACCTAAAGCCAATAATTTACCCGCGTCTTGGATGGCAATCCGATCACAATATTCGGCTTCTTCCATAAAGTGAGTAGTGACAATAATCGTGATGCCTTTATCGGCTAGTTCACCAATGGTGTACCAAAATAAACGTCGAGCGAGTGGATCTATTCCACTGGTTGGTTCGTCTAAAAATACAATTTCTGGTTGATGTATTAGTGCAACAGCCATAGATAAACGCTGTTTATAGCCACCGGGTAAATCACCACTTTTGTCATGTGGGTTTAAGTTAAATTGCTGTAATGCAGCTTCAATATGTCTTTTAAGTTTTTGACCTCTTAGACCATAAGCCCCACCAAAAAAATGTAAATTTTCCTGTACCGTGAGACTGCTATACAAAGCAAATTTTTGTGAAACATAGCCTATACGGGCACGTGCCTCAGCGCGTGCAGTTCGTAGATTTAGCCCCGCAACTTCTAAAAAACCGCTGGTCGCTGGTAATAGTCCGCATAGCATTCGAAAAGTTGTCGTTTTGCCAGCACCATTTGGGCCTAATAAGCCAAATATTTCACCTCTTTTTACTTCAAATGATACATTTGCAACTGCCGTAAAATTTCCAAACTTTCTCACTAAATCTTGAACAATAATTACAGCTTTATCCATATTTTTTGATGGATTGTCTTCTGAAACGATTTCAACTTTTGCTATTTGATTTTGTTGTATTTCTAAGTTAGATTTTGCCTGATGTAATAACAGCATAAAGGCATCTTCAAGTTCGGGTTTTCTTGGTTTAGCTAATGCCTCATCAGATAGAATATTTGCAGGAATATGTTTATATTGAGCTTTAGTGATAAATCTGACCGTATTGCCTTTGGGTACAGCATCTGCAATTAACGCAGTATTTTCAAGTAATTTTGCTTGTACTTTTCTGGCTTGAATATACTCTGGTGGCTTAACCTCCCAAGTCAAACCTTCAGCTTTTATGGTTAATTGTTGTGGTGTACCTTGAGCCAGTATTCGACCCTCATATAAAATATACACCTCAGCACATCGCTCAGCTTCATCCATATACGCTGTGCTAATAATAACACTAAGTTGTTCTTCACGAACCAGTTGTTCAATAATCCCCCATAAATCTCGACGAGAAAGTGGATCGACACCAACGCTAGGTTCATCAAGTAATAATAATTCTGGTGACCGAACCAAAGTACATGCTAAGCCTAATTTTTGTTTCATTCCACCTGATAGCTTGCCTGCAATACGTTCAGTAAACTGGTTTAAATCAGTAATTTTAAGTAATCGATCAAATCTTTCTTTTCTGATATGTTTAGGTACGCCATGTAAGTCAGCATAAAGTTGTATGTTTTCCATGACACTTAAATCTTCATATAGACCAAAGCGTTGTGGCATATAACTAATACGATTTTGAACAGATTGAGGATCGTTGAATACATCAGTCTCTAATACCGTTAAACTGCCAGAAGTTGCGGTATATAAACCAGCAATTAAGCGTAACAAGGTGGTTTTACCAGCACCATCTGGACCAACGAAGGCAATAATTTCACCAGCATCAATTTTAAGATTTAGATGATCTAGCGCTATTATTTTTGTTTTTTGTTTTTTATCAGTAGCAAACTCCATAAGCAAGTCACTAGCGATCACAACATGTTTATTGTTGGGCATAGCCTTAATCACTCTTTAAAGGTGCATTGATTTTGACAGTGATCGGCTGTCCCATTTTGAGTTGATCTACTGAGTCATTTAGATATACTCGAACTTCATAAACTAAATGAGTTCTAAGCTCATCTGTTTGCACCGTCTTTGGTGTAAATTCTGCAACTGAGGATATATAACCCACTTTTCCACTGATTGGCTGATCAGGTTTGGTATCGTTGTAAACTTGTGCCTGCATGCCCATTTGTATTCGACCCAAATCACTTTCATCAGGATAAATACGTGCCCATTTAGGTGAAATTAATGCAAGTGTATATACCGCATTCTGTGGGTTGGTCATATCTCCAGGCTCTTGCAAACGAGCCCGAACAATAGCATCTACAGGCGAGCGTAAGATACCTTGTGCCACACGATATTCTAAAAGTTCCAAATTGGCCTTTAAAGCATTATATTGAGCAACCGCAGCGTTACGATCTTCTTTTCTAGCACCTTTTAGAATTAAATCTAAATTGGCTTTACGCTCTTTAACTGCCGCTTCTGATGCACGTTGATTGCTTTTTACTAAATCTAATTCTTGCTTACTTAATGCTTTTCCCTCCGTATTTTTATCCAAAATTTGTAACCGTGAATAATCTTCCTGTGCTTTTAATAAGCTTGCTTCTGCAGAATTTAACTGAGCACGTGCTTGGGTAATTTCTTCTGGTCTTGCACCTATTTTTTGTTCTAAAATTATTTGTTGCTGTACATCTACTTGAGCTTTTGCTTGTGCTGCCTGAAATTGTAATACAGTAGTGTCCAGTTGACCCAGTATTTGGTCTTTTTTTACCTGATCACCTTCTTGAACATTTAAATATTGTATTCGTCCAACTTCGGAAAATGCCAGTGAAACTTGCCGAATATCAATATTTCCATATAACGTGAGTACGTTATCAGAACTCTCTTTTTTATAATATTGCCATATAAAAAAACCAGCGATTAATAAAATAATTATCACAATTCCTGCGATCACTAATTTTTTCATACTTACTGATCCTTTGTTAATTATATTTTCAGTAAAAATATAGTTTAAGTTCAATGTAAATTGAGTCTTTGTAAAAAGATATGCTTTATTCTGTAAACAATTTGATCTGAATTTATAAATAGTTAAACCAAGGTGGAATCAAACAAGTTGAATACGAGAAAAGTAATTAAAGTATTAATAGTTTAAGTAAAAAGTTAACTTAAATTTTTAATATTTATATTTCTAGCTGGTTCTTGTCTTCTTTATTTTGATAAAAAGTTAATCGTGTTTTAATACCTTTATTCTTCATAAAATAATAGGGGTGAGAAAATATTAAATCAAATGCTACATTTTACATATCTCTAAGTTTTGTTTTGGCGGAGTTAAATTCCACTCCAAAACAAGAGAAGTAAGTAGGTAATCTGCCCTATTTCTATTATTAAAGCTTAGTTTAGATAAGGGCCAACAATTGCTATAGTGTTTCAAAACTTGTCAGTAGACTCTTTATTTAATGGTAAATATTGCAAATATATATAGCATATACATGCAGCTTATTGGAGGAACGTGATTCTGCCGAGTAGCACGCATATAATTCTTCTCAATTTTTAGAATAAAGATGTTCAATATTTAGATAAAATTTATTCAATTATAAATATACTGTACTGATTAGTAACTGAAAAACAAACAAATTATTTACAATATTAGTATAATTCTCAGTATAACTTTAGTAATTTTTTTGTATTGAATGATGAGATTTCTCCTCTCAAATTTGTATTTTGAAGGAACTCTCTAGATAAGACACTGAATTAATCTAGTACTGATAATGAGAATGAATTTACATGAAAAAAATTAAATATTCTTTAATATTTTCTATACTTTTAGGGCTTACAGCATGTGGTGGAGAGAGTGAAGGTATTTCAAATGAAATACCACCAAACAAAGCTACGAATATAGCGCCTGTTGCAATCATTCAATCAAAAAACACTGCTATACCTATAATCGTCGTGGTCGGATCTTCCATTGTATTGGATAGTTCTGAAAGTACTGATGATCGTTCGAGTACTCTCACATATCAATGGTCAGTCAAGTCAAAGCCTGAAAATAGTTTTCCTGCTATAGGATCAACCAATACGCAAACTTTTAATTTCATTCCTGATACTGTTGGCAACTATGAAATTAGTTTGATCGTCAATGACGGTGAACTAGATAGTCCAATCAGTGTTGTATCTATACAAGTTGTTGAAAAACAAAGCACTCAACCACCTACTGAATTGGGTAAAGTCGTGTTCCGTGATGGTTTTTGGACAGGGAAAATCAATGTAGATAAGGAAAATGTTAACGCGAATGACTACACATGGAGTGCAATGGCACTGAATATGGAAAATCGTAGTTCAGCAGAGATTGTCAAAGATCCTGCGGGTAGTGATCAGAATGTTGCCAAATTTATAGTTCCTGATGATGGTCAATCTTATAGAGCAGAAATCCAGAGAAAGCAGTTCAAATGGGGGCATTATAATTATTCAGTTTCCCACTACGTTCCCTCTACATGGCCAATTTTTAAATATGGAACAATTTTAGCCCAATGGCATGGGTATAGTTTAAACAATAAAAATCTAAACCCACCTATTGCATTCGTCCTAAATGGGGAAAAACCTGAATGGCAGCTCCATGTCTATCATTTAAAGCCACTATCTTCGCCTTTAGATGTACCAGAAACAGTGTTAACTCGTTATATCCTTGATGTGCCCGTAACTTATGATCAATGGAATAATTGGAATTTTGATATTCAATGGTCGCAGTTAGATGCTAATAATCAATTGATTCCAGGTTTAATTGTGGTGAAACATAATGATAAAGAAGTCGCTAGAATTTCTGGAGAAAATAACTATCATCAAGCATGGCCGCCCTATTTCCAAATGGGAATATATAGATCAAGCTGGAGAGAAGGTGCTCTTCTGAACCGCCCCATAGGAGGACAACCTATTGAGGTCTTTCATAAAGATGTGGTGATCAAGGATCTTAATTAGTTGCATTGATTGTGTTGCATAAACATTTAAAACTTAAAAATATTTGAGCATAGATATACTTTCAATTAAAAATGGAGCTTTTAAGCTCCATTTTCTTTATCAGGAGTTTACAAGACGAATCGCTCGACAATAACAGTACAGCGAGTTATTCATTAATTCGACCGATAAACCTTAATCCTACCCCTGATTCCGTCATAATATATTTAGGATGAATTGCATCATCACTTAACTTACTGCGTAATTTTGCCACTAAAATACGTAAATAATGTGTATCTTCCTGATGTGTTGGGCCCCACAATTCTTTTAAAATTTGGGGTTGAGTAATAAGTTGTCCACTATGTTGCGCGAGTAACATTAATAATTGAAATTCTTTTCGCGTTAAAGCCAGCAGTTGATTTTCTATAAAAACTTGACGCTGTGCAAAATTAATTCGGAGAAATCCATCATCAAAAATAGCTGATTCAACTTGAGTTGGTATATTTCTTAGCATTACTCGAATACGTGCCATGAGTTCTTGCACGTTAAACGGTTTAGTCACATAGTCATTTGCCCCAGCATCTAAAAGTGCGACTTTTTCTTCTTCACTCGAACGAACGGAAAGTATAATCACGGGAACTTGTGACCATACACGTAGCTCTTTTAATACCTCTTGTCCATCTAGATCGGGCAATCCTAAGTCCAAAATAACCAAATCTGCACCATGTAAAGCAAGCGTTTCTAGACCCTGTTGTCCAGTTTCTGCCAAAATGGTCTTATATCCTTGAGCACGTAAGGCAATATCTAAAAATTTACGAATTTGAGTTTCATCATCAATGATTAATATATTGACAGCATTGCTCGACATATCAAGACTTTTCATCATGCTTTATTTCTCTTTTATGCCATAATTTGCTGTATAGGAAGCAAGATGCGAATACATGTTCCACGATTATTTTTTGCAGAAGTTGCTGAAATTTGCCCCATATGAGCCCCAATAATCGCTTTAACAATGGTTAAACCTAAACCAGTACCATATTGTCCACGATCACCGCGCTGCATCGTGTAAAACATATCAAAGATTCGATTACGCTCATCTTCTGGTATGCCTAGGCCTTGATCACTAATGGTAATTTGAACCTGTGTATCATCAATTTTTTTGACTTCAATTTCAACTACTTCATCTTCGGGTGAAAACTTTGCCGCATTTTCTAAAACATTAAAAATTGCTTGTTCAATTAATGCAGCATGTACGAATAAACTAATTGTGGCTTCAGGCATCACAATATGTACATCGACTTTTGGTAAATATCGATTTAACCTGCGTACTGCGGAGCCGACTAACTCATCCATCCCAATCCAATCGCGTTTTAAGCTTAAGCCTTCATGACCCAAACGTGTCATATCTAATAGATTCTGGATATAACGATCTAAACGCTCACCTTCCAATTGGATAGCCTCAAGTAAACTATTTTGATCAGCTTCATCCATAGAGTGTCGATAATTACTCAAAGTCTCTGCAGCACCAATAATTGATGCTAAAGGTGAACGTAAGTCGTGTGACACGGATGATAATAACGCAGAACGTAATTTCTCTGTTTCAGATGTGACATTGGCAATTTCTAATTCTTTAGTAAGCTTAGCCCTTGAAATTGCTTGAGCAATATACTCAATCATAGTTTCAGTTAAGCGTTTTTGTTCAACACTAAGATTCTTTATTTCATAGTTAAATTTTACGCCAATGACACCTAAACATAATTTAGATGCCAAAAGTGGTAAAAACCACCATTCATTTTCAGTCAGAGTTTGCGTGAAACGACCTGACGGTTGATGATTAGCGATCGTCCATTCGGCTGATATTTTTTCTTTCTCTGAAAGTTGTAAATGATTTGAATCATTGACAAGCGCCTCTTGATTTGGAATATAGAATAAAATTTCTGCCTTTAAATTTTGCTCTAAACTTTTCTTTGCAATCACATGCATTTGTTCTAAATTTGCGGCAATAGAGAGTTTTTGTCCTAAATCTTGCATAATACTATTATAACTATTCGCAGCTTTTAACGCCGTGACTTGTTCTCGTAATCGAGAAGCCAAACGACTGGCAATCAGTGCAGCAGCTAAAAAAGCCACAACCGTAATCACACCCTGATGTGCTGAAATTTGTAAGGTATATTTAGGTATAATAAAGAAAAAATTATAAGCCAGAAAAAAAATGATGGCTGAACATACTGCTGCTGTCATTCGTGTTTTTGATGCAACAAAAACCACCGCTGTGATAAAAACAACCGAAAGCTCTTCAATGCCAAGCAGTTTTTCTCCAAGACTTGCGATCACAATACTAATAATTGTCGTTAATAAAACAAAAATAGACTCTTTTAGACTTAAAAATAGATTTTTGGGAAAACTATGTTGAACGTGCCTGATTTCTGATTGAATCGGAACAATACTGAGTTCGAAATTTGGATGATGTTGTAATATTTGTTTAATCAAATTTGGTTTTAAGCTAAACCGATGTTGTTTCTGTTGGGTTTGTGCCACGACTAAGGTTGAAATGCCGCGTTCCAATGCAAATTCAGATAAAATTTTAGTGTGTTGTTGGCCATATAAAATTTCAGTCATTCCACCCAGTTGACGACTGAGATTGAGCGCCCGTTCGATTTCTCTACTTTGAGCATCTAATTTTTTATGCTGGTTTTGATGTTCATCCATAAACACCACGACCGTCCAAGCGGCTAACCGATTTTCGGCAATCCGACAACCTGCCCGAACCAAGGCTTCAGATTGTCCTAATCCATCCAGCATAATCAAAATATGATTTTTGAGTGGAATAGGTATTAGCCCATGTAAAGCAAAGTTTTCCCGGACATCACTATCGACATGACTTGCAACTGTTTGCATTGCCAGCTCACGTAAAGCCGTCAAATTGGAAGCATTGAAAAAGCCTTGTAGCGCATGTTGTATTTGTTCAGGAATATAAACTTTACCCTGATTTAATCGTTCTAAAAGTTCATTCACAGGCAAGTCAATTAAACGAATATCGCGAATTCGGTCAAAGACTCGATCTGGCACGGTTTCTTTGACTCGAATACCTGTAATCTGATAAATCACATCATTTAAACTTTCTAGATGCTGAATATTCATGGTGGTAAAAACATCGATACCAGCATCAAGTAATTCATTGATATCTTGCCAGCGTTTTTCATGCCGACTTTTAGGTATGTTGCTATGCGCAAACTCATCTACCAATACAATGTCAGGTTTCTGGTAAAGAACTGCATCCAAATCCATTTCTTCAAGAGAATGCCCTTGGTATTGCATTATTTTTCGTGGAATTAAAGGTAATCCTTCAATCAGTTTTTCAGTTTCTAAGCGACCATGTGTTTCGATATAAGCAATAATAATATTTTGCCCTTGCTGAAATAAATCACGGGCGCGAACTAACATCGCATAGGTTTTTCCTACCCCAGGGGCCGCACCTAAAAAAATGGTTAATCGCCCTGACTGATAGCGTTGTGCATGTTGCAGTAAAGCATCTACTTTATTATTTCGATTTTCAGTCATAAATCTATCTTTTTAAAATAGGAAAAAGTCATCTGGTAGATCATTCTTTTATTCACTCTATTCATAAAATTCCTAGCGCAAAACTGAAACGGTCTAGGGAAAATATATTTCAAAATCTGGTTCATCATGTTGCAGTAATTAAATCAATAAATATGAAGACATACTGATATTTTATATCTAATGCTGTTTTCATAATTTTGGTTCTAGAGTACTTTATTCGAAAAAATAACCTATGAGCTGCCACCATTAAACTTTATGACAGCAGCTCATAATAAAAAATTATATATCGGACAGTCTATGGATATCAAAATCCTATTTTTTCATCTGATCCAAAGCTAAATTTAACTCCAAAACATTAATCCGTTCTTGCCCTAAAAAGCCCAAAGTTGGTTTTAATGTCTGTTCTTGAATCAGTTTAATCACTTGTTGATCAGTTAAATGCCTTTGTAAGGCGACACGTTTCACTTGAATCATCGCAGCTTGAATACTAATTTCAGGATCTATACCACTGCCTGAGGCAGTCACCAAATCACTTGGAATTTGCTTAGGACTCACATGATCCTTGGCTTCAATATCTGCAATGCGTTGTGCAATGATTTTAGTCAATTCAGGATTGGTTCTTGCCATGTTACTTCCAGCCATCGCCATTGGATCATAATGAGCTACCGAAGGCCGAGCTTGAAAATATTGAGGATCCTGAAAAGTTTGAGCCACTAGACTTGAACCTAAAATTTTTCCATCTAACTCAATCATACTGCCACTGGCTTGGTCGGGAAATATCAATTGCCCTAGACCCGTAGCGACTGAACTATATAAAAAACCACATAATCCTAAACTTATGACGCTTAATCCAATCGAAGCACGGATGATTGAAGTATAGGAAGGTTGTACTAACTGTTCTGCATTTACTGTATTCATGTTCATCACCTTACAAGACTAAAACGTGATTAATAACAAGATCAATTGCTTTAATTGCAAAAAATGGCAATAACACTCCACCTACCCCATAAATCATCATGTTACGACGTAATAATTGTGTTGATGTTGAAGGTTTAAATTTTACTCCACGTAAAGCAATTGGAATGAGTAGTGGAATAATAATGGCATTGAAAATGAGTGCCGAAAGAATCGCAGTTTCAGGACTTCCCAATTGCATGACATTTAACACATGCATTTGTGGAATGGCGGCAACAAAAAGTGCAGGTAATATCGCAAAATATTTTGAAATATCATTCGCTAAAGAGAAAGTCGTTAATGCGCCACGAGTAATCAGTTGTTGTTTACCAATTTCAACCACAGCCAATAATTTGGTCGGATCTGAATCTAAATCCACCATATTGCCGGCTTCTTTGGCTGCTTGTGTACCTGAATTCATGGCCAAACCAATATCTGCCTGTGCAAGTGCAGGTGCATCATTGGTACCATCACCGACCATTGCTACCAGATGACCTTTATTTTGCTCATTACGAATACAATTTAGCTTATCTTCAGGTCTGGCTTCTGCAATATAATCATCAACACCCGCTTCGGCAGCAATGGCAGCAGCAGTGAGTGGATTGTCCCCTGTCACCATCACGGTTTTAATCCCCATTTCACGTAAACGAGCAAACTTTTCTTTAATCCCTGATTTAATGACATCTGAAAGTTCAATTACTCCCAATAGATTTTGTCCGCATGCAACGACAAGTGGTGTCGCACCTTTTGATGCAACTTGCTCGACATGCGTTTTAAGTTCGCTGTGGTGAGAAATTTCTTGTGATGTAAATTTTAAAATTGCATCTAATGCCCCTTTACGAATTTGTTGCCCATCTGCCAAATTTATCCCAGAAATACGTGTCGATGCATTAAAAGGAATGAATTCTGCCTGTTCTGGATCAATGATTTTTTCACCCAGTTCTTTAGCCAGAGCAACGACTGATTTTCCTTCAGGCGTAGGATCTGCCAGCGACGTTAAGACTGCTGCTTGACGCAGTTCAGATTCAGAAACCCCTGTAAGTGGATAAAATACGGTTGCTTGACGATCACCATAGGTAATTGTTCCAGTTTTATCGAGTAAAAGGACGTCAATATCCCCTGCAATTTCGACAGCTTTACCTGATTTGGCAATCACATTGGCTTTTAAGGCGCGGTTCATCCCTGCAATCCCAATCGCTGGTAATAACCCACCAATGGTAGTTGGAATAAGACATACCAATAAGGCAACTAAAAGAATGGGATTCATCGAAATATTTAGAAAATGACCAATAATTGGTAAACTACAGACCACAATAATAAAGGTCACAGTCATCACTGTCAGTAATATACCCAGCGCAATCTCATTGGGTGTTTTTTGACGATTTGAACCCTCAACTAAAGCAATCATTCGATCTAAAAAGCTATGCCCAGATTCTGCGGTCACCTGAACAATAATACGATCCGTTAAAACCTTCGTTCCAGCAATGACTCCAGAACGGTCTGTTCCCGCTTCACGAAGTACCGGTGCGGATTCCCCTGTTACTGCTGCTTCATTAATCGTTGCAAAGCCATGAATAATTTCCCCATCTGCTGGAATGAGCTCGCCCGCCCGTACCTCAATTAGATCATTGATATTTAAAAGTGTCGCAGCAACTTGAGCACCCTCTTTATCTTCCAAAGACATTAAACGACGGGCTGTTAAATTTTGGCGTGCTTGTCTGAGTGATGAAGCCTGACCTCGCCCTTTAGCCTCTGCAATGGCTTCTGCATAATTGGCAAACAATACGGTGATAAATAAAATTAAGGTCACCAGCGAACCGAAAACAAAGTTTGCTTTGCCAAATAAGGTACTGATTAAGGTGATAAGTGTCCCTAACCACACAATCGCCATAACTGGATTTTTAATTGCATGTTGTGGCAAAAGTTTAATAAAGGCATCTTTCCATGCTTCAGCTTGAAAAAGCGTTGAAATATTTTTTTGGGAATTTTTGGGATTATTCATGAATATTACTCCACCTGAACCAATAAGAGATGATCAGCGATTGGCCCTAATACCAAGACAGGCATAAACTGCAATAAGGTCAACATCACCACGATAGCAATGAGCGTTAAAGCAAAAGTTGGGGTTTCAACTTTTAAACTACCGTTGCTTTCAGGTGCTTGGCGTTTAGCCGCCAAACGAGTGGCAATAATCAGAGGAATAATCAGCGTTGGGAATCGTCCTAAAATGAGTGCAATACTACAGGTGACATTCCACCAAACGGTATTGTCTGCCAGACCTTCAAAACCTGAGCCATTATTGGCAAATGCAGATACATATTCATATAAAACTTGAGAAACCCCATGATATGCAGGGTTACTATTTCCCGTTAAACCAGGGAAAAACAATGTAATTGAGGTTAATCCTAAAATTACAATTGGCTGAATCAGAATCACGATAGCAAGTAACTTAATTTCTCCAGCTTCAATTTTTCGACCAAAAAGTTCAGGCGTACGTCCAGTCATTAATCCTGCAATAAACACAGCTAAGAATAAATAAATGATAAATTGTTGCAAACCACAACCAATACCACCCCAAATGGCATTAATCAGCATATTCGACAGTGCAATTAATCCTGTTAATGGTGCAGCAGAATCGTGCATCATATTGACTGAGCCATTATTGACTTGCGTGGTAAGTGCCAACCACAGTGCCGAAGATGCTTCACCAAAACGCATTTCTTTGCCTTCCATCACTGAAACTTGCGATGCGGTTTGCGAAAGACTTTCAGACCAAATTGCACTGGAAGCTGAAATAACTGACATTAAAAGCATTGAACCAAAAACAAAGGCTGCAAATTTTGGACGTTTCGTAAAAAAACCCAGCATAAAAATGACAGAAATAGGAATGAGTAAAATTCCCAGCATTTCCATAAAATTAGACAATGGTGTTGGATTTTCTAAAGGTACAGCACTATTCGGCCCATACCATCCACCACCATTACTACCCAATTGCTTAATAGCAACCATTGGTGCAACTGGGCCAAGTGGAATTTTCTGAGTTTTTAATTCGGTGGTTTGATCTATAACTTGGACTTCCGGCCCACCTTGGAACGTTGAAGGTACGCCTTGGCTATTTAAAAATAATGCCCAAATAAGACAGAGCGGTAATAAAAAGCGAAAGGTTGGACGAATCACATCTGCCCAATAATTTCCGACATTAATTATTTGAATTTTATTAGAAAGATTTTGTTCAGGTGTGTTCGACTCAATCGCTGACTGCGCATTGGATTGATCAAAGAATAAAACACGAATGGTCACCACTACCATGGCTAAACCCATCATTGGGGTAATAACTTGCAGACCGACAATACCAACCATTTGAGATAAGTAAGATAGTTGTGCTTGACCTGAATAATGCTGCTGATTGGTATTGGTCAAGAATGAAATCATGGTATGTAAAGCCAGATCCCACGACATATTGGGTGCATTATTGGGATTTAAAGGCAACCCAGCTTGCACCATAAATAGGCCCCAAACTATCAAACCAATGACCATGCAGCTGAATATAAAACTCAGTATGTAGGTTTTAACGTTCATCCCTTGTTTCGGATGTGTACCCAAAACTGCATAAATCGGTCTCTCAAGCCAATTAAATAGAGGATCAATTTTCATCTCACGGTTTTGCATAATTGTCGCAAGATATTTTCCAAGAGGAAAAGCCAAAAGAGTGACAATCAGTAAAAGACAGATTAGCTCTAACATGGCATTTCTCCTGTTGAAAAAATGCTCATGTTCAGCTGTATTATATTTTTAGATAGATTGTGCTGTAAGCATGAGAAGTGATGCTTTACTTGTTGATGAGCTATGAATTTAGCAACCATCGTTTTCATCCTAAACATCGGGGATATTCCACAACCTAGTATGAAAAATAACAGCGTAAACTCTCTATTTCAGGATATATATTTGCCGTAAAATTTACGTAAAATTTTCCTCAATATCACTAAAACCTAAGTATTTAAATCAAATATTTATATTTCAAAAATAACTCAACAACCTAAAGTATCTTTGTTACGCTTTAGGTTATAAGTCATTGAATAAAATTTAGAATTCAAACACTCATATTTTTAGAATAAGTGTATCTATAAAAATTTTATTTAATAAAAAGTTTTTTCAAAATTTGATAAAAAAAAGTATTTTGACTATAAGGAGGATATAAAAACTTCATTAAATTAATAAATGATTTTTTATAAACAGATTTCACTTTGGAAAAGGTTATAAAACCTTCATAACCATGATAATGCCCCATACCTGAACCGCCAATCCCACCAAATGGTAATGAATCGACACCCACATGTAGAACAGTTTCATTGATACACATTCCTCCGCTGTGTGTCTCATGTATGACTTTATTTTGATCATTGCTGTTATTACTAAATAAATATAATGCTAATGGCCGTGGTCTATTATTTATATAATCAATAGCTTGATTCAAATCATCAAATGTAATAATCGGTAAAATGGGGCCAAATATTTCATTTTGCATAATGAGCATAGAATCATCAACATTCTGTATTAAGGTTGGTTCTACATAAATTTTGGCTCCTTCAGGAAGGATTGAAGTAACCGTGGCACCTTTAGATTTTGCATCCTCAATATAATGCCGTAATCGATTATTTTGAATATGGTTGATGATTGCAGTGTAATCAGAATTATTCACTGTATTCGAATAAAATGCTTGAATCGTATTTGTATAATGCGTAACAAATTCAGTAACTTTATCTTTATGAATAAAAACGTAGTCTGGTGCAACACAAGTTTGCCCTGCATTAACCTGCTTACCATAAGCAATTTTTTCTGCTGCATCGTGAATGTTGCTGTTAGAACAGACAATCGCGGGAGATTTTCCACCCAACTCTAATGTGACTGGTGTTAAATTATTTGCAGCAGCAGCCATCACCTTCTTACCAATATTGGTCGACCCCGTATATAGCAAATGATCGAATGGTAACTGCGTAAATTCACTAGCAATGAGTGCATCACCTAGAATCACACTAATCTGATTTTTATCAAAATATTGTGAAATTAAGGACTTCAGCAATAACGAAAAATGAGGTGTAAATTCACTCATCTTAATCATTACTTTATTACCTGCAGCCAATGCTTGTATGAGCGGGCCCATTGCTAAAAAGAGAGGATAGTTCCATGGAACAATCACTCCCACTACACCAAGTGGCTGATAGTAAATTGATGCTGAACCTGGTTGAAATAGCAAATGCACATGTCTTTTTTGCGGTGCCATCCATTTTTTCAGATGTTTAAGCGTATAGTTGATCGTTAATACAGAGGGTAAAATTTCGAAAGTAATGGTTTCTTGTCGTGCTCTACTTTTAAAATCTTGGTTAATCGCATCAATTATTAAATCCTGATTATCGATAATCATTTTTTTGAGCGTATTTAGACTTTCTTTCCTTGATTTTAGTACAGGATATTTATCTTTTTCAAAACTTAATTTCTGCTCTCGAAATATCTCTTTAAACAATCCGATTTCTGCATTTTGTTCATAATTTAAATTGGTACTATCCATGACTCAATTCCTAAAATTTATGGTAAATTATTTAAAATATAAAACTAATTCTTTTGATTAAACCAATCGACAATCATATCTAAAAATAATTTAGTACTGGTCGAATACATTCGAATAGGATCATATAAAGCATGTGCATGCCAATACAGATTTTCATTGGTATAATTTAAACAGACTAAATCTTTACTGCTCTTGTAGCGATCAAATAGATGCTGGGGTGCTGCAGTGATTGCATCTGTATGACGAACTGTATGTAATAATAAATTATAATCATTTGATGTTAAACAGGTTCGAATATTAATATTGGCCTCAAATAAATTTGTTTTAAAATCCACCATATTTTCAATGAAAATTTTGGGTAAAGCTAATGGATATTTTAAAATTGAATTAATCGAAATATTATCTTCCAATAGAATTGGGTGAGAAGAATTTGCAATAAAAAAAATATTTTCTTTATGTAAAGATAAAGTCTTAAAATTATTTTCTACATTAATATATTCAGTACTGAGAAATCCAATATCAAAGGAGCCATTTTTTACTTTGTCGACAATTTTTCGCGGATGATCAACATGAATATTGACTTCAATGTTGGGATACAGTGAGCTAAATTTTGTAATTATTTCTTGGATCACAGTATGAATAATGACTGGGCCACAACCGATATGTAACTCTCCGTTTTGGCCACTAGCAAGTAACTGAATTTCTTTATGTAATACATTAAAATCAGAAAGTAGCTTTTTTCCTTTTCTAATAATATGTGCAGTATATAAAGTTGGTTTCACTCCTTTGGTCGTACGTTCAAAGAGCGGAATTCCCAATTGATGTTCAAGTTTTTTAATACTATTTGTTAACGATGGTTGCGTCATGTGCAATACATTCGCGGCTTTATTAATTGAGCCAATTTCTGCTAACACGATGATTTGTTTAAGGTGATTTGGCTTTAACATATTTTCTCAACAAATCGTAAATTGATACAGCATATTTAAAGAGAACTTATATTAAAAATAATATATTTTCAAGAACGTTAAAATAATTTAACTCGGGTATTTCTAAAAACTATAACTTTAATATTTTAATTGAATTACCAATTTACTTTTTTATTATCTATGATTCATTTTCTTGATTTATTTTTAATCAAAGAAGAATGCCTTACTTAAGCACTCTTATTTAAATGTGTTCCTAATTTGAAAAATGATATGGATGTTAGAATGAGAAATGTTTTACTTGCTTCAAGTATGTCTAGCCTGATGCTTTTATCCTCGGGTATGAGCTATGCAGCAAATGATGCTAGTCAGAAAAACTTAAAAAATAGTTCTGCTTCAATAGATGCTTCGGGGATTCCTGGGCCAAGAACATGTTTCTGGTCTCGTGGGCCACATAGTGCTGATCCTTATTTGAATATGGCTTATCCAGATGCAAATGTTTATTATTGGGCTGCGACATTTACAGTCCCTAAAGGCGCTAAACTGGAAATACAAGGACAATATCCACATTCACGCTATATGTCTTTAATTAGTTATGATAATGCAGGAAAACCCATTGAATCCGCAGCGGATTATTTAATCAAACCAAATCAGGGTTCAGTTAATCCATTTGTAACGGGTAATAAACGTGATAGTCATAAACGCGATTATTCAGTTGAGATTGTCAGCAGTGCCCCAGAAGTTCAACGTCTCGTTGGGCAATTAGGTCAAGCACAAAGTGTTGATAAATTACATGTTCCACAATATGGTACTGGGCAACAGACTGTGCTTTATCGAATTTATCTCCCCGATAAAAACAAAGATATTACTGGCGGTGTTAATTTACCTACACCAAAATTAACACTGGCTGATGGGACAGTAGTCAGTGGTGATTCAGCCTGTGGAAAGCTGAATACCAAGCAACCGCTACAACTGACTGCTGCCGCCGCAAGTATTCCACCCTATCAATATCGTCAATTGGCTCAACAAGCCGATAAACCGGATACATGGCCTGCTAAAAATCCTGCAGAATGGTATATCCAGCTTGATCGTGAAAGTTTAATTGGTATTTATACAGGTAAATTTAATGAAAATGCACGACGTTCAGAAGGTGGCTTTTATCCGAACTTAGACAACCAATACATTCGAACAATTGCCAATAGAAAATATGGAAAATTATTTGTGATGCGCGGTAAAGCACCAACCGTTGCAAAGACATTTAACAGCGATGCTGTGATGTCACAAGGTCAATTAAGATATTGGTCTATTTGCTCGAATCAAAGTTTTGCTAATACTCGAGTCAATGACTGCTTATTTGATGAAGAAATTCCATTAGATGACAAGGGTTATTATACCGTTGTAGTTAGTCGTGCCGAGGATCGTCCTCGAAATGCAAAACCAGAATGTGGTATCGGTTGGTTACCAATGGCAGATGATGGTGATGGGGTATTCGATGACGATGTTTCAGTGATACAAATTCGTCACATGCTCTCTTCTCCAGACTTTAAAAATACCTTTACCAATATTGAAACTCAAAAGGATTTAGTTGGAGTAATGGGTGAATATATGCCTAAAACAAATTACCTAATGCCAAATCAATTAGAGACGTTCTTACCTTGTAATAATTCGTAATTATCCCAAAACAGCATCAAAAAATCAGGGCAATTTAAATGTAATTAGATTGCCCTGATTTATATAAAAACTTAATCATCGTATTCAAATGGAATTTGAAATCACATGAATAAATTAATTCTAACAACGAGCACTATTTTATTTATTCCCAACATGGCATTTGCTTCTGGACTAGACCGATCGGGGCAATCAGTCACAGAGTTATGGAAAAATGGTACTTATGCTGAAGTTTCGTACAACTACATTGAACCAGATGTACAAGGTACAGATACGGGCTTAAGTACCGCACGAATTGCCAATGAAACTAGAAATATTGTGGAAAATAGTTCTGGCCTAAGATGGGCTGTCAAATCGGACATTAATGAGCAATTTAGTTTAGGAGTTATTTTTGATCAACCATTTGGTAGTAATGTACAGCACTATGGCGAAAGCGATTTTATTTCAACTTTAGCCAATGGTACAACCGAAGGAACAAAAGCAGAATTTGAAAGTAACAATTTTACTGGTTTATTAGGTTGGAATGTTAATTCTAAAGTAATGTTGTTTGGAGGCCCTGCGCTGCAAGAAATAGAAGGCGAAGTTAAGCTCAGAGGTCAAATTTATAAAGCCAGCGCCAATTATCAAGCAACATTAAAATCCGATAAAGCTGTGGGCTGGGTGACAGGCATTGTATTTAAAAAACCAGAAATTGGCTTAAAAGCGGGATTAACTTATCGATCTGAAATTAATCATGACACACAAACAACGGAATCATTTACGGCAATCAGTGATGAGAAGTTAATTCATTCTGTCACATTTACAACGCCAGAGTCAGTCAATTTTGATTTACAAACAGGTTTAAATAAATCAACATTACTTAACTTTAATGTACGATGGGTCCCTTGGAGTGACTTTGCATTTAAGCCTTATCACCTTTATCAAAAAACAGCTACAAATAGCCCGACTAAACAAGGTGTACCACTTTTAACCTATGAAAATGATCAATGGTCTGCCCAATTAGGTTTATCCCATAAATTGAATTCTAAATGGGCGGTTTCTACATCTTTAAATTGGGATTCTGGTCTTGGCAGTCCTGCTAATGCATTGGGTCCAATTGATGGTTATTGGGGAACAGGCATAGGTGTTCAATATAATCTGAGCAATACTTTATCCATAGCTGTAGGCGGGAAATATTTATGGCTGGGTGACGCCAAAGCTAAACGTCAAAATGGCGATGTCATTGGTGAATTCTCCGATAATAATAATGTCGGTTTTGGCGTTAAATTGTCGTATCAACATAAATAATCATCCTGTTTTGAGATAATTTAAGCGATAAAAAATTTAATGGGATACATTCCAGCTTAAAAAGCTTTTCAAGTTATCAGAAAGTTAGTTTTTAATTTTATCAAAAGCTAACTTTCTTATTTTTCTTATACTAAAATAGTAGCGATCAACATTTAACCCACTTTCAATTGATTTGATTAGAACTTTTATTAAAAATATATTTATAAAAAATATTTTCCCATAAAGCGTTATAATATTTCGTTCTCAATATTGGGGAAAATTGAATGAGTCAGAATATCGAAATAGAAGCAATGCGTAATGCTGCAGATACAGTGGTCACGGCATTAAAATCTTTAGCCAATACAGATCGCTTACTTATTTTATGCCATTTGGTTCAGGAAGAATTAAATGTTTCCCAAATTGAAGAAAAAACTCAAATTATGCAACCCACACTTTCACAGCAATTGATGATGCTCAGAAAAAATGATGTTGTCAAAACCCGCCGTGATGGAAAGCAAATTTATTATTCAGTTAAAGATGAAAAACTGGTTTTAATTTTAAATCAACTCTATCAGTTGTATTGTCCAATTGAACTGAACTCATGATTCTTTAACGGACGATCATTGAAATTTATTCTAAAGTGAACCCTGTCTTTTTTAGCTTTTTTTCTGCATAATATATACATAAATGTGATAAAGATTTATGTATGGCCAATGCAAAGTTAAAAGTTCTAACCTTTCTACCAGCTTGGCAATGGTTAAAAGACTATAATTCGCCTACATTTAAAGCCGATTTATTATCGGCACTTATTGTCATCGCCATGCTTGTTCCTCAGGGTATGGCCTATGCCATCGTTGCGGGCTTACCCCCTGTTACTGGATTATATGCAAGTATTCTCCCCATGATTATTTATGCAATCATTGGTGGGAGTTCTACACTGTCTATTGGTCCAGTTGCATTAATTTCGATGATGACCTTTGCGACACTGAACCCATTGTTCGAAGTTGGTTCACCTGTATATATTCAAGCAGCATGTTTACTCGCATTAATGGTCGGAATCATTTCATTTTTACTTGGAATATTTAAATTTGGCTTTTTAATTCGCTTAATTAGTCATCCAGTAATTAAGAGTTTCATTATTGCCTCAGCTGTTCTTATTGCATTTAGTCAGGTCAAATTATTATTTGATGTCCCCTTAAAAGCAGACAATATCTCTAGTTTTATCTTAAGTATGTGGCAATACTTCCCCTATATTCATATTGCCACTTTGATATTTGGCATGGGCTCTATTTTATTTCTTGTTTTAGTCCCTAAACTTTTAAATTCAGCTTTTATTTCAAAGCAATTACCAAGCTCTATACGTTCAAATTTAATAAAAGCTTTGCCCTTAATTTTGGTCTTTGCCTCTATTTTATTGGTACATTTTGCCCATTTAGATCACTTGGGAATTAAAACTGTAGGTGAAATCCCCTCAGAATTTCCCCCTATCGCTATGCCATATTGGTCATGGGATTTAATTGTTAAACTCTTTCCAGGTGCTATGATGATTGCAATGGTCAGCTTTGTGGAATCTATTTCAATTGCACAAGCCACTGCATTTCAAAAAAGAAAAAAAATAAATAGTAACCAAGAGCTTATAGCACTCGGTTTGGCAAACTTAGGGGCTGGTATTTCGTCTTCTTTTCCTGTCACAGGCAGTTTATCGCGTACAGTGGTTAATGCAGATGCTGGTGCAAAAACACCCATGGCTGGTGTTATCTCTTCAATTTTCATTATTATTGTTAGTCTATATTTTACTGGATTATTTCGAGAATTGCCGCTTGCAATTTTAGCTGCAACGATCATGGTTTCTATCTGGAAGTTAGTTGATTTTAAACCCTTTATAGAGACATGGCACTATTCAAAAGCCGATGGTATTGCCATGTGGGTGACATTTTTTGGGGTACTCTGCTTTGATATATCTACAGGATTAATTATTGGTATTATTTCAACATTTATGCTTTTATTGTGGCGAATCAGTCGCCCACATATCGCCGTGATTGGTTTAATACAAGATACTCAACATTTTCGAAATGTCAGTCGTCATAACGTCATAACTAACCCACAAATTGTTTCGATACGTATTGATGAAAGTCTGACCTTTTTAAATGCTAATACCTTAAAAGAATTTATTATTGCTGAAGTCAGTCAGAATAATTTGTTGAAGCATGTCATTATTAATTGTTCAAGTATCAGTTCAATAGATTTAAGCGCACTTGAAACCTTAGAAGAAATTAATGAAGAATTATTAAAATTAGATATTCAATTACACTTTTCAGAAGTAAAAGGTCCTGTGATGGATAAGCTACAACACTCTAAGTTATTACAGCATCTCAGAGGTAAGATTTTTCTTTCACATTTTCAAGCAGTTCAGGAACTGGAAGCAGATCTTTCCTATTCTCAAACATCATATACGATATAAATACTGAGTTATTTTTGAATTTTTCCAAATTTATTTAAAAAAAACTCCTTATTTTTTAATATGATATTTTTTATAAATATTTTATTTTTCGCTGCAACCATTTCGGTATAAAATAGCCGGCTTGTTTTCAATATTTTAAGCGCGAAAAGCTCTTGATAAGGCGCAGTTATGTTCTCAGCCCTTGCCCGGTTAAGTCTGGTTACCCGTATACTTATTGCCATTATTTTAGGCGGTTTAGTTGCAATTTTATTCCCAAATGTTGCTCCCTATGTGAGTATTTTGGGTGATATATTCATTAAAGCCTTAAAATCAGTTGCTCCGATTTTAGTTTTTGTTTTAGTGCTTGCCTCAATTACTAATTTTAAAGTCGGTGATGGTGCAAGTAATTTGAAACCAATTTTAATGATGTATGCGGTTGGTATGTTATTAGCAGCATTCAGTGCTGTTATCGCCAGTACAGCTTTTCCGAGTACCTTGTTTTTATCCATTAGTCCCGAATCACAATTACAACCCCCCGGCAGTATTGCTGAAGTTTTAAAAAATTTATTACTTAGTTTTATTACCAATCCAGTTAGTGCCCTTAATGAAGCAAACTTTATTGGTATTTTGGCTTGGGCTGTTGGGCTTGGTGTTTCCTTACGTCATAGTTCAGATACTACAAAGCGGGTTATTACGGATATTTCCGAAGCTGTAAACTCAATGATTCGAATGGTCATTAGTTTTGCTCCAGTTGGTATTTTTGGATTAGTGGTCACAACATTTGCTCAAGCAGGCTTAGAGACCTTAGCAAATTATGCCCATTTAGTTGCAGTATTAGTCACCACTATGGTTTTTGTTGCTTTGGTTATTAATCCTATATTGGTTGCGATTGTGATGCGAAACAATCCTTACCCATTAGTGTTTAAATGTCTAAAAGAAAGCGGCATTACTGCATTTTTTACCCGAAGTTCAGCGGCTAATATTCCTGTAAATTTAGACTTAGCAAAACGCTTAGGTGTAACTGAATCAACAGCAAATGTCTCTATTCCACTGGGTGCTACCATTAATATGGCTGGTGCAGCAGTCACTATTACAGTACTCACTTTAGCTGCTGTGAATACCTTAAATATTCATGTTGATTTTGTCACCATGATTATTCTATCGGTGGTTTCAGTCATTACTGCATGTGGAGCATCGGGTGTTGCTGGTGGTTCATTGCTACTAATTCCTATCGCTTGTGGTTTATTTGGCATTCCAACTGAAGTTTCAATGCAAATTGTTGCGATTGGCATGGTCATTAGTGTATTACAAGATTCAACCGAAACAGCGCTAAACTCATCTACAGATATTTTATTTACCGCAGCTGTAGATTTAAGTAAAAAGTAATATACTGATTCGTATATTATTTATGCTTTGATGTAGCTATGCCTTTACAGCATTTACCCATTTGGATTCAACTCGGTGCTTTCATGCTCGCAATTAATGCGGGCATGGTTAATGTTCTTGGCTTGATTACAACCTTACATCAAACCATTTCACATATGACTGGTAATGCTAGCTTATTAGCGCAAGCTCTTGCATTGCAGCACTTTGATGTAGTTATTTTCCTAGTTTTAGTTATTTTAAGTTTTGTACTCGGCTCAAGTTATAGTGGTTATATTTTAGGAAGTAGTCATTTTGAATTTGGACGTCGTTATGGTATTCCTCTCAGTCTAGTCACTTTATTTATTCTTCTTTGTTGGATCTTTATCCCCTACCATCCTCACTATGCTTTACTTTGGGCAAGTGCAGCAATGGGAGTTCAAAATGCGATGGTCAGCCATTATCAAGGTGCAATTATTCGTACCACGCATGTCTCAGGTGTTTTAACTGACTTAGGTCTCGCCATAGGGCATTTATTAAAAGGCTTGCCTGTTGAAAAACGACGGATAATGTTGCATGTACTCATTCTCACCGGATTTATTCTAGGTGGTATTATTGCAACACTGGTCTACCCTTATTTACAATTAAATGCCTTCCTTTTACCCGCAATACTTAGTTTCACTTTATGCGTGGTATATTGGTGGATATATTTTCAAAATTCTTGTGCTCAAAAGTGATGGTTGGTAGTTAAAATGGTGAAAAATGCGTTACAAGCTCAGTTATTAAAAGCGGGCTTAGTCGATAATAAAAAGGCAAAAAAATTGTCTAAACAAGTGCAACATGAGCAACGCACAGGTCAGAGTATTGAAGCAGAACTCAAAGCCAAAATTGAACAAGATAAGCAAGAAAAAATTGCGAAAGACCAATCCTTAAATATGGAAAAACAGCGCCAACTTGAGGAAAAGGCACTGAAAGCTTCTATCATTCAAATGATTAGTCAACATCAGATTAAAGACACGGATGGAGAGATAGCTTATCAGTTTATTGATGATGCTAAAATTAAAAAAGTCTATATTAATCAGCAAATTTATAATGCCCTTGTTTCAGGAAGTTTAATCATTGCTAAAGACCATGATCGTTATGCATTTTTACCGAAAGAACTGGCAGAACGCATTAATGACAAAATGCCAGGTTTCTTGATTATGAATAACTCAGAGAAGAATGACGAAATTACTGAAGAAGTAGATCCGTATGCAGCTTACGTTATTCCAGATGATTTAATGTGGTAAGTTTATAATTCGCAGGTGCTAGTAATTTAAGCACAATGAAATACATAGAAAATTAAAAACCAGCATTAATTTGCTGGTTTTTTTAATATGAAAAAAGTTAATTCTTTTGAGTATGGGACAACAGCCATACGATTGCTGTATCAAATAGCTTTAATCCATCCTGATTTAAATTGGTAAAAGTATCATTATTTAAAAAAAACATCATTCTTTTTGCAGGTGCAACAGTTTCATAATCCATTGTAGCTCCCTTTTCATAAGCCCAAATGGCAGGTTTTTCTGGTTGACCATAAATGGTTGCGATGATCGTCGCACCTAAGCCCGGGTTTCCCCAACTCATTGGTGCCTGAGCTTGATAGACATTTAATGTTCCTGCGGTTAAATTAGCCGATAAAAGATGTGGTGCATTCACCATCCATAAATGTCGATCTTTTTCAACTTCACCAAAGTCTGTATTTGAACGTTTTCCTGTCATTGCCAAATCATCTAGATAATCATTTTCCCAAGTCAGCAACGGAATTGCTAACTGTCGCCATCCTTGTTTCAAATTTTTTGAAGCAACCGTTGAAGAAATAATAACTAAATCGATATTCTTAATTTGATTAGGTGATTGAGTTTGATCCACCACTTGAACATCATAGCCCAAATTTTGTAGATGTTTCTGAATCGAAAAATCAGTAACTGATGATGGACTTTGAATTTGAGAAACAAGCATAATATTAGCTGACTTTGCAAAAATAGAAGTTGCAGTCAGCATACAAATGCTCATCGTGATTAATTTTAAAAATAGCTTTATCAACATCGATACTCTTTTAATGGAGCAACTACAGTAACGTAATTACTCCGATTTAATCTTTCAAAATTATTAAAATTTTACAGTTGCGCGTAACACAGCTTGACGAGAATCACCTTGAGAAACTGTTAGATTATTCACACTGGCTGTGTAATATGTAGTATCGAACATATTATTCAAATTCAATTTAAAATTAACATCTTGCTTCGCAATTTTAGTGTCATAACTAATAAAAGCATTGGCAATGGTATAATCTGGTAAGGTAAATCTATTCTCAGTATCGCCTGCACGTTTACCGACATAATTTCCAGCAAGACCCATTCGTAGTTGACCATTTAAGAAGTCACCATAATTATAAGCCAGTGATAAAGATGCGGTGTTTTTTGCAATATTGCCTAAACGATTGCCTACAAGGCTCGCCTTTTCATCTTGTTTAATTTCTGCATCTGTATAAGCATAGGTTAAAGTTGCATCAAGTTGATCGGTTAAACGCCCAGTAAGGTCAAACTCTACACCTTTTGAGCCAACCTCACCTGCTGTATGTAATTGAGTTTCACCATTCACCGTAATGGTATTCAATACATTTTGCTTTTTAATATTATATAAAGCGAAATTGGCCTGTATACGTTTATTTAACTCATATTTAGCACCTAGTTCATAAGACTTAGACTTTTCAGGAGCAAGATTAGAGTCAATCACTTCGCCGCTCATAGGAGCAATCGATGAAGATGGCTTAAGCGATTCGGTATAGCTACCATATAGTGATAGTTGATCATTCCACTTATAAACTAAACCTGCATGAGGTAACCATGCATGATCATCCGTATTGGTATTTAAGCTAAATGGACGTCCGCGTCCAGCCTGTTGTTGATATGCAAGATAACGTCCACCGAGTACAGCAATCCACTGATCATTTAAATGAATTGCATCCTGTAGATAAAAACCATAGGTATGGAGTTTATCCATTTGATCACTATCCGATGCCACAATATTTTTCGAAGGCTCGACTTGACCAAAAATTGGATTTAAATAATCCAATGTCGAAGTATTACCGCGCACCATATCAGGTCTAAAATATTTACGATATTCAATATCAGTTCCAAGTTGAATATCATTTTTTAAGCCAAAAAGATTCATTGACCCATTTAAATAAGCTTGTGCTGCACTATCTACACTTTCAGCATTTAAGGTGGCATCGGTACGACGGGTGACGGTATGTTTGATAGTATCCAGTTTGGTTATACGGAGTTGATTAGCATCATAGCTTTCATAGTTATAGCTATACCCTAAGTGCGCACTCCAATTGTCATTAATTTTATGGTCAACAGACAATTGTGCTAAATGATCTTCACCTTGCATTTGGTTGAAAGCTTCGTCTAAACGTGTATATTTTGATATAGGTAAGGCTTTACCAGTGTTTAAATCAAAAACTGTTGAACGATCAAATGGCACATTAAAATCACGATATTGATAACTTAAATTAACTTGAGTTTGTCCATTATCCCAAGCCAAAGATGGTGCAATTAAAGTTTGTTTTGAATTACCAAAATTACGCCAATAGTCTGCATCAGAATGGTCTACAATCAATCGATATGCAAAATTACTATTCTCTATAGCACCTGTAGTATCAAAACTTGCACCATAACCATTTTTACCTGCTTCATAGCTTGAACCATACAATGAAACTTCTGTACTTTGTTCTTTTAAAGGCTTTTTAGTAACCACATTTACAACACCACCAGGGTCCATAATACCGTAAAGTAAAGAAGCGGGACCTTTCAGTACTTCAACTTGATCAACGGCTGCATTCATTACGCGACCTTGAACAATTGGCATACCATTAACCATAATTGAACCGTCTCGGTTATCTCCGAAACCACGTTTCATAACGGTATCTTGTGTTCCACCCAAAGTATTTCCTTGAGTAATACCGCTCACTTGTGTCAGTGCATTATCTAAATTGGCAGGGTTATAATCCTGAATATATTGTTTTGAAACAATATTTACAGTTTGAGGTATTTCTAGATTTTTTGTATTACCTCTTAATGTACTGCCTGAAGATTGAGTCAAATAGTGTGATGCGACATCATCATTATGTGCAGTGACATGAATGGTTTCAAGTTGGTTAATACTTTGCGGTTGTTCTGCTGCATGAGCAATAATCGGAAGAATGAAGCTCGAACTAAATAATAATTTCATGCTAAGACTTAAAGTGTTTAATTTACGCACAGATATCTCAATACTTAAAAATGGAGAATTAAAGCGGATATTTTCCAAAAGCATTCTACCTCGCACAAAGGATAATGAGAATCGTTTTTATTGTATTTATTCTAACAACTCAAGCCTAATTTATTGTCTAAATTTATAAAAAATGCGGTTATTAATTAAAATAAGTTAACAACCTAACCTACGCACTACATTTTTTAATGTAGTCAAAATGTTAAACTAAGCCCATATCATTGATATTCATTCATAATGTATCGTTTTAAACGATGAGAGACTGTTTCTTTGTATAAATTTGCTTTCCTTCAAGAGATTCAAGACTGGTCAAATCAATACCCTTGGCTAGAAATGCTAAGTGCTTTAGGGATACTGCTATTCTTTGCATTGATGGCAAATCTAATTGCAAAAAAAATCATTGTAAAAGGTATCCGCAAACTTATTTCAAAATTGAAATTTGCCAATAATGAGATCTTTGCTCAACATAGTGTTATTCGACGTATTTCTAATATAGTGCCAGCTATTGTCATTTTAAATGGAATTAAAACAGTTCCATATCTGACAGAAAAAATTATTGTTTTGGTTCAAATGATGGCACAAGCCTTTATTTTTCTAACCATTGCACTGGCAATTAGTGAATTTTTAAATATCTTTAATTTAATCTATCAACGTAATCCAAAATCACATAACAAACCGATTAAGGGCTACATACAGCTGGTTAAACTAATTTTATATATCGTTTGTGGCTTAATGATTTTAGGTACTTTTTTAAATAAAGATATCTTTACACTCATGGCAGGCTTTGGTGCTATGGCTGCAGTATTGATGCTTGTTTTTCAAAATACGATTTTATCTTTAGTCGCTTCTGTACAAATTTCATCTTATGATATGGTGCGAATTGGTGATTGGATTGAAATGCCTTCACTAAATGCTGATGGCGATGTCATCGATATGTCATTACATACAATCACTGTGCAAAATTTTGATAAGACTTTAACCACTATTCCAACCAATCGATTAGTGACAGACACCTTTAAAAACTGGCGCGGTATGCAACAGTTAGGTGCACGTCGTATTAAACGATCCATTTTTATTGATCAAACAAGCATTCATTTTATGAGTGATGCCGAGCTAGAAAAGCTCAAAGCTTTTTTATTATTAAACCAATACTTAGATCATAAGCAAGCTGAACTGGCTGACTTTAATCAACAATTGGGAAATCAATCAGTATATAATTGCAGACGCCTAACCAATATTGGCACATTTAGAGCTTATGTCGAGTTGTATCTTAAACAACATACAGATATTTCTCAAAATTTATCGTTAATTGTACGGCAATTACAACCAACCAGTGAAGGCTTACCTCTAGAAATCTATGCTTTCACCACAACCACCGTTTGGAATAGTTATGAAAAAATTCAATCGGATATATTTGATCATTTAATCGCAATTATTCCTGAATTTGGATTAAGCATTTACCAAGCGCCTTCTGGTGCTGATCTTCGAGCACTTTCTAGAAATAGCTTATAACATCACACCATAAGAGAATTTTATGCTGCAATGGTTCGAAAAATTAGTTGACCCCTATCCATCTAAAGGTTTAAACGAGCCATTACCGCAAAAGTTTTTTCCTTTTGTCTGGCAAGCCGCTAATGGAGTAAAACGCTACTTATTTGTACTTATTTTACTGACTGCGGCCACTGCAAGTTTTGAAGCGATCTTCTTTTCTCAAATTGGACATTTAGTTGATTGGCTAACGCAGTCTAACCCAGAAAATTTTCTACAGAATCATAAATCAAATTTAATCGTGCTCAGTTTTTTCTTATTTGGCAATATTTTATTTGCCAGTATGCAATCTGTGGTGCGTCATCAAATATTGTATAGTAGTTTTCCAATGCGTTTGCGCTGGAGATTCCATAATTTACTATTATTACAAGGTTTAGATTTTTTCCATAATGATTTTGCAGGGCGACTTTCTGCAAAAGTGATGCAAACTTCACTTGCAGTTCGTGAGTTTTGGGTCATTTTGGGTGACATGCTCACGTATGTTATTATTTATTTTATTACCATTAGTATCGTATTTGGCTCAATTTCTCCTATTCTATTGTTACCATTATTCCTTTGGTTGATTCTATTTGTTAGTTCTGCGTGTTTCTTTATTCCAAAACTCGGCAAAATTTCTAAAGAACAAGCAGATGCACGTGCAGTAATGACTGGTCGTGTTACAGATGCATATACCAATATTCAAACAGTAAAACTTTTTGCCCATGCAGGCCGTGAAAGTCAATATGCAAAAGAATCCATGCAAACATTTATGCGTACTGTATTTAAGCAAATGCGTTTGGGTACACTTTATGAGGTAAGTACCAATATTCTTACTGCTGTTCTGTTTTTTGGTGTATTAGGTACTGCCGTTTGGCTATGGTTACAAGGTCAGGCTGCTATAGGAGTTATCGCTGCAACTACAGCCATGATTCTTAAACTGAATAGTATGGCAACATTTATGATGTGGCAAACCTCTGCCCTATTTGAAAATGTCGGAACTATTCAAGATGGCATGATGACACTGGGTAAACCGATTCACATTGAAGATAAAGAAAATGCCAAGCCATTAAATATTAGTGCTGGTGAAATTAAATTTGAAGATGTTACCTTTGCTTATAATGATAAAAATGTGATTGATCATTTTAATTTAACCATTAAGCCTGGTGAAAAAATTGGTATTGTTGGCCGTTCGGGTGCAGGAAAATCTACCCTTATTCAGTTGTTGCTACACTTTTACCCCATCAACCAAGGTCGTATTTCTATCGATGGTCAAAATATAGAAGATGTCACCCAAGATAGTTTACGCAAAAACATTGCTTTAGTGACACAAGATACCTCCTTATTGCATCGTTCTGTGGCAGAAAATATTAAATATGGACGACCTGATGCGACAGATGAACAAATGTATGATGCTGTGCGTAAAGCCAAAGCTGAAGAATTTATTCCAAGTTTAACGGACTTACGCGGTAAAAAAGGTTATGAGGCTTATGTTGGTGAACGTGGTGTCAAACTCTCTGGCGGTCAACGCCAACGGATTGCAATTGCTCGGGTATTTTTAAAAGATGCCCCAATTCTGATTTTAGATGAAGCAACTAGTGCTCTTGATTCGGAAGTCGAAGCTGCTATTCAATCCAGCCTAGATGATTTAATGGCGGGTAAAACAGTCATTGCCATTGCTCATCGCTTATCGACTATTGCACAAATGGATCGTTTAATTGTGCTAGATCAGGGCCGTATTGCAGAGCAAGGAACCCATGAGGAATTGATTGCACAGCATGGTATTTATGCACAACTTTGGCAGCGTCAAACTGGTGGGTTTTTAATAGAACAACAGCAAATAAAGGACAAGGAACAAGAGTAATATGTTGTATTTAGAAGATTTAAATATAGGGGATCATTTCCAAAGTCGTGAATATGAAATGACTTTAGAAGAGGTTTTAGAGTTTGCTCATAAATATGACCCTCAAGTCTTTCATACAGATGTTGAAAAAGCCAAGGAGCATCCTATTTTTCAGGGGCTTGCAGCGAGTGGATGGCATACCTCAGCTGTGACCATGCGTCTTTGGACAGAATGCTTTCCCATTGCTAAAGGTTTGATTGGTTCTGAATCGAGCCTACGTTGGCCAAAACCAACTCGTGTTGGCGATAAAATACATGTAGAAGTGGAAATTGTAGCTATTACGCCATCAAAAACTAAAATTGATCGTGCAATTGTGACGTATGTGACTCAAGCAAAGAATCAATATGCAGATGTATTACTTATTTCTACGACTAAAATTGTGGTATTTAAAAGAGAATTTGAATAAAGTCATTTTGACTGTCAGACAATTTATCGATGTCATGTCGTAACTTCATGACAATATGGAATTTAGCCAACACGAACAATATGTAAGAGCAATGGATCGCAAATGAAAACAATATCAACTCGTCCAGATCAGGGGATTCCTGGCGTTTATGGTCTTTTGTTACTAGATGTCGTTTCACGTTGGGGCTATAGTGCAGAAACCTTATTTGCACCATTTCACTTTACCAGCGAAGAACTTGCGGAACCAGATTTTCGTATATCGACACCAATGGCCAATGAATTGGTCAAACATGCTTTAAAAATGACAGGTGAAAGTACCCTAGGCTACCATCTTGGTACACAAATGCGTATTTCGATTCATGGCTTTATCGGCTATGCCATTATGACGGCTAGTGACATTACTGATGCATTAGTATTGGCGAATCGCTTTATTCAACTACGGATGCCTTTTTTACAACTTTACTTTTCAACTTTTGGCGAAAAAGCCACCTTGCAATTACAATGTGATATTGCTATTGAGCCATTACGCACAGAAATTGTCACCAGTTTGACCTTTGGTATTATGACCATGGCAAAAGCACTCACTGGAATTAGTGAACTAGAAGCCGATGTAGATTTTGATTTTCCACAGCCTGAAGGTTTTGATAAATATCTATCTAAAGCCTCCTCTTATCATTTTCGCTTCGACCAGCCGCATTTATTATCCAGTTTCGATAAAAAATATCTGGGGCTAAAAATGGTCAATGCAGATCCCATTTCTAGTCAAATTGCTATTAACCAGTGTGAATCTGAACTTTCTGCATTAGGCGAGCGTCGTCGTTTAGCCATGCGAGTTCGTGATATTTTAACGCACTCAGAACAGCATTATTTAAGTATCGAAAATGTAGCTGACCGTTTACACATGTCAGATCGCACGTTAAAACGTCAATTAGCAGCAGAAGGAACATCATTCTCAACCTTAGTGGATGAAGTTCGGTATCGGCATGCGACATCTTTATTGTCGCGTACAGATTACTCGCTTGAGCAAATTGCAGATGAGCTTGGATACTCAGATGTTGCAAATTTTAGCCGTGCATTTAAACGTTGGAGTGGTCGTAGCCCAAGTAGTTGGCGTAAAGACCCCTATTTATAAGGCTTTTGTTTTTATCGGAAAACCTGTATAACAATGGCAAAAAATAATTGAAACAATTTAAGGACTCACAATGAATCATCCTGCTGATTTAAAATATGCAACGACACATGAATGGGCAAAAATTGAAGGTGATTATGTCATCACTGGTATTTCAGATCATGCACAAGATGCTTTAGGCGACTTAGTTTATGTAGAAGCTCCTGAAGTTGGTACTCATTTAACTGCAGGACAACAAGCGGGTGTGGTTGAGTCTGTTAAAACGGCTTCTGATATTCATGCTCCCGTTTCAGGTGAAGTTATTGAAGTAAACACCGCACTCGAAGATGATCCTGACTTTGTAAATGATGACCCTTATGGTAAAGGCTGGATTTATAAAATTAAACCAGACAATATCGCAGATGTTGAGCAGCTTTTAAATCATACTGAATACGAAGCTGGTCTATAATTTTATTTGTTTAACAAAAATCAGCCATCTGGCTGATTTTTTATTGCTGACTCTCAAAATAGTAAAAGGCTGTGCTGCTTTTAATTTTAGTTTTTATACCTAGGTTGTAAATAAAAATAGCATCTCCAAAGACGCTATTTTAGGTACTGTTCTAAAGCTATAAACCTAGCTACGGTTAATCTTCAGCAGTTTCTGCCTCTTTATTTTCAGTCATACCAAATGATGCGCTACGTTGCTCCTCTCGCGGACGACTACTTTTTAATTTAATTTGCAAACGAATTTCATTCACAGAATCGGCATTACGCAATGCTTCTTCATAACTAATCGAACCCTCATTATATAAATCAAACAATGCCTGATCGAAAGTCTGCATTCCGAGTTCACGCGACTTAGTCATCACCTCTTTTAAGTCGTGGAAATGACCTTTTAAAATAATATCTGAAACCAATGGTGTATTGAGCATAATTTCTACCGCAGCTCGTCGGCCTTTACCATCTTCTGTTCGGATCAAACGCTGTGAAATAATCGCTTTCATATTGGATGATAAATCCATAAGTAACTGATTACGTCGCTCTTCTGGGAAAAAGTTAATGATTCGATCTAGAGTTTGGTTGGCATTATTGGAATGTAAAGTCCCTAAACATAAATGTCCAGTTTCTGCGAAAGCAATTGCATGTTCCATGGTTTCAGTATCACGGATTTCGCCAATTAAAATAACATCTGGAGCCTGACGTAAGGTATTTTTTAATGCATTATGCCAGGAATGACAATCTACTCCCACCTCACGATGGGTAATCATCGATTTCTTATGTTTATGTACATATTCAACTGGGTCTTCAACCGTAATAATATGCCCTGCTGAATGTTCATTGCGATAATCAATCATCGCAGCTAAAGACGTAGATTTACCTGAGCCAGTGCCCCCAACGACCAAAATTAAACCACGTTTTTCCATAATCACGTCTTTAAGTGATTCAGGTAATTTTAATTTTTCAAAATTAGGAATTTCTGCGGTAATGGTACGAATAACCATGCCCACTTGTAATTGTTGTTGAAAAATATTGACCCGAAAACGGGATACATTAGGAATCTGAATTGCAAAATTACATTCAAGTTCCGATGTAAATTCAGCACGTTGCTTTTCATTCATTAAGCTATACGCAAACAACTTGGTTTTTTCTGCGCTTAAAGCGTGTTGCCCAATTGGTTTCATTAGGCCTTGATGTTTAATACTGGGTGGAAAATCTGCTGAAATAAATAAATCTGACCCACCATATTCCACTACTTTTGTTAGCATATGGAACATAAACTTTTGGGCTTCATCTAATAATTCATCAGTATACATAAAGCATATTTCCCTTTAATTTAAATGTATTTTATACAAACACTGTATCTTAAATGTATGTTTTAACAGCTAGTTAGCACATAATTATTATCTATTTATATAATGCACAAATCTAAATTCAGGCTCAAATTTATAAATTCAACTAATTAAAAGAAATGTAAAAAAGTGCCTATTAAGTCTAATTATTCAAGCTGTATATTTAGTCAGTTGAATTAAATTCGACTAAATAAAGAATAAAGCTCCTTAACTGGAGCTTTATTCTATAAAAGGAAAACTATCATTTTTAATTGCAAATTAAGCACTTCGTTTTAAGGTACTCAATTGTAATGATTCAGCCACCTTAAGTAGTAATTGCTGAGTCTTTTCCCAACCTAAACAACCATCTGTTACAGATTTTCCATAAGTCATTTCAGTTGAAATTTTTTGTTGACCATCCACCAAATAACTTTCTAGCATTACCCCACGTACCTGGGTTAAATGACGTTCTGCAACAATCTGTTTTAAAACCTCGGATTGTAGTAATGGGTTTTTTGAGCTATTGCCATGACTACAGTCAACGACAATTGCAGGCATGTGTAGATCATGCTTTTCTTGAATTTTTTGGATTGATTTTAAGTCAAAATTTGGCCCAGAATTGGAGCCACGTAAAATTAGGTGTGCTAATCGATTACCTTGACTATGTAAAATACTTGGTAATCCTGTTTGACTCATACCTAAAAACTGATGTGGATGTGAAGCGGATTGAATGGCATCTAAAGCAATTTGAATAGACCCGTCTGTACCATTTTTAAACCCAATACTGTATGGCATATGACTGGCTATTTCACGATGAATCTGTGATTCACTGGTTCGAGCACCAATTGCTCCCCAAGCCAATACATCATCAAAATAAGCTGTTGCCATTGGACTTAAAATTTCACTCGCGATTGGTAAACCAAGTTCAATAATTTTTAGATATAACTCACGTGATTTTTCTAAACCCAATTGTAAATTTGATGACCCATCTAAATTTGGATCATATAAAAACCCCTTCCAACCCACTGTTGTCCGTGGTTTTTCGATATAAGCACGCATCACAAAGAAAATTTGATCTGAAACCTGTTGTTGTAATTTTAGTAATTTTCCAGCGTATTCAAGTGCAGACTGAGGATCATGAATTGAACACGGCCCTGTCACGACCAATAAGCGTGAATCTTGACCTGATAAAATATTTTGAATGGTTTGTCTATGTTCTGCAATTTGGTGTGCCAAAATTTGGCTGAGCGGATATTGAGCTTTTAATTGTTGTGGCAAGCTAAGTTCAGTTACTTTTACAATATTTTCTGTCAGTGCATGGTTTAAAGCATTCATGGGTCTTTCCTTTGGACTGATATATTCAGTCCGATCTTTTATTTGAGCTTATGGGATCTATTCGATTGTAAGATTTGAATCATGAACTGACCAAAGTAAAACCAATAAAAGTTGCTAAAATATGAAAAATTTGAGTTATACATCATGATCTCCAAAAAAGTTAAAAATAAAGCATAAAAAAACCTGAGCGGTGTTGCCGATCAGGTATAAACTTTGATGGGCAACTTATATTTTGCCCAAACGCATTTAGGCAACTATCTAAAGAATTGCCAAAAATAATATCCGTTACTAATCAAAGGTTGTTTTAACATCTTTATTTCAATATATAATAAATTCGTCTAAAATCTACAATACGCGTAGTTATTGGCTTTGACAAGCAATTTTATCTAAATTATTTTAATAGCTCATATAACTAAAAAGAATAAATTTTAACAAATAGGGTTGACTAAAAATCACTCAAAATTTATTATGATCACCTCCGCATTCTATTACTTGAGTATCTGCCAATGAAGTAAGTCCTTTTTTTCATCATTCCATTTATTTGTTTTTGATGTGCAAAATAGACTTATTCAAAAGATACCATGCAGCTCAGATTCCTTATTCGTTTTTACTCTTTACTGAAACTGATCATGATTCTATTTTGCACTGCTTTTTAGGAGTTCATTATGACTCAACTAGCATGTGTAATTTCCAAACTCGATTTAGAGATTGGTCATTCCCGTATTTTTCACCAACTTCACTTTCAACTTTTTTATGGACAATGTTCAGGGTTAATTGGAAGAAATGGTCAGGGGAAATCCTTATTATTAAAAATTTTACGAAAAAATTCTGTAGATGATGCTGAGTTTTATCAGGGATGTCATCAAAGTGGTGAAATTCATTGGCAAACCTCGCATGCCTATTTACCTCAGTTAAATCGCTTAACAGGACTAACCATTGCTGATGCTTTGGGTGTTACAAAACTAGCAAATAGTTTTCATCGTATTGAACAAGGTTATGCAGAATTAGAGGATTATGAGCGTGTGGAAAATTATTGGCATCTTCCACAACAGTGGAATCAATTATTAGTTGATGCAAATTTACCCATAGATTTACACTTTCTTAGCCAAAATCTAAGTGAGGGACAAAAAACTAAATTGGCCTTATGTCGCTTATTTCAACTGAAAGATCATTATTTATTATTAGATGAACCTAGTAATCATTTGGATATTGAAAGTCGTGATTGGTTTATTCGCCAAATTCAAAAGCACCCAGCAGGTTGTTTAATCGTTAGCCATGATCGTGAATTATTAAATCAAATGCAGCATATTTATGCTTTAAATGACCATGGAATACAGCATTTTTCAGGGAATTATACACTTTATGCAAATCAAAAATTGCTACAAACAGAAGCTTTACAACATACTGTAAATCAAGAGAATCGTGAGTTAAAGCAATTAAAATATCAACAACAGCAAACCTTAATGAAGGCACAGAAAAGGCAACAGACAGGTCAGCAACTTCGGAAGAGTCAATCACAAGCTAAAGTTCTTTTAGATTACAATAAAGAGCAATCGGAACAATCGCGCTCTAGCTTAACGAGGCAATTAGATAAACAGCTGGATCAGGCAAAAAATAGTTTAAATGAGAAACAAAAGTTATTGGAGATTACTAAGCCACAACGACTTTCTCTTAGCTATCAGCATCAGAAAAAATCAGGTGAATTACTGAGATTAACGCAAACCAAGTGGCCTTATTTACATTGTCCGCCAATTCATTTTTCAATGAACTATGGAGACAAACTACATCTTACTGGTCGAAATGGGATTGGAAAATCAACTTTACTCAAGGCTATTCAGCTTAAATCCACACCTGTTTCAGGTGAGATTTATGTACATGCTCAAAGTTTCTATTTAGATCAAAATTTTAGTTTTTTAAATACTGAATTAAATGCAGTAGATAATTTGAAGAATCTTAGCCCACATTTAACTGAATTAGAATGTAGAACTGCTTTAGGCCAATTGAGATTGCGGCTAGAAAAGTCGATACAACCGTTAAAGCAATTGAGTGGTGGTGAGTGTTTAAAAGTAGCTTTATTGGCCATTTCCCTGCTAAGTCAGCAGATTTCTTTATTATTACTTGATGAACCAGAGAATCATTTAGATATTGAATCACGTGCATTACTGGCAGAAGCAATTAAAAATTATCAAGGTGCAGTTATCCTTATTTCTCATGATGCTCAGTTTGTACAAGATTGCGGTACCGAGCAGTCTTATCATTTAGAAAGTAGTCAATTTTAATGAACTAATTTAACTGATAAAGCATAGATGAATCTATGCTTTATCAGTTAAATGATTTGAAAATTACTTCAGCGTATTTATCTAGTATTAAATCATGTTAAAAATCTAGAAATAATCATATTTACTTCGTCTGTTTTTTCAGCATGTAACCAATGTCCAGCATTTTCAACTGTTTCAATTTGAGCTTGTGTAAATTGCCTTTCAATCGCTTGAAGATGTATATCTTGACTCATATAAGGTGAATTACCACCCCGAATAAATAATGTTGGTTGATGCCAAATAGAAACTTCTTGCCAACCGATAATATCTTGATAATGCTGATATAAAGCATCTACATTGAAAAGCCACTGCCCTTTGCTAAATGATTTTAATAAAAATTGAATCACCATCTCTTCATTTAATAAACTACGCATAATGTCAGTGGCTTCTTTCCGTGATTCAACCTGCGCATTTTGTACCGCAAAAAGTGCTTTAAAAACTTGATCGTGGTGATTTTCTTGATATGCAAATGGTGCCATATCTAAAAGAACCAATTGATTTAAATGCTCAGCAGCAGTCTCTGTCAGTTTCATTGCAATTTTTGCACCCATCGAATGGCCAATCACATTGAAGTTCTTTATATCTAAATATTCTAGTGTTTCTAAAATATCTTCTGCCATAGAGACATAGTCCATCTCAGCTGAATGTGCTGAATGCCCATGATTTCTAACATCAATTTGTAAAACATTGGATCGTTGTATTAATGGCCGAGCAATCATGCCTAAATTACTTAAGCTTCCGAATAAACCATGAATTAATACCACTGGAATATTCGTATTGAACTCTGTAGCTTTATGATATTCATAGTTAAGTAACATCGTGAATCATCCAAATGTAGGCATCAATAGAATGGTTTAATATTCTCTTAAATGAAAATTAAATCAATATGCTTTACATTCAAATCACTCAATATAGACAAGAATTTATTATAGATTCCTGTCTATATTTTCATACTAAAGAACTTTAATTAACTTTGCCTTCCGTTAATTGCTGATTAAGCAACGTCTGTGCTTTAACTTGCAATTGCTCAGTTTTTTCTGATTTCCCTGCAACCGTTTTTGCTTGATCATTAAAATAACTGTAATGAGCCTTTTCATCTTTCTCCGCAAACTTTAAAGCAACAACTTTATTTTGATCAAATGCTTTTTGCCATGAATTACGGACTGCACTCCAATAGGCTGCATTATTCTTCCAATAGTCATATGCAGGTTTAAAGTTGTATCCTTCAATTTTGTTATATTGATTGATTCCAAACTCTCTAGCTAAAGCAGTTTGAGTACGGGTATCAAACTTAATATTGTCTTGTTCATGTACCCAACCTGTTGCAGTTAAAGCATGGCGATTGGTACCAATAATCACATCATAATCATCGCGGGTCGTGTGTTCACGTCGTGGTAATGGACGATATGTTTCATTGGAAGTCCATGAAATAGCACCATTTTCTTTACCCCAATTACCAATACCCGCATAACGTGGTGAATCGTCAATTTGCCATACCGTTTGTAGCCACTTCCCTTTTATATCTTTAGGACTTAAAGCAATACTTTCCCATTTATAGTCACCAATATAGCTCCACATCTTTGTTGGCTCAAATTCCCAGTCCTGACGCCAATGTTTCACCACATGACCATCACCTACCAGAATATGCTGTAGTGAAACTTTATTCGGAGTATTTTCAATTACAATGACTGTTTCATGGCCACTCGGTTGCTCATCTTTCTTAATTTTGTAATCAGATTTAAGTGAATATAGTTCCTCAAATCGAAACGCAACTTTATACTCGCCTGCCATTTTTAAGATGGCTTGTCGCGCTTGTTCTTGCGTTAAATGTTCATGTAAAGATTGCTGTTGTAATGCCTCAGCTAAATTTACAGTTTTTTGTTCGGCATTCACTGCGGTTACCCCTAAAGCCAACATCGTTACTAAAATAAAAGAAAGTTTAAGTTTCATATTTACATTCCAAGATTGTAATAAAGCATTAATTCATTCCATTCAGATAGCCAATTTGTTCACAATTTGTTTTATCTTGAAATAAATCGCAGAAGTATTGTAAATGATTATGATAATGATTACTATTTGCGTAAGATAAATATTTCTATTTGTGAACTCCTGTTGTGAATATAAAACCTCCTCTCGATACAGCACTATTTTTTTCAAAGCCTAACGTATTATTTCTCGCTCTTATTACGAGTGGACTATTTACAACAACACATACATGGGCAAACAATAATGAAATTAGAACCTTAGATACAATTGTTGTTACAGCGACACGCTCAGAAAAAAAATTAACAGACAGCCCTATTCGCACCGAAGTGGTCAGTGAAACAGAGCTTAAAAGAACTAACGCGACGACACTTAAAGATGCTTTAGAAAATATCCCTGGTATTTTACTTCGTGAAATTCATGGAAAATCAGGATATGAGATTTCACTACAAGGTCTCAGTAGTGATCAAGTTTTGATTCTCATTGATGGGCTTCCTCTTGCAGCAAGTACCGGATCAACAGTTGACTTAGATCAATATTTGATTGCAAGCGTTGATCATATTGAAGTCATTAAAGGTGCTGCATCTGCTCAATATGGTTCTTCTGCAATGGGTGGCGTCATTAATATTATTACTAAAAAAGTTGCGGATGGTGTTTCAGTCTCTGGTCAAATAGATGTGGGTAGTTATGGAAAGCAGAATGCCAATGGAAAAGCTATTTCAATTAACAATCATCATGAAAAAATAAAAATAGAAGGGTCTCAAGGTAATTTTAAAGGTCGTATTACTGCTGACCAATTTAAAAGTGATGGTTTTGCTGTACACCCAGAGCAATATCCCCTACAAGGCGATGAACAAAACCGTCAACAATATTCAATTTATGGTGTATGGCAACCATCGGATCAATTTTCTATTTGGGCAGATTTTAATGATTATCGGGAGAAAGACCATCAACGTAGTCTAAATTTCGTTCCACCATTTTATTTAAAGCAATACAAAATTGAAGATATTGAACGACAACGCTTTAGTGCAGGTACAAAATTTAATTTATTTAATAATGTCTTATTTGACTTAAAAGGTGTGCATGAAACCTATGACACAACTTCTACTCAAACTTTAGACGGCTATTTATCTGCCTTACGGAATTCAAATCAGGAAAATAATCACTTTAGTTCTCAAGTTTCATTACCAACTTGGTATAAACAAAACTGGCAACTAGGCTATGACTGGCATGAAGAAAAATTAGAGCAAAGTAATAATGGCAAATTTGAGATGCAAGGTGGTGCTGTATCTCGTGATCGCCATGAATTTTATCTTCAAAATGAAGTGAACCTGACTGATCAATTAGATACCATTTTTGGTTGGCGTTTTCAAAATGATGAAGATTTTGGAAATCACAATGCTTTTAAACTGAGTAGTAAATATCGATTCTATGAGCAAAAAGATTTTTTAGCCGATTTAAGATTCAGTTATGGGCAAGGTTATCGTGTTCCAAATTTAAAAGAACGTTTCTATTCTTTTGATCATAGCCATTTAGGTTATATCGTTATTGGAAACCCAAATTTAAAACCAGAATCATCTGATAGTTATCAACTGGGCTTAAGTCTAGTCAAAAATGACATTTGGAATGCTGATGTTAACTTATTCTGGAATAATATTAATGACTTGATTCAAACCGATTATGACAATTCTGTCGTCATTAATGGAATTACCCAATACTCATATAGCAATGTTGCTGAAGCTAATACTAAAGGTATCGAAACCACAGCTCAGTGGCATATTACACCTTATTTAGCATTATCAGGTGCTTATACTTATACCGAAGCCAAAGATAAAATCACAGATAAATGGCTAACACGTCGACCTAAACATATCGCACGCCTCGGTGCAGATTATTCATTCAATGACCAACTTGATTTAACGCTACGTGCTCGTTACCAAAGTGATGAATTTGGTGATAGTGCCAATCTGCATAAATCTCCTGAGTGGTTCAGTGTTGACTCACAAATTGACTATCAGATTAATCCATATATCAGCGCTTTTATTGGCATTGATAATATTTTTAATGAACAACGTGACTTTAATGCATCGGTAGATTATCGCCCAATTGAAGGGCGTTACACCTATACCGGGCTTCGTTTTAACTGGAATAAAAAACCTAAATAACCTTATAAGGAATTGAATATGACTTCTTCAAACGCTAACTTAGCAAAATTATTTGCATTATCTTCACTGGGTATACTTTTAGCTGCATGCGGAGGTGGTAGCAGTGATAATAATTCTACTGGAGGTGGCGGGACGACTCAGCCTCCTGTCGTAAATACTGATCTTTTTAGCGTAAAGGCCAAAGAATGGAAAATTCAGCCTGCTGTAAATACTTCATATTGTTATGATATTGATACACAAGCTCAAATTTCTTGTGACGGTTCAGATTGGGATCTCAAGTTTGCGATGGGAACGCGTACCCCTATACTCTTTACCAATAGTGGTGTGAGTGGTTCTGGTACTGGTGGTGCATTGTACTCACCTTTTGATGCTACTTGGGAAAATCTATCCAAAGAAAAAGATGCGACTCAAGCCGGAAGCTTGCCCGCATCAGCTTGGTTGATAGATGCATATAGTAATGCATTTATGGATACGAAAAATGGGATTACCAGCTTCTTCGAATATGATTTATTTGGTGATCATCGCATGTCTCCAAATTTCAAAACATATCTAGTGACAACTGATAGTTCTTCTAAAAGTGCTATTGGAACTGTAGACAAACCTGTTTTTGCAGTACAAATTTATAATTATTACCAAGGTGCTACATCAGGATATATTTCAATACGTTATATCAATACTTCATATCCAAATGATATAAAAACGATGACTATTGATGCAACACAAGGTTGGAGCTATGTCGATTTAGCAACAGGACAGTTTAGCAATAAAAAGGAAGGTGTTTGGCAATTCGCATTAAATCGTTATAACGTACAGCTCAATACAAATATTGGCGCAGCAATTGCTTCACAACCTGCGGGGTTCTATACGACTGACGGCAAAGTGATTACTGAGAAATTTAAAGATGCAAATGCTTATATTAATACTGAAGCTGATTTAAAAGCAGCTATATCGACCGTTGTGACTAAATGGGGTGCCAACACGATCACCTCTGTTTTGAATCCTGTTTATCAAGGGGCGTATCCGAATAAACTATCTTATGGTTGGTACAATTACTACCCTACGATTGCAGCTGCTCAAACTGATGGTTTACAAGCAGCACATATGTTAAAAGCAAATTCAACTGCTGCAACAATGCTGCGTGGAAATAAAGGAAATAGCTATGCGCGCATGCATTTAAAAGAAATTAGCTATGCTGATCCAAGTAATGCTTCAAGTGCAACAACTTGGTCATTTGAATTTGATGTTCAACCTGCAAAATAAATAAAAATTTAATAAAAATGGAGATTAAAAATCTCCATTTTTATTTTCAAACATATGCATTAATACTTAAAATAATATTTTTAGCTGTATATTGCCCAAAGTTAAATAAATAATAAAAAATAAACGCGGATCAACTGTTGAGTCATCTATTCAATTCCCTATATGATCTAATTCAAATATCTTCGTTTAATTTAGGACTTTGAGCCATGTTTCAGCATGTAGATTCTTATGCAGGTGATCCAATTCTGTCGTTGATGGAAGAATTTGGTAAGGATGAACGGACACAGAAAGTCAATTTAAGTATTGGCTTATATTACAATGAAGATAATATTGTTCCACAATTAGAAGCTGTTAAAACCGCGTATAAAAACATTGAACCCAGCAATCAAAAGGTAAAACTTTATTTACCTATGGATGGCTTAAAGTCTTATAACCTTGTAACTCAAACATTGCTTTTAGGAAAAAATAGTCAAGCAGCTAAAGATGGTCGTGCTGTTACTATTCAAACACTCGGGGGATCAGGTGCGTTAAAAGTTGGAGCTGACTTTCTTAAAAAATATTTTCCAGAATCTGAAATCTGGGTGAGTCAACCGACTTGGGAAAACCATATTGCGATCTTTAATGGTGCAGGTATTGCTTCGCATTTCTATACTTATTTTGATGCCAATACCAATGGTGTCAATATTGCAGCAATGCTTGAAGATTTAAATAAAATTCCAGCAAAAGGAATCGTATTACTTCACCCTTGTTGCCATAATCCAACGGGTGCAGATCTAACTCCGGATGAATGGGATCAAGTAATTGCAATACTTAAAGCCCGTGACTTAATTCCCTTCTTAGATATTGCATACCAAGGTTTTGGCCAAGGTATAGAAGAAGATGCATATGCGATTCGTGCTTTAGATCAATCTGGTATGAACTTCATAGTCAGTAATTCATTCTCTAAAATTTTCTCATTATATGGTGAGCGTGTCGGTGGTTTAACATTTGTTTGTGATGATGCTGTAACTGCACAAACAGTACTGGGTCAACTCAAAGCAACTGTACGCCGTATTTATTCTAGCCCGCCAACAACTGGAGCTTTACTGGTTAATAATGTACTGACTGATACTGGCTTAACAGCACGATGGGAAGCTGAACTCCAGCAAATGCGTGAACGTATTATTCAAATGCGCGAAATACTCAAAGCTAAATTAAGCCATGCCTTACCTGAACGTGACTTCAGTTATTTAACAACACAGCAAGGTATGTTCAGTTACACTGGTTTAACTGCAAAACAAGTCGACATTTTAAAAGATAAATACGGTATTTATTTACTACGCAGTGGCCGTATGTGCGCGGCTGGTCTTAATCTGAATAATATTGATTATGTTGCAACATCTATTGTTGATGTTATTCAAGCGACTAGTTAAAACCTAAATATGCATAAAAAAACGGGCAAAATGCCCGTTTTTTAGCATCAAAAATTAAAAATTAATCACAGTACGAATAGATTTACCTTCATGCATTAACTCAAATGCTTCATTAATTTTATCTAAGCCCATGGTATGAGTGACAAAAGGGGCCAGTTGGATATCGCCTTTCATCGCATCTTCCACCATACCTGGTAATTGTGTACGACCTTTAACACCACCAAATGCAGTTCCTTTCCACGTACGTCCAGTCACAAGTTGAAATGGACGCGTTGAAATTTCTTGTCCTGCACCAGCAACACCAATAATTACCGATTGTCCCCAACCGCGATGAGCAGATTCAAGTGCTGAGCGCATGACATTGGTATTGCCAATACATTCAAATGAATGATCAACGCCCCAACCCGTCATTTCTACAATCACGTTTTGAATCGGCTGATCATAATCTTTAGGATTTAAAAAATCAGTCGCCCCAAATTCTTTGGCCAATTCAAATTTATCAGGATTGGTATCAATCACAATAATACGTCCTGCTTTGGCTTTATGTGCACCTTGCACCACTGCTAGGCCTATTCCACCTAAACCAAATACGGCAACGGAATCGCCTTCTTGAACTTTTGCAGTATTCGATACAGCACCTAAACCAGTCGTTACACCACAACCCAGTAAGCAGACATGTTCATGATTGGCTTCGGGATTAATTTTAGCTAAGGAAACTTCCGCAACCACTGTATATTCACTGAATGTTGAACAGCCCATATAATGGTAAATTGGTTCGCCATTGTATGAGAAACGAGTCGTTCCATCCGGCATAACGCCTTTACCTTGAGTGGCACGTACAGCAACACAGAGATTAGTTTTATCCGATTTACAAAATAAACATTCTCCACATTCAGCGGTATACAATGGAATGACGTGATCACCTATCTGAACTGAAGTCACGCCCTCACCGACTTGTACCACAACTCCAGCCCCTTCATGCCCCAGAACAGCTGGAAAAATGCCTTCGGGATCATCACCTGATAATGTGAAAGCATCGGTATGGCATACACCTGTATGGCTGATTTTGACTAAAACTTCACCTTTTTGCGGTGGTGCAACATCAATTTCAACAATTTTTAAAGGCTGACCAGGTCCGAAAGCCACAGCGGCACGTGATTTCATTTCACATTTATCCTTGAATTAATTTGTTAATTTAACAGTTAAGCTACAGTAACCTTTTTCACTTTACAGATTCAAGCTGTAACTAATGTTATGATTTATCTAAGATAGAATTTTGTACAACTTAATGAAACATCGAGCCACGACGCTATTCATTTTTTCTGTTTTTATGTTAACAGGATGCAGTCTGCCTATGAATCAATCAAAACAACAAGATCCCACTATTGCACACTTAGGTGGTTGGGTCAGTGAACCCGATACTGAGTTAAAATTAAAACAAGGATTAACAGCTTATTTAGCCATGAGTGAAGCTTTTCAAAGCATTGCTGCCCGTGTACATCTTATTCGCAAAGCTAAATACAATTTAGATTTACAATATTATATCTGGGCAGATGATTTCATCGGTCAGTTAATGTTGTATGAGCTATTAAAAGCTGCCGATCGTGGTGTAAAAGTTCGAATATTAATTGATGATCAAAACGGGAATAAACTCGATAATCAACTCAAAGCTTTAAGCACACATCCTAATATACAGATTAAACTTTATAATCCGTATATGTTTCGAAAAATTCGAGTTTTTGACTATATATTTCGTACGAAATTGATCAATCATCGAATGCATAATAAATTAATTATTGCTGATGGTGCGATTGCAGTTACAGGTGGTCGTAATATTAGTAGTGAATATTTTGATGCGAGTCAGTCATTTCAATTTACAGATATGGATATTTTGTTTTTTGGTACAGCAGTCCATCGGGCAAATGATGTTTTTTCAGAGTTTTGGAATTTTCCCTTAAGTTACCCTGTTCAGCAATTAATTGGTCAAGGAAAACCTAAAAAATTAAAAAAATTACGTGCTGACTATCAGAAGCTTGAACGTAATGACAATCCAGCGGATGAAAAAGTCAATGCAGAACAAAAAGAACTTGCGCTTGAATTGACTCAAAATAAATTGAATTGGGCACATGCTGAATTTTTAGCAGATTCCCCTCAAAAAACATTGGGGCAAGCTAAAAAGAGTGAGTTAATTTCCTATCAAATAGGAAAATATATGGGTGAACCTACCCAAGAGATGGATTTAATAGCAGCTTATTTTGTGCCGACAAAAAATGGGACTCATTATCTAAGTCAATTTTCAAAACGTAATGTTAAAGTTAGAGTTTTGACCAATTCTTTTGTTGCTAATGATGTCGCATTGGTACATGCCTTTTATCAAAAGTATCGTGTTGACCTACTTAAAAATGGCGTTCAACTTTATGAGTTTAAACCTTATATTGAACGAAAACGTCGTACTTGGTATGAAGTAATGACAGGCAATGTGATACCGAAAAAGGGAAAAAATAAATCTAGCCTGCATGCCAAATTTATTGATATCGATGATAAAGTATTTATTGGTTCATTTAATTTAGACCCTCGTTCATTTAATTTAAATACGGAAGTTGGTTTGGTGGTTACATCTGATCAACTACAGGAACAAATTTCAGATTTACTTGATCAAACCTTACTTCGAGTTGCTTATGAATTAAAGCTTAATGATCAAAATGAAATTATTTGGTTAGATCATCAACAAAATGGAAAAATAATTGAATATAAAGTCGACCCAGAAACGACACATTTTCAACGATTTATTATGTACAGTGTTTCTTATCTGCCAATTGAATGGATGATGTAATGACATTGTCCACCTAGTTTCAATACTAATGAATGAAATACATTAATAAGTTTTAACCAATTTAAAGTAAGTTTATTTCTAAAAACCGAGCTTACAAAAAAATTTTCGATACACATCTGCTTTCTTATCTAACGCTAAAGGATATGCTCTAGATGAAGAAGGCATTCGATACAATGTCATTTCACGTTTAGCAAAGTAAGTTTTAGACGACTCACCAATCACTGGTTTAAGCGTTCCCTCAGGCATTGATAGCATTAAGGTATCTGTCGCTTTGTCTCCTGTGGTCATAATGCTATGGCATAAAGGAATTTGAGCTAAAAGTTTCGATAAGTTAGTGGCTGTCTCAATCTGTAAAAATTTATCTGCAGCATTATCTTTTAAACGAATGACTTGATATGCCGTATCAAAAATAGCAATGCCTTTTTCAGTCAGAAACTTACGGATTAACTCTTCTTTGAATTTTTTATTGCTTAGATCTAAAAAGTGATCTTTATCTTTAAAAAAAATTAATCCAAAAATTCGCCACATATCATTTTGATAATTAGGATAATAAAAATCCATTTTCCAACGCTCTTTTGGCGGTGGAAAACTACCAAGCATTAATAATTGAGCATTTTTAGGAAGAAATGGTGGCAGTGGATGAGTCTCAATTTTTAATTCAATATTCGTCATAATAGGTTATTCATTCATCAATATTTTATCTAAAAAATTTTGGCGAATTTTCTCAGCCACCTCTTGTCCCCAAAGTTGATAAATTTCCTGACTCGGGTGGAAACCATCTTCTGCCATGTCTAAATTCAAAGAATTAAATTTAGCTAAATCAAACTGAATTAATTGATACATTGCTTTTTTCTGAATGAATTTTGCTAAGGCATTATTCATTTGTTGTGAATACTGTCCAAATAACCATGACAGCGGATTAGGTAGCGCTGGAAATAAATTCATGGGTGGTACACCCGTAGCTAAAACCAATTTTGGTGAAAAGCATTGTTCAATTTCAGCATAAAATAAATGCTGTTGTTTGATCCATCGTTTTGGATCAGTAAGTTTGGTGACATCATTTACACCAACAGAGGTAATCACCACATCAAAATGCTCATGTGAAATACTCTGAATGTTCTGAATAACTTGTATGGTGGTATCACCAGTTTTAGCTTGTAACTGATAGCTGATTTTAAACTGATGCTTTAATTCTGATAAAATTGAACCTAGTAACGCTTGCTCTTGAAATTGAACACCTACACCTGCAGCAGCAGAATCTCCAAGTATAAGAATAGATAAAGTATGACCTTGACCAATTACACCACAGCGCTCGCCTTTAGGTTCAGGCAAACGAGGAGTATTTTTCTTGACCAGGTAGCCTTGAACAATGAGCGCAGGAATTAAAGCAATAGTCGAAAGTTTTAAAAACATATTTAACCTAATCTGTAATTTTATTTCATCATTGTTGTTATGAAATATGAAAAACCAAATATCCCCAAGAAATTAATCAATCTCCAGTAATTTCTGTCTTGATAATATAGGTACATCATTTGTGTTCCCATTAAAATTAAAATAGCATAAGAAACAGAATAGCTTGTTGTAATATCGAGGTTACATTGCAAGGTACTGCATAAATTATTCAAAGTGAAATATAAATATCTTGCTGATAAAACTAAAACTATACTGATCATTAAACCAAGTACAGCAAAAAGATATTTCATTTAGATTATCCGTATCATTCAATTTATATTGATAATTATACATTTTTAACAGTATATAAAGATAAAGACTCTTTTGAGTCTTTATGAGAATTGAGCTATTTAAATATAAGCCAATTATCCTAATTTATTCACTAGTTTTAATGGTAATACTTTCATGATTAATCCGATCGGTAACCACGGCCACTGTGGTATATAGGCTTTCACGGGTTGCTTTTCGATTGCTTGAACCAATAACCTTGAGCCAGTTTCTACATCCACTTCGAAGGGTAATTTTTTTGCACCTTGATTAATTTCAGTACGAATATAGCCAGGGAAAATCGTAGATACCTTAATAGCAGTATCTATTAATTCAGCCCGAATTCCTTCAGCTAATGTTGCAACGCCTGCTTTACTTGCAGCATAAGCCGTTAAATGTTTTGGCATTCCACGAATTGCACTCATTGAAGAAATCATGACCAAATGTCCGAACTTTTGTTCACGAAAAATTTCAACAGCGGCTTCAGATTGTGCTAATGCGGAAATAAAATTGGTTTCAACAGTGGCTTTATTAATGGCAAAATGACCTTTCCCAATACGACGACCATCGCCCACACCTGCATTTACAATAATACGATCAATCGTGCCAAATTCTTGTTTAAATTCTCGGAATACTTGAAAAACTTGTTCATAATTGGTTACATCTAGAATTTTGGTGCTAACCTTAACACCATATTTACTTTCAAGGTCTTGCTTTAGGAGATCTAAACGTTCTAAACGACGTGCGCAGATTGCAAGATTGTAACCTTTTTGTGCAAATTCACGTGCCATTCCTGCACCAATACCTGAACTGGCACCTGTAATTAAAATCGTTCTTGCCATACTTTCTTCCTTATTTTCTTAATTTATATCCACGTTAGCAAGTCTGGATTTTCAACTTTTATAAAATGATGTTCATTTAAGCTCAAGAGTTGTGGTTCATTCGCGACCAAACGTAAGGTGGTTAAACTGGTATTGGTAATTGCCCAACTTAACGCAAAAGTTTTATTAGAGTTTAGCTCTAAAATTTTACCTGCTGCAACAGAAATAACACCACCTGAAGTAAACACAACGGCATAACGAGGTTTTGTTTTTGCCAACTCATCACATAAATTTTGTAGTGCAGTTTCTACACGACTTTTAAAATGTGGCCATGTTTCATCATATTCATGATGATATTCACCACCAGTCCAACGCTCAATTGCTTCTGCAAAAATTTTTTCTAAAAAAATACGAGGATCTACGGCTTCTTCAACATCTTGTTTAAGCAAGTGTGGCTCATTAAAACGCGGTTCATATTGTGCAAAAACTTGCTGATGATTAAACTCGTTCCAATTGGAATCTGTATATATTTGTGCCTCGGGAAAACATTCAGCTAAAGCAAAATTAGCTGTTTGTTGGTGGCGTTGCATAGAACCTGAGATAACCACAGGTGCTTCATGCAAAATTTCTTTAAAATAGCGGCCTAGAATTTTTGCCTGTAATTCACCATTGGCTGAAAGTTTATCGTAACTTTCTGCACCAAAAGAGGCTTGCCCATGGCGAACCAAGTAGATCGTAGTCATTTTGGTAAAATTTCCTTAAATTTATCTATATATTTTTGTGCAATTTGATTGGCTTCTATTTTTTGTAAACCAATTAATTTCAATGCGCGAATATGCAAAGCGTGAATAATAATCCAGAAATCCTTAAACGCAGGATTATTAGTTTGCTTGTGGTAATAACGATAGTAAATTTGTTGAGCGATAACGGCTAAACGGAAAATTCCAAATACTTCATAAAACGTCCAGTTTTCAGTCTGTAAACCCGTTTTTTCTAAGTAATAATCGACTACTTCTTTGCGCGTAAACATGCCTTTTAAATGGGTCGGTTGACGACGTGTTGATTTAAAAATCATATTGTCAGTATCTTCAACCCAGTAGGCCAAAGCCGAACCAAGATCCATAAGTGGATCACCAATAGTTGCCATCTCCCAATCTAATACACCAATGACTCTTGTAGGCTGCTGTGGATCTAAAATCACATTATCAAAACGCCAGTCATTGTGAATAATACAACTGGTTGAATCTGCTGGAATGTTTTCACATAGCCATTTACGCACGAATTTAAAACTTGGTACATTAATGGTATGTGCTTTTTCATAACGCGTATCCCAACCTTCCACTTGTCGACGGCAATAACCCTCTCCTTTTCCAAGTTTTTCTAGCTCTGTTCCTTGATAAGGGACTTGATGTAATTCAATTAATTTATCTAAAACATTGATGCATAGTTGGTGTACATCAGCTTCATCAAATTGTAATTCAGGTGGCAATTTTGCCCGAGGAATAATCCCTTTAATGCGTTTCATTACATAGAAATCACAGCCAATGACTGCTTCATCCTGACACAGTGCAATCATTTCAGGCACTACGGGATAAAAAGGGGCAAGATTTTTTTGTACCTGATATTCACGTACCATATCATGTGCAGATTTGGCTTTAGTCCCTTTCGGTGGTCGACGCAGAATTAAATCGGCATTGTCATATTTCAGTCGATACGTCCAATTCGATGCACCACCTGAATATTGGGTGACTTCAACTAAACCTTGTAGTTCAATACCTTGAGTTTTCAACCAAGTTTCTACTGCTTCTACATTTAGTTCTTCGCCTTCTCGAACACTGCCACCAACATCAATCACCGACATTTTTCCTTCCTGTATAATTACTTTAAAATTTTAATCCGTTGCATTAATAGCAATGAAATCCTATTTTTTATTTATCCTAAAGCTACATTACTTTTTTAGCTGAGCCATAACCACGTTTTTTTAGTTCTAGTTTTGCAATCATACTCTTATGTACTTCATCTGGGCCATCAGCTAAACGGAGGCTACGTGCTTGAGCAAAGAAACCAGTCAATGGCGTATCTCGTGATACACCAGCACCACCATGTATTTGAATAGCCATATCTACGACTTTTTCCAATACATTCGGTGCTACCACTTTAATAGCTGAAATTTCAGTCAAAGCTGCCATGTTTCCTAAAGTATCCATTTTATAGGCTGCATACAAGGTTAAAAGTCGTGCTTGATCAATCGCAACCCTTGCTTCTGCTACCCGTTCTAAATTACCACCGAGTTTAATAATTTCTTGACCAAAAGCAGAACGGCTCATCCCACGATCAATCATTAATTCTAATGATTTTTCCGCAGCGCCAATACAGCGCATACAATGATGAATACGTCCTGGTCCTAAGCGACCTTGGGCAATTTCAAAACCTTGACCTGCACCACCAATAAAATTTTCAACTGGAACATGAACATTTTCAAAGCTAATTTCACCATGACCATGTGGTGCATCATAATCACCAAATACAGGTAGCATACGTTCAATCTTTACACCAACGGTTTCTATAGGTACTAAGACCATAGAATGTTGATGAAGACGATCTTTTGTTTCATCTGGTGTGTGTGCCATAAAAATAATAACTTTTGCATTCGGATCACCTAAGCCAGATGACCACCATTTACGCCCATTTAAAACAATTTCATCACCAACGATGACCGCGGTTGCTTGCATATTCGTAGCATCACTAGAAGCGACTTCAGGCTCAGTCATACAAAATACTGAACGAATTTTTCCATCTAAGAGTGGTTTTAACCATAGTTGTTTTTGTATTTCACTACCATAGCGCCACAACACTTCCATATTGCCACTATCAGGTGCGTTACAATTAAATATGGTGGGTGCAATTAAGCTACGTCCCGTAAGTTCAGCAATATGAGCATATTCTTGTACAGATAATCCTTGCCCTAAAATAGGATCAGGCAAGAACATATTCCAAAGCCCTGCTCGTTTGGCTTTATTTTTTAAATCTTCTAATTGAGCGGGCCATTGCCATTTAGTCCAATCTCCACCTTCATTTAGTGTATGCACTTCATTCCAAAAAGCTGTTTCAATCGGTTCTATTTCATTCTTAATAAAATCTTTAGTCCGTACAACAAAATCTTGAGCTTGTGCTGAGAGTTCAAACATCATTTTATCCTTAAATGTATTGTACTTAACGATGTACGAAAAGATCTTTACAACACGTTAACTCAAAAACTATTATGAACATAATGATTTAACTCAATACTCAATTATGAATTTTACACATAATAATGCCATTATTGATATGGGGTTTTTTCACCATATCGATATTAATTTATACCCCCTATTTATTGCGATTTATGAACAAAGAAGTATTTCTAAAGCTGCTCAAATTTTATGTATTACGCAATCTGCGGCTAGTCATGCACTTCAACGCTTAAGACAACAATTAAAAGATGATTTATTTATCCGTGTTGGTCATAGGATGTCACCAACACCATTCTCAGAGCAAATTTATCCTCCTATTAAAAATGCACTATATAGTATTCAAAGTATTACCTTACAAAAACAAAAATTTGATCCGAGTATGATCAAAAGCTTAAAAATTGCAGTACATGATGAGATTGAACCCATTATTTTTCCAAAATTAATTCAGCATTTTCAAAAGCTAGATTTAGATATTGAATTTTTAAGTAGTAAACTAGAACGTAAAAATGTCGTGACTGAACTTGCGACTCAGCAAATTGATTTTGTTATTGATCTTGAGCAAAATTATGGTGATAAAATTCAATTTAAAAGTTTAGTCCAAGATAAATTTGTCATCTGTACCCAACAAAAAAAAATTAGATCTTGAGCGATATGTTTCTTCTCCACATATCGGTGTCTCATCACGAAGAACTGGCGTTTTATTGGAAGATATTTATTTGAATCGTAAAGACTTTTCTCGGAAGGTTTTTTTACGTTGTCAGCATTACTCTACTGCACTACAAGTTTTAGAGAGAAATTCTCAAACTATGCTGACTATTCCTAAGCAGATTTTGTCACAATTATCTTTATCATCTGACATTCAAGTTTTTGATTTACCAATTGAATTGCCAAATTTAAATATGGGTATTTATTGGCATGTAAATTTAAAAGAAAATTTAAGACATATTTTTTTGCGTGACGAAATTTCCAAAATTTTTGCTTAGGCTATTTAGAAGTAATTTTGTCTATTTATTCTTTATTTTAATTTCAGCACTTAATCTGTTGCTTAAATGAGCAAAGCGTTTATTTAATAGAACCTGCAGCACTAGTTGTCTATTTATTCGGCTCTTCTTTTTAACTATTTGAATTAGACTATGCTTCTTATCTCTCTTTTATTGCTGCATTTAGTTTGAATTTTTCAAACTACTTTCAACAAAGTTTTTTTTATGTTGGCAAATCTCTCCCCTGTTTGGCTTATGGTTTTAGGCTTCATTTGTTGTTTAGTTTTTTTATTTATTTTTCGTAAAACTTATACCTTTTTGAGTGCTTTTTTTAAGCCGTTTAAAAAAGGGAAAAGTTATTATTGTCGCGTTACAGCTATCAGCGATGGTGATACCCTCACCTGCCATCGTTTAAACTTCCGACGCTCAGAAACCAAGTTGCGTTTTGCTTACATTGATGCGCCAGAATCGAGTCAAGCTTATGGTAAAGAATCAGCGCGTCTGATTAAAAGCATGGTGCACCAAAAATGGGTCCGCGTAAAAATTACCGATGTTGACCGTTATGGCCGTTGTGTGGGAGTGATTTACCGTTACCGTAAAAGCATGAATGAAGAGATGGTCAAACGTGGTGCAGCTTGGGTCTATGAAGCATACATCAAAGATAAAAAATATCTGCAGTATATGATGTCACTTCAAGACAAAGCCAAAAAGCAGAAAAAAGGCTTATGGAAAAATAGCCGTCCGATGCATCCTAGTATTTATCGTAAACAAAATAAATAAATTGCTATACCAACCAGTATCAATAATGCTTTTTAGTTTTTATAAGTCCTAAGTCAAACGTGCTAATTCATTTTGAATAAGCTCTCTTAATTGAACCATACAGAGCCGAATTTCTGTATGGTTCAATGATGAAAATCCCAGTACAAAACCATACTCAATATCAAACTCATAAAACTGACTCAGTGCTGTTAATGCAATGCCTTTTAATTCAGCACCTTTTACTAATGCTCCCTCTAAAGTCACAGGAATTTCAGTTTTAAAATAACACGCTATTTGCATACTTGGATGATGGTCTTTGATGAAACAAAAATCAGCCAGATACAGATCATAATAATGAATAAAATATTGATATCGTTGCAAATAAAGTTGCTGCATTTGTCTTAAGTATTCAAAATAATGACCCTTTTGCATAAAGTTTGCGAGTAACATTTGGAAATATTTAGATGGCGCACTACCATCAATATAATTTCGATAGCGTTTAAATGGCTCAACTAAAGCTTTAGGTACAATTAAATAAGACAGTCTTAAACTGGGTAAAATATATTTACTAAATAAACCAAGATAAATGGTGCGCTGGTAAGGATCCAATCCTAAAATTGCGGTATTTTTTGACTTATTTAACAGCAAGGCATCATAGTCATCTTCAATGATATAACTATTATTTTTTTCTGCATATTCAATAATTTGTTTCTTGCGTTGCTCTCCCATTTGAATACCACTGGGATATTGATTTGCAGGTGTGACATAGACCGCTTTAGGATTGCTGATCTGTGCACACTCTTGAATTTTTAAACCTTCACTATCTAAATTGATACAATGTAAATCTAATCCCATTGATTTAAATAGAATGTATGCACCCGAATAATATGGATTTTCTAATATTATTTTATCTTGGGGACTAAATAAAACGCGTCCACATAAATATAAAGCTTGTTGCGTACTATTAACAATGAGCACTTGATCGGCAGAAATCGTTGTATTGCGATGCAGATTAATTAACTGCGTGATCTGTTCCCGTAATAACGTATCACCTGCTTCATTGTCTTTCAAAAAAATCTTTAGACCTTCTTGATTCAATACATTCTTTTCATTTTCATACCACTTTCTAAAGGGGAAATTTCGAATTTCAGGCATACCATCTGCAAAAAAATTTAAATTTTGATCAAAAAATAATTGTTCTAAATTCTCTATATTTTCTGGCAATTGGTAGTCTATCTCGCGTTCTATAGTATGCGAAACAGTAAGCCTCGAATTCGTAAAAGTTTGTTGAGCACGAATAAATGTACCCTTACCTTTAATTCTTAAAAAGAATCCTTCTTGCTCAAGTTGCGCATAGACCTTTTCTAACGTATCACGCGACACACCTAAAGTTTCAGATAAGAATCGGGTAGATGGACATTTAAAATCTTGTTGTAATTTTAGTTGTGGCAGTGTGGCTTTAATCGCTAAATAAATTTTAGTTCTAAGTTTTTTTTCCTGAATCTGAGCCAGTTGTAAATTTAATAACTGGATAAACTCATTTTGTTTCATTATTAATCCAAGTATTTTCAATATATAAGTCTAAAATGTCATGCCTTACTGTAATAAGGCATTTCATGATTTGATTATATAACATTAAAATTAAGATCTTAATGACCATTATGTGTCGTTGTTGCAACGGCGGCTCTTTTTTGTGATGGCATATATTCAGGTTCACTGGTCACTGCCAAATAAAAAAATCCTAAAAACATACAACCTAACAAAATACTAATGCCGACGATTAAATAAGGAAATGACTTTTGCTGTTCAATCATGAGTACACCTCTTGTTCAGACTTAAATGCGTGTTTAAAAATAGTTTCAGTAAATTCACCAAATACCGACAACTTTTCCAAGAGATGCTCGCTATACATCAGGTCATCAATGAGACGTTCTGCATCTGATAGTTTTAGATTAAACTGCTGACTAATTAACGGCGCATTAGCATGGCTAATGCTTCGACATAATTCAGCAATCTCTACTGATTTTTTTTTCCAAAATAATTTTTTGAAATCAATTTGACTGACATCAATAGAACCTTGCATAACTTCAATATCATCAATATTAATTTTTACCGTTTTTACAATCTGTTTTTTAATATCATCATCTAAACTACTTTGCCCAATGAAAAAAATATGCTGACAATTGGGATCAAGTAGTGCTTTTGCTAAGGCATAAAATTGGAACTCTGTCGGATTAAAAGCAGCACTGACCAAATCTAAATCAAGATCCATTTCAAGCAAAATTTGACGCTTATTTAAATCAAGTGCATCTAAACGGAAATATTCAGAATAAACTCGCTCTACAATATTTTGCCGCGGTGCAATATAGACTGTTTTTTGATTGAGTATTGAATTGATAAAAGGTGAAAATAAATAGCTTAGGCTATTTTCTAAAGTAGAGGTTTGAACAATATACTGATGCTGTGTTGTTTGCGTTAATCTCAGTGCAAGACTAAAATTTAGACTTTGATCAAAATCTTTGACTGATTTCAACCCCAATCTTTGTAAAATTTTGGCTCTATCAATTAATGTAGATTCAAATAAATCTATTAAAAATTCAAAGCTAATACTATGCGACATGATTGCCTCGTTGGATTGAAGCCAAATAAGTTTATTTTTTTAATATAAATGTTCTTATTTGAAAAGTGGTCTGCTTTATAAAAACAAAGTGGTCTGTTTTATTCAGACCACTTTGTATCAGTCAATTTCATGTTTCAAAAATTTAGTAGGCTAATTGAATTAGCATCCTAAACATGCCTGCAATTAGTAGCAATGCTAAAAATCCACAGAGCCATAGAACAATAAACCATTGTGTTTCAGATAGTTTATGAGGAATTTTCATATTAATCATCCTAATGATAGCCTTCATCCCCAATTCGTACCTTATCTCGAAAAACCCAATACGATAATCCTGTATAAATTAAAATAATCGGGATTAAAATCAATGCTCCAATCAATGCAAATAACTGACTACTAGCAGGCGCTGCTGCTTGCCAAATAGTCACAGAAGGTGGAATTACATATGGCCATAAACTAATAATAAAGCCGGTATAAGCTAAGAACACCAACGCCAAGGTGTAAAGAAATGGACTAAGTTCTTTTTGTTGTTTACATGCACGTAAAGCCAGTACCGTAAAAATAATTACTAAAATAGGTACTGGACTAAAATACATTAACTGCGGTTGGCTAAACCAACGTACAGCAATTTCAGGATGCGCTAACGGCGTATAAATACTGACACAGCCAAAGATAATAAATACAGCAATAATTAACTTCGGCATTAGTTGATACATCTTTTGTTGTAAGTCATGATCTGTTTTAAAAATCAACCAACCACAACCCAAAGCTGCATACAATACAACAACACCAATCCCCGTAAATATAGAAAATGGCGTTAACCAATCCAGACCACCACCAGTATAAATCCCATTCGTTGTTTTTATTCCTTGAATATAAGCACCCAAAATCATGCCTTGGAAAAAACTAGCAAGGACTGATCCTCCAATAAAAGCTTTATCCCAAAGATGCTTGGTTCGATTTGCTTTAAAGCGAAATTCAAACGCAACTCCACGAAAAATAAGTGCAATGACCATTAAAATAATCGGTAGATATAATGCAGACAATACCGTTGAATAAACCAAAGGAAATGCTGCAAATAAGCCAGCACCTCCCAAAACCATCCAAGTCTCATTACCATCCCAAACAGGTGCAACAGTATTCATCATTACATCACGTTCTTGCTGCCCTTTAATGAATGGAAATAAAATACCAATGCCTAAGTCAAAACCATCTAGTACGACATAAATGAGTACCCCAATGCCAATAATCACAATCCAGATCAGTGATAAATCAATCATGTTCTTTCTCCTGATTTTGGTCATCAATAGATTCGTCAATACTACTTAGCGGACGTTTAGACGCTTGAATAACAGCTTCTTCACTATGCGGTGGCATTGAGTAAATAAACTCAGGGCCTTTATGCATTAATTTCAGCATGTAATAAATACCAATACCAAAAACAATGCAGTACACCACCACAAAAAGAATTAAAGTAAATCCTACTTGTTCTGCAGAGACAGGTGATAAAGCATCTTTAGTACGCATCACCCCATAAACGACCCAAGGCTGACGTCCTACCTCAGTAGTAAACCAGCCGGCTAATAAAGCAATAAAACCAGATGGCCCCATGACCAATGCGAAACGGTGTAACCATTTATTCTCATAAAGTTTGCCACCTTTACGCAGAAATAGTGCCATAGCTGCTAGTAAAATCATAAGCATACCAAGGCCAACCATGATGCGAAAGCTCCAAAATACCACCAATGAATTTGGACGATCTTCTGGGGCAAAGTCTTTTAACCCCTTTACCTCTCCATGCAGCGTATGCGTCATAATCAGGCTGCCCAAATTAGGAATACCAATCGCATATTTAGTTTCTTCAGCATCCATATCTGGAATACCAAATAAATAAAGTGGCATACCTTCGTTATGATTGGTTTCCCAATGGCCTTCTATCGCAGCAAGTTTTGCAGGTTGATGCTTCAGTGTGTTTAAACCGTGGTTATCTCCAATAACCACTTGCAATGGAGCTAGGATTAAAATCATCCACATTGCCATAGAAAATGATTTTTTAACTAATTCATCACGGCGGCCTTTTAATAAATGCCAAGCAGCTGTACTAGCAACCAATAAAGCAGATACTAGAAATGCAGCGGCTGCCATATGTGCTAAACGATATGGAAACGATGGGTTAAATACAATCGCAAACCAATCTTCTGGAATAATAATGCCATTTTCAATGCTAAAGCCTTGTGGGGTTTGCATCCAACTATTGGATGACAAAATCCAGAACATTGAAATACAAGTCCCTAGAGCAACCATAGCAGTTGCAAAGAAATGTGCTCTTGGTCCAACACGCCCCCAACCAAACAGCATAATTCCCAAAAAGCCTGCTTCTAAAAAGAAAGCACTCAAGACTTCATAAGCCAATAATGGGCCAGTGATACTCCCCGCAATACGGGAAAATTCGCTCCAATTCGTTCCGAATTGATAACTCATTACAACACCAGATACCACTCCCATACCAAAAGCTACGGCGAAAATTTTGACCCAAAATTTAAATAAATCTTTATAAATAGGATCTTTCGTTTTCAACCAACGCCATTCTAAAACAGCAAGGAAGCTTGCTAAGCCAATAGAAATTGCAGGAAAAATAATATGAAATGAAACAGTAAATGCAAACTGAATTCTTGCTAACTCCAGTGCTGTTAAACCTAAGGTCATAGCACCACCTTCTTCATTCGCTGTGCCGGTTTAAATGCATCATTACACATTGATAATTTTTGGTTTGCTTGAAAAAGCAATTGCTGAAATAACGTTAAAGAATATTGCTTAATCAATACTATTTTATGGAAAAATATGAAAATTTTTTTAGCAAAATCTCTTTCCATCTTTTCTAAGGAAATTTGAATAATCACGATTAATCTCTACATAAATCATTGTTTACGGTCTAAATTTAATGACCAATGAATATTTTTATGTAAAGAAAACAGGTGGAGCTCGACCTTGAGGGATCAAAAAGAGACGTTGAAGATTAAAATAGACGTGCTTAAAATTTTGAACAAATGCCACCAAACGGATTTGTATACGAAGTAAAATTTCTTTGACACCAAGTTCTGGCGGTAAGACCAGATGGCCATATACAACACAATATTGGCATTGATGATTCATTTCATGATGATGTGAATCATCACTTTTCACAACTACATCATCATGTATGTGATCTAAATTAAGATAATGATGAGTAAAACTAGATATATGCTTGTTTGATTGTAGTTCAGATGTGGAAGGATGTAATAACGCATGGGTAATATGTTCACAGACCGGAGCAATTTGATACTGATCCGGTAGGAGCGGTTGCAAAAATACCGCAAGCTGTAAAAGTACTGTTGCTAATGCAAGCAGTAAACCACTGCGTCTTAACAAAACCAAAGTCTCAAACCAAAGATATTTTAAACCCAAATAATGCATTTTATGCAAGCTAAAGCGATAATCCGAGTAAGCTTGTCAACATTATTGATGTAACTATAGTTTATAAAAATATAATTTTAAAGTGGTCTGAATAAAAACTTTATATTGGTCTTTTTTATGCCAATGGCTTAAATATAAAACAAACGTAAGTTAAAGTGGTATCAAACATACATTCATTTAAATGAGAACTGCTTAAAGTTCACGTAAACAAAAGTCAAAGTCATCAGTTTTATAAACCCCCTATTAATTAGTAAAAATAAATAATTAATTTAAGAATCATAAAATTATTGGGTATTTCCTCGGGGAAATACGAGACTCAACCATAATATTGTGAAGAATAGCTTCAATGATTAAAATATATCGAATCAATATAAAAAAGCAGATATTTCTATCTACTTTTTTATATCTCACTTCAATAAAGTAAAGTAATTATTTAAACACTTTAAAACGAACAGCATTATCAATAAATGACTTTTCACCAGCAGGTTTTTCAATTGAACCAAGAACCAATTGCGCACGTAATTTCCAATTTGAGGGAATCTCCCATTTTGCATGTACCTGATCATCAATAATTGGATTATAATGTTGTAAAGATGCACCTACACCATGTTCTGCTAAGGCCGTCCAAGTTGCTAATTGTGCCATAGCCGTTGAATGTTCAGACCAAACAGGAAAGTTATCTGCATAAGCTGGAAATTGCTCCTGCATCATTTCAACCACATCCATATCTTCAAAAAATAATACTGTTCCTACACCAGCTGCAAAGCTTGCAATTTTTGCCTGAGTTCGTGCTTCTGCTTCTTCATCACGAAGAAATTCTTTTAGCTTCTCAAAGACCATGTTCCAGAAATTCTCATGTTCCTGACCAAATAACAAAACAGCACGTGATGATTGTGAGTTAAATGATGAAGGCGAATGAATAATGGCATTTTCAATAATTTCGGTTAGCTCTTCAGTACTTTGTTTGACATTTTTACCAATCGAATAAATAGTACGACGGTTTTCTAGCAGGCTTTGGAAGTTATTTGACATTGTTAAATCCTATTTTGATTATTGAATGAGTATAGGCTGCGATTAAAACTTAAAAAATATTTTTATGATTGTTTTTCGTTGCTTTTTATAAATAAAATAAAAAGGACAGCAGATGTGTCCTTTTTATTGATGTTTCAATACTATAGAAAATCAAAATTTTGCATTTAATACACTGCTAGAGACATCATTTTTCCACAGCTCACGTAATACTGGTAAATAAAATTTTTCACCCAAATCCACTAATTCTGCATCAATCAAACCATGAATTTCATGCATAAATAAATAGTCTAACTCCACGGTCTTTAATAGTTTGTGTTGCTTAGCAAATTCTTTACGTTTTACTTGCGCTTTTTTCACCATTTGATCGGCAAAATCTTTATTTTTAAATTGGCGAATAGCCTGCAAGCGGAGTTCAATAATTCCCCAACCACTGAGTAATTTTTTAAATATCTCAAAATCTTTACTGGTCGATTCCCAAGTCATATTATCCAGATTTTCATCATCTGGAAGTACAGGGAGAAGTAACTCCATAACACTTGGAAAAATCTTTTTGAAACTCAAAACAAATTTAACTGGATGTTCACCCGGATAATCTTTAAATTGAACATGGCTCTGAACATCAGTTAAATAAATATCAAACATTAAAAAGATCCAATGAGAACAGAAAAAGAAAGGCATTTTAACAATTATGACAGTTTATGCAATGCTAAAGACAGGCTTTGCTTTAAGGCAATAGTTATAAATAATTGTGTGTGATTACTTTTCATAAATTAAAGGTAATTACTTAGACCAGCACTGAACTCAATGATAAATTTCCTGACATGTTACTGCAAAAAATTTCAACTTTGAGCTGATACTAGACGGCTATTCAAAGCATTTAAAATAACTGAAGTTTATTTATTAATAACTCAGTGAAGTGAATTAAAAATCCCCCATAAAAATTTATGAGGGATTTTTTAGACAGATATGAATTATTGTAAAGTAATCATTACTGTCTTAATTCGATTATCATCTAACTCTGTTACTTCAAAGTGTGCACCTTGATAATTTAAAGTTGAGCCAACCTCTACTACACCATTACATTTATCTAGAATTAATCCAGCAACACTAATGTAATCTGTGTCTTCCTCAACTAAGTCTAATCCTGATTCAAGTTCAAGTTGATACAAATCTAGCATCCCTGATGCTTTCCATGTATGGTCACCCACTTTCACTAAGTCAAGCTGTTCATCTGCATCAGGGAATTCTCCCGCAATCGCTTCGAATACATCAAGCGGAGAAATTAAACCTTGCACATTTCCAAACTCATCATTGACTAAAACTAATGAACCTTTAGATGTTCGTAAGGTATTAATAGCATCAATCACTTTCATTTTTTCAAAAATGTAAATAGGACGATGACGTTTGATTAAAGCTTTCAGCTGCACTTCATCATCGAGTACATCTAAAATTTCTTTAGCACGAACCACACTCAAGACTTTATCCAAACTGCCACGGCATACTGGAAATAAGCTGTGCGGCACAGACAATACCTGTTCACGAATTCTTTCAGGCGTTTCATTAATGTCTATCCAAGAAATTTGATTTCGTGGAGTCATAATAGATGCTACTGATCTTTCAGCTAGGGTTAATACCCCACCAATCATATAGCGTTCTTCATCAGCAAATGCTTCTTGAGCTTGAGAGTGCTGGGCATCATCGGTAACCGTTTCCATTTTTCCACCCATCAATCTTAAGATGGAATCTGCGGTACGATGGCGCAATGGAATTTTTGATTCATGCTTTGTAGTATTACGCTGAGTAAACTGATTAAAAGCTTCTATCACAATCGCAACGCCAATACCTGAATAGATATAGCCTTTTGGAATATGGAAACCAAAACCTTCAGCAATCAAACTAATACCAATTAAAAGTAAAAAGCTTAGACACAAAATAATGACAGTAGGATGACGATTTACAAAATTAGTTAATGGCTTGGAAGCAAGTAACATCACAGCCATCGCTACAATCATTGCAGCCATCATCACATAGATATTGTCGACCATACCAATGGCAGTAATAACCGAATCTAAAGAAAATACAGCATCCAACACTACAATTTGTGCTACAACTGCAGTAAAACTTGCATACACAACATTTGTTGTAACTTTAACCTCAGACTTACCTTCCATTCTTTCATGTAATTCGCTTACTGCTTTATAAAGCAGAAATAAACCACCAAATAAGAGAATCAGATCTCGACCTGAGAACGTCCAATCAAAGACAGTAATGAGCGGTTTAGTCAAAGTGACTAACCAAGAGATAGCGAACAACAAACCTAAGCGCATCACTAACGCAAGGGAAAGACCAATTACACGGGCTTTGTCACGTTGTTGAGGTGGAAGCTTGTCAGCTAAGATGGCAATAAAAACGAGGTTATCAATACCTAAAACAATTTCTAAAACAATAAGGGTTAGTAAACCTATCCAAATTCCTGGATCTAACAAAAATTCCATTAGCCCATATTCCTCAAAAAGCTAGCAGCAATTTTGCTTTGTGTTAAACCTATACCCGGCGAAGGATCCATATAAATTAACCTTTTTTAATATACCTAAACTGATTATGCATAATCTTGAAGTTTAAGGTTTAAATTTTTTATAATTTTTTGAAAAAAACTTTAATAAATTTAACTTAATTAGAGTAATCACTAAAATTTTAAACTTCAAAATAGGTAATATATTTTCAATAACAATAAATTAAATTTTAATATCAATAAATTAAGATAAATAAAAAACACAAAGAGATAGGTTGTCTTTTTTTATCCAAGCTTGAGATGTTCCACCAATAAATTAAATTATAATCTATTTTAGACTTTTCCTTGATTTCTCAACTGTGATACTTTTGAAAATAACGTCTAATTTATCTAGACAAACCTTAGAATTGTTTTTGATCAATAACAATATGCATCCAATTGCATAAGAATAGACCTCTTAATTTTCAAAATGCTGTTCAGATAAAAATATGATTTAAAATGGCTGGATTGATAAATTTTATGGCTCAATATAAAAAGTTATATTTTAGCATTACAATACAATAAAGATAATCATTATCATTTAAGGTCGTTACATATGTATATCACAAACAAAACTGACTTCCCGATTATTACACTCAGCTACAAATTTGAAGATAAACAATCTTTGGATGATTTATTTGGAAAGTTTGAGGCCTTATTTGCTAAAAATCAAAAATTCATATTTATAAGTTCAGGTACATTTGATGAAGCAGAACAAGATGGTGACCATGAATCACGTAAACGTGCTGCTGCTTGGGTAAAGGCCAATAGAGTCACCTTATCTGAACGTGTTCTAGGTCTAGTACATATTGAAAAAGTCCCCGAACAGAAAGCTAAAGCGGAACAATTTTCTAAAATGTATTCACAATTCTCAGGTTATCTAATGTATGTGGTTGCTAGCAAACAAGAATCAGATATGCTTATCGATAAATTGCTTAATACGTAAATTATGATTGTTGAAAATATAAAAGATGTAAATTTTCCCGATCGGTTAAAAGATTCAGTTGCTGTACTAAAAATTGATTCCGGGATACCCGATTGGGAAATAGGACTTCACCAACATGAATATGGTCAGCTTATGGCAACCATTTCTGGTTTGATTACAGTGTCTACTGAAAAAGGAATTTGGGTTGTCCCACCCAAAACTGCAATTTGGATTCCTGCGAATACCCCCCACTCCCCAACTGGTGTAGGAATTTCAACTTGCCATGTTGTTTTTATTTTACAGAATATATTTTATAGCAATGATTGCCAAATCATCCAAGTCAGTGACTTTTTAAGTGCATTATTAAAACGTGCCGAATTAATACATCCCAATTACGCCATTAACAGTACAGATGCCCACTTAATGCAAGTCTTGGTCGATGAAATCATCAATGCACCACAACAATGGTTATATCTCCCCTTACCTAAAGATAAACGATTAAAAATCATCAGTAATGCATTGCTTCATCAACCTTATTTAAAAACCAGCTTAGCAGAATGGGCTTCTATTTGTTGTATTAGTGAGCGAAGCTTAACACGTGTATTTAAAGAAGAAACTAAGCTTTCATTAAATAATTGGCGTAGACGTTTACATATTATTCTTGCTTTGCAACTACTCAATGATGGTCATAGCATTTCTTATATTGCAAATGAATTAGGCTACGTATCAGATAGTTCGTTCATTACCATGTTCAAAAAGACAATGAAATATTCACCAAAAAAATTCTATATAGAATGTATGAATGAAGAAAATAAAGGTTAACTATGATTCAGCAAAATTTTGATATAATGCCTTACTGATAGCAAAATAGTTGTATAACTTACCTTCTCTTCTGATGGAATTCGTATAGTGTCCGACAACTCAGTAGAATTTCCGAAATATACTCAAATAGCTCAATAAATTAAAGAGCTTGTATTTGAGAATCTGGATTCTATTTGGCAAATATGATTAATGGATACTTGATGAAAAATAACACACTGCTAATCTAACATAGTTTATCAGTAGTAAAGATATATTAAACAATAATTTGAATGTGCTTTATCACTTAAACTTACTGAAATAACAATTGGTAAAATTATATAAATAATCCTAAGGTAAATAAACTCTACTTAACTTTTTATGTGATTTTAAACTACAACCCTGATATAAATCTTGTTATTTTGTATTTTTTTGGGTAAGGGTTAAGATACATGCTTAAAGTTCTTTCAGAAGATGCTTATCAAGCTGAATTAGCTTTAGATCGAATTGGGGCTACAAAAAAGCTAGTATTTTTAAGACAAGGGTAATTGAATGAATAATATTAACTTTAAAAACTTTACAGAGGCGGGACAAACTGTTTTAAAGTTTTTATATCAACGATTTGGTTATAATTTGTGGATGATTACTCGTACTGAGGGTGATGATTGGATTGTACTTCAAGCCGAAGACAATAGATATAATGTTAAATCAGGTCAGGTATTTCGTTGGTCTGATTCTTTCTGCTCTCACATGGTACAAGGCAAAGCCCCTAAAATTGCCCCGCGGTCACAAGATATTCCACTTTATGCAAATGCGCCTATAGGTAAACAAGTGGATATTAAGGCATATATCGGCCAGCCACTTATAAAAGAAGATGGTTCTCTTTTTGGTACGCTCTGCGCTATTGATCCACAACCCCAATCAGAATCTATCATGAAAGAAGCAGGTCTAATTGATTTGTTAGGACAAATGCTCAGTTATATTTTACAAGGTGAATTACGAGAAGTTGAACAAATACGCCAACGTGAACGTTTTAAAGAAGAAGCTCTAAGTGATTCATTGACTGGACTATTCAACCGTAGGGCATGGAATAACTTAATTGGTTTAGAAGAAGAACGTTGTAAACGTTATGGACACCCTACTGCTATTTTAATGATTGATCTAAATAACTTAAAGACTGTAAATGATAGCTTGGGGCATGATGCGGGGGATGACCTAATTCAGAAAGCAGCTAGAGCATTAAAAAACTGTGTACGTAGTAATGATATTGTTGCTCGTTTGGGTGGTGATGAATTTGCTATTTTGAGCATTGAGAATAATCTCATGAATGCTGAGCTTTTAGTAAATAGAGTTCTTCAAGCTTTTGCTGAAGTTAACGTCAGCGCAGCAATAGGACTCGCTATGCGTAATCCTACATATGGACTATTTCAAGCAATCAAAGAAGCTGATGAAAAAATGTATAAACATAAAAAATTTCTCAAATCTGCATCATATTAAAAATACAATAGTAAGAGCTAACTATTCTGTGAGCTCGGCGCAATCCTTTAGACCAAGGTGGAGAGACTATAATTTTTTTAGATCAAGTACAATAAATCCTATTGGATTGGAGACTGACTCGAAGTAGCTTAGAATTAAATTTAATAATAATGTGCATACAAATAGAAGCACAATATATTTTTAGAGAATTTTTGAATAGAAGCAAAGTATTCAATACATATCTTGAGAAGTCATACAACTAAAAAATGACCAAAGTGTGTATGTCTGGCTATCCGATCACTTGGAATGATGCGAACCTTGTTATTAACCATCCATTTGATATAAATCAATAAAAAATAAAAGCCACTTATTAAAAGTGGCTTTTAAATTGGCTGAACTACCGAATTCATTTAATGCAAAACTATTTAATAATTCGTGTTTCTATAAATAGTCATTCTCCTTAAGATAAATCATCAGCAAAAATTTGCCAAGGTACATTGTGCTTACTTAAAGCTTAGATGAAAAATATTGCTAATGATTAAATTTATGTTTTAGCTTTATTGAGCATTTGGATGAACCATTTTTTCGGGTTGCACCACTTCATCAAATTGCTCAGATGTGACCAATTCCAATTCAACGGCGACTTCTTTCAGAGTTTTACCTTGCTTATAAGCAGTTTTTGCAACTTTCGCTGCATTTTCATAACCAATCACAGGGTTTAATGCAGTGACCAACATCAACGAGTTATGTAGAAAATAATCAATTTTTTCACGATTTGGTTCAATTCCAACGGCGCAATGCTCATTAAAACTATTACAAGCATCACCCAAGAGTTGAATTGATTGAACCAAGTTATAAGCAATGACAGGCATAAATACGTTTAATTCAAAATTACCTGAAGCACCTGCGATATTAATAGTCGTGTCATTCCCCATCACTTGAGCAACCACCATAGTCATCGCTTCACATTGAGTTGGATTAACCTTGCCTGGCATGATACTTGAACCTGGTTCATTCTCAGGAATATATAATTCACCTAAACCACAACGCGGGCCACTTGCCAACCATCGAATATCATTAGCAATTTTATTTAGACTAGCGGCTAAGGTTTTTAGCGAGCCTGAAGCAAATACAGCAGCATCACGCCCTGCCAATGCTTCAAATTTATTTGGTGCTGTAATAAAAGATAAACCAGTAAGTCTTGCTAATTCTGCAGCCGCTTTTTCTGCATAATCGGGATGCGCATTTAAACCAGTACCAACTGCTGTACCACCGAGAGGTAATTCATATAACCACACTAAAGCTTGTTGTAGGCGTTTAATACCATGATCTAATTGAGAAACATAGCCACTAAATTCTTGTCCGAGTGTTAATGGCGTTGCATCTTGTAAATGCGTCCGTCCAATTTTAACAATATCTTTAAAATCTATAGCTTTTTGATTCAAGGTATCACGCAATTGTTGAACTGCAGGAATCAATAGCTCATTTATCTGTAGACTTGCAGCCACATGAATTGCCGTTGGGAATGAATCATTTGTTGATTGCGCACGGTTAACATGATCATTTGGATGCACTGGTTTCTGGGAACCTAAAGCATTACCTAATTTTTGATTGGCGATATTGGCAATCACTTCATTACAGTTCATATTACTTTGCGTACCAGAACCTGTTTGCCAAACCACCAATGGAAACTGGGAATCCCACTTGCCAGCAATAACTTCATCTGCTGCATTAACGATGTATTGAGATAGTTCATTGGGGATTTGCTGTAATTCTGCATTGGTGATAGCAGCTGCCTTTTTGACCAAGCCCATAGCGCGAATCATTGGTCTAGGCATGTGTTCCGTACCAATTTTAAAATTTTCCACGCTACGCTGGGTTTGAGCTCCCCACATTGCTTCACTTGGAACTTCCACATCACCCATGGTGTCATGTTCAGTACGTGTTTGCATATCAACCTCTGGTTACTAAATTAAGATAATTGCAATTTTTGCGAATGTTCTTGCAATCGCGAGTTAATTAGATGGTAATCAAGCCAATACTTTATTGCAAATAATTATCATTATCAATTTATTTGAAGTTTAATGTATTCTGATAAAAACGCCACTCATCTTCAATCATTTGTTTTAATGATCGTTTCGCATGCCAATTTAATATTTCCGCAGCTTTTTGACTATTTGAAGCCGTTTGCGCCAACTCTTCAAAAGGATATGCTGCTTCTACTGTTTTAATATTGGCATTTGTGACATTTGCGACAATTCCAAGTAAATTCTGGATGGAAGATATTTCCCCAGCAATATCAAAAACCTCACAACAATGATGCTGTTGTTGCAACCAATACAAACTAGCTTTAATCGCCTCACAAACATCAAGTACATGCACAAAGCTTCGCTCTGTTGTTTGATCTAAGGTATCGGCATGATTCTGTAACTCAATGGCATCACGTTGCATTGCTGCAACTTGCACCGCCAGAGGTACAATATTCTTCGGTAAAGGTGGAACCAATTCTCCTAATACACCATGCTCAAATGCACCTACTACATTCGAAACACGAAGAATAGCGATTCGCCATTCATTATCTGTGCGGAAGGTATCACCAATAATTGTTTCAATCATTTGTTGAGATTTGATATAAGGATTTGGATAGGTATAATTCAATGGCGTATTTTCATTCAACTCTAAACTAGACACCCCATAAACAGCTAAACTAGATAAATGAATCAAGTTACGAATTCCTGTACGTTGCATTGCACGTAACAAACTCATGATACAACTTACATTATCATTATAATATTCAAGTGGTTTAAGTCTTGATTCTTCAATCGATTTAAAACCTGCTGCATTTATCACTGCATCAATAGGATATTGCTCAAAAACTTTATTCAGAGCTGGCGTATTACGCACATCTATTTTAACAAAAGGCACATACATACCCGTGATAAATTCGAGTCGTTCTAATGCTTGTAAGTTCGCATTGGCTAAGTTATCCACAATGACGACTTCTTGCCCCTGAGCCAACAAGCTTAAAACCACATGCGAGCCAATAAAGCCTAGACCACCAGTCACTAAAATCATTGTTTAGATACTCCATATCATAATCAAAGCCTTACAGACTATTGGTGTTGTTTTGGTGCTTTTGATATCTTATCCGCAAATATTAAAAGCGAAAAATAACTCAAATTCTCTTGAATCCTCTAACCCTCAAGAGCTTTCTGTCCTTATTATTTTACAGGTTCACCATATTGGATGTGTTGTAATTATTTGCATATGTTGTAATGATGGCTATTAAACGTATATTGTTTATGACATGAATAATAACTCATTTTTATTCAGGCCATACTTCATTGCATTGACATGCAATCTGATGAAGTTGATAAATATGAGAAATTAAAATTGAACGACTGGCTTTACTTCTATATCTCTAACTTGTTGAAACTCAGATGAAAATACACAAATCAATTAGTGGCTTACTTGCTCTATTTACGTTTTTAGCATTTTGCTATTTTTTTTCAGGTAGTGGCGGTGAATTTAGTTTTTTTAACCTCAATCCAATTGAGGCTCTAAATAACTTAGTGTTTACTTTTTCTTTTGGGTTTGGAGTACCAGTGTGGTTATCATATATATTATCTACTCTGCTTCTTGTTGGTATTCCTATTTTAATCTATCGGATAGCATGTCATTTTCTTAAGTATTTAAGTAAGCCATAGCACTCAGTTCATTAACCAAAAGATGAAATGAAATAGATCATCGTTATTCCCGATGAATACCGTAAAGACTGGTTAAGCACGACTCATGAAAAGGCACATCATTTCTTCTTTGAGATGAGTAACGAGTTTGTCACTGCACCGAAAACCCTTTTATCGGATAAACCTCAACAAGCCAAGCTTTTTTGAGTGACCTTTGATTATCCACAAGTTATAAATTTGAATTTGTTTTGACAGCTCTCTAGACTTATTGATTATGTAACGTAATCAGCTGAGCGCAAATGAGCGAGTTTAAAAACGGTGGAGTTCGAGCTGGTGCAGGTCGTAAAAGTCTCTATGATGAAGAAACTAAAGTAGTGCGTATTCCTGCATCTCGTGTCATTGAAATTAAAAACTACCTCAAGAAATCTAAGCCTCAATTTAATGATGTTGCATCCATTAAAATGATGAATGCTACTACGCAAATGCACATCCCATTGGCCAGTGAAAAAGTCTCAGCTGGCTTTCCCTCTCCTGCGCAAGATTATATTGATAAAACTTTAGATATGAATGAGCACTTGATTAAAAATGAGAGTGCGACATTCGTAGTCAAGGTCGCGTCTTTATCGATGCTGGGTGCTGGCATTGAGGTGGATGATGAGTTGATTGTAGATCGCAGCATTGAAGCTAAACACGAAGATATTGTGGTTGCTTTAGTCGATGATGAATTTACCGTGAAGCGTCTAATGCTGAATGACGATCACAGCAGCTGGTTAAAGGCTGAAAATCCAGATTATGACGATATTCATTTTAGTGGTGATCAAGAATTAGTGATTTGGGGGGTGGTGACTTTTATTCTCAAAAATGCCAGAAAAAGAAAATGAAACATGAGGATAAGGTCTTTGCCCTGATTGATGTAAACAACTGTTATGTCTCCTGCGAGCGGGTCTTTAATCCTAGTCTAAATCGAAAGCCTGTGATTGTTTTAAGCAATAATGATGGCTGTGCTGTTGCACGTTCGCAAGAAGCTAAAGACCTTGGTATTAAGATGGCTGTTCCACTCTTTCAGATCCAAGAATTGGTGCACAAGCACAATATTATCGTGTTATCCAGTAACTATGCACTTTATGCTGAAATGTCGCGTCGTTTTATGCAGATCCTCAGCACCTTCGTTTCAGAACATGAGCAAGAGGTTTATTCCATTGATGAGTGTTTTTTAGATTTAAGTCGTTATCCGCAGAATTATGATTTAAGTAATTATGCGCAACAGATGCGTAAACGAATTTTTAAATGGATTGGATTGCCGTGTTGTGTCGGAATTGGTCGATCTAAAACTGAAGCCAAGATGGCCAATCATATCGCCAAGAAAAATCCGCATTTTAATGGTGTCTGTAATTTAGTTGAAATGGACCCACTAGTTACAGAATCTATTTTCCAATCAATCGACGTTGCTGAGGTTTGGGGTGTTGGTCGTAAACATAGTAAGAAGTTGCAAAGCATGGGCATCAATACGGTCTTTGATCTGGCCATATCTCAACCACAAGTGTTGGGAAAGCAATTCTCAGTCGTAATGCAAAGGACTGTATTAGAACTACAAGGCATCTCCTGTATTGAAATTGAACATACACCACCAAGTAAACAGCAAATTGTGGCCAGTCGTTCTTTTGGTCAGCGTATTACCGAATTGAATGAATTAAAAGAAGCACTCTCTATGTATGTGCAAGACGCCACTCAACGACTTCGTGATGAAAAACTACTGTGTGGTTGCATTGTGGTCTTTGTACAATCCAATCCATTTGATGCAAATATCCCCTTCTACAATAAGTCTTGTTCTTATGCCTTACCTCAACCCACAGACAATGCTGTAGAGCTGGTTAAACTCTCGATAGGCTTACTGGATCAGATTTTTAAAGAAGGCATTCAATATAAGAAATGTGGCGTGATCCTAACAGGACTTGAACCGAAGTCGACACATACTTATGACTTACTTACAGATATGTCGATAATCAAAGAATCAGATGATTTAATGGATGCTTTAGAAGCGGTACAGCAGAAATTTGGTAAGAAAAAAATAGCTGTTGGGCCTTGTTTTATACCAGGGCGAAGTTGGTCAATGTGTCGAGATAAATTAAGCAAAAATTATTTTAAGTGGGATGAGTTGTTGGTGATCATGAAGTGATAAAAAATAAATTATTAATCCTGACTAATAAAAAAAATGAACAAGCTTTTAAAGATATTATCCTGAAACCTGAAACCTGAAAAATCAATCAATAAGTCATTACTTTACTCAGAGTGAAGTAATGACTTTAACTAAGATATTGATGCTAATAGAAATAAATCAAGTACTTCGCATAAGCTGTATTATGTTAATTTTAGGGAATCTAAAAATTAGCTATAAGGTTCGGAGTTCAAAAACTTACGATAAATATTTTTTCATTTCATTCATTGCCAAAATAGCTGCAAAGAATACAGTGAAAATATAATACATAAGACATGCATAGATCATAGAGAAATAGATGAAGGCATGATAAAACCACCCATATCTTGATGGTGGACCAGGATCAATAAACAAAATACTCAATAGTAAACAGAGATAAGTAAAAAGAATAATTATGAAAAGCTGAAAGAAAGAATACTTTGATTTTTTTATAAGAATATAATTCTTGTAGTAAGAAATTAAGCCTCTTACAAGAGAGGGAGAAAAACCTTTAATCTTATAAAACAGATATATATAAATATTTATCAATATTATTAGAAAATTTAAGGTTTCAAAAAGGATTCTATGTTTGACACCCAAGCTATCTGATTGTCCAACTATCGTAATACCGTAATATTCATTGATTGGCAAAGAAATTGAAATTAAAAGAACTATAAAGCCAAAGCCGAATAAAATATATTTATTACCAAAAGGAGAAATCTCTTTCAATACTGCATTGTAATTTTCAATTCTTTTTATATCGAGGCTCATAAGAATCCTGATGGCTACTTAATTATAAAAATATATTAATTATTGATAATTATAATATTTTATCTAGTACCTAGCTGAGTGTCACTAACAATAAAAAATATCGTTTACGAATCTAGTAAGTTAAGAGAAAAATACTCACCTGAACAGCCCTCCATTTAACATAATGGTGCTTATGCGAAAAAGCCCCCTAAAGGGCTTTTTTAAACAATACCTTTTCAACTTTACGACGATTTACTAATCCTTGCATCGTCCGACCTCCTGCCTTTACCCATACATCAAACTGATTGGCAGCAGATTGATAGTCACCAGTATTGAGTTTTTTAAGTAAAGTCGAATCCTTAAATGCACCAGCTCCAATGTTGTAAGTTAGTGACACCAACGCATTAAATTGATGCTGATTTAAAGGTACATTCACAGCATCATTTACAGCTTGTTCAAACTTCTTTAAATCATGCGCCATATAGGCTTTGGCTTGTGTTTCAGTACAAGTATCACCTTTTTTAACGCGTATGCCATTTGGATAAATCGTGGTACCAAAACCAATGGTCCAGACTCCCACACCATCGTCATAGGCAATAAGACGTTTCCCCTCAAAGCCACAGATCATTTCGATACCAGCATTACTCACTGACATTTCATCTATGGCAATGCCTAGCATTTCTGAAATTACAGTATCTGAAGCTGTGGCGATTGCGCTATTAGCTGCATCCACCTGTTTTTGAGTGAGCCTTCCACCGCTGATCTTTCTTAAGAAATCAAATATAGTCTTCATCACCCACCCCACTTATTAGCATTTTTCTTTAAATACTCTTCAATGAATGTACTGCCTAATATACCCAATGCACAGGCAATCGCCACAAGTGCAATAGGGCTTAAATCAGGAAATTGGATCAGTACTATACCTGCAATGGTTGATGTTGCTGAACCTAGAATGGTTCGACCTACAATCATTCGCCAGGACAAAGGTTCATTTGAAACCAACAGACGACTCATACCAATAAGCGCCCCAATAAAAATTAATGTAAGTATCGTTTTTTCATGCTCTTGCATGTGATTCCCCTTATTTTTGGCAATAAAAAAACACCTTTCGGTGCCTGATTTTGTTGTTAAGACTTAAACTTCGATTTGCACGACTGCACCTGTTGGTGCTGAACGCTTGATTTCATTCTCTGAAACAACTACTCGATCTCCAACTGAATACTTGCTGTTGCTGCTGCATAAGACCAATCCGCTACCATCAACCACTAGAACCTTGTAATTAGGATGATCTTCACTGGTAATGGTTCCAATAAATTCAGGGGCTTTAGGCATGAGATCCAATAGGCGTTTTAATGCATTACTCATCTCGATTCACCCGTTCAACCTTAATCGTTTGAGTCACCACTGCATGGGTAAAGGAGACATTGACACTGTCGACTATTCCCCACCATTCAGCATTGAATGCAATTAATTCACCAGGTGCACACTCGCCAGTTTGCTCACTGATAGGCATGACCAAACTATGGGTTTCCAACATACCAGCTTTGGCCAATGCAGTTTTCCCGAATGCCCCCATACTTTCAACCGTAAATAGCGGATTATTAGCCGTTTCAAGTAAAGTATCTGCTGCAGTGCCTGTTCGCTTAATTTGCCCTGTTAATCCATTGCGGTCATTGCTTAAAGCCATGCCGTTGTAATCGGGATAAAGCTCATAGTCCGTAGATAGATCTGTGACGATGCTTTCAGGAATTAAACGGTCATAATCTGTAATTGCCAAAGAATCCCAAAAGGTCTTTTTATATTTCGGCTTGATGCTGAGGCGATTCCCTGATTTTTCACTGTAAATAAAACCGCCAGCACTCTCTACAATCAATTTGATTGCGGCGATCGGGGTTAGATTTGAATAACTCAAACTATTGCTTGGAATAATCCAACCCAACTCATCAATCAATTGCCAATTCAAACTGGCCAAGCTGTTAACTCGATCCAGTTCTGCTTGCACCAACTGTACCGATGTTCTTTCATTCTCCTGCAGATAAGTTCGTGTTGATGAATATGGCGTATCAAGCAATGCTGATTGACTACGGCCTGTCACGGTATAAGTGGTTTGTGCAAACTTTCGGGATCTACTCCGATTTTCAAGCAACATATGATGCTCATGACCATTCACCAATATTTTAAGAATCACCGGTTGTGAATTAATGGGTTCAAGCTTACTGATTTCAGCTGCAGGTACTGTCAGTGAATAAGACCAACACCATCGACTTCGGTCAGTACTGTAATTACCATCCAGCACTTGAATGCTGGTTCCAGTATCTAAGCGACTTACAGATATTTCATTCACGATATACCACCAGTTCCTATTCAGTAGTGCTGGAATACAGTCATCTACTCCAAAGTTTAAAATTACGTTGTGTGCATCAATATCATGGTATAGGCAATTAAAATTCAGATCTGTCGAACCAATATATTCAGGAATTTCAGGCT
>NZ_NEGI01000007.1 GCF_002135345.1 Acinetobacter sp. ANC 4648 | reverse complement strand
ACCGCATACTAAGTTTGATGCTGAAGTATATGTACTTTCGAAAGAAGAAGGTGGTCGTCATACTCCGTTCCTTAACGGTTACCGTCCACAGTTCTATTTCCGTACAACTGACGTAACTGGTGCTATCCAATTACAAGACGGCGTTGAAATGGTTATGCCAGGTGACAACGTTGAAATGTCAGTAGAACTAATTCACCCAATCGCAATGGACCCAGGTCTACGTTTTGCGATCCGTGAAGGTGGTCGTACAGTTGGTGCTGGTGTAGTTGCTAAAGTAACTGCATAATAGAATTGAAGTATATTCATGCCGAGAATTTCGATTTTCGGCATGTTTTTGTAAAAGGTTAGTAGTTCAATTGGTAGAGCGTCGGTCTCCAAAACCGAATGTTGGGGGTTCGAGTCCCTCCTGGCCTGCCAAATTATTTTTTTAATAAAAAGCTTGATGCCAGCTAAATTGTCATATAATAAGTCGCGAAACCTACGACGAGTACAAAAATGTCGAATGATAAATCACGTGACGCCATGGGCGACGCAGCAATTCCTCAAAGAAATAATTCAGCTGAAGTAGTTGGTTCTGGTTCTCCACTCGATATTGTGTTGTGGATTATTGCATTGACTTTAATCATTGCTGCACTTATGGTGAATCAATTCTTACCTGGATATTGGGCGCCAGCAAATAGTATTTGGGTACGCATCGGGGTAATTATTGCTTGTATCGTTGTGGCTTTGGGTTTATTATACGCCACCCATCAAGGCAAAGGCTTTGTTCGTTTGCTTCAAGATTCGCGTATAGAATTACGTCGAGTAACTTGGCCAACGAAACATGAAACAGTAACCACTTCATGGCAGGTTTTACTGGTCGTTGTTGTTGCTGCAATCGTTTTGTGGTGTTTTGACTACTTAATTGGTTGGTTTATGAAGTTTATTATCGGGTAAGAGAGCTATGAAACGTTGGTACATTCTTCATGCCTATTCAGGTTATGAAAAACAAGTGATGCGTTCACTTAATGATCGAATCCAGCGTAGCGCTGTTGCTGATAGTTTTGGTGAAGTCCTCGTTCCTACCGAAGAAGTGGTAGAGATGAAGGATGGTAAGAAACGTAAGTCAGAGCGTAAATTCTTTCCAGGCTATGTATTGGTCGAAATGGAAATGAATGATGATACTTGGCATATTGTCAAGGAATGTCCAAAAGTATTGGGCTTCATTGGTGGTACAGCAGAAAAACCTGCGCCAATTACGCAAAAAGAAGCTGATGCAATTCTTGCTCGTGTACGCAATACTGGTGAAGCACCTCGTCCTAAGACAATGTTTGAGCCAGGCGAAGAATTATTAGTTACAGATGGTCCATTCACAGACTTTAAAGGTGTGGTGGAAGAAGTCTTGTACGATAAGTCGCGTTTAACGTTGACGATTAATGTATTTAATCGACCAACTCAAGTTGAATTGGAATTTCGCCAAGTCGAAAAAACAATTTAATTTCAATTGGTTGGAAAAACGCCCGATTTATCGGGCATTATTATTATAACAATGATTTATTGTTGTTATACGTAGACTTGGGGAGCCTAGCGGCGTTTGTACCCAGAGGTAATTTGAAATGGCTAAGAAAATTGACAGCTATATCAAGCTGCAAGTTCCAGCTGGTAAGGCAAATCCATCTCCACCGATTGGTCCTGCATTGGGTCAACGTGGTGTTAACATCATGGCATTCTGTAAAGAATTCAATGCTGCGACACAAAAAGTTGAAGTTGGTCTTCCAATTCCAGTTGTGATTACTGTGTATAACGATAAATCGTTCACATTTATCATGAAAACTCCTCCTGCTGCTGTTCTTCTTAAGAAAGCTGCTGGTATTCAAAAGGGTTCAGCTGTACCTAACAAAACTAAAGTTGGTACGTTGACTCGCGCTCAGTTAGAAGAAATTGCGACTACTAAAGAACCAGATTTAACTGGTGCTGATTTAGACGCACGTGTACGTACCATTGCTGGTTCTGCGCGTTCTATGGGCTTGGAAGTGGAACTATAAGACATGGCTAAGTTAACTAAACGTCAAAAAGCTATTGCTGCTGCTGTTGAAGCTCAAAAAGTTTATACTTTGGAAGAAGCGGTTCAGGTTCTTAATGAACTTTCAGCTGTTAAATTCAAAGAATCTATGGATGTATCGGTAAACTTGGGCGTTGACCCACGTAAATCGGATCAAGTTGTTCGTGGCGCGACTACACTTCCTGCAGGTACTGGTAAAACTGTACGTGTTGCTGTGTTTGCTCAAGGCGCTGCTGCTGAAGCTGCTAAAGCTGAAGGCGCGGACATCGTTGGTTTTGATGATCTTGCTGAAAGCATTCAAGCGGGTAACTTGGACTTTGATGTTGTAATCGCAGCTCCTGACGCTATGCGCGTTGTAGGTAAGTTGGGTACAATTCTTGGTCCACGTGGTTTAATGCCTAACCCTAAAGTGGGTACTGTAACTCCTGATGTAGCGACTGCAGTTAAAAATGCAAAAGCTGGTCAAGCGCGTTACCGTGTTGACAAAGGTGGTATCATCCACGCTGCGATTGGTCAAGTTGGCTTTGAAGCTGCTGCTATCCGTCAAAACCTTGAAGCTCTTGTAGCTGACCTTAAGAAAGCAAAACCTGCGACTTCTAAAGGTATTTATATCAAGAAGATCACTTTGAGCTCTACTATGGGTCCAGGTTTGATCATTGATGTAGCAAACGTTACTAAGTAATTTTACGTTTCGTAAAATTATTACAGAATTTTAAAGCCCTGTATTAACTTTGAAGCATAGCTTTAAAGTTGGCATGAGAATGTTGGATTCCATTGTTCTTGTGTTTTTCAGGCGAACTTTGAATTGATAAGTGTAAATTTATCAGCGTCAAAGACCTCGGGCGAGGAGGGCTCTTCGGAGCTTTCTTCTTAAAATTCCAGTCCGAGTAGACGCGGTGGTGTGATTTATTCCTCCTCCGCGTGTAAGTCAAATGTTTAGTGACTTACGAATTGGGAGTGTACTCGTTTGAGTACATAAATCACTGTTAGGAGGATTTACAATGGCTCTTCTTATAGAAAGCAAAAAACAGATCGTTGCTGAAGTGGCTGAAACTGCTTCTACAGCTTTCGCTGCCGTTGTTGCTGACTACCAAGGTTTAACCGTTGGGCAATTAACTGCTCTTCGTGTTGAAGCTCGTAAACTAGGTGTTGCTACACGTGTTGTACGTAATACTTTAGCTAAACGTGCTCTTCAAGATACGCAATTCGCTATTTTGAATGACACCCTTGTTGGCCCAACAATCTTAGCATTCTCAACTTCTGAAGACGATATGGGTGCAGCTGCACGCTTGTTCGAAGAATTCGCTAAAACTAATAAAGCATTTGAATTAAAGGCTGCTGCATTTGACGGCAAACTTTATCAAGGTGAAGAAATTAGTGTTATCGCGAATCTTCCAAATCAAGAAAAAGCGCTCACTATGCTCGCATCTGTTCTTCAAGCTCCTATTTCGAAATTGGGCCGCTTACTTACAGCGCTTCAAGAGAAAAACGAAGCTCCAGAAGTTACAGAAGCTTAAATCTACTTTCACACCATTCAATACCCATTTGGAGTTACTCTCATGGCTTTAACAAACGAAGAAATCCTAAACGCAGTTGCTGAAAAAACTGTTCTTGAACTTGTTGAACTTATTTCTGCTTTCGAAGAAAAATTCAACGTATCTGCAGCTGCTGTAGCTGTAGCTGCTGGTCCTGCTGCTGCTGCTGCTGAAGAGCAATCAGAATTCAATGTTGAATTGACTTCTTTTGGCGCGAACAAAGTAGCTGTAATTAAAGCAGTTCGTGAAGTTACTGGTCTTGGCTTGAAAGAAGCTAAAGATTTAGTTGAAGGTGCTCCACAAATTCTTAAAGAAGGTGTTTCTAAAGAAGATGCTGAAGCATTGAAAGCTAAACTTGAAACTACTGGTGCTACAATTACTGTTAAGTAATTTGTGCAGGAGTTGATTTTTTATAATCGGCTCCAAAAATGGCTGATGGCTCTTGGGTCATCAGCCTTTTTGCGTTACAATAATCGGCTCGATTTTGAGTTGATAGTTAAAAAATCGTCAATTTATAAAATAAACGATTAAAATCAAACATTTACCAATATTTTTCACTATTAAAAATATTGTTAAGCGTTTTAATACCACCGAAAAATTGCAGCATTTGTAAAGGTGGTGGTCATATCGACCTGCGTAATTCCTTCTGAGCCCGTTCTGCAGGCGGGCTTAGTTTACTTTCCGAGGACTCCAGATGGCATACTCATATACCGAAAAGAAACGGATCCGTAAGAATTTTGGTAAATTGCCCCAAGTGATGGATGCTCCGTACCTGCTCGCGATTCAAGTCGACTCGTACAGAACATTCCTACAAGGCGGTAAAACTCCAAAAAATCGCGAAGATATCGGTCTCCAAGCGGCATTTCGTTCAGTGTTTCCAATTGAAAGTTATTCTGGCAATGCTGCTTTAGAATTCGTTGAGTATAGTCTTGGTAAACCAGAATTTGATGTACGCGAATGTATTCTTCGTGGCTCAACTTTTGCGGCACCAATGCGCGTAAAAATTCGTTTGATCATTAAAGATCGTGAAACGAAATCAATCAAAGACGTTCGTGAGCAAGAAGTGTACATGGGTGAAATGCCACTCATGACCCAAAATGGTACTTTTGTGATCAATGGTACAGAGCGTGTAATTGTATCTCAGTTACATCGTTCACCAGGCGTATTCTTTGATCATGATAAAGGTAAGACGCATTCAAGTGGTAAAGTGCTGTATTCAGCACGTATCATTCCTTACCGTGGTTCGTGGTTAGATTTTGAATTTGATGCCAAAGATTTAGTTTACGTTCGTATTGACCGTCGTCGTAAATTGTTAGCAACTGTCGTTTTACGTGCTCTAGGCTATAACAACGAACAAATCCTAGATATGTTCTATGAAAAAGTGCCAGTATACCTAGATATGGGTAGTTACCAAATTGACCTCGTACCTGAGCGTTTACGTGGTGAGATGGCACAATTTGACATTGCTGATAATGATGGCAAGGTTATTGTTGAACAAGGTAAACGTATTAATGCGCGTCATGTACGTCAAATGGAAGCATCTGGCTTAACTAAGCTTCCTGTACCTGATGAATACTTATATGAACGTATTGTTGCTCAAGATGTACCTTTGCATAATGGCGAAGTTATTGCTGCAAATACAGTATTGAGTCATGAAGTGATGGTACGTTTGGCTGAAGGTGGTGTTAAGCAATTTAACCTACTGTATACCAACGATATCGACCGTGGTTCATTCGTTGCTGATTCTCTACGTGTGGATGCGACTGAAGGTCGTGAGCAAGCACTTGTAGAAATCTATAAAGTGATGCGTCCAGGCGAGCCACCAACAAAAGAAGCGGCAGAAAATTTATTCAATAACTTGTTCTTCTCGACAGAGCGTTATGATTTATCGCCTGTAGGTCGTATGAAGTTCAACCGTCGTTTAGGTCGTCCTTACGAAGTTGGAACAGATCAGAAATCACGTGAAGTTGAAGGTATTCTTTCAAACTCAGACATCATTGACGTACTTAAAACACTCGTTGAAATCCGTAACGGTAAAGGCGAAGTGGATGATATCGACCATTTAGGTAACCGTCGTGTACGTTCTGTTGGTGAAATGACAGAAAACCAATTCCGTGTTGGTTTAGTTCGTGTTGAACGTGCTGTTAAAGAACGTTTAAGCCAAGCTGAAACAGATAACTTGTCTCCGCAAGATTTAATCAATGCGAAGCCAGTGGCTGCGGCAATCAAAGAATTCTTTGGTTCAAGCCAATTGTCTCAGTTCATGGATCAAAATAATCCATTGTCTGAAATTACACACAAACGTCGTGTATCAGCGCTTGGGCCTGGTGGTTTGACACGTGAACGTGCTGGATTTGAAGTACGTGACGTACATCAAACTCACTATGGCCGTGTATGTCCAATTGAAACGCCAGAGGGTCCAAACATTGGTTTGATCAACTCGCTTTCTGTATATGCAAAAGCAAACGATTTTGGTTTCTTAGAAACCCCGTATCGTAAAGTTGTTGATGGCCAAGTTACACTTGATATTGAATATCTTTCTGCAATTGAAGAAGTGGGTACTGTGATTGCACAGGCCGATTCTGCATTGGATAAAGATGGTCGTTTGGCTGAAGAATTTGTTTCTGTACGTCATGAAGGTGACTTCGTTCGTATGCCGCCTGAAAAAGTGACGCATATGGATGTATCTGCACAGCAGGTTGTTTCTGTTGCTGCATCACTTATTCCATTCCTTGAACACGATGATGCCAACCGTGCATTGATGGGTTCAAACATGCAACGTCAGGCAGTACCGACTTTGCTTGCTGACAAACCACTTGTTGGTACAGGTATGGAAGCGAATGTAGCACATGACTCAGGTGTATGTGTGATCGCTGGTCGTGGTGGACGTATCGAGTTTGTAGATGCATCACGTGTCGTTATTCGTGTGAATGAAGACGAAATGATTGCAGGTGAAGCAGGTGTAGATATCTATAACCTGATCAAATACACACGTTCGAACCAAAATACATGTATCAACCAAAAAGTTCTTGTGAACCTGGGTGATAAAGTTGGTCGTGGCGATGTATTGGCTGATGGTCCATCTACAGACGGTGGTGAATTAGCACTCGGTCAAAATATGCGCGTTGCATTCATGACTTGGAATGGTTACAACTACGAAGACTCAATCTTACTTTCTGAGCGTGTGCTTCAAGAAGACCGTTTGACTTCAATTCACATTCAAGAATTATCATGTGTAGCGCGTGATACGAAGTTAGGTGCAGAAGAAATTACTGCGGATATTCCTAACGTTGGTGAAGCTGCACTGTCTAAATTGGATGAGTCAGGTATCGTTTATATCGGTGCTGAAGTGACTGCGGGTGACATTCTTGTTGGTAAAGTAACCCCTAAAGGTGAAACGCAATTAACACCAGAAGAAAAACTGCTTCGTGCAATCTTTGGTGAAAAAGCGGCTGACGTGAAAGACTCTTCTTTACGTGTTCCATCGGGCACTAAAGGTACAGTCATTGACGTACAAGTATTTACACGTGATGGTATTGAGAAAGATGAACGTGCTCAAGCAATTGAGAAAGCTCAACTTGACGCTTACCGTAAAGACTTGAAAGAAGAATACAAAATCTTTGAAGAAGCAGCACGTGAACGTATTGTTCGCTTGTTGACTGGCCAAGAATCGAATGGCGGTGGCACGACTAAACGTGGTGACAAACTTTCTGAAGATATGTTGTCTGGTTTAGAGTTTGTTGATCTACTTGAGATTCAACCGGCTGATGAAGGCATTGCTGAACGTTTAACTCAAATTCAAGTGTTCTTAAAAGAGAAGAGCATTGAAATTGATGAAAAATTTGCTGAGAAAAAACGCAAACTTTCTACAGGTGATGAGCTTACAACTGGTGTATTGAAAGTTGTTAAAGTGTATTTAGCTGTAAAACGTCGTATCCAACCAGGTGATAAAATGGCGGGTCGTCATGGTAACAAAGGTGTTGTCTCTAACATCTTACCAGTCGAAGACATGCCACATGACATCCATGGTGTTCCTGTTGATATCGTACTTAACCCATTGGGTGTACCATCACGTATGAACGTGGGTCAGATTCTTGAGACTCACTTGGGGATGGCAGCAAAAGGTCTTGGCGATAAAATTGACAAGATGTTGCAACAACAACGTACCATTGCTGAAATGCGTATCTTCTTAGACAAGATTTATAACAAAGTTGGTGGCGAGCAAGAAGATCTTGATAGCTTAACTGATGATGAAATCTTAGCGCTTTCTAAAAACTTGCGTAAAGGTGTTCCTTTAGCAACGCCAGTATTTGATGGTGCTAATGAAGATCAAATCAAAGAGTTACTTGAGCTTGCTGACATTCCACGTACAGGGCAAACAGTCTTGTATGACGGACGTACAGGCGAACGTTTTGACCGTCCAGTAACTGTTGGTTATATGTACATGCTGAAATTGAACCATTTGGTTGATGACAAAATGCATGCACGTTCTACTGGTTCTTACTCTCTTGTAACGCAACAACCATTGGGCGGTAAAGCTCAGTTCGGTGGTCAGCGTTTTGGTGAGATGGAGGTCTGGGCACTTGAAGCATATGGCGCGGCGTATACGTTGCAAGAAATGCTAACAGTTAAATCGGATGATGTTGAAGGTCGTACTCGCATCTATAAAAATATTGTAGATGGTAACCATTATATGGATCCGGGCATGCCTGAATCGTTCAACGTATTGACCAAAGAGATCCGTTCTTTAGGTATCAACATTGAACTGAAAAATGGTGATTAAGCTTTAGGCTTAATCCAAATTTTCAGGAAAAAACAATATTTGTGACCCAGTCGGGGAGTGAACAGCTCCTCGACACACGGAGAAAAAAATTGAAAGACTTGCTCGATATCATGCGCAAAAAGACGGATTCAGACGGTCATGCTCCAGTAGAGTTTGATCGCATCCGTATTGGTCTTGCGTCACCAGAAATGATTAAGTCATGGTCTCATGGTGAAGTTAAAAAACCTGAGACGATTAACTATCGTACCTTTAAACCAGAACGTGACGGTTTATTCTGTGCCAAGATTTTTGGACCAGTAAAAGATTACGAATGCTTGTGTGGTAAATACAAGCGTATGAAATACAAAGGCGTCATTTGTGAAAAATGTGGCGTTGAAGTAACTACTGCAAAAGTTCGTCGTGAGCGCATGGGTCATATTGATCTTGCATCTCCAGTGGCGCACATCTGGTTCTTGAAATCATTACCGTCCCGTATTGGTCTATTATTAGACATGACTCTACGTGATATCGAACGTGTATTGTATTTCGAATCATACGTTGTGACTGATCCTGGTATGACTCCAATGGAGAAATATCAACTTCTTAATGATGAAGAATACTTCACTGCATTAGAAGAACACGGTGATGAGTTCAGCGCGAAAATGGGTGCAGAAGCGATTCAAGACTTGTTGAAAGACATCGATCTTGAAGCTGAAATTGCTCGTTTACGTGAAGAAATTCCACAAACAACTTCAGAGACGAAGCTTAAAAAAGCGTCTAAACGTTTGAAGTTGATGGAAGCATTCAACGATTCGAACAACAAACCAGAATGGATGGTGTTGACTGTACTTCCAGTTCTTCCACCTGATCTTCGTCCGTTAGTTCCACTTGAAGGTGGTCGTTTCGCGACTTCTGATTTGAACGATCTTTATCGTCGTGTGATTAACCGTAACAACCGTTTAAAACGTCTTTTAGACCTTGCTGCTCCAGACATTATCGTACGTAACGAAAAACGTATGTTACAAGAGTCTGTAGATGCATTGTTAGACAACGGTCGTCGTGGCCGTGCGATTACAGGTTCGAACAAACGTCCTCTTAAATCTTTGGCAGATATGATCAAAGGTAAACAAGGTCGTTTCCGTCAAAACTTGTTGGGTAAACGTGTGGATTATTCAGGTCGTTCGGTAATTACCGTTGGTCCTACTCTACGTTTACACCAATGTGGTCTTCCAAAGAAAATGGCACTTGAATTATTCAAACCATTCATCTTTGCAAAACTACAAGCTTCGGGTCAAGCAACCACCATTAAAGCTGCGAAGAAAATGGTTGAGCGTGAAACTCCAGAAGTTTGGGACGTGCTTGCATCTGTTATTCGTCAACATCCAGTGATGTTGAACCGTGCGCCAACGCTTCACCGTTTAGGTCTTCAAGCATTTGAACCTATTCTCATTGAAGGTAAAGCGATCCGTTTGCATCCGTTAGTCTGTGCTGCGTTTAACGCCGACTTCGACGGTGACCAAATGGCGGTACACGTACCATTAACCATTGAAGCTCAGTTAGAAGCTCGTGCGTTAATGATGTCGACTAACAACATCTTGTCACCTGCAAATGGTGAGCCAATTATCGTACCTTCTCAAGACGTGGTCTTGGGCTTGTATTACATCACTCGTGATGCAATCAATGTCAAAGGCGAAGGCATGGTGTTCTCGGACACAGATGAAGTAAATCGTGCATTGGCAACGGGTCAAGTGAACTTACACGCTCGCGTTAAAGCACGTGTACACCAGACTGTGATTGATGAAGATGGTAATCGTGAACATCAAACGATTATTGTGGATACGACTCCTGGTCGTTGCTTACTTTGGGAAGTTGTTCCTGAAGGTATGGATTTCCAACAAATCAACGTTGAGATGACTAAAAAGAACATCTCTAAATTGATTAACTCTTGCTACCGTAAATTGGGTTTGAAAGATACTGTTATCTTTGCTGACCAATTAATGTACTTGGGTTTCCGTCAAGCGACTCGTTCAGGCGTTTCTGTGGGTATGGAAGACATGCTCATTCCACCACAAAAACAAGCAATTATCGAAAAAGCAGAAGTTGAAGTTCGTGAAATTGAACAACAATTCGAGCAAGGTTTCGTAACTGCTGGTGAGCGTTATAACAAAGTCGTCGATATTTGGGCACGTACCAATGACCAAGTTGCGAAAGCGATGATGGATAACTTGTCTTTCACTACTGTTAAAAACAAACAGGGTGAAGATGAGAAGCAAAAATCATTCAACAGTATCTACATGATGTCTGACTCTGGTGCCCGTGGTAGTGCGGCGCAGATTCGTCAGCTTGCAGGTATGCGTGGTTTGATGGCGAAGCCAGATGGTTCGATCATTGAAACCCCAATTAAAGCAAACTTCCGTGAAGGTTTGACAGTACTTCAGTACTTCATCTCAACACATGGTGCGCGTAAAGGTTTGGCCGATACAGCACTTAAAACAGCGAACTCAGGTTACTTGACTCGTCGTTTGGTTGACGTTGCACAAGATTTAGTAATTACAGAACCAGATTGCGGTACTTTAGACGGTCTAGTAATGACACCATTCATTCAAGGTGGTGATGTTATTGAGAACCTTGGTGCGCGAGTATTGGGCCGTGTTGTTGCTGAAGATGTGAAACGTGTTGGTTCTGACGAAGTTCTACTTCCACGTAATACTTTAATTGATGAAAAACTTGCTGCATTTATTGAAAATGCGGGTGTTGACGAAATTAAAGTACGCTCAGTTGTAAACTGTGCTTCTACTTTCGGTGTATGTGCTAAATGTTATGGTCGTGACTTGGCTCGTGGTCATCAGGTAAATCCTGGTGAGTCTGTGGGTGTTATGGCTGCACAATCAATTGGTGAACCGGGTACCCAGTTAACCATGCGTACATTCCACGTGGGTGGTGCTGCAAGCCGAACTTCTGCTGCAAATAGCGTTCAAGTACGTAACAAAGGTACAGTACGTTTCCATAACGTGAAAACTGTACAACATGCTAAAGGTCACTTGGTATCTGTTTCGCGTTCAGGTGAAATTGGTATCGCGGATGAGATCGGTCGTGAACGTGAACGTTACAAACTGCCATATGGTGCGTCAATCTTGTTGAAAGATGGTGAAGCTGTTGAAGGCGGTGGTATTGTTGCAACTTGGGATCCGCATACACATCCACTTGTTACAGAAGTAGCAGGTAAAGCACGTTTCAGCCAAATTGCTGATGGTGTAACTGCAACATCGAAAACTGATGATGCAACGGGTATGACCACGACTGAAATTTTACCTGTAACAGCACGTCCTGCTTCTGGTAAAGATTTACGTCCTGCAATCGTGTTGGATACAACCGATGGTGGCGAACAGTTCTACTTCTTGCCACAAAATACCATTGTAACTGTCCGTGATGGCGAAACGATTGGTGTCGGTGACGTTATTGGTCGTGTACCACAAGAAACTTCACGTACACGTGATATTACCGGTGGTCTACCGCGTGTAGCTGATTTATTCGAAGCACGTAAACCGAAAGAACATGCAATCTTGGCTGAAATTTCAGGTGTTGTAAGCTTCGGTAAAGAGACCAAAGGTAAGAATCGTCTTGTGATTACACCGGATGATGGTTCTGAAATTTATGAAGAACTAATTCCGAAATGGCGTACCATGAACGTGTTCGAAGGTGAACATGTAAACCGTGGTGAAACCGTTTCTGATGGTCCACAAAACCCGCATGACATTTTACGTTTGAAAGGCGAAGTTGCACTTACAAACTATGTTGTAAATGAAGTGCAAGACGTTTACCGTCTCCAAGGTGTAAAAATCAATGATAAGCACATTGAAGTCATCGTACGTCAAATGTTGCGTAAAGTTGATATCACTGATGGTGGTGATACGAGCTTCATTAAAGGTGAGCAAGTTGAGTACATCCGCGTGGTTCAAGAAAACCAAGCAGTATTGGCTCAGAACAAGTTCCCTGCGAAGTTTGAACGTTTGTTAATGGGTATTACCAAAGCATCGCTTTCTACTGACTCGTTTATCTCTGCTGCATCGTTCCAGGAAACCACTCGTGTGTTAACTGAAGCGGCTGTAACAGGTAAAGAAGATGAATTACGTGGCTTGAAAGAAAACGTAGTTGTGGGTCGTTTGATTCCAGCGGGTACGGGCCTTGCTTACCATTTAGAACGTCGTCGTCAAGAAGCTGAAGCTGCAGAGCATGAGTTAGTGAATGACTTCTCTGATGTAGATCAAGCATTCTCTCAAGCATTAAACGAAGATTCTTTCTAAGTTTAATGTTTGAACAAAAAAAGGCGCCTTAGGGCGTCTTTTTTTGTTTTTTATAAAATTCAAATATATAAAGTTTTTTAAAGGCTCAATTTGATAAAAGTAACAAAAAATACTTATTTAATCGATTAAACAGGAATAAGCTAATTCTAATAAAAGCTAATGAGGATGTTATCCAATGAAAAAAATTATTGTGGTTTTATTATGTGCTGCATTTCCATTGATGACTTTAACGGGTTGTACCAATATGGCGGGTAATGAAAAACAAATTGGTACTGCCGCTTTAGGTGGTGCAATCGGTGGTGGTCTTGGAAACAGTGTTGGTGGTGGTTTAGGTGCAGCTGTAGGTGCTGGTGGTGGTGCAGCAGTCGGCAGTAAAGCTCAAAATGGTTCTAACCGCAATGCAACGTACAGTGGTATTGGAGCAGGTATTGGGTCTGTAGTTGGTAAAGGTCTTTTCGGTGGTAATGCGGGTGCTGCCATTGGTGGTGCGATTGGTGGTGGTGCAGGTGCTGCCATAGAGCAAAATAAATAAGTGAAGAAAAAAGCGCGATTCAGCGCTTTTTTTGTGTCTGAAATTAAGGCATGAATTGGTTTGTAAATGTATTTTGATTTTTAAGTGTGTACCTTTTAGTGATGTCTATTGATTGAGCATAAGAAAAGGAAAAGGGGGGATTGTCTGTATTTTTTGGATAATTTTTTGCATAGTCAATTCTAATTGCGAAATTTTAAATCATAATAAAGAACAAAGTGACATACGGCATTAATAAAAATGTCCGTCACAACACATGAATAATCAATTTAAAATAACAAATAGGTGACTCAATGCACGCTCAGACTCATTGGATTTCAACTCAAGATGAGCAGAAACTTTATGCTAAAACTTGGGGTGATCAAAATAAAGCGGCTATAGTATTGGTACATGGTTATCCAGATAACCAAGAGGTTTGGGAGCCGATCATTGAAGAGCTTATTCATGATTTTTACATTATCACTTATGATGTTCGTGGTGCAGGACAATCCACAGTTCCAAAGCGAATTCGTGATTATGCTTTAGCCCGCTTATCTTTAGACTTAGAATGTGTAGTAAATACTTTACTACCCAATCGTCACTTTCACTTAGCTGCACATGATTGGGGATCTATTCAATCTTGGGAATCAGTGACTGAACCAAAATTTAAAGATCGTATTCAGTCTTATACCACTATGTCTGGGCCATGTTTAGATCATGCAGCCTTTTGGATGCGTGATCAATTTACCCATGAAAAGAGTACATTTTTTAAACAACTGGTCAAGTCATGGTATATCGTTGCTTTCCAATTACCAATTATTGCACCCACTATCTGGCATTTTTTTAGTCCTGAGCGATGGGGTAAAGTCCTAAGTCAATTAGAAAAAAAGCAAGATTTACCATTGAATCAAAATATTTCTGCTGATGGCCAGCATGGTATTGGATTATATCGTGCCAACTTTATTCCACGTTTAACCCGACCAAGACAACGTTTTGCAATTTGTCCTGTACAAGCGATAGTGCTACAACGAGATAACTTTGTAAGCCCTGAATTAATTGATGAAATGCCAAAATGGGCGAGTGATTTTGAACGTGTTGAAGTGGATGCGAATCACTGGGCGGTACTGAGTCGTCCTCATGAAATTGCGCAATATATCAAAATCTTTGCACAGAAAAATGAGTATAAGTCGCTAAAGAACGCATAATAAAAAGAAAAATATTGCCAGATTTTATTATGCGTGAATAGACTTAGGGGGAGTAAATTAAAAGATTAATTTCTGATAAAATGCCTCCTTTTTCAAAAAACTTTTCTTATGATTGCAATTATCGCTGCTATCGTGGTCATGTTCGGACTTTCTTTAGCCCGTGTACCTGTTGTTTTTGCACTTATTATTGGTGCAGTGACTGGTGGACTTTTGGCTGGCTTAGGCTTACAGGGGACTTTAGAGGCATTTAATAATGGTTTAGGTGGCGGTGCTAAAATTGCTTTAGCCTATGGTGTGCTGGGTGCTTTTGCTCTGGCTTTGGCGCGTTCAGGTTTACCTGATTTACTGGCTTATAAGTTGATACGAATTTTAAAAACAGATAGCGACAGTCAATCTCAAAATAAAGTGAAATATATTATTTTTGTGACCATCGCTTTAGCTGCAGTCTCTTCTCAAAATTTAATTCCAGTACATATTGCATTTATTCCAGTATTAATTCCGCCGCTATTGGGCGTATTTAACCATTTAAATTTAGATCGACGCGCAGTAGCTTGCTTATTAACCTTTGGTTTGTGTGCAACCTATATGCTGATTCCAGTCGGTTTTGGTGCAATCTTTCTGAATGATATTTTGGCACAGAATATTAATACTTTTGGTAAACCGTATGGATTTGCGGTGAATAATGAACAAATTCCACATGCTATGCTCATTCCAGTAGTGGGTATGTTTGTCGGTTTATTGATTGCATTATTTATTAGTTATCGTAAACCACGTTATTATCAAGATATTCAAGTTGAAGCCAAAGTTCACAGCATTACGGGTGAAATGACCACCGATGAAGCTGATGATGCTGTGCCAAAAATTGCGAAATTCACTTTGTTTATGGCTGCTTTTGCAGTTCTGGCAACGCTATCCGTGCAATTGTATTCAGACTCTATGATTCTTGCAGGACTGGTCGGGGTTGCGATTTTGAGTTGTGCTGGCATCTTTAAATGGAAAGAAGCGGATGATGTCATTATTACCGGCATGCGGATGATGGCATTGGTTGGTTTTATTATGATTGCTGCGCAAGGTTTTGCTGCGGTGATTGAGGCGACACATCAGGTTCCCGCTTTGGTTGAAGCATCTGTCCACTGGATTGGAGATAGTCAGGCTTTAGCGGCTTTTTTAATGTTACTGATTGGTTTATTGATTACTTTAGGCATTGGTTCTTCTTTTTCAACAGTACCAATTTTAGCGATTATTTATGTACCGCTGTGTATTCAGTTTGGATTTAGTCCTATGGCCACGATTGCCATTATTGGTACAGCAGCAGCTTTAGGGGATGCTGGTTCTCCTGCTTCAGATTCAACTTTAGGACCGACTTCTGGTTTAAATATGGATGGACAGCATGATCATATGAAAGATAGTGTTGTTCCGACCTTCCTACATTTTAATATTCCATTATTGGTTTTTGGTTGGATTGCAGCCATGGTTTTATAATAAAAAGTAATTAAATTAAAATATAAAAATATTTTTATAATAAAATAAAGTATATTAATTAGGTTGGATTTAAAACCAACCTAATTAATATGATTAAATTTAAGCAATTGATTTTAATTGTAATTTAATAATGTATTTAAAAAACATTATTTATATGTTTGCATTGAATTTAAATGTGTGTTTATTATGCATTAAAATAACACTGTGGAAATTTAAAATGTTAAAACAAGCTATTATTATTGCTTTAATGGGGATTTCATCAGCGACTTTTGCTGATTGGCAAGTAAAAGTTGGAGCTTCAGCAATCGCATCAACGAATGATACTGTTATTGCACCTGGTGCTGTGGTAAAAGCAGACAATGAGATTGCATTTACACCATCTGTCGAATATTTTTTTGCTGATACACCTTTTTCTGCTGAGTTATTATTGGCAACACCAGTCAACCATGACATTTTATTGAATGGTACAAACGTCGCAAAAATTAAACATTTACCACCGACGATTACGGCAAAATATAATTTTAAAAATATGACCCGATTTACTCCATATGTCGGTCTTGGTGGGACTGCATTTATTGCATGGGATGAAGAAGGTGTAGCTAAAGATGTTAAAGAAGCTTTTGGTGTAGCGGGTCAATTGGGTTTTAACTTCCAACCTGCAGATGCAAAAAACTGGGGTGTGTATGTTGATGTGCGTTATGCTAAATTAAGTCCTGAAGTGACCTTGGTTGATGGTACTAAATTTGATTTAGATATTGATCCAATTGTATATACATTAGGTTATAGCTTTAAATTTTAATTTTAAAAATAAGTATAAAAAAACCTCAGATATGTACTGAGGTTTTTTTATTGAGGTATGATAAAAATCAATCAAAAATTTGTTTGGGCTAACTTTAATTCTTAATGCTACTTATTCATTGAATTGGAATTGATGACATGAAAAAGATAACTTTTGCTTTCATAGTTTTTAATTTATTGACTGCTTCCTTGAGCATTCAAGCTGCGAGTTTTAAGTGCGAATCTGCACAAACCAAAACAGAACATGCGGTATGTGAACATCGTGGTTTAAATGATGCAGATGTCAAAATGGTGACTACTTATAATATTGTCCGCAAGCTGGTAGCCATGGGGACTCGTGGTGTGATTCAAGATCAGCAGGTAAAATGGTTGGCTTTACGTAATCAATGCCAAGATAATGTCAGTTGTTTATCTGAGGTTTATAAAATGCGTCAGCAAAAATTAGATATCTATATGAATTATATCTATGAACAAGGACCTTTTTAATAAAAAAATTGATTTTGCTATTGAAAAATCCAGCTCGCACTCCAATTCATTAAACATTCGATAAAAAGATCGTGATGTATTTAAGGAGTGATTTATGAGCGAACAGAGTACACAAAAATATAGTTTCCAAGCCGAAGTAGCACAGCTGTTACATTTAGTGACGCATTCTCTCTATTCAAATCCAGATATTTTTTTACGTGAATTGATTTCCAATGCCTCTGATGCGTGTGACAAATTACGTTTTGAAGGGATCAATCATCCTGAATATTATGAAAATGATCCAGACTTACATGTTCGCGTTAGCCTAGATAAAGAACTTAAAACCATTACTATCTCGGATAATGGAATTGGTTTGAGTCAACAAGAAGCGATTGATCATTTGGGTACCATTGCAAAATCGGGTACCAAAGACTTCATGTCAAAACTCTCAGGTGATCAAAAGGCAGATGCACAACTGATTGGCCAATTTGGTGTCGGTTTCTATTCAGGCTTCATTGTTGCAGAAAAAATTACAGTAGAATCACGTCATGCCGGGCTTCCAGCATCTGAAGGCGTGCGTTGGATTAGTACAGGTACAGGTGATTTTGAAGTTGAGCAAATCAACAAAGCCTCACGTGGTACCGATATTATTCTGCATTTACGTGATGATGCACTAGAGTATTTAGAGTCTCATAAAGTCAAACAGATTATTAATAAGTATTCTGATCATATTAGCCTGCCGATAGAAATGCAGAAAGAAGTTTGGCAGCCAGAAGAAGTTGTTGAAGGTGAAGCAGCAAAACCAGGTCATATGGTGAAGACGGATGAGTGGGAAGCGATTAACTCAGCCAGTGCTTTATGGACACGTAATAAAAATGAAATTACTGAAGAACAGTACATTGAGTTTTATAAAAATTTAACCCATGACTTTGATGCACCATTGGCTTGGGCGCATAATCGTGTTGAGGGTAGTACTGAATATACGCAGTTGCTGTATGTTCCAAGCAAGGCTGCAAGTAATATTTTTACTCGTGAAGCCAAAGCAGGCATTAAACTGTATGTAAAACGTGTCTTTATTATGGATGAGGCGGATAATCTAATTCCAAATTATCTACGTTTTGTACAGGGTGTGGTTGATAGTGCCGATCTTCCTCTGAATGTAAGTCGTGAGCTGTTACAAGAAAGCCGTGATGTTAAAACTATTCGTGAAGGCAATGCACGTCGTGTATTAACCATGTTGGATAGTTTGGCGAAATCAGAAGAAGTTGCAGATCAGGAAAAATTCAAAACCTTCTATACTGAATTTGGTTCAGTACTTAAGGAAGGCTTAGGTGAAGACCAGACCAACCGTGAACGCATTTTAAAACTACTTCGCTTCGCGACTTCAACCAATGATGATATTTCAACCTCATTGGCGGATTACAAAGCACGAATGAAAGAAGGGCAAAAAGCGATTTACTATGTGACTGCCGATAGTTTAAGCGCTGCAAAAAATTCACCACAGCTTGAATTATTTAAGAAAAAAGACATTGAAGTTTTATTGATGGCTGATCGTGTGGATGAATGGGCGATGGAATTCGTGCATGAATTTGATGGTACGCCGCTGCAAAATGTATCTAAAGGAGCTGTTGATCTGGGCGATTTGCAAGATGCTGAAGAGAAGCAAGCACTTGAAGCCGCTGCTGAACAATTTAAGCCTGTTGTAGAACAGCTCACAGCTGCTTTGAAAGCAAAAACTAGTCAAGTCCGTGTTACCACGCGTTTAGTCGATTCACCTGCTTGTTTAGTGACGGGTGAGGGTGAGTTATCACCACAATTACTGCGTATGTTGAAGCAAGCAGGACAAGCTGTTCCTGAAAGTAAGCCGATTTTGGAAATTAACCCTGAACATCCTTTGGTAAAAAAATTGCAAGGTTCTGAGCAATTTGATGATTTAGCCAGTGTGATTTTTGATCAAGCAGTTATTGCTGAAGGTGGGTTACCTGATGATCCTGCTGAATATGTAAAACGTATTAATCAGCTATTGTTGAAGTAATCTTTACATAAAAAAAGGGCTATGAGATATAGCCCTTTTTTATGTTGGTTTTGAGCTGATTTAAAAATGTAGCTCAAAACCCAAACGACTTCCTAAAGTGTGATCCATTCCATTTTGCTTGTTATTGTAAAAATTCATATCACTTTGAATATATAACCAATTTCGCCATATGGGTTGCTGCCATGAAAGATAGGGCCCCCAACTGTTTAAGGTCATTTCCTTATCATAATAACCACTGCTATACATGCCTAGAATAAGTGCATGATTTTTTAGAAATTGATATCTTTGATAAGTTCGATCCTCCCAAATCAAATTTTCTTCTTCATGCTTAATATAGGTCAGATTAAATTGATTATAAGCGGAAGCTCTTTGGGATTGGGCATGGCTCAGTTTTAGCTTCGTGTTGAAATAGTTTTTATTGTCGACACCATAACGATAGGTCTGCGAGGCATCTAATTTTAAGTTTCGATCAAGAGTCCAATTTTGTGATGCATTCAGCTGAACATACATATCTTTATTTGAATTTGAACCTAAGCGCATTTCATTTTTAAAAGGTAATAGCTGCGATAGGTTGGATAATGCTTCAGTTAGGATATCAACATGTCGTTTTTTCTGCGTGGTTAAATGCTTTTTTTGGGTTTGTGAATTAAATTGGTATGTAGCTTGAGGATTCAATTGCTCCGCTTGTTGGGTTCGTTGTTGCAGTGAATCTGTGCCAAAAACCTGCATTAATGATTGAATATATTCTTCTGTTACGGGCGTATTGTTATCAATAGCAGCAACAGTCATTTCACTCTTTTGAATTGAGTTAATCCTGTTTTTGGGGACATGGCATGTATTTTGGTATCGAAAATTAAAACGACGTAGAGGATATTGATCATCGCGAAAAGTGCGAGCTTTCTGATTTATGTTAGTGAGTTGATAAAAATTAAAGTCATAAAATTCCATGCCGTTCAATAATATAGACAGCAGAATGCTCATTTTAAAAGACTGTACCTGATAAAATCTCATTTAGATCAATTAAAGTGATCCAATTTTTAGCGCAGTATACTCAGGATTTCTTAAAAAATATTTAAAAACTAAAACAGTGCTTCTAAACGGATCAATGCACTGAAAAAATTGCTTCGATCTTCTCGATGATCATTAAAATAGTTTAAGTCACCTTGTACAAAAAACCATTCTCGCCATAACGGTTGACGCCAAGATATGAAGGGCCCCCAACTGTTTAAACGTAAATCGCTGTCATTGTAATAACCACCCGTATAGATGCCATAGTTAAACCGATTATTTTGGAAAAATTGATGTTGTCGATAAATACGATTATCCCAAGTCAAATTGTCCTCTTGATCATCTGCATAAGTCAGACTAAATTGACTGGATAAAAAGGCTTCATGAGGACGTGCATGGGTCAGTTCTAAGTTGGTTCTTAAATAATTTTCACTTTTGATTCCATAACGGTAAATTTGTTCTGCATGGAATGAAAAATTATTGGATAAGTCCCAATCTTTTTCAGCCTTTAAACGAGCATAAATATCACTACCTGAACGAATACCAAGATCAGCATCGACGTTAAAAGGTAGTTTTTTACTCATTTGTGACCAACGTAATGCGATTGACCCGTTATCATCTTTAATCTGTTTACGATCCAGACTTTTATTGGAGGTATTAGTGGGATTGTCGTTGGTAATCGCAATATTATTATAAATTTCATTATCTAGAGAGTCATCACCAAAGACCACACTTAAGCGTTTTTCTAAAGTGGGTAGTCGAATTTTTCCTCGAATTCGCGGCTGAATTTCATAATTATCATATTTATTCCAGCTGTTATCAGCCAAAATTCGTAGTGTTGCTGTTGCAGGCTTATCGGGATTGCTTTCTCCAAACCAATTGTCCATTTTGACAGCAGTCTGGTCGGCCCAATTCCGGATAGATTTTTGTGTTTGGTCAGCCCAAGTCCGATTTTCAGTTTCAGTGGTGGTTGGAACCTGGGGCAGGTCAGACTGTTCAGGTAATAATGTGGGGGTGGTATCAATGATCTTCGGAATATAGCTCAGCCAGCCCGAATGATCTTCTTTTATTGTGGGACTGACAGAAGCAGCATTATTTGAAGTTTCCTGAGATACATCTTGTGCACAGCTATAACCACTGAATAAACAGCCGACTAATAGGGCGCAATACTGCTTTGAAAATAAGCGTTTTTTATCTTTAGACATAGTCACTCTTGTTCTAATATTGAATTTATAGGCTTGGAATATGGTGGATATTTAAAGTGTGAAGCAAATCAGGCGATACAAATGGAAATCATACGATGACTTAGTTTTATCAAACTTAGCACTGAAAATAAAGCCTTTGCTATGATAAAAAATAACAGCTGAATAGCGTCTTATTCATTGGCTTAGTTTGTTGAGATTAATAAATTGATTTTATTTGGTTTGTTGGTGATTAAATTTATCTACGAAAGCTAGAATAGCGGAGCTTCTATTCTAGGAATTATCTTTAAAATTATGTACTTAAATTCGAATTTATATAACAGAGTTATTTAGGATGAATCATGCTAAAAAACTGTAGATCATTTGGTCGTAACTTAGTCTCGTCTATTGTTATTTTATATATTGGATATACCTTTAACATGCTGAAAAATCAACCATAGATCTTTGGAGAGCATCCTATTCGCATTATAACTAGATTTATACTTTTAGTTGGCTTAATGATTCAAACCATAGAAACTAAAAATCCTCCAATTTGGAGGATTTCAGTCTTATAAAATAAGAAAAATACAAAAGAAACAACAGCGCATAAATACGTAAAACGTAAATTTAGCTTTAGATTTTAATTAAGTTTAATAAGCTTGAGCAATCCTATTTTTGCAACGCTGCATTGCAAAAATAGAGATATATGCAATTCTCACCAGTTATTCTTACTTGAATAATGATATTTGGGTATTATTTTTGTGGTAGATCACAAGAGTCATCATCGCAAACTGGAGCATCTTCTTGGGTAACGCCATCGTTTTTAGCCGTTGATAATGCTTGTTGCATGACCTGTAAGAACACTTCACGAGGTTGCGCACCTGAAAGTGCCAGTCGTTGATCAAAAACGAAAAAAGGTACACCCGTTACTTTTAACTGTTCATGTGCAGTTTTTTCATCATGACGAACGAAATCTGCAAACTCTTCAGAGTCTAATACGTATTCTACTTCGGTATGATCAAGGCCGATGCGTGAAGCCACATCTTCAACAGTCTCACGCTCACCAATCAGCATGCCTTCAGTCATGTAGGCATGGAAAAAGGCTTCTTCTGCTTCATTACCTAAGCCTTTACTTTGTGCAAGGTGGATAATACGGTGTGCATCAAAGGTATTTCCAGAATTGGCTTGTTCCCAGTTAAATTGGATGCCTTCTTCTGCCGCAACTTGTGCGATATTTCTTTCCATTTCTCGAGTTTGCTCAATGCTACGGCTGTACTTTTTCGCTAAACGTTCAGTATTTGAAGTATCGTGTTTTGCTGGTGCATTGGGATCAAGTTCGAAACTATGCCAAATAATCTCTAATTCAATTCCAGCCTCAGCTGCGACATGTTCTAAGCGTTTTTTGCCGATATAGCAAAACGGGCAAACTACATCTGACCAAATATCTACACGCATGCGAATTCTCAAAAATAATAGATTAAATAAGTAGTGGGGGCTCAACTTTAAAATTTAAAGTTGAGCTGGCTTGAGTGGAGTTAAATTAAACGAAAGAAAATTACCAATAATGAACTTAGTTGGCTTTTTCTAGGTATTGATAGGCTGCGGAAGTACGTCGTAGCAATGTCCAAATACAGCCAAAATTCATGAGGATTAAGGCAATCAGCATGGCATAATCTTGTTGCCAAAAATAATATTCTATAGCGACTAAGATACAGCTGACCGTCAGTAAAGCCATACGCTGTTGCTTTGCCATGGGGCCAGTGAAATTGGATGGCGCGCCAATAGATACAGCCAGTGTACGTACATAGGCAGTTAACACGGCCAATAGTGCTGCCAACCAACCCAGTGTTTCACCCCAAGAGACACATAAAATAGAATAACCTGCAGCAATGATAATGATCGGATCGGAAATACGATCTGGAATATCATTAAATAATTCACCAGAAGCTGTTGATTTTCCACCTTCAATAGCCACCATGCCATCAAATAAATTACATAACAGGCGTGCTTGAATAAACAGCGCTGCTGCGATCATCCAACAGGGGCGGTATGCAAGATTATGTATCGACATAATGAAACAAAATCCTGAAAAAAGTGCAAATACAATACTTAATACAGAAATTTGATTGGGCGTAATCGATTTCTGGCTGAGCCATTTAGCACAATTTTTACTGAGCTGATTACCGCGTACTTTAAGTGGGCGTCTAGCATCGAGTTGATTGGGATCTTGCATGGTATGCTCTCTATTATTCTGTCATTGGTTCTAAATTGATTTAAGGCATTTGATATTGTTTATAGTGTTGGTAGAGCTTGAAATTGGTAAAAATAGCAAAAAGAAAGGCGACAGTTAAAACGGGAGTTAAGGTATATAAAATTGAAGGTGTGCCAATTAAATGATGAACCAAGATGAGAAAACTTCCAGTGAATAACACAGTTAATATTGGTGGCAAGAATAGTTTTATTTTTAAATTTTTAAAATAATTAAATTGTTTATCAATGATAAAGGTCATAAAAAGAGTAATCACAAAGCTACAGATTCCTTGAGTTAAGCCGGAAATGATGCCGTGTTTTAAACTACCTTGTTGGGTGTTGATATAGAAGGTCCAACCGCCCCACAATAAAAAAGCAAAACAGGCAGAGATCAGATTATAGCGACGACTGGTTTTTATGATTTGAGTCATGAGGTGATTGAACGTTAAATATTGATGATATTTAATACGATAAGGTGGTTAAAAGACAAGCACTATATATAATGATTTATTTTTCAATTGCTTGAAGTTAATTGCTTGAAAAACATTCAATAAACTCAAAAATATAGTTATGCTAAAACCAAATTCATTAAAAAAATAATTTGAGGTGTTTATGCGCCGTATTTTAATTGTTGTCGGAATAATACTGCTTGTCATTGCGGCCTTTCTATATATTGAACATTCCTCGGTGAAACGCAATGAAGCCAATCGTCAGATGTTTGATGTGGTGATGTCTGAAAAAATGAATGAACTTTATAGTCAAGCACAAGACTGGTCTAAGCCAGTACAACTGAATGTGCATGATGATCGTTTAAATGGTGACTATAAGATTTTATCAGAATTTTTATTGAACTATTGGATGAGCAACGTTGAAACTCGTAATCAATATTTACGTGAGCTGAAAGCCGCGAAGTGGGATCAGTTTTTAGATGTGAACCGTTTGGATGCTGATCGTAAGAATGGCTATAAAGAAACTGAAAATATGCTCAAAGTTGCACATAAAGTGACGGAACAGTATCAAAAACAAAATTTACAGAATAAGAAAGAGGCTTTAGCCAAAGCCAAATCTTTACCGATTGATCGAGATATACGTGACCCATTACAGGCTAAATTAGAACAAAATTTAAAAGTTGATCAAGAAAATTCTTTGATTTTACTAGAGTTACAAATCCTAACCAAAGCTGATGCAATGTTTGAAATGTTGAAGAGTTACAAGTGGCAAAAGCAGGGTGATAAAATTTTATTTGCTCAAGATGCACAAGTAAAACAGTTTAATGCGTTATATCAGGATATTTTGCGGTTAAATCTAGAAATTGAGCAGAAGAAAAAGCAAAATACTTTAGCCGTGCAACAACAATGATCGGAGTTAGGGATTCATTCCAGAATTACTGATCATGATGCTTTATTTAAGCATATATTTCGATCTAAAAAAGGATCTCTAATAAGTAGAGATCCTTTTTTAGATAACTTAAAGAAGTGTATTTAAATTAATCTGCTTTCTTTTTGAACCAAGAAAAGAAAGATTTTTTAGTTTTTTCAGCTTTTTCAACAGTCGCATCTTTTACTTCAGTCGCTTTCTCAGCAGTTGCTTCGCTCAATTGTTCTGTTTTTTCAACAGTCGCGTCTTTTACTTCAGTTGCTTTCTCAGCAGTTACTTCACCTAATTGTTCAGCTTTTTCAACAGTCGCATCTTTTACTTCAGTCGCTTTCTCAGCAGTTACTTCACTTAATTTCTCAGCTTTTTTAACAGTTGCATCTTTCACTTGTACTGCTTTTGTTTCAACAGCATGTGCTGCAACTAATGTTTTCTCTTTTGCTGCAGATACAACTTGAGCAGCATCCGCTTCAACTTGTTCTACAGGCGTTTGTGTCGTTTTGATAGATACTGCAGGTGTAGTTTCAACAGTTGCTGCGATTGCAGTTGCAGAACTAACCAGTAAAGCAATAGATAAAGTGGTTTTGATCATATTCATGGGAGGCATCCTGAATTTATTGTGTGAAGTTTTGAAAGGTCAGTATGGTATCGCTTATTGGTGTTGAGTTTAGACAAGTAAAGAAATTTTTCAAATTAAGTGCATGTAAAACAAACCAAAATTACAGAGGTATAACATTTTGTTGCACAGTAGATACATGTTTTGATTTTTTTATTTAAACAATCGTGTGTAAAAAAGTATCCATCAGCTCATTTTATCTGTATTTATTTATAAATATTAATATAAAACAATGGATTTTTTTTAAAATTTGGCACAGTTACTGAGACTTTTATATGGGATTGGTGAGAGTAAAAATGTTGTTTTGAAATACTATAGGTTAAAAAATTAAGGATAAAAAATCCCCGCATTAAGCGGGGATTTTTTATTGATCAATCGTATTGATTAAACACGTTCGATAATCGTTGCAATACCTTGACCAAGACCGATACACATCGTCGCAAGACCAATTTGAGTATCTTGTTGCTCCATGACATTTAGTAATGTCGTGGTGATACGTGCACCAGAACAACCCAATGGATGACCTAACGCGATTGCACCACCATTCAAGTTAATGATGTCTTGCTTGTCATAAATGCCTAAGCCTTTCATAACAGACAAGCCTTGAGCCGCAAATGCTTCATTCAATTCAATCGTTTGAATATCATTCATAGTCAAGCCAGCACGTTTAAGCGCTTTTTGAGTTGCTGGTACAGGACCATAACCCATAATTGCCGCATCACAACCTGCAACAGCCATAGAGCGAATCACAGCACGTGGTTTTAAACCAAGTGCTTGAGCGCGTTCAGCAGACATCAATAACATTGCAGAAGCACCATCAGACAAAGCTGATGACGTTGCAGCAGTTACCGTACCACCTTTAGGATCAAATACAGGACGTAAAGCTTTGAACGTTTCAATGTTGGCATCTGGACGAATCACTTCATCGATGTCACATAGGATTTTGAAGCCATTGGCATCATGACCTTCAACACCGACGATTTCATTTTTGAAACGACCTTCTTGCGTTGCAGCCCAAGCACGACGATGCGATTCAACACCAAAGGCATCTTGCTCTTCACGGGTAATACCGTTCATACGACCTAACATTTCAGCCGTTAAGCCCATCATGTTCGATGCTTTTGCATAATGCTTAGATGCTTCTGGGTTTAGGTCGATGCCGTGCATCATACCTACGTGACCCATATGCTCTACACCACCGATGATGAAAACATCACCTTGGTTAGTCGCAATTTGTGCCGCAGCAGTATGAATAGACTGCATAGATGAACCACAAAGACGGTTTACAGTTTGACCTGCAACCGTTTTTGGTAAATCAGCCAATAACGCAATGTTACGACCGATGTTCATGCCTTGTTCTAAAGTTTGGTTAACACAACCCCAAATTAGGTCTTCAACTTCATTAGTATCAAACTGATTACGAGCAACTAAAGCACGTACTAATTCAGCAGATAAGCTGTCAGCACGAACATTGCGGAACATACCGTTTTTGGTTTTACCCATTGCTGAACGTACGCCATCAACGATGACAACGTCACGGGGATTTAAAGTAGCCATTCACGTTGCTCCTTAACCGTAGAATTTTTTGTTGTGAGTAGCCATATTACGCAACATCTGTGGCGCTTCATAAGCTTTACCTAAGTGAGCATACTTGTCGCAAAGCGCAACATACTCAGCTACACCCGTTTGGTCGATGTAACGGCATGGGCCACCACGGAATGGAGGGAAACCAACACCCATAATCATTGCCATATCTGCTTCAGCAGCGGTAGCAACGATGTTGTCTTCTAAGCAACGAACTGTTTCGTTACAGAAAGTCAGCATCATACGATCAATGATTTCTTGTGCATCAAACTCGTGTTTTTCAGTCGTTGCCATAGATGCAACAAGCTCATACGCTGTTGGATCAACAGTTTTCGCTTTCTTACCTTTACGATCAAGTTCGTACTTGTAGAAACCAACGTCATTTTTTTGACCAAGACGTTTGTTTTCGTACATGATTTCAATCGCGCCTTTGTAGCTAGGCTTCATGCGGTCTGGGAAACCTTCTGCCATGACTTCAGCACCATGAACACCTGTATCAATACCGACAACGTCGATAAGATAAGCAGGGCCCATTGGCCAACCGAATTTTTCCATGACTTTGTCGACTTGTTGGAAGTCAGCGCCATCTTTAAGCAGTAGGTCAAATGCACCAAAGTAAGGGAACAAGACACGGTTTACAAGGAAGCCTGGGCAGTCATTGACAACGATTGGTGTTTTACCCATTTTTTGAGCAAGAACCACAGTCGTCGCGATTGCTTCATCCGATGTCTTTTCACCACGAATCACTTCTACCAATGGCATCATGTGTACTGGGTTGAAGAAGTGCATACCAACGAAGTTTTCAGGGCGTTGTAGCGATTCAGCCAAACGTGTAATTGAAATCGTAGAAGTATTTGATGCAATAATGGTATTTTCACGAACTGATTTTTCAGTATCCGCAAGTACCGCAGCTTTAATCTTCGGATTTTCAGTCACAGCTTCAATCACGATATCCACGTCTTTAAACTCATCTAAGCTTAAAGTTGGGCGGATACGCGCCAATGTTTCACCCATTTTTGCAGGGGTCATCTTTTTGCGTTCAACTTGTTTAGTCAACAGTTTAGTTGCTTCAGACATACCCAATGCTAATTGTGGATTTCCAATATCTTTCATGATAATTGGTGTGCCTTTGCTTGCCGCTTGGTAAGCAATACCGCCACCCATGATACCCGCGCCCAATACAGCAGCTTGGTTAACAGGATGTGCACCTTTCTCATGTTTTTTAGAGGTTTTCTTCACCAGTTGGTCATTGAGGAATAAACCAATCAATGCGCCCGCTTGTGGAGTAACTGCTGCTTTAGCAAATGCTTCAGCTTCAGCTTTAAGTGCTTCATCACGTGGCAGACTTGCGCCCGCTTGTAAAGAATCAAGTAAAAGTTTTGGTGCAGGGTATTGAGCAGGATTGGCTTTAGCAAGAACCACGCCTTTAGATGAGTTAAACGCCATCATCTGTTCAAGCATGTCTAATTTAACAGGCTCTAATTTTTCTTGACGTTTTGCTTTCCAGTCTAAACGACCTGAAATAGCTTGTTTAACTAAATCAATTGCAGCATCTTGTAATTTGTCAGCAGCAACAACCGCATCGACAGCGCCATCTTTGAGTGCTGCTTCTGGACGTTTGTTTGCAGAAGTTGCAATCCACTCAACTGCATTATCAATACCAATAACACGGCTTAAACGAACTGTACCACCGAAACCAGGGATGATCCCAAGCTTCACTTCTGGTAAGCCAACTTGAGCAGCTTGAGACATAACACGGTAGTCACAGACTAAGCACATCTCGAAACCGCCACCCAATGCAATACCATTGATTGCAGCGACTTTAGGAATTTCTAAATCTTCAAAACTATTAAACACGTCGTGAACAGGCATTGCCCATTCTACAATTGCTTTTTCACCTTGAGCGAAGTTGTCGCCAAACTCAGTGATGTCCGCACCTACAATAAATGTAGATTTAGCAGAAGTAACGATTAAACCTTTGATAGAACTGTCAGCTTTAACGGCTGCAATTGCGGCTTTAAAATCTTCAATCGTTGCACGGTTGAATTTGTTAACCGACTCACCTTGTAAGTCAAAGCGGAATTCTGCAATTCCGTCCGCAAGCATTTGGACGGTAATGGCATTGCCAGCGTGGATCATGCCCTGATCTCCTTTTTTGGAGGACTTCTAAGTTGATGTTTTGAAGTATGTGTACTTTTTCCACACATATTTTTACTTCACTAATCTTACGATAACTATAGCTAAAAAGAACATAACAAGTTGTATCAAGCCGTGACGCAAGGGTCATCAATTTTTTTGTAGCAATATTTTGTAATCTGTCGCTTTAAATGTTATCTGATCTTTAAAAAAATGATGAAGTTTTTGTTTTAGTAAATTTTTTTATTCAATTGTGAACTTTAAAATGGAGGATGAAATACTTAAATACTTGTCTCAAAAATGAGAGATATTAGGTCAAAATGGTCAATAGCCTAAAAAATTAAAGCTGAGCTTTTTAGATTCGTTTTCTGCAAAATAGTTGAATAAGTCCGTTTATGTACTAAGTTAACGTCTTTTATGGCTCGTATTTAAACTTTGCCAAGAATTTTGACATTCGTCCAGTTGAGCTTTATGCCTATGATGTTTTATCTAAGCGATCTGCACTATATTTCGCTGTGGACATATTTATTTCCGTAAGAAGCATCAAAGGTTTCACGTGAAATTAAGTGCTATTTTCAGAGTTTATAGGTTGAAGATCGTAAATTCGCTTGAAAAAGGTGCTAAAAGCAGCACATTATGTCTTGGTAATAAGGATGATAGGTCTGCTGTGAACGAAAATGCACGTGAAAATATCGAAAAGATTTTAGCCAGTATGACCCAACTGCCAGGCGTATATAAAATGCTTGGGAAAGAGGGCGAGCTTTTATATGTAGGCAAAGCTAAAAATCTAAAAAATCGTGTATCAAGCTATTTTGTTAAAAACATTGAGCATCCTAAAACACAGGCTTTGGTGGCTCGAATTTATGATATTGAAACTTTAATCGTTCGTTCTGAAACAGAAGCACTCTTACTTGAACAAAATCTGATTAAGCTGCATCGTCCGCCCTACAATATTATGCTGCGGGATGATAAATCCTATGTCTATATCTTTGTTTCAGCAGATCAACCTTATCCCCGCATTGCCAGTGGTCGTGGCAAGGGTAAGCATCAGGTCGGTAAGTTTTTTGGGCCGTATCCTAGTGCTTATAATGCACGTGATACATTGTTGGTCTTACAAAAATTATTTAATGTCCGGCAATGTGAAAATAGTTATTTTTCACAACGTAAACGACCCTGTTTGCAATATCAAATTAAACGTTGTACCGCACCGTGTGTCGGACTCATTTCTCCTGAAGATTATCAAGCCGATGTAAAAGACTCGATTCGTTTTTTACAAGGCGATACGAAAGAACTGAATCAGGAGTTGATTCGTAAAATGGAGCAGGCAGCAGAAAGCTTAGAGTTTGAAAAAGCCGTATTTTACCGTGACCGTATGGCATTGTTACGTGAAGTACAGTCGCAACAGGCGATTTATAAACTAAAAGGTGAAGCTGATATTCTGGCAATTGCTTATCAGGCTGGGGTTACCTGCGTACAGATTATGCATGTGCGGAATGGCAAAATGTTAGGCGGTAAAAGCTATTTTCCAGATATGTTAGATGATGACTTAGGGCAAATGTTATCTGATTTTATGGCCAACTTTTATTTCCAAGTGGCAGATGAAGTTCCAACTGAATTGATTATTAATGTCGACATTCCAGATCGGAAAGAAATGGAACAGGCATTACAACAACAATTTGAGAAAAAAATTCAGATTAAGCCAAATGTTCGTGAAACGCGTGCGGAGTGGCTCGAGTTGGCCGAGATGAACGTGCAACATGCGATTAAAGGTAAGTTAGCGAATCATTTGGAACTGAATGAACGTTTCCATCAATTGGAAACCATATTGGATCGGCCTATTGATCGTATCGAGTGTTTTGATATTTCACATACCATGGGAGAAGCGACGATTGCATCTTGTGTGGTCTTTGATACTGGCGGTGCGCGTAAGCGTGATTATCGCCAATTTGCGATTAATGATATTACCGCAGGCGATGATTATGCAGCAATGCGCCAAGCCTTAACCCGTCGTTATAAAAAAGCCATGTTACCTGACTTGCTGTTGATTGATGGGGGGAAGGGACAGTTAAATATGGCGAAAGAGGTGATGCAGGAACTGGGTTTAGACGCTTTTATGGTTGGAGTATCCAAAGGAGAGGGACGTAAACCTGGCTTAGAAACGCTGCATTTTACCGATGGTACTAAAATCCAATTACCTGAAGACAATAAAGCCTTACATTTAATTCAGCAGGTACGTGATGAAGCTCATCGTTTCGCGATTACCAAACATCGTGCCAAAAGAGATAAACGCCGTGGCGGTTCAGTGCTTGAAGCGATACCAGGGCTTGGCCCTAAACGTCGACGTGATTTATTGACGCATTTCGGTGGTATTCAAGGCGTACTCAAAGCCTCCGAGAATGATTTAAAATTGGTTCCAGGTTTGGGGGATGTCATGGCACGAACGATTTATAAGATTTTGCATGAATAGTGTCGCCTAATCGCTAGTATCTAGAATGCGGCTCTGTAAAAAGTAAGGTGATTTGCCACAATGCTCACTGACGCATCAGTCATTGATCATTCACAACACTAGGTACAATATGAAATAGTAGCGGATATAGAATAATCGCTTGAGGATCAGCAATGTCATTAATCCAAATTTTCAAAGACATTGAACAAAATGAATGGATTGATATTCCGAAAGGATGGTTACAAGGACGGACTATTTTTGGTGGTTTAGTCGCGGGTTTATTGATGCATAAAGCGGTTGCCACCATCAATGATCCCTCAAAGCATTTATTGAGTGTCAGTGTGACTTTTGTTGGACCGGTTCAAGAGGCCAAAGTTAGACTAACGGCTGAAATATTAAGACAAGGTAAATCAGTCACCACCATTGAAGTCCGCTTATGGCAAGACGATGCGGTACAGAGTATTTTATTGGCAAGTTTTGGTAGGCATCGTGAATCGAGCATTCATGTTCGAAATGAAATTCAAGCACCTGATTATCCTACGGTTGATGAATTAAAAATTCTGCCCAAGAATGCTTTTGCACCACAATGCTTTCAACAATTTGAATTGGCTTGGGCTGAGGGGCATTATCCATGTTCAGGCAGTGAAAAGCCTGATTTTGGCGGATGGTTTAGATTTGATCCGGAATTACATGAGAATAGAACCATGTCCGTTGCAGATCTCATGACTTTATTTGATGTATGGCCGCCAGGCGTATTACCGATGTTTAAAAGTATGCTACCTGCAAGCACGCTCACATGGCATGTGACTTATGTACATCCAATTCAACATCAAATACACGACTGGTTTAAATATAAAGTCGTGACGGAATATGCGGGTGATGGCTATGCAACTGAATATGCACATATTTGGGATGCTGATAATCGTTTAATTGCGATTTCTAGACAAACCGTGACGGTATTTGCCTAGTCGACAGTTTCACGTGAATCGTTTAAAGTATTGGCAAGATTAGAGGTTTTCTCTATACAGCTTTTTTCCTATAACACATATATAGGTAATTAGGGGACAAACTGGCGGTGTCTATGACTACAGGTCGAATCCTGAATATTCCAAATATCTTGACGCTGGCACGAATTGCGTTAATTCCAGTATTTTTAATTATTGCGTATTGGCCACCTGCAATTGGGGTTGGTGGTCATGAAGGCAGTATCATGCGGCATATGATTTTGACTGCTGTTTTTGTCATTGCTGCAGTGACTGATTGGCTAGATGGATATCTGGCACGTACCTTGAATCAATCTTCGGCATTTGGGCGCTTTTTAGATCCAGTCGCAGATAAATTAATGGTGGCTGCTGCATTGATTGTATTGGTTCAATGGCAACCAAATATTGCTATGGCTTTTGCTGCAATTGTGATTATTTCACGTGAAATTACCGTTTCGGCGTTACGTGAGTGGATGGCTGAATTGGGTGCACGAACCAATGTTGCTGTATCCACTGTTGGTAAATATAAAACGGCCTTTCAAATGATTGCCATTACGGTATTTTTATTGAATTGGCAGCCGCTTGAAATGTTAGCGTATGCGTTGCTGTACACCGCGGTTATTTTAACGTTATGGTCGATGATTATTTATTTAAAAGCGGCTTGGCCATATTTAAAACAACCTTAAACTAAGTCGATCAATCAAAAAAAGCTTTTCATCATGAAAAGCTTTTTTTGTGTTTAAAATTGAATCAACCCTCTAGACTTTCTAGTGAATTGATTGTGGTGTACTCCGTTATTCCAATTTTTCTTCAGTGGTATAATGATAGCCCGTTAACTGGTGATTTTCTGAAAGTGCTAAGAAACGCTTTTCTATTTGTTCAGCATTTTCCTTTAAAATTTCAATTAGTTTATCGATATTAATAAATTCAAAACGATTTTTTGATGCCACCACCGTCAGTGCCAATGGGGCTTCTTTGCTTGAAAATTTTACTGGTACTGATAAGCCTGAAACATTGGGATCGAGTTCACCACGTGATAGATAGTAGCCTTGCTTCTTAATTTTCTTCATTTGTGCAATAAAGGCATCTTCGCTATGCGCAAATCCAACCTCATCTAATTCAGTTGAAAATTTTTGATAGTATTCATGAATTTTTTGCTTAGAGAGATGTGCCATGATGACTTTGGGTGAAGATCCCATAAATACGGGACGAGGGCAGCCGCGCCCATACGAAAGTAGTTGTGCATCTTTAAAAACTTCATGATGAAGGTCAATGCAGTAAGCGCTATTTAAATGGGTCAAAAGGCAGCATAATTCCGTTTTTTCAGAAATTTCCTGCATAAAGGGAATACTAATTTGGACTAAAGGATCAGTGGTCCGTGAAATATAATCCATCACGGCAATTTTCGGCCCTAAAGTGTAGTCTCCAGAAGTACCACTTAAGCGTTGTAAAATATCAGCGGAAACCAATTCTTTCAAATAACGATAACTGGTTGGTTTAGATAAACTGAGTTCTTCACAAATCACGTCAACATTGATGATTGGACGCGAGACAGAAAATAAATCCAGTACGGTGAGAATTTTACCAAAGCTTGAAAGCGCCATTGATGACCTACTATATCGCTGAACATCAGAAAAAAGAATGTAGTGTTACTTTATAACAAAAACTGCGGATATTGCCGAGGAATTTATCAATTGCATATGCGATTTAAAGTATTTTTATACTTTAGCTTTAAATTATGGATCAGTTTATTTTTAAACGTAAAATATATTAAATTTAGATCATATTATCAATATGTGATATTTTAATTAAATAAAAATTTATTTTTAACATTAATTGTAGTATAAATGTCCAATAGTGAATTTACATTGATTTTTTGCTGTAAATTTAGCCAAGCTTTCTCATTTCTATGACTAAACTTTTCTTCAATGGGTTAAATACCGTTCTCCGTATTTGATTTCAGAGTTGCATGATTGAATGTCTCTAGCTCTACACGCCCCATTTGTGCATGTAAATGTTTTCTGTCATTCACAGAAGAATATAAGCATGTAGAGAGGTAACGATATTTCTGTGCATTCAATCGGATCATTTCCATGTTTTTATTCAAACCATTATTGGCTTTTCGACCCAGTAAGATGGATCTTATTTTTGCGACGAAAACTTTTATCGCAGGAATGCTTGCACTTTATATTGCCTTTGCGTTGAATTTGGCATATCCGATGTGGGCAATGGGTACGGTCTTTATTATTGCCAATCCCTATGTCGGAATGATGTCATCCAAAAGTATTTATCGTTTATTTGGAACAGTGGTGGGAGCCATTTTTGCAGTCGCAGTGATGCCATCTCTCATTAATAGCCCCTTGCTGTTGACTTTGGTACTTGCGGCTTGGGTCAGTATTTGTTTGTATATTTCATTGTTAGATCGTACCCCAAGAAGCTATGTTTTCATGCTTGCGGGATATACCGCCGTGCTGATTTGCTTTAATGCAATTGCGTATATCGATACGGTGACGATTTTTGATATGGCATTGGGCCGTTGTTTAGAGATAGCTTTAGGCGTGGTGTGTAGTGCAGTGGTTTCGGTTACGATTTTTCCGATGCATATAGGACCAATATTACAACATCGTATTCATAAAACCATGCAGGATACTAAAGTTGTATTTGATCGTATTTTATCGGATGAGCAGCATCAAGAAAATTACACCACTTTACTGGCTCATATCACGCGAGACACTTCAGATCTTCATGCTATGGCGGTGCATTTGAATTATGAACAATCTAAATTCAAAGGAATGACCAAGCCAATACAAGAACTATTACATCAAGTCACCATGCTGATTGCCAATTTGGTTGCCATGGCTGAACGGTTCAAGCAACTGGATCAAATTGATCTGTCTTATCGAAAAAATTTAAAAAAATTACACGATCATGTTGTGGCTTTTCTCAGTGATGATCATCCCATTCAAGAAGAGGAGTTACATCATTTACCACTGACTTTTGAGGCAGATTTTGATTTGATTTTGCAGCAAGCCAAAGCCGAGCAACATGTTATGTTAAACAGTGTCAAAATGGATATTCGTCATTTTATCCAGAATGTACGTGCTGTGAAATTGATTTGGCAGCGGATTCAAAATGGTGAGCAGAGCTTACCCGAATCCATTACAGCGTTGACGACGACTTACCCCAGTTTACATCGTGATTATGGTGTTGCTATTCGCGGTGCTATTTCTGTCTTTATGACCATATTGATTGCAACGGGACTTTGGATTTTAAGTGGCTGGAAATCAGGTTTTATGATGGCGCAATTGGCTGTGATTTGTGCTTGTATTTTAACGGCATTAGATAATCCAGTACCTGCCTTAAAAGTGTTCGTTCGTGGCAGTGTTTATGCTGCGATTATTATCTTTATTTATGCCTATGGGATCTTTCCTTATGTAACGACGTTCTGGCAATTGGTCGTGGTATTGGCACCTTTCTTGATTTATGTTTTAAGTATGTTTCCACATCCACAATTAGTGGGTTTGGGCTTGCCTTTGGTGATGGGGGCGGTGATGGGGCTGAATTTACATAATAATTATTCATTGGATCAGGTGATGTTTTTTGACAGCTCAATTGGTTCCATCTTAGGTCCTATTATTGCAATTTTTGTCATTCATTTGGTTCGAGCGATGTCTCCAGATATGACAGCTCAGCGAATGCTGTCTGCACATTATAAAGATATGCGTCAGGCCATTGGTATGAATTATGGCTTAGCATTTAGAATCCATTTGCGTGGCATGTTAGATCGAATTGGCTTATTAAATACCAAACAAGTTCAGTCCGATGAACTGAAAGTTGAAATTAATAATGCTTTGATTGAATCCAGTGCCATTATTGATTTATCACGCTTACACGAATTGGTCAAAAAGTTATCTGCTGAGACTGAGGTCATGAATTTGATTGAACAGTTACAACAACAACTCTATCAATGGTTGGAAGATAAATCTAAGAATTGCACCGATAGTAATCAATTTAAAATGATTATGTTACAGCTTCAGAAAGTGAATGTGGCAGCACAAAATATGGGTGATGAAGATCTTCGTCTGCGCATACAAATCTCAGTAAATAATATTCGAAATAGTATTTGTCATGATAATGGTTTAAGTCTGGAAAATGCTGATACCGCTTGGGTTGGAGCATAAATATGGGTGAGCTGAATATTTATGGTGTCTATGTTCCTGTATTTTTAATCCAAGCTATTTTGGCTTATATCCTATTTAAGGTCGTAACTTTAGTGACTGATCAATGGATTGCTAAAGCTTGGATTGCTGCCCCAGGCATATTTCATCTGTGTATTTACATTATTTTATTGGGGTTGGTGCATTGGTTTTTTATTTTGGGTTTAGCTTAAGGACTAAATTTTAGCTATTGAATTGTTCAGGTGGGTTTTAAAGTTTGATGAATAAATGGGTTGCGAGAATGAATACTTTTGATAGACGTAAAGTGATACGACCAATAGCGTTATTGGTGGTTGCTGTGATTGCTATTTTCTGTGTGATACATATTTGGAATTATTATAATGCAGAACCATGGACCCGTGATGGTCGTGTGCGTGGCGATGTGATTCAAGTTTCATCTGATATTGCGGGATTAGTCACGGAAGTTTTAGTTCAGGATAACCAGACCGTGAAAAAAGGACAGGTTCTTTTTAAAATTGATCTTGCACGGCAAACTTTAGATGTTGAACAAGCTAAATCAGATCTTGCTAAGGCAAAATCTGGACTTGCAGAAGCGGAAGCAAGTTTAGCCCAAGCCAAAGCCAATGTGGTGAAATCTCAAGCGAATATCAAACTGACCGATAAAACGGCTAATCGTTATTCAGACTTAATGGAAGGAGCAATTTCGAAACAAGAACAAGATCAGGTCTTTGCAACCCGAGATCAATCTCATGCTGAACATGAACAATTACTTGCGGCGATTGAACAAGTTCATGCCAATATTAAACAGCAACATGCTTTAGTTGAAGCAGCAACCAGTAATTTACATTTGGCACAGCTGAATTTAAATCGAGCTGAAGTCGTTGCACCTGCCGATGGGACATTATCAAATTTTGATCTGCGCGTGGGGAATTATGTCAAAGTTGGACAAGCTGTTGCGGCATTATTAGACCGCAAGCAACTATATGTGGTTGGTTATTTTGAAGAGACAAAACTGAATAAGATTCATGTTGGTGATTCTGCCAGTATTCAATTAATGGGAGATTCACAAAAAATTAAAGGTCATGTACAAGGTGTGGCATCTGGTATTGAAGACCGTGAACGGACTACATCTTCAGGCTTACTGGCTAATGTTAATCCAACCTTTAGTTGGGTGCGTTTAGCACAACGTGTCCCTGTTAAAATTGTATTGGATGAAGTCCCACAAAATGAACTGGCTTTTGTTGCTGGTCGTACTGCAACAGTGCATATTTTAGAAAAGAGCCAAAATAAATAAAACTATTTTCAGTGGCTAAATAAACCCATCGAAAGATGGGTCTACACTTGATCATTTACATATTTAAGTCAGCCATTGCAGGCATATCAATTTCTTTTACACAGGATGCTTGACTGGTCGATAAAATAAATTGAATCGCCAATAGGACATCTTGCAAAGGAATCAATTCTGCATTGGTTTGTCGGACAACATCTTCGCTGCTCGTCTCAAGTGTAAATTCGGTAGCTAAGTAACCTAAATTTATAATACTGATACCAATTTTGTCAGATCTTAAGGTTTCCCGAAGAGAATGAACAATACCTCTAAGTGCATATTTTGTTGCTGAAAACACCACTTCCTTTCCATTGTGATTATCTAAACCCCATGTTGAACCAATTAAAATAATTTTTGCATTTTTAGATTGCTTTAGGTTTTCTATAAAAGACTGAATCGCTAAAATGCAGGAATGTAGATTGGTTTGAAGGAGCTGAGAAATTTCCAAATCGGAACTGTTTTGAAAGTTATAATCTGCACTAAACGCTGCAGCCTCCCAAATTCCTACGTTATAAATTAAATAATCGACTGGCTTGGACTGTATTTGTGCTTTGATTATATCTCTGGCTGATTTAGGTTGGGAGAGATCAGCAGAAATCCAATGAAAATTTGAATGTTGAAAAGTCGGTTTAAATCGAGATATTCCGTAAATAGTATCTTCTGCTTGTGGGATTGCTTGAATAATTGCATGACCTAAACCTTTACTTACGCCATAAACAATAAAAGTTTTAGTCATCTTTATATTCTCAATTAAGGTGTTAAACCTTCAGGGTTTCGATACCAACTTTCAATAAATAAAGCCGCAGCAATGCTATCCGCAGCAAGATTTTTAGCACGCCCCTGAGCCTGATAATGATCTAATTCTTCACGAGCTTCTCGAGTCGTCAAGCGTTCATCAACCATTAAGGTTTCAATATTAGTTTGATGACGTAAACGCCGTGCAAATTTACGTGCACGTGCCGAGAGTTCAGATTCTGAGTCATCCATATTTAACGGTAAACCAACTAAAAATAGATTGGGTTGATGTTGTTTTACGATCTTTAAGAGTTCATCCCAATTCGGAATTCCATCTCTCATCGAGAATAATGCGAGTGGCGTGGCACTTTCAATTATAGAGGAGCCAACCGCCATTCCCATTTTTTGTGTTCCAAAATCAAAAGCAAGAATCAATTGTGGTTGTGATAAATCAGGCATGTCCAATCTCAGAAGATAACCAAGTGCGGTCTACTCCTATTTTACGATATGCGGCATCCCAACGGTCGCTATATGGTAAATTAAAAATTAAATCCATATCAGAATCACAAATTAACCAATCACCACGGGCAATTTCTTCTTCTAATTGATGCTTCGTCCAACTGGCATAGCCCAACGCAATTTGATAACGACCAACTCCCTCATTATGTGCAATTGCATCTAAAATATCTTTACTGGTGGTGATACAAACATTTTCACCCACTGCAATAGATGAATGCCATGTAGGTTGTCCCGTATGTAGAACAAATCCAGCTTCTGGACGCAAAGGTCCACCTTGTAAAACTTCATGCGGATTGACATGATCGGCATTGATATCTAAGTCGTTTAATAATTCTTTAATTTGTAGACCTGATGGACGGTTAATAATAATTCCTTGTGCACCTTCCGCATCGTGGCGAGCTAAATACACGACTGTATTGGCAAAAAAATCATCTACCATGTTGGGAGGGGCAATTAGACAATGATGCATTAAATATTGTTTAGGCACCGAAGAGCTTCTCCTATTTATGACTGAATTTTAATGATTCAGTTTTATCGTATATTCATGTTTTTATTACCATAGCGTATTTAAGCGATATTGAACATGTCATTTCAAATATAAAATAATAAGTAAACATAAATTCTTGAGATGCTACAGCTAGTTTTATATTTATTTTCACTTAAGGTATTAATATAGCAACAGTTCAAATACTGATTTTAATTATTTATAAACTTCTACCGATCATGATGAAAGTAGATTGGATTGGGTGAAAAAAATTCAGTAGAGAGTTTCGATTTAATGGCTTAAAAGACCAGTCGTTTGGACGGCTGATCTTAGGATTTTATGCATTTAATTTGATGGCTTGAAACTTTAACTGACGTAATTGCTTGGCATGTTGCAGTGTCGTTTCACTAATTTCAACGCCACCAGTCATACGTGCTAGTTCTAAAATACGTTGATCTTCTTCTAACACCAAAATGGTACTGCTTGCTGGATCTGTCTGTAATTTTTTGACCAATAAGTGTTGATCAGATTGAGCTGCTACTTGAGCCTGATGGGTAATACAAATAATTTGTACGTGTTGACCTAAACCTGCGAGTAATCGACCGACAATTTCAGCAGTACCACCACTAATTCCTACATCAATCTCATCAAAAACTAAAACTTCAGCTTCAGTTTTTTCTGCATTCATGACTTGCATGACTAAGGCAATACGTGACAATTCTCCACCCGATGCAACACGAGCTAGTGGTTGCGCGGGGATGCCTTTGTTGGCTGTAAATAACAGCTGAATAAAACTCAAACCTTCAGCAGAAACTTGCTCTAAAGGTTCAAATTTAAATTCAAAATAGGCTTCTGGTAGTGCAAGTGTTTTAACTTGTTCAGTCAATTGTTTGGCTAAAGGAATAGCTGCTTCACGACGAATCGTATCGAGGTGTTGGGCTTTTTCTATAAAGAGTTGATATGCAATTTCAACGTGCTCGGCTAAGGTTTCAGGATCCTCAAGTTGATGTAATTGTTCAAATTCTTGTTGCCACTCTAGATGTTGATTTTTTAATTGTTCTGGTTGAATACGATATTTTCGGGCTAGACGATGGAATACCTCTAATTGAGTATTTAATTCTTCCATTCGTTCGGGATCAAAACTTTGACGATCAATAAATTGTCGTAAATTAGCTGTTGCATCATCAATTTCACTGTGTGCATTGACTAAAGAGTTATAAATTTCAGCAAGTTGTTCGCTCCGTCCCGCATGGAGTTCTAAGCGACGAATAATTGAAGAGATTTCTTGAGCAAGGTTTTGCTCAGATTCATCTAATACATTTAGACTGTAGCTACAGTCTTGCATGATATGTTCATGATGGCTAAGACGATCAAACTCTTGTTCGGTTTCTTTATAGTCAATTTGAATAATATCTTCGAGTTCTTCAAGCTGTAATGTTAATGTTTCAATACGTTGCAAGCGATTGGTTTGTGCATCAATGGCTGCTTGATGAGTGCGAATATTTTTTTGCCATGTAGCATAGGCATCACGAACATCTTGCGCTGGTTGATAAAAATTATAATAACGGTCTAACCAGTGCTTAGGATAGGGTGGTTCTAATAATTGTTGCTGACTATGTTGGCTATACAGTTGAACCAAAAGGCGTCCAATTTCTTTTAATTCAGATAAGCTACTGGGACGGCCATTAATCCATGCTTTACTTCTTCCTGTGGCAAAAATAACGCGACGCAAATGAATTTCACCCGATTCATCATCTAGTTCATGAGTTTTTAACCAGAGTGCTTCAGAACTATGCTCTTGGTAGCTAAACACAGCGGTCACATCTGCTTTTTCAGATCCATATCGAACATAGTTGGTGTCGGTACGTTCCCCTAAACAGGCAGATAAGGCATCCAGTAATAAGGATTTTCCGGCACCTGTTTCCCCAGTGAGTACGTTGAACCCTTGCTCAATATCAATGGCTAAATTATCTGCTAAAGCAAAATTGATCAGATTTAAGTGTGTCAGCATAAACGCATCCAAGCTGCGAAAAGTGTTGTTATAAGATAGTGAAGTTTTGTTTTAGTCACAAGTCACTTGATATTCGAATATCCAGTGATTTTATAATTCTAACTTAAATTTTAGATAGAAATTAAAATCTTACTCAAAAAATGATCTATATAAACAAAATTAGAAAACTAGGTGCAAGTGATGGTTCAATTTAATTTGCAAGAGAAGCTCTTTATCATTGCAATATTTAAGCAAACTTTTACAACAAGAGCTCTTTAAATTGATCCAAATGAAACATTGATTGATTAGTTGATCGGGCACAATTAAACTGTCAGCATGATAATTTATATAAATGCGCATTATTTGGGAGAATACGCATGTCATCACAATTTGATCATGTTTCAGTAGTAAAAAAATCAAATGTTTATTTTGGTGGTTTGTGTGTGAGTCATACCGTTCAATTTGAAGACGGGACGAAAAAAACATTAGGAGTTATTCTTCCAACTGAACAAGCATTAACATTTGAAACGCATGTGCCTGAACGGATGGAGATTATTTCGGGTGAATGTCGCGTGAAAATTGCAGATAGTGAAGAGCATGAATTGTTTCGTGCTGGACAGTCTTTTTATGTGCCAGGTCACAGTAAATTTAAAATCGAAACTGATGAAATTTTAGATTATGTATGCCACTTAGAAGGCTAATTGCTGTAACTATTCGCCGTATTTTAGCCAAGAAATTTTAACCAAAATCGGTTAAACTAGAATACTAATGAAATCCTGTAAAGTCAGCTTTGCAGGATTTTTCTTTTCTATTATGAAATCGTAAATTGAGGTCGTTCATGGCTAAACCCGAATATTATTATGGCGTTCATTCTGTGGAGTCATTATTGGAGCTTGAACCTGAACGCGTACTGACTTTGTTCACTTTGAAAGGTCGTGATGATCAACGCTTGCAAAAAGTTTTGCAGTTGGCTGAACCTTTTGGAATTAGTGTACAGCAGGCGAGTCGTGATAGTTTAGAAAAACTAGCAGGTTTACCTTTCCATCAAGGCGTGGTTGCGGCAGTTCGTCCACATCCTATTTTAAATGAAAAAGATTTAGATGACTTATTAACTGCAACACCAAATGCATTTCTATTGATACTTGACCATGTGACTGATCCGCATAATTTAGGTGCATGTGTTCGTACGGCAGCAGCGATGGGTGTTGATGCGGTGATTGTACCTCGTGATCGTGCTGCAAGCTTGACCCCGACTGCACGTAAAGTGGCAGCTGGTGGTGCTGAAAAAGTGAAATTCATTCAAGTAACGAATTTGGCACGAACATTGGGTCAAATCCAAGATGATTTTAATGTGCGTGTTATTGGAACTATGCTTGATGATAATGCTTTGCCTTTACATAAATGCGACTTCACTGGGCCAATCGCAATTGTGATGGGTGCAGAAGATACTGGTCTGCGTCCAATTACACAGTCTAAATGTGATCAGACTGTGTACATCCCAATGGCAGGAAATTTACAAAGCTTAAATGTAAGTGTCGCAACAGGTATGGCTTTATACGAAGCTTGCCGTCAACGCCAAGCTTAATTATTTTATGTTATTTGACTCGATTGATTTTTTAAAAATCAATCGAGTCACTTAGTGATGTGCCAAAAGCTTCTCCTCAATTTTAATCCGACCTGAGAAAGATCATGATGACCTCTCGTACTCAAGGCTATATTTATGTAGCAATTACCATGTGTATTTGGGGGGGATTCACAATTACTGCAAGACTCAATGCCATTTGGCATATTAGTGCATGGGATATTGCGGCTTTACGTTTTGCTTTGGCATTTTGTATTTTAATGCCAATTTTAATCTATAAAAAAGATACTGCATTTTTGTTAAAAAAAGAGCCATTTATATTGGCCATGATTGGTGGTGTTGCATATTGTTTAACATCCTATAGTGCTTTTCATTATGTGCCTGCTGCACATGCTGCTATTTTTTTAAATGGCTGTATTCCCTTATGTACTGCATTAGCAGCGTATTTTCTTTTTAAACAGTCTTTTGATAAACATACTTGGATAAGTCTCATCATTATGCTCGGTGCGATTTCAGTCATGAGTCTATTGATGTATGAGGAAACTGGTGTTGCTTTTGGTTTTGGTGATTTATTATTTTTGATCAGTGCAATGTGGTGGGGGATTTTTACGGTCTTATTGAAACAATGGAAACTCTCAGCATGGCATTCGATGGCAGGTGTAGCGATTTGGTCTGCAATAGTTTATGTACCAATTTATTTATTATTTCTGCCTAAGCATTTAGATCAAGCATCATTGCAGCATATTGTTATGCAAACCATTTTTCATGGAATTTTTGTGGTGATTATTGCAACACTCACTTATGTTGAGGCGATAAAACGGCTCGGAGCATTTCAAGCTGGTAGTGTTGTGACCTTAGCCCCTTTTATTGCTGCAATAATCGCTGTGCCATTATTAGGTGAACCACTAAGTTTTGCTATTATTTGTGGCTTGGTTGGTATGGCGATAGGGGCATTGCAACCATGGCGTTGGCTGGGGCGTCAAGATAGTCTTAAGCTTGCTTTAGATCAAAAAAATCTAATCAATAAGAATAAATAACCTCTTAGAGTAAGTTTCAGCCTAACTCACTTTGCGCTAAATATTGTAAATGAAGGGGCTTAAGCTGAGCATACAAATGTTCTAAATGCCCATCATTCAATACGATATCATCTGCTAGTACCTTTTTTTGCTGCCGTGGCATTTGTGCTGTCATAATTTTACTGATTTGCTCGATATTTTGACCATCTCGTGCAGAGGCTCTTTGGATTTGCACATCTTCAGTTGCATCAATTAGTAAGGTGCGTTGTGTGAGTTGATGTTGATTGGTTTCAAATAACAAAGGTGAAACCAAGATTACATAGGGGCTGGTTGCTGCCTGTAACTGTTGGATAATCAAAGTTCGAATCGCAGGATGGGTGATTTGTTCCAATTGCTGTCGTGCATCTGCTTCTTTGAAGATATAGTCACGTAACGCTCGACGGTTAAGTTCACCATTTTCAAGCAAGACCCAGTCACCGAAATTTTTTTGGATTTGGACTAGAGCAGGCTGTCCTTTTTCAACAATTTCTCTTGCGACAATATCGGCATCAATGACTTGAATACCTTGGGTTTCAAACCATTGACTTGCAGCAGATTTACCACTGCCAATTCCACCTGTTAAGCCCAAGATAAACGTCATATTTAAATCCTATTAACCGCCTAAATATACTTTCATAATTTGCTCACCCCATAAAAAGGCAATCCAACCAGCAATGGCAATATAAGGGCCAAATGCAAAAGGTTGATTCTCTTTACGGATTTTAAGCAGAATAATCCCAACGATTGCACCAACGAGTGAGGAAAGTAGCACGATGAGGGGCAACATTAACGGGCCCATCCAAGCACCGAGTGCTGCTAATAATTTAAAATCACCATAACCCATACCTTCTTTACCCGTAATCACCTTAAATAGGTAGTACACAATCCAAAGGCATAGAAAACCAATGATATAGCCCCAAATTGCTGATACTGGTGTGGTATATAGACCGATGCTGTTGACAGCTAAACCTAAAGCAGCAAGCGTAAGGGTGAAGCGATCGGGTAACAATTGTGTATCAAAATCAATGAAGGTTAAAGCAATCAGTGTCCATGTGAGTATCAGTCCAAATAGCATCTGTAGGGTAGGGCCAAATATAGCCACAATCACTAAAGAGCAGAGCATGGTGAGAATTTCTACACATGGATAACGAAAACTAATCGGATTTTGGCAAGTACCACATTTGCCTTTAAGTACAAGCCAGCTAATGACTGGAATATTCTGATACCAGTGAATTTTGGTATTGCATTTTGGACAGGTGGAAGCAGGTTGGCTTAGGCTCAGTTTATCTGTATCAATGATTGCTTGTTCAGGATGCAAAAGCATTTGCCATTCTTGATGCCATTCTTTTTCCATGATTTTGGGTGTTCTAAAAATGACGACATTTAAAAAACTACCAATACATAAGCTCAATACACCAACAGCGAAAAAAAGGGCTGTTGGTGTTTGAGTAAAGTAATAAATCAGTTCTTGCATTAGACAACTGAACCCATTTGGAAGATTGGAAGGTACATCGCAATCACGAGACCACCAACTAGAACACCAAGTACTGCCATAATTAAAGGCTCCATCATTGAGGTTAGACCATCGACCGCATTATCAACTTCATTTTCAAAATGGGTTGCTACTTTATCGAGCATTGAGTCAAGTGCTCCAGATTCTTCTCCAATAGCCACCATTTGGATCGCCATTGAAGGAAATTTATTGGTCATTCGCATCGCAAACTGTAATTGTTGCCCCGTAGAAACATCATCACGGATCTTAAGCACGGCTGCTTCATAGACGCAATTATTGGTTGCACCTGCAGTTGACTCTAAAGCATCAATTAGTGGTACACCCGCCGCAAAGGTAGTGGCTAAAGTACGGCTATAACGGGCAATAATTGCTTTGTAGACTAAATCACCAAAAATAGGGGCTTTAAGTGCAGCTTTATCGAGTAAATCACGGAACTTTTTACTACGTTTTTTAGCTTCAAGGAATGAAGCAATAATTGCACCAATTACGAGAATTAAGATGAACCAGTAGTTCTGCATCCAGTCTGACATATTGACTACCATCTGAGTGAAAGCAGGAAGGTCTGCGCCAAAGGAACTAAATAAGCCTTGGAATACAGGCACGACTTTTACCATCAAAATAATGGTGACAATCAGTGCTACTACGATCACTGACATCGGATATTTCATGGCCTTTTTGATTTTTTGCTTTAAAAGTTCACTTTTTTCTTTATAAATTGCCACTCGATCTAACATGGTTTCAAGTGCACCAGATTGCTCACCAGACTCGACCAAAGAGCAGAATAAGTTATCAAAATACTGGGGGTATTTTTTGAGCGCACCTGCAAAAGTATTTCCGCCCTCAACTTCACTTTTAATTCCCAAAACCACTTCACGCATAGAAGGATTTTCTAAGCCTTCCGCAACGATTTCAAAGCCTTGTACTAAAGGTACACCTGCTTTCATCATGGTTGCAAGTTGTCGGGTGAAAATAGTGATATCTAAAGTTGTGACCTTTTTTTTCATTAAACCTTCGAGAATATTTTTACGCTTTTCTCGAATGGTTTTAATGTTAACCCCTTGCTTTCTAAGCGTAACTTTGGCCAATGCCATATTACGTGCAGGTAGTTCTCCTTTAATTTTGACCCCTTTACGATCAACCCCATCATAAGCAAATGTTGGCATCATTTGAGCTTTTTTGACTGCCATAATGTATTCCTTAAATATTGATTATTCTTTATTCGCTGGTCACACGGTTTATTTCTTGTAAAGAAGTTAAACCGTTAATGACTTTGATTAATCCAGAACGTCTTAAATTATTAAACCCCAATCTTTCCGATGCCGCTGCAATTTCTAAAGCATTGCCATCTTCCATAATAATTTTTGAAATTTCTGGCGTCACTTTCATGACTTCATAAATACCGACACGCCCTTTATAGCCTTCTCTACATTCATTACAACCGATCGGTTGATAAATTTGAAACTCAGGACTTGATAAATCTTCTTGTGTAAAACCCATTTCTAACAAACTTTGTTTAGGGATTTCGACAGGTACCTTACAATGGCTACATAAGCGACGTGCTAAGCGTTGTGCAATCACTAGATTTACAGAGGTAGCAATATTGAAAGATGGGACACCCATATTTCTTAAACGGGTTAATGTCTCTGGTGCACTGTTAGTGTGCAGTGTCGACATTACCATATGACCCGTTTGTGCGGCTTTAATCGCGATTTCAGCAGTTTCTAAATCTCGAATCTCTCCGACCATAATAATGTCAGGATCTTGTCTTAAGAAGGATTTTAAAGCAACGGAAAAACTTAACCCAACTTTTGGATTGACGTTGACCTGATTAATACCTTCTAAATTAATTTCGACTGGATCTTCAGCTGTGGAAATATTTGAGCTTTCAGTATTTAAAATATTAAGACCAGTATATAGCGAAACTGTTTTACCAGAACCTGTTGGTCCAGTGATGAGAAGCATCCCTTGTGGCTTATCTAAAGCATCCATAAATAATGCTTTTTGATGTTCTTCATAGCCGAGTGCATCAATCCCGAGCATTGCACTTGATGGATCTAGAATACGCAGTACCAGCTTTTCGCCAAATAATGTCGGTAAGGCGTTGACACGAAAATCAATAGCTTTATTTTTAGAAAGTTTGAGCTTAATACGACCATCTTGAGGGATACGTTTTTCAGAAATATCCATTTGTGACATGACTTTGAGGCGAGATGCCAAACGGGTTGCAAGTTGCAAAGGGGGGTTGGTAATGTGTCGTAAAACACCATCGACACGATAACGAACACGATAGGTTTTTTCGTAAGGTTCAAAGTGTAAGTCAGAGGCGCCCATTCGGATCGCATCAATTAGTAATTTATTAATATATTTAACAATTGGAGCTTCTTCTTCCGCTTTTTCCTCAGGGTCTGAGTCTGTAGCGGTGTCGTCTGTCTGGATGAGATCAACATCGAAATCATCACCACCAAAATCAAAATTAGTTTCTTGAGTAAAATATTTTTCTAAATATTTGATTAATTTATCATGTTCAACAATAACTGGTTCAATATTGAGGTTGCTATTAAAACGAATAGCATCAAGCGCTTCAATATTGGTTGGATCACTGATGGCAATATAAAGTACATTGCCACGATGCACCAATGGCAGGACATGGTGTTTATTAAAGAGATTATTGTCGACTAAATCTTGAGGGAATAGATGTGGGTCAAAAGCATTGAGATCAAAAAAAGGTTCACCAAATTCAAGTGATATCATTTCTGCGATCAGCAATGGTGATACTTTTAGATGTTCTATTAAGTATGCGACCAGATTGACTTTATTCTTTTTCGAACTATCTATCGCAATTTGCATCTGTGGCACAGAAACAACGCCATCATCTACGAGACGACGAATGTAACCAGAAAATTTAGGCGAAACTTGCTGTGTAGACATCCCCAATACACCTTAAATTCATTTTATAATTGGAATGTTAAAATTATACGGTGATCGTTAAAAATATCTATATTTAAAAGTACTGATATCAAAAGATAATCGATAAATAGTATGCACTAATTATAATTCTGTAGCTGAACTATGAAATGTTCAGCGTTTATTTTTTTATTCTTATTTAGTAATAACAATAATTAGCCTATGAAAATATTCTTATTCTGAAAAAAATCCGTGTAGAATGTGCTCATTTTCGATAATAGGGTTAGATGTATGTCGGGTTCGACTATTATTCCTTGGGTTGTCGGCAATTGGAAAATGAACCCATTGCAAGCTAACGCACAGCAACTTATTCAAGATTTAAAACAATATTTTACTCAAGAGCAAATTTCAGCACAAAGCTGTCATATCGGTGTTGCGCCAGTATCCATCGCATTATTGAATGTTCGAGCTCAATTATGTGATACCCCGATTAAAACGGTTGCTCAAGACGTTTCTCGTATTGCAGGTTTAGGTGCTTATACGGGAGAAGTAAGTGCCGAGCTATTAAAGGATAGTGGTATTCAATTTGTTTTAGTTGGACATTCAGAGCGTCGTGAAATTTTTGCGGATACGGCTGAAATTGTCAAACAAAAAGTACAACATGCATTAAGTGCAGGACTGACTGTAATTTATTGTGTTGGTGAAAGTTTAGAACAACGTGAAAGTGGTCAAGCAGAGCAAGTGGTATTACAGCAAATTTGCGATATCGCTACTGTGGTTCAAGCGGAACAGTGGCAAAAAATTGTTATTGCCTATGAGCCTATTTGGGCGATTGGTACAGGAAAAACTGCATCTCCAGAAGATGCGCAGACCATGCATGCTAAAATTCGTGAAGGTTTAAGCCAAATTACAGATCAAGGTAAAAATATTGCAATTTTATATGGTGGTAGTGTTAAGCCTGAAAATGCAGTAGAGTTGGCGGCTTGTCCAGATATTAATGGTGCGCTGGTTGGCGGTGCATCATTAAATGCCGAGTCTTTTTATCAAATTGCTCAGGCATTCGCAAAAACACAATAATGAGGAGTTCAGCATGCAGACATTTGTGCTGGTAGTGCATATCATTTTAGCCGTATTAATGATTGTGTTGATTCTTGTACAACACGGTAAAGGTGCAGATGCAGGTGCTTCATTTGGCGGTGGTGGTGCAGCGACAGTATTTGGTGCGTCTGGTTCTGCGAACTTTTTGACGCGCTTAACCGCAATTCTTACTGCATTGTTTTTTGTAACAAGTTTAAGTTTAGCTGTTTTTGCGAAAAAACAAACAAGCGATGCTTATGGCTTGAAAACAGTTCAAACCGCACCGCAAACGACGGTGCCACCCCAACAAAATTCGGGTGAAACTTCACCAACTGCACCAAAATAAGCTGAATTATTGAAATTAAACCTTTCAATTTGATAGGCAAGCTACTAGAATGCCACACAGCTGCGGTGGTGGTGGAATTGGTAGACACGCTACCTTGAGGTGGTAGTGCTTTCGGGCGTGGGGGTTCAAGTCCCCCCTTCCGCACCAACAATGAACCAGATTGTTGGTGTTAGCAGCTAAAAAAAGCATTGATGCGGGATGGAGCAGTCTGGTAGCTCGTCGGGCTCATAACCCGAAGGTCGTTGGTTCAAATCCAGCTCCCGCTACCATTTTAATTAAGATGCAACTTAATTAAAACAATTGTTTAGCTGTAAAGTTAAAGTTGTATGTAAAATTGCAGTATAGTTGCGGGATGGAGCAGTCTGGTAGCTCGTCGGGCTCATAACCCGAAGGTCGTTGGTTCAAATCCAGCTCCCGCTACCATTTTAATTAAGATGCAACTTAATTAAAAACAATTGATTAACTGAAAAGTTAAAATTGTCTATAAAATTTGCAGTATAGTTGCGGGATGGAGCAGTCTGGTAGCTCGTCGGGCTCATAACCCGAAGGTCGTTGGTTCAAATCCAGCTCCCGCTACCATTTTGATTAAGGTGCAACTTAATCAGGACAAGAAATTAAAGTTTGATTGAAAAACGTTTAATTATTGTGTATAATTTTGCAACGTTGATGCGGGATGGAGCAGTCTGGTAGCTCGTCGGGCTCATAACCCGAAGGTCGTTGGTTCAAATCCAGCTCCCGCTACCAAGTTTCTAAAAGGGCTCACAGATAGGTGGGCCTTTTTGCACAGTGGACTTTAGTTTTCTGTGTAATAATAGGGGCGATTACGCCCTTTTTTATTGGCTATCGTGTGGTGTAGACATCAATTGGTCAAAAAGTCATGCTTCACTATAGTAAGTTTGAATCGGTCCAATGAGCGATTGAATCGCACAAATATGACGAGAGTAAATGAAGCTATCAAATAAAACTCAAGCACTTCAAGACTTAATTGCCCCGGCAGTGCAAGCTTGTAATGTAGATCTTTGGGGAATCGAATTCCTTCCTCAAGGTAAGCGTTCTTTATTGCGTATTTATATCGACAAACCAGTCGGTGAAGACGCAACATCATTCACGAATGATGATGGTGAAGAAGAATTGGTACGTGGTATAGGTGTGCAAGATTGCGTGCGTGTAACTCAACAAGTTGGCGCAATGATGGATGTTCATGATCCAATTTCTGGGGAGTATTCTTTAGAAGTTTCTTCTCCAGGTTGGGATCGTCCTTTTTTCCAACTTGCACAAATGCAGGCTTATATAGGTCAACAAGTTGCATTTCGCTTAATTTCAGCTGTAGAAAATCGTCGTAAATTCCAAGCGAAATTGGTCTCAGTTGATCTTGAAAATGAATTTATTCAAGTGGAAGTTGAGCAGCAACAAGTGCTTGAAATTGATAGTAATAACATCGACAAAGCGAATTTGATCTATCAAGACTAAATTTAATTTATAAGAATTTGAATAGTAGGTGACTTATGGGCCGTGAAATTCTTACCGTTGCAGAGACGGTTAGTAATGAAAAAGGTGTTAGTCGTGAAGCGATTTTTGAAGCACTTGAGCAAGCGCTTGTAGCTGCGACGAAGAAAAAATTCTACGAAGGCACAAATTCTGAAGAAGCTCAGCTTCGTATCGAAATCGATCGTAAAACGGGTGAATATCGTACTTTCCGTCAGTGGGAAGTAGTTGCTGATGAAGATCATGAGATGCCTGCATGTCAAGATGCTATTTCAGATCTAGATCCTGAAAAATGGTCTATTGGTGATATTCGCGAACTTGAAGTGACATCTATCGAGTTTGGCCGTATTGCTGCACAAATTGCAAAACAAGTTATTGTTCAAAAAATTCGTGAAGCAGAGCGCGCGTTAATTGCTGATGCTTATGAAGAAAAAGTTGGTGAACTGATCTACGGTGAAGTGAAAAAACAAACCAAAGATGGGTTTATTATTGACTTAGGTGATAATGCTGAAGGGTACTTATCACGTGAAGAAATGATTCCTAAAGAGCTTCTTCGTCCTAAACAACGTCTTACTGCCATCCTTTACAGTGTAAATCGTGAAGGTCGTGGTGCACAATTGTTATTGTCACGTGCTAAACCTGACATGCTGATTGCTTTAATGAAAAAAGAAATTCCTGAAATTTCTGAAGAAATCATTGAAATTAAAGCAGCTGCACGTCAACCAGGTGTTCGTGCTAAAATTGCTGTGAAAACCAACGATCATCGTATTGATCCAGTGGGTGCATGTATTGGTATGCGTGGTACGCGTATTCAAGCGGTACAATCTGAATTAAATGGTGAGCGTATTGATGTTGTGGTGTGGTCTGATGATCCAGCTCAATATATTGCAAGTGCTTTAGAGCCTGCTGATGTATCGGGTATTGTGCTTGATGAAGATGCAAGAACTGCAGATATTATTTTTGCAACCAGCGATCAATTGGCACGTGCTATTGGTTCACAAGGTCAAAATGTACGTTTGGCTTCAGAGTTGACTGGCTATAAGCTGGATATGATGCTTGAAGATGAATATCGTGCTCGTCAACAAAGTGAAGCGCAACAATATTTAGATATGTTTGTTGAGCGTCTAGAAATCGAAGAAGATCTTGCCATGGCATTGGTAGAGATGGGCTTCACTTCTCTTGAAGAAGTGGCGTACGTTCCTGCTGAAACATTTGATGAGATCGAGTTAGATGCTGACTTGGTAGAATTATTACAAAGTCGTGCAAAAGAAGCTGCTTTAGCAGATGCGTTAAAACAGCAAGAAAATATTCAAGATCCAAGTGCTGAACTTCTTGCAATGGAAGGGATGACTTCAGAGATCGCTTATGCATTAGCCGCTCGTGGCGTAATCACTGTGGATGATTTGGCAGACCAAGCAACTGACGATATTTCTGATATTGACGGTTTGGATGCTGAAAAAGCAGGAAAATTGATTATGAAAGCACGTGAATCATGGTTTAACTAGGAGGTAATACATGACGGATAAGTCAATTCAAGAGTTAGCAGTCAGCGTAGGACTTCCGGTTGAAAAGCTTCTAGATCAAGTCCGTGAAGCTGGATTACCGCAAAAAATGGCTGATGATAAAATTACTCACGAACAGCAAGATGCTCTAGTCAACCATTTGAAGAAATCTCATGGTCAAGATACGAGCAATGCAGGAAAAATAACGTTGAAACGTAAAACAACAAGTACGGCTAAAGTAGCCAGTACTTCTGGTAAGGCAAAAACGATTAACGTTGAAGTTCGTAAAAAGCATACTTTTACGAAGCCAAATCCTGAACAAATCAAAGCTGAAGCTTTGGCTAAAGCCAATGCACAAGTAACGCAAAAAGCACCAGAGGCTGCTGTAGCAAAAGATGTTGCACCCGCTGGTGGTAAAGCAAGTGCAAATTTAGAAGCAATGCGCGCTGCGGCAAAACAACAAACTGCTGCTAAAGAAACGCCAAAAGCTGCTGTAGTTGTTAAACGTAAGTCAAACAACAAACTAGTGACTAAAGCAACTGTAAAAGTTATTGAAACACTTGAACAGAAAAAAGCGCGTGAGGCTCAAGCTGCTCAACTTAAAGCAGTTGAAGAATCAGCACGTCGTAAATCTGCTGAAGAAGCGCAGCAACGTACACTTGAACAAATGCGTCAAATGGCGTCTAAATATTCAGGTGATGAAGCAACAACCGCAACCATTCGTGTAGTTGATGATTCTCCACTTGCTGCGGGTCTTGTAGGTCAAGCCTATGAAGATTCGTTTGCAAAAGAAGATCGTGAAATCAAACGTGGTAGTAACACGACAAGCACGCGTGCGCCGAAAAAAGGTGGACGTCGTGGTCAAGAAGAGCAGAATTTCTCTTCTAATCATCATAAACGTGGTTTAAAAACCAGCCAAGCGAATAAGCATGGTTTTGAAAAACCAGTTAAAAAACAGGTTTATGATGTAGAAATTGGTGAAACCATTGTGGTTGCAGATCTTGCAGCGAAAATGGCGATTAAAGTTCGTGAAGTTATTAAATCACTCATGAAAATGGGCGAGCTTGTGACTCAGAACCAAGCAATTGAGCAAGATATTGCAGCACTTGTAGTTGAAGAAATGGGTCATAACCCAGTTCGTGTTTCTGATACTCAAGCAGAAGACAACTTACTTGAAGCAGCTGAAGAAGCACGTGGTGCACAAACTACGCGCCCTCCAGTAGTGACTATTATGGGTCACGTTGACCATGGTAAGACTTCGCTTCTTGATCGTATTCGTCGTGCGAAAGTAGCACAAGGCGAAGCGGGCGGTATTACGCAGCATATTGGTGCTTATCATGTAACCACTGATAAAGGAATTATTACATTCCTTGATACACCAGGGCATGCGGCATTTACAGCGATGCGTTCACGTGGTGCTAAAGCGACAGATATCGTGGTATTGGTTGTTGCTGGTGATGATGGTGTGATGCCACAAACTGCTGAAGCTATCGATCATGCACGTGCTGCAGGTACGCCAATCATTGTTGCAATTAACAAGATGGATAAAGAATCTTCTGATTCAGATCGCGTGTTGAATGAATTGACAGCTAAAGGCATTGTCCCTGAACAATGGGGTGGTGATGTACCAGTTGCAATGGTTTCAGCGCACACTGGTCAAGGTATCGATGAACTTCTTGATTTGATTTCAATTCAGGCAGAATTGCTTGAGCTGAAAGCATCTGAAGAAGGTGCTGCACAAGGTGTTGTTATTGAGGCACGTGTAGACAACAGCCGTGGTGCGGTTACCTCAATTCTTGTACAAAATGGTACCTTGAATGTTGGTGATTTAGTTCTTGCTGGTGCATCTTACGGTCGTGTTCGTGCGATGACAGATGAAAATGGCAAGCGTATTCAATCGGCAGGTCCTTCAATCCCAGTTGAGATTTTAGGTTTGCCTGAAGCGCCAATGGCGGGTGATGAAGTTCTTGTTGTAACCGATGAGAAAAAAGCACGCGAAGTTGCTGATGCGCGTATGGCACGTGAGCGTGAACAACGTCTTGAGCGTCAAAGTGCAATGCGTCTTGAAAACATTATGGCATCTATGGGCAAGAAAGATGTGCCTTATGTCAATGTTGTCCTTAAAACTGACGTACGTGGTACGCTAGAAGCGTTGACTGTTGCATTGAGCAGCTTGTCGACAGATGAAGTTCGTGTTCGTGTAATCGGTTCAGGTGTTGGTGCAATTACTGAATCTGATGTTACATTAGCTGAATCTTCTGAAGCTGTACTCTTCGGCTTTAACGTACGTGCGGATACAACTGCCCGTCAAAAAGCAGATGCAGATGGTATTGATATTCGTTATTACAGCATCATTTATGAATTGATTGATGATGTGAAAGCAGCAATGAGCGGTAAACTTGCACCTGAACATCGTGAAACGATTCTTGGTGTAGCGCAAGTACGTGAAGTATTCCATTCAAGTAAGTTTGGTGCGGCAGCAGGCTGTATGGTTCTTGAAGGCATGTTACACCGTAATAAACCAATCCGTGTCCTTCGTGATGACGTGGTTGTGTTCCAAGGTGAGCTTGAATCACTTCGTCGTTATAAAGAAGTGGTTGAAGAAGTTCGTGCTGGTATGGAATGTGGTCTTGCCGTGAAAGGTTATAAAGACATCAAACCACTCGATAAAATCGAAGTATATGATGTTCAATTGATTAAACGGAGTCTTTAATGGCGGGTAGTCAACGTCTTAAGCGTATGGCCGATACAGTGCAACGTGAGTTGTCAGAACTGATTCGTCAAGAGCTTAAAGATCCACGCTTAGGTGGTCTTGTGACCATCTCTGCGGTGAAAGTCAGCCCAGACTTAGGTTATGCAGAAGTTTATGTCACTGTAATGGGGCGTGAATTAGGCGATGATCAAAGTGAAGTTGCAAATCAAGAAACTTTGGCCGTATTAAATGGTGCCGCTGGGTTTTTGCGTCACGAATTAGGTCGTCGTATCAAGACACGTGTAACGCCACGCTTGCGTTTCCATTATGATAAAACCAATGCATATGGTAACTATATGTTCGGTCTTATTGCAGAAGCAGTCAAAGATTTACCTGAGCAAAAAGAAGACGAATAGTTATTTTTAGCATTCCATGAAAGCCACCTTCGGGTGGCTTTTTTGTGGATAACTTTTGAGTTATACACATCAGATAAAATGCATAAACAAAAGCAACACATCAGTTTAAAAAACTGTTTAGAATGATATTTTATATCAACAAATACCAATAAATATTTGAGGCTTAAAATGAGTAGTCGCATTAAAAAAGGCTTATTGGCTGTTATCTTGGCAAGTACATTGTTATTTACGGGATGTGGCTACAACACTTTGCAAGCCAAAGATGAAGCTGTCATAGGCTCTTGGTCTGAAGTGCAAAATCAATATCAACGTCGTGCTGACTTAGTGCCAAATTTAGTTAATGTAGTGAAAGGCTATGCAACGCATGAAGAAAAAGTACTGACTGAGGTGACACAAGCCCGTGCAAATGTTGCAGGTTTGAAAGTAGATAAAGATGTATTGGAAAATCCAGAATTATTTAAAAAATATCAAGAAGCACAATCCCAAATGACGGGTGCTCTATCGCGCTTATTGGCTGTCACCGAAAATTATCCAGATTTAAAAGCCAATGAGCAATTCCGTGAGTTACAAGTTCAGCTTGAAGGGACTGAAAATCGAATTGCGGTAGCGCGTAATCGTTATATTGCAACAGTGCAAGATTACAATACCTATGTTCGTCAGTTCCCACAAGCCATGACTGCAAAAGTGATTGGTATGAAACCTAAACCTAATTTTAGTGCTGAAACGGATGCACAAAAAGCCCCAACAGTAAGCTTTAACTAAATAGAGTTAGGTGTAAATATATAAACGGATGTTGATATGACTGAAGAAAGTAATAAATCTAAAATAAGCCCACTCAATATTATGATAATAATGGGATTGCTTACGCTGATGGTTGCTTTCCAGTCTATTGCTTGGGCAGAAGTTGCAACAGCAAGCAGTGATGCTGAAGATGCTGTTGTGCTGCCAAAGATTGTGAATAATCAGCAGCCGATAGCAATTAATCCTATAAATAGGATTGGTGAAAATCAGCTGAAGCAGAATGAAGCCAATCCGCAAAAAAGTCAAATTCAGGACAGTAATACGACTCAGGCTTCAGCAGCAGCTAATGACATGGCAGATGGGGAATCTATTCGCCAATTGCCCACATTAAATCAGCCAGTGATTGATCAAGCCAATGTGTTGTCTGTAGCACAGAAGCAAGATTTAGAACAAAGAATACGAGCTTTATATAATCAGGGCAAAGCACAAATTGGAATTGTGATCGTGCCAACTACAGGTCAAGAAAGTATTTTTGATTATGCTATGCGTATTGCACAGCAATGGCAGTTGGGTTCAGCAAAGCAAGATAATGGTTTACTTATTGCAGTTGCAGTGAATGATCATCGAATACATATTGCGACAGGCTATGGTTTAGAAGGTGTTATCCCCGATATTATTGCCAGCCGAATTATTCAGAATCAAATTACGCCTTTTTTTAAACAGGGTCAGTATGCTCAAGGTTTAGAGGCGGGTTTAACTGAAATTGAACGAATCCTAAATTTAGATCCTGAAATCGCGCAACAAGCGGCTGAAGATTTAAAGCAGCGTCAAGCACAAGCGTTACATGAGCAACAGGCTAAAGAGCAAATATTTACCACAGCAATGATTATATTGATTGTGGGTATTTTGGCTTCATTTATGGTCGGTAATCGTTTAAGTGCTTCTGTCGCAGGAGTCACAACTTTTGCTGCTGGTCTGATTTATGGCGCCGGAATTGTCATGAGTTTAGTTTTAGGCTTTGGTGTTTTTTTCTTACTCATTACCTCAGTAGCACAGCTTATTTTACAAATATTTTTAGCTGGTGGTGGGCGTGGTGGCGGAGGGCGCGGTGGCGGAGGTTATAGCGGTGGTGGTGGCGGATTTGGCGGAGGAGGCGCATCTGGCTCATGGTAACAATAACAGATACAACAGCAATTGTAACTGAACCGAAGTTGCAAGAAATAGTACAGCCTAGTTTAAAGCGCTGGTTGAAGCATTTTATATATTTACCTGCATCAAAGCGTTATTTTTCCCAGCAAGATCAAGCTGCAATTGCTGAAGCTGTGAAGCAGGCAGAATTGGGACATGTCGGTGAGATTCAAGTGGTGATTGAAGGGCATATTCCCAGTCATCAGGCCTATTATCAGAATACACGAAGTCGTGCACAGCAGTTATTTGCTGAGTTAGGTGTTTGGGATACTGAGCATAATAGTGGTATCTTGGTTTATCTAAATTTGTGTGAAAAAACGGTGGAAATTATTATCGATCGTGGAATTAGTTCCGCGACAACACAACTGGAATGGCAAAGAGTTTGTGATGTAATGATTGCGAGTTTAAAAAATAAAAACTATAGAATGGCAGTGATTGATGGAGTGTCGGATATTGGTCGAATATTAGATCAGTTTTATGAGCATCAAATTGTAGATAATTCGAATGAATTATCAAATACACCTAGAATTATGAACTAAATCAAACCTATGTGACGAGGAATGTCACTTTTTTACACAAACCTACTTTAAAAAAACATAAATTAAAAAAAACTCTTGTATTTAAAAACATAGAACATAGAATGATAATGTTTTGGTAGTTTTACGTTTTTTTCCAAAGAATAAAACAGATTAACTGCATAAAGAGGCTTGTAAAAGCAATAAAAATTTTAAACATTTGTGGAGAATGTTATGAACGCTCAAAAGGGTTTTACACTTATTGAATTAATGATCGTTGTTGCGATTATTGGTATTTTGGCTGCAATTGCGATTCCAGCATATCAGGATTATATTGCTAAATCACAAGCAAATGCTGGCTACTCTGAAATTAGCTCTGTTAAAACAGGTTATGAAAATGCAGTAAATGAAGGAAAACTTCCTACTAAATTAAGTGATGTTGGCTTTACTGCGGCTACATCTAATGTGTGTGATTATGGTATTACTGCTTTTACACAAACCAGTGGGGCAGTAGACAGTGCATTGACATGTACGCTTAAAGGTAATCCAAAAATTGCAACTAAAGTAATTGTATTAAATCGTTCTGAAGAAGGTGGCTGGACTTGTTTAACAGATATTCCTGCTACAGATGATAAATTTATTCCTAAAGGGTGCGCAACAGGCACAGCAGTGGCTGGTGCTATTAATACACTATAAAAATTTATTTTAATATAAAAACGCACTTAAATTAGGTGCGTTTTTTTAACTCAATTTTTTTAACAACAGTGAATTAATTTCTACAGCAAATTTTTATAATCTATTTTAACTGCTTTGGCCTAACTCTTTGCTTTCTAAGTCTGTTGGGCTTTATTGCACAAAGTCATTTGTAAGACATTGTTTTATATAATAATTAATTGTTATCTGAATAGGCTTACAGTAAAAATCTATCGCACAAACAATTGTCCTCTTACAATAGTACTTTGATCATTTGAGGAAATCTCTCGAGCTAGTTTGATTCCAATACACAATGGTATATCTAAGAAAAAGGCAAACATGATTGAAATCAAACTTATTCAGATGCAGCTATTTAATACTGTTTGATGATCAAGTTCTTATTTTGATTATCTTTGCTTATGGTCACAGGCTTTGTGTAATGCGAAGTCTTGGAAAGATACAAAGACTAGCTCGCTATAACGCAATGAGTTTTTTAGAAGAGTAAAATATTTAGGTAGGGCGTTGTGCAAAAAATGGTCGGGTTAACATCGGAAAAGTTTGGTAGAAACTAAGATGTACTGCATCAAATTATTAGGTGACTGTTATTTTTATTAAGTGGTTTGATATAAGAGATTATGCTTTGGGCAGGCTATTTTAATACTACTGAAGCTTTTAAAAAAATCTGTTTTATCTAGCACTATTTATATTTTAATTTATGAATTTTTAGAATTAGATAGGACTTTATTAAAAAATATGGTACCAATTTTTTATATTAAGAATGAAATTAATTTATACCTAGAAGTCAGATTTAAAAAAATATGATTGTTGATATGGTACTTAAATTATAAATATAGTCATATTATAACAAATATTTTAATATTAAATTTTTTTTAATGCAGAAAATTGAAAGTTACTTATACTTTAATAAATTTACTCAATTAAAGTGTGAGAATAACGTTGAATAATAAAAAAATAAAGGGATTTACACTTATAGAGTTAATGATTGTTATTGTTATCATTGGTGTGTTAGCAGGAATTGCATTAATACAATATCGAAATTTTATTATAAAATCCCAAATTACTAGTGCGGTCATTGAGTTGATGGGTTCAAGAACACAATATGAGCTTATTATGAATGATGGTGCAAATAATAATGATTTTACTAATGATAATATTGGCTTTTCAGTCTCAGAAATTTGTACCTATGTTGTGCATAAACCTATCGGAGAAATATCGCAGCCTGCGCTTGAATGCCAGTTAAAAAATGTAGCAAGTGCTATACAAGGAGAGTCCATTTATCTAAATAGAACTGCTGGGGGATCATGGAAATGCTCTACATCGGTCGGAATTGCTAATAAGTTTAAACCTGTAGACTGTATTTAATTTTTGAAACCTCGATTACACTACATAAAAATTTAAAATTGGTTACTTATTTATGTCAACGCGAATAAAATTCTTTTTGGGGCACTTGTTAGTATCAGTTATTCTTGCATTATTAGTTATAGCTATTGTATTTTTTGTCTGGTATCCATTTCCATTAGCTAAGGCAGTTGGTGTTACCCAAATTTTTCTGATGTTAATTGTGATTGATGTCATTATTGGTCCACTTTTAGGGTTGTTAGTTTATAAAGAGGGTAAAAAAACCTTAAAAATGGATTTGGTTATTATTATTCTAATCCAGCTTGCTGCTTTAAGTTATGGAGTATTTAGTATTGCTCAGGGTAGACCAGTATGGATTGTCTACACCAATATTGATCGTTTTGAGTTGGTTAGAAACATTGATGTTGAGAAAGACAATATCGCTATAGCATCACAAGAATATAAAAAAACAAATTGGTTACGACCACATATTGTTGCATTAAAAAAGGAAAAGACTATTGATGAGCAAAATAAAAGATTGTTTAATGATTTATCTAATGGAATATCAGCTGCAATGTACCCTGAAAGATATACTACATTCAGTGAATCTAAATTGGATTTACAGAGGTATACCAAAAATTTAAAAGAATTAAAAGAATATAATTCTGATCCTATCGTTAGTGAAATTTTAAAAGAATATCCTTCAGCAAACTCTTGGCTTCCACTAAAAGCTACTGCGGTAGATATGGTGGTTTTAATCAATAAAGAAAAAGCTGAAGTAGTCAAAATTGTTGATTTGCGACCATGGAATTAGATTAAAATCCTTGCCCCATATCGCTGTGTAAAACTGAGTGTATAATGTGCTCAGTTTTTTTTTAACTGAAATCCATGAAAGCTTACTTTCTCTATCTTTCAGCTATGCTCATTGCAATAGCTTGGCTGCTCCCCATTCACCAGACGCCTTGGACAACATTTGAAAGTGAAATACTCACTTTTCTTTCAGGCTTAGCATTATTGGGTTCTTTTTTACAACAAAAAATCAAAATCGCGAAGCCACAGATTATTGCTAGCATAATTTTGATTATTCCAATATTGCAGTGCTTCTTTGGACAAATTCTTTATTTGAGTAATGCTTTATTAAGCTTTGCTTATATATTTTCATTTTGGCTGATGATTGTGTTGGGTTATAACCTCTCCTTAGGTGGGAGTGCTCGAGAGAAGGTACTTAAAAACTGGAGTTGGTTAGTACTTATCGTAGGTTTGATTTCAAGTTTAATTGCAATTTTACAATGGTTGCAGCTCAGTCATTATTTTTTCCCATATATGAATCTCCTAAAAGGGAATCGTCCATTTGCGAATTTCGGACAACCGAATAATTTAGCCACTTTTCTAACTTTGGGCACATTGGCTTGCTTATATTTTTATGAAAAGCGCTTCGTTTCAAATGTGATACTTATTCCAAGCGCATTAATCTTGATATTTAGCATCGCTTTAACTCAATCCAGAACTTCATGGGTGGTTGGCTTATTTATTTTACTTTACTGGGGAGTAAAACAATATCAACAACCTAAACGTTTTGGCTGGATAAAGTTGCTGTTATGGATGGCCATTTTTATTGGCTTTATTAGTTTTTTACCGAGTCTAAATCATTTGCTGGAAGCACTTTCGAGTCAGCAAGTGGCAGAAACTGCTTCAGTGATTGAGCGAGCATCATCGGGCTATTTGCGGTTAGATATGTGGTCGCAAATGCTGGTTGCTATTTCGGAGCAACCTTGGCTAGGTTATGGGTGGAATCAAACAGGAATTGCACAAATCACAGCTTTTGATGCATATCCTTCACATGAGTGGATTAAAAGTGCACACAATATTATTTTAGATTTATTGATATGGAATGGGATTCCAATTGGCGTATTGATTCTGCTTTATCTCAGCTTTTGGTTATATTGGCTCAATAAAGGTGTTAAAGATCTAGAGTCAATGATTGCGATATTGATGGTGTGTGCCATTCTTATTCATGCACTGTTAGAATTTCCAATTCATTATGCTTACTTTCTTTTACCATTAGGTTTTTTATTAGGTGTGATTCAAGCACGCTATACGCGACTACCTTTAATTCAAATAAATGCGGTTGTTGTACGAGTACTCTTTCTACTTTCAGCGCTATTGATTGCCGTGGTATATCGAGATTACAACGTGTACAAGCAGCAAAGTTTAATTGTACTTAAAACGGCCCCTTTGAGCTTACAGCAGCAAGAAGTGATGCAACAAAAAATATGGCTACTGGATCAATTTTCAGATCGAGTTTGGTGGATTGAGTTAAATCCCCTCACAAAAATGTCTACATCACAATTACAGCATGTGGGGCGTATGGTTGCGAATACAGCATCAAAATATGATCTGTATAAATATGCGCAAGTGCTGGCATTTAATGGTCGAGTGGATGAAGCAAAGCATCAATTATGGATTTTAAAAACCCTACATGGTCAGGAACGTCCATTTGAAGATTTATTAAAAGTCGATGTATCTCAACAGCACTAACGGTTGATGATTTGTAATAAAAAATCCCCAATTGGGGATTTTTTATTATGGTAAAACCTTACATTTGACTTTGAATATAATTTTCAATACCCACTTGATCGACTAGGTCAATTTGAGTGGTGAGCCAATCCCAATACTCTTCTTCTTTTTCTAAAATTTCTTGGACTAGATCACGGGTTACATAATCTAAATTTTGTTCAGCAATAGTGACAGCTAATTGAATCGCTTCGATATTTTCTTTTACTTTGCGAACATCACAATGTAATACTTCTAGCGTGTGTTGACCAATGTAAAGTTTACCGAGATGTTGTAAATTTGGTAAGCCCTCTAGAAATAGAACGCGTTCAATGATTTTATCGGCATGTTTCATTTGGCGAATAGATTCTTTGTATTCTGCTGAACCTAATTGCTCAATTCCCCAATCATTAAACATACGTGAATGTAGGAAATATTGATTAATTGCCGTGAGGTGATGATAAAGCACCTGATTCAGTTGGTTGATGATGTCTCGATTGCCTTTCATGGTTCATACTCCATTCATTCACGCTGCCTTATTGAATAAGGCAATCTCTATTATTAAGCTACTTTGGATATCTTAATCAAGTTTACGCTTAGTTTCGAGTGATTTATGGAACGGCAAATGAAAATCGCAATCAAAAACAATTGTTGTGGAGCTTTAAACGAACAATAACTCTAATTGACTTGGAGCTGGGAATGGAAACAATGTCTATATTTTCGTTATTTTTATCCTACTGGTAGGAAGCCTTTTGTTCATGCTGCGATTGAGATACGTCCCGCAATTTCTGCCAGTTCTTGATTGATAATACTTTTCGCCTCTGGTGCGCAACGTCCACAACATGTGCCAAGATCCAGTAAATCACGGATTTCACGATAACTTTCCGCACCATCAGCTACGGCATCTTTGATATCTTGATCTGTAATACCACGACATAGACATACGTACATAAGTTCGAGCCAGCCAAAAGGTTAAATGGGATATCTAATATTAGTGATAATTGTTATCACTTGTCAATGAAATTCATTTGAATTGTTGGTGTGTGTTAATTGAACTTTCAAATAAAAAAATACCACCTGATCGGTAGTATTTAAAATTAAAGATTAAGTTGTTGATTCGTCATTTACTCATAGATTAATAATGGCAATGCCATCCATTTCAACCAATGCGTCTTTAGGTAAGCTTGATACACCTAATGCTGCACGAGCAGGGTAGGGTTGGGCAAAATACTCACCCATAATTTGATTGACCAATTGGAAGTGAGTAAGATCGGTGAGGAATATATTTAATTTTGCGATATCAGCTAAAGAGCCACCTGCAGCTTCACATACTGCTTTTAAATTATCAAAGGCACGACGAATTTGTGCTTCAATACCGTCAACCAACTGCATGCTGTAACAATCAAGTCCAATTTGTCCGGAAAGGTACAGTGTATTTCCAACTAAGATTGCTTGAGAATACGTGCCGATTGCAGCTGGGGCATTTTCAGTATGAATAACTTGGCGGGACATTGATTTCTCCTTTTTCATCTGATTTCATCATAATGGAAGCGGAGGCATCACGAAAGGCTTTCTTATGTCTAAATTAGCTGGCGTGCGGCACAGCTAAAATTGCAGCAGGCATGTTTAAGCGAGAAATTCGTGGAAAACCGAGCAGCATACGTAACTCGCGGATGATCTGTGCAACTTGTTTACGATTGTGTACCACAATATTGACATATGTTTTACCATCTTGAGATTGCACCATTTCAACCCCAGTTTTTGCTTTACGACATTGATAAATTAAATCAGAGATTTGTTCATCATTAAGTAACATGTCAATACAGAGATAAGCTGTAAAGCTGACATCGTCGACTGCTTCAGTGCTCCATTGTAAAGGCATAATGTTTTCTGGGTGTAAATGTTGCTCATGTAATAAATTATGACAACGTGCACGATGTACGATTAAGCCGCGACGAGATAAATGTCCTTGAATAGGATCACCCAAAACGGGGTTGCAGCAATGCGCATATTTAACATCAACGCCCTCTGTACCTTGAATCAGACGATCTGACAGTGGTGAATTGTCATTATGGTCTTGTGCAAATAAATGATTGGCTACAAGTTGTGGGAGTAAATCACCTACAGCAATTTGCTCAAATAAAGTTTCTTTGTTTTGTATATGACGCCATTGAAGTAGATCCATCCAATCTTCTTCAGATAAATCATCTACTGAGCGATTAAATAATTTCAATGCACGATTTAAAGCTTGTTGGCCAACTAGACGCTGTTCTTCAACATCCTGATCTTTGAGTATGTTTTGTAGTGCACGGCGTGCTTTTTGTGTATTGATAAAGCTGAGCCAATCTGGGTTTGGAGTAGCAAGAACATCCGTAATAATTTCAATAACTTGCCCGCTGACTAACGGTGTGGAAAGAGATTTTAGTTCCCCATTTATTTTTGCACCAACGGCATGATTGCCTAAAAATAGGCTGGCTGAATACGCAAAATCGACCACAGTAGCACCCTGTGGTAACTCGTGCAGTTGCCCATGTGGGGTGTAAACCCAAATTTTTTCTTGATGTAGATAATCCAATAGATCGCTAAATGTGGTTTTAGCACAAGCGCCATCAACTAGCACATTCAGATTTTGCATCGAGGCTTGAATCGCTGAGCGGCAGGCTTGCGGTGCGTTCTCACCCAGAACCACACCAAACCGTGCGGCTTTACGCATCAGTTCAGTTTGAATGGTGAGAGAGAGTGTAGTTTTTTCGCCTTTGAGTTTTAGCATCAATGATTGATTGCCACCAGGCAAAGGCTTACGAATATGATCGGCATAGTGTAAGACTTGAAAATTTTCTTTTAATGCTTCGACCAAGCGATCACAATCGGCAATGCTTTGTAGGATAATTTCAAAGGCGTGACTGTGAGTTAGTTCATGCAGATTAATATCGTTTTTAACAAAATGGCGTAACAATTCAATATTATTATTTTTCTTTTTAATTCGGCCTTGAATTTGATAAGAATTTAACAGGTCAGAAAGATTTTGTTCCCAAATAGATTGATATTTACAGCGTTCAGGTTTGGTTTGTGCTAAGGATTCTTGGATATTGTTATACATATCTAAATCAAGATTTTGATAACACAAATGTTCCAAATTATCGGCCATCTCATTCATACCGACTAGGCGTGCCATGGGTACGAAGATATCAAATGTTTCTTGTGCAATCCGCGCACGTTTGTCGGGGCGCAAAGCACCCAATGTTGTCATGTTGTGGTAACGATCGGCGAGTTTAATAATGATCACGCGAGGATCTTGTAAAGTGGCTTGGAGAATTTTTCTGAAGGAGGCTGCTTTATTGTATTCTTTATCGCTGGAATGGCTGAGTTTGGTGACGCCATCAACCAGTTCCGCTACAGTTCGGCTAAATTGTTGGCTAATATCATCTTTGGTAAAGTCTGTATCTTCAATGACGTCATGCAGTAAGGCGGCCATCAGCGTTTCGGCATCGAGTCGCATATGTGCCAAAATACAGCTGACTGCAATTGGATGTAAAATATAAGGTTCGCCACTTTTGCGGGTAATGCCAGAATGTGCAATATCAGCATAATCACAGGCTGCAAGAACTCGCTCGACATCACTTGCGGACAAGTATGCATCGATAATCATCTTGAGTTGTTGTCTGGCCTTGCTGACTTCTTCGCCTGGCATATAACACCTATATTCAATCTAGAATTTGATAATTTTTTACAATCTCTGAATGAAAGTAAAATTGCACAATGAGGCAATCTTTTCAAAAAGAAATACTCTATTTTTTTTAACAAATATTGAGTGATTTGTCTAATGTTTCATATCAGATTTGTAAATAAAAAAAGGCCTAGTCTGAAAACTAGGCCTTTTTTTAGCAGTTAAATCTTATTGAAAAGAAAAACCGTCTAAATTTAAGCTATTTGCAGAAAGTGCTAAATCTAGGCTAGATGTTTGGTAATCTTGATCACGTTGTTTTAAAATATCTTTAGTGACATGGCCAGAAGCAATTTCACGTAAAGCAACAACAGTTGGCTTATCATTGTCCCATTCTACAGTTGGTTCAATACCTTGACGTGCCAATTGACGCGCGCGTTTGCTTGCCACTAGTACAAGCTCAAAGCGGTTGTCCACATGGTCTAAACAATCTTCAACGGTTACGCGTGCCATAAGAATTCTCGTTTGAATATAAATTTTTTAAATAGACTGCGCAGTATAAAATGCTTTCAGTATAGACTCAAGTTTTAATCGTAGTATTCATCAGGATTGTGGGGTGATGAGGTTTTGGATTAATGCCTGATGACGATTCGCTTGCTGACTAAGCTTCAAACGATTGGCATTAATCACCGACTCTAAATCGTGTAAAGCCTTATTAAAGTCATCGTTAATAATGATGTAGTCGAAATTTACATACTGTTGCATATCTTCCACAGCACAACTCAGACGATGTTCAATCACATCTACGGAATCAGTCCCGCGATTCGATAAACGCTGGCGTAAATCAAATTGAGTTGGCGGTAAGATAAAAATTTGCTTAGATTCAGGAAAAAGTTTACGAACTTGTTCGGCGCCTTGCCAGTCAATTTCAAGTAAAACGTCATGTCCCTTGGCAAGCTGCTCTTTTACAGTCGCTTGTGCAGTACCATAATAGTTACCAAAAACTTCTGCAAACTCAATAAAACCGCCTTGTTCAACTTGAGCAAGAAAAGCTTCTTTGTTGGTAAAATGGTAATGCACACCATCTAATTCACCAGGGCGTTGAGTACGCGTGGTATGAGAAACAGAAACATGTAAATTACTGACACGCTCAAGTAGGGCTTTCACAAGAGATGTTTTGCCCGTTCCTGAGGCTGCAGAAACGACAAACAATAGACCCGACATGATATTTTTCCTGATATGATAAAATATCTTCTCTATTTTAAAGTAGACGAGTGGCAAACAAAATAGCAACTTGCAATTTGTTTGTAGTTTTATCAATAAATTTACTCCAAAATTTAAGCGAGCGTTGAGGGATTTATGGAAATTGTATTGGCTAATCCACGTGGTTTTTGTGCAGGCGTAGACCGAGCAATTGCGATCGTCAATCGCGCGCTTGAATGTTTTAATCCCCCTATTTATGTACGTCATGAAGTCGTACACAATAAATTTGTGGTGGATGATTTACGTCAGCGTGGCGCTATTTTTGTCGATGAACTAGATGAAGTTCCTGATGATAATATTGTGATTTTCAGTGCACATGGTGTATCGAAAGCAGTCCAGCAAGAAGCAGAACGCCGCGGTTTAAAGGTGTTTGATGCAACTTGCCCTTTGGTCACGAAAGTGCATATTGAAGTCACTAAATATGCACGTGAAGGTACTGAAGCGATTCTGATTGGTCATGAAGGTCATCCTGAAGTTGAAGGTACGATGGGGCAATATGATAAAAAAAATGGTGGTGACATTTATTTAGTTGAAGATGAAAAAGATGTTGCATCATTAAATGTACACCATCCAGAAAAAGTTGCTTTTGTTACCCAAACCACATTGTCGATTGATGATACGGCTAAAGTGATTGATGCTTTACGTCGTAAATTTCCAAAGATTCAAGGTCCGCGTAAAGATGATATTTGCTATGCCACGCAGAATCGTCAAGATGCAGTGCGTGACTTAGCTAATCAATGCGATGTGGTTTTAGTTGTAGGTTCACCAAACTCATCAAATTCTAATCGATTACGTGAGTTGGCCGAACGTATGGGGAAACATGCTTATCTGGTTGATAATGCCGATGAGCTTAAGCAGGAATGGTTTAATACCGCCGATAAAGTTGGGGTGACAGCAGGTGCATCCGCTCCAGAAATTTTAATTAAGCAAGTGATTCAGCGTTTACAAGACTGGGGTGCAACAGCACCACAAGAACTAAGTGGCTGTGAAGAAAATATTACATTTAGTTTACCTAAAGAGTTACGTATCTCTGTAATTCAGGCATAACTGTTAAAGAGGTAACACTCTCTTTAAATTCTTAATTTGACAGGTAATTGTATTTTAGCAATTATCTGTTTTTTTATGCCTTCTATCCTTTATGTGTTCAATTTGTAATTAAGTTAGGTATTATTTTTAATAGGGTAAAGTTTTGCTATTGGGGATCGGGATGCAAAAAAACAAAGGATTTACCTTGATTGAGTTGATGGTGACCATTGCAGTATTGGCAATTATTGCCACGATGGCGGCTCCTTCTTTTAATCGACTTATATTGAGCCAGAAGTTAAATAGTAATACACGGACATTGGTTGGTGCATTTAATCTTGCAAAGTCACAGGCTTCTGTGATGAAGAGAACGGTGGCCGTATGCCCAAGAAAGATAGTTACCACTGAGGATGATGCAAAAAAAGACTGTGCAACAGCAGCAATTGCAGGTTATGCAGCGATGACTGATCTGGAGAAAACTGATGTTCGTGAAAATCGTGTGATTTTAATGGTGATTGATCCAAAGGTGACTTTACAGTCAGGTAGCGCAACTCAAATAGTATTTAGTGAAGTAGGTTCAAGTGGGGCTCAGCAAAGTATGAGTTTATGTGCAGGTAAAGAATTGCGAACGATAACTATTTTGCAATTGGGTAATGTGACCCAAACGACGGGAACTTGTTAAATGATAATAATAAAACATCAAAAGGGTGTTGGTTTGATGGAGGTCTTGGTCGCACTTTTATTACTGGCAATAGGTGTACTTGGTTATACGGTATTACAGTTAAGAGCAGTCGATGCCTCTTCAGAAGCACTTTCACGTTCACAAGGTATGCTTGTTTTAAGAGGGCTTGCTGAGAATATTCGAGCAAATCCAGATGGGCAGACAAGTTATCCTACAGCTGTACGTGAATATACATCATTAACTAGTGCTACTAAAGAACCAACGGCAAGTTGTTTAAACCCTGCGGTAAAATGTACGCCACAGCAAATGGCAACATATGATGCTTATAGCACAGCTCAATCGGCTTTTGATATTGGTATGCATATCACAATGGCTGATTGCCCAGGAGTATCTGCTGCACCAGTGAAACGCCAATGTTTATTTATTGCATGGGGTGATACGACATTGTCCGCAACGTCTACTACTGCTGATGTCAAAAATTGTATGTCGAGTGCAGGTATTTATACTGCAAATTCGAAATGCCTCATGATGGAGGCATATTAATGAACAAAAAAATCAAGAAACTAAATGTACAGAATGGTTTTACATTAGTTGAGTTAATGATCGCTTTAGTTTTGGGTCTTTTAATTTCAGCCGCCGCTATCCAATTGTTTGTTGGTGGATTTTTGACTTCTCGTATGCAAGAAGCCAATGCGGAATTACAAAATAGTGGTGTCTTTGGGCTGGATTATATGGCTCGTGATATTCGTCTAGCCAATTTCGGAAATATTGTGCGTCCAGATTTAAATGATCAGACACCTTGGGGAGGAATTGTACTGACAGCACTTGATGCAACCAACACCAAAACAAATATTCCCTATCCAGCAATTGAACCCTTTATTTCTTCAGGACTCCTCAGTCACAGTAAAGGAAATCAGGAAGATATCAGTACTGTAAAAAATGAATGGCAAGGTTTATCTAATGTAGATTTGACCAGTGATCAGCTTACCATTCAATTTGTTGCACCAAATGACATGGTGAATTGTGAAGGGCAGACTGTTCAGGAAGGGGATTATATTATTCAGCGTTACTTTTTGAGACGTGATCCAGCTAGTGCAACATCAGGAGTTAATTTTGGCTTGGCATGTGATGCAAATACGCCGACAGCATCAGGAACGAATCCAGTAGCAAAACCAACGACTATTACAGGATTTGGTGATGCGGGGCAGATTATTATGCCACGTGTAGATCATTTTACTATCCAATTTGGAACGCGCGATAGTAGTAATAATCTGGCTTATTACACCATTAATCAGTATCGGATTGCAGCAAATGCAGCAAGAGCAAAAACACCTGCCGAAGAACCATCACGGATAGTCTCGGTGAAAATGGCTGTTCTTGTACGTTCACTAGATGATACTAAAAATAAAAATATTGATTTAACGAAGAAAATATTAATTCTTAATCAGAGCGTGACACTCAACGATGCTAAAACACAATACGCACGTCGAGTTTATACGACATCAGTTGCAATGCGAAATGGTTTGGGAGTACCTCGATGAATTCAAATTCTGAAATGAAAATGCATCATCAGCGTGGGGCGACTTTAATCGTTGTTTTGATTATGTTAGTGCTAATTACCATTATGGGAATTATGGGTATTCGTACAGCTATGACATCTTTGAATATTGCGACGAATAGTCAGGTTGGGCAGCTTTTATCACAGACGGGTGATACCCCTAGTAATTATTTTTTGAATTTATCGGATTATAAGCATCTCACTCAAATTACTACAGCTGTTGGTCAGGCAATTGAGCTTCATAAAAAAAATCCAGGTAAAGAAGTGATTTTTTGTTATAGGCCAACATCAAAGGAAATTGTGGATAGTGCATTTGATACGACTGTTCTGATTCCACCTGATGAGACTGCAGCTTCAAGTGCTAAAGCGACCATTGATTCAGTCTATACCAATCGTAGTGGATTTTGTGATTTAACCAAGGATTTTGGTAGTTCACGTGAAGCCGTGGTGACGCAAGTTGCTGTCAAAGTGATTGCAGAACCAAGTGCATCAATTGGTGCTGATCTTGAAAGGGGAAGTGATCAGTCGGCAGGGGCAACTGTTGCCAAAGATAAGGTTGAAGCTCGCATTCGAGTGACATCAACTGCGATTATGCCGAGTTTTTCTCGTCAAAATATAGACGAAATTCAGAAGTGTATTGGCAGTTCTGCAACAGTGGGCTATATCAATGACAATTTGGCTAAGGAATTAAAAGGCAAACAGACTATGGCAGACTGTTTGGTTGGAAAAGGCGTTCCCATTAGTACTCAGGTTCAGGAAATGGAAATGAGATCCCGTGATATTCAAGTTGAAGCACCTTAAAAGTTGGGAGAACAATGATGAAAAAACAGAACAATAGGTTCATTCCTGAAAATAAATTGACTCAGCTTAGTCGAGGTATTTCTTTTGCTTCAGCTTTTTTGGGTACCACACTTATTGCCTCTTCAGTAGTTCAAGCAAGTGATTTGCAGATTTATGCAACACCGACTGCTGGTAAAAAAACTATTGTAATGATGCTTGATACTTCGGGGAGTATGAACCCTGAAAGTAATAGTTATCGTGAAAACCGGTTACAATTAATGAAAACCGGTATGAATGCTTTTTTAAGTAGTAATAATCCAATTCTAAGAGACGTAAAGGTTGGATTAGGGAATTACTCTACTGGGGGGGATGGTAAGTCTGGTAATATTTTAGTGGCTGCGGCACCCTTAGGTGATGTGAGTACTCTCAATACTGTAGGTTCACAACGTTACAAGCTTAAGCAGGCTGTAAATGGGTTAACCGCTAGAAATGGTACGCCTACAGCACATGCTTATGCTGAGGCAGCAGCTTATTTGATGGGAACATCAACAAGAAGTGAAGCTGAAATAGAAAAGGATCTTTATAAAAAAATTACCACGACAGCTCAAGTATTTGACAGATATGAATGTCAAAGTACGAGCTATCCTTACTTAAAACCAGGTACCAATATATGTTATCAAAATGCTGGTTTTACCAGTAGTAGAACGCAGACGGCAACGACTATTAATAAAACAGTGAATACCGATACGTATTACCAATGTATCAGTTGGCGTACGACTGATTTTACCAATGGCTTACAGTATTGTGGTACTGGGACCTCAAATCAACATACATCTACGAATTCAGCATATTGGAAAAATTTAGGTAATGTAGAACCTGCTAATTTTTCTGGTGATGGGACAAGTTCATCTACAGGAGTTATATATTCCTATAAATTGGATATGCAACTAGGACCAAATGCAGATAGTGGTTTTGATGTATCTACAACAGATGCTAAAGATGGTTTAAAGTATATTTCTCCGTTACCAGTAGAGAAGGATCGAGTGAGTTGTGATGGGCAAGGGGTTTATATCTTGTCTGATGGTGCAGCAAATAGCACAACGACAAATAGAACAAAGTCAATTATGTCAGCTGCATTAGACAATTATGGTACAGGATTTAGTTGTTCTGGAGGTATGGCAGATGCATATGATGATACTGGTAGAGCAATAGGTGCATGGGACTGTATGGGGGAGTTTGCAAAGAAACTTTTCGATAAAACTAAAAATCCTACAGGTGTATCCATACAAACTGCTTTTGTTGGTTTCGGCAGTGATATGAATAATTTAAATCAGGCATATGTTCAACGTGCCTGCCAATTAAGTTCGAGATCACAAGCGGATAGAACCGGAGATGATGCCTGTTCTCCAGGTAAAGGAAGATATGCAGTAACTTCACCAGCATTTGGTAATGGGGGGTTTTTTACAACTCAATCAGCACAGGGTGTAACGGATAGTGTTATTGCATTTATTAATAATTTAGGTAAAGCACCATTAGAGCCGCTTACGACAGGTGCCATTTCTGTTCCTGTTGATAATTTAAATCCTTCAGGATTACAACCATATGGATATTTACGTGGTTTGGAGCCGAATCCACAAGGGACTGATTTAGCATGGGCAGGTAACTTGAAAAAATATCAAGTTATCCAAAAAGGAAATAATGCAGGCGCTTTTGCTGCAGCCAATGGAACAACCTTAGTTTATGATGCTCAGGGTGGTTTTAACACTGGTACCAAAGATTTATGGAATAATAACAGTGTATATAACGGGAAAAGTTATAGTGATGGAGGGGTTATCCGTCTAGGTGGTGCTTACTCTAAAGTTCCAATGCCTATATTAGGGCAGCAAGAAGATCTAACACTAGATCCGCCACAATATGCATATGCAGCAAATGTAAATGCTGTGCGTAACTTATTTACAGATGTAAGTGCAACTGATGCAAAAAATTTAACCAATGCAAGTAATAATACAAGTCTGTTAAAAATTCCTGGTGAAGCGATTCCAACCAGTGGAGCAGCATCCTTTGTGCTTTCTCAATTTAAGACCCAGGTGGCTTTAAAAGATTTTCCTATATTAACAAAAATAAAATTACTGAATTATCTTGGATATAGTATTCCTTATGATGAAACAGCAACAGCATTACCGAATACACTTGAAACACCTGTAGCACCACATTTGGCGATGGGTGGAAGTATACATTCATTACCTGTACAGTTGACATATTCAGGTACTTTGGATGAAACAGGAACTTTAACCAATACTCGCAGTCAATCAGTCTTATATGGAACAATGGATGGCGGTTTACATATTGTAGATAGTCAGACAGGTCAGGAACAAATGGTTTTTGTTCCAGCTGAGCTTTTAAGAAGTAATCTTGGTTCTAAGGCTTTAATTAAAGGTCAGACAGATCTTAATTCCCCTGTATCGGGTACGGATGGAGCATGGGTTGCGGATTCCACTTACAAAACTCAACGTGCCGCATCTTCAACGGAGACGAGTACGGTAAAAGCATTAACCATGAACATTTATGGTGGAATGCGTATGGGTGGGAATAGTTATTATGGCCTTGATGTACTAAATCCTACTAGCCCAAAACTGTTATTCAGATTAGGAGCAGACGTTGCAGGCTTTAACCGTATGGGGCAGTCTTGGTCTAAACCTGTATTGGCCAATATCCGTTATCAAGGTAAAAATCGTCGGGTTATGATTGTCGGTGGTGGCTATGATCAATGTTATGAAAATCCAAGATTTTCTTTAAATACAAAAGTTTCAGATACAGATTTTCCAGATACAAGCTGTGATAATAAATCTCAGGCGCAAGGTAATGCGGTGTATATGGTAGATGCTGATGATGGTTCGCTAATTTGGTCTACGACATATAGTGCAAAAGCAGCAGATGGCGATCAAAAGTATCTCCTACATAGTGTTGTGAGTCGTATTGGTGCGATTGATCGCGATGGTGATGGCTTAATCGATAACCTGTATTTTGGTGATTTAGGAGGACAAGTATTCCGTGCAGACTTTGATAACTATCAAACTAAAACAGGTTCAGCCTATAGCAGTTTTGGTGTGCGCGTCGCACGAATTGCAAATTTAGCAAGTAATGATACTGCAAATAATACGTGGGATTATACCAATAGTAAGGCACCTCGTTTTTATGAAGCACCAACCCTAACTATTCATGATGAGGGTGCGAATACCTTTCTTGTGGTTGGTCTTGCTTCAGGCAATAGAAGTACGCCTTTGGATGTTGTACCAACTGTAGGTCGTGAAAAACTTTTACCATCAACGGCACTCGGTGATCGCTCAGTTAATAATGTTTATGGTCTGATCGACCGAGACTTTATAAATCCAGCATTGATGAAATCTACTACAAGTTTAAAAACAGTCGGTATGACTTTAAATAAATTACAACAAAACCCACAACTATTGACTGGTCAAGTCTCCAATACATTCTTTGGTTCAGGTAGTGGTATTAAAGAGGGGTGGTATCGCTCCCTATCTAGTATGAGTAATGGTACTGAACGAGGTGGTACTGGATTCCGTGTAGCGGGTGGTATGAAAGCCTATGAAGAGCCATTTGCGATAACAGGCAATCTGATTATTCCAGTCTATGATCCTCAAGGAACCGGAATAGCAGGTCAAGATCCATGTAAACCACGTGTCGTTGGTGAAACCGATCGCCAATTATATTGTTTGCCATTTGGTGCTTGTTTAAAAACTGATGGAACGGTAGATAGTGGGCCTGGTGGTCGTGAAAGTAAAACTGGTTTTCAAACGAAAACAACAGACTGTCCTCCAGGTATTGCTGAGTGTAATAAGAATCCAATTGGCTCAGGGATTCGTGGTTTAGCGATGGCTCCAATTGAAGGTGGCGCATGCCCAGATAAAACACTCGCTGGTAATGATAAGGGAACTGGCAAGTGGAGTTGTGAACAGATTATTAACCCAACACGATGGTATGATAAATGGATCAAGTAAATCCTCAGTTGAGCCGATCTACCATCTCTTCCACTTATTTTAAAATAAGTGGAATTCAAAAGGTTCAACAGGGTTTTACCCTTGTTGAACTGATGGTGGTCGTAGTCATTATTACAATTTTTGCTGTGATTGCGATTCCTTCGTATCAAGAATACGTTAGGCGTAGCCAAGCATCCACTGCGGAACAGGAAATCCAAAAAATTTCGGAGCAATTAGAGCGATTTAGAGCAAAAAACTTTACTTATCGATGTTTTGATCCAAAATATTTATATGGTGGTACGGTCAGTAATACTGGAAGTAATAAATGTAAAAATGATGATTCATTAGCAGAAATTAATTTGCCTTATGGTGCAACTGGTGCAAATATAAAATATGTCATTACAATTATGGATTTACAAGATAATAGTAAGAAACTGACTGATGATGGAGCATTTGGGCGCAGTTATGCCATTAAAGCGTTGTCAAAAGATGCAAATAAAAATTATACCTATTTGCTAACCAGTGTTGGGTTACGCTGTAAAAATAAAACAGCCGCAAATGTGACATATATAAGCTGTGGTGCTTCCACGAATGGAATGGAGGGCTGGTGATGAATCAAAAGGGATTTACATTAGTGGAGTTGATGATTGTTGTTGCTATCATTGCTATTTTGGCAGCTATTGCTTACCCGTCTTATCAACAATATGTAATCAAAACAAAACGAGTGGATATGCAGTCTGCAATGATGCAAATTTCTCGAAATCTTGTAAATTATAAGATGGCTAATAATGATTTTTCAGGTCGTACTGTTGCTAATGTATTTGGTGGTACTGTTTATCCCACTTCTGGACCTGTACTTTATGATTTAACTTTAACCGATATTGACGGTACGCAACCTTTAACAGCAACAGCTGCCAAAGTGAATACCTGGCTACTAATCGCTACTCCAACAGGTGCACAGACAGGAGATGGACATCTTATCTTGAATCACCGTGGAGAGCGGTGTTGGACTAAAGGTTCTGATAAAAGCGGTGGTACTGCTTGTGTCCCATCTGCTGCTACAAATTGGGATGGGAGATAGATTACAAATTCAAGCTGTGGGTAACTTGAATTTGATCTTTCCTTCGCAGTAAATATGACGTAAAATATTGCCCTCTATGAAAGGGGTTTGAAATGTTCCGATGGTCGGTACATGAATAATCCGTAAAAACTATAAGGTTCTATCATGGTTGTAATTCGTCTAGCACGCGGTGGTGCTAAAAAACGTCCTTTCTATCAAGTTATTGTAACTGATAGCCGCAATGCGCGTGACGGTCGTTTCATCGAACGTATCGGTTTCTTTAACCCTACAGCTCAAGGTCAAGCAGAAAAAATTCGTTTAGATGCTGATCGTTTTGCTCATTGGGTTGCTCTAGGCGCTCAACCGTCTGAACGTGTTGCTTCTTTAGCTGCTCAAGCTAAGAAAGCTGCAGCTGCTGCATAATTCTAAATTAAGTAGTAGGAAAGCCCATGACACCAACACAGAATGTTCCCGAAGATCGTATTCAGATTGGACAGTTACGTTCAGCATATGGATTAAATGGGTGGCTCTGGATCTATTCCAATACAGAACCTATGAGCAACATCTTTGACTATCTTCCTTGGTACATTGAGACTAAAGAAGGTTGGCAGAGTGTAGATGTAAAACGTTGGAAACCACACGGTAAAGGGTTGGTTGTTTCGCTAAAAGGTGTGATTGATCGCACTGGTGCAGATAGCTTAGTTGGAACCAATGTTTGGATTTCTCAATCGCAACTTCCGAAAGCAGGAATGGATGAGTTTTACTGGACAGATTTGAAAGGCTTAACAGTATTAGGTCTAGATGAAGCTGAACAAGAAGTAAATCTCGGTAAAATCCATGAAATGTTTGAGACAGGTGCTAACGATGTGATGGTGGTTCACGCAACACCGGATAGCGTTGATGCTGAAGAGCGTATGATTCCATGGCATAAAGATGTGGTACAGCGTGTTGATCTAGAAGCTGGTCGTATTTACGTTAATTGGGGCGTAGATTACTAATCCTTAACGGGGTTAATGCATTCGGAAAATAGAGGAGTCTGCGATGTTTTTTGCAGTCATTACGCTTTTTCCTGAAATGTTTGAAGCGATTACAGCCTACGGTATTAGCGGGCGTGCAGCAAAACGTAGCATTGTACAAGTAACTTGTATTAATCCTCGCGATTATGCTGAGGGCAACTACAAAAGAGTGGATGAACGTCCATTTGGTGGTGGTCCAGGTATGGTAATGATGGCTGAGCCTTTGGCAAAAGCGATCAATCATGCCAAAGAGCTTGCACAGCAAGCAGGTGCAGTTCATGTTCCTGTGGTGTATATGTCACCACAAGGAAAGACCTTAAATGAACCTGCGGTACAAAAATTTGTCGAATATGACGGATTGATTGTACTTTGCGGACGTTATGAAGGTGTTGATGAGCGTTTGATCCAGCAATATGTCGATCAGGAATGGTCGATTGGTGATTACGTGTTATCGGGTGGCGAACTTCCTGCGATGGTTTTATTGGACAGTATTATTCGACGTTTGCCGAATGCTATGTCTGATGAGCAATCACACGTACAAGACTCATTTGTGGATGGTCTTTTAGATTGCCCACAATACACTAAGCCAGATCATTTTGACGGTTTGGATGTTCCCGAAGTTTTAAAATCAGGGCATCATGCAAATATTGAAAAATGGCGGTTTTTGCAGCGTTATCAACGTACACTTGAGCGCCGCCCAGAGTTGGTGGAACAAGTGGAATTGACCAAGCAGCAGAAAAAATGGCTAAAAGATTTAAATACTTAAATTCAATTTAAGTATTCTTTTAATAGGCCCTTTGTTGATTGAGATGGTCAACAACGAAGGGAAAGATAATCGGGTGTATGCGCTTTAGCCTCTATACCTAGCGATGATTAGACCTCTTCTGACTCGCACTTTGGAGATACCCCATGAGCGGTAAGCATCCTTTAGTACAAATTATTGAAAATGCGCAATTAAGAACTGATCTACCTGCATTTGCACCAGGTGATACAGTTATTGTTTCTGTAAAAGTTAAAGAGGGCGATCGTGAACGTCTTCAGGCTTTCGAAGGTGTGGTAATTGCGATTAAAAACCGTGGTTTAAACTCTGCATTTACTGTACGTAAAATTTCTAACGGTATTGGTGTAGAACGTGTTTTCCAAACACATTCTCCAATCGTAGCTAAGGTTGAAGTTAAACGTCGTGGTGATGTTCGCCGTGCTAAACTTTACTACCTACGTGAATTATCTGGTAAAGCTGCACGTATCCGTGAAAAATTACCAGCTCGTAAAGTTAAAGCTTAATTTTAAGTTTTATACGAGTAAAAAATGCGCCTTAACGGCGCATTTTTTTATCCTGTAGTTTTATAAACCTTCCAGTTTTAAACGATTGGCCTGTTGTCGATACTGGGCCACCGGATCAGGGGAAAATAGGGCGTGCAATCCAAGAATTTGATTGACTTGATCTAAGTGGCTTTGATCGTAATTATCACGAATAACTTGACCTAAATGAGTATTACAACGACTGACTAAACCATCATTATCTTTATTCTTATAAGATAATGGCGCCAATTGAGATATTGCACTATCTACGATATCAAAAATATTGGTGATTTGTGATGTTCCTGTCCAAGAATAATGATATACACCATTGCGGGTAATTTTTTGACCTTGACCACAGTCTTTTGGAATGGCTGCACTTGGATATTGAGCATTAAATTCTGCAGAACCTTTTTCACTGATACTTTTTAATGAGCGCTCCAAATTATTGGGTAAGCTTGGATTGCCTTCCAGTAAGTTGGTCACGGGTGCAATCATATATTGCCCGACAACCGTCAATAGCGTTTTAGCTGTATTATTATTTAAAATATCATCGGCTACTTTTGAGCCTTTGATAGTTCCTGCAACTGCGGTGAGTGAGGCTACTTTTTCTGGGGCAACAATTTCAATATAGCGAATAGTTGGGCCCCCATGGCTATGGCCAATCAAATTGACCTTTGGGGCACCAGTGATGGCCAGAACTTCATCCACCTGTTGGAGCAGCTGTTCACCACGAAGTTCTGTACTAGCTAAAGGTGAAACTTGGGTGGCAAAAACAGTCGCTCCATTACGTGCTAAATCAGGCAAGACTTGATAAAAATAATCAATGCCGAAACTTGCAGGACCTAAACGCGTGAAGCCAAACATACCATGATTAAAGACAATTGGATATTTGGTTTTAGCATAATTTGAGCTCACAAATTGGCTTTTTACAGTCTGCAAGTTGGTGGCAAATGTGGTGGATGCGCTGAATCCGCAGAGTAGCGTAACAAGCGAAACTTTAAGTATGTTTTTCACAATGTTTCCTTTTAACTTTTTTAATTTTATGGAATTTTTTAAAATGACTGAGATCTTTCGATCATCGGTATGCGGGCTATTTCTGTTATAAGCCTTGTAGTTTTAAGCGGTTGGCATGTTGCCGATAAACAGAAACAGGATCAGGTGAGAATAAGTAATCCCGTAATCCTAAGATTTGGTTTACTTCATCAAAGTGATTCCAGCGATAGTCATCACGAATTGTTTTACCCAGCTTACTACTACATTTACTGACCAAGCCATCATTGACTTTACCGCCAAACGCTATTGGCCCTAATGACGTGAGTAAAGTATCTGGATCAAGTAAATTGGTTGTATTGGCAACCCCTGTCCATGAATAGAAATAAATTCCTTTGGCTTGAGCAGCACCATCTGCGCAGGACGTTGCGGGCATGCCGAGTGGAAATTTTGCATTGTAAACCGTGACTCCAGCTTGTGACATACTATAAATAGATGCTTTAAAGTCTGAAGGGAGATTAGATTGTTGTGCAAAATTGATGATTGGGGTAACTAGTGCATTCACTACTTGTGCCAAGACACCTGTGAGTATCGGTGTATTTTGAACTAAATCGGCAACAGCTGAACCACCATTTACACCGGCAATTGAGCTGACAGAGGCGACTAAATCGGGACGGATACCAGAGATATAGCGTGCGGTTGGCCCACCATGACTGTGTCCAATTAAATTGACTTTAGGTTGTCCCGTTAAGGCAATCACTTCTTCAACTTGTTGCAATAATTGTTCACCTCGAACCTCGGTTGATTCTAAAGGTGAAACCTGAGCAGCGTAAGCGATTGCACCATGACGAGCTAAATCGGGTAAAATTTGGTACCAATAATCAAGTCCAAATTCTGTGCTACCTAAGCGATTGAATCCAAACATACCATGTGCAAATACCATGGGATATTTAGTTTGGGCATAGTGATCGATTACATATGCTGTTGTGGCTTTTTGTAGGCCAGCAGCGGCAATGCTGTGTTGATAGCTTAAACATGTCAGCAGTCCTGCGACCAGTATTCTTGCTTTCATTTTTATTCCTTAATTTTGTTTTTGTTTGAATTATAAACGTGATGTCGGATGTGTACCTCCTGATCTATGACATATTGAAAAAATGATTGAATACAAGATTAATTACTAAATGGTAATTTTCCACCTTGATCATGAACACTTTCAAAGGTATGTAGACGCAGCTGTTCGGATGGATTATTAAATTGTTGAGTCTTTAATTGCTCCACAGCAGTTTGTTTTGCAGTATCACTCATCGAACTTTGTGTAATTTGGTCACGATCGGTTAGATATTGATTCACGCGTTGTTTCCAATCATCACGTTGAATATCCAACTTTTCTAAACGTTGGGTGGCATCAGCACCGACTAAATTGGTTCGCATTTGGCGTAATTCAGTTGCTGAACCGCCCCGTGCTTTAATCTCTGAAGTGAGTTTTCTTAAATCTTCAAGCTGTGAGAGTTGTTGTAAATTTTCTTTCCAATCTTCAGGTAATTGATTAAAGCGAGCAGCCAATTGTTTGGCTTTTTCTTCGGTAGATAAACTTTGATCATCGAGTATTGCTAAGCGGTCTAAAGTGTAGTCGTTATAACTGTCTTCTTTGCCAAATAAGCCTTCGCTTTCATACGTTGAAAAAAACTTTTGACGCAAGTTTTGCATATTTGAAAAAATAGTCCGGTAATACTTCGGATCTTCTGGTTTGATATTCGGTGCTTCCAAGAGTCCAAGTTGTTCACGGTATTGTATATAACGTGACCATAGATCGGTCAATTGTGAAGAAATTGGCTCTTTAAAGCTGCTTTTTATATAAGTCACAAAGTCAGTTTTAATTTGTTGAATATTTTTTTCACCATATTGGGTAATAAAATATTCAAAGCAGTCTTTAGTTTGTTCATTGACCACCAAGCGATTGACTTGATCAACACGAATTTGGCAATTGATTTGAGTATCTTGTTGGCTTTGACTACTAAACATGTGGGTTTGCGAAGTTGTATTTGTGGAAGTTTCTGCATGGCTAGCTTGAGTTTGGTCTTGAATATCTGAGGAATTCACTCTTGTATCTTGTTTCAAATAATGTGGTTTTAACCCAAAAATAAAAGCCAAGATCAGCATAATGATGAAACTGAGGCCAATTACCCAATATTTTTTCTGCGTTCCCTGCATAGCCATACAGCATCCTTGAGTTTGGTATTATTATTCTGATTAAAAAATAATCTGACATAAAAAAATAAAATTCACAGGTAAAAATTGTAAAAATGGACAGATGGATTTGTTAAGATACGCTTCAAGATTGCACGAATTATGTAGATCATGTCCCTGAAAGCTCAGAAAATCTCTCGTCGCCATATTAGTGGTGTTTTTTTATTAAATAAGCCATTAGGTATTAGTTCGAATGCTGCTTTACAAAAAGTGCGTTGGTTATTGAGAGCACAAAAAGCAGGGCATACAGGTGCATTAGATCCATTAGCATCAGGCTTATTACCGATTTGTTTAGGTGAGGCGACCAAGTTTTCACACTATTTATTAGAGTCGACTAAACGATATCAAACTGTGGTTAAGCTGGGTGAAACTACAACTACAGGTGATGTTGAGGGTGATGTTTTAAAGTCGTGCACGGTACCTGTCTTAACCGAAGAAAAAATAGAACATGTACTAGCCCAGTTCCGTGGTGATATTCAACAAATACCGCCGATGTATTCAGCCTTAAAAAAAGATGGGCGTCCGCTTTACGAGTTGGCGCGTAAAGGGATTGAAATTGAACGTGAAGCACGACCAATCACCATCTATGATTTAAAATTACAGAGCTTTACAGAAGATAGTCTAACTTTAGATGTTACCTGTTCCAAAGGAACTTATATTCGCGTCTTGGGTGAGGATATTGGTCATGCCTTAGGTTGTGGTGGGCATCTGATTGAATTACACCGTACTAAAACTGGACACTTTGATCTTATTCCTGAATATACCATTGAGTATTTAGAAAGCTTAACCGAGCAAGAGCGTGAAGCATTGCTATTACCTGTATATGCTCCAGTCGATCATTTTCCTAAAATACAAGTTCCTGAAGGGCGTGCTGATTATTTTCAGAAAGGGATGGAAAGTAATATTGAACATGCTGCCGAAGCACAGGTGATTGTCTTTGATGGTGAGAAATGTTTAGGTTTAGCTGAAATTACAGATAAAAAACGTTTAGTGCCAAAACGAGTTCTTAATCTCTAAACATATATGGATATATAAGAGTAAAAGTTATGGAATTTGATTTAATCCTTAGTTTGGTGTTCTTTGCCTTTTGTGCTGGTGCAATTGATGCAGCTGTGGGTGGAGGGGGGTTGATTCAAATTCCCGCACTTATGGGGGCATTACCAAACTATGCAACAGCCACTGTTTTTGGTACCAATAAACTGGCCTCTATTTGTGGTACAGCTTCAGCTGCACTTTCATATTTACGTCAAGTTAAAATACAATGGAAGTTGCTTGCCGTTATTGCTGTCACGGCATTTATCAGTTCCTTTGGTGGAGCTGCCTGTGTTTCGATGATTCCACAGGAAGTTTTAAGACCCTTTGTTTTATTTATGTTGATTGTTATAGCAATCTATACCTTCATGAAGAAACAATTTGGGCAAGTGCATTTTCAGCAGGAAATTACCCCTAAAATTCTTTTATTGGCAGGAGTCGGTGGCCTATTAATTGGATTTTATGATGGGATTTTTGGCCCAGGCACTGGTAGTTTCTTTATCTTTTATTTTATTCGTTATTTAAAAGTCGATTTTTTACATGCTTCTGCCTTGTCTAAAATTGGAAATTTCATGACTAATTTTGCGGCCTTGAGTTTTTTTATTCCAACAGGACATGTGTTGTTTCAATTGGGGCTAATGATGGCTGTTGCCAATGTTGCAGGTTCGATTGTTGGTGTGAAAATGGCATTGAAATATGGCAGTGGTTTTATTCGAATTCTATTTCTAATTTTAGTCAGTATTTTAATTTGTCGTTTAGGCTATCAAATGTTGATGAATTAACTATAAAAATACACTTTAAAAAGATGGCCTGTTGGTCATCTTTTTAATGGCGCATCTAAAACTAATCAGGGTATAAATCAGCGGGTTTACTGGTTCTAAAAGTAATGCCAATTGATGCAAGCATAATACAAACTAAGGCAATACTTTGCCAAATGGAAATATGTTCATTCAATAATACGAAACCAGCAATTGCAGCGAGTGCGGGAGATAAACTGGATAAAGTGCCATAGCTGAGTTTGTTTAAGTGTTTGAGTGCCATTAAATCTAGGGCATAAGGAATAGCAGTGGCCAATAATGCAATCAGTAATGCTTGTCCCCAATATTGGGTTTGCATGAGTGCAGTCGGATTGTGAATAACGCTGACCGGCAACATCACGAGTGCCGACAATAGGATTGCGATACTTAATGCGTGTAGACCAATATTTTGGCGTACGACTCTTTGACCATAAAAGATATAAAAAGCCCAACAAATTCCTGCGCCAATGGCAAACGCTGCCCCAAGATATGAAAAATTATGTTGTGCTGCATCTTGCCAAGGCACCATCAAAGTCACACCGATAATTGCAAGACAGACCCAAAGATAATCACTTTTTTGTTTAATCGAGATTAAGGCTAAAGTTAAGGGGCCTAAAAACTCTAAACCAACCGCAATACCTTGTGGAAGTTTGCCTAGAGAGGCATAAAACAGCACATTCATTAAACACACTGAACCACTATAAAACAGTAAGTCTTTCCATTTTAGAGAAGGAAGTCGTTTGATGATTTTCCACGAACGGAACATGAGAATGATTAAAATAGAGGCAAAACACAATCTAAGCGTTACAACCGTGAGAGGATCTAAGACTTCGAACAACTGCTTAGCAAATGATGCACTGATCTGATAGGCGACCATGGATAAGATCATATAAAAAACGGCTGTAAGATTGGTTTTTTGCATACATTAAGCGGATCAAAATGACATTCAGGATATTAACATTTTCTTTTAGATAATTTTACATTTCGAAAATATATGAAAAATCATTTAATATTTACCTGTGATATGACATTAAGTGAGTTAAGATAAATAGATATATTAGATAAATGACACAAACGTAGGTACACAAGATGTCAAACAACGTATGTAATCCAATAAATTCTGAACCAATCCAACCGATCTTATTTGAACAAGTTCAACAAGATCATCCAGAGGCATGTTATCAATGGGTGGTCGATAGTGAATCTATTGCTGTAGCAAATTCGGATGAGCAAGCACAACAACGCATCGATTTATTGGTCAATGCATCGAATCAAAATCATGCTGCTGCAAGTATTTTATTGGGACAGTGGCATGTACTTGGGCATTATGTGACCCAGAATCTAGATGCTGCAATCTTATTTTTTCAACATGCTGCAAAATTAGGTGCAGCGATTGCCCATTTAGAATTGGCTTATATTGGATTAAATGGTTTAGTTGAAAAAATCAATCTGGAGCAAGCTCTTGAGCATTTGCAGCAAGCTGTAACATTCAATCATCCTGAAGCCATCCATCTCTATGCGAAATATCTGCTAAAGCAAGAACCAGAAACAGCACAATCATTATTAATGGATAATTATTTAAAACATCAATATCAAGAAAGCTTAAAACTATTGGTGCAGCATGAGGCTTTTAATCAAGAACAAGTTAAAAGCCAGCTGGAAGATATGGCACAACAGGACTATTTTGCGTGTGCAGTATTGGCATTTCATTTTTTAAAGCATGGTGATGAAAAACTAGCATTAAAATATGCAGATTTGGCTCAGGAACAGCATGAGCCTTATGGGTGTTATATACGGGCTTTATTAGAACAAAAAAATCCGGTAGGTTCAGCAGAAATAGCGCATGAATTTTTACTTAAAGCCGCAAAAAATGGGCATATTGAATCTATTTATTTGGTTGCCGTGGAGCTTTTAAAGCAAAGCGATATCGCTCAAAATTCAGCAGCACGAACTGAACTTCATCAGCAAGCATTTGGCTTTATGCAGCAAGCAGCTTTGGCTGGAAATCGGGATGCACAATATTCTTTTTCACAGTTTTTGAAACAGGGTATTGGCACAGAAAAAGATTTACAGCAAGGGTTATATTGGCTGAAGCAGGCAGCACAAAACCATCATTGTGATGCTCAGTTTGAACTTGCTATGTTATTACCTTTGCAGCACGAGCAGCATTTACCCTTATTAGGCACAGCTGCACAGAATGGGCATATCCAAGCAATGCTCTGTATGGCTATTCATGCACAGCGTCAGCAAAAGATCGAGCAGGCATTGGCTTGGTTGCATAAAGCCAAAGCAGGTAATTCACCGCGAGCGTGCTATTTATTAGCACAGATTTATCGTGATGGCGTGGGTATTACAGCTGACTTGCCACAAAGTGTAGAATTTTTGCAACAAGCAGCTGATTTAGGCGATATCGAGGCTTATTTTGAACTATTTAAAGCGTATAAAGAGGGTCTTGGTGTACGTAAAAATAAGTCGCTGGCGATTAAATATTTAAATTTAGCCAAAGAAAATCAGCATATTGAAGCAGCATCGATTGAATTTTAATGGGCTATCATCATGGTGTGGTTGAATAAGCTTTTAGGTTTGGGTCGGCGTGATGTAGTACAAGCAAAAACACAGATTTATCAGCATGAAACAGGTCGTTTATTTGTGGTTGGTGATGTGCATGGTTGTTACGATCAGTTGATGCAACAGCTTGCAGCTGTAAAATTTAATTTTAATCAAGACCTATTGGTTGCTGTTGGTGATTTGGTTGATCGTGGGGCAGACAGTTTAAAATGCCTTAATTTGGTTGATCAGCCTTGGTTTAAAGCAATTCGTGGCAATCATGAGGAAATGTGCATTTTGTCTAAAGTCGATCGACATATGGCAGATTTACATGTTCAGCATGGTGGCGAATGGTTTTATGCTTTAGATCCAATTCAACGTGAACAAGTCATTCAAAAATGTGTGGCTTTGCCGATTATTTTGGAAATTGAATATCAGACTCAATGTTATGGTTTTGTGCATGCAGATATTCATAAAAATCAATGGGATATATTTAAAAAATCAGTTCAATCTAATCATGAATTGGCAGTATGGGGAAGAGGGCGTATTCGTAATAAACGTCCAGAGTTGTATTCCAAGATTCAAGGAATCGATCTGGTGTTTCTTGGGCATACCGTGGTTGATTGTGTGACCAAGCGAGAAAATTGTTATTTTCTCGATACTGGATGTGTATTTGGAAAAGAGCTAACTCTTGTCGAAATTAGCCCGAATATTTCGATTGAACAGCAAGTAAAAGTCGTTGAGTAAAATATCCCCACTAAGCATACAACTTCTTCTGATTTAATGCTTAATTTTTGCTTTTTCCTCGGCTTTTTTTCTTGCGAGTTGTGTTGTATAGGTGCAACCAATCGATGCACAAATGATTACTGACAATGCCAACCATTGTGTCCAAAGTAATTGCTCATTTAGAAAGATAAAGCCCGAAAATGCGGCAATAGCAGGCTCTAAACTCATGAGCGTACCAAAGCTTAATGCCGTTAAATTTCTCAAAGCAATCATTTCTAAAGTAAAAGGTAAGGCGCTGGCAAGGATAGCTAGTGCAATAAAATAGATTAAGTTCGATGGTTCAAAAACGGTTGTTGTCATACCGGAGAACAGAGCAATCGGCATCAAACATAACATTCCCACAAACATGCCTAGACATACAGTATGATTACCAGAGACACCAGATGGTCGTTGTCCTGCAATAATATACATTGCCCAACAGGCACCCGCTGCAAGTGCAAATGCGATACCGATAGGATCTAAAGGTTGTGTGGCTTGATCAAATGGAAACAATAAAACTAAGCCTAAAATAGCCAGTCCAACCCAAATAAAATCAAATTTTTGCCGTGCATAATATAGAGCAACGCTAAGTGGCCCGATAAATTCAAATGAAACCGCAATACCTAAAGGTAAACGTTCGATAGATAAATAAAATAAAGCATTCATTCCTGCAATAGCGAAGCCATAAGCAATGATGGAAAGCCATTTCACTCGTTTGAAATTAATTTTCCAAATTCTAAAGATGATGGCCAAAATGATTGCACTCATAAATATGCGCATGACAGCCACAGTTAAAACAGGAAATTGTTCAAATAATACTTTTGCTAAAGAGCCGCTACTTTGCAGACTCATCATAGCGATTAAGAGCAAGAAAATTGCTTGAAGGTAGGATATCTTTTGTAGATTGAGCATTTAACTAAAATGGCCTTTGATCGGTAAAAAATAATAACAGTATTTTTATCAAACAATAAAAAAACCACAGCTAGAAAGCTGTGGTTTTTTTAGAGTCTTTATTATTTAGAACAATACGCGAACGCGGATAGTACCTTCAACTTCGTTTAGGGTATCTAAGGCTTCTTTCGATGCAGTTGCATCAACATCCATCACTAAATAACCGACATCACCTTTGGTCATTAAAGATTGACCAGAGATATTGATGCCATGTTCAGCAAACAAGTTGTTGATTTTAGAAAGAACGCCAGGAATATTTTTGTGAATGTGCAGTAAACGGTGTTTACCTTCAGTCAACGGTAATGCAATTTCTGGGAAGTTCACAGCAGATAAGGTCATCCCTTTATCTGAATAAGCCACAAATTTTTCTGCCACTTCTAAACCAATGTTCGCTTGTGCTTCCATGGTCGAACCACCAACGTGCGGGGTTAAAATTACGTTGTCTAAACCACGTAATGGAGAAACGAATTCTTCACCGTTGGCTTTTGGTTCTTTCGGGAATACATCAATTGCAGCGCCACCAATGTGACCTGATTTGATTGCATCAGCAAGATCTTCAATGATGACACAGGTACCACGTGCTGCATTGATGAAGATAGAACCTTCTTTCATTTTGGCAAATTGTGCTTTGCCAAAGAAATTACGTGTAGAAGGCACATCAGGAACGTGTAATGTCACGACATCAGCAGTAGCAAGAAGTTCATCTAAAGAACCGACTTGACGTGCATTTCCCATTGGAAGTTTAGTGACAGCATCATAATAGATGACTTGCATCCCTAAACTCTCAGCAAGTACCGAAAGCTGAGAACCAATTGAGCCGTAACCGACGATACCTAAAGTTTTACCACGAGTTTCAAACGAACCCACAGCTGATTTATTCCAACCACCACGATGTGTCGATGCAGATTTTTCTGGTACGCCACGAAGGAGTAGAATTGTTTCAGCAAGGACAAGTTCAGCAACTGAACGTGTATTTGAATAAGGTGCGTTAAATACTGGAATACCACGAATCATGGCAGCATTTAAGTTCACTTGGTTGGTTCCGATACAGAAACAACCAACAGCGATCAGTTTATTCGCAGCTTCAAATACTTCGTCAGTCAATTGAGTACGAGAACGAATCCCAATGAAGTGAGCATCTTTAACCGCTTCTTTCAACGCTTCACCTTCAAGCGCAGTTTTACGGGAATCGATGTTGGTGTATCCGGCAGCATTTAAAGTGTCAATTGCGTTTTGATGAACGCCTTCTAACAACAAGAAACGAATTTTATCTTTAGGTAGTGAAAGATGTTGGCTCATTACGGCTCCGCTACAAAGGCCAAATTTAGTCGCAATATGATACCATAGACACGGGTCTATAGATATTTCGTTTATGACTGAGAACGTGGATATTTGCCTACGATTTCTTATAAGCTATATTGATAAAATGGATTAATCTGTATTTTTCTACGACTCCGTGCACTTTGCGTCTAAGTTATGCATAAAGTGTAAATAGAGTATGCATGGATGAGGCTTTATCCAACGCAGGCTTGGCGGTAGAATACAGCAGAATTTGGCGTTAAAATTTGAAAATGATGTTTATTTTCAGGTGAATATTTTTTATCAAGCGGTTCTAAATGGAAGCGCTATAGTCCCCAAAACCACTTGTTTATATCTTGCTAGGTCCGCAAAACGATGAATGCTCCAGTTACTTTAGCACCTGAATTATTGACCCACTTGACGGAAATTGTCGGTGAAAATCGTATTAAAACCGACGCTGACAGTTTAGAAAATTGGGGTCGTGATCATACGAAGCACTTTGATCCAAACCCATCTGTCATCGTTTTTCCATCGAGTACTGAACAAGTGCAGGCGATTGTAAAACTTGCCAATCAATTTGATGTTGCGATTACACCATCGGGTGGTCGTACGGGTTTATCTGCGGGTGCAGTGGCAGCGAATGGTGAAATTGTCATTAGCATGGACAAAATGAACCAAATTATTGAGTTCTTTCCTGCAGATCGCATGGTTCGTATTCAGGCTGGTGTTGTAACCGAGCAGTTGCAAAACTATGCTGAACAACAAGGCATGTATTATCCCGTTGATTTTGCATCTTCAGGTTCATCGCAAATTGGCGGTAACATTGGCACCAATGCTGGTGGTATTAAAGTAATTAAATATGGCATGACGCGTAATTGGGTGCTGGGTTTAACCGTTGTGACGGGTAAAGGCGATGTACTGCGCTTGAATAAAGGCATGATTAAAAATGCTACAGGTTATGCGTTACAACATTTGTTCATTGGTGGTGAAGGTACTTTAGGCTTAGTGACTGAAGCTGAAATGAAGTTGGAACGTCAACCGCATGACTTACAAGTAATGGTCTTGGGTATCCCCGATTTTGAGTCAATCATGCCTGTGCTGCATGCCTTCCAAAACAAAATTGATTTAACGGCATTCGAATTCTTTGGTGAATTAGCGATGCAAAAAGTATTGGACAATGGTCATGTGCAACGTCCATTTGAAACAGCATGTCCATTCTATGTATTACTTGAGTTTGAAGCGCCGTATGAACCAATTATGGATGCGGCAATGGAAATCTTTGAGCATTGCATGGAACAAGGTTGGGTGCTTGATGGTGTCATGAGTCAAAGTTTAGACCAAGTACATAGCTTATGGCGTTTGCGTGAAGACATTTCTGAATCAATTGCGCCATTTACCCCATACAAAAATGACATTTCCGTGTTAATTACCCATGTCCCTGCATTTATTAAAGAAATTGATGCAATTGTGGAAGCGAATTATCCTGATTTTGATATTTGTTGGTTCGGTCATATTGGTGACGGTAATTTGCACTTAAATATCTTAAAACCTACGGATTTAAGTAAAGATGATTTCTTTGCCAAATGTCAGGTCGTGAATAAATACGTATTTGAAACCGTGAAAAAATACGATGGTTCAATTTCTGCGGAACATGGCGTGGGTATGACCAAAAAGCCGTATCTTGGCTACACGCGTTCTGAAGAAGAAATTGAATACATGAAAGCATTGAAACAAGTATTTGACCCGAACGGTATTATGAATCCGGGTAAGTTGTTTGATCTTTAATTGAAATAAATATTCCAAAAAGCGCATCGTGAGGTGCGCTTTTTTTATAATTTGATAAAAATAAAACAATTTGTATAATAAAAAAGCATTTAAAAACAAAGAATATAATATGAAAAATAAAATTTTATACGCCATTATTGCGGGATTAATTCTGATTGTTCTATTCCTTGTATTTTATCGCAATGACAAATTATCAAGCGTAGCCACGACATTGAATTCAATCAATATAGATATATGTGGCTCTATAGTTTCATTGCCAAAGGATTATCAAGTTTTAGCTGCAAGTGTTTATGCAGGTACATCTAGCCATAGTTTGCCTGCGGAATATAATGGATATAAAGCAATTGATGTTGTTGTTACCGTCACCAAGCCGACCGTTATTGTTTTAACGGGCTATGAACAAAATGTTTGGAATATTAAAGAAACACAGCCAAATTTAGTAAAAGCTGTATTACTAATAGGATCTTATGATCAAAAAGTCATTTTAAATGACAGTAAAGCCAAAGTTTTAGGCGGTAAAAATTCTGCTTGTAATGGGAGTTATTATGATGAGCAGGAAATTGAACAGCTGAATCGATATAGTCAGTCTCATCTTAAAAGAAATGTAGATGCACTTTATGTATTGGGTGAAACAAAATATATTAATATGGATGACAGCCAAATTGAACCCTTAAAGAATAAACTTAAAGATCAACTTCAAGCATATACCAAGAAAACTGCTTCTGTGCTCACGAGTGAACATTATATACAGTTGCCAGAAAGTGATGAGGGGATGCAGAAAGCTTTGCAATTGGGGCTAATTCGTCCAGTAACGAATTCTGATGCTGAACAATTTGATTTGGCTCAAATTAGACTAACGGTAGGGAATAATTCTGATCCGACAGTGATCATTGGTCTAGGTGATGAGTTAAGACATGAGTTTTATCCAGACCGCAGCTATGTCATTTTAAAACCTTTTAAGTTTCCAGGTGATATGTATGGCGGGCATTCAGCAACATTCAATCTGCCTGAAGGTGTTGCATATCCAATAGGAGAGTTATCACACTCCACGCTTTACAACATGAGTGATGGAACATGTAGAGGTGCAGGATGCAGTCACTGAATTTAAAATTGATGTCATTTGTTCAACCACACCATTAAAAATATAGAAAATTATTTTATCCTTAAGATTTAATCTGTAAGTTCTTTTAGGGATAGCTACATAAAGTTAATCGTGTGAAAAATGAAGACATGGCATCATAGGTGCAATGTTTTTTATGGGAGATATTTTCCAATGTTACGTTTATTGTCCACCTCTATAATATGTTTGGGCTTAATGACGACAGGTTGTGCAACGACAAAAAAATTAGCCTCTAAGGTAAATGTTGGCTCATCTAATACGCCAATGCAACAGGTGTTAAAAGTTCAGCCTGATATTGTAAAAGAGCAAAACAGCCTTTCGATACGCCAAGTGTTTAACCGTGTTGAGGCGCCAACAGCGGCTCAAATTGCAGTGATTGAGTCTAATTTAATGGATGATTCTGTTTCTGCTATTCGTACCGATTATATTTTTAAACTGGTAGATAATGATTGGAAGTTGCAAGAAACTAAAAAAAGTTATCAATGTGCACGCGGCAATACTAAAAGCTTTCAAACCAAACGATGTTCTTAGTTAATTGTTTGTGATTAAAATTTAGACTTTTACTCTCATTAAAAACGTATCAGATTTGGTACGTTTTTTAGTTTTAGGGATATTGAGTAAATGACTTTAAAGTTTTGAATTATGGCTAGATGACTTTGAATTGATGAGCTAAATAAAAAATTGACTCGTTAGAGGGTAATGTTGCATTGTGATGGATCTATAATGATTGATTTAATATAAGATGCAAATAGAACAAGAAATTCAACACTTATTTAAAGATCGAGATGATTTTCCACTTTTTTATATTGAAAGTGGTAGTCGCCTATGGGGAATGGCAAGTCCAGACAGTGATTATGATGTACGTGGTTTTCATCTTCCATCTAAAGCACAATATTATGACTATAAAAAATACCGTGATTTAATTGAAATTATGGATGGAGATTTTGATTTTGTTTCTTTCGATATAAATAAAATGTTTGGATTGCTTGCCAAAAGTAATCCAACAGTTTTAGAGTGGGTTAGAGCACATATTATATATTTCAATCAGTTTCCAGAATGGGAAACGTTTAAGGAGGGATTGTTAAAACGGATAGATTACAAGGCTTTGTATTACCATTATCTTTCATTAGCCACTAGTGGTATGCATGTGATGCAAACTGCTGATAATTTCACTTATAAAAAAGTATTTTATTCTATTCGTGGATTAATGTCCGCGGAATTGGCAATGCAGCAAATTATGCCTGAATTACTTATTACTGACTTATTTGCACAAATTGATATAAATGATGCACTTCGGCATTGGGCAGAAACTTATTTAGAAATTAAAAAACAGCAAAAAGAAAAAGCTCAGGTTCCTGATGTCGAACAACAGCAAATTTTAAAATTACTGAATGAAAAAATTGAAACTTTAAAATTAAGAGCTATGCAAAATACCAATGATTCAGAAGAGTTACAGCGATATCTCACGGATTATAGTTTTAGTTTAAAACAATACTATTATGGTTAATGATATAACTCTGCCATAAGGTACACTATGGATAAAGTTATTAATTAGCGTGTTGTATTGTTTAAGTGTTAGGATTTCATCTTGTATTTTTTACTCACAGATTGAGAAACTCAGTGAACGATTTTATTAATAACTTTAAACCATATGAATAAACTAAAATTTATTTGCACCAAAAACAAAGTGACCAATAAAAGTACAACTCGAATGCTTGCTGAAATTCTGCTAAACTTAATTAATATATAGAGCCAACCAAATATACAGGTTTTATGTATTGTAAAAACCTCACAATTACTTATTTTATCTACTCAACATCTTGTGAATACGGTGTATAAAGCCGCTTAAGACTAAGCGCACTTTCTAAAATTTATATTTAAATTCTCAGTGCTTGTCATTGGGTTGATGCTTATCTCCCTAAAAAAGTAATCAGCCTTTATAAGAGCCTATAACGATATGTAGAAAATAATGCAAAAAATTCAAACCACAACGTTGAGCCGTGCAACGCTCATGTTTCCATTGGCATTAGTACTGTTTGAATTCTCAGTCTATATTGGCAATGACTTAGTCCAACCTGCGATGCTCGCTATTACCAAAGAATTTGGTGTAAGTAGCTCGTGGGCACCATCTTCGATGTCCTTTTATTTATTGGGTGGAGCATGCGTGGCATGGTTACTCGGCCCACTATCTGACCGTATAGGCCGAAAAAAAGTTTTATTGGCAGGGGTACTCTTCTTTGTTATCTGTTGCTTACTTATTTTACTCACCCATAATATTGAAAGCTTTTTAGCCTTACGTTTTCTACAAGGTTTTGGATTGTCTGTGATTTCTGCTGTAGGCTATGCAGCCGTTCAGGAAACCTTTGAAGAACGTGATGCCATTAAAGTCATGGCGCTGATGGCAAATATCTCTTTACTTGCTCCATTACTGGGGCCTGTATTGGGGGCTTTCTTAATTGATCATCTATCATGGCATTGGGGCTTTATTGGTATTGCTTTACTGGCTTTTCTGAGCTGGTTTGGCTTGAAAGCAAAAATGCCCAGTTCGCAAGTTAGCAAGCCTAAACAACCATTTCGTTATGTATTGGATGACTTTAAACAGGTCTTTAAAAATAAAAGATTCTTAATCATGACCTTGGCTTTGCCGATGATAGCAATGCCACTGATGCTATGGATTGCCTTATCTCCAGTCATGTTGGTGGAAGAGTTAGGCCTAAGTAGTATGCAATATGGTTTAGCACAATTTCCAGTATTGGGCGGTTTAATAGTCGGTAATATTGTGTTGATTAAGGTGATTGATAAATTGGCCTTAGGTAAAACGGTATTAATCGGGTTGCCAATTATGCTGTTAGGTACTGTAATTGTTTTGCTAGGTGTCATTTGGAGTGATTACTTTATTTATTGCGTCATTTTAGGTATGACTTTAGTGAGCTTTGGTGAGGGTATCAGCTTTTCTGTGCTTTATCGTTTCGCATTAATGTCATCCGAGGTTTCCAAAGGTACAGTTGCGGCAGCAGTTTCAGTGTTAATGATGTTTAGCTTCTTTTTCGTAATTGAATTGGTTCGTGTTCTATATGAGCATTACCATTTTTGGGCATATGGTTTAATTTGTTTTGCATTGGTCGCATTATGGTTTAGTTATCCGCGGAGTATGTTGAATACTATTTTGCTAGAACGTAAACAACGAGGTGAGTTCTAATCTTTTATTTTAGACCATGAAGAGTAGGTTGTTATTGAAAAAGGAGCATTGATTAATGCTCCTTTTTTATTTTTCATGAGAGTAGATTTAGTTTTGCTCTAATTTCTTGAGTTTATGATCAAAAACAAAAGGCCCAAATGGTAAAATTGAAGCAATAAAACCGAAAATAAACATCTTAATCGACCATTTTTGCTTTTCACACACCACAAATAAAACAGCTAAAAAGGCAATGAAGAGGATGCCATGCCCCATACCCACATATTTCACCATGATGGGATTATCCCAAATGTATTTCATCGGCATGGCAATCAACAGGAGTAATAAAAAAGAAATGCCTTCTAAAAAGCCAACAACACGTAACGATTTGATATTCATGGTCACTATTTAAGCATGAGAATGAAGCTCGAGTGTAGCGGAGTCCGTAGTAAAGTTGAATGAAAATTAAAATAAATTTATTAATTTTGCTGCAGTGATTTAACCCTACTCAAAGGAAACCTCTAAGCTATTATTTAATCTCCAAGGCGAATAAAGCTGTTTTCAGTTTCAGCAATTCAGGTAGCGTTTCTAGCAATAAACTGATTTGTTTTAGCGCTAACAATAAATCGTCAGAAAGCTGATCTTGTGTGCTTAATTGTTTAATTTCCTCGAGCTTTTGTTGGATTTTTTGGTTATCTAACGCGTGTTGTTGCACGATGACATCATTAAGCATCTGCTTACACCAAAGCATTAATGCTAAAACTTGCTGGTCTTGTACTTGCTGACGGTGACTTCCCAATGCAGAGACATAACTTAGTTGGCTATGGCTATACACCAAATAGCGAAAGGCATTGTGAATTAAATCCTGATTGGGATTCGGCTCGGTACTTAAGCTTGAAATCATACTGGATAATTCAATTTGCGCATTATGGGCATTCCGCCGTGCAGTTCGGTAAGCCATACTATTATTTTTACCGTGTTGGTATTGCTCAACAATGGCATCAAAATAGTCCAAGGTCGCTTGCGTACTTTTCTGAATAGTTTTAGAAATATTGCGGAAATTCCAATCTGGCCAAATAAAACTCACCGCAAACCATGCAATTAGACAGCCTAAAATGGTATCAATGATTCTAGGTAAAATAACGGTATAGCCTGAACCCTTGAGATTAAAAATCAACAACACCATTAAAGTGGCCATCAGCGTCGCCATGGCATATTTTTTGGAACGTAAATAGAAAAAAGACACGCCAAAAATAATGGTCAGAATCAATTGCCCTTCAATACTGGGTACGAAATACAGTACAGGAATACCGAAGATGACCCCTAAAAGCGTGCCTAAAGTACGCAGTTTCAAACGGCTTTTAGTTGCAAAATAACTCATCTGACAGACAAATAGACTAGTCAGTAATATCCAGTATCCATTTTTAGCAAAGGGCAACAGAGAAAGGGCATAACCGACAGCAAAGACAAAAGCGATACGTACCGCATGTCTAAACAGTGCCGATTGTGGGGTAAGGTGTTGTTTAAGTTTGAGCCATAAATCTTGAACCCCATGAATATCATCATCTAAGAGATTAATATTTTGTTGCTGTTGATGGCTATTACCATGATAGTGCTGTTGGTAATTGTATTGTTCAATACTCAAGTTTAGAAATTGATCTCGAATATTATTGAGATTACGTAAAATTAATAATAAGTTTTTGACTTCTAAATTATGGGGGTTTTCTTGTATCCATTGATGAATGGAGAGGTCTAAATGGTGCAGTGCTATTTCGGTATCTGGATTGGCTTGAAAGGGCTGTTGATGCAGAATTGCATGTGCAAGGGCTTGGCAGCTTTGAGCATGTAATCGTACATTTTTTTGAATGCGAAAGATTAAATCTGTACGGCTAAAATATTTATGAATGTTCTCATAATGCAGATAATTGGAGGTGGCTTGTTCATGAATATCTTGTGCTAAGAAGTATAAATTGAGCCAGTAAATAGTGTTTTTATTGGCACGTGAGGCCTTCAAACGGGTAAGTAGTGATGCTTTTGTGATATTCAAACTATGTACGACATGGCTATTTTGCAGAGACAACTCATATAAGCATTGTTCGATATTCTTGGTATTATCGGGATCAAAGAGCTTAGATTTAATGTTGAGAAGTTGTGAAAGCGCATTGAAATTTTGCGCTAAATTATCTTGTAAGGCTTGAGTCGGTTTGAGTAAATAAAAAATTACAGCGCTAAGACCATACCAAAGCGTACCGATGATAAAATAGCTCGGCTGTTGGTACCATTCACTGTATTCTCCCAATCCGAACATAGTGTAAATGGAGAGTAAAATCGTACCAAAGGAAATGCTAGCATAGCGCTGCCCTAATGCACCCATTAAGATGAGGGCTGCACTAGAAAGCGATAAATAGACAATGAAGAAAAATTTATAAGGATAAAGTAGGTCTAAAATACTGCTGACTGTAAAAAATAAGATACAGACATAGCCTAAATTTCTTAGTCGAATACTGAGGCGATCATCAAAGTCCGTCAGGGCCGTTGCAATGGCACCTAAAGTTACTGGAACAATTAAATACTCTTTACCTAGAAAATAAAGGCCGAGCGTGGTACCACTCAGCACAATAAAAATTTGTAGGCAATACATCCAAATAGAATTGGATTTAAAGCTTTGGAAAAGCTGTTGCAGACTATTCACAAAAGGTATTCGCAAGAGTAAGGGCTTGAGCCAGCTCTATTTTTCCGGCTCAGTCCTTGAGTATTCAATGGTGGGAGTATCTATAAATGGTGGTGATCATTATTGAATAACACCACAAGCGATGCGTGCTCCACCACCACCTAAGGGTTTAGGGTGATCGGAATAATTATCGCCTCCAGCATGGATCATAATGCTTAAGCCTTGAATATTTTCGAGCTTTAAACGCGGTGCGATGACGGTTGTATTGGCATGGCCATCGGAATCGACATTCAATACAGGTAGATCTCCAAAATGTCCGTCATTGGGCGTGCCATGAATGGCATGTGTGGGATTGAAATGCCCCCCCGCAGCTAACGCAGCTCCCATTTTTCCATCTTTTTCAGCAGGTGCACAGGAACCATTTTCATGAATATGAAAACCATGATAACCAGATGGCAATGCTGAGAGATGTGAGGTAATCATTAAACCTTGAGAGCTATCTTGAAAAGTTACTGTTCCAATTTTTTGTTGAATGCCTTGAGCTGTCACAGCATGTATATCGACAATTTTTTGCGGTGCTTTATTCTTATTGCTATGAGATGCAGTAGTCGTGCTGCACCCTACAGTGAATAAAGCAATGAACGTTGTTAAAGCAGACATTTTAAAAAAAGAGGAAAGCATGGTGACGCATCCTTATTGTGTTTGTTGTACTGCTATTCAAACAGAGCAGAGGATGCGAGGCAATGCGAATGAGTCACTGTATTGTATCAGTTTATTAACAAATTTGAGCCAACTTAGAGTTTGGGAGTGTTTTCATCATCAATGTCATAAGCCAATGTTGCTTTCGGCACAGGTTCAGGGTCAATGGTTTCGTGTAACCATTCACGCCAAATGGCGAGCAGGATGGCTAAGATAACTGGACCAATAAATAAACCGACCAATCCAAAACTAGCCAAGCCACCTAAAACACCAAACATAATTAAGAGGAATGGAATTTTAGTTGCACCTGAAATGACCAGAGGGCGAATTACGTTATCTGAAGTACTAACAATACATACACCCCACGCCATGATGCCAATTGCTTCAACCATGTGTCCTTTTGATAATAACCATAATGCCACGCTGGTATAGGCGATTGGTGTTCCAAAGGGGATCAGTGCAAGTAAGAAGGTAACAATGGTTAAGACCATTGGGTTTGGTACATCTGCAACGAAATAACTGAGGCCGGCTAAAATTGCTTGTGCAACAGCAGTTAAACCTACGCCATAAACCACAGCACGTGTAGTTTCTGAAATCGTATCAATATAATGATGGATACGTGGGCCAATAATTTTTTCGAGTGCTTTACTGACTTGATGGACAATCGTTTGCCCATCTCGATAGAAGAAAAACAGTGACATGATGGCAAAACAGAGTTTGACGATATTCTTGGTAATTTCATTTAGAACAAATTTACCATAGTTCATATGCCCCTGAATCCAAACCCCAATGGTGTGTGAAAAACTGGTGGGGTCAGCATTAAGTTCACGTACTGTCCGAGTAATTTCTTTACCAATAATAGGTAAGTCTCGGATTAAATCGGGAACGGTTATGTCTCCAGAAGAAAATTGGCGTTGTAAATCGAGATACAGATTACGACCTTCGTGTTGTAAAATAAAAATAGCAAAGGTCAGTGGCAAACCAACCACCAAAATGACTAAAGTGATCATGATTGATGCGCTTGAGGTTGGCCGATTTTCACCACACATTCTCTGGATGCGTTTGTACATTGGCCAAGTCATATATGCGATGATACATGCCCAAAGTACAGGCACGATAAAATATTTGAGTATGTCAAAACCCAAATAAATTAAAATAAAAAACAGCCCAAATAATAAAGCACGCTGTAAGGTCGGATTAAATTCTTGCATTAATCACTCTAATCTCATTTAAATTTTCATGGAAAAATGTAAGCATTATTTGGCTGACATCATTCGGTATATGCTTTTCATCATATATCAAAAATTATCAAAAGTGCGATTTGCAACTATTTTCTAAAATTTAGAACCAATCACTGGGGTCATCGATTAGTGCATCAAGCAACGGCTGCCATTGCTCTTGAATGGCCAAATAGCTTTTTTGCGGTTTATCAAAAATACTCAAACCATGCATAGCCAATTGTCCATAAGCACTACGTTCTGAAATCCAAGCGACAGGCTTTTGTTCAATTTTATCGAAAAAATGTTGAATATCTTTAGAACTTGAACTATTTGATTTAACTCGATTCGCAACCAAATGCACTGCGACCTTGCCTTTGCGAATGCGTTTAATCTCTTGAATATGTTTTAAAAAACGTTTGGTACTGTCAATGTCAAAAAAGGAAGGCTGTAGGGGGGTCACAATGGCATGACATTCACTAATCAATTGCTCAGCATGTTCACCCGTTAGTGCACCAGGGGCATCAATAATTAAATATTCTAAATTTTTGGGTGCTTCACCAATCGATTTTTCGTGTCGCCAATCTAGGCTTTGAATTGTCGCTGCATCTTCAAGACGTTGCTTAAGCCATTGCAATGTTGATTTTTGATTGTCTGCATCTGCAAGTGCGACTTTATAACCTTTTTGAGCCAAAGCCGAAGCCAATGTAATCGCAGTAATTGTTTTACCGCAGCCGCCTTTTAGATTTGCAATGAGTATTGTTTTCATGATTTACAATTAAAATGGGCAATAAAAGTTTGATCTTAGCTTAGCATTATTTTTCAGCAAGAAGATGATACATGACAAAAGTTTAGTTGTTGTTTACATTGTGCTGAGTTTGAGCTTTAGGATGAAAAGATGTCCATTTGGATGGCGATGTTAATTGGCGCCTGTATCGGAATTGTGTTAACCACCATGGTTCTGTCGAGCACTAGAAATGGAAAAATTAAAGCAGAATATGAGCAATATATTGCTGAGCTTGAGTTGGAACATCAGCAGGCTTTGGTTAGTGCACAAAAACGTAGTGTAAATACCAGTCGTGCAGTATTGAAAGGTAAGATGGCCGAGCAAATGGCTCCGATCATGCCTGAATTTCAATATTTGCCCAGTGATGCTAAATTCTTGGGTGATCCCGTTGATTATGTAGTTTTTGATGGTTATAGCGACTTTCGGGATGGCGAAGGCCGAGCTGAAGATATTGAAGTGGTGTTAATTGATATTAAAAGTGGTGGGGCACGCTTGAGCAAAGGACAACAAGCAATTGCTCAGGCTGTTCGAGAGGGGCGTGTGCGTTTTGAAACCATCAGAATTAATTTTGCAGATTAAACCTAATCTTCTGAATGCTGAATTTAATTCATTTTTATTTTCACAACGCCATTTTATGTAACAAGGTCAAGACATGAGAAATTCATATTTTGACTCTATTGAGACATTGTTTTTTATAAATATTTAATAAAAATCAATGATCGTCATGAAAAAGAGCATTACATTTTTTGTGCTTTGGCAAAAAACATGCGACGTCCAATTTTAGGAACTCCATTGGCATCGTAATAGGCTTTGAGTATAAATTTAAAATTTGCTTTAAATAATGCCAATTCAATATTTCGATTGAAATGGCAGCCATCTGCAATCACCTTTTGTAAGGGAGTAAAAATATCTTGCAGTTTTTTTAAGGTGTTGTTGTCATTATATTGAACGTGTTCAACTAAATGCAGTGTGCCCTCTGGTTTTAAGACCCGATAAATTTCTGAGATCGCTTGGTCTAAATCGGTAATGCTACACATTGTCCATGTGCTGACAATATTATCAAGTGAGGCATCAGCAAAAGGCAGTTTTTCCGCACTGGCTTGAATGTGTTGAACTTGAAAAGGGGCCTTTTGAACACTTTGGTGTGCCAATTGATACACATCAGAATTGGGTTCAAGCGCATATAATTTATCAATGTTTTGATAAAAAGGAAGGTTTAATCCAGTGCCAAAGCCAATTTCAAGTACTTCACCTTGAAGATTTGAAAGAAGTTGATGCCGACTTTGCATCAAGCTTGGGGTCTGCATGATTTGATTGAGTAGATGGGGGAAAATATGTTGTTGGTAAAATTTATAGATCATCAGTTAAACTTTTTTTAATTGTAGTGCTTTGATTCTAACTAAAAATATACGCAGAATATAAGACAAAAAAGTGACGAAATTTCTGTATTTTGTTACTTAATCTTGATTTTATTATAAGATTTTAAGTCCATACTAAAATCAGATGAAATATTGACTCGATGATTTTGGAGGGATCTATGACCAAAAGATTAATTTTTGCTGCTTTATGCGCATTTACTGCCTTACATGCCAGTGCGAATCCATCGGCTGAATACAATATTGCCAAAGGCTTAGCACCGAGTGTGAAAGATCAGAAAATTTCAGTCTTAGAGCCATTTCAAGGTGAGTTTCGGATTTTAGGTTCAAAAGAATATTTTTCTGATGAACAGGCCAAGTTTTCACCGATTGATTATGCCGTCACTCGTGGTTTATTTACCGAACCTGAAATTGCTCGTCAAATTTCAATTAACCAATATGATCGTTACTTAAACTGGAAAATGGCACGTACTCCTGTTCCACCTCAGTTGGCGACTCAATTGGTCAGTAATATGCATATTATTCCTGCTAATCCTGAAATTGCTAAAGAAATTAAAAAAGTACGCCGTGGTGACTTAGTTCGTTTAAACGGTGATTTAGTTCAAGTGAATGACAAGAATTTAGTATGGACATCTGCTTTAAACTGGAACGGTGTTGGAGATGGTGCATGTAAGTTGATTCGTGTGCATTCAATTCAATGGATTGAAAAACAAAATATTTAAATAGATATTGAGAAAAATAGAGACTGTTTAAAAGATTGCTGTAATTATAAGCAGAACTAAATCAAACCAATGAGATAGATTGATGAAAATTTTTGCCAGTATTGCCGTGATTCTATTGGGCGTAGGCTTATCTGCTTGCCACAATCCAAGTTCAACTGTGATGGCTAAAACTCATGTCTATACATTAAAGCAAAAGTGTCCAGCTTTAATGGAAATGAAAGTGGGTGAAAGCTTAGTATTTAATGCATCAGAGAATCCGAGTACTGGTTATCAGTGGCAACTGGCTCAGCCTTTAAAAATTTTTAAAACCGAAGAGACTTTTCTACAGAAAGATGCAGAGAATGGTGCTGTTGGAGAGGGAGGAATAAAAACCTTCCAATTTACCGCCGAAAAACCTGGCCAAGATTTGATTGAATTGGTACATGTACGTTCTTGGGAATCGTCTAAGCAGCCTGATCAGCGGTGGCAATGTCGAATCCGAGTTTCCTAAATTTATCTATATCAAAGGCTTTGATAATAAATAAGACTTTGTATTCAGGTTCGCTATTTAAAATGCCAGATTTTAAGATATCATCTAATTTTTGCGTAGCTAAAATCTTTTGTGGGCTTGAATGGAATACTCGGATTAGCCAGTTTAGAGGTAGCATTAATACTACCTCTTGCCATTTCAGAATAATGCTTGGTTTTTAGGATTGTTTCTGGTTCTTTTCTTTCCAATGATTTAATTGCTCTTGTGCCGTAAATAGGTCCCCCATACCTTTTACTGCATCAGATGGCTGTTTCAGTTCACCATCAGGTGACTGTTTTTTCTCAGCATAAACTTTGGCTTGATTTTCCCAATATTGGTATAGCAAACCTTGGATATAGCGTCCTTGCTGAGTTTTCAAATCTAAATCTTTTAACATATTGAGTGAAGATCGAATGCTATCCTGTTTCAGTTGCTGCGTTATTTCAGCGCTGAGCTTACCTTCAACTGCTCTCTTTTGTAGATCAGCTTCTAATTCATTGTTCATTTCATTAAATTTTTGATCGTATTCAGTTAGCAGGGTAATATCATGCGCATCATCGGGTGTTGCTGGAAACTCTTGGATCGGTCTAGTTTTGAGCTGATCTAAAACTTTGGGTGAGGCATCTGTCGCTTGATGATTATTATGACTTTGTTCGGGCTTTGGTGTACATGCAGTCATGAGGAAGGTGACAAACAGTACGCTAGTCAACAGCACAGGATTTGATAATCTATTCATGAAAAACATTCTCCAATGGGTGATTTAATTTTTAATCTTTCTAAAGTGATAAGCATAGGTGACATAAGGGAACTCAATCTGATCTTGAGGGGATTTACCCGTATGTTCAAAAATAATCTGTTCAAATTGCTGCTGTAACTTTAACTGTTCAGCTTGTGGCATTGCAGCGATAAAACTGGTGGACAGTAAGCGCTTACTGACCACATCTTCCACTGTTCCTTTTTGCAGTTGAGAAAAGAGTTTGACACTTTCTAACCGAAATAAAAATTGATGTTCAAAGACTTTTTTCCATGCGCCGCTATGATAGCGTGGGGTATCGCCTTCATATGAAGCGAGCAGATCTGCCAATGCTTTGACCCAGCTCACCTCCTCATCACGTTGGTTCCAAATTAGACCCAAATGTCCTTCTGGTTTTAGAATATGGTGAATTTCATTTAAGCTTTCAATCGTGGCAAACCAGTGAAAGGATTGAGCACACAAAACTGCATCTATACTTTCTGAAGGGAGTGGAATATTGTCACTAGATGCGTGTAGCACTTGTACATCAGGATGTACTATCTTCAATTGTTCGAGCATTTCTGCAATGGGTTCGATGGCAATGCTATGCGGTGTCACTTGTTCTAGATAAGTAAGGAACTTGCCTGTGCCTGCGCCTAAGTCCACCACGCTAGATTGGGGCGTAAGTTGAAGTTCGTCTTTTAACCAAGCGATGATCTGCGGTGGATAGTCTGGACGGACTTGTTGATACAATTCAGCAGCAGAGCTGAAGCCTTTTTGTGCAGCAGGATGTAAGGAATGTGTCATATTTTGCGCTTTTCTATCTGTGTGCAGTATCTATAAAATATGACACTTGATGCGATGAATAGGCAAGTTATCTATTTGTTTAATTTTTGTACTAAATATGAGAGAGCCTATGTCTCGGTGTTGCAATGGATAAGCAGATAATTTTTGAAGATGAACAAATCAGAGTCATTTATTTAAAAGGTAACTCTGATACTTTAGTGTTGTCTTTTGGTGATTTAATCTCCCGTGCCAAAGGTCTCTCGATTAATGCTGAAAAATCATTAAGTAAATATGATTACAGCGTGGTCGGAATTATGCCAAAAGAAAAATCATGGTTTCCTGCATCAAGTATGGCGGCACTATTACCCCAGCTACAACCAATTTTAGCGCAATATCAACGCATTGTTGGCTATGGTGGTTCAATGGGGGGCTATGCAGCTATAAAATATTCAAAGCTTTTTAATATGCAGCGTGTTGTGGCGATGGTACCACAATATTCGATCGATCCAAATGAAGTAGAAGATCGTCGTTATACTGATTTTTATGATGCAAAACTGAATGCTGATATGCGTATTCAAGCGCAGGATATTGCATCGGAATGTGAATATATCATTGTTTATGATCCATATTTTGAAAATGATAAGGAACATTACTTAAAGATTAAACCGCTTATTCCCCAGTTACACACGTTACATCTTCCGTATACTGGTCATGATGCGATTGCTGTTTTGGCAAGTTCATCTTTATTACATGATTTTATTGAACATCCATACGATCAAACCTATTTTTATAAGCAAATACGTGAGGTGAAAAAGAACAGTAAGTTTTATTATCGCAGCGTGATTGCACATTTATTAGGAACGCATAATGAAGCTTTGGGAAAAATTTTAAAAACGATTGATTTACAATTGGATAGTAGTTTTTTTGATGCCAGTTTAAAGCAAACTATTACCCGAATTTTATTGACCAATAAACGGGTAGATGAGCAAGATCTGAAAAAATTAGGGATTCAGGTTAATTTACCCTTTGAAAATAAAACCCAGCTACAAGATTGTTTTGGTAATGTGTTAGTTTTCAATGTAATCACTCAAAAACTTGAAAGTTATGATCAACAAGTAATTGATATAAATGGTAAATACATTATTCCCTTACATGTTGAAAATAGTGGCTTGGCACAAGTGGAAATTAAAAAGCAGACGTATTTAATTTGTATGAATGACCGCCGTGTTACCAAATTATTTAAAAAAGATGATGCACTCTCTTTGGATATGAATCCGATCATTATTAAGAAGTGTGCTGATTTTTATGTCTTAAGTTATAAAAATTTATATATGAGTTGTGATGTGCAGGGCAATTGTAGTTTTGAGACAGATTCACTGCAAGACACTGAAAAGTTTGTTGTTATTTAAGTATAGGTTCGTTTGTGAGCAGTGTAGTTGGGATTGAAAAAATTTCGCCGTGATCAGTAATAGGGATAAAACATGAGAGCTGTCTTTTTAGATTATCAATCTTTAGATAAAAATGACTTGGACTTTAGTCAGCTAAAAGCAGCATGTGATGAGCTGGTACTTTATCCATCTACCGCAAGTGAACAGGTTTTAGAACGTATTCAAGCTGTCGATGTGGTGATTAGCAATAAAGTTGTGCTCAATGCCGAAATTATTCAACAGTGTCCAAATTTAAAACTGATTTTGATTTCAGCCACTGGAACCAATAACGTTGATTTAAAACAAGCACAGCAGCAAGGGATCATCGTCAGTAATTGTCAGGGTTATGGTACAGCAGCTGTGGCACAACATACACTGTCGTTGATGTTGGCTTTGGCAAATTCTTTGTTGCAATATAATCAAGCCGTGAAACAAGGGGCATGGAATAAATCATCCAGTTTCTGTTTGCTAGATTTCCCTATCATTGAGCTATCGGGTAAGACTTTAGGCATTCTGGGTTATGGAGAGCTGGGTAAAGCGGTCGCAAAATTGGCCAAAGCATTTGGGATGAACGTTTTGGTTGGAGCATTACCACATCGCTCCATTGATGCAACACGTATACCATTTGATGAGCTTTTATCACAAGTCGATTTTCTCAGTTTACATTGTCCCTTGAGCGATGAAACACGTGATTTAATTGCAGCTAAAGAATTTACTGCTATGAAAAAGTCTGCGTTCTTAGTCAACTGTGCTCGTGGCGGTATTGTCAATGAACAAGCGCTAGCAGATGCTTTACGCCAAGGGGAAATTGCTGGAGCTGCCACAGATGTACTCAGCGTTGAGCCACCGCAACAAGGCAATCTTCTACTGTCTGAGGATATACCTAACTTAATTATTACCCCACATAGTGCGTGGGGTAGTGTGGAAGCTCGGCAAAGAATGCTGAATCAGTTGGTTGAAAATATACAAGCCTTTAAACAAGGGCAGCCGATACGACGAGTAAGCTAAAAAAATCCCACCGCTCGGTGGGATTTTTTTACTGAATTAACGCGGAATATCTGCTGAAACCCCATCTTGCATCATCGCTTGCTTTGAGCTGTTGTTATTGTTTGGTGGAGCTTGTTGGGTGATTGTAGGCGCTGTAACAGCATTTTTTGCTGGTATTGTAGTATCTTCCGAGCTTGACGTTTGACTTAAGTGGTTACGTTGAATGGGTACACTACCACCACTTGTACCAATCAGCACATCTTTGGTTTCATTGACCTTCTTTACTGCCGTATCGATGCCTTTTCGGGTAGTATCCTTTGCAATTTCTGCCTGTTCAGTAGTGTAGTTCTTCGTATTGTCCCAAGTCTTATCTACTTTGGGTTTAATTTTATGAATCCCTTTTTCTGTGGCTGCTCCGACTTTTTCAGCAGTATTTTGAATTTTTTCACCAGTTTTATACGCTAATACCCTAAAAATATTCGGGTTATCGCCGTAGGGTTGAGATTTTATTTCATTTGCTGTTTGAGCATATAGAGAGGGTGCTGCCACAATTGCTGTTGTAATACAGAAAGTTTTAATCATATTCATTATGGGTTTTCACCTTCATTTTGTGTAGCGATGTATTGGCTATATAACTTTAAGCCCATCATACGTTTAAAAGTATTTTTATAATTGATTTCGTCAGTAAATTGATACAGCAAATTATCAAAATGAAACAAAGCTGAAAGATTATGAAGAAAAATATTCATAATCTTTCTTCTTCCTATCATATTGTGTACTTTAGGTCGCTGGTGGTATCACCTATATTAATCACATTGTTTTAGATTTGAAGCTTTAAAGTGATTTTTGAGTGCATTGAAATTGCTTTGTTGCACTGGATTTTGCACATTAAAAATAGTTTGTTTGGTTTCAATTGTGGCATTTACATTTGAAACTGCTGAAATCAGTTGATCACCTTTAAAGATCCAATGTTCAGTGGCTTTTCCTGTTTGGAAGTTGCCAATGAATTCAATGACACAGTTATCTTTCTGCTTAATGAGGCGAGCAAGATTGTCGTTGGTTTTTGGTTCAGCAGATATGTTTCTGTATTGTTCTAAAATGATGGATATATTTGGGTTAGTTAGTGTAGTTGAGCAGGCAGTGAGCGCTAAAGTTACAACAGAAACAAATAGTATATTTTTTTTCATTTTAGTCTTTAAATAAAATAATAAGTTATTAAGAAGTATAAATGACCTAATTTATATGTTCTGTCAAAAAATCATGCAGATATAGATATTAAGGTAAGTAGTAAGAATCTATTAATCGCTTACTTAATACAGATGAAGAGCGAATAAAAAAACCCGCTTTAAAGCGGGTTTTTAAAAAATAGGAGCTTAGTGTTGTAACACTGAAATATCCGCCACACTGGTAAACAAGCCACGCAATTGCGCCAATATACGTAAACGATTGGCTTTCAATTCTGCATCATCAGCCATCACCATAACGCCTTCAAAGAAAGCATCAATTGGTGCACGTAAAGCAGCAAGCATAGACAATGCTTCTGTGTAGTTCTTCGTATCAAGCAGCGGTTGAACGACAGGCGTTACTTTAGCAAGTTCAGCGAATAATGCTTTTTCAGCATCTTCAACCAAGTTTGCTTCAACCACAGCACCCGTTGGTTCAGCTTCTTTCGCAAGAATATTGGCAACACGTTTGTTGGCAGCAGCAAGCGCAGCAGCTTCAGGTAATGCACGGAAGTGATTCACCGCAGTTACACGCTTATCAAAATCTAAAGGAGATTTTGGTGACAATGCTTGAACCGCTTGAATCACATCAACTGCAACACCTTGGTCTTCATATTTGGCACGGTAACGACCTTCAAGGAATGCAACAGCATCCGCTAAAGTTTTCGCATGATCCGCAACCACATCACCATAAGCATTCAATGCAAGCGTAATTAATTTTTCAATCGACACGTCAAGATTGTTTTCAGTCACTAAACGTAAAATACCAATTGCAGAACGACGTAATGCAAATGGATCTTTAGAACCTGTCGGTGCTTGGCCAATACCGAAAATACCAGTGAGCGTATCTAAACGGTCTGCAAGGGCAATGGTTGTACCTGTTTTGGTTTTCGGTAAAACATCACCTGCAAACTTCGGTAAATACTGCTCGCCTAAAGCTTCTGATACTTCATGGTTCTCACCTTCAAGACGAGCGTAATATGTACCCGCAATGCCTTGAAGTTCAGGGAACTCACCCACCAATTCCGAAGTTAAGTCGCATTTTGCAAGTAACGCTGCTTTTTCAGCATCAGCAGGGTTTGCACCAGTGATTGCAGACAAAGCCACAGCGAGTTTTGCAATACGTTCAGACTTGTTCCACAGCGTCCCAAGTTGCGCTTGGAAAACCATATTTGCCAATTTTTCTTTACGAGATGCAAGCGGTTGCTTTTGATCTTGTAAAAAGAAGAATTCAGCATCAGACAAACGAGGACGTACAACTTTCTCATTTCCTTCAATAATTTGAGCAGGATCTTTAGACTCAATATTAGAAACGGTAATGAAGTAAGGTTGTAATTTATTCTCTGCATTCACTAAGCAGAAATACTTTTGGTTATCCTGCATGGTGGTGATTAACGCTTCTTGCGGCACAGCAAGGAAACGTTCTTCAAAGCTGGCACGAAGCGCAACAGGCCATTCTACCAAGGCAGTTACTTCATCACGAAGATCAGCAGGCACAATCGCAATCGCATTGACTTCATCAGCTAATGCTTTGACTTGACCATCAATAATAGTTTGACGCTCTTCAAAATTTGCAATCACATACGCTACTTTTAACTTCGCTAAGTATTCATCTGCATGCGTTAAAGTAATGGCTTCAGGCGCATGGAAACGATGACCAAAAGTCACATTACCCGCTTTATGATCCTGAATAGTTGCATCAACAACATCATTGTCTTTCAACAACACCACCCATTTTACAGGACGAACAAATTCAGTACGGCTTGCCGCTGAACGCATACGTTTCGCAATAGGTAGGTTGTCTAAAGCAGTTTGTAAAATTTGTGGCAATAAAACGTCTAAGCTTTGACCTTCAACATCTTTTAAGAAACAAACTTTTTCAACTTTACCTGCTTGGAATGTGGTTACTTGATCAGCTGTGATGCCTTGACCACGCATAAAGCCTTCTAGGGCACGTGTAGGTTTGCTTTCCGCATCATAAGCTGCTTGTAGCGCAGGGCCGTCAAAACGTTTCTGTGTATCAGGCTGAGCGCCATCCACATTGACAATTTTTAAAGCCAAACGACGCGGTGCTGCATAAGCTTCGATTGAATCGAATGCAAGACCTGCATCTTTTAAGCCTTTAACCGTTTCAGCTTGCAGCGCATCACGTAATTTTTTTAAGCTTTTTGGTGGAAGTTCTTCACAGCCCAATTCGAACAAAACGGTATGTTTAGACATTATTTGCTCTCCTTGTTGGCTTCTTTCGCTTCTGCTTCAACTTGTGCTTTTAACTGCGCTAAGACTTCATCACGCAGTTCAGGCTCTGCCATTGGGAAGCCAAGCTTGGCACGTGCAGCCACATAACTTTGTGCAATAGAACGTGCCAAAGTACGCACACGTAAAATATAACGCTGACGTTCAGTCACAGAAATTGCACCACGTGCATCGAGTAAGTTAAAGCTATGTGATGCTTTAATCACTTGTTCGTATGCAGGCAATGGAAGTTCGGCTGCAATTAAACGGCTTGCTTCGGCTTCGTAAAAGTCGAACAATTCAAACATTTTTTCAACGTTGGCATATTCGAAGTTATACGTTGATTGTTCAACTTCATTTTGGTGGAATACATCGCCATAGGTGACTGTACCGAATTGACCTTTTGTCCAAACCAAATCGTAAACTGAATCTACACCTTGTAAGTACATCGCAAGACGTTCAAGACCATAGGTGATTTCACCTGTCACTGGATAGCATTCAATACCGCCGACTTGCTGGAAGTAGGTGAACTGTGTCACTTCCATACCGTTGAGCCAAACTTCCCAACCTAAGCCCCAAGCACCGAGCGTTGGAGATTCCCAGTTGTCTTCAACAAAACGAATGTCGTGTACAAGAGTATCAATCCCAATGGCTTTTAAAGAGTCTAAATACAGTTGTTGGATGTTGGCTGGGTTTGGCTTTAATACCACTTGAAATTGGTAGTAGTGTTGCAAGCGGTTCGGGTTTTCACCATAACGACCGTCTTTAGGACGACGAGAAGGTTGTACATAAGCCGCGTTCCACGTTTCTGGCCCTAATGCACGTAGGAAGGTTGCCGTGTGGAATGTTCCCGCACCCATTTCCATATCGTAAGGTTGTAAAATGACACAACCTTGTTCAGCCCAGTAATTTTGTAAGGCAAGAATTAAGCCTTGAAATGTATCAATATGCGATATGGCGCGACTCATGCAGAATCCACTATAAGTATTAGAAAAATTGGCTCTAAGTATAAGGATTTTGCAGGAGAGTGGCAAAGGTTCTCTAGAAAATAGATAGCAGTTAAATCTAACTGTTTTAGACTGATGAAAAATTATTTTTGAGTATTATAGTTTAGTAAAATTAGGTGCAAATTTTAGAAGTTTGATATCTCTCTAAGTGATAATCTTTTTTATGATTAATGAAAATATTTGGCTATACCTGGTTTAGATTTAAGCTTTTTTTTGCATTTAGTAGTGTTTAAGGTTTTCAAAATTTTCCAATCATAACACCCAACAAATAACACTGTGCAGTAGAAAGAATGAGCTGTAAATATTTACCACTAACTAATAGCATTGGTAATCTGTTATTAAAAATTAGATGTGTAAGGATAGTCACTGATTAATTCTAAGATAGGGAATAAATACATCTTATGGCAACATCAACGTATAATGAGCACTTCTTGAGTGCGTAAAAGTGAAAGGCTTACTGTGTTTCATACTAAACTTGAATGGCTAAATACCTTAAAACCTAATTTTAAAGTGTTACCGCTAAAGGAGAGAATCCTCTGTGGTCTTGGTGCATTACTTGGTTTAATTCTATCTTCTTTGATTAGTTGGTATGTACTGGGGGACTTCAATGCATGGTATATCGCACCCATGGGGGCATCATCAGTATTGTTGTTTGCTGTACCTGCAAGTCCTTTAGCACAACCATGGAATATGGTGGTCGGGAATATCATTGCAGGTATTATTGGTGTGACTTGTGCGCTGTATATCTCGAATTTTACAGTCGCTTTTAGTATTGCAGTAGCCCTATCTATCTTTCTAATGATGACGACAGACTCATTGCATCCCCCAAGTGGGGCAGTGGCTATTACTGCGGTATTGGGTGGAACATCCGTACATGAGTTGGGATACGTTTTTATTTTTTATCCCGTCTTACTGAATTCAGTTTTACTTTTGATTGTGGCTATTATTTTTAACCGTTTGCTTGGAAAACAATATCCACAAATCGCACAACTGAATACACGCTCTAAAGACCCAACACCAACGCAGAAAGTCACCATTCAACCGCAAGATATTCAAGATGTTCTAGAGCATCAGACAGAGCTTTTGGATATTAGTGAATATGACCTACAGAAAATTATCTTAGAAGCACAAGATAAAGCCAACGCACGTATAGTGAGTGCATACTTGTGTCAGGATATTATGAGTAAGGATGTCATTAGTTTGCATGAACAAGATAATATTCACGATGCGCTCGCTAAATTTAAACGGGTTAATTTAATGAGTTTACCTGTTGTGAATATTGAGAATGAATTGGTCGGTACTTTAGCGTTATATGATGTTGTAGAGTGGTTTAAACGTGCAGCTGACCCACATACATCATGGGAACACTTGGTTCAGCAGATTATGAATCGTCAGGTAGTTACAGTGAGACCTTCACAAATGATTCAAGATTTAGTGCCATATTTTGTAGAGAAATCGTTTAACTATATTCCAGTAGTTGAGCAGCATAAATTAGTCGGTATTATTAGCCGTGCCGATATGATTGCAGCGTTACAACAACAGCTAAATCGCATCTGAAAATACAGATTTTAAGCATAAAAAAAGCTACGACAAATTAGGGAGAGTATGTCGTAGCATAAAATTGTTAGTCAATTTTAATAAAAATACTTAACGCGACTGTCTTTGATCTTCATAGATATTCTTAATAGGCTGTTGATAGCCTGTTGGCGCATTTAGCTGTAGTTCTTGCTTAGGAATTAATAACCACAAGATCAAATACACTAAGATCCCAGGAAATGCAGCACTCATACAAGAAACCACAATAAAAATAATGCGCAGTAATGTCACATTCCAACCAAAACGTTCAGCAATACCGCCCATAACACCGGCGATCATATTATGTCGGTTAGAACGATATAAACCAGAATTGGCCATTAAACTCTCCTTAAATAAAATTATGAGATCTATCTACTTCTGTTACTTCTGTATAGAAATAATCTTGCTACAACACAGTATATGGTGGGTATTACTACATTTTTAAAGCTATATCGTCACATAAAATTGCAAAAATCATATCTCCAGCATAAATGAATAAAATTAAAGCATTTTAGATAGAAGTATTAGTATTCTTTATCATTTAGAGTTGAAGATGTATTTTTTTTATACTTTTGTAAAAAAGTTCTAACTTTAGTATTTTGTCAGTGAGGAACACCCTAATATATAGCCAGTATTTGCTTGAAGATGAAGTTTCATTTTGCATGGTTATTCGCTTATGTTTTTAATGTTGGGTCGAGTGGGTTCATTACGGATCGGGTGTTTGAGTCTATGTCTCAGTTTTTTATTGAGTGCGTGTGGTCAACAACAGCAAGATTTTACAATGGATTCAGAACCTAGTGATGACGATAGCCAAACCAGTACCGCCACACTTCAAGCTGATCAAGAGTCTATCGTTTCAGGCACATTTGATGAGGGTGAGGATCAAGGGAAAAAACTCACAGATGTGGCAGGACAGGCAAGTATTCCCATGCTAGGAAATCAACGCTCCAGTCATAAATCATCTCAGCTATCAGAACAGCAACTTAAGTATGTCGGGCGCTACAGTACTCAAATTAATTGTAGTGATCATTTTGTCGATTGTGAAAAAGGTACAGTTGAATATATCTTAAATTTATTACCCGATGGAACAGCACACCGAACCATTGTATATTCGGGGCGGATGCATTTAGATACAGATAATCAAGGCAATACGATTCAACCTTATCGAAAAGATACTTGGTCATATGAAAACAATGAAATTGTTATCCATTTGGCTGAGGGAGCAGAGTTTTATTATACGATCGATGAGCAACAAAATTTAGTGATGAATTTGGAGAAGATCTTAGAATCAAACAAGCGAAAAAATCATGTCTTTGCGAATAAAGATTCAATACCTGATCAGGCTTATGTTTTGATGAAATCAAAGAGTTGATTTCAATAATGACTTAATAAAACCACTGTGAAGTATTTTAGAGTATTTCATTAATCTCAATGAACCAGTTAGAACTGAACTATGATGATGGATTGTTTTGATTTAGAGATCAGTGATTTAATATTCAAGATGCTTACAATTGGGGAAATTAGAGTATCCCTCTGAATGCTTTAAAAGACTTTTTCTACTTATTAGTATATTGAGCGTTGCCAAGAGATGATGCATATTATTTTCTATAATAAAAAAGCCTATCAAAAAATGATAGGCTTTTTTAAGAATCTTGGTGGGTCGTCCGCGATTCGAACGCGGGACCAACGGATTAAAAGTCCGCTGCTCTACCAGCTGAGCTAACGACCCATAGGGGTTTCAAAATACAAGATGGTGGGTCGTCCGCGATTCGAACGCGGGACCAACGGATTAAAAGTCCGCTGCTCTACCAGCTGAGCTAACGACCCATCTCGTTTTGATGTTGCGTATTTTAGCAAGATCTCAACGAAGCGCAAGTGGAAATTAATAAAAATTAAAACGTTTGCTTATAAATGCGGCAAAATTGCCACATTTAGTCAAAAAATAAGCAAAAGTCAGTTAAAAACGATATTTATAAGCTTCGATGTTGTCACAAATTTCTGTATTTACGTCACTATATGCGATTGCGCCTGGCAATAAAACCAGCAAACGATCAGAAGTTTTCGTTGGATCGAAGCTTTCTTCTTTCAATTTATTCTTTTGATATTTAAATGTTCCTGTAGTTTCGACGGTTTTTTGAACACGCAAGAAGACTGGAATAGCATAGGCAGGTAAATGCTTTTTAAATTCGATCACCATGTTGCCTAAATCTTGTTCATTCAGTGCATTACCATTATGCAAGGTAATGGCTGCCATGCCTGCACGACCATTAGTGTTCGGGATTTCAACCCCATAGACCACTGCTTCTGCGATTTTTGGATATTCGCTGACAATATTTTCTACTTCCGTCGTCGAGACATTTTCGCCCTTCCAGCGGAAAGTATCACCGAGGCGATCAACAAATTGAGCATGCCGGAAACCAATATCACGAACCAGATCACCGGTAATAAAGTAAGAATCGCCTTTCTTGAACACGTCTTTCATGATCACGGATTTGTTTTTTTCAGAATCGGTATAGCCATCAAAAGGTGAGCGGCTGGTAATTTTCCCAATCAACAGACCAATGCCGCCTTTCTTCACTTTAATACAATCGCCATTTGAATCTCGAATCGCTTCATTTTTTTCTTTATCAAACTCAACGATGGCATAAGGTGTTGGAGAGAAGCCGACTGTATTATCAAAGTTAAAAATATTGCTAAAACCGACATTCCCTTCACTCGATGCGTACAGTTCTAAAATTTCTTCGATTCCAAAACGCTCTTTAAATTTTCCCCAAATATTCGGACGCATACCATTGCCAATCATTTTGGTGACACGATGAGCACGGTCGAGGTCAGATGATGGTGCATCCATTAAATAGCGGCAAAGCTCTCCAACATAACCAATCGCAGAGGCATTAAATTTTTGCACATCTGACCAAAATGCCGAGGTTGAAAATTTACGTCGTAGCGCAAGGGTACTGCCTCCTGCAATCACACCACACCAACAGACCACCATTCCAGTTGCATGGTAAAGCGGTAGGGTGCAATACATCACGTCATCTTCACTTAAGTTCAGGATGTGACCGTAGGTGCCGTATGCAAGTGTCCAGCGACTATTACTAAAAATAACGGCTTTCGGTAAACCCGTTGTTCCTGAGGTATAAATATAGAATAAACCGTCTTTACCTTTGACTTTATGCGTGGTTGGTACATTAAATTTTGGGAACTGAATGATTTTTTCAGCGAGGTTAATATAGCCCTGTGGCGCTGTACCGACATCTTTACGGGTAATTTGATCTGCAAACCAAAAGAAACGATCTTCCGTAATATTTAAATCCTGACGTATTTCGTCAACTGCGTTACGGCATTCTTCACCGGCAATAATGGCAACAGATTTGACTAAGTTAACGCTATGTGCGAGTACTTTTCCTGTTTGAGAGGTATTCACCAGTGCAGAAGTTGCCCCAATTTTAGCCAGTGCAATGACTGTGGCTAAAAGTTCTGAACGATTTTCAATCATGACCGCAATCACATCACCCTTGCAGACTCCAAGAGACAAGTAATAGTGAGCAATTTGATTGGCCCAGTCATTCAGCTCTTGATAAGTATAGCGTTGCTCTTCAAATAACAGTGCATTGCCATGAGGATTGCGTTTTACTGCTTTTTCAAAGGCTAATGCTAAGCCCGTGGGTGTATTTGGGGTACGAAGATAGGCTTGTTTCAGACCTGTGAGTAGATTAGGAACTTTATTGAGGAATTTAGGTAGTCGTGTAACTACATCAGCAATACCAATTAAATCGGTTTGTAGCATTTGGCTCATATTAATCCTATTTTTTTTCGTAATCCGATAAGGTTTATTTGTTCGTAATTTACTTGGCAATGGGGCTGTAGATCATGTCTAGTCAGTTCAAATTAAGCCAGCAAGAGATGTCATATCCATAATCTCTCATTTACTGTTGTCTTTTTATAATCTTAGCTCTAGTGCAATCAACCTAATCTGACAAAAGTATTAAAAATTTTAATTAAAATAACAAAAAAACCTAGCCACCGGAATGACTAGGTTTTTAATTTTAGCTGCAGTTATGCAACTTATTCAGCAGTAGTCGCTTTCTTTGGAGGGCGACCACGTGGACGGCGTGGACGGGCAGGTTTCTCATCCGTATCTACTTGGCTGTCTGTAACATCTTCTTGAGCTGTCTCCAAAGCTAAGTCATCTTGAGCTTCAGTTTTGACCATATTTTTAACAGCTTTCGTGACTTCTTTTGTTGGTGTACTAATGACTTGTTCAATAGTAACGGGCTCAACGATCGTTTCTGTCACGACTTTAGCTTCAAGAGCTGTAGCAGGCTTACTTTCCACTGTTTGTGTTTCTACAGAGGTAGGTGCAACAGATTGCTCCGTTACAATTGCATCAGCAGTGACTTCTGTTGGTGTTTCTACAGTTGCTTGCTCTGTAACTTGAACTGTCTCAGCCTGAACTTGTTTTGCTTGTACAAAAGCTTGTTCAGCTGCAAGTTTCGCTAAGCGACGACGTTCACGTGGGTCGTTGGCAACACGGTTGTCAGATACCGGCGGTGGTGGTGTTAGATCTAACACAGGTGCTGGTTCTGCTTCAGGTGCTGGTTTCGATACAACAGCATCACGTGTAACAGGTTTTTTCTCAGCCTCAGCAGCAACAGGTTTAACAGTGAGTGTTGCAGCAAACTCTTCAGTAAACTTCACCAGTGCACGGTTAAATGTTGGAATTAAACCAAACTGCTCAATGAGGACTGAACAATCTTCACCATACACATGGCGAATTAAACTACCTACGCTATATTGCGCTAATGTAGGTACTTGTGATGGAGTGAGTTTAGGCACTTCAGTTTTTACTGGAGTTACTTCACGTTGCTGGCGACGACGTTGACGCGGATCATTGTTCGCACGTTGCACAGGTTGTTGAGGCTCTTGTTGCACGACTACTTCAGCGGGTTGAGTCGCTTCAGTAACATCTACTTTCACTGATTTTTCAACTGGAGTTTTCTCAACAGGCGGTGTCACAACAGGTGCAACATTGGCTGGTGGTGTTACTACAGGTGTTGGAGTATTTAATGCCAAAATTTCGCTTTGTGCATTATCGATATTTACTACAAGCGCAGTAGTCATTGTTTCTTGACGAGGAGCATCAATCACATCAACTTTAACGGTTTGAGTATTTTCAACTGGACGTTGTTCAACTGGAGTAGCCACTTGATTTTGTGGTTGCTCATTCAATACGCTTGGATCGCGATGACGATTTGGGCGATTTGGGCGCTGCTGACTGTTGCGGTCACGACGTGGAACAGCTTGTTCAGCTTGAGCTTCAAATTGTGGCTCACGCTGTTGTTCTTGGCGCTGTTCATGACGTTGTCTAGGTTGACGTTGCTTTTGTTCACGTTGCTCTTGGCGCTGTTCATGACGTGAAACTTGGACAACTTCTTCATGGACTTGATGCTGTTGTACAGGCTCTGGTACAGCTACAGGCTCACGTTGTTCTTTCGGTTTGTTGGTATTATTGCGCTTTTTGTTATTGCGCTGCATTTTTTCATCACGTTCAATATTTTTTTCAACATATTCACGTGGTTCTTGTTTGGTCGCAGCTTGGCCGATATAAGCATTGTTTGCGACTACAGGTGCATGCGGTGCAACAACTTCAGTGCGAACAGCTGGGACCGGTGTAGCCATTTGACCATGTTGACCACGGCTAACAGCACCGCCATTAATCATTTGTTCAATGGCAGCAGCTGCATTATTGGCACTACGCGATTGATCAACCGTCTTTGCTTGCTTTTGTACAAACAAATTTTCTAACCATGCACATGGACTAGAAGACGGCGTTGCAATTTGTGCTTGAACAGTAGGTTGCGGCTGAGCATTTTGTTGAGCAGTCGGCTGTTTTTGCTGTTGCTTATTATTTTGAGTAGCAGCTTTTTGATTCGCTTGCTGATTATGTTCTTCTTCTAAATGCCAATCGGAAGATTCATAACCTAACTCTTTTTCACTTAAACGAGTTGCTTCAGTGCGTTCATAGCTTGTTGGTGCAAAACCTTCAGGGTTATAAGATATTTCATAATGCGGTGTTTCTAAATGTGGGTGTGGTAATACCGTCACACGGACATTTGAAGTTTGTTCTAAATAAACAAGGCTATGACGTTTTTCATTCAATAAAAATGCAGCAATTTCAACTGGCACTTCAACTTGAACTTCACCTTGACGTTCACGTAACGCAATCTCTTCTACTTTACGCATAATTGAAAGAGAAAGAGAACGTAGGTCACGAACCATACCCGTACCATGACAGCGTGGGCAGACATAACCAGTAGCTTCTTCTAATGATGGACGTAAGCGTTGACGGCTCATTTCCATTAAACCAAAGCGTGACAATTGACCGAATTGGATGCGGGCACGGTCACTTTGAGTTGCTTCACGAAGTTTAGCTTCAACCATACGTTGGTTGCGTTCTTTAGTCATATCGATAAAGTCAATTACGACTAAACCACCGATATCACGTAACCGCAATTGACGTGCAATTTCTTCAGCCGCTTCTAAGTTAGTACTCAACGCTGTTTCTTCAACATCATGACCACGCGTCGATTTCGCTGAGTTAATATCAATTGATACTAATGCTTCAGTTTGATCAATCACGATTGAACCGCCAGAAGGAAGTTTAACTTCACGTTCATAAGCAGTTTGAATTTGACTCTCAATACCAAAATGGGCAAATAGAGGCTCATTTAAAGTATACGTTTTTAATTTGTCTAATTGGCTTGGCATTACCGCTTTAACGAAGTTATATGCTTCGCCATAGGCTTGTTCATTATCGATTAAAATTTCTGCAACATCGTCACGTAAATAATCACGGATCGCGCGCGTTACTACACCAGCTTCTTGGTGAACCAACATTGGAGATGGGCCAGAACTTGCTGTGGTTTGAATTTGAGCCCAAAGGTCCAATAGATGTTGCAAGTCAAGTTGTAATTCTTCTTGAGAGCGACCAATACCTGCTGTACGAACAATCACGCTCATACCGCGCGGTGTATTTAAAGACGCTAACATTTCTTTCAATTCTTCACGAACTGAACCTGAAATTTGACGGCTGATACCACCACCTTTCGGGTTGTTTGGCATCAATACTAAATAACGACCAGCTAAAGAGATATAGGTTGAAAGGGCAGCGCCTTTATTGCCACGTTCTTCTTTTTCAACTTGTACCAAAAGCTCGGTGCCTTCAGTAATGAGTTCGCGAATATTTGAAGTCTGGCGCGGATCTGCTTTGTAGTAGGTATTGGCAATTTCGCGCATCGACAAGAAGCCTTGACGACCTGCACCATATTCTACAAAGACTGCTTCTAAAGAGGGTTCTACGCGGGTCACATGACCTTTATAGATATTGGCTTTCTTTTGTTCACGGGTACGGTTTTCTAAATCGAAATCGTACAGACGGTGACCAGTAATAAGTGCAACGCGAACTTCTTCGGCATGGGTTGCATTGATCAACATACGTTTCATGGGGGTAACACCTAATAGTGATCCACACCAACAACTCGCTTATTCTAACTAGTAAAGCGAACATCAAACTGAGTTGAATCAAGGCTTAAAGTATGTATACATAAACATGCTTTAAACGATTTACCTGTCACCTATCTATCTATTGAAAGAGGATTTGGGTTTGATACCGGTATTGATGTTGGCAATCCTACTTTAATTATTAAATTCATCATTAAACAATTAAAGTCTTCAAGTTTTCACTGGTACTTCAAAGTGGTGCATTGGATGACTGAATTTCATCGTCTTTCACTGTCACCTTGTTCGAAGATTTGCTCCTCTAACTGAGATAGAGCATCTTGATACGGAATTATCATCGTATCTTTACAATCGGTGCAGTTCCAATGCCTCAAACACTTAAGTCCTGAATTACACTTGCAAGCGACTTGTCTGATGTGTATCAGTTTATGTTTAAAAACCAACGTCTAGGTTGGCGACATATATTTTTAAACAAACCGATTTTTGTACTAAAGTACAATTAAACGCAACAGTTTGTCTTTTTGCCGATATAATAAAGCCTTCGGCGTCGGCATATTCTTTTAGGACCATTCCGAGATTTTGGTGAACATTTAGATTCGGTTTTAATTTCAAAAGTTTTTGAAATGCCTAAAATAAATTTCACTTACGGTGGTATCCGTGCGCTGACTATAGCAAACCTTAGATCATCTGCCTATGGGCTATACTGCTATTTTGTATAAAAAGTATAGCTTAAGTGATCATTTTTTAATCAAATTTAGTATTTTTTAGGTCTTAGTAACTGTATGAATTCTACGCAAGAATGGCAAGATGTCACTTGGTTTGAAGTGGATGAACATCAAGTGGGTCAACGCATCGATAATTTTCTCTTTAGTCGACTAAAAGGTGTGCCAAAAAGCCGCATTTATCGTCTGATGCGAGAAGGTCAGGTACGTGTCAATAAAAAGCGGATAAAAGCTGAAACTAAGCTTGCCCTTGCCGACCAAATTCGTGTTGCACCGATCCGTTATGAGCCTAAGGATGAAACTCCAGCACCAGTATCAGATAAAGTTGCCAATAGCTTACTGAGCCGTGTGGTATATGAAGATGAAGGTTTAATGGTGGTAAATAAGCCTTCAGGAATCGCAGTGCATGGGGGCAGTGGTGTGGCGTATGGTTTGATTGAAGCCTTACGTGCTGCAACAGGCAAAAAATATTTAGAATTGATTCATCGTATTGACCGTGATACTTCAGGTTTAGTGATGATTAGTAAAAAACGCAGCACTTTAAAAACGTTGCAAGATTTTCTGCGAGAGCACAAAATTAAAAAAACCTATGCTGCTATTGTAAAAGGGCAGGTGAGTTTAGATAAACAATTGATTGATGCACCATTACATCGTTATGAATTGGCCAATGGCGAACGTCGAGTATGTGTGTCAAAAGAAGGTAAAGACAGTAAAACTCAGTGGAATGTTGCTGAGCGTTTCCGTCATGGAACTCTAGTTTATGCTTCGCCACTTTCAGGTCGGACACATCAAATTCGTGTACATGGTTTAAGCATTGGACATCCTTTAATTGGTGATGACAAATATGGTCATGCAACTGAGTATAAAGGGCCTGCTGCGCGTCGTTTAAGTTTACATGCGATGCGTTTAGAGATTCCTGGTTATCCAATGATTGAAGCACCATTACCTGAAGATATGCAAAATTTGGTCGCCCAATTGCGTGCCCAATCTAAATAACTGGATTTAGATTGGGATGAGTTGCTCAGACTTAATAAACATCTGGGTTGTTGAGATGCTATGGTTCAGCAGTGAAATTGATGTAACTGTCTTTGAGTTGTCCAATTAAGTGCTGTAATTTACTTGAGCGGTCAGCTTTAGTTGAATTAACGTATTGGAGTAAAGAGAACAAAATGAAGAAAGCTGTAGAGTTAATCATTTTTGATTGGGATGGTACGTTATTTAATTCAGTCGGGCAGATCGTCGCGAGTTTGCAATTTGCAGCACAGCAGTTTCAACAACCCTTAACCCATGATGCAGCAAAAAGTATTATTGGTTTGGGTTTACCTGAAGTGATGCAAGTACTCTTTCCTCAAGTCCCATCTTTACATCCGCAATTATTAGAATGTTATGCAGATCATTATGTTGCAAACTCTAAAGGCGATGTGTGGTTTGACGGTGTGGCCGAGTTACTCTCAGATTTGAAAAATCAGGATGTTAAGTTAGCCGTGGCCACCGGTAAAAGTCGTCGTGGTTTGGATCGAGTGTTGAATCAAACCAATAGTCATGATTTATTTGAGATTACCCGTGCTGCAAGTGAAACCAAATCCAAGCCAGATCCACTGATGCTTGCTGAAATTTTAGCATTTACTGGTGTTAAAGCCGAGCAAGCGCTTATGGTCGGTGATACTTCATATGACTTAGAGATGGCGCAAAATATTGCAATGCCAAGAATCGGGGTGAGTTATGGTGTACATACGCCACAGGTATTACAACAGTTTAATCCACTGATGATTGCAGATGATGTATCGAGCTTGCATGATTTTTTAAATCATCAAGTAAAGTTGAAAGAAGCCATTTAAGCGAATTGTGATTTGATTCAAAGGGAGTAATTTTAAATGGCTCCCTTTTTTTATTCATATTTATTTTTAAATTTGTGCTTGCGATACTAACTCATAATAAACGTTGCAGCCACATTGATACAAATCGCTAAAATTGTCGTATTAAATCCATAAGCCAGTAGAATATGTACGGTATTTAAAATTCGCATGGATCTGGTGGTCACAGAAACATCAGCAGTTTGCGCCGATGTTCCACAGATATAACTAAAATAGATAAATTCAGGATAAGTTGGTTTAGGCGTTTTAGGGAAATCTAAGCCACCATCTTGATGATTAGCAACAGCCAAATAAAAATCATGTGCATAATGAATCGCAAAAACGGTATGCATAAAAAACCATGCCAAAATGATGGTCAGAATAGACAGACTCAGATGAGCGAATCTAATACTGGGGTTCGATGGTAAATGAGCTAGTTCGACTAAAATGGCAATAAAACACATGACTAAGGTGAGAATTACAAGTAATAGAATAATCCACTTACTGGCATCTTGCTGCTGTGCTCGTTTTAAGATGTGCTGATGATGAGTGGTCCATAATATTCGTATGGTCATCATGAGATAACAAAATACTGCAATATTCCAACTTAATAACAGAATGCTAGACCAGTGCCAATTGGTAAAAATATTGATGATGATATATAGCAAAGCAGTGAGTAAAAAGGTAATAAAGAAAAAGGGGCGAGATTGAATACCTGTTCTTATTCGATGAAAAGTCTGTACTGGCATACGGAGCTCCACTTTTACTTCTTATGATGAGTATTTACATATAGGTTAGACGGAATTTACAGCACTTATTCGATTTTGGCTGTATGAGACCTGCTTAAATATAGTTAGGTTAAAATATAAAAAATATTTGCAAAGGTCGTGTATTGTTGGCTTAAAAATAAAATTAATTTTGATGATTGAAAATACTGATTCTTATAGGGGGGAAAAGGATTGTCCCGTAATACTGCATCAAATTCAATTTTAAATTCTTTCAGATGTAAATTATAGCCAGTCAAGATTATCTACTATTCGATTTTCATCATTAAGGCTATTTGTTTTTATCATCTGTAATTTTTTGTACATGCTCGTTATATTATGGTGTATTCACTTATATTTCATAACTTCAGTATCATGATAATCAAGATCATTTATTGCTTCTGGTTTACGTCTTAAATGTAAGATTGGGAAAGGGTTGCCTTCTGCATCTAATTCAGAGCGAGCAAATTGACGAAACCCATATTGTTGATAAAAAGCCAACGCTTTAACATTTTGCTCATTCACATCCACTTCATGAATGCCCAAAGAGACGGCATGCTGGATTAATGTTGCTTCAATGCCTTGATGAAAATATTGTGGAGCGATAAAAAGCATCTCAATTTTGTCATATGCAAGACCAATAAAGCCGACAATTTTTTGTTCACGTTCCACATGAAACAGTTGGACATGATCAAAATAATGATGCTTGATGATGAGTTCTTGGATTTGCAAAATTTGTTGTTCGTTGAGGAAGTCATGAGTTGCACGGATAGATTTTTCCCAGATATTGAGCAACTGATGATGTTGTGTTGATAATGTCTTTTTTATATGAGCTGGAATGGACTTCATGAACGACTCGCGCAACTGTGAAAAGCAACAAAAAATAAAGAAAAATCACATGCTGTTTCGCTAATATGAACGAAGATGAGTATAAAAATCAAATCCAAGTATTTGGCTCAAAAAAATAGGACAATAAATGTCAGATTCAAACAAAATTGTCATATATGCAGCACTTTTGGGTAATTTGGCGATTGCCTTGGTTAAATTTATTGCCGCATATTTAACCAATAGTTCAGCCATGTTCAGTGAGGCTGTACATTCGGTGGTGGACACATTGAATGAACTATTATTGTTATATGGTTTGCGGAAGTCTCAACAAGCTGCAGATTATCAACATCCTTTTGGCTATGGGCGTGAATTATATTTTTGGGCATTTATTGTAGCTTTACTCGTTTTTGCACTTGGTGCTGTAGTTTCTATTTATCAAGGAGTTCAGCATATTCGACAACCAGAGGCAACATTATCACCCACATTGAATTATATGGTTTTAGGATTTGCCTTATTCTGTGAAGGAGGCTCATGGTTGGTCGCTTTAAAATCCTTTAAGAAGAGTAAAGGTAAAATGGGTTATTTTGAAGCTTTTAGACGCAGTAAAGATCCGACTACATTTACCGTGTTATTCGAAGATTCTGCTGCATTAATTGGTTTATTGATTGCATTACTGGGTATCTATTTATCACATGCATTGAATATGCCAGTATTGGATGGTGTCGCATCGTTGTTGATTGGTGTAGTTTTAGCGATTTCAGCTTTACTTTTAGGTCAAGAAACCAAAGGATTACTCTTAGGTGAAACGGCCGATCCACAATTGCGTCAAAATGCATTAGCAATTGCTCAAAATGATCCTGCTGTATTATCCGCTAATGGTATTTTGACTGAGCAAATGGGAGCACATCAGGTCATTGCATCGCTAAGTCTAGAGTTTAAAGATAATTTAACCTCAGATGATATTGAACTGTGTGTAAATAGACTAGAATCAGAAATTAAAGCAATTCATCCTGAAATTGTAGCGTTATTTATCAAACCGCAAACTCAGCAGGTATGGAGTAAAAGAATGAAAGGACGTTTAGAGTCATAATGTCGAAAGATACTGAAATTGATCGTGCTGAACAACAGAGCATTGAAAAGTCTGGCATTCAGCAAACAAAAACAAATGATCGATCACATTTACATTATCATTTAAAAGTAGAGGAATGTTTGTCCCATACTTGGTGCAAACCCGTGTTTAAGCGTGTGGTTTCCAATCATCATAATGGTGAGCATTTTTTCAATGAAATACGTAAACCTGAAGGACGAGGTCGTTGGGATTTACTCAAGTGGTTGAGCACGCGGAAATCTTATACTTGGGCTGTTGATACAGCCAAAGAATCTGCTGATTTTTATGCAACTAAATTGGCTTTACCCCAAAATCGCCCACATGCAGATCCCAATGATTGGCAAGTGTGGTTTGTGAGTCATGCCACAGTTTTATTACAAATCGGTCCGTATAACTTTTTAACTGATCCTGTATGGGCCGAACATGTCAGTCCTAAACAAGGCCGTGGCCCGAAACGTGTCATGCCTGCTGGAATTGCTTTAGAAGATTTACCACAAATTCATGCAGTTTTACTTAGTCATAACCATTATGATCATATGGATTTGGCCTCACTGAGGTGGCTACATAATAAATTTGCAATGCCGATTTATACTGGTTTAGGCAATGCCTATTATTTACCGAAAACATTCCATGTGATTGAAATGGATTGGTGGCAATCGGCACTTTTCAAAGATCTTAAAATTGTGTATACCCCTGCACAGCATGGTTCTGGTCGTGGTTTGCGTGATCAAAATGCCGCATTGTGGGGCGGCTTTTCGATATTATCGCAACACGGTCATTTGTTTTTTGCTGGAGATACAGGCTATTCACCACATTTTAAAGCGATTCATAAACGCTTTGGTGCGCCACGTATCGCACTGCTTCCCATTGGTGCCTATGAACCTAGAGTATTAATGCATTATATGCATATGAATCCACAAGATGCTTTTCAAGCACATTTAGACTTACATGCCAAACGTTCATTGGCCATTCATTACCGTACTTTCCAATTAACCGATGAAAGTCGTGAACAGCCTGAGTTGGATTTACAAAAAGCCATGAAACATTCCTCGAAGTTAATGAATCCATTTTATTGTATTCGAGAAGGTCGCAAGTTGATTATTTAGGGTATTGGGGTGTTTGAACTAAGGATAAGAAGATGAGAAAAATAATATTAACCAGCTTAGTAATGAGTTTTACGATTGCACCTCTCGAAGCGAAATCAGTGACGGCATCTGTGAATGAAAATTTTCAGGATGTTGCTATTGATTGTACAGGGAGCTGTGAATCAACAGTTGCAGATGCAATAAATCCAGTTTCTTCATCGGACTATGCTAAGAGTATTAAGCCTATGCATGAAAAATATACTTTAGATGCTGGGGATGAATGGGAAGGTATTTATAGTAATGCCAATGCACAATTTTTTGAAAGCGCAATGACGCAGAATGATGGCATTCAATATGTCGGTGCATGGATTAAACGGGTAGATCAGAAGAAAAAACAGCAACACATTAATTATTATCAAGTGTTGTGCACAGATCAAACTTTTACTCTTTTAGAGCAATTTCAAAGTAAAGATGATCAAAAATATACGACCGTCAACAACGTCGATCATTATCGACAAGCTCAAACTTTTAGTAAAGCTGGAGAGGAGCTGCCTATTTTTAAAAAGCTGTGTAAAAATCGAGAAGACTTTGTTAAAGCTTGGGGATTATGATTGATCCAGCTCAGTTTGGACTCTGATGAGTTGCAGTGCCACGATTGAAAGTGCAGCCATTGCTAGATTCATGACAAAAGGATTAAAAGTATGGCTAAAATAAAGTGGGTCAGTCAATATAATTAAAAGACTCAAACTAATCATAGCTAAGATATTAAAATAATGAAGTATTTTTCTATTTTAAATATGAAAAATAATAAACCAAAGATAATTTCAGCATAACCAGAAAGTTGAATCATCAATAGTATTGTGATGTCATCAAAGCCCTGAATCCTCCAGATACGTTGTTCATCCATCGCCTGATAAAGTACTTTAGGAATCAGTCTTTGGTAAATCTATAAAACTACTAAATTTAGATTGATGGTCAAAAGTGGTTTTCGAGTCGTTTGATTAATGCCCACGAACAGTCTCTTCTAAAACATGTTGCTTATTTTCAGCCGATCGGAGTTGGCAATAATCTGTTTTACCCAATAGTTGGTACAGATTTAGTGCCACCTGCCGATAAAGAAAATCGCGTATCAATCGTGGCATTAAATAGCCAGCACCTATCAAACAAAAAGGCAATCCTAAATGTTGCATAACCTTCAGTAGCGCCATCGATTCTATATATTTTTGACCATCTTTAATCACCACCATGGTGGTGTAATCTGTGGTCGACATCCCGTAATATTTTAAGATAGCTTGACCTAAGGCGGATTGAACCGAGGCGAATTTGAATTTTGCAGCTTTCTCATATTGAATGAGGAATTTTACCTAGCCATTACAAATGATACAGCTCGCATCAAATAAAATGATGTCGTGTTGTTGAATGATGTCTTCTATTTTAAGTTGTATATTTGACTCTCTGCTGGAGTTTACTTAAATATAAATGGTTTTACAGCTAAATAAAAACCACCTTAAGGTGGTTTTTATTTAGCCAACTCACAGTTTAAAGTAAACTTGGTAGACCTTGGGCAGGATCTGTTGCACGAGCAGCTTGAGCATTTGCTACGCTCATCCCTAAAGCCTTGGCTACACCTTCACCATAAGCAGGATCACATGCGTAGCAGTTACGAATATGGCGGTACTTAATAAAGTCCAAAGCATCACCCATTGCCGCAGCGGTATTATTAAATAAGGCTTGTTGTTGTTCTGGCTTCATAAGTTGGAATAAGGCTCGCGGTTGACTAAAGTAATCTGAGTCATCTTGACGGTAATCCCAGTAATCAGCATCGCCATTGATTTTTAAAGCGGGTTCTTTATATTGAGCTTGTTCTTGCCATTGATGAAAACTATTTGGTTCATAGTGTGGTAGACCGCCATAATTGTCATCTGAACGACCAATACCATCACGATGGTTGGAATGAACTGGGCAACGTGCAGCATTGACTGGAATTTGTTGATAGTTCGTCCCTAGGCGATAACGTTGCGCATCAGCATAGTTAAATAAGCGTGCTTGCAACATTCGGTCTGGAGAAACACTAATACCAGGTACTAAATTACTAGGTGCAAATGCAGATTGTTCGACATCAAGATAAAAGTTTTCAGGGTTTTTATTTAGCTCAAACTCACCCACTTCAATCAGAGGATAATCTCCATGTGGCCAAACTTTAGTTAAATCAAATGGATGATACGGTACTTTCTCTGCATCAGTTTCTGGCATGATTTGCACGTACATTTTCCATTTTGGAAAATCACCCCGTTCAATGGCATTGAATAGATCACGCTGATTACTTTCACGGTCTTTGGCAACCACTGCTTCTGCCTCGGCATCCGTTATATTTTCAATTCCTTGTTGAGTCCGGAAATGGAATTTCACCCAAAAGCGCTCGTTAGCTGCATTAATCAAGCTATATGTATGGCTACTAAAGCCATGCATATGACGGAATGATTTTGGAATACCACGGTCAGACATCACAATAGTAACTTGGTGTAAGGCTTCAGGTAGTAACGTCCAGAAATCCCAGTTATTGGTTGCACTACGTAGATTGGTTTTAGGGTCTCGTTTTACTGCTTTGTTTAAATCTGGAAACTTGCGAGGATCTCGAAAGAAAAAAACTGGAGTATTATTGCCGACCATGTCCCAGTTGCCTTCTTCAGTATAAAACTTTAAGGCAAAACCACGAATATCACGTTCAGCATCAGCTGCACCACGCTCACCAGCAACTGTGGTAAAACGGGCAAACATTTCTGTTTTTTTACCAATTTCGGAGAAGATTTTTGCACGACTATATGGTCGAATATCATGTGTTACTGTGAAAGTACCGAAAGCACCAGAACCTTTGGCATGCATACGGCGTTCAGGAATAACCTCACGAACGAAGTTGGCCAATTTTTCATTGAGCCATAAATCTTGAGCAAGTAGGGGGCCACGTGCGCCTGCCGTCAAACTATTTTGGTTGTCGACCACTGGGGCACCAAAATCAGTAGTTAGGTGGGTCATAGGACATTTTTTTGGATCTTGACTCATTATACTTCTCCATTTTTATTGTCACATCAGTAATAAGAAGTGTATTGCTCTAATACAGTTAACACGACTTTAAAAACATGACATTAACCGTTTTGTTAATTCACTTTACAGCTGAATTGTTAAAATAGATTGATTCTCAAAACTTATAAAATAATTCGAGAATCTATCTCAAGGGTATAATATTTTGGGGTTTAAATTGATCTATGATCAATCTAGATGGATATTCCTTAAAACTCAAATGGATTTAAATTGTTTTTATAAGTGGAATATTCGATTGAGTATAAAGTTGACTCTGAGTTACCTTATATTTTTTGAGTTTTTAGAATAAAAAATTGAATCATTTCGAGCATATCTTGATATAAATTTTTCCAATTTTGAAAATCTGAATTGACTAAAAGTGTTTGAGAAATAAATCCATAACTGATTCGATGAATATTTAAGCTTAAATTTGACTCAGTCGATTGAGTAAAAGCAGACAAGGCTTGATTCCACGATTGGATCATTAATGCATAGTGTTTTTGATAAGCTTTGGGGCTGGAAATTTGTCGTTCAAGTAAAAAAAGTTGGGCCCAAATTTTTTGTTCAGATTGAATGTCTGATATCTGCGCTTGAAGTAAATATTCAATTAAATTTTGCAGGCTTTCTCTGTTGATTGGTGTCTGACTCACATCCATCATCCATAACGTCGCCTGCTGCTTTATCGTATTCGCGTTATTTTTGATATATTGATGAATCGTCAGTGCAATCAAGTCCTCTTTTTTACTGAAATATTCGTAAAACGTACCTAAGCCAACTCCTGCAATATCCGTTATTTCTCGAATCGTAATTTCAGTACTGTCTTTTTCTTTTAAAAGCTGAACAAAGCTTTCAATTAAAGCCTCTTGAGTTAGTCTAGCCCTTGATTGTTGTGGTTTTCGCCGAACTTTAATCTGAGATAACGACATATGTGAACCCGAACACCCACTATTCAATTTTCTTCTATACTGAAGTGAAAGGGCGAAAAGAACAAGACTAAATAGGACTTCAACATGAATCTGCAAAATACGTGGGCAACACATCAAATTTCGAATCAAATTGATGAATTGAAAAATTATAATTTGTTTGAAACCGATCAGGTTTTACAGGAAATTTTGGCTCGCTATGGTAGTCAAGAGCAGCAAGTCCTCAGCAAGTTTGCAGAACGAGTCGGTTCATCTGAATATTATGATTATGCAGAGCTAGCTAATCGGCACACACCAGAATTACATAATTTTGATGCGCGTGGTCGCCGGATTGATTACCTAGAATTTCATCCAGCTTGGCATCAATGGATGCGGCTCAATCGGCAATATGGCGTACATGCTTATCCATTTTTAAAGACTCACGCTACATCAATTTGGGTTGATTGGGCGGCTAGATTTTTTCTAAGCGGTCAAGTGGAGTGTGGCAACTTATGTCCGAATGCGATGACTTTAGGCAGTATCCCACTGATTCAGCATGAATCTGAATTATGGGCAAAGATTGGCTCAAAACTTCTTTCAACTGAATATGATGAGCGTGATATTCCAATTAGTCAGAAAAAGTCGATTTGGTTAGGTATGGGCATGACTGAGAAGCAGGGGGGGTCAGATGTTCGAGCCAATGAAACCTTTGCCCAACCAATTTCGGCATCAGGTCGGGGGGAAGAGTATCTGATTACTGGGCATAAATGGTTTTTCTCGGCACCAATGTCAGATGCACATCTGGTGGTTGCCAAAACTGAACAAGATGGTTTGGCGTGCTTTTATGTGCCACGTTGGCTTGATGATGGAACCAAAAATAATATTCATATCCAGCGGCTTAAAGATAAGGTGGGGAATAGAAGTAATTCAAGTTCAGAAGTTGAATTTAAAGCGGCTTGGGGCATCATGATAGGTGAAGCAGGGCGTGGTATCCCGACCATTATTGAAATGGCAAATTACACTCGGCTGACCTGTTCTGTAGGTTCAAGTGCTATGTTACGTCAGGCATTGGTGCAGTGTATTGCTTACACGCGTCAACGCAAAGCTTTTGGTAAGCACTTGGCTGAACAGCCTTTAATGCAAGCAGTGCTGGTTGATTTAGCTTTGGAAACAGAAGCAGCGATGCAGTTGAGTTTTCATCTGGCACATTGTTATGAAGTAGAGAGTGAGCTTGCTCAAGCTTGGAAACGTATTATGACGCCAGCTGCTAAATTCTGGATTTGTAAACGAACTGTGGAACTGGCTGGTGAAGCCATGGAGGTCTTCGGTGGTAATGGTTATGTTGACACTGGGATTATGGCTCGAATATTTAAAGAAGCCCCAGTCAATACCATCTGGGAAGGTTCGGGCAATGTGATGTGTTTGGATGTACTGCGTGCCATTCAGCGAGATCGAGATTCAATTGAACTTCTGTTTAAATCATTTGCTGAAATCGCGGTCGATCATCCTGTTTTACAGAATGAGTTACAATCCCTATTCAAATTATTTAGCAGTTTGAACTCAGATGATATGCAATTTATGGCACGTAATTTAGTGAGCCGATTGGTCATCTTGGCTCAAGCTATTTTATTAAAACAGTATGCTCCGGAATTCGTGAGCAATGCCTTTATTGAAACTCGATATAGTGCTTTTCATGGACGAGTTGTTGGTATTGTTGATTTTAGATCAGTAGATGTGGATAAACTATTACAACGGGCACTGATACTGGATACATAATTTTTGATATGGGATAAAAGGAATAGCTTGATTGCCACAGTATTTGATACAAAAATTCTGAAAAATGTAAGGATAACAGCTGAAAAATCATAAAGTAATTGAAAATATACTGATTTTTTATTTGTATCATTTGCATTTAATAATGCATCTATGGTGATGCAGTCATGTGTTAAATGATGGATTTATGTAATGAAAGCCGATTCCATAATATTTTATGATATTTTTAAAAATTAATTTTCATGTGATTTAAGAATGAAAAAAATAGTTTTTAGTATGGGGCTGTCTTTAACTATTCTGACAGGTTGTATGTCAATCTCTCAAAAAAACGACAGTAACATGGATAATGCTAATTTGCTTGCAGTAGAGTTTGTGGGGAATGGCACTTTCACTGTACCTAAGCAGCAAGGAACAGTTAGTTTATATGCGGTAGAGAGCCAGATGGCTGATGTACCCGCAACCTTAATTTTGCAGAAACATATTCAAGTTTCTCAGGTTCCATTTATGGTTGACTTTGAATTGCCAGCTAATCATAAGAAAAAAATTCAACCTCCTGTAAGCGATAATGCTGAAATAACATATTATGTAACATGGGAGTCTGATGGAAAAAACAAGGGCAATCAAGGTGCTATAGCCATTGACTATAATCGTAAATTCCCTCAAGTTACACTCGGAAGTGGCCAACAAAAAATTTACCTCCGTGATGTAAAATAACTTGATATTTTTATAAGAACTCATGTTTGTTTAAGATCGATTTTGTGTAAAAATGATGCATGAATGTAAAAAATTAAATGCCTAAAAATGGCTTGAATTTTGAACTAAAAGGCGTAACATTACGCCTTACAGAAAATATCTATAAGTGAAAACCCAAAGCCTGAAGGTGAAGAATATGGCAAAACCAAAGCAGCAACTTGAAGTGGTTGTACATAATTTTGTAGCGAAACACATGTATGAAGTGAATAAAAGCCAAGTATTTGTAGATCGAAAGAAAAATGCAAAACGTGGTTATGACAAACATAAAAAAGGGCGATATTCCGAAGATTATCGCCCTTTTTTATGTGCTTTAATTTTTGCTTAAAAGCGTCTTTTTGATCTTCACTTTTTACATATTCACAATTCGATTTGATTTCACCATATCCGCTAGACCATGATGTTTAAAATAATATTCCATCCAACTTTTCACCATCAGTGGATTACTCATTTCGACCACTTCTGCTAATAACTTTTGTGCATCTGTCATGGGGACATGACAAATCGCTTTACGGACTCTTAAAATATTACTTGAGCTCATGGATAAAGTATTAAAGCCCATCGCCATCAGTAGAATTGCTGAAAGTGGATCACCCGCCATTTCACCACAAATACTAATTGGTTTTTCATATTTGTGACATTCTTGCACTAAGCGCGTTAAAGCTCTTAAAACCGCTGGGTGGAAGTGAGAATACACATTCGATACCCGTGGATTATTTCGATCGACAGCCAATAAATACTGAATTAAGTCATTTGAGCCAACCGAAAAGAAATCGACTAATTCTGCAAACTCACCAATTTGTAGCAGTACACTTGGTACTTCGACCATAATACCGATTTTAGGTTTATGAATTTTAACCTGTTCTTCTTCTTGTACCGCAATCCAGTCACGCTCTAATAAGTAAAGTGCTTCTTCAACTTCACTAATGCTCGAGACCATTGGCAGTAAAATATGTAAGTTATTGAGGCCAATACTGGCTTTGAGCATTGCTCGAATTTGTGAAGAAAAAATTTCAGGATGATCAAGGGTAAATCGAATCCCACGCCATCCTAGCGCAGAATTTTCTTCTTCAATTGCAAAGTAAGGTAAGTCTTTATCGGCACCAATATCGAGTGTTCGCATCACTACAGGTTTATTTGCAAAGTGGCTAAGTTGCTGGCGATAGATGGCACGTTGTTCTTCTTCACCTGGGAAGCGGTCACGTAACATAAAAGGGATTTCAGAGCGATACAGCCCGACACCTTTTGCACCACGTTGTATGCCACGAACGACATCAATCATTAAGCCTGTATTGACGTAAAGTTTAACTACAACGCCGTCAGGTGTAATTGATTCCTTGGTTTCATACTGTTTTAAATCTTTGGCGATTTGCTCTTCTTCTTTTTGAATCTCTTTATAGCGCTGACGTAAACGGCGCGGTGGGTTGATAAATACCCGACCTTGGTAGGCATCGACAATCATTTCCGCATCATCCAGCGTATTCACTGGAAGTTCGGTGACACCCACCACAGTGGGAATGCCCAATGCACGAGCCACAATCACCATATGTGAATTGGCTGCACCTTCAGAAGTCACAATAGCTGCGATTTTATCAACGGGTAGTTCCACCAAGGCAGCGGTACTGATTTCTTCTCCAATGAGAATACTATCGGCGCTGAGCTCTTTATGGCTAGTATCACCTTCTTGTAATGAAGCTAAAATACGGCGACCTAGATCTTTCAGATCAGAAACACGTTCACGTAAATAATCATCTTCCATCTGAGCAAAAAGGGCAATATGACGGTCAATGACGCGTCTAACGGAACCTTGTGCCCAATTACCATCACGAATTAATTCTTTAATTTCAGCGGGTAGGGCATTTTCATCCAACATTCGAAGGAACACACTAAATAAGGCACGCTCTTCGGACATGAGTGAGTCTTGCATTTTTTCATCAAGTGATTGAATTTCATTTCTAACAGATTCAATGGCTTGATCAAGTAATTCTAATTCTTCACTAATGTCATCTACTTCACGATCAGGTACGGCCGCCAAGTCTGCTGGAGGATACAGAATGAAAGCACGACCTAAAGCAATCCCGCCCGCGCCAGATGAACCTTGGAAGGTTTTATAGTTTGGAGAAGTACTTGGCTTACGGAAGACATCAATATTCCCGACAGCATGTGCATGTGCAATCACACCAGACAGCTGAGCGCAAAGCGTGACTAAAAAGGATTCCGCTGCTTCACTAAAATCTTGGGGTTCTGTATTTTGTACGACAAGTACCCCCATCACTTTTCGGCGATACATCACAGGTACACCGAGGAATGAGTTATAGATTTCTTCACCTGTTTCAGGGAAGTAAGCAAAGCGTTCATGCTTAAAGGCATTGTCTAAGTTAACAATTTCTTCACGTTGTCCGACTAAACCGACTAGACCTTCGCCTAACTGTAAAGAGACATTACCGACAGATTCAGGGTTTAAGCCTTTGGTTGCCATGAGAACGTAACGTTGATTACGTTCATCTAATAAATAAATAGAGCAGACATCTACATGCATGGCTTCAGAGATCTGGTTAACCATAATCTCTAATGAATCATGCAAACTGACGGACGAATTAATCTCTTGGACAATGCGTCTTAAGGTGTCTAGTTGCATGTTCGACATGAATCTGCACTCCTATTTATATGAATAACAAAGTTGGAACATTATTTATAACAGCACTGTTTTGAAAAATCATTCATATTCTGATGAGTTTTTAGGTCATTGCTGTGGTAAATGCATACACAATTCCAACATGGCAGCCCTGTAAACATCACGTTTGAAATTTACGACTTGTCCAAGTGGATACCAATAACTGACCCACTGCCATTGATCAAACTCTGGCGGATCAGATAAGTTCAACTGAATATTCTTGGTTGAACCCACAAGTTTTAATAAAAACCATTTTTGCTTTTGTCCAATACAAATCGGATCTGAATCAGATCGGATGTATCGAAGTGGCAAACGATAATGTAGCCAGCCCTTGGTTTGTGCAATTATTTTGACATGTTCTGGTAAGAGTCCAACTTCTTCTCGGAGTTCTCTATACAGTGCTTGCTCAGGGGTTTCTCCAAACTGGATGCCCCCTTGAGGAAATTGCCATGCATTGTGCCCAATGCGTTTTGCCCATAAAACCTGTCCATTATCATTTGCCAAAATGATCCCGACGTTGGGTCGGAAACCTTCTGAATCGATCATTTGGCTACCTAAAATATTATCAATATCGTTGACTTTGAATTCGGGGACAGTCACTCTTAGTCCAACTCGAATTAAGATCAAAGTAAAAAGTTTTAAAATTGCTATGATCTTAACGAATTTCTATCGACAAGCGGAGATAGATTTACAATTTTTTTCTTAAATTTCAGTTTGAACGAGTATTTTCATGAAATTGGCGTTATTCGACTTAGATCACACATTATTAAATACAGATTCTGACCATTCTTGGGGAGAATTTTTAGTCAATGAGCGCTTGGTTGATCCTGTCCATCATCGTGCAATGAACGACAAATTTTATGAAGATTATAAAGCAGGGCAACTTGACCCGATTGCCTATAATGAGTTTGTATTTGAGTTTTTAACCCAACATGACGCCACCTATCTGACTGAGTTGCATCAATTATTTATGCATAAAGTCATTCGACCACAAATGCGCCCAGCTGGTTTTTTAGCAATCAAAAGACATCAAGATTTAGGACATGAAATAGTCGGTATTACGGCTACTTCAGATTTTATTACCGCGCCTATTTTTCGTGAATTTGGTATTACTGAAATTATTGCGACCAATGCCGAAGTTCAAGCTGGAAAATATACAGGTAAGGTCGCTGGTTTAGCATGTTATCAAAAGGGTAAGTTGGCACGTTTAGATCAATGGCTAAATGGTCGTGAAGTAAACGAATCGTGGGCCTATTCAGATTCAATTAATGATCGTTTTTTATTGGAATACGCAGACCATGCGATTGCTGTGAATCCAGATGATCGTTTAGAAGTATTGGCCAAAGAACTTAATTGGGATATCCAAGACTGGTCAATTTAAATAAGAGTATTATAAAATAGCACTTTATGTGCTGTTTTTTTGTAGGTGCATCACTACACATCAATAGAGAATGGACTGATCAAAAGCCATCTTTGTAAAGTTTTTTATCAGGTATTCGCTTTCATCTTCACTTTTAATTTGAAAGTGTTATGTTGTTGATGAAAATTAAAAATTGCTGGAGAACAACAATGAATAGTGTACGTCCTAGAATGACCCATTTATTTGAACAATTAGGCTTAGATTCAAGTGAGGAGGCAATTGCCAAATTTATTGAAACACATCAGTTGGGTGCAGATATGCTTATGGTTCAAGCCGATTTCTGGACAGATGCACAACGTCAATTTTTAGAAGAAAAAATCAAGTCTGATGGTGAATGGGCGATTGTAGTAGATCAGTTGAATGAAGCGTTACATGAAGATTCATTGAAGTAATTTAGGCTTTTAAAGCCATTTTGACCTTAAACAGCATCTTCGGATGCTGTTTCTTATGTTAAAAATAATTGAATTAAATGTTTTTCTAATAAAATGATTACAGAAGAAAAAGGCCAACAATATGAATCACAATGAAACGGTGCCCCTTTCACCTTTTCCATTAGCAGAAACAGGATCATCTGGAGCGACAAAAGAAGAACTTTATGCTGTATTTATAGGCAATAAGTATCAGCGATATTACCAAGAAAAATTTCAAGGATTAGAAGCTGTTAAGTCTAAAGGAGGGTTTAATATCTCAGCATTTTTTTTAGGGCCAATATGGTTGTTTTACCGAAAAATGTATGTTTATGGCTCTATTTATTTTGGGTTTATAATACTTACAGGCATTATGACAACGATGTTTAATGTAGCTGAATCTGTTGACCGTGGCATTTCGATGGGACTTGCAGTCGCTATGGGGCTAGGTGGAAATGGCTTATATAATTTTTTTATTGATAAAAAAATCAACTCTCCAAATATAACAATAACTGAAGTGAAAAAAAGAGGCGGAACGAATTCAATCGCTGCTTGCTTGGTATTACTGATGGTGGTAGCACTCGTGAGTTTGGGGATCTATTTAGAAGTTTAAAATCATTGATTCCAAATAACCAGTTTTGATTATTTGGAATAGGAGGTTGCTTATATTTATTTCATCATCTGAATGAGTTCTAAAACTGCACGTGACTGAGTACGAGCAGGATGCCAAACCATACCCAGTTGACGATTCATATCAGAATGAATATCTAATTGTTTTAAATCTTGATTTAATAAAGTTTTTGGTAAAACTGACCAGCCTAATCCAATCGAAACTAACATCCGAATCGATTCAAGCGGGTTGTTACTCATGGTAATTTTAGGTTTTAAACCCTTTTTCTCAAATTCAGCTAAAGTGATTTGGCTAGTATAGGTTTGGGTCGCAGGGAGTAGGCTTGGATACTCAATGAGATCTTCAAGTTTCAGGTTCTGTCTTTGTGCTAAAGGATGGAAGGGTGCCACGACAAAAACCAAAGGATCATTCCAAATGGTGATGTAGCTGAGGCGTTCATCACCTTGTGGCGGTAAAGTTAAAAAAGCCAATTCTAAATCGCCAGCCAGCACTTGTTCATGTGCTTGTTCAGAATCGACAAAATGTACATCTAAAGTCACTTCGGGAAATTGCTGCACATATTTGGTTAAATGACGCGGTAAATGGTGTAAGCCAATATGGTGGCTCGTACCAATTTTAAGTTTACCTTGCACCTGACCTTGTTCATGACTCAGGGTATGGTGAATATCACCTAGTTCATTTAGCCAATTTTTGACTTTAGGCAACAGCGAATGTGAAGCATGGGTGGCTTGAACACCACGGCCCGCGGATTCAAACAGTTTCACACCAAAATAATCTTCTAAGCTATGAATTCGTTTAGTTACCGCAGGTTGGGTAATAAACAGTAAATCTGCTGCCTGAGAAATAGAACCAGTTTCCATAACTTTTACAAATGCTTCGAAGGCTGCGAGATTCATAGGTATTCCATATATAACGAATTTTTATGCTTAATTCATTATTTAGAAAAATTACGAATAAATCAAAACAAAAATGTTATAAATCCAAATATAATTATGTGTATCTAATTTATCAGCAAATTTTTCTATAATTATCAGAATTTGAATGCACTGATAAGCTGCAATTTAAAGTTTTTAATACGCATTCAAAAGGTAAGTTAAAAGCATGCTTGTTGGATACATAGTAGCTAAGTTGCCGTTTACATCATCTTATTAAAGTTAAGATTTCTCGAACCTTTCTCGTTTGTTTCAGCTTGATTCAGTAACATACTAGAGAAATGATTGAGTCATTAATAGGTTGATGATTTTATTGTTGTCTGATCAATTTTTATAAATTTGATTCTCATAATATATTTTTTATACTTTTCCTTAGTAAAACTTCATACTTATCGGCTCATCTATCCTCAAATTGTTTAATTTTTTTGTCCAAGTTCAAATATTAGCGATTTAAGTACTAGTGCAGAAATTTCATATTATTATATCGTACAGCAGTTGCTGAGGAAGGTGGTGATAAGTTCCTCCCCTCACAACTTATGCTTATTGTTTAACTATACTTTGGTTGATTGAATGGGATCGGCAGCTTTAAGGTCTTTTTTATTCCAGATTTTTTCATGGAAGAAAAATGCAAAGGCTTGAATAGTGGGTTCGAGTAAACTTAAAGTAATCGCCATCCATAAATTTCCAGTCACGAAATAAGCGACAACCATCGCAACAGTAATATGCATAATGTAATAACTAAATGTTTTATTTAATGTTCTTTGATTGGAATTTAAGAAATTTTGAATATGAACCATGATGATCACCATTTTGCCTGAATTTATTAAATGATAATCATTATTATTTATAAAGTAAAATAGGAATTAAATTTTATGATCATCGTTTTTGTAAATAATAAGAAAGTGTTGTGAAAATTGAGAATAATTAATTCCAAAAAGTTTTTAAACTAATAAAAATGATAAATTAGATTTATGTAAAATCAGGGTTATAATTGGGCTAAATTAAGAATTACCCCAGTCCAGTGGAGCACATCGACATGGCAGGCGAGACCCAAAAAGCAAAAACATTGTATGATAAATTATGGGATGACCATCTAGTAAAACAACGAGATGATGGTTCAGCTTTACTTTATATCGACCGTCATTTATTACATGAAGTAACGTCACCTCAAGCTTTTGAAGGTTTACAGCTTGCACAACGTCAACCTTGGCGTTTAAGTGCCAACGTTGCAACTCCAGATCATAATGTGCCAACTTCGCAAAAAGAGCGTGCACAAGGAATCGCTGGGATTGAAGATGAAACGTCTCGGATTCAAGTGCAAACTTTAGATGATAACTGTGAAGCTTTTAATATTGTTGAATTTAAAATTAATGACATTCGTCAAGGGATTGCACATGTAGTGGGTCCTGAACAAGGTTTGACTTTGCCGGGTATGACTGTGGTGTGTGGTGATTCGCATACAGCAACGCATGGTGCATTTGGTTGTTTGGCGCATGGGATTGGAACATCCGAAGTTGAGCATGTATTGGCAACTCAATGCTTAGTTCAAAAGAAAATGAAGAACATGTTGGTTCGTGTTGACGGTAAGTTAGGTCAAGGCGTGACATCGAAAGACGTTGTATTGGCAATTATCGGAAAAATCGGCACGGCAGGCGGTACAGGTCATGCAATTGAATTTGGTGGTCAAGTCTTCCAAGATATGTCGATTGAAGGTCGTATGACCGTGTGTAATATGGCAATTGAAGGTGGTGCACGTGTTGGTATGGTCGCTGTCGATGACAAAACCATTGACTATGTGAAAGATCGCCCTTATGCGCCAACAGGTACAGAGTGGGATGCCGCAGTTGAATATTGGAATACTTTGGTTTCTGATGAAGGCGCACATTTCGATATCGTTGTAGTATTACAAGGTGAAGAGATTGAACCACAAGTATCTTGGGGAACTTCGCCTGAGATGGTGATTCCTGTAACTCAAGCGGTTCCGACTTTGGAACAAGCCAAAGATGACGTACAACGCAATGATTGGACACGTGCTTATAGCTATATGGGCTTAGAAGCAGGTCAAGCATTGGCAGATATTCAATTAGACCGTGTGTTTATTGGTTCTTGTACGAACTCACGTATTGAAGATATCCGTGCTGCTGCGGAAGTTGCTCAAGGCAAAAAAGTGGCATCTACCATTAAACAAGCGATGGTGGTTCCGGGTTCTGGTTTAGTGAAAGCGCAAGCGGAAGCGGAAGGTTTAGACAAAATCTTAATCGAAGCAGGTTTTGAATGGCGCGAACCAGGTTGTTCAATGTGTTTAGCCATGAATGCAGATAAGTTACAACCTGGTGAGCATTGTGCTTCAACCTCGAACCGTAACTTTGAAGGTCGTCAGGGCAATGGTGGGCGTACGCATTTAGTTAGCCCAGCTATGGCGGCTGCGGCTGCAATAGCGGGTCACTTTGTTGATGTTCGTTCATTCTAATTGGGCTAATAGGAGCAAATCATGAGAGCTTATACTGTTGAACAAGGCATTGTGGCACCCTTAGACCGTGCCAATGTGGATACCGATTTAATTATTCCAAAACAGTTTTTGAAATCGATTAAACGTACTGGTTTTGGCGAAAATTTATTTGATGAATTACGTTATTTAGATGAGGGGTATTTAGGTTTAGATAATTCCAAGCGTCCAAAGAATAAGGACTTTGTGTTAAATCAACCTCGTTATCAAGCTGCATCTGTATTGATTACTCGTCAAAATTTTGGTTGTGGCTCAAGTCGTGAACATGCGCCATGGGCATTAAATGAATATGGTTTTCATACCATTATTGCACCCAGTTTTGCCGATATTTTCTTTAACAATTGTTTTAAGAATGGAATGTTGCCAGTGATTTTGGCAGAAGAAATTGTTGATCAACTTTTCAAAGAATGTACTGGGAGTGAAGGTTATCAGTTAACGATTGATTTAGATGCCCAAGAAGTACGAACTCCGAAGGGGGAAGCATTTAAATTTGAAGTTGATCCATTTCGTAAGCATTGTTTATTGAATGGTTTGGATGATATTGGTTTAACGTTACAAGTTGCCGATGATATTCGTGCTTATGAAGAAAAAACCAAGCAATCTCGTCCTTGGGTATTTCAAGAAATTCGTGGTTAATTTGACTCGATAGATAACTCAGTAGTATCAAAGCCCAACTCTTGATAATATCTAAGTAGAATAATATTAGACATTTTGCTGAGGTTGGGCTCGAACTATGGTCAAGGTTTTTGGTCAGCTTGCTGTATTAAGTTTGGTTTTGGCATTTTTAAGTGCTTGCCAAAGCATTGATACAACACGCATTAAAAATGTAGAAGAAACGGCTACAACTAAATCAAATGCATTGATTTATTGCATCGGTACCGAAAATTGTGAATTTGAGCGTTTAGATAATATTCAAATTGTTGATGCACAAAATCATAAATTGAGTCGTAGAGCGATTAAGCATGGTTTAGTTCGGTTACAGACGCAATCTTTGCAGCAACCAAATGCGTTGTATTTGTCTGTTCCAGAAGGGCAACATGAATTGGTGATTCGTTTTTATCCAATTTCAAATGCACAAGCGGAAAGGCTGCATGTGATTCATCAGTTTAAGGCCAAACAGAACTATAGCTTTAAGATGTACCGTGAGCGGAGTAAGCGTCAGGGAAGTCTATTGAATGTGTCTGCACCAGATCCTTTGTGTGTAGATTTACTTCAAGAAAAGAAAGTTATTCGTCGGTTTTGTCGTCCTTATGATGTAGTTACAGGTGTTAGCGAGTTTGTAGAGCAGAAAAATTAATTTCACACAGTGGTTGAACTACTGTTTATTTTAAAAATGGATAGGTAAATGTCTAAACAAATTTTGATTTTGGCTGGTGATGGAATTGGTCCAGAAATTGTTGCTGCTGCAGAAAAAGTATTAACCTGTGTCAATGAAAAATTTAATTTAGGTCTAATCTGGGAACAGGGGTTATTGGGCGGTGCTGCAATTGATGCATATGGCGAACCTTACCCAGCAATCACATCTGAACAAGCTAAAAAAGCAGATGCTATCTTACTTGGTGCAGTGGGTGGCCCGAAGTGGGATACGATTGAGCGTTCAATTCGCCCTGAACGTGGCTTATTAAAAATTCGTAGTGAACTAAATTTATTTGCAAATTTACGCCCAGCAATTCTTTATCCACAATTAGCAGATGCTTCAAGTTTAAAACCAGAAATTGTCTCTGGTTTAGATATTTTGATTGTACGTGAATTGACTGGGGGGATTTATTTCGGCCAACCTCGTGGGATTCGTGAACTTGAAAATGGTGAAAAACAAGGGTTTAACACCGATGTTTATGCCGAATCGGAAATTAAGCGTATTGCAAAAGTAGCATTTGAAATGGCGAGCCTTCGTGGCGGTAAAGTATGTTCGGTTGATAAAGCCAATGTCCTTGAAGTGACTGAGCTTTGGAGGCAAACCGTTACGGCATTAAAAGAAGAGCAATATCCGAATATTAATTTATCACATATGTATGTCGATAATGCTGCAATGCAATTGGTCCGCCAACCGAAACAGTTTGATGTAATTGTGACAGGTAATTTATTTGGAGACATCTTATCAGATGAAGCCGCTATGTTAACTGGTTCAATTGGTATGTTGCCATCTGCATCTTTGGATGAAAAAGGCAAAGGCATGTATGAGCCTTGTCATGGTTCAGCACCTGATATTGCGGGTCAAAATATTGCTAATCCACTGGCTACTATTCTGTCAGTTGCAATGATGCTTCGTTATACTTTCCGTGAAGAAGTTGCAGCACAGGCAATCGAAGATGCTGTCGGTCAAGTTTTAGATCAAGGTCTACGCACTGGAGATATTATGTCTGCAGGTATGCAACAAGTTGGGACGTCTGAGATGGGTGATGCAGTGGTTACCGCACTGTCTTGATTTGATGGATTAAAAAACGCGGCCTAGGCTGCGTTTTTTTACGGGCTTTAAGGCGGTTTAGCAGGCTTTACCTTGGTAATCTATAGATTCTGCAATACCATTTTTGAGATTAAAGATGACTTTACAGCTGAAGTTAACATCATAATGTTCTGCTGCCGTTGTATCATACCTGATCATAGGGCCACCCATCGCATTGTTACCAATAGTGGCATTACTGCCAGCAACAGGAATAGTAATTGGTCTTAAAATGGTATAAATGAGTTGATTATCTGTTGCTATCGCTTTGTTGGTTGTTTGATAGCCCATAGCTTTTAAATTGAGCTGTTGCTGAATTTGCTGACTTGACTGTCCAATAAAAGTGTGAAGATAGCGATCTAGATCTTGTTCACGAGATTGTGTGGTCTGACATCCAATGCAGAATAAAACTGAAGAAAAAGTCATCAGATAAGCCAGTTGTTTGAAATTTTGAGTCATTGTTTCACTTCCTATAATATTTATTGGGGGTGACAACAATTCATATTTTAGTTGATTTGTTGTATTTAGAATGTTTTTTAAATGATAAATCAGATTACTGGTCATTATTTTAAAGTATAAAAAAGATTGAAATGAAGAAAAATAATCTTGCTGTTGAGTGTATTCAAGCCTGATGTATAAAATTTTTCACAACAACATTCATTCTAATAGCGAGTATTAGGTAAATACTAGTGATAAACCCAAATAGATTTTAGATGTGCTTAAAAATTAAAGTAGAAAAAATCAATTAAAGCATTGTAAATCCATTGGATGTACCTGTGATGTGTTTGGTCATGTAAATAGAGTGAGATATTACTTCGTATGTTTCGTGCATAATATTAGTTAATAATAAAAGCTATTGATGTGAATGGTTTAAGTTATTAAAAATATAGAGATAAAAAAAGCCACTAAAAAAGTGGCTTTTTGCTTACACTAAAACTTAGCGTGCGCGGTATGTAATACGACCCTTCGTTAAATCGTAAGGAGTCATTTCTACCTTAACACTGTCGCCAGTTAAAATACGAATATAATGTTTACGCATTTTACCAGAGATGTGGGCAATCACTTCGTGACCGTTTTCTAGACGTACACGGAACATAGTATTAGGAAGCGTCTCGGTGACAACGCCTTCGAACTCGATGAGTTCCTCTTTATTGGCCATAGCCTACCTGGTGATCAAATTGGGAAGGGGCAAATTATAGGCAATTTTTTTGCAAAAAACAAGATGGTTAAGCATTTGTAGGTGCTAGATGTGTCCTAATTAAGCGAACAAATCATTAAACAATTTCTACAAAATAATGTGGATAGTTGTTGTCAGTTTAGCCAATCGACTGTAATCTAAAAAATATGTTTTTAAGTATAAATGAATAACATACAAGGAAGGGCACTACGTGAGTCAGCTAACTGATGCTTCGGTTGTTTTACGATTAGGCTATCAAGCGATTCGTCGTGCGGGATTGCCGACAGAAGAAATATTAACAAAAGCAGGTGTGGCCTTAAATCAGGTCGACCAAAATGCACGCACACCATTGAATGCACAGTATGCATTTTGGATGGCTGCGCAAGAGGTGAGTAAGAACCCTGATATCGGTTTATATTTAGGTGAACATCTACCTTTGTACCGAGGCCAAGTAATTGAACACTTGTTTATTTCGAGTGAAAACTTTGGTGAGGGATTGAAACGTGCTTTGGCCTATCAACGCTTGATTAGTGATGCCTTTGATGCAAAATTAATTGTAGAGGAGGATGGTCGCTGTTATTTAAGCAATGGTGAGCAACCTTGGGCAGATAATATCGTCAATCGACATTTTTCAGAGTGCGCACTTTCAGGGATTTTAAGATTTTTTAAATTTATCACTGAAGGGCGATTTGAACCGATTTATATCGATTTCAATTTCAATGAAGGGGCTGCGGATGATGAATATTTTCGTGTTTATGAATGCCCTGTTAGCTTAGGGCAAAAAGAAACACGGTTATATTTTGATGCAACGATCCTCGATTATCCTTTGTGGCAAGCTGAACCTGAACTGTTACAACTGCATGAACAACTGGCAATTGAAAAACTTCAGGAACTGGCGCGTTATGATTTAGTCGGTGAAGTACGCCGTGCGATTGGTTCTACTTTAGAAAGTGGTGAAACGACACTAGAAACTGTGGCAGCGCAATTGAGTATTACACCACGCCGTTTAAGAACTCAGTTGAGTGAAGCGAATACCAGTTTTCAGCAAATTCTTTCAGACTATCGTTGTCGTTTGGCCAAAAAACTTTTAGCCAATACCAGCGAGAGTGTTGAGCGAATTGTATATTTGACTGGCTTCTCTGAACCGAGTACTTTCTATCGCGCCTTTAAACGCTGGACCAATGAAACACCCGTGGAATATAGAAAGCGTAAGCAGCGTTAATTATATTTAAAATTAAAAAATGCCAGTAATTATATGCTGGCATTTTTATAATCGATGATGATGGATTTACATCTAGAGTTCATTTTACTCAGGCATATTGAGCCAATGTGGACCTAAAGGTGCTTTAGGTAAATCAAATTGTTCAGGATAATGTGCCTGAATAAAATATAAACCATCTGGTGGGGCCGTAATGCCTGCAGCTTTACGATTTTGTGCAGCAAATATCGCATCGATATGCTCAAGATCATATAGACCTTGTCCGATCTCTAATAGACACCCCATGATATTACGCACCATGTGATGTAAGAAGCCATCAGCCTGAATATCTAAAACCAAATAACAACCATGACGAATCAAACGACAATGGCTGACATGGCGAACAGGTTGGTTAGATTGACAAGCTGCCGCACGGAAACTTTCAAAATTATGTGTTCCTTCAAATTTTTTTGCAGCTTCAATCATTTTATCCGCATCTAAATCGTAATAAGCATGCGTGACTTGTTTATGCAATAACGCTGGGCGATTTGGCGAGTTGTAGACCACATAACGATAACGACGGGATTGTGCCTTAAAGCGGGCATGGAAGTCGTTATCGATGGGTTTAATCCATTGGATTGCAATATCTTTCGGAAGCTGACTATTTGCACCCATTAACCAGCCTTTAATCGGGCGAATTGCATTGGTGTCAAAATGTGCCACCATATTGGTTGCATGTACACCAGCATCGGTACGACCTGCACCATGTAAAATAATCGGTTCATCAGCAATTTTGCTGAGTACTGTTTCCAATGTTTCTTGAATAGTACGCACGCCAGCTTGTTGAGTTTGCCAACCTTTATACCGAATGCCACAAAACTCAATACCAATTGCAAAACGTTGCATAAAAACCTCTATGTGGATTGCGCATACCAATGGTCGTACCATTGTTCAGAAGAGGGGTATTGTAAATAAATTTTCAAAATTTTGGCATAAAGATCTGCCTGACTAAGTGCATCACTGACTAAAATTTGAGATTCTTGAATCCATTGGCTGACTGCATAGCGTTGATCGAGTCCGCCAAATGGGACTTGTGAAGATAAAATAACAATACAGCCATGCTGTTTTAGCTTTTGTAAGAGCGTAATAATTTCCTTATTCACCGCTAAATTACCGACACCATAAGCCTGTAGAATTAAAAAATGGGGTGGTGATGTGAGTAAGTGCTGTAAATTTTGGCTAAATTGCTGTTGCTCAATTGGGAGTAACATTAGATTTATGATATTTAAGTTTTTGGCTTTTTCTAGATGGGATAATTGAATCGGCGTGCTGGTATCTATATTTGAAGGTATGGGATGATCCAATTTCAAGCCACAGAAAGCATCTAGAGCTGTGCTATGGACTTTGACTGCTGTACGAGCATGAAAGACCTGATGGTAAAAAGATAAGTAAACACCAGTGGGGACTTTGAGCACCTGATCTAATGCCGTATTTAAATTATCAATCGCATCGGTAAATTCTCGAGTATTATCACCCTGAACATTCAGTAATGGATATTGGCTTCCAGTCAGGATGACAGAACACGATTGTTGTAAAAACTGTGCAAGGATGGCAGCCGCATAACTTAACGTATCGGTACCATGAATCACGACAAAATGTTGATAGTCTTGTTGCTGTAAGCTTTGAATGTATTGTGCTAATTTCAACCAGTCTATGGCTGTACAGGCACTACTATCTTTTACACTGGGAGCTTTGAAGCAGTCTATTTTTTGACTTAAGGGAAGAATGTGCTTGAGTTGTGGCAAGAACTGTTCTTCAGGCATCGGTGCTAATGGTTCGCCGACACAACCAAAAGTTCCACCCATATAGATTAAAGCGATTTTTTTCATAAGTATAAAAAAGCAGCCAAGAATGACTGCTTTATCTTAGAGCGAATAGTTTTAAGATGCTATGCGATTCAGTAAATTTTGTGATTGAGTACGTTGTTCAGTGGAATATTGATGTGCATCTTGATTTAGCAATTGATGCGCAGATGCATAAGCACCCAATTCGATATACTGTTCAGCTAACTCTAAATTTAATTGCATTTCATTGACTTGAGTTAACTCAGGGAAAGACTGAGCTAATGGATCATGACTTTCCGTGCTCGACTCGATTATCTGAGCTTTTTCAAAGTGTAATGGTTCTGCAATGACTGGGGTTTCAATGGAGAGTACAGTGGACTCTAACTCCAAAGCTAAACTGCTTTGAGACTCTGTTGTAGGTATTTCAAATTTGAATTCAAAATCAGGAATTTGGGGAGTCGCTACTTCTACCTGCTTGACAGCTGGAGCAATAGATTCAGCAAAATCAAGCTTAAAGTCATTCTGAATTTCAGTGTTTTCAGAGATAACTGATTCGAGCGGTGTGTGTATTGTTGTTTCAGCTTTTGGGCTGAGATCGAAACTAAAATCTAAAGGTTGAATCTCTGTTTTTTGAATAGGTTCATCGATGTGAGTCGTCGGAGGCACGTCAACTGCTGTTGTGTCTGACGGAGTCGTAAAAGTGAATTCTAGTGGCTTGATTTCCACTGGAGATTCTACTTCTTTTTGAGGCGTTTCTTCTGCGATGGTAGCTACAGATTCATTTACAAATGAGAATTCTAAGGGTGCAGGTTCATCAATAGGCTGAGGCGTATTCAATACATCTGGCACTTGTTCTGTACTTGGCTGAGTTGAATTCGTATCAACCAAGGCATCAAAAGCGGCATGATTTTTGACTGCTTGAGGCGCAGGCTTCGTTTCAGTAATCGGTAGTGTGAATTCAATCGTGTCTTGAGCTTTAGTTTCTTCCGCATAGATTTTTTGTTTAGCTTCTGCTTGCTGAGCAATATCCTCTAAACCTAAAGAGCGGACATGATTCACCAGTTGATCAATTGCAAATTCATCTTTATGTGCTAAATGTACATCTAAAAGATAAAGATAAAGTTGATGTTGTGAATTATCTTGATTGAGTGATTGGTTAATTTTAGCTTCTGCAGAGAAAAAGTTCTTTTCACGAATTAACTGCTCAATATTTTCTTTTAACTCTGCAGTTAAAGGTGTCGTTTTTTTCTGAACAACAATCTCATTCTTAACCACTTGAGTATTTGATGCTTGTCTTTGTGATGATCGAGCAGTTCTCGCTGCATTTTTTTTAGTTGTCTTTTTAGCACTTTCCTTGCCTTTTTCGTTATTTGCACTTTCTCGTTTTTTTAGAACGATCAGGACGACCAATAACAATACAAAAGGAATCACGTACAACATATTTTAACCCCTTCATTGAGACCAATGAACTTTATTTATTCAAAATTTTACAGATTAGTGTGTTGGCTTTTTCGCAAGATTTTGCTGTTGCAATTGTTGCTGTAATTGCGCAAGCCGTGCATTTAGTAGTTGAATTCGCTGATCTTTTTGCTGTAAAGCCAACGTGAGTTTAGATACATTCTTCTGTAATTTAACTGTTTTTTCTCGAGCTGTCATAACTTTTAGTGACAATTCTGAAGATGTTGGGTTGGTTTGAGTTTCTTTTTTCGCGCTGCCGTGTGCAGAATCTTGTTCATTTCCAGCAACTAAACTCATTTCTGCCTGATTCAGTTTATATTTTTCTTTACCTGATTGTCTTTGTGTTACGGGTGCTGAAAGTGCGACATCTTTTTTACTGGATTGTGTGTTTTTATAGCCTGCAGCTAAGTTTAGTGCGACACCTTGACGCATGCGGTTGATATCACCTTGGATAAAAGCATGTGCATTGTTGGCTTTAATTTGCTGCATCACTTGGGGGATACTTTGGTTACTTTGAGCTGCGATACGAGATGCAATTTTCCATAAGGATTCATTGGCTTGGACAACATGTTTATTGGATTCAGTATTTTTTTGATCCATTACTTTTTTGGGATTTTGTTTAGCTTGATCTGCATCTACTTTATTATTTTTTGATACAACAGAATCTGGTTTATCATCTGCTTGTTTAATTTTTTGAGTTGTTATTTGCTTTGATGCTGTACTTTGGTTTTGAGATTCGAGTGATGCTGCAATTTGAGCTTTTTCGGTAGTTGGAGTTGGTACGTTATTGGTTGCTAGTATTGGCGGAGCAACAATACTGACAGCTAACGGAGTTTGTATGTTGGGTGATGCTGATGTTATCGGATTGACCTTTACCGTTGCTGTGTCAGGTTGAGCATGGTATTGCATACTGGTAGGTAAATTGAGAGCAATATCTTTTTCACTGACAATAATTTGAGGTGTAAGTGGTTTTTCATGGTTAGATGCTGTAACCAGATTAGTGTCTGTTTTTGTTCTGACGAAGGGCGTTTTTATTTGTTGAATACGGGTTGCATTGCCTTCTTTAATTTTTAATAAAATATTGAGTTCTGATTCAATCACTGGTCGTGAAGAAGTAATGACAATCACTCCAGAGCCATCGGCAGAACGACGTGTAAAAAAATTTAAATGCCCTGGAGGTTGATGGGTAATCCCCATTGCCATTAAATCTTCAGGATCTGCAAGACTAACATCAATTCTAGAATTTGGATCAGCGTGACTAAACTTCATTTCAGCATAAAGTAATTCACCTGTGCCTGAATGAATTTGAACTGGATCAAGTGTAATTGCATACAAAGATTGCGTAGAAAGAATCGTTAAAATGGCAATTTTTAATTTGTTATATACAGTCATCTCTATCCATAGCTCAGATGAAGTTCAGGTCAGTAAAAGTATACAATACCTAGCTGTTATACAAATGTAAATTTTTAACCAAACAGTTACAAAAAAAAGCCGATCTTATGTGATCGGCTTTTCATTTTCACGACTGAAATTACTTAAATATTTTTATATTCAATCAAAATACGTAACATACGACGTAAAGGTTCAGCAGCACCCCAAAGTAGCTGGTCACCGACGGTGAAAGCGCCAAGGTACTCTTTACCCATATTCAGTTTACGTAAACGACCGACGGGTACAGATAACGTTCCTGTTACAGCGACAGGGGTAAGGTCAATCATCGATGCTTCACGGGTATTTGGAACAACTTTAGCCCATGGGTTTGATTGACGAATCATATCTTCGATTTCATCTAGCGGTACATCTTTCTTAAGCTTCAAAGTTAAAGCTTGAGAATGACAACGCATTGCCCCAATACGCACACAATGACCATCGATCGGAACGATTTGTTGATTACCTAAAATTTTATTGGTTTCAACTTGCGCTTTCCATTCCTCTTTCGACTGGCCGTTATCTAACTGTTTGTCGATATAAGGAATGAGCGAACCGGCTAAAGGCACACCGAAGTTTGCAGATGGAAAGCCTTCACCACGTTGAAGTGATGCAATTTTAGAGTCAATGTCTAAAATTGGGGATTTTGGATCATCAAGCAAATCTTTGGTATTGTTATATAAATAACCCATCCCAGTGATCAGTTCACGCATGTTTTGCGCACCCGCACCAGAAGCTGCTTGATACGTCATAGACGTTGCCCATTCCACTAAGTTATTTTGGAATAAACCGCCAAGACCCATCAACATTAACGATACGGTACAGTTTCCACCTACAAATGTTTTAGTACCATTGACTAAACCATCTTTAATGACGTTCATGTTGACTGGATCTAATACAATAATCGCATCATCATCCATACGCAGAGTAGACGCAGCATCAATCCAGTAACCGTTCCAGTCTTCCGCTTTTAATTTAGGGAAAACGTCAGAGGTATAATCACCACCTTGGCAGGTAATAATGACATCCATTTGCTTCAGACTATTAATGTCTGTTGCATCCATAAGTGCTGGGGCAGTCTTACCACCGAAAGCAGGGGCTTCACCACCTGCATTACTGGTAGAAAAATAGAATGGCTCAAAATGAGCAAAATCATTCTCTTCAACCATACGTTGCATCAGGACAGAACCAACCATCCCACGCCAACCGACCAGACCTACTTTCATGTCATTTTGCCTCGGTGAGTTAAAAATTAAAAAGGGGTTTGAGTGTATCAAAAGAGCGCACAACTGCAAGTGCTACACAATCAAAACAGCAATTATATTGTGCAATATATCTTGTTCATGTTACATGCAAAATTGATATAAATTTATGAATCATCAAAAAATTAAGAATATATGAGAATGCCATAATGATCTGGATTGAAATATTAGCTGCTGTGGTGATTTTGCTGAGTTTCTGGTCGCTGATTCCACGGGATGAATGGTGGTTTCGTGGTGCAGATTTCCCGCGCTTGCAAATTTTGGTTCTTGGATTAATTGCCTTGGTTTTATTGATTATTTGGGATCAGCCATGGGATATCTGGCGTGAAATTATTTTTATCGGTTTGATTGCTGCACTGGCTTATCAACTTAAAATGGTGCTGCCTTATACTTTTTTATGGAAAAAACAGGTCAAGCAGGTACGTCACGCTCAGTTGAACCCTGATCAGCAGATTGCATTGATTGTTTCTAATGTACTCACCCCAAATCAACAATATCACTTGCTGATTGAGCAGATTCAACAACACCAACCTGATTTAGTGTTGACCTTAGAGTCAGATCAAAAATGGCAAAATGAATTGTCAGTCATTGAAAAAGATTATCCATATTGCGTACAAGTGCCCTTAGATAATTTATATGGAATGCATTTATATAGCCGCTTGGAATTAAAAAATACCGAAGTTAAATTTATTTTAAGTGATGAGATCCCATCTATCCATACCACTATAATTTTACCTTCTGGTCAACCAGTACAACTCTATTGTTTGCATCCGAAACCACCTAGTCCAACTGAAGCAAAAGATTCAACATTACGTGATGCAGAATTGTTGATGGTTGGCGATCAAATTAAAGATTTGGATCAAAGTTGCATTGTGATAGGGGATTTAAATGACGTGGCGTGGTCTCGGACGACACGCCTGTTTCAACGGATCAGCGGTTTGTTGGATCCTCGGGTAGGACGTCATTATATCAATACTTTTCATGCAGATTATCCACTATTGAGGTGGTCGCTAGATCATGTATTTCATAGTACTGATTTTGCTCTAGTAGAAATGAAACGTTTACCGCATATTGGATCGGATCATTTTCCAGTATATGTTGTTTTACAGACGGATCATATTTTTGATCAACTACAAGAAGAGCTAGAACAAACCGATGCAGATGAGCACGAGGCACAGGAAGCAATTCAAGAAGGAATTGAGCAAGCAGAAAGAGAAGAAAAAATAGTGACAGATGAAATTGCACAGGATTATAAAAAATAGAATGAAGGTACCTGTTAGCTAATCAGTTGTTGTTGAGTGGTAACATGTAGGAAATGGCTTACATTGATTTAGGCCTATTGCGAATAGTTCTTTTTTCTAATTACACTTAAACTTGATATATCAGCATAGGGAGTTGAGAAAGGAAATTCTCATTAAGGAAGACGACGCTGATGGACTAAACATCATGGACATGATGATGCAATGGATAGCCCAAATAATAAAAAAGATTTGAAAGCACAACCTCATAAACCCGAGTTTTGCAGGATGCAGAACTCGGGTTATGCTTATCTACAATAGTCAAAATAAGAAAATAAAAATAAATGTGCTGTGATGTATATTGAATTGAAATTTTTTACATATTTTGAAAAATGTTAACTCATATAATTAACATTGAATTAATGTTAAAAACCAATTTTCTGTATGCAAAGGAGAAAACGAGGAATGTTGTTGTAATAGCTCGATATCAAATTCAGCGGTATTGCTATATTTATTTAACCAATGACGAGTCAAAGCATATTCTTGTTTGACTACCGCAGCATAGGCAAGGAATAAATAAATATCACCATTTTCGTTGACCGTTAACGGTTTTAAAATTTGCTGTGTAATGAGCGCAAAACGACGCTCTTTAGTGATTTCAAAATACACCATATAGGCTTTTGCCAAGTGCAATGATAAATTCAAATATAAAGGCATTGGCATTTCTTCGTATTCACAACGCGCTTGTTCTAAAAGTACAATTGCTTCCTGAAGAAAATGTAGTTGTTCTTGACGTAAATGACTGAGGGTAGTCAGTTGTAAACGTAAATCTGCACGTTCTAGGGCAAGTTCAGGCGTATTGTTTGTCAAATACAATTGATCTGTTTCACCAATACGCGCGATAACTTGTTGTGTATTTTCAAACATTAGCCGATACCTCATTCATGAATGCACAGTATATGCGGTTGAAAATTCAAATTTAAAGGGAAATACAACATCCTATTTTTAGAATGATGATTCCATTTATGATGTTCGCATAAATGTTTTAAAGAATATGATTACTGCTTCTTAGCCATGCTGTAATAGATAAGCGTTGCTGTTTGGACTGAATCACTTCATGTAATAAATCACTTTGGAAGAGTGCAATTCGATTAGGTTTGGGTTGGATATTATGCCATTGCTGATTTTTATCTTGTAAGTGTAACTCTCCGCCCCAGTCTGCTTGCCAAGCTTCATGCAGATAATAAACTGTTGAAATCATGCGATCATTTTTCTTTTGAGGATTATCGCGATGTAATGCGTAAAATTCTCCAGCGTTATAACAGGCAAAATGTGCTTCAACTTCTTTTATGCCTAAATAAAAGTAGCGATTGAGCTGCTGGGAAAGTGCTTTTAATGTGTCAATATGTTGTTGGGCGTATTCTAAATCGTCATTAATCCATAAAATATGATCATTTCTAATTTGACTAACGACACCACTTTGCACAGCCGCATCTCTAAAGCGAGTTAAGTTGTCAGTACACTCTTTGACTAGTGCATCGAGATAGTTATGAGAATAAGCATCGTCAATAATAGCAAAACCTTGTTGATCTAAATCTTCCAGAATTTGATCCATATTCCAAGACTTTGGGAGAAATATCGCTTCCATAAAACCTCATAACTTCAACAAAATAAAAAACAGTCTTATCTTAGAACAATCGATGGACAGTGAAGAATATTTTTTTCGTGCTAAAATGTCCGTTGAACTCAGGAATTAATCGAAACATGAATTACCGTCACCATTTCCATGCGGGCAATTTTGCCGATGTCATGAAACATGTGTTATTGCTCCAGCTTTTGACACGACTTAATGCCAAAGATAAACCGTATCACTATATAGATACACATGGTGGTGCGGGTAAATACGATTTATCAACTGCTGCCGCACAAAAGTCTGGCGAGTTTTTAAATGGTATTCATCGTTTAGTTAAATTGGATGATTCTATTACGCGTCAAGCACCAGAAGGGATCAAACAATATCTGAAAATTGTTGAAGCGATGCGTGCTGGCTCAGGTAAAGGGGCTTACCCAGGTTCACCATGGTTTGCACTTGAAGGCATGCGTAATATCGATCAAGCCACGATTTTTGAAATGCAAAAAGAAGTGTTTCAAGAGTTATATTTTAATATTCGTGATCGTCGTGCTGGTTTGCATGAGCGTAATGCATATGAAGGTTTATTTGGTGTCATTCCACCGAAAGAAAAACGTGGTCTGGTGATGATTGATCCACCTTACGAATTAGAGCGTAAGGACTTTCCACAATTGGTTGAGTTGTTGACTGTTGCACACAAAAAATGGCCGACAGGTGTTTTTGCTGTTTGGTATCCAATTAAAGATCGTGCCATGATTGAACGTTTTGAGAAAAAAATGATCAAAACTGGGATCCGCCGTCAATTGGTATGTGAAATTTGTGTATGGCCAGATGACACTCCAGTCGGCTTGAATGGTTGTGGCTTATTAGTGATCAATCCGCCTTGGAAGTTCTCTGAAGATGCAGATGAAGCATTACAATGGTTATTCCCACATTTACGCATGACTGAAAATGGTGGGCATGCAGCAGTTCGTTGGTTAGTGGGCGAATAAATTCTGCTTGAATGAAGTAGAGATATGGCTACAGTTAGGATCTAAAAATGACAAATATAAATAAACCTGAAAGCGAATCTTCGGTACGTGATGAGCGTGGTTTTGATGGCATCACATTTGAAGTCGAAGAAGAGGAGCATACCCATGAAGGGCGTAAGGTGAAACGTCGAGGAATCTATCTGTGGCCAAATTTAATCACGACAGCAGCACTGTTGTCAGGGTTTTATTCAATCATTGCCAGTATGAATGGCGATTTTAATCAAGCCATTTATGCTATTTTTCTAGCAGCTTTATTGGACGGTCTGGATGGGCGTGTTGCACGAGCCATTGGTGCACAAAGTGCATTTGGCGAGCAATACGATTCACTATCGGACTTGTTGGCTTTTGGTGTTGCCCCAGCCATTTTAATGTATAGCTGGAGTCTACATGATCTTGGACGTATTGGTTTAGCTGCATGTTTTGTCTATACCGCATGTGCTGCATTTCGTTTAGCACGTTTTAATGTGCAAATTGCCGTGGTGGATAAACGCTATTTTATAGGTGTGGCTAGTCCTTTAGCAGCGATCATGATTATTTCATTGGTTTGGGTTGGACGAGATTTTCCGTATATTTTTGATCTTAGTGATATCGCCATTCAAATCATCAATGCAGTGATTATTATTTCTGTTGGTTTGTTGATGATTTCTAATATTAAGTACTATTCATTTAAGCAAGTGGATCGTAAGCGAGTCCCTTTTGCTGTGTTACCAATCGCAGTATTTATTTTTGCAGCTATCACTTATAACATTCCAGTGGGTATTTTAGTAATTTCGATTATTTATGCATTGTCTGGCTTTGTGACGACGTTCCTTGCTCGAAATACAACAGCGTAAGAGATAGAGATTATATTTATAGAATAAAAAAAGGAGCTTGATATGCAATTGTTAATGAATTTAGTTGATGAATCTAAACAATTGAACCAAGCTCAGTTCCCGTTAAAGCTTGGTTATCATGGGCCCAAAGGACGGTTTAAAATTATTCATCAAGGATTGATGATCCCTAATCTCCCTGCACCATTATATTATTTAAATTTCTTAACGATTATTGGGCAGCCCAATATCCCAATGATTCGTAATCCATATGCGATTCATACTACGGCTTTAGATACTGCTATGGTGATTAGTAGCAGTAGTCCACATATGCTGGGACATTTTAAACATTATTCAATACAGCAGGATTGTCAGTTCACTGAAGGGGATTATCACTTCGGTGGCAAAGAGCGCTTACAGGGTTCATTCCCATATTTTCGTTTAACACGAGAGGATGATGAACTTGCAATCGATTTAAATATCTATGTCAAACCCATCATTTCACATTTTACTAAACTAAGATTAGGTGTGTTTGATCATTGGTCTTTACTTTGCCAATGCAAAGGTCAAGTCAAATATAAAGGTCAAGTTTATGCAATAGATCAAATGGGATCCTTTGAGTACGCTAGAGCCATGAATATTCCATATTTACCGCTTTGTTTTTTTACCTATCAAATTATTAATTTAAAAGACAAGCGTCAATTACTCTTAGCTCAAATTAGAAATAACTTTAATCAGATTGTGCAGTCTCGTATTTATCTTCGAGATGAAAGTACCTGTACAGCAGTCATGTTTGATGACGGTGTTTATTTCAAAGTACATCGCGTTTACCCAAAAGTGACGACGCCGAACCAACAAGATATGTATTTACCACGAGAATTTGAGTGGTGCTTTAGCAATGCCGATACGACTATTCAAATTCATGCACAAAGCCGCGGTGATTTTAAATTTGGCTTGGCTGCAGGATATGTAGGAAGCTTTACCTATCAATTAAAAATCAATGATTATTCTGAGGAGGGAAGTGCTGGCTACTGTGAATACATTGATTGTCGACCTTTAAGGTGGCAAGAAAAGAAAAATGAAGGTAAGAAAACAAAAAAAATAGCGCAAATGACCCCGAATTACGTTAAAAAATAGAATAAAAATGCAGTTTTTTAGCGAAATGGTAGAAAAAACCACCATTTGAATAAATTAATTAAAGAAAGGGGTTGCGTAGGAAATTTTTTCCCCTATAATGCGTATCCATCGGCGGTGATGTTAAACAAAACCTCTGATAAATCAATAAGTTGATTGAGTTGTTAAGATTTCTGAATGAGATTTTAAAGTTTGATTAAAAAAT
>NZ_NEGI01000006.1 GCF_002135345.1 Acinetobacter sp. ANC 4648 | reverse complement strand
ATAGCAAGAGTGAACCACCTGATCCCTTCCCGAACTCAGAAGTGAAACCTCTTAGCGCTGATGGTAGTGTGGGGTTACCCATGTGAGAGTAAGTCATCGCCAGCTCATTATTCCTAAAAACACCCCTTACAATGTAAGGGGTGTTTTTTTATGCGCGGAAGTTAATGAATTAAGAAAATGAGCGGTACTGGTGCTGTGTATTTAGAGATTAAAGGCAAATCTGCACATATGGGTGTAAAACTAGAAGCTGGTATAAATATGCTAACAGAATTGTCTTATCACATTTTATAGTTACAGAATTTATCGAACCCTAAAACGGGATTGAAATTGAGCTAGACTGTAGCAAGTGTAGGTAAAAACGGAATGTAATTCCAGCTGAAGCGAGTGCACAGGTATGTGTTCGTACATGACAAGTAAAAGATTTCCAAGATATTGAAAAAGTTTTAGAAGAGAAAGTAAAAGTGAGGAAGCTTACTGATAGTGATGTCAGTATGAAGTGCGTCGACTACCTCAAGCTGTTAATCATCAAGCTAAAAAACTGCTGAAAAAGCACAGTCACTATGCAAAACTGAGCTGAATTTACTCTTGGTGATTATGTCTGAAGCTGCTGGTGGTAGTACAAATGCAGCATTTGCTGGTTTAAACTCAAAAGCGGCTGTGCTTGAAGGTGTGGAATTATCAGGTGATGGTGCACATTTAAATAATGCCAAATATATTTTTGTAGATACTATTGTTTCTCGTTTGTATTTAGCAACACAATTAATCATAGATTTATCAACACAGAAAAATAATTTAAAGTTAACAAGTCTTCCAGCTTCGATTGAAGGCATTTTATGTGTGGTGTTGGAAGGTTTTGCTGAAACATGGGCAAATTTTATATAAGGATGATATTTTAAATTCTTGAGTATGCGGTATTGGTGCTAGCTAGATAGACATGAGCTATATCTTTAGGCTTTTTGATTATTCACTTCAGCTCAATAATTGCATAGCGCTGAGGAGCGTAAATGCCTACCTTTGAGGTTTGGATAAAGGATTTTATTCTTTAGAATCAATGAAAAAATTGTATACTGAATGGATATAAGGAGAGCTTATGTCTGAATTACCTGAGTCCATGCACTATATAGAGTATGGTACCAAATCATTTAGCGCAATTTTACTCTCATTATTTTTGGCTGGTTTTGCAATATTTTCATCCTTATATTGTGTCCAACCCATGATGCCTTTTTTAGCCAAATTTTTTCAGATAACTGCAACACAGAGTAGTTTTTCTTTATCTTTTTCAACGATTGCTTTAGCACTTGGGCTACTTTTTACAGGATTGATTTCTGATCGTTATGGTCGTAAAAAAATCATGGCAATTTCTTTATTTTCGACCTCAATCTTATTATTAATCAGCTCATTTTTATCTCATTGGGAGTTTTTTTTAGCCACTCGAATGATGATTGGATTGGCTGTGAGCGGTGTAGCTTCCGTTGCAATGACCTATATTGGTGAAGAAATCGCGCAAAAGGATGTTGGTTTTGCCATGGGTCTGTATATTTCAGGCACAGCAATTGGAGGAATGGGTGGACGCCTCATTGCTGGGGTATTATTGGATTACATTCCTTGGCAAGCGGCAATAGGTATTATTGGCTTACTAAACTTGATTATTGCGATCATTTTTTATCTTGCTCTACCTGCATCTCAACATTTCAAAGCTTATCCCATTCAATGGTCACGTTTTAAAGACTCATTTAAAAAGAATTTATCTGATCCAAAGCTACGCTTATTGTTTGCTGAAGGTTTTATTCTCATGGGCTGTTTTGTCACCGTATTCAATTACATGAGTTATCATCTGTTAGAAAAGCCCTTTGAGCTTTCGCAAACATGGATAGGGCTAATTTCAATCGCTTATTTATCCGGTATTTATAGTTCACCGCGTGCTGCGAGTTGGAGTCTCAAGTATGGACGTGGCACAGTATTAATTTGTATGTTTAGCAGCATGATTTTAGGTTTGTGGTTGATGTTGATTCCTTCTATATTGATGATTTTATTAGGTTTACTGATTTTTACCTTTTCATTTTTTGCAGCACACTCAACTTCAAGTAGTTGGGTTTCTGTTCAGTCGTTACAGTATCGAGCAGTCGGTTCATCTTTGTACTTATTCTGCTATTACTTAGGATCAAGCTTGTTAGGTAGTACTGGTGGTTTAGTATGGGAAAATTATGGCTGGTTAGGTCTAACTATAGTCATCACAGGTGTTTTACTCATTGGATTATTTTTGGCTTGGGTATTAAAAGAGATGCTTGAAAATAAACAGGATGGTACTGAATTGCATGAGGTGATTAGTGAGAAAAATAATAAATGATAAACTGCTGTTTATGTATATTTTTTAATCAAGCAACATGAATGTAATTCATGCTAAAATGATCGACTTTCATCTTTTGATGTTTCTTCTTTAATCTCCAGCCGAGAATTTCTAACCATGTCTACAGCTTATACCGCTCAGACAGCGCCTACTGCGTTGTTTGATTATGACAAATATTGGGCATCGTGCTTTGAACCTGCACCATTTTTGCCTATGTCACGCGAGGAGATGGATCAACTCGGTTGGGATTCCTGCGATTTTATTTTGGTTTGTGGCGACGCTTATATTGACCATCCGTCTTTTTGTTCTGGCATTATTGGTCGTACATTAGAAGCACAGGGTTTCCGCGTCGGAATTATTGCACAGCCAGATTGGACCAATGTAGAAGCATTCCGTGCCTTGGGTAAACCCAATATCGCATGGGGAGTAACCGCTGGGAATATGGATTCGATGATCAACCGTTATACGGCTGACCGTAAAATTCGTTCCGATGATGCTTACTCACCAGATAATCAACCAAATAAACGTCCAGACCGTGCTGCAACAGTGTATTGCCAACGTGTACGTGAAGCTTATCCTGATGTGCCTGTTCTGTTGGGCGGAATTGAAGCTTCATTACGTCGTATTGCGCACTATGATTACTGGTCAGATAAAGTCCGTCGTTCAGTATTAATGGATTCTAAAGCTGATTTATTAATGTACGGTAATGGTGAGCGCTCAATTACTGAAGTAATGCATCGTTTAGCTCGTGGCGAAAAAATTCACCAAATTACTGATGTTCGCGGTACAGCATTTATCGTAAACAAATTGAACCGAGCTTCTAAGGCTAAGTTTGTCGAAATTGCTTCAAATGATGTGGATACAGTGGGTCGTGTTGACCCGATCATTAATCCTTATGTGATGACTGAAGATTTAGATGGTTGCGAAATTGAACAAGATAAAGGCAATTCGTTAACCAAGTATCAAAACTTCCAAAAAGAAGCGGTAGCTAATCCCATTGTACGTCAAGGTGATCATTTAGATCCTGATACTCAAATTGTCCAGCTACAACCGACCTCTAAAGCCATTAAACACAAATTACCTCCGCGTGAATTGGCGGTCATTCGCTTGCCTGCCTTTGAAGAAGTTTCTGACGATCCAGTACTGTATGCACATACGAATCGTATTTTGCATTTAGAAACCAATCCGGGAAATGCGCGCGCTTTGGTGCAAAAACATGGTGAACGTGATGTTTGGTTAAATGCACCGCCAATTCCGTTAACGACGGAAGAAATGGACTATGTCTTTGATTTACCTTATGCACGGTTACCGCATCCGGCTTATGCTGAAGCACGGTTCCCCGCTTTTGACATGATTAAATTCTCTGTGAATATCATGCGTGGCTGTTTTGGTGGTTGTACGTTCTGTTCGATTACTGAACATGAAGGTCGTATTATTCAGAATCGTTCGGAAGATTCTATTTTACGTGAAGTCGAAAAGATTCGTGATACAGCACCTGGTTTTACTGGCATTATTTCCGACTTAGGTGGCCCAACTGCAAACATGTACCGTTTACAGTGTAAAGATCCTGAGATTGAGAAAAACTGTCGTAAACCATCGTGTGTTTATCCAGGTGTATGTCAAAACTTACATACCGATCATGCACCATTAACTCAGTTGTATCGTAAAGCACGTGAATTAAAAGGCATTAAAAAAATTCTGATTGGTTCAGGTTTGCGTTATGACTTGGCAGTTTTAAATCCTGAATACGTGAAAGAGTTGGTACAGCATCATGTTGGGGGTTATTTAAAAATTGCGCCTGAGCATACCGAAAAAGGCCCATTGTCGAAGATGATGAAACCCGGTATTGGTACTTATGATCGTTTTAAACAAATGTTTGATCGTTTCAGTAAGGAAGCGGGTAAGGAGCAATATTTAATTCCTTATTTCATCGCTGCGCATCCGGGAACTACCGATTACGACATGATGAATTTGGCGATTTGGTTGAAGAAGAATGGTTTCCGTGCCGATCAGGTACAAACCTTCTATCCATCCCCAATGGCAACTGCAACTACTATGTATTACACGGGTAAAAATCCGTTGGCAAAAGTCGCGCGTTATACTGAAACGGTTGATATTGTAAAAGGTGATAAGCGTCGTCGTATTCATAAAGCCTTCTTACGTTACCATGACTCAAACAATTGGCCATTATTGCGCGAAGCGTTGAAAGAAATGGGTCGTACAGACTTAATTGGTAACTCAAAGCAGCATTTGATTCCGACTTATCAACCGGTAGGTACTGAAGGTGAGTATCAGTCTGCACGTAAGAAAAACTCGACAGTTGGCGGCGATTCACAAAAACGTAGTACTGACAATGCCGAGCGTAATGCAAAATCTACTAGCCAAGGTCGTCCTTCAAATACGAAGAAACGTCCTGAACGTGGACAGATTTTGACCCAGCATACCGGTTTGCCACCACGTGAAACGGGTGATGCTAAACGTCCGTTTGGTGGACCAAAGGGTAAAGCGAAATCTAAATCACGGGCTTAGTTTTAAACGTTAAAAAAGGATGCTTAGGCATCCTTTTTTTATTGCTTACTTTATATATGGCTAATAGATAACTATTAAGAATAGTATGATCCTTGATTATAAAGTTATTATCAAGATTGGTTTGGCTTTGAAAGCTACGTGTTTTCACTATTGTTTAGAATTTAGTTTAAACGGTGGACAAATTAATTGAAATTATTGAGGAAACGATGCTTAAAAATGGATTATTGGGCGTTATATTGTTAGACAATCAAACTGTATTTCCATCGGATTAATTTGTATTTTTATCAAAATATAGTTATAACCATAAATATTAGTTATTCATTTGTGTTGAATCGTAGATGAGGATAATTTAAATAATTCAATTTATAATTAAGAACAATGTAGTAAATTATATGAATGAAAATAATGACTTGAACTTATTTTTAAAGTTTTATAAGAGTTTTGTTGTGATTCAATAGCGTTTATGAACAGGGAGTTTTAATTTTATTGGTTAATTATATAATTGAATAAACAAAAAACGGTGATTTAGCCGAATTATAAAAAAAGAAGGAATAGAAAATGGACATGATAGTTTTTGCAAGTTTAGTCATACTTGCTATCGCGATTGTCTTTGCTTATAACGGATTAAAAAATAAGCAAAAAAATGATAGCGTTTTAAGACAAAGAGCTGTTTTTAATTCGAGTGAGCAGATTACTTTTACTCGACTTAAAGAGGTGTTGCCTGAAGCAAATATATTGGCACATGTATCATTTGATGCCTTGCTAACCACAAAATATTCACATACCCGTCGTAAATATCAAAAGATGTTTGCTAACTTCGTGATTTTGGATAAGGATTGCCGTGTTATTGCGGTGGTTGCTTTAGATGATCCAAATTTAGTGAAACGTTCTAGCGCGACAATATATCAATATGCACTATTGGAAATGGCTACGTATCGTGTCATTCGCTATACCAAGGTGCCAGAATATCAACAATTACGAGCAGATTTTTTAATGGAACCAGCTCAGATGCAAAGCATTGATGCTGAATATCCAGCTATTTTTGGAAAATTAAATCTATATCGTGATCAAGCATCTAAAACACGTATTTTTGGTTAAATAGAAATGCATGTTGGTCATACATTTCTAATGCAATGAAATTTTTTACTCGCTGCTGTGTGTTTGGTGCTGTAGTTAAATCGATTTCAGCTTTATTCAGGTTTAACTGCAACCACCGTCATTTCCACTAACACATCGGGTCTATACATTTTGGCTTCTACGCAAGTTCGAGGTAAGGCTTGAATATCTGAACACCATGCATCCCAAATCTCATTCATACCTGCATAATCTTGTTCAATATCTTTGAGGAAAATCGTCACAGACATAATATGATTTTTATCTGTGCCTGCATCTGCAAGAAAACGTTCAATAATATCTAAGGTTTGTCGAGTTTGTCCTTGGATATCAAGGCTTAAGTCAGATGCCAATTGACCAGCCAAATGAACTAAATTTCCAGAAATTGCAATTTCAGAAAAACGTTTTTCTACATGTAAACGCTGAACAGCCATGGTATTTCCAAAATTTGATGATGATTTAAATTGTACGCGATCAACTATATTCTGCAAAGTTACACTTTATTTTTGATTTAAAAAGCTGAAATAAAAATGACAGTTTTATTGACATGGATAGCATGATGTTTGGAATTAAAATATTTTGAAGTTAAAAATTTGCAGAAGGTTTTTATTATGGGCTTTAGATGATCGAAATGGATGAGAACCCAAGTGAATGGCAGAGAGCCCTGTAATTTTCGGATTTGATCGTCACACTAATCACAGGACAATAGGCTAAAAGTAAAGGTGATTTTTGGCCTCTCGGCATATACATGGGTAATGTATAGCGAAGGTTAGATTACTCTAAAAATAAGTAAAATGGGGGAATAATTGTTTTATTTTTACTCGTTCGATTAAAAAGTATTCTATTTTGATCGGTTACCAAAGTGATAACTGTGATTGTTCCTGTTTCTCTGATAGCTGATAAACACCGACCCCGACTAAACGAAATTGATAGTGTTCAGGAATCAACATTTCTTGTATCAGTTGTTGTATCACTAGAGTCATTTCTTGTTGAGAATTTAAAGCCTGTTTAAAGCTTTTACTGTGTTGTAAAACCTGAAAATTTTTGAGTTTGAGTTTGACGGTGACACCGCGAGCTTGAAACTGTTTTTTTTCTAGATTACGCCATACCCGTTCAATCAAATTGTCCCAATAGGGTTGGCATTGCATCAGGGTGAAATCTGAATCAAAGGTAATTTCTTTAGAAATCTGTTGTCTTTGACGTTCTGGTTGCACAGGACGATCATCAATGCCTTGTGCATATAAGAACAATTGCTTGCCATATTTACCAAAATGCTGGATAAGAATCGCTTCTTCAATTTTTTGTAAATCGCCCAAGGTTGCTAAGTGCAATAGTTTTAACTTTTCCTGAGTGACTTTACCGACCCCAGGAATTTTTTTCAGTGGCAGATTTTGAATAAAATGTTGTACCTGGTATGGCTTAATAATGCAGATTCCATTGGGCTTATGCCAGTCTGATGCAATTTTTGCAAGAAACTTATTGGGCGCAACTCCTGCTGATGCAGTTAATCCTGTGCAGGTAAAAATATCGGCTCGGATTTGTTCAGCTACTTCGGTAGCACTTGGAATATTTTTTAAGTTTTCAGTGACATCTAAATAGGCTTCATCCAAAGATAACGGCTCAATGATGGAAGTATATTTTTGAAAAATAGTATGAATTTTCTCAGATACGGCACGATATTTTTCAAAGTTGGGTTCAATCACAATCACTTGGGGGCACAGCTTGATTGCCTGTGACATCGACATCGCAGAGCGTAGGCCGAAAGTTCGTGCAGGATAAGATGCTGCCGCAATCACAGCACGAGGATGATGTGAGGCAATCACTACGGGTAAATGTTGTAATTGTGGTTGGTCTTTTAATTCGACAGATGCATAAAAGGCATCCATGTCGATATGTATGATTTTTCTCATGTGTCACATGATAAGAGGGGATACTTTATTCTAACCGATGCGGTTTAAATTGTTATCCATCCTAAAATTTAAAGCGTCAACTACTGTCAGGTGAAGTATTTAATTTTTCTTTGGAAAAGAAAGGAGCTGATTCTTTTCTAAAAATATATTCCAGTCTTGTTCTGAACCATGGAATACATTTAAGTCAACTATCGTGTGAATACCTTTAATTTGACCCTGATTGCTTTTTTGCCAAAAGGTCCAAGGTCTTTTGTCTTTTAGCTCAGGGGAGCCTTGATATTCACGAATCCAAATAGGGGTTTGTTTGAATTGATTCAGTAAAATAATATTATAAAAGTTTTTTGAGGTATAAAAAATCGGTTGTTTACCATAATGCTGCTGTAAACGGTCATGCATAATTTGAATTTGTTTTAATAACTGTTCTTTACTGAAATGATTGATACAGTTGCTGTCATATTCCAAATCAATGACTGGAGGCAAAGCATAAGATTTATTTGGGACAGTTTGAATGAAATTCTGTGCCTGAATATCACCATCACGACACAGGCGATAAAAATGATAGGCGCCGATACGTAGACCTTGTTCATGCGCGCTGAGCCAATAGTCTTGAAATTTATCATCCTGATAATCACCACCTTCAGTGGCTTTGAGATAGACGAATTGATAGTGTTTGGGTGAGATTTTTTTCCAATCAATGTCACCTTGATGATGTGAAACATCAAAACCTTGCACGGGATAATCTTGTGCAGCAGTATTTTGATGAAAAAATACAAGGGATACGAGTATCGCACAGCACAAGAATGCCATCCCAATATAGGAAGGGTATCGCCACAGAGAGTCTAGTTTAGAAGCTCTTTTTTTCATGATCTAAGTGATCTATTTTTAGCATTCAGGATTATAAGGTGCAATAGCATGTCCTTTATCTTTAAAAGTTAAATTGGCATATTTTTTGGAATTTGAGAAAAAATATAAGCTGTAATGATGTTGATTGCACCCAAACAAATTAGCGTCATATGAAAGGCATCGCTGATTTGATTAGTGCCATAGTAAGCTGTAAAAATATTAAGTAAAGTTCCAGCAAGTGCGACGCCAATACTCATGGATAACATCATAATCATCGATAAAAAGCTATTACCGCTACTGGCATCTTGTTGAGGTAAATCTTTTAAAGTCAGGGTATTCATACTGACAAATTGCAATGAATTTAAGGCTCCAAAAATAAAAAAATGGAATGCGCGGAGCCACATCGGTGTCTCTGCTGTAGTCAGTGAAAAACTAGCAATACATACGCCGACAAGGATGGTATTGACCAGTAAAAAACGTCGATATCCAACCCGTTGAATAATGGGGCGAATAATGGGCTTAGAGAATAATGAGCCCAGTACTACTGGAGTCATCATGATACCGGCCATAAATGGCTCTACTTTAAATGCGACCTGTAACATTAGTGGTAAAATAAATGGAATTGCATTCCCACCAAAGCGAGCAAAAAAATTACCTAAAATGCCAATGGCATAGACTTTGTTTTTAAAAAGTTTACTGCGAAATAGGGCATTTTGATGCGTATGTGCATGATAGGCATACAGCCCAGCAGCAGCAAAACCTGCTATTAATAATCCATAACTTAAACTGCGAGATACTTCTCGATTTGCAATACTTTCAATGCCTAAAGCCATACCCACCATGGCAATCACCAATAAAATAAAACCACTTAAATCGAATCTTTTTACAGTAGCTTCGGTCACATTTGGCATGGCTTTAAAAGTGACGAACACACCCAACAGACCAATTGGAAGATTAATCAGAAAAATCCAATGCCAAGTTACGTACTCAACCAGATAGCCACCTAAAGTTGGCCCCATTAGCGGCCCAAGTAAACCTGCTAGGCTCATCATACTCATGGCCGATAAAAACTGTGCTCGTGGAATCAGTTTTAGCATGGCTAAGCGACCGACAGGCAAAAGTAATGCACCGCCCAAGCCTTGGATTACACGAAAGAAAATGAGTTGATAAAAGCTTTGAGATAAACCACAACCCAATGATGCGAGGGTAAAAATTACAATCGCTGCAAAAAATGTATTTCGAACCCCAAAACGATCTGCGAGCCAGCCACTTAAGGGAATACAAGCTGCGACAGACAGTACATAACTAATAATGACACCATGCATCCGTAATGGATTTTCATTCAAACTTTGCGCCATTGCAGGCAAAGCTGTATTGATAATAGTCGTGTCTAAGCCTTGCATAAAAAAGCCAATAGACACGAGAAAAACCAATAAACGAAACTCAGGCTGGAGACGTTGGTGCGTTGGTATGTCAGTCATAACCATATAAAGCTGTTGTTTAATTTAGTCTAAAGCAAAGACATTCTAAATAGTGTATGAAACTGTACCAATCTATTGCAATACAACAAAGTTTTGATGATCGCCTTATTAAAAGGGATGAGATACTGAATCTGAGCAATTTTATAAATTTTTGAGTGTGTCAAAAATAGACAGAACCAAAGGTATGCAAATGTATCAAAGTGGCATAATCTGCGTTTAGTAAAATTTGCACTGAGGTGTCTGGTGTTCGCAATAAAGGTTAGAGATTGATGGGAATTGAGCTTTTAATGGTGGTAGGCTTTTGTTTAGCAGCCTATTCAATCGTGGGGAATGATGTACCGCAAACCTTGGGCACATTCATCTCTTCCAACGCACATCGACCATGGTGGATGCTTTGGTTATACACCAGTAGCATCTTAGCCGTTGTACTCATGTATGGTTGGTGGACTTCGGGGGTAGGTGATGCCTCTTATGGTCGTTTGGAAACTATTCCATTCCCTCAAGGGGGGATTACTTGGCTATATATTGTTCCGCCACTACTGCTTATTTTGCTCACCAAATATGGCATACCAGTCAGTACGACCTTTTTGGTGCTGACGATTTTCTCACCAAGTAGTTTGGGAGCGATGCTCACCAAATCCATGCTGGGCTATGCCGTGGCATTTGTCGTGGCCATTATTGTTTATCGTGTAGTGATTAAAAGTGTCACGATCTATTTCACTAAAACCCGACATCTGCCGACGCCTAAAACTTGGGTCGCGATTCAATGGATTTCAACCGCATTTTTGTGGAGTCAGTGGCTAATTCAAGATCTTGCCAATATCTTTGTATATGTGCCGCGCGCTGTGCCATTCGAATTTATGTTATTCGCGATTTCTGTTTTTATTATTCTACTCGGTGTAGTTTTTTATCAACGGGGTGGGGCAATTCAGCAAATTATTGATACTAAAACGGGGGTAGCAGACATCCGTTCTGCGACCATTATTGATTTTATGTATGCAATTATTTTATTGGTGTTTAAAGAGTTAAGTAATATTCCAATGAGCACCACTTGGGTATTCCTTGGGTTGTTGGCAGGGCGTGAGTTTGCCATGTCGTTGCACTTACAAGAAGTGAATAAGTATCGAACCTCTCGCAATGTGAGTAAAGATGCCATGAAACTTATGGTTGGTTTATTAATGAGTATTTTATTAGCCACGACTTTGCCATGGTTTTACCATTGGATTGAAGGTTAATACATAGTCAATAAAACAGCGAGTATTGAACTCGCTGTTTTAAATTTAAATTACAAAATGTTCTGGGCTGCTTAAATTTTTAATGGCATTGAAAATTTGATCTGCATGATTGCAGACAATCAATTTAGCTCGGTGTTGTGGCGGTAAAAAGCCTTCTTGTACTGCATGATCAAGTTGAGCAATTAGGTGGTCATAGAAACCATTCACGTTATAGAGCATCATGGGTTTTTGGTGCTGATTGAGTTGGCTCCAAGTCGCAACTTCTAGAATCTCTTCAAATGTTCCCAAGCCACCAGGAAGTGCCACAAATGCAGCAGCACGATCGGCCATCATGGCTTTACGTTCATGCATGGTTTGTACGATATGTAATTCAGTTAAATGATGATGTGCAATTTCATAATCAAGCATAAATTCAGGAATTACTCCAACTACATCACCACCATGTTCAGTAACAGTATCTGCCACTTGTCCCATTAAGCCAATGCTCGCACCACCATAGACAATACCAAAACCACGTTCCGCAATGCCCGAAGCCAAAGCAATTGCTTTCTCTCTATAAATAGGGTGGTTCCCCGATCGTGAACCACAATAAAGTGCAATCAGATGTTGAGAGCTTTTAATTCTAGGGTCAAGAGATTCATTTTTCATATAGTGTAATACGCTATTCATCAATTATTTTTTCACCTTAACTTAGCATGTTCTCTTTTAGCTCTCTAGTTTAAGTCATAAAAATCATTGATCGCTAACTCGATTTATACAGTTCTAGCAAGCTATTTGGGGGTTGTAAAGAACAGTCATCCGCAAGTTTGAATCACAAAAAAGATGAAATTTTTAGCGATTTTGCCTATACTAAAGTTAAGTTTCTCAACAAATGAATCATCATGGGTAGTGGTTGTCGTCGCTCCAAAATTACACAGTTTTCTAAATCAATAAAAGATCAATATAAATTGAAGAAACTCTTCAAGTTTCCCATTTTAGAACATCAAAATGCTGAAATACTCTTGGAGCAAGCTCAATGATATTAGAATGGATGTCTGATCCTTCTGCATGGGTCGGCTTAGCGACTTTAGTTGTATTAGAAATAGTTTTAGGTATTGATAACCTTGTCTTTATCGCCATTTTGGCGGAAAAACTTCCTCCAGAACAGCGTAATACGGCTCGAATTGTTGGGTTGTTATTGGCACTGTGTATGCGGATGGTGCTGCTGGCATCTATTGCATGGGTCATTACGCTCACCGCACCTTTATTCCATATTTTAGAGCATCCATTTTCCGGTCGTGACCTGATTTTATTATTTGGTGGTGTATTCCTGTTATTTAAAGGAACCATGGAGTTGCATGAACGCCTTGAAGGTGCTCAGCAACTCAAAGAAGAAAATCCAGTTCATGCGGCTTTTTGGATCGTGATTGCACAGATTGTGGTACTGGATGCTGTGTTCTCGCTTGATAGTGTGATTACTGCTGTGGGAATGGTAAAAGAACTGTCTGTGATGATGATCGCTGTAGTGATTGCGGTTGGTATTATGTTGTGGGCTTCTAAACCGCTCATGAATTTTGTCAATAAACATCCGACTGTCGTTATTCTTTGTCTTGGCTTCCTGATGATGATTGGCTTCTCGCTGATTGTTGAGGGCTTTGGCTACCATATTCCTAAAGGCTATTTATACGCTGCGATTGGCTTCTCGGTTCTGATTGAATTTATGAACCAAACTATGCGTAAGAACCAAGAAAAATTAGTGACGACCAATGATTTACGTTTCCGTACTGCATCAGCAGTGATGCGTATGTTGGGGGGTAAAAGTGCCAATGGTTCAGACAATGCCAATAGCCATGTAGAAGATGTCTTAGCCACACAAGCAATTGCTAATGAAATGTTTGACCCTGAAAATGGGGCATATCATAGTGTTATGGTTCAAGGAGTCTTAGGCTTATCTGAACGACCTGTGAAATCAGTAATGACACCACGTCCTGAATTGGAATGGATTGATTTAAATGATGATCATGCCACAGTTAAAGAACGTTTAATGTCGATGACGCATTCTCGTTTAATTGTGGCACATGGCGAGTTAGACAATATTGCAGGGATCGTGCTGACGCACAAAGTACTGAATGATTATATTGAAACGGGTATTTTAAGTTTTGAAAAGCATTTACGCGATCCAGTGATTGTGCATGAAAATGCACAAGTCTTGATGGTGATGGAACAATTGCGCCAAGCTCCCTTACAAATGGCGATTGTACTAAATGAGTATGGTTCTATCGAAGGAATTGTAACTCCGATTGATGTACTAGAAGCGATTGCGGGTGAATTCCCTGATGAAGATGAATTGGATACCACTGCAGAAAGTCTGGAAGATGGTTCACTCATTTTGGAAGGTTCAACTGATATTCGTCATGTATCATTGCTATTGGGCCGTGATTTAGTGGATGAGTCGGAACAATATTCAACACTTTCAGGTTATATCTTATTTCATTTAGGTCGTTTGCCTGAAAATGGTCAACGCTTAACAGCGGATGGTTATCTATTTGAAGTGGTAACTATGGATGGCCATAAAATTGAGAAAGTGCATATTGTCGAGCTTAAAAAATCTGAAGATGAATAATCTTGGATAGAAATTTGAAGAGGCCAGTCGAAAGACTGGCTTTTTTATGAAAAGGTTAAATTGATAGAGCTGCTTTGAATTATGATGCAGCATCTTTAATTCTTGGTGATGTCATGTCAGATCAATTATGCCCTTGTAGTTTAGGGCTTTATAGCGAATGTTGTCAGCCTTTACATTTGGGTAATGCGCGCGCTCAAACCGCAGAGCAGTTAATGCGCTCTCGCTATAGTGCTTTTGCCAAGCATGAAATTGATTACATTATTCACACCACTACACTAGGTCAGCAAGCTGTATTAGATCGGGCAGCTATCGCAGATTGGAGCAAAGCCAATCAATGGTTAGAACTTGAAATTGTCAGTAGCAATGAAAAGCTGAACAAAACCCATGCTCAAGTTGAATTTAAAGCGCATTACCATGATGGGCAACAGGTCCAAATTCATCATGAAATTTCACATTTTGTGAAGTATGAGAATGCATGGTATTTCCTAGATCCAACCACAGATATGCAAATCACCATGAAACAACCCTGTATTTGTGGCTCAAAGAAAAAATTTAAACAATGTTGCGCAGAATATGTATAGTTTTTTTCAAAAGATGTTTTAAAATAGCGCGCATCTCTTACCCATCAGCGGATGACGGGCAATGTTACTCACCATTATTTACGTTATTGCGATTACGGCAGAAGCCATGACTGGGGCATTGTCGGCTGGCCGACGAAGCATGGATTGGTTTGGTGTAATCTTAATCGCCTGCGTAACTGCACTCGGTGGCGGTTCTGTACGTGATGTTTTACTGGGGCATTATCCCTTGACTTGGGTGAAACATCCTGAATATTTGGTTCTGACCTGCTGTGCAGCTTTTGTCACCATTTTAATCGCCAAATGGATGCGTCATTTACATTCAATTTTCTTATTATTAGATGCATTAGGTTTAATTGGTTTTACCATTATTGGTTGCCAAATTGCGTTACAGATGGGACATGGTTTTGTCGTGTGTGCCGTTGCAGGCGTACTCACTGGTGTATCGGGCGGTATTCTGCGTGATATCCTGTGTAATGATGTACCACTGGTATTCCGCCGTGAATTATATGCCTCAATTTCTTTTGTTGCGGTGGTTTTTTATTGGTTCTGTACCGATATTGGATTGTCTTTAGAAATTACGGTGATTTCGACCTTAATTTTTGGTTTTTCTTTACGCTGTATCGCGATTTATTTTGGTTTAGAAATGCCAAAATTTATCTATAAAGATGATGATGAGCAATCTGCATCTTCTAAAGATGAAACTTGACTGATTATCCCTAGAATTTAACTAAAAATTTACCTCACAAAATAACCTTGTGTAGTTACAAGGTTATATCAATAATTAGATAAAAGCTAAATCCTGTTGTGAAAGCAGTACTTCCTCTTTTAGCAAATTCAGAGATTGTGTTATGGACTTAGTTTCACGCGTACAACGTTTACCCATAGGTAAATTTCATTACACTTTGCTGTGGGTGATTGGATTGGGATGGATGTTTGATGCGATGGATACCGGTTTAATTTCCTTTATCTTGGCGAAGATGGCCGAAGACTGGCAGATGTCACCGACGGAAAAGGGTTGGGTAGTTTCCATCGGCTTTGTCGGTATGGCGATTGGTGCGGTTTTTTCAGGGGGCTTGGCAGACCGAATAGGACGCCGTACCGTATTTGCAATGACCTTAGTGATCTATAGCATTGCGACAGCATTGTGTGCATTCGCACCCAACTTAACTTGGCTCTTGGTCTTTCGCTTCATTGTCGGCTTAGGTTTAGGTGGGCAACTTCCTGTTGCTGTGACTTTAGTCAGTGAATATATTCCTGCGCATGTGCGTGGTCGCTTCATTGTGCTTTTAGAGAGTTTCTGGGGGCTAGGCTGGTTGGCTGCTGCTTTAATTTCTTATTTTGTGATTCCTCAATTGGGTTGGCAGATCGCTTTTCTAATCGGTGGCTTACCTGCAATTTATGTTTTTATCATTTTAAAGAAAGTTCCAGAATCTATCCCTTATTTAGTCAATCGTGGACGGATTGAAGAAGCGCATGCTTTGGTGCAAAAGCTCGAACGTCAATGCGGAGTTGAAGTAATTCAACAAATTGAAGTGAAGCCAGTCGCTTCGCAGCAAAAAGTATCCTTTAAGCAATTGTGGTCAGGCGGTTTTGCACGGCGTAGCTTGATGCTGTGGCTGATTTGGTTCGGGATTGTGTACTCCTATTATGGTATTTTTACATGGCTGCCAAGTTTATTGATTAAACAAGGCTATAGCATTGTGCAATCTTTTGAATATGTTCTCGTGATGATTTTAGCGCAACTTCCGGGTTATGTTGCTGCGGCATGGTTGGTGGAAAAGGCAGGACGTAAAGCAACATTGGCTGGTTTTATTGGTATGTGTGCAGTCTCAGCCTATTTCTTTGGACAAGCCACTACTGTCAACATGATTATGCTGTGGGGCTGTTTAATGTCATTCTTTAATTTAGGTGCTTGGGGTGTTTTGTATACCTATACGCCTGAGCAGTATCCTGCCAATATTCGTGCATTTGGCTCAGGTTGGGCATCGGCGGTTGGGCGAATGGGTGGTATTGTTGCACCCTTGGTGGTAACCCATATGATGGTTATGCAAAACGGTTTTAATCAAGTATTTACGATGTTTACCATTGTACTTTTAGCTGTTGCATTGGTGGTTTTAGTTTTAGGTGAAGAAACCAAAGGCAAGACTCTAGAATCGATTGGTTTATAAGATTTGGATGAAAATGGATGATTTTTGATGGATCATCCTTGATAAAATGCATAGTTTTACATCATAAGACGCAATTTGTCGCAGAGTTACCTGACAGCCCCTTGTGTAGTCTAATCTTGCGACATAGCATAAGAACTTAGAAACAATAATTATTGATTAGGATTAAAGGTTGTTATGACAATCCTTACACATCAGGCGACTGAAAACCGTTCTGTAGCAGAATTTACCGAACAAGCTTATCTTAACTATGCCATGTACGTGATTATGGATCGTGCATTGCCGCATATTAGTGATGGTTTAAAACCCGTACAGCGTCGTATTGTTTATGCGATGAGTGAATTAGGGCTAAAAAATAGTGGTAAGCCTAAAAAATCTGCACGTACAGTAGGTGATGTGTTGGGTAAATATCATCCGCATGGCGACTCTGCTTGTTATGAAGCGATGGTATTAATGGCGCAGCCTTTTAGTTATCGCTATCCCTTTATTGAAGGACAAGGGAACTGGGGTTCACCTGATGATCCAAAATCATTTGCAGCTATGCGTTATACCGAGGCAAAACTGTCACTGTATAGTGAAGTGTTACTGTCTGAATTAGGCCAAGGTACCTGTGATTGGCAGGATAACTTTGATGGTTCTATGAAAGAACCAGTGAATTTACCTGCACGTGTTCCAAATATCCTGATGAATGGTACAACCGGGATTGCCGTCGGTATGGCTACCGATATTCCGCCACATAATTTACGTGAAGTGATTAAAGGCACGATTGCACTTATTCGTAATCCAAACTTAACGGATGAAAAAGTTGCAGAATATATTCCTGCGCCAGATTTACCGACCAAAGCTGAAATTATTACTCCACCTGAAGAATTACTTAAAATTCAAATGACAGGCCGTGGTAGCTATCGCATGCGTGCGATTTATACGGTAGAAAAAAATGAAATTGTGATTACTGAATTACCTTATCAGGTTTCAGGTTCGAAAGTGATTACCCAAATTGCAGATCAAATGCAGGCCAAGAAACTACCTTTGGTGAGTGATCTTCGAGATGAATCAGATCATCGAAATCCAACGCGTTTAGTGGTGGTGCTACGTTCAAATCGTATTGATGCTGAAGCGGTGATGAGCCACTTATTTGCAACGACAGATTTAGAGTCTAGCTATCGTGTCAATATGAACATGATTGGTGCGGATGGTCGCCCACAAGTTAAATCAATTCGTCGTATTTTATTAGAATGGATCGAAATTCGTAAGAATACGGTCACACGTCGTCTGCAATATCATTTAAATAAAATTGAAAAGCGACTACATATTTTAGAAGGCTTGATTATTGCTTTTCTCAATATTGATGAAGTTATTAGAATCATTCGTGAGGAAGATCAGCCTAAACCAGTTTTGATGTCGCGTTTCAATATTGATGAGATTCAAGCGGAAGCTATTCTAGAACTCAAGTTACGCCACTTGGCAAAACTTGAAGAAATGGAGATGCGCCGTGAACAAGATGAATTGGAAGCGAGAGCTGCAATTATTCGTGAACAATTGGCCAATCCTGAATCATTAAAATCACTGATTATTAATGAACTTAAAGAAGATGCCAAAAAATTTGGTGATGATCGTCGTTCGCCGTTGGTACAACGTGGTGAAGCAACGGCAATGAGTGAACAAGACTTTATGCCTGCCGAACCCGTTACGGTGGTGCTGTCTGAAGCGGGTTGGATTCGTTCAGCTAAAGGGCATGATATCGATGTGGAAAAACTAAATTTTCGCGTCGGTGATCAGTATCTCAGCCATGCGCAAGGTAAAACCAATCAAAAAGTTTATGTATTAGATGAAACTGGGAGAAGTTATGCTTTAGCGATTAGTAGCCTACCTTCTGCACGTGGTTTTGGTGAACCTTTAAGTTCAAAACTGTCTCCTGCTAATGGAGTCGGATTTATACAAGTTATTATTGCCGATGATGAGCAGGAAATACTGGCGACAAGTTCTAAAGCTTATGGTTTTAAAACGCAAGCCAAGCAGCTCGATACTAATGCTAAAGCAGGTAAAGCATTCCTAAGCTTAGCTGAAGATGCAAAAGCTTTACCATTGCAAGTGGTGGCTGAGCGTACGCATTTGGGAATGCTCAGTGACGCAGGGCGCTTCTTAATAATTGATTTGGCAGAATTACCAATTTTGAATAAAGGTAAAGGCAATAAATTGATGCAGCTTGAAGCCAAAGAACAGATTGTTTCAATGATTATGCTTAATTTAAATGAAATGATTCAGGTGGTTGCAGGGCAGCAACAATTAAAGTTAAAAGGCGATGATCTATTAAAATATCTAGGTAAGAGAGCAACGAAAGGTCAACTCTTACCACGTGGATATCAAAAAGCAAATAAACTGTTCATTCAAAGATAAAACTAGCATCCATTGATCAAAATACGTTATATATGGGGGGTATTTGTGAAAATGGATGCAATATTAAGCACAAACAAGCCAAAAAATTATGCTTGATATTGAAAAAAGTTTAAAAGCAAGGATTACTAATTGGAGAAGATGGCATTATGGAAAAGATTTGGTTCGCTGAATACCAAAAGACTGGGATTCCAGAAACAGTAGAATTACCACCTGAAAACACCTCGCTTGTTGATATCTTTGAGCGTAATTTCCAGAAATTTGGTTCACGTGATGCCTTTATCTTTATGGATAAAGCCATGTCGTTCAGTGAACTTGAACTTGCAAGCCGTAAATTTGCTACATATCTCCAAAGTTTAGGACTTGCACAAGGTTCTCGTGTTGCCGTGATGATGCCCAACGTCCTGCAATATCCTGTGGTTGCATTAGGTGTATTTCGTGCAGGCTTAGTATTAGTCAACGTGAATCCACTATATACAGCACGTGAATTAGAACATCAGCTTAATGATTCAGGTACTGAAGCCTTAGTCATTATTGAAAACTTTGCTTCTGTATATCAATCTATTCTGGGTAAAACGCCAGTGAAGCACGTGATTGTGGCTTCTGTAGGGGATATGCTTGGGACGTTAAAAGGCACTTTGGTTAACTTTGTATTACGTAAAGTACGTAAGCAAATTCCAGACTGGAATATTCCTGGGCATGTTAAGTTTAATACTGCGATTGCGAAAGTTAGCCCAAATAATTATAAACGCCCGAATATGACCCTAAGTGATACTGCTGTATTGCAATATACTGGTGGTACAACAGGTGTTTCTAAAGGTGCTGAATTAACACATCGCAATTTGGTTGCAAACTTAATGCAAGCAGATGGGATCTTCCAAAGTAAATTTGGGACTGGTGATGCATCTAAAGATGATCGTATTTTCTGTGCTTTACCGCTGTATCATATTTTTGCGTTTATGGTGTGTGCGTTGTACGGTATGTACAAAGGCCAAGCCAATATTTTAATTCCAAATCCACGTGATCTACCTGCAGTGATTAAAGAATTAGCCAAGTATCAACCTGCATTTTTCCCTGCAGTAAATACTTTGTTTAATGCTTTAGTCAATAATGAAGAATTTAAACAGCTTGATCATAGTAAGTTAAAAATGGCGATGGGCGGCGGTATGGCCGTTTTGCCATCGACTGCAGCCGCATGGAAGAAAGTTACTGGTACTAATATTATTGAAGGCTATGGTTTATCAGAAACCTCGCCGATTGCCACAGCGAATCCACCTGCATCTAACGAGTTTAGTGGCACCATTGGTATTCCTTTACCATTGACCGATGTGGCTATTTTGGATGATGACGGTAATCACTTGCCACAAGGTGAGCAAGGTGAAATCTCGATTCGTGGCCCGCAAGTGATGAAAGGCTATTGGCATCGTCCAGATGAAACAGCCAAAGTTATGACTGCAGATGGTTTTTTCCGTACTGGTGATATAGGGATCATGGATGAGCGTGGTTATTTTAAAATCGTAGATCGTAAAAAAGATATGATTTTAGTGTCAGGATTTAACGTGTATCCATCTGAAATTGAAGAAGTGATTGCAACCCATCCTAAAGTATTGGAAGTTGCAGCCATTGGTGTGCCAGATGAAAAATCAGGTGAAGTGCCTAAATTATTTGTAGTGAAAAAAGATCCGACTTTAACGACAGAAGAAGTCCTTGCATTCGCGAAAGAAAATTTAACTGGCTATAAACGCCCACGTTATGTTGAATTTATGGATGAATTGCCAAAATCAAATGTCGGTAAAATTTTACGTAAAGATTTACGTAAATAATTGATTTATTATTATAAAAAAGCGCCGAATACGGCGCTTTTTTATGGGAAAAATCTATTTAAAATGCCAAGAGTACATCTTTTAGAGGTTATTTGTCGGCCTGAGTTTTAAAAAACCATTGGTCAATATAAGGGCGACCAAAGCCAAGAATCCCCGTAAAGGTCAACATAGTTCCCATCTGACGACCTAATGCAGAAAGATGAATCGTGCCGTAACTTAAATAAATATCGACCAAACAATAAGCGGCAATAATTCCTAACCACAAGTATACATTCATCTGTTTGATCCCCACCGCATAGAAGGCAATGACTAACACGAAGAATGTTCCCAATGTTGATTGCCAGTTAAAGTTGGCACAAATGACACAGAGTAAAAAGGCGGTAATGGGTAATACGACTTTAAGGATACGATCAACTTGCCGCTGTTGTTGGCGTTGTTTCTCTAAGATATCAAGCATTACTTTTTGATCTGGTTGCATCTGGTGATCTCCACTACACAATTTTGCAAAACTCTTTACTTAACGAAAATTATAGCAACATTGACATGTTATGATATTGCCCTGAGAGACTTCATGATGAGAATAAATTCATGTCTGGGATAGATGGCATCATATATTTAATTTTAATTGCCTGTTTACTACCTTATCTATTTACCATGATTGCTAAAAAAGTTGGTGGCTTTCAGGCTCAGGATAATCAAAATCCACGTGAGTTTTTAGCTAAAACTACAGGATTAGCGGCACGGGCAAATGCGGTACAACAAAATAGTTTTGAAAGTCTACCTTTATTCATTGCTGCGGTATTAATGGCTGAATATATGGTGATTTCGCAACATATCATCATGACATTGGGCATCGCGTATATTATTTTACGCATTCTTTATGGTATTTGTTATTTGTGTAATTTGTCGACATTACGGTCGGTCATTTGGATGTTATCCATGGCTTGCCCGATTGTTTTACTCATTACTATTATTAAAATAATTTGATTAAAATTTCATAGATAGCATGATATCCAATTTTGTTATGCAAGCTGTATAATCGCAGCAGTTCGCTGAATTAAGCGTTATAATCGACACGATTTTATATAAGACCTCACTGTTAAAGAGTATCCTATGAGCTATAGCAATATTCCTGCTGGAAAAGATGCACCAAATGACATCTATGTCATCATTGAAATTCCTGCAAATGCAGCACCAATTAAGTATGAAGTAGATAAAGATTCTGACGCATTATTTGTAGACCGTTTCATGGGTACAGCAATGTTCTATCCAGCAAACTATGGTTATGTGCCAAATACTTTGTCTGAAGATGGTGATCCATTAGACGTGCTTGTAGTTACTCCATTTCCATTAATTCATGGTGCTGTGATTCGCTGCCGCCCAGTGGGTAAATTGAACATGGAAGATGATGGTGGTATTGATGCGAAACTGATTGCAGTTCCACATGAAAAATTAACGCCTTTGTATAAAGATATTCAGGAATATACTGATCTTCCACCACTCTTAATTAATCAAATTGAACATTTTTTCCAACACTATAAAGATCTTGAACCAGGAAAATGGGTTAAATTGACAGGTTGGGAAGGTTCTGAAGTAGCGAAAGCTGAAGTACTTAAATCAATTGAAGCTGCGAAAAAATAAGCCGAAATTGTTAGCTCAAATATAGCAATTAAAATTTGAGTGAAAATAAAAAACCTACACCATTGGTGTAGGTTTTTTATTGAGTGACTATTCTAATATTGGATTAGAAAAATTTCACAGGAATATCGAGGAAGATACGCCATTCGTTCGTATCACCAATATAGGCATTGGTTTGATAAGTATCGCTTGCACGGTAATAAGAATTACGTACACGTAGGCTTGCATCTTTGGCAAAACCACTTTGAATAGTGTATTTTACTTGGTTAAAGAATTCACGTTCTTGTGCATTATCAGTGATATCTCTTACTTTTATATCCCAACCATAAACAAATGCAGTTGTCCAATTTAACCCTGGAACACCATAACCACCAAAGTCTACATTGTATTGAATTTGTGCAGATTTTTCATGATTACCAATGAAGTCAGACATGTAAGAGTTCGGCAAATAGATACTTTGGAATCCATCTGCATTTTGACCATAGTCATAACCAACATCACCTGTATTTTGTTGATATGCCAACATAAGACTGTGTGAGCCTTGGTTATAAGTTGAAGACAATGCCCAAATATTATTGGTTTTTTCTACGCCTGCTTGACCTGTTTGAGCATAATTCGCATCTACTGGGCCAGTTGCAGAATAAGTATTCGCATTTTTATCAAATGTCGTGTGATAACCACTGAAATCAAAAGTTAATGAGCCTTGATTTGCAAGTGGGTATTTATAGTTCGCATTCACATAATGACGATCAAGTTTGTCTTGAATATCTAAGCCATAATAAGAGGTAGTAAGTTGATCATCAAATTTGTATTTAGCACCCCAAACCACAGCACGATTTAGATGATTGCCATCCGTATTAATCTGATCAGACATTTGGTTTTTAGTAAATTTACCAGCGATAACTTCTAAATTTTTAATTTCATGGCTGGTTAATAAGGTTCCTGTGAAATATTCAGGTACTAAACGTGTGGTATTGCTGGCAAGTACCGGAATATCTAAAACTTGGGTACCATAGCGTACAGTAGTATTTGAAATACGTGCTTTAACACTCGCGCCACCACGTGTCCATTGATCATAGGGATCAACATTGCCATTTGCATCTCTTGCGCCATTATTTTTAAGCGCGATCATGTTATTACCTGCGTGGCTATTGTCTCCAATTTTAAAAGAGAAATCACCAACAACGCCTACACCAAAGCCCACAACACCTTGAGTAAAACCTGAGTCCGCAGTTAAGATAGCAGTTTGAGCCCATGAGCTGGTGTCATTAACCCCATTTTTTTTATCACGGCTGATATAGCCATTACGCAGTAACACAGATGCATCTGCATCTTCAACAAATCCTTTTGCTTCACTTTGCTCACTGGCATAAGTTGAAGAAATTAAAGCAGCTTGAATTAATACTACTAATGTTAATTTTGGTGCCTTGAACATTCCATGCCTCATAAAATAATGAATTACAATTTTGTTTTAAACTAACTTTCAAAATTCGACTAAATTGTATAATTAATTTACAAAAAATATACTCTTTTATTAACTTTTATTTAACAAAGCTTATGCAGTTTTTGAATAATTAGTGAATTGTTCAGATCTTTTGCTGAAATCCACAAGACCTAATTCTTGCTTAGGGCGTTAGTCTTACTGAAATATCAAAATATTTGAATGATCACTTAAATTTTTAAATTAATTTAACCCAAAGTTTTAAAAATAAGTAGAATCTACAGCCTTATTTTCTCCTACTGTTTCATCTTATGTTTGCTTTATCATCTAAAAAAATATTGGTGTTATCCTTAATTTTGACTTCTAGTTCAGTTTTTGCTGAAAATTTGGTTGAGCATGGCGTGCTTACAGGCGATATTGGATTAGTGTCACAATATATCTATCGTGGTAGCGTAGAAAACGATGGTATTGCCATGCAAGCAGGCTTGAAATACGCACATCAGAATGGCTTCTCTGTCGGTTATTGGGGATCTACGCTTGATTATGATGCAACAGATGCTATGCGTGATCATGGTTTTGAACATGATCTTTATATTGCTTATGCACAAAAAATGCACCAAAATTGGGCATATAAAATTCAAGCAACATCGTATATATATCAGTACGGCGGAACAGTAACTGGCGAAAATGCAGATCAACGTAAAACCACTGCTTTTGATGTATTAGGTGAATTGGCTTACAAAGACTTTACATTCGGCATGGTGGTTTTGCTTGCAGATGCCTCATTTGGGAATGCGGGTGATGTTTATTTAAGTGCTGCTTATAGTTATGCCTTACCACAAGACTTTCTTTTGAATACTTCAGTCGGTGCAAGTGTTTATAACAGTCATCGTGATGATAGCATCATACAGACTCGAAAAGATTTTACTTTCAATGAAGCCAAGATTGGGGTGAGTAAAAATCTTCAAAATACAGGTGTTACAGCATCATTGGATTATATTGTTGGTGGTGAAAATCGTTTAGGTGAAGACTATGATAATCATGTGGTTTTAGGACTCAAATATAATTTTTAAATTTGAAATCTAGGTGAAAGGAAGTGTATCTCAAATGTGATAGATGCACTTTTTTTATGCATTTTAAATCTACATATTCTTAAAAGCACAAAAAATGATGTTTTCTATAAAAATACTAAGTGACTTAGATTTACCTGATATCAGGCTGAAGGAAGCATCAAATTGATATCAATTTTATGCTTTTCATCGGATTATCAATAGAAAATTTACGACTATAGTTCGCATACTGCACGCCTTGCTATATCTTTTAAGAAGATCGATATGAGTGCTTTATTCTGCCTTGCCGCTGAGCATGTATTCTCTATTATTTCTCGAGCTGGTCACGTTTTAAAATTAGATTGGTTAAATAATATATTTAATATTAGTAGGTTGACTTTATTTCAACCAGAATAAAAGTTTCGTAAAAATAAGTTGGCACAGCAATTGCTACATTTGAATTGAGTTTATCCAATTAACCAAAAGAAATAAAAGTTCGCTTAGGGGAGTATATCTAATGAAATTTACAGGTACAGCATTCGTATTCGCAGTTCTATCTTCTTCAGCAACGCTGGCAATGGCTGAAGATAACACGACATTATCAAAAATGGGTTTGAGTTTTTCGGGAAGTGCTGCATTAACAACAGATTACCGTTTCCGAGGAATGACACAAACACAATCTGATCCTGCCGTTCAAGGCAGTTTTACTTTGGCGCATAAATCAGGTGTGTATTTTAGTGCTTTTGCTTCTAATGTAAATTTTGGTACTCCAGATCCACATTTAGAATTAGATCCATCGATTGGTTTTACAACACCGCTAAACTTATCAGCAAACGTTAAACCAATTCTCGATATTGGTGTCATCGAATATAATTATCCAAGTGCAGCAGATGACTTTAATTGGACTGAAGCATATGCCAAATTAACCTTTGCTGATGTGGGGATTAAAGGTAGTAGCTTGCTGACCAATGTAAATTACACCAATGATTGGGCCGCAGTGGGTGGAAATAGCTGGAATTTCACATTCGCGTATTCAGCACCAATTGCCGATACTGGCTTTGGTGGTGTAGCGAGTGTGGGATATACGACGATGGATAAAGAAGCTTTACCAGATGCTAAAGATCATTATGTAGATTGGAAAGTTGGGGTGAATTATGGAGTGAAATCTATTCCAGGTTTAACAGCTGAACTTGCCGCGATTGGTACAAATGTAGATACAGATGGATTAAGTGATGCCACTCAACGTGGTTTAGAAACGGGTGCAGTGTTCACATTGAGCAAAACATTTTAAGCTTTTAGTTTAAATAAAAAGGTGACTTAGAGTCACCTTTTTTACAATTATTGTGCTTAAAATCAAAAGTGCTATTGGGTTGCTTCAAAAGCTGGATGATATTTAACTTCTCCTTGAGGGGGGCATTCTTTAAATGCAAGGGCTTGAAAATATTCAAGAGGAACACCTGATAAAATAAGGCCTGAGATCACTTTAAAACCAAATTTTGAATAATATTGTGGATCACCTAAAACGACACAACCCGCTGCATCCATGTATTTGAGTTGATCTAATACTTGGGTCATTAAAGCAGAGCCAATGCCTTGATTCTGATATTCAGGCGCAACTGAAATAGGTCCCAGACCATACCAATTTTGTGCTCCTGAAGAAATCGTTATGGGAGAAATAGCAACATGGCCCACAATTTCATGTCTATATTCTGCTACCAACGAAATTGTTAAAGCATTTGCTGCTCTTAAGGCATTGACAATAAATTGTTCGGTATGATTGCTATGTTCTACATTCTCAAAAGCCCTTTTTGTGAGGTTGAAAATGGCAGCAATATCATCCTGTTGTTCGCTACGAATTATGAGATCTAACATCTTCATTCTACCTTTTAATTAAGTTTCGTTACTTCGATAAGATAAAGCTTCACTTAGATGCATACTTTGAATTTCATGGCTCTGTGCTAAGTCTGCAATGGTACGAGCAACACGTAAGACTCGATGATAGGCTCGTGCAGAAAGATTGAGCCTTTGTTGTGCCAATGTAATCATCTTTGTAGAGGTTTGATCGAGCAATGCATGGACTTCAAGTTGTTGTGGCGTTAAACCCTGATTCAAATAGCCTTGGCGCTGCATTTGTAGTTGGTACGCTTGAATGACACGCTCACGGACAGTCTCAGAAGTTTCTACAGGTTTGGTATCTTGTAATTCTTGGGCTTTGAGTGGTGGTACATCAATATGTAAATCAATACGATCTAGCAAAGGGCCAGAAATACGGTTTTGATAACGCTTAATGGCTTCAGCGGTACATTGACAACGATTATCTTGATTAAAAGCATAACCACATGGGCATGGATTCATGGCAGCCACGAGTTGAAAGTTTGCTGGGAAAGCTATTTGTCGTGAAGCTCGTGAAATAACAATTTCTTTAGATTCTAACGGCTGCCTTAAAACCTCTAAAACTTTTCGATCAAATTCAGGCAGTTCATCAAGGAACAAAATTCCGAAGTGAGCTAAGGTAATTTCTCCTGGTTTAGGATGCGAACCTCCTCCGACTAAAGCGATGGCCGAGGCGGTATGATGCGGTGCACGGAAAGGACGTTGTCCAAAACTGTGCTGTGTATTGGCAATAGAATAGATGCTGGCGACTTCTAAGTTTTCTTGTGCAGTTAATGGGGGCAAAATACTTGGGAGTCTTGAGGCTAAAAGAGTTTTACCTGTGCCAGGAGGGCCTTTAAATAGAATGGAATGTCCACCTGCCGCGGCAATCTCTAAAGCACGTCGAGGTCGTAATTGTCCTTTGACATCGACTAAATCAAATTTATAGTTTTTTTGAGCGTTAACTTTAGGTTCTAATGTTGCTTTAATTTTGTGCGTATTTGCAAGGTGATCACAGACTTGTTTTAAATGTGATGCTGCAAAAACTTTGAATTCTGGCAGTTGAGCTGCTTCTTCTGCATTATCTTGAGGCAAGAGTAGTTGATGTTTAGCAAGTTGACATGCCATTGCAATGGTTAGGGTTCCTGTTACAGGACGTAAGTGACCATCTAGGGCTAATTCACCAATAAATTCAAAATTATCGGTTATATTATCAGGGAGTTGTCCCGAAGCAATTAATATACCTAAGGCAATAGGAAGGTCTAAACGGGAACCATCTTTGGGTAGGTCTGCTGGTGCTAAATTAATGGTTAAGCGTTTGGTCGGAAACTGAAAACCACTATTAATAATGGCTGAGCGAACACGATCTTTACTTTCTCGAACAGCTGCTTCGGCAAGCCCCACAATGGTCAAAGAGGGTAATCCCTGACTCACATGGACTTCAACCTCTATTAACGGTGCATGTAACCCAAGTAATCCTCGAGTATAAATTTTGGCAAAAGACATGTTGCTTCCTGTTTTGCTTTATTTTTAATCGTTTTTATTGTATTTTGCACTAAAGTTGTGCGAACTTTATTAATTATACTTTTGAATTAGTATTTCTAAAGCTTTCACTTGATCTTGAAGTTGAGTTAAGCGCAAATTGGCATTTTGTAGTGCTGTTTGTTGGCGTTCGATTTCATCTTTAGAGACCAAGTCCATTTTTGCAACAGTTTCATTGAGTAATGTACGCAAATTATGCTCTAAATCTTTTTTAGGCTGATCAACATGTTCCAGAATTGCGTGTAATAGGGTTTCAAGCATGAGTATTCCAAAGAGTCTTACTTTATTTTTTTGCAGTGTAGCATTGCTTCAAGATAGACCCTAGTATTAACTGATTATCATGGATTTATTCGATAAAAAAGTATAAAAAATCTAGAATAAAAACGATGTTTTTTAAAGCTAAAACTACATTTTAAAGTATAGAATAGGTTATAAATGAACTTCATACTGAAACTGATTAATCCTCCCCAATCGTTAAGAAAGTTTTGGCATGAATCTTGAACATAAAACCTTACTGGTAGAAAACGCCGAAGGAAAACAACATGAAACTCGTAACTGCAATTGTAAAACCATTTAAGTTAGATGATGTGCGTGAAGCACTCTCTGAGATTGGCGTCCAAGGGATTACCGTAACCGAAGTTAAAGGTTTTGGTCGTCAGAAAGGTCATACAGAACTCTATCGTGGTGCTGAATATGTGGTTGATTTTTTACCTAAAGTAAAAATTGAAATCGCAATCAGTGATGACATGGTGGATTCGGTGATTGAATCCATTACTCGTGTTGCAAGCACTGGAAAAATTGGTGATGGAAAAATCTTTGTCACTAACTTAGAACAAGTGATCCGTATCCGTACAGGTGAAACAGGTCCAGATGCTGTTTAACTTGGCATAAAGTTTGCTAGTTATGCATATCAGTGCATAACTTAAAAAATAGGTTGGGGGATACGAATGAAAAGAATGCTATTTGCGCTCGGTTTGTCTGGCGCACTCTTAGGCGGATCTGTAGTAGGTGGCTCAGTTGCGTGGGCTGAAGTAAACACAGCTGTACCATCGACTACATCTACAGTTACTAATTCAGATAACACATCTATAACGACAATAACAACTCAACCTGTTACAGCAGTTCCGATTGAACCTGTAAAAGCACAACCAAGTTTGAATACCGGTGATACAGCATGGGTTTTAGTCTCTACTGCACTTGTTTTACTCATGACCATTCCCGGTTTAGCACTTTTCTACGGTGGTATGGTTCGTAAAAAAAATGTCTTGAGCACGATGGCACATAGCTTGGTTGCGGCGGGGATTGTTAGTATTGTTTGGGTCGTGATTGGTTATTCACTTGCATTTGGTACGGGTAATGCCTTTATTGGTGGTCTAGATAAAGTCATGCTTTCAGGCATCACCACAGAGGCATTGACAGGTACCATTCCTGAAATCTTATTTGTTATTTTTCAAATGACTTTTGCCATTATTACCGTTGCAATTATTAGTGGTTCAGTCGCTGAGCGGATGAAATTTAGCGCCTTTGTTGCCTTTGTTGCAGTTTGGGTGGTAGCCGTGTATGCCCCGATTGCGCACTGGGTATGGGGTGGTGGCTGGTTAATGAATGATGGCGCACTTGATTTTGCTGGTGGTACGGTCGTTCATATTAACTCAGGTGTCGCAGGTCTTGTTGCAGCATATATGTTGGGTAAACGTATGGGCTTAGGCAAAGAATCTATGGCTCCACACAACTTAACTTTAACTGTATTGGGTGCGAGCTTGGTATGGATCGGCTGGTTCGGATTCAATGGTGGCTCTGCATTAGGCGCAAATGGTTCAGCAGCATATGCTTTGGTTACTACGCAAGTTGCTGCCGCAGTTGCATCTATCACTTGGTTAATTGTCGAAAAAATTGTCCGCGGTAAAGCATCGGTTTTGGGGGCTGCATCGGGTGCTATTGCTGGTTTGGTGGTGATTACGCCAGCAGCAGGTTATGTCACTGTTGCTGGGGCATTAGTGATGGGTATCGTGGGTGGTGTGGTGTGTTTCTGGGGAACAACTGCATTAAAACGGCTTTTGAAAGTGGATGATTCACTAGATGCCTTTGGTTTGCATGCTGTTGGCGGTATTGTAGGTGCAATTTTAACAGCAGTATTTGCAAGTTCCTTTATCATGGGTGATAAAGCGCCAGCAGATATGTTGCATCAATTATGGGTACAAGTCGAAGGTGTGTTGGCGACAATTGCTTACTCGGCTGTTATGACTTTTATCTTGTTAAAAATTATTGATGTCGTGATTGGTCTTCGTGTTGAATCAGATGACGAACGTATGGGGCTAGATTTAAGTCAGCATGGTGAGCGGATTGAATAGGTATTAAAGCAATAACTATATATTGTGTAAAACAGCCCATTTGGGCTGTTTTTTTTCCATATCTTGCGTAAAGCTCAACAAAATTAAGATTTTTTGCTACACTAGATCTATCCATCAAATGTGTACAATTAAACCACTATGCATTGTCCATTTTGCAACGCCGCAGATAGTAAAGTGATTGATTCGCGATTAGCAGCTGAAGGCTGTCAAATTCGTCGACGTCGTGAGTGTATCAGTTGTGGTGAACGATTTACGACTTTTGAAAGTTATGAAGTCGTGATGCCACGCGTGACTAAGTCAGATGGTAAAAATGAGCCTTTTGATGAAGAAAAATTACGTCGTTCTCTTCGGCATGCTTTACAAAAACGACCTGTGACACAGGAACAGATTGAAACGGTACTAAGTGACATTCAATTACAAATTCGTCGTTTGGGTGAGCGTGATGTTCGTTCACGCACCATTGGTGAAATTGTGATGCAGGCTTTATTTGCACTTGATCATGTTGCTTATGTACGTTTTGCCTCTGTTTATCAAGATTTCCAAGATGTTGAAGCGTTCCGTCGTCAAATTGAGCAAATGCAACATCGTGATCATGAGCACTAGAGTATTACAACATCTCAAATATTATCTTCTAGGAAGACTATGTCTAGATTAAATCAAGACAGCATCCTATCAGACCAGATCTGGATGCAAAAAGCGATTGCACTTGCAAAATTGGGACAGTATTCCACCCGACCTAATCCAAATGTTGGTTGTGTGATTGTTAAAGATGGTCAATTGGTAGGTAAAGGTTTTCATCCTAAAGCAGGACAAGCTCATGCTGAGGTTTTTGCTTTACAGGCTGCGGGTGAAAATGCCCAAGGTGCAACGGCTTATGTGACTTTAGAGCCCTGCGCTCATTATGGACGGACACCACCGTGTGTGAAAGGTCTGGTTGAGGCTGGGATTGCAAGAGTCGTGGTGGCTTGTGTTGATCCAAATCCATTGGTCGCAGGCAAAGGTATTCAGATTCTAAAAGATGCTGGTATTGTCGTTGAAGTGGGTATTTGTGAAGCAGATGCTAAAAAACTGAATCAAGGCTTTTTAAAAGCTATGGCAACAGGGATGCCTTATGTGCGTTTAAAAGTTGCATCTAGCTTAGATGGCCGTACGGCGATGGCTTCAGGTGAATCAAAATGGATTACGGGTGTTGAAGCTCGGCAGGATGTGCAACATTGGCGTGCGATTTCGGGTGCTGTAATTACTGGCATTAATACCGTATTAGCAGATGATTGTCAGTTGAATGTGCGTCAATTACCAGATACTGATCTTGAGATGGTTGTACAGCCACAACGAGTGGTTTTAGATCGTCAAGGCCAGCTACCTTTAGATGCAAAAATCTTAGCTGTGCCTGAAAGCGTGATGGTAATGGGGCCATTTCGTCCGGAACTTGCACACTTAGGCGTGGTACAATTAGAAGTACAGTCTTTAAGCGATTTATTATGTACCTTAAAAGACTTTCATATTTATGATGTGTTGATCGAAGCGGGTGCTACGCTTGCAACTGCATTTTTGCAGGAACACTTGGTCGATGAAATGATTAGTTATATTGCACCGACATTTTTAGGTCAATCAGCACGAGCCATGTTCAATGCTGAATTTACAAGCATGGCAGAACAACTCCGTTTTAAGCTAGAAGATGTTACCCAAATGGGGAATGATCTTCGCTTAAGCTTAATCCCTTCGCAAGAGAAAGTATGAATCCAGAGTCTTTGGTTTATCACAAACGTCGTCATGCTGCGCGTACGACGGATGAGTATCTGTTTAACCAGCTTGTGCCCTATTTAGGGAATAAACGCCGATTACTGCACCTGATTTTAGAAGCACTTGAGATTACAGGCACTTTAAATACAGGTAGTAAACGTGCCCCGATTTTTGCCGATTTTTTTGCAGGCAGTGGTGTGGTCTCTCGTTTAGCGCGACAGAATGGTTATCGTGTGATTGCTAATGACTGGGAACCGTATAGTCATGCTTTGAATCATGCAATTTTAGCCTGTACTGAAGCACCTGCATTTAAAGAGTTGGGTGGCTATCAAAAAGCCATTGATTATTTGAATCGTCTACCTGAAGTGAAAGGTTGGGTGACACATAATTTGTGTCCACGTAATGATGAAATCTATGATCCTAGTCGTGATCGATTGTTCTTTAAACGACGAAATGGGATGCGAATTGATGCAATTCGTCAGCAAATTGCCACTTGGCAGGCGCAGGGTGCAATCGATGATGTTGAAATGAGTGCCTTGCTGGCTCCGTTACTCTATTCAGCGAGCTTCGTGAGTAATACCAGTGGTGTCTTTAAAAGTTTTCATCATGGTTGGGGCGGTAGAACGCAAACTGCTTTAGAGCGGATTGAATCTTTACTGTGGTTATCTCCCAGCCGTTTTTCTGCAGTGGGTGATACTAAACCCAAAACGCCGATGGCAGAAATGTGGTGTGTGGATGCCCAACATCTGGCTAATCAAATGAGTACCTTTGAGGTCGATGTTGCCTATCTAGATCCCCCATATAATCAGCATGCTTATAGCAGTAATTATCATGTGTTGAACTCATTGACCCTCTGGGATCAAGTTGATTTACCAACACCAGATACCAAAGGCTTTAAAAGCGGAATCGATCGAGCTTGGCGTAAAGAACGTCCTAGTTCATATAATTCGTCTAAGTACGCGCAAGAAGCCTATGAAAAATTATTGTCGACGATTAATGCACGTTATATTCTGACCAGTTATTCTACAGATGGTAATATTGCAGCTCAAGATTTACTAAAAGCGAATTTAGAGCGTGGCAAAGTAACATTGTTAACCCAAGACGTGCCACGTTATCGTGTTAGTAAGCAACGTCAGTCTGAGCGTGCACGTGTATTAGAGTTCATTGTGATTACGGATACACATGCGAAATCAGGACCACCTTTAAGACAATTATTAGGACAGCTTTATCATTTTGCAGAATTGGGTGGTGTCGATACGTCGGGTGCCAGTACACAATTGGCATTGTGGTAAAATAATACGAGATTTAGCTTATGTTCACAGGCATTATTGAAAGTTTAGGTAAAGTTGAAAGCTTACAAAGTGTAGGCGGAGATGTACGTTTACGTATTCATACCAATTTAGATTTGTCTGATGTCCATTTGGGTGACTCAATTGCCACCAATGGTATTTGTTTAACGGTGATTGACTGGGGCGAAAATTGGTACGCAGCTGATGTTTCACGAGAAAGCTTGAGTCGCTCAACCTTAGCGAACTGGAAAGTTGGGCAAGCAGTGAATGTCGAAAAAGCAATGTTGCCAACCACACGTTTTGGTGGGCACATTGTCAGTGGCCATGTCGATGCAGTGGGTGAAATCACTGTAGCACGTTCCGATGCACGTTCTTTGTATTTTGAAGTGACTGCACCAGTTGAAATTGCGAAATATTTAGCAGAGAAAGGTTCAGTCACTGTTGATGGCATTAGTTTAACCATCAATTATTTACGTGGAAATATTTTAAGTTTAAACCTCATTCCGCATACTGCTGAACGAACCAATATTGGTACATGGAAGGTGGGCGCTCAAGTTAATTTGGAAGTGGATATACTCGCGCGTTACATTGAGCGTTTACTATTGGGTGATAAAGCCGCTGAACCTAAAGCGGAATCAAAACTCAGTATGGCATTTTTAGCAGCCAATGGTTTTTTGAAATAAAATAAAAAAATAACCTTATTTTAAAAGCTTTTTTCATAGTAATGTATTTGTTATAGCAGATTATTTCGATGAAAAAAATGAACGAGAGAGCAAGGTATTGATTGATTTTTTATTACATCTTGAACAATTGCTACCAGTCTTACTTGAGAATTATGGTTTATGGATTTATGCCATTTTGTTTCTGATTATTTTTGCAGAGACGGGCTTTGTTTTTATGTTTTTTCTTCCTGGTGATAGCTTACTGATTGCGATAGGAGCTTTGTGTTCAACCACTGAACTGATACATTTACACTATATGGGGGTATCGCTTTTTATTGCCTCAGTATTAGGTTATATGGTTAACTTTTACTCGGGCCGTATTCTGGGTTTGAAGTATTTTAATGAACATTCACGCTGGTTTAAGCCTGAATATGTTGCCAAGACCAATGCTTATTTCGACCGACATGGTGGAAAAACGATTTTAATTGCACGTTTTATTCCCTTTGTACGTTCTTTTGCGCCGTTTGCTGCAGGTTCAGGTTATATGAATTTGATGAGCTTTATGTTTTATAACGTACTGGGTGGATGGATTTGGATTAGTTTACTGTTAGCTATTGGTTATGGTGCGGGGAATTTATTCTCAGCACTATTGAATCAATTTTAGTAGTTTAAGTATTTAATCTGTGAATAGAATAAAAAGCCCAATAATGGGCTTTTTTAATGCTTGAATCATTTTATGATAATGTTTATTGAGTGAAGTGCATTTAATTACTCAAAATATTTTCGGAACTTGGTAGATGCAGTAAGGATATTTCCAGTTCTGATTGGTCAGAGAGATATAAATTAAAAAAATATTCAGCGAATATTGGGGCTTATCCTGAGATCATTCATTTTATCCCAATAGAGTATTATCATTTAAGTCAACTGATGTATGCAGTCTGAAAATGAGATTCTTTTATTTTTTTGCTGAAAATGTTGAATGCTTTAAGATATAAGTGATTTCTTCTTGTGCAGCAGTTTGTAATTTCTCACGAAAAATTTGTAGCGTTTGTTCAATTAAAGTTTCTGCTTCTAACTCTAAGCGCAGACGGACACTTTCAAGCTCAGACATCATCTCTGTATCTTTAACTCTGAGTTGACCAGTTGCATAATCAATCGCAGGAAATTCTGGATTTTTATGAAAGCGACTACAATATTCTGCAGTTTCAGAGTCAATTTTTTGTCCTAAAGCGATAAGAGATAGGTTGTATGTTTCGAACTGTTTAATTTCATCTTGTTGCAATTGTAGATTATATGCTGCTTGTCGCGCACGCTTTTCTGCAAGTGAGTTTTCAAGTGCTAATTGTTTACGAATTCGAGCATTTTCAATCAATTGTGCTTTTAAATCGGCGTAGGCTTGTTCAACTTTTAATTGTGAAACTTGCATGGCACGCAGATCATTATCGAGCCAATGCTGAAGATTAGATTCAGCGTTAAAAAGGTCACAGATGCGATTCAGGTCATCAAAAAAAGATTGGCGCACAGCTTCAGGCGCATCTAACCAACGCTTTTTAAAATCTTGACCAACATTTAATGCCACCACGCATCTCCTTTTAAATACATAGTTTTAACAATATATACATGTTCTAAAAATTATAGTTTGAATGTTTGGGGAACTATCCCCAAGCGACGATAAGTTTTGAACTTTTCACGACCAATTTGTTTTGCATTTTCATCATTTTCAATAATTTCAATAATGTGACTAAATTGGGTCAATTGTTCAAGTGCCTGATTGTTAAAATTAAACACAATCCATTCATTTGATGATGGTAAATCTGCTGAAATACAGATTGGAGCGTTGACTTGGTCAATGCCGTGTGCCAAAAAACTGCTTGGATCAAAGCACCATAAGTGCTCATCAAGTTGCCGTTGAAATGCTGGATCTGAACAATATAACCAAATTTTGGCAGATTTACGTAAAATTTTACGGCATAAACGACAAGTGCTATCCACTTGTCGTTCAGGACTTTTTTCAAAAAGATAAAAGCTAACTTTAGCCATTATTCTTCGCACGATTGGCAATGAATTGCATCAATAATGGCACAGGACGACCAGTCGCTCCTTTGGCTGCACCAGAATTCCAAGCGGTACCTGCAATATCTAAATGTGCCCAACGATAGTCACGTGTAAAACGCTGTAAGAAACACGCTGCGGTTACAGCACCGGCTTTAGGGCCACCAATATTGGCAATGTCTGCAATTGGAGAATCGAGTTGCTCTTGATAATCATCCAGCACGGGCATACGCCAGACACGGTCAAAAGCAGTTTGCCCAGCTTCTGTTAATTCAGCAGCTAGTTCATCATCTGGAGTAAATAAACCAGATACTACCGAGCCTAGAGCAACCACGCACGCGCCCGTTAAGGTTGCGATATCAATGACAAGCGCTGGATTAAAGCGTTTGATATAAGTTAAGGTATCACAAAGAACCAAGCGACCTTCAGCATCTGTATTTAAAATTTCTACGGTTTGACCGCTCATGGTTGTGACGATATCACCTGGACGTGTTGCATGTCCTGATGGCATGTTTTCCGCAGCAGCAATTGCAGCCACTACATGAATCGGTAATTGAGCTTCACAGAGGGCACGGATCGTTCCGAGTACTGATGCCGCACCACACATATCAAATTTCATTTCATCCATGCCTAAGCCTGGTTTAAGTGAAATACCACCAGTATCAAAGGTGACCCCTTTACCGACTAAAACAATGGGTGCTTGATCTGTATTGGCTTTATATTCGAGGGTAATGACACGGCCCGGACGGTCTGAACCTTTACTTACAGCCAGAAAGGAATTCATTCCTAGGTCAGCCATTTGTTGTTCATTAATCACAGTCACTTTTAACAGATCAGGATATTGAGTTGCGAGAGCTACGGCTTGTTCTGCAAGATACTCAGGGAAGCAAATATTTCCTGGACGATTACCTAAGTCACGTGCAAAATTTTGACCGTGTGCTACAGCTTCAATCAAACGTAATTGTTCTGCATTTAAGGGAGATTGTGTGGCGATAAACTCAATCTGTTCTAAAGCAAATATATTCTTTTTGGATTTATATTCATCAAAGGCATAGGCTGCTTGAGTTAAGCTTAAAGCAAATAAGTAATGCAATTCAGCTGGAAGTGCCGAGATATCAATATGGATCTGTTTGAATTTTTTTTGTGAAGCTTTGATAATGGTTTGTGCGATTTTTGCTAATTTAGCTGGCTTAAATTCAGCGGCTTGATCTAAACCAATTAAACTACTATTGGCATGTTGCGCAATTTTTCCGATGAGTGGCAGAACTTCATTCAGGTTGGCTTTAAATTGAGTTGCATTGATGATGTCATCTAAATCATTGATTTGATAGATTGATTGCGTTTGTTTTAAGTTGTTCGAATCGACCAAAATGAATAAAGCTTGGCTAGCAGCATCGGCTAATAGTGAAGTATTCAGTGTAAGTTTCATAGATTGTATATATGCCTTTTAAGACGATTTGAGTCATTAAACCATTGAACCACTCGCAATGATAGAATTTCAATATGGTTTTATATTTTTAATATTCGAGTAAACTACTCTTGTTTACTTCACCCAATTTTGGAAGCTTACTTTGATTATAAGACGTTACCTTGTTAAACAAGTGGTGTCGACCTCTCTGGTTGTGATTACGATCCTTACACTGATCATGATGGGTGGGCGTTTGATCAAATATTTTGGGGTTGCTGCACAAGGCCGTTTAGATGTCAGTATTTTGTTTAGCATTATTGGCTATCGATTACCTGAATTTTTAACTTTGATTCTTCCACTGGGCTTTTTTATTGGGTTAATGTTGGTTTTTGGTCGCCTCTACGTCGATCATGAAATGGCAATTTTTAACAGTAGCGGTATTAGTAAGCATCGAATTGCACGTTTATTGATCCCTGTAGCGATTGTCTATTTAATTCTACAAATGGCATTGATGATGTGGATTTCACCATGGGGATTACGTCAGTATTATCAACTGACTTCGACTCAAGCGATTCGTACAGGCTTTGATTTAGTCCGACCAAAAGAGTTTATCTCATCAGGTGCTTATACGATTTATGCAGGATCTTTATCAGATGATCGTAAGAATTTAAAAGATATCTTTTTTTATCAGCGTGCTGCAACAGCAGACAAGCCCGATGCAATGATTTTGGCCAAAGAAGCCACACGGGTTGAAGTTGCCAATGATACTGCTAGTGTAGTCGATCTCATACAGGGTCGACGCTATGAAATTTTTCCAGGCACAGCAAAGTACACACAAATTGAATTTCAATCGTATCGGCTCCGTTTAGAAAGTGACAAAGAAGCTAAATTTGAAAGCACCGAAGTAGAGGCTTTACCATTTTTAAATGTATGGCAAACCCGTGAGGACCCAGTCGTCGCCAGTGAGTTGGGTTGGCGAATTTTTGTACCATTTACTATTTTTGTGGCATTAGCATTGGCTGTCGCACTTTCAGAAGTGACGCCACGACAGGGCCGTTATTTAAAACTATTCCCAGCATTGATGATTTTTGCCAGTTTAATTGTGGCTTTAATGGCGATTAAAACTCGGGTTAGTAAAGAGGAAATGGGGATTTGGGCTTATCCTGCCGTGTTAATTTTTTATCTGATTGCCGCGGCACTTTTTTCTAGAAAACAAAAACTAGCACCAAAAATTAAGAACCAGATTAAGCGGGTGAGATCATAATGTTAGCACGTAAAATTTTAGCCAAACATGTGACTCAAACCACTGCGCTTGCGATGTGCGGTGCCATGTTAGTTTTGGCAGTGTTACAGGTTTTATTTACTTATTTAGGTGAGTTAGGCTCATTAAAGCAAGGCTATGGAGCATGGCAAGCATTTAAATTTGTCATGCTTGGAGCGCCATATTATTTAAATCTTATCTTGCCAATTGCGGCACTGATTGGTGCTGTACTGGGTTTAGGTGCTTTAGCTTCAAATAGTGAATTGATTGTGATGCGTTCAGCTGGCGTCAGTTTATGGCGGATTGTCAGTTGGGTGATGCGACCAGCTTTACTTCTGGTCGTTTTTTCCTTTGCTTTAACTGAGTGGGTGATTCCCTATACCACTGAACAGGCAAAAAGTGTCAAAAGCAATCATAGTATTGCGGCGTTAGGCGAAGTCAAAGGGTACTGGACACGCGAAGGTCAGCGTTTTATTTATATTAATTATGCCAATTCACAAGGCAATTTAAAGCAAGTTCAAGTCATCGATTTTGATTCTGATTATCGTCTTAAATCATTATTAAATGCCGAACAAGGCCAATTTATTCAAGATGGGCAGTGGAAATTGACAGATACCACTCAAATGAATGTTTTGGCTCAAGGGAATGCTGAATTAGTGCAAAGCCCGCAACAAAATTTAGCTTTGGCCTTAAAACCTAAATATGTCCATATGGTGACGATTGATCCTGAAGATTTAGCACCAAGTCAACTGGTCGGTTTTATGCGCTATATGAATGAATATAGCCAAGTGCCCAAAACCTATCAATTAGCTTTTTGGCAAAAAGCAGGTTCGCCATTTGCATTATTGGTTTTAGTTTTGGTGGCTTGTTCATTTGTTTTTGGGCCATTACGACAACAATCCATGGGTTTCCGCTTAGTAATCGCTTTATTTGTGGGCTTAGGTTTTTACTATTTGCAAGACTTTTTAGGTTATGCAAGTTTGGTTTATTCACCTTCGCCAGCGTGGTTTGTTTTTGTACCGATTGGACTAATGTTGATTGCTGGTAGTTATTTGCTACATCGAGCGAAATAAACCAAATATAGCGTTGAAATTGACTGGATCACTTGATGTCATCCAGTTGGAATAGAGTCTTACGCAGAAAAGCGGTAAGATATTGCGATGAATTTGTAAACAGAAAAGAGTGTAAATTATGACGGATGCAACTGCTGGCAAAATCCCTCACGTATTGGTGATTATGGATGGTGTGGGTCATCGTGAAGCGGTCAAGGACAATGCCTTTCTTGCAGCAAAAACACCGAATTTAACGGCAATACAACTTAAGCATCCGCATAGTTTAATTTCAGGTTCAGGCGAAGATGTCGGCTTACCTGATGGCCAAATGGGCAATTCAGAAGTAGGGCACATGAATCTTGGTGCAGGTCGTGTGTTGTATCAAGACTTCACTCGAATTACCAAAGATATCCGGACTGGTGCTTTTTTTGAACATGAAGTATTGATTGATGCGGTAGAAAAAGCCAAAGCAGCGAATGGCGCTGTACATATTATGGGTTTGTTGTCTGCAGGTGGTGTACATTCTCATCAAGATCAGATTATTGCGATGTGTGAGCTGGCATTGAAACGTGGAGCAACCGTATATTTACATGCATTCCTCGATGGTCGTGATACGCCACCTCGTAGCGCACAACCTTCTTTAGAAAAATTAGATGCAATCTTTGCGCAATATCCAAATCAAGGTCGCATTGCCACGATGATTGGTCGTTATTTTGCGATGGATCGTGACAATCGTTGGGATCGTGTTGAGCAAGCCTATCGTTTACTCACTGAAGGTGAAGCAGTACGTGTCGTATCTTCTGCTGTTGAAGGCTTGGAACAAGCCTATGCAGCAGCGGAAAATGATGAATTTGTCAAAGCGACACGGATTGGTGAAATCGCTAAAATTCAAGATGGCGACAGTGTTGTATTTATGAATTTTCGCGCAGATCGTGCCCGTGAAATTACTAAAGCCTTTGTTGAAAAAGATTTTGCAGGTTTTGAACGTAAAGTAGTACCAAATTTATCTAAATTTGTGATGTTGACGCGCTATCAAGCCACGATTGATGCTGCCGTGGCGTATATGCCAGATGGATTGAAAAACTCAATTGGTGAATATTTATCAAATTTAGGTAAAACACAATTGCGTATTGCTGAAACTGAAAAATATGCGCATGTGACCTTCTTCTTTAGCGGTGGTCGTGAGGATGAATATTCGGGTGAGAAACGTATTTTAATTCCATCGCCGAATGTTGCAACCTATGATTTAAAGCCAGAAATGAGTGCATATGAAGTCACGGATGAGTTGGTTAAAGCCGTGAATTCAGGTGAATTCGACTTGTTGGTGGTGAACTATGCTAATGGGGATATGGTCGGGCATACAGGGGTGTTTGATGCCGCGGTAAAAGCGGTGGAAGCTGTCGATACCTGCTTAGGACGTTTATATGAAGCAGTGATGGCAAACCACGGGCATATGTTAATCACGGCTGATCATGGTAATGTGGAACAAATGCAAGATTATGTCAGTGGACAAGTACATACACAGCATACTACAGAGCTAGTTCCGTTTATCTATGTGGGGCCGACTTCGGCAACAATTGCTGAAGGTGGCGTGTTGGCTGATGTCGCTCCGACTTTACTTAGTCTAATGCAGTTGCCTATTCCAGAAGATATGCAAGGGCATAATCTGATTACACTTAAAGCATAAAATACGTCTCTCAAATAGGTGAATGAATGGCTCAAACTTGGAAATATATTGCTGTGTTAACAGGGTTGCTTACAAGTGGAGGTCATTCAGTCTGGGCTGCAGAAAAAGCTTCTGCGGCACTCGATTTTGATGAAGTGATCGAAGAACAGCGTATTGCAGAAGTGCCGATTGAAGCGATCCAACAATTTGTGCAGATTTATGGCACAGTTAAAGATAACTATGTTGAAGAAAAGTCGGATGATGTCCTATTTTTACAAGCGATTAAAGGCTTAGTTGGGGGGTTAGATCGTTATTCTCGTTATTTAACGCAAGAAGAATATAAGCAATTATTACAATATACCGAAGGCGATTTAGCCACCGCTGATTTTGATGTGAGCTATGATACTCATGCACATCAATGGCAAATTAAAAATTTGAACGAAAACTCCGATTCTTATCAACTGGGTTTAAAAAATGGTTTTACAATTTTTAAAATTGATAATCAAGAACTGAAGAATTTAAATAAAGAACAAGTCGATGATTTATTACATGGTTCGATTGGTTCAAACTTTCAATTACAGCTCAATTCTAAAAGTCCTGTAATTACTATTGTACGTAATAAAAAATTAGATGTGGCAGATATTGAAGCTGAGTTATTACACAACCAAGTGCTTGTTTTAAAAATAAAAGTATTTCAACAAGACACCGCGAATGAAGTCAAAAGATTATTGGAAGAATATAATTCAAATAAAGTAAAAGCCGTTTTGATTGATTTAAGAAATAATCCTGGAGGATTATTGTCTGCTGCGGTAGAAACTGCTGATTTATTTTTAAGTCAAGGCCGTATTGTTTCGACCCAAAGCCGCTCTGAAGGGGATCAGCAATTTCAGGCTTTACCAGGAGATGACTTTCCAAATTTAAAGCTGGGTATTCTCATTAATGGACGTTCAGCATCTGCAGCTGAGGTTTTTACTGCAGCGATGAAAGATCATAAGCGTGCTTGGATTATGGGGGAGAAAAGCTATGGTAAAGGGGTGGTACAAAAGCTCTTTCCTTTAGCCAATGGCGCGGCCTTACAAATGACTGTATCGCATTATTATACGCCGAATGGATTAATGATTGATGGGCAAGGTATTCGTCCCAATCAGGAATATCCTTGGCCATTAGACATGAAAGAAGAGACTTATCTGAATAATGTTTCAGAGCAATTATTAAGACATAAAGAATAGTCTCACTTTACTTTATGTCTTAAAGCTTCCAGATTAATAAGATCTATGTTCCTAGTCTTCAGTATCTAATCCAAATTTTTTCAAACGATAGCGTAAAGATCTAAAGGTCATACCCAATTTTTTAGCCGCAAGGGTTCTGTTCCAATGGGTTTGATTTAGCGCAGTCAGAAGTACTTCTTTCTCTACTTTTTCTAAGAACTGTTCTAAGCCCTCTTCAGGAATTTTTACAGCTTCTATAGGTTGGATTTGGGGAGGGGGCAGGATGATATCCTTCTCTTCATTCAGTTCTTGATATAAGGTCGGGCGGAGAGAGCTTGGTTGTAAATGTGATGGTGCAATAAATTCTTCATCGCAAAGTGTGATGGCTCGTTCAATCATATTTCGCAGTTCTCTCACATTTCCTGCAAAATATTTTTGCAAGAGAAATGCACTTGCAGCACTGCTCAATTGCTTGGTTGCAATGCCCCATTCGTGACAAATTTGTGCAATAAAATGATGTGCAAGAATGAGAATATCATGGCCACGCTCACGTAATGGTGGCAGTGCGATATCCATCACATGAATACGGAAAAACAGATCCTGTCTAAATTTTCCGTGTTGAACGCGTTCCTCTATATTTTGATGACTGGCACTAATAATTCGGAAATCGACTTCAATTTCTTTTTCACTGCCCAGTGGTCGAATTTTTTTCTCTTGTACAGCGCGGAGTAACTTGGCTTGCATAGATAAAGAGAGTTCTGAAATTTCATCTAAAAATAAACTACCACCATCGGCAGCTAATATTAGCCCTTGTTTATCTTGAGTTGCCCCAGAAAAACAACCTTTAACATGACCAAATAATTCACTTTCCATCAATTCTTCAGAAATTGCACCACAATTAATGGCAATAAAGGCTTGATCACGTCGATTACTAAGTTGGTGAATTAAATTGGCAACAACTTCCTTTCCAGTTCCAGATTCACCGGTAATAAATACTGGTGCTTGAGAGCGTGCAATTTTTTTAATCGATTCTCTGAGCTTTTGAATGGGCTGGGAGTCACCAATCAACATTTTAAATTCAAGTTTGGAAGATGTGGATTCAGAATCTATTTGAGGAACGAGTAATGCTTTGTTTAACAGCTGTTGTAAATGCAGTTGATTAATAGGTTTACTGACAAAATCAAAGGCACCCGCTTTCAGTGATGCAATTGCAATTTCCATATTGCCATAGGCGGTCAGTACGGCTATGGGGGTTTTGGGGTGGTTTTGCGTGACATGCCTGACTAAATCTAAGCCACTGCCATCAGGAAGATTTAAATCGGTAATACACGCATTATATTTATATTCACTAAAAAAATATTTGGCTTGCTCTAGATGATGCGCCATATGTGTTTTTATGCCCATACGGGCTAAACTCATTTGCATAAGCATACATAAATCTTGTTCATCATCAACAAGTAATACTAATGGTTGTTGTGTAGCCATAACCCCAAAAAACCTAAATAATTAACCAATGAGTGGGCACTCAATCCTGAAACATGCCCCTTGTTGTTTTTGCTCTACATAGATCAATTTTGCTTGATTTGCCTCACAAATACTATGTGATAGGTATAATCCTAAACCAGTTCCACTTATTTCGGTACTAAAAAAAGGTTGAAAAAGTTGTGATAAGTCTTGTTTGTTGATGCCATTACCAAAATCGATCACATCAATGTTAATACTTTGTTCAGTTTTAAAGATATTTATTTGAATAAATGCTGCATCTATAGCGTTATGTCTGAGTGCATTACGAACTAAGTTTATCAAGACTTGTCTGAGCTGAAACTCATCAAAATAAATATTAGGGCTGTCAGAAAAACTAAATTTAATCTTTGATTTTACATCGGACAAATCATGTCGGATGAGATCATCAATGAATGTTTTTAAGGCAATTTTTGTCGATATGGTTTTTTTATTTTTTGCCATATCTAGGGTATCTTGAATAATTCGGTCAATGCGCAGAGCTTGCTTGCTAATCATATGATGGAGTAATTTTTTTTGATCAGCATCACTATCGATTGTCAGCTCATTGGCTTGAACAATGGCGGCAAGTGGATTTCGAATTTCATGTGCGATACTGGCTGAAAGCTGTCCTAAAGCAGCTAATTTGAGTTGTTGGACTTTTTGATTGAGTTTTTGAGCATCCTCTAAGACCAATAACGTGAGCGCCTGCTGTGGGACAATTAATTTTTGGACACGAATATCAACGCAATAGGTGGATTGTTGCGATTCAAACTGGAATCGTTCCCCCTCACGGAGTACAGCAGATTGAATACTGTCGAATAAATCGGGTTGAAATGTGGCGAGATGATATTGCTCATGTGTATATAGGGGAGATATTCCTAATAAAGCACAGGCTGCTGGATTACTCACAATAATTTTAAAATTTTCATCTAAGACCAAATAGCCGACTTCAATTTGTTCTAAAATGTAGCGGTTAATATTTTGTAATTTGAACAATTCTAGTGATTGTAAGGTGTTGAGCGATTCTAATACCTGAAAGCGACGAATCGCTACTTGTCCAATGCCATACACCACAAAAAATAAAAAGGCCAATAAAGCACTGTTACCGATATTATTTAAATTGGAATAATCAAAAAAACTGCCAAAAAATTGCTGGTAAACAATAGAGATGACCGAGGCAAGTGTAATCAATAAGGCCTTATTCTTTGTGAGGAGAAAGTTCGCTGCAAAAACGGTGATCACAAAGAGTAAGCTAATGGAAAGGTTGGGGCCGCCCAGTGCAAAGGTTAAAGTGCTTAAAAATGCGACATCAACTAAGAAAATAGCAATAAATTGTCGAGAGATGATATGTGGGTAAAATTTGAGTGCAAGCATTTGCCCAATGCTAAAAATGGCAAAAGTGATTAAGGCATAAAAATAAAGACTCGGGTATTCATAATGTGAAGCTTGATTTTCTAAGGTAATGAGGAAAATCAAGATTAAACATAAAGCAATGGTTAAGCGATAGCCTGCGTAGAGTGTGCCTAAACGGTAAATCGTTTGATAGATTGGAATAGATACCGCAGGCGACATATATGTACTCTTGAAAAATTGAGAAATAATCTACGGTTTGATGAGTCCATAACGAATGGCGAGATGAGTAAGTTTGACATCACTATCTAGATTGAGTTTTTCAAAAATACGATAACGATAAGTATTGACGGTTTTGACACTGACAAAGAGTTTATCTGAAATTTCTTGTGCACTGATACAATTTACGACCATCATCGCAACTTGCATTTCACGTTCAGACAGTGCATCAAAAGGAGAGAGTTGAGTATCTGATAAATACGAACTGGCGAGTTGTTCAGCAATGTCTGCACTGAAATATTTTCCGCCTTGCATCACTTTTTTAATGGCACGAACCATTTCAGAGATCGGTGCACCTTTGGTGATATAACCGCGTGCTCCTGCTTTTAACAGTAAAGATGGATAAGGTTCTTCTGCTAAACCACTGACCGCTAAGACTTTGGTTTCTGGGGCGGTTTGTAATAAACGTCGTGTGGTTTCCACACCGCCAATGCCTGGCATATTGACATCTAATAACACGATATTGGGATGATATTGTCTGACCAAGGTAATGGCTTCTTCGCCAGATTCGGCTTGTCCGATAACGTGTATGTCAATTTGGTCTTCTAACATTCGACAGATACCAGTACGTACTAATTCATGGTCATCTACCACTAGAACCGTGATCACATCAGCCTCCTTGGATATTTTAATAAACAACTTTTTTGTTACATAAAGCAAAAAATACTTGCATTGTTATAACGAAATTAGCAATGCTATCTTTAATGTTCACTAAATATTTGTGCACAATAGCGCGATTCAATATGTGTTGTAATATTAATCACGTTTAGGTGTAAATGTAAGTCATATTTGAGGTAATAAGCAAGATGGCTAAAAACCTCCCTGAGATGAGAAAATTGCCATGAAAAAATCCAAAAAAATGTTGATGCAGGGATTAGGTTTATCTGTACTTCTCGGTTTGAGTTCAACAAGTTTTGCAGATCTGGTGATGAATCCTTCAGGGAATTCCGCTCAAGCTGCGATGAGTTGGTCATCATCTGATGCGAGTCAATTGTTAAATAATGATTCACTCGACGATGATGCTGAGGAAATATCGCCTCAAGGTTCAACAACACTCACCACCACTATTCGTCAGGCTAATAACACGCCTATTACTACAACTGCGAAATCTGTACAAATTTTGGATAGCAGTAGATATGGTAGCCAACCTTCTGTGAATGCACGTGCTGCCTTGGTGATGGATGCGAAGACGGGTGAAGTGCTGTATAGCAAGAATACTAATTTGGCATTACCAATTGCTTCGATTACCAAGCTCATGACGGCGGTAATCACGGCAGATGCACGTTTGAATATGTCAGAAGACATTACCTTACAGCAAATTGATTTTGCTGGTGCTGGCGGTAAAAATTCCAGCTCAACATTAAAAGCGGGCGATACGATGAATCGGGCTGAAATGTTACTGGTGGCGTTAATGAAGTCTGAAAATCCAGCAGCTGCAGCTTTGGCACGTACTTATCCAGGGGGACGTCCAGCATTTATCGCAGCGATGAATGCGAAAGCTCGTCAATTAGGAATGACATCTACGCACTATGTTGAATCAACTGGTTTAGACCCGAATAATATTGCATCTGCACGTGATTTGGGGATTTTGGTGAGTACAGCATCGCAGTATGGTTTAATTCGTCAATTTTCAACCACAGCACATTATGATTTTAATTTAGGCTATCGAGTGTTAAAATCAAATAATACCAATGCCTTAGTACGTAATGGTGGGTGGAATATTAATATTTCTAAAACGGGTTATATTAATGAAGCAGGGCGCTGTGTAGTAATGCATACGACTGTGAATAATCGTCCAGCAGTTTTAGTCTTGCTTGGAGCAAGTACTTCTCAAGCACGTACCAATGATGCAATCAATTTGTTGAATTGGGTCAGTAACTTACCGAAACGTATTTAATTACATTCATTTGAAAAAAACCTGCATGATGCAGGTTTTTTTATTTTCATCAGATTTTACATATTAGAAAGAATGGATTCTTTTACTTGATTCATTGTGGCATCAATCGATAGCATAACTGCATCAGCACATTGCTTAATTGCTGTGTCAGGGTCTTTTAAGCCATTACCTGTTACGGTACATACAATTACTGAGCCTTCAGCAATTTTACCTGCTTTAATGTCACGAATTGCACCACCAATAGACGCGGCAGAAGCAGGTTCAACAAAGACACCTTCGTACATAGACAGTAAGCGTTGAGCTTCTAAGATTTCAGCATCAGTTAATTCATCGAACCAACCATTTGAATCTCGGACTACAGCTTTGGCATGATTAAAGCTTTGTGGATTACCAATACGAATTGCTGTTGCAATAGTTTCAGGATGTTCAACTGGACCACCACGTAAGAATGGAGCTGCACCAGAGGCTTGATAACCGACCATAATTGGACGACCTTCAGGATTTGGGCCTGAAAATTTATCCGTTGCGGCGTCATAAATCACAGCTTCAAATTCTTCAACCGGTTGGTTAGCAACTGCTTCAGTATAACCCATCCAATGCGCTGTAATATTACCAGCATTACCAACAGGTAAGCAGTGGTAATCAGGTGCGCGACCGAGTGCTTCTACAATTTCGTAAGCAATGGTTTTTTGACCTTGTAAACGGTATGGATTGATTGAGTTTACAATGGTAACCGGTGCTTGATCGGCCACTTCTTTCACTAAACGCATACCGTCATCGAAGTTACCACGAATTTGCATAGTGATTGCACCATACATCATCGCTTGTGCCATTTTACCCATAGCAATTTTGCCTTCTGGGATTAACACAAATGCTTTGATGCCTGCACGTGCAGCATATGCCGCCGCAGCTGCAGATGTATTCCCTGTCGAGGCACAGATAATCGCTTTAGAGCCATCTTCAACGGCTTTGGTTACAGCCATGGTCATACCACGGTCTTTAAATGAACCAGTTGGGTTTAAGCCCTCATACTTCACATAAATTTCAACATTTTTACCAATAATACCTGGAATATTATCTAGCTTAATGAGCGGTGTATTACCTTCATTTAAAGAGATAGCACGTGTAGTTTTAGATACTGGTAAGCGGTCACGATAGCGATCAACAAGTCCTGTATAGCGATTTGCAGTAGACATGGTGTGTTCCAATTTAAGTAGAGCTGGTGAGGGCTGAGCCCTCAAACCGATTAGTTATCAAGCAATTCTAAACGAATTCGTACGATTTCGCCATGAATAGCCGGTAAGGCTTGAATTAGAGCAATGGCTTCATTCATTTTTGATTCCACAATTGGATCGGTCAAAATCACAATCGGAATTAAATCTTTTAAGCGTGGTTGCTGCAGAATGGCATCAATACTGATACCAACACGACTTAAGATGGTGGTGACATCGGCAAGTACGCCAGTTTGGTCTTCTGCATTTAAACGTAGATAGTAGCCTGTTGTCATTTCATCACTGCTTAAAATATTTAAGTCAGATAATGCTTCAAACGCAAGTTGTGGAATGGTGCCTGAACCATCTTCGGTATAAATGATATCACGGACAATATCGACCACATCTGCAACTACAGCAGAGGCGGTAGGGCCTGCACCTGCACCTGCGCCATAATACAAAGTTGGCCCCACTGCATTGGCTTGCACCAATACTGCATTTTTTACACCGTTTACATTGGCAATTAACTCTTCTTCAGGAATAAGGGTCGGATGGACACGTAGTTCAATTCCTTGAGTTGTACGGCGAGCAATACCGAGATGCTTAATCCGATAGCCTAACTCTTCTGCATATTTCACATCTTGTGCCGTGATTTTGGTTATGCCTTCGGTATAAACTTTGTCAAATTGTAAAGGAATACCAAATGCACATGAGGCAAGAATCGTGAGTTTGTGTGCAGCATCAATTCCTTCAACATCAAAGGTAGGATCAGCTTCGGCATAGCCTAGTTCCTGAGCTTCTTGCAGTACATCAGCAAAGGCACGACCTTTTTCACTCATCTCAGTCAAAATAAAGTTGCCAGTACCATTAATGATACCTGCTAGCCAATCAATTTTATTAGCAGCCAAACCTTCACGAATTACTTTGATAATAGGAATACCACCTGCTACCGCAGCTTCATATGCAATTTGAACGTGGTGATCATCTGCTGCTTTAAACAATTCATTACCATGTTCAGCAAGCAAGGCTTTATTTGCAGTGACTACTTGTTTGCCGTGCTTAATGGCTTCCATGATGACTTCATAGGCAGGATGAATTCCACCCATTACTTCAACTACAACATCAACATCTGGTTGACGTACAATCTCAAGTAAATCTGCACTTTGTTTCACGCTTGCAGGTAAATTTAAATCAGGACGTGGGCGACGTGTGCCCACATGGGTAATTTCAATTTCACGACCGGTGCGACGTCTAATTTCAGCAGCGTTTTCTTGTAATAGTTTAAGGGCTCCACCGCCTACGGTCCCAAGACCGAGTATTGCCAGACGAACTGGTTTCACGTCACACTCCAATTATGCATATAAATGATATTAAGCTTAGATCATAGCTAAAAAATACGCCAGACTCTAGAGTCTGGCGTATCTTTATATTGTTGTATAAAAAATAGTAAATTAACCAATAAAAATTAGTTATTTAAACGTTGCTCTAGCTCTTCCGCAGTCATGTATGCACCAATATGTTCGCCTGCTTCATTGTAGATCGCTGGTGTGCCATTGACGCCCATATTAAGTCCGAGTTGATATTGGTCACGAACTGGATTTTTGCACGTTGCTGGAGGTAGTTGGACACCTGCAATTGCTTGGTCAAATGCTGTTTGACGATTTGCACTACACCAGACACTTTCCATCGCTGGCATAAATTGTTCGCCACGTGGCCAAGCAATGTAGCGAACTTCAATCCCTTTCGCAGTGATTGCAGGAATTTGCTCATGTAATTTGTGGCAATACGGGCAGCTGGCATCGGTAAAGACATAAATCACATGCTTGGTTTTACCTTGCGCAGGATAAACCAGTAGATCTTCCTTTTTCAGTGAAGAGAGGTGTTTTTTATTTTCAGTGCTTTGTAACTTATCACTAATACTGGTCAGTTTGTTACCACCCAAACGAATTACATCGCCTTGAATTAAAAATTTACCATCACTGGTGGCATAAACTGAATTAGTACCTTCCATACTGACCCAATATAAGTTAGGAACTTCAGTGGGTTTTACATCGGTAATTTTTGCAGTAATTCCCGCAGTTTTAAAATGTTTTTGTAAAGTTTGAATCAATCGTTGTTGAGAGTTACGCTCGGTTAAGTTTGATGCTTCGCCCGTTGCAGGTGCGGTTGCTGTTAATGTGCCATCATCTTTTTTAGCATCTTGAGATTTTGAGCACGCAGACAATACTAACCCACTGCTTAATATACAAGCCATCATCAATTTCGAACGATTCAATAGCATAAACAACTCTTTCTGTTTTTCAGCATTATTTTGAGTGATTAAGAATAGCAAAAAAATAAGCTCAGTTCGTTAAAACTTGATTAAGGGATGTAAATTGGCGACGTAAATACAAAGATTCCTCAATTCTTGTTTAAGCTCGGGGGTGATGTTGCGCATGTAGTTCTTGCATACGGATTTGTGCCACATGCGTATAAATTTGGGTGGTAGATAAATCACTATGACCTAGTAGCATTTGTACTACGCGTAAATCCGCGCCGTGATTCAGCAAATGTGTTGCAAAAGCATGTCTTAATGTATGGGGAGAAAGTTCAGTCTGAACATTGGCTTGTAGAGCATAACGTTTAATCGCATACCAAAAATTCTGTCGACTCATAATCCCACCATGTTGGGTTAAAAATAAATAATCCGTGGATGATTTATATAATTGTGCACGTGCTTCTATTAAATATTTTTCAACCCATTCACAGGCCATTGCACCCAAAGGGACAAGCCGTTCTTTATTGCCTTTACCGACAATACGCAAATAGCCTTGTTTGAGATTAATTAAATCTAGTCGTAAATTTAATAGCTCAGTCACGCGTAATCCGCAAGCATACAGAACCTCCAACATAGCACGATCTCTTAAACCCAAGGCGCTCGTAATATCGGGTGCTTGAATCAGTGCGTCTACATCTTGTTCTGATAAATCTTTAGGTAAAGCACGACCGAGCTTTGGGGTTTTATGTGCGACCACAGGATTATCTAAGCGGATTTTTTGTTCACGTAAAAATTTATAAAATGAGCGTAGCGCAGATAAACTACGCGCAATAGAACGTGGACTTTTGCCTTGTTTGGTGAGTGCAATTAAAACATCAGAAATTTCATCATGTGTCCAGTCTGGTAAGGCAGCAGAACTACATTCACTACATTGAATTAAGTCGGATAAATATGCATTTCGGGTATGCGGACTGACCGTGTGTGCAATTAAATAATCTCTGAAACTTTGTAAAAAGCTTAAATTGTCAGGAATAGTGACAGCTGTAGGAGTACGAGGTTTTTTATTCAGCATGGATGATTTTGACTTCGGCAGCACAATTCAAGAATGTAACATTGAAATGTAGATTAAAAAACTCTAAACCTAAATGCGGGTAGCTAAATGAGAATTGTAATAGACCTTACTTGGTAACTATTCTCATTTATATGTATAATAAATTTAGTTTTGAAATTATTTTAGGGTCAGATGCAATGCGTTTGTCAGAATTGAAAGTAAAGCAGACTGCAATTATTAGCAAAGTGAATCGTACTTCAGATGATAATTTGAGTTCTCCCGATCTTATTGCGAGCCGTTTGGAAACATTAGGTTTTGTACCAGGCACAGCAGTGCAGGTGATTACCAAAGGTATTTTTGGCGGTGACCCTATTTTAATTCAAGTGGGTTTTACCCGATTCGCACTGCGTAAAGTTGAAGCTGAAAAAATTGAAATTAATCTTGAAAATATCCGTACTTCTGTAGGAGTTTCCGCATGAGTAATGCATTACGTATTGCCTTGATAGGAAATCCAAACTGCGGTAAAACCTCTTTATTCAATCATTTAACTGGAACACGCCAAAAAGTTGCGAACTATGCAGGCGTGACTGTTGAACGTAAGACGGGTATTTTTAATTTACCCTCAGGTCGTAGTGTACGGGTCTTAGACTTGCCAGGCACTTATAGTTTAAATGCAACTAGTCCAGATGAAGAAATTACTCGTGATGTGGTGTTGGGTAAGATTAAAGAGGAACAACATCAAGATGCCTTTCTGTGTGTCGTGGATGTAACCAATTTAAAATTACATCTTGGTTTAGTGCTCGAAGTCATTGCACAAGGTAAACCAATTTTATTGGTACTTAATATGATGGATGAAGCACGCCGTCGTGGCATGCAAATCAATACTCAAAAACTGTCTCAGCGTTTAGGCATTCCAGTCGTTGAGACTGTGGCGGTCAAAAATTCAGGAATTGAAAATTTAATTGCTGCCCTAGATCAAGGTAAGTTCAGAACGCCAGATACAGAGTTAAGTGATATCGGAACTCAGGGTTCGAACCATCAAAAAGTGGATCAAATTCTTAAAGATGTTGTGAACTTTGTGAATCATGAAGATAAACGCACAGATTTCCTCGATAAAATATTTTTACATCCAGTTTTTGGCTTAGTTAGTCTTGCGGTAATGATGTTTGTAGTGTTCCAAGCAGTATTTTCTTGGGCCGCACCTTTTATGGATGGAATTGAAGCTTTATTTGGTCATTTGGGTGAGTTGATTGGCGCACATATTACACATCCCTTACTAAATAGTTTGGTGGTGGATGGCATTATTGCTGGAGCGGGAAGTGTGCTTGTGTTCTTGCCGCAAATTTTGATTCTATTCTTTTTTATTTTGGTATTAGAAGAGTCAGGTTATTTACCACGGGCGGCATTTTTGCTGGATAAGTTGATGTTTAAAGCAGGACTCAGTGGTCGTGCTTTCATTCCTTTACTCTCAAGTTTTGCGTGTGCAGTTCCAGGGGTAATGGCGACTCGGAGTATTAGTGATCCACGAGATCGTTTAGTGACGATACTGGTTGCACCTTTGATGACTTGTTCGGCACGCTTACCAGTTTATGCACTTTTAATTGCAGCCTTTATTCCATCAACAACAGTCTGGGGAATTCTAAATCTGCAAGGTTTAGTCCTCTTTGGTCTGTATATGGCAGGTATCGTGAGTGCATTGTTAGTGGCATTTGTCTTAAAATTTTTCCAAAAAGATAAATCACAACATGCATTACTGATGGAATTGCCGAGTTATCGTATTCCAGATATTAAAAGTATTTGGATTGGGTTGTTGGATCGTGCCAAAATTTTCTTAAAGCGTGTTGGTGGCATCATCTTCGCCTTATCTATTTTGTTGTGGTTCCTATGTACTTTCCCGCAGGCTCCTGATCAGGCTACATTACCTGCGATTGATTATAGTTTTGCAGGGATGCTTGGGCATATCATGCAACCGATTTTTGCACCAATTGGCTTTAATTGGCAAATCTGTATTGCACTGATTCCTGCGATGGCTGCACGTGAAGTTGTCGTCGCTGCTTTAGGCACGGTATATGCTTTATCTGCAACCAATGATGATGCGATTGCACAAGGGTTATCACATTTAATTAGTGCGGATGGTACGGGGTGGTCATTGGCAACGGGGCTATCGTTATTGGTTTGGTTTATCTATGCACCGCATTGTTTAGCGACTTTAGCGACAGTCAAACGTGAAACAGGCTCGTTGAAAATTGTTACGGGTATGACCGCATATTTATTTGGTTTGGCTTATTTAATGTCATTCCTTACCTATCAGATTGCATCACGTTATTTCGGTGTATAACCGCAGGAGATTGAGATGATTGAATTACTGATTATTACCGCATTGGTGCTTTGGAGCGCCGTTGTAGTGTTTAAAAAGGTTTTTCCAAAAACTGCAAATTCAGTTTTTATGTCTTTGTCAAACAGTTGTAGCAAGCAAGGTTGGTCAGCTTTGGCCAAATGGCTAAAGCCTGCAGCAGTGATGGGCTGTGGTGGAAGCTGTGGTTGTAGTAGTGATGAATCGGACAGTCCTAAAAAGACAGAAGTCCAAGCGGTGAAATGGAAATAATACTTTTTGCTGAATTAAATTTTAAAAGCCATCAGAAATGATGGCTTTTTTACGCACTGACACAAAAAACTATACAGAAAGTTAAAACAGAAAAAGCAATAAAATCGGCAAAGTGCTAACATTTTGCAAGTTTAAAAAAATCAAATGCTGGTGGGCAAAATGTTAATACAACGTGGTGGTTTAAAAGTCGTGGCTGGACTTGGGATTTCAGGAGTTTCAGCAGTTAATTTTTTACATGACAAAGGCTACCGCGTTGCTGTAACTGATTCCAGAGAAGTCCCGCCTGGACATGATCAAATTCCTGCTGAAGTGCAAACCTATTTTGGTGAATTTAATCAAGAATTATTACTCCAAGCTGAAGAAATTATTATTAGTCCTGGGCTTGATCCTAAGCTTCCAGAAATTCAGATTGCGATTGCAAAAGGTATTCCTGTTGTCAGTGAAATTCAAATTTTACGTCGTGCAACCGATAAACCGATTATCGCGATTACGGGCTCGAATGCTAAAAGCACAGTCACGACGTTGATTGGTCTTATGGCGCAAGAGGCTGGGGTTAAAGTGGCGGTAGGCGGTAACTTAGGTCGCCCTGCATTGGATTTAACCAAGGATGATCCAGACCTTTATATTTTAGAATTATCAAGTTTTCAACTTGAAACCACATCGCATTTGAATGCAGAGGTCGCAGTTGTTCTCAATATTAGTGAGGATCATTTAGACCGCCATGGCGATATGTTTGCTTATCACACTGCAAAACATCGTATTTTCCAAGGTGTGAAAAAAGTGGTATTTAACCGTGATGACTCCTTGACTCGTCCGTTGGTACCAGATGTTACGCCAATGCAAAGTTTTGGTTTAAATGCACCTGATTTGAATCAGTACGGTATTCTCAAAGATGATGATGGCACCATGTGGTTAGCACGTGGTCGTGAACGCCTCTTAAACAGTGCAGATATGTATATGCAAGGGACACACAATATGGCTAATGCATTGGCCTGTTTGGCACTCGGTGAAGCGATTGGTTTACCACGAGACTCTATGCTTGAAACATTAAAAACTTTTAAGGGTTTAGAGCATCGTTGTGAGTTTGTCAAAGAAGTGCATGAGGTTCGTTATTACAATGATTCTAAAGGCACCAACATTGGTGCTACTTTAGCGGCAATTGATGGCTTAGGTGCTGCTATTGAGGCACAACACGGTAAAGTTTTGACTATTTTGGGTGGACAGAGTAAAGGTCAAGACTTTACTGCGCTACGTGACTCGCTCCATAAGTATGCCAAGCTTGCAGTGTTGATTGGTGAAGATCGTTCCATTATTGAGGCAGCGATTCAAGGCACAACGTCAATAATTCATGCAGAAAGCTTAAAGGAAGCTGTGAAAATTTGTCAGCAGCATGCGCATGCCAAAGATGTGGTGCTATTATCACCCGCTTGTGCGAGTTTTGATATGTTTACTGGCTATGTACAACGTGGTCATCAGTTTGTTGCTTGTGTGAATGAGCTCAACTAAGAATAATCATAAGGAATAGAATATGGCTGGGTTAGCTCAGACGACCATAAGTAAAATTAATCAAGTATATGAAAAGTGGTTACCAAAGATTCCAGCTGAGCTTACTGCTCGAAATGTCTTGATCTTTTGTGTAATTATGTTGCTATGCATTGGTTCTGTGATGGTGGCTTCAGCATCTATGCCTTATGCAGAACGTATGCATGAAGCACCATTTCACTATGTCATTCGTCATGCAATTTCTATTGTTGTTGCGGCGGCGGCGGCGCTGTTTGTATATAAAATTTCATTAAATGTTTGGTTTAAAAATACCTTCCCATTTTGGTTGCTTACCATTTTGTTACTGCTGGCTGTATTACTGGTGGGAACAGAGGTCAATGGGTCTACACGCTGGATTCGTATAGGTGGTTTTACCTTACAGGCGACGGAAGTCGCTAAGGTCATGATGGCTATTTTTACCGCTGATTATGTGGTGCGACGGGCTGAGGAAGTTCGAAATAATATCAAAGGGTTAATCCGCTTAGGTGCGGTGATGCTGATTACGGTGGGACTGATTATTGCTGAGCCTGACTTAGGGGCAACAGTGGTAATTGCGGCGATGATGCTAGGAGTTTTCTTCCTTGCAGGAGCACCCTTAATTCAATTTGGTATTGCGTTTGGCGCAATTGTATCTGCCTTTGTATTTTTGATTGTGTTTGAGCCATATCGTTATGAGCGTTTGATGTCATTTTCGAATCCATGGGCAGATCCATTGGGTACTGGTTATCAACTCTCGAATGCTTTGATGGCATTTGGCCGCGGTGAGTGGTTTGGTGTCGGTTTAGGGCATAGTATCCAAAAAATGTCCTATTTGCCTGAAGCACACACCGACTTTATGTTGGCGATTCTGGGGGAGGAGTTTGGCTTCTTTGGTATCGCAACCGTATTAACGCTGTCCTTCGTGATGCTGGCATGTTGTATTCGTATTGGTCATCGTGCCCTACAGCATCAATATTTACGTGCAGGCTATTTAGCTTACGGAATCAGTATTATTTTCTTATTACAAATTTTGGTAAATGCTGGCATGAATATGGGAATGTTACCGACCAAAGGTTTGACTTTACCATTTATTAGTTATGGGGGATCCTCTTTAATCATGTGTGCCGTTATGATTAGTTTGATTTTAAAAATTGATGTCACCACACAAAAAGCTAATCCATCGAGAGAAGAATCGAGTTTCTAAATTTACTTCAATTACGGCAAAAAATGGTGTGACTACATATTGTGATCACACCATTTTTTATTGAAGTCATGTGCAAAATAGATCAAAAATTTCGGAGATTCAATTTTCTCGTTTCAGAATAAAGACTAGGATGAAAACATTTAGTTTTATAGTAAATAGTTTGCTTTAATTTGAAAGCTCAGCGGTAAATGAGCTTATTGATAGATGTCATTCATCTGAGTGCCCTGTGGAATATGTTGTATGTTCCACTGAGCGACTGCCTGAGCCAACATTTTGTGTGGTTGATCTAAGTCCACTGGACGTTGCCCTAAGGCCATAATGGCATGCTGAAGTAACTTGGGTGCATTTTGAATATCTAAGGCGAGTGCTAAATTTTGTTTTGATAATTTTTGGCCCTGAGCATTCATGGCTAAAGGTAAGTGCATATATTGTAGCGTCGGATAACCAAGTAACGAACCTAACCAAATTTGACGTTCCGTATTATCAAGTAAGTCTGCGCCACGCACGATATGGGTCATGCCTTGCAGATAATCATCAACGACTACCGCTAATTGATAGTTAATAATACCATCGCGGCGTTTGAGAACAAAATCACCGAGTTGCTCTTTTAAATTGCAACAATGCGTGCCTTGCAAACGATCTGTGAAGCAAATATTTTGATCCGATACTTTAACCCGAATAGCATGCTGTTCAAAAGGGAGTTTTAAGTCTCGGCAGGTACCTGTGTAGATATGATTTGGACCTAATATTTTACGAGTACATTGGCAGGCATAAATGAGATTTTTTTGTTTGAGCTGGGTTAAGACATGTTCATAAATATCAAGGCGATCTTTCTGAAAAATAATGTCAACATCCGATTCAAATTCGAACGCATCCAGACACCGTAGAATGTGCTGTTCACTGCCAGGATAGATGCGAGGAATGTCAGTATCTTCAATGCGGACAATCCACGTCCCTTGCTGTGCTTTGGCATCGCAATAGCTAGCGACAGCGGTAATCAAAGAACCAAAATGCAAAGGGCCGGTTGGCGATGGCGCAAACCGACCCGTATAACGGTGATCTTGGGTCAACATGAATGACTCAAATTAACCGTTATTTTGCTTTTCTTTGATTTCTGCTAATGTTTTACAATCGATACATAAAGTTGCAGTTGGACGTGCTTCTAAACGACGTAAACCAATTTCGATACCACATGTTTCGCAGAAACCGTAGTCATCATTTTGAATAGCTTCAATCGATTGTTCAATTTTACGAATCAATTTACGTTCACGGTCACGTGTACGTAATTCAATCGCAAATTCTTCTTCTTGCGTTGCACGGTCATTTACATCGGGAAGTGAAGATGATTCATCTTGCATGGTGTTCAAGGTGCGATCAACTTCAGACATGAGTTCAGTTTTCCACGCAAGCAAAATTTTACGAAAATGCTCGAGTTGCCCCTCAGACATGTACTCTTCATTTTTTTTCGGTTGATAAGGTTCAATACCAAAAAGGCTTGCTGTAGTACCGCCTTCTGATGCCTTTGGCTTAGTTTTACGGACACGTTTCGTAGCTTTTTCGTCTACAATAGCATCTGTTTTTTCATCTAAGATTTGGTTTTGGTTGTCAGTCGCCATAAAGGGCATTCCTCATCATATACGTATATCTATACGCAAAAAATATGGTGATATGCAAGTATTTTTATCGCTGCCGATAGAATGTTGCCATCGGGGGTCGTCATCATATAGAGTTTTTACCAAAGATGAAAGCCATGAATCCAATGATTTGACTTAATGCATATCTTGATAGGAGCAATAACTTAATGGAAAAAATAGCAAATGGAAAGCTAATAACCTGAAATTTCCTGCATTATTTTTTGGCTAAAGTTTTTAAGTCGGAAAACTTTAGTTTCAAACTCACCATTTTCTTTTAAATGTAAATACCGATAACCTGGAGCCATATCGTCCAAAGCGAAATCATGACTAAACGGTTTAAATTGTACACAGGTTGCAGGGCTAGATAGAAATTGAATTCCATTCCATATATAGGTTGAATCTTGGTGTACATGTCCGTAAATGACTGCTTTGATATGGTTAAAATTTTCTAAAATTTGAATAAATTCTTCTGTGTTTTTGAGCTGATGCTGATCGATCCAATGTGATTTCATTGCAAAAGGATGATGGTGACAGGCTAAAATAATATTTTTATTTATGTGCTGTTCAAGAATTTGTTTCAGCTGTTGTAGTTGCTCTGTTTGAATGTAACCGTCAGTTTGTCCTGATACTGCGCTATTTAATAAAATAACACTCCACTCACCCAGTTCAATCACTGTTGGGGTGGGATTTGGGGTATGAAAGGGAAAGAGCGCGAGATCGTCATGATTGCCTGGAATTTGGAAAAAAGGAATTCCAAGTTTTTGCATATAGGTTTGATAGCGTGCGTACGTTCCTGGATTGGCAATTTGTGCCAAATCACCTGTATGTACAATGGCATCTATATGCGAAAAACGCTGTAAGATATCATCTACGACGGCATGAAAATTTTGTTCCGGATTAATATGGACAAATTCCGTCTCAGGGTGATCCATGAGATGGGTATCTGTAATTTGAATAATAATTTTATTCTGTAAGTTCGGTGGTTTGAATGTCGGCATGTCTTCCCCTAGACACATTTATAATGTAGATATATGTTGCTTAAGCCACTGTAAAGCCATAATAACAGGCGCATTACGTAAACGATTACTATTTAATAATATATTTAGTTCTGAGTATTGAATTAAATGTAGTTTTATATTTTCACCTTCATCTGGAATACCAAAAATACCACCTTCGGAGGGGAGTCTGCTTTGAGCGCTATATAAATGAAAAATTTCATTACAGGCACCTGCTGAAGGGTAGAAAGTAAATAAATGTTCTAAGTGATCGACTTCACAGCCTGACTCTTCAAGACTTTCTCGTTTTATACAACTTTCTGGTGATTCATTGCCATCAAGTACGCCTGCAATAATTTCAAGTTGCCAAGGTGAGTCAATATCTAGTATTGCACCGACTCGGAATTGTTCAATTAAAGCAAACTTTTGTTGTTGATCATCGTAAATTAAAACCCCAGCAGCTTCTTTACGTGCTATCAATTCTCGTGAAATGACTGGCGTATATGTATCTTGATTAAATAGACGATGTTTAAAACATACTTTTTCAACTTGAACAAAACCTCGAAACACAAATTCACGTGATTCTATTTTAAAATCTTTGTGGCCATAGGTTGCGTGTTGAAGAATATGCATAAACTCAATCAGAATGAAATGTACTTATTTCATCCTAACTGAGAATTACAGGAAGACAAATATTTTTTTAAAACTTTATACTTTGTGGTACAACTTTTGTCCATGTTCCTGATAAGCGGTTTTCATCGCTTCGAGACCTGCTTCAACATCGGAATTAGACTCTTTATGGAGCTTGGCAATATTTTGATTTTGCGCATAATCACGCACATTCTGTGTGATTTTCATAGAGCAAAATTTAGGCCCACACATTGAACAAAAGTGTGCAGATTTATGTGCTTCTTTGGGCATGGTTTCATCATGCATAGAACGTGCAGTGTCAGGATCTAGACTTAAATTAAATTGGTCATCCCAACGGAATTCAAAACGTGCTTTAGACAGTGCATTATCACGGACTTGTGCACCTGGATGGCCTTTGGCTAAATCAGCCGCATGTGCTGCAATTTTATAGGTAATGATGCCATCTTTAACATCCTTTTTATTTGGTAAGCCCAAATGTTCTTTTGGTGTGACATAACAAAGCATGGCTGTGCCATACCAACCGATCATCGCTGCACCAATTGCCGATGTAATATGGTCATAACCTGGTGCAATATCTGTAGTTAAAGGGCCTAGGGTATAGAAGGGCGCTTCTTTGCACACTTCAAGTTGTAGATCCATATTTTCTTTAATCATATGCATGGGCACATGCCCTGGACCTTCAATCATGACCTGTACATCATGTTCCCAAGCACGGTGCGTGAGTTCACCTAAAGTACGCAGTTCGCTAAATTGAGCTTCATCATTGGCATCTTGAATACAACCCGGTCGTAGACCATCACCTAAGCTAAATGAAACATCATAGGTTTTCATGATTTCACAGATGTCATCAAAATGGGTATACAGGAAGTTTTCTTCATGATGTGCCAAACACCATTGCGCCATGATTGATCCACCACGTGACACAATGCCTGTTAGACGATTTGCAGTGAGTGGCACATATCGTAAAAGTACACCTGCATGAATAGTAAAATAATCTACCCCTTGTTCGGCTTGTTCAATTAAGGTGTCTTTAAAAATTTCCCAAGTTAAATCTTCAGCAACACCATCAACTTTTTCTAAAGCTTGATAGATGGGTACTGTTCCGATAGGAACAGGTGAGTTGCGAATAATCCATTCACGTGTTTCATGGATATTTTTACCGGTAGATAAGTCCATGATCGTATCTGCACCCCAGCGGGTTGCCCATGTCATTTTTGCGACTTCTTCATCAATTGAAGAGCCCAGTGCAGAGTTCCCAATATTAGCGTTGATCTTCACCAAAAAATTACGACCAATAATCATGGGTTCAATTTCAGGGTGGTTGATATTGGCTGGAATAATGGCTCGTCCTTCAGCAATTTCCTTACGTACAAACTCTGGAGTGATTTCTTTAAGATTTTTTGCACCAAAATTTTCACCTACGTGTTGGCGCATATCGACCCCTTCACGTTGACGCTGATTTTCACGAATTGCAATATATTCCATTTCAGGCGTAATGATACCTTGGCGTGCATAATGCATTTGCGTCACATTTTTGCCTAATTTGGCGCGGCGTGGCTTTTGAATATGGGCAAAACGAATATTTGCAGTACGAATATCATTAGCGCGTTGTTGGCCAAATTCTGAAGATAGGTTGTCTAAACGTTGAGTATCTTGGCGTTCCTCAATCCATGTTTCACGGACAGAAGGTAAGCCTTGATTCAAGTCAATTTGAATGGATGGATCAGTATATACCCCAGAGGTGTCATAGACCATGACGGGTGGATTGTATTCACCACCCAAACCTGTAGGTGTATCTGAAAGCGTAATAGCACGCATGGGGACTTGAATGTCTGGGCGAGAACCTTGAATATAAACTTTTGATGACGCGGGTAAAATTCGAGTCAGATCTTTGGCATCTTGCTCATGTTGAGCAGAAATAGGGGCTGAAGATAGATTCGTTAATTGGCTCATTGCAATGATCCTTATGAATGACATCAACGAATCAAGCACGACCAAAAACGTAGCAGATTTATCTTATTTCTCAAGCTAGTTTGAATTGAAAAAATAGATAAATTGAGGGCTTAAGTTTTCAGATGGCTTGATTCCTACGCAGGTCTTAACCTGATCAGGTTCAACGGTACTTGTGTTTAAGTTTTTTCTTATCAAAAGATTAGAAGAAACTGACACAATCTCAGCGAGGATTTACTCGCGCTCCGTCAAGCTATGCGAGAGATATTATCATGTGATGTGGATAAAAACACTCACATTAAAGATCTCTTTTAAAGGCAGCTGTACACAATGACTTCGCTATTTTTAGTGGTTTTAGGGGGTGACGCTGCCTGATTTATAGAAAGTCTGAATGTTTAGATACCAACAGATTGATTCATTCAATATAGATTTTAAATATAATAATTGAATATGTTTATTGGGTAGTAAATAGAAGACGAACTTAGCCATATAAATACTCATTTTGTGCTGAATTAATCATCTTTTGTCATCAAAAATTCATATTAGCTATGTTTTAATATTCACTAATACTATTTTCATTTCGCTGCAAGTGGAGTAAGTCATCTTGAGCCCAAGCAACCCGATTTTAAATCATCATATTTCTTCGCAATTTAATGAAGACTTACAAGATGTAAATACTAAATTTATGACTATGGGTGGTTTAGTTGAGCAACAAGTTGCGAATGCGATTCATGCTTTACTTGATACCAATGCGAATTTAGCCATAGAAGTGCAATTTCAAGACAATATTGTCAATCGCTATGAGCGTGAAATTGATGAGGCTTTAACCCTAATTTTAGCGCGTCGCCATCCTGCTGCAATTGATTTACGTATGGTGATTGCTATGAGTAAAGCCAATACAGATTTAGAGCGAATTGGTGATGAAGCGTCAAAAATTGCCCGAATTGCCCAAAATTTATGTGAAGAAGGTGAGTCGCCACGCGGTTATATGGAAACGCGCCATATTGGAAACCAAGTTCGGGTGATGATTCATGAGGCGCTAGATGCATTCGCTCGGGTAGATGCAGAGCAAGCCTTAAAAGTATTACTTGCGGATGCGGACATTGATCGTGAATATCAATCTGCTACACGGACATTGATGACTTATATGATTGAAGATCCTCGTTATATTAGTCGTGTGATTAATGTGATGTGGATCTTACGCTCTTTAGAACGTATTGGTGATCATGCTCGTAATATATCTGAGCAAGTCATTTATATGGCAAAAGGTTTTGATGTACGTCACACCAGCGTCGAAGAAATTGAAGAAAAGGTTCAAAATAGTCATTAATTAAAAAGAGTTAAAAAGCTTTGAAATATTCAGGGCTTTTTTGTTGCTAAATGACATCTATTTATTTGAAAATCTTTTAAAGAAAATTAAGACAAAAAAATTCCTAGATTTTGGGGAAAATCTAGGAAATAAAGCTTAAAACTCAATGTAATATCTTTTGAATTAACATTTAGTTTGTTAAATCTTATGTATTTAATATAGTGCTGTTATCTGTAAAAGTCATTGCTCATTTTGTGATGCTTTGTAAGTTTTTATTGTTAAATGTATTTTGCATCATTAAATTGAAGTGATTTGTTAGCTAGGTCTTATGAAAATTTTTTGATTTAAGATAAAACAAGTTGGAAAAATAATAAAAGGCTGCCTAATGTAAAAAAATCCCCACTGAAGTGAGGATTTTGATTTGAAATATAAATATGAATCGAAAAATACGACAGATCAGATTTATCTAAGTGTTCTAAATAAAGTTAAAGAAGCACTTGATTATGTGGAGCCCAAGCATAGTATTTAGACGCAGCAGAGCTCCCTTTATATTTACTCAGGCTTCCAACCTTCAGCTTTTTCGACACTTTCGTCGTTCGCGAAGAATTTTTCACGTTGTTCTTCTAAGAACTGCTTAGCTTCAGGTTCAAAGACATTTAAGCGTTTCTCATTAATCAGTGTGGTTTGGTGTTGTAACCACTCTTGCCAAGCTTGTTTGGAAACAGAGTTAAAAAATGCTTCACCTTTTGGGCCAGGAAAGGGTGCAAAAGCTAAGCCTTCCATGTCTTTTTGATATTTACGGCAAAATACTTGTCGAGTCATCTTTCAATCCTTAAGCGTAAAGTTTTTCTAAGCGAGTGTAAGCACGTTCAATAGCTGCTGCAACTTGGTTTGGTGCAGTACCACCAATATGATTGCGGGCATTCACAGATGCTTCTAAAGTTAAAGCTTTCTCAAATACATCAGCTTGAATTAAGCCAGAGAACTGTTGTAGCTGTTCCAGCGTAAGTTCAGATAAATCTTTACTTTCTTGTACACCTAAAGCCACAGCCTTACCGACAATTTCATGTGCATCACGGAAAGCTACGCCATTTTTAACTAAATAATCAGCGAGATCAGTTGCTGTTGAGAAGCCACGTAATGCTGCTTCACGCATGATCTCGATATTTGGAACCAGAGCTGGAATCATGTCCGCAAATGCCATGAGTGAACCACGAACGGTATCAATTGCATCAAATAATGGTTCTTTATCTTCTTGGTTATCTTTGTTATAGGCTAAAGGTTGACCTTTCATGAGCGTTAAAAGACTCATTAAGTCGCCATAAACACGACCAGTTTTACCACGGATCAGTTCAGGAACATCTGGGTTTTTCTTTTGTGGCATGATTGAGGAGCCAGTACAGAAACGATCTGGAATGTTTACAAATTTGAATTGAGCTGAAGTCCAAAGAATCATTTCTTCAGACATACGAGATAAATGCATCATGATCAACGATGCCGCAGCATTAAATTCAATCGCAAAGTCACGGTCAGAAACTGCATCTAAAGAGTTTTCACATACAGCTTCAAAGCCTAATAGCTCAGCGGTATAGGCACGCTCAATCGGGTAGGTTGTACCCGCAAGCGCAGCAGACCCTAATGGTAGGCGATTGACACGTTTACGACAGTCAATTAAGCGCTCAGAATCACGAACTAACATTTCAAACCACGCCATTAAATGATGGCCAAAGGTCACAGGCTGAGCCGTTTGTAAATGAGTAAAGCCAGGCATAATAGTATCGGTATTTTTCGCAGCTAAACCCAGAATGCCTTTTTGTAATTTTTCCAGTAGTTTTAAAATTGCATCAATTTCATCGCGCACATATAAACGAATATCTGTCGCGACTTGGTCGTTCCGGCTACGGCCAGTATGTAGTTTTTTACCTGTGATACCAATACGGTCGGTTAAACGCGACTCAATATTCATGTGTACATCTTCGAGCTCAATGCGCCACTCAAAGTTGCCTGCTTCAATTTCTGTTTGAATCGTGTTTAAACCGTTGATGATGTCATCACGTTCTTGTTGAGTGAGTACGCCAACTTTGGCCAACATCGTTGCATGTGCAATAGAACCCGCAATATCTTGTTTATAAAAGCGTTGGTCAAATTGCACAGATGCTGTAAATTCAGCAACAAAGGCGTCAGTAGCTTCAGAGAAACGACCGCCCCACATACCCGAAGTTTGGGCTTGTGACGGATTTGAGGAATTAGATGATGTGGTCATGTCGGCTCAGTAAAATAAAAAGCAGTAGGTTTAAGCGGAGTATAGCAAATTCGAGTTCACTTGCCGAAGTTCAACAGAAGGAATCTAGTAGAAAAAATCAACGAAATTTTAATCATTCCTATTTTTTTAGCAAAAGAGGGAATTGGCAGTATTTAATTGAATTGTTCATTGCTAGTAATGTGTTGGCTTTGCTTATCGCACTTGCAGAAGCTCAGTCATGGGGAAACTTAAAAACCAGTCATGTTGTACAATATATATTATATATCAACTGGGTATTGCTGGCTTTTGTGGCTTTGGTTGATTTTTTTCAGAAAAAAATACACAGAATTAGTGCGATTGCTCGTGCTATTTTTGGCTTTTTTTTATTGCAAGGAATCGTATTTTTCACCACAGTTATTTTAAATTTGGTTGGTTACTGGGGTGCTTACTTCAGCTTACAAAATTTGTCATGGCCAAACTTGAGTGAAAACTTAGTTTTGCATCTGAGTTATGGGGTGTTGTTGGGGGCATTTTGCTTGCGTTATATTTATATGCGTGAGCAATGGTTATTGCAACAAAATAGTGAGTTGAATGCCCGTATACAAGCGATGCAGGCACGCATACATCCACACTTTTTGTTTAATAGCTTGAATAGCGTGGTGAGTTTAATCAGTATTGATCCTGATAAAGCTGAACAAATGTTGATAGATCTTTCGCGGTTATTTAGAGCCAGCTTTCAAGAGTTAAAACTGGTCAGCTTAAATGAGGAAATAGAATTATGCCGTCATTATATTGCGATTGAACAAATTCGACTGGGCGATCGTTTACAGGTTGAGTGGAATATCCAACAACCATTACAACTCTTACAAGTTAAAATTCCCTTACTAACGTTACAACCATTAATTGAAAATAGTATTTTTCATGGCGTTGAGAAAAGAATAATCAGCGCTAAAATAGGCATACTGGTTGAAATATTGCAAAATCAAGTCACTATAGTCATTACTAACCCGTTTATACAGGATAAAATAACAGTTAGAGAAGGACATGGTATTGCAATAGAGAATGTAAAGCAGCGTTTAAAAGCGCACTTTGGCAATAGTGTACAATTTCGGAGTTATGCAAGTAAGGAATTGTTTACGACCATTATTCAGTATCAAAATAAATAAAACAAATCAGCGTTAACACACTAAAATAATCATTGTTAACAGGGACAAGGAGGTAAAATGGACATCCTCATTTGTGATGATGAGCCACTCGCAGTGGAGCGTTTGTCTCGATTAGTATCGCAATTAGGACATCATGTCATTGCGACAGCACAACATGGTTTACAAGCGTTAGAAATGGTTCAGCAATATGAGCCAGATGTCATCTTGCTTGATATTCAAATGCCAGAAATGGATGGTTTAACTTGTGCACAACATTTAAGTTTATTAAATCCTATGCCTGCTGTGGTGTTTTGTACAGCTTATGATGCACATGCTTTGCAGGCGATTCAATCTCAAGCAAAAGGATATTTGCTGAAACCTATTGCAAAATCAGACTTACAAACTGTTTTAGACAATGTCACGAAACTAACTCAAGCTCAAATCTCTAATATAGAACAAAAAGAAATCATGGAAGAAAAAACACAAAGACAGCAGATTACTGCAAAAACCTATCGTGGACTGGAATTGATCCCCATTGAAAATATTTATTATTTTCTTGCAGATCAGAAATACGTTACGGTTAGGCATAAAAATGGCAGTGTATTGATTGATGAAACCTTGAAAGATTTAGAGCAAGAATTTGCACATAAATTTATTCGAATTCACAGAAATGCATTAATTTCATTAAATTATATAGATGGAATGGAAGTCGTTACCTCTGGGCAATACCAAGTACGTTGCCGAGAGCTAAATGAAAAATTGGCTGTTAGTCGACGGCATTTGCCGCTTCTTCGAGAGCGGATGCAAAACTTATGAAATTTGTATGAATTTAAACGATTTTGGATAATTTACTTGCATTTTTAAGGTATCCGGTTAAGTTTAGAGTGTTTAAAGTTTGGCTACTCTGAAATGATGAAAACCTTGAAAATAGCAACCCGTCAAAGTCCGCTTGCATTATGGCAAGCGGAGCACATTCGTGCCCGATTAGAGACATTGCATGCAGGTCTGCAGGTTGAGCTCGTCACTTTCGTGACGCAAGGTGATAAAATTTTAGATACGCCATTGGCTAAAATTGGTGGCAAAGGTCTGTTTGTGAAAGAGTTAGAGGCTGCATTGTTAGATGGTCGTGCGGATCTTGCTGTGCATTCGATGAAAGATGTTCCTATGCAATTGCCTGAAGGCTTAGAGCTTGCAGTCATGTGTGAGCGTGAAGATCCTTTTGATGCTTTTGTTTCAAACCATTATGAAACATTTGAAGATTTACCCCAAGGTGCCAAATTAGGTACTTCAAGTTTGCGCCGTAAATGCCAAATTTTAAAACAACGTCCAGATTTAGACGTGATTGACCTGCGTGGGAATGTGGGTACACGGTTATCAAAATTGGATGCGGGATTGTATGATGCGATTATCTTGGCAAGTGCAGGCTTAAAACGCTTAGGACTGCATCAGCGTATTCGTCATGCACTCGCACCAGAACTTAGTCTGCCCGCAGTGGGTCAAGGGGCTTTAGGTTTGGAATGCCGCAGTAATGACCATGCTGTATTGGATTTAATTCTACCTTTGATGCATTCAGAAACGAATCTATGTGTACGTGCAGAACGTGCCTTTAATGCATATTTGGAAGGGGGTTGCCAAGTTCCAATTGCAGGCTATGCAACATTATCTGGACATGAATTGAGCCTTGAAGGGCGTGTGGGGAGTGTTGATGGTCAAACACTACTTTATGGTCTGGTTAAAGGTTCTCCTGATCAAGCTGAACAATTAGGTGTTCAACTGGCCCAAGATTTGTTAAATCAAGGTGCGGGTGAATTACTCAAAGCATTACATTAACTAGTGATGCAATTTATTAATACTCGACCCGCAGATCGTGCCCAAGCATTAACTGAGTGTTTGGTACGGTCAGGTATTCAGGTAGTTGATTTACCTTTATTGGAACTGAAAGCCTTCCCATATACAGAAAAATTACAACAACTGTATGCGCAACTCTTAGAAACGCAAATTATTGTCGTCGTTAGTCCAACTGCGGTTAATATTGGGATGCAATATTTACAGCAAAGTGGCGTGTTGCAATCACAATTGGATCATATTCAATGGATTGCTGTGGGACAAACCACGGCTCAGAGCTTAGAAATTTATGGAATTCAAAGCCTCATTCCAGCAGTAGAAAGCTCTGAGGGGATGTTAAGTTTACCTATTTTTCAAGACTTACCTCATTTGAAAAAAATTGCATTTTGGCGAGGAGAGGGTGGGCGTCAATTTATGATGCAACATTGTCTTGATCATCACATAGAGGTGCTCAATTTTTTGTTATATGAACGTTATTGCCCAGAAAGTACCGAGGCCAAATTTTCTCAATTGGTTGCTACCTTTTCTAAAAATCCACAAATATATTGGATGTGTGTGAGTAGTGAGGCCAGTTGGAAAAATTGGTTGTCTTTATGCCGTGAACACCCTTGTCTATTGCAAAGTTGCCATTATTTAGTGTTGGGTGAGCGTTTGTATCAAGTTTTGCAACATGATAAAAATAATGCACAATATCATTTTAAGCTCAGTAAAATCTTAAATTTACAACCCAATACAGTACTTGAGAAAATTGCTGAGTTACAAAGGGAATTATGAAAAAGTTTATTTATGTCTTATTTTTAGTCGGTATTGCATGGCTGATTAAGTTGAGCTATGACTTTTATCAAATTTCAGCCCAAGTTGAGACTTTGCAAGCGACTTTACATCAAAGCGAACAACAAAACGCCCATTTAAATGACCGTTTGGTGGCCATTCAAAGGCAAGCTTTGGGGCAACAAGATCAAAGCTTGGCAACAGATTCAAAGCAGATTAAAACTGAAGTGGCATCAGGCTTAAGTCCAAATTTTGTGATTCAGCAGCAATTAGAGCTGGTTCAGTTTGCTCTACAGCAACAGCAATACGTCTATGCTGTTGAAAAATTGAATCAGTTGGAACAGGCACTTGAACACTATGCACTGGCTGATGCTGTCAAAAAAAGTTTGCATCAAAGTATTGAACAAGATAAACAAAATATTCAACAGTTTGTATTAGCACGGAATGCGCAACAAACATTATTAGAAGATATTTTGCATCAATTAGACCAAAAAATCGCCGAGGAAATTGAGAGTACACAATTAAAGCCATCTAGCCATGTGGCTGAACATTTTTGGCAAAAATGGTTTCAAATTGATGTGGTGACACAAGCATCAGCAGAATTGGTAAACCGAAAAATCATTTTAAAAGAAACACAGTTGCGCATTTTGTTGGCTCAACAGGCTTTAGCACGTGGGGAAGCACTTGAGTATCAATCTATGTTGAATCTTGCAATTCAGCAATTAAATGCTTTACCTGATGCTGCAAGCCAGCAACTCAAACAACAGTTAATTAATCTGAAACAAATACAAATGCTTCCTGTGCCGAAGCTGAATAGTACAGCGATTTTGGGGTAAGCATGTTATGAAACAGATTTTACTTGCATATGCTCTGGTTAGTTTAATCATGATCGCAATCATGAGTGTGATGAGCTATGGCGCAGGTGCGGGCTATGTATATCTGTTATGGCATGGGATTCAAATTCAAACCAATGTCTGGATCGTGTTATTTTTAATGATTATTATCAGCCTATTTTTACAAATAGCATGGTTGATTTTAAAGCGAGCCATTCATCAAGAGAAACGTCAGTTAGAACAGGTATTGAATTTTAGTCATCTACATCCATATGAGCAATTGGGGGTGATTTGGATTTTAGAAGGTGAAGAAGAACAGCAGGAATTTGTACAGCAGGTCTTTGATCAGTCTGGTTTACTAAAGCAAATCGTATATGCACGGCTTAAATACAAGCAAAATCAATATACTGAAGCTTTGATGGAGCTAGAGCGCAGTCCAGCATCGGCATTTGAGCTGGCTGAGATTCAACGCATAGAAATTTATTTAGCACAAAATGATGCGCAACAGGCATTAACCCATTTAGAGTTTTTAAACGGTCATGCTTTATCACCTTGGTTGGATCAGGTGAATTTGGCCTATACGCAACGAATGTCAGAGCTATGGGGGATGTACGCGGTACAATTCCCTTGGCAATATTTGCATTCAACACAATTTGGTCAATTAAATACGGCGATGAAAAATGATTGGTTAGTCCAGATATTGGGGCAATTTGAGCAAGCCAATTTAGATGAAGTTGAACTTTTACAGCAACGTTATCTTGAGTTAAAAGAACATATTGCAACATTATCTTTTGATACTAAAAAGCTATGGTTAAAAGTATTATCTCGATTATCTGAAATGGGCCAGCAACATCAAGATTTGGCATTACAGATACTTGAGGAGCAATTTGATCAAGATGTATTTTATATGTGGTTTCAGCAACAGTTATTGAAACAAGTACCTGAATATGATGTGCTTGAACAAAAAATTAATCAGTTTGAAGAAAAATATCCGAGTATGCCAGTATTTAGTTTTGCAAAATGGCATATATATACTGCCACTGGGCGAATGGATCAGGCAAATGCATTATTAAGTCTTTATCCTAAAAATAGCTTGATGAATTATTTACGAATTAAAGCGACATTTAATGGTAATGAAGAATTAATTCAGCAGCTTAATTCAGTATTTGAAAAAGATACCAATTTTATTAAATTTAAAATATGAGAATAGTCATGGATGAACTTTTAAACTACCCTGTCATTTATGAGCAAACCGTTGCTTGGGGAGATATGGATGCTTTTGGTCATGTGAATAATGTGATTTATTATCGCTATATGGAAAGTGCGCGTATTGCTTATTTTGATCAGTTAAATATTTTTACACAGAATATTTATACAGTGGTTTCTTCTAATCAATGTCAGTATTTAAAACCAGTATTTTATCCAGATCGTTTAAAGATTGCTGCGCGAGTCGATGAAATAAGGAATAGTGCGATGCGTATGCATTATATTTTATGGAGTGAGAAACAAAATGCAATTGTTGCAACAGGAGATGCTGTGATTGTATTTGTTGATCCTGTTGAAATGAAAAAAACCTTAATCCCAATTGATATTAAAGAAATGATATTAAGTTTAGAACAATCGGTTAATCATGAATTAAGTTAAGCATGTCAGTATATAAATATTTTGCTTATTTTAAGCGTTTATTTTTTCTGTTTTTTTATGTTGTTTTAACGAGCAGCATGTATTGATTGTTGGTATTAATAAAAATATTATAAGCATGAAATTGTTTTTAATAATTATTCAAACTTATGGAGTTTAAATGATGCCAGATATTAGTAATTTATCCGTTGAAGAGTTAAGACGTTTAACCGTACAAGCAGAAGCGTTGATTGAATCTAAAAAAGATCAAGAAATTGAAGATGCTTATAATAGTATTATGCAAATTGCAGAAACTGTAGGCCTAAGTTTAGAGCAATTGATTGAATATGGTACACAGAAACGTAAGAAAACTACGCGTAAAGCAGTAGAGCCACGCTATCGTAATAAAGACAACAGTGCTGAGACTTGGACTGGACGTGGTAAGCAGCCACGTTGGTTGGTCGCTCAACTTGAAAAAGGTGCTAAATTAGAGGATTTCTTGATTTAATTTAACCGAATTGTCATTCGAGCACTTTAAAATTAAAAAAACCAAGCAAGATTGCTTGGTTTTTTTATACGAGTGAATTGGCGATATGTAAAATATATGCATAATGGGTGTTGAATAAGGGCATCAGCTCACATGGAAGAATAAATGAATAAATTGGTAAGTGTTGGATGAAGAATAAATCAAAACAAATAACTTGGTGGATAATTGGGGTTATCGCTTTTTTAGTTTTTGTATTGTTACAAGTCCCAGCATCATGGTTGATTGCAAAATTTTATAAAGATAACCAAGTCCTACAGAATGTCAGTGGTAATATCTGGCAAGGGCAGGCCGATTGGCGTAAAGGTAATCTGCGCGGATCGGTGGCATGGAAAACACGACCTCTAGATTTAATTTTATTTCGACTTGGTGCCAATTTAGATATTCATAGTGGTGAAACGCAGTTACACGGTATTGCTGCGTATGGATTAGGCAAAAAAATTATTATTAAACAAATGTCGGGGCAAATTGCACCAGAAACATTAAAATCAATCGTGAATTGGCAATGGCCCACAAATGCGATTCAATTGACAGATATTCAATTTAATTTAAATAAAGATCAGGGCTTCAGTGATACAGCTGGAACATTGCAATGGGCGGGTGGTGAGCTAATTTATACCTTTGGTCAGCGCCAAGATCGTATGAATATGCCGTCTTTGGCGGGGCAATTGAAAGATGAGTCAGGAAAGTTACAGTTCGATATTCAAGATCAGCGTAGTCAAAAAATGGCCAATATCGGATTGGATCAAAGTATGATGTTGGATATTCAGCTGACACAACGCTTATTACTGAATGTACCCTCTTATGATGGGAAAGCTGGTTTAGATACTTATGTCATTAGCAGTAGACAACCGCTTGTACAAGGTGGTTTTTAATGATGAATATGCAAGCAAAGTTTGAAAATATTGCTTGGGGAAAAGCAGATAAACTAGCACCCTTTGTATTATTGTTACTTATTCTGGCGTTATGTTGGAAATTAGCTTCGATATTTTGGTGGGTTGTTGCTCCACCTCAAGTGATAAGTCCTGAACCCATTACTTTAGGTTCACAGCAACAACTCGTTCCGAATATTTCTGGATTTGCATTGTTCTATGAAGCTGGATCGGCTGTGGCTAAAGCCGATGATCAGCTACAAATGCAGTTACAAGGCGTTGTACTGGGTTACCCGAGTCGTTATTCCTCCGCCGTAATTAAAGTCAATGAAGTTGCTGACCGTTATGCGGTTGGGCAAAGTATTGATGGTAGTTCTTACCAGTTGGCTGAAGTATATTGGGATCATGTTGTTTTAAAACAAAGTAATGGTTCGGTACGTGAATTAAAATTTAAAGGCATTGAAAATTTAAATCAGCCGATGATTTCGCCTCAAACGAGTAACTCAACGAATTCATCAACCACACCTGAAAATAGTTCGCCTACCAATTCTGAGCAAAATGCACTGGGGCAAGCTATTCAGAAAATGAATGAAGATCGTGATGCCTATATGAAAAATATGGGGGTGAATACTGCTGGTGGACAAGGTTATGAAGTGACTGATCAAACACCATCCGCGTTAAAGAGTAAATTGGGGCTCAGGTCAGGGGATCGCATTCTTTCTCTAAATGGACAAGCAGTCGGTCAAGGACAAAGTGACGTACAACTGTTAGAACAAGCAAAAAAAGAGGGAAAGGTGCGCATTGAAATTAAGCGTGGTGATCAGGTGATGACCATTCAGCAAAGTTTGTAAATGTTAGGCTTGCAAATAAAATTAGGAAAGATAATAAGTTATGGCATTTTTGAATCATCATCGACCACTTTGGGCTTTAGTTGCTGCGGCACCGATGCTTGCTGTAGTCAGTACTGCAACGCAAGCACAGACTTGGAAAATTAACTTACGTGATGCTGATTTAACTGCATTTATTAATGAAGTTGCAGATATTACTGGTAAAAATTTTGCTGTAGATCCACGTGTGCGCGGAAATGTGACGGTTATTTCAAATAAGCCTTTAAATAAAAATGAAGTCTATGACTTGTTTTTAGGGGTCTTAAATGTAAATGGTGTGGTTGCTGTTCCATCGGGGAATACCATTCGCTTGGTTCCAGACAGCAATGTCAAAAATTCGGGTGTGCCTTACGATTCGAGTCGTAATGCACGCGGTGATCAAGTCGTGACCCGTGTGCTTTGGTTGGAAAATACCAATCCAAATGACTTAATTCCTGCATTACGACCTTTAATGCCTCAATTTGCGCATCTTGCAGCCATACAGGGCACTAACGCACTGATCGTCTCTGATCGTGCCAGTAATATTTATCAGTTGGAAACCCTTGTTCGTAATTTAGATGGTACTGGGCAGAATGATATTGAGGCAGTGACATTGCATGCCAGTCAAGCCGAAGAAATTATTACTTTGTTAGAGTCAATGTCTACCACGGGGGCCTCAAAAGATTTTGCGGGGTCGCGAGTTCGTATTATTGCCGATGCACGTACCAATCGTATTTTAATTAAAGGCGATACTGGAACTCGGAAACGTATCCGACAAATGATTGAAATGTTGGATGTTCCCTCAGCGGATCGCTTGGGTGGATTGAAAGTCTTTAAGCTGAAGTATGCCAGTGCTAAAAATTTATCTGAAATTTTACAAGGTTTAGTGACAGGTCAAGCCGTAAATTCCAATTCGAATTACTCATCTTCAAGTAATAATTCAAATAATGGCATGAGTAACTTACTGAATAATAATTCCTCTAGTAACTCTGGTTCCAATGGTGGTTCAAGTATTTCTACGCCTTCGATTAGTTTGAATGGTGGTTCTAATAAAAGTAATCAGAATAGTAATGTCAGTAGTTTTAATGCCAATGGTGTCAGTATTATTGCAGATGGTTCGCAAAATGCATTGGTGGTCAAAGCTGATCCGCAATTGATGCGTGAAATTAGTGCTGCGATTCAACAGCTGGATGTACGCCGTGAACAGGTTCTGATTGAGGCCGCAATTATTGAAGTGGCTGGAGATGATGCTGATCAATTGGGCGTCCAATGGGCATTGGGTGATTTAGCCAGTGGTGTGGGCTTAGTAAACTTCTCAAATGTTGGTGCAGGTATTGCCAACTTAGCCGCGGGATATTTGACTGGTGGGGCTGCTGGTTTAGGTGCTGCATTAACCTCGAGTAAAAACGGAGTGGGTTCTGTTATTGGTATTGGGGATTATAAAGAGGGTGCGGATGGTTCACGTAAACTCTATGGCGCACTGATTCAAGCCTTAAAATCCAATGTGAAATCAAACCTCTTGTCTACACCATCCATTGTCACTATGGATAATGAAGAAGCTTATATTGTGGTGGGTCAGAATGTACCTTTCGTAACTGGGTCTGTCTCAACTTCTGCAACGGGCGGGAATCCTTATACCTCAGTAGAACGTAAAGATGTTGGTGTGACGTTGAAGGTGATACCACATGTGGGTGAGGGTGGGACGGTTCGTCTTGAGGTCGAGCAGGAAGTTTCAGCTGTTCAAGACAAAGGTCAGGCCACAGATTTAGTCACCAGTAAGCGCGCTATTAAAACCTCAGTTTTAGCTGAGCATGGTCAAACTATTGTTTTGGGTGGCTTGATTTCAGACAATAGTATTCATAGTCGCCAATCTGTACCCGGTTTAGGCTCTCTTCCAGGTATTGGTTACTTGTTTAGAGCAGATAATAAAGTCGCTGAGAAGCGTAATCTACTGGTATTTATTCATCCAACGATTGTGGGTGATAATGCGGATGTACGCCGTATAGCACAGCAACGCTATGATCAATTGTATAGTTTGCAATTGGCCATGGATAAAGATGGTAACTTTGCCAAGCTTCCTGAAAATGTAGAAGATGTTTATCAGCAACGGTTGCCAATTACATCCAGTCTTACTTCACAGCCGAAAGTTGAAAACTATCAAGCTGTACCATCGGGTGGAACCATGTCTAAGGGTGTCGTGACAACACCCCTTGCGATTGAAGCACCTGTGCAGAAAGTAACAGTAGAGCTAGTACCCGATTGAAGTGAATAACATATTGATAACAGTGTTATCTATGTCTTGGTCATCGATGTATAAAAATACAAGGATGCCATGTTAAGATAAATTTGAATCAGAATGAGAAAATCGTCATGACTTGGAAATTACAATCCGTTACCGGTGAATTAATGGGGGAAACAATCAACATTGAGCGTGATATGTTGGTTGGTCGTCATCAGGATGCAGATGTCGTTTTACAATCTGCTGAAATTTCTCGTCGCCATGCTGCACTTTTATTAAAAGACAATGTACTTTGGGTTCAGGATTTGAATTCCTCAAATGGTACCTATGTGAATGATGTTCGTATTGCAAACGAAACTTTATTAAAAAATGAAGATACTGTGCAGTTTGCCAGTTTGAAGTTTTCAGTTATTCAGTCAGCTGAAACAGCCGCTGCGGTGGATGATGTTATTGAAAATACAGTGCACGTAGAATTTATTGAATCAGAAACCATTGAGCAACCAGCTGAGGCGATTGCAACGTCAGAATATGTGGCTGAACCCGCTGCTGAGCTGAAAATAGAAGAGTTCCCGCAGCATACACCTGCTGAAACCATGAATACTACAGGTATGCCTAGTTTGACTGAGCGGGCAGTAGAAACAGTGGTGACATCAGAAGGGATGCCTGAGCATGTGGCTATACCTAAGCCAGCACCCATTCCAGAAGGCGTGGATGTTAAAGCTAAACCACCAGTACCTATGGTGACTCCAGAAGTTGATCCTGTGGTGAATCCACAGCAACAAGAGCAAAAAAATGCTTCAGTTGGATTAATCGCGATTGTGACCTTGATTATTTTGGCGATCATTGCTTGGCTATTCTTTAAATAGGCCTGATTTATCCATACGATTGAGGCATGCTATCGCATGCCTTTGTTATTTGAATTGACTGATTTTAATATAATTTAGGAAACTATCATGAGTGTGGCAAAGTTAGCGCAAAGAGAACTGATTTTATTTGATTTGGATGGAACTTTAGTTGATTCAGCTTTTGATTTATATCGTGCGATGAATTTGAGTTTAGAGCGTTTAAATTTGCCTGTAGTGACCGAAGCACAAGTTCGCATTTGGATTGGTAAAGGAACCTCATTATTCTGTAGCAGCACCTTGCAGTATCTTAAAGGTGAAGTCGATCCCGTTTTACATCAACGATTATTGGAGACTTTTCTAGAAATTTACAATGCTGATCCTTGTGTAGACACTAAACCCTTTCATGGCATTCTTCCATTTTTAGATTGGGGCTTGGCAAATAATAAGATCTTAATTTGTGTGACTAATAAACCCGAGCAACCTGCACGAAAAATTCTTGAAGTATTAAAAATGGATCATTATTTTGTAGATGTGATTGGTGGAGATCGTTTTGAAGAACGCAAACCACATCCAAAGCCCTTACTTTATTGTGTAGAACAATATGAATCATCGTTTGATAAAACGTTAATGATTGGTGATTCAAGTAATGATGTTGAGGCTGCGCGTCGTGCGGAAGTTGATTGTGTTGTGGTGAGCTATGGCTATAATCATGGTGAAGATATTCAGTTGTGTCATCCACAGCAAATTGTCGATGATCTAACAGAATTACTTTAAGCAGCATTAAATTCGGAATAATTTGGTGAAAAGGAAGAGGGATGAAAAGTTATAACGTTTTTCGATGGCGTCACTAAGTCAATTTAAAGCATCACATTACTTAGTAAATTCGAAAACAGAGAGAATTCCTCATGACAAGTCAAACTCAATTTGAACAATTAAAATCAGTTGGCTATAACCTTATTCCAGTCTATCGCCAAAGACTGGCCGATACAGATACCCCTTTATCGGTATTCGCACGATTAAAACAACATAAACAAGCTTACTTATTTGAATCTGTCGAAGGTGGGGAGAGCTGGGCGCGTTATTCCATTATTGGTCTAGGTGAATCTACCGTTTTTTCCTGTAATGCAGGACAGCTGACTGTTCAATCGGTGAATGGGAAAATTGCTACGCAGCCATGTAGTGATCCGTTTCAATATATTCGCGACTATTTAAGTCAATTTAAAGTACCCACTTCTGATGATATTCCTGCATTGCCTAATTTTACTGGGGGGCTAGTGGGGTATTTTGGCTATGATGCTGTGCGTTATATTGAGCCACGCTTAAAAAATGTACCTACAGCCGACCCAGTTGGCTTGCCTGATATTTGGATGATGCTCTCTAAAACGGTTATTGTCTTTGATAATTTAAAAGATACGCTTTTTTTAATCGTACATGCGGAAACGAATAATGTTGATGCGTATCAGCAAGCCCAAGCCCAGTTAGATGTATTGGAAGAGTTGCTTGCGACTCCTATTAGTTTGAAAGCAAAAAAACATACTGCACCACATTTTGAATCTTTAACTGGTAAAGAGAAGTATTTAGCGTCAATTGAAACGGTGAAAGAGTACATTCGTGCCGGCGATGTGATGCAGGTCGTACCAGGTCATCGTATGGTGTCTGATTTTGATGGTGATCCATTACAAGTCTATCGTGCTTTGCGGCATTTAAACCCCTCGCCATATTTGTTCTTGGTGCAAGGGCAGACTTTAACTGATCAGAAGCCATTTTATGTGGTGGGTTCATCTCCTGAGATTTTATCGCGTTTAGAAAATGGTATTGCCACAGTACGTCCTTTGGCAGGTACACGACCGCGTGGAAAAACCAAAGAAGAAGACTTGGCTTTGGAAAAAGACTTACTTTCCGATGAAAAAGAGATTGCTGAGCATCTTATGCTGATCGATTTAGGCCGCAATGATGTTGGTCGTGTCTCTAAAATTGGTAAAGTGCAAGTTACTGATCAAATGGTGATCGAGCGTTATTCACATGTGATGCATATTGTTTCTAATGTTCAAGGTGAAGTTTTGGATGATGTAGATGCTTTGGATGTTTTTAAAGCAACTTTTCCAGCAGGAACGTTGTCAGGTGCACCCAAAATTCGTGCGATGGAAATTATTGATGAAGTTGAGCCGGTAAAACGCGGTATTTTTGGTGGGGCTGTTGGTTATTTAGGCTGGCATGGTGAAATGGACATGTCGATTGCGATTCGAACCTGTGTGATTCGTGAAAATAAAGTCTATGTTCAGGCTGGAGCGGGGCTAGTTGTAGACTCAAATCCTGAGTCTGAATGGAATGAAACCCAAATAAAAGCTCGCGCAGTGATCAAAGCGGTTGAATTATCATCAAATGGTTTGATTTTATGAGTTTTTAGCGTTTTTTTTGAAAAAAACACTTGCAAGGTTTCAAGATTTTGCTAAACTGCACACCGTTCCGATACGAAACGTACGAAACAAAAGAAACGCCGGCATAGCTCAGTTGGTAGAGCAACTGACTTGTAATCAGTAGGTCCACAGTTCGAATCCGTGTGCCGGCACCATCTTAAAGTTTTGTAGTGTAAGTAGTGAAGAGCAACACTGAAGTAAGTGTGAAAAAGGTGGGATTCCCGAGCGGTCAAAGGGAGCAGACTGTAACTCTGCCACGTAAGTTTCGAAGGTTCGAATCCTTCTCCCACCACCAATTAAATACTTCGAAAGTGATTAGTACCAACCTTAAGCGGGAGTAGCTCAGTTGGTAGAGCGGCAGCCTTCCAAGCTGCATGTCGCGAGTTCGACCCTCGTCTCCCGCTCCAATCGAATATTTATTTTGCTCTTATAGCTCAGCGGTAGAGCACTCCCTTGGTAAGGGAGAGGTCTCGAGTTCAAATCTCGATAAGAGCTCCAGATATACAGTTTAGTAGATTACTCTACACAGTTCCCCAAAAGCAGGCTTATTAGTCTGCTTTTTAAGTATTTAGGTGTCTAGTTTTTTAGGCGATTGTCGATACTGAGTTGTTTTGACCCGTGTTCGACGTAAACGAGGAAGATCATCATGGCTAAGGCTAAGTTTGAACGTAATAAGCCACACGTAAACGTGGGTACAATTGGTCACGTCGACCATGGTAAAACAACTTTAACAGCTGCGATTGCAACTGTATGTGCTAAACAATTCGGTGGCGAAGCGAAAGACTACGCTGCAATTGACTCTGCACCAGAAGAAAAAGCACGTGGTATTACAATTAATACTTCACACGTAGAGTATGACTCTCCAGCTCGTCACTACGCTCACGTAGACTGCCCAGGTCACGCCGATTATGTTAAAAACATGATCACTGGTGCTGCTCAGATGGATGGTGCAATCCTTGTATGTGCTGCGACTGATGGTCCTATGCCACAGACTCGTGAACACATCCTTCTTTCTCGTCAGGTTGGTGTACCTTTCATTCTTGTATTCCTTAACAAGTGTGACCTTGTTGATGATGAAGAATTACTTGAATTAGTAGAAATGGAAGTTCGTGAACTTCTTTCTACTTATGACTTCCCAGGTGATGACACTCCAATCATCCGTGGTTCAGCTTTAGCTGCACTTAACGGTGAAGAAGGTCAGTATGGCGTTCCTGCTGTTCTTGCTCTTGTTGAAGCGCTTGATACTTATATTCCACAACCAGAACGTGCAATCGATAAAGCATTCCTTATGCCAATCGAAGATGTATTCTCTATCTCTGGTCGTGGTACTGTAGTAACAGGTCGTGTTGAATCTGGTATCGTTAAAGTTGGCGAATCAGTTGAAATCGTTGGTATTAAAGATACAGTAGTTACTACTGTAACTGGCGTAGAAATGTTCCGTAAATTGCTTGACGAAGGTCGTGCTGGCGAGAACTGTGGTGTTTTACTACGTGGTACTAAACGTGAAGACGTTCAACGTGGTCAAGTACTTGCTAAACCAGGTACAATCAAACCGCATACTAAGTTTGATGCTGAAGTATATGTACTTTCGAAAGAAGAAGGTGGTCGTCATACTCCGTTCCTTAACGGTTACCGTCCACAGTTCTATTTCCGTACAACTGACGTAACTGGTGCTATCCAATTACAAGACGGCGTTGAAATGGTTATGCCAGGTGACAACGTTGAAATGTCAGTAGAACTAATTCACCCAATCGCAATGGACCCAGGTCTACGTTTTGCGATCCGTGAAGGTGGTCGTACAGTTGGTGCTGGTGTAGTTGCTAAAGTAACTGCATAATCATTGATTGTGTAAAAAAGCGCCCCTTTGGGGCGCTTTTTTATTTGAGGTTTTTTATTAATACACTCGGTTATACGTTATATCAATTTAATAAAATTTAAAAAAATATATATTTTCAAACAAATCATTTTTAGATCTGAATCAATAAAATTATTTTTCTTACCTTTTGAAATATTGTAAGAGAGTTTGTGCATTCTCACCACGTAATTGCCATGACATACAACGAACACCACCTCCCATATGACAAACATTATTGGACTGGATTGGAATGACTTCACGTTTAGTCAATGCGCGAATTTGTTGCAATGCAATACTATCTTCTTTGATACCGAATTGAGGAAAATAGATGCGTTGAGGGGTGACAAGCATATTGGTGTATAGTCCACAAGCAGAACCAAATTTTTGATCATAAATTTGGCTGCCATCATAAGGTGTGACGATTTCAATAATTTTTACGTCAGGAAGCCCACGTTTTAAATCTGCTTTTAATTTTTGAGAATATGTAGCATCTTCAGGATAGGAGTTAATAACTAAGGTGTTATCGCCAATAAAACTCACGACACCATCAGCATGTTCTAAACCCCCTTGTTCATCAGCATCAATAAACGCAATTTGTTTTAATCCAGTTAAGGCTTTTAATTTTTTTCTTGCAGAATCTTCTGATATTTTATTATCCGTTAAAAACTTAGTACTAACGACAACATGCCCTACACCGTCATCTACCCAATTTCCACCATCATTGAGTAAATTAGAGTAATGGAATTTTAGTCCCGCTCTTTGAGTGAGTTGTTTAAATTTTGATTGTACAGCATCGGAATTAACCTGTCCTTTTTTACCACCACCTTGCCCAGCAGCTGTATAGCGAAATAGGACAGGGGTGTTTGGGTTTGAACTGCTGAAATCACGTATCCAAATATCTTGCATTGGAGCAATCACAACATGATCTTTGCCAAGCACTTTTACATAGTCATTATATAAATATTGATCTGTTAAAATTAAAACTTGATCTCCATGCTGAATGATTTTTTTTGCATAACTTACATGAAAATCAAAAATTTGATCAACCATTTCGGCGTAGTAAGGATCATTGCTTTGGGGAGAGGCCAAAACAATAAGCTCAGCTTTTGTAGTTAAAGTTGTCATCATCATTAAGACCGCTATTATGATACGAAGCATATATTGATTGATCCTATATTAAGGATGAGTATGAAAAAATTTATTTTGAGTTGTTTGAAATATCGCAAAATACCACTTACATGACAAGCGCTGTTATATGTATCAATATTTATGAGTTGAATTTTAAAGATTCTATCTGTTATTAAATCATCTTAAAATTATGTACTGACATTCCACAAGCTATAACACTAAAAAAGATTAATTTTATTGCGTATAGAGATCATCGTTAAATTGTTAGACAAAAAGTGCTTAAAGCTGTCCTTAACTGATATTTGGTTGTCCTTAACGGCACTTATCGAAATTTAATAAAGTCGTAATATAAGAAGGAAGAAAAACAAATAAATGATTTAAGTGTGAAAACAACTTAATAGGAGTAATTGCAATGAATGCTAAAGTGAATATTTCCAATCGTGCTGGTGCAAGCTTTCCAGTACGTCGCATGAACTTTGATTTTGATTCAGTACCCGAGTATTGGATGAATGGTTCAGCGGGTTTAACCCATTTTATGACAGCGTTGTCTGCATTATTTCCTGATGGTGAGCAACTTTTCATCGATTCAGTTCGTGCTGTGCGATATCATCCCGCAATTAAAGAAAATGAAGCACTACAAAAAGAAATTAGCGCATTTATTGGACAGGAAGCGATGCATACGCATGAGCATGTTGGCTTTAATGCGGCAGCACAAAAATATGGTCATGATGTTGCAAAATTAGAAAGACAAACAGGTGTAGTTATTCAAACCGCACGTAAAGTTTTTGCAAAAGTGGTTAAACCATTTGGTATGACTCAAGAAATGGTGGATTTAACCGCAACGACTGCTTTAGAGCATTTTACGGCAACGATTGCTTCTCAGTTATTAACCAATCAGCATATACAGAAATTGATGACAGACCCAACAATGTCAACGATGTGGTATTGGCATGCGATTGAGGAAAATGAACACAAAGCAGTGGCGTATGATGTTTATGAAGCAGTATTTGGTAAGGGAATTAAAGCCTATGCACTGCGTAACACAGCATTAGTTTTTGCAATGGTGCTCATTTTCTTGGCTCAATCTTCTTTTGTATTGCGCCTTTTAAAAGATGATGGAAAATTAAATTTTAAAGAGTTGGCTATGATTTATAGCTACGCGTATAGCCCATCTAAAGGAATTATTGCTGGGATGGGTAAGGAAATGCTGGCTTATTTTAAACCAGGTTTCCATCCAAACGATTTGGATACAGTCAGTTTACTAGAAACTTGGAAAGCTAAATTAGGTTTGTAATGAGGTTAAAGTACTCATTTATTGGGCAATGAAAATTGCCCTTTTTTGTCGATCAATTTTATGCAAATTATCTAGAATGCTGAATTTTTTTAGCTACTTGGAAAATAGAATGAGTCATTTAAAATTTACACGCTGAAGATGAAAAACAATCAGTTTTATTATACTATTTTTATAGAAGTTCTTATAATTCAAACTTTATTTTGAAATGATGAACCAAGATGATTCGTTTAATGCAAAAAGCTGATCTGAGTACAGTTGCACAAATTGAAAATTTGGTTCAAAGCCATCCTTGGACAATCAAGCAGTTTGAAGAGTCTATTGATTCATATCAGAGTACGGTGATTGAACAGCAGGGTGAAGTGGTTGGTTTTTGTATTTTACAACCAGTATTAGATGAAGCAAATTTATTATTAATGGCTATTCATCCCAGTCAGCAGGGTAAAGGGTTGGGCTTTCAATTATTAGATGAATCAATGACATTATTGAAAAATAATCCGATCCAAATTTTTTTAGAAGTGAGAGAGAGTAATCTTTCTGCGATTGCATTGTATGAAAAATCTGGATTTCATCAAATTGATTTACGTCCAAATTACTATCCAACTTCAGCAGGTCAGCGAGAACATGCAATTATTATGGTGAAGTCGTATAGTGATGATTTTTCTCAGCTTTTTAAATCTTAAGTATCATTGAAATATCAATTGCTTAAGTTTTTTGATTAACGAAAAAATTAAGCAATTGATAGGATGGGTAGAGTAAAGGTTATTTGATAAACAGTTCATTCCATTCAGACGATAGAGTAGTCATCAGCATATCTCCCAATTGTTTAATTTCTTTAGGGTTTAGGGTGCGATTTAAACGGCGCCATTGACCATCCAGCAGCAGTTCAAGTGGTGCATACTGAGATTTATAATTCATTTTATTGGAGTGTGGGACTAAATAGCCTAGGTAAACATACTCTTGTTGAATGGATTGAATATATTCAATTTGCTTTAGAATCGCAAAAACACCAAGTGAGCGACGACTTTCATCTGGATCAAAGAATGTATACACAGCGGATATGCCATCATCCAACATGTCACAAGTTGAAACGCTAATGAGTTTATCTTCTTTCCAAAGTTCTAAAAAAAAGCTTTCAGAACAACTATGGAGTAAGAATTTTTCAAATTGATCATGGCTCGGTGGAAACATATCACCATCGGCATGCCGTTCAATGATATATCTTTCATACAAATTATAATGAACAGCGCTGGCCTGTTTAGTTGAAGTGATTTTCATACTCAAATCTTGATTACGTTTCCAAGCTTTTTTCTGAATACTGTTCATTTGGAAGGTAGCGACTGGAACACGGCAAGATAGGCATTGACGGCATAAGTGACATTCGGGGCGATAGACAAAATCACCACTGCGCCTAAAGCCCATTCGCGAAAGTTCAGATAAGGTTACGACATCAATGCGATGAACTGGATCAAGAAAGACCATTCGTGCTGATTTATTTTCTAAATAACTGCAATCATGCGGTGGCGTAATGTAGTACTGTAAGTCGTTTAATAGGGACTTCGGATGATAAGAGTTCATAACGGTGTGTCCCTCCTTTTGTTGTCATTCCATTAATCGCGCATTTAACGCTATTGTTTTACTTGAAAATACACCTTCTTGATATTTTTTCCAATCTATAGCAGGGTGTTTAATTACATCTTGTAACGATTTAAGGTACGCTTGGCGAGAAAGTGTACAAGCGCCAAGGCTAAGCAGGTGATCATTGACCAATTGACAGTCAATCCAAGGGAGATTGTTTTCTTGGCCAATCAGCATAAGCGTATAAAATGCCATTTTAGAGACATCTGTTTCGGTACTAAACATCGACTCACCAAAACAGCCTTGTCCAATGGTGACACCATATAAGCCACCAATAATTTTATTCTGATTCCAGACTTCGATGCTATAGGCATAACCTGCATCAAAAAGTTGGCAATATCCCTCGATAATTTCTTCAGAAATCCATGTGTCATCGGCGTAACTACGTGGTAATGCACATGCGCGAATCACGTGGTCAAAAGCATGATTAATTGTGATTTTATAATTCATCTTTTTCATATTACGTACCAGAGATTTACTGGGCTGATAATTAGCTGGCCGAATAATACATCGTGGTTCAGGACACCACCAACAAATCGGTTCACCTTCGGAAAACCATGGAAACAATCCATGGCTATAGGCTTCAAAAAGAGTAGACGGTGAAAGGTCTGCACCTATGCAAATTAGTCCCTGTTCATCAGGATCAGCTTCAATTGGATTCGGAAAAACGTATTGAGAAGGTGCTAATGTATGCATGGAGATCAGCCTAAAGCTAAAAAGTTGCTATAAAATATTCAAAAATGGTGTTTTATTATCTATAAAAAAACCGTCCAAATTTGGACGGTTTTAAGTTTAGCTGAAATTACTCACCTAAAGCATCTAAATATTTTTCAGCATCTAATGCTGCCATACAACCTGAACCAGCCGAAGTAATGGCTTGACGATAAATACTGTCGGCAATATCACCCGCTGCAAATACGCCAGCAACAGATGTAGCTGTTGCATTACCAGTAGTACCACTTTGGACTTGGATGTAACCATCACGTAACGTCAGCTGACCGTCAAACATCTCACTGTTCGGTTTATGACCAATAGCAACAAATAAACCTGATACGGCTACAGTTTGAGTGCTGTTATCTAAAGTTGATTTTAGACGTATGCCGGTTACACCTGAAGCACTATCTCCCAAGACTTCATCGACTTGGTGATTCCAGATAATGCTAATTTTGCCTTCTTTTTCTTTTTCGAATAAATGATTTTGCAGAATTTTTTCTGAGCGTAAAAAATCACGACGATGTACTAAGGTAACATGTGAAGCTATATTAGAAAGATAAAGTGCTTCTTCCACAGCAGTATTACCACCACCGACAACCATCACTTTTTGGTTTTTATAGAAGAAACCATCACATGTTGCACAAGCGCTCACACCTTGACCCATATAGGCTTGTTCAGACTCAAGCCCTAAATATTGTGCAGTCGCACCTGTCGCAATGATTAAAGCATCACAGGTATATTCATCCATATCACCTTTTAAAACGAATGGACGGACATTTAAATCGACTTCATTAATATGATCATACAGAATTTCTGTACCAAAACGCTCTGCATGTGCTTGCATACGTTCCATTAATGCTGGGCCCGTTAGGCCTTCAGGGTCGCCAGGCCAATTGTCTACTTCAGTTGTTGTGGTTAATTGACCACCCAGTTGCAAGCCAGCAATCAATGTTGGTTTTAGATTTGCACGTGCTGCATAGACTGCTGCGCTATATCCTGCAGGACCTGAACCTAAAATGATTAACCTTGAGTGACGAGCGCTCATTTAGACATCCTTTTGATATAAAAAATATAGAATCTGTTAAAATTATACGTGAAACTTGGGCGCAGTTGTGTGAGTTAGATGTGGATAATATTGATCATCTAAATCGAATTGAGCTATATAGGGTTTATGTATAATGAAGTTAACAACATACATAAACTATCGTGCATCTTTTTTTAAAGAACAGGTGCATAATATAAGCATTTCTGATGTGAAGCTAGTAACTCACATCTACACAAGAATATTAATGAAAAATTGGTTACAGGACAGTATATGACTGCGGTGTCGAGTGTTTATGCACAGCGTTTATTATTAACATTATTCTTGATTTCATTTGGGATCTATCTGTTTTTAGCGACAGTAACTTATACCCCATTTGATCCAGGCTGGATGCATATATCAAGCGATACTCAACAAGTGTCGAATGCAAGCGGAGTTGCAGGTGCTTGGATTGCAGATTTACTGTTTGGTTTTTTAGGATGGGCCAGTTTACTCATTCCAATTTTATTATTTGCTGAAGCTGTGCATGTCTGGTGGCCAAGAAGTTTTTTAAGTCGTCCATTCCGCTATGCTGCGCAATTTTTTATCTTATTGACGACCGCAAGTTTGTTGTATCTACTGTGGAATGTTCCAGCGGATACCTTAGATAATGCTTCGGGTGGTATCATTGGTTATGAGTTGGGGCAAAGTCTGTCACAACTGATTAGCATTTATGGTGCAGTAATTTTTCTGGCTTTATTCTTATTACTTTTAATCACTTTGGTATTTGGTATTCAGTGGAATAAAACATGGGCGACTTTAAAAGCGACCCCTGCATATCTACAAGATTTATTTTATAAAAATGTGCCTGAAAGTGAGTCGGCTTATGACTTAACCACATCACCTAAGCATTCGAAAACCAGTACCCCAATTGAAGTAGAACCAACAGTAGCAGGGGATGATATAACTCCTATTACTGAAGTGACTGCTTTAAAACCATCTAAACAGCATTTGGCGGCAGAACGTTTATTTGCAGATCTTGTTGCGGATAAAGAACAGCAAAAAAGTACTGTTCAAAGTGAATTAACCGCTATTGATGAAATAGAATTTGAAAAGACTTTAGAAAAAGCACACCGTTTAGAACAAGAAAGTCAGCGCGCTGTACCTACGGGTGAAGTATGGAAAGCATTACATCAAGAAAGTGATCATAAGCGAGATATTGATGCATTACTTCGTGCGGCAGACGACGATTTAGTCACTGCTAAATCGCAACATCATTTAGATACTTTATCATCGAAGATTCATACACCGCAAAATACTACGGTTCCTCCGCAAAGATCACATGATGAAAATCATATTGATTGGGATGATGATGAGGTCTTTGATGAGTTATTAGCGGTTGTTCCAGAGGGTAAGATTGCGACTGATGTACATAGTCCATATCAGCCTATCAGTGAGACAACTACTCAGGCTATGACTCATGCTTCAGCAGTAGCTGCAGTTACATCAATTCAGCCAATCAGTCCAAATGTTGTTGCTCCAATTATACCTAAAATACAGAATTTAGCGGATGAGTTGGATGATCTAGCCTTATTGGTTGAGGATGAAGAAGCACAAGTTATTACACCTGTGCTTACCACTAGTAGTTATGCCCAATCTACGCCATTTATAAAAGCTGAAATTCAAACTCATTTACAGCCATCGCCCATTGTTTCGGCAGAAGAAAAGCAGCGTATTTCTGTAGATAAAGATGCCTTTAGAGAAGCTTGGCAAGAGACAGCAGGGAAGTCCGAAGCGCTGGAAACTACGCTTGTAGTAGATGACTTTGATTTTGATGCGCCCTTGACTGATGCATCGGGTCGACCAATGTCACGTGCTATGCAAGTGGCTGAGAAAAGACGCGACCTGCCAACTTTACCGGGTTTAGAAATACTCGATAAAGTTGATCCGAACAAAAAAATTAATTTTACTGAAGAACAATTGGCACGGCTTTCGGAGTTGCTTGAAATTAAGCTACAAGAATTCAATGTCAAAGCCAAAGTAATTGAAGCTCAACCTGGTCCCGTAGTGACTCGTTTTGAGTTGGATTTAGCACCTGGGGTAAAAGCTTCTAAAGTTACAAATATTTCGCGTGACTTGGCGAGATCAATGTCAATGGCATCGGTTCGTGTAGTCGAAGTAATCCCAGGGAAGCCTTACATCGGCATTGAAGTTCCGAATAGTAGCCGTGAAATGGTACGTTTGATTGAGTTGCTTGAAACGCCAACTTATAGAGACCCGAGTGGTCTGATTACCATGGCGATGGGTAAGGATATTTCAGGTAATCCAGTGCTCACAGATTTAGCCAAAGCCCCCCATATGTTAGTGGCAGGAACCACCGGTTCGGGTAAATCTGTTGCGGTAAATGCGATGATTTTGTCGATGTTGTTGAAATATACACCGGCTGATTTACGTTTGATTTTAATCGATCCAAAACAGCTGGAACTTGCCAACTATAATGATATTCCACATTTACTTACACCTGTTGTGACCGATATGAAAGATGCTGTGAATGCATTGAATTGGTGTGTGAATGAAATGGAACGCCGTTATAAACTGATGTCTTATCTGAAAATTCGTAAATTGTCAGATTATAACCGTAAGGTAGATGAAGCCATTGCCAATGGTGAGGATCTGATTGATCCAACGTGGAAGCCAAGTGATTCAGCTACACGTGAGCGAGCGCCACGTTTAGAGCCATTACCATCGATTGTGATTGTTGCTGATGAATTTGCTGACATGATTATGCAAGTAGGCAAAAAAGCAGAAGAGATGATTACCCGTTTAGCACAAAAATCTCGTGCTGCGGGGATTCATTTGTTGCTAGCAACGCAACGACCATCTGTGGATGTCATTACTGGTTTAATTAAAGCCAATATTCCAACCCGTGTTGCGCTGCGCGTCAATAGTAAAATTGACTCACGTACAATCCTGGATGCAGGTGGTGCCGAGGATTTACTTGGGCATGGTGACATGTTGTTTTTAGGGCCAGGAAAAATTGAGCCGGAACGTGTCCATGGTGCATTTATTTCAGATGATGAAGTCAATCGGATTTGTGATGCATGGCGTGAAAGAGGACATCCTAACTATGTGGATGAAATATTAACGCCTTATGATGAAGAACCAACGTCACGTGGTTTTGAAGAGGGTGAAAGCGATCCAAGCCGTGATGCTTTATATGACCAATGTATTTCCTTCGTTTTAGAAACGCGTAAAGTTTCTGTTTCATCGTTACAGCGAAAATTTAGCTTAGGTTATAACCGAGCTGCACGTATTGTCGATCAAATGGAAGAGAATGGAGTTGTAAGCTCGATGGGAGCAAATGGTAAACGCGAGATTTTAGTTTAATACTTTTAGATTTAAAAGCCTCTTTCAAAGAGGCTTTTTTATACTTTTCTTTATTACACTTTATCTTGATGATAGTGTAAATTTCACATTAATATAGAGCTTACTATCACAAAGGTATTCACAAATGTTAATCGCATTATGTACTTTGGTGTTTATCCACTTTTGTGCGTTGATCACACCCGGGCCAGACTTTTTCTTGGTCTCTCAAACAGCAATTAGCCGTTCACGTAAACAATCCATGTTTGTGGTTATGGGAATTACTGCTGGAGTAATGTTTTGGGCTTTTTTAGCACTAATGGGATTAAATATTATTTTTGAAAAGATGGCCTGGTTGAAACATGTGATGTTAGTTATTGGGGGGCTTTATTTATGTTGGTTAGGCTTTCAATTATTGAAATCTGCTTTTAGTCAAAAAGTAGTGACTGAAGAACATACGTTTGAATTACCACAGAGTAATTTACGTTTCTTTCTAAAAGGGTTTTTGACTAATTTATCTAATCCGAAAGCTGTGATTTATTTTGGTAGTGTCTTTTCATTATTTTTAGCAAATCCAGATTTAGATGGCGTACATTCTTTACTGTTTCTTATTGTTTCTGTAGAGACGGTGATTTGGTTTGGTTTTGTCGCATTTGTTTTTTCATTACCTCGTTTTAAAGCCGCTTATCAAAATTCTGCACGATGGATTGATGGGATTTCAGGTGGTATTTTTAGTATATTTGGTGCTTATTTAATTGGTAGTAAATAAAATATCATAAAAAAACCTGCCAAAATGGCAGGTTTTTTTATTGCTTAATGAAAATCAATTAAGCAAATTTAGCTAAAACTTCTAAAAAATCGTCACGTTGTCGTGGGAACTCTGAGATTACATCATGAATACGTTGACCTTCATGATTGGTTGCATTGACATCGCGACCATCCGCTACAAATTGAGTTAATAAGCGGTCATAGTCCTTTGGACGCATATGTTTGAAGGCATGATAGAGCACATGAAAATCTGCATTACTGCCTTCAGGAGGAAGTTGGGTTAAATAGGCAAAAACACGCTCGTCTGACCATTCTTCATTGAAAGTTGCTGGCTGTGAAAGTGCCATAACAGCATCTCCTCAAATTTTGATTGTAAAAAAGGCAAAATAACTCACGCTATTTTGCCCTGAATCTAGTGACTTGACTAATCAGAAATGAAATTAATGTTCTTCAGGTAAATTGATATTCATCTCAAGCATTTCAATATTCGCTTCAGAACGCACAGACATTTGAATATGTTGTTCATCGACACCACGAACATAGCGATTCACGACTTGCATGATCTCTTTTTTCATTTGGTCAATTTTGTCTTGGCTTAAGCGTTTGCCTAGACCTTGTTCAGATGCAACAATGACTTTTAAACGGTCTTTCGCAGTTTGAGCGCTCGATGGTTTATCATCATTGCTAAAAAGTTTACTCCAGAATCCGGCCATTATTACGCTCCAAATAGTCGTGCTAACCAACCTTTAGGTTTCACCGTGATGTGGCGATACAGGCGATCTTCACCAAGGAAGCGAGCAACAAGGTCATCATAAGCCTGACCAGCGCTGGTTTCGTCATAAAGAATGACAGGTTTACCTTCGTTAGACGCTTGTAAAACGCTAGGACATTCAGGAATTACACCTAAAGTGGGTACACGTAAAATATCTTTAGAAATATCGTCAATCGTTAACATTTCTTGCTTATCTGCACGTTCTGGGTTGAAGCGTGTGATACATAAATGCTTGCGAATACGACCTTCGTTGTTTTTTACTTTCTTGGTTTTGCTATCTAGCATCCCAATAATACGATCAGAGTCACGCACTGAAGAAATTTCAGGATTGGTTACAATAATCGCTTCATCTGCATGATACATGGCTAAAATTGCACCACGTTCAATTCCCGCAGGTGAGTCACAAATGATATAGTCGAACTCTTGTGCAAGTTCATCCATGATACGAGCGACACCGTCATCAGTCAGTGCATCTTTATCACGGGTTTGTGATGCAGGTAGAATATACAAGTTTTCTATGTCTTTATCACGAATTAGTGCTTGTTGTAAGCGCGCTTCATTATTTAAAACATTGACAAAATCATAAACAACGCGACGTTCACACCCCATAATAAGGTCAAGGTTACGTAAACCTACATCAAAATCAATAACGACGGTTTTATGACCACGAAGGGCTAAACCTGTAGCAAAAGATGCACTAGTCGTAGTTTTGCCTACGCCACCTTTGCCTGATGTAACGACAACAATTTTGGCCACCGAATCCACTCCTGTTATGGTCAGTTCTTCCCTTTATCGAGGGAAGTTTATTATGGTGTTTATTTATACCTTAAAATTGCAAGGCTTCAAATACAAGTTCTTGTTGATCATTCAAGTAAATATGAGCAGCTTTTTTGACAACATCCTGAGGGATGTCATCTGCTACACAGTAAGTCCCCGCAATAGAAATTAATTCAGCTTCTAATGAATGACAAAAAATTCTTGCAGCTGTATTTCCGCCTGCACCTGCGATTACTCTACCACGAACACTTCCGTAGATATGTATATTTCCTGATGCAATGACTTCTGAACCACTGTTAATGCCAGCACTGAGAATAATATCCCCGTGGTCTTGGACTAAACTCTGCCCAGTTCTTAAAATTTCATCATGATAAGAGGTGATATGGCTGACTTTAACGGGTTTTGGAGTAGCTTGCACAGGAGTGACTTGATCTGTGACTTGTTGTTCAGTCTCAATCGGTGTTTCAACGACTTGTTCTTTACTTGCTTTAATACGTTGTAATGGTCGGTCGGCAGCCAGTACCGGAAATTGAATCGAGCGTGCTTGATCTCCAAGCAAGCCATCAATGACTGCCATGGGCTGTAAATCCAAGCTCACCAAAAGTTGAATAAGCGCAATAAGCTCTTGTTCAACCGTTGTATCAATAATCACTAAAGCCCCTTGGTAAGAGGTTTCAGCCATCATATCGTTCAGTTGCTGGCGGATAGCATTTTGATCATTTGTATCAAAGGTTAATCGGGTAAAATTAACCATTCTGCCTGTAATCCGAATATCAGCCATAATTATTCCTTAAAAGGCTTGTGACCTATTTATGCGTGTCAAAGTCAAACTGTAAATTAGCGCAAATGCTAGACCAAATTGATTGATTTCACTAGCAAAGATACAAATAATTTTAATAAATTGCTTATTCTTTCACTTGATCATTTTTGTCTAATACCAGTTGCCACTGTTTGATTTTGACTTGTTTACGCAAGGATTCTAAACTTTCATACACAGCAGATTCAACCAACTCTTCAAGTGTTTGATTTTCTATATTTAAATTACTAACTTTTTCAGAAATCAAGTGATAGATTGCATTCGGTTGTTGAATACTACCCTGAGTCAGCGGCTCAATTAACCCCATGGTAATATTTTCCCCTAGGCGTTGCCCAATACTTTGAATTTGATTTTCGATCATACTGCCAGCAATGGGAATTAATCTGAGAAGTTGCGTCAATTGCGGAGTATCTTCAATCGCTTGTTTTACAATTTCTCCAACATTATCTGCAATATAACGTTGCTGTACTTTTAATTCAGTTGCGAGTGATTCTTGTAAAATTTCCGCAACTGCTTTGGCAAATAAATCTCGATGATGATCGACCAAGTTATGGATAATTTTTTTATGGCTTGAGCTGGTATTGAGTTCATGGCGAATACCATCAATCACGGTAATTACAACACGGTCTGAAAGCTCTTCCATCACCACACTATAATAAAATAAGATTTTATTCTTAATATTTTCTGGTATCACTTGATAACCGAGTTCATGCAGCCGATAACCGATGATTGCGGCACGAATGAGTCGCAGGAAGCGTAGATAGGGGATAATTGCGAGAACTTCGTACCAATGAATAAAAGGGAAAAAGAACCAACGCCGATGATGTTTATGAATGATTGAAATGAACCATCGAATAAGTAATTCAACTACTAAAAAAGTAATGAACCAACTTTCAGTTTTAACCACCCAAGGGTGTAAGTTGATTTTATAGTAGGTTAATACTGAGGTTAAATGGATTTGGTCAAAAAACCAAGCAGCAAAGTTACTAATTAAAAAAGCATTAGCACATAAACAGACCAAGTTGACGACAATGATCAACATCATAAAAATGTCGTAAACTAAAAAAAGTTTCCATGCCGCAGTGTCATGTCGTGTTGCACGGTAGCCTCTTTTATGGGGTGTTGCTGGGTCTGTCATATCAATCCTTAGTTTAACTTTATTTATGCTGCTGTAACTTGATATTGTTTTTTCATTGCTGTAATCAATTGATCTTTTTCAGTCCAGAGTTCATCTACCCAGTGTTGGAAACGTTCGCGGTATTCTGCATCCTCCTCGTAGTTTCCACCATATACCCATTCTGGAATCTGAATTTTACGTAAATTTACCGCAATACGAGAGACTTCACCTAGCCAAAAATCAGCATAACCTGGTGCACCATCAGGATAAACAATGGTCATATCAACCAGTGCATCAATTTGATCACCTAAAATATTGAGGGCTAAAGCAAGTCCTCCAGCTTTAGGCTTGAGTAAATTCGTGTATGGGGAGTTTTGTTGTGCATGTTTTTCAGGGCTAAAACGCGTACCTTCCAAGTAATTTAATAACGTAAAGGGTTGGCTGAGTAATTGTTCACAGGCTTTGCGAGCCTCATCCATATCTTTAGATTTAAGTTCAGGATTTTTTTCGATTTGTGCTTTTGTATGTCGTTTCATCATTGGGAAGCCGAGGATTTTAAAGGCTTGGCCGACAAAGGGAATAAAAATAAGTTCCCATTTGGTAAAAAAGCGCGTCAATGGCATGCGGGTTAATCCGACATATTGATTCACCGTAGTGTCGACCCAACTTTGATGGTTACAGGTCATCAAATAGCGACCTTGCATATTTAAATCTAAATCGTCATCAATGCTAATTTCCCAATTTAAATGCGGTAAGAGATGATCAATCAGCCAATTATTAATGCCTAACCAACTGTTTGTAATATTGATGTTGGTTGCATCAATTTGAGGTGACTGTTTAATCAGCTTGGTTAGGCCTAAGGCTAAAACAGGCGGGCCGTGAAAAAATGTACTTCCTGTAATCACTGTTCCAACGGTGAGGCCTTTTGTTATTTTTTTTAAAATAGGTTGTTTCTGTTGTTGATATGACATAAAACTGTCCTAATAATGACATCATGAAAATGTATTTTGATTTAAATATAATCGGAGTTACATGATTTAAAAAGCATCAAATGCAAACTGTGTACAAATTATGATGAATGAACATTACCTACTTAAACTAATTATTACAAAATGTAACTAAAACAAAGCTTGTTAACAAAATATCTATAGTTGCATTTGATTTTTTCAATCAATATTACATTATACGAAACAAATAAACATAAACTGGAGAAGCGCGATGCGTGCACTAGCAATTTCAGCTGTAGTTGGGGCTTTAGTATTATCAGGTTGCCAAACTACAGGTAATAATATTGGCGGTGTTGAATATGATAAAGCTGCTTTAGGTGGTTTAATTGGCGCAGCTGCTGGTTATGGTCTTTCTAAAGGTAATGCAAATTCATCTGCACAAAATAATCGTGCCTTGGCTATTGGCGCGCTTGTAGGTGCTGGTGCTGGTGCATATTTAGATAATAAAGAGAAAAAATTACGCCAACAAATGGCGGGAACTGGTGTTGAAGTAAACCGTAATCCAGATGGTTCTGTTGGTTTGATCATGCCAGGTAATATTACATTTGATACCAATCAATCGAACATTAAATCTAACTTTTATTCAACTTTAAATAAAGTGGCTCAAACGCTCACTGAAGACAATAAAAGTGCTATTTTAGTTACAGGTTATACTGATAGTACAGGGAATGATTCAATCAATATTCCATTGTCTCAAGCACGTGCACAGTCAGTTGCAAATTATTTAACGAGTCAAGGTGTACCAAGATCTCGTATTAACGCTCAAGGTCATGGTTCAGCTAACCCAATTGCATCGAATGCTACTCCAGCTGGTCGTGAGCAAAACCGCCGTGTTGAAATTAGTATTTATGCCGCAAACTAATTTAAAACCTATATAATCCTAATCGAATCATAGATATCTATGATTCGATTTTTTTTATATTTAATGAATGGATCTGATTTTTAATGCGCGCACTTGTAATTTCTACTGTAATTGGAGCTTTGGCACTTTCTGGTTGTCAAAATATGGAATTTGACAAAGCAGCAATTGGTACAGGTTTAGGCGCTCTTATTGGTGCTGGTATTGCATATTCTAATGCAGACAAAGATAAAATGGGTCAAGCAGCGGCGATTGGTGCAGTTGTTGGTGGTGGTGCTGGTTTATTGCTTGATCAAAAAGAAAAACGCTTACGTCAAGAATTGGCAGGAACGGGTGTTGATGTCAACCGTAATCCAGATGGCTCAATTAATATGGTGATGCCAAGTGTTACTTTTGCAAGTAGTTCTGCAACAATCCAACCAAAATTTCAAGCGGCATTGAATAATGTTGCGCGTGTATTGGCTGAAGGCGGGACAGCGAGCAAATTAGCACTTGTGATTCATGGTCATACAGATAACACGGGATCAGATGCGATTAATAATCCTTTATCACAAAACCGTGCGCAATCTGTATTGAACTATTTGTCGAGTCAAGGTATTGCAGCGAATCGTATGACTGCACGTGGTTATGGTTCTAGCTCACCAATCGCAGACAATTCTACACCAGCGGGTCGTGAACAGAACCGCCGTGTAGAAATTACAGTGTATGAAACTAAATAATTTGAATTAGCTTTATTGGTTTTTAAAACCACCTTCGGGTGGTTTTTTATGGCGTGCGATTGGTGATGGAAAATTTCACTAAGCATTAGGCAAGTCATGTTCAGATGACTATAATTGAACGCTGAAACAAAAGAGGAAATACGATGTCTAAAGCAAGTCAACTCAATGACAAGCAACTTGAAGCCATGAAATATACTCAAGGACCCTTGTTAGTACTTGCAGGGGCAGGTTCGGGTAAAACCTCAGTAATTACTCGAAAAATCGCGTATTTAGTTCAACAGTGTGGTATTCCTGCACATCGTATTACCGCGATGACCTTTACCAATAAAGCCGCACGTGAGATGAAAGAACGTGTGAGTAAATTATTATCTAAAGAAGAAGGTAAAGGGCTTTCTGTTTCGACGTTTCACACTTTTGGCTTAAATTTATTACGATTAGAGTTAAAACATACACCACTCAAAAATAATTTTTCAATTTTAGATGCGGATGACTGTAAACGCATTTTGATGGATTTGATGCATCGAGATAATTTATCTGGTGCGGAAAGTAAAGAATTGATTGCCAAAGCCATGAAGAAAATTTCAGATTGGAAAAATGATCTGATTATGCCTGAGCAATCCCATAGCACCTGTGAAACACCAGAAGATGTCCAGTTTGCACATTTATATCAACTGTATGAGCGTAATTTACGTGCTTATAATGCGGTTGATTTTGATGATTTAATTGTGATGCCCACGCGCTTATTACAAGAAAATGCTGAAGTTCGAGATAAGTGGCAAAATCGTGTGCGCTATCTTTTAGTGGATGAGTATCAAGATACCAATACAGCTCAGTATATTTTGGTGAAACTACTGGTCGGGGTGATGGGGCAATTTACCGCGGTAGGTGATGATGACCAATCTATTTACGCATGGCGTGGTGCAAAGCCTGAAAATATGGCTTTGCTTAAAGAAGACTTTCATAATTTGAAAGTGGTAAAACTTGAACAAAATTATCGTTCGACTAGCCGTATTTTAAAAGCCGCCAATCATGTGATTGAAAATAATCCACATCTTTTTGATAAAAAATTGTGGAGTGATAAAGGTCATGGTGAGGTGATTCGGATTATTACTTGTCGTAATGATGATGATGAATCTGAACGTGTGGTGAAAGATTTACTCACACATAAATTGATGAATGGTAAAAGTTGGAAAGATTATGCGGTGTTGTACCGTGGAAATTTCCAAGCACGTGTTCTAGAAACGCAACTCCGTCAAATGCAAATTCCTTACAAGCTTTCAGGGGGGCAATCTTTCTTTGGCCGTGCTGAAATTAAGGACATGATGGGTTATCTCAGAATGATTATTAATCCTGAAGATGACAGCGCATTTTTACGGATTATCAATACGCCAAAACGTGCAATTGGCCCCGTTACACTAGAGAAGTTGGGCTTATTTGCACAAGAGAATCATCTTTCGCTATTGGCTGCTGCCAGTGATCAGCGTTTAACTATGGTGATGCCAAAAAAAGCCACCACACAATTGGCAGAATTTGCAGAATTCATTGAGAGTTTCACCCGTGAATTGTTAGATGATGATGAACCTGTGCCTAAAATTCGACAGATGATGCATGAGGCTGGTTATGTCGATTATGTACGTGAAACAGCGGCAACGCCTGCACAAGAAAAGACCAAGCTCGACAATATGGAAATGCTGTATAGCAGTATTCAAAGCTTAATTAATCGAGCTGATGATGTTGATGAACGTAATATTGAAAGTGTGATTCGTAAAATGGTGTTGCTGGATATGTTGGAGCAACAGCAAGAGGACGAGGATACCGATAAAGTTAATCTTCTGACTTTACATGCATCAAAAGGTTTAGAGTTCCCATTTGTGTATATTATGGGGCTTGAGGAGGAACTACTGCCACATAAAAATTCGATTGCTGCTGAAACTATCGAAGAAGAACGTCGCTTGATGTACGTTGGTATTACTCGTGCTCAACAAGGTTTAACTTTAACCCTTGCGGAGCAGCGTAAGAATGGTGGTCAAATGAAACAAATGACTCCAAGTCGTTTCTTAGATGAATTACCGCAAGATGATTTGGATTGGTTAGGTCGCAAGAAAAAATTGGCTGAAAATATTGATCCAAAATTACAAGCACAACATTATTTGCAAAATTTAAAAGCACTTTTAAAGCGTTAAGTTTAAAGGTGTTGCGTGAAAAGTTTTAAAAACTCATAGGATTTTATGATGAAAGTTCAAGTAAAAGTACTTGATAAACGTTTAGGTCAAGAATGGCCAATGCCAACGTATGCCACGACTGGTTCGGCAGGTTTAGATTTACGTGCCTGTGTAGATGCAGCTATTCAAATTGAACCTGGTCAAACGGTTTTAGTGAAAACGGGTATGGCGATTTATATCGAAGATTCAAATTTTGCTGGTTTAATTTTACCGCGTTCAGGCCTAGGCCATAAACATGGCATCGTACTTGGAAACTTAGTCGGTTTAATCGATTCAGATTACCAAGGTGAGCTGATGGTTTCAGTTTGGAATCGTAGCCAAACGACTTTTAATTTAGAACCAGGTGAGCGTTTGGCTCAATATGTACTTGTACCTGTAATTCAAGCTGAATTTGATTTGGTTGATGAGTTTAAAGCTACAGAGCGTGGTGCTGGTGGTTTTGGGCATACAGGTCAAAATTAATCTATTCGTCTGCTGTAAAAAAGCCTGAAATCTCAGGCTTTTTTAATAAAAAGTATATTTGTGATATATTCAGAACTTAAATCGAGTCGTTTAAAAAATTTCTAACTTCCGCCGAGATCCTTTAAAAGTATCCAAATCAGAGATACGAATACTTTACTCATGGAAGTGAGTGAAGGATGAAGCAACCAGAAGTATTGCTAATGAATATACCTATTGAATTTCCACATCAAATTTTTCGCGCTTATGATATTCGAGGAAAGGTGGAGTTATTAAATCCGGCAATTGTTTATGCAATTGCAACGGCATTGGTCAGTCAATTCCAAAAAATGGGGCAAACGCAAATAGTGATAGGCTATGATGCACGTCTGAGCAGTCCTACTTTTGCAAAAATAATTGAGCAAGTCTTTTTACAGCATCAATTTAAAGTGGTTGCGCTGGGATGCTGTGCTACTCCACAAATGTATTTTGCAGCACGCCAAACCCAAGGTAATGGGATTATGGTGACTGCCAGTCATAATTCGAAGACCGATAATGGTATTAAATGGGTGATTCAATCTGAACCGCCTAGTCCTGAAATGATTCAAGATATTGGTGATTTGGCCTCACAATTGGTATTAAATCAAACACCATTGTTTGAAACTGTCTCCGTAGAACATAATATAAAACCTGAGTTTTTTTTGTCCTACCAGTCTGCATTGATTCAAGATATTCAACTTAAACGACAGTTTAAAGTGGTTGTCGATGGCTTAAATGGTTCTGCTGGATATTGTGCACAACAGGTACTTAAAAAATTAGGTTGTGATGTGATTGCATTACGCTGTAATGCCGATGGTCACTTTCCAGATCATGCTCCAGATCCATCACAAGCAAAACATTTAGAACGACTTCGACAAAATGTACTACATTATCAAGCAGATTTTGGCATTGCTTTAGATGGTGATGGTGATCGCGTAGTATTACTAGATGAACATGCACATATTATTTCAGCTGACCGTTTATTGGCTTTATGTGCGCAGATGTGTTTAGAAGATCATCCGAAACATGAAATTGTATTTGATGTGAAATGTTCATCCATAGTTCGTCAAGTAGTAGAACAATTAGGTGGACATGCCAAAATGTTGCGTACAGGGAGCAGTTTTTTACGTAGATATCTGTCGCAATCAAAAGGCTTCGCCGTCTTTGGTGGTGAATACGCTGGGCATTATGTCTTTAATGATGGTCGTGGTTTGGGCTACGATGATGGATTGTATGCCGCATTACGGGTGATGGAGTATTTAAGTCAATTTCCACACATGACTTTATCTGAAATTTTAGCAGTTTATCCTGAGCGTTTTTATACTGAAGATACTTATATCAGTACGCAGGGTACGGATCCTCAAAGTGTATTGCGGGATATTGAGATTTCTAGTCATAATTTAGATGCCGTACTCAGTAATATTGATGGAGTTCGACTCGATTTTGAGTATGGTTTTGGGATTATTCGAGCATCCAACACAGGGGAGTTTTTTACTCTCCGCTTTGATGCAGATAGTCCAGCCCATTTAGATCAAATTAGACAAACATTTGCTTCCATGTTAAGTGCTAGTTATCCTATGATCGCGCAAGATATTCTAAATGTGCATTAAGTTTAGATTGGCTTAGTTTTATAGATTCAATGATTGAGGAGAGGAGAATGCCACATCAGCATACTGGCACGGACAAAGCTAAAATTTTAATAGAAGCTTTACCGTATATACAACGCTTTGCAGGTAAAACGCTCGTTGTAAAGTATGGTGGTAATGCCATGACTGACCCAGAGTTGGAAAGTTCATTTGCACGCGATATTGTTCTACTTAAAACAGTCGGTTTAAACCCCATTGTTGTACATGGCGGTGGTCCACAAGTCGATTCACTTCTGAAACAGTTAGGGCGTGAATCAGACCGTATTGATGGTATGCGCGTGACCGATCCTGCAACTATGGAAGTGGTGGAAATGGTACTCGGTGGCAGTGTCAATAAATCGATTGTCAATTTAATTAATCAGCATGGTGGTCGTGCGATTGGTTTAACGGGTAAAGATGGTAATTTGCTGCGTGCACGTAAATTATTAATGGAAAAAACAGCCGAAGATGGTTCAGTGCAACACATTGATTTAGGTTTAGTTGGTGAAGTGGTTGGGGTTAAAATAGACGTTTTAGAAATGTTTACCCAAAGTGATTTTATTCCTGTAATTGCCCCATTGGGTGTTGATGATGAGGGCAATACTTATAATATTAATGCTGACCTTGTTGCAGGTAAAGTTGCAGAAGCATTGGGTGCGGAAAAACTAATTTTATTGACCAATATCTCAGGTGTATTGGATGAAAATAAAAACTTATTGACGGGTTTAAGTACGCATGAGGTCGACCGTTTGATTGAAACTGGTGTGATTTACGGTGGGATGATTCCTAAAGTCGGTTGTGCTTTAGATGCGGTGAAAGGCGGTGTAGTAAGTGCGCATATTGTTGATGGTCGTGTACCACATGCAACATTACTTGAAATTTTTACGGATCATGGTATTGGCACCTTAATTACCAATCGAACCAAATCACTGTAAAATCAAATTAAGTATTGTAAAAAGCCACATTAAGTGACTTTTTACATATTCATGATCCCAGTTTATGATCACTCTAGAGCGATTAAAAATATGAGATATCTTAAATGCATTTGTAAAAACTGAATAAAACACACTCGTTTGCAATTTTTCAGATTTGCAAGCAGGTGTGTACTCATGCACAATATTGATATAACTAAAAGCTGTATGAAAAAACTATGTGCCAATTATTGGGAATGAACTGTGCAACACCAACGGATATTACTTTTTCTTTCCGTGGTTTCTCACAACGCGCGGGAATTACCTCAGATCATTGTGATGGTTTTGGGATTGCCTTTTTTGAAGATAAAGGCTGTCGTTTATTTGTCGATAATCAATCTGCGGTTGAATCTCCAATTGCCGAATTGATTCGAAATTATCCAATCAAATCTCGTAACGTTATTGCTCATATTCGTAAAGCAACCCAAGGCAAAATTACTTTAGAGAATTCCCATCCATTTAGTCGTGAACTATGGGGGAGACAGTGGATTTTTGCACATAATGGGGATTTGCATGGTTTTAATCCGCATTTATCTGGACGTTTCACACCTGTTGGAAATACGGATAGTGAATTAGCATTTTGTTATTTACTGGAACAGTTTGTAGAGAAGTTTGGCTATGTTGAGCCGAGTTTGAGGCAAATATTTGCATTGCTTCAAGATATTGCACCAAAAATTGCTGAATATGGTACGTTTAATTATTGTTTATCAAATGGGCAGGCATTGTTTAGTTACGCAACTACTAAGCTGCATTGGTTGGTCCGAGAATATCCATTTCAACATGCACAATTAATCGATTTAGACGTAGAAATCGATTTTAGTACAGTTACTACAGCGGAAGATTGCGTTGCTGTAATTACGACAGAACCTTTAACACATAATGAAAATTGGATTTCATATAAAGCTGGAGAAATGATTTTATTTCAATCTGGTCGACCAATATTAACTGCTCTTACTCGGGTAGAAAGATTAATTCGAGAAGAGGAAAATCCAAGTTTAAAACGAATGACTAAAGCAGACCAATATTAATTTATTTAATATAAAAAATTTTAGATAAAATTTAAAGCTATTTAAAATATAGATTAAGATTTTATTTTTAATTAAAAAAAAATAAATAATTAGTATGTTTTTTTTATATTTATTTAGTTTTAATTTATAAAATTGGTTAAATAATAACTTACCCTTTTGGTATGATTAAAATATAAAATATATATTTAACAATAACTTGATTTTAAAATCATGAATTTTGGTTAAATCCGAGTAATACGGTTCATTTTTATTTGTCTATTTAGTCGTTACTATGAATTTAAAGGGTGATGCAATTAATATTTTAAGGTGGTCGTATGAAGATGAAATGGGTCCCAGAATATAATACTGGAATCGATGTGATTGACGATCAACATAGACGGATTTTAGATTATATCAATGAAATTGATGAAATCAGCGTAGGGACAGATAAAGCAAGAGTTAAACAAATTCTCAATAATATTATTGATTATACGCAGTCTCATTTTACCTTTGAAGAGAGTTTACAAGAAGAAGCTGAATATAAATATCGTGTACCTCATAAACGAGTACATGATTTATTTATTAAAAAAATTGAAAGTTATCGGACTCGTTTTGATGAAGGATATTCAATTGAAAGTGAGTTACATGAAGTATTATCGAAATGGTTAATTAACCATATTCAACACGATGATGCAGATTATGTGGGGGCAGTTAAGACCAATATGATGGGTATTATTAAAGAGAATGAAAAGAAAAAAGGTAAAAATTGGTTTGCTCGTTTTTTCTCTTAAATACCAATGTTGGGTGTATGAATAAGAAAACTAGAGTGGATAAAAATAATAAAATTTGAATCATCAACTTAGCGCAGCAAGTCATCTGATCAGATGATTTGCTTTTTTCTTTGTAATCTTTTGATTTTCAGCTATGACAAAGGCAAAATAGCATTAGACTTTTTTACGGAACTCGTCATGCAGGACAATTCTATGTCACGATGGTTATCGCCGCTGATGGCATTTTGTTTATCATTTATTATTATTGCTGGGTTAGCGCCGAGTTTAAGTATTCAAATTGATCGACAAATTGATTTTTGGTTGTTATGGCTAGGCACAATGGTGTTGCTCGCTTTACCGATAGGCTATTTAGAAGTCGCGTTGGCAAAGCGTTCAAAAACTACAGCTTTAAATGCACTTTCAGCACTAACACGAGATGCTGATGCATCACAAAGATGGCGTATTGTTGGTTGGTTGGCGGTGGTATTTATTCCTTTCTTAGCCGGCGGAGTTCTTTCTAATATTAGTCAAATTGCGTTACATGACTCAATATTAGCCAGTCAAGCTCATTTCGTTTTGATTAGTTTAGCGATTGTTGCATTGGTGCTGTCCTACTTACCACGTCAAATTTTGCTACTTTTAACGGCAGTAGGTGCTATTGCTTCATTGATATTGGCTAACGTACTCGGTACAGCTTTACAACCTTGGCATGTGACTGCAATTGAATTTAAAGAATGGGGCAATGCAACTATTTTAGCATTGGTGGCCAATGGTCTAGGACTAGGATTGTATTGGCAAACCAGTCTTTCACAAATTCAGCAACAAGAGCAATCTAGTAAAACAGTCGTACCCATCTGGTTAGCACAGTTCGTTGCAGTGATTGCTTTTGGCTATTTTGCCATGAGTACGCAAATTACTGCATATAGTATGACTTTTGCGGCTGTAGTCGCAGCTGCACTGATGCTACAGCTAGCGCGTGAACAGTTAGCGCAACGTCAAATTGCAGTTGTGATTCAAGTACTAATTTTATTGGTCGCATTACTGGTTTGGGCGATACCCAATTTAAAGAGTATCTTAAATCCTATCTTGATGCTTTGGGGATTAGTGATTTGTTTAATTTATTCGATCTTTGCTGGTTGGATTATGAAAATCAGTCATTTACGTAAAGCGATGAGTTTTAGTAATGAAATATTTTATAATATCTGGCGGATTGCGGTACGTATCGTATTACCGTTATCGATTGTAGTGGCGATGATTTCATTCATTGGACAATTCATCTAATGGGAGAAGAGAAAATTACTCACCCCAAAGTTTGGGTCGCTTATGCTACGCCTGAACAACAATTTCATATTGAAGTGAACTATGTGGATGGAATGACTGCGCTGGATGCCATTCTGAAAAGTGGAATCGAGAATCTGGTCACATTACCTGAGCAGTATAGCTTAGGTATATTTGGTACCAAAATTAAGGATCAAAATCAGATACTTCAAATGGGTGATCGTGTCGAAATTTATCGGGTATTGACGATTAATCCTAAAGATATTCGTCGCAATCGTGCTGCTGCAAATCCAGTTGGAAACTACTGTCGAGGTAATCGCTTTAAACAATTGAAGTGATATGAAAAACCCCTCAATGAGGGGTTTCTTTTTATTCTAAAGTGACTATAGTGGGGGCGCATTCAAAATCGCTTCTTTAGATGCTGGCAAGCCCGGTTGAGATTCAGGAATGCTATCTAAGCCTTCAATTTTGGTGACAATGCCTGACTCATTAAAATAAACTTTTAAGTGTTGGCCATGTGCTGCTGGAATCTTAGCTTTTTTAGCATAAGTACCTGGGATGTAGTTATAAATGTAGTCCCAACGTAATGGATTCATTGGATCAGTCACTGTCGGGCTGCCCAACAAGAAACGAACTTGTTGGTGTGACATACCTACTTGAATTTTTGAGGCTTGAGCTTGGGTTAACGGTGTTCCTTGAGGAATATCAACTTTGTATACTCCGAATACAGAACAACCACCAAGCAATGAAGCGACGAATAACGTCAGCATGATTTTTTGCATTTTGCTACACTATCCCAAATTAATTATGATGCAATTGATCCAATCATAGATCATACTGCATCTCAACTCTGTTGCATATTCCAACTTAAAATTTGTTGCGAGACCTTTTTATATGGCTATTTCAAATCAAGATTTACGCAAAGCTGGACTTAAAGTTACCCTACCACGAATCAAAATTTTGGAATTATTGGAAAACTCAAGACAACATCACTTGAGTGCAGAAGACATTTATAAAACATTACTTGAACAAAATGAAGATGTAGGATTAGCAACTGTATATCGTGTATTAACACAATTTGAAGCAGCGGGTATTATTCAACGTCATCATTTTGAAAATAATCATTCAGTTTTTGAGATTATGCAAGATGATCATCATGATCATCTAGTGTGCCAAAATTGTAATAAAGTGGTTGAATTTACTAATGATACAATTGAACATGAACAGCATGAAGTTGCTGAAAAGTTTGGTTTCATCCTGACAGGACATTCACTGAATCTGTATGGTTATTGTGATGCGGCTGAGTGTAAAGAAGCGTATCGTAAAAAATAAAAGTACAAAAATATAATAAAAAAAGGAGAGATAAGCGAACTTATCTCTCCTTTTTTGAGCTTAATATTTAATTAGGCTATATAAATTCAAAATTATTGACCATCAAAAGTCAGTTTAGTGTTGGCATTTAACAAGTGAGCACCACCTTCTTCATCTAATTTAATTTGTAGACGTAAATCATTCGGAGAGTCGGCATGTTTTAAGGCATCTTTGTAGGTAATTTGCCCAGCTTTATACAGTTCGAATAAAGCTTGGTCAAAAGTTTGCATACCGAGTTCACGGGATCTTTTCATCAAATCTTTAATTTCATGAACTTCACCTTTACGAATTAAATCTGAAATTAGTGGTGAGTTAATCAGAATTTCAATCGCAGCACGACGTGAATTACCGTCAGGAGTGGGAATCAATTGTTGTGCGATCATTGCTCTTAAATTTAAGGATAAATCCATAAACAATTGACTATGACGATCTGATTCAAAGAAGTGAATAATTCGGTCAATCGCTTGGTTGGCATTGTTAGCATGCAGTGTGGCAAAAACTAAATGTCCCGTTTCTGCAAAGGCAATGGCATAGTCCATAGTTTCGCGGGAACGAATCTCACCAATCAAAATAACGTCAGGTGCTTGGCGTAAAGTATTTTTTAAAGCAATTTCAAAAGAATCGGTATCAATGCCCACTTCACGTTGCGTAATAATACAACCAGCATGTTCATGTACAAACTCAATCGGATCTTCAATCGTAATAATGTGACCTTTTGAATTTTTATTACGATAGCCAATAATTGAAGCAAGCGAAGTGGATTTACCCGTACCAGTTGCGCCCACAAAAATGATGATGCCACGCTTAGTCATGGCTAAATCTTTTAAGATCGGTGGAAGTTTTAATTCTTCCATGGTTGGAATAACTGTTTCGATCCGACGTAAAATCATTCCAGGCATATCACGTTGTTGAAATGCACTCACACGGAAACGCGAAGTTTTGTCTTTATTGGTAATTGCAAAGTTACATTCACGGGTATCTGCGAATTCTTTACGTTGCTTGTCACTCATAATAGAGTGAATCAATTGCCCAACAATTTCACCTGTAAGTTTTGTTTTTGCAATAGGAACAATCTGTCCATTAATTTTCATGGATGGTTCAACATCAGCAGTGACAAATAAGTCAGAGGCTTGATGTTCAATCATTAAATTCAATAAATCATTAAAATCCATCTAAATTTCCCCAAGTTCAATTTTATAGGAATGATTCTGGTTGTTTCGCAGCATGACGTGCTACCTGAGCAGTGATCACACCTTTTGAGACTAAGGTTTTGAGACTCTGATCGAGCGTGCTCATGCCATAATTGGCACCCGTCTGAATGGCAGAGTACATTTGTGCCACTTTATTTTCACGGATAAGATTACGGATGGCTGGAACCCCAATCATAATTTCATGTGCTGCAACACGTCCGCCACCAGTTTTTTTCAACAGAGTTTGAGAAATGACGGCCTGTAATGATTCTGAGAGCATGGCACGAACCATATCTTTTTCTTCAGCAGGGAATACGTCAATTACACGGTCAATGGTTTTTGCCGCAGAGGTGGTATGTAGCGTACCGAAAACTAAGTGACCTGTTTCCGCAGCAGTTAATGCTAAACGAATGGTTTCAAGATCACGCATCTCACCAACCAAGATTATATCTGGATCTTCACGTAGTGCAGAACGTAGTGCTTCGTTAAAACCATGCGTATCACGGTGTACTTCACGTTGGTTAATCAGGCATTTTTTGGACTGGTGTACAAACTCGATTGGATCTTCAACGGTTAAAATATGATCATAACGGTTTTCGTTAATATAATCCATCATCGCTGCAAGGGTGGTTGATTTACCCGAACCCGTTGGGCCTGTAACTAAGACAATTCCACGTGGATAATTACAAATATCTTTAAAAATTTGTCCTAATCCTAAATCTTCCATAGTCAGGACTTTAGATGGAATGGTACGGAATACAGCACCAGCACCACGATTTTGATTAAAGGCATTGACACGAAAACGTGCTACACCAGGGACTTCAAATGAAAAGTCAGTTTCGAGTTTTTCTTCAAAATCACGACGCTGTCTATCATTCATAATTTCATATACAAGTTTGTGTACATCTTTATGTTCTAAAGCAGGTAAGTTAATACGACGAACTTCGCCATCTACACGGATCAGTGGTGGCATACCGGCTGAAAGATGTAAATCTGATGCACCATTTTTTACCGAGAATGCCAGTAATTCTGTAATATCCATAATGTCCCCGAAATAAAGCTGTTAACTTAATTATTTTGTAGAATAATAAGGCTTTCACGCAGCATAACCAACAGTTTATTTACTGGGAAGCTGATTTATCTGAAATGAGACAACATCAATGAATGATCTAAACCAAGCTCGAAATCATGTACTTAAGTTAATTCAGCAAGCCTGTGTAGCTTCGAAGCGAAATATGGATGAAGTTCAGTTATTGGCTGTTTCTAAAACCCATCCTAGTGAGCAGGTAAAAAAAATGTATGCGACAGGACAGCGCGCATTTGGTGAAAATTATTTACAAGAAGCTTTAGATAAAATTGCAGCATTATCAGATTTAGACATTGAATGGCATTTTATTGGTCATGTGCAACGCAATAAAACTAAGCATTTGGCAGAAAAATTTGCATGGGTCCATGGAGTTGATCGTTTCATTATTGCAGAGCGATTATCCAATCAGCGTGCAGAAAATCAAGAGCCATTGAATATTTGTTTACAAGTCAATATTGATGCTCAAGAGACAAAAGAGGGTTGCCATCCGACGGAGGTTGCAGAGTTGGTAAAATGCATAAGTCAGTTACCACGATTAAAATTACGGGGTTTAATGGTTATTCCAGCACCAGATCACCTGCATGCTTTTATGGATGCAAAGCATTTATTTGAGGAAGTTAAGGAGCTACATGCACATCCTGAAGATTGGGATACTTTAAGTATGGGAATGTCGGGAGATTTGCAAGCTGCGATTGCAGCGGGTTCGACCATGGTACGCGTAGGAACAGCATTATTTGGAACACGAGATTATTCAAAATAGCTATATTAAAAAAATGATGGCATTTCAGCTAGAACTGAAAAGTGTATTCAATTAAGTAGATTTCATAAGATAATGCTTTCTAAGCTAAAATGAGTTTGGTTGATTAAAAATTCTATTAATCTATGCAAATGGATGTTGCTATGTAGATTTTTATTCTTATGTGATTATTTTAGATTGAGTTAGAGTTATGCATAAATTGACATAACATAGCTTTAAGATTCGATGCAACTTTAGAGCATAAAGTTGAACACATGGGATCAATATTTTGTTGAAACATAGACTTTTCACGTAAATTTCAGTACAAAAATAGATTGAGAATGAAAGATACATTATTTCAATATAAGAAAAACTGAATCGAATAGGGAAGTTTATGTCTGCTTATTATCAATTGCTTGATCGAACTATCAATGATGCGGGCATAGTTCAAGCACGTTACCAATCGACCATGAATACACAAGGTGCATGGAATCCTAATGAGCAACATATGTCACCAGCAACAGGGGTGATTTGTGTCGAATTAGAAAAGTTTGAGCCACGTGAAAATATGCGCATTGGTCGCATCAGTTTTGATATCTTTGGTTTGATTGCTTTGGGTGAAATTGAGATCACCACGCAAGTTATTCGTCCCGGTAAAACCATTGAGTTAATTGAGTCCATTATGACGGGGCAGGGCAAAACTTTAGTCGTCGCAAGAACATGGCGAATGATGATACAAGATAGTTCGTTCATTGCAGGTCTAGAAGATCAGGCCGTAGAAACACCTGAAAATATGCCTGATTTTGATGGTATACGGAAGTGGCCAGGGAGATTTACAAAAACAGTTGAGGCTAGATCAAGCCAACAACGTCATGGTAAGGGTTTGATTTGGTTGAAAACTGACTTAGATATGGTAGAGGGGGAAACCGCTTCAGATTTTGTCAATATTGTGAGTATGGTGGATATGGCCAACGGAATTGTGCCTCGGCAAAGTATGCCACTTAAATGGGGCTTTCCGAATCTAGATTTACAATTGCATTTTTATCGTTTACCTGAAGGAAAGTGGTTGGGATTAGAGGCTGTACAACAATATGGTGCAGATGGTATTGGATTAACCAGCGCCATTTTACATGATGTACATGGACCTTTTGGACGAAGTGAGCAGATTTTAACATTACGTAAAATAGATTAAGTAGTGATTTATTCCAAACCTATTCATATCAAGATGGTAAAAATTTACGATTATCATCTATATCTATTTTTATTCTCGATTTATAACTCCAATTTATAAAATAAGATAAAAAGGTTGTGGTAATGTTTAATCAAATTATTTATAAATTTAAAGTTTTTGTTTGGATTTTTCTCGGGTTAGTGATTGCTGCGTGTAGTCAGCAACAAATGGAATCAGCTACGGTTGAAACTTCTCAGAATATTCAAACAGAAGCCATGAAAGCTTCTGTGGCAAATAGTCACGTTGCTACGCATGAAAAGCTTGGAACACGTTGGGGGGATGATATTAGCTCACCTATAACGCAGGTTGATTTAAAACGGATGTCTGAAACTGCAATTTCGGAAGTTCAAGTTCGTTATGCAGGCAAGCAGTATCAAGGTCAGCGTATTAATAGCATTTCACTCGCTACTGGTAAAATCAGTTTTTCTATTGTTGATGATGCAGGACGTGGTTTACAACTTTATCGAGATGGCCAAAAGTATTATTTATCTGCCAATGATGGTCAAAGTTATCAATTGCGTTATGTAAATAGTACCAATCAAACTTTTGAAATTGTAGCAAGTGTTGATGGCTTAGATGTACTTGATGGCAGCCAAGCATCAAGACAAAATAGTGGTTATGTCTTACGCCCATACGACACGCTTGTGATTGAAGGTTTTCGTAAGAGTAATTCAGCTGTTGCATCATTTACCTTTTCAAAACCTAAAGATGCTTATGCTGCGAATAGTACCAGTGGCTCAATTCGCAATACGGGAATTATTGGGACCGTCGTATATGAGTTAAAAGCTCCCAAACATAAACAAGTTCAAAATAATCAGGGTTATGCACCAGCCCCTAATGCATTTCCAGCTGACTAAGTGAAGTCAGTTAAAGCAAGTGCTTGAAGTAGAAAGTATTCCCAAGTCAGTTAAATATGAAGCCTCTGAAATATGGGGCATAATATTCTGTACATTTATATTAACTCCCCCTAAGAAATTTTTCTGCTTAAGTTTAACTCACGATTTGAATCGTACTTGCTCCTGCACCTAAGGGATTGACCTGAATTTGTACTGGAATACGCTCATGCATTTCTTGTATATGTGAAATCAATACGACTTTACGACCCTGATTTTGTAATTGATCCAAAGCATTCATTACCATATGTAAAGATGACGCATCTAACGTACCGAAACCTTCATCAATAAATAACGATTCAATTTTCATGGAACCTGAAGCCATATTGGCAATTGCTAAGGATAAAGCGAGGGCAGTAAGGAAGGATTCACCACCTGAAAGAGAAGCTACTGAACGCGTTTCACCATCCATATCATGATCGATAATAGCAAGGCTAAGAGAGTTGTCTAGACGCTTTAAGGTATAACGCTGTGACAGCATATTTAGCTGTTGATTGGCCAGCTCAAGTAAAATATCCAAATTATATTGCTGTGCATAATCACGGAATTTTTTACCATTTGCATCACCCATGAGTCCTGAAATTTTACCCCAACGATATTCTTCTTGCTGAATCGTTTGAATCTGATCTGCAAATTTCGCTTGTTTTGTTAAATTATCCTGATGTCGTGCAAGATCAACTTTGAGTTTATCTAATACTTCAGATTGAGCCATTAAAGCTTCGAGATTGTCTTTTATGTTTTGTAGTAAGACATTCAAGTCAATATTTGGTTGATGGCTGAGGTGTGCTGTTTGTTGTTCTTGTAGGGTTTTTAATGCAGATGCACTATCGTTAAGTACACGTTCGGCATTTTGTAGCTTAATGCGAAGTTCTTGTTCTTGTATAGTATTGATCTGAACCAAATTCATTAAATCATGATTGCTGAAATCTTGATGCACTTTTAGCCAATGCTCAATGTCAATGTTAATTTGATCAAGACTATTTTGATTTTCAGCTCGCCGAGAGAGCAATTGCTGCAATTCATTCTGTTGTTTTTCAAAGTTGGCACGTAACTGTTCAAAGCTTTGCTTTTGCTGTTGGTAGCTGTATTGTTTTTGTTGTCGATCTGCATCATGTTGAGTCAGCCACTCATGTGGTTTGATTTCAGTAGGGGATAGATCCGTGATGTCGTGAATCAGTTGAGTGGCAAATTGGGTATTTTGTTGCCCTTTGGTATAGGTTTCATCACGCACTTGCATGGTTTCGGTCAGCAGTTTGGCTAAATTATTTTGATCAACATTCACTAAACCTAAGGTTCGATTCAGCTCATCGCTACTTTTAACCAATTTATCCAAGCTCAGTAAATGCTGCGCTCGAGTTATTAACGTAGTTAAAATAAGTTTCGTTTGAGTCATCGTTTGCATTGCCGGTTGGCTTTGCTCGGCATTGCTCAAGCAGGCCGTGATGTGTTGTATTTGTTGTTTTAAGTTTTCTGCAGTACTGAGTTGGTGTTGAACACTTTGAATCTGTTCTACTAAAGTATTTTGCTGTTTCAGTATATCTTTTAAGGCTTGTAATTTAGTCTCAATCTGTTGTTTTCCATTTTGAAATTGAGTTTTAAATTCTGTAACTTGTTTTTCGATTTCATGCAATGCTTGCTCAAAATTAATTTGAAGCTGTAAATTAGAAAATTGTTGTGCTAATTCACTTTTCAGATTTTCGAGTTTTCCAAGGTTACTTTGAATAGTATTTTTGAGCTGCTCAAGTTCTGATGTTCGTTTTGTCGCTTGTTGTTGTGCTGTTTGCCACAGTTGAAAGTTATGTTGTTCTTTCAAAATAGCTTGTTGTTCTTGTTGTTGTTGCAACTCAAATAAGGCTTTTGAAACTTGAGCTTCATCATCGCGATAAGGATGTGCCTTACTACCACAGACCAGACAAGGTTTATCCGCAACTAAGTTTTCACGTAATTTTTCAATATTTTCTGCATGTAATAAACGTTGTGTTTGTAAGATATCTTGCAGTTTAAATCGTTCATTTTTTGCTGTTTCAAGATTTTGTTCAGCTTGAGCACTTACTTGAGTCAGCTCAAGTGCTTGTGTATTCAATGCTTGTAACTTACTTTGATGAGTTGATCGATCTGCGTCTAATTCAAAATATTGCTGAAATTTTTGCTGTGCAATATCAAACTGATTAAGTTGTGAAATTTTCAGTTCACGTTCAGTATTAAGCTGGGTTAACTGTTGTTCAATTTGTATATTTGAACCAAATTTAGTATTTAGCTGTTCAAGCTTAAGTTGATCATCTACAAGTTTTGACTGCGCTTGGAGAATATTACCTAAGCTATTTTCAATATTTTGATACTGAGTAATGAACTGTTGTAATTGTTGGATATGTGCCTGAATGCCTTGATCGAGTGGATTAAAATGTATCGTTTCCGATAACAGTTTTTGTATAGTCTCTTGTTGATCGTTCAGCTTTGAAATCTCTAATGCAATATTCTGCTTTTGTGCAATTAAAGGTTGTTGTTGAGCATCTAATTCGATACATCGAGTTTTCAGTTTATTAAATTCTGCACCAATAAAATCCCTTTCTTGAATACAGCTCCGAATTTTCTTTAACGGATCCATATGGGTGATTTCAAAATTTTGTAGGGTTTTGAGCGCCGTTTCAGCCTGCTGATAGCTTTGCTGTTCATCGTAAAATTTTTTGGAAATGACCTCAAAAGACTGCTGTAACTGCTGAATTTGTGGTGCAAGTTGTTGCTGAGTTTTTATAAGTTGAGTCTGCTGAAAAACAACAGAGCGAATACTTGAGAATATTTCTAAATGGTTGAGTTGCTGACGTTCAGGTGCTAATTGTTGCTGGATAATGATTTGAGCATCATAATTTTTTTGTTTTTCTATAATTTGATAATCTAACTTCTGCTTTTCTTCAAACCAAAGTTGTTGTTTGGCTAATTTAGATTTTTCAGTATCTAACTTTTTATATTCAGTATCAACCGAGGTAAATTGCTGATTCAGCTCGGCAACAGCTTCATCTGATAAAATTTCAATATGGCCAAGCACATTCTCTAATTCTTTACGCTGATTGGCGATGGCTTTAGTTTTTTCATAGGCCAATTGACCAATTTTTCCAAAAATATTTGAATTGGTGAGATATTCCAGTAATTCACCACGTTCGTTATCACGGGCTTTTAAAAATACAGTGACTTCAGATTGGGCTAATAATACGGCACGAGTAAATTGTTCAAAACTCAATTGAGTAATTTTATTAATGGCAGCATCGACTGCTTTGGCTTTATCTGCAATTACAATACCGTCAGTTTCACATTTTAAATAGCGTTGTACACTTTGCAATTTACCATTGGCATTTTCACGGGCACGCTTAATTTCCCAACGTGCCAAATAGTGTTTTTGATCTTGTGCAACAAAACGAAGTTCTGCAAAACCATGTGCAGTACCTCGACGTAAAACAGTCAGTGGCGAGTTTGTTAAAAGCTCCGATCCATCAACATCTTGTAGCTTACCGTCACTATCTTTCAAACGTGGAATTTTATTAAACAATGCTAAACACATGGCATCTAAAATGGTTGATTTTCCTGCACCTGTTTTTCCGACGATGGCAACGAGTCCAGCACTGGCTAAAGGTTCAGTGTCAAAATCAATAAAATGTTCTCCAGAAAGAGATGCCAAATTTTTTATGCGAATAGATAAAATTTTCATGGCAATCCTTAAACCGAATGTTCATCTTCAAGTGTTTTCTGTGCATCATTTACCAAACTCATAAAGTCTTTTAAAACCTCATCATCTACTGAATAGCCTTGTTTCTCCCAAATTTGTTGAAATAATTTCTGTGGAGTGGGTGGCTCAAGGTTCATCGTTGAAGTCTCTGTATTGTCGGTATCATGATTTAAATATTGACGTGAAATACGCACCAGACGATAACGATCTTTGGGTAAAGCATCTTCAAACTGTTGTCTTAAATTGGGTTGTGGGGGAGTCAAAGTATGGTATTCGATATCGACATATTCACGATGGTCAATATTGCTAATTTCACCACTGGCTAAAGTTTTGAGTTTTGCAAAAACCTCATTTAGCTCACCTTTGATTTTATGCAGTTGCACACTACGAGGAATCGAGATTGCTTCAAATTGAAACCGTGATTCATCTTCTTTAGTTGGGTCAATAGTCACATCAACCACTTGATGCTTATAGTTAATTTCACTAAAGGAGAGTGGTATAGGCGAGCCACTATAGCGTATATGTGGATACTGAACTTTTTGTGGTTTATGTAAATGTCCAAGCGCGACGTAATCAATTATCTCATCAAATAAGCTAGTAGATAATGCTTCTTCATTGCCAATAATAATTGGGCGCTCTGAATCGGAGGTTTCGCCACCTTGCATATGCGCGTGTGACATTAAAATTAGGGCTTGATTCTCAGTTTTACGCTGTTTCGCTTCTGCAATGAGTTGTTGATGTAAGTAGGCAATCGCACTTTGGCTATTACTAGTTTGTTCATTAATACCAGTGATTTCTGCAGCGCGTAAAAAAGGTAGGCTTAAACACCAAGCGACAATATTTTTTTGTTCATCGTAAATGGGCAAAAGTAATCGGTCTAAATCGAGTTGATTTTCACTATTTTTTTGTACTACACCTATGGCTTTAGCATTGTATTTTTCTAAGAGTGGCTCAACCTGTTCAATCCGATAACCTGAATCATGATTGCCAGCAATCATGAGGGTTTGCATGTGTGGCGCAAGATCATGTGCATCAGCTAAGAATTGATACAGTTGTTTTTGAGCAGCGGAGGCAGGATTAATTACATCAAAAATATCACCTGCAATGAGCAGGGCATGTGGTTGTTTTTCTTTAATCTGAATTAGCAACCATGCTAAAAACTGTTCATGTTCATATTGGCGTGAATGGTTATAGAAGAATTGTCCCAAATGCCAATCAGATGTATGTAAAAAACGAACTGTCATAATTTTGTCCTATGCTCCGAAGAGCATAGTAGCGAAACTTAGCAATGCTATTCTAGTCTTTAAATTAATTTATCATATTAAAAGCTGGTGTTTGGCTTATTTCGCCTTTGCTGGGCATACACCATCTTCAGTGCCATTTTTATGGATTTCGTAGATGCAGCCATCATTCATACGAACTTCTTTAACAACATAGTAATTCTTCGCAGTTGGTACTTTATCAATATAACAAGATTCACCCTTTGGGGTTTCAGAACACCGTTTTAAATTTACATAAGAATCATCTTTATCCGTCGTATTTTCAATTATTTCACCTTTTTTGACTAACTCTGCATAATTGCGAGCTACTGCTTCCTGCATTTGATCAAGCTCTTCTTGAGTTTGTGTTTTTTGAGCATGAAGACTACTTAAACTCAGACAGAGTATTAAAAATGCTGAAAATTTTTGTAGCATGTTCATTATTTTAATTCCTTTTATGTATGTGGACACACTTAAACCAGATTCGTATTTTAGACCTACAGATGAAGTTGTAAATCGTAGATAAAATAAAGCCGACGATTCGAGTGATATTAAATCGTCGGCCAAAATACTTCATTCATTTTGATTTAGGCTGCTGTTCCAAATCTATGTTTGAAGTATGAGTTTATGGGTCTCATAGGAGCCAAGGTCAGCGAAGTTTTCTACGGATGCCGGTGTAAAAAACTTGATTGCTGTGATCCTTATAACTATATAACGGTATGACTTTTGAATTGGTTGACAAGAAAATCAAAAAAAATCAGAAAAACTTTCTATAATGTATTTTTAAGCTATTTCGGTCGTCATCATGGTTTCTCTAAACAAATATTATGTGTGGTTTTTTATACTTTGTTTCGTGTTAAGCCTTGTTTCTGGCGTGCTTATGGTATTTCTGCCGAATCAAATCGCAGGAATATTAACGGCAATGCCTTATTTGATTGCCATGATTATTGTCTTGTATCGGTTTTTAAAACAACAACAGCGTGCACCGACTCATCAAGAACGGAAAAAATTAACGCTTGGATTTACCCTAATATTTTGGGGGTATAACTTAATCGGGATGCTTGTAGGTGCAGTTTATTTTTCGAGAAATGATCCAGAGGTTTGGTCAACTTTTGTAATGTATATGCAAAGCACTCAATTTTTGTTGACCACGTTGATCATGATATTACTTTTTGCAATTCCTTTATATTTAATTACGTATTGGTTTTATGGTAAACAAGCACAAAGAATGGCAAATAAAATGTTTCCATAAAACCTATTTTAAAATGATTTGCTTAAATATTAAGCTTGGCTTATATCTAAGTTGAGATCAATAAGAGAGACAAACTTATGTTGAATCAGCAGACTGTTTTAGTCACCGGTGCTACAGGATTTATTGGTCAGCATCTTATTCAATATTTATTGGCACAGCATTATCAGGTCATCGGTCTCACTCGGCAGAAAAATAAAGCATCCAATCATCAAAAATTGAGTTGGGTTTCATCTTTCGAACAAATTAAAAGTAATAATATTGATTATGTCGTGAATTTAGCAGGGGAAAGTATTGGGCAAGCACGTTGGACTGATCATAGAAAAAAACAGTTAATTGAAAGTCGAGTGAATATGACTCACTGCTTATATCAATGGCTGGCTCAAGCTAATATTTTTCCAAAGCTGATTATTTCAGGTTCTGCCATTGGCTTTTATGGTATTGATCCATTAGAGAAATGGCAGGATGAGTGTGATGAAAATTCTCCATCGCAGCCGATTTTTATGTCAGAACTTTGCCAGCAATGGGAAAAAGCAGCTTTGAGTTATATAACACAAAATACAAAAATTATTCGCTTGGGAGTTGTATTTGGACAAGGTGGTGGAATTCTTCCAAAAATGTTACGGCCCATTAAATTAAATGCAGTCGGGAAAATTGGTTCAGGCCATCAACCGATTACTTGGGTGCATATTGATGATGTTATCAGAACAATTCAGTTCTTGTTTAAAAGTAGTTCTATCCAAAAGATTTATAATGTTGTCGCACCAGATCATATTCATCAATTGCAATTTGTAGAAATTGCAGCAAATATTTTAAAGCGGAAACCAATGTTACCTTTGCCGAGTTTTATGATGCGCCTGATGATGGGGGAGCAGTCACAATTAGTATTAAATGGGCAATATGTCAGACCTCAAGCATTACAGCGTGAAGGATTTGACTTTAAATATCCTAATTTAAGCATTGCTCTGCAACAAATTTTAGCTATTGACAGGTAGTTGAAGTCGATTAGTGCTGTAGGCAAGAGGCGAGATCAAAGTCGGTTGTTTTAAGATTAACTGTCTCAGTATGCGTGCAGATGCCGGCCCCATACACAAACCATTACGATAATGTCCAAAATTCGCCCATAAATTTTCGAATTCAGGCATTTGTCCAATATAAGGAATCCCAGTAGGTGAACTTGGGCGTAAGCCTGCCCATTGTTTAACAATCGGAAAATCAGCAAGCTCGGGTACCATTTCAACACAGGCTTTAAAAATATTTTGTTGGGTTTGTAGCGATGGTCGTTGGTCAAAGCCGATATGATCCATACTAGAACCGCAGACGACATGGCCATCTAAACGGGGAATAAGATACATGACTTTATTCATACACATGGTTGGTAACCAATTTTCTGGAGTTTTAAACAGTAGCATTTGTCCCTGAACTGGTTGAACAGGAATATTAAAATTTAATTGTTCTGACCAATGGTTTGACCATGCTCCAGTAGCAATCACATAGTGATCTGCATAAATTTTTTGTCCATTTTGTGTTTGAATAGATTCAATTTGTTGATTGTTTTTTTGAAATTTATCGATCCACGTATTTTCATAAAATTGTACTTGTGGATGCTGTTTCAGATAGGTGATGAGTGACTTTAATAAGCGCGGATTGCGGATATTGGCCAGTTGTGGAAAATAAAGGGCGTGTTTAAAGTGTCCTGAAACATGTGGATTCACTTTTTTAAGTTGTTCTTGTTGTAAATATTCACAATGTTGCATGGGTTGTTGGTGCTGATCTTTATAATTTAAACCAATTTCAAAATCATCTTCATCAAAGATCAGCATTCCAGTTTCATTGATTTGAAAATTAATGCCAGTGTGCGGTAGTAATTTTTCATTCCATTCTTGATAAAAAGTTTTACCAAATTGCGCCAATTGATTGACTGCTTGCGGATATCGCCATGGATACATGGGGGAGAGAATTCCCCCACCAGCCCATGATGCAGCATTACCAGCGTGTTGCTGATCAAAAATACTAATGCTACAACCTTCTTCTACAAGTTCAAGAGCAGACAATAAACCACTTATCCCTGCTCCAATAATGGCGATATGCATCATGCATCCAATTTTAAAAGGTGAGTCAGTACAGCTTTTTACAGAAATAACAATTAATGAATTTCTTTGAGTTTACGTGCTGCATCTTCTGCAAAATATGTCCAAATTCCATCTGCACCAGCACGACGGCAACACATCAGCGATTCCATGATTACGCTATCAGATAACCAACCATTTTGAATGGCGGCAGCTAACATCGCATATTCACCACTGACTTGATAAACAAAAGTCGGTATGCCAAAGGTATCTTTCACTTCACGCACGACATCTAAATATGGCATACCCGGTTTAACAATCACCATATCTGCACCTTCTTGAATATCGAGTGCAATTTCATGCAATGCCTCTGCACGGTTGCCAACATCCATTTGGTAATTATATTTATTGCCACCTTTTAGATTAGAGGATGAACCTACTGCATCACGGAATGGACCATAGAAACTAGAAGCATATTTGGCAGAATACGCCATGATACTGGTATAGATGTGGCCATTGGCCTCTAAAGCTTGACGGATTGCACCAATACGGCCATCCATCATGTCACTTGGTGCAATCACATCTGCACCTGCTTCCGCATGGCTTAATGCTTGTTTAATTAGACAATCAACCGTCTCATCATTAAGTACATAACCAGTTTCATCAATGATGCCATCTTGTCCATGGGTCGTATATGGATCAAGCGCACCATCGGTAATTAAAACCATTTCAGGTAATTCTTTCTTTAAAAGGCGTAAGGTGGTTTGTACTAAACCATCGGTATGCCATGCTGCTTCAGCATTTAGGCTTTTATCTTGTTGTGGTGTAACGGGAAATAAAGCCAGTTTAGAGACTCCAAGCTCAAGGAGGGTCTCCGCTTTTTTGAGTAATAAATCAGCAGAAAGACGCTGAACATTGGGCATACTCGGAATATCTTGAGTTTGATTTTGTCCTGGAAGTACAAATACTGGATAAATTAGATGGTCAGTAGTCAAATGCGTTTCGCTGACCATGGCTCTTAGTTTGTCATTCTTGCGAATACGGCGCATGCGAGTTGCAGGAAAAGCAGGACGATTGAACGTATAGGTCATAACAATCTCAGTGATCAGTATTAAACTTTTATATATTGTAGCCTTATAATCATATTTTTGGGAAACAGCAGTCAGTTTTTTCTCAATATCCGAATTTCGAGCAGGTTTTTAGTATTTTATGAGTGATTCTCCTAAAAGTGATTCGTCTAAAAGTGAATCACAAAAAAAATGGACCGGTAATATCCATTTAGGTTCCAAGGTCGATTTAAATGTGGTCTTAAACCAACTTACCCAAGCATTTAATGGTTCTCCTTATTTTTCGCATAACACCATGCAAATGCGGGTCGTTAATGGTGAAATTGAAGGCTATATTGAAATGAAACCCTTTTTGATTGGCAATGTGGCCTTTCAAATTCTACATGGTGGAGTTGCTGCGACTTTACTCGATAGCATTGGCGGAATTGTGGCAATGGGCGAATTATATCAGCGTTCAGAACCTGAAACTTTAGCGGATACGTTGAAGAAAGTCGCGCGTTTAGCAACCGTCGATATGCGTGTCGATTATCTTGCACCAGGACGTGGCGAGTATTTTATTGCCAAAGCAGAAACACTGCGTATGGGACGAAAAGGGTGTACCATGCGGATGACTATGACCAATAATGAAGGCAAAGCTATTGCGACGGCTATTGCCTCTTACGCCTATTAATTAATCGCTTGGTTTGTAACAAAATTTAAAAATAAGTCATCAAAAGGATATTTTGATGACTTATTTTTTCTTTAAAAAAAGAATAATATCGAGGATTATCAAATTATTTAATCGAAATAAACTCGAGAGTTATATTTTTATTCTCGTAATATGATTTTTAACTGTAAAATTAGCTCTCAAAATTTTAAGCAAATCGACTTTCTCATAAATCTCATCTCTCAGTCATTTTGAAGCAACTGATCAAAGTTTGTTTTTACAAAATGCTTTAGGAGGTGAATGTGACCAAGTCCATACCTAGACCTAGGAACATGCGATGACGGATGCTCAAAATACCACTGCACCCCCAAATGAATCAGCCGATACCGATGTAGCGATGAAATCCAAACGTAAAAAAATGTTGACGATTGTGACTTTGGTCATCATTGTTGCTGCGGTTATTTATGCAATTTGGGTTTTTATTTTTAGTGGTTCAGTGAATACAGATAATGCCTATGTTGGTGCTGAAACGGCTGAAATAACATCGATGGTCAGTGGTCAGGTTGCTGAGGTTCGTGTGAGCGATACCCAACAAATTAAAAAGGGTGACTTGCTGGCAATCATTGATAACCGTGATGCCAAAATTGCTTTAGCACAAGCACAAGCAGAATTGGCCAAAGCCCAACGTCAATATACGCAAAGTTCAGCCAACAGTAGCTCTTTAACTTCTCAAATTTTAGTGACTAGTGATGATATTAACAGTGCCAAAGCACAAGTTGCTCAAGCACAAGTTGCAGTTGAACGTGCACAGGCAGAATTGGCACGTCGGACACAGTTAGGCGCATCAGGTGCAATTTCTAAAGAAGAGTTAGCCACATCTCAAAGTGCATTCAATACCACGAAGGCAAATCTTGAAGTCGCGAAAGCAGGTCTAGCACAAGCTGAGTCGAAACGTAAAGCAGCTGAAAGTAATTTAGCGGCCAATGAAGCGTTGATTAAAGGTGCAAACAAAGCATCAACTCCAGATGTATTGGTTGCTCAGGCAATGGTAGATCAAGCATTGCTAAATTTGCAGCGGACTGAAATACGTGCGCCGTTAAATGGTGTTGTTGCACGACGTAGTGTTCAGGTTGGGCAGCGTGTTGCGCCAGGTTCAATTATGATGAGCATTGTGCCAATTTCAGATGTTTATGTTGATGCCAATTTTAAAGAAAGCCAATTGGAAAAAGTGCGTGTTGGGCAAAAGGCTATATTAACCTCTGACTTATATGGAAAGAGTGTTGAATATCATGGCACTGTTGTGGGCTTCTCTGGAGGTACTGGTGCTGCATTTGCTTTAATTCCGGCACAAAATGCGACAGGCAATTGGATTAAAGTGGTACAGCGTTTACCAGTACGCATTCAATTGGACTCGAAAGAATTAGCGAAACATCCATTGCGTGTAGGTTTGTCTATGGATGCAACCATCGACTTGTCTTCGAAGTAATCACTTATGAATAGCACAGCACTGTATGGTGATTTGAAAGGCGGCAAATTATTGCTCGCAGCTTTCGTATTGGCTTTAGCTAATTTTATGGTGGTTCTAGATATGACCATCGCCAATGTTTCTGTGCCACATATTACGGGAAGTCTTGCAGTATCGAGTTCGCAAGGCACATGGGTGATTACCTCTTATGCGGTTGCGGAAGCAATTTGTGTACCTTTAACAGGCTGGCTCGCTGGGCGTTTTGGTGCTGTTCGGATCTTTACCATTAGTTTGATTGGTTTTACAATTTTTTCTATATTTTGTGGATTATCCAATAGTCTTGCAATGTTAGTTATTTGTCGTATTGGGCAGGGGATTTTCGGTGGTCCAATTATGCCACTTACGCAAATGTTGCTGATGCGAATATTTCCACCTGAAAAACAATCTCAGGCGATGGGGATGTGGGCAATGACCACGGTTGTTGGTCCGATTCTTGGGCCAATTCTTGGGGGGACGATTAGTGACAACCTCTCTTGGCACTGGATTTTCTTTATTAATATTCCAGTCGGAATATTTTGTGCGGTTGGTGCAATGCGTTTATTAAAAGTCGCTGAAACCCCGATTGCAAAATTAAAAGTTGATAGTATTGGCTTAGCACTATTAATTCTTTGGATTGGTGCGTTACAACTTATGCTGGATTTAGGCCATGAGCGTGATTGGTTTAATAGCGGTTTTATCTGTGCTTTAGCGGTGATCATGGTAGTTGGCTTTGTGGTCTTTGTGATCTGGGAAATGACCGAAAAGCATCCTGTGGTGAATATTCATATCTTCAAACATAAAGGTTTTACCATTGCCACTATGTCATTAGCTTTTGCTTTTGGTGCATTTTTTGGCAGTATCGTGCTTATCCCACAGTGGTTACAGTTTAATTTAGGTTATACCGCGACATGGGCTGGTTATCTTACTGCAACTATGGGTTTTGGTAGTTTAACTATGTCACCGATTGTGGCAAAACTTGCAACTAAACATGATCAGCGTGCTTTAGCCAGTTTCGGGTTAATGATTTTAGGCGGAGTGACCTTAATGCGTGCATTTTGGACGACCGATGCTGACTTTATGTCTTTGGCGTGGCCACAGATTATTCAGGGCTTTGCCGTTCCATTCTTCTTTATTCCGTTAACTAATCTTGCTTTGGGTGCAGTGCGACCTGATGAAATTGCATCAGCCGCAGGGTTAATGAACTTTGTCCGTACTATGGCGGGGGCAATTGGTGCATCAATTGCAGTAACGATTTGGGATGATCATAGCAAATTGGCACGGAGTGAAATTGTATCGACTATGCATGTTGAGCCGACACAGCAGCAATTGGTTCAGCATGGATTAAGTTCTGAAAGTGCATTAGGGCTGATTTCTAGTTTAGTGGATAAAGAAGCACTGACATTGTCGGTGAATCATGTTTTTTTAATTTTTGCGATGATCTTTATTTTTGCAGGACTTATTATTTGGCTTTGCCCTAAACCAAAAGGAAATGTTGGAGCAGGGCATGCACATTGATTATCGTAAAATTTAATTATGGAAAAATAGAGTCTAGTAAGTAGTCACCTTGTTTTGGAAACGTGTTGAATTAGTTATTAAAAACTCAGTTTATTTGATAAATTGGGTTTTTAACTTTTTATGTTGCTCATAGACTTAAATGTCTAATAATATTTTCTTAGGGCTGTGAAATCTTGGCGATATTTTCTACTTTTATGAAGATCTAGCTATTCTCAGATTTAATATATGTTTAAAATCATGCTTTATTTTTTTATATAAAAACATAGGTTTTAAAATAGAGCTTAGATAAAAAAATAAAACTAAATCATTAATCTATTCTGATTATTTGTGGCATAGCTTCAATATAAATTTTAAACTTTGTAACGGATACAGTTACGTCCTTCGGTTTTTGCTTTGTATAAATATTCATCTGCTATTCTAAAAACCTTATTTATATCAGTTGATGTTTGAGGCCAATGTGCTATTCCCATAGAAATAGTCACTGCTGGAATATCATCTATCGGGCTTTTTTCTAGTATTTCTCTAACTCTTTCAGCAATATTAAGACTTAATTTCTGGTTGTGAATAGGAGAAATAATAATGAACTCCTCACCACCCACTCTACAACAAAAATCAATATCTCGAAAATTATCTTTAATGCGTTGAGCTGTTATTTTTAGGACTAAGTCACCTTGTTCATGTCCATATTGATCATTAATTTTTTTAAAGTGATCAATATCAATAGCAATAATTGCAAAAGGCACTTTTGATTTCATTAATTGATCGATATGTAATTCCATACCTCTTCGATTATATAAGCCTGTGAGAGGATCTGTGTTAATATAGTGGTTTAATGTAGATATTTTCCTTTTGAAATTATAAGAACTTTGCAGAAGTGATCGTTTAAAATTTCGAACTTCAAAATACCAAGGATCAACATTTTTGATTTGTTTATCTATATCTGGCTTATTCAGATTGCTGGCTATTGTGGCTAAACGATTTAAGGGAGTAGAAATTAAATCAGATATTCGCCAAATGATAAAAAAGACTAAAAGATAAAAAACAAACATATAGGCAATAATTTTATAAATTAAATTAGGTATTTTTTCTAAAAGTTTATTTGTTGGTTGCTGGGAAACGACAATCCAGTTCGTACATTCTACTTTAGCAAAACCAGCTAAATTATCGACACCCTGACTATTGGTTAATCTAATTTGTCCAGAATCATTGCTGGTCATGAAGTCTAACCCAGTATTATTTTCTGCCAGTGTTCCAATTCTATCTTTATTAGGATGGAAGATGATTTTTCTAGAATTATCTAATACATACATATAGCTGTCTTTATATCCGTACTTACTCGTGAGTAACTCATTCACGATATTTGGATCTTTTAAATAAATTGCTCCTCCAATAAAGCCAAGATAATTTTTATCTTTATCGAAAATAGGTTGTGAGATGAAAACAATTAAATTATTCCGTATTGAATAATAAGGACTAGTTATGACTGTATTTTTTGTTTTAATAGATTGCTGAAAGCCCAGTGTCGTATTAATTACATCTTTGTTTAATGCTATTTGAGATGGAGCATAATTTAAAATTTTTCCATTTTTATCAGAGACAATAACACTATTAAAAAAATTCGATTGAAATTTAAGTCGATCAACTTCAGATTGTACAAATTGAGTTTTATCAAAAGAATCGCCTAATAAGTTGGCACTATAACTGAGTTCTTTTAATATCATCTGAAACTGACTATTGGTATTATGGGCAATTTTAGATGCATACTCTTTATTGACTGATAGTGATATATCAATTAATTGTTTTTTTTGGATATAGTAATTTACGAATAATGAAGCTGTGAAAAGAATAATTACACAAAATATTGCTAAAAATAGAATTAGTTTTCTAAGATTTAATTTTAATGCAAATATGACTTTTTTCAATTTCATTAGATAATTTGTAAAATATCATTCGCTTGAACTTTATACTTTTTTTGTTTTATTCGCTATAAAAATATAATTATTTTTATAGCGAATAACAAGTCTTAATTTTATTTACTGTGGGGAGCTTATAAGTTTTTTTAATTTTATTTTGAATGAATTTATAATTTATGAGTATTTAAAATACTACACATTTAAATTAAATTTCATAGATCCGCTTTATTCTGAACATCGGAAATGTATTTTAATTATTAAATTAGGCATAAAAAAAAGCACCTAATTAGGTGCTTTTTTTTAAAGAATTTTGGTGGAGATGGCGGGAGTCGAACCCGCGTCCGCCAGCATTACGCTCGAGAATACTACATGCTTAGATATCGTCAATTATTTTAACCCGTTGTGACCCGACGAACAGGGTACTAAGGCGATCCTCTAAATTTAGTACAAAGCCCCGAGGCGTGGCTTTAATACGGACTTGTGTGCGTGCGCTTCAGTCGGACTCTCTAACCACAAGTATTCGGAGAGGCGGACAAGCTGCCCTTAGGCAGCTAGAGCGTATGATTCGTCGTTTGCGACTAAAAAATGCAAATTTGATTTACGAGAGAAAATGCGCTCTCGGCATGCATCTATGAGTTTCATCACCAGCGTCGAAGCCAGGAACATCCCCAAAGTACAAATTGATGATAGCATAATTGTAGAAAATTACTATGCATTTTATCATCATCAATCACAACATGATGCGAATAAATACAAAATTAAGGTAAGATCACTTTTTTTAAGAGTAAAAATAAAAAATATGAGCTATTTACTTGCACTCGATCAAGGAACGACATCTAGCCGAGCAATCATTTTTGATGAACATGGAAAAGTTCATGCAACAGCTCAAAGAGAAATCCAAATTAAAACCCCACATTCAGGTTGGGTTGAACAGGATGCACAGGAAATTTGGACCACACAAATTGCCGTGGTACAGCAAGCTATCGCATCTGCCCGATTATTAGCTAAAGATATTAAGGCATTAGGCTTAACGAATCAGCGAGAAACGACAGTTGTTTGGGATAAACGAACAGGTCGTCCACTTGCACCAGCAATTGTTTGGCAAGATCGTCGTGCTGTAGATTGGTGTAATCACCTACTACAAAAAAATTTAGCAGATAAAATTCATAAGACTACGGGTTTACGCATCGATCCTTATTTTAGTGCAGGTAAATTGGTGTGGTTACTTGATCATGTGGATGGCTTACGTGAATTGGCACGTCAGGGCCATGTTGCTTTTGGAACGATTGATAGTTGGCTTATTTGGAATTTAACCCAAAGTGCAGAACATGTCATTGAAATGAGTAATGCTTCTCGAACCATGCTTATGAATCTAAAAACACAGCAATGGGATGAAGAATTACTCGAATTATTTAATATTCCAAGGTCTGTTTTACCTCGAATTATTTCCTCAGATACGTATATTGCAGATACAGCACATGGATTACTTGGTGCAGATATTCCAATCACAGGCATATTAGGCGATCAGCAATCGGCACTGTTCGGGCAGTCGTGTTTTGAGGTTGGAACAGCAAAGAATACCTATGGAACAGGGTGTTTTATGTTGTTTAATACGGGTTCAGAGATTCAATATAGCCAGAATCAGTTACTCACGACATTGGCATGGAATTGTCAAAATCATACCAACTATGCGTTAGAAGGTAGTGTCTTCATGGCTGGCGCGATTGTACAATGGCTTCGGGATGGTTTAGGAATCATCAAAAATAGTGCTGAAGTCGAATCACTGGCGTGTCAAGTGAAAGATACCGATGGTGTGGTGTTAGTACCTGCATTTACAGGGCTGGGAGCACCACATTGGGATAGTGAGGCGCGTGCATTACTTTGTGGTATGTCACGTGGAACTAATAAATCGCATATTGCTCGTGCCGCATTGGAAGCGATTGCTTTTCAAGTCTCTGATGTTTTAACAGCGATGCAGTCGGATATTAGCAAGCCCTTAAAAGAATTACGGGTAGATGGTGGTGCCAGCCAAAATGACATGCTAATGCAGTTTCAGGCTGATATTTTAAATGTACCTGTTTTACGTCCTAAAATGTTGGAATCAACTGCATGGGGTGCGGCCGCAATGGCGGGATTAAAAGTTGGTATGTTTTCTAATTTAGATGAGATTTCAAAATCATGGCAGCTTGATCGCTATTTTGAACCAAATATGAGTGAGGATCAACGTCAATTTCATCTAGATCAATGGAGTGATGCTTTAAAACGGGCGAAATCGAATTAAACCACACTGTTCTTTTAAAGCTCAATTTTCAAAATATTTAAAGATTGGGCTTGAATGATCATTTTTAGTTTTAAATGAATAGGCGATTAGTGAATATTGATTAGTGTGTGATTAACGCTGAGTGGGCTATTTTGTGAAGGTTATGCTTTCAAAAATTAAGCCGCACTTTTCAGGAATTGCTCCAAAGTAAAATAATCATCTTAATTTCAATAAACTCACTCAAGTGTAATATGATGAATTGACAGGTTAAGAACATGATTTTGAGCTGAAGTGCTTGAGTCAAATATATAAAATATAACCGAAGAAAATAAACAAAACATATTAAAAAGTTTTAAGCAAAATTAAGCTTTTAAGATTAGTATCAATTCAAAGTGGTTAAAATAATATTTAAGGATAGTTACGCTGAATGTTTAAGTCATTTTTCCCGAATCCACGCTGGTTTATTAGTACGTTGGTGATTTGGTTTATCGTTAATTTAGTTTTATGGTACTCAGGTGGAAATACTTGGGGGACATTTATTGGCTTTCCTAAAGGTTATGCAACAGCAGATTTACCTGTGGATGTAACGCGTTTTTGGTCAGCACAATTTTTGTGGTTTTATCTCTGGTTTTTCGTATCGACGGCAATTTTTGCAATTTTTTGGCATATTAAATCGAATAATTCTTGGCAAAAATGGTCGGTGTGGGGCTCGGCATTTATTTTATTCAATATTTGGTTTGGCGTACAAGTTGGTGTATTGATTAACGCATGGTACAACCCATTCTACGATTTAATCCAAAAAATGCTAGAACATGGTGGGAATGTTAAAGATTTGTATTTAGGGGTTTTGACCTTTTTGTATATCGCAATGGTTGCAGTGACTTTGTCGATCTTAAACTCATTTTTTGTTAGCCATTATATTTTCCGTTGGCGTACTGCAATGAATGAATATTATACGGCGCATTGGAAGCAGTTACGGCACATTGAGGGTGCATCGCAGCGTATTCAGGAAGATACCATGCGTTTTGCCACCACAATGGAAAACTTAGGCGTTAACTTTATTAAAGCAGTGATGACTCTGATTGCCTTTTTACCGATTTTGTTTAAATTGTCTGAACATGTTACAGCTTTGCCTATTGTAGGTGCTATTCCACATTCTTTAGTGTGGGCAGCGATTGTTTGGGCATTGTTTGGTACGGTGGTATTGGCTGTAATTGGTATTAAGTTGCCAGGCTTGGAATTTAATAATCAGAAAGTAGAAGCCGCTTATCGTAAAGAGTTGGTCTATGGTGAAGATTATGAGGAACGTGCTGATCCACAGACTTTAAAAGAGTTATTTAGTAAGGTGAGATTTAACTATTTCCGTTTGTATTTCCATTATGTCTATTTTAATTTAGCGCGTATTTGGTATTTACAGTTGGATAATATTTATAGTTTATTTGTATTATTTCCGAGTATTGCGGCAGGCAAGATGACATTGGGTTTAATGTCGCAAATTAATAACGTATTTGATCAGGTACGTAGTTCATTTCAATACTTGATTAGTTCGTGGCCAACGATTATTGAGTTGTTATCGATTTATAAACGCTTAAAATCATTTGAAGCGGTTTTAAAAGATTAAGTTCTGAATTTTCTAAGAATCTAATAAAACCTGCAAATTGCGGGTTTTATTTTGAGGCTTAAATTAATTTAAACTATTAAAAAATGTATATATAAATGTTCAGTAGTCAGTGTTTTGTTATAAATGGTGGTTTAGTTTGGCATTTATGCTTCAATTGTAAGTACAAATTCAAATTAAATAATGGTGAATAATTAGTAAAATCAATGTCATACATTTTGTCTTTTATGTGGTTTTGATATATTTTCTTTAATTCAGCATTATTGAGAAGCATCAGTGAATTTCAAAGCACTTATCCTGACGGGCAGCGTAGTCGGCATGGCTTTACATGGCTGTACCAGCATGGGCGGTTTAAACTCCGATTCACTGCAAAAATTTAGCTCCGCTCAGGAGCTGATTGATAACAAAAATATAAATGCGAGCAATGGCGCAGCAAAAGAGTATGTTTATTACTGGGATCCGAAACAAAGTAATCAGGACGTTCAGTCGTTAATTCCTAAAAAATATTTAAGTAGTTATTGCAATGCCAAAGGTGGGAAGTTTTCACTTTTACAGAAAAGTTCGATGAGTCTGATTAAAGAGTCTTGGACGAAAAAGTTATTATCAACTTATAGTAGTGTTCATCAAGGGGTTGGTGCCTATCAGTGTCTGCAAGAGGATGGTCAGCGTTGGATTGTTTCTATTGAGCCTGTTGCTGAACGAAAGCTGGATACGAGCGGTGAGACCCGTGTAGTGAGTTTACACACCAAAATGATGACTGCAGATGAAGTGAAAAAATTTTATAGCAGTAGTATAGTTAGTACTGTAATAGTTAAAAAGACTAAAGCCGATACTCAAGTTAATAAAAACATAGTTGCAAATACCGCTGCTCAAAAGAAAGCAGAGGAGAAAAAAAATAGTCAGCAAGCGAACCAAAATCGTAATCAGCAACCTGAAATAGCGGTGAAACCAGCTGAAAAAGTTGTAGAAACAGCAGTAAAACCAGTTGAGAAAATTGTAGATAAACCACAAACACAACAGATGAAATTATTTGTTGCGGCACGTAAGGATTTAAACAAAGGTCAAAATCAGATAAATGCCTGTAATAATGCGGAAAAAGCTTATAATTATGGGAAATTGTATGGTTCAAGTGGAATTAACGCTTATGCTGAATCTGGAGTGTTATTCGCACGTTGTTTAACTAATGTACCGGCATATAGCAGTAAATTTTCTAATCCTAAAGCTAAGGCTGCAGGTATTTTGCAAAATTTAGCCAGTAATCAGAATCATACTGGGGCGAAGCATATGTTGAAGCAGTTGAAATAAGGCTTCTAAAAGAGCGTTTAGTCAAATTGAAGAATTAAATTAAACGCTCGATAGATTTGATAAAACAAAAATAATATATAAGGATCATCGCAATGAGTGAGTCGGTGAAGCATTCTATTTATTTTGAACAACAATTGTTAGATCGAGAAAAACGAAAAATAGAAGTCAATATCAAACAAACACCTTATTTTTATAATGATGCAGGGCGACCAACATATTTGTCTACCTTACCGAAAGGGTTAAACTCACTCGAAGTGGATAAATTTAAAATAATGAAATGTAAGGGACGTGAATATAACGTTTCTAAAGAGTTGGGGACTAAGGTTAACTCTAAATATGGCCTAGAGATACAATTAGAGTTTGATGGCATACAGTTCGAGTATGAACCTATGTGGGCCACGAGAAAGAATGCTGCAGCATTTGGAATTACACTGGTAAAACAGGGACAGGCAATCAAAATAGAGAGTCATGTTGCAATGCTTTCACAAATTGAATATGAATATGGCATGTTTGCAGGCCATTGGTGTCCTTATTTAGATTCAGGAAGAAGCGTAGGCGAAGGAAAAACTTTATTTCCTTTTGTTTGTACTGACTTAGAACACCATGATTTCCCTCATATCTTTGCATCGACAGATCGAGAGCTTCCATTGGTAGTTTCGGTTGCGCGTTATTGGCCAAAACTCGGGAAAATTTATTTAGCAGATTTGTGGATTCCTATGGGGCAGGCTTTATATATTCCATCAAAGCCTAGATTACATGGTCAGGAATTTATTGATTTACATAATAATCGTAATGCTGCGCAAGCGTGTTGGGGGCAGTTAGATAAAAATACGTTAAGTACGCATACGATGTTGCAAACTGAAAATACCTATTTTTATTGGTATTGGAATAAACATCCGACCATACATCGGCAGTTAATGAATCGTTAAGCTTTGCCTTTGCTTTGAGCATGATTTATTTTTAGTTTGAATAGCGTATTTAATTCGTATTTCAAGACACGAGTTAAAGTATTTAGTTGAGCGAGTGAATAATCATAATAATGCTAGGTAAAATATATATTGATGCTGTTAAAGCCAAGTTGTTTTGGGCGAAAGCAATCAGTAGTGAAGGTACTCATAACATTTAATCGTTGGGCTTACTCGTGGCTCACTCCAGCAACGAGTTATGAAGTGAGCAAAACCTATTTTTATATGAATATTATTTTGACTAAAATTAGAGACGAATCGTTGCGCCTAATGTTTTAACAAACTGTGCTAACCAAGCTGGATGTGCAGGCCAAGCAGGGGCAGTAATAAGATGTCCATCCGTAATGGCTTCAGTCACAGCGATATCTGCATATTGACCGCCTGCAAGTTTAACTTCCGCCGCACATGCAGGGTAAGCCGAGCATAAACGACCCTTAAGTATATCAGCAGCAGCAAGTAGCTGTGCCCCATGACAAACAGAAGCAATTGGTTTTTTTGCTGCATCAAATTCACGGACAATGGCAATAACACGATCATTCATACGTAAGTATTCTGGTGAGCGACCACCTGGAATGACCAGTCCGACATAGTTCTGAGTATTGACTGAAATAAAGTCATAATTAATCGCAAAATTATGTCCGCGCTTTTCACTATAGGTTTGTTCACCTTCAAAATCGTGAATGGCTGTTGCGATACTGTCACCCGATTTTTTGTCAGGACAGACCGCATGTACGATATAGCCTAAGCCAGTAAGAAACTGAAAAGGAACCATTACTTCATAGTCTTCGACATAGTCCCCAACTAGCATTAATATTTTTTTAGACATGTTTTTTCCTCTTTTAGATATAATTATTTAGATCAAACATAGCACAACAGGATTGTATTTTTAAGACGCTTATTATTTTCTTTAGTCGAATAATTTTTACAGTAAACAGCAATTGATTACACTGAGTGATAATTTATAAATGGTATTTTCGAGTTAAAAGTAATCAACCTATTGGCTTTTCATTCACATCTTTATATTGAATCAGTTACAGCTATATTTCATCTTTACAGCACTGAGTTTTACTTTGATCGGTTGCCAGTTGGTAGAGATCCAACAAACTAATGAACCCAAAGTCACTAAAATAGCGCCACTCCAAAAATTGCTGGATAAACTGGTCTTTAAAATCAGCATAGAAATGAAGGGTGAGAAAACAGGGCTAAAATAGGAGAGGGTAACTAAAATAGTTATATTCCCTTTGATAATACCAATATTCCACGCTGCATAACCCAATGCAGTCACGATAGATAAAATAGCCATATAAATCAGTGTGGTTGAGTCTATGCTAGGTATACTTTTAATCTCATGTAAAAATAGCATTTTGAGCCAAAGTACAATCGCAATAACCAGAAAAAATAGTGCAATTGGATTGTGACCATTACTATATTTTTTGGTGATGACACAATACAGTGCCCATAAACTTGCACCGAGTAGCGCTAAAATATAACTGATTGGGTTTTGCTGAATATTATGTAATACCGATGTCCAACTAAAAGTCCCATTGCCCGTTTGAATAAGAATTATGCCGCTTAAGCTAATTATGAGACCAATTACCACTAAAAAATTAAATTTGAGCTCTTTAAATATAATTAAAGTTGCAATGGTTAAGCTTGGCCATAAATAGCCGACCAAGCTAATTTCGATGGCTTGTTCAGAGGTTTGTGCGAGCGCAATTGCATAAGAAAAACAGAGCTCATAAACCACAAATAAACTGGTGGCAAAAATAAGATAATATTTAGAAATTTGTTTTAAGTTCGGGATACGAAATAAGAGTAATAAAATGATGGCACTGAAGGTATACATACAGGTAACCGCTAGATCAGCTCCAATTTTAGTACTGATTGTTTTGAGTAATCCAACGATAGAAGACCATTGTAAGATTGCAGTAAAGCCAATGAGCGTTGCGATATTTTTTGACATTCTGCACTCAAAAATAGTGTGGAAAACTAAAGTGGTATATTTGCGTTAATTATACTGTGAAAAAGGTTGTTTGAAGAGAGATTTTTAATAGATTTTTTATAATAATCTTTATGGTTATTTTTGGTTTAAGTTATTGATATTAAAATGTAATTATTTATTTTTATGAGTTGTACTTTTGGATTATCTTGCTCAATAGCTACTAGCTGTTGTTTTGTTGCAGCTTAATAAGGAAGGAGGGTGTTTTAGATACATTGTGAGGCTTACAAATTTATCCAAACATACTTCTTTAAAGGACGGAATTTTAAGCCGAATTTAGATCATATTATCGTCATTTATTACTATCAAATAGTAAAGCATTATCTATTTTTTGAGTTTTTCCAACGATACTGTTTTACTTCTAATTTTGCGCTTGTAAGTTACATAGTCATAACAGGTGAAGGGATAGCTTATATGGTACAAAGAATTTGATTTTGTATGAGCATTCTCCTTATGTCACACCGTATTTTTGTTGTTATTCGCCAACGCGTTTCATTGACGAGCCGTTCTGTATTCATGGCTGTGACCTTGTTGGGTGCTACGCAATTCGCAAGTGCAGGGCAAACCGTTGATCAGTTAAGTGATTGTTTAGTGAAAGCCACAACGGCAACGGATAAAACCACGGTGTTGCAATGGACGTTTGTGGCTTTATCTACCCATCCTGATTTAAAGAGTTTTAGTAATGTGACGACTGAGCAAAAAAACCAACTTGATCAAAAGTTTGCTCAGGTTTTACAACATGTAATTGTAGAACAATGTTCTGCTCAGACTAAAGCTGTGATTCAGGCGGAAGGTATACAAGCTGTTGGTGAAAGTTTTCAGCAGTTAGGGCGTAGTACAGGTGAAGAGATTATTAAGAACCCTGAAGTAAAACAGCAATTGCAGGGTGTGGTTCGTTATTTGGATTTGAATAAATTGGTAATGACTTTTTTAACGCCTGATATTTTGGGTAAGTTGGGGCTTGGGAAGTAAGTGATTCAAAAAGCCCCTCTAAAGTTGATGGGCTTTTGCAACGGAATCTAAAATTTTAGTGTAATGAACATGTTTTACCATTGTTTTCATAACGGTCAACCTTATATTTATCACCATTCCAACGTAAAATTTCGAAGCAAAAACCAGAGCCGTCATTTTCAATATCTGGCCAGCCATCTTTTCCTTTGGTTTTTAAAAATTCGGGCATGCCTACTTCTTTAAGAATAGTTTACCATTGGCCTTTTTTCTGTTGTGCAACGATGTAGTAGCCTACACCTGTATTACCATAACACATGGTACTCTGGTCTGAAATGACCGCATCTTTTAGACCATCGCCATTTAAGTCTTTATATATGGTAATTCCACCTGTATTACATTCGCCTTTCCAACCATTTTTTGTTTTGGCGAAGCCCGCTGCTTTGAATATTTGACTGGTTTCTTTTACAGGAATATTGAGTTTAGTTTCTGCAAAAGTGGTTGTACTAAGGAGAGCAAATGTAGTGAGTGTAAGGATGGCTATTTTCATTTTTTGCCCTTTGATTTTTTGAAAGATGTTAATGTTTTTAAATTTATAAAATGTATTTAGTGTAGTGGGTTTTGGCAATTAAATAAGATCTTGATAAAAAAATCAAATTCTTTACTCACTTCATCCCCACTTGCTCGAATTGATTATCAAAGAGGCAATCATAAGCTAAAAAAGAAAAGCCAAGAATTTAGAAAAGAAAATATTAAAAATGTGGCTAAATTTCGAAAGGTGTTAAAAAAATTTACCAGCTATATTTATATTAAAGATAATTATATTGAAATAAATATTTAAAAAAACCCGCTCTAAAGCAGGTTATTATTTAAAAATAAATCGAATCAACCAATCAATTTTTTCATTAACTCATTTACTTGCGCAGGGTTAGCTTTCCCCTTAGACGCTTTCATCACTTGACCAACTAGACCATTGAAAGCTTTCTCTTTACCCGCTTTAAACTCTTCAACCATCTTTTCATTGGCTGCAAGAACATCTTTAATAATCGCTTCAATTGCACCAGTATCGGTTTCTTGCTTTAAGCCTTTTTCAGTAATAATGGCATCGGCAGTTTTACCTTCATCCCACATAAAGCCAAACACTTGCTTCGCAATCTTACCGCTAATAGTGTTGTCCGCAATACGAGCAACCATGCCACCCAACTGCTCAGCAGAAACAGGCGAACTTTGAAGTTCTAAGCTAGCTTTATTTAAAGCAGCAGAGAATTCACCCATTACCCAGTTCGCAGCCAATTTCGCTTGCTTCGCACCACCAGCAGCAACTACAACAGCTTCATAAAAATCAGCCATTTCACGCGACAAAGTCAAAACATGCGAATCATATTCAGTTACACCATAACTTTCTACAAAACGCGTACGACGTGCGACAGGCAACTCAGGAAGTTCCGCACGAATACGTTCAATTTGCTCATCTGTAATAATTACAGGAAGTAAGTCAGGGTCGGGGAAGTAACGATAATCGTTAGCTTCTTCCTTAGAACGCATTGAACGTGTTTCCATTTTTACAGGATCGAACAAACGCGTTTCTTGCGTGATTGAACCACCATTTTCCAAAATGTCCATTTGGCGTTCAATTTCAACATTAATCGCTTGTTCAATGAAACGGAAAGAGTTGATGTTTTTCAATTCACAACGTGTACCAAACTCATTGCCTGGACGACGTAAAGACACGTTACAATCACAACGGAACGAACCTTCAGCCATGTTGCCGTCAGAAATACCCAACCATCGCACCAAAGTATGAATGGTTTTCACATAAGCCACCGCTTCTTCAACTGAACGCATATCAGGTTCGGAAACAATCTCAAGCAAAGGCGTACATGCACGGTTTAAATCAATACCTGTCATGCCTGCAACAGCACCATGAATTGATTTACCTGCATCTTCCTCTAGATGAGCACGTGTCACGCCTATGCGCTTCACAGAGCCATCTTCAAGCTGAATATCCACATGACCTAAGCCAACAATTGGATTATCCATCTGGCTGATTTGGTAGCCTTTCGGTGAATCTGGGTAAAAATAATTTTTACGTGCAAACACAGAGGCTTGATCGATATAAGCATCAATCCCTAAACCGAAACGAACCGCTAAATCGACAACAGCTTGGTTGAGTACAGGTAATACACCCGGCATTGCCAAATCTACAAGGCTGGCTTGCGTATTTGGGTCTTGACCAAATTCAGTCGAAGAACCTGAGAAAATTTTAGTATTGGTTTGTAGTTGGGTATGGATTTCTAAACCAATGACCACTTCCCAACCATCAATAAGCTTCGCCATTATGCTTTCTCCTCAGCAATTGCTGCACGTTTGGTATGCCAATCGGTTGCTTGTTGGTACTGATGTACCACAGACAATAATTGAGATTCTGACCAATAGTTACCAATAAGCTGTAAGCCAACAGGTAAGTTATTTGAATCAAAACCAACAGGCGCATTAATTGCAGGTAGACCGGCCAAGTTAACTGCGATGGTGTAGATGTCACCTAAGTACATTGCAACCGGATCTAAAGACGCACCAATTTTATAAGCGGTAGTTGGCGCTGACGGTGCAGCAATCACATCGACACTCTCAAATGCTTTTAAGAAATCTTGTTGGATTAAACGACGTACTTTTTGTGCTTTTACATAATACGCATCGTAATAACCCGCAGATAACGCATAGGTACCAATCAGGATGCGACGTTGAACTTCTGCACCAAAACCTTCTGAGCGTGAACGTTTGTACAAGTCTTCTAAATCAACAGGATTTTCACAACGGTAGCCATAACGCACACCGTCATAACGTGACAAGTTTGAAGATGCTTCAGCAGGCGCAATCAAATAATAGGTTGGTACATAGCTTTCAACCATGTCGAGATCAATCTCAACCAATGTCGCGCCCATGTTTTCCAATTTTTTTAGTGATTCTTCAACACGTGCTTTAACATCCGTAGCTAAACCCACCACGTTAAAATATTGTTTCGGAATACCAATGCGTAGGCCTTTAACTGCTGTCGCATTGAGGTTCTCAACATAATCATCAACATCTGTTTCCATAGAAGTTGAATCTTTTTGATCATGACCTGCAATCACATTCATTAAATAGGCACAGTCTTCCGCAGAACGTGCTAGTGGACCGCCTTGGTCTAAAGATGAGGCATAGGCAATCATCCCGAAACGAGAGACACGACCATAGGTAGGTTTCAAACCAGTTAAACCACAGAAAGATGCAGGCTGACGAATTGAACCACCAGTATCTGTACCCGTTGCAATCGGAGCAAGATCTGCCGCGACTGCCGCAGCAGATCCACCAGAAGAACCACCCGGAACATGGTTTAAGTTCCAAGGGTTTGCAGTTGCGCCGTAGTAAGAGTTTTCAGAAGTCGAACCCATGGCAAATTCGTCCATGTTCACTTTACCTAAAGTGACTAGACCTGCTGCTTTGGCTTTTGCGACCACCGTCGCATCATAAGGTGAGATAAAGTTATCCAACATTTTTGAACCGGCTGTGGTCTTAATGCCTTGGGTACAGAAAATATCTTTATGTGCTAAAGGAATACCAGTCAAAATACCCGCTGTTCCAGATTTTAGTACAGCATCTGCAGCATCTGCTTGTGCCAAAGCTTGTTCAGCTGTAACTGTGACATAAGATTTGACTTGCGTATCAATCTTTGCGATACGGTTTAAATAGTGTTGCGTCAACTCGCGTGAAGAGAACTGAGCGTTTTTTAACCCTTCAGTCATTTCACGAATCGATAAGCGGTGTAAATCAGTCATGAGTACAATTCTTTACGATTAAATTTAATAATAGGTTTATTTGCTTGAAAATTATTCAATCACGCGAGGTACGAGATACAAACCATCCTGAACGGCAGGAGCAATGGCTTGATATTCTTCACGATGATTGCTTTCAGTCACAATGTCTTGACGTAAGGGTTGAGCATGGTCGAATGGACTTTTTAATGGCTCAACACCTTCGGTATCAATGCCTTTTAATGTTTCCATCATTCCCAAGATTTTATTTAAACTTTGAGCATATTCAGCAGATTGCGTATCATTCAGCGACAATCGAGCAAGATTGGCAATCGCTGAAACTGTTTGTGCATTTAAGTCTGCAGGATGCTGAGCATCTGTTGTTGACATGATGTCTTACCTAATCAGTATTAAAAAAATTCAAAATATCATGCGTTATAATAAGCGATTGACTTGTTCAAAGCATCACATTTAGTTAAAGTTGCCATCTTGCGCCCACATAAAGTTTAACTGAGAACGCCCCGTGATTCTAAAACGACTAATTGGCTTGTTTTCGCCAGATCTTGCCATTGATTTAGGCACTGCTAATACACTTATTTATGCACCAGGACGGGGCATTATATTAAATGAACCGACAGTTGTGGCAATTCGTCATAGTGGTTCACAGAAAATTGTTGCTGCGGTAGGTTTAGATGCGAAGCGAATGCTTGGCCGTACCCCCGCAAATATTTCTGCAATCCGTCCGATGAAAGATGGTGTGATTGCAGATTTTGAAGTCACTGAAACCATGTTAAATCAATTTATTGGCAAAGTGCATGAAAAACGTTTGTTTCCACCCGCACCTCGTGTCGTAGTCTGTGTACCTTGCAAATCGACATTAGTTGAACGTCGTGCGATTCGTGAAGCAGTATTCAATGCTGGTGCACGTGATGTACGCTTAATTGAAGAGCCAATGGCAGCTGCAATTGGTGCAGGTATGCCAGTGGAACAAGCGTGTGGTTCTATGGTTGTCGATGTTGGTGGTGGTACTACTGAAATTGCGATTATTTCACTTCAAGGCTGTGTGTATGCAGATTCATTACGCATAGGTGGTGATGTATTTGATGAACAGATCATTAATTATGTGCGTAAAGCGCATGGTTGTGTGATTGGTGAAACGACCGCAGAAACGATTAAGAAAGAAGTTGGTATGGCGATTACAGAAGGCGAGACTTTAGAAATTGAAGTTCGTGGCCGTAATCTTGCTGAAGGTGTACCGCGTGCGATTACAGTCACTTCAGATGAAATTAGCCAAGCAATTGCAGATCCATTACAAAGTATTGTTTCTGCAGTGAAATCAGCACTTGAACAAACACCACCAGAATTATCTTCAGATATTGCTGAGCGTGGCATAGTGTTAACGGGTGGTGGTGCATTACTGCGTAACCTCGATAAATTGCTGGCTCGCGAAACTGGATTGCCTGTGGTTGTTGCAGAAGATCCATTGACTTGCGTTACTCGCGGTGGCGGTAAAGTATTAGAGTTCTTTGATAATCCGAATCACGATATGCTTTTTGTAGGCTAAGCTAAGGACGAGGCGGTGCAACCGAATCTCTTTTCAAGACAATCGCCATCTTTTCGCTCGTTTATTATTGCAGTGATCACATGTTTTGTTGTGCTGTTTTTCAACTGGCGCATGCCACATGTGATTCAACCTGCAAGAGATGTTTTGTATGCGGCATATAATCCTATTTATGCCCTTGCAAGTTATCCAGTATTGTCGAAAGAATGGCTGAATCAACAAACTAAATCTGAAGCACAGCTACGCCGTGAAAATACGGCTATGCAAGCTGAGTTGCTGCAAGCACAAGTGCGTCTGCAAAAACTCTCCGAACTCTCTGCGGAAAATACCCGATTACGTGGTCTTTTAGATACACCACTCATCATTGATGGGCGTATGGAAATTGCTGAGGTGATTGGTACAGATGCAGACCCATTACGTCATATCATTGTGATTAACCGTGGTGCGAGCAGTCAACTTAAAGTTGGTCAAACGGTATTAGATGATAAAGGAATTATGGGGCAGATTATTAATGTCTATCCGCATAGTAGTCGCATCATGTTACTGTCAGACAAAGAGCACTCACTTTCTGTACGCTTAGAAAGCTCTAGTATGCGTGCGATTGTCACGGGTACCGGTGATCTGGGACGTTTGAAAATGGAATATGTGCCCACCAGTGCTAATATTAAAGTGGGTGATAAAGTGTATAGTTCTGGGCTAGGACAGCATTTCCCCGCAGGTTATTTAGTCGGGACGGTGTCTAAAGTGATGCGGCATAATACGGGTGAATTTGCGCAAATAGATGTACAACCTGCGGCACAGTTAGCGGGAGGACATCATGTTGTGGTTCTTTTTTCTGATTCCTTAGCGATGGAGCAGCCCAATGTTGACCGCTAAGAAATTGTCATCTGATCATCAACTTAAAGATCCGTTATTTGTTATTGTCGTTTCGATTGTTATTTGCTCCATTCTAGTAGTTTATCCATTGTCTTATGCTGTTGCTGGATGGCGACCATTATTCATGTTGATGCTCACGCTATTTTGGGTGTTGTGTCAACCGACGTGGTGTGGTGTTTGGTTTGCATTTGCAATGGGGCTATTTACAGACTTATTGTTTGATGCACCTCTAGGTTTAAATGCATTAAGTTATGTAATCATTACATTTATGACCCGATATTTTATTCGAGAAAGACGTGTCTTAACTTTTAGTAATATATGGATTATTGCATCTTTCGCGATATTGGCATATTTGCTCTTTATGTTTATGGCACAAGTGATGTTAGGTGTACATTTTTCTATTGCACGTCATTGGCAATCCCTTCTCACCAGTATTTTATTCTGGCCAATTTTATATTATTTGTTAAAAAAATGGCGAATTTAATACTGGCCTCTAGCTCTCCGAGACGTCGAGAGCTACTACAACAACTGGGATTAGATTTTAGTATTTATAGTCCAAATATTGATGAGTCGGTCTTCGAAAATGAACCAATAGAAGACTATGTCAAAAGGTTGGCAGAAACCAAAGCAAAATCTGTTTTAGCACAATATCCTACAGTAAATATTCTTGCTGCTGACACCAGTGTGACAATTGATGCTAAGATCATTGGTAAGCCTGAATCTAAACAGCATGCTTTTGAAATTTGGTCATTATTATCGGGTCGAAAGCATGAGGTTTTAACCGGTATTTGTGTTGCGAATCATGAAAAAATAATCAGTAGAGTGGTTCGGACTCAAGTTGAATTCCAAAAATTAAGCCACAATGATATGGAAGATTATTGGGCAACAGGTGAACCTCTCGGTAAAGCAGGTGCATATGCACTACAAGGCATTGCTGCACAATATATACCCCGTATAGAAGGGAGTTATAGCAATGTTGTAGGTCTACCTTTGCATGAGACAGTACAGTTATTAAAAGCGGTTAAGGCATTAAATTAACCCCTGACAAGAATTTTTATAATGTTTTGAGCCTTTTATTATGTCTGATGAGTTATTAATTAACGTCACACCGATGGAGTGTCGGGTCGCGCTAATTCAAAATGGTACAGTCAATGAATTATTTATAGAACGGACTGTTAAACGTGGTTTAGTGGGAAATATCTATAAGGGTAAAGTTGTTCGGGTTCTTCCTGGCATGCAAGCCGCTTTTGTGGATATTGGTCTATCTCGAACGGCTTTTTTACATATCAATGATATGGTTTGGCCACGCAACCAACCAATACCCAATGTATATGAACTTTTACAACCTGGACAAATTTTGACTGTTCAAGTCATGAAAGATATGCTGGGAACTAAAGGTGCACGTTTAAGTACAGATCTATCGATACCTTCACGTTATTTGGTCATGATGCCTTATGGTAATCATATTGGTGTCTCTCAACGTATTGAATCAGAACAAGAACGTGATCGATTGCGCTCGATGATTGAACGTATTCAAGCAGAGCATAAGCTGCCGGGTTCGGTAATTGTGCGTACTGCAGCTGAGGGTATTGAAGAAGCTGCGATTGCCCAAGATATGGCATATTTAGCGAAACTTTGGGAATATATTCAACGCAAGCAAAAGAGCATTTTAGTTCCATCGACTATTTTTGAAGAGTTACCTTTACCACAGCGTGTGATTCGTGATTTAGCCAATGAAGATACAGCCAAGATCTCTGTTGATTCACGTGAAATTCATACGAAATTAAAAGAATTTGTGGATGAATTTGTACCGAATATGCAGGATCGTTTGGTTCATTATCCTGGTGAGCGACCAATTTTTGATTTGTATAATGTCGAAGAAGATATTCAAAAAGCCTTACAAACGCGGGTTGCTTTAAAGTCTGGTGGTTATTTAATGATTGACCAGACTGAAGCAATGACAACGATTGATGTGAATACTGGCTCCTATGTGGGTGGGCGAACACTGGAAGATACTGTATTTAAAACCAATATGGAGGCAACACAGGTCATTGCTCGTCAATTACGTCTGCGTAACTTGGGTGGTATTATCATCATCGATTTCATTGATATGCAAGAAGCACAGCATCGTAATGAAGTCATGAGCCAATTTGAAAAAATGCTAGAACGTGATCACGCTAAAACCAAAATTACTCAGGTGTCTGAACTGGGTTTGGTGGAAATGACACGTAAAAGAACGCGAGAATCTTTAGAACATCTACTTTGTGAGTCATGTCCAACCTGTCAAGGACGTGGATATGTTAAAACAGCAGAGTCTGTTTGTTACGAAATTTTTAGAGAAATTTTACGTTATACTCGCGCATTTGAATCTCAGAGTGGCTTTACTGTTATTGCCCATCCATCCGTGATTGATCGCCTCTTAACAGCAGAAGCCCCAGCAGTCGCTGATTTAGAGCATTTCATCAATCGCGTGATTAAATTTCAAGTCGAAAATTTATATACGCAAGAGCAGTACGATATCATTCTCAGTTAAATTTGTAACAGAATATCGTTAAACACTTGTTACATCTAAAATTTTACTTTCATTGGCAATTTTACAATACTAGTGATAACAAGTAGCCAAAGACTTTCTCTTTAAATTGTCTTAGCAAGTGAGATTAAAATGAATATAAGTGAACAAGTGTTAACGCGCGGTTTGAAGCATGTATTAGAAAGCCAACAAAAAGATACCTGCGTGATGTTGGATGATCATGGCAAAGAAGTGCAAATTACCAAAGCAATGGTAGTTAGTGCTTGTCATCAGTTATTGAAGCAGTGTCGTAGTATTCAAAAGTAAGGGGCCTTTATAGCCCCTTGATTTTATGCCTGTTGTATTAAGTTATTTTCTTGAGTGATCGAATCTATTTTTGTTTCTTTAGCTGTGGTAATAATTTTTTCAAAACGCTGTATTTCATCTTCTAAATGAGTCAGTAAATTTTGCATTTTGGGTAAAGCATTTCGACAGCCAGTTAGACCGACTTCTAATTTATCCAAATAACTGGTCATGGTGATGTTTAAGGCCTGTCCATCTAGAACAATTGAAGCAGGATACAAGGCATCAAGTTTTGCACCATTCCAATACAAAGGTTCACGAGGGCCTGGAACGTTAGAAATAATTACATTGAAGGCTTGGCGTTTCGGCATTAGACCAGAAGCGATATTGAATCCTGCAGGGCCATAAACAAAAGCACTATAATTAAGAATTTGATTTGCATTCATGCGTTTAAAACGATTTTTTGCATTCTGTACACTGCGTTTAATGATATTTAAACGTTCTAAAGGATCTTCCTGATGTGTACCTAAATTTGCCAAAATCATGGTGATACGGTTGCTCATATCAGAGTCATCATCACGGACTGAAGCTGGTACCATTGCAATTAATGGTTTTTTCGGTAAAGCATCTTGAGTAATTAAATATTCACGAAGTGCACCAGAACAAACAGCAAGTATCACATCATTAATTGTGACACTAAGCGCTTTAGAAATATCTCTAAAACGATCAAGTTCAAAAGATTGTGCTGCAAAACGACGCGATGAGCTTACACGTTGATTAAATAAACTCGCTGGTGCTTGAAAGCTTGAAACGTAGTCAGGGTTTTTCCCCATTTCTTTAAAAACAGTTTGGAACAGTTCTTGGGTTACTTTAGGGGTAGCTTCGAGCTGGCCTTTTATCGTGGTTAATACTTTCTTAAGTTTACTCGACTTGGTTTCTTTTAAGCGTTTAGAACGAGGTCCTTCAACACACCATGGCGGTACAATACTTTTATCTTCAGGATTTTTCGAAAGTGATTTTTCGACTAAGCGCATGCCTGCAATTCCATCGACCATGGCATGATGGATTTTAAAGTACATAGCAAAACGATTACCTTCAATTCCCTCAATGATATTACAGGTCCATAAGGGTTTCGCACGATCAATTAATGCACTATGTTCTTGAGAAATATAAACTAAAAGTTCACGAATACGACCTGGATGTGGCAAGGCAATATGGCGAAAATGATGGTCGATATCAAATTCTTCATCTTCATCCCAAAACAAACCATTTAAATGATTGTTAAACGGTGCGATAGGTACAGATTTAGATTTACGAATATCGGCAACGAGGTCTTGAATAAAGGTGGATGGTGCATGATCTGGAATTTGAAATAAAAATAAACCACCAACATGCATCGGTTGTTGGCGTTTTTCTAGGGTTAGAAAGATTAAATCAATAGGGTGTAATGGGCGCATAATTTTGGTCTGCCTCACTGCAAAGTCCATAACAGCTCGTTTATGAGTGTTGGTTTCTTGGAATTATAAATCTTAGATTCAAGTATAAATCTTTTTAGTGACTAATATCTAAGGATATTGATGAATCTGTCGTTTATAAAAAATCACTGAAATATCAGTGATTTTTGTTGACTTATTACTTTATATTGCCAGCGTGTAAGCCACACTCTTTATGTGTTGCTTCCTCCCACCACCAACGACCTTCACGTTCATGTTGATTGGGTAATACGGCACGTGTACAAGGTTCACAACCAATCGAAATGAAACCTTTTTCATGCAGTGGATTATATGGAATTTCCATCATACGAATATAATTCCACACATCGGCGCTAGACCAATTCGCCAGTGGATTATATTTAATTAACTGCTTGCCTTCACCTGAAAACCCGATATCTGCTTGTACTACTGGAATTTCATCACGTGTACCTGGGCTTTGGTCTTTACGTTGACCCGTAATCCAGCCATCTAATGTTGCTAGTTTTTTGCGTAAAGGTTGAACTTTACGAATACCACAACATTCTTGATGCCCATCAGTAAAGAAACTAAATAGTCCTTTATTTTTGACCAGCGTTTGTACTGAGTCAGATTCGGGAAAACAAATTTCGATATCGATATTGTAATGTTTACGTATTGTTTCAATGAATTGATAGGTTTCAGGGTGTAAGCGTCCAGTATCTAGGCTAAACACACGAAATGGTTTGCCCAAATGTGATGCCATATCAATGAGTACCACATCCTCAGCACCTGAAAATGAAATAGCGATTTCACCCGCTTGATTTAAAGCCAATGCTAAAATTTCAGAAGGGGATTGATCAGCATATTCAGATGCAAGTGCATCGACGAGATCAATAGTCGGAATGGCAGTCATTTCTGCTCCTGGCAACTAGCTTGGATGCTATGTATAGTTTGAAATTCATTCTATTTTAAAGTAAATGAAATATACTGCTTAGCAATAAAAAATAGATACTTATGAATAAAATTGATTTTAAAATCGACAGCTACAAAAGCAATTGTTAATGCTATGATAGTGTCAATTTTTTAACCAATATTTAGGAGAACCCATGGAAATCGTTTGTCTTGATCTTGAGGGTGTATTAGTTCCAGAAATATGGATTAACTTTGCAAAAAAAACTGGAATTAAAGAGCTGGAAGCAACTACTCGTGATATTCCAGACTATGATGTGTTAATGACGCAACGTTTAAATATTTTAAAACAACATGGTTTAGGTTTGAGTGATATTCAAGCTGTTATTGCAGATATGGGACCTTTTGAGGGTGCGAAAGAATTTGTTGAATGGGTGGGTACTCATTTTCAGTTGATTATTCTTTCCGATACTTTCTATGAATTTGCACATCCGCTAATGAAACAATTAGGATGGCCAACTATTTTTTGTCATAAATTAGTAACTGACGAAAAGGGCATGATTACTGCGTATAAATTACGTCAACCAGATCAAAAACGCCAAGCAGTAAAAGCCTTACATGCTTTAAATTTCCGTGTTATTGCAGCAGGTGATTCTTATAATGACACCACTATGCTGGGTGAAGCGAATCATGGTTTCTTGTTCGATGCACCTGAAAATGTGATTGCAGAATTCCCACAATTTCCTGCGATTCGAGGTTATGCTGCATTAAAAGAGGCGATTCGTGATGCTTCGGTTCGGGAAATTCCGGCTTAATCTTTAAAACTAGAATAAGAAAGGGACATTAGTTGAAAATAATGTCCCTTTTATTTGATTTAACTATTTAAAAAATTAGAAGCGATAGCCAATTTTCATACCGTAAGCGAGAGCGTGGTTGTCCCCAAACTTACCTGCTTCAGTATGCGCGCCTGTTACAGCATCAGCATCGCCAAGCCAGAAGTATTTAACACCAGCTTGAATAAAGTAATTTTCAGCAGGGCTATATTGACCACCCAAGCCTACACTCCAATAACCTTCAGTTGGGCCTAAAGTCGTTACAGGATTGCCTGCACCAGAATCCCATCCCACTGAAATATTTGCTCCCCAATGCTCATTGAGTTTACGACCAACACCGACATTGGCAGAAATTTGATCATCATTGTAATCAATGAGGTTAAAGCCATTCGGTTTACCTACGGTAGGACCTGCAATTTTCGACAACTGAGCAAATTTATAAGGTTGTACGGCAAAATTAGACCAATCTACCCAACGTAAATTTACAAAGGCAATCGTATTTTCCATAATGCCTGTTTGGAAGTCTAAATTCACAGATTGTGGTGTTGTTAATTCAGTTTTTCCAGTTGTTTTGCTAATTGCTGTCATGGCGCCATCTAAAATAGGAACACCAGTGAATCCAATCGCACCAAAATTTTCATAGGCATTCATTTCATGTTTGATTTCAGAACGATATGTTACAGAAGCTTTTAATGCAATTTCTGGAATTTGGTAAGCAGCACCCGCCAACCAACCTACAGATTCATCTTCACCTGTTTTAAGGTCATAACCATTAAATACACTATATGTTGTGCCACGAAGTTTTACGTTACCTTCAACTGTTTGGTACACAGCACCAGCATATACATTCCAGTTTTCATTCGGCTGGTAGCCAATGATTAAATTTAGATTTTGTGTATCTACTTCAGCAGTTGTGCCACCTTTAAATGGTACTGGGCGATTTTCTACAAAATTATTATTACCCGAATATTCTGCATCGGCACCGAAGGGCTGATCATAAATCAAACCTACAGAAATTTTATCAGTCGCTTGAAGTTTTAATGCGGCATGGGGGAATAAGTAAGTACCTGCCATATCTGCTGCATTATTACCCGCTTTGTCTTTTCCTGATACATTAGGATCAAGTACTGAAACACCAGCTTCAAAGTAATTACCCGGTTGTAAAAATGCTGAGATTGATTGACCTGAACGATCTAATCCGCCTGCAAGAACAGAAGTTGTAGGAATTAAGCTGAGTAAAATAGCAGAATGAATGGCTGAAAGCTTCATATTCTCTTTTCCCTGATATTGTTTTGTATCAAAATGTTGTGGGAAAGTAACATAATTTGAAAAAGAGTAAATACTCAGTGATGCTAGAAAATGAACTAAAGAATTCAAAGAATAAACTTGAATAGAGTAAAAGTACTAATTTTTTTGGTATATGTTAATGATTTTTAATAAATAAATTAGAGTAAATATTTTAAAATAGGAAGGAGAGCTGTAAGTGCCTGTTTGGTTGAATTTAGAACGTATAGGCTCGTGTGCTAAGAGTAAAGATAATAAAATTAAAAAAGACCATTGAGAACAATGGTCTTTTGAATTAAGTAACGGCGGTTATTTAAATGCTTTTAGAAGCGGTAACCCATTTTTAAACCGTAGGCGATAGCAGTATTACCAGTGAATTCTGCAACATATTCGCTACCATCAGCTTGAGCACCAGTTTGAGCTTTTGCATCGCCTAACCAGAAGTATTTTACACCACCAGCAATGAAGGTCGATGGTGTTGGGCTATATTGAACACCTAAACCGACATTCCAAAAACCTTCCGTTGGACCTAAAGTTGTAACAGGATTGCCTGCACCTGAGTCCCAACCAACAGATACATTACCTGCCCATTGCTCATTTAGCTTACGACCTACACCTGCAGTCGCTGACCATTGGTCATCTGAATATTTAACTAAGTCGAATCCATTTGGACGACCAACTAACCCACCAATTGCTTCAGATACTTTGCCAAATTTATATGGTTGAATTGAAAAATCTTTCCAGTTCACCCAACGGATATTAGCAAAGGCAACAGTGTCCGCCATAATACCTGATTGTAAATCTAAGTTTACAGATTGTGGTGTTGTAATTCTTGTTTTACCTGAAGATGCTGCAATATTGGCAGCAGCGGCAGCACCAGCTGGACCTAAGAGTGAAAGTGCAGGAAGTGTAGGCATACTTTCATTAATTTCAACATCATGATCAATTTCAGAACGATAAGTTACTGCTGCTTTTAAGGCAATTTCAGGAATTTGATAAGCAGCACCTGCTAACCAACCCGTACCGCCAGTTTCTTTAATTGATGCATCGTAACCATTGTAAAGGCTATATGCTTGACCACGAAGGCTAACGTTACCTTTAACAGTTTGGTAAACACCACCACCGTAAAAATTGAAATTTTTAGTTGGTTGATAACCAAAAATCATTGAAATATTTTGAGTATCTACTTCAACTTTAGTATTGCCTTTACCAAGTGTTGAATTTACTGCCTTTAACCCAGCATCTACTTGGCTTTCAACACCTTGTTTAACTAAGGTATCAATTTGAGTTTTGGTTGAGGCACTACCGTTATAAGCTGTCAGTGTTTGAACAAATTTTGCTTGCCCAGCAGGAGATGCTAAGTCTACACCTTGAGCTTTTAATAAGGCACCTACACGCTGTTCAGCTGTTAAAGCACCAAAGCTTTTATCAATCGTAGATTGACGAATTCCCGCTAAAGTTGCTCCTGGTAAAATTGTATTTGTTGGATCAGAAACAAATACATTCTTACCTTCATATGCAGCATCTGCACCAAAAGGTTGGTCATACAAGAGACCAAAAGAAACATGATCAGTTAATTGTAATTTGATTGCAGCAGAAGGAAAATAATAATCATCACCCATATCGCTAATATGGCGACGTGTTTCACTTGTTCCAGCTTCACGGCCTTCAACCGTTGGATCTAGAATTGAAATCCCAGCTTCAAAATAATTATTAGGTTGTAAGAATGAAGAAATAGATTGGCCTGAACGATCCAAGGCAGCGGCAAAAACACCAGTTGCTGGCAAAGTAGCAAGTAAAATAGCTGTAGTTAAGGTTTTTAATTTCATTTTAAGCTTTCCCTAAATTTATAAAATGAACATTTTTTAAATGCTTGGCATTCACTATATGAAAAAATTAGACTTTCTATATTTGAAATCTAAATTTAATTCTGGTTACAAAATATCATATAAAAATTAAGAGTAAATACTCTATTTAGGAAAAATTAAATTTTTTGTAAACGCGTGCGTTCAAAGATTAAGCAATTAAAAAAATATATTTGCATAATGTGAGAAAGAGCTAAAATAGTTTACATTTTATTCAGAAATTCTATGATTCCTATGAATTAAAATTTATAAACAGAAAAATGAAATTAAAAAAAATTGCTTGATTTCAGCCGATATTCATTAAATTTAGAGTATTTCGTGTTGCTCTTTTGGGATTGTTGTTACTAAATTAAAATTGTATTTTTGAGTTACTCATGTAAACGAACTTCATTTCAAGTTCTATTTTAGGATAGATCTTAATCTGATTTATTCTTTGAGAATCTTCATAAAGGTATTTTGAATAAAACCAGACATTAAAATTTGAAGTTTGTAAGGCTATCTTTATCCGTTACTATTTTATTTAGAGACAATCAATAATCATGATGAGAACTAAAATTCATAGCAATCACTCTAACAGTATTTTGCTATTCCTAATAAAAATTATTTAAATAAATCATTAATTTATGCTGAATAGACTGCTTTATTTATACTTTAATTCTTATTAAACACATTTCGTGAACCCTGAATCGATAATTACCTTATTGATCCAAGTGCAAAAACTATTCATTTTAGCCTCTTTTGTCAGGGATGCTAAAAATGAAAAGATACCTATTGCCGATTATGCTATGTTCTTTGTTTACCAGTTCAGTGAGTTTGGCTGATGGGCTTTCAGTTGGAGATGCTAGCGTTGACACAGGGCAGTTGAAACTTTCTGGTGCGATTCGTACGCGCTATATAGCTAAAGATTATGCAAATCAAGCAAATGAGGGAGCGAACAAGGATTGGAAACTCTCTGATATTAAATTGGTTTTAAGTTATGAAAATCCAAACTGGATTGCTTCAATCGACACTAGATGTTATCAATATGATTCTTTGTGCGATGCCGTATTCTTAAAAGATGCTTGGGCAGGCTATAAGTTCAATGATGAACAGCGCTTAACAGTAGGCTTACAGTTCGTAGATTTTGGTTATGATCGTTTGTGGGGAAATAGTTATTATGAAACTATTTTGAATACTGTTGGCCTAGAAGATATTCAAAATTTAGGGATGAAATATCGATTTAAAAATGCAGATTATAATTTGGCCCTCGGTTTTTATCCACGAGATGGTGGTAATTATAAAGGGACGTCAAAAGATTCAAGTCGATATTCGGGTAACTTCGTTCAAGCTGATGACTTAAAGGCGGGCACAGATATTGAAGAAAAAAATATGTGGATTGGTCGTGCCTCCAAAAAAATTGATTTAAATACAGAATATGCTTTAAAAACAGAGGTTGGTGCTTCGTATTGGCATTCCGATTTAGAAAATAAAAGAACGCATATGGATGGCCGTCGTGATGCATGGAATATTTTTGCATTAACAGAATTGAATGCATGGCAATGGTTATTTGTTGCTGGTGCGCAAGACATAAAAAATGCAGATGATTTACATCCACAATATTCAACCATTGGCGCATTTGATTTTCCCTATCAAGTCGCAAACAAAGCTAAGTTTTTAGTGAATGAGTTTAGTTATACGGTAAATAAACCTCTGTTTAAACTGGAAAATATCAAACCTTATATCTCTTATAGTCAATTTTTAAAAGATGAATCTAATTTTAAAGATTCAGAACGTCTAATGGCCGGGGTTTATTTCAATTACAAGGCGATTGGCGTACAGGGTGAATATATTTGGAGTAAAAATGATCCCATGACGGGGAGTGGAAGTAATGGTTTAGCGCAAGGTGATAGTAATCGTTGGAATCAATTGTTCTATTTATCTTTAGGTTATTATTTTTAATATTATTGTTTCAATTGAAAAAATCGCCCATTAGAGATGGGCGATTTTTTGTTATAAAAAAACTTTTTCAGTGAGAGGGCGAATATTGTCTATAGGTGAAATTAATTCACCACGATTTAAGTTTTGAATTAACTGTAATCGGTTTGATAGTTCATGTTGAATAAATAAAATACAGGTTTGCAGTTTAGATGAAGTTTTCAATCGAGATGGATAAACAGCCCAAATATCAGCATCTTGCCAATACTCAGGCAAAATATGTTGTAATTGTCCTGAAAGCAACTCCTCTGCAACATCCCAGATAGAGCGCAAAATAATACCTTGTCCATCAATGGCAAGTTGATGAATGATCTCACCATTATTTGAAACAAAGCGTGGCCGAACATGCGTCACAATATCTTCGCTTTGGTGTCTTAATTTGAGTAATACAGAAGATTGATCGCGTTCACTAATGGTTAAACAGTCGTGATGCTGCAAGTCTTCAACCGTTTCAGGAACACCATTTTTGATTAAATAACTCGGTGATGCACATAGAATACGAAAGTTTGAAGCTAATTTTTTTGCAATCATGTTGGGTGCAATTTCATTACCAATTCGGATATCGAGATCAATGCTGTGTTGGATTAAATCTTTTGTATTATCAATGGTATTGAAATGAATTGTGAGTTTAGGATACATGTTGAGTAGTTTAGACAGAATTGGCGCGACATGTTTACGGCCAAAACCAAAACTACTTACAATATCTAAATGTCCAGTTGGCGAACTCTGAGGGTTATTGACCAGTTCACTCAGTTCATCAAATTCATCCAATATATGGGTTATTTTTTCCAGTATTAATTTACCGTCTTCGGTTAGGCTGACATGCCGTGTACTTCTATGGAAAAGCTTGCAGTTTAAATTTGTTTCTAAAATATTGATCCGCTTACTGACATAAGCAGGGGATGATCCAAGTTCTTCCGCTGATTCGACAAAACTTCGACGCTTTGCTACAACACAAAAAACCTTGAAATCCGATAGGTTAGGTAAATTGTTCACGATCCGTGTCCATTAGACTGATGGTTTGAAGGTTGATCATTTTAGGTGAAACGATCATGTTAATAGCTGTTAAGGAGTTCACTGATTAGAGTCAAGGGATAGTATGAAAAAAATGTATAAAATTGCCACTATTGCAGGTGATGGCATTGGCTTAGAAGTTTTACCAGAGGGCGTGAAAGTTGTAAAGGCTGTCGCTCAAAAGTACGATATTGAACTCCAAATGGACGCTTTTGATTGGGCAAGTTGTGACTATTATCTAGAGCATGGCAAAATGATGCCAGATGACTGGTTTGAGACTTTACAGCAATACGACGCAATTTTCTTTGGTGCTGTCGGTTGGCCAGATAAAGTTCCAGATCATATTTCACTCTGGGGCTCTTTATTACAATTCCGTCGTCGTTTTGATCAATATGTCAATTTACGTCCAGTGCGTTTAATGCCCGGAGTGAAATCACCACTCGCTGATAAAAAGCCTGGCGATATTGATTTCTTTGTCGTTCGCGAAAATAGTGAAGGTGAATACTCAGCAATAGGTGGTAAGGCATTTGAAGGTACAGATCGTGAATTTGTACTGCAAGAAGCGGTATTCACACGTCATGGTGTAGACCGAATTTTAAAATATGCCTTTGAGATGGCAAATACCCGAAAAGCTAAAAAAATCACGGCAGCAACCAAATCGAATGGTATTGCGATCAGCATGCCATATTGGGATGAGCGTGTAGATGAAATGGCAAAAAAATATCCAGCTGTTAAAGCTGATAAGCAGCATGTCGATATTTTAGCCGCACGTTTTGTGCTTCAGCCAGAACGTTTTGATATTGTTGTCGCCTCTAATTTATTTGGTGACATTCTTTCTGATTTAGGCCCCGCATGTACGGGAACAATCGGTTTGGCTGCATCAGCGAACTTAAATCCAGAACGTCATTTTCCATCATTATTTGAGCCTGTACATGGTTCTGCACCAGATATTTTTGGTCAAAATATTGCCAACCCTATTGCTGCAATTTGGTCGGGAGCAATGATGCTTGAGTTTTTAGGCAATGGTGAGCAAGCATTTGAAGATGCAAGCAAAGACATTATGCAAGCCATTGAGCATGTATTAGTCTATGGGCCAAAAACTACAGATGTTGGCGGCACTGCAAAAACGCATGAAGTTGGTGATGCGATCGCATCATTGATTGGTAAAAATTAATGGACTTAGTTGTAATGGAATAAAAATCTATTTTAAACGGATTTATTGATATGGAAAATCAAAACCCAAAAGTTTATACAGATAAAGTACTTGCTATAACAAGTTTATTGTTTGTATTTATCTTGGTCGCTGGATTAGCGATTTATTCAGAAGAGTCAATTCAATTAGCTGCCAAATTAATGTTGTGGACAACATCAATTTTTACCACACCAGTTTTACTCTTTGCATTTTTATCCATCATTTTTACCATGATTTTGGCATTTAGTAAGTATGGGAAAATCAAGCTTGGTGAAGGGAAACCTGAATACAGTACTTTATCTTGGATTTTTATGTTCATTTTATCGGGCATTGGGTCTTCAAGTTTGTATTGGGGGTTTTTAGACTGGGCATATTACTATCAGACACCGGGTTTAGGTCTCACGCCTGAATCTGCTGAGGCATTAAAATATAGTGTTGCTTATTCATTTTTCCATTCTGGCGTCAGTGCATGGGCGATATATGCTTTAGCATCAGTCTCATTGTGTTATAGCTTCCATGTGCGTAAAAATAAAGGCCTCAGCTTGGCCTCTATTATTGAAGCGGTCACGGGTTTTAAAGCAACGGGCGTGGTTGGGCGTCTAGTCGACTTGTTGTTCTTACTCTGTATGTTTGGAGCACTCACAATTTCTTTAGTGCTGACTGCGGTGACATTTACCAATATCCTTTCATTGTTGACGGGTATTCCAAATACTTTCGCCACTAAAGTGATTATTATTTTGGCTGTATCTATGGTATTTGCGCTGAGCTCATATGTAGGTATGGAAAATGGTATGAAGCGTCTAAGCCATGCTGTCTGTCTCGGTGTCATTCTATTTGCTGTGTATGTACTAATTTTTGGGCCAACACAATTCATCTTAAATAATTCGTTGATGAGTTTTGGCTTAATGGCAACAAACTTTGTGGATATGAGTTTATTTACAGATCCAATGGGAGATGGAAAATTCACACGTGAATGGACTGTATTTTATTGGTTATGGTGGATTTCTTATGCACCAGGTGTTGCACTATTTGTGACGCGTGTTTCTAAAGGACGAACCATCAAAGAAGTTATTTTGGCGATGGTCATTGGTGGTAGCGTCGGTATTTGGTTTATTTTCGGTGTATTTGAGAACTTTAGCGTCTATAACTTTATTCATGGTGCAGTGAATGTACCCCATGTATTGAGTCATCAGAGCGGTGAAATTGCGATTGGCCAACTTCTCAGTTTATTGCCTGCTGGCCAGTTTATGATGTGGATATTCCTTGGCATTATGGTGGTGTTTTTGGCGGCGCATATGGATGCAGTTGGTTATGCTGTCTCGGCAACATGTACCCGTGGTTTGCAAGAAGGTCAAGATCCTTCACCTAAAGCACGCTTGTTTTGGTGCGTTATGCTGACATTAGTTCCAATTGCGATGATTTTCTCTAAAGCCCCGCTAGATACGATGAAAACTGCAACTGTTGTCACTGCATTACCCTTTATTGTGATTATTTTGATTCAAACTTATGGCCTAATTAAATGGTTAATTGAAGATTATTCAAAAATTCCGTCACATCTGATTGATCAGAAAAATTTTGAAGATTATCGCGCTTATGCAGATGAGCCAGAATATGCAACCAAAAAAATTGATCTAGAGGTTATTACGTCAGTAGAACTGGGACGTGAAAGTATTAAAGAGCAAATCTCATGACAGCCCAAATGACGACAGAATATGTTTTAAGTGAAGAAATGCAAAGCCTAGTTTACTGGAGTAGTGTTTACAGTGCTGCAGATGCAGATCTTGATTCAAGTCGGGCAGCTTATGATGCAATGTGTCGACATTACACTTTACCTAGAGATGGCAAGATTGATATTGAAGATCATCACCTTGAAAATGCAGGCCAGATGGTTGATGTTCGATTATATCGGCCTAAAAATATCAAAGCACCAGCTACGGGTTGGCCTTGTGTTCTATATTTTCATGGGGGAGGTTTTGTTGTTGGTGGTCTAGATTCACATGAATTTTTACTGAGTTATATTTGCCAAGATTTGAATATTATTGTGCTCAGTGTAGATTATCGTTTAGCGCCAGAACATCGTTTTCCAGCAGCTTATGATGATTGTCAGTTTGCATATACATGGCTTAGAACGCATGCCGAGCAATGGAATGTTGATGCAGATAACATTATTGTTGCAGGGGATAGTGCGGGTGGAAACTTAGCTGCTGCAGTGACTGTGGCTTTACAGCACACAGCTCAGCAGGCCAAAGGTTTAGTCGTGATTTATCCCATGCTCACGACTCGTTTTGATTTACCTGCATATAAGTTACATGCACATGCTCCGTTATTGACTGCTGCGGATGGTGAATACTATTTACGTGAATATGCACCAGATGCTTCACAGTGGAATGACCTTCGTTTAGCACCATTACTTGCACATGATTTTTCAGATATGCCTGAAAGTTTCATTGCTATTGCAGAGTTTGATCCTTTATCTGATGACGGGAAGTATTTTTCAGAAAAACTAACACAAGCAGGGATAGAAAATCGTTTTTATGTTGCCAAAGGCATGCTACATGGCGGGTTGCGTTTAATGCGTGATTGTCCTGAAGTACGGCATCTTTATCAACAAATGTTGGAAGCGATACAAAAGATGATTGAAAAATCTTAAGTTGTTTAAAGAAATTTAAAGTTATGAATAAAATGGATGGAGTTAAGAACATGAGTTCAATTGAAACATTACCGCAAGACTTTTGTGTAAACCCTGATAATGCTTGGACTTTCCCCAAAGTATTTTATACATCATCACAAGTATACGAACGTGAAAAAGAAGAAATTTTTGCAAAAAGTTGGATTTGTATCGCGCATGGAAGTGAACTTGCCAATTCAAATGATTATATTACACGTAAAGTTATTGATGAAAATATTGTCATCATTCGTGGTAAAGATAGCGTTTTAAGAGCATTTTATAATGTTTGCCCGCATCGTGGTCACGAGTTATTAAGTGGCAGTGGTAAAGCTAAAAATGTCATTACTTGTCCATATCATGCTTGGACATTTAAATTAGATGGTAGTCTTGCACTTGCGCGGAACTGTGATCATGTTGAAAATTTCGACAAAGAAAAATCAAGCATGGTACAGCTCAAAGTTGAAGAATATGCGGGTTTTGTTTTCATTAATATGGATGAAGATGCAACTTGTGTAGAGGATCAATTACCTGGTTTTGCAGCGAAGCTAGCAGAAGCGTGTACGGTAGTTAAAGATCTTAAACTTGCTGCACGTTTTGTCACAGAGACACCTGCAAACTGGAAAGTAATTGTAGATAATTATTTAGAATGTTACCACTGTGGTCCAGCTCATCCAGGTTTTGCTGACTCGGTACAAGTTGATAAATATTGGCATACGACGCATCAAAACTGGACTTTACAATACGGCTATGCCCGTTCTTCGGAAAAATCATTCAAAATTGATCCATCTATTACTGATCCTGAGTTCCATGGTTTTTGGACTTGGCCGAGTACAATGTTCAATGTACCGCCAAGCAGTAACTTCATGACTGTGATTTATGAATTCCCTGTTGACGCTGAAACGACACTGCAACATTATGATATTTACTTTACCAATGAAGAGTTAACTCAAGATCAAAAAGATTTGATTGAATGGTACAGAAATGTATTCCGTCCAGAAGATTTAGATCTTGTAGAAAGTGTGCAACGTGGTTTGAAATCACGTGGATATCGCGGTCAAGGTCGTATTATGACGGATAAACAACGTTCGGGTATCAGTGAGCATGGAATTGCGTACTTCCAAAATTTAGTTGCGAAACATCACCAATAATTGAGTATGAAGAATAACAGGTGAAGAATGAGCCCATTCTCGTTCTTCATTTGCTTAGATTCTAACTTGAGTAAGAAAGCATTAGGATACAAATATGTCAGCATTACAAGATAACGATTTATTTCAACAACTCGCTTTTGTTGATGGCCAATGGGTTGAAGCTCAAGATAAAGACCGTGTAAAAGTGACAAATCCAGCGACTGATGAAGAAATTGGCTCGATCCCAAATATGGGGCAAGCAGAAGCTATAGCAGCAGTTGAAAGTGCATATAGTGCTTTACAATCTTGGAAGGCTTTAACTGCACAAGCAAGAGCAGATTTATTGTTAGCATGGCATAAGTTAACGTTAGAACATGCTGCTGAATTGGCTCGTATTATGACGATTGAGCAAGGTAAACCCCTTGCCGAAGCTTTAGGTGAGGTGAAATATGCAGCTTCATTTATTCAGTGGTTTGCCGAAGAGGGTAAACGAATTTATGGTGATGTCATTCCAACCACGAATGCAGGTCAACGATTCTTAGTCACTAAAGAACCTGTAGGCGTGGTTGCAGCAATTACACCGTGGAACTTCCCATTGGCAATGATTACGCGTAAAGCAGCACCAGCACTTGCTGCGGGTTGTACCATTGTCATTAAACCTGCCAATGAAACTCCCTATTGTGCATTGGCATTGGCAAAATTAGCTGAAAAAGCAGGTATTCCTAAAGGTGTCATTAATGTTGTAACAGGTAAATCGGCTGAGATCGGTTCAGTATTTACTTCACATGAAAAAGTTAAAAAATTAACATTTACAGGTTCTACACCAGTTGGCCGCTTATTAATGCAGCAATGTGCTCCAACCATTAAAAAATTAGCATTGGAACTGGGGGGGAATGCACCACTTATTATTTTTGAAGATGCTGATTTAGATAAAGCTGTACAGGGTGCGATGCTAGCGAAATATCGTAATGCGGGTCAAACTTGTGTATGTGCAAATCGTATTTATGTTCATAAAAATGTCTATGAAGCATTTACTGAAAAATTCATTGCAGCAGTTAAAACCTTGAAAGTTGGCAATGGCTTAGATGAAGGCACTCAGATAGGTCCTTTGATTAATGATAAAGCTATCGTTAAAGCACAAAAATTGATTGATGATGCATGTGCTAAAGGTGCCTCTATTGTATGTGGTGGTAAGCGCCATGAGCTTGGTCATAGCTTCTTTGAACCAACAATTCTAACCAATGTTAATCAATCAATGGACATTGTTGATGAAGAAATTTTTGGCCCTGTTGCACCACTCATTCGCTTTGAAACTGATGAAGAGGTGGTGGCTCAAGCCAATAATACAATTTTCGGTTTAGCTGCATATATTTATACAGAAAATATCTCACGTATTTTTAAAGTTGCAGAACAACTTGAATACGGCATGGTGGGAATGAACTCCACTGCCATTTCAAATGAAGTCGTGCCTTTTGGTGGTGTGAAACAATCGGGTGTAGGTCGTGAAGGTTCTAAATATGGTTTAGAAGAATTTATGACCATTAAGTATTTATGTCTTGGTATTTAAGTGAAGTTGAATTGAGCAACATTATTCAGCGATAAAAATTTAGGATTTAAAGATGACGAATAGTTATCAAATGTTTCCGACTGTAGTGACAGCGGTAGAGCAACTGACCCCTTTAATTAAACGTTTTACATTTAAACGTCAAGATGGTGAAAATTTTCCAGCTTTTACGGGGGGTAGTCATATCATTGTGAAAATGAATGACAAACTCTCGAATGCTTATTCTTTAATGAGTGATGTGAGTGATTTATCGACCTATCAAGTCTGCGTCCGTAAAGATGTAGAGGGTAAGGGGGGATCAGTCTTTATGCATGATCAGTGCTTTCAAGATTTTCAACTCGAAGTTTCTGAACCCAAAAATTTATTTGAACTTTCACAAACGGGTGAAAAGCATATTTTAATTGCAGGTGGAATTGGAATTACGCCATTTTTACCGCAAATGGATGAGTTGGCACTGCGGAATGCAAAGTATGAATTACATTATGCATTTCGGGCACCAGAGCATGCCGCATTATTAGATGAATTAAAACAAAGTCAGCATGCTGATCACGTATTTAGTTACATCGACAGTGATGGTGTAAAACTGGATTTGAATGCACTCATTGCCAATCAACCAAAAGGCACACATGTATATGTGTGCGGCCCAAAGCCAATGATTGATGCAGTCATTGATACGTGTAACCGTAATCGTTACCGCGATCAATATATTCATTGGGAACAATTTTCATCTACAACACCTGAAAATGGTGAAGCTTTTACAGTGATCCTTGCAAAATCTAATCAACGTATTGAAGTGATGGCAGATCAAACGATTCTTCAGGCCATTGAATCCTTGAATATTGATGTGGAATGCCTTTGTCGAGAAGGTGTTTGTGGAACGTGTGAAACTGCTATTGTGGCGGGTGAGGCTGAGCATTTCGATCAATACTTGAGTGGTGAAGAGAAGTCATCTCAACAAAGTATGATGATTTGTGTTTCTCGCGCAAAAGGTAAAGAAATTACTCTGAATCTTTAAGTTTTTTCATTAACAATTGAGCTTCGGCTCAATTGTATTTTATAGCATTAGGTTGTTTTGTATTTGTTTTAATATAAAATTAAGTAGTAAGGATTATTCATCATTATAGAATTTATATCTTCGTTGAAAGAGTGTTAATTATAAAATATTAAAAGATTTTTTTCGCTATTTTTATATGATAAAAATCTAGAATTGATTTTGAAAGTTTTCATTAAGTCAGTATAATTTATAGCATAGAAAGCTAGACTTTAAATATAAATAACATGATTACGAATAAAAATAAATTAAAAAATGGTGCGCTCTGCGGGACTCGAACCCACGTCGGTCGCTTAGGAGGCAACTGCTCTATCCAGTTAAGCTAAGAGCGCAGACAGGAGATAATTTACCGCATATGCATATGAAAAAAAAGCTATTATTGGAATAATAGCTTTTAAAAGAGTATTTATTTTTTCTCTTGTTTAATTTCATTTGGATTTAAAAGATCAAATAAAATCAACATAAGTGTAATCCAAACAGGAATCATGAGTACAGACTCCTTGAAACCTTGATTCCACATGATATATAGCACAACGCCAATAAAGATAATCACAATATAATTACTGAAAGGCGCCCATAGTGCTGGATATTTACTGGTTTGCTTAGTGAGCTTAAGTGCGCGTCTAAATTTCAAATGGGTTAATGAAATCATCAACCAATTTAAAACTAAAGCACCAACAACGACATACATTAAGTGACTTAAAGCATCTTCAGGCAAATAGTAATTTAGAGGTACACAACCCAAAATTAAGAAGGCTGAAAACAAGACTGCTGGAATAGGTACACCTTGCTTATTGGTTTTGGCAAATATTTTGGGTGCATTGCCTTGCTGTGCTAAGCCAAAAAGCATCCGACTATTGGCATACATACCGCTATTATAAACAGATAGAGCCGCTGTCAAAATGATGAAATTGACTAAATGTGCTGCCCATGCAATTCCAATCATGCTGAAAACCATGACAAATGGGCTTTTATCTAGACCACCAAAATTTAATTGATTCCATGGCACAAGTGACAACAGAATGACCATTGACCCGACATAGAAAATTAAAATACGTGGCACAACTTGATTGATAGCTTTTGGAATGGTTTTTTCAGGATCTTTGGCTTCCGCGGCAGCCATGCCGACTAATTCAATCCCGCCAAAACCAAACATTAGGAAAGCAAGCATATAGAACAAGCCATCAAAGCCATTTGGAAAAAAGCCACCATGTGACCAGAGGTTTGAAAAAGCAATGCCTGACGTTACATCTGCATTTAAAATCAGATAGATCCCAAAAATAATCATTGAGATAATGGCAGTGACTTTAATAATTGAAAGCCAAAATTCAGATTCACCGTAAAATTTAACATTAGCGAGGTTGACTAAGGTAATAATCACAAAGAAAACTAACACCGATATCCATGCGGGAATTTCAGGCCACCAATAATTAATGTATTTGCCTACAGCTGTAAGTTCGGTCATAGCAACGAGAATATACAGAAACCAATAGTTCCAACCTGTTAAAAAACCAGGGAATTTTCCCCAGTATTTATTGGCAAAATGACTAAATGAACCTGAGACTGGCTCATGTACGATCATTTCCCCCAATTGACGCATAATTAAAAATACAATGAAACCGCCAATTGCATAACCCAGAATAATTGATGGACCTGCTTTTTCGATGACTTGCGCAGAACCTAGAAATAAGCCTGTCCCAATTGCACCGCCCATGGCGATGAGTTGGATATGCCGATTTTTAAGCCCCCGCTGAAGATTTGTAGACTCGTTGCTCAAAGTTTTCAGCTCAAAAGAAATGATTCGCACGATTGTAATTGATTGGTAACTGTTAGCCTAGTACATCGCATGGATCTGTTGTTAAACTGTCAAGTCAATCTAATTAATTTAAAATAAAATATTGAAATATCAGTTTTTTAGTTTTTATAAGCAACAAAAAAAATTACTTATCAAATAAATATTTTTAGTGATTTTTATACTTAAGTCATGTGGCCAATGCTTTTTTTTTTTAACAGGGTAATATAAATTGAATGATAATTCAGTATTTGTAACAATAACGATAAACCAAAGGAATGACAGACAAATGAGTTTTGCTCCTCAAATTAAAGTGCCAGCAACATATCTTCGCGGTGGAACCAGTAAAGGGGTTTTCTTTAAATTAGATGATTTACCCGAATCAGCTCAAATTGCTGGAAAGGCCAGAGATCAATTATTACTTCGAGTTATTGGTAGTCCAGATCCTTATGGTAAGCAAATTGATGGCATGGGAGGAGCAACCTCAAGTACCAGTAAAACTGTGATTCTTGCTAAAAGTAATCAGCCTGAACATGATGTTGATTATTTATTTGGCCAAGTCTCTATTGATCAAGCTTTTGTTGATTGGAGTGGAAATTGTGGAAATTTAACCGCAGCGGTCGGTTCTTTCGCAATTTCTAATGGATTGGTAGATGGAGAAAGGATTCCTGAAAATGGTGTATGTACCGTTCGCATTTGGCAAGCCAATATTAAAAAAACGATTATCGCACATGTACCAGTGACGAATAGTCAGGTACAAGAAACGGGTGATTTTGAGTTAGATGGAGTGACATTCCCAGCTGCAGAAGTACAAATTGAATTTTTAGATCCAGCCGATGATGGTGAAGATGGCGGAGCAATGTTTCCTACAGGCAATGTGATCGATAGTTTAGTTGTACCTGAAATTGGTACGTTCCAAGCAACTTTTATTAATGCAGGCATTCCAACTATTTTTCTAAATGCTGAAGATCTGGGTTATGACGGCACTGAATTACAAGATGCAATTAACAATGATATTGATGCTTTAACTAAATTCGAAAAAATTCGTGCTTATGGCGCAGTTAAAATGGGTTTGATTCAAGATGTTGCAGAAGCAGTCAGTCGTCAACATACACCTAAAATAGCTTTTGTTTCGAAGCCAAAAACATATACTTCTTCAAGCGGAAAAATTGTGAAGGACACTGATGTCGATTTATTGGTTCGGGCTTTGTCGATGGGTAAATTACACCACGCCATGATGGGCACAGCAGCAGTAGCAATAGGTACTGCTGCAGCCATTCCAAATACCTTAGTGAACTTGGCTGCGGGTGGTGGAGAGCGTGAAGCGGTACGCTTTGGTCATCCATCAGGAACTTTAAGAGTCGGTGCGCAAGCCTTGATGGACAATGGTCAGTGGGTGGTAAAGAAGGCAATCATGAGCCGAAGTGCACGTGTATTGATGGAAGGTTGGGTCAGAGTTCCTGCAGATAGTTTCTAATATAGATTTAAGCCAATAGAAACCTCTTAATTTTTAGAGGTTTCTATTCCAGCATTTGCGTTATTAAATATTAATGCAATTTCTTATGTTGATTTAACTGTTTTATGAGTGAAAAATTAAAAAACAAATAAACAGGCAATATCCTCTAACAATAAAAAATTTGATGATGAATGAGGCAATAAATTGGATACTGGAAAATATAAATTGTTTGAGTTTAAAGCTCAGCTGAGCTCGTAACCTAAAATATATTTTGTTAGAAAATATATTAAGTAATATATAGTCATGATTAATTATCCCTATTTATTTTGATAATTTCTATAAAAAATGGGATTAAATTAAATCTTTTCATGAGCTCAATAATTAATATATGCAAATTTTGTCATAAATCGCTCAATATTTAATTTTTTTTGAATAAAATTGAATCAAACGATATTGCGTACACTTATATATTAATCGCTGATTAATTGTGCATATTGATCTTTCTTATTTCATAGGCATTGCTACAATTCGCGCGAAATTATTATATCGCGGTGCATTTTGTGTTCGAAAAGTTAGCTGAACAAAGTTTGGGGTTAATGGGCTGGGAAATTGATAATCATTGGCCGTTGGATTTAGATCAATGTGTGATGATTGCTGCACCACATACCAGTAACTGGGATGCGCTATATGCAAGACTTGCATTAAAAGCAATGGGTGTACATGTACGTCTCACCATTAAAGACAGTTATATGAAATTTCCATTGGGGCCTTTTGTTCGTGCTATGGGGGGAATTGGTATTGATCGTCGTGCTAAAAAAGAGGGTGAAGCTCGGCCAAGTATGGTCGAGCTAATGAGTGATTTATTTAAGACTCATCCTAAATTGGTGATGATCATAACGCCAGAGGGGACACGTGCCAAACAAGAACAATGGAAAACAGGCTTTTATCATGTGGCAATAGCCGCAGGTGTACCCATTGCTTTAGCTTATATGGACTATGCGAAGAAAAAAACTGGGGTAGGAAAAATTGTGTACCCTACAGGAGATTATGAAAAAGACATGGCTGAAATTATGGATTTTTACGCACAAATCAATCCCAAATTCCCTGAATTATTTAGCGTAGATACACGTTATCATTCAAAGTAGATGAATTAAAAAGACAGGGATTAACCCTGTCTTTTTAATATGATTTTTTGTAGATGACACATTATTCGGCAAAATATTTTACGATTTGGGCATGATCTTATTACTTGGGGTTTTATAAGATGAAGTGACTTTCATTCTGCATTATTCAGCCAAGCTAACGTCTTTTTTCACGCCACCTAAAGACTCGCATGCAGATTTATAAATATCATATTGTTGTTGAATGACTTGCTCTAAAGGGATACTAAATAACACATCACCCGACTTATAACTATCGACATAAGACGTTGCTTTATCTTTACTCACTGCGAGCGAGTGTTCATGGTAACTAGTGATAGTACTGTGATTTAATTCTGAACTTTCAATGTTTTTACACTCAAATTGATTGAGTATTTTTTCAGCCACTTTGATTTCGCTAGATGTGCCTATTGCGCATCCCGTTAAGAGTAAAACACCACTTAATAAAAATGAGGTTTTCATTATATGAATTATATGAAAATGAAGTGTGAAATTGTATGCGCATTCAATGAAATTATATAGCCTATTTTAAATAGGATTTAAAATAATTAAATAAATCTGATGGAAGTTGAAGCGCTTAGTTTAGATTCAGCCGAGTGCTATGATTTGCTCGATACTCATTAAAATTAAGAAACGGTTCGAAGTAACAAGTAAACGAAGAACAAGTTGCTTAAAATATTGCTCGGAAATTTTATAAAGGAATTGAGCTTTGAAAATTGAGGCTCAATACTCAGATAGGAATGTAAATAATTATTTAGTTTTAAGTCGTCGTGATTTTGGGTAAAGTTTGTTTTTAAAGCATGTGATGATATTCATTCAACACGTAATATTTGTGTATTTACAATAACGATAAAGCCTCAAAATTGAGGCTTTATCGTTATTGAGCGTTAGATAACTAGAATATGATTATTCTGATTTAACTTTTAAGCTTTGGGTTAAACCATTGATATCGCCACCTTGAATGCCTAATTCATTCATTAAACTGTCAATGAGTGGGGCTTGAGAACGGTAACGCAGGGCACTGTTGACCACTTGATCTGAGAGAGCTACTTGACCTTGTTCAGCACCTTCGCTATTCACCGAAGCACCCCCAATATTACCCAAACCACTGACTTGAAGAATCTTGATGTCATCAATATTCTCCATAGGTTTAACACTTTCACGAATGATTTCTGGTAAGTATTTTAATAAGGCTAAACGAATCTGCATTTCAACTTGTTCCGAAGACAGAATATTATTGGCTTCGTTAACTGCGCGTGTGCCTGCGGCATCCACTTGATATTGTTTTTCTTGCGCTTGAGCAAGTAAAATTTTTGCATCAGCTTCACCTTTTGCCTTGAGGCGTACTTTTTCAGCATCGGCTTCAGCTGCGATACGCACTGCTTCGGCTTCATCAGCCGCCGCTTGTTTGGATGCTTCAGCAGCCACAGTAATGGCGATTGCATCTGTTTCTGCAATCTGTTTTGCCCCCACCAGTTCAACTGCTTTAACACGTTCAGCTCGTTGTGTTTCACGTACAGTTAAGACTTCTTCTTCAGCTTTAACGGCAGCAGCACGTGCTTGATCTGCCAATGCTTTAGCTTCTGATTCGGCACGAGATTTCTCTGCAATCGCAATAGCACGATCTTGTTCAGCTAATTCAATCGTTTTCTTTTGCTCAACTTGTGCTTTTTGAATTAATTGTGCTTTTTGAATATTTTCATTTTCAATATCTCGTGCAGATGCAATACGCTTTAATTCGACTTCACGATTTGCGGCAATTTGAGCCTCTTCAGCTTCACGTTTTTTCGCAGATTCTTGTGATGCAATTTCAGCAAGCTGTTCTGCACGACGAATAGAAATTTCACGCTCTTGTTGCATTTTTGCATATTCTTCTTCACGCAGAATTTGTAAACGTGCTTGTTCAGCTTGAAGATTTTTTGTTTTAATAGCTAAATCAGCATCTTGTTCAATATCGTTACGCTTTTTACGACGGTCTTCAATCGTTTCAGTTAGTTTGGTCAAACCTTCAGCATCAAATGCATTTTGCGGGTTAAAAAATTTAAAGCTGGTTTGGTCTAAGCCAGTTAAAGAGACCGTTTCCAATTCTAAACCATTTTTAAATAAGTCTTCAGAAACGACTTGTTGTACTTTTTGGACGAAATCAACCCGTTTTTCATGTAATTCCTCCATGGCCATTTCAGCTGCAACAGAGCGTAAAGAGTCGACAAATTTGCCTTCAACTAGGTCTTTGAGCTCTTGTGGTGACATGGTTTTTTTACCTAATGTCTGTGCAGCAGTGGCGATCGATTCTTCCGTGGGTTTAACACGGACATAAAACTCTGCCATTACATCGACACGCATACGGTCACGTGTAATGAGGGCTTGATCCGCCGCACGTTTGACCTCTAAACGGAGTGTATTCATATTGACAGGAATTACTTCATGTAAAACAGGGAGTACAATTGCACCACCATCCAAGACAACACTTTCACCACCAAAACCAGTACGGACAAAGGAAACTTCTTTACTGGAACGAGTGTAAAGTCGGGCAATAATCACTCCAATAATAATAAAGGCAGCAAAGATAGTACCTGCAAAAATGAGTATTTGATAAAAAGAAGAATTCAACATTTATTATCTCTTGTCTAAGTTATTGATGTGGAAATTGCGATAGCCTGAAAGCCAATCTTGGTTTTATGGGTAAGGATGACATCTTGACCTTGGTAAAAAATTATATCTATTTCCGGTTCAACCAAAATGTAATGCGTTTGCCCAAATTGATCTTTAACTTTGGCTTGAGCAGGGTAATTTTGTTTTGCGTTGCCTAAAAAATGTGGGCTGTACGACCAATCAGCTCTTCAAGTTTAATGGCTGTGGTTTCATCTTTTGGTAAAATTTTTGAAATTGTAGCAGCGCTGAGTCGAATGAAAGGCATACAGAGTATTAAACAGGCAGGGGCAATGATCCATAAGGGAAAGTAGCTTTGGGTGAAATGATAGAAAATGGCTTGTACAATAAAACCAAACAATGCATAAACAGTTAGAAAAATGATCAGCCAAATCAGAACTGGAATTCTACCTAAATACAGCCAATCTAAAAATTGTAGTAATCCACTTTGTTCAGCATTAATTTCTAAATCAGGGTGTTGTGATCCAATAATTTGCTCAGGAATGAATTGATCTAAAAAACTTTGGGTACTAAAGCCAATGAGGAGTAAAAGACATTCAAATATGCCCAAAAAGAGCATGAAACATAAACTTACGCTAAAAAAAAGATTGGATGGATTTATAAATAATTCCCACATATAAAATGCTCTTTTAAGTTTTTGTATTCGTTTGATTGATTATTTTAAAAATCGTCAATCAACTTATTATTTTTGAATATAGACGATGTATTGATCATTCATTAATGTTATTAAGCTGTTGAGTTTATATAAAAAAATTAATTTTTCAATAACAATTGAAAATCAGTATATGGATTATAGATTAAAGTATTTAAATGTTTTTTATACAAATTAAAAAAATCTATCATGCTAAGTTGAGTTTCAAATATAAATACGGGCAAAATTAAGATAAAAAAATACGCAATGATTGGGGTGATCATTGCGTAGAACAACGAATCTGAATAAACAGTTCCGGTCTAAGGAGGATGTTATGAATTTAGGGGTTATTCATAACTATGGGTAAATGATAATTATTCTGGGTTGAAAGTTCATGAGTAGATAAGTAAGTAAATGTTAATTCTCGTAAAAAATGTTTTATTTTCTAATATTTTAAAAAAAGCCTTTCAAATGAAAGGCTTTTTTATTATTGTTGATTAGAAGTGAAATACACCTAATCCATTTTTGACTTCATCTAAAGTATTTTGCGTAATGATACGGCATTTTTCTGTACCTGTTTTTAAGATATCCATGATGTAATCAGGGTCTTTAGCCAGTTCCATACGACGTTCGCGAATTGGAGTAATCAGTTCTTTTAATACGCCTTCAAGGCGTTTCTTTACCGTACCATCGCCTAAACCACCACGACGATAATGCTCTTTTAACTCCGCAACTTCTTCTTGGTTGGGATCAAAGGCATCTAAGTAAGTAAATACAATATTACCTTCCACTTGACCTGGGTCTTCAATACGAAGATGGTTGGGATCGGTATACATCGCATTAACTGCTTTCTTAATGTCTTTATCTGAAGCATCCAAAACAATGGTGTTGCCTAAAGATTTTGACATTTTGGCTTTACCATCAAACCCAGGTAAACGGCTCATATTTGAAAGCAAGACTTTACATTCTGGCAGAACATCATGACCGATTTGACGATTTAAACGACGTACAATTTCATTGGTCTGTTCAATCATCGGAATTTGATCATCACCGACTGGCACAACACTGGCTTTAAAAGCAGTAATATCTGCGGCCTGTGCAACCGGATAGCATAGGAAACCAGCAGGAATGTCACGTTCAAAACCACGTAGTTGAATTTCAGCTTTGATGGTCGGGTTACGTTCTAAACGTGCAACCGTGACAAAGTTTAAATACAACATGGTGAGTTCATTTAGTGCAGGTAAGCAAGACTGAACACAGATGGTTGTTTTGGTTGGATCAATACCAACAGCTAAATAGTCTGTAGCCACTTCAATAATGTTACGACGGACTTTTTCAAAGTTATCGGCATTATCTGTGAGCGCTTGAGCATCGGCTAACAGTAAGTGTTGATGATGCGAGTCTTGTAAACCTACGCGAGAGCGTAGTGAGCCAACAAAATGCCCTAAATGAAGTTGTCCAGTAGGACGGTCGCCCGTTAAAATGACAGGACGATTGTCTTGATTACTCATGATCTATTCCACAGCCGCTCTAAAGACGACATCAATTGTTTCTACGAATGACGCATATTGTACGGTATAATTTTTTTTTATGTCAGCGGAAATAGACAGCTTTCTTAAAAATAAAGCGTTGTCTAAAACAACAAAGAGAATGTATAAAGCGCTTATTAATTTAATTAAAATGTGCAAATAAAAGTAATTAGGATAAAAATTATGGCCAGTAGTTTATTAATATTATTAGATGATATTGCAACAGTATTAGATGATGTCGCTGTTATGAGTAAAATGGCTGCGAAAAAAACAGCCGGTGTGTTGGGGGATGATTTAGCACTCAATGCTCAGCAAGTGAGTGGAGTGCGTTCCGATCGTGAACTTCCTGTGGTGTGGAGTGTTGCAAAGGGTTCTTTTATCAATAAACTAATTCTAGTGCCTCTTGCCTTGTTAATCAGTGTGGTTGCACCTTGGCTAATTAATCCATTATTAATGCTGGGTGGTCTATTTTTATGTTATGAAGGCGTCGAAAAAGTACTGCATAGTTTACAGCACAAAAAAGTGCATACTGAAGCAGCAGCTGAAGCTGAATTAGAAACGATTGAAACGGATTTAGAGACTTTTGAGAAAGATAAAGTTAAAGGTGCAGTTCGTACCGATTTTATTTTATCTGCTGAAATTGTAGTGATTTCTTTAGGTACAGTTGCCACCGCTGCATTTGGGACGAAAGTGATGGTACTGTCTGTTATTGCAGTATTAATGACTGTGGGTGTTTATGGTTTTGTTGCCATGATTGTAAAAATTGATGATCTTGGCTTGTATCTAACCCAACAAGCTTCGAATACTAAGCAAATTATTGGTCGGGGACTATTAGCTTTTGCACCAAAGTTGATGAAAACCTTGACCATTGTTGGAACAATTGCAATGTTTTTAGTGGGTGGTGGCATTATTACACATGCGGTCTCTTCATTGCATCATTTGACTGAAGAAGCAGTTGATCATGTTGAATTAATTCCAAATATTGGGAATATTATGGGGGCTGTAACTCCGACCTTAATTAATATGATCATTGGTATTCTTGCTGGATTAGCTGTTATTTTAGTGATGAAAATAATTGAATCTGTACGTTCTAAATCTAAATCGGCATAATAGTTTAAAGTTAGTAGAATAAAATAGAATGTATTAAAAAAGGATAGAGCTATGCGTTGGAGAGGACGTCGTGTCAGTGAAAATGTAGAAGATGCTCGTGGCAGCAGGGGTGTAAAAGCTGGTGGAATCAGTATTTTAGGCCTTGTTGTTGCATTTGTGGCTTGGAAATTTTTCGGGGTTGATCCTCAACAGGCCTATCAGGTGACTCAGCAAGTTACTGCAAATACACAGAATCAAGCTACAGGAACTATCAAAAATCCAACGCCACAGCAGCAAGAGGCGGCTCAATTTGTGGGTACTATTTTAGCGGATACAGAAGATACCTGGTCACAAATTTTTCAACAGCAAGGTGTTCAGTATATTCCACCTAAATTGGTGATGTTTAGTGGTCGGGTAAATTCAGGCTGTGGTACAGCTGAATCTGCAATGGGGCCTTTTTATTGTCCTGCTGATCAGAAAGTTTATATCGATACAGAATTTTTTAAAGATATGCGGACCCAAATGGGAATTTCTGGTGAACAGAATCAGACTGAATTGACTGCCCAAGATGAAGCTGGTGATTTTGCACAGGCGTATGTGATTGCGCATGAAGTGGGACATCATGTGCAAAATCTATTGGGAATTTCTGCTCAGGTGCAAAAAGCACGTCAGCAATCTAGTCAAACCCAGAGTAATCAGCTTTCTGTCCGTCAGGAATTACAAGCAGATTGTTTGGCCGGGGTTTGGGCAAATAGAACACAGCAACGTACTCAATTTTTAGAGCAGGGTGACATTGAAGAAGCAATGGATGCTGCACATAAAATTGGGGATGATTATTTACAAAAACGCGCGCGAGGAACCGTTGTACCAGATAGCTTTACCCATGGTAGTAGCGCGCAACGTATGCAGTGGTTTCAGACTGGATTGAAATCTGGAAATATTAACGACTGTGATACATTTGGCGCATCCATTTAAGCATTGTTAAAATCGATACATTCCATTAATGATGGGAAATTTTAAAGAAAGAGAGTGATAGCTCTCTTTTTTATTTAGCCAAAAAGCTCTTAAAATTCCGCAGAACTCTAAAACTAACATATAGGGCAAATAAACTAAAAAGAACCATACTAAATAATTGATACTTTAAGTTTTGAATATCAGTGTTGTAAAAATCACGGATTTGTTGCTCAGTATATTGGATTGCTTTTTGTTGCATAGTTTCTGTGTTGATATATTTTAAATTTTTAATATAAACATTGTGCTTATAAGCGACTAAATCTAGATTTAAAATTTTTCTGGATTGGTTTTGATTATCCACGTCTGTACAAATATCTTGTAAATAGTGAGCACAACTGATTTTTACAATATAGCCTTGGTTAGGAATGTGTACATAAATATTCTGATCGGATTTAGAGCGTTGACTACTTAGTCGATATTCAATTTTTTCATTCGACTGGAGACTAAATGATCTCGGTTGAACATGGTTAGCTTGCAAAACTTCCTGTGCTTTTACGATGCTCGTCCAAATTAGTATCAGGGTAATTATAAAGATGATCGCCGCATAAAAAGAGCGGAATACCGTTTTGATGTTCATGGGCAGATGTCATCTATAAGTTTGGAAAGACGCTATCCTAAAATAAATCAGAATATTTGCAAATATTTAAGCTGCATTAATGCATGATCCGTTACTTTTCAGTTTTATGTTAAAAAACTTATCTATTTCAGATTAAATTCGCTATTGCTTGTAAAATTATGAGGTTTTTAAATGGTTTTCATTTGGGGATTCGATTTAGAAATGTTCGATATTTTATTAACTTAATGAAAAAGCAATATTAGGGTTCGCATGGGCAATTATTTCTTTCTTCAAGTATTTACAGTAGTTTTTGCATTATCCATTGCGACGACAATTTTTAATAAACGAATTTTGGGGTTTCCTCAGGCTATAGGTGTTCCTCTCGTTTCGGCAGTTTTCGTTTTTATTTTGCAGTGGGGAGCAAGTCTACTAAATGGCAATCAATTTATCTCCATTAATATCCATAATATTGAAGAAGCGGTACGCAATATCGATTTTTATGATTTTTTAGTCAATGGTGTGATTTGTTTTATTTTAACCTCTTCGGCTTTAAAGTTCAGAGTCTCTGATTTAAAAGTCTTTTGGAAGCCAATTACGATCTTGGCCACTATTGCGCTGGTGCTGTGTGCTTTGTTTTTTGCGGGGATGGTGTTTGGTTTTCAATATTTAATTGGCAATCCAGTTCCTATCTTAATTTTACTTTTACTCGGTTCGGCATTGGGTGCGACAGATCCCATTGGCATTAAGGGTGTCTTAAGCTCGGTACGTGCACCACATCATTTAATTGTTAAGTTAGAAGGTGAATCGCTGTTTAATGATGCAATGTGTATCGCCGTTTTTATGACTTTGTTAAATGTTTTAGAAGGCGAACATTTTAGTCTGCTCACAACTTTACAAACCTTGCTCTATGAAATAGTAGTTGCAGTGATTATTGGTTGGGCCTTTGGATTGGGGATTTTACGTTTACTGCGTGGTAAACATGAAATGGAATCCTTAATTTTAACCACGGCATTACTGGCTTGTGGTTCTTATTTAGTGGCTTTATTTGCACATGCTTCTGCACCGATTGCCTGTGTCATTGGGGGGTTGATTGTTGGAAATAAATGGAAAGAAATTTTACAAGAACGAGAAATTCGTGAAGTAAATCATTTTTGGCATACAGTCGAAGGTATTATCAATTCATTTCTATTTACCTTGATTGGTTTAGAAATTTTCATTCTTGATTTAAGTACCAGTATGATTTTAGGCGGTATATTTGCCTTTGTGGCTTTACATCTTTCTCGTTTTGCCGCTAACTTCCTCGCTTTCGCATTTTTCCCAAGTTTTCGGCATAAAAGTTATAACGGTAGTCTGACTATTTTGTCTTGGGGCGGTGTGCGTGGTGGTATTTCACTGGCATTAATTCTCGCGGTAGCCAACGTTCCAGAATTACGTGAGTACAGTAGTATTTTAATTGGTTATACTTTTATTAGTGTTTTACTTTCGGGAATTGTTTGTGGACTGGGTTTACCAGCAGTCATGAATGCATTTTATTACAATCCGAATGAACCTCAGGATGGTTTTAAGGGGTGGTATCAACGGTTATGTCATCGTATGAATCGTAAAGGCTTTCAATATATTGTGGGTGAAGATGCATTCGGAAATGAAACCATTACGATTTATAACCCAGAAGCTCTGGTTGATCAAAAGACAGAAGATGGGGTTGCAGCGGTACATCATCCAGATAAAGCACAAGAAGTGAAGCGTTTGGAAAATCCCCATAACTTTTAAACTGCTATCTAGATCTCATGTAAATAAAAATGAAGGTGCTAGGCCTTCATTTTTATGTGTGGTTTTTTCTTCATTAAAAGTTGAAATAGATTCGATTGGCCGCTTTAAAAGTATTCACATGTAACGGGACTAAATCATCAAGTTTTTGATAACCACCCGCCAAGACAAACATAATTGGAATGTTGTATTTTTTAGCGAGTTTAAAGACCATTAAATCACGTTGGTAGAGCATTTCAGTGGTGAACCACTTAGAACCACAGCGGTCATTCTGATGGCAATCCATACCCGCTTGATAAATAATTAAATCTGCTTGCCAATCCAAAGCATGTTCAAAACCTTCCACAATTGCTTCAGCATACTGATCAAAAGAGCCTTTTTTATTATGAATATGTCGCGTTAAACTCCGTTCAGACGATGTACAACCAAAAGCCAAAGCATAAATACTAAAATTATATAAATTAGTAATGCTTTGTGTATATTCTGCCGTACCATTGCCACCATGCTGATCACAGTCGAGGACAAAAATGTTCTTATCTGGAAATTGCTTGGCAATTAAAGCGATACCATTAAAAGTGCAATATGCATTACCACGTTCATACACAGCATGATGAAAGCCTTGGGCAATATTGGCAGAAATCCCTTTTTTGAATGCAATACTTGCTGCGACCAATTGGCCCGCTTGAATGGATAAAATCGCTTCACGAAATTGCGGGGTCCAATTTTTAAAACCTTGTGTCGTGGCGAGTGGTTTTTTACCTGTCATAAATGCTTTGACATAATTTGGATCATGAATTGAATATAAAATTTTATGATCAATACTTTCTGGGTCGACTAAATCTGCAAGTTGCTGTTGCTCTAAAACCTCGGCGACTGCAGTCAATTTTTCCATACTATTGGTATGCGTTTGAGCAAAGTACCGTGGGGAATAGCAAGCTTTCAACATCATTCAATACCTAATCTAAATTTGTTCTAAAGCAACGCTTTTTAATTGAGCTAGTTGTGTGGTGCCAGGACTAAACAATCCATTATCAATTTGTTGTTTAAAATGAGAGGTAAATGCACGTTGTCTATTTTCGGGAGAGATCGCGAGTGTGGTTAATCTTAAAAACCAAAAACCGTCAACTTCTGAAAGGGGAATGACAAATCCTTTGTATGTTTTATTCGCGATTTTTTGAATGGTGTCCTCATTATATCGAACCGAGAATAAGCTTCCTTCTGGAATACGGATACCATTCATAATTAATGGGACTAAATTAATACAGGAATGATCATCCCCCATTTTGACTTTTTCAATGAGAATAGGTTGATTCTGATCATTCACAAAAATATTGATTAAACCGTGTCTAAGAAACTTTCGATGTGCGATTTTGAGAAAAAAGTTTTCAGCCATTGGGCATGAGCCGACTTTGGGTTTTTCAACTAAACTTTTAAGTTCTATCAGTGTTGAATCATGCTTTCTCAAGATAATATCTTCTAAAAAATCACAAATCAGTTTGCTTTCTTCAAGTTTTACACCCTGAGCAATACTTCGTAATTGACTTTGAGATTGAACTTCAGCTGCTAAAGTATTATAAAAAAGATTATTTTGGGATTTCTGTGCAAGAAATAATTGCACCTCATGATTTAAATCTAAATTACGCCAAGTTTTGAGTTCTAGGCCATAGGATTTAGCCGTACTGAGGATGGTTCTTAAACGTTTAGTATCGTAATTACTAAAAATTTTAAAGTCTTTAAAGTCAGTTTCATCTGCTGCTAGGTTAATAAACTCTGCAATCACTCGTGTGGCTTGTGTAAAGCCACAGCCACGTCGTTCGGTTTGATGACTAAAATGTTCATTGAGCATTTCGGTTAAATTATCGGAAAGTGGCGTGAGCTGAGTTTGAAAACAGTTGAGAACTTCATGTTCAGATGATGATCCATTCATTAATAATCTCACACAAATATTTGTTATATATTGAATAATATTTTTATAATTATAAGTAGTGTAAGGCCTGTGAGCAAGGCTAGACGATAATTTAAGCTTCAGACGTTAGCAAGATAGCGAAAGCTGCAGAATGTATTACGAATAAGTAGAAGTACAAGCCAAGCAAATTAAGTTTCACTTGGCTTATGAAGGGTTGATCTTTATTTGGATTTGTTCAAGAAGTTCAGATAAGGCTGAACCAGTAATTGCTCTTGCTCCATAATTGGCATATGACCAACACCTTTGAGGATAATCGGATCTTGAGCATTTTTGAGTAGACTTTTTAACTCAGCAGCTGCTTCAACATTAATAATCTGATCTTTCTCTCCCCATGCTATTAACACAGGTTGATCAATGACACGGGTTGCAATTGCAAAACTATCAGGAGTATATACTTTAGACATCAAAATTAGCTGCTCCACTAACTTAGATGTATTCACAGATTGCGAGATCATCATTTTTTCTTGAGATTCTTTTAGTTCTTTTGGAATAAAAGGTGGTAGGTGAGTTGATATTTTTAATAGACGATCCAAATCTCCGGGTTTAGAGACTACTATATTTCGAAGTGTTGCTGGATCTTTTAAGTAAGGTGTATTACCCGTTTTAAACACGCCAGCACTATCAATTAAGAATAATGATTTAGTGTCTATAGGATATTGTGCGGTATAGAGTAGAGCAATTGCCCCTCCCATAGAATGGCCCGCAATATGGGCATCTTTTTCAACTTTAGCTGCTTCTGCAAAACGACGTAATTTTTCTGTCATATTGGGAATAGAATATTCAAAATCTGCAGGGACTCGACTATCACCTTGACCTGGCAAATCTGGAATCACCACATGATAATATGGGGTCAGGTTACGAGCAAAGCGATTCCAGTTATCTCGGCTACCAGCTAAACCATGCACGAGGATGAGGGTGGGTTTCCCAACTTGTCCACCTTCACTATAAGCCCAGTCAATATCTCCAACTTTGAGGCGTTTGGTTTGCAAACCAGCCCACTCGCGTTCTTGTTGAAGGACGCTTTGTATATCAATATTTGCAGCGGCATTGATACTGGTGGAAATGGCTGAAAGTGTAATAGTACCGAAAGATAACGCAACCGTTAGAAATAGTTTTGAAAAAGCCCTTTTCATGTGCAATCCTCTTGTTGTTTTTGATGTTTAAGTAAGTCTTAACTTAATATAAAATTTAACCAAATGCATTTGCATGAATTTTAAATCCAGTCATTTTCGAGTCAATCTGATGCCAAACTTAAAACAGGCCACTTCAAATGAACTTACTAGACAGATTTTAGAAGTGATTAGCCGAATTCCTTATGGAAAAGTCGCTAGTTATGGACAAATAGCGAAAATGGCAGGTCTACCTAAACATGCTCGATTGGTTGGATATGTTTTAAAAAAATTAGAGTCTGATGTGGATATACCTTGGTATAGAGTAATTAATGCGCAAGGAAAAATTAGTTTGAATAAGCTCAATGCACAAGGTGAAAACATTCAGCAAATTAAATTGGCAGCAGAGGGAATCTATTTACTAAATGGCAAAGTGAATATTAAGCAGTTTGGATGGGTAAATTTATATACATGAATTAATTTTTATTCTAAGCAGAAATTTTCAAATATTGAATCGGTTAGAAATAGTTTATCGTGCTAAAAATAAAAGGGATAATGATGATTACGGGGAGATATATTTTCTGGATAAAATCATATTAAGCTCTATTTAAGTTTGATAGATTAAGTTAAAGTGTCTGAAAAACAATGTAATTAGAGTGATGCTAAATTTTATCCAGCGCATAAAACAACGTGAAATTATTTTATCTCAAACCGCATTCCATTTTATTTTAGCAATTTGGCTCGGATTAATTCTTAATTTTGATTTTTTAAAGAAAATAGAATCACTTACGCCATATCAGGGCATTAAGGCAAATTTATTCTTAATCGCGACGGCATGCGTTTTAATTGCTTTGTACAATCTGATCTTACATATACTCGGATGGAAATGGACCAGTAAAGTAGTCGCAATTCTATTGGTATTTATTGGTGGATTTAGTGCCTATTTTGTGAATTCATTGGGCGTGGTGATTTCACCCGATCAAGTGCAAAATATGATGCAAACTGATCCATCAGAAGTGGTCGATTTGTTGTCACCGCAATTTTTTATCTGGACGCTATTTTTTGTAATTTTGCCGATTGTGGCAATTCTTTGGGTTAAAATTAAACCTGATAGTATTGGTAAAGCACTGCTCAAAAAATTAGCCAATATTGTTGCATCTTTTGCAGTTATTGCAAGTTTGTTATTTATATTCTATGTTGATTATGCAGCTATTTTTCGTGAACATCGTGAACTGAAAGGCATGATTTCACCACAAAATACTATTGCTTCAACTTATTCTTATTATCATAAAAAAGCACCTAAAAAAGATTTACCTTTAATTACTTATGGAGAGGATGCGCATATAGCTGCAAAAACTACAACACCAAATCTACCTAAATTGGTCGTGTTAGTTCTTGGTGAAACTGCGCGTGCAGAAAGTTTTTCTTTAAATGGTTATGCAAAAAATACCAATCCAGAATTATCGAAACAAGTCGGTTTAGTCAATTTTACTCAAGTCAGTTCTTGTGGTACTGCAACAGCTGTATCTGTACCCTGTATGTTTTCGGGTATGCCACGTAAAGATTATGATGAACAATTGGCCAGTCATCGTGAAGGTCTACTCGATGTTGCAAAGCGTGCTGGTTATAAAGTCACATGGATTGATAATAATTCAGGTTGTAAAGGCACTTGTGACCGTGTCGAACAGTTCATTATTCCAGAACCGCTCAAACAAAAATGGTGTAAGGATGGTGAGTGTTTAGATGAAATTTTGGTAGAGAGCTTAGATCAGTATATTACGAGTCTGGCTAAAAATGATGAAACACCACATTTGGTGGTATTACATCAAATGGGAAGCCATGGTCCTGCCTATTACAAACGTGCACCTGCCGAATTCCAACACTTTAAACCGACGTGTAGTACCAACGCCATTCAGGGGTGTTCACCGCAAGCTTTAATCAACTCTTATGATAATACGATTGTGTACACCGATCATATTTTAAATCAAGTCATAGAAACATTGAAGAATCAACCAAAGTATAAAACTGCATTTTGGTATTTATCTGATCATGGTGAATCAACTGGTGAACATGGTATGTATTTACATGGTGCACCTTATGCGATTGCACCAAGTCAACAGACCCATATTCCAATGATGATGTGGTTTTCAGATACATGGAAAACTAATGCTACAACGCAGATTAATTGTTTAGAAAAACAAAAGGCCAAAGTACTCAGCCAAGATAATCTGTTCCCAAGCTTATTGAGTTTATTAGATATTCAAAGCCGTGTTATTGATCAAAATAACAATATGTTGCATCAATGTGTATCGCATAGTTGAAAGGAGGAAATCAATCCATGACTAAAATCCTAATGATTGAAGATGATTTTATGATTGCTGAGTCCACCATGACGTTACTCAGATTTCATCAGTTCGAAGTTGAATGGGTCAATAATGGCCTCGATGGTTTAAAGCAATTAACGCAAAATACGTTTGATTTGGTCTTGTTAGATTTAGGTTTGCCGATGATGGATGGCATGCAAGTGCTGAAACAAATTCGTCAAAGGGTGGCTATTCCGGTACTGATTATTTCAGCACGGGATCAATTGCAAAATCGAGTGGATGGATTAAATCTTGGCGCAGATGACTATCTCATTAAACCTTATGAGTTTGATGAGCTTGTAGCACGTATTCATGCATTATTGCGCCGTGTGAGTGGTGGGAATACCCAGCAACAGGGGCAAGAGTCGAATATTTTGCGGAATGGTGATGTGGTTTTAGATGTTGATCAACATATTGCGACACTTAAAGGTGAGCAAGTTGAATTATCCAATCGTGAATGGGCGATTCTAATTCCCTTAATGACACATCCCAACAAAATTTTCTCGAAGTCGAATTTAGAAGACAAACTTTACGATTTTGATAGTGAAGTGAACAGCAATACAATTGAGGTTTATGTGCATCATATTCGGACTAAATTAGGCAAGGATATTATTCGAACCATTCGTGGTTTGGGGTATCGGTTAGGACAACCACAAAAAGTATAGGTCATATGACGACACATTATTCCTTAAAAAGAAAGCTCATTCGTTACACTTCTATTTTTAGTGTGATATTGGGCTGCATTTTGATTACGGCTGCATACAAAATTTCTCTTGAAGAAATAAATGAAATTTTGGATGCACAAATGGAGTATTTGGCAGAACGTGTGGCGCAAAATGCTCGTCCTTTACAAAGTAATTTTGATCAGCATAAGCGCTATCATGAGGAAGATTTATTTGTCGATGTTTGGGCGTATGCTGATCGAACAGATGTCACGCACGAGCATCACCTTTTAGTTGAACCGAAACAAAAGGCAGGTTTCTATTCCCAATCGTCGGTACATGGGGATTGGATTACCTATGTATTGCCGACCAAAGACTTTCAAGTTCAAGTCAGTCAGCAGAAAAAGGTTAGACAGCATTTGGCTTTAGAATTTGCTGTGACCATGTTTTTACCTTATTTAATGATTATTCCATTTGCCTTATTCGGTCTAATTTATATTATTCGACGTAGTTTAAAACCATTGGATGATTTTAAATCTGAACTGGCCCAACGTGATTCAAACTCTTTGCTTGCTATCCAAAATACGCAGTATCCTGAGGAGTTGGTTCCTACTATCAATGAAATGAATCATTTATTTGAACGGATTTCATTAGCACAGCAGGAACAAAGGCAATTTGTTGCAGATGCTGCACATGAATTAAGAACACCGATTACAGCACTAAATTTACAAACTAAAATTTTAATGAGCCAATTTCCAGATGAGGAAAATTTGGTGAATTTAAGTAAAGGTTTAGCGCGAATGCAGCATTTGGTATCGCAACTTTTATCATTAGCTAAACAAGATTCGACCTTAAGTCACGATGTTCAAATTACCAAGTTTAAGTTGAATGATGTGGCGCTGAATTGTGTTGAGCAATTGATGAATTTGGCCATGGAAAAAGAGATTGATCTGGGTTTTGAACGCAATGAACTAATTGAAATGCAAAGTATTGAGCAATCAATTCATTCAATTATTTTTAATTTGATTGATAATGCAATTAAATATACGCCACCCTCGGGCATTATTAATATTTCAGTATTTGAAGATGTCGAAAATAATGCGTATGTGCAAATAGAAGACAGTGGGCCGGGTATAGATGTAGAGATGTACGATAAGGTGTTAAAGCGTTTTTATCGTGTTTATCATCATTTAGAAGTGGGCAGTGGTTTAGGTCTATCTATTGTCGATAAAGCTATACAACAATTGGGTGGTCAATTAACCTTTGCGTATAGTAGTGAGTTGGGGGGATTAAGTGTATTGGTCAAACTTCCTAAAGTTTATCCGCATCCATAATTTTTATCGAATATAATCCATCACAGTGCATCAATAGAATACAACCAATCAAAATAGTGCTTTTTAAAATATTATTTTGCTTGGTTTTTTAATTTTATTTGTCTAATCAGCTAGACTTCATCTCAAAATATTAAAGTAAGATGAGTCTTAGAAAAATCTATACAGATGAAGAACTGCTTTTAGAACTCACCAACTTGTGTGCATTATCTTCAAATTTGCTATAAAAACAACAATAAACGAGTAAGTTAAATGCAAAAACAATCCAACCCGTCCATAGATTATGACTGAGAAAATGCGCGCCACGCATCATTTGTCCCCATCCTAAAATAAAGCCAATCACGAGACCTAAAGCTAAAAAGGCATACGCTAATTTCGGTTGTACTAAGCGGTAGACAAAGAAACCAGTCAATAACGCAAAGCCTGTACTGGCATGTCCACCAGGAAAGCAATGCCCCTCTGTGGCTGAAAAATTCCAGACATAGCCTAGTGCTGTGGGCTGAATCATATTCCATGGACAGGCATGTGCAGAATGTGCTTTTAAAACACCAATCACGGTGGTAGACAACATGCATACCCAAAACATGTAGCCATATAGCCAACGTTTTGCTTTTAATCGTTCTACTTTAAACGAGGCTAACCAAAGGACTAAGAATACAACATACACGGCAATGAGAATATTTTTAAAAATTTTATGATTGAGATGAACTAAATACCAATTATCGCGGTATAAAAAGTTTCCAGAGGCATCGATGAATGGTTGAATTAAGTGCATATCAATTGCACCACCTACCGGAAAATAAAATATGAGCATCAACAGGGTTAGTACAAGAACCAACCCATTGCTTAAAAAGAATTTTTTAAAATCAGATGCCAGCATAGTCAGATTACATTCATGAATTAATTAAAATTTATCGCTATTACAATGAATTAATCTTAAATATGGCTTAAAAATATTTTCAATATAATATATAGGCAAGAGTAAGTATTATTTGAGCACCAACAACTCTGTAACCACGACTCTTTTTGAGCCGCGATACTTTACTCATGAGCAATCTGCATATTTAAAATATTGCATCTTCCGAATTTGCAGATATTTTATGAATGGATAAATCTGCACCACGAAATTCTTCTTCTTGGGTTAAACGAATGCCCATCGTCATTTTTAAAAGGCCATACACTAAAAAACCACCACTTAAGGCAATGATGATGGCGAGCATGGTTCCAATGATTTGTGCCATCATAGAAACACCACCTAAGCCCCCCATCCAATGTTGTCCAAATATTCCGACAGCAATTCCACCGAATGCACCACCAACGCCATGCAAGGGCCATACACCAAGCACATCATCAATTTTAAGTTTGTTTTGAGTATAGGTGAATAATTTAACAAATAAGAAGCCTGCGAAGGCTCCAATAACAAGTGCACCGATAGGATGTACAATGTCCGAACCTGCACAAATAGCGACTAGGCCAGCAAGTGGGCCATTATGTAAGAAACCCGGATCTTCTTTACCAAAGAAATTGGCAGCAAGGGTACCACCGACCATCGCCATGAGTGAATTGATCGCAACGAGTCCAGAAATGGCATCTAGTCGTTGTGCACTCATGACATTAAAGCCAAACCATCCGACGATTAAAATCCATGAACCCAACGCTAAAAATGGAATAGAAGAGGGTGGATGGGCACTAATACGCCCATCTTTTTTATAGCGACCATGCCGAGCACCGAGCAGCAGCACAGCAGCCAATGCTATCCAGCCCCCCATGGCATGGACTACTACAGAACCAGCAAAATCATGAAAACTTGCGCCGAAAGTATGTTTTAACCAAGTTTGTAGGCCTAAGTTGCCATTCCATGCAATACCTTCAAAGAATGGATAAACCAAAGCAACCAAAAATAAGGTCGCAATCGCTTGAGTCCGCATTTTTGCACGTTCCGCAATCCCCCCTGAAACAATCGCAGGAATTGCTGCTGCAAAGGTGAGGAGGAAGAAGCAGCGCATTAAGTTATAGCCATGTTCATTGGCTAAAGTTGTACCTTGATGGAAGAAATGCTGCCCATAGGCGATGTAATAGCCTATAAAAAAGTAAGCGATGGCGGATATAGAAAAATCGGTCAAAATTTTACTGAGCGCATTGACTTGGTTCTTATGGCGGACAGTTCCAAGTTCTAGAAAAGCAAAGCCAGCATGCATCGCCAGTACGAGGATTGCACCGAGAAGAAGAAAGAGTAAATCAGTATTTTGCATGGCGATTCTGTTACTGCTCGATGTCACAATTCCGAATTAGTATAACTATACATTTTGTGGCGTGAAGTGTTTGGTTGTATGAAAAAAATGATTAACACATTCTAAAAGTGTACAAGACTCGATATAAAACAAACTAGTGCACCAAATTGGATTTTGTGCACTAGAATTGGGCAAGATGAAATTTGATTCATTTTTTAAGATATTGAAAAATATAAATAATTTTAAATTTTAAAATAAAGGATACTGAAATGATGGAGTCTATGAAAATGAAGAACTGAATATTACAGTTCAGTTTTTACAAAAATATAGATTGGTATTGTGTAATGATCGGAAATACTCTCAAAATAATGTGTTTTATAGGCTGGTTTAAATTGCTGAGAATGATTAATGTGAGTAGAAAATTATTTTGAATTAAATTCTACTCATAAATGAAGCTTCTATTTTTATATGACATATTAAAAAATGGATGAGCTCCTTAATCAGTAGTAGAGTCATGGGTCAATTTTGTTATGTATAGTATTTTACTGTCGTTATTTCCGCTCATTGCTTTAATTGCCACGGGGTATATTTTTAAAAGATTACACTTTTTGAGTGATGGTTTTTGGGCTGGTGCAGAAAAACTTAACTACTATATTCTTTTTCCTGCCATGTTGTTTGGAAACCTTGCGACGTCAACATTAGATCTCAATATTGTTAAAACGATTGTTGTGGTTTTAGCTATCGTTCTTAGTATTACATGTATTATTTTATATGGACTGCGTTTGATTTATAAAACTGCATCAGCACGTTTTGGCGTGTATATGCAAAGCATGGTGCGCTTTAATACGTATATGGGACTAGCTGTTGTTGCTGCACTTTTTCATACACAAGGCATGACTATTTTAGCCATTACCTTAAGCATTGCTATCCCTGTGGTAAATATTCTATCGGTATTATCTTTGACTAAAAGCGAAGGCATGATTTTTCGTTCTGTTGTTTTCTCTTTGGTTAAAAATCCATTAATTATGTCTTGTGTGGTCGGTATACTTTTTAATGTTTTAGGTTTTTCATTATGGGCAGGCTTGGAAAGTTTGCTTAAGCAGTTGGCGATTTGTAGTTTGCCTTTAGGTTTACTCTGTGTCGGTGCCGCATTGCAATTTATGGCCTTAAAACAGGATGCTATGATATTGTTTTTAAATACCTTCGGTCGTTTGTTAATGGTACCAACTTTGGCATTCTTGGTCTGTAAAATGCTGAATCTATCGGTATTAGAAACACAGGTTTTGGTGGTGTTTTTTGCTTTACCTACGGCCTCGGCAGCGTATATTTTAACCAAGGTTTTAGATGGCGATAGTCAATTAATGGCAGGCGTAATTAGTTTACAAACTTTATGTTCTGCACTGACTTTACCTTTTATTATTTATTTTATGGTTTAAAGTAAAATTTAGAAGTAAGTAATTGATTAGGTTGAAGAATAATTCATTTCTATTTTTTCAATAATTTTTGAGGTGAATTGCTCAATTTTTTCTGCATGTTGAATGAGCTTCTGTTGATGCTTAATCCATTTTAATTCCGAAGGCTGTCTTAAATGTTGAGATAAAATTTCTTCGGAATGGAATAATTCAAAAGAGAGTTGGTTGAGTTGTTCATCATAAATATTACTGTGCACAAAAATATGCAGTTCTTTGGCAAAGACAGGAATTAAGTTTAGATATTCAGACTCTAAAGTTTTAATCGCATCTATTTCACTGGTTTGTTGGTGCTGAAATTCTTGAAGAAATGCGGATGTGCTATTGCGAAGTTGGTAAAGTGTCGGCAATAGGGTAATAAAAAACTTTTGTTTTTGGTTTTCCAGAGTTTGTTGTTCATATAAGCGTTGTTTACGGTCAAAATGTAGGGGAACCGCAACGGCGACAAAGATTGCAATGACTGAACCAAGGGCTTGTACCCATGCAGCAAGTTCCTGATTAAAAATAAGACTGGTTTGTGTAAGTGCCATATTTTCCTCATGGATTTTTATTGTATTGACTCTAGTCTATGTTGGATTCATATTTTAATGAAGGACAATTTTTGATAATCAAGAAGGTCTGGGCGATAGCTTTATAAAAGCATCATTATCTTTGTGCTGATGGAATGTTATTATTGGTATCGTTTTTCTTTTGCTTATTTTTCTATGTCGTTCGATTTAAAACTCAGTGTGCAGCAAGATTCGCAAAATTTATCACAACAACAAAAAAAGCTAAATCGGCTGATTGAGCAAATTGAACAGCAAAAAATACAACTGGCAGCATGGCAAAAAGCCCAAGCCGAAATTCAGCAACAAGCACGTAAAACCCTTGTTCCCATCTATACTGAACTGCATGACATACTGTTTCAGCAGCTTGAACAATTATGGAACAGTTTACAGCGTTATGAATTTTCGAAAGTGGATATTGCACAGCTGGATGATAAAATCCAAAATCTTGCTGTAATCTTAAAAAGTTCCCAAGTGCTTTCAGAACAGAAAAAACTGAAAGTTGTTCAAATTGATAAATTTTATCAGCAACATACAGAACATAATCAAGCGAAAAAGAACAAGAAAAAGGGAGCAGTTGAAAGTCATGATCTGACGGAAACTTATGATCAGAACTCAGAATATGAACAAGCCGATGTAGATTTAGATGGTTATGAGTATGATGAACAGCAACATGAAGTAGAACGTGAACAACATAGGTTAAAGAGACAAAAACAAAAATGCGAGCAAGCGCAAAAAATGGCGGAGCAATCACTCAAAACAGTGTATTTAAAAATTGCCTCGATTATTCACCCTGACCGTGAGCAAGATGAACAGTTGAAAGTTGAAAAAACGGAGATGCTGCAACATGCGAATGCAGCTTACGAGAAGCAGGATTTATTTTATTTACTGAAACTGCAAATACAGGTGGAGTTGAATAGGGGGGTAACTCAAAAAGGTTTGAGTAACGAGCAAGTGAAGTTTTATAAACTGGCTTTAGAGGCACAAAAACAGCAGTTAGATGATCAGATTGATAACATTATTGAGTCACTGAATTGGACGAAACAAGCAAAATCGAAAGTTAAAAAGTCCTCAAATCCAATACAAATTGCCGATATGTATAAGAAGTTAGAAGCGGATTGTGCTGAATTAAAACAGCAAGTGAAATGGGAAAAGGATCGACTCAAATATATAAGTCGGGTGAAAGGGTTAGAGATATTGTTGGGGAATGGTGTTTTGTGATTTTTAAAATTACCTCTCCCTAGCCCTCTCCTGAAAGGCATAGGTATCTACACATTTTTTATAAATTGAATGCGGCCTTAGCAATCGCATTCAGCTCATCAGGCGAATACTCTGACAACAACTGAAGAGTGTTTAATAGTATTGAAAGCCCTGCCAGTATGGCAGGTGCACTTTCTAGTTTGCCTCTTTTTTGTTGCCGACCTGAAATTCGGGTGAGAAATGCCCGAATTCTCACATTCTGCTCTGCCACTGATGCTGAAAATTTAATGTAGCAACTTTTACGCAACAAGCGTTTTATGAGTCTGAAATTTCGCCGTCAGCATGTGATCAAACTCTATATTGTGGATTTTTACTGTCATGAAATTGGTTTATGTAGTTGAATAAGATATTAAGAGGATGAACTTTTAATTTCTCTGAAATATAATGTCTTAATGATTTTTACAAAGAGATACTAAAAATGACTGATGAAACACAACATAGTAAAATGACTGCCCTAAAGTTAGTATTTCCACCTGTTAATAATCGTTTTGCTTATTTATTAAAAAAAGCTGAAGTATTTTAACATTATGTGTCACAGAGTGACTTCTATATGTTGGGAATGAAACCAGTATGAACATTAGAAAATTGGCGTGATGTTGAAGATGGTAAAGTAACATTCGACATTGTCGCAAATAAAAAGATTATTGATACAGGCACTCTTAATTGTGCTCAGATTGCTGTAAAGCTTATAGAAAATAATGGTGATTTTGAAGAAGGTCAACACACCTTAAAAACGCAATTCACTAAAAGTGGAATTGTTTTCTTGAGAGAAGAAGATGAGCATACTTTGGAAGTTTTCACACCAGAAAATATTCTATGGCATAAAACTAATGGTACAAGATATCTTGAAGATATAGATGGATTCGAAAATTATGACAAAATTTTTAATGTGGATTTATTATATGTAGGTATTGCTAAAGTTGGAAATACTTATGATCGTCTCATTGCAAAAGGACATCAAATAAGAATGGAAATTCCTGCTGCAAAAACACCTCTTGTAGTGGGGGAAGATGTATCTGAAGAAATGGTACTCTTCTTTTTTAAGACAGAAAGTACATTTATGTCTCAATTTGGCCTGGACGAAGAAGATTTTGAGACTCCTGAAATTGAGAGAAAAAAAATAGTAGCTGATTGTGAAAAGGCATTTGTTAGTATTTTAGATCCAGAGTTTAATTCAATTAAATTTAAAACTTATCCTAAAGGTAAAGATGGATTATATGATACTAACCTGACAAGATACGTATATTATATTGGTGAAGATATTAAATTTAATTTACCTAGATCAAATCAATCTATTCAAGGAGGGTGGATACATCAGCTCGGATTCCCTCGGAACAGTATTGATAGTATTTTAGTTGATAGAAGTACAGATGAAGTTACTCTATATAAGGCATAAAAAAAATCCCCTCATTTGAGGGGATTTTTAAATTAAATAAAAATATTAAAGCGCTGCAATCTGATCCATATTCGCTTTAATTTTCACTAGCTGATCAGCAAACTCAGCCAATTTCACTTTTTCACCTTCAACCACAGCAGCAGGTGCTTTCGCCACAAAACCTTCATTTGAAAGTTTTCCTGCAATTTGGTCATGCTGCTTTTGAACTTTGTCGAAGTCTTTTTGCAAACGACCCAATTCCGCTTTCGGGTCAATCAAACCCTTCATTGGAACGAATACAGACACATGACCCACGACAGATGAAGAAGACAATGGCGGTTGTTCAGCATCCGTTAAGAACGTAATGCTTTCAACTTTAGCCAATGCTTTCACCAATGGTTCAATACGTGCAATCTGCGCTTTTTCAGCATCAGTGGTGTTTTGCAACAACACAGGTAATAAACGTGCATTACCTAAGCCCATTTCCCCACGAATGTTACGTACCGCACCAATCAAACCTTGTAGCCATTGCATATCTGCTTCAGCTTGATCGTTGATTTTTGCAGGGTCAGCAACAGGGTAAGCCGCAGTCATAATGGTTTCTCCCCCCAAGCCAATCATTGGCGCAAGGGTTTGCCAAATTTCTTCGGTCAAGTAGGGCATAATTGGATGTGCAAGGCGTAACGATGCTTCCATTACCGCAAGCAATACACGACGAACTTCAGCTTTACGTTCTTCAGCCACATTTTCATCATTTAGAACTGGCTTAGTTAGCTCGACATACCAGTCACAGTATTCATTCCAAATGAATTCATAAATCGCTTGCGCAGCCAAGTCTAAACGATAAGTCGCAAAGGCTTGTTGAACCGCAGCTTCCGCTTTTTGTAAACGGCTCACGATCCATTGTTCAGGCAATTCCCAAAGATCAGGACGGGCAGTTTGACCAACCGTTTGACCTTCAACATTCATTAGAACAAAACGCGTACCATTCCAAATTTTGTTGGCAAAGTTACGGTAACCTTCAACACGTTTCATGTCGAACTTAATGTCACGACCCGTATTGGCAAGCGCGCAGAATGTGAAACGAACCGCATCTGTACCGTAAGCTTGAATGCCATCAGGGAATTCTTTACGGGTTGATTTTTCAATCTTCGCGGCTTGTTTCGGGTTCATCAAACCCGTGGTACGTTTTTGTACCAAAGTTTCAAGGTCTACGCCGTCAATCAGGTCTAAAGGATCAAGCACGTTACCTTTAGATTTAGACATTTTCTGACCTTCGCCATCACGTACTAAACCGTGTACATACACAGTCTTAAACGGAACTTGTGGCGTACCATCTTCATTTTTCATGAAGTGCATGGTCATCATAATCATGCGGGCAACCCAGAAGAAAATGATGTCAAAACCAGTCACCAATACGTCCGTTGGATGGAAGGTGTTGAGGAAATAGTTTTCCGCATCTTTCTTCGCATCGCCAGTCCAGCCTAAAGTTGAGAATGTCCAAAGACCCGAAGAGAACCATGTATCTAACACATCTTCATCTTGTGTGAGTTGAACATCAGCGGCAATGCCGTTTTCTTCACGAACTTCAGCTTCAGAACGACCAACATAGATATTACCATCCACGTCATACCAAGCCGGAATGCGGTGACCCCACCACAATTGACGTGAGATACACCAGTCTTGAATGTTATTCATCCAAGCCATATACATGTTGCTGTATTGCTCAGGCACAAACTTAATGTCACCATCTTTAACCGCTTTAATCGCAGGTTCAGCCAATGGTGCAATTTTGACATACCATTGGTCAGTCAATAATGGTTCAACAATTACACCTGAACGATCACCACGTGGTGCTTTCAAGTCATACGGTTGAATTTGATCGAGCCAACCTTCAGCTTCAGCTTGTTCTACTAATTTTTTACGAGCAGCAAAACGCTCTAAACCAATATAGTCCGCAGGGGCAGCAATGGTTTTCGAAATTTGTTCACCAGCTTTAGCAATAAATTCAAACTCAGCCAGTACTTCTGCATTTTTGTTGAAGATATTGATGATTGGTAAGTTACAACGTTTACCTACTTCATAGTCATTGAAGTCATGTGCAGGGGTAATTTTTACACAGCCTGTACCGAAATCTTTTTCCACGTAATCATCTGCAACCACAGGCACTAAACGGCCTGAAATGGGTAGCACAATGTTTTTACCAACTAAGTGTGCATAGCGTTCATCTTCAGGATGTACCGCAACCGCTGAGTCACCAAGTAAGGTTTCAGGACGGGTCGTCGCAACGACTAAATAGTCTTTGCCATCCGTAGTGCGAAGTGACTTATCTTCAAAGAAATATTTGAAATGCCAAAGTGAACCTTTTTCTTCTACTGATTCAACTTCCAGATCAGATAGAGCAGTTTGTAATTTAGGATCCCAGTTGACAAGGCGTTTACCACGGTAAATTAAACCGTCTTTATGCAAACGAACAAATACTTCTTTCACGGCATTGGATAAGCCATCATCCATGGTGAAACGTTCACGTGTCCAGTCTACAGAAGAACCTAAGCGACGAATTTGACGAGTAATGGTATCGCCAGATTGTTCTTTCCATTCCCAAATTTTGTCGATGAATTTCTCGCGACCAAGGTCATGACGGCTAATATTTTGTGCAGCCAATTGGCGTTCAACCACCATTTGCGTTGCAATACCCGCATGGTCCGTTCCCGGTTGCCATAAGGTGTTTTTACCCATCATTCGGTTATAACGGGTGAGGGCATCCATAATGGTATTGTTAAAACCATGACCCATATGCAAGCTACCTGTGACATTAGGCGGCGGAATCATAATACAAAACGATTCACCTTTTTGAGATGGCTTAAAGTAGCCATTATCTTCCCAAGTTTTGTACCATTTTTTCTCGATCTCAGTCGGATCGTAAGTCGTAGCAATATTTTGCGCTGAATCAGTCATAGTTTAAACAGACCAAAAGTATGTGAAAAATTGCATCTATTGTAGCAAAATATTTAAAGCTTTGTTGCTTCGTATTAAGGTCTTATTTTTCAAAACTTATATTCAAGTTGCGCCTTTCAAATTCAACATTTTTTTGGCTGTTATTTTAGGGATTATGTCGCATGCTGTATGTCAAAAAGACAATGTAAATGCCCCATAGCTTTGATAGTATTGGGAGGAAAACAATTAAATTAAATAATGATTCATAATCAGGGAAAAACATGCCACATACGATTGCTTTAAAATTAAAACCAGAAACCTATCAGTGTTTTCAAGAGATTTATACTCAACTCAACGCTGGTGATAAAAATAATTTAGCCAAGCCTTTGGGGGAAAATTTAGCGGATATTGCCTGTGAGGTGATTGATCAGGTTTTTGGTCAAATGGTGACGCTATCCAATTCTGGAGATAAAGAGTCTGAAAAAGTGCTTGGCCAGATCTTCGATACTTTACGTAAATATATGCCGTGGTCTGTTTCATTCTTTGGCAATGAGCGCTTAATCCCGATGGTAAATTATTTAGAAAATTTGATTGAGGTCAAAGATGGGGAAAATTACTTAACCTATCAGGTCGATCATCACTTAATTACCGAGCTATTAGGGCACGTTGAACATATCAAACAAGAGCGCGATCAATATATTGTTCCTGCACTCAAAACGTTTACTCAAGTGGTTGATCAGGGTGTAACCAGTCTAATACGTGAACCTAAAAAAATGTTAAAATTCAATTTGGTGATCGATAAAACCTTGAATGGCGTGATTAACGTGACCACGCAATTAGGCTATAAGCGCTTTGATAAATTAGGCACGATGCATGATGCAAAAACGCTGAGTCAGTTTTTTGAGCATTTTTTGAATTTTTTAGATACTACACCTAAAAATTGAGATTAAATTCATTCTAAATATATAAGGAAATCAAAATGGCGAATTTGGATAGCTTAGACAATAAAATCGTTTGGATTACTGGGGCATCTTCAGGCTTGGGCAAAGCATTGGCACAAGAATGTGCATTGCAAGGTGCGCAGGTTATTCTGAGTGCCCGTCGTTTTGATGAGTTAGAAAATGTTCGAGTAGGATTATTACATCCTGACAACCATCTTTCTATCGTGATGGACATAACGGATGAGTCTCAAGTTCGCCATGCTTATGATCAAGTACTCGCGGAAAAAGGGCGTATCGACTGGCTCATTAATAACGCGGGTTTAAGCCAACGTGCATTGATTGCTGAAACAACCATGCAGACCGAACGGGCCATTATGGAAATTGATTACTTTTCTCAAGTGTTCCTCACAAAAACTGTTTTACCCACTTTCTTAAAACAAAAATCAGGACGAATTGTTTTTGTCTCTAGTGTGGCTGGTTTATTGGGAACACAATATCGCGCGTCATATTCTGCTGCAAAAGCAGCAATTCACATGTGGGCCAATAGTTTACGAGCTGAAGTTGCTCAGGACGGCATCGATGTTTCAGTGATTTTTCCGGGCTTTGTCAAAACCAATGTCTCCATCAATGCATTAAATGGTGCTGGCAAAGCGCAAGGACATGATAATGAAGCGACTGCCAATGGCTTAGATGCTGATGAGTTCGCAACACAAAGTATTAAAGCCTTAATGCAGGGTGAAGAATATATTGTTGTCGGTGGGTCTAAAGAAAAATTAGGTGTTTTAGTTTCTCGTTTCTCACCCAAAATGTTATATAGAATGATTCGTAAAATACGAGTTAAATGATAGTGACTATCCGTAAGAAAGCCGTATTTAACTGGAGTGGTGGTAAAGATTCAGCTTTAGCACTGTATAAAGTTTTACAGCAAAATCAGTTTGAAGTTATTGCCTTATTAACAACCGTGAATGAAGAAACAAAATTGTCTTCAATGCATGCGATTCCTCACGCATTAATTCTGAAGCAAGCAGAGAGTATTGGTATTCCGCTTTATCCAGTATTTTTGCCGAAAGATATTAATATTTATGAGCAACGCATGTTGGATGCGGCAAATCACTTTAAAGAGCAGGGTGTAGCACATTTTATTTTTGGTGATATTTATTTAACTGATGTGCGTAAATATCGAGAAGATCGATTACATCCATTAGGCATAGAAGTGGTTGAGCCATTGTGGAATCAAAACTCAACGGAAGTCATACACGATTTTTTAGCATCAGGTATAAAAACCAAAATTATCGTGACAGATGCCAGTAAATTAGATGAGACTTTCATTGGGCAAGATATTAGTTCAGCCGTGATTGATTCAATACCCGCTGAAGTTGATGTTTGTGGTGAAAATGGTGAATATCATACTTTTTCTTATGCGGGTGGTCCATTTAAGCATTCTGTTGATTTTAATATTATCGAAACCAAAAAAATGTTTTATGAATTTAAATTAGGCAATGGTGAAGAAATGACATATCACTATTGGCAAGCTATTTTTGAGTAGAAAGTGTTTTTATGTCCTGTCATTTTAAATGCTCAGGACAGTATATGTTTACATCTCTAACGTGGGTTGATGATTGCAGTACCATAGGCGAAAACTTCAACCATGCCACCTTGCATGCCAAGTTCAGTGGTACTCAGTCTGAGTCCCATAATATGGTTAGCCCCTATTTTTTCCGCTTCCAGTTTGAGGCGAACCATAGCTTCTCTACGTGCACGATCCACCACACTTTCATATGCAGTTAAACGTCCACCCAAAAAATTCTGAATATTGGCAATAATATATTTAAAATAGTCATGTGAAATAACCACATTGCTACTAATTAAGTGCCCTGGAAGTTCCGAGGCCTGGAATTTGTTGGTATCTATACGAATATAAGCAAGTTTACGCTCTTGTTCTTCAAGTTCTTTAAAATGCTTACGCTCAATATGACGACCGAATCCCCAACCTATCGTAAAAAGAATAAGGGTAAGGATAATTTTAAAAATTAAGCCATCCATAATTAAATTTGAGCCGTAAAGGGATCAGCTAGTTTAGGTGTATGTGTTGCGATCACAACAGCAGTGCCATAAACGAACAATTCAGATGCACCTTGTGCAATGTTAGAGGTTGAAAAGCGGATACCTACAATGGCATTAGCACCTAACCCTTGGGCTTTGGTAATCATACGATCCATCGCTTCTTGACGAGATTCCTCTAAAAGCTCGGTATAACCAGTTAATTCGCCCCCAACAATATTTTTTAAGCTGGCCATCAAATCACGTCCAACATGCTTGCTGCGTACCGTACTGCCATAAACCACATCCAATTGTTTAATGATGTTATGACCCGGAATACTTTCTAAATTACTTAATTGCATAAGAAGCTTTTAAAATAAGGATACATTGGAAGATAGATAAAAATAATCATAAAGGCAACAAAAAAGCCCACCGAAGTGAGCTTTTAAAGTTTAAATCAAATTATTTTTGAGTTTGGTTCTGCGCTTGTTGCTTCACTTCAGCACTTGAAGGCTGTTGAACAACTTGATCAGAGGTATTCGCTTTTACACCGCCGCCTAAGGTTTTATATAGTTCAACTTGGTTATTCAAATTGGCTTGTTCAAGCAATAATAAACCTTGTTCAGCTGCATAAGATGAACGTTGTGCATCCAATACTGTTAAGAAGCTATCAATACCTGCACGGAAACGTGCATTGGCTAGCTTATAAGTCGTATTGGTAGCATCAACTAAGCGACGTTGTGCAGATAAACGATCACCAATATTTTGGCGTGTAGCCAAAGCATCATTTACTTCACGGAAAGCTGATTGTAGCGATTTTTCATAGCCAGACAATGCAATTTGCTGGTCTGTTTCTGAAATTTTAACGTTTACCTTACGTGTACCCCAATCCCAAAGTGGAATATCCAAGCTAGGACCCAGTGACCATACGAATGCACCTGATTTAAACAAATTACTTAAATCGGTTGATGCATAACCCGCAGAGCCCGTTAAGCTAATCGTTGGGAATAAACGCGCCTTAGCGACACCAATATTGGCACCAGCAGCAGACAGTTGATATTCTGCAGCACGAACATCAGGACGGTTATTCAACAAATCACTTGGTAAACCTGCAGATAATGCGGAAGCATTAGTAATGCGCGTTACCCGTTGATTTGGAAGTAAGCTATCTGAAACAGGTTGACCTACAAGTAGATTGAGTAAATTTTTGGCTTGAGCAATCTGAGTCTTATAGTTCGCCACATCATTGCGTGCAGTTTCTACAGAAATCTGTGCCTGACGTACAGGAAGTTCACTGTCGATTCCTACATCAAAACGTTTTTTGTTGAGATTGTAAGAATCAAGCTGAGCTTTTAAAGTTTGATCTGCAAGTTTCAAATTTGCATTGGCAAATGAATAATTTAACCATGCTTGAGTTACTTGACTAATCAACGAGATCTGAGTCGCATCACGCGCACTTGCTGTGGCCAAATAATTGTCTAGTGCATTGTCCTTTAAACTACGAACACGACCCCAGAAATCTAATTCATAGGCGGTAACACCTAGTCCAACTTGATAAGCAGTAAACGCATTATTCGGATCTACAGTCGGAGAAACTTGACGTAATACACTGCCGCTAGCACCAATTGTTGGTAACTGATTATTTTCAGTAATTTGGTATTGTTGCTGGGCACGTTGAATATTCAAGGTTGCAGTACGTAAATCACGGTTGTTTGCTAGAGCAAGATCAATCACTTTTAATAAGCGTTGATCTGCAAAAAAGTTTTGATAACCTTGTTCCGCAATTGACGTGCCAGAAGCATTACTTAAATAACCTTCTGGAATACTTGCTTGAGCTACGGGTTCTGGGCCACGCATGCTTTGACAAGCTGTCAAAGCAAGCGCAAGTGCAGATACCGCAATGCTACGACCTGAAATAGACCATATTTTTTGCATCACGATGATTGCTCCTGATTGTTAATGTTCTTTGGTTTATATTTAAAGATGCTACGAATCCAGACAAAGAATACTGGAATAAAGAAGATCCCTAAAAGAGTCGAGCTGATTACGCCACCAAGTACACCAAATCCGACTGAGTGTTGACTACCTGCACCCGCACCACTTGCAAGCGCAAGAGGGAGTACACCAAAACCGAACGCCAGTGTGGTCATAATAATTGGACGTAAACGCATTTTTGCAGCATGCAATGTTGCTTCAAAAAGCTCTTCGCCTTTTTCCTGTAATTCCTTTGCAAACTCTACAATCAAAATTGCATTCTTGGCAGATAAACCGATGACTGCAATGATCGCGACTTGGAAGTAAATGTTATTAGAAAGGTTTGGATCACCTTTAATGGTCATACCTAAATAGGTAAGCACCATAGCACCAACAACACCTAATGGAACCACAAGTAATACCGAGAATGGAATTGACCAGCTCTCATATAATGCAGCAAGACATAAGAAGACAATCAATAGAGATAGTGCATATAGGAATGGAGCTTGTGCACCAGACTCACGTTCTTCTAAAGATAATCCAGTCCATTCATAGTCAAAGCCTGATAAGCCCATTGATGGCAATTTAGCAATAATTTCTTCCATTGCTTTCATTGCGTCACCAGAACTGACACCAGGGGCAGGAGTACCTTGAATGTTGACCGAAGAGATACCGTTATAGCGTTCTAAACGCTGCGAACCATAGACCCATTTTCCTGTTGCAAAAGCAGAGAATGGAACCATTGCACCTTGGTTATTACGTACATACCATTTGTTCAGATCTTCAGGCATCATTCGAGCATTCGCTTCGCCTTGAATATAAACTTTTTTCACTCGGCCACGGTCAATAAAGTCGTTAATATAAGAACCAGCCCAAGTCATACTCATAGTCGAGTTGATTTCGCTAATACTCACACCCATGGCACCAGCTTGTGCTTGATCAATAATAATTTGATACTGCGGCGTATCTTCTTGACCATTTGGACGGACACCAGCAAGACGTTTATCTTGAGCTGCCATACCTAAAACTGCGTTACGTGCAGCAATAAGCTTGTCATGTCCTTGACCACCTGCATCTTTAAGTTGCAAGTTAAAACCAGCAGTTACACCTAATTCAGGCATTGCTGGAAGTTGTAGAGGCATAACATATGACGCATCTTTGATGATCATATTTAAAGCCATACCACGTTTAATTAAAGCACCGATTTGTTGCTCAGGAGTTGTACGCTCTTTCCAATCTTTTAGACGAATGAATGCAAGACCCGCATTTTGACCAACACCAGTAAATGAGAAACCAGTAACACTAAATACAGATTGAACGGTATCTTTTTCTTGTTTCATGAAAAAGTCGGTCATAGTATCAATGGTTTTACCAGTACGCTCTAATGTTGCATTGGGTGGTAATTGTACAAGTGTCATAACAACACCCTGATCTTCTTCTGGTAAAAATGAAGAAGGGAGTATTTTAAACAGTACAATTAATACACCAATAACAACTACGTAAATCACACCAGAAAATATTTTATGATGCGTCATACGGTTTACACCGTTTTGATACTTCTGTGCTGTTTTTTCAAAGCTAGTGTTGAACCAACGGAAGAATCGAGCAACAATATTATTGCTTGGTTTTTGATTTGGATCATGTTGCTTTAATAATGTTGCACAAAGCGCAGGGGTAAACGTTAATGCAACGATTAACGAAAGTACCATTGCTGTAACCAACGTGATGGAGAACTGGCGATAAATTACCCCCGTGGTTCCACCAAAGAATGCCATCGGTATGAATACCGCTGATAACACACTGGTAATACCGATCAATGCACCAGAGATTTGTTTCATTGATATTTCAGTTGCCGCGACAGGATCAAGATGATCCTCTTGCATTACCCGTTCAACGTTTTCAACGACTACAATCGCATCATCGACCAAGAGACCGATGGCAAGAACCATGGCAAACATAGTTAAGGTATTGATTGAGAAGCCAAAAACATTAATAACTGCAAAAGTACCTAAGACTACAACCGGTACGGCAAGTGTAGGAATAATCGTTGCACGCCAGTTCTGTAAGAATAAGAACATGACAATAAATACAAGAATAATTGCTTCGATTAATGTATGTACTACACTTTCAATAGAAAGTTGAATAAATGGTGTTGTATCAAAGGCCAATTGGTCTTTCATACCTGTAGGATAGTTTTTGCGTAAATCAACTAAACGCGCTTCAACTGCTTTTGCCGTATCTAAGGCATTGGCACCTGTTGCAAGTTTAATAGCAACACCACCTGCTGGCTTACCATTGTATTTAGAATCAAATTGATAGTTATCTGCACCGAGTTCAACACGAGCAATATCACCGATACGGACTTGAGCGCCACTCACGGTATTTTTTAAGAAGATGTTTTTAAATTGTTCAGGTGTTTGCAACATGCTTTGTGCATTAATCGTTGCATTCAATACTTGGCCTTGAACAGAAGGTGCTCCACCTAACTGACCAACTGCAACCTGTGAGTTTTGCGCACGAATTGCTGCTGCAACATCACTTGGCGTGATTTGCAAACTAGTCATTTTGGCAGGGTCTAGCCAAATACGCATGGCATAAGAGCCACCAAATACTTGTACTTCACCGACACCAGCAACACGGCTAAGCGGTTCAGAAATATTTGAGTTTACATAATCTTTAATATCATCAGCTGATAAGTTTTCATCAGGAGAGTAAAAAGCAATAACCTGTAAGAAACTTGCACCTGATTTAGTCACTTTAATCCCTTGACGTTGAACATCTTCAGGTAAAAGTGCAGTGGCAGATTGTAATTTATTTTGAACTTGCACTTGTGCAATATCGGGATCAACCCCTTGTTCAAAATTTAATTGAATAGAGGCTTGGCCATTACCCGCACTGTTTGACGAGATATAACGTAAGCCATCTAGACCGTTCATTTGTTGTTCAATAATTTGCGTAACTGTATTTTCAACAGTTTCTGCAGAAGCACCTGGATAAGTCGCAGCAATCGTGACAGTCGGAGGTGCAATCGTTGGATATTGAGCAATCGGCATTTTAGAGAGCGTAAGAATACCCGCTAACATAATAACCAGTGCAATCACCCATGCAAAAATAGGGCGATGAATAAAAAATTGAGCCATATTCGTCTACCCCTTATGCATGTGAAGTAGTTTTTTGTTCGGTCGTTTTTGCTTCTTGTGCTGGTTGAGCAGTATCCGCTTGTTTTGTACCTGTCGCAGGTTGAGCTTGTGGCGCAGCCGCTTGAGGTTGATACGGTTTAGCGACAACTTGCTGTTCAGGTTTTACTTTTGCAACCCCATCAACAATGATTTTATCGCCTGCCTGTAAGCCTTGAGTCACAATCCAGTTTGGACCTTGTGATCCAGAAGTTGTAACAGGACGAGGTTCAACCGCACCTTTGGCATTTACAATCATTGCCATTGCTTGACCCGTCGGGGTACGTGTAATCGCAATTTGAGGAACCAAAATGGCGTTTGGAATGATACCTTGCACAATTTGTGCATTGGTAAACATGCCTGGAAGCAATAAGTGGTTCGGGTTCGAGAAGACTGCACGTAAAGTGATGGTACCGGTATCTGGGTTTACACTTGCATCTGCAAATGCCAGATTACCTTCAACTGGATAGTTTGTACCATCTTCAAGTTTTAAACGAACTTTAGTGTTGTTACTACGATCAATACTACCTTGACTGAGTTCTTGTCTTAAACGAAGTAATTCGGTGCTAGATTGATTGATATCTACATAAATTGGATCAAGTTGCTGAATTGTGACCAAAGCATTGGCTTGATTTGCAGTGACTAATGCACCAGCTGTGACTGAAGAACGACCAGACTGACCAGAAATTGGTGAACGTACGGTTGTATAACCTAAGTCAATTTGTGCACTTTTAAGTGCAGCTTGTGAAGCAGCAACATCTGCTTCAGCAAGTTTTACTTGGGCGGCTATATCATCGTATTCTTGTTTTGATACGGCATTAATCCCGATCAATTGACGATAACGATTAGCTTTCACTTGTAATGCATTTAAATTTGCTTGTTGGCGAATTAATGCAGCTTTAGCGCTCTCGACATTGGTACGATTTGTACCCGCATCAATTTCATAGAGCGGCTGACCTTCGCGTACAAAACTTCCTTCAACAAACAAACGTTTTAAAATAACACCACTTGTTTGAGGACGTACTTCTGAAATTTGATATGCCGAAGTTCTACCCGGCAGTTCAACTGCTTGTTCAATGCTTTGTGGTTGAGCAACAATGACACCAACTTCTGTAGGTGGCATTTTTTGGGCAGCAGCAGCTTGCTGTGCTTCTTTTGGATCTTTGCTACAACCCACAAGTGCAATACTTGTTGCTAAAGCACAAGCAGTAAGGGTTGGAGCCCAAAGCTTTGCCGACATCATTGTTCCACCTCATTTAGATTTTTATCTAACATTAATTTGTTTTACTCAATAAAGATCGCGACATCATTAACCACAATAACGCGATCCATATAAAACCGATACTCCAGCCTGCAATCACATCTGTAGGAAAATGTGCTCCAAGATAAACTCTTGAAAATCCCATACTCAAGCACCATAAATAAGCTAGAGTATGGATTAACTTGGCTTGGGCATGTTTATAAAATACAAACAAGACTAAGCTCGCCAGTACCGCTGCATAAAGACTATGTGCACTTGGAAACGAAGCACCATAGGTTTTAACCATTTGATACATAGCATCAGGTCGAGGCCGATCTATTAAATATTTTAATGACCAACCAATTATCACACTTCCTGAAATGCCGAAGCCAATAAACAGAATATTTGCAATTTTTCTTTGCCAAAAAAGATATAAACACCAACAGCCACAGATAAATAATGTGGCTGGTAATCCTCCGATATAAGATAAACCTACACTAAAATCATTCAAAAAAGATGAACGATGTAAGCTTATCCATTCAACAGTAGAATGATCGAATTGTTGAATATAAGGAATATGCAAACCAATACTGCTGAAAATCAATCCAATACAGCCGATAAGGAGGAGTAAATAAGGCATTAAACCACCTTGATTATATTCATTGCTTTGACTACGAATAATTTATGCCCCGAAGTGTACTTGTCAGTACACTTTTTTTCAAGTCAGTATAAAAAGCTACTTTATACTAAGTTTATTTTGAAAAACCTGTAAGAACTTGCACAAAAAATAACAAAAAATTTAATGGTTTAACTTTTGTTGAGATGAATTTTCATCTTCAATTTTTAACGGTTGTTGAGGTGGCCAAAAGAAATCGAGTGGCCGTGTCACGAAATGGGTTAAGACCAATTTGGCCAAAGGCTTCCATTGTTCAAAGCGAACTCGTCTAGCTCTTAACGCCACAATAATCGTCAGAGTGAAGCTAACAAATAGATTGGTGAGACCAATGAGCATGACCCCTAAAAAGGAAACGATGATTAAGCCGATATCTGGTGCACCATTAATGCTCATTAAACCTTGAATAAAGTTTGCTGATGCAAAGGCAATATGACGGATATCCAGTGGTAAGCCTAAGATGAAACCTAGAGTACCCATACTGCCGAGCATGATCCCAAATAAGAAATTACCAGCTAAAGCACCCAAATTCCGTTCCATATAGTCTGCAAATTTATTTAATCGCGGTTGCCCCATAATTCGTTTGAGTCGAGGGTGGGCTTTTAAGCGTGGGCCGACTTTGCGATAAACTGCCATGTTGTCAAAATAACCTGCAATTAAACCAGATAAAAATAAGCAAACTCCTGCAATAGCAGCATGAAAAATAGCTAAAGAGGTGAACGGATTTAGACTGTGTAATAGTGCCGTTGCTTTCGTATGTGTGAGTAAAGGCTCAGACATTAGCACTTGCCACAGATAGGTGATCAGCGCTGCAGTTGGGATGGCAATAGAAATATTGCCCAAAATCGCAATAAATTGTGTGCGAATAATATTAATAATTAAGCCAGCCAGTTCAGCGATTTGAGCAGTTTTAGAACCTTTACGATGTTGAACTGTAGAGGCTAGAGCTGCTGCTGTCATTGCGGGTTGTTTGGTAGCAACAGTAAAATGCAACACATGAATTAGCATAAAGCCAAAGGAATAATTCATGCTATATATGAATGCTTGCATTAAAGGGGCAAGAATTAATCGACTGGCCAGTATTTTTAAAGTTGCCATCATGGCAATAATCACACCTGCACCAGCAGCTGCGATATACATACCAAAAAAACCCTGCTTGTCGGTACTTACATAATGCTCACCAGTTTTACTGGCGTTTTCAGTAACTTGTAAGGCGATCAGTTCACTATTGGCTTTGAGCAATTCACGCACACTGGTTTCACTGTAATGTGCATCAACGAAATCCTTTAATAACATTGTTAAAGACTGATAACGTATTTGATGGTTTTCAATAATAAGATTTAAAAGCAGCTCAATACGATCTAAACATTGTTCCAATAAAGATAACAAATACGTCAAACTTAAGCTGACGCCAATACGTTTGATCGCACGGCGTACTTTAAAAACAATGTCACGACATTGTTCAATCATCACCAAAGCTTGATCGGCATTGGCAGGTGCAATAATTTGGATATCTTCATTCTTTGGGGATGATTTTTTATAGGCTTCAATGAATTCTACAATTTCACGATTTTGTACTAAAAAAGGTGATTCATATTCGGTCAGTTCAGGTTGTGCATTGATAAATTCAGGATATAGGCCAATACCACTAATTCGATAAGATAAAATGGTAACGGCTTTAATCAATTCGCGGTTGATGTCTAACTTTTCATTCTGAAAGCCATGACCCTGATCTAAAAGTTGGAAAAACTGCATCCATAGGTTTTCATCAATTTGATCTAACCATTGCACATCAGTTTTTAAATAAAAAACTTGAGCAACTAAATAGCTAAGATCGGATTCATCTTTAAGTAGGGGGAGGAAATGTGCGCCTAAGCGTTGCCCAAGTTGATTCCAAAATCCATCTAAAGATAGAATTCCACTGTCAGCATATAAGTTAGTTTGTTTGTAGTGATTGATTAATTTGAGTAAATAGCCTTGAAGGTTATTCGTGGCATTGGGTGAAATTAATAATGCTTGAATCAATAATTTAAAATTTTTATTGGATGTATCTGGATCATTACTGTCTTTGGGTCGTATACGTTTAACCAGTTCAATAAGAATATTTTCATCAGGAACCGCTTGTGGTGTCTCAAGCTGTTCCTGCATGTTTAGGAAGAGATCATTAAAAATTATATGCATAGGCAAAAAGTAACTTAAGTTTATTGAATTCGATGTAAGGCAAGTTGTGCCAAATTATGGAGTGCTTGACGATAGTCACTTTCAGGTAATTGTTGTAAAGCATTCAGGGCAGATGTAGTTTCTTCATGGGCACGTTGACGACAATAATCTAATGCACCAGAAGTATTCACGATTTCAATCACACGATCTAAGTCTGCAACACCACCGGTTGCTATACTTTTACGGACTATATTATGTTCTTCACCAGTGGTATTTTTTAAGGCAGAGATTAATGGCAAAGTTGGTTTACCTTCCATTAAATCATCACCAATATTTTTACCTAAGGTTTCTGCATCTGAGGTGTAATCTAAAATATCATCAATAATTTGGAAGGCATTGCCAAAATGGCCAGCAAATAAACGTAACGGTTCACGGTATTCATGTTTACCTGCAAGAATCGCAGCACCTTCTGTCGCTAATTCAAATAAGCGTGAAGTTTTTCCATGAATAATACTTAAATAAGTGGCTTCATCTGTATCTGGTTGATGTTGCGCTTGAAGTTGTAAAACCTCACCTTCTGCAATCTCACAAGTTCCAGTGGAGAAGTCTTTCAGTAAGACCATATTGTTTAAGTCGACCAAAAGATCAAAAGCGCGTGAAATAAGGAAATCACCGACCAGAACCGCTGTTTGATTGTTCCATGTAGCATTTGCTGTTGGACGACCACGACGTAAACCAGATTCATCTACTACATCATCATGTACTAGTGTTGCGGTATGTAGCATTTCAATAATCGCAGCCAGCTTTTGGGCATTGATTAAATTAGTTTCTCCACAAATATGGGCTGCCAATAAACACATGATTGGGCGCATACGCTTGCCACCGGCTTCAACTACATGTTTACTGACTGACATCACGAGTGCAACTTTCGAGCTAATCCCTTCATTAATAAGCTTGTCCATCGCAGCAAAGTCAGTGGCAACAGGGGCGAGAATATCTTGCTTAAAATCGATGGTCATGTGAAAGGAGTCCTCTTGCAAATGTGTTCAATTTGATGAGTAGTGTAACAATTAATATCAAGTCATGTCATTGATACAAACAAATACGTTTATGAATCTTGATGATTTGTATTGAATTTATCCAAAAAATGAGTGCCGTGAAATACAGCATCATTGTTTTGTACCACATAGTAGCCGATTTGTTTTAAAAATCTATTTCAATTTTTATAAAAAATGATGTGAAACAAATCTTAAATTCTGTAAAAGTACATTGGTTCATAAATATTTGACATAGATGTTAATAAATAGCCAAAATTACTTGTTGTTTAATTAATTATCACTTAAAATCTTTGCCCTTGTATAACTCCCAGTGGCGATCGTATTAAGATCGATATATTCCTGTATCGACACGACGACACGGGCAAGTTTGGAGTACATTATGTACGCAGTAATCCAAAGCGGTGGTAAACAGCACCGTGTTGTTGAGGGTGAAACCCTTAAAGTAGAATTGTTGAAAGCTGAAACTGGTACAACTATTACGTTTGATGACGTATTAATGCTTGTAAACGGCGAAAGCATTCAAATTGGTGCTCCAGTTGTTGCTGGCGCTACAGTAACTGCTGAAATCGTTAGCCATGGTCGTCACGACAAAATTCGTATTGTAAAAATGCGTCGTCGTAAGCACTATCGTAAACAACAAGGTCACCGTCAATGGTTCACTGAGTTGAAAATTACAGCTATTTCAGGCTAATTACGAGGAGTAAATAGACATGGCAACTAAAAAAGCCGGTGGATCGACACGAAATGGTCGTGACTCAAACCCTAAAATGTTAGGTGTTAAAATGTACGGTGGTCAAGCTGTGACTGCTGGTAACATCATTGTTCGTCAACGTGGTACAGAATTCCACGCTGGTGCAAACGTAGGTATGGGCCGTGACCATACTTTATTTGCTACCGCTGATGGCGTGATCAAATTCGAAGTGAAAGGTCAGTTTGGCCGTCGCTACGTAAAAGTTGAAACTGCATAAGTTTTAATTTTTTTAAAAAAACCCGCATTTTTTGCGGGTTTTTTTATGCAGCAACATTTCTATTCAAGCTGCAATGATCTTCATCATGATGGATGAATTTCTACAATTGACAGCAATAAAAATACAAAAGTTCTTATATTCTAAATTATTAGCAATTGAATTTGGTTTAAGATGAGACATCAAACAAATTTCGCTTGAGCAAATAGATAAAAGGTGAACCTATGAATATGCTTCGTAAAACGATGGGTGCTGTTGCAATGAGTGCAATCATGCTTGCACCAGTCGTAAGCACTAATGTTTTGGCAGCGACTGCTGCATCGGAGCAACAAGCAACCGCAAACTTAGTTAAACAATTAGGTGATATTAAAAGTTTAACCGCTAACTTTGAGCAAACAACTCAAGTTACTGGTGGTGGTAAAGTCGCGCAAAAAAAAGGTTTATCTGCACAGCATATGAATCAAACTTTTAAGGGGGTGATGAAAGTTGCTCGTCCTGGTAAATTTTATTGGGAAACTACATCTCCTGCGAAACAAACCATTATTACAACAGGTCGAACTGTATGGATTTATGATCCAGATCTGCAACAAGCTGTTCGTCAAAGTTTAGATGACCAAGTAGCAAATACCCCTGCATTGTTATTGAGTGGGAATACCTCACAAATTATGCAGGCATATCGCATTACTCAGCCGAATGCGAGCAAAACCTATTACACGCTGTATCCTAAACAGAAAGATGGCGCTTTCCAAAGCTTAACCATTAGTTTTGGTACTCAAAATGCACCTAATTTAATGGTACTTCAAGATTCATTAGGCCAAACGACTACCGTGAAATTTAATAATGTGAAAGTGAATCCATCTATTTCAGCAGCCACTTTTAATTTTACACCGCCTAAAGGTACGGATATTATTGATCAGTAAATTTGCAATGTGCTGATGTTTCTTAAGCAACCGAAAGGTTGCTTTTTTTTAATGTCGAAGACAAGCATGAAATCCATTAATCTAAAAAATAAAATGGATCTTTGAAGTTGGATTAAACTTAATGCAGGTATAAAACTAGCACTCGATAAAACAATAATAGGATCGATTCAATGGCTAATTATCATCACACTCAGAACAAGATAATTGAAAATAATGAAAAGACATTAATCATGGATTATCCACGGATGACACCGTTGAAATCAAAACTGAATGTATTGCGTCAAAGCATCATGCAAAAGGGCCTGCATTGGTTGCAAAAAAAATCTAAATTACCCAGTAATAATCCTTATTTGGACGGTATTTTTGCTCCTGTTGCGGAAGTAGAACAATTAAATTTCAAGGTGCATGGTGAAATTCCACAACACTTAAATGGTATGTTGTTGAGAATAGGGCCAAATCCGATTCATGTGGAGAATCACGCACTTTATCATTGGTTTGTTGGTGATGGGATGTTACACGCTTTGCGTATTGAAAATGGTCAGGCGAAAAGTTTTAAAAGTCGTCTGATTGAAACAGATGCTGTGCAGAATACAAAACAGCAGCCACTGAAAGATGGTTTTCGTCGTGGTCCAAGTGGTGTGGTGAATACCAATGTGATTTATCATGCCAATAAAATTTGGGCTTTAATTGAAGCGGGTACGTTTCCTGCGCGTTTAGACTTAGATCTAAATACAGAAACACATCAATTTTTTTATACAGATGCTGATTTGCCCTTTACCGCACATCCGCATAAAGACAATCAAACAGGGCGTTTACATGCCATTTGTTATGATGCTTTAGATCCTCGGCATGCTTATTATGAGGTTTTGGATCAAAATGGGCATCTAATTTATTTTGCAAAAATACCTGTTAAACATGGTCCCATGATTCATGATTGTGCCATCACGGCAACTGATGTCTTAATTTTTGATTTTCCTGTAACTTTTTCTGTAGCACAACTATTGAAAGGCAGTAGTTTACCGTATGTTTGGAATGATCAGCATCAAGCACGTATTGGAGTTTTGCCTAAATTTGGTCAAGCATCTGAAATTCAGTGGGTAGATGTTGAGCCATGTTTTGTTTTTCATGCCGCCAATGCTTATCGAAATGAGAAAAATAAAATTGTTGTCGATCTGGTTGTACATCAACAGATGTTTCAGCAGTCGCAGCAGGGTCCATTTGAGCAACAAAATGTACAATTAGAGCGGTGGAGTATTGATGTAAAAACCTCAGCAATTCAACGTGAAGTGATTGATACTCAAGCGCAAGAGTTTCCAAGGATTGATGAGCGTTATACTGGTGAGGCCCATCGTTATCTTTACGCCGTCAGTTTTGATGAACAGAAAATGACAGCAGCAAATCAATTACGTTGTCATGATGTTTTAGAACGACGCTTAACCACGTATTCTTTTGGAGAGGAGTGGGTTACTGGAGAGGTAGTCTTTGTGCCTGAATCTATGCAGAGTCCAGAAGGTGTAGGATATTTAATGTCTTATGTACATCACATTGATGCTTTACCCAGTAAAGTTGTGATTCTGAAGGTGAATGGCACCGAAATACAATTGCAAGCAGAAATTGATTTAGGCGTACGTGTGCCTTTAGGTTTTCATGGAAATTGGGTGGATTTATCTACATAAGAGCAGTTTTTGATCTTAAATCTCGAATCTATTTACTAAAGGATACATTTTTAAATTTCATTGAGTTACAGGGCTTTGTATAGTGCAAGGGTTTGGTAAGGATAATAAGGTTTGAAAATAAAATGACGCAACATGTAATGAAACAATGGTTTTGGGCAGTTCCAGTATCGATCGCTGTGGTTTTAATGCTTGGTTGTCAGGAAAAGCCCGCACCGCAGGTCAATACAGTCGCAGCAGAAAAACAGCACACGATTCCATTAATTCAAGCCAAAGTGATTCGTGTTGTACTTCCTAAAAAGCAATTTTGTGATGATGAAGGGTGTACGCAATATGATTTACAAACTATTCAAACGCAAGTACCGTGGATTGATGCTTATTTTTTAGGCCGTATAAAAAAAGATGTCCCAGATGCTTTTACAGCGAATGATAAGGTGCGTGCTGAAGTAAACACCCAGAAAGGCCTGAATCAAAATACAATTTATGTGCAATTCATTGCGCAGCACTATAATTTGGCAACCTTTGTAATTCAGTCCTATATTTATAATGCAGGTGCAGCGCATGGTATGTCACATCAGGAGTTTGTTACTTTTGATTTGAATACTCAGAAGCGTTTGGCATTGACTGATATTTTAAAGCCGAATGTTGAAGTGAAAGTTGCAGATGCGCTATATGAGGCCAATATAAATTGGTTGCAACAGCACAATATTGAACGTGCTAAATTACAATTGAGTGATAACTATTACTATGGCATCAACGGGATTGTCTTTGTTTATCCATTGTATGAGCTGGCCTCTTATGCAGAAGGAATGTCTGAGTTAACACTTCCTTATGCTATGGCGAAAGATTTGGTTAAAGCTGAGTATTTACCGAGTTTACCTGAATATGGTAACCCGTAATTTTTAGGCTTAAAACTATAATTGACGTCTTATTATTCGAAACATAACCAGTGGATAGCTCTTTCACTATATTTTTAAGTGCTAAGAGCTTACACTATAGTCAGTTTTTTTCTTTCCTAAAGATTGGCTATGATTGACCCGAAATTACTCAGAAATAATATTGAGGCTGTAAATTTAGCCTTAGCAAAACGTGGTGTACAACTTGATGTGAACGAGTGGGCATCTCTAGAAGCTCGCCGTAAAGATATTCAGTCCAAAACTGAAGCTTTACAAGCGGAACGTAATTCGGGTGCGAAACAAGTCGGTCAAATCAAAAAATCTGGTGGTGATGCTTCAGAAATCATGGCACGAATGAGTGCGATTGGTGATGAAATTAAAGCTGCCGAGACTGCATTGCATGAATTGCAAGCCGAAATTGAAACAAAATCTTTATCTATTCCTAACTTACCACATGAGTCTGTGCCAGAGGGTAAAGATGAAAGTGATAATGTTGAAATTTTGAAGTGGGGTAAACCGCGTCAATTTGATTTTGAAATTAAAGATCATACTGACCTTGGTGAAATGATGGGTGGTCTTGAGTTTGAAACTGCGACTAAATTGACGGGTACACGTTTTAGCGTACTCAAAGGCCCATTGGCGCGATTGCAGCGTGCTTTGACTCAATTTATGTTAGATACGCATACACTTAAAAATGGTTATACTGAAGCGTATGTACCATATTTGGTCAATGCAGATTCTTTACGTGGCACAGGTCAGCTTCCTAAATTTGAGGAAGATTTATTCAAAATCCAAGGTGAGAAAGAATACTATCTCATTCCAACTGCCGAAGTTCCAGTCACCAACTTTGTGCGTAATGAAATTATTGATGCTAACCGTCTGCCATTGAAGTATGCCGCGCATACACCTTGTTTCCGTAGCGAAGCAGGTTCATATGGTCGTGATACTCGTGGTTTAATTCGCCAACACCAGTTCGATAAAGTTGAAATGGTGCAAATTGTTAAACCTGAAACATCAATGCAAGCACTTGAAGATTTAACAGGGCATGCGGAAGGTATTTTACAAGCACTTGGCTTACCGTATCGTAAAATCATCTTATGTGGTGGCGATATGGGCTTTGGTGCAATTAAAACTTATGATTTAGAAGTTTGGGTGCCGAGCCAAGATACTTATCGTGAAATTTCAAGTTGTTCATGTATGGGTGATTTTCAAGCACGCCGTATGTTGGCACGCTACCGTGTAGACCAAAAGAAAACAGAGTTAGTGCATACTTTAAATGGTTCTGGTTTGGCTGTGGGTCGTACTTTATTGGCAGTGATGGAAAACTATCAACGTGCAGATGGCTCAATTGAAATTCCAGAAGCACTCCGTCCATATATGGCAGGTACTACGTATATCGATTAACTCTTGCAAGAGTCGATATACTGTATAAGTTTGTTTATAAAAAATTGCTATAGATGATCAGATCTAAAATATTGAGGTAGTTCGTGGATATCTTTCCAATCTCTTTAAAGTTGCAACAGCAACCTTGTCTGATTGTCGGCGGTGGGCATATTGCTTACCGTAAGGCAATACTTTTGGCGAAAGCAGGTGCAATCATTGATGTGATTGCACCTGAAATTGATCAGCAGCTGTTAGCGCTTGTAAGCCAAAGTTGTGGGCAATACGTTGCAGCGAAATTTGAACAACAATTTAATAGTCAAAGTTCTGATTTAAATGGTTTGCGTAAATATCGATTGGTTATTGCTGCCACAGATAGTAAAGATACCAATCAATACGTTTTTGAAGTTTGTGAAGCTGAAAATATTCTAGTCAATAGTGTAGATGATCCACCACATTGCCGTTTTATGGTGCCTGCAATTATTGATCGTTCTCCTTTAGTGATTTCTATTGCGACGAATGGTACATCTCCAGTTTTATCCCGCCAGATTCGGACTCAGCTTGAAGCGAATATTCCACATGGTATGGGCAAGCTTGCTGAGTTTTCTGGTAAATGGCGTACTGCTGTTAAAGCTAAAATATTAAATCCCGATGAACGTCGGATCTTTTGGGAGGACTTATATGCAAGCCCACTCAAAGAACAGGTATTTAATGACAATATTGCCGCAGCAGATACTTTAATCGAGCAAGCATTGGTGGAATGGAAAGCACCACAAGGTGAGGTCTATTTGGTCGGAGCAGGGCCGGGTGATCCAGAGCTATTGACGCTGAAAGCATTACGTTTAATGCAACAAGCAGATGTAGTGATCTACGATCGTTTGGTCTCGCAACCGATTTTAGATTTATGCCGCCGTGATGCTGAAAAAGTTTATGTAGGTAAAGCGCGTTCGAATCATGCGGTACCACAAGAAGGTATTAATGCACTTTTGGTTAAATATGCAGCACAAGGCAAACGTGTTTGTCGCTTAAAGGGTGGTGATCCATTTATCTTTGGGCGTGGTGGTGAGGAAATTCAGGAGCTGTTTGCATCTGGCGTCAGTTTTCAGGTGGTTCCCGGTATTACTGCTGCTTCGGGCTGTTCGGCATATGCTGGTATTCCTCTGACACACCGTGATTATGCGCAAAGTGTTCGTTTTCTCACTGGGCACTTAAAAGAAGGTTCACCTGAGCTGCCATGGCATGAATTGGTCTACGCAAATCAAACCTTAGTGCTCTATATGGGCTTAGTAGGGTTGGAAAAAATTTGTGAGCAATTGATTGCGCATGGTCAACGTCCAGATATGCCAGTGGCTTTAATCTCGAAAGGTACCACACCTGAACAAAAAGTCGTGGTGGGAACTTTGGCAGATATTGCTTCTAAAGTTTCAGAACATCAAATTCAAGCACCGACATTGACCATTATTGGTGAAGTCGTGAGTTTGCGTGAACAATTACAGTGGCAATAAAAGTATTACCACTGCTTATTTTTATGATTAATTAAGTCGAGAACTCCCGTGATTCATGTCGTCCTATTTGAGCCTGAAATTCCTGCAAATACAGGGAATATCATTCGTTTATGTGCGAATACTGGAGCGCAGTTACATTTAGTCAAGCCATTAGGTTTTGAGCTGGATGACAAAAAATTGAGACGTGCGGGATTAGATTATCATGAATGGGCACACATGAAAGTGTGGGAAAATTTTACTGAATGCCTAGCTTATCTTGAAGTACAAGGAGTTGAGCGCGATGCAATCTATCCTTTAACAACGAAAGGATCTGAAACACCGCATACTTCGGATTTGAATCGTTCTGTGGCCTTGTTAATGGGGCCTGAAACCCGTGGTTTACCTGAAGATGTGCGGATGATGTTTCCAAAGGATCATTGGATTTGTTTGCCAATGGCCGCCACTTCACGCAGTTTAAATTTGTCGAATGCCACGGCTGTGATTTTATATGAAGCGTGGCGTCAGCAAGGGTTTGCTGAATTAAAATAACTGAATTAAGTTGTTTTTAGTGTCCTTTGAGGAAAGCAGTTTTATTTTTAAATTACAATTAAAACGTGAAAAAAAGGCGCATTAAGCGCCTTTTTTTGAACATGAATAATTTCTAATTATTCATGTTCATTGTGCTGTGGTGCAGGATAACGGAAACCTTTGGTTTTATAACCAAGATATAAAATACCGAACATTGCCCACCATAGACCATATTTTAATGAGGTTTCTTCAATCTCTAGCCATAAAGCAAAGATGCTAAAGAAACCAAATAATGGAATAACCACATAATTGATAATGTCTTTGATATTTTTGGTACGACCATCACGTAATGCATATCGTGAAATCACCGATAAGTTTACAAAAGTGAAAGCAGTTAAAGCACCAAAACTAATCAGTGAAATCACCATATCTAGACTCATAAAACCAGCCATTAAGGCTACAGCACCTACAATTAAAATATTGTAGGATGGTGTAAAGCTTTTCGGACTAATATGGCCAAAAATCTTTTTATTAATCACACCATCACGGCCCATTACATACATTAGGCGAGATACGCCCGCATGTGCTGAAATACCTGATGCTAGTACGGTAATAATTGCAAAGCCTAATACCACCGATTGGAATAGACTACCGCCAATTAATAGAATTTCAGGCTGAGTTGCGGCAATATCTTTAAAGTAGCTTTTAGGATCACCAGGATAGTATAACTGCATAATGTACGTGCTGATGATAAAGATAACTCCAGCAAATAAAGCAGTCATAAAGATCGCACGTGGCAGTGTACGTTCAGTATCTTTGGTTTCTTCAGCCAGAGAGCTGAGTGAGTCAAAACCTGTGAAGGAGAAGCACAGTAGCGTCGCACCAGTAATAAGCGCACCGACTTGTGTAAGCTCATTCCAAAAAGGTGCAAGACTCCATAAGTGACTGCGTTGCTCCGCACTCATTATGCCATCTGCGTTGATACCTGCATTTAATTTCGTATATAACAGATACGTAAATGCGGTAATCACAACCAGTTGGAATAGAACAATCAGGCTGTTAAAGTTGGCAACGAAACGTACACCACGTAAGTTAACTGCGGTCATTACGGCTGTTAGTCCAAAGACCCAAATCCAATGATTAACATCTGGGAAGAGTGCTTCCAAGTAGATAATCGCCAAGATAATGTTCACCATTGGCGAGAGTAGATAATCTAGCCAAGAAGACCAGCCCACCATAAAGCCAACATTGGGATGAATCGATTTTTGAGCATAAGTGTACGCTGAACCCGCAGAAGGGTAGCGCTTAATCATATGCCCATAACTGATCGACGTCAGTAAGATTGCGACAAGCGCAAAAATATATGAGGTAGGAACGTGAAAATGACTTTCTTCGGATACTAAACCAAAAGTATCAAATAAGGTCATAGGTTGAATATAAGCTAAACCGATAATAATGATGTGCCAGAAACCTAGCGTTTTTTGCAGTTTAGCTGCCGGTTGAGTCCCAGTGTTAATAGTCAACGGCGTTATCCTCTTAATCGTTGATCAAGGATCAGTCATGTTTATAAGGACCGTTTGAGACGAAACGATCCCCCCTACGAATAAAACAAAAGTGCGCCAATCTACTCTAAATGGTATCTTTTGTCAGTAACTTTGTGATTTTTTTAGTAAATAAGATGGTTTTTTATGCAAAAAACTAAAGGCTCTATTTCTGATTAGAGAAAAGCCTGATGTTTATAAAATTCATCAGGCTTAATTTAAATATAACACGGCTTATTTTTGAGTCATTACCATGCTTTTTCTAAGATATTTCGTAAATCTTTGAAAGTTGCTTCTTTCGGGTTATAGATAATCGAACCATCATTGAGTGCTTTTTCAGCCACGTCATCTAACTGCTCTTTGGTTACTTTTCCTGTTTCGCTTAGTGTGCGAGGAAGCTTAGTTCGTGCATATAGGTGGTCACGCATAGTATTTAACATTGCAATGGTTTTGTCTGCACGTAGATTGGCTGGTGTTTGTGCATAAATATCTGCACCGGCTAACGGAAGTAACAAATCAGCAATTTTATCGCCATTGACTTCTTTGTTGTATTCCAGCACATAAGGCAGGAATAAATTCATACATAAACCGTGTGGTAAATGTGCAACAGCACCCAATGCATGTCCCAATGAATGGACAATGCCCACCATGGAATTTGAGAAGGCAATACCGGCCATGGTTGAAGCTTGAGCCAGCTCTAAACGCGCTTGAGCATCATTTGGATTATCTAAAACATTAAACATGTTATTGCTGATTTTTTTAATTGCTGCGGTTGCATAAGCATCTGAAATTGGATTTGCTGCCATACAGGTATATGCTTCAATCGCATGCGTCATAGCATCCATGGCAGTCATAGCAGTTAAATGCGGTGGTAGCGTTTGGGTCATGCGTGGATCTAAAATCGCAGCATGTGGCATTAAATAATTTGAAGCAAATGCCATTTTGACATGCTTTTGATTGTCAGAAACGACAGCTACCATGGTCACTTCTGAGCCAGTGCCTGATGTCGTTGGAATCACGAAAAATGGTTTTAAAGGATTGGGTAGGTTATGTGCACCTGAATATTTAGTTAGATCATTGCCACCTTCAGTGACTAAAATATTGGTTGCTTTAGAGGTATCAATGACTGAGCCACCGCCTACGGCAATAATGGCATCACAACCATTTTCACGATAAGCTTTTGCTGCAGCTTGTACTGTTTCAAGGCTAGAGTCTGGTGGAACATCATCAAAAATAAAGCCAATTTCAACATCCGTTGGCTCAAAAGCAGCTTCGATCGGCGTTAAAAGATGATTGCTGCGCACGCCTTTATCGGTAATGATCATTGGGCGTTTAGAGCCTAATGCCGCAAGTTCGTAAGGAATATGTTCTAACGCAGCATGACCAGCGATCACTTTAACGGGACAAAAAAATTCGTAATATGGTTTAGCCATGTATTATGCACTCCCTTTTAAATAAGATTGGGCAACTTTTAAATAAATATTTGCTGCACCAGTTAATTTTTCTTTTAACGTTAATTCGCGTGGATATTCTTTCACAGCCAATTCTGCGACAAGTTTTGGCAAAATTAAGGCTTCCATTTTATTTAAACAACGAACTAAGCGGATGGCATAGCTTAAATCACCATCAGCAATCATACGGTCGTTGGCAAAAGCCTGAGCGGTACTTTCTTGAAATGAAAAAACTAAAAACGCATGATGTAAATGTTTAAAGGTAATGGTCAGATCTGGTTTATCTGCTAAGGATTTCACCAGTTCTAACTCTTGTTGTGGTGTTACTTTTGCAATAAACGCAATATCATTTTGGAAGACATCCATAGATAATGTAAAGCCAACTGGGAATTTAGACACTTCATGTCTAATTTCATCATCGACTTGGCTCGCCATTACCAAGCCCCGGCCAATCACATCCATCATGAGTTTGACGTAGGCTTGTTCTAAAGCGGGTTTTACTGATTTGGTTGAAATCACTCGCTTATCCCTTTAATAAAAAATTTTATTTATATTTTAGAGTAATTACTCTAATTTATTCTCAGGTAAAAATAAAGCCATTTATACTGGAATGACTTTAAGGTCACTAAAGTAACCGCTATTATCCATATATTCAATCACATCCATACATAATTGCTTATAGTTAGGAGGGTGTGGCAAAAGATCGCAGACTCGCACCATTTCTAAACCTGCGTAGCCGCACGGATTAATGGTGTGAAATCCAGTCAAATCACAGTCAATATTTAATGCTAAGCCGTGATAACTGCGGCCTTTACGTATTTTAAAACCTAATGAGCCAATTTTGCGTTCATTAACATAGACCCCTGGTGCATCAGGTTTTGCGTAGGCTTCGATGTTGTGTTTTTTTAATAAGGCGATCATTAAGTTTTCAGCAAAGGAAACAAGTGTACGTACATTCCATTTGAGTCGATTTAAATCAAACATAAAATAGATCACCATTTGTCCTGGTCCATGCCAAGTTACTTGACCACCACGATCAGATTGAACAATAGGGATGTCGCTCGGTATCAGGATGTGTTCAGGTTTGCCAGCTTGCCCTTGGGTTAAAACATTGGCGTGTTGTAAAATCCAAAGTTGGTCTGGTGAATATTCATCACGTTGTTCAGTATAGCTTTTCATCTCTTGAAAGCGTTCAGTATAGGGAGTGAGTTCCAGATACTGGCGTACAACTAAAGCAGGTTTTAGAACAGCATCATTCACTTGATGTGTGTCCTTTAATGCAAAAAAGAATGGATTAATTATAAATAAATAGTACGTCAATAGGGAGGAATTATCAGACTAGATATTTGTATTGAAAAACAATTTATTATCATGAATGTATATCATTGATATTGGTGATGAACGCTGATTTTTTTAAATAAATATTTATTTTTTATTATAAAAATTATGTCTGCATTTAACTTAGATATGCAATTCTAAAGGTCTAAAAATAATATTACTGGCTTGTTTTTCGCTTATAGATGATTAAGAGTAAAGTAAAAAGGAATTTAAATATGAATAAAAATCTAAAGTATATTGTTCAAGTCGGGGCGAGTAGTGCTACTGAAATATTTATATGCAGACAATTTTGGATAGGCTTTATCTGGTATATAGCTACCTATGACTAAAACAGGTCTTTGTTGAATAAAACATAATAGGGTGTTTTACAGCTCATTAGAAATTTTCCAACATAGAGACAATCGCATTGTATGGTTGTTGGAATCGCTAAAATGCACCATCTTATGATGGTTTACATGTTCACGTGTAATAACAAAATGGAATTGAGTGGCTGAGATTGAGGATATAAAAAACACGCTCAAAGGCGTGTTTTTTAGTTTTAAGATTTACAGAGCTGTTTTAATTAATGGGCAAGCTGCTAAATCTGCATACAGTGCATGAACTTGTTCAAGTTCTACAAAGGTGATTTGTGCAGTTAAAGAATGATATTTCCCAGTCCGTGATGGTTGTATCTTGATACTTGTGCCATCAAAATCAGGGAAGTGCTTCACCATAATATCTACAACAGCATCATGCAAATCTTCGTGAGCTTCACCAATCAATTTAATCGGATAATCCATAGGGAATACCCAAAGATGTTCTTGAAGTTCGCGTGATGGTGTACGGTCTACTAGAGTCATAGTCGCTCCTTATATCAAACGCCTGCAAAAGAGCAGGCGTTATATTCTTTATTACATATATAATGGGGATACTTGATTGATTATTCAAGTCCCCCATTGTTGTTAACGGTTAGTCATTTTCTAAAAATGAACGTAGATGTTCAGAGCGAGAGGGATGACGAAGTTTACGTAATGCTTTAGCTTCAATCTGACGAATACGTTCACGCGTTACATCAAATTGTTTACCGACTTCTTCCAAAGTATGATCGGTTGGCATATCGATACCAAAACGCATTTTCAGGACTTTAGCTTCACGTTCAGTTAAGTTTTCAAGTACTTCACGAGTAGCTTCTTTTAAGCCTTCTGAAGTTGCGGCATCAATTGGAGAAGTGATGTTGCCATCTTCAATAAAGTCACCAAGATGCGAATCTTCATCATCACCAATCGGTGTTTCCATCGAAATTGGTTCTTTCGCAATTTTAAGAACTTTACGAACTTTCACTTCATCCATTTCCAAACGCTCACCTAATTCTTCAGGCGTTGGCTCACGGCCCATTTCTTGAAGAAGTTGACGAGATACACGATTGATTTTGTTAATCGTTTCAATCATATGTACTGGAATACGAATGGTACGTGCTTGGTCCGCGATTGAACGGGTAATCGCCTGACGAATCCACCAAGTTGCATAAGTTGAGAATTTATAACCACGACGGTATTCAAATTTATCAACGGCTTTCATTAGGCCGATATTACCTTCCTGAATTAAATCGAGGAATTGTAAACCACGGTTGGTATATTTTTTCGCAATCGAAATTACCAAACGTAAGTTGGCTTCAACCATTTCTTTCTTCGCACGGCGTGCTTTGGCTTCGCCAATTGCCATCCGTTTAGAAATGTCCTTAATGTCTTTAACACTTAGGCCTAATTCTTTTTCAAGATCAGCAATTTTCTGTTGGAATGCCAGAACATCTGGACGTACTTTTTCTAAATAACCTTTTTGGTCAGCAGGTGCTTTTGCAATCTGTTCATCTAACCAAGCTGGATTTGATTCTTGACCTGGGAAAGATGTACGGAATTGAGTGCGATCCATACGACCACGACGAACTGCATAACGCATTACTTCACGTTCAGATGTACGAATTTGTTCATGCGTGCCACGAATCATTTCTGAAATAATGTCAAATAAACGCGGTGTAAATTTAAACATCATGAATACAGTCGCAAGTGCTTCCATTGCTTCCGTTGCTTCAGTCGTATCACGACCACCTTTAGCAATCGCAACTTTGGCATTATTCCAAACGTTTTTTAATTCGTCGAAACGTGCTTTTGCAATTTCAGGATCTGGACCAGATTCACCTTCCGATTCATCATCATCGCTGCTTTCAGCTTCTTCTTCTTCGTCATCATCCAATTTTACATCTTTGGTCGGTTTTTTAGATGAATCTTCTTCAACTTCATCTAATTCTTCCGCGACTTCTTCCAATACTTCAGGAATAGGTTCATCAGATTCTGGGTCTAAATAACCAGACAAGAGATCTGCTAAGCGACGTTCACCAGCTTCATAATCTTTATATTCTTGTAATACAACTTCAACAGCATTTGGCCAATAAGCGATTGAATGAAGAACGTCACGAATGCCTTCTTCAATACGTTTCGCAATATTAATTTCGCCTTCACGAGTCAAAAGCTCAACTGTACCCATTTCACGCATATACATACGAACAGGGTCGGTGGTACGCCCAGGCTCGCTTTCTACAGAGGCAAGTACGGCTGCAGCTTCTTCTTCTGCAACTTCATCCGCAGCTTCAGTATTACCTTCGAACATCGTATCATCAGATTCAGGCGCACGTTCGTGCACAGGAATGCCTACATCTTGAAGCATTTGAATAATGTCTTCAATTTGTTCGCTTTCTGTGATTGAGTCTGGTAGATGATCGTTAACCTCAGCGTAGGTTAAGTAACCTTGTTCTTTGCCTCGGCTAATCAGAGCCGCTACTTGTGAAGTAGGGGAATGCTTATCGCTCATCTTTGCTCTCTTCTCGTTGAATCTGTGACAGTGAAAAACCGTGCATGATAGCACAATTCGCTAAAATAGTATCTGAGTTGGTCTCGCTCAAATCCGTTTGAAAAAAATCTTAAATTTCACAACTATTTTAAATAGTCGGGGCGTAAAAATTATTTTCAAGCCCAATTGCTATTTTTTACAAATGTGTTAGAAATTGTGTAATTATTAGTTCAATAATGACATAAAGTTGGCGTTGAATAGAAGTATAATCTCGGTTTTATATGTAAAAATTAAATAAAAATTGACAATGTATTAAAACTAAGATAAATAGCGCCTAGACCCATTCACATTTTTTCACATTGAGGTAGTTTTAGTGTCTTCTACAGATTTTGAACTAGATGATAACTACGGTGATGATGATGTTAGTTTTGAAGAGTCACCTAGCAAAATTAGCGCCAAAGAGTCTTTAGAAAAGCGCCGCTTGATAGATGACCTACTTGCACAACGCCGTTTAGATCGTGAACTGAAAGATTTTGATTATGATCTGGATGATGACGATGATTTTGATGACAAAGACGAATAAATTCAGATTGGGTATAGCTTGTGAAAATGCTATGCTACTCCCTAATTCAAATATGTTGGAATCGAAATGAGTGCTTTAGATTTGGACCTGTTGAGTGAATATCTAGATGGCGACCAAAATGAGCATGGTCTAGATTTCGCGGCAACTCATGGTTTTTTATGTGCAACCGCAGTAGGCCCAGCTTTTGATCAGTGGCTTGATGAGCTTTTTGATAATAATCAAAAGAACGTTCCGAGTGAAATAATTGCGCAGATTAAGGCATGGTTAGAATCAATTCGTCAAAACTTAGCCAATGAAGAAGGCATTGAGTTTCCTTTTGAAATTGAAGAAGCAGATGTAGAGTCAAGCTTAGGTGATTGGAGCGTTGGTTTTGTTGATGCGATGTTCCTCAATGAAGAAGCATGGTTTACACCTGAATATGAAGATCAATTGGTTGATTTATCTTTACCAATGATGATGTTCAGTGGTATCGATGATGAAGATCCACAAATGGAATCTTTCCGTCGTAATGGCCAATTGATGGATGAAATTGCAGAAGAAATTCCAGCGAACTTAAATGAAATTTATTTGATGTATCACACACCAAAATAATGATTTAGTTTTGTTAAAAACACCTCTTTGGAGGTGTTTTTTTATGCAAATTTAAATTGAAATAGAGTTTTGTATATAATTTGAAATGTATAAAGAGGCTAGCAATTCAATCAATAGCAAAAGTGCTTGAAAATGGCCTGCTTCATTTTGGAGTCTTTTTAAAGCTATGGATCTAAGCTATTACATAAAATTAAGGTCATTGTATAGGTTGTTGAAAATGCTTTTCATTTTAGCTACAGCACAGTAGTAATTATTTTTTTGGATAAAATTTACGATAAGCCCAATACATTAAAAAAATAAATACAAGACTTACTATTATGTAGCCGACTCGATGCAAAATTTCCTGCATTAGTACAACATTATTGCCAAAATAATAACCAATACAGGCCAAAAAAGTCGTCCAAATAATTGTACCTAAAGCACTATAGGTCATAAATTTCCAAAATGGCATATGACTCATTCCAGCAGGAATGCTAATTAAAGAGCGTATAGCTGGAATCATCCGTCCAAAAAATACAATCCGATGTCCATATTTTTCAAACCAAGCTAAAGCCTTTTCTACATCTTTGGATTTAATCCATAGGTATTTACCATAGCGGTCAATCCAACTCAAAATTTTATGATTTGGGATTTTTAGACCAATCCAGTACAGTAAAGCTGCAGCGATGAGTGATCCTAAGCTGCCTGAAATAATGACACCTGAAAGTAAGAGTTGACCTTTGGATGCTGCGAACCCTGCTGAGGGCATAATGACCTCAGAGGGGATAGGAGGAAATACATTATCTAGGAACATCAGGATTGCGATCCCAAAGTAGCCCAGTTGTTCCATTATGGAAATAATCCAGTCAGTCATAGTTTCGATACATCATTTTTAGCTCTATCCTAAGTTTAATAACAAAGAATTACATTACTATTTGTATATTTAATTTTATTACTCATTGCATGAATGATGCCTATATTATTTAAAGTAGATGTAACATCTGTAAAATTATAGCGCCTAAATATAAACCAATTCCAAATAAAGCATGGGTGGATAAACTTTTTAGTCGAGCCTTATTGGGTTGTGGGAGTTTTGATGCAGCTACACCAAAACCAAAACAGGGTTGCATAATTAAAAAAGGGAATATCACAGTGCTCAGTCCAAAAGTGAGTGCTGGCAGGAGTTGTGGATTGGCAAGCCATGATTTTCCGACTATTAAAATAAAAATAGCGCTAAACATTAACCCGATCAAATAATGACTGATCCAGCCTATTGCTTTTTCACCTTTTACAATAGGGGTTTGTAAGATGGTTTGATGGAAGGCCTTTCCTTTGAATAGATAGATAATCCATCTTCCGACAAATTTATAATCTAAAGATGGAATATTAAAGCAACGTTTTAAGCAGAATGAATAAAGATCAATCCACAGTGTGGCGAGTATAGCTATGATGAATATGGCGCTATAAAGTTCGATTGAAGTCATTTGAATATTACCTGAAATACTTTAGATTGATCTACTCTACAAGTTGAAGTGAACTTCAAGTCAAGATGAATGAGCTAAGTATTGCAGAATTGGTCAAACGAACAGGCATTCCCAGTTCAACTATTCGCTATTATGAACATGAGGGATTGATTCGTTCGATTGGTCGTAAAGGTTTACAACGTATTTTTCATATTCAAGTTGTAGATCAATTATTATTAATTGGTTTGGGAAAGCAGGCTGGATTTACACTTAAACAATTACATAAAATGTTGCAGAATAAATCTCAACCTATTGATAAAAATAAACTTGAGCAGCGTGCGAGTGAAATTGATGCTCAAATACAGCAATTAGATGCATTGAGACAAAGTCTGCGTCACGTGGCTCAGTGCCAGTATGAAAATCCTTTAGAATGTAGTCAGTTTCAAAAGCTATTAAGAAATGCCTCATTTGCACAAGCTGAAAATAAAAAAGCCATCAAGAATGATGGCAATTAAAATCAAACTTGAATCGCTTATAGGCGTTTGCGTTTTGCAGCAGCAATTTGCGATTGACGCATGCGGAAACCATCTTTTTGTTTTTCTGTAGTTTTATCAATGCAATAAACACATGATACACCGTGATCATAGCTTGGTAGTTCCACTTCAGCTGGAAGTAATGGCCATCCACAAGCATGACATTTAATATTTTGACCTTCTTCAACGCCATGTGTTACTGCAGTACGGCCATCAAATACGAAACATTCACCTTCCCATAGACTTTCTTCAGCAGGTGTTTCTTCTAGATATTTTAAAATACCACCTTTTAGGTGATAAACTTCATTAAAGCCTTCTTGTAGGAGGAGAGAAGTTGATTTTTCACAACGGATTCCACCTGTACAGAACATAGCAATTTTTTTATCTTTATGCTGTTCTAGATTTTGTTTAACGTATTCTGGAAATTCCCGGAAAGTTTCAGTTTTGGGATCAACTGCACCTTTAAAGGTACCAGCTTTGTATTCGTAATCATTACGAGTATCTACTAAGATTACATCCTCACGTGCAATTAGTTCATTCCATTCTTTCGGGTCAAGATAGTGACCGACTAAATCACGTGGCTTTACTTCAACTCCAAGTGTAACAATTTCACTTTTGAGTTTGATTTTCATTTTACGGAATGGTTTATCATCACTTTGTGATTCTTTATATTCCATTGCATTAAAACCTTCATTGAGAAGGAAGGCATGCATTTGATCAATAGCGTCACGATCACCAGCAATTGTACCGTTAATGCCTTCACCTGCAACAATTAGAGTTCCACACAAGTTGATGCTGTTGACTAAATCTAAAAGGCGCTGTTGAAGATCGGCTGGATCTTGAACTGCTTTAAATTGATATAGTGCGGCAACAACCCAACTTGTGGTCGCTTGCTGTTCTACAGGTGCAAGCTGTTCTACAGTAGCGTTCATGGAATACTCCAAATGTATTATGATAGGACAAAATTCAAGGCGCGTATTTTAACGCGAATTGTGTAAATAAGCGAGAAAACCATAAAAGAAATATGGTTTTGTGTGAGGATTTTTGTTTTGAGTAATGATCGTCGAATACCATCTTTCACTCCATGCGCAGGACGTTGTTCTACGGTATTTGGTGATGCAGTATGTCGTGGTTGTCGACGCTTTAACCATGAGGTAATTCATTGGAATACTTATACTGCTGAACAACGCTTAGCGGTATGGAAACGCTTGGATGTGCAATTGGATCAAATTTTAGTTCCCATGTTACCTTTGGCGAATGTACAGCATGTAGAAGGCTTTATTCTTGGGAAGCGGATTCGAGTCTTAGGTACAGCAAGTCAAGGTCGCAAGTTATATCATGCTTTAAAATTATGCGAAAAAAACAAGCATTTAGCTGAAGAAAGTGGTTTGGGTATTACTGCTCAACAAGTTAAACCAATTTGGCAAGAATTTGAACGGCGGGTATTGGCTTTAGCAACGGCAAGTTATGATTTTGCTTTTTTACGTGCAGATGGTATGCGGCATCATTTCTTGCGTACATTAGATGAAGATGAATAATTGCACCAGTAAAAGCCCCATAGCGAGATACGCAGAGCAGGGCTTTTACTGTTTATACCTAAAGATTATGCGTTAAACGATATTGTACAATTTCTTCAATTGTAATGACCGTTAAGTGATGGGTTTGCGCATAAGCTAAAACTTGAATACCTGATGCCATCGTGCCATCTGCATTGGTTAACTCACATAACACACCTGCTGGTTTTAAGCCAGCTAAGCGTGCTAAATCAATCGTTCCTTCGGTATGTCCACGACGTGTTAAAACACCACCTTCACGTGCGCGTAAAGGAAATACATGTCCCGGTCGGTTCAAGTCGCTTGCCACAGCACCTTCTTTGATGGCCGCTTGAATGGTGGTGACACGGTCTTTGGCTGATACACCAGTGGTTACACCTGTTGCTGCTTCAATAGTCACGGTAAATGCAGTTTTAAATTGACTAGAGTTATGTGAAATCATCGGGGGGAGTTCTAAATGATTTGCTAATTGTTCTGTTAGACATAAACAAACAATGCCTGAACCATCACGAATCATTCGAGCCATGGTTTCTACAGTGAGTGTTTCTGCCGCAACAATTAAGTCGGCTTCATTTTCACGATCAAAATCATCCATCACCAAAACAGGTTGCCCTTGGCGAATGTCTTCTAAAGCTTGTTGAATACGTTGTTCAGCAGGAGCAAGAGCTGAAAAGAAAATTTCGGGTTGAATTAAACTAGACATTGAAACGCTCGCGTAATAAAAAAAGTACGATTGAACATTTCAGGACATGAGAAATAGTGGCGTTACGAAACAGATCCAAATACTTTGCATTGGAGATGTATGGTGTGACGTCGTCTTCTTTCATCCGGACTATACCGTCGGCTTTGGTATTTCACCAAATCTGCGTATCGTAGCTGCTTGAAATAAATTTCAGATTAATACGATAAGCTCGTGGGCTGATTAGATCATACTTGGAAAGTATGTCTAACTTACCACCGGTGGGGAATTGCACCCCGCCCTGAAGCGATGTAGCGTTATTATAGGCTTAATTTTCTAAATAAAGCAGCCTTGACTTTAGAATGGTCAGTTCTATTTATTTTAGTTGTTATATTGAATATTATTCTATCTATTAGATTTATATTGATATTTTTAAGATTGAAAACAGTCGTCTCTTAGGAAGCACAGTTTTAAAATATATGGACTGATAAAGTTCAATGATTGAGCACAACAAAAAACCCGCAAGCTGCAGGTTTTTTGAATCTTGATAAGACTATGCTACCTGAACGGGAATACAGTTAGCAGTATGATTCACAGTATTATTTGGATTTGCATACACAAGACGCGGTTTGTGTGCATTTGCTTCTGCAATGGTGAAATCACCAAAGGTTGCAATAATGACTAAGTCACCAACATCTGCTTGATGAGCAGCGCCACCATTCACAGAGATAATGCCTGAATGCTCTTCACCACGAATAGCATAAGTGGTGAAACGTTTACCGTTAGTAACGTTCCAGACATGGATTTCTTCGTATTCACGAATACCAGCTAAATCCAATAACACGCCATCAATAGCACAAGAACCTTCATAGTGAAGCTCTGCTTGGGTGACTACTGCACGGTGAATTTTTGCTTTTAATAAACGAGATAGCATGGCTTGCGTCTCCTAGTTGTCCTAAGACAGTTATCTGTCAGTTAAACAATAACTTCTTTGTTGGGGATACGTTAAAAAGCGCATTTTGCTCTCAAACCAGTATCAAGGCAAGAAAAATTGTTTAACAAAGATTAATTTTGTAATTTACGGTTTGTAGGCATTTATTTGATTCATTGCCTGCTGGATTTCACCATTGACCAATAATTTAATGCGGCCTAGTGCATAGTGAATTGCATCATCCATAAGTGTCTGTTCACTTGTAGGTGCTTTGCTTAAGACATGACCTGATACGCGTTCTTTTGTGCCAGGATGTCCAATGCCAATGCGTAAACGATGAAAGTTTGCACCTAAATGAGGAACAATATCTTTTAAACCGTTATGACCGCCATGACCACCACCTGATTTTAGGCGAATGACACCGGGGTTCATATCGAGTTCATCGTGAGCAATAAGCATTGCTTCGGGAGCAATTTGATAGAATTTTGCGAAGGGGACAACGCTTTGACCTGAGAGGTTCATAAAGGTTGTGGGTAATAGCAGACGAACGTCTTGACCTTCGATATTACCACGACCACTGATGCCCTTATATTTGGGATCAGCTTTTAACTGTATGCCATACTGTTGTGCAAGACGTTCTACGAACCAGAAGCCTGCATTATGGCGGGTTTGGGCATATTCCGTTCCCGGATTACCCAAACCAACAATCAGTGAAAGTTTTGACACTAATTACACCATTAACACTTATGCGCGTTTAAAGTCAGCGTGCATTGGTGTATTTTTAGCTGGGTGACGTTGTAAAGCTTGGATTTTAACGCTTTCAACTGTATCACCGATTTTGATTTCAACAACTTCTTCAAAGAAAGCGTTGTTTTCTAAAGCTTTAACAAGCTCACGAAGTTCTAAAGTTACAGTTACAGGAGCTGCTTCGCCACCGTAAATGATTGCTGGAACTTTAGCTTGAAGACGAAGGCGGCGGCTCGAACCTTTCCCTTGTACTGATTCGTCACGAGCTACTGCATTTAATACGAAGTTTGCCATGATGACATTTCCTCATTAAGATTTAAAATAAACTGAACCTTCGACCAGTTCAGTGATATAAAGCCCTGTTAAAAACAGGGCTTTGAAAATTTCGCGCTTTTATAAATAAGAATCGAACATCGCGCTAATAGATTCTTCGTTGTTAATACGACGAATTGTTTCTGCAACCATACTAGCTACAGAAACTTGGCGAATCTTGCCAAGTTCTAATGCTTCTTGTGACAATGGAATTGTGTCAGTAACAACAAGTTCATCAATCACAGAATTACGTAAGTTCTCTAACGCTTTACCCGATAAAACTGGGTGAGTAGCGTAAGCGATAACACGACGAGCACCAAAAGTTTTCAGTGCATCGGCAGCTTTACATAGGGTACCTGCAGTATCGACCATATCGTCGACAATGACACAGTCACGGTCTTTCACATCACCAATTAAATGCATCACTTGTGATTCATTTGCTTTCTGGCGACGTTTATCGATAATTGCGAGATCGATATCACCCATTTGCTTAGCGACTGCACGTGCGCGAACAACGCCACCAACGTCAGGTGAAACCACCATCAGGTTGTGATGTTGCTGTTGACGAAGGTCAGCAAGCAAAACAGGAGTTCCATAGATATTATCTACAGGAATATCGAAGAAGCCTTGGATTTGGTCGGCGTGCAAGTCGATCATGACAACACGGTCAATTCCCACGGTTGTGAGCATATCTGCAACAACTTTAGCGGTAATTGGAACACGAGTTGAACGTGGTCGACGGTCTTGGCGCGCGTAACCAAAGTAAGGAATAACTGCAGTAATACGACCAGCACTTGCGCGACGCAAAGCATCAGCCATAACGAGGACTTCCATAAGGTTGTCATTCGTTGGGGCACAAGTAGGTTGTACTATAAAGACGTCTTTACCACGCACATTTTCAGTAATTTCGACAGTGATTTCACCATCAGAAAATTTACCGACAGCTGCTGCTCCTAACGGAATATGCAAATGGCTAACGACTTTTTGGGCGAATTGTGGATGCGCTGTTCCACTAAAAACGACAAGATTGGGCATGAAGCACCCTTGGCGGTTGAAATGTATAGAATTAGATGGCAGGGGCGGCTGGATTCGAACCAACGGATGCCGAGATCAAAACCCGGTGCCTTACCACTTGGCGACGCCCCTAATGCGGCAGAACTTTAATATTTATATCGTTATTTGTCAAGATAAATTAACAATTAACCGATAATTTGTTCTATCTTTTTGAAAAACAATGGCAGGGGCGGCTGGATTCGAACCAACGGATGCCGAGATCAAAACCCGGTGCCTTACCACTTGGCGACGCCCCTAATTTGACAGAGT
>NZ_NEGI01000005.1 GCF_002135345.1 Acinetobacter sp. ANC 4648 | reverse complement strand
GTATTTAATGGCAGGGGCGGCTGGATTCGAACCAACGGATGCCGAGATCAAAACCCGGTGCCTTACCACTTGGCGACGCCCCTAAAATACACAATCTACAGATGAAAAATAATGGCAGGGGCGGCTGGATTCGAACCAACGGATGCCGAGATCAAAACCCGGTGCCTTACCACTTGGCGACGCCCCTATCATATAACACTGAAATGATTTAACGGTGATTCATCTAGGCTGTTCACAATGTAAGCTTTACACGGTGAGTTTGCTAAAATTTCATCGATATTCATAGCAGTTGTTACTTCAGTAAAAACACAAGCACCTGTACCTGTAAGTTTTGCAATACCGAACTGATCTAAGTATTGCATTGCTTCATTGACTTCAGGGTATAAACTTCTTGCTAGTGGCTCAAAGTTGTTTCCGAAATCAGATGGCTTTATCTGATAGGCGCAAAATTTAGTAGGCTTCGTGTTTCTTGTCAATGTTTTTTGTGAAAAAAGCAGTTGAGTGCTGATAAAACAGTCAGGTTTGAGCACAATGTATTGTTTTTGATCTAAGTCTATGAATGTTAATTGTTCACCAATGCCTTCGGCCCATGCATTTCGCCCATAGATAAAAATGGGGACATCTGCGCCCAAGGCTACACCGAGTTCTGCTAATTGTTCAATTGATAAACCACAATTCCAAAGTTGATTGACCACAATTAGGGTGGTTGCTGCATTGGAGGAGCCACCACCTAAACCTGCTCCCATAGGAATATTTTTTTCAATGCTGATTTTTAAACCCATTGGTGTTTTTGCAAATGGTTTTAAGATTTGAGTGGCTTTATATATCAGATTGTTTTCTAAGTCCACGCTGTTTAAACCAACAATTGAAATATCAATACTTGCTGTCTGGTTGAATTCTAGCCAATCAAATAAATCAATCAGCTGGAAAATACTTTGGAGTTCGTGATAACCATTTTCACGGCGACCAGTAATATGCAAAAACAAATTTAGTTTTGCAGGAGAGGGGGCTCGAATCATAGAAATTTAAACTTTTAAAAATTTAACGATTTTGAATAACCATTGTAATACGGTTTTCTTTACCTGCTTCAAGTTGTTGCTTTAAAATCAACTTGTTCGGTAGGCTTGCATTATCATTATAACTTAAGTTTACAATCCAGCCATCTTCATTGATTTGTGAGATACGTTGTGCTGAATCAGTTTGAATGAGAGCGTCATTTGTTGCGGGTCGTGCTTGCACCCAATCGACGATATGGGTAATCGGTGCAACCCAGCCAGTCGCGCGTTCTAGTAATTCTTCTGGCGTTTCTGCTGTTATTAGTCCAGTTTTTGAGCTATTTAAGCTAACTTCGCCTGGTTTTCCTGCAATGATGGTTTTGCCTAGTCCTAAAATACCATTCAGTTGAATATCAAAATTTTCTTGATTTTGCACCCAAGTATAAAAAGCGCTACCTGATTGTTGTGGAGTTTTAACTCCAATTTTACCTTCTAAACTAAACTGATTAATTGGCTTTTGTATATCATTTTGATGGGGCGGCATTTCAATGGTTGGTGTGCTCTGAACGGGTTTAACGACTTTTTGACAGCCTGTAAACCCTAAGCTCGCTGTAGCAGTAATAGCGAAAATAATTTTGCTCAATTGACGCATAAAAATAATTAGCTCTTTTTTAAATGTTGCGGTAACAATAACGAGTTTAATGGCTCTAATTGCGGATCATTGGGATGGTTTTGTTGTAGTTGTTGTAACACAGTACAAAATTGGAGTAAGGCGCCTTGCATATATAGCGATTTTGCATAACGAACTCCAATATTCACACTGTGACTAATTGCATAAGCTTTAGCTAAAGCATTAGATGATGTTTCAAAGTCATTTTGTAAAAAGCTAATATAGCCCAGTGTATCTAAAATTGAAGCTTGTTCAGGTGCATATTCCAAGGCATGTTCGGCATATTGGCGCGCCTCATCTAAACGCCTGTTTTGTAAAGCTAAAGTATAGGCATAAGCGTTTAAATAGGTTGGACTATTTGGTTCGAGTTGTAATAATTTTTTTAAGGCTTTATCAAGCTGCTCACGATCTTGAAAAGGATCAAGTAATAAGACTTCTGAATATAAAATTTCAGGATCATCTGGTAAATTTTTAACTGCCTCAGTGAGTAAGCGTAACGCTGCTTTTTTATTGTTCATTTTTTTTAGAATTTCAGCCTGCGCTTGATATAAAAAACTCGCATGCTGTGGGTAGTTGACTCGTTCCTGAGTTAAAAAGCGTAAAGCATCATTTAATTTCTGTTGTTGCTCATAAATTGAAATCAAATTACGTCTAGACACGGTATATAGATTGCCATCTACTAAACGATAATAGGCTTTAGCTGTTTCAAAATGCTGTTTACGCTCCGCATTGACTGCTAAATAAAAGTAAGCATCATTTTGATATTGTGCTGAGTAGCGTAGCTCGACCAAGTATTGTTCAGCTTGATCATATTTTTTTAAATCGATAGCGGTTAAGCCAGCAATAAATAGTGCATCTTCTGCATCTGGCCATGTTTTAAGAATTTTTTCTAGTTTATCTAGTGCGACCTCGGATTGATTAACTTTGATGAGATAACGAACTTCAGCTAAGCGAATATCTAAATTATATGGGTGTTTTCGACTACTAGTTTCAAACCAATCTAAAGTCGCCTGTTCATCGCCCAAAGCCATCAGTAAGTTGGCCTTCATGAGAATAAAACCTGTGGTTTTAGAGCGTTTTCTCAGGGCTTTGTTGACGGTTTTTAGTGCTGACTCAATTTGGTTGTTTTGTGCCTCTAAACCGGCAATCAGAATAAGCACAGACGGATTTTCTTTTTCTTTACTAGTACGTAATGTGCCAAGTAAATTTTGACGATCCTCTTCTGATTCTGGTGCAATTCCTTCTAGGATTTTTTCTAAATCGGCATTTGGGTCAATGGTTAGAATACTATCTAGAGTTTCAGCAGCCAGTTCATATTCATGTGTTTTTAATGCAATATGCGCTAAATAAAACTTTGCTGGGACATCTTTAGGCTCTTGAACCACCCAATGTGTCGCAATATCTAGGGCTGCTTTTAAGTCATTCTGTTCAAGTGCGACATTGAGTGCACGTTGCTTGACGGTGGTTGAATCACTGCGGATTGCCAGTACAGTATAATTGTGTAAAGCGGTTGCTGTATCATGATAGGCCAAGGCAAACTCAGCGATCATGCTCTGTTTTACAGCTTCAGTATTATATTTTGCATGATATATTTCTCCAGATGCTCTAATATGAGCACTAGAAGCCATGCTACCAACAAGTAAGAATGTGGTAGAATATTGCTTTATATTCATGCCGTTTATGCGGCTGTTTGTTTGACGCAATTTCTCTTGATCCAAGTAATGCTTTTTATGACACCGTTATTGCACAATAGCATAAATTTAGCGAAATGATGACCTGATATGTCTTTCTTTGTATTAGGTGTCAATCATCAGACGGCTTCTGTAGAGCTACGTGAGCGAGTTGCTTTTAATCCTGAGCGTTTAAAAGATTTACTTGCCGTACAACGCCAGCATCAATCCTTAAATGATATGGTGGTCGTTTCTACATGTAACCGTACTGAAGTCTATGCCATGGCTGAAAATGCTGAAATGGTATTAGATTGGCTCGCCCATACCAATGGTATTGATGTAAAACAATTGTCAAAACATGTGTATCGTTATGAAGATACACAAGCAGTTTCACATTTAATGCGGGTTGCCAGTGGGCTCGATTCATTGATGCTCGGTGAACCACAGATTTTAGGTCAAGTCAAAACAGCACTGTCTTTAGCTAAAGATGCTGAAATTGTTTCACAAAACTTAAATCAAATTTTTGAATATGCCTTTTATGCAGCAAAACGAGTTCGTTCTGAAACTGCTGTAGGCAGTCATGCAGTATCTATGGGTTATTCAGTGGCGCAATTGGCATTGCAAGTCTTTAGTCAGCCTGAAAAACTAACCGTAATGGTGGTTGCTGCGGGAGAGATGAATAGTCTTGTTGCTAAGCATTTGGCTGAAATGGGCGTGGCAAAAATTCTGATTTGTAACCGTGGGCAAGAGCGTGCGGCAATACTCGCGCAAGAAATCACAGCTCGTGTTGAGGTGGAAATCATTCCTTTTGATGAGCTTGCACAGCATTTGCATCATGCGGATGTCATTTCTAGTTGTACAGGAAGTTTGCATCAGGTCATTTCATTTATAGATGTAAAAACCGCACTGAAAAAGCGTCGTTATAAGCAAATGCTCATGGTTGATTTGGCTGTGCCTCGTGATATTGATCCAAAGGTAGAAACCTTGGATGGTGTTTACTTGTATGGTGTAGACGATTTACAAAGCGTCATTGATGATAATTTGGCTCAACGCAGACAAGCTGCGGTGGAAGCTGAAGTGATGGTGAATAAGTTAGTTACGCAATTGGTCACACAGCAAAAAGTGCATGAAGCGGGTGGGACGATTAGTCATTATCGTGAGCAAGGTGAGCAACTGAGCCATGAAGAATTGTCCTTGGCGTTAGAGCATTTAACTGCAGGCGAAAGTCCTGAAAAAGTTTTAGAAAATTTTGCACATAGGCTCACGCAAAAACTTTTGCACCCAACATCGATGTTATTGCGGAATGCTGCTCAGCACGAAGACCCATCTCACTTTGAGTGGTTACAAGAAAATTTAGATGAAATTTTTCAAAATCAACGCAAGCCAAAATCGCATTAAGGCGTCTTTTATTTAGCTGTGAACTAATTTTAAGCTGATTTTTTTGGTCAGCTCATTCAGCTGTTGTCTTAAATTACGTGATTCAATAAGGGATTGCGGTGCTTTAAGTTTATCTTTGAGATATTTTTCTTGCAACGCTAAACTGTATTCTGATGCTAATTTATCAGCCATTTCAGGGGCATGTGTTAGTGCTGGAATATTAGTGCGTTGCATAATTTCTGCAAGTTCTAAATGATATGCACTACATGCACCTAAAATATAATAAGTTGCTAATTCTTGATCATCCGGAAGTTCATCAAAAATTTTATCAAAAGTCGCGAGAATTTGCGCCAAGAGTTCGTAGGGCTGAATAAAGGCACGTAATACTTCAAAATGAATATATAAAAAAGGGTGATGCATTAAAATTGCGACTGCAAAGTCCTCATCTTTGGTGCGAATATTAAAAGAGAGCGAAGCGTCTAAATTGACTTGTGGTTGCCATTTTTTATTAAAACCCAATTTTTCTCTAAAGAATTGACGCAACAGATAACGATATGAACCGAGCTTGGGTAACAATTCGGTGAGTTGATTCAGTTCAGCCATTACCTGACTTTTACCTTCAGGTGTGGTGATGTCATATTGTTGGCTTAGAAGTGCAAAAACAAAGTCCGAAAGTAGCGGAGCTTGCTGCCATTCTCTGTGGAATGTTTCGATACCTTCCTTGCGAATAAGAGAGTCTGGATCATGTTCTTTAGGCATGACAAAGAACTTGAGTTCCCGGCCATCATTTAATAATGGGAGCGCAATTTCTAACGTTCGACGTGCCGCTTTTTGACCAGCTGCATCACCATCAAAAGCAATGGTAATTTGATTGTTTTGTTTAAATAAAATATTTAAATGTTCAGTATTGCTTGCTGTTCCAAGAGTTGCGACAGCACCAGAAATACCATATTGCTGTAGCGCAATGACATCCATGTAACCTTCAACCATTAACCAGTCTTGTGCCTTGTGTTTACGTCCTTCGTATAAACCGTAGAGTAATTGATTCTTATGAAAGACTTCAGAGTCAGGTGAGTTGATGTATTTAGGTTTAATTTCATCATTTAAAGCACGACCGCCAAAACCGACAATACGCCCTTTAGGGTCCCGAATCGGAAAAATGACACGCTCACGTAATAAATCGAAATCACGTCCATTATCACTGGATCGAATTAAACCGACCAGTTTTAAACCTTCAATATCTTGTGGGAAGGCTTTTTCTAAATGTTGCCAATCTTCAGGTGCATAGCCTAACCGCCAAAACTGAATGGTTTCTGCACTTAATCCACGTTTTTTAAAATATTGTTGTGCTGTTTTACTTTGAGGTAATTGTCGTTCGTAAAACTGTGCTACATTTTCCAAAAGGTCATACAGATTGCCATCTTGAACGATATGTTGTTGCGGAATTTCAAAATCGTATTGAGCGGGATCAAAATCTGGATAGTTTTGAAAGGCTTCAAAAGGATCGGTGGAATGTTCTGTAGATGGTGTTAGATCTGATGATTGTGGTACTGATGGTGTAAGTGATACTGCTGTTGCAGTAACAATTTTGGGTGTTTCGCGCTTATAAGAAAGCCGTTTATGATCTTGATTATCTTTCGGTAACTCAATCCCTGTTTGGCTAGATAAATCTTTAATGACATCAATAAAATTACGACTTTCAAGATCCATTAGAAAACGAATGGCATTACCATTGGCCTGACAGCCAAAGCAGTGAAAGTACTGTTTATCTCGATAGACATGGAATGATGGCGATTTTTCCTGATGGAACGGGCAGCAGCCTGAATAGGTACGTCCTGTTTTTTTCAGTTTCACACGCTGACCAATTAAATCGACAATATCTGTGCGATCTAAAATTTGATCTATCGTATGCTGTGGAATTGCCATAAAAGAAGCCAAACTTAAACTTGAGAAAAATACGGTACTCAGTTTAACGTAGATTTGATTTTAAAAATATCAAAGCATAAAAAAGACGGGTAAAAACCCGTCTGATCGTTATATTCAATATGCTTTATTTATTGCGTTGACTGTCGTTTAGGCTTTCGTTGACAGGAGTATAGTCACCTGAAGTTGGCTGTTGTTCAGACTTATCTAGTAAACCGAAACTCATACGATTCAACCAACTGTGTTCAGTAGCTGAGGTTTTTTCTTTAATCGTAGTTTCTTGTGTATCTGCTGTTTCTTGGCGACCTAACACACCTAGAGTAGCGCGATTCCACCAACTACCTTTTTTACGTGCTGCACGTAAATTTACTTCACCATTAGGTTTTACTAAATGTGGGTAATTAATCTTTAAAACGTTGATGTATTGTTGGGCAGTCGTTGTATCGCCTAATTTGCCATATGCATACGCCATCGTTGCTAATGCTTCTGGAATTTGTGGTGATTGCGGATAGTGTTCAGTAACCCATTGTGAGCGTTCAATCGCAGCTAACCAAGCTTGGCGTTTAATGTTAAAACGCGCAGCATTCATTTCACTTTCAGCCAATTCTTGGCTGATAAATTTCATACGTTGCGCAGCATCTACAGCATATTGGCTACTTGGATAACGACGAATAAAATCAACAAAATTTTGATAAGCAACTTTTAAATAACCGACATCACGATGGGCTTGTTTTAATGAGGTATAGCGCATCAAGTTGTCATAGTTTTGTTCCATATTCGCCACACCACGAATATAGTAAGCATAGTCCGCATTTGGATGTTGCGGATTTAGCCGGATAAAACGATCTGCGAGGGCAATGGTGCCTTCATAATCTTTTTGTTTGAATTTAGCATAGAGCAATTCTAATTGAGCCTGCTGGGCATAATTACCTGTTGGATAGTAGGTATCAATTGCTTCTAGTGATTTTGCTGCATCGCCATATTGTCCACGATCCAATGCTTTTTGGGCTTTATTGAAATAAATTTGCTCACTAGATTGGGGTCCAGTATCAATAACTTCTTTCTTCGGATTGCTGCTACAGCCCACTAAAGCCGTTGCTAAACCTAAGGATAATGCAAGCATTGTAACTTTATAATGTGGTAGCGACATAAAAATTCCTCTGTTTATACGGGCAATAGGCTACAATTGCGCTATTAAACCACTTTTGTCCGAATGAGCAAATGACTTCAGCACAATCTTCTAATTCTAATGTCCCAGAAAATGATTTCAATTTACTTGAAGATTCTGAGGATGCAGATAATCATACTTCTGCCCCAACTGCAACACGTTTATCGTTGCAATTTCAACTGGATGAAAGCTATTTAGGGCAACGAATAGATCAAGTTGCAGCCAGCGTTTGGAGTGATTTTTCACGTGAAAAACTGAAACAGTGGATGCAAGCCGGCCATTTGTTGGTGAATGGTAACATTGTTAAGCCAAAGTACAAATGTGATGGTACAGAGCATCTTACTTTAGACGTGGAGCTTGAGGCTCAAACTTCAGCACAGCCCGAAAATATTCCTTTAGATATTATTTATGAAGATGACGATATTCTCATCATCAATAAACATATTGGAATGGTGGTGCATCCTGGTGCGGGAAATCCAAACGGAACCTTGGTGAATGCACTCTTATATCATCATCCAAAAGCCGCGGAATTATCTCGCGCAGGTTTGGTGCATCGTATCGATAAAGACACTAGTGGTTTGTTGGTGGTTGCGAAAACGTTGGAGGCTCAATTTTCACTGAGTAAACAGCTTGCTAAAAAATCAGTGTATCGAATTTATGATTTGATCACTTATGGCACTATTATTGCGGGTGGAACGATTGATGAGCCAATTAAACGTCATCCTGTAGATCGTATCAAGATGGCGGTATTACCTGGCGGACGTGATGCGGTTACGCACTACAATGTGAAAGAGCGTTTCCAAAACTTTACTCGAGTGCAGGCGCAGCTTGAAACTGGGCGTACCCATCAAATTCGAGTACATTTTATGTATCTTGGTTATCCTTTGTTGGGTGACCCAGTTTATGTTGGGCGAATTCGTATACCAGCAGGTGCTTCTGAAACCTTAACTGATGCATTAAGAGGATTTAAACGTCAAGCGCTGCATGCGACTAAATTAGGTTTAGTCCACCCACGTACGGGTGAAGAAATGATGTTTGAAGCACCTTGGGCTGAAGACTTTGCAGCTTTGGTGGAAGTACTACGTAAAGAGAATAAAGCATACTAATATTTGAGTCACTGAGCATTCGATTCAGTGTTGTAGATTTAGTGTGATCGCCTAATTAAAATAATTTTTATTTTAATTAGGCTTACGCGCAGGATTGTGTACATGTTTATATTGATATGGCTTTTTTGATATCAATGTGAAATTTTGTTCAATAGTCGTAGATTATATTGTTAGTCTAATTCAAGGCTTTGATTGTGAAATATTAGGGAGAGTCCAATCACATGCAATTCGTTCAGGGTTTACCTCAAGGAATCTATGTGGGGCAAACCCATGTTCAACATCCGAAAGCATTAATTTCAGCACAGCCTGAATTGCAGGGCTTTAATTTGGCATTGCATGTGCAAGATGATCCACAGCGTGTGCAAAAACATCGTATGATTTTGTTGGATGAGCTTGCAGCATTTGGGGTAAATAAAATTACATGGATGACACAAACACATAGCACTATATGTCATAACATCAATGCAGAAGTGGCTTTTGATGCATTAGAGGGTGATGGCTTAGTGACGCAAACCAAAGGTCATGCTTTGATGATGATGACTGCCGATTGCTTACCGATTGTTTTAGGAAATGTACAAGGTAGTGAAATTGCTAATTTACATGCAGGATGGCGAGGGCTTGCAGCAGGTATTGTTGAAAATACTATTGCTACAATGCAGTCTCAACCAACATGGGCATGGTTAGGGGCGGCAATTAGTCAACCTTGTTTTGAAATCGGGGCTGAAGTTAAAGCAGCTTTTTGTAATCAATATGCGGCTTTAGAGTCGGCTTTTGAAGTGGGCGAAAATTCTGGTAAATATTATGCAGACTTATATGCGATTGCGCGTTATATCTTAAAACAACAGGGTGTAAGCAACATATTCGGTGGGGATCAGTGTTCTTACCAAAATCTTGATTTTTACTCATATCGCCGTCATACCAAAACGGGTCGCATGGCTACATTCGTATTTATGCAATAAAAAATGTTAAACTTAGCTAAAATGTAATGCCTTTTAAATATGTCTGATCAGTCTAAATCTCTCGCTATTGCTTATCACAGTCCTTATGGACACACTGCAAAAGTTGCACAATACATTGGCCAAGGTGCTGAAAAACTAGATATCCATGTTCAAGTTATGGATATTGAAAATATTGATTGGGAATTTCTGGATCAAGCTGACGCGATACTGTTCGGTTCTCCAACGTACATGGGAAGTGTGACAGGTCCATTTAAAATGTTTATGGATTCAACCTCTAAACGTTGGAGGGATCAATCTTGGCGAGGTAAGCTTGCGGCAGGATTTACCAACTCGGGTGGCTTGAGTGGTGATAAACTTTCGGTTTTACAGCAAATTAACTTATTTGCTATGCAACATGGTATGTTGTGGAGTGGTCTCTCGTTAATGCCAACAGGTATACAGCCACATGATTTGAATCGTTTAGCCAGTTATTTAGGCTTAATGACACAATCTGATAATGCTTCTGTAGAAATTACCCCACCTCAAGGTGATTTAGATACAGCATTATGGTTTGGCGAGCATATGGCCTTGCAAATACTTCGATTAAATTCAAAATAAATAAAAAACCTCCAATTGGAGGTTTTTTTATGGTCTAGGCTTTTATTTATGGAAAATACGGGCTTTATCACGTTGCCAATCTCGATCTTTTTCAGTGGCACGTTTGTCATGTAGCTGTTTACCTTTTACTAAGGCGATTTCAATTTTAGCTAAGCGACCTTTCCAATAGCAGGCTAAAGGTACACAGGTATAACCTTTTTGATTAATCGCACCTAAAAGTTTTTCAATTTCACGACGGGATAGCAAAAGTTTCCGAGTACGAGTTGCTTCAGGAACAACATGGGTTGATGCAGACAGTAAAGGTTGAATTTGTGCACCAAACAAAAATGCTTCATTGTTTTTGAACGTAATATAGCTTTCAGTGATCGTCATGCGTCCAGCACGTAAAGATTTAACTTCCCAGCCTTGTAATGATAAGCCGGCTTCAAATTTTTCTTCGATAAAATAATCGTGGCGCGCGCGTTTATTTTGCGCGATAGTTCCACCATTATTTTTTTTAACCACTATTGTTTTCGACATAATACAAATATTCCAAGATTAGACATATTTTGCCTTAAACTCAGCATAAGGTGAAGTGATTTCAATTTTAAGCAGAATGTTCGCTAAAAATTAAGTTTTTGGTAAACTATGGGCACAAATAACAAACTAGAGTAAAAATGGATGTCTAAAACTCGTGTCATCTATCCGGGGACGTTTGATCCAATTACCAATGGTCATGTCGATTTAGTTGCTCGCGCAGCCAGAATGTTTGATGAGGTCGTGGTTGCAATTGCAATTGGACATCATAAGAATCCAGTATTTAGTTTGGATGAGCGTGTGCGATTGGCAAAAATTTCTTTAAGTCATCTTGAAAATGTGGAATTTGTCGGCTTTGATGGTTTGTTGGTAAATTTTGCTCGTGAACAAAATGCAACGGCAGTACTGCGGGGATTACGTGCCGTTTCAGATTTTGAATACGAATTCCAATTGGCAAATATGAATCGTCAGTTAGATCAGCATTTTGAAACAGTATTTTTGACACCATCTGAACAATTTTCGTTTATTTCGTCGACGATGGTTCGAGAAATTGCAAGATTAAAAGGTGATGTGAGTAAATTTGTACCACAATGTGTCGTAGAAGCCTTTAATCGTAAGCATCAACAAGGTTGGTAGAGTGTCTTTATATATAACCGATGAATGCATCAATTGTGATGTCTGTGAGCCAGTATGCCCCAATGAGGCGATTTTCATGGGTGAACTCATCTATGAAATTCACCCAGATTTGTGTACTGAATGCGTAGGACATTATGATGTGCCGCAGTGTGAACTTTTCTGTCCTGTTGACTGTATTCCACATGATCCGAATCATGTGGAAAGTCAGGATGATTTGATGGAAAAATATAAAAAACTAATTGCTCAAAAAAATGCCAGCAATTAAGTTGAAAGTTTGTTAAGATTCGCCTCGAAGTGAGCCAGACGATCGTCGCTGTGTAGATCTCCGTGATTGAAACAGGGGAGGAAAGTCCGGGCTTCATAGGGCAGGGTGCCAGGTAACGCCTGGGCGGTGTAAACCGACGGCAAGTGCAGCAGAGAGTAGACCGCCTCCATCAACATTTCTTTTCGAAGAAGTGGGAGGTAAGGGTGAAAGGGTGCGGTAAGAGCGCACCGCGTGTCTGGTAACAGTTCACGGCAAGGTAAACCCCACCAGAAGCAAGACCAAATAGGAATCCTGAGGCACGGCCCGTGCTGGATTCGGGTAGGTCGCTTGAGCGTACGAGTGATTGTACGCCTAGAGGAATGATCGTTCACGACAGAACCCGGCTTATCGGCTCACTTCAATAATTTTTTAAATTAGTGCTTGACGTACTATAATTTGTAGTAGATAATACGCGCACAAGTTTAAGGCTATGTAGCTCAGCTGGTTAGAGCACAGCACTCATAATGCTGGGGTCACAGGTTCAAATCCCGTCATAGCCACCACTTTTATAGACCACACTCACTAGTGTGGTCTTTTTTTATGCCAAATTTTAAGAATAATTTTATTGGTAAGCTTTATGGAGTGAATCTTTATACATGGCTAAATATAAAATTACCCTGATAACGATAGTTTTTAGTGACTATTCACATTGTATTGTATTTACGTCAATTTTAATTTTGGGGAAGTGTTGATTGTAAGCTTCTAAAATAGCTTGTTTTTCTGCATCACCAAAAATTTTACTCTGTAATTGCTGAATTTTATGGTCGGTGAGATATAAATGAGCGCAATGCATTGCAATTGTATTCTCTTGAGTAATTTTAAACTTCTCATCATCCTTGATTTTTTCAATATGATAGAGCTTTTGTTGAGCTTTGCTTAACTGTACTAAACTACGTTTTTGTTGCATATTTAAAAGTTGCTGTTGATTGATCCATTTGGCAACATCCATTCGAACGCCATTATAATCTACAAAAATAGGGCTAATCACCTGACAGGCTGTTAAAATCATACTGCATGCCAGTAGCGTAAATAATTTAAATTTCATCGTCATTTTAAAAAAATACTCATTGTTTTCTGTATTGTGCCGAATAAAATTAAAGAGTGTGTATTAATTTTAAGCATTTAATTATCAATTGTTTAAAGTGTGATCATTAGTATTGAACGGGACTTGACGCACGTGTTAGAACTACAGATAATACGCCCACAGTTTAAGGCTATGTAGCTCAGCTGGTTAGAGCACAGCACTCATAATGCTGGGGTCACAGGTTCAAATCCCGTCATAGCCACCATTTTTATAGACCATGCTCACTGCATGGTCTCTTTTTTTGTGCAGAATAAAAATAGAAAATGAGTTAGATATTTTAATAAAACTATTCTATTCGCAACTTATGAGCTTTTATCACTAGATTTATTTGATAGCTTTTTCTGCTAAATAATTCTCTATAAATTGATGAGTCTGCTTATTCATATAAAATGGGGCAATCAGGCTTTTAATGATGTCATCAAGTAGGCCTTGTTCATTCAGGACAGCTAGGCTATATGGCATAAAACGTAAGGCTTCGCTAACTAAGTCATCCTCATTCAAACCTACAGAATGTAGCAACTCTTGAAGTGTATATTCACCAAAATACTCATAGAAGCCTTCAACCACGCTTAAAATCAGTTGTTGCATATATTCAGTTTGGCGTAGCTCTTTCCAAGTTTCATAGACTAGAATAAAAAACTCTTCGAAGTCGATAGATTGAAATTGTGAAAAAGTTTCTTTAAGTGTTCTTTGTTTAATGTCTGACCATAGATGTAAACTGATGTCAGCAAGCTCTGCATTTGGCAGTAGTATGATTTGACCAATTTGTTTGATAAATACTTGAGCAAGTTGTTGTTCGAGTTTAAGTTCAATATATTGTTGTTGGTCTTGAATAAAGCCGAGCACTCTAGCACTTAGCCCATGCTGTTTGAGATTAATTTTGCGTAAATGATCAAGCCATGGCGTATTGTTTTCAAGAATTTGGTTGGCCAGTTGTAAACTTAGGTGCTGGATCTGTGGGTTTTCTTGTAAATTTTCTTGAATATAATGACGAACTTGTTCTAATTCTAATATTTTATACAACCATAATTCAAAGGATTCATCGGATAGTAAATCTTTAAATTGAGTTTGGCTGTGTACTGCATAATGGTGAATTTTTTGTGCCACAACACCAATGAACTCAAGGATATCTGCACCTAAATTTAGTTCAAAGGCATATTTTTGTACAACTTGTTGCAGTTGCTGGAGTTGAATAATATCTTTTAATAGGATGCTATCAGCATGCTGATAAACCTGATGAACAAATTGCTTAATATAAGTATTATTTTCAGAGTTTAATAATTGTTGTTGGGTGAAACGAACCTGCTCAAGCAATAGTGCTTGAGCAAATTCTTGAGCAAAGCTCGGTTGAAGAACAGATGTGTTGTTCACAGAGAGTTAAACACCAGGTTTCCAGCCATTGATGATTGGATAGCGACGTTCGCGGTTAAATGCGCGAGAAGTAATACGCGGACCAATCGCCGCTTGACGACGTTTATATTCGTTACAATCCACTAAGCGAATAATTTTTTCGACAATTTCTTTTTCGAAGCCTTTGGCGATGATGTCATCTTGGCTCATATCTTCTTCAAGATAAGCGTACAGAATGGCATCAAGCACATCATAAGCAGGTAATGAGTCTTGGTCTTTTTGATCTGGGCGAAGTTCTGCAGAAGGTGCACGGGTAATAACACGTTCCGGAATAACCGCTGTTTCACTAATACTATTACGATATTTTGCCAATTCAAAAACAATGCTTTTATACACATCTTTCAGGACTGCAAAGCCACCGACCATATCACCATAGAGTGTGCAATAACCAACAGCAAGTTCTGATTTATTCCCAGTAGAAAGGACTAAGTTGCCAAATTTATTAGATAAGCCCATCAATAACGTACCGCGTGCACGTGCTTGAATATTTTCTTCAGTAGCATCGGCAGGTGCATTGCCAAAGAATGGGAATAAAGTTTGCATATAGCTGTTTACGATTGGATGAATTTCGGCAATACCAAAAGTTACACCCATACGTTTTGCTTGTTCGGTTGCATCTTCTACACTGATTTGTGAAGTATAGGTATATGGCATCATCACTGCTTGAACTTTATCTGCACCAATAGCATCTACGGCAATCGCTAATGTTAATGCTGAATCGATACCACCAGATAAGCCTAGAATAACACCAGGGAAGCCTGAGCGTTGTACATAATCACGTGTTGCGATGACTAAGCTTTGATAAATTTCAGCCATGGTTGAAAGTGCTGGCGCAGCTTCAATAATTTTATAAGCTTTATTTTCGATTTCATAATCGACAACATATAGGCCTTCTTGAAAGCTTGGTGCTTGGAATGCAACAGCACCACTATTGTTGGTCACAAAGCTACTACCGTCAAAAACTAAATCATCTTGACCACCGACTTGGTTGGTATATACAAGATTAATATTTAATTGTTTTGATAATTCTTTTAGGGTTTCTATTCTGTGTTGTGGCTTACCAACTTCATACGGTGAAGCATTCAATACAAGAACAGATTCTACATTTAATTTTGCCAGTTGCTGTACTGTGTTTAGTGACCAGACATCTTCACAAATGAGGACACCAAATTTATGACCTAAGTATTCAAATACTAGATGTTGGTGGCCCTCACTAAAATAGCGATGTTCATCAAATACGCTATAATTAGGTAGAGTTTGTTTATTATAAACTCCCAATACCTGACCATCTTTCATAACTGCAGCTGAGTTATAACGTTGACCATCTTCAGTATTATTAACAAAACCGAACACCATCACGATGTCTTTCACCGCTGCAAGCTGTTCAAATGCTTGAAGCGTACGTTTTGCGATACTTGGACGAAGTAACAAGTCTTCTGCTGGGTAACCGATTGTAGAGAGTTCAGGGAAAACAATAATTTCTGCATTTTGTTTTTTAGCTTCATTGGCTTGTTCAATCATTTTTTGAACATTAGATGTGATGTCGCCAATGTGTGGAGAGAATTGCGCCAAAGCAATTTTAAAACTTTTCATTTAAATTAAATCCTATTCCTATAGGGTGGTGTGAACACAACTTGTTGATTTTTATATCTATAGTTATTCAACTGTGTGTAATTAGACATTTCAAATATTGCCCAACGGCGAAATATATAATCATCAATACGTGATTAAAATCTTTGTTTTCTTGCAAAGCAAAAATTACAGACAAGGGCTATTTTATCTTAAAAACAAACAGAAGCTAGCGTTTAAATAATAATATTCAATAACTACATAATATGATGATTCATTTAAAGTATTTTACTGATATAAACCAGTGACTTTTTTAGGATGAGTGCTTAGATTTATTGTAAAAATATCAAGTGATGAAAATTGCCCTGTAATAGTAAATTTTATTGATATGTAGTTGGCGGCAAAATAATATTTGGTATTTTTTTAAGAAAAATATCTTTTGCGATATCTCCTTGTTGTTCAATGTTGTAGTCAAAATAAGCTTTATCTGCTTTGAGCATATATTTATAAGGATTGTATTTTCCTAAAGTGCCATAGAACGCAATCTGTAAAATTGCACCTTGAAATAAGACATTGACCTTTCTTTGAAACTGATAAATATGCGCCATTTCATGAACAAAGATAGCCTGATATGCTAAATTTTGTTGGCTAAAGTCATCACAATAATCTGCATCTTTTAAATGAAGATACCCCTCTGGTGCCATTAAAATTCCTGCAGGCTGCCAAGGAAGGTAAGGATGATTCATAATTTTGACAAGATGATAATCAATTAAATCACCAAACACCGTTTTACAGATATTGATTTCGCCCTCAGTTAAGGAGCGGCATTTAAAACAATCAAGTTTTAACAGTCTAAACAGTATCCAATTGACATTAAGCATGTCATCTCAGTTATCCATGAATTTGGACTAAATTATACAATGCTTCAAAAAAGATAACGATGTATGTGAGTTAAAGCGCTAGCTAACAAATTTTGAGCCATGAAATCTTGCTAGCGACAATATTGCAGATTTTTATTTATGATTTCAATGACTCATCTTCTTACAGAAAGCGAATTACTTAATCTTAATTTTTTATATTTAAAAGACTGGGTATTTTTACGGATTCAATGAAGTGAATTGTCTAACAATATGATTAAGTCGTCATAAATTGCTAATGGTTTGACCTGAATTGCTAATGGAAATTACACGGTGATGGCGTAATTTTTAAATACAGGAAGTTCGAGTTTTTACTCAAAAAGAAAATCTAAAGCTCTGAGAAGAACTTTGGGTGATCTATAAATTGAATAAAGAGTATACCGCCATGATATTAGCTAAACCACTCAAAAAGACTGTTGCAAAGATTTTTGCTGCATCACCATTTGGTGTTGAAAAGCAGTCACCGATTATTCCAATTCGGCATATGAAGTTTGATTTTGATCCTAAAAAAATCGATCCTAAATTTTACTTAAATGCTGAGTTGGCAAGTGCATATTTTGCTTCGTTATCAATTTTTTTAACCTTTGGTGAAGATTTGGTGATTGATACAGCGCGTTATCATCGAGACTTGATTAAAGATCCTTTGCTTAAGCAACGAGTAACCTCCTTGATTGGTCAAGAAGCTATTCATTCTAGAATGCATGAAGAATTAAATGATGCATTGGTTGATGTTGATTTACCTGTAAAGTTATTTAGAACATGGGCGGGTTGGGTTTTTGACTATGGTTTGAATCGTTTACCACAACCAATGAAGCTTTCTTTAATGGCGGGTATTGAGCATTTTACCGCGGTACTTGCTGAATATATGATGAATCATGAGGAAATTTTCTTCCGCTCACAAGATGAGAAACAGCGTGCAATTTGGATGTGGCATATGTTGGAAGAGTCTGAACATAAAGACATTGCTTATGATGTATTCCAAACTTTATCCAATAATTATGCGTTGCGTATTGCTGGTTTTTTCCCAGCATTATTTACAATTCTAGGGTTAATCTCAGCTGCTTCTTTGATTGTTCCATTTTATCGCGACCCGAAAAATTTAATTCGACTCAGTTATTGGAAAGATATTCCACATAGTTTTCAACTGATTTTTGGTCTAAAAGATGGGGTATATGGCAGTAGTTGGAAACATATTTTTGATTATTTGCGTCCAGATTTCCATCCAAATGACCATGATACTTCTGAATTTTTAGCCTATTACAAAGAGACGTTGCTAAATCCAGTTGATGGTATTTTAACCCCATATTTTGTAAAAGAATTTACGCCTGCATTACGTGTATAAGACAACATCAATTAAAATTAGAATGGATAATATGGAATGGGAATTTTTTCAAAAAAAGTGCCAGCAACTCAGAATGCTTACGCCGTAGTAACTGGTGCGGGAAGTGGGATTGGGCGTAGTTTTGCAATGGAACTGGCCAAGCGTGGTGGAACTATTGTTTGCGCAGATATTAATTTAAATGCGGCTCAGGAAACAGTACAACTGATTGAAAGTCAGACTTCAAGTAAGGCTTTTGCGGTGCAGTGTGATGTTGGAAATCAAGAACAAGTTAAAGCTTTAGCCGATAACGCAGAAAAATTGATGAGCCATCCTGTAACTTTGGTCATTAATAATGCTGGAGTCGGCTTAGGTGGAAAATTTGATGAAGTTTCTTTGGAGGATTGGCAATGGTGTATGAATGTCAATTTGTGGGGTGTCATCCATGGTTGTCATTACTTTGTACCGAAGTTTAAACAACAGGGTTATGGTGCAATTATTAATGTTGCCTCCGCTGCGGGTTTTACTGCTGCTCCAGAAATGACTGCATATAATGTGACTAAATCAAGCGTCTTGGCTTTATCAGAAACACTTTCAGCCGAATTACACAGCTTTAATATTAAGGTCAATGTTCTTTGCCCGACTTTAGTTCCAACCAATATTATGAAAAATGGTCGCTTACCTAGTCGGTATTCTGGTTTGGCAGATAATTTACTGATGAATCATGCATTTACCACAAGTGATAAGGTTGCCATTAAAACCTTAAATAATTTGGATGCAGACAAGCTTTATACCATTCCACAACCTGATGCCAAACTTTTTTGGTTAATGAAGCGTGCATCACCAAGCCTATATGCCAAGTTGTTGGGTATCTGTTATCCATTATTTAGCAAATATGTAAAATAAGCTTTGAGTATATTAAAATGACAACAGAGACAACATTACAGCAGAAACCTAAAGCAAAGACTTCAAAAAGAAATGTAAAAGTCGATACAGTTGCTGAAACAGTAAAATTGAATGAATCACTCATCATCGAAGCTGGTGATGAAATTGCATCAAAAAATATTACATTAGAAAGTAAAGTAATTGTTGAGCCAAAGATTGAGGCTAAAGCTGAAGTTCAAATAGAACCAAAATTAAAAACTATGGCTAAGCCGAAAGAAAACCCAGCTGTTTCTTTAAAAGGTGAAGATCAAGCAGAATCAAGTACAAAAAATACAGCTGTTACTCAACATGACAATCCAGTACGAGTCTATGACACGATCGTGGTCGGGGCTGGTATTTCAGGTATTGCAGCTGCGTATAAAATGGATCAAGCGGGTTATCATGACTATGTAGTCCTTGAAAAAGCAAGTCGTGTGGGTGGAACTTGGCGTGATAATAACTATCCTGGTTGTGGTTGTGATGTACCTTCTGCGGTGTATTCATTCTCTTTTTCACCAAGTCATAAGTGGAGTCACTTATTCGCTAAACAGCCTGAAATTCTAGATTATTTAGAAGAAGTTGTTGAAAAATTTGATTTGGGTGGCAAGATTGAATTCAATAATGAATTAATTAGTGCGAAGTGGGATGAAACCAAGCATATTTGGAATTTAGAGACATCTAAAGGTTCATATCAGGCTAAAACTGTTGTCTTTACGACTGGGCCGATTACTGAGCCATCAATGCCAAAAATTAAAGGTATTGAAACGTTTAAAGGTGAAATGTTCCATTCTGCACGTTGGAATCATGAAGCTGATTTAACAGGTAGGCGTATTGCTGTGATCGGTACAGGTGCCTCTGCAATTCAGTTTATTCCGCAAGTTCAACCTAAAGCGAAGGAGCTCATTGTGTTTCAACGTACCGCACCATGGGTACTCCCAAAAGCAGATATGGATTTGAGCGAAACAGCAAAAGGTGTGATTGGTAAATTTCCAGTGATTCAGGAAACATGGCGTAAAAGCATTGTTCAAATTTTAAATGGCGTTAACTTTGGATTGCGTAATCCTAAAATTCTGAAACCTGTGAATTTTCTAAGCCGTCAATTATTACGTTTACAAATCAGCGATGAAAAATTACGTAAAAATGTAACGCCAAATTTTGATATTGGATGCAAGCGTTTATTGTTTGCAAACAATTATTACCCAGCTTTACAGCAAGACAATGTCAGCTTAGTTCCACATGGTTTGGTTGAAATTGATGGTAATACTGTGGTTGCAGCGAATGGTGAACGTCATGAAGTAGACGTGATTATTCTCGGTACGGGCTTCGAAGTTTCACATCCACCGATTGGTAAACGTGTGACAGATACTACAGGTCAGTTATTGTCTGAACGTTGGAAGGATACTTCACCAGAAGCATATCTTGGCGCGAGTATTGAGAAAGTGCCGAATGCATTCCTTGTACTTGGACCTAATATTCTGGTTTACGATTCGTTTATTGGTATTGCTGAAGCACAGGTCGATTATATTGTGAATGGCTTACTGAAAATGCGTGATCAAAAATTCACTCGTTTTGAAATTAAGAAAGACGTCGTGCGTTATCACAATATTAAAGTTCAAAAGCATTTAAAAACCACTGTATTTAATGCAGGGGGATGTAAATCTTACTATTTAGATCAAAATGGTCGTAACTTTGCTGCTTGGCCGTGGTCTTTGCAAGAGCTGAAAAATCAGTTGAGTGAACTGGATCTAGATAAATATAATGTTGCATCATAAGTAATTGTTTTTACTATTTATGCAAAACCCTAAATTCGTTTAGGGTTTTTTTATGTATCATTTATTTAATTTTTTTTGATGAAAATTGATGATAATTATTTCAGCAATCAATAAGTTAATGACCCAACCTAGCCATGATTCAAGTTGGTAAATATGCACAGGTGTCAACCATTCAAAATAGGGTTGTAGCTGATAGAGAAGCATTTTCCAGGTACGTAAACTGAGTGCGGATAAACTTAAAGCAAAACTACGAATGACCCAATCACGATGTAATAACCATTGTTTTTTAAGTGCGTAATGCAATGCATGAACTGTACTAATTCCCCAAAAAATGCACAACAAAACAAAGCTTATTTGCGTAAAAATACCGCCAGAAGCTGACAGCGCTAGAATAAAACCACTGGGTAAAGCAAAGATTAAAATAGTGAGTATATAGAGCCAGCCACTGAGTTGATGCAGCCTTGGAAGTTTATTTCTGAATAGATGGAAAAACTGAGTTAAGCCTGCAATTAATACAAAACTACTGGCGATTACATGAACTTTGAAAGCAAATTGCCAAGGTTGAGTATCAACAATATCTTGTTTGAGTAATAAAAAGTTTTGATCCGTTTGCCATGGAAAATAAGCCAGACAAATTTTAACCATGAGAAAACACAAATAGGTGTATAAGATAAAAACAACAAGCCTTGACGTCCTGTAGCAATTTGTCTTTTTTGTTTTATTCACGACCAGAGTTCATGCAGTAATTTTCAGAAATTATAATGAAAGAAAGGATTAAACCAATTGCTTTATTAATATTATTCTCGTCTAGCTAATTTTTGAATTAATTTGTCGGATTGTAAAAATTTAATCTTTGAAAATACATTGCGGTCTAGGTCATCACAAAAGCGATAATTTAAATTAGGCATTAAGCTAAGTTAAAAGCTTAAGATTGCATCTTATAATGTGAAGCAAAATGATCTGTTATAAACAAAAAGGAATAACAATGAAAAAAGTGGTTTTCGCCGTGATTGGTGCAAATATATTGCTGACGCAAACTCTTTATGCTTTTGATATTAAACAATTACAGCAATCTTGGTCGGGTAGATATGATGATCGAAAAATTGCGGTATTTATCCAGTCTATAGATCGTAATCAGGTGAAAGGCTATAGCATTTTAGGGAAAAACAAACAGAATTTCATAGGCAAGGTTCAAACTACTCCGCAAGGTTATAAGATGACTGCAACCGAAAGTGGCGCAAAGGCAAGTAGTGGTATTTTTACTTTCGCGGTGGATTCAAACCAACCCAATCGTTTAGATGCAAGTTGGGAGTCTGCGACAGGGAGTGTAAAACCTAAATATTTTGATCTAAAACCACAACAATGTCGTTATCAAAAAGATGTAGGTGACTATCCTTCTGCTTCGCAACGCTTATTAAAAGATGCTGATTTGCAAATGCCTGCCCAAGATTTAGATTGGATGCGTAATGAAATTTATGCACGTCATGGTTATTCATTTGCGAATAAAGAAATTGCTAGTCAATTTGCAAATAATAGTTGGTATATGCCATGCAGTACCAATGTAGAAAGCCAATTAACACAAATAGAGAAGACCAATATTCAACGTATTGTAAAAGTTCGGCCATATATGGCAAAAATGGAATGGGGTCGCTAAGCAGTATTGATTCAAGATTGTAATAAAAATGAAGTTTATATTCTAATACTAAGTTTTTTATCTTAGTTTAACTATTTAAAATTTCTATTTTTTTCTAACAATAACGAGAAGAGAGTTGCTATGCATGAATAGAAAACTCAAACAATGTCTGATTTAGGTTTGTAATAGACAATAAAAAACCACCCGAAAGGGTGGTTTTTTAAATCAATCAATTCTTTCGAATTAACGACCTTGGATATCGCGTTGAACTTCACCAGTGTAAAGTTGACGTGGACGACCAATTTTGTAAGGACCGCTATGCATTTCTAACCAGTGGCTAATCCAACCAACAGTACGAGCAAGAGCGAAAATTACAGTAAACATTTCAGTTGGGATACCAATCGCTTTAAGGATGATACCTGAGTAGAAGTCTACGTTTGGATATAGGTTACGTTTAATGAAGTATTCGTCAGACAACGCAATACGTTCAAGTTCCATCGCAAGTTCAAGTTGTGGATCGTTAATGCCAAGAGCAGCAAGAACTTCGTCACAAGTTTGTTTCATCACTTTAGCGCGTGGATCGAAGTTTTTATAAACTCGGTGACCGAAGCCCATAAGTTTAACTTCTTTAGTTTTTACTTTTTCCATGAAGCCAGCAACGTTCTCTACAGTGCCGATTTCATCGAGCATCTTAAGAACAGCTTCATTTGCGCCGCCGTGAGCAGGGCCCCAAAGTGCTGAAATACCCGCAGCGATACATGCGTAAGGATTAGCACCAGTAGAACCAGCTAAACGTACAGTAGACGTAGATGCATTTTGTTCATGGTCAGCATGAAGCGTAAAGATACGATCCATTGCTTTAGCAAGAATAGGATTAACTTTGTAATCACGATCTGCTGGTGTAGCAAACATCATGTACAAGAAGTTTTCAGCGTAGCTTAAATCGTTACGTGGATAAACAAACGGTTGACCAACTGTATATTTGTAGCTCCACGCTGCAAGCGTAGGAACTTTAGCAATCAAACGGATCGCTGTAATTTCACGGTGATCAACATTTTCGATGTCTAAGTTGTTGTGATAGAACGCAGAAAGCGCACCAACTACACCAACCATGATCGCCATTGGATGAGCATCACGACGGAAACCATTGAAGAAACGACTAACTTGGTCATGAACCATTGTATGGTTACGAACTTTGGCGTCAAATTCAGTTTTTTGTTCAGCTGTTGGAAGCTCACCATTTAACAATAAATAGCAAGTTTCTAAGTAGTCAGCTTTAGTCGCAAGTTGATCAATTGGATAGCCACGGTGTAAAAGAACACCTTTGTTACCATCAATGAAGGTAATTTTAGACTCGCAAGCCGCTGTAGCCATAAAACCAGGATCAAAAGTAAAGTGCCCTGCGGCCAATACATCTTTAACGTCAATTACATCTGGGCCCAATGTGCCGCTGTAAATTGGTAAGTCAATTTCTTTGCCATCAAGCTGTAATACGGCTTTTTTGCCAGTTGCTTCAGACATTCAATAGATCTCCTGTCCTGGTGAATGTTGTATCTAACTCGAAATCGTCATCTTCTAATGTACGAGTTAGACGGATCAAAAATTGCTATAAGCTTAGTGAGTACTGAAATTTTGTCAATTATACTTATGGATAAAAAGTGACGTTCCACAGTAGGTTAGTCAAAAAATCACATAGAAATGAGTCAATGTCACAGCATCGGTTCAGTATAATAAGGCAAATTCAAGAATAGGTGCAGAAAATTAATTGCCCTGAGCGTATTTTAAAAACTTTTTTGGCTTGTTTATTTTAAAAAATAAGTTTCACGCTAATGCGTGTGAAAGTGCTAAAACCATCTAAATATCATCACTTAGATCCTGTGGGTCAAGGTAATTGACTAAGAAAAATGAAGCTTTGATTTTGAAATATTTTTTTGCATTTTTATAATTATTTGGTCAAAAAGTAACAGTCTTTAAAAGTTTTTTGCTGAATAAATGAGCGGCTTGGGGTGGGGGAATCACTTTTTAAAATGAAATAGCAGAAGATTTGAAGACTTGGATGGCTCTAAGGTAATTATTTGCTAAGTACAGCTTCTTTTATAAACTTTAGAATTTAATCTTGTTAATCCAAGAGTCTGTTTTTACTAAAAAATAAGATTTGTTTTATAAGTATAATGAATATTATAAATTTAAAATGTAAAGTTGATTTGTTATATCAATGACATATCTGTGAATTTACCTGATTTGTTGTGCTTTAGTCTAAAATTGCAGAATCTATAGAAATCCTTAAAAAGGAGATGGCTTTTAGATTTAATATTATTTCAAAACAATGATTTAATGTATTAAATTTAAAATAATTTAGCAGAATATGATCTTGTTTAAATGTGAATGATTCCTATTCTATTCTTTTTTAAAGAAAAAGCGAAATAGCATCGTTTGTATTTTAACAGTCCACGTTTTATAATTCAGTGTCGTTTATAAGTTTAGGCATTGCGGATTCATGTAATTGCCTAATAATGCTAGCTTTCCTTCGAATTAATTCCAACAAACTCCGGATGGAGTTTTTACTTACAGGATGCCCGCTGTGAAAAGCAACAGACCTGTCAATTTGTCCATGGGTCAAGTTTTAGACGTAAACTTAAAATCCCCTGTGGCTATTGCATCAATTCTACACCGTCTTTCTGGTGTCATCGTATTTTTACTCGTACCGGTACTATTGTGGCTTTTAGACAAGTCTTTGTCTTCGCCAGAAGGTTTTGCGCAAGTGCAAGCAATCTTCGGTGGCTTCGTTGTACGCTTTATCGTATGGGTATTTGTAGCCGGTTTAATTTTCCACTTTATTGCGGGTATTAAGCACTTACTTGCTGACCAAGGTATTGCAGAAGAGCTGCAAAGTGGTCGTATTGCAGCTACTATTTCATTGATCTTGTCTGCAGTTTGTATCGTTGCAGCATTTGTATGGATTGTTCTCTAATGAAAAGTGCTACAGGTTTAACGGGTTCAGGTTCTCGCGATTGGTATCTCCAACGCGTCAGTGCTGTTGTACTCGCTGTTTATACTGTTGTGGTCTTTGGTTGGATTCTTTGCCATGGCGGATTCGACTACGAACAATGGAAAGGCTTTATGATGACTCTACCAATGAAGATTTTTTCTTTATTGGCAGTCTTATCTCTTGTTGCACATGCTTGGATTGGTATGTGGCAAGTATTCACTGACTATGTGACTACTCGTCAAATGGGTCCTTCAGCTTCAGGTTTACGCCTCGTGCTGACGTCAGCAGTAATTATTGCTGTACTTGCATATGCAATCTGGGTCATCCAGATTTTTTGGGCGAATTGATAGGAAGATGTCATGGGCGCTATAACCCCTAAAGAAGATTATTCAAATATTCCAAGCCAAACTTTCGATGCAGTTATTGTCGGTGGTGGTGGTTCTGGTATGCGTGCTTCATATCAACTTGCTCAAGCAGGCTTGAAAGTGGCAGTACTAACCAAAGTATTCCCAACACGTTCTCATACTGTTGCGGCGCAAGGTGGTATTGGTGCATCTCTTGGTAATATGCAAGAAGATAACTGGCATTATCACTTTTATGACACGGTAAAGGGTTCTGATTGGTTAGGTGACCAAGATGCAATCGAATTTATGTGTCGTGAAGCACCAAAAGTGGTTTATGAATTAGAACACATGGGTATGCCATTTGACCGTAATGCCGATGGTACAATTTACCAACGTCCATTCGGTGGTCACTCTGCGAACTATGGTGAAAAACCAGTTCCACGTGCATGTGCTGCTGCTGACCGTACTGGTCATGCACTATTACATACGCTGTATCAAAGCAATGTAAAAATGGGTACGCAATTTTTCGTAGAATGGATCGCACTTGATCTTATTCGTGATGAAAATGGTGATGTACTTGGTGTGACAGCAATTGACCAAGAAACAGGTAATATTGCGGTATTCCAAGGTAAAGCTACATTGTTTGCTACTGGTGGTGCTGGTCGTGTTTACCGTGCATCAACTAATGCTTATATCAATACGGGTGACGGTCTTGGTATGGCAGCGCGTGCAGGTATACCATTACAAGATATGGAATTCTGGCAGTTCCACCCAACGGGTGTTGCTGGCGCAGGCGTATTGTTAACTGAAGGTTGTCGTGGTGAAGGTGCAATCCTTCGTAACAAAGACGGCGAACCATTCATGGAGCGTTATGCTCCAACTTTGAAAGATTTGGCTCCACGTGATTTCGTATCACGCTCTATGGATCAAGAAATCAAAGAAGGCCGTGGTTGTGGTCCTAAAGGTGATTATATTCTTTTGGATATGACTCACTTAGGTGCAGATACGATTATGAAGCGCTTACCATCTGTATTTGAGATTGGTAAGAAATTTGCAAACGTAGATATCACTAAAGAACCAATTCCAGTCGTGCCGACCATTCATTATCAAATGGGCGGTATTCCGACGAATATTCATGGTCAAGTAGTTACGCCTGTTGCAGGAACTGATAACTATACTCAACCTGTGAAAGGCTTCTATGCGATTGGTGAGTGTTCTTGTGTATCTGTACATGGTGCAAACCGTTTGGGTACCAACTCTCTACTTGATTTAGTGGTATTTGGTAAAGCTGCGGGTGAACACATTATTGATTACGTGACTAAACATCACGGTGATGAATATGTGCCATTACCAACCAATGTGCTTGTAGATACTATGAAGCGTATTAATCATTTAGATGATTCGACTTCAGGTGAAAACGCACAAGAAGTTGCAGATGCAATTCGTGACATCGTTCAAGACCATGCGGGTGTATTCCGTACTCAAGCATTGCTTGATAAAGGTGTGAAAGAGATTCTTGCGATTGCACCACGTGTTCGTAACATTCATTTAAAAGACAAATCTAAAGTGTTTAACACCGCGCGTGTTGAAGCTTTAGAAGTAGAAAATATTTATGAAGTTGCGAAAGCGACGCTCATTTCTGCTGCTGCTCGTAAAGAATGTCGCGGTGCACATACTGTTGTTGATTATGAATTGCCAGCAGATCACCCAACTTATTCTTACGGACGTCGTGATGATGAGTGGATGAAGCATACTTTGTGGTATTCATCAGACAATCGTCTGGAGTATAAGCCAGTGCGTTTCAACCCGTTAACGGTTGATCCAATTCCACCAGCACCACGTACATTCTAATCAGGAGAATAAAGATGAGTAGAGGTACTCGTACATTTCATATCTATCGCTATGATCCTGATAAGGATAAAGCACCGTACATGCAGACCTATACGCTAGAGTTGACGGATAAGCATCGTATGTTGCTTGATGCGCTTCTTGCATTGAAAGTTCAAGATGAAACTTTAACTTTCCGTCGTTCATGCCGTGAAGGGATCTGTGGTTCCGATGGTGTGAATATTAATGGTAAAAATGGTCTAGCATGTTTGTGGAATCTCAATGATTTACCAGATGTGATTACCGTTCGTCCATTACCAGGTTTGCCGGTGGTTAAAGATTTAGTTGTGGATATGAATCAGTTCTACGATCAGTATGACAAAATTCAGCCATTCCTAATTAATAATCAGCCTACACCACCACGTGAGCGTTTACAGTCTCCTGAAGAACGTGATCATTTAAATGGTTTGTATGAATGTATTTTATGTGCATGTTGTTCAACAGCGTGCCCATCATTCTGGTGGAACCCTGATAAATTCTTGGGTCCTTCAGCATTGTTGAATGCATACCGTTTCATTATTGATTCGCGTGATACAGCAACTCAAGACCGTTTGTCTCGTTTGGATGATCCATTCAGTCTATTCCGTTGTAAAGGTATTATGAACTGTGTATCAGTTTGTCCTAAAGGTTTGAACCCAACGAAAGCGATTGGTCATATCCGTAGCATGTTGCTCGACCAAGCAGGTTAATACTTCAAAAAAAGAGCGCACATTGGAAAATGTGCGCTCTTTTTTATTTATTTAAAAAAGTGATTTATTCAGAGATAGAGGTAATTGAAATATTTTATATAAAGCCTCATATACTAATAGATAAATTTTGATATGTATTTAGCTAATTTATGGATGGTATGTGTCAAAAAAATCAATTGACAGTTAAGTTCGTGTTAGCATCTAACAAACTTCTATATGTGAAAAAAGCGACTGTTTTAATGTACATTTTTTCAACATATGAAAGTTTGAGATCAGTATATAAATTAATAGTTCAGATGAATGTTCAATCGCTTTAGAAAAGTTAACTCGCGGAATTCGCTTTTCTAAGTCGATTTGCAAAAAATTGCTCGATTTTGGTCGGGTATATAGTGAATGATAATGCCAATGAAGGCGTTATGATTCATGGCACATGTTAGTGAAAATCTAATGTGTACAACACTCTGTGGTCGTTAGAACCAGCAAGGGTGAATGTCAATTTACCAATTTGGCATTATCAATCATGGGTTTGCTTAAAAAGCAGCCTGTAATGTTTTGCAATAGGAAATGGGTCCATAAATGCAAGAAGTTGCTGACGCAATGCGTCTCGATACTGAACTTTCCGCTGATAGTGCAGCGTATATTGAAGAGCTTTACGAGCAGTACCTATCTTCTCCAACATCTGTCGGTGATGATTGGCGCGAATATTTTGATAAATTTCCAAAAGGTGACCAACCTCACGGAAATATTCGTGAGCAATTCTTATTATTAGGTCGTAATTCAAATCGCGTTCAGCCAGTTGTGCAAAGTGAAGTAAGTACTGAGCATGAACGTCGTCAAATTGGCGTATTGCAACTGATTGCGGCTTATCGTAATCGTGGCCATCAAAAAGCAAAATTAGATCCTTTAGGTTTGGCTAAACGTGAAGACGTGCCAGATTTAGATCTTGCTGCGCATGGTTTAACCAAGTCAGATTTAGATACAGTATTTAATGCAGGTAATCTTGCACTCGGTAAGTCTGAAGCGACTTTGGGTGAAATGGTGAATGCCATGGAAGCAACGTATTGTGCTTCTATTGGTGTGGAATACATGCATATTGTTGATACCAAAGAAAAACGTTGGATTCAGCAGCGTCTTGAAAGTACACGTGGTCAATTTGGTTATTCTGCTGAGCAAAAGAAACACGTCTTAGAGCGTCTGACAGCTGCTGAGGGTCTAGAAAAATTCCTCGGCAATAAATATGTGGGTGCAAAACGTTTTGGTGTTGAAGGCGGTGAGTCTTTTATTCCAATGGTGAACGAGCTGATTCAACGTGCAGGTACTGTAGGTTGTAAAGAAGTCGTTATTGGTATGCCACACCGTGGTCGTTTAAACTTACTTGTAAACATCATGGGTAAAAACCCAGCTGATTTATTTGGTGAGTTTGAAGGTAAATCAATTCATAAGAAAGGTTCTGGTGACGTTAAGTACCACCAAGGTTTTTCTTCAAACGTAATGACTTCAGGTGGCGAAGTTCATTTGGCATTGGCGTTTAATCCATCGCATTTAGAAATCGTTGGACCTGTAGTTGAAGGTTCTGTACGTGCACGCCAAGTACGTCGTAAAGACATTGGTGGTGATGATGTATTACCAGTAATCGTTCATGGTGATGCTGCATTTGCAGGTCAAGGTGTAAACCAAGAAACCTTCCAAATGTCACAAACTCGTGGTTATACCGTGGGTGGTACAGTTCATATTGTTGTGAATAACCAAGTTGGTTTTACAACATCTGATCCACGTGATGCACGTTCTACAGAATACTGTACAGACATCGCGAAAATGATTCAGGCTCCAATTTTCCATGTCAATGGTGATGATCCTGAATCTGTATTATTTGTTGCACAATTGGCACATGATTTCCGTCATACATTCCGTAAAGATGTTGTGATTGATATGTTCTGCTACCGTCGTCGTGGTCATAACGAAGCGGATGAGCCAGCTGCAACTCAACCCATGATGTATCAAGTGATTAACAAAAAAGCGACCACACGTACGCTTTATGCAGATCAATTGGTTCAAGAAAATGTTTTAGATCGTTCTTCAGCGGATGCTATGGTTGAAAAGTACCGTGCTGATTTAGAAGCGGGTAAACACGTTGCGAATGCACTGGTACTTGAGCCAAACCACAAAATGTTTGTCGATTGGTCACCTTATTTAGGTCATGACTATACAGATGTTTGGGATACTACATTCCCAATCGAACGCTTAAAAGAACTCGGCACAAAAATGCGCGAGCTTCCTGAAGGCTTTGTAATGCAACGTCAAGTATCAAAAGTGATTGATGATCGCTTGAAAATGCAAACAGGTGAAATGCCATTGAATTGGGGCGCTGCAGAAGTTTTAGCGTATGCAACGATCCTTGATGATGGTTATTTGGTTCGTTTGACAGGTGAAGATGTTGGTCGTGGTACATTCTCACATCGTCATGCAAAATTACATAATCAAGTTGATGGTTCTGTTTATATTCCGCTTTGCCATATTAAAGAAAACCAACCACGTACTGCAATTTATGACTCGTTGTTGTCAGAAATGGCGGTGCTTGCATTTGAATATGGTTATGCAACGACTTTACCGAAAAGCTTAGTGATTTGGGAAGCTCAGTTTGGTGACTTCGCTAACTGTGCTCAGGTTGTTATTGATCAATTCATTGCTTCTGGCGAAACAAAATGGGAACGTGTCTGTGGTTTAACCATGCTTCTTCCACATGGTTTTGAAGGTCAAGGTCCAGAGCATTCATCTGCACGTTTAGAACGTTTCTTACAGCTATGTGCTGAAGACAATATGCAAGTGATCACGCCAACGACACCTGCACAGATTTTCCATGCAATGCGTCGTCAAGCGATTCGTCCAATTCGTAAGCCAATGATCGTGACTTCTCCGAAGTCATTGCTTCGTCACAAACTCGCAACCTCTACTTTAGAAGAGCTTGCAACGGGTACATTCCAAACCGTGATTGATGAAGTGGATCAAATCAACAAAGCAGATGTAACACGTCTGGTTCTTTGTGGTGGTAAAGTGTATTACGACTTACTTGAAAAACGTCGTGAACAAAACTTGAATATTGCACTTGTTCGTGTTGAACAATTGTATCCATACCCAGAACAACGTCTTGCCGAAGTGCTTGCAACGTATCCAAATATCCAAGAATTGGTTTGGTGTCAAGAAGAGCCGAAAAACCAAGGTGCTTGGTTATTCATTGCGCCACGCTTATATGAAGGTGTAATGAAATCTGGTCAGCACGTTCGTATCAGTTATGCAGGTCGTGATGCTTCTGCTGCACCGGCTTGTGGTTCACCATATTTACATGCAAAACAACAAGCTCAGCTCGTTAATGACGCACTTGCGATCGTAGCTGATCAATCAGGAGAAACTAAATAATGGCAACCGAAATTAAAGCACCGGTATTCCCAGAATCAGTTGCTGACGGAACAATCGCAACTTGGCACAAACAGCCAGGTGAAGCAGTTTCACGTGACGAAGTGATTTGTGATATTGAAACTGATAAAGTAGTTTTGGAAGTCGTTGCTCCTGCTGATGGTACAATTTCTGCAATTATTAAAAATGAAGGTGACACTGTACTATCTTCTGAAGTAATTGCTCAGTTTGAAGAAGGTGCTGTATCTGGCGCTGCTCAAACTCAGGCTGTTCAGTCTGAACAGAAAGTTGAGCAAGCTGCTGCACAAACTGAAGCAGGTGCTGCACCTGTGGTTGAACGAGCTCAGGTGCAAGATCAAGCTCCTGCAGTACGTAAAGCACTCACTGAAACTGGCATTGCTGCTGGTGATGTCGCAGGAACTGGTCGTGGTGGTCGTATTACAAAAGAAGACGTTACAAATCATCAAACAAAACCTGCTGTATCGCCATTAAGCGTTGCAGTTGGTGAACGTATTGAAAAACGTGTTCCGATGACGCGTCTTCGTAAGCGTGTTGCTGAACGTCTTCTTGCTGCAACGCAACAAACTGCAATGCTCACTACATTCAATGAAGTGAACATGAAACCAATCATGGAAATGCGTGCACAATTTAAAGATGCGTTCGAAAAACGTCATGGCGCACGTCTTGGATTCATGTCATTCTTCGTTAAAGCTGCGACTGAAGCGCTTAAACGCTACCCAGCAGTGAATGCATCAATTGATGGCGAAGACATTGTTTACCACGGTTACTACGACATCGGTGTAGCTGTATCTTCTGAGCGCGGTTTAGTTGTTCCTGTTCTTCGTGATACAGATCGCATGAACTATGCTGAAGTTGAAAACGGTATCCGTGCATACGCTGGTAAAGCGCGTGATGGTAAATTGGGTATTGAAGATATGACTGGCGGTACATTCACTATTACCAATGGTGGTACGTTCGGTTCATTATTATCTACACCAATTTTGAATACGCCACAAACGGCTATCTTGGGTATGCATAAAATTCAAGAACGTCCAATGGCAGTAAATGGTCAAGTAGAAATCTTGCCAATGATGTATCTAGCACTTTCTTATGATCACCGTTTAATCGATGGTAAAGAAGCTGTAGGTTTCCTTGTAACAATCAAAGAATTGTTAGAAGAACCAGCTAGACTTATTCTTGATCTTTAATACCGACCATTAAAATAATATCCAAGATAGGGCGATCCTCTATCTTGGTTTATGGAGATAAAAATGTCTCAACAGTTTGATTTAGTTGTAATTGGTGGTGGGCCTGGTGGTTATGAAGCAGCAATTCGTGCGGCTCAACTGGGTTTTAAAGTTGCTTGTATTGAAAAACGTATTCATAAAGGTAAACCATCTTTAGGTGGTACTTGCTTAAACGTGGGTTGTATCCCATCTAAAGCATTACTTGATTCTTCACATCGTTATGAAGATACAGTACATCACTTAGCAGATCACGGTATTACCACGGGCGACGTGAAGTTTGACCTTGCAAAATTACTTGCTCGTAAAGACAAAATTGTTGACCAATTAACGATGGGTATCGATGGCCTTTTAAAAGGTAACGGTATCGAGTGGTTAAAAGGTACAGGTAAATTGCTTGCGGGTAAAAAAGTTGAGTTTGTATCTCACGAAGGCGAAACTCAAGTTTTAGAACCGAAATTTGTCATTCTTGCGACGGGTTCTGTACCAATCAATATCCCATCAGCACCTGTTGATCAAGATATCATTGTTGACTCAACTGGCGCACTTGAATTCCAAGAAGTACCTAAGCGTTTAGGTGTGATTGGTGCTGGTGTAATTGGTCTTGAGCTTGGTTCTGTTTGGCGTCGTTTGGGTGCGGAAGTTGTTGTATTTGAAGCAATGGACGCATTCTTACCAATGGCTGATAAAGCATTGGCAAAAGACTACCAAAAACTGCTGACTAAACAGGGTCTTGATATCCGTGTAGGCGCGAAAGTTGCTGGCACAGAAGTAAATGGTTCTGAAGTTACTGTTCAGTACACACAAGGTGGCGAAGATAAAACTCAAACTTTCGATAAGTTGATTGTTTGTGTAGGCCGTCGTGCCTATGCTGAAGGTTTATTGGCAGATGATTGTGGTATCAAATTAACTGAACGTGGTTTGGTTGAAGTCAATGATTGGTGTGCGACTTCAGTTGAAGGCGTATACGCAATTGGTGACTTGGTGCGTGGTCCAATGCTTGCACATAAAGCAATGGAAGAAGGCGTAATGGCTGTTGAACGTATGCACGGTCACGCAGCACAAGTGAACTACGACACCATTATTTCAGTCATCTACACACACCCAGAAGCGGCGTGGGTAGGTTTAACTGAAGAACAAGCTAAAGAGAAAGGCCACGAAGTGAAAACTGGTCAATTCGGTTTCGCTGCAAATGGTCGTGCAATGGCAGCTGGTGAAAATGCTGGTTTCGTGAAGTTTGTTGCTGACGCGAAAACAGATCGTTTGCTTGGTATGCATGTGATTGGGCCTGCTGCGTCTGATATCGTTCACCAAGGTATGATTGCACTTGAATTTGTATCTTCTGTTGAAGATTTACAATTAATGACTTTTGGTCATCCGACATTCTCGGAAGTGGTTCATGAAGCTGCTCTGGCAGTGGATGGGCGTGCAATTCACGCGATACAGCGTAAACGTAAATAAGAAAAAAAGAGCGGCTTAGGTCGCTCTTTTTTGTTTTGGTGGTTGTGTTTAATTGAAAAATCATCTAAAAATAAAGATAAGAATTTTTAAAAATACCAATATTTATAAAGATAGACGTTTAAGTATTGGTAAGTAATAACAACGTAAATAAGTAGTAAAAAGGTAAATAAATGAATCTACACGAATATCAAGCTAAAGCACTGTTAAAAAAATATGGTATGCCCGTTCAAGAGGGTATTCTTGCACGTAATGCAGAAGAAGCAGTAGCAGCATTTGAACAATTGGGCGGTAAATTTGCAGTCATGAAAGCCCAAGTTCATGCCGGTGGTCGTGGGAAAGCGGGTGGTGTGAAAGTTGCTAAATCCAAAGAAGAAGTTGCTAATTATGCAAATAGTATTATTGGTACACGGCTGGTAACTTATCAAACCGATGCCAATGGGCAACCTGTGAATAGTCTTTTAATTTGCGAAGATGTCTATCCTGTAGTGCGCGAATTATACCTTGGTGCAGTGGTGGATCGTTCATCCCGTCGTGTGACTTTTATGGCATCGACTGAAGGTGGTGTTGAAATTGAAAAAGTTGCCGAAGAAACCCCTGAAAAAATTATAAAAGTTGAAGTCGATCCCTTAGTTGGATTGATGCCTTTTCAAGCTCGTGAAGTCGCTTTTGCTCTAGGTTTGAAAGACAAGCAAATTAATCAATTTGTGACGATTATGACTGGTGCATATAAAGCATTTGTTGAAAATGATTTTGCATTATTCGAAATTAATCCACTATCTGTTCGTGAAAATGGCGATATTCTTTGTGTTGATGCCAAAGTAGGGATTGATTCCAATGCTTTATATCGTTTACCTGAAATTGCAGCAATGCGTGATAAATCACAGGAAAATGAGCGTGAGCTAAAAGCTTCTGAATTTGACCTTAACTATGTGGCACTTGAAGGTAATATTGGCTGTATGGTCAATGGTGCTGGTCTTGCTATGGCAACGATGGACATCATTAAACTATATGGAGGACAACCAGCAAACTTCCTAGATGTTGGTGGTGGTGCAACGAAAGAGCGCGTGATTGAAGCCTTTAAAATTATTTTGTCAGATACATCTGTGCAAGCTGTTCTGATTAATATTTTTGGTGGAATTGTACGTTGTGACATGATTGCAGAAGCAATTATTGCAGCGGTTCAAGAGGTAAATGTAACAGTACCTGTGGTTGTTCGCTTGGAAGGGAATAATGCTGAATTGGGTGCTAAATTACTGGATGAATCGGGTCTTAAATTGATTTCTGCGAATGGCTTAGCCAATGCCGCAGAAAAAGTTGTTGCTGCAGTGAAAGCGTAAGGAGTATCAATCATGAGCGTATTAGTTAATAAAGACACCAAAGTATTGGTACAAGGTTTTACCGGTAAAAATGGGACATTTCATTCAGAACAAGCTATTGCTTATGGAACAAAAGTTGTCGGTGGTGTAACACCCGGAAAAGGTGGTCAAACACATATTGGCTTACCTGTATTTAATACTATGCAACAAGCTGTGAAAGAGACAGGTGCAGATGCTTCTGTAATTTATGTACCTGCGCCTTTTGTTTTAGATTCAATTGTTGAAGCGGTTGATTCAGGCATTAGTCTTATTGTTGTGATTACTGAAGGTGTACCTACTTTAGATATGCTTAAAGCAAAACGATATTTGGAAACATATGGCAATCATGCACGATTAATCGGACCAAATTGTCCAGGGATTATTACACCAGGCGAATGTAAAATAGGTATTATGCCAGGTCATATTCATCAACCGGGTAAGATAGGGATTATTTCACGTTCAGGTACTTTGACTTATGAAGCTGTTGCGCAAACAACTAAGCTAGGTTTAGGTCAGTCTACGTGTATCGGTATTGGGGGAGATCCAATTCCAGGGATGAATCAGATTGATTGCTTGAAATTATTCCAAGAAGATCCTCAAACTGAAGCCATTATTATGATTGGTGAAATCGGTGGGACTGCCGAAGAAGAAGCTGCAGAGTATATTAAGTCTCATGTAACGAAACCTGTTGTGGGCTATATTGCTGGTGTAACAGCACCGAAAGGAAAGCGTATGGGGCATGCAGGGGCGATTATTTCTGGTGGTCAAGGAACTGCCGAAGAGAAGTTTGCTGCATTTGAGAAAGCAGGAATGGCATATACACGCAGTCCAGCAGAGCTTGGTTCAACCATGTTGAAAGTACTTCAAGAAAAGGGTTTAGCTTAAATCACTAATATATAAAAAAGCCCTTACGGGCTTTTTTATTGATTTAATTTAATATTCGGATAGTGTGCAATATGATGAAAACTAATGTACATGTTTAAAGCAAGAAAATAAGTTTTAACTTAAAAACTTTTCGAACAAATAATAAACAGCTTGGTACAATAAAAAACTAAATACGCAGGAATTTTACACCTCTTCGGCTTATGTTAGAAAGATACAAGGTAGTAGTCGAGTATGCGCAATGATCAAAATAATTTTATTATTAGGTTTAGTTGCCGTTTCGTTAACTGGTTGTGTGTCATCACCTTATGATAATTATTCAAATGGTTATGATTATGGTAGTTATGGCGGTTATAATCTTTATGATTTTGGCGGTTATGACCGTGGTCATTACCAACCTGATTGGCATAATCATGAAAATAGATCGAGTCAATCGGAAGACAGAGATCATGACCGATCAAGTCATGATGGAGATAGATCAGACGGAGATGGAAACCGCTCTGGTGGAGGCCATTATGATGGAAGTGGAGCTCATTCAGGTGGAAGTTATTCTGGTAGAGGTGAAGGCAATTCAGATGGAGAGCGTGGACGATAATTCTAAATGTTGTAAAAAAGGCCCAATGAGAGCCTTTTTTTAAGTGTTTTGCTTTTGAAATAGGCCAGCTCGAACAGCTCCAGCTTTAGTTTGCTTGATCAACTGCCAACTGTTGGGAAGTTGTAAGTAGCGTAAATCACGATCTGCTTCAACATAAATATGACCCTGATTTTTAATGAGAGGATCTACAAGAGTTGCGAGTTGTTGCCATAAATCTAAGCTGTAGGGTGGGTCTAAAAAAACTAAATCGAAGTCAGTTTTTAATGTTGGAAGAGCCTGTTGTGCCGTTGTTAGCATTACTTGGCAATTTGACGATTTTAAGAGTTGAATATTTTCTTTTAAAATTTTAGCTTGGTTGTGATTCGGCTCAATCATCACCACATTTGCAGCACCACGAGATAATGCTTCAAAACTTAATGCACCTGAACCAGCGCATAAGTCTAATACTTGAGCATTTTGTACATCCCACATCAGCCAGTTAAACAGTGTTTCTCGAACACGATCAGGAGTTGGTCTTAGCCCTTCAATACTGGCAAAAGGAAGAACACGACGTTTCCATTCGCCACCAATAATACGAAGTTGATTTTTTCCCTTATTCACTAATTTCTGCCTGAGTCGTCTGTGCTGATGATTGAGTTTGAGTAGTCGGTTGATTTTGTATTGATGGAACATGCATTTGTGGTTTAGGTTTTGTTACCGTATTTGGCTGTGCATTTAAACTTACATCAGTACTTGCTAATTCGCCTGGTTTAATACCAGCAGTCATTAAGCCACCGCTGACCTCATGATTGGTCGGTAATACTGGATTCTTTTTCTTTTGCAATAACCAATAGTCGAAAATAGGTCGAGCCAATTGAGCCGCGGACCCACCATGCTTCCCATTTTCCCAAATCACGGAAATTGCAATTTCAGGATTTTCAGCGGGAGCAAATCCAACGAATAAGCCATGGTCAAGCTGACGTTCATTTAGTAATGCTTCGTTATAGCGTTTGCCTTGTGCAATACTTTTGACTTGGGCTGTCCCTGTTTTTCCTGCAATTTGATACATTGGTGTGCGAATACCACGTCCAGTACCAGATTGAATTACATCAACCATGGCATCACGCATTTTAATCCAATCTTCTTCAGTACCACTGAAATTAATTTTACCAGTAGGCGCATTCAATACTGGATGAATTTTTGCACCTTTTGTTGCACGTAAGACATGCGGAATAACATGTGCACCATGATTGGCAGTAATGGCAGTTGCCATGGCGAGTTGTAATGGTGTCGCGGTAAAAGCCCCTTGGCCAATACTCACAGAAATGGTTTCACCTTTAAGCCATTTGCTCTTTCGGGTACGCATTTTCCATTCAGGACTTGGATATAGACCTTCACTTTCACTCGGTAAGTCGACGCCTGTTTTTGCACCAAAACCAAACTGGCGCATCCAGTCGTTCATTTTCTCAATACCCATTTGATACGATAAAATATAAAAATAGGTATCACATGAAATAATAATCGATTTATGCATATTTACGCTGCCATGACCGGTTTTCTTCCAGTCACGGAATTTATGAGAATCGCCAGGTAGATGAAAATACCCGGGATCAGCAATAGCTGTTGACCAATCTACAATTTTATAATGAATACCACCTAGCGCTTCCATCGGTTTAATGGTTGAGCCGGGTGGATAGGAACCTTGCACGGCTCTGTTATAAAGCGGTTGATCTAAATTATCTCTTAAAGCACTATAGTCATCGTGACCAATACCCGTCACAAAAAGATTCGGGTTAAAACTAGGACTAGAGACTAAGGCCAGAATTTCACCTGTCCGTGGATCTATCGCGACGATTGCACCACGGCGACCCGCGAGTTGTTCTGCAGCTACAGTTTGTAATCCATAATCTAAAGATAGATATAAATCGTTCCCTCGAGTCGATTCTTTGCGGCCTAAATGACGTAATACATTACCATGAGCATCGGCTTCAATAGATTCGTAGCCGGGTGTGCCATGTAAAAGATCTTCATAGGATTTTTCAACCCCAATTTTCCCAATCAGGTTCGTGCCAGCATAAGATTCTTTGTCTATGGCTTTTAATTCTTTATCGTTAATACGCCCAACATAACCGACCACATGCGCAAACAATTCACCATGTGGATAATAACGCGTCATCTGCGTTTCAATATCTACACCAGGAAATTGAAATTTAATCTCACTGAAGCGTGCGATATCAGTTTCTGTTAAATTGAGTTTAAGGGTGACTCGCTCGGTTTTTTTTGCAGTTTTAATTCGACTATGAAAACGTTCGATATCTTCTTCAGACAAACCAATAATAGGGGTTAAGCGTTTTACAGTATCATCAGTATCCTCAACATCGGCTTTACTTAATGTCGCGGTGAAAACTGGATAGTTGTCTGCCAGTAAAATACCGTTACGATCGTAAATATAACCACGAGCCGGTGCTATGGGTTGCAAACGGATTCGATTTTTGTCTGCGGCTTCACTAAATTCTTGATGATGCACAATTTGTAAGTAGGCATAGCGCACCACCAGTAAGATCAAAAAGAATGAAACGATACCAATGGCAAAAAAGACACGACTACGAAAGATGCGCTTTTCTTGTTGAACATTTTTAAGAGGAAACTGCTGCTTCATACGTATTGGCTTTCGAACTGAATTTGAGGACTATGCGGGGCGCAACATTTTACCTCAGAATGAGAACAATGAATGTAAATAAAATAAAATACTTCTCGGTCAGAATATAGGTGACTTTGACTTTGCAGACAGTAAAATTCTAGCATTTTGTATATGAGTAGCGTGATAATTCTGTTAAAGTCAAAAAATTAAGGAAAATAGACTTGACCCATAAAATAAAAGGGACAATGGAGAAAATAATGAGAAAAATCTTTCCTTTAATTCTGCTTTTAGCAGTAGGGAACTGGGCACATGCTGAAATTTCCGATTATTTACCTGAAGCTAAATTAAAATCTGAAGATGCCGCTATGTTTAATATAGGTGCAGGCATGACGATGAAATTAGTGCATGTAAATGGTGAGTGGGTAAATCCTTATGGTATTGCCTATGTAAAACTTGGTGCATTTACGAATGATGATCATGAGTTTGGTGGTCAATTAGGCTTTCGATATCCTACTTTTCTTAATGGGACGGATAAAAATGGCTTCTATGTAGGTGCATATGCGGGGCAGATTAAAAGTAAATCTACAGGCAAAACTGGCGATAAGACCCAATTGGGAGTAGGTGCCGATTTAGCTTATGTTTTATTAAATAAAGAACGTATTAGCACTTTTAGTATTGGTATGGGTGCTGGTAATAAAGTTACTTCAGGGAATACTATCGTATTTGAGGCTCGACCAGAATTTCAAGCGTCTTATTCATTAAGTTTTGGATTTTAGTTACTTATTAGAATTGATAATCCGTCATCGACCGCAAATAGAAATAAATACGAGAGTCATGCATGTTTGAATACGTTAGTGATTTGTGGCAAGCCTTTACAAGTAGACCAGATCATCTCGCAATTTTAAGTATTATTCCTGTCACAGCATTTGTCACTTGGGCACATGTTTGGATGGCACTTAAAATGGTATTTTATCCAATTAAGTTCTGGGGCTTTCACATTGGACCATTACCTGTAGGGTGGCAGGGGATTGTGCCACGTAAAGCGGGACGTATATCGGGCATTATTACAGACAATACCTTATCTAAATTGGGGTCGTTGAATGAATTTCTTCAAGCGATGGATCCTGAGGATATGGCACGTATCATTGGTGAACAAGTCGGTTTTGAACTTGAACACTTAATTGACGAAGTGATGCTTGAGCGGAATGCAGTATTGTGGGAAAACTTACCGTATTCAATTAAGCGCCGAATTTATTCTCAAGCACAACGAGAAATGCCTGAAATTTTAAAAGGCCTAGTGACTGAATTAACTATGAACGTTGAGTCACTGGTGAACATGAAAGAAATGATTGTTCGTCAAATGGAAGGTGACCGTCGTTTAATGGTGCGAATGTTCCTAAAAGTGGGACAGAAAGAAATTAATTTTATTTGGCATATTAGTGCTGTGATTGGTAGTTTCTTTGGTATTTTCCAAATGTTTGTATATGTGTATGTGCCACAACATTGGACTGTGCCATTTTTTGCTGCCGTTTGGGGTTTTCTAACCAACTGGATTGCCATTTGGATGGTATTTAATCCCATTGAACCACATTTAGTACGTTATCCACAGTTTTTTGCACGAACTCAAGATCATAAATTTCCTTGGATTAAGCCTATAATTCCACGTATTGGTACGTATAATGTACAGGGTGCATTTATGAAACGCCAAGAAGAAGTATCAGATGTCTTTGCAAGTGTAGTGACAGAAGACTTGATCACGCTAAAATCCATTATGACTGAAATGATGTATGGGCCAAAGAAAGATAAGACACGCCGTATTATCAAACGTCATGTCAATGGTATTATGGAAACTCCATTAATTCGTACGGCATTACAATTGTCAATAGGGCCAACTGAGTATGCTAAGTTAAAGACAGACTTGATTGATCGCTCAATTGAAATTACGATGGTACCTGTATGCGACCCCGCCTTTAATGCGAGCCGTGCACAGAAAATTTTTCAAATGTTTAGAGAGCGAATTCGTGAATTAACACCCAAGGAATTTCAGAACTTATTGCGTCCTGCATTTCAGGAAGATGAATGGATTTTGATTGTACTCGGTGGTGTAACTGGATTTTTTGCAGGCTTAATACATTTGTTTGTGGCTTTCTTATAATTAGATGCTGAGGCGATGTTGATTTTTTCTTATAGAGTGAAAGTCAACATCGTGAAAGTTATCATACACATTGTTTTAAATGAGGATGTTTTTTTATGCGCATTATATTACTCGGACCACCTGGGGCAGGTAAAGGTACACAAGCTCAGTTGATCTGTAAGCGCTACGATATCCCACAAATTTCAACCGGTGATATGCTCCGTGCTGCAATTCGTGAAGGTACTGAATTAGGTCTTAAAGCTAAAAGTGTAATGGATGCTGGCGGTCTAGTATCTGATGAACTGATTATTGGTTTGGTGAAAGAACGTATTGCACAACCTGATTGTGTCAATGGTTGTATCTTTGACGGTTTCCCGCGCACGATTCCTCAAGCTGAAGCGCTTGAGAGTGAAGGGATTACGATCGATCACGTAATTGAAATTGAAGTCCCTGATGAAGAAATCGTAAAACGTCTTTCAGGACGTCGTCAGCATGCAGCATCAGGTCGTATTTACCACACCATCTATAACCCACCTAAAGTGGAAGGTAAAGATGATGAAACGGGTGAAGATCTAATTCAGCGTCCAGATGATCTAGAAGCAACAATTCGTAAGCGTTTAAGTTCGTATCATACAGAAACTGAACAATTGGTTGGTTTCTATCAAGGTCGTGCTGCTTCAGGTGAAAATGCACCGACTTATGACAAACTTGATGGCCTACGTGCGATTGACGATGTGCAAAAAGAATTGTTTGCGATCTTAGATAAATAAGACGACATACATAAAACAATTAAAGCGTTTGATTGAATGCTTTGACAATAAAAGAGTCCTAAGTCATATTAGGGCTCTTTTATTTTGATGATGTGGAGTAAAGGCTTTGTTGAAAGTTGCACTTATGGTGATGGTGGTCTTAAGTATCGCATTATTACTTTTTTTATTTTATCAAAGTCAAAAATTACTTCGACAAACACAGAAACAAGCAGTGCAGGAACGACGTCAGTTAAAAGGGAATTATCAGATTCATCCTCAACTTGCAGAAGAGCAAAAAAAACTTGAACAAATGAAAAAGAAAAAGGCGGATAAAAACCAGTGAGCCGAACGGGCTAAATACTAAAATTTAGCCTACATTCTCAATATTATGAATCTTGATTGGACGCGCAGCGCCAAAGTCAAACCGATCTGGCCAATTACACACATCTGAAACAATGCATTCATTACATTTAGGTTTGCGAGCAATACAACAATAGCGGCCATGTAAAATCAGCCAATGATGTGAGTCTAGAATAAATTCTTTGGGAATGACTTTCATGAGTCGTTGTTCCACTTCTAAGACATTTTTTCCGACTGCAAGTCCAGTCCGATTCCCGACACGAAAAATATGGGTATCTACAGCCATGGTCGGTTGACCAAAGGCCGTATTCAGCACCACATTCGCCGTTTTACGGCCTACACCGGGTAAGGCTTCTAAATCTGCACGATTATTGGGAACTTGGCTATTATGCTTTTCAATGAGTATTTTGCAGGTCTTAATAACATTCTCAGCTTTGGCGTTATATAAACCAATCGTTTTAATATATTGTTTAAGACCTTCCACACCGAGTGCATATATGGCCTTAGGTGTATTGGCAACAGGGAAAAGCTTATCTGTTGCTTTATTGACGCTGATATCGGTGGCTTGTGCAGACAGGGTAACAGCAACCAAGAGTTCAAATGGGCTAGAATAATTCAGTTCAGTTTTGGGGTGTGGACGTTGTTCGCGTAAGCGTTCAAAAAATATTTGAATCTGCTTTTTAGTCATATTCTTTACAGCCATACTTATACTTCCTGTAAAGCTAATAATTGTAGTTGTAATTCATGTAGTTGCTGTTGTTTTTTAGCATCAGCACGGACGCTTAATTGTTTTTCTAACTTTTTAATGTGCGTACGTAATTTTGCCAGTTCGATGGTGGTTTTAGCATCAATTTGTGGGGGTGTGATTTCTACTTTTTGTATCACTTTAATTGTAGTTAATGCTTTATTTTGCTGAGTCATTTGGGAAAAAAGTGCGGAATCAATTGCAGCACGAACGACAGGTCCTTTACGATGAGTATGTCGTTTTTCTTCACGTTGGATGTGAGCATAATAGCGATTGCGTAAATCATTTTCCTCTATAATTCGAATATGTTCCATCGGCACTGGTCGAGTATCTTCAATTAAATCAATACAATCGACCGGACAGGGGGGAATACACAGTTCACATCCAGTACATAGGTCTGTCAATATCGTATGCATAAGTTTGCCTGAACCAATAATCGCATCGACAGGGCAAGCACTGATGCATTTGGTACAACCAATACATTCATCTTCACGTATAACTGCTTTCATTCTCTGTGGTCGACCATCAGACTGAATTGGCCAAATACTTTCTTCTGCAATGAGTGCTTCTCTATGGAGTAATAGAGCCAATGCATCTGCGACAGGTTGTCCACCTGGAATGCATTTATTTGCCGCTTCGCCTTCAGCAATAGATTTTGCATAAGGTAAACAACCATCTCTATGCCCACAGAGCCCACATTGGGTTTGAGGAAGTAAGACATCAATTTGTTGAATGAGTGAAATTTGCAGTGTCATGATGAGAATAAAACTTATAAAAAACGAAAAAATTCTGAACCGAATAGTTCAAAAATATGAGGGAATATTAGCATGATTTAGCAGACTTTGCTGTGCGCTATTTCGGATCTAAAAATGCGCTATTTTAAAACAATAAAATCAATCAGTCATACAACGAAAATTGATCAAATTGACAAAAATGACTCGTTAGATTGAAAATTAAGTTATTGAAATATAATATTATTGAAAAATACTTGTTAAAAAGTGTTGTAGATTGTGTACAAAAGATATTAAATACTTTGCGCCAAAATATTACATACATTTGAATAGTTTGACCAATTTTGATACACCCTTTTGCTGAGGATTGAGCGTTGAAATATACTAACCTGAATGACTTCTTAAATTACGTGCAATCACGTGATCCAAACCAACCAGAATTTTTACAAGCGGTTGAAGAAGTAATGACCAGTTTATGGCCATTTATTGAAAAGCACCCACAATATGCAGACTATGGTTTACTTGAACGTTTAGTCGAGCCTGAACGTGCAATTCAATTTCGTGTGTCATGGATTGATGATCAAGGACAAACTCAAGTTAATCGTGCTTTCCGCGTTCAATATAATTCTGCAATTGGCCCATTTAAGGGGGGGATGCGTTTCCATCCATCCGTGAATTTGTCTATTCTTAAATTTTTAGGCTTTGAGCAAACCTTTAAAAATGCTTTAACGACATTGCCTATGGGTGGTGGTAAAGGTGGTTCTGATTTTAACCCTAAGGGTAAATCAGAAGGCGAAATTATGCGTTTCTGCCAAGCATTAATGGTAGAACTTTATCGCCATTTAGGTTCAAATACTGATATCCCAGCGGGTGATATTGGTGTGGGTGGTCGTGAAGTTGGTTACATGGCAGGTATGATGAAGAAGCTCAGCAATGACACTTCATGCGTATTTACGGGTAAAGGTTTATCTTTTGGTGGTTCATTGGCACGTCCTGAAGCCACTGGTTTTGGTACAGTTTACTTTGCTGAAGAGATGCTTAAAACACGTGGTGAAAGCTTCCAAGGTAAAGTTGTTGCTATTTCAGGTTCTGGTAACGTTGCACAGTATGCAGCTGAAAAAGCAATATTTTTAGGTGCGAAAGTGGTTTCACTTTCAGATTCTAACGGTACTGTATATTTGAAAGATGGTTTCACGGATGAACTTCTGGTTGAAGTGATGGATCTGAAAAATGTAAAACGTGGTCGTATTTCTGAATTTGCATCTAAGCACGGGTTTGAATATTTTGAAGGACGTCGTCCTTGGGGTATTAAGTGTGATATCGCATTACCATGTGCAACTCAAAATGAATTGACTGAAGAAGATGCGGTTACGCTTCTTGAAAATGGTGTGATTTGTGTGGCTGAAGGTGCAAACATGCCTTCAACTTTAGCAGCTGTTGAAAAATTCGTAGAAGCGAATATTCTTTATGCGCCAGGTAAAGCATCAAATGCAGGCGGTGTTGCAACCTCTGGTCTAGAAATGTCGCAAAATTCATTGCGTTTAGGTTGGACGTTTGAAGAAGTCGATGAGCGTTTACACGCGATTATGAAAGAAATTCATCGCAACTGTGTGAAGTTCGGTACGAAAGAAGATGGTACGGTTAACTATGTTGATGGTGCAAATATTGCTGGCTTTGTAAAAGTTGCTGATGCAATGTTGGCGCAAGGTGTATTCTAAGTTCTAGAATATTCTAAAGAAAAAACCGATGCAGTTGCATCGGTTTTTTTATGCAACGATTATTTCTTAGTGATTGTCTCACGTTCAATAATCATATCTTGCACATAAGCATATTTCGATTGATCTGCAGCTGGGTTTTTAATTTCATAGCGTTTTACACGAACAATTTGACGCTCAGAAGGCATGTGTGTGAATCCTTCAATATGGTTGTAAAATAGCGTCCAGTCCTTATCTACTGGTGACTTAACCCCATTCTCTGCATATTTGATTTCACGGACTTGTAAGCAGGTCTGTGGTGCAACCCCAGAACATTGTTTCGTTTCAGGCGAGATTTCTAAAAAGATCGTTTCTGCTTGACTCTGATATTGTGTTTCAGGGGTCATTTTTCCTTCAAATACAACTTTTTGACCTGTTGCATCAATAATCGTTAGAGTCGGTTTATTTACATCTTGTGTATCTAAAACAAAAGGAATGGTACGTTTACCAAAAAGTGAACTTGAGAATTGTTCTTGTTTCATCAATTCTGGTGAACATGCCATCATAGTCGACATTAAGTCAGCAGTGACAATTTGACCTTTTTCAATTTTCCAAGTTGTACCTTGAGTATTACAACCAGTTGCAATACTTAAACGTTGTTGATCATCAAAGTTCAACACGATTGGCTTATTCGTACCTTGTGGTTGAAATGACCATTGGTAAGCAGAAAGTGTTTTATCCGCATTACTTTGCTGTTGTAATACTTTCACGGCAGTCTCTTTGACAGTATTTATATCACTTGATTGGCAAGCGGCTAAAGCGAAAGGAAATAGGGCAATGACTAAATATTTGAATTTCATCTTTTAAATAATTTCTTACAAAACTTAAGTTTAGCTTAAAGCAAAAACATTGAAAAGATATGGATAAATTTTTGGTTTTAAGTTTCAAAATGTATCTATCGAGCTAATATTTAGACAGTAAGTTACAAAAAAATATCATTAATCAAAGCGATAGATATCCATACCTAAAGCACCCATCGAGAAACTACTGTGCACTATGCTAAAACGATGACCTGTACCCATTGCAAAAAACAGTGGGGCAAAGTGTTCTATAGTCGGATGATTACGATTGATATAAGGAAGTGTTTCCCAAGCCAAGATCGCAGCATAATCACTATGATTGAGTTTGTTGACCACATCATTTCTAAAGGTGGATGCCCATTCTGGAACAGATGAATCCTGGCCTTGCCATGAAAGTTCAGCTAAGTTATGCGTAATGCTGCCTGAACCAATCAATAGAATCTGCTGTTCACGTAATACTGCAAGGGTTTGTCCAATCTTATAAATCTCATCAGCCTTCATAAGCATTGGTAAAGAAATTTCAATGACTGGAATATCTGCATCGGGATACATATGTAGCAGTGGCATCCAGACCCCATGATCACGTGGGCGTGTACTATTGGCATGTGCAGATATGTGTGCCTCTGCTAAGAGTTTCAAAATCTGTTCTGCAAGCTCTGGATTTCCAGCTGCTGGATAACGCATTTCATAAAGCTCTGCTGGGAAACCACGGAAGTCATGCCATGTTTCAGGACGAATAGCAGTACTGACTTCTAAGGCCTTACTTTCCCAATGTGCTGACATCACTACAATTGCGACGGGTTTAGGTAAGTTTAAACTTAAACGATGCAGTGCAGGGCCAACTTGTTCCGGATCAAGCGCAAGCATAGGTGAACCATGAGAAATAAATAAACCGGGGAGTGTTTGTAAGTTCATATCTATACGCCTAATTTGTAGAACAGAGCATCATAATGCAGAAAAAAATGGTGTGAATAAAGCGCTGGGCATTCAACGTATTGTTTTAAAAATGCAACGCTATGAACAGTCGTATTTAGCCTGCACGATGATAAGGGTATTTAGCCTGCACGATGATAAGGATGATTATGATTAATACTCATGGCTCGATAGAGTTGTTCAATCAGCATGACACGAACCAATGGATGTGGCAGGGTAAGTTTTGACAGTGACCAATGCCATGCCGCAGCTTTACGTACTGTTTCAGAATGGCCATCAGGGCCACCAATTGCAAGAACGATATCATTTCCTTCTAGCATCCAACTTTGCATAGTCTCGGCGAGCTTTTCGGTGCTAAATTCACGGCCACCAACTTCTAATGCAATTAAAACTTCATTGCTTTTAACGGCATTTAAGATGCTATCGCCTTCGATTTGACAATATTTCAAAATATCCGCTTCAGAATCATTTTTGCCACGTTTAGCCATAGGTAATTCAATAATTTGAGTTTGTACAAAAGGTTGAATTCGTTTGAAGTAGTCTTCAAAGCCAGTAAGAACCCATGCAGGCATTTTTTGACCAATAGTCAGAATTCGAATTTTCATAACAATATCAACTTAAAATATTCAGCTAATTATAGCGTTGAATTGTGTGTTGAGTGACGTTGTAAAGATGAATGATTTAAAAATCAGGGTGAATTAATATGTGCAAAGATAAGCATTAGTGCAGAAAGAAACGAGAAATATATTGAGCTGTTTTACGTAAGTAATAAACAGCGTAGTTGTTGAGGCTGATCAGTACCATGTCTGTTTTAGAATTGGTTGGTATATAGTCTATGAAAAAATTGGCTTACTAAACAAAATATGTCGTCGACTTTAAATATTAATGAAATATGTAATGGATGATTAGGTACTTATAATTTTATTTGAGCAATGATCGTCGTCAATAGATAAAAAAACGCAGTCCTAAAGGGGTTAATAGGACTGCGTTTTAACGCCTCTCATTCTGGAGAAATAGAAAAGCGTTAAAAAACTGGAATTACTACAGATGTGATCTTACTGATTTATATATGGCGTTAATTAGAGGTTTTTCAAGTCAATTGTGACTAGAAAACTACGATTCTATTGAAAAAAATTGCGGATTAAGAGCCTTAATCCTTAAACGATCAAACCTTTTGTGTTGAGTTATTGCATGGAGTGGATTCCAAATATATTTCCCTCAGTATCGATGGCTAATACGATAAAACCATATTCACCAATCGACATTCTCGCTTGATGAATGATTCCACCTGCATTTTCGATACGTGATGCTTCAATCGCACAGTCTTGACTTGTAAAATAAATAATTGTGCTGTTACCACCTGCAACAATACCCTCCATTTGCACTAATGCACCGGTAGTACCATATTGATTCATATCTGATGGAAAAGCCCACATTTGCATGGTGCTATTGCTTGGGGCATTGAGTGGATTTAATTGTACATTGAGGATGGTTTGATAAAATTGTTTAGCTCGTTCCATATCATTGACATAGATTTCGAACCAACAGACTGGATTGGTCATGAGATATTCCTTTTTAGACGGGGAATGCTTTTGAACCTTCTTGTTGATATTTTAGGCTGATGTGCTGAGCTAAAACTTAAATGTACTTTTTGAAACAAAAAAATGAGAGCCGAAGCTCTCACTTTTTATTCTATTGATTAATGGCGCGCTGCTTTGCCTTCATCAGCTGCTTTTACAATAGGTGCTTTAACCAATGGAGTTGGTTTTTCAATTAAAGCAAGAGCTAGAATCTCATCGATACTTTTCACAGCTTTAATTTCTAAACCTTCTTTAACATTATCTGGAATCTCAACAAGATCACGAACATTTTCTTGTGGAATGAAGACCAGTTTAATGCCACCACGGTGTGCAGCTAAAAGTTTCTCTTTTAAGCCACCAATGCGCATAGCACGACCACCGAGGTTGGTTTCACCTGTCATGGCAATATCTGCACGAATTGGAATTCCTGTAAATGCAGAAACCAAGGCCGTAGTAAGTGCTAAACCTGCAGATGGACCATCTTTTGGAGTCGCACCTTCTGGTAAATGTACGTGAATATCTGTTTCTTCAAATCTTGAAGCGTCAATACCAAGTTCATCTGCACGAGTACGAACTACGGTCATTGCTGCGGTAATCGATTCTTTCATGACATCACCGAGTGAACCGGTAGTAATGAATTTGCCTTTACCTTTCACCGCTGCAACTTCAATTGAAAGTAACTCACCGCCTACAGAGGTCCAAGCTAAGCCATTGACACGACCTACTTGAGCTTCATCTTCCGCCATACCATAGTCGAACTTATGTACACCTAAGTATTCAGGTAAGTTCTCAGCAGTGACTTCGATATGTAAGTTTTTGGATTTTTTACTAACGGCTTCTTTTACAACTTTACGGGCAATCTTAGACACTTCACGTTCTAAGCTACGCACACCTGCTTCACGAGTATAACGGCGCACGATGTCACGAATGGCTTCTTCATGTATAGTCAATTCTTTTCCACGTAGACCATTGTTCTTAATCGCTTTAGGAACAAGATAACGGTCTGCGATATTAACTTTTTCATCTTCGGTATAACCCGGTAGACGAATCACTTCCATACGGTCAAGTAAAGCTTCAGGAATATTCATACTGTTTGCAGTACAAATGAACATCACTTCAGAAAGGTCAAGATCAAGATCTAAATAATGATCGTTAAACTTACTGTTTTGCGATGGATCAAGAACCTCAAGCAGTGCAGAAGCAGGATCACCACGATAATCTTGTGCCATTTTGTCAATTTCATCGAGTAAGAACAATGGATTCTTTACGCCGACTTTAGTTAACGATTGCACAATTTTACCTGGCATCGCACCGATATAGGTACGACGGTGACCACGGATTTCTGCTTCATCACGTACGCCACCTAAGGCCATACGTACAAATTCACGACCAGTCGCTTTGGCAACAGATTCACCCAACGAGGTTTTACCTACACCAGGAGGTCCTACTAAACAAAGAATCGGGCCTTTCAGTTTTTTCACGCGAGATTGAACTGCGAGATATTCAACAATGCGTTCTTTAACTTCATCTAAACCATAATGATCTGCGTCTAGAATTTCCTGAGCTTTGGCCAAGTTAATGCTAACTTTGCTGGCTTTATTCCAAGGCGTATCTAAAATTGCCTCGACATAATTACGCACGACAGCAGCTTCACTTGAAGCAGGTTGCATTGCTTTGAGTTTACGAAATTCACTTTCAGCTTTTTTACGCACATGTTCAGGTAAGTCTGCTTCTGCAAGACGTTTTTCAATTTCTGCAACGTCGTCTTCAGCTCCGCCGTTCATGTCAGAAAGTTCACGCTGAATTACTTTCATCTTTTCATTGAGGAAGTATTCGCGTTGGTTTTTTTCCATTTGGCGTTTTACGCTGTCATGTAAAGTTTGTTCAATTTGTTGCTCTTCAGACTGTTGCAATAAATAGACCATTAACTCTTGTAAGTGTTCTTCAAATTCATCGTGTTCTAAAAATTTTTGTTTAATATCAATATTCAAAGGTACACGTGTTGCGACAAAGAATAATAATTGCAGTAAATCTTCAATTTTATTCGCAGCAGCAATTAATTCGCGTGCATTGCGTAATTTTGCTTCAGCATATTGCGCGAATAAAGCACGTAATTCTTCGATACGAGCAACTTGAGTATCTTTATCAACAGATACTGTCATCGGGCTAGGTGCATGTTCAGCAGATAAATACTCATCATTTTCGATGATTTTAACCAGCTTAGAACGGTGTAAGCCTTCAATTAATACTTTTATACAGTTTTCATCATTTTCGTGATTCACAACTTGCACGATTTTCGCGACAGTACCGTATTGATAAAGGTTGTCGTGATCAATTTCTTCTGTAAGCGAATCTCTTTGTGCAACTACAAATACTAAATTGTCACTGTTACGCGCCACGTCAACTGCATTGATCGATTTTTCGCGACCGACAAATAACGCAATTTGCATGTGTGGATAGACCACAACATCGCGGAGCGCTAAAAGTGGTAATACGCTTGGAACCTGTGGTTCTAAGCTAGTTTCATTCATAATAATTTCAGACATGGGCACTCCTAATGAGTAACAATGGTGTTGCCATGTTTTTATAGTGATGTGTATTTGAAAAAATACAAGGGCTTTGCCAAATAAAATGTATAAAAAATGCTAAGTATTTGATTGTTTAATGGTCGTGCTAAAGCCTATTGGCTGAAATGACGTTTAAAGCGATAACCTGTAGTCGGTGTAAGCAATGCATCGATAGGTTGATCCCATGCATTGCGAATTAAAGGATGTTGACTTAACTGAAAATCATGGGCTAAACCTAAACGATAAGGCTGGTACGGAGCAGAGGCTAAAGTACGATCATAAAATCCGCCACCCATGCCGATGCGTGTACCTGTTTGGTCGTATATGAGTAACGGCATAATGAGTAGATCAAGTTGTGATACGGGAAGTCCACGACTTGCCATAGGTTCGAGCATACCTAAACGATGCATAGAAAAACGTTTATTTTTATATAATTGTCGTGTAATACGAATCCAAACCAACCGTTGGTTCATATTACAAATCATGGGTAAGTAAACTGCTTTATGTTGTGTGAAACAATATTCAATAATTTTGTGAGTAAAAACCTCTCCAAAGGCATGTAAGTACACACCAATTTTATGACTATTTTTGAATTTTGGATATTGCCTTAACCGATTGAGTATTGCATTTTCAGTCTGCCTTTGTTGAAACGTAGAGACCTTTAGACGTTTTTTTCTGAGTTTTTGTCTTAAGGCTAAAATCTGGTTCGACATACTTAAGTAGTTAATGATGATGCAATGATTCAATCATAATTGAAAATAGCTTAAAAAAGAAAATAAAGTGGGGGATACTCATCATTGAATGGTCATTCTCAATAAGATACTTTTAATTTAGCAATGAAATATGCATGAAATGATGAGTGCTTTTATCCGTTATTTTGAATTAATTTTAGAATAAAAAGTTATTTTTATGGATGAATATAACTTTAGAGTAGGAGTATTAGGGGGGATATTTCATGAGATTATTCTAATGCTGATGACTCTTAATTAAATTAATTTAAACATCATCTTAAATAGGTTTTATCTTTTCTGACCAAAGTTGGGTTGTGGAAGCCAATTCAAGTTGAAAATAATTTATATATGGTAAACATGAATTTCCCGTCAAGTGTTATGGATGATAAACAAAAATAATAGGATAAAATATGACACAGTTTAAGCTTGTCGAGCATGATATTTCGCAATTAAAAGGGTTTAAAGTTTCGTTATTGGCGTTGGCATTAACAGCGATAACGGTATGTTGTAATTTTTCACATGCAGCTGCGGTTGCAACAAAACTAGATTTAACCTTATCGGAACATTCTAAGAAAAAAATTAAGAGCTTAATGAATGATCCAAAAGTTTGGCAACAAATTCCTAAACAAGTGACGTTATGTGTGTACTCACCTGATGGTGCGAATGGCGAGGCATTTGAACAAGCCACCTCTTATATTAGTGAATTACCTCGAATGGCATCTGTCGCAAAAGAGTTGGGGGTGGATATGAAATTAACCCGTCCCTCAAAATTACAAATGAATATTGATTTAAATTATCCAAAACTTAAAAAAACAGCATCAACAACGATTAACTTGAAAGTGTATACCGATGAACGAGTACTGACTGAAGATTTCCGTAGTAAAAAATGTGATGGAGCCGGTATTAGTAATATTCGAGCACGTCAATTTAACCCATTTGTTGGCAGTATTGATGCTATTGGTGCTGTACAAAATTATAAGCAATTAACCACAGTGATACAGATTTTGGCACGGCCTGAGTTTGATGCCAAAATGGTCAATAAAGATTATGAAGTAGTTGGTATTGTTCCTCTTGGCGCTGCATATATTATGGTTAATGATCGTCGAATAGATACATTGGCAAAAGCTGCGGGTAAAAAAGTAGCAGTTATGAACTTTGATGGAACACAGAAAAAATTAGTGCAAAATGTTGGGGCACAACCTGTATCCGTTGATCTATTAACGGTGGGTGGGAAGTTTAATAATAAAGAAGTTGAGGTAATGGCAGGCCCCGCACTATTATTTAAACCGCTTGAACTGTACAAGGGAATGACTGATAAATCAGGTAAAGTTGTCGGTGGAATTATTAAATTTCCATTAATTCAAGTGACTGGCACACTGATTATGCATCGCAATAAATTCCCTGTAGGCATGGGATCGATTGCGCGTGAAATTATATCAAAACAATTAAGTCCTGCTTTTCAGTTTGTAGAAAAAATAGAGAATGATATCCCTAATAAGTACTGGATGGATATCTATGAGTCTGATAAACCTGGTTATATAAAAATTATGCGTGAAGCTCGGATTCAAATGACCAAAGAAGGTTTTTATGATGCATCAATGATGAAAATTTTGAAAAAAGTACGTTGTGGGCAAAATCCAAGTAGTTTTGAATGTGCGTTAAATGATGAGTAATAGTAATGATTAAATCCTCATTTTTGTAATGAGATAATTTTCTTCCCTGTCAACTTGAGGGTTTATGGAGGGATTTTGTTTAATGAGTATTTATATTTTAATGGGGAGTAAAACAGAATAACTGATCTATTTTGATCTTATTTTTAATTAAACGGTTACAGCATATTTTTTAAAGTTCTGACGATAATTATCTTTTCGGTCAAAGTAGCTGAGACAGTTGCTTTACATGAGGATTTTGAATTTTTGGTTGATCCAATGGTTTAAAAATATTGAAATTTATCTGCGAGTTTTGAATCAATCTTGATACTTAAATCTTATAAAAAGTATCTCGATAAAAGAATATACAGATTTATATATCTTCTTTTGTTTTTCACAGGTTATATTCAAAATTAAATATCAATATCCAATATTACGTATTAAATGTACTTGTGTTTATATGTATATACCTTTAATTGTGTACAGCGTAAACTAATCAAAATAAGTGTCTTGTAAACGAGTATATACATGTCTAATATAAAGAAGCCTAAATCTGATTTAGAGCTTTCAATTGATGAAAATAGTCCAATCCCAATTTATATGCGGGTCAAGCAATTGATTTCATCCCAAATTAATAAAGGCGTTTGGACAACAAATCAAAAAATTCCTTCAGAAAGTGAATTGGTAAAACAACTTGGCTGTAGCCGAATGACAGTCAACAGAGCACTGAGAGAATTAACAGCTGAAGGGATGTTAGTGCGTGTACAAGGTGTGGGTTCTTTTGTGGCAGAAAGCCAAGGTCAAACGGCATTATTTCAAATTCATAATATTGCAGATGAAATTACAGCCCGTAACCATCAGCATCGTGCAGAGGTATTGGTTTTAGAAAGTATTCAAGCGGATTCGTTACAGAGTTTGCAAATGCAAGTCCAAGAATATCAACCTTTATTCCATTCTATTATTGTACATTTTGAAAATGATATTCCAATCCAAATAGAAGACCGACTCGTTAATTCATTTTTGGTACCTGATTATTTAAAACAAGATTTCACGCAGATTACACCGAATGCTTACCTCATGGCGCATGCACCAGTAACTGAAGGCGAACATATTGTTAAAGCCGTTTTAGTTTCAGCGCAAGAATCGAAATGGTTAAAAATTAATAAAGCTGAACCTTGTTTACTTATTTGTCGTAGAACATGGTCAAATAAAAATTTGATTTCTAGCGCACGTCTTATTTATCCAGGTCATCGTTATCATTTGGAAGGAAAATTTACGCTATGATCCAAGTGCTTACACAACAGCATTATAAAAAAATGCCTTGGAAAAATGGTCTGGGTTTCACTTTAGAAGTTGCTCGAAGTCATGGTGTAGGCTTAGATGATTTTGATTGGCGCGTATCGATTGCCGATGTCAAAACGGCAGGACAGTTTTCATATTTTAAAAATAAGCAACGGATTCTTGGGGTGCTTGAAGGTCAGGGGCTGACTTTACAGATTGATCAAATTAGAAAAGTGAGCTTAGAACAAAAACAATTTTTTGCATTTCATGGGGAAAGTGAGGTCTGCGCAGAATTATTGTCTGGTGAAATTAGAGACTTTAATCTGATTTATAATCCTCAAAAAATTGCTGCTCGATTACAATGGATTAATAGTACTCAGGTGTCATCAGTGATCAGTGATGCAAAACACATTCTGATCTTCAATGCCGCTAAGCAGCTCGATATTGAAATAGGTATAACAACGCAATCATTATTAGCGTATGAGACTTTAAATATTACCTCTGTATCTGCTCAAGCAACGTGTTTAAATTTCAACTCAAAAGATTCTTTCGATTTTTGTTTGATTGAATTATTTCCAGCATAAATACATATTTGTATATCTTTAAAGGTGTGTAATTTTTATTACATGCCTTTTTTTATTTATAAAAATCAAAATTATATAAAATAATTTAAAAAATTGATTTTAAAGTGAGTTTTTATATAGTATATATATGTATATACAAGTTAATACATTTTAATTTTCATAGTCACGATCACTATGGAACAGTTTGTAAGAAAGGAGTCTTTTTATGATTAATGCTGAACTTTATCGAGATGTAGAAATTCGTGCACCAAGAGGCACAAAACTAAATGCAAAGAGCTGGCTCACTGAAGCACCTTTACGCATGTTGATGAATAATCTTGACCCTGATGTTGCTGAAAACCCAAAAGAATTAGTGGTATATGGTGGTATTGGTCGTGCTGCGCGTAACTGGGAATGCTATGACAAAATTGTTGGAACACTAAAACAATTAGAAGATGATGAAACCTTATTAGTTCAATCGGGTAAACCAGTCGGTGTATTTAAAACGCATAGCAATGCGCCACGTGTTTTAATTGCGAACTCGAATTTAGTACCGCATTGGGCAAATTGGGAACATTTCAATGAGCTAGATGCGAAAGGTTTGGCAATGTATGGCCAAATGACTGCAGGCTCGTGGATCTACATTGGTAGCCAGGGTATTGTTCAAGGGACTTACGAAACATTTGTTGAAGCTGGTCGTCAGCATTTTAATGGTGACTTAACTGGTCGCTGGGTGCTTACTGCTGGTTTAGGTGGTATGGGTGGTGCTCAACCCCTTGCTGCAACTTTAGCTGGTGCATGTTCTTTAAATATTGAGTGTCAACAAGTCAGTATTGATTTTCGTTTACGTACTCGTTATGTAGATGAGCAAGCAACTGATTTAGATGATGCTTTAGCACGAATTGCAAAATACACAGCTGAAGGTAAAGCAGTTTCAATTGCATTGCATGGTAATGCTGCAGAAATTCTACCTGAGTTGGTCCGTCGTGGGGTTCGTCCAGATATGGTCACTGACCAAACAAGTGCACATGATCCATTAAACGGTTATTTACCGATTGGTTGGACTTGGGAAGAATATAAGGAACGTGCAAAAACAGAACCACAGGTAGTAACTAAAGCGGCAAAACAATCAATGGCGCAACACGTTCAAGCCATGCTCGATTTTCAAGCACAAGGCATTGCAACATTTGACTATGGTAATAATATTCGTCAAATGGCAAAAGAAGAAGGCGTGGAAAATGCGTTTGATTTCCCAGGCTTTGTTCCAGCATATATCCGCCCATTATTCTGTCGTGGTATTGGGCCATTCCGTTGGGTTGCACTTTCAGGTGATCCTGAAGACATCTATAAAACCGATGCGAAAGTAAAAGAGCTAATAGCTGATGATGCACATTTACATCATTGGTTAGATATGGCGCGTGAACGCATTAGCTTCCAAGGTTTACCAGCACGTATTTGTTGGGTGGGTCTAGGTTTGCGTGCGAAACTTGGTTTAGCATTTAATGAAATGGTACGTAGTGGTGAATTATCTGCACCAATCGTGATTGGTCGTGACCATTTAGATTCAGGTTCAGTTTCTAGTCCAAACCGTGAAACAGAGTCTATGCAAGATGGTTCAGATGCAGTTTCAGATTGGCCATTATTGAATGCATTGTTGAACACAGCTGGTGGTGCGACTTGGGTATCATTGCATCATGGCGGTGGTGTAGGTATGGGCTTCTCTCAACATTCAGGCGTGGTAATTGTCTGTGATGGTACAGATGAAGCCGCTGAACGTATTGCTCGCGTACTGACTAATGACCCTGCAACAGGTGTGATGCGTCACGCTGATGCTGGTTATGACATTGCAGTGAACTGTGCCAAAGAACAAGGCTTAAACTTGCCAATGATTACGGGTTAATCTAGTCATTAATGAGTTATCCAACAGGTTGTTATCGATGCGTTCGGTAACAACCTGATTAGATTGTGATGAAACAATTCCAAGTAGTACTTGGGCTGTTTCCTCAAACATGAAAAAATAAAAAGTAAGTCACTTTGCATAGTTAGGTCAAAATCCTAAGGCGGATGTTATGAAAAAACTTTGGCACAATTGTCATATCGCAACCATGCAAAATGGTCGATATTCCATGATTGAAAATGCAGCGATTGTGACTTTAGGAAATATGATTCATTGGATTGGATCTCAACAGGATCTGGTTGAAGATCAATATGATGAAATAATTGATTTACAGCAAGCTTGGGTAACACCAGGTTTTATCGATTGTCATACGCATAGCGTTTTCGGTGGCAATCGTAGTGTTGAATTTGAAAAAAGACTACAAGGTGTCAGCTATGCTGAAATTGCTGCCCAAGGTGGTGGTATTGCCAGTACAGTACGCGCGACTCGTGAAGCAACAGAAGAACAATTATTAAAGAGTGCATTAAGACGGGTAAAAAGCTTACTCAAAGATGGTGTGACCACCATTGAGATTAAGTCGGGTTATGGTCTTGACTATATCAATGAAAGAAAAATGCTGCGCGTGATTCGTGAAATTGGTCGATGTTTACCAATAACGGTTAAAAGTACTTGTTTAGCTGCCCATGCTTTACCGCCAGAATATCAAGATCAAAGTGATGCCTATATTGAGCATATCTGTATTGAAATGTTGCCGAAGTTACATCAAGAAGGTTTGGTTGATGCTGTTGATGCGTTTTGTGAATATTTAGCATTCTCACCAGAGCAAGTTGAGCGTGTATTTAAAACAGCACAAAGTTTAAATCTGCCCGTGAAGATACATGCAGAACAATTATCTTCTTTAGCGGGTTCAAGTTTAGCGGCGCGTTATCAAGCATTGTCAGCAGACCATCTGGAATACATCACCGAAGATGATGTCAAGGCGATGGCTGCATCAGACACAGTGGCGGTGTTATTGCCAGGTGCATTTTATTTTTTAAGAGAAACAAAAATTCCTCTGATTGATACTTTGAAACAACATCAAGTTCGGATTGCATTATCAACAGACTTAAACCCAGGTACATCGCCAGTTTTGTCTTTACGCTTAATGTTAAATATGGGCAGTACTTTGTTCCGTCTAACGCCGGAAGAAACTTTAGCTGGGGTAACGATCCACGCAGCGCATGCCTTAGGTTTACAAGATTCACATGGCAGCGTAGAGCAAGGTAAGGTTGCTGATTTTATTGCTTGGGATATTGAGCATCCATCTGAACTAACTTATTGGCTTGGTGGTGATTTATCTAAACGTATTATTTATCAAGGTCAAGAGATCAGCGTTTAAATATTTAGGTTTAAGTAAAGTGCATAAAAGTTTTTCAGTAGAGAATTAAAATGACCAGTACATTTGATTGGAATGGACGAAATGATGGTACAGCTGTCAACCATCAACGCATTTTTCAAATTATGAATCAATCAGAATCTGCAAAATTTGCCTTAATTGGATTTGGTTCTGATGAAGGTGTACAGCGAAATAAAGGGCGTATTGGCGCGGCGGATGCTCCGAATGCAATTCGTAAACAACTTGCAAATTTACCTGTGCATCAACCGATGAGCATTGCTGATCATGGTGATGTGATTTGTGAAAATAGTTTGTTAGAACAAGCCCAATCGCAATTGGCAGAACGTGTTGCACAGTCGTTAAGACAAGGTGAGCAGCCCATCGTTTTGGGTGGTGGGCATGAAGTGGCTTTTGGTAGCTTCAGTGGTTTATTTCAATATTTACAAGCCCATGAACCTGAAAAAAATATCGGGATTATTAATTTTGATGCGCATTTTGATTTAAGAGAAGCGGAACAAGCATCATCAGGTACGCCATTTTTACAAGCAGCACAATTATCTGAGCAAAATGCTAAACCATTTCATTACTTATGTATCGGTGTAGCAAAACATGCCAATACTAAGATTCTATTTGAAACTGCTGATCGTTTAAATTGTGAATATATCTACGACCGTGATGTACACATTTTGCACATCGAAAGTTTGCTAGAAAAAATAAATCATTTTATTGAAAAAGTTGATTATTTATATATTACCATCGACTTGGATGTTTTTAGCGCAAGCATTGCCCCTGGTGTAAGCGCACCAGCAGTTAAAGGCATTGATTTAACAGTCTTTGATCCGATTCTTCAATCGATTAAGAGCTCTGGAAAAATTAAAGTATTTGATGTAGCTGAGTGTAATCCAAAATTTGATGTAGATAATAGAACCGCGAAATTGGCTGCTTATATCATATTTAACTATATATTTGATTTATAAGGTTAAAAAACAAACACATAATAAATGATCAAGGATGAATAATGTCTAACTTATCGTATATCAACGACAATGATGGTGCATGGCAAACGTACTTAGCACAAATTGACCGTGTTGCACCCTATTTAGAGCATTTAAAGGAATATATTGATACTTTAAAACGTCCTAAGCGTGCTTTGATTGTCGATGTACCGATTGTCATGGATGATGGTTCTATTCGTCATTTTGAAGGTTATCGAGTACAACATAGTTTGTCACGAGGGCCTGGAAAGGGCGGAATACGTTATCATCCCGATGTTGATTTAAATGAAGTCATGGCACTCTCTGCATGGATGACGATTAAAACTGCTGCATTAAACTTACCTTTTGGTGGTGCTAAAGGTGGGATTCGTGTTGATCCTAGATCACTATCATTACGTGAGTTAGAACGTTTAACACGTCGATATACCAGTGAAATTAGTCATATTATTGGTCCGCAAAAAGATATTCCAGCACCAGATGTCGGTACAAATCCACACGTGATGGGCTGGATTATGGATACTTACTCATCTGGTCAAGGACATACGGTAACGGGCGTTGTAACGGGTAAACCTGTACATTTGGGCGGTTCTTTAGGCCGCATTAAAGCCACTGGGCGTGGAGTATTTATTACAGGCCAACAAGTGGCGCAAAAAATTCAATTACCGCTAAAAGATGCCAAAGTTGCTGTACAAGGCTTTGGTAATGTGGGTAGTGAAGCAGCCTATTTATTTGTTCAAGCCCAAGCAAAAATTGTCGCTATTCAAGATCATACTGGCACAATTTATAATCCAGAGGGTATGAATGTTGATGCGTTAAAGTTACATCTAGAACAACATCAGGGTGTTGCTGGCTTTACAGATGCTAAAGCAATTAGTAATGATGAGTTTTGGACTGTAGAGATGGATATCTTTATTCCTGCGGCATTAGAAGGACAAATTACGGCCGAACGCGCTCAGAACCTAACTGCTAAGTTAGTCTTAGAAGGGGCGAATGGCCCGACCTATCCGCAAGCAGATGATATTTTGACTCAACGCGGTGTGACAGTTGTACCTGATGTGATTTGTAATGCTGGTGGTGTCACGGTAAGTTATTTTGAGTGGGTTCAAGATATGGCGAGCTTCTTCTGGTCAGAAGAAGAAATCAATCAACGCTTAGATGCACTCATGATTAAAGCTATTCATGATGTGTGGCAAACAGCAGAAGAAAAAGTATGTAGTTTAAGAACCGCTGCTTATATTTTAGCGTGTGAGCGTATTTTAAGAGCACGTAAAGAGCGAGGGATTTTCCCCGGCTAAGTATAAACTTGCTTTTTCACGCTATCTGTTGCAACAGTAAAATATTCTTATTCTATAGTTTGCATCAGGTAGTGAAAAATTGGATAAGTCATTTTATTACATATTAAAATATTTTAGCGATTTATTTTATTTTCGAGCTATTTGCATTTTAAAGGTGGGATTTTAACCTATTCCACCTTTTTTATTCTTTAGAGTTTTAGTTGAGCAGATATGATACGTAATTAATTTGTGTCATAAAGCTAATGAAAATCCAAAAAGAGGCTTAAATGCCTCTATATATAATGGTTATATTAAGTCTTGCTTTTCAAGTAATTCATTTAGCTTTTTTTCAAAATCTGAAGGTTTAGACTTAACTTTAAAATAATGCCATGTTTTAGGGCTAATACAGTTTAAAACCTACATCATTTTCATTCGGTTTGGACGGGATGAAACCTTATTTGGCTTTTTCCATTTTCATCATTTTCATCATTTCATCATGATGAGCTTTTTCCATTTTCATCATTTCCTCATGTTGTGCTTTTTTCATTTTCATCATTTCATCATGATGCGCTTTTTTCATTTTCATCATTGCTTCAGATTCATGTTGCGTTGTCGCTTTATGCGTAGTTCCCATCATTTCTTTAGATTGTGTTTGAGTGGTTGGTGTGGCCGCTATAGCTGAGCTTGCTAATATTGCGGTTGTTACGCTAGCTAATAATGTCTTAGTCAGTTTATTCATGATACTAATCTCAATAGTTAGGAAGTCTAGTCGACTACTTCATATACTTAGCTCTTTTAGTAATAAACACAATGGATATGGTGTAATTGATCAGCATGCTTAGATTACAATGTGATTAAAATTACATGAAAAATTATTATTTTTTTGTGCCATTTTTTGTCATTTTATAAAATATTATTTTAAATAGTAAGTGCTTAAATTTTATCCAATAAATTTTTTTTAGAATATTTATAAATGGTATCAAAATATTTCTTCTGAGGTAAAAGAGTCAAAATAAAAATATTGAATAGAACGTTTTTGAACATTATAGAAATTTTATGATGGTGAAGTTAAAAGAAAAAAGGGCGCAAATTTAAGAAGTAAATTGTATTAAATATCAGTTTTTTATAAGAGTTGAAAAATATGTTTTAAAGTTTTGATAAACCATTTACGTGCTTCTAAATCATCACTATGATTATACCAATGTACGCTAACACAAAATGGTTTTAATTGAAGCGGTAACTCAAAAATATTGATATCACTATTTTTTTCATAAACGCGTGCTGCACGTGAGGGAAGTGTGACTAATAATTCAGAGTGAGTTACAACATCTTGTAAAACGCTAAAGTGGGGCACTTCAAGCATAATATTTCTGTTTAGTCCCAATTCTTTGAGTTTTTGGTCTACTGCAATATGCCCTGTAGATGACTTGATTGCAGCATGTTTTTCTTGTAGATAATTTTCTAAACTGAGTTGTTGTTGAATACGAGGATGTAGTTTATGTGCAATGCACATATATTGTTCTTCAAATAAATGTTCTGCTTCTATTTTAGGCATCAGGGTAGAGCGACTATTAAATACAGCCACATCCAAAAGCCTTCTATTAACCAATTTTCTACTTGATTCGATTGAATTTCTTCTATTTCAAGTTTAATAAGGGGAGCTTCTTTAGACAAATATTGAATTAGAGAGGGTAGTAAGCAGATTTCCCCTAAATCTGATAATCCTAAGCGGAATGTTTTAGTTGATGTTTTGGGATCAAAATTTTGAGCCGCGGCAATTGCAACCTCAATATCGGAAATTGACTGGCGAAAGGTTGGATATAAGCTTTGTGCGAGTTTTGTAGGTTTAACTCCAAATTTATCTCGAATAAATAAAGGGTCATTTAAAAATTTACGTAAGCGGTTTAAATTATAAGTTACAGAGGGTTGACTTAAATTAAGGCGATCAGCAGCATGACTAATATTCTTAGCTTCATAAATAATAATAAAAACTTTAATTAAGCTCAGGTCAATCAAGGTGAAATTCCTATTCAGACTGCGGAAAAAAGCATATTGCGTGTCGATTGCGTTATATTAATGATCGTTAAATAACCACACGAATTGAATGATTTACTCATTATTTATGGCTAAGTTATTTTGAGCAGTGGTGATCTTATAATAGTAGCTTAAGTATTGAAACTATATTTAGTGGTCAAGTTTTTGTGAGTTTTCCTATCAATTTGATAAATCAACTTCATCTTCAAAGAAAAGTAATTCAAAATTTTACTAATTAAGAAGTATTACTTTAATAAGAATAAGATTGTATAAAGTAATACTTCTCTATCTGAATATGAGTTTTAATCAATTCGCTTACTAAGCTGAATAAGATTGTCGCTGTGATTGAATTATTTGATGAAATGACTTTTGAGCATTGATCAGCTCTTGTTCAAGATCATGCTGCCATAACCAGTCAAAACGTTGTTCTAAATGCGCAGCAACCGTGTCAAAATTTTGAAAATCTGGGGCATATAATTCATAAATTTCCCCAGCTTCACGTGATGTCGTTTGGACTTGTGATGCACGTTTTTTTCGAAAGTCTTCATATATAGTGGAAACTAAGTGAATATTTTGCCGATCAAGATGTTCTGAAGCTAATAAATGTGACAGTAATAATGCATCTTCAAGCCCCTGACCAGCACCAGCACCTTGATGGGGCAACATTGCATGAGCTGCATCACCTATTAAAATCACATTTTGGTTTTTATTTTTATATGTCTCAAGTGGCGGAATTTCATGTAAAGCCCAAATGGTGGGTGCTTCAATTAAGTTTAGCAGTGCCTTACAGCTATTACTCCAATCTGAAAAATCATCTAACATTTCTTGTTTAGTCATGGATCGAGTCCATGCTGTATTCTCAGGTAAAACGGTATTCATTCGGTCTGATTTAAAAGCAACAATATTAATTTCTTCTCCTTGGCGAATTGGAAAGGTCAAAATATGCTTGTCTTTACCCAGAAACATTTGCGGAATTTCAGCCAATGCTAAGTCATGATCCAGCTCAATCAGTGTTTGCTTAAAATCTTGAAATTTAATAATTCCACGATAAGCCCAAGTACCAGAAAATTGGGGTGTAACACGAGGTAGTTGTTGTGAATTGAGTACATGGTCTCTGACTACCGAGTGGATACCGTCACAACCAATTACATAATCACATTCAATGGTTTGTCCATCTATAAAAAGAACTTGTACTTGATCAGGTGAAGCATTTACCTGTTTTACACGTTTATTAAAATGTACATGCGTTGAAGGAACAAATGGAATGAGGCTTTCTAAAAAGTCTGCGCGGTGTACGGAGGATTGCCCAACATCTGGGGCAATAGAAGCCGAAAAGTATTGATCGGTATATCCATTTCGCCATTGAAACCAAATATCTGTATATGGTGCTTTGACTTGGTCTGCAATTTTTTCATACTGGGTGGCTAAGCCTAATAAATAGATGGCTTTAACGGCATTTGCCCCAAATGAAATACCAGCTCCAATTTCTGAAAACTGTGGTGCAGCTTCATAGAGATGCACATCAATATTTTTATTTTTAATCAATTGTGTCATCAGTGCTAATCCTGCGATTCCGCCGCCAATAACTGCAATTCTAATTCTTTGCTTCATCATCCATCATCCTTGTTGAAAAGCTTGTTCTATGCATCATTGAATATTTTTATTATTTAATCCAATTTATATTTTTAGGATTAAACTATTTAAATTATTGATATTTTGAAAGGCCGTTATTGCCTTTACTCGCTATTGAGATTTATTTTTTAAGGTGATCTTAGCGTTAATGGTTCAGATAAAAGGCATTTTTCATATAAAAATACAACTTGGAAATATAGTTTATCGAATGGATTGCAGCTCGAGATAAAGCTCAATATTGGATTGGGCTTTATCATTTAGCTGGAAATATTTAATTATTTAACATTTGCATCATGCGGGATGTTAATTACAATTTTACCTAAAGCTTTGCCTTCAGCCAAATAATGATGAGCTTCCACTGTTTGCGTGATATCAAACTCTCTAGGATCAACGAGTGGTTTAAGCTTGTTTTCCTCCGCAAGTTGCGTAGCAATTTTTAAAATATCACCATGATGTTGTCTTCTGTTATTTTCAAGCATTGGCCATAAGATAAATACGCCTGAAATAGTTACATTACGTAGTGAACTTGGCGCTAAGTTAATCTCTGAGAATGCATTACTACTGATAATATGACCATAAGGAACAGTAGCTTCAAGGACTTGTTCTAATTGTTTGCCACCGTTGGTGTTGTAAATAACATCAAATCCTTTCCCCGCAGTAAATTCAGTTACACATTCATGAATGGTTTGTTGGTTATAGTCAGAAAATATTGCGCCATAACTTTCAATAATTTCTTTTTTTGCCTGCGATGCGATTGCATAAACTTTTGCACCATGTGCTACAGCAATTTGTACTGCCATATGTCCAACACCACCAGCACCACCTTGCACTAAAACCGTTTGTTCTGGTTGTATGTTCGCTTTATCAATTAAACCTTCCCAAGCTGTTAAAAATGTTAAAGGAATGGCCGCAGCTTCTCGCATGGTCAAGTTTTTAGGTTTTAGAGCAATTAGACGAACATCAGCTAACACATATTCTGCTAGTGTTCCTGGTAAACCTCGGACACCTCCAACCAAACCATAAACCTCATTACCCACAGCAAAATGATCAACGTCATCTGCAACAGCAATGATGGTTCCTGCCATGTCTGTTCCAATAATCGCTGGAAGCTCGGGCATCGCATATGGGGCTTGCCCTGTCCGAATTTTATTATCAATTGGATTTGTACCACTGACCGCAATTTTTACTAAAACATGACCGTTAACAAGCTTAGGAATATTTATATTTTCTAAATGCAGTGTTCCGGTTTCGTAGCTTTTTAGAATTAAGGCTTTCATTTTACCTGTATTCATTTGTATTCAACTCGTAAGAATATGGCTTATTTTTTATCAAAATGTTAGTGTTGGCAACTAGTTACCTTTTTGTACCGTGGTGGTAAAAAAGTTACCGTGAGTGAGGTTGTTAATAGATGTCATTGATTCTTTTGGAAAATTGTCCTAGGCGCAGAATTCATAAAATTTTAGAGCATAAGTGGAATTCGATGATTTTGTATGTGCTTTCCCATAACTCATTACGAACTGGAGAGCTACAACGCTGTATGCCCGGTATATCAAAAAAAATGCTAATACAAAGTTTAAAAGAGTTGGAGCGCTATGGTCTGATTGATCGAAAAGTGTATGAAGTCATTCCACCTCATGTGAGTTATTCTTTGACTGAGATTGGAAAAAAAGTCGTTGAACCACTATTTATGCTTTATGAATGGGCGGATAAAAATGAAGATATTTTAGATATTATTGAACAAAATATGGAAAAGGCAAATTAGGCTTATCTTTTTAATTATGTATGATTTTTTTAAATAGGTATTATGCGATAGAGTTAAGCACGTATCATTAATGATTCTAGTAAACAACTTAGTTGTGAAATCACACTCAATTTTTGTGAAAATAATGTTGATTATTAATTCAATAAAAAATTAATTTAAGATTTGAGTGAAAACGGGTGGAAACAAGAGGTAGGGGATTACAGAATCAGTTGAAGTCTAAAAAGCATGACTGAATAACATATATTTCAAGTACAGATTGTTGTTATATGTACTATCATCGACCTGATATAAAAATATTTGATCAGCCCAATTTTTTAAAATTGGGCTGATTGCTTCTTAGCCTTTTATTTCTAAGTTTTGTTGTGGCGTTAATTCACTTTCAAAAGCTTTCAATTTAGGTTTAACTTTAACAATATAAGCAACCCATAAAATAGCCAGCCAACCGAATCCAACGTAAATTGCAGGTCTAGAATCTGGAAAATAAGCCATCATCGCTAAAATAAACAACATGAATATAATGGCAAATGCTGGAGCATATGGCCAACCAATCACAGGAAAATCTAAAGCTTTAATTTCTTCCGTTGAGAGTTTACGACGCATTGCAATTTGCGAAACAAGAATCATCAACCAAACCCAGACTGTGGCAAACGTGGCAATTGAGGCAATAATTAAGAATATATCTTTAGGAATAAAGTAATTCAGCACAACCCCAATCAATAACACCCCTGCCATAACAACTACAGTCATCCAAGGCACACCATTTTTAGACACTTTGGTAAATATAGTCGGTGCTTGGCCACTTTGAGCCATGCCATATAACATACGACCTGCACCAAAAACATCACTATTAATTGCTGAAATTGCTGCAGAAATGACTACAATATTTAAGATTGTTGCAGCAGATTTAATACCTAAGCTTTCAAAAATTTGTACAAATGGACTGCCTTGTGTACCAATTTGATTCCAAGGGAAAATTGACATGAGTACAAAAATAGTCAAGACATAGAATAATAAAATACGAACTGGAACAGCATTAATAGCTTTAGGAATCGATTTCTTTGGATCTTCAGATTCACCGGCAGTAATACCAATAATTTCAATCCCACCAAAGGCAAAAACTACCACAGATAAGCAGGCGACTAAACCGCCAATCCCATGAGGCATGAAACCATCATACAACCATAAATTTTGAACACCCGATACGATCGCACTTTGATCGTTATGGAAGCCATAAAACATGAGTCCAAAACCACCTACAATCATGGCAATAATGGCGGTTACTTTAATAATGGAGAGCCAAAATTCTAATTCACCAAAGACTTTTACGTGAATTAAATTGATTGCACCCAAAAATAAAATTAACGATAAAATCCAAATCCAGCGCGGTACATCGGGATACCAAAATCCCATGTAAATCCCAAATGCAGTGACATCTGCCAATGCTACTATGATCATTTCAAATACATAGGTCCAACCTGTGGTGAAACCCGCAAATGGGCCAATATATTTGGATGCATAATGACTAAAAGAACCTGAAACTGGATTATGTACAGACATTTCACCCAGTGCGCGCATGACAATATAAATTGCAATCCCAGCAACAATATAAGCAATTAATACAGAAGGTCCTGCCATTTGAATGGCAGTTGCAGAACCATAAAACAGACCTGTTCCAATCGCTGAGCCTAAAGCTAAAAAGCGTATGTGGCGGGTGTTCAAGCCTCTTTTTAAAGCAGAATCTTGTGACATGTGAATCTCCAATCCTTGAGGAAATTTTTGTTTGATAAAAGGTCACATCATGTGACCTTTTTTTAATCACAACTTATGCAAGACTAGGTAATAATTTGGCAATAACTAATTCATTTAAACATCCACTTGCCAATAAATCACTGGCTTGTTCAATATCTGGTGCAAAGAAACGATCTTCACTGTAATAAGGTACTTGATCACGTAAAATATGACGTGCGCGCTCCAATTTCACTGTGCTTTTTAATCCCTTACGGAAATCTAAGCCTTGGCATGCACCTAGCCATTCAATCGCTAAAACACCACGTACATTTTCCGCCATTGGCCATAAACGCTTACCTGCATTTGGCGCCATAGACACGTGATCTTCTTGATTGGCAGAGGTAGGTAAGCTGTCTACGCTTGCTGGATGTGCCAATGCTTTATTGTCACTGGCCAAAGCTGCTGCTGTGACTTGTGCAATCATAAAACCTGAGTTGATTCCGCCATTTTCTACTAAAAATGGTGGCAATTGTGACATATGGCGATCCATCATCATCGAAATACGACGTTCAGATAATGAACCAATTTCTGCAATTGCCAATGCTAGATTATCCGCAGCCATTGCGACAGGCTCTGCATGGAAATTACCACCTGAAATTACATCACCTTCTTTCGCAAAAACCAATGGGTTATCTGAAACAGCATTTGACTCAATTTCAAGAACTTCAGCAGCCTGACGAATTTGCGTTAAACATGCACCCATAACTTGTGGCTGACAACGTAAAGAATACGGATCTTGTACTTTTTCACAACCTTCATGTGATTGACCAATTTCACTATGATCTAGGAGTAAATCACGATAAGCAGCAGCAACATCAATTTGACCACGTTGACCACGGACTTCATGTACACGTGCATCAAATGGTGAGCGTGAGCCAAGCATAGCTTCAACACTTAAGCCACCACAAACAACAGCAGCTGAGAATAAATCTTCCGCTTCAAATAAACCGCGTAAAGCATATGCTGTAGAGACTTGTGTCCCATTTAATAGTGCAAGACCTTCTTTTGCAGCTAAAGAAATTGGTTCTAAACCCGCAATTTTTAAAGCTTCAACAGCAGGTAACCATTCACCTTTGTAACGTGCTTTACTTTCACCTAATAAGACCAAAGACATATGTGCGAGTGGTGCTAAGTCACCTGATGCACCGACTGAACCTTTCAGTGGAATATGTGGATAAACTTCAGCATTAATTAATGCCAATAGCGCATTAATTACGCTTAAACGAATACCTGAAAAACCACGAGCTAAGCTATTTGCTTTCAGCAACATGATTAGACGAACCATGTTATCATTTAGCGGCTCACCAACACCAGCTGCATGTGAAAGAACTAAAGAACGTTGTAATTGTTCTAAATCTTCAGGTGCAATTTTAGTAGAAGCTAATAAGCCAAATCCAGTATTAATTCCATAAGCTGTACGACCTTCATGAATGATTTTATTCACACAATCAACACTTGCTTGAATTGCAGGAAGTGCACTTTCATCAAGTTTGACTTGAATAGGATTTAAATAAGCCTGACGTAGATCAGCAAGATTAAGTTTACCTGGTTGAAGAAGAAGTTCCATTTTCGTTTACCTTTTTATCATTTCGTATATCCTGCTAATATTTTATTTTCCTTAAAATATTAGCAGGTGAGTTCAATCATTTTTAATCTATGAGTATCAATTAATTGTCACTTTTAAGATGAAGGTATCGCACACCATCTTTGTCACACTACCTATCTATTCATGAGTCCATTTAATTGTGTATCAGATAATGTATTCACTTTTTCATTACTGAAATTTGTGATGATCACTTTCAGACTCCTGTCTTTTGGTCATGTTTTATATTGACTAATAATTTTAACGTTTGTGTGGATACGTATAGTCTTGTATATACAGCAAACTTTACACAAATATTTCTGATTTTGAAAATAGATTTTTTATAAAAATGTTAAAAAAAACTTAAGCTAATGAATATATTGATAATTAATTTTAAATAAAGTTGGGATTATGGGCTGATTCAGCAAATTCTAAAAAAATGTAGTAACGAATATGATAGTTGTTTACTGGATTAGTAAGCAGCTCTTGATATGATCAGAGTTATTTTAGGTGAATAGTAACATGATTTTTATAATTTAAGAATCATCTAAACTAGAGCCTAAGTAACGTCTATAATGATGGATCTTAAAAGAAGAAATGCTGAGCTGACGTTTTTCACTGCTACTTGATTAACCTCTTTATCTATTAACTATATTTAATAAAGATTCTCAGTGACAGAGTATGAGTAACCCTTTTTACCAATTATTTTTTATTTAAATTCAAGGTACATGAAGCAGTAATACGATGAGGTGGTTTTTAGACTCTAATTATCAGGGGGATATTTTTGAATATCTAAGGGAGTAGTCTATTTTTAATAAGTTATTGTTTTTATTTTAAATAAAACACTCCGAAGATGCCGCTGCAATGTCGTTACCCTGAACCCGATGAGTTCAAGGTGGACGTGACGTACACTTAATAGGTTTCCCACTCGGGGTGGGCATACACTCAAAATATACAGAACACATCCGTAAGTTTAAGTATCGGCAGGGGAATTAGACCCGCTGGCGAACATCTCAGAGATGTAATTAGTATACATAATCTATCGTGAGAGGCAAATCGTCATCGGTTAAATTATATAAATTTAATACCATAATCACATTTGTTTGCACAAAGAAAAAGCGGTTTATACCGCTTTTTCAACATCTTCAAGCATGGTACTGAGTAAGCGCTCACAATGTGAATACTCTTGTAACGATTTATTCATGGTGAGAATTTCTTGCATTAATTCCAAAGCCACCATAATCATGAGCTTGTTATGTTCCATGTTAGGGGCTTTACGACGAAATTCCTGAAATTTTTCGTTTAAAAGTTGCCCAGCACGTTCTAAGTCTGCTTTTTGATTAGTAGTCGTAGAAAGGCGAAAAATTTGTTCAATTAAACGTAATTCAACAGTCACAACTTCAGTCATGATGATGCCTCCTCATTATTTTCAGTCGGATGAGCAAGTTGCTGAATTTCTTGCGCATGATGATCTTGTTCCGTACCCAAAATAGCAAGACGCTGAATAATCGCTTCAACTTTCGCTTTTGCATGATCATTTTTTTGAATTAAGCGTTCACGTTCAGCGTGCAAATCAGTAATCTCTTGCTGAGCATGCCGTTGTTCATTCAACACTTTTTCTTTAACAATCCTTAATTCATTACGTTCGGCAAGAATTTCTTGGAACCGTGTTTTCAAGTCAGTACAACTTTTTTCCAAACGTCCATAGCGTTCTGCAAGAGCAGTCGCATCTGTATTCAAGTGTTGGAATTGAGATTGTAGCCCAGAAAGTTGTTCTGTAAGATTATCTACTTCATCTTGCTTGTGTGTAATGATGCTGTTTTTATGCATAATTTGGGCATGAGACTTCTCTTCACTGTTATCCTTTTCTTTTAACAGTGATCGGTTTTCATTCTCAACAGTTTCAAGGCGTGTTTTTAAGGCGCCAATATGCGTCTGTAGACGCTGTAATTGTTCTAACATAACGTGGTCGCACAGATTTGCAATCAAAGGTAATATATACAGAAGTATAGAGGTTGGATAAACGAATGCAAGACGATATTTCAGGTTGGTCAGATTGGAAGCATAATTTTGAGGGTATTGAAGAGATTTCAAGTCCTAGTGAGTTACATGGTCTTTTAACTGGTATAGTTTGTGTAACCGAAGCGCCTACTCGTGATGAATGGTTACAAATTTTATCAACACTTAATATTCCGAAATTAGATGATGAGGCTTTAGCTTTACTTGAAGAAGAAGCTAATGATGTTGCCCATGCTTTGTCTGAAGATGAATTGGATTATCTTCCAATGCTTCCAGATGATGAGCATTTTCTTTCAGAACGTGTTCAAGCACTCGCAGATTGGTGTGCGGGCGTAGTTTTAGGCTTTGGTTTAACTTCAGGTCATATCCGTGCCAATGAACAAGAACTAATTGAAGGTTTGCAAGATGTTGCATCAGTCGAGTTTGAGGAAACTGATGAGGATGAAGAAGGTGAACAGAGTTATCAGGAACTTTACGAATTTGTTCGTTTGATTCCTGTTTCATTATCGGTTGGACGTAAGAAAATTCCAGTTTTAGCTAGCTCTTTATTGCAAAATTTTCAGAGTAAATTGAAGCAAGATATTGAAACATCAGAAGGTAGTAATCTGGTTGAAATGTTTACACCCCATCGACCAAGTTAATTTTCTCATCGCATAGATTTAAATAAATCCATCTATGCGATGAACTCAATTATCCAAGATGATTTTGTGGGTTAGATTAGACGCAAAATCATTAAATATTTGAAAATAAGCTGAATAGACAATGAAACTGACGCAAGCAGATTTTCAGGAACGTCGTGACCGCCTAGCAAAACAAATGGGTCCCAATAGCATCGCAATGATTGCAACTAGTCCTGTGGCAATGCGTAACCGAGATGCAGACTATAAATTTCGTGCGGATAGTAGTTTTTTCTATCTCACTGGGTTTGCAGAGCCAGAAGCAGTGGCTGTCATTGAAACTGCGGATTCAGGTGTAGAATATACCTATAGTTTATTTTGCCGTGAACGAAACCGTGAGATGGAAATCTGGAATGGCTATAGAGCGGGAACTGATGGCGCAATTCAGGATTATGCAGCAGATCAAGCTTATGCTATTGAGCAACTTGATATAGAAATCATTAATAAGTTATTGAATAAAGAAAAACTCTATTTTCGTGTTGGGCAACGCACAGATTTTGATACTAAAGTCACCATGTGGTTAAAACAAGCTCTTGAAAAAAATCAAGGACACGCGATTCCAACTCAAATTCAGCAGCTTGATATCATTGTTGATGAAATGCGTTTGCATAAATCCGCGAAAGAAATAGAACTTATGCAAATTGCATCGAATATTAGTGCTGAAGCACATACTCGTGCGATGCAAAAAGTACGACCAGATATGATGGAATATGCACTTGAAGCCGAATTGAATTATATCTTCGGACAAAATGGTTGCGTACCCTCATATAACAGCATTGTTGGTGGTGGTAAAAATGCCTGTATTCTGCATTATGTGGAAAATGATCAAGTTCTCAAAGATGGTGATTTAGTCCTGATCGATGCTGCATGTGAATATGAATATTATGCTTCGGATATTACCCGTACTTTTCCGATTAATGGTCAGTTTAGCCCAGAGCAAAAAGCACTTTATCAAATAATTTTGGATGCGCAAATTGCAGCGATTAATGCAATTCAGATTGGAAACTCATATAAAGCACCGCACCATGTAGCAGTACGTATTTTGGTACAAGGTTTACTAGACTTAGGTTTGATGAGCGGTAACATTGAAGAAATCATTGAAACTGAAGCGTATCGGCAATTTTATATGCATGGTACAGGGCATTGGTTGGGAATGGATGTACATGACGTTGGTTCATATAAAGTGGATGGCGATTGGCGTGTCTATGAAGAAGGCATGGTGGTGACCGTAGAACCTGGTTTATATATTGCACCTGATGATGAAACTGTAGATGCTAAATGGCGTGGTATTGGTATTCGTATTGAAGATGATATTGTGGTAACCGCCCATGGGCCATTGGTATTAACTCAGAATGTTGTTAAGTCAGTTGCTGATATTGAAGCGTTGATGGCGCAGTCATAATAAATTTGTTATTGAAAAGCCGATTAAGCGATTGGCTTTTCAATCATTTGGAATGGTTTTATGTCTCAGACTTCGCATAACGATCATTATGTATTTCAAAGCTGATCATGTCGTTTCGATAACATTTCACAATATTTCTGTCTTATCTTATTTTTTAAGTCCAAATCCTCAGTAATAAGATCTAAACCACCATCATACGGTGCAATAATTATCTTTTTCTCAAAAGAAATTAAAAATGCACGAGTTTCATCATTAGCAATTTTAATTAATAAGTCATTATGTAAGTTTGGTTCCCATACTGTTTCAGTAAACATGGGTATAAAACATGAATCATTACTTTCGCCATCATCAAAATATTTTGGATCAAGTTTATGTAAATTTATACGTGATCCAGTAATAAAATCATATTGAAGTATAGAAGCTTGATCATAGCTCGGTGTTGATGAGTTACCTATGAAATAATTACCCGAAACAATAAAAATAGGTATTCCTGATGTTAAGCAATCACTAATAACTTGATTTTGTCGTCTAAGTAATAAATCAATTTCTACAGCATGATTTGCATATCGTTTTGAATTAGGTAGGCTATGTACGCGCAACCAATTATTTTGAAAATAATATTTAAAGAGATATGGAATAGGGGCTTTGTTTGGAAAATATTTATTCCATTTGCATTCAAAATTACTAACCATACTATCTGCCATATCATTAACTCTATATTTATTAAAATAGCTAAAATAAATATAATACTGCTTATTTGAAAGTATTTTTTATAAACGCTTCATGCTTCATGCTTCATGCTTCATGCTTCATGCTTCATGCTTCATGCTTCATGCTTCATGCTTCATGCTTCATGCTTCATGTATGAATTTTTAGCTATGTTCCACAAATTTAATGGGATGTCGCTAATAAGAGGTTCTCATTTTTTGATTTAATATTTTAAAAATAAATGACTTTAGATATTTTAGTACAAAGCATCAGTACAACAAGAATAAACACAATTAACTATTTCAATATAAAAATCACTGACCTTGATGTAATATAAAATTAATCAAGATTATAAGTATTCAGTAAGCTGGATAGCATCTAGAAAGGATCAAAGCATGCAACAAGAAGTCATCATCGTTGGCGGTGGAATGGTCGGTTTAAGTCTAGCTTTGATGTTAGCGAAAGCAAATATTGGGGTAAAACTTTTAGAAGCCGTTAAGTATCCAAATTATGATGATGCGAATCTTGCGCCATATCACTCGAGTTTCGATGCACGAAATACAGCCTTATCGCGTCGCAGTGTACAAATTTATCAAAAGCTTGGCCTTTGGAATGCATTACAAGAACATGCGACCCCTATTTTAGAAGTACATATTACTGAGCAAGGTGGTTTTGGTAAGGCGCGCTTATTGGCAGAACAAGAAAAAGTCGAAAGCTTTGGCCAAGTAATTGAAAATGCATGGTTAGGACGGGTGTTATTGACGCAGGTTCGTGAGGAACCCTTAATTGAATTGATTGATGGAGTACAAGTAACCTCACTGAACCAAGATGCTGATAATGTCTATATTGAAGCAACACGTGAAGGAGAGTTCATTCATCCACTGAAATCCAAATTGGTGATTGCGGCAGATGGTCGAGATTCATTCTGTCGTCAAGCACTAGGTGTAGGGGTGGATGTACATGATTATGATCAAGTTGCGATAGTGACAGCTGTGCAAACCTCTAAACCTCATCAACAGGTTGGTTTTGAACGTTTTAGCCCACTGGGCCCTTTAGCGTTGTTACCACTTCCAGGTGAGTGTCGTCGTTCAGTAGTTTGGCCAGTGAAAAAAGGTACTGAGCACGAATGGTTAGGTGAAGAAAATGATCAACATTTCTTAGGTGCCTTACAACAAACTTATGGCGATCGTGCCGGAAAATTCATTCAAACAGGCAAACGATTTAGTTTTCCATTGTCACAAGTACTGGCAGAAAAACAAGCCGTAGGTCGTGTCATCCTGATGGGAAATGCAGCACATACCATTCATCCTGTTGCAGGCCAAGGTTTTAATTTATGTTTACGTGATGCTGATGTCTTAGTGCGTTTTATACAGCAACAATTGTCTAAGTCGGATGATATTGGTCAGCCTGAAATGTTGAAAGCCTATGAACAAGCACGTCTAAGTGATCAGCAACGCGTTATTAAATTCTGTGATGCCGTGGTTCGTGGTTTTAGCAACCAAAATCCATTGTTAAAACTCATTCGAAATACAGGATTAGTGGCTTTTGATGTGATTCCAGGGATTAAGCCATTGGTCGCTAATTATGCAATGGGGCTAAAAGCATGAGTCAAGTTAATCAAGCTAAAACAGATCTTTTGGATGTGGTGATTGTCGGTGGTGGTTTGGTTGGTGGATTGACTGCGTTACTTCTAGCTCAAGGTGGGGTGCAGGCGACAGTACTGGATGCTGCCCCTATTTTGGATGAACAGCAGGTTTTAGCTGTGGCGAATCCACGAGTTTTAGCCTTGAGTCAAGCTACGATTCATTTGTTGAAAACGGTGCATGTGTGGGATGAGATTGCTCGGCAGATGCCATATACAGGCATGCAGGTTTGGAATAAAAATGGCTACGGTGAAATTAATTTTGGGCAGGCATCAGAAAATTTTCCATCAGCTGAACAAAGTTTAGGTTCAATGGTTGAACCCAGCGTATTGAATTTGGCTATTCAACATAAAATGCTGGAGCAATTGCAAGATTACCGTACGCAAGTAAAAGTGGTACGTGTTGAACGTGGCGTGGGGTGTTGGATAATACAACTTGCAGATGGGACTCAACTGAAAACCAAATTGCTGATTGGTGCAGATGGCGCAAATTCGTTTGTCCGTGAGCAGGCTTTAATTGATTTAGATGTTTTGGACTATCAACAAGCAGGTTTAACTTGTGCAATTCGCACGGTCCAACCACACCAATATGTGGCTCGTCAGATTTTCTTACCGACAGGACCTTTAGCTTTTTTACCAATGGCTAGTTTGGACCTTGAACAAAATCAGCATTGGATTTCTATTGTTTGGACATTACCAGATGATTATGCAGATGAATATGCAGCACTAGATGATGACGGTTTTACACAATTATTAACACGTGAAAGTCACCATATGCTTGGTGAGGTCATTGAGGCAACGCCGCGTGCTAAATTTCCGTTAAAAGCACGTGCAGCCAAACATTATGTCAAAGAAGGCTTGGCCCTGATTGGTGATGCTGCGCATGTGATTCATCCTTTGGCTGGGCAAGGCGTCAACATTGGTTGTCTAGATGCCGCTGTACTCTGTGATGTGCTGCTGCATGATCAAAAACGGGGTGTTTGGGCACATGAACAGACATTAAAGCGTTATGAACATACTCGAAAAGGTCAAAATGAGGCAATGATGCATGCGATGTCAGCAATCGGATGGATTGAAACCGCTGAAATATTTCCATTGGTTTGGGCTAGAAATTTTGCTTTAAAACAAGTGGAACAACAGGCTTTTTTAAAAGATCGTTTTATGGCACAGGCGAAGGGTTTTAGTGCATTGCAAGACACGCGTTATGCTGTTTAATGTGTGAAAGAGATATAAATTAGCCATTCATTTATATAAATTAACCATTTTGATTAAAAAAAGCACATTTTTGTGGGGTTAACCTCTAGAAGAAATGAGCAGAGCTTGGTACATTTCTCGGTAAAACATCACCATTGTTGGGATGGTAACTTGACGTCACTGATGGGGAGCTAAAGATGACAGATACAAATGATTATGATGATAATACTGAAGACAATGCGGTAGATGATGATGAAGCGCAAGCCGCCGAAAAAGGTGCAGCGACAAGTGATTCAACTGTATCAGATGCAGATTTAGCAGAAGCAGAAACATTAACGGTCACTGCTAAAAAAAGACAGCGTGAAGCTTTAGAAGATGAAGTTGCTGCCTTTTTAGCGCGTGGTGGAAAAATTCAAGAAGTTCCACCCGATGAATCTGCTAAAGATTAATCATAAAAAAGCATCACAATCGTGATGCTTTTTTATTGGATGATGAAAATAGGATGATCAATGCTTAAAATTTTAGGACGTGCTGATTCGCTCAATGTTAGAAAAGTGCTTTGGTTATGTGATGAGTTGAATCTGAACTATGAGCGTGAGGATTGGGGAAGAGGTTTTCACTCGCCTCAGTTACCTGAATTTATTAGTTTGAATCCGAATGCGACGATTCCTGTTTTGATCGATCAGGACTTTGTGCTTTGGCAATCTAATAGCATTATTCGATATTTGGCGAATCAATATAATGGAAGCATATTATATTCACAGCATCCACAGAGGAGAGCGCTCATTGATCAATGGATTGATTGGCAAGGCATTGAACTCAATAATAGTTGGACCTATGCCGTGATGCATTTGGTACGTCATTCACCTTTACATCAAGATCAGATTTTGGTCGAAAACAGTATTCAAGCATGGACGAAAACCATGGAAATTTTGGATGCTCAATTGGCAAAGACTCAAGCCTTCGTAATAGGGCAGGAGTTTACACTTGCAGATATTCCTATTGGTTTATCTGTTCAACGTTGGATGCTGACACCCTTTGAACATCCTCATTTAGAACATGTACAACATTACTATCATTTACTCAGCCAACGTCAGGCATATCTGAGTTGGGGGAATAATGGGCAGAATTAATAGGGCATGGCTTTGAATCAATTTAATGAGACATCTATAAGTATTCAAAGCCGCTTTGTTTTTTTCCTTTAAGAAGGATAAATAAAGCGGCTTTATACAAAAAGCTCATTAATCAGTCTATTGGTGAAAATAAACTGATTAATGTGTATTTAGAGAATCTTAAGCGTCTTTTTGAGTCAGTTCTAAAGCACGTTGATAAGCCACTTTCTTTTTAATATTGAATAAATCTGCTGCCATTTGTGATGCTGCTTTGACAGATAAATCTTCAAGTAAGCGCAGCAATACTTTATCAAGTTTTTCCTGATCTAAATCTTTTTCTTCAACTGCGCCACCAATTACTAAAACAATTTCACCTTTTTGCTGGTTACGATCACTTTCAATAAAAGCAACTAATTCAGACAAGGTCATTTTTTTGATGGTTTCAAATGTTTTGGTAATTTCACGGGCAAAACCAACAGGACGATCCGCACCGAAAACACTGACCATATCTTTGACACTGTCTAAAATACGATGGGGTGCTTCGTAGATGATTAAAGTTTGTGTTTCGTGCTTGAGTTTTTCGAGTTGAAGCAAACGTTGTGATTGCTTAGAAGGTAAAAAACCTTCAAAGCTGAATCGGTCACTCGGTAAACCTACAGCGCTTAATGCCGCAATGGCTGCGCATGCACCGGGAACCGGAATGACCCGAATTCCATTTTCTTGTGCAGCACGGACAAATTTAAAACCAGGATCACTAATTAGCGGTGTTCCTGCATCACTGACCAGTGCAATGCTGTCACCATTTTTTAATTTTTCAATTAGTATATCAATTTTGTTACTTTCATTGTGATCATGACAAGCTGTCAGTGGAGTTGATATATTATGGTGTTTTAATAACTGAGCAGATTGGCGTGTGTCCTCTGCCGCAATAATAGAAACAGACTTTAAAACTTCAATAGCACGAAAAGTCATATCATCTAAGTGCCCAATTGGGGTTGCTACGACAAATAATTGAGCACTCATAGGGGATTCTCCATGATCAAAAAAATAAAGTTAAGTGGTAACAAGAAATGGCTCAGTTTGGGGCTTTTGAGCCTAATGATGAACGTTCAAGCAGAGGTATTGGTTATTTTACCTGAATCTGGCCCAATGGCGCGAGCTGGATTAAGCATTAAGCAAGGGATTATGAGTGCTTATCAATCTTCAAGTGCAAAGATCCCATTAAAATTTGTAAATTCAGATCAAAAAAGTATCAAAAGTATTTTAAAGCAGAATGTTGGTAAAAAAACTACGATGATTATTGGGCCGCTGGCCCGCGGTGACGTCGAAGCTTTGATTCATGAAAATCCTAAAATTCCTGTTTTAGCTTTGAATGAAGTTACGATCCAACATAAAAATGTATGGCAATATAGTTTATCTAAAGAAGATGACTCATTAGCATTAATTAATAAATTAGAAAAAGATGCTATTGATACAGTCTATATTCTACGTCAATCAGGCACTGAAACAGATTCTTTAAGCTTTGTGAATGCACTACATCAGAAATATGCAGCACAAATTGAACCAATTGATGTTATGCCCAATAAAATTGGCAAAAATCAGGGCTTATTACTTTTGGGCAATAATCAGTGGCTAAATAGTCTAAAAAAATTACCTAAACAGCATATCTATACTGCCGCATTTGCAGTTGAAGACAGTCAACCACTTCCTCTCGGTATTAAATTTTGTGATGTGCCTGCGGTGTATAGTGCAAAATGGGATGACGTGATTCAAGCTTACAAAAAAAATCCAACGAGCATGCCTTATCAGCGTTTACTGGCATTTGGAGGAGATGCTTGGCATATTGCTGAGCAATTTGTGATGTATCCTCAAGTGAAAAATCTCAGTTTTAGTGGTCGAACTGGACAGATTAAAATATTGAGTCAGCGTGTGGAACGAACGCCACAGTGTTTTGAAAAAACCTCAAAAGGATTAGACTTTTTATAAATGACGTTAAATCAAATAAAAAATCATGTAAAGCCACTTGGGCAATGGGCTGAACTCGAAGCAGTACGGATGCTTAAACAGGCGGCTTATATAATAATTCATCAAAATTTTCACAGTCGTTTTGGGGAGATAGATATTCTTGCTATAAAAGGACAGGAATTAATTTTTGTCGAAGTTAAAGCCCGTTCAGCCACTCAAAGAGGGCAAGCGATAGAAGTAGTTACATCATCTAAACAATTAAAAATATTTAAAACAGCACTGTGTTTTATCGAGAAAAACCCCGAATTTCATGATTTTTATTATCGTTTTGATGTTTTTTGTTTTGATTTTCATCAAGTGTTTGCAAAAAATATACAGCAAGATTTTTCAAAATACTCATATGATTCTCAATGGATTGAAAATGCATTTACTTTAGATGCAGACTTAATTAATCTGTGAATATAATTTAAGTGCAGCAGTTTAAGAATTATAGAACTATGGAATTCAATAAGGAGTTTTGCGGAGTGTTTAACCGTATTGTTTTAACGATGCTTTGTGTTGCAAGTCTATCGGGTTGCGCAAGTTTTATTTCAGGTGGAACCGGTACTACACCAGTAGGTACTGAAAGTGGTGTACGATCTTTAGGACAAGTATTTATTGATTCTTCTATTGAAAGAACTGCAAAAATTAATTTATATAAATTAGATAGTCGTTTTAAACAATCTCGCATAAATATTAATAGTTTTCATAGTAATGTTTTATTGACTGGACAAGTTCCTGATGCACATTTGAAGCAATTAGCTGAAGATAATGTACGTTCAATGAGTGATGTTAAGGCCGTACATAATTATATTACTGTCGGGAATCAGATTAGCTATAGCAGTATTATGCAAGATGCGACAGCTACGGCAAATACGCGTGGCTTAATTATGAAAGCACCTGTTGTTTCAGATAATAAAGTGCTGATTCATACTGAAGATGGTGTTTTGTATATATTGGGCCGCTTAAGTAATCCTGAAGTTACAGATTTAAATGATGTTTTACAGAAAGTAGGCAATGTGACTAAAATCGTGACACTGATTGATAATATTGATCAGCCGAATAATTTAGCACAGACTTCATCGTTTACTGCACCTGTTGTCGGTGCTGTTCAAGCAAATGTACAAACACCTGTAGCAATTGATCCTGATGCAGTAGAGCCGAGTAGTAATGTTCAGTAATAAAATTTTAGATGTGCAGCAGCAATTGCAGAAAAAGTATGTATTGATTAAAAATTTCTATCGAGATTTTCGTTTATATGACTTAGGCAGTGTGACTTTAAATAGATTAACCCCTCGGAAAGGTTATTCTATTCGTAAAAATGTTGCTTATGGTTTAAAAGCACGTCAAAGATTAGATTTATATATTTCAGAACATACGACCTCCAAACCACTGATTGTATTTGTGCATGGTGGTGCTTGGACACATGGTGATAAAAGTGCATATAAGTTTGTGGGAGAAGCATTTACCCGTTTTGGTTATGATGTGGCGGTGATGAATTATCATCTTGCACCACAGCATAAATTTCCAAGTTATATTGATGATTTAGCAATTGCCCTAAGTTATTTAGAGTCGCAACAGTCTAAATTGGGAATTTCAACGCAAAAAATAGCATTAATGGGGCATTCAGCGGGTGCATTTAATATCGCATCTTTGCTGTATCATCCGCAAAGTTATGCGGTGGCTGTAAAGAAAAATATTAAAGCTATTATTGGTATTTCTGGGCCTTATCATTTTGATTATAAAGGTGATCCTTTAGCTGAAGAAGCCTTTGATCAAACTGTACCTTATCAAAATGTAATGCCTTATTATTTTGTAGAAAAAAATGAGATTCAACATTATCTATTTGTAGCTGCAAATGACCAAGTGGTTAAGGATAGTAATACACTCGATTTACAAGAAAAACTAAAAGAAGCAGGAAATCATTGTGAAATTAAAGTGATTCCGAAAACAGGTCATATTTCTATTATGGGCAGCGTTTCAAGTTTATTTAGCCGTTTTTATCAAACGCGATTAGAAATTGTAAAGTCACTCGATGAAACATTAAAAAAAGATGCCTGAAGTGGCATCTTTTGATGAGTCGGGAGTAGTCTTATTGAGGCATATCTTTCTGGTGAATGATATGTTCAATCATGGCATGTGCGATGCTGCCAGCAAAAGGTATTTCAGGTAACTGATTGAATTTAAAAAATTGTGCATCACTAATTTCATCTTCTTGCAACACAATTTCACCTGATTGGTATTCTGCTTTAAATGCGAGCATCAAGTTGCTTGGAAACGGCCAAGGTTGGCTAGCTAAATATTGAATATTATTCACATGTAGCCCGACTTCTTCCAGTGTTTCTCTGCGAACAGCTTCTTCCAGCGTTTCTCCAACCTCAACAAAACCTGCGATTAATCCATACATATTACTCTGTGTTTTGGCATTTTTTGCCAACAAAATTTCATCTTTACCACGAGTAATAATTGTGATAATGCAAGGCTGTACCCGCGGATACTGATGATAGCTACAGGCGGGGCAGACCATGGCGTATTCGGTTGGATGGACTAGAGTTTCATGCCCACAGTGTGAGCAAAATTTATGATTTCTACGCCATTCTAATAATTGTACTGCGCGACTTGCTTGTACGAATTGTGCAGCAGGCCACAGAGTAATTAAGTGACGTATTGGGATCAGTTGAAAACCTTCAGGAATAGCCTCTTGTAAGCCTAAGTCACGGGCAATCACTTGATCACCCGCATAGAAACTAAGGTCACTTACTAATTTTTCAACTTTGGGAAGTTGATAGTTTGCATCAACTAACAATTGTTGATGTTGAAAAATGTAGGCAAGCGATAATTCTGACATTAGGCAGTTGCCGCTAATTTCTGGCTACTGGCTAAAGCTACATCAAACATAGCTTGTAGCACTGGTTGCTTACTTTGCAAATTCTCAATCATCATATCTGCACTTGCTAAGACATCGAGAAGCAAATTGATTTGTACATGATTTGGTTGAATCCCTTGTTCCAGTGTTTTTTGTAAATAATCAGCACTCTGTAATAGGGCTTGTTGACCATTTTTTTGCCCAAGGAACAGCAGAGCACCACTGATTTCTCTCAATTGAGACGGGATGAATTCTAAATTTGTGGTTTCACTTTCTTGAATAAACTGAACGAGTGTTTGTGTACTTAAGTCAATCAACGTTTTAGATTCAGCCAATAAAGCCTGATGTGCTTCATCTAAACGATCGAGAGAGATGTGCATATTGTTGACACGCAGTTGTAACCGGCTAGAAGTGTAGTTACGCTCAAGAATTCCAATTGAATTCATTGCTGATAAAATACTATTCATCAACTGCTGTGCATAATTTTGATCTTGCAGTATATTTTGTTGAGAAAGTAAGTCAGCCTGTTGTTTTAATTCAACATAAGCTTCATTTAGATTGAGCACTTTGAAGACGTGTGCTAAGTCAATCAATTTGGTTTTTAATTCTTGAGTTTTTTCTTCCGACATATTCTGATAGTTGTACTCAATATCATTACGAATTTGTGTCATTTCTTCAGTAATCAAATGACTGACACTATGTACTGTATTGTAATCTGGGCCATATAGGTGACGACTAAAGACTTGTAATTGCGTATCTGAAAGAAGATCTTCCCCGACATTCATTTGTTCGCGAATGTGTTGAGAAATTTCATTATCTTGGCTGATACATAGGCTCAAAATATTGGCCAGATCATTTACTGTTGGCTGAAATTCATGCGGTGTTTTGAAGAGCTGTGCAATATTAGTTTCGATTGAAATAAGGGTTCTTAGACGCGCATCATTTAATACCAAGGCATCTATATGATTCAATGCGACAAAAACAAGATTCCAATATTGTGCGCTTGGTGTACCGGTCGATAAATTGGCAAGATATGTTCCAACCAGTTTAAAGCCTTGTAGATCAAATTCTGTTTCTGCTTGCTTTAATAATTTATTTAAGCAAATTTTATATAGCTTATGAATATAAATCGATTTTTCTAATTCTGGTGCTTGTGGAAGGTTGAAACTTGGTGAAACACAATCTAATAGTGGAACAATAGCTTGACCATCTTGAGTTAGAGGCTTGTCTAAAGATAACTCTAAGCGGTTTAACGTATCGTGTAAAAATTGTGGCACTTTCACTTCACGTAGACAACTAAACTCAATATAGCGCTTAAGCATAGTAGTGCCTTCGCTTAATGCAATGACATCTGGAATATGAAGTTGCTGTGGATCTTGCATGATCTTACGCATTAGTTGAGCAGAATATTCAGCAATTTGAGCTAAATATGGCATGTCGATTAACATGAGTACGTGTGCGCATTGCTCAAATTGAGCCAGTGCATCCTCAATACCAAAAGGTAATGTTTGATCTTCCACTAAGCTGCTAACGACGGATTCAACTTGCTGTATGGAATTGTCGACTTCTTTTTTAATTATTAATAAAGCCGTTGGATCAAAATGAATAGAGGTTTGGTAAGACATTGATCTGCACCTTTCCTAGGTATATAAATGTTTTGTTGTAGTCTCAAAAGAGACCAAATGTTCTATGTTTTAATATAACGTAACTGTAAAATCTTTACATATAAAAACACATTTAAATTTGATTTTATTTGGCAAAAAGACAGGCTTCGCTGTGTTTCTCTTGAAATTGTTTGACCCAGTTCTCATGTGCAGTTAATTCGTCTTGTGAAGGCATAATCACGGGAAGAACGACATTACTGCTTGAATGATATTTTTGCTCGTTGAATTGATCCTGAGATATAGTTGAAGTGTCAATATCTAACAGAACCTGACCACCAGTCATGGCTAAGTAAACGTCAGATAAAATTTCCGCATCGAGTAACGCACCATGGAAGGTACGATCACGTTGTGGTACTTCATAGCGTCGGACGAGAGCATCCAGAGAGTTTTTTTGTCCAGGATGTTTTCGTTTGGCTAAAGCTAGAGTATCGGTAACTTCACACACTTCAGATAAGGTTTGTAGACCACTACGTTTAAACTCCATATTTAAGAAGTTCATATCGAAGGCCGCATTATGTGCGATGATCTCTGCGCCTTTTAAGTAGTCAAACAGGATCTGTGCAATTTCGTCATATTTGGGTTTGTCTTTGAGGAAGTCATCGCTAATTCCATGCACATTTTTAGAGTCACCGACTGGTTTTTCTGGATTAATGTAAATATGAATTGAACTACCTGTTAGTTTACGGTTGATCATTTCAACCGCACCGACTTCAATAATTCGATCACTATCTTGGTAGTAAAAACCAGTAGTTTCAGTATCCAGTATGAGCTGGCGTGGACCTTGTAAGTTTAGTGTTGCTGGTGTAATTACAATTTGTGGATGCGTATTTTGAACCTGTGGTGTTGGATTTTGCACTGAAATAGTCACTTCAATGACTTGCTCAAATGCCTGTGTCTCTATAATTTCATTGTCAATGAATGTTTCATCTTCTAAGTCAGCTTCAGCCAAATCAAAACCAAAAGGATCATCTAAGAGCCAATCTTTCTCATCTTTTTTTTTATCTAGCTCATCTATGCTAGGCATATTGTTGGTTGTGGTGACCAAAGTCCCATTTTTCATCTTTTCAATAGTCTTTTCGACCCCTAGGTTGGCCAGTTGATCCGCCATTTCGTTGCCTGAATGACCGGAATGTCCTTTAATCCAATTCCACTCAATACTCCGATTTTTACAGACTAAATCCAACTTTTTCCACAGGTCAGGGTTTTTGACATCTTTCCAGTTTTTCTTTTTCCAACCTTCAATCCACTCGGTAATGCCGCGTTTAACATAGTTGGAGTCTGTCCAAATGATCAGTTTTGCTTCCACAGGACAAAATGCAATCCCTTCGATTGCAGCAGTAAGTTCCATACGATTATTGGTCGTTTCAACTTCACCACCACATATTTTATGCTCGTCTTTATTCTCCATGATGATATAAGCGCCCCATCCACCTAGACCGGGATTACCTTTACAAGCGCCATCAACATAAAGAGTGATTGTTTGAGACATAATTTGGACCAATGCGTTGAATTTAGTGTTGAACAAACTGTTTGAAGATTTTATTGTATACTTAAATGAGCGTTTTCAGGGTGTGATCTAGAAGTTTTTTAATTTCTTGTAACATTTATATGTATTAAGCACTCAATTAATGTCTTGTGTGAGTCGTTAGCTTCTCTAAAATGGCATTTATAAAATAAATCTATTATATGTTGTTCGGAATCTTGTATGTATAAACCAACCACAGCAGTGTGGCATTCCTCTGCATCTGTTTTATTCAAATTATCTATTCTTAGTTCAGCTGTAGCAGCAATGGGTTTAGTCACAGGTTGTACGTCGACGACAGGTGTTACGAAGTCGCATAGTGCTAAACATACAGGGATGCTCGATTCGAATAGCTTAGATTCGTTAGAAGACTTGCTTTCTGCAACAGATATGCGTGCAGTTGAAGGGGATCGCTTACTTGTTTTAAAACATGGTGATGTGTGGAAGCGCATGACTGTAGGTTTTAAAATGGATGAAACACATTGGGATCCACGTATTGATGCACAGCGTAGTTGGTTTGTATCGCGTCAACCCTATATAGATCGTTTGAGTGCCCGTGCTTCACGCTATTTGTATCATACCGTTAAGGAAGCTGAGCGCCGTGGTTTACCCACCGAGCTGGCATTGTTACCGATTATCGAAAGTTCTTATGATCCAGCAGCAACCAGTAGTGCAGCGGCAGCAGGAATGTGGCAATTTATTCCAAGCACTGGAAAAATTTATGGTTTAAGACAGACCAATTTATATGATGGTCGCCGTGATGTGGTGGAATCCACGCGTGCTGCTTATGAATTTTTAGGCAGTTTATATAATCAGTTTGGTTCATGGGAATTAGCGTTGGCAGCCTATAATGCGGGCCCCGGACGTATTCAACAGGCGATCAATCGTAACCAAGCTGCAGGATTACCCACTGATTATTGGTCACTTAAATTACCTCAAGAAACAATGAATTATGTGCCACGGTTTATTGCTGTTGCACAAATTATTAAAAAACCACAACAATATGGTGTGAGTTTACCTCCGATTGCAAATCGTCCACATTTTAGAGAGATTTCTGTACCTGCAGGCATTCAATTGAATCAAATTGCAATGACAACTGGATTAAGTCGTGCTGAATTGTATCAACTTAATCCTGGGCACCGGGGTGAAATCGTAGATGCGGCAAGTCCAATGCGTATTTTAATTCCAGCAGATTTAAATCCTAATATTGATAACAAAATTAAAGTATTAAAACCGAGCTCAGAGACTTTTTGGGCCAGTACAGCTGTAGGTAATAGTACGACAACGTCATCAACAACCTTAAATCCTACTCCTGTTTCGAATCTAAATAATCAAGTCATGAATCCAGTTAAAACTACGCCACCCGTTTTAACTGCGACAACGACTATTGTGAAAACCAGCAATACTGAGACTACCGCCAGTGCCGCAGCTAAGTTAAAAACCACACCACAAGGTTCCAATGCTCTAGCGTCTTTTGCAGCGAGTGCAGATATTCCAAGCGCGCCACGTATTCCAGTCGCAGTGACTCAAGCTATTAATATTAAACCGATTGCAATTGAGCCACCGATTTCAAGTAAAGAGCGTCAACAAATTGTAGCGGCGGTAAAAGCAGAAGGTGTAAAAGAAACGGTTAAGCAGGTTTTAGAACCGCAAGCAACGTTGGCTGAAAAAGAAGAAGTTGTAAAAGAAATTAAAGCAATTGCACCACAAGGGACTGAAATTGTAGATCCTTTTGATGGGAAAATTAAGTTAACAGCAATTCAAACCAGTCAATCAGTGGCTGAACAGCAAGGTAAGGATAATTCGGTAAGATTTGCATATCCTAAAGGACTTGCGGAAAACACGTCTAATAATTCGGTTGAAGCTCAATTAAATCGTTCCAAAGTATTTGAAAAAACCAGTACCGAAGTTGTTGTTGTTCCACCAAAAGGTAAACGGAGTACGTATATTGTCTTGCCAGGTGATAATTTAGCCACGATTGCTGCAAAGAACGGGGTAAATTGGCGTGATATTGCGAACTGGAATCAAGTTGATCCGAATAGTACTTTGTATGTTGGTGCCTCATTATATTTATATGATGCTAAACCTGTCGTAGAGAGTCCATCTGTGAAATCCTTGAAAGAGGATAAGCTGAGCTTGTATGTGGTTAAACCGAATGACAGTTTAACTGCGGTGGCAGATCAGTTTGGATTGTCTGTGCAACAGTTGGCAAATTATAATAATGTGCCTGTTACGAGTAATTTATGGGTAGGTCAAAAGTTAAACCTGAAAGAGGGGCGTGATGAAAAGCTAAATGCAACTCATAAAGCGCTGGTTCAAGCAGATACAGCTAAACCCATAGTGAAGACTAAGACTAAAACTTATATTGTAAAGCGTGGTGAATATTTAAAGATTATTGCCGATCGTTACGCATTATCAGTGCCAGAGCTTGCTGATTTAACGGCAGGTTTAGATGTCAGTAATAATTTGTCTGTGGGGCAAAAAATTAATGTTCCATTGCATGAAGTCAATCATGCAGCAGATGTGAAAGTTGACACAAAATTAAATACTACTAAATATGATACTGTTAAAGCTGAAACGAGTATTAAGACTGAGAGTTATAAAGTTCAGCGAGGTGATACTTTATCCAGTATTGCAACGCAAACCAATATGAGTTTGGCAGAATTAGCAGAGTTGAATAAATGGTCTACGTCAAAAGTCTTACTGGCGGGTCAAACTCTGAAAGTGCCAGCGGGCAGCACTATTCCAGAGAGTTATATTGTGCAATCGGGTGATAGTTTAATTGCAGTTGCCAATAAATATAATTTGCCAGTTAATAAAGTTGCAGATTTGAATGGACTCACTTCAACATCTGGTTTGTTGGCAGGTCAAAAATTAAAATTAACTGGTGAGCCTGAGCAAGCAGTAAAAGTCAAAAGTAATGTGAAGGCAATTAATGAGCCTGATATACATACTGTAAAATCGGGTGAAACACTTGCAGGTATTGCAAAAAAATATCATTTACAAGTGGCATTTTTAAGTGAATTGAATGGTCTTTCTCGTAATAGCAATGTCAACGTTGGACAACGCTTGAAACTGGATGGTGAATTAGCAAGTAAAGTTACTGAAAAAGAAGAGCTAAAAGCTCCTCCTAAAGTGAAATTGAGTACAGCAACTAAAAGTACTGAGAAGTATGCGGTGCAGTCTGGGGAGTCTTTAAATGCGATTGCAAATCGTATGGGAATGTCCGTTCAAGAATTGGCAGAGTTAAATAATTTGAGTGCAAAAGCTGGGCTACAACGTGGTCAAAGCATTCTTATTCCCAAAAAAGCCACTGAATATAAAATTAAAAGTGGAGACTCATTGATTCGTTTGGCGAGTAAATATGGTATGGATACTAATGAGTTGGCAGAAATGAATGAGATCAAGCCGAATACACAATTACGTATTGGGGAAATTATTAAAGTGCCAAACTTGTAATTACTGCAATGAATATTGGGGATAGTTGTTGATGCACCAGAGATTTGCGTATGCAAAGCCGATGCTTTTTGCATGTGGGGTATATCTGTTTAGCTCGAGTGTGTGGTCAGTGGTACAGACCACACCTTATATTGCGATTCATAGCCTACCCAAATATGCTTCAGCGCAGGTCATGCCATATGCAAATCTGAATGCCCCCAAAGGCGGTTCTATTAGTCAAGCTGGGAATGGTACTTTTGATAATCTAAACTCCATGAATGGTAAGGGGAGCTCTACAGACGGCGTAAACTTTTTATTTGATTCTTTAATGGATCAGTCATTAGATGAACCAGATGTGATGTACCCGCTGTTGGCTGAGAAGGTCACCTTTGATCCTGAACATACTAATTTTGTTATTTTTCATATTAATTCCAAAGCGAGATTTAGTAATGGGATGCCTGTTACGGCCGAAGATGTAAAATTTAGTTTTGATATATTCCAAACTAAAGCGAATTTAGGTTTACAGATGTATTTGTCTGATTTGGCAAAAACGGAAGTTTTATCTCGATATGAGGTAAAAATGACTTTTAAATCAGCGCATAACTCCGAAATGCCTTCAATTTTGGCACAAATGCCAATTTACTCTAAAGCAGATTGGAAAAATAAAGATTTCACTAAAATGACTTTGCAGCCAATTTTAGGTTCTGGCCCTTATTTAATTGATCGGATTGATGCTGGTCGAAGTATTACTTATAAGCGTAATCCAAACTATTGGGGACGTGATTTAGCCATTAATCGTGGGCGTTATAATTTTGATCGGATGAAATTTGTCTATTATCGAAGTCTTGATATCGCTTTCGAAGGATTTAAGTCGGGACAGTATACCTTACATAAAGAAAATAGCTCTCGAGCATGGGTCACTGAGTATAATTTTCCTGCAGTTAAAGCCGGAATGGTTGTAAAGTATTTATCCAAAACCGAACAACCCATACCGACACAAAGTTTTGTATTTAATACGCGTAGAACACCCTTTAATGATATTCAATTTCGGAAAGCACTAACTTATGCTTATGATTTTGAATGGTTAAATAAAGCATTATTTTATGGTGAGTATCAACGGCTACAGAGTTATTTTCAGAATAGTGAACTTGCAGCCAAAGGGCGACCCAGTGCTGAAGAATTGGCCGTATTACAGCCTTATCTAGCGAAGTTAAATCCCACTCAAAGACAAGGAGTGTTAGAAGATTGGAAATTCCCTGTAACAGATGGTAGTGGATTTAATCGTAAAGGTTTATTAGAAGCACGCCAGATTTTACTAAACGCTGGTTATCAATATAAAAATGGTCAATTGATTGATTTATCTGGGAAGCCTGTTCGTATCGAATTTCTTATTCATCAAGAAGGTCTACAGCGTGCTTTAATGCCTTTTATACGCAATTTAAAAAGATTAGGGATTCAAATTAGCATTCGTCAAGTGGATCTACCTCAGTATATTGAACGTAAGCGTAAGACGGACTTCGATATGACCACGGATGTGATGCCGCAGACTTTAAGTCCAGGCAATGAACAAGCACAAATGTGGGGCAGTAAATCTGCCGATGAGGCGGGTAATTACAACTATTCTGGTATCAAGAATCCAGTCATTGATGATGTCATTCAACAAATTATTCAAGCGCCGAATCGTCAGCAATTAATTATAAAGACTCGGGTTTTGGATCGGTTACTTCGTGCAGGCTACTATAATATTTTAACTTATGGGAGTGAAGAGGATCGATACGCATATTGGAATATGTATAAACAACCAAAAGTGAAGCCAAAACTATCTTTAGGTTTAGAGTACTGGTGGGTTGATCCACAGCAAGCCAAAAAAGTAGGACTTTTTTTAAGAAAAAAATAATACTTTCAGGTCACAAGGAATGTCATCTCAATGGGCACATATATATTAAAAAGACTGTTACTGATCATTCCAACATTGTTTTTTATCTTATTAATTAACTTTATTGTGGTTCAAATCGCACCCGGTGGTCCTGTGGAACAAGCAATTCACCAAGCTGAAAGTTTTCAAGGTTTGGGTGCGACAGCAGGAGTTGAAGTTGCAAGTACATCAGGAAAGACTTTAAGTTACCAAGGTGCACGAGGCTTGAGTCCAGAAATGGTCGAAAAAATTAAAGCGCAATATGGTTTTGACAAGCCTGCGTATGAACGTTTTTGGATTATGCTCAAGGGCTATTTAAGCTTTGATTTTGGTACCAGTTTCTTTAAAGACAAGCCTGTGACTCAGTTACTCTTAGAGAAGATGCCAGTTACGGTGTCTTTAGGGCTATGGAGTACTTTACTGATTTATTTAGTGTCTATACCTTTGGGGATTAAAAAAGCCAAACAACATGGCCTGTTTTTTGATAAATCGACTTCTTTGTTGTTGGCAGTAGGCTATGCCGTCCCATCTTTTGTTTTTGCGATTTTATTGATTGTATTTTTTGCGGGTGGTTCATATTTTCAATGGTTTCCATTACAAGGCTTGGTTTCAGATGAGGTTCAAAGTCTAAGCGTGCTGGGTAAAATTAAAGACTATTTCTGGCATATGACGCTGCCGTTAACCACCATGCTTTTAGGTGGGTTTGCAGCTTTAACTTATTTAACAAAATATTGTTTTATGGAAGAGTTGGGCAAGCAATATGTACTTGCAGCACGTGCCAAAGGCTTGAGTGAAAATAAAGTGCTGTATGGGCATGTGTTTCGTAATGCGATGTTGATCGTTATTGCAGGTTTACCTGAAGCTTTAGTCGGCATCTTCTTGGTTGGAAATTTATTCATTGAAATTATTTTTAATTTAGATGGTTTAGGCTTACTTGGTTTTGAGGCTATTTCTCAGCGTGATTATCCAGTGATTTTTGGTACTTTATTTATTTTTACATTATTGGGTTTAATTTTACGTTTAATTAGTGATGTCTTGTATCAAATGATTGACCCTCGGATTAGTTTTGAATCACGAGGTGCAAAATAATGTCACCGATGATGCAAGTACGGTTGCAGAGATTTAAAAGAAATCGCTTAGGTTTCTTTTGCTTAATGCTCTTTATGCTTATTTTTGCCATGACTCTGGTCGTGGAGTTGCTTGCCAATGATAAACCGATCTTGGTCAAATATGAGCATTCCTATTACACACCCATTTTTAAAGTTTATCCTGAAACGACCTTTGGTGGCGTATTTGAAACAGAAACAGATTATAAAGATCCAGTAGTTCAAGCTTTGATTCAAGCCAAAGGTTGGGCAATTTGGCCACTGATTCCTTATTCGTACCAAACGCCAAATTTAGATTTAGCTGTCCCTGTTCCATCGCCACCGAGTCGAGCAAATTGGTTGGGTACCGATGATCAAGGACGTGATGTACTCGCACGTATTTTATATGGTTTAAGAGTCTCGTTGCTTTTTGGTTTGGCACTAACTTTATTTGCATCCTTTATTGGTATCATTGTGGGTGCGATTCAAGGTTATTATGGTGGTTGGGTTGATTTAATCGGACAGCGTATTTTAGAGGTCTGGGGGGGCTTACCAACTTTATTTATGGTCATGATTTTGGTCAGTATGTTTACACCAAGTGTCTATTGGTTGTTTTTAATCATGTTGATATTTGGTTGGCCAAGTTTAGTGGGGTTGGTTCGTGCTGAATTTTTACGTACTCGGAATTTAGATTATGTGCGTGCTGCACGTGCCTTAGGTGTTCGAGATTACACCATTATGTTTCGGCATATTTTACCGAATGCGATGAGTTCCAGTTTGTCGCAACTCCCTTTTATGCTCACAGCAAATATTACCGCACTGACAGCATTAGACTTTTTAGGCTATGGATTACCACCCGATGCAGCCTCTATTGGAGAATTATTACTTCAAGGTAAAAATAATCTTAATGCGCCGTGGTTGGCTTTATCGGGCTTTTTTACGTTGGCACTGGTTTTGTCTTTGCTGATTTATATCGGGGAGGCAACACGTGATGCATTCGATCCAAGACAGCACTAAAACATTATTACTTTCGGTTAAGCATTTAAAGATTGAAAATACACAACAGTCCTTGGTACAAGATTTAAATTTTGATTTACATGTCGGTGAAATTTTATCGATTGTTGGCGAAAGTGGTTCAGGGAAATCGATTAGTGCTTTAGCAATTTTAGGCTTATTGCCAGATTCTTTAAAAATTACAGGTCAGGTCGAATTTTTAGCACAAAATTTACTAAGTTTGGATCAAAGGCAGCTACAAACTATCCGTGGTCAGAAAATTGCGATGATTTTTCAAGAACCGATGACGGCATTGAATCCTTTGCATCGCGTTGAAAAAATTATTGGTGAAACTTTATATCTTCAAGGCTGGTCTAAAGATAAAGTTCAAAAACGAGTGCTGGATTTATTACATGATGTGGGTATGCCTGATGCTAAAGAAAACTTATGCCGCTATCCACATGAGCTGTCGGGTGGGCAAAGACAACGGGTGATGATTGCTGCGGCATTGGCACTGGAACCAGACATTATTATTGCTGATGAGCCAACCACGGCCTTAGATGTCACGTTGCAGGCACAGGTTCTAAACTTATTGCAATTGTTGGTGCAAAACTCAAATATGGCAATGATTCTCATTAGTCATGATTTGAATTTAGTGAAACGTTATGCCAATCACGTTATCGTCATGAATAAAGGTCATGTTGAGGAGCAGGGAGAGGTTAAGCAGATTTTTCAAAATCCTCAATCTGGCTATACCCAACATTTACTCAATCATGACTTTGGTGCTGCAAATAGTATTCCAGAAAATGCTGACCTGCTATTGTCTTTATCGAAGTTAGCGGTCAAGTTTCCCATCAAGCAAGGTTTGTTAAATCGCGTTAAAGATTATTTTGTTGCACTAGAGCCTTTAGACTTAAAAATCAATCAAGCCGAGTCGATTGGTATTGTTGGTGAAAGTGGTTCAGGTAAAACATCGATGGCTTTGGCAATTGCCCGACTGATTAAAAGCAGTGGAAAAATTGTTTTACTCAATCAAGATTTAAATCTCTTGAGGGAGGGTAAATTACGCCCTTTGCGTTCTGAATTCCAAATGGTCTTTCAAGATCCTTATTCGAGTTTAAATCCGCGGATGAGTGTGGAGCAAATTATTGGTGAAGGTCTTGCACTTAAAAAATTAAAAAAAGTAGAAATTGAATCATTAATTACTGAAGCTTTACAAAAAGTTGAATTGCCTGTTGAGTTTAAAGGTCGCTATCCACATGAGCTGTCAGGTGGTCAGCGTCAGCGTGTGGCATTGGCTCGTGCTTTGGTGTTACATCCGAAGCTGATTATTTTAGATGAACCAACTTCTGCTTTAGATCGCAGTACCCAACGTGCAATTGTTAAACTATTGCGTCAGTTACAAGTTGAATATCAAATAAGTTATTTATTTATTAGTCATGACTTGCAAGTCATCAGAGCTTTATGTCAAAAAGTTCTAGTATTACGCCATGCTGAAGTGGTCGAATTTCAAGAGACCCATGCTTTATTTACCTCACCTCAGAGTGAGTATACCAAGACTCTAATTGCAGCCAGTCACTACTAAGTAAAGTATTGGATGAGTTTGACAAAATGGATTGTCAATTTTACACTGATGCTACACGCAATTTTTAGAGCGAATGCTCTAAATAAAAAACAGAGATAATGAGCATGAGCCATATTGCAGAAGCTATAAAAGTTCGAAATACCACATTTAAAAACCGTATTATCAAAGGGGCAATGAGTGAGGCATTGGCAAACTATGCAGGTCAGCCAAATCAATTGCACTTAGGTTTATATGATGCATGGGCAAAAGGTGGTTTAGGCTGTGCGATCACAGGCAATGTGATGGTTGATTTCCGCGCCAAAAATGAACCTGGTGTAGTGGTGATAGAAACTGAACGAGATTTGGCTAAACTTAAAGAGTGGGCAAATGTTGGTAAAAAATCTGGCATGGTACAGCTGATTCAATTGTCTCATCCTGGGCGTCAGTGCCCAAAGGGCTTAAATAAGGAAACCGTTTCGGCATCAGCAGTGCCATTCAGTTCTTTACTCGCAACCACCTTTGGTACGCCACGTGAATTACGTGAAGAGGAAATATTAGAGATTATCCAGCGTTTTGCTGAATCAGCACGTATTTGTGAAAAAGCTGGTTTTGAAGGAGTGCAATTACATGGTGCGCATGGTTATTTAATTAGCCAATTTTTATCGCCATTAACCAATAAGCGTCAAGATCAATGGGGTGGTTCTATTGAGAATCGGATGCGCTTCTTACTTGAAATTTATAAAGCAGTTCGTGCGACGACCTCTGAAAACTTTATTGTCTCTGTGAAATTAAACTCAGCTGATTTCCAGCGTGGGGGGATTACTGAAGAAGAAGTCATTGCCGTGTTTAAAGCGATTGATGCGGCAGGAATTGATTTGATAGAAGTGTCTGGTGGAACTTATGAAGCACCGGCCATGGCAGGTGCTAAAGCAGATAAACGTAAAGTCAGTAGCATTGCGCGTGAAGCTTATTTCTTAGATTTTGCTGAAAAAATTCGTAAAGAAGTTCAATGTTATTTAATGGTGACAGGTGGCTTCCGTACGGCAAAAGGTATGAATGCTGCTTTAGACAGTGGTGCGTGTGAGTTTATTGGTATTGCACGGCCTTTAGCTGTTGAAACTGATGTCAGTAACCGTCTAATGGCTGGGCAAGATGTACGTTATGCTGTGGCACCGATTAAAACAGGTATTCCTTTTGTTGATAAAATGGCAATTATGGAAATTCTCTGGTACGCAGCGCAATTTAAGGCGATTGGTGAAGGTAAGCAACCTAATCCCAAATTATCTCCACTTAAGGTTTTCTTTAACTATGCCAAGAATAATGTAAAAGCGGTCATTCGCGGTCGTGTGAATTCACGTAAAAGTGCTTAAGTTCTTATGACCATGCTTTAGACCAATACAATTTAAATATCGGCGCAGACCATTGTCCTTTCTCTAATGCACGTTGAAAGGCGGGTCTGCTTTGTATTTGTAATAGATAGCATTGAATGTGCTGTAAACGTTCAAATGTCGGACTTGATTGGACACAAGCTAACAAGGGAAACCATAATAGAAGATCTGCAATGGTGAAGTGGTTACCTGCTATATATGCGTGGTCTTTTAAATGTTCATTAATTTTGAGCATATGCTGATTGAGAGCATTGTTTAAATATCCGCGATCAAATCCAAACTTAAGCAGTTGGCTAACAGGGCGTATAACCAAAGGGGTTTTTGCAATAATTGCAGTAAAAATTTGTTTAAGTGCTAAATCAGGCATAAACGTTGCTTCAGTAAAATTTTTCCAATAATAATATAAATGTACTTCTTGGGGGTTAAGCTGAGAGATGCCTAGGTCGTTTGATAAATAGCTTAAATAATCTGAAATTGCAGCTGTTTCAGCAAGGGTAATGATATCTGAAGGATCATTTCCATAAATTTTTACAGTCGGAAATTTAGTGGGCAGGTTTTGATTTTCAATTTGGTCTAAGTTTGAATTTTCTGGATCGTTATTGCAAAAAATTAATTCATAATCGAGTTGTAATTCTTCTAATAACCATAGAATGCGTTGAGAGCGTGAATTGGTTTTATGAAATAGACGAATGTGCATGAAATGATTATTTTTGGTGATGTCGTGCTTGAGTATAAAGCAAAAAATTATTCTAAATCTAATTAGACTGAAAACAAAAAAAACCTGAGTCAATAATATGCTCAGGATTTTTTGTTGAGATTTTTCAATCTCGAATGTGGCGACCCTACGGGGATTCGAACCCCGGTTACCGCCGTGAAAGGGCGATGTCCTAGGCCTCTAGACGATAGGGTCAATAGATGAGGCATACTTCTGAAAACTAAACCATAAATTAAATGGCGACCCTACGGGGATTCGAACCCCGGTTACCGCCGTGAAAGGGCGATGTCCTAGGCCTCTAGACGATAGGGTCGTTTCAGAGGTGGGCGTATATTAGGGCGAATTTTAAAAAGTGTCAAACCTTTTTCAGAGATATAACGTGAAAAATAGATCAGTTGAGTAAAAACACATCAAAGCAAGCCATTGTGATTAAAAATGACACGGTTTAAGTGTTGTGGGTTTTAAAATGGGTTCTAAAATACACTTAATGACTGCTGGATGTTGTAAATAGCCTACAATTTTATGCGGCATATTGGTAAAGGTTGAAATCTTTTTATTTCTAATGGCTGGGCGGAAGTTAAAAGGCGCTTCAATGAGTGGAAATGCTGTTAAAAAGTCATCGTCGGAATAAAAATTATACCAATCCCCACATAGACTTTTCGGATGGATAATAGGGTGTATAACTTTGCATTGAATCATGCGAAAGGCCAATGGTGAGCCTAATGTGATAAACCGTTGGATACAAAACTTAGGGTCGAGTTGTTGTAGAAGATTGTATGCGATCACTGTGCCTAAGGAGTGGGAGACAATAATATGTTCTTCACCTTCCTCTAAACTCTCTAAAACACGTTGATTTACTTCCTGCATAAATTCAGAACAGGTGAGATACATGTAAGTTTCTATTAGGAATTTATGAATCAGACTTTCTTGGAGCTTCGGGAAGTTATTGAGTATGGTGAAAAACTCTTTGAGTGCGATGTCTTTGGCAAATTGTGAGGCGAGATATAAACGTGTAGAGAGTGATAATATTTGTGTTTTGGTGAAAATAGGAAGTTCAGGGATATTTAAGTTTGAGAGTTGAATATCAGGCTCTATCGCTCGGTGGTGGTTTAAATGAAAATTAAGAATAGATTTGGGTAGAAAAGCATCTAAGTCAAATTTATTGCTTAATTGGTGCTTGGTCATTAAATCACCATAAAATGGTAGTACGATATTAAGTTGTTCAACATTTACTTTAAGGCAAAGTTCATCTATGCCTTTGGCAAAAATACTGGTCCAGTGTTCTTTAAGTGAATCTGCGGTGTAATTTTGCTGATTCATGCCATGCAGGAAAATAATTTTCATCGTATTTTGTAATTATTCTTGGCAAGGTTTGTACTTTAATTTACTGCGTTATTTGTAGGTATTCTAGTCTTTGGAAGTACAAGAAGTGTAGCTATTTGCAACACTTCTTGAGCTAAAGATATCTTATGCTTTATTGATTTTCTTAGGTTTGTAGAAAGCAGCATAACTGATATAACAAGCAGCAATAAAAATTAAGCACCCAAAAAATCCAGGGAGCATTTCTTTATCTGTCGCCATACTTACACCGGTTATAAAACAGAAAATAAAACCGAGGATTGGAACGATTGGAAAGAGTGGGGCAACAAATTTGAGTTCTGTATTGGTGCGACCAGCTTTGTACCAACGACGACGGAAATTAAATTGTGAAAGACAAATACTCATCCATACCACCACCATGGTAAATGCAGCAATACCCAATAAGTTTTTGAAGATCGTTTCAGGTGCAAATTGTTCTGAAAGTAAGCCGGGAAGCGCGCCAAACATGGTGACAATAATTGCAATAATTGGTGTTCCGGATTGAGATAATCTTGAAAATATTTTAGGTAGCTGTTTTTTCATGGAAAGTGAATACATCATACGAGATGCTGCGTATAAGCCGGAGTTTGCTGCAGAAAGTAAAGCGGTAATAATTACAAATCGAATAATATCTTCGGCATGAGGAATGCCAATAAATGAAAATACAGTAACGAAAGGGCTGCTACTAATACTATGATTTGCATTTAAACCCGTATCTTGATATGGCAGTAGTGCGCTAATCACAATAATTGTGCCTACAAAGAAGATTAATAAGCGCCAAATTGCGGCATTAATCGCTTTAGGTACATTCTTTGCGGGATCTTGGGTTTCACCTGCTGCAACACCAATTAACTCAGTGCCAGAGAAAGCAAAATTTACAATCAGCATCGTTGCAAAAATAGGAAAGATCCCTTGTGGAAACCAACCTTGAGCTGTCAAATTGCTAAATAGTGGGGCAGAGTCATAACCTTGGAAAGGGATAAAGCCAAAAATAGCCAATAAACCAAGAACAATAAAGATGATGACCGTGATGACTTTGACTAAAGAGAGCCAAAATTCAGATTCTGCAAATAAGCGTGTTGAGCTGATATTGAGAATAAAGACAATCGCTGCAAAAACAATGGTCCATAGCCAAACAGAAACTTGTGGAAACCATTCTTGCATGAGTAATGCGGCTGCAGTAAATTCTGTACCAAGGGTTGCAGTCCATGTTAGCCAATATAACCATGTAATCATATAGCCTGTGGCTGGACCAATGAATTGATTGGCATAACTACCAAAGGAGCCTGATTCAGGCATATGCACTGCAAGTTCGCCCAAACAAAGCATCACCATGTAGGCAATTAAACCACCTAAAATATAGGCGATAATGGCACCGACGGGGCCTGTTTGTGCAATAACCTCTCCTGAACCTAAAAACAAACCTGTTCCTATGGCTCCACCAAGTGAAAGCATCACAAGATGGCGAGTGCTCATTGCCCGTTTTAAAGGTGCATTAGGATGTGCTTGATTAGATGCATCATGCTGAGATTGAGGAGAAGACATAGAAGTGGAGTAGAAGATGTTGCGAAGCGACTTATTGTAGTGTAATTAATAAATAGTGCAATTGGCAAATGAGGATAATTTATAAGAATAATAAATGGCGACCCTACGGGGATTCGAACCCCGGTTACCGCCGTGAAAGGGCGATGTCCTAGGCCTCTAGACGATAGGGTCGTTCTGAGGTGTGGTTATAATAGGTATATTTGAACGAGCTGTCAAACCTAGAAATTCATTATTTTAAAATAATGGAATTGATTGAATAAAAAATGATTCATTACATGAAAAATAAATATAAAAAGGGAGCAATATGCTTTGCTCCCTTGGTTGTGTTCTAGATTGATTTTAGTTTTTAGGATGATATAACCAATAATAACTGGCATAACAAAGTGCCATAAAAATTAAACAGCCAATGAAACCTGAGAGCATTTCAGGATCCGCAGCCATACTTAGTCCAGTGACTGTACAGGTAAGGAAGCCTAAAATAGGTACCAGCGGAAACCAAGGGGTTTTAAATTTCAGTTCTGCTAAAGTTTTACCTTGCCGTAACCATTGGCGACGGAAATTGAATTGACTCCAACAAATGCTCATCCATACGATGACCATGGTAAATGCAGCAATACCCAATAAGTTTTTGAAAATTACATCTGCACTAAATTGCTCAGATAATAATCCAGGTAAACCACCAATCATGGTCACTAAGATAGCAATCACAGGTGTACCTGATGCAGTTAATTTAGAAAATATTTTGGGTAATTGTTTTTGTACAGATAAAGCCCACATCATACGTGATGCTGCGTATAGCCCAGAGTTTGCCGTAGATAATAATGCGGTGATAATGACGAATCGCATGATGTCTTCAGCATAAGGAAGACCAATCAAATTAAATACTGAGACAAATGGGCTATTACTTAAACCACTACCATGAGCGGCATTTAATCCAGCTTCTTGATAAGGGAGTAAAGAGCTAATCACAATAATTGTGCCGACAAAGAAAATCATTAACCGCCAAACAGCGGCATGAATCGCTTTAGGAACATTTTTTTCAGGATGTTCAGTTTCACCTGCGGCAATACCAATCATCTCGGTGCCATTAAAGGCAAAGTTTACAATCAGCATGGTAGCAAAAATGGGAAATAAACCATTTGGAAACCATCCATGTGAGGTTAAATTACTAAATAGTGGTGCAGAGTCATAACCATCGAATGCAATAAATCCAAAAATTGCTCCTAAGCCTAATAAAATGAAAATAAGCACTGTTGAGACTTTTACAAAAGAAAGCCAAAATTCTGATTCAGCAAAGAAACGAGTAGAGGTGAGGTTTGAAATCAATACGGCACTCGCAAAGATTAATGTCCAAATCCACACTGAAATAGACGGAAACCATTCTTGCATGAGTAAAGCCGCAGCGGTGAATTCTGTCCCCAGTGTTGCAGACCATCCCAACCAATACATCCATGAGACCATATATCCTGTACCAGGCCCAATATTATTGGCTGCGAATGCACCAAATGATCCTGTCACAGGTTGATTAACGGCAAGCTCACCTAAGCATAGCATTACCATATAAGCAATTAAGCCACCAATAATATATGAGATGACTGCACCAATAGGGCCCGCTTGTGCAATAACTTGACCTGAGCTTAGAAATAAACCTGTACCAATTGCACCACCCAATGACAACATAATCAGATGGCGTTGGGTCATGGTCCTTTTTAAAGAAACAGAATTTCCCTCAGCAACATGGAGCTGAGTAGATGGATCGGGAGATTGCATATTCGTTGTCAATGAATTCTAAAGCAGTAGTTTAATAGAAAGCATGAATTTTCACAAAAATTCATCAAAGTACATGTTGAATTTTTCATAAAAATGAATCTAATTTAATCAATATTTGCTGAATTTGTGTTCGGGTAGGGCTTTTTTTGTTTTTTAGTTTAGATAGTTTTGAATATTTTAACTTTTAAGTTTTTGTAAAGTATTAAAAAATTATTAGGTTGGTTGGTATTGTTTAAAATTTTTACAGACTTTAGTCGAGTTTTTGATGTGAAATCATCAGTTTATTTTGAAATAGGTAGCGCTGTTGCAGAATTCTTGTTTTTCTCATTATTTGTCATGATCTTTTGTTAAACTATAATTCATGTAAATTTTCGAGATAACGTGTGCTGCCTTTTAAACTTTGGGTTGATGCTGATGCGCTGCCTAAAATTCTTCGTGATGTCATTATTCGTGCTTCAGATCGTTATCAATTAGAAGTCACTTTTGTTGCAAATCAAAATGTGGGGATCACTCCCTCTATTCGGATTAATTCGATTCAGGTGATGAATGGTGCGGATCAAGCAGATAAAGAAATCATTGAGCGAATGAAAGTCAATGATATTGTGATGACACAAGATATTCCTTTAGCTGCACAAGTGATTGAAAAAGGGGGTGTTGCAATTAATCCTCGTGGTGAAATTTATACGGAAGCCAATATTAAAGCACGCTTACATCTGCGTGATTTTATGGATACGTTACGTGGAGCTGGGGTGCAAACAGGTGGACCACCACCACTCTCTGAACGGGATAAACGAGAATTTTCAAGTAGTTTAGATCAAACTATCATGAAGCAAAAACGTAAAACCGCTATTTAACGTATTTTCGGAATGAAAAAGCTGTATGCCATCTAAAAGTAATATCGTGATGACTTATGCATTATTAGTCTTCATTTGGTCGACCACACCTTTAGCGATTGTCTGGAGTGTGTCCGATTTGCATTTAATGTGGGCTTTAGTACTACGCTTTTTTATCGCGTTACCAGTGGCAATCGCAATATTACTGATTCTTAAAATTAAATTTCCAACTGATAAAGTGGCATTACATAGCTATTTGGCAGGTTCATTTAGCTTGATTGGTTCGCAAACTTTTACCTATGCAGCAACTCCATATTTAAGTTCTGGCATGATTGCTTTAATGTTTGGTTTGGCACCGATTATGGCAGGTCTTATTGGTCGCTTTGGCTTTAATCAAAAATTACAGGCTTTACAATGGTTCGGAATGTTGGTTTCCTTATGTGGGTTAGGGCTGATTTGTACCAGTGGTGGAGAAAGTCAGCAGATTCATCCGATTGGAATTGGATTGATGTTGATCAGTGTTTTTAACTATGCACTTTCAATTTTTTGGGTAAAAAAAGTCAATGCAATGGTTGAACCCATGGCACAAGCCACTGGTTCTATTCTAGTTTCAACACTGGTGGCAATGTGTCTTATTCCATTTATTTGGCAATATCTACCTAATCATATTCCAGAAGCAAAATCTTTATTAGCTTTGCTCTACACAGTGGTGATGGCGTCGCTGATTGCGATGTTTTGTTATTTCAAGCTCGTGCAAAATATTAAAGCAACAACATTGTCGCTGACAACCGTTCTCACACCAATGTTAGCTATGCTTTTTGGTGCAATTTTAAATCATGAACGGCCGACAGCAATGGTCTTTATTGGTGCAATGGTGTTGTTGTTTGGACTATTTTTATATTTTTATAAAGATTTAAAAGCAAGTCGTAAACTTGCATCTAAACTGAATCAATCTTAAATCACTGTGTTTGAAGTCACTTGTATACAGTTGGCGAGTTTGACTTTATCTTGTGGATGCAAGGTAATAAAGTAAGCCCCAATTCTAAATTGACCATCTCCTTCATGTTCTGAATATGCAATTTGTGCAGTAACAGCAATATGAAAGAAATTTTCAGGATGGCTTAATGTTACATGTATATAAGTGCCTTGTTTTAGATTTTGATTACTATAAAAACTAAAACCACTCTCTGAAAAATTTACATTTTGTGGAACTGGTAACAGGGTTTGTACAATTGAATCGTAAAGAGAACCAGTAATGAGGTTTAATTTTTGATTAAATAAGGATAGTATTCGAGCAATTTGTTGATCTTTTTCATTTAATTGTTCTATTTCGTAGTGAAGCGCATGATCAAATTGATCTAATTCTGCAAGTAGTAGAAAATAGCGCGGTAATACAAAATTAGAATCATATGGATCATTAAGTGCCGTCTCATCAGGAATCACCTGATAGTTGATCCTTAATGCAGCATCGATACGAGACATAACACGACGCTCGTTTTCTTCGTTTTGATGCTGTAACGTTTCCATAAAATCACCTCGGACTAGATGGTATGTTTAAACCAATCTCGCTGTATATAGGGTTGAGATACACTCGCGCACGGCGTAGTAATCACTTTATTTCTTTTATTGCTTTAGTTTCCATGGTCGGTCTAACCTTAGGAGTTGCTGTACTTATTACAGTATTATCTGTTATGAATGGTTTTGACCGAGAGTTGAAAAACCGTGTGTTGGGGATGATACCTCAAGCCACTGTTTCATCAACACAAATTCTAACAGACTGGCCAGTACTTGCAAAGAAAATTGAACAGCATAAACATGTAACTGGTGTCGCGCCATTTACGCAATTACAAGGCATGCTCACCGCACAGGGACAAGTCGCTGGAATTATGGTGACTGGGATTGAACCTGAATATGAGAAAAAAGTTTCTATTATCCAGAATCATATGGTTGAAGGTAGTATCGATCAGCTGAAAAAAGGTGAGTTTGGTATCGTGCTTGGAAAGCAAATGACCGATGCTTTAGGTTTAAGCTTAAATGATAATGTCACTTTAGTTTTGCCGGAAGCAACACCATCTCCTGCAGGTGTTGTACCGCGTTTTAAACGTTTTAAACTGGTTGGTATTTTTAGTATTGGTGCGGAAGTAGATTCCAGTTTAGGCTATATCGCATTGAACGATGCATCAACTTTATTACGTCTTCCCGATGGTGCACAAGGTATACGCTTGAAACTGGATGATATTTTCCTTGCACCGCAAGTTGCCAATGAGATTGTGAAAGAATTACCTGGTAATTTTTATGCATCAGATTGGACTTATACACATGGCAATTTGTTTAGTGCGATTCAGATGGAAAAAGCTATGGTGAGCTTGTTACTATTCTTAATTGTCTTGGTTGCCGCATTTAATATTGTTTCATCCTTGGTCATGGTGGTGACGGATAAAAAGTCAGATATCGCTATTTTGCGGACACTTGGTGCTTCTCCTGCAACGATCACTCGAATTTTTATGGTGCAGGGCACAATTATTGGTGTTGTGGGTACCGTTGCTGGCGCAATCTTGGGGGTTATTTCTGCTTTAAGTATTAGTCATTTAATTGATTGGTTGAATACAACATTTGGCTGGCATTTATTTGATGCATATTTTATTAATTATTTACCGTCTTATTTGAGATGGCAAGATGTGGTGGTAATTGTTGGTTTATCATTAATATTAAGTTTTTTAGCAACGATCTATCCTGCCTTTCGTGCAGCAAAAATTCAACCGGCAGAGGCACTTCGTTATGAGTAATGTGGTGTTAGAAGCGCAGAATATTTTCAAATCTTTTACCGATGGAAAATCAACGGTTGAAGTGATTAAAGGGCTTTCTCTGCAAGTTAATTTGGGTGAGTTTGTTTCGATTGTTGGCTCAAGTGGCTCGGGTAAAAGCACCTTATTGCATGTTTTAGGTGGTCTAGATTGTCCTACTAAAGGGATGGTATATCTGAATGGACAACGCTTTGATAATTTGGGTGAAGCTGAACGAGGTTACTCACGTAATCAGCATTTAGGTTTTGTCTATCAATTTCATCATCTACTGCCTGAATTTTCTGCCTTAGAAAACGTGTGTATGCCTTTGATGTTAAGAAAAGAGGTCTCTTTTAAACAGGCAAAAGAACGTGCAGAGTATTTATTAGAACGTGTGGGTTTAACCCATCGTCTAACGCATAAACCAGGTGAGCTATCTGGTGGTGAGCGTCAGCGTGTTGCATTGGCACGTGCTTTAGTCACTCAGCCGAAACTCATGTTAGCAGATGAGCCCACAGGTAATTTAGACCGTAAAACAGCAGCAAGTATTTTTGATCTACTGACCGATTTACGTAATGAATTCAATATGGCGATGCTCATTGTGACTCATGATGAGCAATTGGCGCAGAAAGCAGACAGAATTTTGCATATGCAAGATGGTCTTTGGTCTAACACTGCACATTGATTTATCTATTATCCGATAAGTTGCCTTGTTAAAGCTCATGTAAATGGGCTTTAATTCTTTATATAAATACAAAATTGATAATAACAATATGGTTTGGCTTTTTATTTTATTGGGATGGATTTTTGGAATTTCGATGATGGGGCGGGAGTTACCCGATTTTATTTCCAGTATTATCCCCATTCTAATGGTGTTTAGTGGAATCATTATTGGTCTTTTATGGATCAAACATCGTCTTAGGCAGTATCTGTTCTTTCAATTTTTTCAAACGCTGGTATTGGCCTTGACCAGCTTTGTTTTGGCCGCTAGCTATGCAGATCATGCATTAGAGCAGCGGATGGAAACAAGGGTTACCCATGTTACAGAAACGGATGCGATTATTTATATTGCAAAAATAAACCAACTCACAGCAGATGAAAATGGGCAAAAATTAAAACAAAGCGCGATGGTACTTAGTGCAGAAAAACTGAATTCATCCCCTCGGTCAATACAATTACTGCTCACGACACAGTTAAATCATCAGCAGCCACAATTTGAACTGGGACATTATTACAAAGTTAGTGGAATCGTAAAACCAGCACATAGTTACGCAGTTGCTGGCGTTTTTGATGTAGAGCAATGGTATTTACAAGATAATATTATGGGGATGATGCAGATTCAATCGATTCAATCGATTCAGTCATTGTCAAAAAGTGAAATAGCTCAATTGGGGTACACTACATTTATCCATGCTCAGGATACTTGGTTAGCAAAAATAAGATTATCGATAGAGCGCCTACGGCTCCATTTTAGAAATTTTATAGAGCAACAACCTTTAATGCATAAAGGCTTAATTCTAGCGTTACTGACAGGTGATGAAAGTCTACTTTCGAAACAGACTCAAGATTTATTTAAACGGCTCGGAATTTCACATCTACTCGCAATTTCGGGGCCACATGTACTGATCTTTGCAGTGATTTTTTGTTTTGTATTCGTGCAATTAATTCAGCGATTTCAGCTCAACCTCTATTTACGTTATCCCAAACCATATTTGGTTATTTTTCCATTTATATTCTGTGTATGGATGTATACCGCATTTGTGGGGTTTGAAATTCCAGCACTGAGAACTTTATTCACAGTCACGTTAGTGAGTATTATTTTGCTTTTGAATCAACAAATTCAAGCATTAAAATTACTCTTGTGTAGTGCTAGTCTTCTATTACTCTTTGATCCTTTTAGTATTTTATCGGCAGCATTTTGGTTGTCGTATGGTGCATGTTTTATTTTAATACGAGTTTATCAAACGCTACAGGACAATACATTGGAACCAGTTTCATCGTGGCTATCTCGTGTTGGACTATTTGTTCGCATATTAATTGAATCACAGTGGAAAGTTTTTATTGCACTATTTCCATTGGTAATCTTAATTTTTCAGCAAGTGTCATGGGTTGCACCATTAACCAATTTAATTGCGATTCCATTGATTGGTGCCATTATTGTGCCATTAGAAGTAATGGGTGCATTATTGAGCGTATTGATTGAACCTTTGGGACTATTTTTCTTTCATATCGCAGATTGGGTGATTCAACTCTTATTGGGTATGTTGCACTTTATCGATCATATTTTTAGTCTCAAATTACAATGGCTAGCTTTTACGCCATGGGTGCTAGTGTGTTTAGGGGTGGCAGTAGCTATTGTTTTTTTACCGCGTGGCATTGTTCCTAAAGCGTGGGCTTTCGTCTGTCTTCTTCCAATTTTTTTCTCAGCTAAAGTAGATCATGAATTTGAACTCACTATCTTAGATGTTGGGCAGGGGCAAGCAATATTTTTAAACCTACCGAAGCAGAAAATGTTGATTGATACAGGTGGTTATTATGATGAAACTAAATTTAGCATAGGTAAACAAGTGCTGATTCCATATTTGATGCAGCAAGGAATTTCACAGTTAGATCAAATTTTATTATCACATTTAGATCAAGACCATAGCGGTGCTTTTGAGGCGATCAATGCTGTTATTAAAACTCATCAGGTTTATTCAAACGAACAGGATCAACGCTTTAATGCTGCCAATTTTCACTATTGTTATGCGGGACAAAAATGGCAGTTTGATCAAGTGACTATAGAGGTTTTATCACCACCCGAAAATAGCCTAAGTTATGTTAAAAACAATCAGAATGAACTGTCCTGTGTCGTGCATATTCACATTCCTCATGCGGTGAACTATCAAAACTTTCTTATCATGGGGGATGCTGGATGGGAAGCGGAATATCAGCTTTTACAGCAGTATCCTGATTTAAAAGTGGATGTGCTGATCTTAGGGCATCATGGTAGTCAGCACAGTTCATCATTTGAATTTTTAAAACGCTTACATCCGAAATTGGCGATTGCTTCTGCAGGATTTAATAATCGCTATGGGCATCCACACCCGATTGTGCGGGAAAGGTTAAAAGCCCTTTCCATTCCAATGTATACGACTATTCAGCATGGCAGCATAAAATTTGCATTATTAGCCCAAGGGCAGATGCAGATTGAAGCTTATCGTGATGGACGTAAATGGTTACAACGTTGAAGTTCACGACGATGCTGCTCTTACTGACTCTATTTTTTTCATGGCATCCAGATGTGGCATATTATAAATTCCATCTAATGCTGGATTTGCCTTAAAACGTTTATAACTCCAGTGATAATGCTCCGGATATCGTTCAATTAAATGTTCAATGGTGGCATGAATAACCTGTGTGCCTTCTATCGCAGTACCCTCATAAATACGTTCATCAATGGGTTCAATAAACATATCAAAATCAGCACTTTCATTGCGGATCGCATAAATTAAAAGGGTTCTCGCTTTGGTTTTTTGAATCAATTTAGAACTCAAACTACTTGAAGCTAAAGGGATATCAAAATAATTGACCATTTCACCCCCAACTTGGGGCGTATGATCAGGGAGGATAACGGTTGTCCCTCCTTGTTTTAATGCTTTGAAAATTTGGCGCACCCCAGATTCATCAGTGGGGACTAAATGTGCTTGTTCACGGCTACGTGCAGAGCGGACAAATTCATCTGCTTCAGTATTTTTAATTGGCTTATATAAGATTGTCATTTGTGTATATTGAGCGAACCATGCATTCATGATCTCCCAAGTCCCAAAATGTGGCGCAATAAGTACTAATCCTTTTTGTGCTGCAAGTGCTTCATGAAAAAAATGTTCACCTTCTATATGGCGAATTCGAGAGATATTTTTAATATTTGTACTCCCCCAAATACTAAAAAATTCCATATAGGACTGTAATTCATTGCGTATGGCGGTGTGAGTAATGTGTTCTCTAATGTTTTGATCGAGTTGAGGTAAACAAATTTCAATATTTAAATGAATTGTTTTTGAGGTTTTTGTAATTCGTAATAAATTCACGATGGCTGCAAGAGTTTTTGCAAAAAAACGTGAAAAAAGAATAGGTCGTCGACTAAAGAAGTTTAAGGCACGAGTCGTAATAGTATTTTGTTTTTCAGTCATCGTTCTTCAAAATAAAATGCTGAGGTGAATGGATGCTGTGATTTAAAAATATTATCAGTTAAATCGCAATGTTTAAACAGTTTAACTGGTTTCAGTGTATATAATGAAGCCTTAAAAATTAATTTGGATGGTATTTATGTCCGATTGGCCACCTAAACCACAAAATGAAAATACAAATGCCAATACTCAAACTACTGGAAAAGAATGGCAGCTTTTAGAAAAAGCGGTTCTTGCTTCAGTTGAGGAACAACGTCGGAGTCGTCGTTGGGGAATTTTCTTTAAAATTTTGACGTTCCTATATATCTTTATTGTATTGGTATTAATGGGTAAAAGTTGCTCAATGACTTCGAGTGATGACGCGAACATTACCACCTCAGATACGCACTTAGGTGTCGTTAATGTGATTGGTACCATCGATGCGAGTAGTAAGGGCGTTAATAGTGCTGATACGATTAAATCGCTAAAACGTGCTTTTGAGGCAAAATCAAATAAAGCCGTGGTTTTAAATATCAACTCACCTGGTGGTTCACCTGTGCAATCTGATGATATTTGGCAAGAGATCCAATATCTGAAAAAACAGCATCCTGAAAAGAAAGTCTATGCCCTTATTGGTGATATGGGGGCTTCAGGTGCGTACTATATTGCATCTGCGGCAGATGAAATTTGGGTGAATCCGTCTAGTTTGGTTGGATCAATTGGCGTGATTATGCCGAACTATGGTGTTAGCGGTTTAGCACAAAAGTTAGGGGTAGAAGATCGCACCATGACCTCTGGTTCGAATAAAGATATCTTGAGTATGACCAAACCAATTACCCCTGAACAGAAAGCACATATTCAGGCACTCTTGGATAATGTTCATTTGCATTTTATTGATGCTGTAAAACAAGGGCGTGGTGCAAAACTTAAATCACAAGACCCTGCAATTTTCTCTGGACTGTTTTGGACTGGTGAGCAAGCGATTAAATTAGGTGTTGCTGATAAAGCGGGTAATATTGAAACTTTAAAACGTGAACTTAAAGTTAATAAAACGGTGAACTATACAGTCGAACATAGCCCAATTGATTCTATTTTAGGTCGTGTAGGATCAGAAATGGGACATGGATTAGGTGAAGCTGTGAGTCAACAGTTAGGCATGAATCAAGATGCAAAAGTGCAGTAGTTAAACTCCTGTATGTGGAATGATTAAATGTTTTAAAAAGGAAGTTATGAGCACGAAACCCTTAATACACTTTGCGCATGCCAATGGCGTGCCTTCAAAGGTTTATCAAAAACTCTTTGAGTATTTAAAAGATGACTATGACATTATTTATATTCCTTTGATTGGTGTAGATAAACGTTATCCTATTAACAACCATTGGCGATATTTGGTTGATCAAGTAGTTGATAATATTGAACAGCACGCACAAGGTCGTAAAGTTATTGGTTTAGGGCATTCATTAGGTTCAGTTTTAACTTTGCTGGCTTCTTATCAACGGCCAGATTTGTTTGAACAAGTACTTATGCTTGATCCACCTTTGATTGTAGGTAGAGCTTCATTTTTATTTGATTTAACTAAGATTTTTTATCCGAAAATGGTGGATAAAATTACCCCAGCAGGCTTAAGTATTCGCCGTCGTGATCATTGGGATTCTCGTCAACAAGCATACGATTTGTTACGTCCAAAAGGGCTGTACCAACAGTTTGATGAAGAATGTTTTCAAGCCTATATTGATCATGCATTAGTTGATGATTTAGAGCGTGGTGGGGTAACACTCACTATTTCTAAAGCGGATGAAGTTTCTATTTTTAGAACAACACCTTCGAAGTGGTGGTTACCGATGTCGAAGCCAGTGTTACCTATTCATTTGGTGGTGGGTGATGAAAGTCCATTCTTAAAGAAAAAATTTCCACAAATGACAGAAAAGAAACTAGGTATTCCATTTACAGTCACCAAGGGGGGGCACATGTTCCCATTGGAGCATCCACAAGCAGTGGCACAATTAATTAAACAACGACTCAAAAATGAGTTGTAAGTTCAATATGTTGAGGCCAGAGCATAAATTAGTGTAAATCTTTTGATCGTGATTTGGATATATTGATTGATATTGAAAACACATTAAAGTGGCTATTAAAAAACCAACGCAGCTGCGTTGGTTTTTTAATTTTTTAACTTAATAGTTTTGGATGCTATACAACAGGCATAGGACTTTCATGTTGAAAGTAAAGCACTAAACTGGATGTGCTGTATCCGAATGTTGCTGTTTAAATTCAGCAATAGCTTGTATACGTTTATGAATTAGCATTTCTCCAATATCTGGACCTTGAATCTCAGCAGGTAAATCTGCTGCCTTAATAGCACGTACAATATGCATAATTTCTAGAAGGTATTGTGCTTGGGGGTAACTACGATCTTCTAAACCTAAGCGACCACGGGCATCACACTCACATGCTTGTACAAAAGCTTCAACGCGTTCAGGGCGACGTAATACATCTAAACGCTGTAATAAACGCCATAATGTCCCTGCTTTTAAGGTAAAAGCTTGATGACATTTTAAATGCTCCTTGCAAACGGCTAAGGCCAACTGTTTGGTCTGGGTAGGAACTTTTAAGAGATCAGACACTGCTGTAACTGGTTGAATTCCACGTTCTTCATGCATGATATGTCGTGGTAATTCTTCTTTTGGTGTAAGTGCTTTACCTAGATCATGTACTAAAACCGCATAACGCACATCTAGAGAATAGTTGGCTTTACATGCTTGCTGTAATGACATTAGTGTATGAATACCACAGTCGATTTCAGGATGATATTCAGGTCGTTGTGGAACCCCAAACAGGGCATCAATTTCAGGAAATAAGACCTTTAATGCACCGCATTGACGTAATACTTCAAAGTACACGTCGGCATGCTTTTCCATGAGTGCCCGAGCTGTTTCTTTCCAGACTCGTTCGGGTGTTAATGCTTGTAATTCACCTGATTCTGCTAACTGTTGCATTAATGCAAGGGTTTCATTTGCAATGGTAAAGCCATATTGTGTATAGCGTGCAGCAAAACGTGCAACTCGGAGCACACGTAATGGATCTTCAGCAAAAGCATCAGAGACGTGACGTAAAATTTTATGCTTTAAATCGGCTTGCCCATGATAAGGATCATAGATATGACCAGCATCATCCATCGCCATCGCATTAATAGTTAAATCTCGACGAATAAGATCTTCTTCCAAAGTGACCTTCGGGTCGGTAAAAAATTCAAAACCGTGATATCCCTGTCCTGATTTACGCTCTGTTCTCGCGAGGGCATATTCTTCTTTTGTTTCGGGGTGCAAAAAAACAGGAAAATCTTTACCCACAGCTTGATAGCCTTGTGTAAGGAGCTGTTCAGGCGTTGCACCAACAACGACATAATCTTTTTCGTGATAGGGGTGTCCGAGTAAATGATCTCTGACGGCACCGCCTACTAAATAAACTTGCATGAAAAAAACCTCTATTCTTCAAGCAATCATGCTACAGAATAGAGGTTTTCTCAAGTAAAGAACTTTAGCTTTGACTAAAGATTCATTACATTGCGTCTTGTTCAGCCTGTTGAATCTCTGCAACAGTTAAAGCTGTCATATTCACAACACGACGCGTAGTGGCTGTCGGCGTTAAAATATGTACAGGTTTTGCTGCACCCAGTAAGATTGGGCCAATTGTCACGTTGTTACCAGATGTTGCTTTTAATAAATTGAATGAAATATTAGCAGCATCTAAGTTCGGCATAATTAATAAATTTGCAGAACCTTTAAAACGTGAATTTGGGAATGCAAAATGGCGGATGTTTTCATCCAATGCTGCATCACCATGCATTTCGCCTTCAACTTCAAGTTCAGGTGCAATTTCAGTTAAAATGTTGAAGACTTGACGCATTTTCTGTGCACTTGAGTCATGCTGATCAGAGCCAAAACTCGAGTGTGAAAGTAAAGCAACACGAGGTGTCATACCAAAACGGCGAACTTCTTCAGCAGCTAAAATGGTCATCTCAGCTAGCTGTTCAGCTGTTGGATTGGTGTTGACATAGGTGTCTGCAATGAAAAGATTACGATCTTCCAACATCAATGCATTCAAGGTAAAGAAGTTACTACGACCTTCTTTTAAGCCAATAATATTTTTAACAAAGTCTAAATGGATGTCGTAGCTGGAATAGGTACCACACAACATGCCATCAGCTTTACCAAATTTAACCAGCATTGAAGCAATTAAAGTTGAGCGGCGACGTGATTCACGCTGTGCATATTCAGGCGTTACACCTTTGCGTTGCATGATAGTGTAATAGTCATCTGCGAACATTTCGTAATCAGGATTTTTCTCTTGATCGACGATTTCAATATTGGTTCCGTTTTCAAGACGCAAACCTAATTTCTTAATATTCGCTTCAATAACTGCGGTACGGCCAACCAGAATTGGTAAAGCTAAACCTTCATCTACAGCAATTTGCACACCACGAAGGACACGTAAATCTTCACCTTCAGCATAAGCGATACGTTTAGGATTCGACTTTGCTTGAGCAAAGATGGGTTTCATCATGAATGCAGAGTTGTAGACAAACTCGGATAAACGTTGACGATACGCCGAAAAGTCTTCAATTGGACGCGTTGCAACACCTGAATCCATTGCTGCTTGAGCAATAGCAGGTGCAATTTCTAAAATTAAACGTTGATCAAGTGGGCGCGGAATTAAATAATCACGACCAAATGATGCAGATTTCTCACCATAAGTTGCAGCATCTGCCTCGATATGTGCCATGCGTGCGATTGCATGAACACAGGCAATTTTCATTTCTTCATTAATCGTGGTTGCACCAACATCTAGTGCACCACGGAAAATGTACGGGAAACAAAGCGCGTTATTTACTTGGTTTGGATAGTCTGAACGACCCGTCGCCATAATCACATCTGGACGCACTTCGTGTGCATGTTCAGGTAAAATTTCAGGATCTGGATTGGCTAATGCAAAAATGATTGGATCAACAGCCATTTTTTTAACCATTTCTTTAGTTAAAATTCCAGCGGCAGAAAGACCCAAGAACATATCGGCATTTGCGATGACATCTGCAAGTTGTGTACCTTCTATATCTTGAACATAACGTTGCTTAGAGGCATCTAAGCCTTCACGTTTCGTCGTTAGTAAGCCACGTGAATCAGCAACAATAATATTTTCTTTTTTCGCACCAATCGCACAGAGTAAATCTAAGCAAGAAAGGGCAGCTGCACCAGCACCTGAGGCAACAATTTTGATTTCATCAATTTTTTTGCCATTTAATTGCAATGCATTCAGAAGCGCAGAACCCACAATAATTGACGTACCATGTTGATCATCGTGGAATACTGGAATATTCATGCGTTCACGAAGTTTCTGTTCAATATAGAAACATTCTGGTGCTTTGATATCCTCTAGGTTAATTCCACCAAAAGTAGGCTCTAATGCTGCAACAATATCGACAATTTTATCAGGATCATTTTCGGCAATCTCGATATCAAAAACATCAACACCCGCGAACTTTTTAAAGAGTACGCCTTTACCTTCCATAACAGGTTTTGATGCCAATGGACCGATATTACCCAGACCTAAAACTGCTGTACCATTTGTAATAACTGCAACCAAATTGCCGCGAGCGGTATATAGCGCCGCTTTGGAAGGGTCTTTTTGAATTTCAAGACATGGTGCAGCAACACCAGGAGAGTAAGCCAGTGCTAAATCATGTTGATTGATCAGTTGTTTACTTGGCGTAACGCTGATTTTTCCTGGGGTTGGAAACTCGTGATAGTAAAGGGCTTGCTGTTTTAAAGATTGATCATCCATCTGAATCTCGATTATTACAATGTTCCAGCGAGGCTGGTAGTTTTGGCCAAATTTTCTCGAATATATCATTTGTTGAGCATTCGGGACAGTCAAAAAGTAGATATTTCGTGCAAAACAAGGCTTAAAAACGATTTTTGGAGATGAATAAAGCAATTTATTTCTGTTGTTTGAAAGTTAAAGTTTATTTTTGAGAAGGTATGATTTTGAAGAACAGAGCCCTTGTAAAATATAACGATTATTCGATTATAATTTTTTCTATGCAGGCCATATGTGCAGCAATACATATTCAGTTGATTGATTAAGCTAGAGTAGTCACTTAGTAAATAGTTTCACTAGATTGAGCTTACTGTAATGAAAATTTGGCTGAATTTTCAGTAGTGCCATGAATCAAACGTTTCAATCAGTAAAGTGAAATGAAGCATAGTTGTTTTACGAAATGTTTTAAGTCTAATTATTTGAGGCTGGCGTGATATAAAAGTATTGATAATGCAACCACAGGAGCAGTCTCTGTACGCAATACTCGTTCACCAATACACCAGTTTTGAAAACCTACGTTATTTGCTGATTCAATTTCTGCTTCACTCAAGCCACCTTCAGGGCCAATTAGAAGAGCAATATTTTTGCTTGCCTTGGCTAAGACATCAACTTGATCTTTATTGGGTGCAAGTACTAACTTAGTTTCGGGTAATTCATTTGCTAACCAGTCCACTAATGCTAAGGGAGGAAGTATTTCTGGAACGCGATTCATCCCACATTGTTCGCAGGCAGCAATTGCAATACCTTGCCAATGGTCAATTTTCTTTTGGTCACGGTCGTATTTGAGTCGCATTTCACAGCGATCTGAAGTTAAAAGTTGAATCTTGGAAACCCCTAATTCGACTGCTTTTTGAATGGCATAATCCATACGGTCACCTTTACTCATCACTTGTCCAAGTAAAGTGGTAAAAGCAGGGGTACGATCATCAGAGTTAAAGCTATTCACTAAAACAATAGCAGATTTTTTTGCGACTTCAGAAAGTGTGACTTGATATTCACCACCTTGTCCATTAAACAAAGTAGCACTTTCACCGACTTGTGCCCGTAATACTTTCACCCAATGGTGAAAAACGGTTTCTGTTAATTCAACATGCGTATCAACAGTTAATTTAGCTTCAATAAAAAAACGCGGCATGTGATATTACTCTCAGAAAATCGGTGAAAAGAAAATGAGTTTTAGCCCAATATTGTATTAAGCTAAATCAAGTATTAAAAATTAAGCTAAACCAAGATCAAGTACAATTTGACGATTTGGCTCAACGTGGTTCATGGTGTAGAAGTGTAAACTTGGTGCACCGCCAGCAATCAGGCGTTCACAGAGTTTAACCACTACTTCATGGCCAAAGGCTTTAATGCTTGCGCTATCATCACCATAAGTGGCTAATTGTTTGCGAATCCAGCGTGGAATTTCAGCCCCAGTACCATCAGCAAAGCGAATCAGATTGCTCGCATTCGTAATTGGCATAATGCCCGGTGCAACAGGAATATCAATACCCTCTTTTTGCAAACGGTCTACAAAGTAGAAGTATGCATCTGGATTGAAGAAGAATTGAGTTAAGGCTGCATTGGCACCTGCACGTGCTTTGGTGATAAAGTTTTGAATATCTTTATCGAAGCTTTCTGCTTGTGGATGCATTTCAGGATAAGCCGCCACTTCAATATGAAAATGATCACCAGAATGTTGACGAATGAATGCAACTAGATCAGATGCATAGGGTAATTCACCTAAGCCGACTTGACCTGAAGGTAAATCTCCACGTAAAGCAACTATTCGATTAATGCCTTGTGATTTATACAAATCCAGTAATTCAGCAATCCGAGCTTTGTCATCACCAATACAGGATAGATGTGGCGCAACAGGTGTACCTTTACCATTAAAATCATTAATTGCAGCAAGTGTACGTTCACGAGTTGAACCACCAGCACCATAAGTTACAGAAAAGAACTCAGGATTCAGCAATTGTAACTCTTGATGAACAACACGTAGTTTTTCCGCACCGACATCAGTTTTGGTTGGGAAAAATTCAAACGAAATTGGAATGCGTTTGGTCATTTTTCAAATCCTTTTTAATTTGTAAATACTTTGGTTTTCTTTTTATTGACCCTCATTCCACCTTCTGCTTGAACTGACTTTAAGCAGAGCTTAAAGCAAAGCACAAGAGAAGGTATTTTCCTCTCCTAACGGAGAGTTAAGAGAGGGGAAATTAAAACTTAGTATTTATAAGTGTCAGACTTAAATGGACCTTCAACTGGAACGCGCAAGTAGTCTGCTTGTACTTGAGTGAGTTGAGTCAATACGCCACCAAAACCAGCAACCATTGCCGCAGCAACTTCTTCATCTAATTTCTTAGGAAGAAGTTCTACTCGGATCGCAGCTTGTTTTTGATCTTCAGCAAGATCAGCAAATTTCTCAGCGAACAAATGCATTTGACCCAATACTTGGTTGGCAAATGAACCATCCATAATACGTGATGGGTGACCAGTCGCATTACCTAGATTAACTAAACGACCTTCTGAAAGAAGAATTAAGTAATCATTTTCATTTTCGGTACGATACACTTGGTGTACTTGAGGTTTAACTTCAACCCATTTGTAACCACGTAAATAGTTGGTATCAATTTCAGTATCAAAATGACCAATATTACATACTACTGCGCCTGCTTTAAGGGTATCAAGCATTGCAGCATCACAAACGTGGTAGTTACCCGTTGTCGTAACGATCAAGTCAGTATTTTGTAGAAGATCAGCATTTACATCTTCTTTTTTACCCGTTTGTACGCCATTTTTATATGGAGATACAACTTCATAACCGTCCATACATGCTTGCATTGCACAGATTGGATCAACTTCAGTAACACGTACAATCATACCTTCTTGACGAAGTGATTGTGCAGAACCTTTACCTACATCACCGTAACCAATAACAAGCGCACGACGACCAGACATTAACATATCCGTACCGCGTTTGATGGCATCGTTTAGAGAGTGACGGCAACCGTATTTGTTGTCGTTTTTAGATTTCGTTACTGAATCGTTTACGTTGATTGCAGGAACTTTAAGTGAACCGTCTTTCCACATTTCTAGAAGACGTTGAACACCTGTCGTGGTTTCTTCAGTAATACCATGAATTTTAGCAATGAGAGCTGGGTATTTGTCATGTACAACAGCAGTTAAATCACCGCCATCATCCAAGATCATGTTGGCATCCCAAGGTGTGCCGTTTACATTGATTTGTTGTTCAAGACACCACATGTATTCTTCTTCAGTTTCGCCTTTCCAAGCAAATACAGGAACACCTGAAGCAGCAATCGCAGCAGCAGCATGGTCTTGAGTAGAGAAGATATTACATGAAGTCCAACGAACTTCTGCACCCAATTCAACTAGGGTTTCAATAAGAACCGCAGTTTGAATAGTCATGTGGATACAGCCGAGAATTTTTGCGCCTGCAAGTGGTTTTGCAGCAGCATAACGACGACGTAAACCCATAAGTGCTGGCATTTCTGCTTCAGCAAGTTTGATTTCTTTACGGCCGTAATCAGCAAGTGTGATATCAGCAACTTTGTAATCTGTAAATGAAGCAGTAACCGCGTTCATCTGGATCTCCTAGATAAAAATAGATTGGATCGTTATGTTCGCGGATGCCGTTGTTGATCAAAGTCAGTATTTCACAGAAGTTTTGACCGAATTGTCGAGCCTAGCGATTTCACATTACTGTTTTTGAAAATCAGCCTGTGAAAAAGTCGCAGCACCCCTCGACGAGTCGCATATTGTACTTGGAAATAGTTGTAGTTCCAATGTCGTTTTGCTTATTATCAGCACAATCATCTTTTTTTGAATTGTGTTATGGCTTTGAATATCCCTGAATCTTTGTTGAGTCTTGAGGCAAATTGTGGTGTTTTTGCACTATGGATGATTTTCCAGCAGCATGGTATACAAATAGATATTGCTGAGCTAGTCAAGTTAAGTGGACATGATTATGAGCATGGTACATTTACCATTGCACTCGCAGTTGCCTTGAAAAAGTTGGGTTTTGAAGTGTCTTTTTATACAGATATCGATCCAAATATTGCGGATCAAGAAATCACTGTTTATGAAGATGCAAAAAAATTACAGATTCCAATTCAGGCGGCATTAAATTATCAGGATATTCAAAAAGCATTTGAAGATGGGAAATTGATTATTGTCTATTATGATACTTTGCAAGGTATAGGTAATCAGTCATTGGTCTATTCCATCGATGAGCAAGAAATTTGTTTTTTTGATAGTTTTGATCCAATGCCAGCGGTTGTATTTGAACAGCAACGTAAAGTAGATGGAATTTGTCAGCAAGTGATTGTGATTGATGATACTAATTTTAATATGCAGTCTTTAAAGATGAGCTGATTATTCATAACATCATTAAGGTAAATTTTATTTTTGTTGTCATCAACCCTAATAAGCATGACAAATACTTCATATTTTTTGACCTAGATTCAATTATTTAGAAGTGTTTGATTTTTATATTTTGGGTTAATGAATTTAAAATTTTAAAAGCCAATCTTTCAATTGGCTTTTTTATTAACTAAACTTTTGAGCTTTTAAAGACCATTCTTCAGCCTTTGCTTCGTCTATATCAATACCTAAACCGTGTTCATAGATACACGCTAAATCACGCATCGCTTGAACTTCACCCAATTCGGCTGCTTGTTGAACCAATCCAATCGATTTCGCAACATCTTTTGTAACGACATCACCACGACGGTAGAAATTAGCCAATTCCAAAAGTGCAGAAGGGTGTTTTAACTTACTGGCTTGCTCTAACCAACGATAAGCATGTTCAAAATAGACTTTTGATTCAGCAGGATCTTCTTCTAACAATTCTTTGGCATAAAAAGCATAGCCTTCACCAAGCCAATACATCGCTTCTACATTACCCAGTTGTGCTGCTTTAAGTGCCCATTCTTCAGCATGTTCATTATCATCTTCATCTTCACTTTGCATATAAAGCTCAGCAAGATCAAATTGAGCTGCAGCATTGCCTGCAACAGCACGATTGAATAAGTCGGTTGGGATAGAGATTTTAGACATAAAAATCCAAAGAAAAAATTATTTGCTATAGCCTAAAATGTTTAGCGTAAAAAAGCCAATCGTTCTGTTCGTTATTAGGTTTAGTTTCTTACATTTTTAGTCAATGGTAATGCTGCTCTTCATCTTGTACACCTATATTGTATAAATATAAAAATATACTTCTAAAGTTGGCCTTTTTTACTCGTTAAATTTTATGCTGACTAGGCAATAAATGAGTAGTTTAAATTTAGAGGGAAGTAAGAATATCATGAAGATAAGTGGTCAAGTTTGTGCAGCAGTTGTGTTGCTGAGTATTGGTAGTGTTAGTTTTGCAGATTGGGTGAAAGACTCTGTACAGAATGTGGAACAAAAAACAATTCAATTACGTCAGCATATTCATGAGAATCCTGAACTAGGTAATATGGAGTTTAAAACTTCTGAATTGGTGCAAAAAGAACTTAAATCTTATGGTGTTGAAGTTAAGGCAGGTTTTGCAAAAACAGGTGTAATTGGTATTTTAAAAGGTGGTAAATCAGGTCCTGTAATGGCTTTACGTGCAGATATGGATGCTTTACCAATGCCAGAAAAAACGGGCTTACCTTTTGCAAGTAAAGTCAAAGCTATTTACCAAGGCAAAGAAACATCAGTCATGCATGCCTGTGGTCATGATGCACATACCGCTATGCTATTAGCTGCGGCTAAAGTATTAGCGGCAAATAAAGACAAGATTGCTGGAACGGTCATCTTTGTGTTTCAACCTGCGGAAGAGGGTGGTGCTGATATAGAAAATTTTACTCAGGGACGTCAAATTGGTTCTCGTAAAATGATTAGTGATGGTGCTTTTAATCATCCGAAGCCTGAAGTAATGTTAGGTTTGCATGTTATGGCTGGCATGCCAAGCGGAAATATTTTTTATAAAGATGGGGTTATTTTAAATAGTGCCGATTCTGTTCGGATTACTTTAAATGGTCAACAAGTACATGGTTCTACACCTTGGTTAGGACGTGATCCTATCGTAGCAGCAGCTCAAGTTATTACTAATTTACAAACTTTAATTAGTCGCCGTGTGGATTTAAGTAAAGGTATGGGGGCATTGAGTATTGGAAATATTCAGGGGGGTACAGCAGGGAATATCATTCCTGAGCAAGTGACTATGGTGGGAAGTATGCGCTCTAATCATGAAGATATTCGTCAAAGTATGTTAAAACAGCTACCTATAATGGTTGAGCATGTTGCACTTGCTAACGATGTTAAAGCAAAAGTTGAATTATCATCATACGCACCTGTGACTGATAATAATAAAGTTTTAACTGCACTTATGACTCCGACGTGGAAGTCAGTAGTGGGGAATTCTAAACTGCACCTTTTAGAACATAATGCCAGTCCAAGTGAGGATTTTGCTTATTATGGAAAGTTGATGCCATCTTTGTTTATATTTCTTGGTGCAACGCCACTGAATCAAGACTTAGCTCAGGCTGCGCCAAATCATAATCCACTTTTTGTTGTTGATGATGCAACTTTAAAAACGGGTGTCGAGGCGCATGTGCGTTTTATTTTGGATTATCCAGCAGTTGCTGAGCAAGTTCAGGTAGCTTGGAAAGTGAAGTCTTAAGATTCAGCGGAGTTTCACAACAATTTTAAAAAATTAAGCCAAGTTGGCTTAAAACAGCGAATACTTATTTGAGTATTCGCTGTTTAGGTGCATTTTATGTGTTTTTAAAATTATGAATATGATGCTCTAAAAGCAAAAAAAGATCTCGAGATAAATTATTTACTCTGTTGATATTCATTAATGACTTCCAGTGCAGCACGGAAAGCTTCTTGAGTCGCAGGTGCACCACAATACAGTAGACTATGTAACAGCACTTCTTGAATTTCTTCGACGGTCGCACCATTGTTTAAAGCACCGTGGACATGACCTTTTAGTTCAGTTGGACTTTTTTGTGCAGTTAAAAAAGCAATGGTAATGAGTGAGCGATACTTAAGTGGTAATACCCCTTCACGTTGCCAAGTTGAACCCCAAGCGTGTTCATTAATCCAGTCTTGCAACGGTTGGGTAAAGGGTACTGTATTGTCTTGAGCACGCTGAACAAAACTTTCGCCCATTACTTGGGTACGAACTTTTAAGCCATTTTCATAATCTTGTTGTGACATTCTAAATTTCCATTTTTTGATGTATTTATGGCAATAGCATAAGATATTGAGTTTTAAAAACCATTGGCGATTGGTTGTAAAATTTGCAAGATCTAGTGATAAGATTGATTTTTTTTATTTGTATAGATCAATAAAAAAGCCCTCAAGGAATGAGAGCTTTTCTGGTATTTAGGGGGCTAAGGCAAATTTATGCTTCGATGGTTTGTACTGCAATTTTTTTGGCAGGATCAGCTTTACGACGTACTGCTGGCACAGGTTCGCCATAATATTGACGATCTGCAAAATAACTTGAACGTACCATTGGTGCCGCCCAAATATTTCTAAACCCTAACTTTTGACCATGTGCGGTATAACGCTCAAATTCTTCTGGAGTGACAAAACGATCCAGTGGAGCATGTTGTTTCGATGGCTGTAAGTATTGACCAATCGTAATATAATCAACATCGTGGGCACGAAGATCATCTAATAAAGCCAGTACTTCCTCTTCGGTCTCACCAAGTCCCACCATCAAGCCACATTTGGTTGGTACATCTGGGCAATATTCTTTAAACATTTTTAAAAGCGTTAAGGAATGTTGATAGTCAGAACCTGGACGCATGGCTTTATATAGACGTGGTACAGTTTCAATGTTGTGGTTAAACACGTCTGGTGGGCATTCAGTCATGATGCGTAAGGCAACATCCATACGACCACGGAAGTCAGGCACCAGAATTTCTAATAATGTTTTTGGGCTTAAAGCACGAGCTTCTTTAATGCAGTCAACAAAGTGTTGAGCGCCACCATCGAGAAGGTCGTCACGGTCTACAGAGGTGATGACTGCATATTTTAAACCTAGATTCGAAATGGTTTCAGCCATGTGGCGAGGTTCATCAGTATCGAGCGCATTTGGTCGACCATGTGCAACATCACAAAATGGACAGCGACGGGTACAAATATCACCCATAATCATAAAGGTTGCAGTACCACCACCGAAGCATTCTGGAAGATTTGGACAAGCGGCCTCTTCGCAAACGGTATGGAGTTTTTGCGCGCGCAATGTTGTTTTTATACGTTGAACTTCATCAGGCGCAGCCATTTTTACCCGAATCCAATCTGGCTTTCGAGGCGTTTCAACCGTTGGGATAACTTTTACAGGAATACGGGCAACTTTTTCTGCACCGCGTAGCTTAACACCCTGTTCAGGTTTACGGTTCTCTGACATATTCAACTTTTCCACTGTTTTTTGACGGGGGATATTTATTTATATTATAGCGGAATTGAAAAATGATAGGGTAAAAACACTATTCATTTACTAAATGTGCTCATCACGTAATATATCCTAGGTAAATACAGAAAAATGGTAAAGATTAGGTCATAATATAGATAAGATATATACAGAATTTGAGTATAAGGAGCTTTGAATGCCACGTAAAAAAGAAGTCGTTAGTGGGAATTTTTCAAAATACGATGCTGTCGTAATTGGTTCAGGACCTGCTGGTGAAGGCGCGGCAATGAAGCTTGCTAAATCTGGTAAGCGTGTTGCAATAGTTGATATTCGTGAGCAATTAGGGGGTAATTGTACCCATGTTGGCACAATTCCAAGTAAAGCATTACGTCAAACTGTTTCTAGCATTATTCGATATCAACGTGATCCAATGTTTAAAAAAGTGGGGGATTGGAAGCAATTCACCATGAAACAAGTTTTACGCAATGCACATAAAGTGATTCAACAACAAGTCGATACACACTCACGTTTTTATGATCGAAATAAAATTGATATCTTCCACGGTCGTGCTTATATCCAAGATAAAAGTACCGTATTAGTTTTTAGTGATGATGGCATCAAAGAAACCCTGAGTTTTAAGCAATTGGTTCTAGCTACTGGTAGTCGTCCATATCATCCACAAGGTTTAGACTTTAACCATCCACGTGTATTTGATTCAGATAAAATCCTAGACTTAGATTTCCCAATTCATAAAATCATTATTTATGGTGCGGGTGTTATTGGTTGTGAATATGCGTCCATTTTCATTGGGCTTGATCATAAAGTTGATTTGATTAATACCCAGCATCAATTGCTCAGTTATTTGGATGATGAAATTGCAGATGCGTTGTCATATCACTTACGTGAGCAGGGTGTACTGATTCGTCATAATGAACAAATTGAACGTTTGGAAACATTTGATGACCACGTGGTGATGCATTTGCAAAGCGGCAAAAAAATTAAAGCCGATGCGATTTTGTGGTGTAACGGGCGTTCTGGCAATACCGATGGTTTAGGTTTAGAAAATGTGGGTATTACACCAAATAGCCGTGGTCAGCTTGCAGTCAATGATCAATATCAAACTGAAGTTGAAAATATCTATGCAGCAGGGGATGTGATAGGTTGGCCATCTCTTGCTTCGGCTGCGTATGACCAAGGTCGCTGTGCTGGCTCAAATATGAGCGGTGAAAAAGATGTGAAGCCTGTGAAAGATATTCCAACAGGGATTTACACTATTCCTGAGATTTCTTTCTTTGGTAAAACTGAAAGTCAGTTAACTGCTGAAAAAATTCCTTACGAAGTTGGACAGGCATCCTTCCGTCATTTGGCGCGTGCACAAATTACGGGTGATACAACTGGTGAACTTAAGCTTTTGTTCCATCGTGATACTTTAGAGTTACTGGGTGTGCATTGTTTTGGTAATAATGCAGCGGAAATTATTCATATTGGTCAGGCAGTGATGCAAAGTGGTAATAACACCATTAAGTATTTTGTTGAAACGACTTTTAACTATCCAACGATGGCGGAAGCGTATCGTGTGGCGACACTGAATGGTATGAACCGTTTGTTCTAATATTTAAACGATTTGATTAAATTAAATCCGTAAGTGATCACTTGCGGATTTTTTTATGCTTAAATATTTATATTCTTTAAAAAGATAAAGCCAGCTATTTACATAACTGGCTTATTTATTCGGATAAATTTATTTTGAAATGCTCAAAGCTTGCAGAACTGGATGGGCTCAACTAAGGGCTGACCTTTGTACAGGACTTGACCTTCTGGTGTATGTTGTAGTGTACCATTACAAATCCACTCTACGGCTTGAGGGTAGATGAGGTGTTCCAATACATGAACGCGAGTTGCTAAAGAAACCGCATTATCATGCAAATGAACTTTCATTACACCTTGCGTCAGTGCTTGGCCTGCATCTAATTCCGCCGTGACATAATGCACGGTACAACCATGCATCACATCACCCGTATTGAGTACGCGCTGATGAGTATGCATACCTTTATAGTGCGGCAAAAGAGAAGGGTGGATGTTTACCATTTTCCCTTCCCAAGCCTGCACAAATTTGGCACTTAAAATACGCATGAACCCTGCAAGAATTACTAAATCAATATTCCAGTCAATTAATTGCTGATGCATAACATCATCAAAAGCTTCACGGTTGGGATATTGTTTGTGCTCAATAACAGTCGTTGCAATTCCAGCATTTTTTGCACGTTCTAAAGCATAAGCTTCAGGCTTATTGGAAATGACCCCAACAATTTGACCTGACAGATTGGCATCTATCAGGGCTTGTAAGTTACTTCCACTGCCTGAAACGAGGACAGCAATTTTGATCATGCGTTACTCTTTATGCAAAAATTACGCGAATCTTTTCATCAGCACCGTCAACAGATTCAGCATTATCGACAATGTGACCCATTGTCCATGCTTTTTCACCAAGACTTGTCAATAATTCAACAGTTTTTTCAGCATCTACTGCATCAACTACGATGACCATGCCGACGCCACAGTTAAATGTGCGGTACATTTCGAATTGCTCAACACCGCCTTCACGTTGAAGAAGTTTGAACAATTCTGGCCATTCCCAAGATGACTCATTAACCACTGCTTGAGCACCGTTTGGAAGTACACGTGGTAAATTACCTGGTAAACCGCCACCAGTAATGTGCGCCATCGCATGAACATCAACTTCTTTACAAAGTTGAAGTAAAGATTTTACATAAATACGTGTTGGTTCCATTGCTACATCTGCAAGTGGACGACCATCGACAATTTGAGTTAAATCTAAGTTTTTGACATCAATAATTTTACGAAGTAAAGAATAACCATTTGAATGCGCGCCAGAAGAGGCTACACCAATCAATACGTCACCAGCTTTAACTTTGGTTCCATCAATAATTTTGCTTTGCTCAACGACACCTACACAGAAACCTGCAAGATCGTAATCTTCACCTTCATACATACCTGGCATTTCAGCAGTTTCACCGCCAACTAATGCACAGCCTGCAAGCTCACAACCAGCGCCAATACCTGTGACTACATTTGCAGCGACATCTACATTTAAGTGACCCGTTGCGTAGTAGTCAAGGAAGAACAATGGTTCAGCACCACAAACAAGAAGATCGTTCACACACATTGCAACCAAGTCTTGACCAATCGTGTCATGACGGTTTAAGTTGAGTGCTAAACGTAATTTTGTACCCACACCATCTGTGCCAGATACAAGAACAGGTTCTTCATAACCTTTAGGAATTTTACAAAGTGCGCCAAAACCGCCTAATCCGCCCATTACTTCAGGACGTGATGTGCGTTTAGCGACAGATTTGATTCGGTCGACGAGAGCGTCTCCCGCTTCAATGTCGACACCTGCATCTTTGTAGCTTAAACCAGTGTTTGGGGTAGAAGTTGAGTTGCTCATAATGAAGTCTCCGCATTCGCGCGGCGATTATACCTGAATATACGAAACTCTTATGTTATTTATGTGCCAAAATGCTATCTTTACTAAAATATTTTACTTTTTATAACGATTAAATCTGAATAAGGCGTGATTACATGCACGATCGGACATTAAAACGAATTTTTATTCTTGCGGGTATCGCATTAATTTTATGGGTTTTATACCTATTAAAACCTGTGGTTATACCTTTTGTAGCAGCTTTTTTAATTGCCTATCTGTTTAGCCCATTGGTTGAGAAACTGCATCGCTTTTTACCGAGATGGATTGCGATAGCGATTGTTTTTATTGTCATTGTTGTGGGCGTGACATGGGCAATGTGGTTTGTTGTTCCGTTGGTATGGAAGCAGCTGATTTATGCGCGGGATAGTATTCCTGAAGGTATTCATTGGATTAATGCTACTTTATTGCCGTGGGTTTCACATCAATTTAATGTTGCTCCGATGGAAATTGATACTGAACAAATTTCAAAGGTAGTGATGGATTATGTTCAGACCAATTATAGTGCAGATAGTATTCAGGCGATGGCCTTAAAAATTGCGCAATCAGGTTTAAGCTTTATTCAAATTGGTGGAACAGTTGTTTTAATTCCAATCATTGCATTTTATTTCTTACTCGATTGGAATCGAATGCTGCAAAACTTTAAAACTTTAATTCCACTGAAATACGAACAAAGCACCTTAGAAATTGTAGCTGAATGTCATAGTGTGTTGGGAGCATTTGTCAAAGGTCAGTTCTTGGTCATGGTTCTACTTGGCATTGTTTATGCTGTTGGTTTGCAATTGATTGGTCTAGAAGTTGGTTTGATCATTGGCATGGTGGCAGGTTTAGCCAGTATTATTCCTTATTTGGGTTTTGGTGTTGGAATTATTTCTGCTGTTATTGCGACATTCTTTCAGTTTGGTCTAGATTGGACGCATTTGGCTTTAGTCGCTGTGGTTTTTGGTATTGGTCAATTGCTTGAAGGTTATGTTTTACAACCCTTTTTATTGGGTGATAAAATTGGTTTATCTCCAGTAGCGGTTGTATTTGCAGTGCTGGCTGGTGCGCAATTGGGCGGATTTATGGGGATGTTAATTGCACTTCCAGTCGCTGCTGTTATTGTAGTTTTATTAAAACATACTAAGAGTTGGTATCAACAAAGTCAGTTTTATCAATCTACTCCTTCGACCGTTGTACTACACCATCATGGTGATACCAGCACAGTTTTAGTCGAAAGTGATCAAGTCAATCTTGATATTGAATTTAAAAACACGCAAGATACTGAAGAATCAGTCAAAACTGATAAAGACCCATTATAGAACTGAAGAGTAAATTATGCGTCAATTGCAGTTGAATATAGAACCACTACTGGACGCTAGAATTAGTGATTTTTCTGGCCCAGGATGGGGGCCTGTAATTGATGCAGTGAGACAATTGCATGCAGGGCTCATGAATCGCTTCTATATTTATGGAGGAGCGGGAACAGGAAAAAGCCATTTGTTGTCCGCAATCTGTGACTCATATTTAGATGTGGGTAAAACAGCTATTAAAGTCTCTTTGTTAGAGTTGTTAGATGCACCGATTGAAGCAATTACTTCGCTTGAAACTTATGATTTGGTTGCACTTGATGATATAGAGTCTATAAGCGGCGTGCTGCATTGGCAAAAAGCGGTTTTTCATTTAATTAATAATAATAATGAAGGTGGTGGGCAATTGGTGTTCTCTTCAAGAGTTGCACCCATTGAATTAAAACTAGAATTACCCGATTTACAATCTCGATTGACCCAAGCCGTTAGTGTGAAAGTTCCTAGTGGACATTCACATGCAGATCGTCAGGCCTTGATTTGTTCAGTATTAGAACGCCGGGGTGTACATTTTGACTCGCAGATTACAGAATATTTGCTATTACATGGTCCACATCAAACGAGTACACTCTTGCAATCTCTGGATCAACTTGAAAAATTACTGAAAGGTGAAAAAACAAAATTATCAAATGCAACTTTAAGACAAATATTTGCATTGATAGATGAGTACCGACAGTAATTAAAATTCTTGTGAATTTTTTTAAGCTGTGACAAAGTACGCAAAAGGATTTAGAGCTACACATTTGTGTTGGCTAATGAAGAAATAATTAAAATAAATCAAGGAGACGATAATGCTCAAACGGGGCATAGGCTTAGGATTATTGTGTTTTGCTGGACATGCATATAGTGCCAATATTACTGTTACGACAACAGAGGATGTGGTCAAGGCAGATGATCAGTGTTCACTACGTGAAGCAGTTGAATATGTCAATCAGGGAATGCCTGAAGCTGGCTATAATGGTTGTGGCGGTAAAGAGGCAACGAATACCATTATTCTAAATGGAAAATCTGAATATAAACTGAATAACCAGATTGCAATCTATAAAACTGTTCAAATTAAATCAAGTTATGAAGCCAATGTAACTGAGAATAATATTCTCGGTAAAAATAATGCTGTCATCAAAATGGTAGGCAAAGACCGTTTATTCTTGGTAGACCATACCTTAGCACCGCCAATAACGAATGCCGATGGTACTATTGTTGATAATAGTTCTTTGATTTTAGTCCAGTTTAATGAAGTGTCCCTAGTGGGTTGTGGCCAAAGTAGCTGCGTTGATCAGGGTGGACTCATTTATAATAAAGATGCACTTAGTATTCAATATGGTCAATTATTAAAGGGTAACGCACGTCAAGGTGGTGCAATTTATAACTCAGGTATATATGACAAAAATAAAGCACTGAGTTCAGTATCTTTAACGAATACTTTAATTAAAACCAATAAAGCCAATCAGGGTGCGGTTATTTATAGTGAAATTCCACAGTTTATTGTTTCTCAATCTGTTGTTCAAGATAATGAAGTTATAGATGCTGAGGCGGCTTTATTTGATGTAAGAGATGGTTTTGATGAAGAAACCAGTAAAAATGCGGGTATCGTGCTGAGTCGAGGGATTTGGAATAGTACTATTTTTAATAATAAAGGTTATATCGTTAAAGTCTTTGATGGCATGTTAGTGAATAACGTGACCATGATCATGAATACCATGGGATTAATTTTTAATGCGCCATTTAATCAAGCTTATGTTGCCAATAGTATTCTTGCTAAAAATGGAGTAGAGGACTGTAAAATAATTGCTGGTGGTGACGCGACACATATCAGTAATAACTTATATTCGGTCGGTTGTGCTGGTACAGGCTCACAAACATTAGGTCAAGTGAATTTAATTGCAGGAAGCAGCACTGAAGGAAAATGTGATACTAGTTCGGATGGAATATTGTGTCCATTTAAAGATTATGCAGATACTCCATTGGGTTATTTTAAACCGAGATTATTGTCGACAGCCAAGCAATTATCTGACTCACTGATTGTGAATCATGGCCCTCAGTCGAATAAAGATTTAGTTAGTTGTGAAGCTGCTGATCAACGTGGCAAAGCTAGATCTGTTAATTCAGAGCTTTGTGACATTGGTGCAATTGAGCTAGTGGTGAATACGTCTACAGGCTCTAATATTGGTTCTGACTTATTTTATGGTGAAACCGGAAAAATGTCGATTGCCGACCAGTTACAAGATGGCGAATTGATTTCTGCCGATCAATGTCAGGCATTATTGGGTAATAATCCGAATGGACAACCTTGGCAAGCAGGTTGTATGAAAATCGTACAAACCAATACTATTTCTAAGGGAATAACAACGATTGATCAAGAGGGTAATGTGATCTATGTTCCAAATGGAAATTGGCATGGCTCAGATGAATTTAAACTTTTGGTGATTACATCTACAACCCGTTTTAGTGATTCAAAAAATCCTTATATCGAAATACCAACTCGCATTGTGCAGAGTCCAAAAAATAATTTTGAAAATAAGAAGGTTAAAACATCTGGTGGTAGTGCTGGTGTAATCACTTTAATTTCACTGTTCGGTTTAATGGGTTTTCGTAGATTCAAAAAATAAATAGGGAAAGCTAATGAAAAACTATAAAAAGGGACTATTAACCCTCACAATTTTATCTGCAATGTCGCTCATGGCAGCAGATGATAAGACCATTTATGTTAATACTTTTGATGATGAAGATGGTGAAAATACCAGTAAATGTTCCTTACGAGAGGCAGTAACCGCAGCATCGTTACATAAGGCATATGGTGGTTGTTCAGCTGGCCAAGCTTATGCAACGGTCACTAACGTTATTCAGTTAGAAGGTGGTGAATATAAGCTGAATAAGGAGCTACAGCCGAATTCCTCTATGGTTATTCAAGGGAAATCACCAACTGATTATAGTCGGACTGATGTGTTAACAAATGCTTATCCTGCCATTGTAGAGTTGAAAACGACGATTAGTGGACAAGGTAAAGTACGTATTATCAATACGACCAATTTGAATAAACCCTCTATCACACTAAATAATATAGTTTTAAAAGAGGGGTTTAGTTCAACAATGGGGGGGGCTTTATATATGGGTGGAGGAACCACGCTGAATAATGTATCTATACTGAATTCAAAGGCTCAAGTTGGTGGTGCAATTTATTTAAACGATGTTAATAGTAGTTTGACGATAGCAAGAGGAAATTATCAGTCAAATGATGCAGTACAAGGCAGCGTACTTGCCATGACCTGTAATGATAATTTAATTTACACGGCACGCACCATCACAATTTCTGCTGCGAGTTTTTTAAATAATGGCTCTTCAAACAGTGTTAGTACTTTTGGATTTTGTGGACAGCCTACAGTTAATTTGACTGCGAATACCATTACTAAAAATATTGCCAATTCAAATTCTGGCAGTATTTTACAATTTAGCTCAATTACTCCTCAAGGTAAGGGCTATTTAAGTGCATCATCAAGTTTGGTGCTATTAAGTAATACCATTGTTAAAAATACAGCGTGGTCAGCATTTTTGTATGATTCCTTTGGTGTTAAAGCTTTAAGTAATAATATCCTTGCATACAATGGTGCTGGAAAATCTTGTCGTTATGCGGATGGTGATGTTACTGAAGTCAAGACGACAAATTTAGGTTTAAATAATAATGCATTGATTTTAGCTGTAGGTGATGATCAATGTGATTTGCCCGCAGAAACCGTGAAAGCGATTAAAGAAAGTACGATTGATTTAAGTGGTATTGATTTCACTACGGTATTAAGTACGTTACAAGAGCCGTCAGAATATACTGCATTTATGTCAATGTATTTCCCTATAGACAATGCAACTAAGACAGATTTAGTTGATATCGGGTCATTAGGTTGTAGTATTCAAGATCAACGAGGAATAGCACGAGTCTCATCGACAAACTCAACAGGTGAAGGTGAGAGCAGCAACACTTGTGATGTGGGGGCGACAGAGGTTTTACGGCTAACGGCAGGTAATGTCGGTACGCTAAATCAGTCTAAAATTACGCTTTTAAATAGTTATCAGCGTGAATATGATACTTTTAAAGCATTAATTGATAATCCTCAAACTAATCCAGAGTTTTTAGCCTATTACAAACTTCAGTTGGCTTTATATGATAATTGGAAAACAATTATTAAAGATGAGCCACATTACAGAACAATATTTGTAGATCCATTTGTTTCAAATACACCAGATGAACATGTATTACCGAATGGTGGTCGTGAAATTAAGCATCTTAATGTTGATAATTATGATGTAACGGTGAAAGCATTAGGTGTGGGAAAATTAAATAGTCAAAACCAATTTGAAGGCAATCTGGATGACCATTTAAAATGTGAATGGAATCCGAGTCTAAAACAGATTGTGATGTATCGCTTGGATGATCGTATTACTCCTTCAGGTGATACTGAGTTTTGTAGTTATACATTGACATTAAAAAATTCGAACCCTATTAAAGCATCAAGTGCTTATATTCTTTCTAATTTTGCGAATATTGCACCGATTGCAACAGATGCAAGTTATACGATTCAACATGGTGGAAGCCAAAGTGTTGATATAAATTTACTGGATTATGCCAATGATGATGGTGATGGATCTACTCTAGAGTTAGTGAATAATCCGAATAAATCAAAAGTCTATCTGAATGAAAAAGGTGAAGAGTTAGCAATACGTATTGGTAAATTACCCGATCCTATCTCAATCACTGCAGAACGGACTGGGCCATGTCCAGGAAGTGATTTAAAAAGCACATGTTATGGCGGAAAGTTACATATTCAAATTAAAAATACATTAGATCCATTTAACTATAAATTCACCTATTTTGTATATGATGCGAATGGTTTGGTTTCGAATGAAGCGACTGTATATTTAAATAATTCAGAAATGAAACCGGATGGAGTGCGTAAAAGTGGGGGCGGATCAATGGGCTGGTTAAGTTTATTCGGTATTGCGGGACTATTTGGCTATCGTAAATATCAAAGCCAAAAATCAGCATAATCCCTTGGGAAATAAAAAAGTCAGCGAAAGAAGCTGGCTTTTTTATTTAAAAAATACTTTAAAAATTCTAGTAATCATCCTGTAGAGATAAATTGCAATTCAGAATTGCAATTTGCTACATTCAACCTTATATAAACAATTACTATTAATTTGATTTATTTTGATTAAAACGCTATGCAACAATTTAAAGCACTCATTCCACTTGAAAAAATCGAAATGAATCGTGACGAGCTATTGGCGATTAAAAGAAATGATTTAGTTCCATTATTGGATGATCAAATGCGCATGAACTTGTATGCTGATCAGCTTATTCAAGCGCAATCTGTGCTATTAAAGGGTGTGGATCGTCAATTAACGCAAAAGTTAAGTCAAATTATTTCTGATTTAATTCAACAATTAGCTCAGTCTAAAAAGTCACTACAGCCTAAAAAATTTAATGCGCTACAAAAATGGTTAGGTTTAGATTTAGAGTTTGATACTGATAAAATTAAATATTTAAAGAATTTAGATCAACTCATTGATGAAGCGAATACACTGAGTCAAAGACTAAAAATTGAAATTCAAAAATCTCAAGCTCGTTTTCAACAAGCTATGGGTTATCGGGAACATATGGCAAAGTATATTGTCGCAGCGCAAGAATTTTTACATGAGTATCCCCATTTTGTGAATAATCGTCATCCTTTAGATGATTTTTCAGAACGATTATCAAAAAAGATCAATACCTTACAAACCTTGCAAGCCAGTAATGATATTGCATTGTCGCAAATGCAATTAACTCAGCAGTTGTCATTGGGTTTAATTGATCGCTTTAAGGAGGCACAGCAAGTGCTAATTCCTGCGTGGCAATATCATCTCAAACATACTGCGGAAAACCAATCGCATAATTCATTGGCTGAATTAGATCAAAGTCGTGATAAATTAATTCAAACATTAAAGCAATCATTAGAGCAAAAATAAGGTGAACTATGAACGATTCAAATCAAAATTTACCCATTGAGTCAGCAACTGAATTACAACTACAGCAATTTGAACAAATGAATCTTAAAGAAATCGGGCTTGAAGCAACAGATTTCACTGCTGTGATGAATGCACGTAAAGAGTTAGCTGAAATTAATCATAGCTCAGTAGCGGAGTATGGTAAAAATATTGCGACTAAAACCTCATCTTATACCGATGATTTATTGAACTTAGTTAAGAATAAAGACTTAGATGTGACCGGGCAGAAACTCACTGAAGTGGTACAAGTTGCGCAACAATTAAATACCTCCAGTATTTTAACGCAGCCGAAAAATTCGGGTTTTATTGGTAGCATTTTAAGTAAATTTAAAGGTGCAAAACAAAGTTTCGATCAGCACTTTAATAGTACTAAAGAACAAATTGATAGTTTAGTGAAGGAAATTGAAACATCTCAGTCAGGACTCAAAGCCCGTGTAGAGATCTTGGATAAAATGTTTCATGGTGTGCAAGATGAATATAAGCAATTAGGGATTTATATTGCAGCGGGTCGAATCAAGCAGCAAGAAGTGCAACATGAGATCGCGACTTTATCTGCGCAAGAGCAAGATCAACAAACCAATCAGCGTGTGTATGATTTAAATCATCTTGCTAATAATTTAGAAAAGCGAGTCAGTGATTTACAGGTATTACAGCAATCAGCCATGCAAACCTTACCCATGATTCGAATTATTCAATCCAATAATATGATGTTGGTGGATAAATTTTATGCCATTAAGAATATTACATTACCCGCATGGAAAAATCAGATTAGTTTAGCTATTTCATTACATGAGCAAAAAAATAGTGTACAGCTTGCCAATACGATTGATGATGCTACCAATGATTTATTAAAGCGGAATGCAGATTTATTGCATCAAAATTCAGTTGATACAGCGAAAGCCAATCAACGTTCAGTAATTGATATTGAAACGCTTGAACATGTACAAAATACCCTCATTAAAACTGTTAATGATGTGATTCAGATTCAAAAAGAGGGGATGCAGAAGCGTGAAGAAGCATCGACTCGAATTCGTGCTTTGCAGTTGAATTTGCAAAAATTAGTTTTAGATTCAAGCTCAAATAATACGAATCCATAGGCATAATTTTAATCTTTAGGAGAAGGTATTGACCACTGAGCAAGATTATCTTGTCAATATACAGCCGATTGAAAAACGATTGCTGGCATTGCAACAACGTCATAATAAGATCAAACTTTTAAGTCTTGGTGGTGGTACTCTTTTTCTTGTTGCTTTAATTACCTTATTTTTTCAACACGAGATTATTTATAGTTATTTGGGGCTGAGCCAACAGCTTAAGCAACTACATATCCCATTTAGTGTGGATTTGGTGACCCAGCATTCACCATCAGATTATTTTGTGAATTTACTGTCATGGTTAGGTTGGTTAATTCTCAAATTTATTGTGGCATTTGTTGGGGCTTTTTTTGTGATTAGCCTATTAAAGAGAATTCGTTTTTTTTATCTCAGATTGCAAAAATTCAGCTTGAAAATAGTGGCTTGGCTCATTGCTTTCATTGTGCTTTGGTCTGGCTTAAGTTATGTACAATACGATTTAAGCAATGATGATCAAGCAGCATATTCTACTTTGACTCATTACGATCAGAATATTCAGCAAAGTGAAATTTTTCAATATTTACAACAGTCCAATACACAGCCAGCCGTGCAAGATTATCTATTGGCACAAACGGCACTGTTACATAAACCTGTTGATAAAGATGTAGCAACGGCCTATGTTTCAAAACTGATTCAAGCTGAACGAACTGATCCCTACTTTCTTGAATATGGATTTAAGCCTGAGCAAATTTGGATTATGCAACATCAATTGTATGCGAAATCGATTACTCCAATCGCTCAAGCTGTTGAGCCGCTGGTTGTAAAAGCAAATCGTTGGGTACAAGTTTCACAGTTTATTCTTATTGGGGTTGCAGGTCTGAGTTTGATTGTTAGCCTTATTTTGTATCTTATTGCTTTACGATTAAAAGGACGCTTAATCCGAGTGACCCAACATTTAGATCTTTAAGCATAATCAATATTGCCTATCTTACTTTGAGGATTTGTCAGTTATGATGTGAATGACAGATTGTATGGTGGGGGAATCAAATCATCAGGCTATTTGTACTTCACAGTATTTAAAGGCAGCTTATGTAGTGAAATTTTTGAACTGATTATAATAATAATGAGTGTTTAAAATATGAGCATGTATCTTTAGACAGGTTTGAATTTTTCAAGACTGGCCTTATATCTATTCTAGATTAAATTTTAATGATTGAATTATAGTCGGTTTTTATTCAGTGTAAATTGCTAATCGAGTTTTGAAACTTATATTTGATTAAAATTACATGATTTAAAAAACCGATTATTTTTATAAAAACAAACTGTTTTATCTATTTTTTAAATTATCGTATGATTAACTTAATGAATGAACTTTAACTCTTATGGAGCTGAGACATGTTAGATCAAAATACTACTGCACAATTAAAAACATTGTTAGAGCGCTTAGAAAGTCCAATTGAGATTGTCGCTTCTTTAAATGATTCGGACAAATCAGATAAAATTAAAGAACTTGTTACTGAAATTGCAGCACTATCTGAGCAAGTTACAGCGCGTTTTGATGGTCAGAATGCTCGTAAACCAAGTTTTGGTATTGCCAAAGTGGGTGAACAGCCTCGTGTATTTTTCGCAGGTTTACCGATGGGGCATGAGTTCACTTCTTTAATCTTGGCATTACTTCAAGTATCCGGTTATGCACCAAAAGTATCTGATGAGCTCTTGGCACAGATTAAAAACTTAAACTTAGCAGCCAATTTTGATGTCTTTGTTTCTTTAAGCTGCCATAACTGTCCAGATGTGGTACAGGCATTGAATTTGATTGCAATTAATAATCCCGGTACAACAGCGACCATGATTGATGGTGCATTTTTCCAAGATGAAGTGGAAGAACGTAAAATTTTAGCTGTACCGATGTTATTTCAAGATGGTGAACATATTGGTCAAGGTCGTATGACTTTGGAAGAAATTGTTGCCAAACTGGATACTAATTCTGCTGCGAAAGATGCTGAAAGGTTGAATGCGAAAGATGCGTTTGATGTACTGGTGATTGGTGGTGGTCCAGCAGGTGCAACGTCAGCTGTGTATGCAGCACGTAAGGGTATTCGCACAGGTATTGTTTCTGAACGCTTTGGCGGTCAGGTGATGGATACCATGGACATTGAAAACTTTATTTCGGTACAAAAAACCCAAGGTCCGAAGTTTGGTGCAGATATGGAAGCGCATGTCCGTGAGTACGGTGTAGATATCATGAACTTACAACGGGTAAAAAACATTGTAGGTGCAGATCAAACAGCCAATGGTTTAGTTGAAGTTGAGCTTGAAAATGGGGCAAAACTTGAATCTAAAACAGTCATCTTATCAACTGGTGCACGTTGGAGAGAGATGAATGTACCAGGTGAGAAAGAATATAAAACCCGTGGTGTTGCATATTGCCCACACTGTGATGGCCCGCTTTTCAAAGGTAAACGTGTTGCAGTCATAGGTGGTGGTAATTCGGGTGTAGAAGCTGCAATTGATCTTGCTGGTATTGTTGAACATGTCACTTTAGTTGAGTTTGATACAAAACTACGTGCAGATCAGGTATTGCAAGATAAGTTGAACAGCTTGCCAAATACAACAGTCATCTTGAATGCACTTTCTACAGAAGTAATTGGTGATGGTTCACAAGTGACTGCGCTGAAATATAAAGATCGTGCAACAGATCAAGAGCATATTATTGAGTTGGCTGGAATCTTTGTACAAATTGGTTTATTGCCAAATACTGATTTCTTAAAGGAAACAGCAGTTGCGCTTTCAAACCGAAATGAAATTGTAGTGAATGATCGTAACGAAACCAATGTTAAAGGTGTATTTGCAGCGGGTGACTGTACCACTGTACCTTATAAGCAAATCATCATTGCTGCTGGTGAGGGTGCCAAAGCATCATTATCTGCATTTGATTACATTATTCGTAGTGGTCAATAAGTCATAAAAAAGCCAGAGTATCCCCAAGTACTCTGGCTTTTTGTCCCCAAAAAGTTTTTGTTTTAACTCTTTTAAGAATTGAGACTTTATTACTCAATTCCTTTTTTATTTATTGTTATTTACTCACTCCCCATTTTTAAAATAAATTGAGTCCTTCAAATTTTTGCATTAGTTGTTCCTGCGTTTCCACATGTTCCGGATGCGGATGAATACATTCAATGGGACAAACAGCAATACAGGTCTGATGTTGATAAAAACCTATACATTCGGTGCAACGTTCGATATCAATTTCATAGACTTTCTCTCCTTCAAAAATGGCCTGATTTGGACACTCAGGGACGCACATATCACAATTGGTACATTGCTCGGTAATCATTAAAGCCATACTTTTATCTCTCAGGTTAACGTGCAACATAAGCCAAGGAAGGGGCTGAAATATCCATTGTTGAATTGGGTAGATTACGAATTAATAAGCCAAAATTAATATTGATATCATCGGGTATCGGGATTTCAACAATATGACCTGAGCCTTTAGCTTCAGTTATTGAGTTGCCTTTTTTGTCTAAAATTTCAGTCAAGGTGAAGGTGATATTGCCTTGAGGGGTCATTAATTCGAGTGAGTCACCCACAATAAAACGATTTTTCACATCAATTTTGATGTAGTTCCCATAACGTTCTAAAACTTCACCACAAAATTGTTGATGATCAAAACGGGATGAACCTGTTTCATAATTTTGATATTCACTATGCACATGACGACGTAAGAAACCTTCGGTATAGCCACGATTTGCGAGACCATTTAATTGGGTCATGAGTGATGGATCGAAAGATTTTCCATCCCTAGCATCATCAATTGCTTTACGATAAATCTGTGCGGTACGGGCACAATAAAAATAAGATTTAGTTCGTCCTTCAATTTTTAATGAGTGAATGCCCATTTTTGACAAACGATCGACATGTTGCACGGCACGTAAGTCTTTCGAGTTCATGAAGTAGGTACCATGTTCGTCTTCTTCGGCTGCAAATATATCTTCGTTATTACGCTGTAATAATATGGGCTCGCGAAACTGGTGTTGTGCGATGGCATGCTGCTCATCAGTATTGGCATGTTGGCAGTAAGAAGTAGTTTGTAGTTGTTGAACAGGGATGATATCTCCGACTGTATCTTCTGCTGCTGTGTGAATTTTATAATCCCAACGACATGCATTGGTACAGGCACCTTGATTGGCATCTCGTTTATTCATATAGCCTGAAAGTAAGCAACGACCAGAATAGGCCATACAAAGTGCGCCATGTACGAAAACTTCAATTTCCATATCGGGTACATTGTGTTTAATTTCTTCTATTTCTTCGAGTGAAAGCTCGCGTGATAAAATCACTCGCGTTAAACCCATGTTTTTCCAAAATTTTACAGTTGCCCAATTCACGGCATTGGCTTGTACCGATAAATGAATTGGAATTTCAGGAAAGCTTTCGCGCACCATCATAATCAAACCCGGATCGGACATAATTAAAGCATCGGGTTGCATCGCAATTACAGGTTCAAGATCGCGAATAAAGTTTTTTAATTTACTGTTATGCGGTTGAATATTTGCTACGACATAGAATTTTTTGCCTAAAGCATGTGCCTCAGAAATCCCGAGATTTAATTGCTCATGATCAAACTCATTATTACGAACTCGTAAGCTATAGCGAGGCTGACCTGCATAGACTGCATCTGCTCCATAAGCAAATGCATAACGCATATTCTTAAGTGAACCTGCGGGTGATAGAAGTTCAGTAACGTGAGAAATAGTCATGACTCAAATAAAGGCATACAAAAAACATGGCTTTATTGTATGGATATAAAAAAATGATTCAACCTAGTAAAAAGCTCGGAATTCATCAAGCTGTCATCGTAATTAAATGAGATTTTAATCGTAATATATGGGTTTTCGAATATTGATATATTGCCTGTGAATTAGGTTGATTCTTTCAAATATTTCTTCGATCAAATACGATTTAATATTCTATTATTGACTGTGGAATAGGACAGAGGTTGCATCTGTAATTTGACTGAAATTTTGTAATTTGCTTAGCCTAAAATGTCATAAAATTTGGAGCTATTATAGGCAGTACAAATTTTGCAAGATCGATACCTAGGATAGTAGTTTTTTACAGTGAGTAAGCTAATTTATCTGCGTACTATTTTATTGTTTTACAACATAGAGCAGAATCAGACTCACGCTTTAATTATGTTCAATTAAGTACATGTGAAAATGAATCTATTGTAACTAAATGATTGGAATAAAGATGATTTTTTGATTTTTATGGATGTAGAATAGTAGTCTTAGTATTCTTTCAAATGCTCTATTTAATGTGCGTATAGTTGAAGGTTTTGGTGCGTTTTTACAGGTCGTTAACTGGCGACTAAAGTTTATTCTTTGACTTTAAGAACCTTGCAAAGTTTAGAATTTTTACTCAGAGTTTATCCAGTCGGATGGTGTGATTTTATGAGAATTTTTAGCCTGAAATTGTAGTAACCATTTGTGATTGAGTCGCATGAAAATTATGTCTACTCTATTTTGTAAATGCTATAAAATTACACTAGCATATGATTGATCTATCATAATTCTGTGTGTTTGAAGAAGAAAGACTACAAGTATTTATACAAAGGGTTAAGCCAATCTAACGTCATTTTAATGCTTTTTAAAAATTGGATTTAGCACGTTTAAGTCGTGAAATTTTAATCAATAGGGCATATTACTTACATAATAACAACATTATATTTTTATTTCTGGCACTCTAAGGTTTTATTTTTAGATCAAAATATATTCTTATAAGTTTTCTATGATAATGATAAGTATCGCTATTAGCCTTTAACTCCTATAGTTTTAAGACGAGGAGATTACATGATTAAGAGTAGTCAATTTTCCAATTAAATTTGGATTCCTTTGAATAAAATAAGGTAAGCATCATTCTCCAAAGTCAATTTAAGCTATACATGACCTTACTTAGCTGCTTTTAATTGCTTTAAAATTTGGCAATGATCAATGGTGGTATTGCTCGAACAGCTCAGTCGTAGGTCTTGAAGCTGTGTGTGAAAAGTCCTTAACTCAGCAATTTTTTCTTCAACTTGTTGGATATGTTGTTCAATCATTTGATCAACTACTTGGCAACCAGCTTGAGGTTGTTGTACTAATTCAATGAGCTGACGAATTTCTTGTAATGACATATCCAAAGCACGGCAACGTTTAATAAATATGAGTTGTTTGAGTGTTTCATCATCATAATAGCGATAATTATTAGCTGCTCGAAAACTGGGTTGAATCAGTTGTTTTTTTTCATAAAAACGAATTGTATCTGTACTGAGTTGGGTTTTATTTGCTAGATCTTTAATTAAATAATTTCTCATATCTTTCATTGAGTCGCTTGACCTTGGAGTTAGACCATAGTTTTAAATTAGAATAATACAGAATCAGTGAAAAGTAACGAGGTGAAATATGACATGTCATTGTAATCCTGAACCAGCAATTCCAAAACCAAATAGCAAATTTAGAACCGCATTATGGATTGCATTGGTAATCAATCTTATGATGTTTTTGGTTGAATTAATTGGCGGCTCTTATGCACATTCTGCTGCTTTGTGGGCAGACTCACTGGATTTCTTTGGTGATGCAGTAAATTATGGGATTTCACTTGCAGTATTGGGTGCAAGTTTATATTTGCGAGCAACAGTGGCCTTATTAAAAGGTTTAACGATGGCATTGTTTGGTTTGATTGTGATTGGAAAAACCATTTATGCCTATGTGCAAGGTATTCCACCTGAAGCAATGACTATGGGGGCTATTGGCATCTTGGCTTTAATTGCAAATGTGATTTCTGCAGTAGTTTTATATGCTTTTCGAGAAGGGGATTCGAACATGCAATCTGTTTGGCTATGTAGTCGGAATGATGCGATTGGAAATGTAGCAGTAATCTTTGCAGCAATTGGTGTATTTGGAACAGGCAGTCTGATTCCAGACTTAATTGTTGCAGTTGTTATTGCAAGTCTAGGTTTAACTGCGGGTTATCAAGTTATTCAAAAAGCACGCAAAGAGCGTAGTCAAAATAGACAACTTGAACGAGCATGTTAAGGCTGAAATGGGGAAGGGCTTCATTTGAAATGTTAATAGAAAGATATTAATTATCTTTTTATATACTTGAATGAAGTCTATTTCCAAATGTATGGAATCAATCAAAGTTAAAGCGTTAAACTATTTAATTTGTGCCAAAAATCATTCCAGACCTTCAAGTATTGATATAACAATTCTTCAAACTGAGGATATTTTTCAGTTTCAAAAACTTGGGTGAACAGTGCCCAAATATCATCTTCATGGTTATCGTCATTGGCGAGCTTTTGGCTGTGATCAACAATGCCATGACAATCATAATAACCTTGGGTATATTCGGGACTAAATTTTTCCATATTACACCTTAGGGCTTCACTATACTTAATGACCTGAAGTTCAGTAACAGCAAGAATAAGAAGTAAATTTACATAGGAATTGAGATGCTGCTGTATAAAATTTTGTACATCAAAAGCTTCTTGAGTGACATTATATTGGCTTGATGGATTTATATTCAGTTTTTCGAGAAGGCTTAAAAAATAGATTAAATGAGATTTCGTAGGAGAGCTCAACTCTAAACTATACGTATTGAAACCAAGTTCATCAATTAAGTTCAGTGATAATAAATAGCGTGCGTAAATTTTGGCATGAAATTGTTGAGAAGGTAGCAGATTTTTATGATTTTCGATTTGATGAGCTTGGTAAATCAACATACTTAGTGCATCTGTAAATATTTTTACAATGGCATTAAAGTAGTTAATGTGAATATCTTTAAGTTGCTCTAATTGTAATTGTTGTGCATTTAAGCGCACTAAAATAGGCGATGAAAATAGTGGATGTTGACTCGCCAGCATCTTCAGCTTTTGAATGTCATTCGTATTATTTTCCCAAATTATTTTTGGAATAGACTCTTTAATAAAACTTAATGACTCAGAGCGTGCATTTTCTGATTGGGTGAAAGATAGTTTACTCATTATACGATTACGATTAGATTGATACTTTTAATAGTAGAGAAAAAATTAAAAATAAGATATATGGTGGATCTAGGTAAATTATTTTATTGCATATATTTTTCTAGTATGCACTCATTATATTTAAAAGATATATTGTTAATATATTTTATCAGATGATAAATAATGATATAATGTTACGTATTATTGTATGACCAATTTAATAAAATTACATTACTGAGTTCAGGCAAATCATAAAGATGAAGATAAGTCGGGTAGGCAAGTAGCATGTCAAAAAAAGATGACATAATTAAGACTGCTCTTAATCTTTTTAACTCATATAGTTATAACTCTATTGGCGTTGACAGGATCATTAGTGAGTCTGGTGTAGCGAAGATGACGTTTTATAAATACTTTCCGTCAAAAGCTAAACTTATTGAAGAATGTTTAAATCGAAGAAATATGAATTTACAAGAATCGTTAAATGCATCAATTGAAAAGTGTAATGCAACTGATTGTTTAGATCACATAAAAACAATTTTTTTCTGGTACCACGCATGGTTTCATAGTCCTGACTTTAATGGCTGCATGTTCCAAAAAGCCGTAGAAGAGGTTTCAAAAATCTATCCATCAACTATTTATCCAGCAATTGAGTATAAGAATTGGTTAACAGAACGTATTCGTATTGCCTTAGAGGGCTTAGGAATTGCGGTTAAACAATCCTTACAACTCGCGAGTATGTTGGTTAGTATTTTAGATGGTATGACGATGCAAGCACAAATTGATCAAGATTCTGTCCATATAGATGAATATTGGAAACGGATTAGTCGTTTAATTCAATTTGAACTGACTGATATCTGAGGCAAAAAAAAGCGTGAATTCAATAAAAATTGATCACGCTGCGTCTGAATAATTTTACTTTTTAATATTTTAATATAATCAATGGGGTCGATTATATTTAAAATATTAATAGTGATGAGTTTAAAAACTCATTTTCTTATGATTATCTTTATTGATTTAAAAGTGGTTGCCCTCTGGATGTTTTAATTTAACGCAATCCAAACATAATGTCTCTTTACAACCCGTATATACAGACCTGTCTGTTTGTGTTTTTGATTATATTAATTTTCTTTATGAAAGACAATCCTATTTAAAGAAAAATTTAAAATTATTTGTATTTTATTTATCTCAATGATTGTAAGGAAAATAAAATATAAAGCTGTGCCTATAAACGCTGTAGGTGTATTTTTGCAATGCACTTGACCAGATTGACCAATAAGTTATGTTTTACTCGAGCGCGCTGGGTGGTAAGTAAATTGTAAACTCATTGATTGGTTCAATAAGTACACTATAAGGTTTAAGTTGATCATTAAAGGACACTAAATTCAGGCGATTGAGCAGTTCGAATTTTGCATGTAGAAGTTTTGCTGGTGTGGGGTGTAGCCGATCATGCCAAACGCGATAGGTTCCCAATTTACCATCACGACGATGATAAAACCCCGCCAATGGATGGGTTAAATATACCAAATAGCTTTCTAAATCTGGAAAGCCCGCGTAATACCATTCCTCTTGCCTCGACTGAGTGAGATGGACTTCTGCGGCAGCCCATTCACTGTAGGTCGTCATTTTATAAGATTGGTAGTTACCGTGATGATCTTGTTGACAATCAAAGTGAATTTTAGCTTTATGCCAAGGAAGTAACCATACAAAGCGTGGTACAAAAACAGTCCATGAGTCTAATGTTGTTCCGATAAACCAGACACCGTGTTCTTGAGTTTCTTGATCAATGACATAAACTCGATAATTGGTTTGTCCCATATTAAACTTTGGGAATGGGTAACATGCGGAAGTAAAATCTATATCAATAAAGGGCACAACGGAGAGTAAGGCTTTTTCATGGCCGTGTACAAGAATGGTGTCTAATTTAAAACGTTTGGGAATAATTTGGCTAAATCGATCTGGGTCAATTGCATAACTAATTAATGCAAAGTGTTGCAATTTACATTGAACATCGATGCCAGTTGGTTGTGGTCGCGAGTAAAGTACGGTGCTAAAGTTTAAATACTTCATGTGTGATTTTTAAATTATAGTTCTTAATTAAATATTACGAAAAAAACAGTGAAGGGTCTATTATTTAAATGAATTTTTTCAAAAAGAAACCGAGATTATGACCTCGGTTTCTTTATTACGATCAAATTTTATTTTTCAACAAAAGCACGTTCAATTACATAATCGCCTAATTGTCCCATGCGTGGAGATTCTTTTAAGCCATGTTGATCTAAAAGTGCAGCAACATCTTTTAAGAATGCAGGGCTACCACAAAGCATAGCGCGGTCAACTTCAGGGTTGAAACGTTCTAAGCCAATTTTTTCAAAAATTTCACCTGTTTCAATCGCAGTGGTGACACGACCTTGGTTTGGGAAATCTTCACGAGTGACCGTTGGGTAGTAAACCAGTTTGTCTTTAATGCCTAATTCTTCAAAAAACTCATGGTTTGGCAGTTCATTATGAATTAAGTCTTGGTAGGCTAATTCTGAAATGAAGCGAGTACCATGTACGACAATCACTTTTTCAAAGCGTTCATAGGTCTCTGGATCACGAATCGTGGCTAAAAATGGTGCAAGACCAGTACCTGAAGAAAGTAAGTATAAGTTTTTACCAGGGTTTAGGTCATCAAGGACTAAAGTTCCTGTTGGCTTTTTAGACACGAGAATGTCATCACCAACTTTAACTTTTTGCAAAATAGAGGTTAAAGGGCCATCTTGAACTTTAATTGAGAAAAATTCTAATTCTTCTTCATAATTCGCACTGGCAATTGAATAAGCACGCATTAAAGGCTTACCATTGACTTCAAGTCCAATCATCACAAATTGACCATTTTTAAAACGTAGTGCTGTGTCACGCGTAGTTTTAAAACTGAATAATGTGTCATTCCAGTGGTGCACGTGAGTAATCTTTTCGACGTTGAAAGCAGCCATTAAAGGTCTCAATAAATTTTCAAATTAGAACAAGTTCCTATTCTAATCTAATTTCATTCTCTATAAACTGAATATATTGAATTGAGCTTATCAGAAAAAGTGATGATGACTGAAGTTAGTATGCCGATTATTGGTTATATGCGATCTCCTTATAAAGAAAAGTTTGGTATTCCACGTCAGCCAAATTTGGTACAAGTCGAGTCTTATATTGAAATGCTTGCCCCGTATAATGATTTAATGGCATTTGAAGGAATTGAAGAGTTTAGCCATTTATGGTTAATCTGGCAGTTTCATGATAATAAAAATCAACAAGATCATCATAAGTTTCGGCCGCAAGTCCGTCCGCCACGTTTAGGTGGAAATAAAAAAATTGGGGTATTTGCAACACGAAGTATGTATCGACCTGCTCCAATGGGATTGTCTGTGGTGCAATTGAGGATAGTTAAAAAAGTCGGAAAATCTATCCGAGTCTATGTCACAGGGAGTGATTTATTGGATGGCACCCCTATTTTCGATATTAAGCCTTATATTCATTATTCAGATGCCATTATGGATGCACAAAGTGCTTATGCGCAGGAGCGACCCTCAATAAAGTCAGTGCTTTGGTCAGATTTAGCAGAACAAGAAAAAGCGGAGTTAATCCAATCGAATCAAGTTGATTCGAAAACATTTTCCGAATTAGAACAGATTCTATCTTTAGATCCGCGACCAGCGTATCAGGAGGATGAGCATCGAATTTATAAAATGCAATTTGCAAATGTTGATGTGAGTTTTATCATTACTTTTGATTCGGTCAAGATTATTCAAATAAACAGTTTGATATCGAATTGATTCATTTATATAAGCAATGTTAGTGGTTCTTTTAAATGTAAACTTGTCTTTTGCTTATTTCATAGATAGTAAGTTAACGGACTTTAAATGATAAGTAAAAGGCGATTTTTATATTCAAATTTTATTATTTTAATCCAGTGAAATCATGGATGTCTTTATACAAAAATGTAGCTGAGTAGATAGGCTTCAGCACTGGTAAAAAATGCAATATTAAAAACTTAATTTGCTATAGTGGACATAGTTTTGGGGATAGAACAATGCAGTTTAATTTTGAAATAGATACAACGTGGTGCTTAGAACAATTATTAAAAGATGAGCGTATTTCAGAACGTGATAAATTATTGATTCAAACGACACATCGGCAACGTGAACAATTAAAATGGCATCCATTACGTTGGATTGCGCATTTTAATCTGCTTGACCCCAAAGAACCGCAGAAAAGACTGACTTTAACAATATTATGTCAGTGGTTAGCTGAAAAATCTCAAATCCCATTTTATTTGATTGATCCTTTGAAGGCAGATGTCGCATCATTGACGAATGTAATGTCACAAGAATTTGCTTTAAGAAATCAAATTTTGGCAGTAGAAGTACAGGCTGATAAAGTTCTAATCGGTTCAAGCCAACCTTTTTCTAAAGATTGGCTGCAAAATTTAGAACGCAGTTTAAGACCTAAAAATATTCAGCAAGTTTTACTCAATCCTGAACAATTGCAACGTTATCTGAACGAGTATTATCAAGTTAGTCGTGCAGTCAGCCATTCTCAAAAGTCTGGTAACTACGATCAAGAAAATAAAGGTGTAGAAGCACTTTTACAATTGGGAGATTCACAAAATCCAGATGCCAATGATCAACATATTGTGAAATTGGTAGATTGGGTTCTACAGTTTGCTTTTGAGCAAGGTGCGAGTGATATTCACCTAGAGCCACGCAAGGACAATGGCAAAGTACGTTTTCGTATAGATGGTGTATTACATACCATCTACAATATGCCAGCGAATACGCTGACAGCTGTGATTTCACGGATTAAAATTTTGGGTCGAATGAACGTAGCTGAGAAACGTAAACCTCAGGATGGTCGTTTAAAGACTCGAACTCCTAAAGGGCAAGAAACAGAATTACGTCTGTCCACTTTGCCGACAGCTTTTGGCGAAAAATTAGTCATGCGTATTTTTGATCCTGAAGTTTTGGTACGCAGTTTTCAGCAATTGGGCTTTGATGAAAAATTGCTGGGGAAATGGCAAGCCTTAACTCAGCATAGTCATGGCATTATTTTGGTCACAGGCCCGACTGGTTCAGGAAAAACCACGACGTTATATTCATCCTTAAAACAGCTGGCCACTGATCAGGTGAATGTCTGTACTATTGAAGATCCGATTGAAATGCTTGAGCCGAGTTTTAACCAAATGCAGGTTAACCTAGGGATTGATTTAAGTTTTGCAGATGGGGTTCGTGCATTGATGCGACAAGACCCCGATATCATTATGGTGGGGGAGATTCGTGACCGAGATACTGCTGATATGGCGATTCAAGCGGCATTAACGGGACATTTAGTATTATCTACTTTACATACCAATGATGCACCTTCTAGTTTAACCCGCTTGCATGATTTAGGGGTGCAGCCATTCTTGACTTCAGCCACCATTTTAGGTGTGCTTGCCCAACGCTTAGTCCGTCAGTTATGCTCACATTGTAAGCAAGAAACTTTTATTGATGATCAAGAATGGCGACATTTAACCTTTGATTACGCAATTAAAATGCCTGAATTTGTCTTTAAAGCAGTTGGTTGTGATGAATGTCGTCAAACTGGTTATAAAGGCCGTGTTGGACTGTATGAGTTTATGCCCATTAGTTTAGAGGCGAAACAAAAAATTAGTGCCAATGCCACATTAGATGAATTACGTACTCAAGCAAAAAAAGAGGGGATCGAGCCCTTGAGGATTGCAGGTGCGCGTAAAGTGATAGATGGTGTGACAACACTTGAAGAAGTATTAAGAGTTGTTCCACTCAGTTAATTTAAGCGGAAACTATATAATTATAGTACGTGCTTACAATGGGATGCCATGAATATCATATAGATATGCGATTTGAAAAGTCATAGTATTATTATTTGAGATTGCTGGTTAAATTAAAAAGCAGTATGCGCTGATTCATACTGCTTGTTCCCACGTTTTTTATTGTTAAATTTTTTATTATTATTTGGTTAGAATTAAGCGATTATTACGTGTCAGGCGTAACCGATATTCTTCTCCAGCATGCATGATGCGAATTTCTCGACCTAGTGCAAATAGATTGTTTGAATGTAACATCGGTAATGAATTATTCGACTCAAGATGGCGTGTAAATAAGCTAAATGGTGCGTTCATTGTTCTTAGACTCCGTGGTGTGTAGTGAACTCCACAAATGATAATCATTATCAAATGCAGCTGTCAACGATAATTTATCGCATTTATAAAAAAACTAGAATTGTTTACACTGAGATAACATTTTTAGGTGATTAAAAATATGTTTAAGCCTACAGTACATGTCGCAATTGGCTTATTATTTCATCAGGGCAAAGTCTTGGTGGGTTGGCGAAATGCAGACCAGCATCAAGGAAATAAATATGAGTTTCCAGGTGGAAAAGTAGAGCAGGGGGAAACACCCGAGCAAGCCTGTCGTCGTGAAATATTTGAAGAAGTAGGCATTGGTATTCAAAAATGGCATATTTTTGATGTGATTCATCATGTTTATGATGATGTAGAGGTTTATTTACATCTATTTCATGCACATGTTCCCATAAAATACCTATCTGATATTCAGAAGCCATGGACTTGGTATTATCGTGAAAAGTTATTAGAGTTGAACTTTCCAAAAGCTAATCAAATCATCATTGAGCGGTTGCATTGGAAGCATACGATTCAAATTTCGGCTGATTTAACTCAACTTAATCAACTTGCTGACGATCGTTTATTGTATTGGCGTACTGAGTCAACACTCATTTCCATGCAAGATTTTCAACACTTTACTGATCCACAATTAAAGTCACTAATCCTTAATGTTGAATTATGGATGCAATTAGATGAGGCTTTACAAAAAAAAATTGGAGCAGTCCAATTTAAACAGCACCAAATTTTAGCCTTACACAATAAACAATTACCTATAGGTATTCGCTGTATTGCATCATGCCATGATGCTGTTTCACTACAGTGGGCTCATAAAATAGGCTGTGATGCGGTGTTCTTAAGTCCTGTACAGGTGACAGAAAGTCATCCAGAAACTCCTGCTTTAGGTTGGGAGCAGTTTCATGAGTTGGCTAAAAGTTGTGATATTCCAGTATTTGCACTGGGTGGACTAAAACCGCAAGATTTGCTATTGGCACAACGATATTTAGCTTATGGCGTGGCTGGGATTCGTGGTTTTGAATCTCATTAAAAATGAACTGGGATAGTCACTTAATTTTTACAAAGTCATTTTAAGTGGTTAATGTCATCTCAAGGTTTTAAGCATACTCTATGAATCACCCCGTTACTCAAGTATTGAGTTTGAACTAAGGGGTAATAACAGGAATTTTTTCACGTTTTATTTCTGCTTGTGTATAAGGCGTAATTTTCACGCCATCGGGTGTTGCCACGGCTTGCTGTTTTGTTTCTGATGTTTGATAGGCTTTTAGTGAGGTATGAGTTTGAGTCGGGCGTGCTTGACACCCAACTAAACTTAATAAACTGGTACATAAGATAATGGTTTTATAAGACATTAAACCTCCTATACGCCTCATTAGTTTTGATAACTACCGCTAGAGATGACACGATTTGTATTTGAATTGCTGTCATCTTGCATGTTGTTTTCGCTTTCACGAATATAGTTTTCAATACTATCACCAGACGGTGTTTGTGATGCTGGATTTTCTGTATCAGGGAAAAGATCTGTTTCAACCTGATCATGTGTTGCGCAGGCCGTAGTTTGATGAGGTATGGTACGTCGTAGCATTGGAATATACATCGCACCAGCACAGCCTTGTGCCGAAACATAGCCTGTTGCAACATCAATCCATTGCCACTGTACATCATCAGGCTGTCTTAAATTCACTGGTTTTTGGCGTAGTTGCTTCATCACGTTAATCCATACAGGCAGAGCGCCAGTAGAACCTGTTAAGCCTGTGACTTTATTATCATCTAAACCAAGCCAGACGACAGCCAAGTGATTTCCAGAGTATCCCGCAAACCAAGAGTCACGGGTATCATTGGTGGTGCCAGATTTACCCGCAAGTTTAAGCTCCGGTGAAAGGGTATTATATGCTGATCTACCTGTACCTGAAGACATGACTTGTTGCAGGCCATAATTCAAAATATAGGCTGATGCTGGGTCAATGGTTTGCTGTGCATTTAAAGCATAGCGTTCCACTAGATGCCCATTTGGATCAACTACGGAACGAATCGCTTTGGTTGGATATTTAAAGCCGCCTGTGGCGAAGTTTCCATAAATACTCAACATTTCCATTGGTGACATATCTACGGCACCTAAGAAAATTGAAGGATATTGGGGGATTTTTGATGTCACACCAAATTTAATTAAATTATTGATAAATGTAGTTTGTCCAAATTCCTGCCCCAGTCTGACAGCAGCAAGATTATAAGAATTGGCTAAAGCTTGAGACATTGGAACAATACCATTGCCGCTACCACTATAGTTTTTAGGTGTCCAAGTTTGCTTGCCATCTACAGGAACACTAATAGGGCTATCTTCAATTTTAGTGGCCCAGTTATAACGACCAGATTCAATAGCACTTAAATAAATAACAGGTTTTAGCAATGAACCAACTTGGCGTTTTGCATCAATGGTACGGTTAAAGCCAGTAAAATCTTGGGTAGAACCAACTGCGGCAACCAATTCCCCATTTTCAGGGCGGGTAATGAGTACCGCACCTTGTAAGTCTTTTAATCGGTTTGGATTGGAGTTGGCTAGACGAGCTACTGTTTCACGAAAACTGGTTTGAACTTTGGTTTGTGAAATTGGATCTAAGGTCGTAAATATGCGTAACCCTTGATTGGTTAAATCTGTTTCTTGGTATTCAGTTTTAAGTTGGCGACGTACAATATCTAAAAAGTCTGGGAAACGTGCAGTACCAATCGTTGGCTTCTCGACGACATTTAAAGGACGTGCAATTTCACGTTCGTATTGATCTTGAGTTAAATAACCCATCACTAACATATTGTTTAAGACTACATTCCGACGTTTTTTTGCAAGTTCTGGATTTTTCCAAGGATTGTAAAGTGTCGGACCTTGTACCAGTCCAACTAAGAACGCTTGTTGAGAAATATTCAGTTCGCGTAATGGTAGACCGAAATAAAACTGTGATGCTAAACCATAGCCATTGACTGAATAGTTACCGCTTTGTCCCAAATTTACTTCGTTTAAATAAGCTTCTAAAATTTCATCTTTATTGTAATGTAGCTCAAGCAGTAACGACATGAGAGCTTCATTCACCTTACGCTTTAAGGTTTTTTCAGGCGTTAAGTAGAAATTTTTAATCAGCTGTTGGGTTAAGGTCGAACCACCTTGGCGTTTACCACCAGTCACATTACTGACCAAAGCACGCGCTGTGCCACGGAAAGAAATGCCATGATGATGATAAAAATTACGATCTTCAGTTGCGATGAGTGCTTCAATCAGTGATTTTGGAACCTTATCTAATTTAATAAGAACACGGTCCTCATTGTGTTGAGGATAAATACCACCAATCAGCATCGGCTCCAAACGTGCAATACCAGTATTGCTTGGTTTGGTGGCTTTAACATCAATAACTTGATCATTATTAAATGAAACTTGTAAAATTTGTTCAGGGTCTACGCTATCACCAAAATCAAAACCACGGGTATGCACATAAAAGCTATTCCCTTGAGTCACATAACTTCCAGACTGGGTATAACTATTGCTATTTTTATAGCCAAGTAGCTTTAATTCTTGTTCAAAATCATTTTGTGCAATTGGAGCATTGGCATATATTTCTAATGGGCGTGCGAATACCTTAGCCGGAATATCCCAGCGATTTCCTTCAAATTTGTCACGAATAATATTATCTAAACGAACCAAATAAATACTAAAAGCGAAGAAAATTGCGATGATTAATATACAAAAAATTAGAGCAATGATGCCAATACCACGTTCGGACTTCATATATTTAGACAAGATCCTGATTGTTTGTGCCAATCATGCGAATCTTTTCTTTAATTTGCAATAATAAATCTGTGAATTAATCGAAATATTAGATATAAACTTGTGGATGCTGAGTTAGTAATGTTTTTTAAAAATAAATACGATAGTGCTATTATAGAGCGCATTAAACAGTGGAGCCGTAGCGTACTGTGCAAATCTCACCAAAGACATTTCGAAATATTGGGATCATTGGGCGACCAGATAAGTCATCTGTAGTCGACACCTTATGTCTTATTCATGACCATCTATTAGGTTTGGGCTTACATCCTGTATTTGATTCTGCAACGGCTGAATTAGTTCCCTATACCAATACCCAAACTGTGAGTCGTCAACTTTTAGGTGAAGTTGTTGATTTAGTCATTGTCGTTGGTGGTGATGGTTCGCTACTGCATGCTGCCCGGGCATTGGTCAAGCATAATACTCCTGTATTGGGCGTGAACCGTGGTCGTTTAGGTTTTTTAACTGATATTAAGCCCACTGAAGTTATTTTTAAGCTTGATCAGGTTTTGAAAGGTGAGTTTCAGCTCGATCGCCGATTTTTATTAGAAATGGAAGTCCGCAGTAATAATGAAGTGATTTATGATGCGATTGCCTTAAATGATGTGGTATTACACTCGGGTAAATCGGTACATATGATCGATTTCGAACTGAATATTGATGGCCAGTATGTCTATCGTCAGCATAGTGATGGCTTAATTGTTTCGACTCCTACGGGTTCAACAGCTTATGCTTTATCGGGTGGTGGTCCAATTTTACATCCGAGTATGGATGCAATCGCTTTAGTACCTATGCATCCACATACCTTGTCTTCGCGTCCAATTGTGGTTGGTGGGCAAAGTGAAATTAAAATTCAGATTCGGGAAAACCGCGTTTTACCCATGGTTAGTGCCGATGGGCAACACAGTATTTCTTTAAATGTTGGTGATAGTTTACATATACGCAAGCATCCATTTAAATTAATTTTATTACATCCACCGGGTTATGACTTTTATATGGCTTGTCGTACTAAACTCGGGTGGAATCATGATTTTGACTCATTTCAACAGCAGGATTGACCATGAATATTGAAAATATGCTTTCTGTTTTAGATGCAGATATTGTAGAGCGTTTAAAAACGGCAGTAGAAATTGGTAAATGGCCAAATGGTGTTGCATTAACTAACGAGCAGCGCCAAATTTGTATGCAAGCTGTGATTGCATGGGAAGCACAGAATTTACCTGAAACTGAACGTAGTGGTTATATTGATAAGGGGCATAAAGATGAAGGGAATGAGTGTGATTCGCATGTGCCTGAACCTGAATTTCAACCGATCCGTTTTGTTTAAAAGCTGTAGATAGGGAATGGAAAATATAAGTTAATCATTTCTATATATGCTGCAAGGTTTAGTCTTCCAATAAGCCTTGTAGAATATTTAATCATTTTTCAATTATAATAAATTTGATCACAAGTATGAAAATAGTAGCGGCCTGTTTATGTACAATTCTTGGATTTAATGCTCAATCTATTTTTGCTGAAACAAAAGTAATTGAATGCCAACTAAATGTATCTGTCATTGCTAGTCAAAAATATGCAGCACCAGTACATCAGTACACTACTTTAAAAAATGATGGTTCACCGATGTTGTTAATTGGTATTCATATTCAAAAATCTAAAGCTATTCATCAATCTGAAAACATAAAGACACATCAAGCATACTGTCGAAATTTAGTTGGACAGCAAAAAGATGCTTATTTATCGGGTTATGTCCCATTAGGGATAATTCATCTGAATGATCAATTAACCTTAAGTTATCGTCATACCTCTGCCAAGCATTATCCTTTTTGGCCAGAGGCTTATTCAGTTATAAAGAGGTAATATGCAAATAGTGATTTAAATTAGACTATTTATATAATAGTCTAAAGGAAGCTTACTGAAAGCGATTTAACCACATTTCTTTGGCTTTAAGCATTGCTACTTCATACGTAGCACATGCACCCATTGTGTATAATGCAATTCCCATCGTTTCAGTAATCGCAATTTCTCCATATTCATGTTGTTGTTTACCTTCCCATACGGCTTTGAATGTAGCTAAATCGAGTTGTTCTTCTACAGCACTACGATTTTCGGTCAATTTAGGTAATGCATGCTCATATAATTCACCGTCTTTGATACCACATATCAGTGTTTTAGCATCAGGATTACGTTCAAATTCACCACCTTCACCTTTAATCACAGCACTGTTTTGATAGCCGAGTTGAAACGCAGCTTGTTGATGTGAGCGCCGATAGGCAGGATGAAAAATGGCTTGCATCGTCGCTTTTGCATTAAATGGATTAATGAGACGTGCCAAAGTGTGAATAGGAGAGCGTAGACCCATGATATTCCGAAGTGCAATTAAATCGCTTAAAATGGGTGAAATAACCTCTAAAGGTAAATAGGCGAAATTTCGTTTTTTAAGTTGTTCTACAACATCATCTTCATTTTGACAAATTTTATAGTCTAAATATTCTAAAACTTGTTCGGTATATAATCGATTAATGGTATGACCTGATGCACCATGCATGACAATATTATAATCATGCTTTGCGAGTGTTAAAGCTGCTAATAAAAACCATGGATAGTGTTTTCGTTTACCTGCATAAGACGACCAGTCCAAATCAATATTTAAGCTTTTAAAGCTCAATTGATCTTTGGTTGCTTGCACAAATCCAGTTAATTCATCTACAGACTCTTCTTTGACTCGGAGTAACATCAGAAAAGCACCGAGCTGTACATCCAGTACTTCACCTTTTAAAATCATACTGAAGGCTTGATATGCCTCATTATAAGTTAATGATCTAGCGCCATTTTTACCTTTGCCGACAATGCGAACATATTGAGCAAATGGATGTTCGAAGTCTTGATAAAGGTTTCTTTTATTATCCATGAGTGGCAGAGTATTTCGTATGAAAATGAATTTCAACACTATGCCATAAAAATAAAATGAAGAAAAAGAGAATATCCATATTAGACTAATGTCTGAATGGATTTTGTGTGAAAAACAATCAAAAGGGACTCTTATTAACTAATCTTGATCTGAATTCAAGTAAACTTTCCGCTTATAGAATTTATTTAAATTTTGATGATCTCCTTAGTCTAATTTTTTGCATTTAATACTTTTTCTAAATGATTATTTGCATAGTTGGCTATTTCATTTATGAATTTTTCTTTGTTTTCATCTTAAGTCGGGTTTTTCACAAAAACTCATTATCTTTTTGCATTCTGCAAAAAGATTCAGGGCTGTGTATTCGTAAGAATAGGCAAAAAAAATGGATATTTCTGCATGCAGGAATATAAGACGAAGTTATGATTATGGCTAAAAAACCTTTATATAAATCACTCTATTTTCAAGTGATTGTTGCTATTATTGCTGGTGTGTTGGTGGGTCATTTTTACCCAAGTGGCACTCAGCTAATTAATGGTGCCGAAAAGCATGTACCAGGTTTAGGTGAGCAATTAAAGCCGTTAGGTGATGCCTTTATTCGCCTAATCAAAATGATTATTGCCCCTGTAATTTTCTGTACTGTGGTCAGTGGTATCGCAGGTATGGAAAGCATGAAATCAGTGGGTAAAACGGGTGGTATTGCCTTACTGTATTTTGAAATTGTTTCTACTGTCGCTCTTTTAATTGGTTTGTTGGTGATTAATATTGCCAAACCAGGCGTTGGTATGAATATTGATCCAGCATCTTTAGATGTTTCAGGAATTTCTAAATATGTGACTTCAGGCGAATCGCAGTCGACACTCGATTTCTTGATGAATATTATTCCAAATACCGTAGTGGGGGCTTTTGCAGAAGGTGAAATTCTTCAAGTTTTACTCTTCGCGATTTTATTTGGTTTTGCACTACACAAATTAGGTGATGCAGGTAAACCTGTATTGAAGTTTATCGATCAAATTTCACATGTTTTCTTTAACATTGTGAATATGATTATGAAACTTGCACCGATTGGTGCATTTGGTGCAATGGCATTTACGATTGGTAAGTACGGTATTGGTAGTCTTGCACAATTAGCACAATTGATTATCTGTTTCTATATTACTTGCTTGCTGTTTATCTTTTTTGTTTTGGGTAGTATTAGCCGTTTTTGTGGATTTAGCATCCTTAAAATGATTCGTATGATTCGTGAAGAGTTATTAATTGTTTTGGGAACATCTTCGTCAGAGTCTGTCTTGCCACGTATGTTGAAGAAGCTAGAAATCGCAGGTTGTGAAAAGTCTGTTGTCGGCTTGGTCATTCCAACAGGTTATTCATTTAACTTGGATGGTACATCGATTTATTTAACCATGGCGGCTATTTTTATTGCACAGGCAACCAATACGCAGTTAGATCTTTCGCATCAAATTACACTTCTAGTGGTGTTGTTAATTTCTTCTAAGGGTGCTGCGGGTGTCACTGGTTCTGGTTTTATTGTCATGGCTGCAACATTGTCGGCAGTTGGTCATATTCCGGTTGCAGGTTTAGCGCTTATTTTAGGGATTGACCGCTTTATGTCCGAGGCACGTGCTTTAACAAATTTAGTTGGAAACTCCTTAGCAACGATTGTCGTAGCCAAATGGGTTGGTCAATTGGATATAGAAAAATTAAATGAAGCATTAAATAATCCAGAAGAAGTAGATCGTAAAATGTCAGAAGAAAATGTCACTGTATAAATAATATTTTCTTGCTGAAATAAAAAGGAAGCTTCAGCTTCCTTTTTATTTTTTCGATGAAAGGAGGTTGTAATTGTGATGCATATCACAAAAAATCATTTTAAAAGAATAGAATACCTGATTTCAGGTATATACGCTGCTGAGAGCTTTTGGTTGAATACTTAATATTTAATCATTAAAGTGTGGGGTAGTAGAATGAATAGAATATATAGAGTGATATGGAATACACAACTTTCTTGCTGGCAAGCTGTTTCTGAGTTGGCAAAAAATCATAGTGGTGGAAGTAGTCAGAGTAAAATATTGGTTGATCATCAAGCGAGTATAATTTCAAAGATCGTAAGTGTCATCTTATTCAGTGCGGCAGTGTTACCTTTATCTATACATGCTGCGATACAAGAACATGCATTACCTACAGGGGCTCAAATTAATTCAGGTAGTGCTCAATTCTCTCAAAATGGTAATACGCTCAATATAAATCAAAATAGCCAAAACCTCAGTACAAACTGGAATACATTCAATATTGGCAAAGATGCTACTGTCAATTTTAATCAGCTAAACCAGTCATCTACAGCCATTAATCACGTAATGGACAGTAATGCCTCGCAAATTATGGGACGCCTCAATGCCAATGGGCAGGTATTTTTACTGAACCCGAATGGCGTAGTCTTTAGTAAAACCGCACAAGTTAATGTTGGTGGCCTAGTAGCTTCAACCTTAAAGTTAAATGATGTAGATATTCAGAATGGTAAATACACCTTAAAAGGTGATGCCAATAGCAATGCTCGTGTAGAAAATCATGGCAGTATTACTACATTATCTGGTGGTACCATCGCACTGATTGCACCAAATGTGGTGAATACAGGAACAATTCATACCCCAAATGGGACGACCCATTTAACATCTGCAAGCCAAGTTACCTTAGTACTGCAGGATGGTTCACTGACCCAGTACCAAGTAGATCAAGGTGTATTAAAAGGTCTAGTGGATAATGGCGGTGCTATTATTGCAAGTAATGGTGCAGTCTATTTAACCGCAAAAGCCAAAGGTAGTTTAAGTAAAGCTGTAGTGAATCATAGCGGCATTATTGAAGCTAATCGCTTAAGCCAAAATGCCAAAGGTGAAATCATTTTGTTGGGTGATATGCAAAATGGTGAAACAAATGTCAGTGGAATACTAAAAGCTGAAGGGAAAAATGGTCAAGATGGTGGGTTTATTGAAACCTCCGCAGCCAAAGTAAAAATTGATAATAGTACAATGGTGTCCTCTCATTCAGAGGGTGGGAAAATTGGAAACTGGTTGATCGACCCTACCGATTTCAGTATTAATTCGGGTAATGCATCAGCAAGCAGTAGCGGCATAGGCGCAACTACTTTAGCAAGCAGTCTTGCAACCAGTAATGTCATATTGCTAACTAGCTCTACGGGTAATCAAAAGGGTGATATCAATGTCAATGCTGATGTGACTTGGGGGAGTGCGACCAGTCTGACTTTAAATGCACAAAATGACATCAACATTAATGCCAACATCACAGCGACTAATAACAGTGGCAAACTTAATTTGATATATGGACAAAACACTGCCAATACCAGCGCAAATTATTATATTAACAATGGCGCAAAAATAAACTTAAAGGCTGGGCAGAATTTTAGTACCCAAAAAGGAACGGCTGCTACCATTAACTATCAAGTCATTACGGCTTTGGGTGCACAGGGTTCGACAACAAGTCAAGATTTACAAGGGATCAACGGGAACCTGAGTGGTAATTATGTGTTGGGTGCAGACATAGATGCCAGTAGTACGGGGCTGTGGAATGGTTATACCGGATTCGACCCAATTGGCTTTTATAATGCAAATTTAAGTCCAATGGATTTATCACAACAGGCATTTCGTGGGCGATTTGATGGATTAGGGCATGCGATTAGTGGATTAAGTATTGAGTCTATGTATCAAGGGATTGGACTGTTTGCGATTACGCATCAGGATGCACTTATACAAAATGTTGGACTGAAGAATATAAGTTATTCAGGTTATGGGAAAACAGGTGGAATCGTGGGGATTAATCTAGGCACGATTAATAATGTTTATGTCAATACGGGTTTAGTCACAGGTAATACTGATCAGTATGGCGGATTGGTAGGCTGGAATTATAATTCAGGAAATATTTTAAATTCTTATGCCAATGTGACTGTAAAAGGAAAATATTCGAATAATAACAATATTGGTGGTCTGGTTGGTTATAACGATGGTGTTGTAAGTTCCTCTTTTGCAACAGGTGCAGTGACAGGAAATAATTATGTTGGCGGTTTAATTGGTGGCATATCAGGACAAATTAATAATTCTTATGCAACAGGTACGGTCATCGGAAATCAGTATGTTGGAGGATTGGTTGGGTTCAATGGTGGAAGTGTCGATAAAAATTATTCATCAGGAAGTGTAACTGGGAATCAGTATGTTGGTGGTCTTGTTGGTGGTGGTAATGGTACAACGGCAAATAGTTTCTGGAACACCAGTACTTCTGGAAGAACAAGCAGTGCTGGTGGTGTAGGAAAGACCACAACAGCACTTCAACAAATTTCTACTTTTGCAGGTTGGGATATTGATGATGCAGGTGGTACAGGAAAAGTCTGGCGTATTTATGAAGGAAGATCCGCTCCGTTATTACGTCATTTCCTTAAACCATTGATAACAGAAATTGTCGCTAATTTTTCTGGTAAAACTTATGATGGATTGATTGTTTCTGGAATTCTGGCTTCAGGTCTGAATTATAAGACAACCAGTAAAAATGCGGGAGTTTATAGTTTAAATGATGGTTCAATTCTGATTACTGGTGTTCCAATCGCAGCAAATACAACTCAGTTTGGTGATGATGTAATTTATAAAGCCAATGGGGGTTCAGGATCATTAACAATAGAAAAAAAAGGTCTGAACGTTACAGGAATTACAGCTAATAATAAAATTTATGATGGAACTACTGCAGCAAGCTTGAGTACAACTGGTGCATTATTTAATGGACTGATTAGCGGAGATAATCTAACGGTATCTTCTGCAAATGCTAGTTTCAGTGATAAGAATGCGGGTACGGCTAAGACCGTGATGATCAATGCTATTGGCTTGGGTGGTACCGATGCAGGTAACTATAATTTAGTTAATACCACAGCAAGTAGCACTGCTAATATCAGTAGAGCCACTATCAACAGTGTGACTGGTATTATTGCTGGTAATAAAATTTATGATGGAACTACTGCAGCAAGCTTGAGTACAACTGGTGCATCATTTAATGGACTGATTAGTGGAGATAATCTAACGGTATCTTCTGCAAATGCTAGTTTCAGTGATAAGAATGCGGGCACGGCTAAGACCGTGATGATCAATGCTATTGGCTTGGGTGGTACCGATGCAGGTAACTATAATTTAGTTAATACCACAGCAAGTAGCACTGCTAATATCAGTAGAGCCACTATCAACAGTGTGACTGGTATTATTGCTGGTAATAAAATTTATGATGGAACTACTGCAGCAAGCTTGAGTACAACTGGTGCATCATTTAATGGACTGATTAGTGGAGATAATCTAACGGTATCTTCTGCAAATGCTAGTTTCAGTGATAAGAATGCGGGTACGGCTAAGACCGTGATGATCAATGCTATTGGCTTGGGTGGTACCGATGCAGGTAACTATAATTTAGTTAATACCACAGCAAGTAGCACTGCTAATATCAGTAAAGCCCAAGCGACAGTGACTGCGAATAGTTTAAATACAATCTATAACGGCCAAAACCAAACCGTATCAGGCTTTAGTGCAACAGGCCTAGTGAATGGTGAAGATACAACCGTTCTGACTGGTGTCAGTGCATCAGCGACTGGCAAGAATGCGGGTAGTTATAGCAACATCGCCTCAGGTAGTGATACGAACTATGCTTTAACGTTTGTAGATGGTTCATTAGACATTGCGAAAGCCCAAGCGACAGTGACTGCGAATAGTTTAAATACAATCTATAACGGCCAAAACCAAACCGTATCAGGCTTTAGTGCAACAGGCCTAGTGAATGGTGAAGATACAACCGTTCTAACTGGTGTCAGTGCATCAGCGACTGGCAAGAATGCGGGCAGTTATAGCAACATCGCTTCAGGTACTGATACAAACTATGCTTTAACGTTTGTAGATGGTTCATTAGACATTGCTAAAGCTAAAATTAACCAAGTCACTGGCATTACCGCCAATGATCGAGTTTATGACACAAGTACGAATGTTGCATTGAATACTGGATCAGCACAATTTGATGGCATTATTCATGGTGATCAACTCAATGTTGCAACGGCAACAGGACAATTTACGGATAAAAATGCTGGTATAGATAAACGAGTTGATATTTCCAAAATTAGCTTAAGTGGCACAGATTCAAATAACTATGAATTAGTAGTCAATACAGCCCAAACGACAGCAGATATCACAAAAGCCAATATTAATTCAATTGCAGGAATTACAGCGGATAATCGTATTTATAATGGACAAATAGATGTGGCTTTAAATACTTCAAATGCTCAATTTAATGGCATCTTAGTGGGGGATAATCTACACGTAAATAGCGGTATAGGGCAATTTGAAAGTTCAGCTACAGGACAAAATAAAAATGTGCAGATTACTGGACTTAGTTTAAGCGGTACAGATGCTGGAAACTATTATTTGGTCGATACAACAGCCCAAACAACAGCAGATATACACATGCTTACCCCGGAAGCTTATATGCAAGCAATACAATTAAGACGTCCACAATACTTACCGACAACAAATGTGGCTATGGATAACATCAATGTAGAAGTTAGAAATGGTGGCGTCAATACCACAGGCCTACGTACATTAACAGGGGAGCACTAATTCATGAAACGACAATATACTTTACTTGCCTTATCTATCAGTGCATGTTCAATGGTTACGATTGCAGCACCTGTACCTAATTCAGGGCAGTTGTTGCAACAACAACAACCCCCTATATTACCTGTACCACAAGCTGCGGTAGAAGTGGAAAGCAGCCCAACAATGATGAATCCACAAGATTCAAATGTCCAAATTCCAGTACAAAAAATTGTTATTGAGGGCAATCACCGCTTTAGCGCTGCACAGTTGCATGCACTGGTGGCAGATGCAGAAGGTCAAAGTTTAACGCTGACACAGTTGAATGATGTGGTACAACGGATTACCCAGTATTACCAAAGTAAAGGCTATCCTTATAGCCGTGCTTACTTACCCCAACAGACTTTAAGTCAGGGTGTGGTGAGAATTGCAATTCTTGAAGCACGCTATGATAAAACCCAAATAGACAATCAAAGTCGCACTCAAAATTGGTTAATCGATGCCACAGTTGCACCTTTAGAAGTTGGTAAACAAATTAATAGCCAACAGCTAGAGCATCAACTGAAACTGCTGAATCGACTTAGTGGCGTGGCGACCCGAAATGTACTATCTCCAGGTGCGAGTACAGGGAGTAGTCTATTGAATGTCGAAGTAAAAAATACAGCTTTAGTTACAGGCTATGTTGGTGCAGATAATTTTGGTAACGAATATACAGGCAAAGCTCGATTCAGTGCTGGAATTACATTGAATAACTTAGCTGGATTAGGGGACGAGCTGAGTCTAGATGGAATGACAGCTGGTTCGGATATGAATTATGGCAAAGTAGGATATGCCTTTACCTTTACTGGCATGGGCACACGTGCAGGTGCAAGTTATTCCTATCTTGACTATAAATTGGGTAAAGAACTGAAAGTAATTGGTGCAGAGGGGCATGCCGCACAAACTAGTGTTTGGATTACGCAACCAGCTTTACTTACCAATACCTCAGAAACCTTAGTCACACTACAGTACGACCATAAGCAACTTGAAGATGATATTCAGCTGAACCAATATTATAAACATCGGGATATTGATTTAATTACAGCACGTTTGGATAGCTCTAATTTTGATCAGTTGGCAGGTGGTGGCTTAACTCAATTCGGTGCTTCGAGTAGTTATGGCCGAGTGAAATTTAAAAATGCCAATGCAGCTGCGTTAGATGAGCAAACGGCAAATACCAAAGGCGATTTCTACAGTGTTGGGCTTAATCTATCTCGCCTACAAAACCTAGGTAAGAAAGGTACTCAAGCTTATATGGGGATTTACGGACAATATAGTCCATACAATCTAGATAGTGCAGAACAATACCTGAGTGGCGGTCCATTTAATGTCCGTGGATACGAAGCCAGCCAATTCGCAGGTTCAAGCGGTTATTATGCAACCACAGAACTTCGTCAATCATTATTTGCTAATGCGAAAAACCAAGTGGGTGCAAAATTTTTTGTAGATACGGCAGAAGTGATTTTAAATGCGGAAAAATGGCAGGCGAATAGTGGTTCTAATCGAGCAAGAATTAGTAGTGCTGGATTAGGCTTTAACTGGAGCAGTGTGTGGAATCTTCAAGCCAATGCTGAAGTTGCATTTCCAATTGGCAATACTCCAAGTCAGCTGAAAGACCGCAATGACAATCAATATTGGTTAAGCATCCGCAAAAACTTTTAAGTTGCAATCGCGTTGGTAAGGATTTAAGAAATCCTAAGATAATAACAATAAAGTATCATTACCTCAGGAAGCTTCGGCTTCCTTTTTTTATTTAAGAAATAGAAATATTCAAGTATTGAATTGGTTCAATTGCCAAAAATAAATGATCACATGCGGTCATGACAGCATGTCAAAAAATGATTAGGATGCTTAGAGTTAAAATGAAATAACAATGGCAACAAGGAATAGAAATAATGCTAGCGTATGATGCAGATTTAGAACTTTTTCGCGATAATTTTAAGCGCTTTATGAATGATCATATCGCTCCACATTATGAGCAATGGGAGCGTGAAGGCTTAATGCCACGTTCAGTTTGGTCACTATTAGGGGAAAATGGTTATTTATGTGTCGATGTACCTGAGCAATATGGTGGATATGGTGTTCCAACCGAATATTCGTTAATGCTGGTCGAAGAATCTGCACGAGCAGGTTATGGCGCATTATCTACTGCAATCTCATGTCATTCTGAAATTGCTGCGCCCTATATTTTGCATATTGCCAATGAAGAGCAAAAGCAATATTGGTTACCTAAAATGGTCTCTGGTGAGGTTGTTGGTGCAATAGGGATGACTGAGCCAGGTGCAGGATCTGACTTACAGGCTATGCGAACATCAGCAATTTTAAATGGGGACCATTACTTACTGAATGGTTCAAAGACATTTATCTCAAATGGACAACATGCGGACTTAGTTGTTTTAGCAGCTAAAACTGATCCTCAAGCTCGTGCTAAAGGAGTTTCACTATTATTGGTGGATACACATTTAGAAGGTTTTAAGAAAGGTACAAACTTAGAAAAAATTGGTTTGCACTCACAAGATACCTCTGAATTGTTTTTTGATAACGTCAAAGTTCCAGCCAATCAAATTTTAGGTCAAGCAGGACAGGGTTTTGCCTATTTAATGCAAGAGTTACCACGTGAACGTACTGCGATTGCGGCAACAGCGTTGGGTGCTATTCGTGGTGCAATTGATATTACAACGTTATATGTTAAAGAGCGTCAAGCTTTTGGTCAGGCGATTGGTCAATTTCAAAATACGCGTTTTGTTTTAGCTCAAGCAAAGATTGATGAGCTGGCAACAGCAGCATTCTATAATCAAAATTTAGCATTGTATAAAGAGCAGAAGCTGGATGTCGAAACTGCTGCAGCACTTAAATGTTTCAGTACGGATATGCAAATGAAAGTTGCTGATAACTTATTACAGTTGTTTGGTGGCTATGGTTATATGAGCGAATATCCAATTTCACGTTTCTTTGTGGATGCTCGTATTCAGCGTATTTATGGTGGCACCAATGAAATTATGAAAGAAATCGTCGCACGTGGTTTGATTGGTCGTTAGAACTAAACCAGAGCGTTATTGAGGAGAATGTTATGAGTCTCATTGCGTGGATCGTACAATTTTGTTGCCAGTCTTTTGTTTATAAATGGATTCTTTCGTGGGGTGGTGCTCAACAAATTGAAGGCTGGAAAGCTGGACTTACTTTGGGTTGGTTTACATGGGACTGGAATGCTGAGCAGATACGATTTTACGTTTTGATCCTTTGGATTTTTTCATCGATTTGGTTTGTTTTAGGAATTTTTATCCCCTCACTCCGATTTTAATATCACTGATTATGTTATTGAAATACCCTAATTTAGATTAGGGTATTTTTTTGGAATATGTGGCTTTTCATTTCTAGAGGTAGAAAAATAAAGTCTATAGATGTCATTCGTTGAGCTGAAAATTTATTCAACTGTATGTTTTTAACGCGGTATGCTGAAAAGTCGTATTGCGTAACAATTGAAAGCTAACTATTGTTATACTGTTTACATAACCGTTTTGCAGGGCGACATAACAATGATCAACGATGATCAAAACACCACGACTTCTCTAGACCTTTCTAAAATCCGTGAGGATATTGATTCTGTTGATCAACAGATTCAACAGCTGATTAACCGTCGCGCTAAATTGGCGGAAGCAGTTGCAAAAGCGAAATTTGCTTCCGAAGAGAATCCAATGTTTTATCGTCCTGAACGTGAGGCGCAAGTTTTACGTCATGTTATGGAACGTAATGAAGGGCCATTATCAGACACCACCATGGCACGTTTATTCCGTGAAATTATGTCTGCATGTTTGGCACTGGAAGCGCCACAAAGTATTGCATTTTTAGGGCCTGTTGGAACCTATACTCATTCAGCAGTACTTAAACATTTTGGACAAGATGCAGTGGTACGTCCATTACCTACAATTGACGAAGTTTTTCGTGAAGTTGAAGCAGGTGGTGCACATTATGGTTTAGTCCCCGTTGAAAATTCATCTGAAGGGATTGTGAACCATACGCTAGATTGTTTTAAAGCATCACATTTAAATGTGATTGGTGAAGTTGAACTACGGATTCATCATCAGTTTTTAGTTTCAGCAAATACTCAAAAAAATAGCATTAAACAAATTTATGCACATCAACAAACTTTAGCACAATGCCGTGGATGGCTTGATGCCCATTATCCGGGTGTGGAGCGAGTGGCACTGAGTTCAAATGCAGAAGCGGCACGTCGTATTCGTAACGAGTGGCATTCAGCAGCCATTGCATCAGATGTGGCTGCCAGTATTTACGACCTCGAAATTTTGCATAGTAATATTGAAGATAATCCTGAAAATACCACGCGTTTTTTGGTGATTGGGCGCGAAAAAGTAGCACCAAGTGGTAATGATAAGACTTCTTTATTGATTTCTGCTCATGACCGTGCAGGGGCTTTATTGGAAATCCTTGCACCTTTTGCAAAACATAATATTAGTTTAACCAGTATTGAAACTCGTCCTGCATTGCCAGAAAAATGGGCTTATGTATTCTTTATTGATCTAGAGGGTCATGTTGAACAGGACAATGTCAAAGCTGCTATTGAAGATATTCGACCATTGGTTAAAGAAGTGCGAGTGTTAGGTTCATACCCTATCGCTGTGTTGTAAGTAAGGTAATCTGTTTTCGTCATGTCACAAATATTATTTAAAAAAGTTGCATTTATTGGGCTTGGGCTGATTGGTTCGAGTTTGGCACGTGTGATCATCGCTGAAAAATTGGCAGATCAAATCGTGGCATCTACGCGTTCACAAAAGACCTTGGATGATGCCAAGGCATTAGGTTTGATCCAAGCTGGTTTTACCGATCCGATTGAAGCGGTCAAAGGTGCTGATTTAGTAGTATTGGCCTTACCAGTACGAGCTACGCAAAAGGTTTTAGAAACCATTCGGCCTTACTTATCTGAATATGCCATCATCACTGATGTGGGGAGTACCAAAGGTAATGTAGTGGATGCTGCTAAGGCTGTCTTTGGTGAAAATTTACCAGCAGGCTTTATACCGGGGCATCCAATTGCAGGGGCTGAACATACTGGGGTACATGCAGGTAAAGTTGATTTATTTGCCAATCATAAAGTAATTTTAACGCCTTTACCCACCAGTGCAGATTGGGCAGTTGAGAAGTTAATTCAATTGTGGCAAGCGGCTAAAGCTGAAGTCATTTGCATGGATGTCGATAAGCATGATGAAGTACTGGCACATACCAGTCATCTTCCACATCTTATGGCGTTTAACTTGGTCGAACAGCTTGCGAATCGCGAAGATAATTTTGATATATTTCGTTATGCAGCGGGCGGTTTTCGTGATTTTTCGCGTATTGCTGCCAGTGATCCACATATGTGGCATGACATCTTTTTTGCCAATAAAAAAGCCATTTTAAAAGCCGTAGATGGCTTTGAAGCACAACTTGCGACTTTGCGTAACCTGATAGAAGCTGAAAATTCTCAAGCTTTGATGGGATTGTTGGGACATGCTCAAGCAGCACGCCAGCATTTCAATCATATGCTCGCCAATAAACCTTTGATGGAGAAAAATAAGGTGACACAACAATTTACTATTTTGCCAGGATCTCAGACTTTCAAAGGTAAGTTCACCGTGCCAGGGGATAAGTCAGTGTCGCATCGCTCCATCATGTTTGGTGCGATTGCAGAAGGGACGACTCATGTCACAGGATTCTTGGAAGGTGAAGATGCACTTGCAACTTTACAAGCTTTCCGAGATATGGGGGTGAGTATTGAAGGACCTAAGAATGGTGAAGTGACGATTCATGGCGTGGGTATCCATGGTTTAAAAGCACCTGCAAGTGCTTTGTATATGGGGAATTCAGGGACATCGATGCGTTTGCTTTCGGGCATGTTGTGTGCGCAAAAGTTTGATTCAGTGATGACTGGTGATGCATCTTTGTCGAAACGTCCAATGGAACGTATTGCTAAGCCGTTACGTGCAATGGGTGCACAGATACAAACTACGGGTGAGCGTGGTACACCACCAATATCAATTACCGGTAATCAAAATCTACAAGGGATTCATTACGACTTACCCATGGCTTCTGCACAAGTAAAATCAGGAATTTTATTGGCAGGTCTTTGGGCTGCTGGTGAAACTTCGGTGACAGAACCAGAACCGACTCGTGATCATACTGAACGCATGTTACGTGCTTTTGGTTATGCGGTAAAAACTGAAGGTAATCGTATCTCACTGCAAGGTGGTGGGAAGTTAGTTGCGACAGAAATTCAAGTTCCTTCGGATATTTCATCTGCGGCATTCTTTATGGTTGGAGCCGCGATTACTCAAGATTCAGATGTGATGCTTGAAGCAGTTGGTATTAATCCAACGCGTACAGGTGTGATTGAAATTTTGAAACAAATGGGTGCTGATTTGACCGTGGAAAATGAACGTATTGCAGGTGGTGAACCGATTGCAGACATTCGAATTCGTGGTTCACGGACGCTTAAAGGCATTCATATACCTGAAGATCAAGTGCCATTGGCGATTGATGAATTCCCTGCATTGTTCATTGCAGCTGCATGTGCGGAAGGTCAAACGATTCTTACAGGTGCGGCTGAGCTCCGTGTTAAAGAGTCCGATCGTATTCAAGTTATGGCTGATGGTTTGAAAACAATGGGGATTGATTGTACGCCAACTGATGATGGCATCATCATTCAAGGTAAAGGTAAATCTGGGGATTGGTCAACTATTTTCACGGGTGGTGGAATAGAATCACATCATGATCATCGTATCGCCATGAGTTTTTCAATGGCAGGCTTACGTACTTCAGGTGAAATTAACATTGTGGGTACTGAAACTGTTGCAACCAGTTTTCCAACCTTTACTGAACTTGCAAATCAAGCGGGACTTGCAATTCAGGTGACTGAATAATTGGTCTAAGATTTGTATATTTGTTCGACAACAGCCAAGCTTTTGCTTGGCTGTTTTGTGTTTATTGCTTATGCTAAATCCATACAACAATAATGTCTTTGGATGAAGTCATGAGAAAACTAAAATTTATTGCAAACTGTGAAAGTCATAGTCATGGCTTAAATACTTGCCACATCACACAAGAATACGTGACTAATTTATTATCAAAACAACTTTCTCAATATGGCTTTAAAGCAGAAACGAATACAGATTCAACAGAAAGTCTTGCCATAAGTGTAGAAAATCAAGCAGTAGCGCTGGGAGTGAACTGTCGGTTAAATCATGAAAATGGATTTTTACTCTGTGAAATTTCAGCGCATGCAGATGAAACACAGCCGTGGTTTAAAAAAATCGAAACACAAAGTGTCATTAAACAATTGGCCAATGCTGTAGAAAACACATTAAAAGCAGACCACGCTTTTAGCCAGTTTGAATGGAAGGTTTGATTTAGTATTTTTATCAATTTAATTTTAAATGATCGTTATAAGTGAGGCAGACTCACTTGGTGTAAGGTATGGCAAAGATCAATCAATAAGACTGAGTATTGAACTCAGTCTTAAGAGTATCATTCAATGATTATGGCACTAATAAAAAGCGCGAAATTGCAATACGTAACTGCTTTAAGTAGCCTGTAAAGAAATGATTAGCACCAGGTAACACCGTAATAATATGGCGTTGTGGTTTAGCCCAAGTAATTAAATCAGATAATAACGTGGTCGGATCAGCCTCACCATGTACAAATAAAATATCACCTTTAATTGCAGGTGTCTCATAGTGGCGTAATCCTTCAACTGTTGCTGTAGGTAGACCACAAAGAATAACTTGTCTAGGTTTAATTTCATCAGGTAAAGCATGATAGGCTTTAGCCATGACATGTGCGCCAAAGCTGAAACCACCGACATAAAATGGAAGCCCTTTATATAAAGCGCGAACGTACTTAATCACTTCCAGAATATCATCTGTTTCGCCATGACCTTCATGATGAATACCTTCACTCTGACCAGAACCACGGAAACTTGGACGATATACGACACAACCCTGTTCAACAAGAATTTGTGCGAGTAAAGCAGGGACTTTATGTTGAGGTGTTCCACCTTGCAGTGGATGGGGGTGACAAACGACAGCAAATCCTTTTACTTCACCCTGAGGGTAATCGACAAAAACTTCAATTTTGCCCACAGGACCTTGAATGAACAGTTGTTCGGACATAATTTAAACGATAAATAGCAGGGAAACGGTATAGTTTACCGATTATGGTCAGCGAAAACACCAGTTGGCATTAAAATAACTCTACTGTTATAGTTTGATTAATTATTTTTTGATCAGGAAGACCATGCTCGCCTTAATTTCCCCTGCTAAGACTTTAGATTATGAATCTGCACTTCCGACTGATACGCATACTTTACCAAGACTCCTCGACCAGTCGCAACAACTTATAGACCTAAGTCGTAAATTATCTGCTTCAGAAATCGCCAGTTTAATGAGTGTGAGTGAAAAAATTGCGCATTTGAATGTCGAACGCTTTCGTGATTGGAATGCTGATTTTAATTTTGCCAATGCTCGTCAAGCAATCTATGCATTTAAAGGGGATGTGTATACTGGGCTAGATGCTTATGACTTACCTATAAGTGATATGGAATTTGCACAGAAACACTTGCGAATGCTATCTGGATTATATGGGTTGCTTCGTCCTTTGGATTTGATGATGCCTTATCGCTTAGAGATGGGAACTAAGTTAACAAACTCACAAGGTCCTAATTTGTATCAGTTTTGGGGTGAGAAAATTACCAATCTGATTAATGATGATTTGGAGCATGCAGATTCTACATTGTTGGTGAATATTGCATCCGATGAATATTATAAATCGGTGAAAGAAAGTCAAATTAAAGCTGAAATTATTAAGCCTGTGTTCCTTGATCAGAAAAATGGTCAATATAAAGTCATCAGTTTTTATGCTAAAAAAGCCCGTGGTTTAATGGCTCGGTATATTATTGAAAATAAAATAGAAAAGATTAAAGATTTAAAATCATTTAATAGTTCTGGCTATTATTTTGATGCTGAAAGCTCCTTGAAAGGTGAGCTGGTTTTTAAACGAGATGAGCAAGCAGCTTAATCTTGTGATATTGATTGAGGAATAGAGGGACAAGGATGTCTGTAATTAAAATATTAATAAATAAATCAATTGGGTTTGATCAAGTCAAAGCCGATGGAATGTATACATTGCCCAAAACGTATGGTGTTTATCAGCTGCCTTTGTCTATTACTAATACAAAAAGATATCGTTTTGGAAATCATCCTATACGTTTGAAGGAGCTTATCGCTGAATTTGGAAGCTGTGAGCACTATCAAGTCAGTTTATTTTTGGATCGAGAAGATGCGAAAAACTTGGCAAGGTTAATGACTCAAGGAGAATAGATTTGAATGAATCTCATCAAATTCAATTTGCTAGGTATTGGACACAATTTACGGATCAATTCCAATGGCCAGATTTGCAAGCTGAATCACTGTATCGCAGTTTATTCACGGCATATACTGAGTCACAGCGGCATTATCACACTGTTCAGCATATTGTTGAATGCTTGGATTTATTTCATCTAATTAAAGCACAATTGGATGATCCTATTGCTGTGGAATTGGCTATTTGGTTCCATGATGCTGTATATGATCCCAAGGCTTCGGATAATGAGGCGCAAAGTGCCGACTTGATGCAAAATCTCTGCTCGACGCTATTTAATCAAGTTCAGATTCAAACAGTTTATGCTTGGATTATTGCGACTAAAAAGCATCAACCAGCATTAGATCGAGACTTAAATTATCTTTTAGATATGGATTTAGTCATTTTGGGTAGTGATCCCCAAAGATTTGAAGAGTATGAGCAGCAGATTCAACAAGAATATGTATGGGTCGAACCTCAATTATATAAAATAAAAAGAATTGAGGTTTTAGAACATTTTTTTAAGATGAAGCCTTTGTATCAGACTGAGTTTTTTAAACAAAAATTTGAAAAAAAGGCGAAAGAAAATCTAAAAGTTAGAATTCAAATAAAGAGTGATGAAAAATCGAGCATTTAAGATTTCATATTCAGTCATACTAGCTTATCAGTCGCTACAACGATCAGTCTAGTGGTGTACTATGATTTTTAGCTACCTAGTGTGAATGTATATTTTAAAATATGTTGACCCTGCATTAAGCTAAATTTAAAATCTACTTTTATCATTATCCTGCCTTGAATGCTGCAATTGCTCGTAATCGACTCTGTTTTAAGTCTACAATCGGTTGAGGATAATCCAGTTCTAAGTCCGGATTTTTTGCGTAAGGCTCATGTATACTTTTGGCATCTAAATGTGCCAATTCAGGTAGCCATTTACGAATATAATCGCCTTGAGTATCAAATTTTTGAGATTGACTGATCGGGTTAAATACACGGAAATAAGGTACAGAATCTGTACCTGTAGAGGCACACCATTGCCAACCGCCATTATTTGCAGCCAAATCACCATCGATGAGGTGTTGCATAAACCATCGTTCACCTAATCGCCAATCAATGAGTAAATTTTTACATAAAAACATAGCGACAATCATGCGAACTCTATTGTGCATCCAGCCTGTAGTAATTAATTGGCGCATGCCTGCATCGACAATCGGAATACCAGTTTTACCATGTTGCCAAGCGATTAAATCATCAGGTGCATGGCGCCAGATAATCGTTTGAGTATTATCTTTAAAGGGAAGGTGCTTAGAGACTTTGGGGAATTCAAATAAAATATGTTGATAAAATTCTCGCCATAATAATTCATCTAACCATGTCTGTTGTCCTTCATTGTCGATATGAAATTGACCCTGTTGATGACGAAATAAGGCTTGAATACATTGCCGAATGGATAAAGTACCAATGTTTAGATATGCTGAAAGTTGACTGGTTCCATCAATATTTGGAAAGTCCCTTTCTTTTTGATAGTCACTAACTTTATGATTAATAAAATTATCAAGTTGATGAAATGCGTGTATTTCACTGGCTGGCCATAAATCACGCTGACTCTGAGTGATACTGGCATTATACAATTCCTCAAGACTCGGAATATTAGCACTGGTCAATTTTATGAGGAGTGGTTTTTGTGTTTCAGGTTTAGGGAAACATTGTGGAATACTGATACTGAGTCGCTCATAACACTGTTTTTTAAATGCACTAAAAACTTGATAAGGTTGATTGCTTTTATTATGAAGAGAGCCGACAGGAAAGAGGGTTCGGTCATGATAAAGCTGTAAATCTTGCTCATTTTGATGCAGTAATTGTTGAACCTTTAAATCACGCTTTAATTCATTTTGCCCCAGTTCAATGTTGGCATGTACTTCGAAAACATTTAAATCAATACAGAGCTTTTGAATAAACTGTGGGGCATCGTTCCAAAGCTGAATTGTTTCAATAATTAAGGGAATATTGAGTAAATCTAACTCTTGTTTGAGTTGTTTGAGTTGGCGTAAATAAAAATCAATTTTGATGGGGGCATCATCATGTTGTTGCCATTGTTCAGGTGACAGAATTACAAGAGCAATACTTTGTCCCGCTGTTGTAGCATGCCAAAGCGCAGCATGATCATGAATGCGTAAATCTTGTCGGAACCAAATAAGTTGCATAGTGAAGAGGCTATAAAGTAGCAGGTATTTTAATTATATAAAATATAACCAGTTATTCAGTCTAATATTGTAATAAAAATAATAAGTAATAAAAAAGGCAAAGTAAAAACTTTGCCTTTTTCTCTGATCAGACGATCTTAGTGGTGGTGACCACCTGCGCCATGAACATGACCGTGTTCTAATTCTTCAGGAGAAGCTTCACGGATTTCAACAATTTCAACGTCAAACGTTAAATCTTGACCAGCAAGTGGGAAGTTAGCATCAACAAGAATGTTGTCACCTTCAATCGCTTTAACAGTTACGATTTGAACGCCATCATCAGTTTGAGCTTGGAATTGCATACCCGCTTCGATGTTGTCTACGCCTTGGAACATTTGCGCAGGAACTTCTTGTACTAAGTCAGGGTTATATTCGCCATAACCTTCAGCAGCAGGAACGTTTACAGTGAATTTTTCACCAACAGTTTTGCCTAATAATGCTTTTTCTAAACCAGGGATGATGTTACCTGCACCATGCAAATATGCAAGCGGCTCACCTTGAGATTGGTCGAGAGTTTCACCCTCTGCATTCGTTAATTTGTAGTTGAAAGAAACTACAGAGTTATGTGCAATAGCAGTCATGTTACTGATCCATTCAAATTTTTTAAGGAGACATCATAAATTGAAATGCGGCATTTGTAGAATGATTTCATTCAAAAAACCGTATTTTCTTACGATTCTACGACGTTTTATAGTTTATAGGGGCATATTTTTAAATTTCAATGCAATTTTATCTTTGGTGTGATTTTTCGTGTAACAAAATCTTTAATAGTGAGTAAGCCTGCATGTGCATAGCTATAAATAGTGGCTTGGTGCATACGATATAAAGAGACATACATTGATTTAGCGACAAAGCCTTGAACATTAACTTGTCCGAGTAACTCACCAACAGCTTTATTTTTGCTGAGTGAAACTAAGGAGCCTTTGTCAGAAAATTGAAACATCGGTTGTTGCTTGCCATTAATTCGAGCCTGCATCGCATCGACAAGGAAAGTGGCTTGTTGGCTTGCAACTTGCGCACGTGGGCCTAATGCAGGTTCGCGCGCATCTAAAATACAATGTGCACAATCTCCGAATGCAAAAATATTCGGATCTGATTTAGTTTGTAAGGTTGCATAGACATCCAGTCGACCTATTCGGTCCTTTGTAAAACCTACCAAATTTGCAATTACTGCTGGCGTTTTAATACCTGCAGCCCATACTTTGAGTTCAGCATTGATGCTGCTCCCATCATTGAAGTAAATTTTTTCAGCATCTACTTTTTCAACACGCTTTTCGGTAAGTACATCAATTTTCATACGTTGTAATTGTTGTGTTGCATGTTCTGCAATTTTCTCTGAAAGTGCAGGTAAAATACGTTCTGCAGCTTCAACCAATGAAATTTTAACGAGGTTGGGATTAATCTTGTTTAAACCGTATTTATAAAAATTTTGCTTTGCTTCGGTGAGTTCAGCTGCGAGCTCGACACCCGTTGCACCTGCGCCAATAATGGCGATGTGTAAATCTCGATCGACATTGTAGTGTTGTGCATTTAAATAAAGATGTAATAGATCCTGTTGGAAAATTTCAGCTTGTTGGCAGCTGTCGAGATAGTGACAGAATTTTGTTACCCCTTGGGTGTTAAAGTCATTTGAGACTGAACCCACAGCTAAAATGAGGGTGTCATAGTTTAAGCTGTGCTGCTCAGAAAATGCTTCGCACTTAGATGCTTGGGTTTTAATGATTAAAATTTGTTTTGAATCTTTGTCGAGGTTTTCAAAACGACCAAGTACAAATTCATAATGATGTTTGGCGGCGTGAGCATAGTAATTGGTTTCTTCATCATTTGGATTCATTGTTCCTGCTGCAATCTCATGTAATAGCGGTTTCCAAATGTGTGTGAGATTTTGATCGATTAATGTAATTTTAGCTTTTTTGGCTTTTCCTAAAGTATCACCGAGTTGCGTCACAAGTTCTAAACCGCCTGCGCCACCACCCACAATCACAATATGATGAAGTTCTGACATGGTTATGCTCTTATTGTTATAAATAAAAATGGGATGACATATTAATATCATCCCATTTTTTAATTCGAAGTTTTTTGTTTTACAAGTTACATATTTACAATAAAAAATGAGTTTAATTTTTTAGCGGTCGTAGCTTAGCCCAAAAGTGCTTTTAACCACATGATGAAACGCTCTAACCAGCTTGCTTGCTCAATATGGACTTCATCCTCAATGTCAAATGTTTGTATAAGCTTATTATTTTGATACACATTTACTTTGGCTAAATGCATCATTTGGGCTAAAGGTGCTGTAAGTAAAGATTCATTTAATTCAACATTTAAATGAGTTTGGGTTTCTTGTAGTGGCTCTATCGTCGAAACTAAGCCATTCGCATTTATAGTTGTCACTTTTTGATTGATATTATCAAAAGTCATTAGATCGATAGGCGCAGAATTGTTATATAAAGAAGTGGTCACAATTTGTGGTTTTTTAGCTTCAACCTTAAACATTTTTAGGGTTGATTGGATTACAGGAAGTTCAGCAATTAATTGTTTATTTTTAATAATTACTTCATCACGAGTATAGGCATAACCAAGGTTTAATAATTTATGGGCTACTTCAGCACGTTTAATGCCACTTTTTGAACCCATGACGACAACAATTAAACGGCGATCTGGCATTTCGGCAAGGTCTGTAGGGCGATGTGCTGTTAAAGCTAAGTTATGGCCCGCTGCTTTAGTAAAACCAGTTTTTAAACCATCTACAGTTGGATCCGCTTTTAAAACAAGATTGGTAGCACGGTGAAAGCGATGATTATAGCTAAAACTTGGCATGACAGAATAATGCAAATATTCAGGCGTGTGCATAGTTACAGCTTGGCCTAAAAGCGCCATATCATGCGCAGATGAGACATGATCTGGCATTGTTATACCAGCAGGATTAGTAAAGTGAGTGTCCTTCATTCCCAAGGCTTGTGCTTGCTGATTCATACGTGCTACGAAAGCTGGCACACTACCAGAAATACGTTCTGCCAATGTGACCGCAGCATCATTGGCAGACATGACAATTAATCCTGCGAGTAATTGATCAATTGAAATCTGCTCGCCTTGTTTAAGGTACATTTGAGATTCATCCCACTGCACCATTTGTACAACAGGGGTCGCTGTTAATATTTCATCTTTACGCAAATGCCCAGCTTCGATTTCCTGTAAGGCAATGTAGGCCACCATCATTTTGGTCATAGAGGCAGGCGCACGTTGTACATGGCTATTAAATTCGGCAATGGTTTGACCCGATTGCGCATCTAAGATAGTCCAAGCTTCAGCTTCAACTGTGGCAGGATTAATATTTAATAAAGCAGCATTAGCAAATGTAGAGCAGAAAAAGCTGAGTAGGGCGAAGACATAAGTAAAAATTTTCAACGAGGGAATACCTTTAAAGCCGATCCGGTGGCGATGTACGCACAAAACAGTGCGCATGCTATGCCTTTTTTTTTATCATGGCTAGTCAGATTTGTAGACAATTGCGACTAAGATCGCATGACTTTGTAAAAAAATGCTAATCTAATTGATAATTTATCTCTCTAGCATTTTTGAATACGAATTATGTTGCATTATCAGATCGAATTTGACGACTATCGTCAACATCTTGTGCATGTCACTGTGCGTTTTTTGGCAAACCCGACACAGATTTTATGGTTACCCAATTGGATACCAGGTAGTTATCTTTTACGCGAATTTTCAAAGCATCTTGAATCAGTCAAAGCCTACGATGAAGATGGACGTTTGCTGCAAATGAGCAAATTTGAAAAAAATAAATGGCGTTTATACAACACCGATCATGAGCTGATTACGGTGGAATATGATGTCTATGCTTATGATCTTTCTGTGCGAGGTGCATATGTTGATCAAACCCGTTTATATGTCAATCCTGCATGCCTATGTTTAGGCCTACAAGATCAGGATGATGCACCAGTCGAAGTTGAAGTCTTTCTACCGAATGAATTGAAACATTTCCAATTGGCGACAGGTCTAGAAAATAAGAGTTTGGTCAAAGGTCGTCATACTTTAAAAGCCAAAAACTATATGCAGTTGATTGATAGCCCTTTTGAGTTGGCAGATCAAACTCGCTTTAGTTTTGAAGCGAATGGTATTCCGCATGAATTTGTGGTGTCAGGAAAACACAGCATGAATGCTGAACGGATGCAGCAAGACATTGAAAGAATCTGTCGTACTGAGATTGCAATGTTTGGTTCAGCACCTTTTGAAAATTATACTTTTATGACTATGGCGACAGGCAATAGTTATGGTGGATTGGAACATCCGAATAGTACCAGTTTAATTACTCCGCGTGATGATCTCCCTAAAGCCAATGAACCAATTGAACCGTCGGAAGATTATCAACGTTTTCTTGGACTTTGTAGTCATGAGTACTTTCACTCGTGGTTGGTGAAATTTATTCGTCCTGAAAATTTTACGAATTATGATTTACATAAAGAAAGTTACACTTCTTTATTATGGATTTTTGAAGGTTTCACTTCTTATTATGATGATTTGATTTTGCATCGTAGTGGTGTGATTTCACAGGATTCATATTTGAAGTTGATCAAGGCGCAGATTGATCGTTATTTACAGAATCCAGGTCGTGAAATTCAAACGGTGGCGGAATCTAGTTTTGATGCGTGGGTTAAGTTCTATCGTCAGGATGAAAACTCAAATAATGCGGGAACGAGCTATTACAACAAAGGTTGTTTGGTTGCTTTAAGTTTAGACCTTGGATTGCGCTTACGTGGCTCAAGCTTAGATGCGTTAATGCGTCGTTTGTATGAAAATACCCTCAAAGGTATTCAAGTTAATGAACGGACGATCTTCGACTTGTGTAAAGAACTCACAGGTCAAGACTGGGCTGAGCAGATTAATCATTTGATTAATACTACAGATGAATTGCCATTAGACCAGTTGTTACCTGAGTTTGGTCTAAGCTATACATTGAAAAATGAAAAAGCATTACCATTTGGTTTAAAAGTTTCAGATAAACCTGAGGGTGTGTTAATTCAACAAGCTCGTCGTCATGGGGCAGGCGTGAATGCGGGTCTTTCTGCCAATGATGTGATTATTGCAATCGATGGTATTAAAGCCACTGAAAAATTATTGAATCAATATGCGAAACAGCAGGGTTCTTTTACACTTTATGCTTTCCGCCGTGATGAATTGATGCAATTTGAAGTGACTGGTGATGAAACAGGTTTAACCGCAGTTGAATTAAAAGTTGAAGATCAAAGTAAAGTTGAAAAGTGGTTGTTGTCTTAATGTAATAAGTTAATAAAAAAATATTGTAAAACCGATGTTTAGGCATCGGTTTTTTATTGGAAAAACAGTGAATAAGAAAAATTTGATTTTTGGAATAGCCGTAATATTTATTTGGCTCACTATATTTGTTATTTTTGTTATTTTTGTTATTTTTGTTATTTTTGTTATTTTTGTTATTTTTGTTATTTTTGTTATTTTTGTTATTTTTGTTATTTTTGTTATTTTTGTTATTTTTGTTATTTTTGTTATTTTTGTTATTTTTGTTATTTTTGTTATTTTTGTATTTAGTGATTTAACATATCCCTTATCTTTAAATGAGTTGGGTGGTTTTTTAGCAGGAATCTTTGCTCCTGTAGCTTTCTTTTGGTTGATTTTAGGATATATCCAACAAGGTAAGCAGTTAGACCAAAACACCAAAGCTTTAGGGCACAACACGAATAGGCTTTAAAGTTACAGATTGAGGAAATGAGAGAGAGTGTTAAGTAACAGAGACGGCTTACTAAGTTGCAGTCAGAATAGCTTCAAATGACTGATAATGTACATAAGCCTTATCTTGAACTGTATTAATTAAAGTTGGATATTCAGCCTGTAACACATTTGATAACAGAAAGGTCTGAAATTTTTTTTGCATTAATTTTTTACATTCGTTCAGCTATTAATGAATCTAGATCTATTTTTACTGATGACAATGGATAAAGTAATTTATCAAAGAGAAAAAATTATTCAGCGGTAGGAAAGTAGAATTTGTTCTTCGATTAGATTTTTTGGGTGATAAGCAGATTAATGAGTTTTTACACAAAAAGAAGAATGAATGTGAAGTCTAATTTAAAATTAGATTTCAAAATATTTATTTATATCGAATTGTAAGATATGACACTGATGATGTTAAAGATTTAAACTCTCTTTTGATAGATTGTTTAATAAAATAAAAAGCTCACAGATCTGAGCTTTTTATTAATCAGAAAATTTAGTTACCACGATAAGTCGAATAACCATACGGACTTAAAAGCAGTGGAATATGATAATGCTCTACAGAACCATCCACTTCAAAAATCACTGGGACTTCTGGGAAGAATGATTTTTGCTGGTGTGCTTTAAACCAGTCACCTGTTTTAAATGTCACTTTATACATACCTTTTTCTAACGTTTTACCTTCAGGATATAAAGCAGGAATACGTCCTTGTGCATTGGTCGTGGCTTGAGAAAGCTGAACCCATGTGCCATTTTTCTGTTCTTCAAGGCTAACTTTTACTTCTGATGATGGTAAGCCATCCTGTAAATTTAAAACATGTACACTTAAAGGATTCTGAGCATAGCTTAATGTTGCTATGAGTGTCGTTGCTACAGTTAACAATAATTTTTTCATCATAAGATTCTCAATTAAAATAAAGTTAAAGTGAATTTAACGTAGTTTGAATGCCTTGGTTGGCACAGTTGTGATCTTGTTCTGAACCGCCTGAACCAGCGACACCCACAGCACCTAAAATTTGCTTTTTATACACCACAGGCATGCCGCCACCGAGTAATAACAGCTCAGGTAGGGTATTTAGATTTTGTGCATCGGAGTTCTTTTGCGCATTTCGCATAAAATCCAGTGTGCTATTTTTAGTGGAATATGCGGTATAAGCTTTACGTTGTGCAGCAATTAAATTATGAGGGCCGACCGATTCATGACGTTGACTGGTAATAATGTTGCCACCCTGATCAAGCACGACTACAGCCGCAGCTTTAGACTGGCAGGACTGCATCACATTACGTGCCAGTGTATTGGCAATTTCTAAGCTCATCACGTATTCAGTCTTTAATTCCGCATGAGAGATTTGACAGAAAAGTAGCGGTAATATTGTACTGGTCAATATTGAGGTAATTGCTTTCATCTGGTTCACACATTAATTTTTATCTATAGGCATTAATCTAATTTATATTTGCCAATCAAGAGATGACAATCAGATTACGCTTTTGTAATCTTGTGCAATATAAACGAGCGTTAAAATACAGCATGAATATTTTAATTGTTGAAGATGAGTTGAAGATTGCGCAGTTTTTGGCACAAGGGCTGCATGAGTCTGGTTATCACAGTACAATTGCCAGTGATGGTTTAAAAGCCTTATCACTGTTAAAGCAGCAGTCTTTTGATTTGGTATTGCTCGATGTCATGCTGCCCAAATTAAATGGTTGGAGTGTATTAGAGACACTACGCACTTTTTCTAAAGTTCCGGTATTAATGCTCACGGCAAAAGACTACGTTTTAGATCGTGTCAAAGGTTTGGAGCTGGGTGCAGATGATTATTTAATTAAACCTTTTTCTTATATTGAGCTATTGGCTCGCGTAAAAAGTCTGTTAAGGCGAATTCCACAGCCAGAATTAGATTGTTATCAAGTTGAAAATTTGATCCTTAATCGCCTGAGCCATGCGGTATATCGAGATCAACAAAAAGTTGAGCTGACCAGCAAAGAATTTGTTTTATTGGAATTGTTAATGCTACATCAGGGCGAAGTTTTAACCCGAACACAAATTGCATCAATGGTCTGGAATATTAATTTTCAAACCGATACGAACGTAGTCGATGTGGCAATTCGGCGCTTGCGTGCCAAAATCGATGATCCTTTTAACCCCAAATTAATTCAAACAGTACGTGGAATGGGCTATAAATTGGCTGTGTTGGAATGAGTTTTTTACGGCAGTTGAGTTTGGAAATACGGTTGAGCATGGCATTGGCTCTAATTTCCTGCATCGTTTTTATGAGCATTGCTGGGATTTCATATCAAAATATGAAACAGATGTTGAGCGAGCAGCAAAATCAAATTTTAGCCGCACGTATCCAACGTATTGAGCTTTTTTTAGGTGATGCTGCGACTTTTCAGATATTGGTACAACACCCCAAGCTTTATGAAAATATGCTTGGGCAGGAAGATAGTTTACTGATTTTAAAAAATTTACAGCGCCATTTAATTGTGATTAATCCACTCGATATTCAATTACCAGCATTGCCTTACTCTACTCAAGTGCAATTTGTAGACAATAAAACGCATCAGGCAACAACCCGTTTAGCATACAAAAGTGTGTATTTTGAAGGTCAGTCATACCAACTAATTGCAGGCAAACAATTAGCGCCGATGCAAGTAATATTGCAGCATTATCTGTGGAAGCTGATTTTTAATAGTCTGATGGGCGTGTTGATCTTAAGTGTACTGGGTTGGTGGATTGGACATTATTTATTGCGTTCAATACGACTACTGATTTTGGATACTCGAGAAATTAATGCCTACAAGCTATCGCACCGTATACAGGTTGAGTCTAATAGTTTGGAAGTACAGCAACTTAGCCAAGCTATGAATGAAATGTTGGACAAGATACAGGGCAGTTATGAGCAACTGGCACGATTTTCTGAAGATATTGCACATGAATTGAGAACGCCTTTAAATAATTTAATTGGGCAAACCCAAATTACGTTATCGCAATCGCGGAGTAGCAGTGAGCTAGAGCAATTATTGTATTCACATTTAGAAGAATACGACCGACTCACGAAAATGATTGAAAATATGTTATTTATTGCCCGTTCAGAACATAGTCAATACATAGTAGAAAAACAACAATTGCAGTTAGAGGAAGTCATTGCACCATTACTTGATTACTTTAGCTTTATTGCAGAAGAAAAAAATATGACCTTTCAGCTGACTGGTGCAGAATGTTCGTATTTGTGGGCGAATTTAGAATTATTACAACGCGCATTATCTAATTTAATTATCAATGCTATTGATTATGGACAGCAAGATGGAAAAGTAAGCATATTTATACAGCAGCATGTTTCAACTATTGAAATCGCAGTTTTGACACATGAAATTTTTATTGAGGCACAACATTTAAACTATTTGTTTGATCGTTTTTACCAAGTGGATGAAAGCCGTCACGCACAAGCACGAACTGGGGGGTTGGGTTTAGCCATTGTGCAATCGATTATGCATTTGCATCAGGGTGATGTAAGCGTGAGTAATTCTAAGCAGGGTGTCATATTTCGTTTATTTTTTCCATCAGAATAGTATGTGTGAGTGATTGTATAAAATTTGATTAAATGAGTCGGATAAAATGTATAAGCTAAACATGTTGATTTAATTCATAATTTCGCATAAAAATTTAATGTAATATACTATTTTTTATATGTTTGTAGATTGTTATATGGGTTTTTTAGTATTTAGATTCGCTGTGTATTAGTTTTATGATGATATTGATTTGTCTCTTTTATTTTTAAAATAGACAGCGTACTACGACCAAGTTTATGTTTTGCTGTTCAATGGATCGCATTTTACGAGCTTTGAATTATCAGTCATACGATTTACTGAATATTTTTGCCATAAAAAGTAGAGATATGAGGAAAAACTAAATTCCACTTAAAATATTAGCATTAGTGGACAACACGAGTGAGGCATCATTTCGTAGCGAAATGTCGGTATCACTGATCTTACGTTGACTGAAATGCAATGAGGACGGATACTCTCAAGGTTTTATTAAAGCAAATCGGTTCGCAGGGGCTGAGTCATAAGCTCACTCCCTAAAAAACTCAATTCAACGCAAGGGGCTATATATGGCTGGTGGAAAGTCAACAATCATTTACACACTGACCGATGAGGCGCCATTGTTGGCGACTTACTCGCTACTGCCGATCATTGAGACCTTTACTAAGCCTGCTGGCGTCGAGATCGTCAAAACTGATATTTCTGTAGCATCACGTGTGCTCGCAGAATTCACGGATTACTTAAGCGACGAACAAAAGGTTCCCGATACACTCGCAGAGCTAGGTCGTCTTACGCAAGATCCAGATACTAACATTATCAAACTCCCAAATATCAGTGCTTCTGTTGGTCAGTTAATGGCATGTATCAAGGAACTTCAGTCGAAAGGCTATGCTATTCCTGATTATCCAGAAAATCCGACAACTGAAGAAGAAAAGGCGATAAAAGCGCGTTATAGCAAATGTCTTGGTTCGGCTGTGAATCCTGTGCTACGCGAAGGTAACTCTGACCGCCGTGCACCTGCTGCTGTAAAGAACTACGTTAAAAAGCACCCGCATTCAATGAGCGAGTGGAAGCAGTGGTCACAGACGCATGTATCACACATGGAAGAAGGCGACTTCTATCATGGCGAAAAATCAATGACACTTGACTGTGCTCGTAACGTCAAAATGGAATTGATCACGAAAAATGGTGAAACAATCGTTCTTAAGCCAAAAGTGGCATTAAAGGATGGTGAAATCATTGATTCAATGTTCATGAGTAAAAAAGCTCTGTGTGACTTCTACGAAAAAGAACTTGAAGATTGCCGTGAAGCAGGCATTTTGTTTTCTTTACACGTAAAAGCAACAATGATGAAAGTTTCACACCCGATCGTATTCGGTCACTGTGTGAAAATTTACTACAAAGATGCATTCGAAAAGCATGGTAAATTATTTGATGAATTAGGCATTAACGTAAACAACGGTATGTCTGGTCTTTACGAAAAAATCACAACATTGCCTACTTCTCTTCGTGAAGAAATCATTGAAGATCTTCATGCTTGTCAGGAACACCGTCCTGCACTTGCAATGGTAGATTCTGCAAAAGGTATTACCAACTTCCATTCACCAAATGACGTGATTGTAGATGCTTCTATGCCTGCAATGATTCGTGGTGGCGGTAAGATGTGGGGTGCTGACGGCAAACCTTACGATTGTAAAGCTGTAATGCCTGAATCTACATTCGCGCGTATTTACCAAGAAATGATTAATTTCTGTAAGTGGAATGGCAATTTTGATCCAAAAACCATGGGTACTGTACCTAACGTTGGTTTGATGGCGCAAAAAGCTGAAGAGTATGGTTCACACGATAAAACATTTGAAGTATCTGCTGCGGGTGTTGCGAATATCACCGACCTAGACACTGGTGAAGTGTTGATGTCACAAAACGTTGAAGAAGGCGATATCTGGCGCATGTGTCAGGTAAAAGATGCACCGATCCGTGACTGGGTGAAACTTGCGGTAACTCGCGCGCGTAACTCAGGTATGCCAGCAATCTTCTGGCTTGACCCGTATCGTCCGCACGAAAATGAATTGATTAAGAAAGTAGAAAAATACTTAAAAGATCATGATACGACTGGTCTTGATATTCAAATCATGTCACAAGTTCGTGCGATGCGTTATACACTTGAACGTGTAGCACGTGGTCTTGATACGATTTCTGTAACAGGGAATATCTTACGTGACTATTTAACTGACTTGTTCCCAATTATGGAATTGGGTACTTCAGCTAAAATGTTGTCTATCGTTCCGTTGATGGCGGGTGGTGGTATGTACGAAACTGGTGCGGGTGGTTCGGCTCCGAAACACGTTCAACAGTTAGTCGAAGAAAACCACTTGCGCTGGGATTCACTTGGTGAGTTCATGGCGCTTGCAGTTTCTCTAGAAGAAATGGGTATTAAAGAAGATAATGCTCGTGCGAAATTGCTTGCGAAAACGCTTGACCAAGCGACTGGTAAGCTTCTAGACAATGATAAATCTCCATCACGTCGTACTGGCGAGCTTGATAACCGTGGCAGTCATTTCTATTTAGCGAAGTACTGGGCTGAAGAGCTTGCTGCACAAGATGAGAATGCTGAACTGAAAGCGAAGTTTGCTCCACTTGCGAAAGCTTTAGCTGAGAATGAAGATAAAATCATTGCAGAACTGGCTGAAGTACAGGGTAAACCAGTTGATATCGGTGGTTATTACGCTATTGATCAAGCGAAAGTAAATGCTGTAATGCGTCCGAGTGTAACCTTAAATACAGTTCTTGAAACTGTTTAAGCTTAATGTAAAGCTGGCTCTCTAGAGCTAGTGATATAACTGAGAGCCGGTGTATATGCGCCGGCTCTTTTTTGTCTGTGAATGTTTCTACACAAGTACAGCCTTAAGGCTTTTTTCGCCAGAATGATAAATCTTTGATTGAAAATGGATTGTCTGTCTAGCATAGTGAAAGTTCTGGTGATAACTTCAAAGCTAAAAGTGTTTCAGCTATACACGGAATTGAGAAAGATATTTCTATATGAAGAGAGACAAGGCTTAAAGTGGGTCATAACTAAATTAATTTTGTAAAAAAAGCCCACCGAAGTGAGCTTTAATTAATCATTATATTTTAACGAGCATTACGCCCACGGCCACGTGGTGCTTTATTATTGTCACGAGTAGTACCATTGGTCTTACGACGTGGTTTATCCGCTTCATCCATTTGCCAAATACGGGTTGTACCACCATTTGGCGTTTTCTTGCCTTTAAATGGTGCTTCACCTTTTTCTTCACGCGCTTTATCTTTTGCAACAGAGAAATGCTGTTTCTTTTTCTGTGCAATTTTTTTCGGGAAGTCACGGCCAGTATATGGTTTATCCGCAGGCACATCTTTAAAATCAGGATAAAGCAACGGCTCAATCTCGATTTGCTCACCTGGTTTTAAACCCAGTTTTTCTAGACTGATTGTACCAATTTGTGTACGAATTAAACGTAAAGTTGGGAAGCCAACTGCAGAAGTCATACGACGTACTTGACGGTTACGACCTTCACAAATTGAAATTTCGACCCAAGTTGTTGGGACGGATGCACGGAAACGTACAGGTGGGATACGTTCCCATAACCATTCAGGTTCATCAATTTTTTTTGCTGTGGCTGGTAAGGTGATGCCATCTTTAAGCTCAACACCTTTACGAAGTTGCGCTAAAGCTGCTTCTGTAATATCGCCATCTACTTGTACAACATAAGTTTTAAACTTCTTGTTGGCAGGGTTGGTAATGTATTGGTTCAAACCGCCGTGATCGGTTAAAAACATCAAGCCTTCTGAATCTAAATCTAGACGACCGGCAATACGAAGCTCAGGATCTTGAATAAAATCAGAGATAGTTTGATGTTTCTCATCTGCACGAAACTGGGAGAGAACGTCATAAGGCTTATTTAAAATGACGATTTTCATTGTAACCTATTAATTAAACTAAATAAATTCTTTTGCAACTTGGATGTTATCCGTTTGGATACCCGTTTTGCGAGGGGTGGGGAGCAAAAATAAAGCCCACTATATATGGGCTACTATATCAGATTACAGTTTTGTGTTCTTCAACTTTTATTCTTTACACATAAGATGAATACCAGAATACATCCTTCAAAATAACGTAAGGCCAAAACAGTTTGTGAAATTGATCATAATAAATCATGAGCAATTCAGTGTTTGATTCTAGATATTAAATATATGAAGTCCTGGATGAATTCAGTTAAAGACCGCTATTTATATAGTAACGCATGATTGGGAGTGATTATATCAGCGCATACATAAAATGATGAATGTTATAATTTGAATTGGCTATGTTATATAGTTGGTATTATTTTGTAAATTATTGATAATGTTTACAAACATATAGTTTAGGAAGTAAAAAGTTGAAATTTTTAACACGAGGATTTCGATATTCTTTTAATTTTTTTAAGAGAGATTATTATTTATAGAATCTATGAGCCTTTTAAAGGTTTTAATATATATAGTATAATTTTTGCTTTAACACTAATGTATTCTTGGGCATATCTCCGCTATAAGTGGATGAAGTCATAGTAATTGAGTAGATATTTAAGCTCATCTAAAGATCGGATTTCAGTCTAAGAGTTTAAATTAGTTAAAGAAAATTATTCGATTTTTATATTGGTTTTTATTGTGATCGGTGGGTTTGGATACTCTTCTTACTCAGGAAGTTGGATATTGCCTTCAAGAATAGCTGAGACTGATGCTAAATGTTATGGTATTGATGTACCTAAAGATATTAAATATAAGTAATCGGAATTGTTCTGTTCCTATATTCGCATGACAAAAATTGAAAATAATAAAGAAAAATATAAATATTGTGTTAATCGAATAAATAATTGATATTTGTTGGCGCTAAATATTAAGCTTGAGCATTGCTAAGGGATACTTTTTTATTGAAGGTTAAAGTCACTTTAGGTGAGTGAAATGTTTACGTTGATGTTATCGGCTTTGTATCATAATTGAGTTTATATAGATTGTAATGTGATCACTCAATCAGCATTTAACAGTTAATATTTTGGCTGACTTTTTTCAGAGTTTACTTGATTATTTAATCTAAGTAAAAACAAAGTCCGCTTAGCAATAAGACGGGTATTTTAAAATAACGTGCTAAACCTAGCACCACAAAAAAAATTATGAATTCTTCCATTTTATTTTAAACGTGCTAATTTAATTGAATATAGTTATTAATATCAAAAATTAAATATAGATCGTAAGTTAAAATTTCTGAGCTTTACATATAAAGTGATAAGTAAAGAGTCATAGGCTTATATGGTATACCAAATATCATATGGCAATAAAAGCTCAGTCATTAGATTAGACTTTAGTTTTATTGACGCTGTTTATATGTCTTGATATTTATACAAGGTTGTTTTTTTAAAGAACAATAAAACCTTAATCAGCGCAAAAAGTTAAGGGGTAGCCTCACAGAAATGTGGGGTTTTTTAAATGCCTAATTTTGATTACAATAAATAGCAGCCTGCATATTTTTTTGATACCTTAAAAGAATTGATTTTTTAAATAAAATGAACAATGGGAAGTCTAATTAAAAAGAATAAGTTTATGATTGTATTTATATCATTTGTGCTTACTTGTTTGATATTTTTATTAATAAAGGGGGAGTTACCCCTTTCCCAAACAGGAAATATAGAAAAAGAATGTTTAGGTGTAAATATTCCTGAAAAGATCAAATACACTCAGACGAAAACTTATTGTAACTGCTTGAAAAATGAATTGAATTATAAAAATGAGCGTCATGCAATTAGTACATGTATAGATAAAATTGTAATGTAATAGTCTACTGACTTGGTAATATTATGACAAAACGAGCATAACTGCTAAAAGACGGTTTTTATGCTAGTGGAGCAGTTCTGATATTTTGAAGCCTTTAAGTCGTTTAGATTTGTGATGTCACTATATGTTTTATATAGGTTAGCTCAATACATAAATAGGGGAGTAAGGCAAGCAGTCGTATAAATTGGGTTGAATCTTTATGATTTAATCAAGCATTGAGTTGCCTATAAAAGCTATCATTAGGGGGTGCTTCTCATCATAAGTGATAAACCTAATTTGTATATTTTGAACTTATTGATATTGTAGTGAAAATGAAAAGTTATTTATCTATCGGTATAAGAATACTGGTGAATATGGTAAGTAATAATATCTATTTAGGTTTATAGGTATATTGGAATGAAAAAAATATTTTTGCTTTCTGCTTTAATTGGAGTGGGATTAATAGCTGGTTGTAATTCAAAAGATAAAGAATCAACACAAGATAAAGACGTAAGTGTTCCTGCTTCAACCGTTATCTCGAATGAGTCTATAGAACAAACTGTGATCTACGAGACAGCAGACAAGAAACAATATATCCTTACGACCACTGATAATTTTACGACCGCAAATTTAGTAGACAGCGATGGTAACAGCTATGAATTAAAAGAAGTGCCTGCAGGAAGTGGCATGAGACTTGAAGGTCCTAATGGAGTTGCCATCCACACTAAAGGTGATGAAGGAATTATCGAATTATCAAAAGATCAGATTATAGATATCAAAGAAGTTAAGTAATTATCTATAAGTAGCTGAATGTATTTTATATAAAACCCGATCGCATTCTAAATGTTGATGGGGTTTTATTTGCTGTTGAAGCCTATTATGGCAGATACAATAAGCTCAGAATATTTGCAATTCTATTGTGATGAACTCATGAAGTATCAAACTTTAAGTCGGACTAGATTGCTAAATCGATGAGCGGGTTAATATTCTTTATTTAAAAAAACTTTTAGAGAGCTTTTTCTCAGAAACTGCATTTGATTAATTGTAGGGGATATTTAAGAATTATCATGCTAGAAACAGAACGCTTAGTACTTCGGCAATGGAAAGAAAGTGATTATTTACCTTTTATTCATATGGGGTTTGATTCTGAAGTCATGAAATACTTTCCTAATTGTTTAACACAACAGGACAGCCTTAATTTTATTAAGGCTGTCACTGGTATGATTGATGAAAATAAATGGGGGTTTTGGGCTGTAGAGTTAAAAGATAGCCAAGAGTTTATTGGATTTATAGGTTTGCATAGTCAGCCGACTCAGTTTGATTTCTCCCCTTGTGTTGAAATAGGTTGGCGATTAGCAAAAGACTTTTGGGGGCAAGGTTATGCAACGGAAGGTGCAAAAGCAGCTTTAGAATATGCTTTCAATACCTTGAATTTGGACAAGGTTGTATCATTTACAGCTTCTGTAAATAAACCATCAGAATCAGTAATGAAAAAGTTAGGTATGATAAAAGTAAAAGAATTTAACCATCCAAAACTTCCACCAAACCATTATTTAGAAAAGCATATTTTATATGAGATATACAGACCTATTTAACTGAATGGTCACGATACAAAAATAAAACTAGGAGCTTGGCTTCCATTTTTATTTGAGCATTTTTCTGAAATTATATTTCGGATTAATGAAACGTTTAATATTAGCGGCTAAACTCATCTTAAAATGATAAAGCAGCCTTAATAATAAAATCAGCTATTTCATTAGGTCTTGATGCAAGAGAAGCATGACTAGCGTCAAGCTCAATAACTTCTTTTGCATTTAGTCTATCTGCCATTTTTCTTTGGTTCTCAGGAGCAATCATACGATCTTGATTTGAAATTTGATACCAAGAGGGTTTAGTCTTCCATGCAGGTTTCACTATCGCATCACCAAATGTACTCGCAAGAGGCGCTTTTTGAGCAATAGCCATAGCTATAGATTCTGTAGGATCTAAATCCTGACAGAAACTTTGATGATATTTTTCTGCATTTACCCATAAGTAGCCATCACTATCTGGATAAAGATTAGCAGCAGCTTCAGGTGGATGCTGTTGAGTAATCATACCAGGGCTTTCTGTCGTGTCTGGTGCAAATGCTGCAATATAGACCAATCCAACGACTTTTTCATTATTACCAGCTTCAGTAATGACTGCGCCACCATATGAGTGACCAACAAGCAATACTGGCCCCTCGATCTGATTAATCATCTTGTTGGTTCTTTCAACATCATCGGCTAAGGATGTTAAAGGAATTTCTACAGCTTTTACTGAAAAATTTTGCTTAATTAATAAAGAAATGACATGTTGCCAATGGAGAGCATTTCCCCAAAATCCATGAACCAATACAATTGTAGGTAGTTTCATATTTTCCTATTCTTTTGATGAAGCTTCGCTTTAAAGAATAGCTAATTTTTTTTACTGATATATTATTTTTTGTACGCCTTAATCAATGATCTTCTCATTTAACATACTGGTGTTTATACGAGATATTTGAATTATTTATCTAGGTTAGCAAGATTATTGAAGTCATTAGTAGATTAAAGAGAAAGTACAAAAAAGCTCTCAGATGAGAGCTTTTTAAATCCGATTAAATTTTGGTCCAACTATCTTTCACTTCGTGTGAATCTTTACTGAGCATGATTTTCTCACCTTTGATTTCGCTAACCCAAGAAGTAGGGATTAGGTGATGATGGCCATCGCCATGCTTTGTGAGTTTGATTTGATTTGAGCCTTCAAGATGATCTACATTCCCCACTTTTGTTCCGCATGATGCAATTACTTCTGAATGGTGTTTAATATCAAGCGTATTAATAGTAGTCATTTAATACCTCAGATGTCGTGTTAAATCGAACAACTAATCTAAATTATTAATAGAGTTAAATCCTGAAATGCAATAAAACTGGTACAAACCCTTAACGAACTTTACTTTATGGATTTTATGTAAAATCTCACTGAGAATTGTTTTAATTGAAATAAGTAGGTTAATGTAGTATAAAAAAAATACAACAATAAAAATGTGGAGAAACTAATGAGATTTATTGATCTTAGTGTTCTTGTTGTGATGTATTTATTTTTAACGGTTTTAGTATATGTTATTGGGCAATCTGCCTTTCACTCATTCCTATAAATAAAAATAAAGCACCTTGGGGTGCTTTATTTTTATAATATGGATGGGGGTGTTTCATTATTTTTTGAGTATATTTACCTGCAGCATAAAGTTTGATCCGATTTCATCGATGTGCATATTAAATAAGTTTAGAAAATAATTAATACAAGTGATTGAATATAAGTCAGATTTAACCTCATAAAGTGTAATAAATTCATTTTGATGTAATGTTAAATTCCTATGCTTTTTTACATTCAATGTTTTTCTCCTTTTCTCTTTACAAGTTTTAAATTTTTATCAATTTAATTTTAGCTGTATATTTTTATTATATGCCTCAAATGACTGATGTATGCTGATAAAAATGGAGACTTTAACTTGGTAAACTATTATACATACTCATAAGTTCTTACAGCTATAGGGCTTTGTTACGCCAACCTATTTTTAATAAATTCCTCAACACTATATTCCTCAGTGAATAAGCTTGCACTTAAAACCTAGAATACGGTTAATAGGTTTTCTTATAACCAAACTTTAATTAATCTAGGAAAGCTTTCGATTTGATTTTATCTAAATATTAAGAGTGTTGTGTATGTCGAGCATTATGTTAAATTAATATTATTAGAGATATTCTATCCGATTTATAGATTGTGATGAGTTACAGTTTTATTTCGAAGTCTTACTTTAGAAAGTATAGGAGTAACAGTATGCTAAGTACTAAAAAAGTAATTGATGCTGATGTATCTCGGATTATTGAAATGGCATGGGAGGATCGAACGCCATTTGAAGCTATTCAACGTGAATATAGCTTAAATGAATCTGCTGTTATCCAATTTATGCGCCAAAATCTAAAGTCAGGTAGCTTTAAACTATGGCGTAAACGAGTAACCGGTCGTAAAACGAAGCACTTACATTTACGTATACCTGATATCAGTCGAGCTTATTCTAGTCATCAATATAAGCATCAATGAATATTTTGTTCACGTGTACTATTCTAGGTGCATAAACTATTAAGGTAAAAAGATGAATACGCTAATCAAATCAATTTGTAAGGGCATGGTTTTTGGAATCAGTAGTTTAATGCTAACAGTCACATCTCATGCTGAAACTAAGGCTCCACAAGCTGTCGAAAAAATAGATCTTCAACAATATATAGGTAAGTGGTATGAAATCGCCCATTTACCAAACTATTTTCAGCGTAAATGTGCATCAAATACCACGGCACAATATGGTGTAAATACGGATCAAACCATATCAGTATTAAATAGCTGTCGTACAGCAACTGGTGAAATGATTAGCTCAATAGGTGTTGCTTATCCAAAAAATAGTGGTAACAGTAAACTTAAAGTAAGTTTTCTGCCAAAAGGCCTAAGATGGTTACCCTTTACTAAAGGAGATTATTGGATACTGCGTATTGATCCAGACTATAAAGTTGCTTTAGTTGGTGGTCCAAATGATAAATATTTATGGATTTTGTCACGTGATGCAAAAATTGATGAAGCAACTTATCAATCATATTTAAATACTGCAAAAAACTATGGGTATGACGTCAGTAAATTGATTAAAACACCTCAATAATGATAAGCCAAACATTTTGGCCGCTAAAAAAACCTAATCGTACATTAGGAAATACCCAAATTATTTTTTATATCAGTTTGATGTCTGAATAAAAGAGGGTAGTCGAACGATGCTGAATTTGGTGCATGGCTGAGAAAGTAAAAAAATTATTATTAAAAAAAGCCCTTTCGGGGGCTTTCTCCGTATAAGCAATACGATATTAAATGTTGATTCTTATTTAATACCTAAGAATTCAAAAGGCTTGGTCACTTTAAATGATGAGTTAGCTTTTCCTGCATATATTATTGCTTGATCTTTACCTAATTCTAATTTTTTTGATTTGCCATCGTTAAAATTAATATCTTTTAAGTCGACCCAAAACGTATTTGGTGATACAGCTGACTCAAAGAAATATAAACCTCTTTTATGGTCTACAACTGTGCGCCAGCGTGTAGAGGAAATATTAGGTTCTTCTGCTGTGTTAAGACCAAAAGGAACTGAAACATTCCGAATCACACCAAACACACTTGCTAAAGAATGTTCATGACTGGCATTTTTAGGAATGGCATCAATATAAAATGAAGCACGGGCAAAGCGATCAGAAGCACGGTTCGTTCCTGGTAGCATTACTGTTCCACCAATTTGCTGCCAATAAGTATTTAGCGCTAATTGCTGATCAAATATGGGTGAGTTGGTCATTACCTGATATTTACGATTGTGGTGAATGACCTGTTTCCCATTAATATATTCAATAATTGCACTATCACCTGATGCATCAGAGATTGATAAATGTAGAGTGGTTAATCGTTTGTCACCTGGTACCATGTCTGTTACGACAATGAATGGTTCTTTTTCTAAAGCTTTGATCGCTTCATCAACAGTTGCATAGTTATCTAAAACGTATTGTGCCCATAGTGAAATGCTTAATGGTGGTTTTTTATTATTTTTAGCATCTGGATATTCAGATTCTACCAACCATAATAAATTAGCAACCAAGCCTTTTTCATTGACACCATCTGTAGTAGAAACATCATAACCTGTTGCGACAACACTACCATATTTAGATGTCCATTGAATTGAATTGGGGCCAGCTAATCCAGTCCGTTTAACATTATTGGGTAAAATCCATAAGTCTGTTCCCACATCTTGTTTCCAGTCCATAGAGCGAGCAGTAATGATTTCATTCTCACCTAAATAAACGACGCGAGTACATGCCATAGCAGCTCCTGCAGCTACTAAAAGCCCAGCAGTAAAAATTACTTTTTTCATTATATTATTCATTGTTTAACCCTTTTAGAAAATTGGTAAGTTCATGCCTATAACTGGCCCATGTTGCTGAATATCCCACTGGAAATGATTAGATTTATAATCTTGTTCAAAATACCGATAACCAACTCTTAAGTTTAAATTCCGGTTCATAATAGGAATTCGATACCCTAAATAAGCTTGAGCAGAAATTGTATTTTCTACACCAAAAGTGACTTCTGAAGCTAAATTCCAAGGCGAATCAAAATTATATTTAAATCGAGATCCCCAAAAAAACTCATCCCATGAAGTATCTATTTTTGCTGTTTTATTCAAAACACCAAGGGTTGCTTCAGCTTTAGTATTGTGCACACCGATAGTTGGTTCAATGATTAACTTTGGCTGACTTTTAGATGTAACATAAGGGGAAATATAAGCTTGGTAATAAATGCCATAACTACTCTGATCTAACTTTGTATTTAAGGCAATCGGTAGATTCATTGCATTCTTATTTTGTGCGGTTTTTACAATTTGCTTATCTGCAAAAAGCCCCCATTTCCCTTTAGAAAGATCGGCATGTGCCATAAATGAGCTATCTAATTCTTTTATCGTTTCCTTAAAAGGCTGATCTACATCATAATTAATATTGCCCTGACTTATTGAACCATTAACATCTGCAGCGAATACATATAAGTTAACATTTAGCTTTGGGGCACCTTGAAAGGTTTCTATAAAGCTTTCTGCCATAGCAGTTTGATTAAGTAGGATACCCATTGAAAGATATAAATATGTTTTAGTTTTCATGTAGTCTCCCTTTTTTATAATATTTACCATATGTTCAATATTTAGGCTATGATTTATTTGGACATTTTTAAGGCATATTTAGAGTGGTAAAAAGATATTTTTAATTTCCAGAAAGAATACAGATTATCGCTTGATCTGATCTGAATTCCTATTTTTCTTCTCTTATTAAAAAGACTTTATTTTCATTTTTCGATTACAGCACTTCAAACTAGTTGTACCAGAAAAGCCTCGTAGCTTTAATACGATTCGACTTTATGATGCATTTTATGAAGATATTTTGACAAGAAAACGTACTGTTAGTGATTTTGCTCATGCAGCTCGTCTTAGCCAATTACTTGACGATATAATGCGTTCATCTGTTAAAGATCATCGGATTGTAAAGGCTAATTGGCCTACAGCCTAGATATGTTCTTTGATCGTATTATGATTGTCTAACTTTAAAAACAATCATAATATTAAGCTATTAATTATACTACGGTTAGATTGGTTTTTTAAAAACCGATACAAGTATAATAGCGACTTTTTACTTCAAATAATTATTATTTAATAATAAAATTTTACTGTTTGGCTTGTGTCTTTTAATTTATGATCATCGTCAAGAAATGAATTAATTTTATCTTATTTATAAAATGCAGTGCCTATCATTGATAATCCAGCAATTACTAACATACTATCCAGTAAAAAATTAAACATTTTTTCTGACATCTTTAACACAAACACTTTACCGATATAATTTCCGATAATTAAGGAAGATCCTACCATAATACCCGCAAATAAAATATTCTGCTGTAAAACACCCAAAGCTCCAAAAGTTAAGCTTTTAGTAAAATAGATAGCAAAAGATGCAGCTGCTTCAGTTGCTAAAAGAGCACCTTTGGTTAATCCAAATCCATTAAATACAGGTAATAAAAGTGGTCCAGTTGAAAAAACAACTCCTGTAATGAATCCAAGCAATCCACCAGCAATAACCATTTGCCAATTTTTAATATGTAAGTTTTTTTGTTTTACATAATGTCTTAATGGAATGAGTAAAAAGAAAAATAATCCAATAAAAAGATTAGATAGTTGAGCGGGTAGAATCCAAAGAGTATTTGCACCCAAAATAGTTGCAGGAATACCTAAACTTGTAAATAGTAAAAATGCTTTAATATTTAGATCTTTACGCCAAATAATTACACGAGAAATATTTCCCATGATTGATGCAATTGCCATGATAGGAACGGCTAATTTCGCACTAAAAATATAAGCTAAGATAGGTAATAAAATAATGGATGAACCAGTTCCGACTACACCACTTATTATTCCAGAGAAAATACCGATAATGGCAAGTGCGATATAAATCATCTTCAAAGCATGCTTAAATAATGATGCACAATTGTAACTTAAACACTATTCAAAACCATAGCGAATAGCATGTAATAAATCTAAGTAAAATGATTAATCAGGTTTTTTTTGAAATATTCTGTTCAATTAACTTTGTTTGCGCATCTATTTTAAACATAATTTCTTCCATTTTTTGTTCAAGAGCACTGGATTGATTTTTATCCATATTTTCTTGAATACTGTGTTCGGTTACCTTGATAGCAAGTTGGTTAAATTCTTTTAATAAGTCTCTTAGATTATTTACTTCTGAACTTTTAATATCAAGATGATCTAATTGTTGATTGTATTTTTGAGTAAAGTTTTTCATTTGATTTAGAATTAGATGAGCTTTTTTATAATCTTTATTATGCATAGCATCAATAATTTGATAGCGGAAATCAGTGTTTTCTGATTCAGCCAAAACAGGTATTGATTGTAGAGCAGCAAAATCTTTAGTCACATCGTCTGAATTTTTGATTGTAAATATTGTATTCGATATAGCCGATTCTGAACTACTTTTATTATCATTTACCTTGTTTTGATTTTGTGAGCATCCTGAAATATGAATGATAGATAAGAATACTAAGATTATGTTTAGTTTTTTCATGACGACTTTTAAGTAAAAATTAAGTATTAATTTTATCAGATTTTATTGGCGCAGTAGAATGACTAATGACACTTCAATATGAACTTAATATATGAGTGAGTTAACAATGGGATGAAACTTTAAAAAAGAATCAAAAAACGCTTCAATTTACTCTTTATGAGGAGTAGTTTTTTTCTGAACCTTCGATGTATACCAAACCAACTGCAATGTTCCCAATAATAATACCAATGAAGCCAGTAAAAACTGTTGATGATAGGATATGCCAAAATTTTGTAGCATACTAAAAGTTAGCCCCCCAACTAATTGTGTCATTGCAAAACTTAGTGTGGCGATACTCCAGAGTTTTTTATAGGCTGTTCCATATAGCTGTAAAATCGTATAAGAGGTTAGGAAGACCACAGCTGGATTTAACATTCCAGTAAAAAATGAGGAGGTCAGCGTTAAAATAAATGTATTGCTAACAATGGCAATAAAGATTGCAAGCACATAAATACTGTATAGAATTTTGAGTGCAATGAAATTTCCAAATTTTTTAGCAAGTAAATATGCTGTAAATGCACCTAAAGCACTGCCTAATCCATAGAGCATCCAATTCGCATTCATCCAAAATAAGTTGAGATGTAGTGTATTGGTTAAATAATCAATCCAGAAAAGTGAGTGCGGTACATAAGCAAATGCACTACAGGCATAGACAATTAATAAACTAAAATATAAACCTGTCAGTGGTGTTTCTTGAATATTTTGACGAGTCGAGTGAGTGAGCTGTTGTTTAAATTGTTGCAGTAACAGACTTACAATAACACTAATGCTGAGCGCGAATCCGAATAGAATCATCCAAGCAGTTTGTGTGGAGATTTGATCTAAATACGGCAGAAAAAGGGTAGCCAGTAATACCCCAATGCCAATGCCACTAAAGCCAATAAAATTAATGGTGAAACGATCTTTTAACTCGCAACATTGCGCGACAATGCTCGGTGCTAAAATCATGAGTAAACCGCCACTAATGCCAGAAATAATCCGCCAAAAGATATACCAAATTTCAGGAAAAGTTGCGAAAGCACAACTCAGTAAACTAATAGTTCCCGCAACTGCAGCCGCTTGAATATAAATGGGCATGCTTTTATTTTGTGGTAGACGCATTGCCCAAAAAGCACCAATTAAATAACCCAATAAATTTGCGCTACCTAAAATACTGGCAAAACTAGCTGACCATCCAAATGCTTCACGTGTTGATGGAAGTAAAGCTGTATAGGAAAAGCGTAATAAGCCGATGCCTAAGCACATACTTAAGCACAAAAAAAGACTCAGTTTTACTTTATTCGAGAACATCCTGTCCCTTTATATCATTGACTATTTGGTCAAATATTAAATAAACGATAATTCTAGTCATTCAATAAAACAAGGTAAATCAGCTTAGACTTTAGATATTGTTAACTTGAAATATAGCGTATTTCATCATTTATATTAGATTATTTATGGAAGTCTATAATTATAGTATTTGTGCTGTATCCATCTGATTGCATTTTTCTACAGAACAATAAAGCTCAGTATCGCTGAATAAAAGTTAGTTTTATCTATCGAATAGATTAATTATTCTGTATTGATTTGAATCTCTGCAACAATCAGCCAGTCAGATGCTTTAGCATTTTTAAGAAAAAGTTTAGCTGATTTATATATTAAGCAGATATAACTTTGTTTTTTAAGTAGATACAAGGTGTTGAAAAATGAGCAACAATATCTACAAAAATGATAAAGACTGTTTAGCTTATCGAGATTGCCTTATAATTTGTATAACTGAACTTATGGAATACCAATGAACTACCCATTAATCCTGAATATCGTGATATTCATAGCCTTAATCGTATTGCTCATGCAAACGCGTAAGACAGATTGGAGTCTTGCGAAAAAAGTATTTGCTGGTTTGAGTTTAGGCGTGATTTTTGGTTTGGGCTTACATCTGATTTATGGATCAAATACCGCAGTTTTAGATGAGTCGATTCAATGGTTTAATGTGGTTGGGAATGGTTATGTGAAACTTTTACAAATGGTGGTGATGCCATTGGTTTTTGTTTCAATTTTAAGTGCCGTGATTAAACTCCATAATGCTTCATCTTTAGGCAAAATTAGTTTTTTTAGTATTGGGACGTTACTCATTACCACTTTTATTGCCGCTTTGGTCGGGGTGTTTGTTACCAATTTATTTGGATTAACTGCCGCAGGTTTAGTTCAAGGAACACAAGAAACTGCACGTTTAGATGCAATTCAAACGGATTATATGGGGAAAGTCACTGATTTAAGTGTACCTGATTTGGTTTTATCATTTATTCCAAGTAATCCATTTGCTGAACTGACTGGGGCGCATCCAACCTCTATTATTAGTGTGGTGATATTTGCAACTTTCTTGGGTATTGCGGGCATTAACTTAATTAAAGACAATGCTGAGAAAGGACATCGAATCGTTGCAGCAGTAGATACCTTACAAGCATGGGTGATGAAACTGGTTCGTTTGGTAATGACACTTACACCTTATGGTGTATTTGCCTTAATTACGAAAGTCGTTGCGAGTTCAAAAGCTGCAGATATTGCGAATTTAGGCGGCTTCCTAATTGCGTCCTACCTGGGTATAGCGATTATGTTTGTTGTACATGCCTTGGTATTGATGTTAACAGGTGTGAATCCAATTCGCTTCTTTAAAAAGGTACTACCGGTACTGGCTTTTGCATTTACCAGCCGCTCTAGTGCCGCAAGCATTCCATTGAGTATCGAAGCACAGACTCGTCGCTTAGGGATTCCGGAATCGATTGCTAGTTTTTCAGCTTCATTTGGGACGACCATTGGGCAAAATGGTTGTGCTGGTTTATATCCCGCTATGTTGGCGGTAATGGTTGCGCCTACAGTGGGTATTAATCCACTAGATCCAATCTGGATATTAACATTGGTGTGTGTGGTCACGTTGAGTTCAATTGGTGTCGCAGGTGTAGGTGGTGGTGCAACTTTTGCTGCATTGATTGTACTTCCGATAATGGGCTTACCAGTGACTTTAGTCGCTTTGCTAATTTCAATTGAACCATTAATTGATATGGGGCGTACGGCTTTAAATGTGGATGGCTCAATGGCTGCGGGTATGGTCACGAGTCAGTTGATGGGGCAAACAGACCAAGCGATTATGCAATCGGATGATTTTGAAGACTTAAAGCATAGCTAAGTATTAATACAATACTATCCTCAAAGGCATTTTCTTCGGAGATGCCTTTTTTATGAGCTGTACCTATTTTTTTAAATTGATTGTATCTGTATTCATTTTGATGATGCGATAAAATGCTTAAAAATTAAGGAATATTCATCATGAAAATGTATCAAGTTGATGCTTTCACTCAAGTATTATTTAAAGGTAATCCAGCTGCAGTATTGGTTTTGGATGAGTGGCTCAATGATGAGTTGATGCAAAATATTGCCTTAGAAAATAATCTTGCAGAAACAGCTTTTGTAAAACGTATTGATGCTACAAATTATGAAATCCGTTGGTTTACTCCATTGCTTGAAGTAGATTTTTGTGGACATGCAACTTTAGCATCAGCATTTGTTCTATTTAAAGATTATACCTCAGCAAAGAAAATTCAGTTTCATGTTAAAAATTTAGGTATCTTTATAATTCAACAGGCTGAAGATGGAAAAATTCAAATGAATTTTCCAATTCGTCGGGCATCTCAAGTGTTGGAATATCCAGAACTATTAAATGAGGTCATTGATAAACCGATTAAAGCTGTTTATGTAAATCAACAAGCCTTTATTTTAATATGTGAATCCGAACAAGATGTGATCACGGCACAACCGAATCTTGTCAATATAAAAGCGATTGCTGATGCACATGGCGTGAGTACAGCGATTACGGCTGAATATAAAAATTTAGATCTTGTAATTACAGCTCATTCTGAAAATTATGACTATGTCGCGCGGTACTTTGCACCACAGAAGGGAATTAATGAAGATCCTGTGACGGGCTCTATGCATACGGGCTTAGCACCGCTCTGGGCTGAAAAATTAGGGAAACATAAGTTACTTGCATATCAGGCTTCTGCACGAGGTGGCGAGTTGTTTTGTGAAATTCAATCTACAGATCGTATTGAAATTTCAGGTTATGCACAGTTATATATGCAAGCAGAAATTAAGCTTTGATGCTTTAATTTAGATTGTCACTTAAATCCTCTTTATTGTGAAATGATAAAAAAGCCGTTGCAATAAACGGCTTTTTTTCAAAACTCTACTATTTAATTATATACAGTTTTCATAAGATGAACCGTTTGTAAAATTTAAAATTTCTTAGAAGATTCTGGAAAACTCTATGTTGATGCGGTTGAAAAAGCTTACGCTTTCGGTGTGCTTAATAGGTATTAGTGCTTCATCAATGGCGCACACTATTTTGGTGAAATCTGAACAGAATATTGAAGAATATAGATTGGAGAATGGTTTTAGAATATTACTTGCTCCGAATGATAAAGAGAGCAAAGTTTTTGTGAATACAGTCTATTTAACTGGTTCATTGAACGATCCACAAGGAAAGGGTGGATTGGCACATTTACTCGAGCATTTGGCTTTTAAAGGCACACAGAATGTAAAAGGTGATGAGTTTCAGCGTCGTTTAGATCAATATACACTAATGACTAATGCTAGTACCGATTATTATTCGACTAAATATACTAATATTGTTCGACCTGAAAAGAATGCTTTGAATGAAGTGATTTATCTTGAAGCAGAGCGTATGGATAAATTAGTACTACAAGAAAAATTTGTTCCTTCTGAAATTAATATTGTGATGCGTGAACGTGAAGTTCGTATGGATCAACCGTTTGCGGTATTGATGGATCAGATGTGGAAATCGGCTTATGGTAATCAATATTTAGGGCGGTTACCGATTGGAGATTTATCTGAATTACAATCGATTAAAATGGATGAGTTAAATCGATTTTACCGTGCATGGTATGCACCCAATAATGCAGTGATGGTAGTTTCAGGTAAATTTGATAAAGCTGATGTTCTCAAACAAATTGATAAAAATTTCAGCCCGATTGCTGCACGTCAGATTCCAACACAGACACAAGTTCCATTGCTCGATTCTGCCAAAATTAAAGACCGTAATTTTATGGTAAAAAAAGGCAGTGATTTAGCTAAATTTAATATCTATATGAATGGAAAAAATCCACAAATTCGACCTGCTTTAGCACTTGCTCCTTATCTTTATACCATGCAACCAAGTGGGCATTTGTATCAAGACATGGTTGAAACAGGTATTGCGAATTATGTCCAATCAACGACATGGTTTGATCAAGATTTTAATATCGTATTCCTTGGGGCTATTTATGCTCCGAATCATGATGCAAAAAAAATTGAAACTGCACTGATTGCTAATACCGAAAAAGATCAAAATTTCGATGCAACTGAACTTAAACGCGTTAAAAATTTAGTTAAAAATGGTCAGGAAACATTATTAGCAAATGCTGTTTCTGTCGGCTCGATGTTAAGTGATTATGTGGTGTCTTCGCATGGTGATTGGTCGCAGTATTTTAAAGACCAACAAGCGATTCAAAATTTAAGCGTTGCACAAACCAATTCTACTTTAAATGCCTTTTTAATCCCACAGCATCGTATTTCAGGGGATATTCAACCGACACCAGAAGATCAGAAAAAAGCGTTAGTACAGAAAAATTCAGATAAATCAAAAATTTTGGATCAGCAAATACCGAAATCTGAACCTTTAAAGGATGCCAGCGTTTATAAAATAGAGGTTGCTGAATATCTGAAAAAATCAGAACAATATATTGCTAAGACAGAAAAGAAAATACAACGAGGGAAACTTAAAAATGGCATGCAATATGCCTTGTTCCCAACATCAACTCGTGATGATAAAACCTATGTCACCATTAATATTGACTTTGGAACAGCGGAATCATTATTTAATCAAGCTGAGATTTTAGATTTTACGGCTTATTTGTTATTACGTGCATCTGATCAATATAGTTTGCAAGACATTGCAGATAAATCGATTGAGTCAGGTGGTATGGCAATAGCATCAGCCGCTGGCAATGGTATGAGTATTCAAATTTCGGCAAAAAAAGAAAAATTTGATGAATTCTTTAAATATATTTTAGCGGTGATGAAAAACCCTAAATTTGAACAGTCACAGTTTGATTTAATTAAGTTGCAAAGTCTTGCTAGTTTGGATCGTCCTTATACTGAACCAGAAACAGTTGCGGCTTTGACCATTGCACGACTTATCGAAATTTATTCGCCTGGTGATTTGCGTTATCACTTTGAGCCTGAATTGGCGAAGAAGCAAATTCAAGCGGCAACGAATACACAAGTTAAAGATTTATATAAAAAATTCTTTGCAATGAATCATGCACAAATTGCCATTACTGGTCAGTATGATGCTAAGGCTATGCAAAAATTATTAAATGCTGAGTTTGCTCAGTGGAGCGGTCAGGAAAAATTCCAACGATTATCTTCAGAGTATGAACAGTATAAAGCCCAAAAAGTACATGCTTTATCTGAACAGCGAGAATTTGGAAGTTACCAAAGTATACTGACCATTCCTGTTGGTGCTTATCATGCAGATGCACCCGCTTTAATTGTACTTGATAATATACTGGGAAATTCACAGCTGTCTTCGCGTTTAGGTCAAGAACTACGTGAAAAAAATGCTTTAGTGTATGGATTTGGCAGCCAAGTACAGTTAGATGATTGGAGTGAATCTGGTGCGATTAGTATTGAAGCAAATTATACTGCGGGAAAATCCACTCAGGTCTCACAGGCTGTACATAAAGTCTTAATGGATTTATTGCAAAATGGTGTCACTGAGCAAGAATTGGAAGCTGCCAAAGCTGATATTATGAAAAAACGCGTCACGGCACTAGAAGATGAACGAGCTATTCATCGAATGTTGGTTCCTCAGTTAGAGCGCAATCGAGATTTTTCGACATGGAAAAAACGTAGTCAAGATTTTGCACAATTAACAAAAGCGGATGTAGATGCTGTGATTAAAAAATATATTAAGCTTGATCAATTGGTTGAAGTTATGGCAGATCAATATGGTCAATCAGTTAAGTCATAGAGTGATGTTATTCATTTGAATAATAATTTGACTGTAAAACCACACATTTATGTTTTTACAGTCGTTAGCGAGTAGACATAAATGTACGCTACGCAGTTTTTTAAACTCTTTTGATAATAAAAAAAGCCCTACGGGGCTTTTCTTATTGGTACATCAAATTAATGCTTGTGACTATCTTTTTTGTCATGCTTATGCGCATGAAAATCTTCGTTTTTGCGAAAACGTAGATAATTTTCAAACTGTTCACAATATTCGTCGTAATTATCTTCCAACATCATTTGGAATTGCTGCAAAACATAAGATGTCACTTGCTGCTTAGCTTCACGCATTTCTTCAGCTGTTTGAAAGGTATTTGCTGCAACCCAAGTATTGAAGCGAGCTGTCCCAAATAACATTGCAGCACTCACTTGCCCACGTAACTCGGCAGGATCTGTTTTTTTACCTTTGGGTGGGCGACAAAAATCATTTGCTTGTTTAATAAATTCATCGGCACGCTCAAAAAAAACAGCATTTAAAGCTTCTTCTTCGGTGACATCAGTTGCATCAATTTTTTGAGACATGACATTTTCCACTAATAAAATACCCCTACATTATAGGCAAAGCCTTGCAGAAACTGAACCATTGTCTTAATCTAAAATAGCCTAAGTACAATTAAATATGGAAATAGCATGCAAGATGCAATTGCAGTTCAAAGTTTAAAAAGTGATATTGCTTTGCTTCGTCAAAATATTTGGCCCGCTGTAGATTTACAGAATGTCGAAGGCTTACCTATTTATTATGGTTCGACACAACAAGTTGCTGAATATCATCAACAGTGGAGTAGTTTAATTGAGCGGGCACAAGAGTTATTCCAACCCTTTATGCAAGATGAGGCTTTAGATGCCATTCATTTACCGAGTCATCTAAATTTACCGCTATTTTTCTTTCATGTTGATCGTATTCGTATTAATAAAACCCGTGCCAAAGAATCTAAAACCTTCCGTGGAATTGCAAGTTTACTGGATAAGTGCGGTCAGTTTGAGCCAGATCAGATTGCAAAAATGGCAGTATGGTTAGAGAGTGATGATACGGCTGCATTAGTTGCCCACCGTGAGTTTATTGATTTGCGGACTTATGTTTTTCAGCATGGACAAAGCGAATATACTCGAACTCGGTTCTATGTAAATGGCATTGTTTTAAGTACCGAGCAGCATTTTGAACTGATTGATGCGCGTGATAAGCCACGTAAACAACGTAATGATAGTTATAGTGATGCATTGGCGGATAACGGCACTTGGAAAGTGTATGGAAAGAATCGCTAAAATTGCGTAATTTTGAGTGTGAGAGCGTTAATGCTGAATCCAAAAGGGGGGTGCTTTTGTAAAAGCTTGTAGATCATGTGCAGATTGTTGCAAGAGTTGCTGCTGATTTGCTGCAAGCCATCCCAATGCAAACCAAATTTTGGGATCAGAATGAACACGATTTTTTAAAATTGATTCTGCAACAATCAAATCATTATATTGCCCAAGCACGTCTTGTGTAGGCTTTAAAATTTTGAGATAGCATTTAACCTCGGTACTTTTATACAATGAGGCAATGAAATCAATACCATAGTACAGGCGTTTAAGGCGTTTTCGCGTACGATGCCGTGCATCGATATCGGACTCTAAAAATTTTTGTGCATCTATTTGAATGTGTCGATGCAGTTGATTTAACTTTTTAATACATGCTTTTTGAATATTTTTTTGTGATGTCTTTATAGTCGGCTGATGTATAAATTGGAATAAAGAGAGAATCAGGTTGCTAAAGTCCAATGACTGAAAACTTTGATCCAGAGCCACTGGATTTTCCAATCTAGATTGCGGTTGCTTAAATTCAGGTGCACCTGCCGCTAAAATTTTTGGCAATATTTGTTCTGAAAGAATATCCAAATCACGTGTAGCACCTAATTGTCTAAAAAAAATAGCCAATTGTTTTACCCAAGAGGGATCGATGTGTTCAGACCAAGCACTGAAAATACTGAATGCACTGCGTAAACGTCGGATAGCGACACGAGCTTGGTGCACATGTTGACTATTAAAGTGCCCTGATGCAATTGCTGTACTATTGGGTAAAAGATGGTCTAAACAATTCTGGATAATCTTCTTGAAAGTAACTGCTTTTGAATCGTTTTGATTTAATATTAATGGAGACTGCTTTTGTATTGGATATTCAGTTACACCTTGCGCGAGTAAGTATCCTTGTTGTGTTTTGCACTGTGCATCTACGCATAAATGATAACGTTTGATCCGTGGCAAAATGAAAGAAATGAAGTCTTGAACCGTACCTTGTTGGAGCTTAAATTTTATTTCAAAAATTGCTTTAAATTGAGATTTATATAAAATTTTGCCCCAATCTAAGCAGACTTGAATTTTACTATTTTGAAAGTTAAAGATGCTGACCCATCGTTGTGTCTGTATCTCAAATTGAAGTTTTAAGTCATTTTGCAGTGAATTAAGTAATTTTTTTATATTTTTATCTATATGTTTATCGTGTTTATAAACTTGCATATTTAACGTTGGATTATCTTGTTGCTCCGAATGGGTATTGAACTCGGAATGTTTATTCTGATTTTGTAGGCTTTGCAGCCAATTTTGATTTTGAAGCCGTTGTTTTAAAACAATGGCGCGCTGAAATAATTTAAAATCATCGCTATCATAATGTTTTGTGTGTAGCAGTATTTTTTGAGCATTTTTTCTTTGTAATGCTGTAGTCAGTAATTCGATTTGATCTTCAGGAATTTGAAATTTTAATTCTATTTTTGACATCGTGACATGTCCTAATTTTTTTATAGCTCGACTTCTATTGTTATTCTGTCGATATTAAATACAAGTCTTTTTTAAGAATGTTTTTGAGTTGTTTTTGTTCAGCATTTAATATGAAATCATTAGATCATTTCCAATTAATTAAAACGAAAGGAAATGATCTAATGAGATTATATTTACTTCAAAAACTTACGGCTGATTAAAAACTGTTCGGTTGCTTCTAGTAGTTTTTCTGCATAGGCTTCCTGCTTTGCTGTGAGCCAGCCTAAAGCAAACCAATCACTTGCTTCTAGATCAGTTTGCTGTAAGTAAGAAGAGGACGAGGTTAAAACTTGATATTGTTCAGAAGCTTGTTGAGCATCATTTAACGACTTACTATATTTTTGCAGATTTTTAACATCGTAAATACTGGTGAGAATAGGGAAGCTAAACTTTAATTCATTTAAGTGTGTAGCAAGCTCATCTAAACTTTCAAAATCGGTAAGATCTGCTTTAGTTAAACTATCTTGTAGCTGTTTATATTGTGTTTGTAAGGTGTTTTGCGCAAACCATTTTAAATCATGCGGTTGAGTTTTTTCTGAAGTACCTAAACTGAACATCAATAACTCTAAATAATGTTGGACATTTTGCGTCGATTTCACCAAATTGTTCAGTTTTTCTTGCGCATACAAAATATCTTTATCTAGACTTTCGGCAGTTTTGGGATTCTGTAATAAAGCACCTAAAGTACGTTGCATATGTTCAAAATGTTGTAAGTTTTCAAAATGGCTTTTAAATGCTGAAAGTTGATGTGCCCATTTATCGGTTTTGGTATCAGTCCAATCTTTAAATAAAGACAAGCTTAAATGTAAATGATGTAAAGCGGTCTGTGCTTGTTGAATATGTTCTGGCGTTGCAACTTGAGCAGATATGGCTGCAATGTTCGGTAATAGATGTTGCAGTTGGTTAGCGAGGAGTAGTCTGAGATTTTGATCCGCAGAGTCTTTTTTATTCAGTTGAATCTCTTTCGCTCGTTTTGCTGGACTCACTTTTTGATGAGTTACCAGTAAATTACCAAATTCAGCTTTACTGCGTACATCTAACCAGAGTTGATATTTTTTAACCCATTCAAAACTAAATGCCAATAGAGACTGCACGGAACCTGTTTTAAGTTCAAATTCAACTTCATGAATTTCTTGGCGCGCTGAATCTGTACGAACCTCCCCAATATCGAGACTAATTTCAATTTCAGCATCTTCAAATTGTATTACACGACAGATACGTTGGATGTCAGTTTCAAATTGTTGTTGAAGAGGGTGCTGAGTTTCACCTAAAGCATTTTTGAGAATAGTTTGTGCTTCGGAATTATGCCTATAAATTTCAAGATCAAGTATGGGCGACCATATTATTATATCTTCATCTATATCACTCTCATGAGGTGTGGGAGTGAGTACATGGTTGTCTTCAAAACGATGTAAATGACTTTTACCCGCAGCTTTTAGCGTTTGAACCCATTGTGTGCCTTCTAAGCGTTGACGTAAAGCGACGCCGTGCTGTGCCAGTTGGCGATCTTCGGTATCATAATATTTGGCTTGTAATTGAATAATTTCAGATTTTTTCGGGTCTATGGCTTTAAGTATTGCATTACGTCGCGCTTCGGGAATCTGAAATTTTAATTCAACTTCAACCATGATTAAGTCCTAAAAATTATATGCAGCTTATAAAAAATTATAATAAATAATAACAAAGGGATAAATGTTTTCTCTATCTCAGTCTTATCTGTGAGCTTTTGTATTGTAACGCAATTCACGCGATCAACTGCACATGAGCGATATGGAATTTGCTTGAACTTTGTTAACTTTCTAAGATGAGTATTATTAAATTGGCTTTTATTTAGCCGAAAACTGCATTATTGTGATCTTAATAAGTAATACAAACGAATCAGGAAGATCAAGATGAATGCACAAGTCGAACCAAAACAAGCTTTAGTTCCAGAGCGACAATTTCAGCTGCCTATTAAAAATTATTCAGAATTTTACCGTTTTTACCTCACCGAACATCGCAATATTATGAGCCGACGTTTGCATGCGGTTGGAAGTAGTGTTGGCATTTATTTTTTTAGCAAAGCTATTCGCCAGCGTCAGCCTAAGTATTTTATTTATGGATTAGTTTCAGGCTACGCTTGCGCATGGGTTGGACATTTTGTATTTGAAAAGAATAAGCCAGCAAGCTTTAAACAGCCTTTATATAGTTTTATTTCAGATTGGCGAATGCTCTCCGATATTGTGCGAGGTAATCTGAGTTTAAAAGATCGTCAATTCGATAAAATTGAAAGTTAATTAAACCGTTGTTTAAAGTCATTTGCATCATAGCGAGTGAATGATTTGGTGAACAATAGAGTTAAGTGGATTAAGTTGTATTCGTACCAACATCGATATTGAAAATAGTATATTGATGTTGATACTGTATTGCTTGTTGGTGAGAATTTATACTGATAAGTGATGTTTAGATTACAGAAAATCATCGTATAGATGAGTCGATTTTTTCATTTAAATAAAATATTTGTTAAAAATTACTTAAAAAATATGATATTTGATGTAAATAAAAAGGCTTCAAGCAATAAAAGTCATTTTTTTAAAGTGGATATGACTAGCTGAAAATATGCTTTCACAGTAGAATATGCGCTCTCTTCAAGTCACTTGCGGTATGGTTGTCCTAGACCTGCCCGTGGAGCTAAAATCAGCATGTTTATCGTGGCCGGTGCATCAGCACATTCTACCTTTAAGAAAACTCAACTATTATCACGTTTATCGTCAATTAGTTCGGTTCAATCTTGCGATAGCCAATGGGTTTATCTGTTTGACCAAGCGCTCAACGAGCAACAACAGCAATCAGCATTACAGCTTTTAAATGATGGTGAATCGTTTGAATTACGCCAAGTAGCAAGTGATGAAGTCCAGATTTTAGTGACACCACGTTTGGGAACTATTTCTCCGTGGTCATCAAAAGCGACTGATATTTTTGCCAACTGTAATACGCCGATACACCGCCTAGAACGCGGTGTTTTGTTTACTTTAAAAGGTGTTTCTGAAATCACCCATGAAGTAAAACAAGTCTTACATGATCGTATGACAGAAAGCGTTTTCAATCATATTGATGATGCTGCGGCATTGTTTTTAGAAACAGCACCCAAGCCTTTGAACTCAATTGATATTTTAGGTCAAGGTAAAGAGGCTTTAGTTAAGGCCAATAATGAATTCGGTTTTGCGTTATCAATGGAAGAAATTGATTACCTGACTGAAGCTTTTATAAAAATGGGTCGTAACCCAAATGACATCGAGTTGATGATGTTTGCGCAAGCAAACTCTGAGCATTGCCGTCATAAAATTTTTGGTTCAGAGTGGACCATTGATGGTAAAAAACAACCTTTATCATTGTTCCAAATGATTAAAAATACCTATAAAGAATCACCAACAGATGTATTGTCTGCTTATAAAGACAATGCTTCAGTCATTGTAGGTTTTGATACACAACGTTTTTATCCAAAAGCAGATGAAAATGGTCGTCACGTTTATAAATATAAGAGTCAAGCTGCTCATATCTTAATGAAAGTGGAAACACATAACCATCCAACCGCAATTGCACCATTTGCTGGTGCTGCTACGGGTTCCGGTGGTGAAATTCGTGATGAGGGTGCAACAGGTCGTGGTGGTAAACCTAAAGCAGGTTTAACGGCTTTTACCGTTTCAAACTTAAATATTCCTGGTTTTGAACAACCTTGGGAAGATAATTACGGTAAACCATCGCGTATGGCATCTCCACTTCAGATCATGATTGATGGTCCTTTAGGTGGTGCTGCATTTAATAACGAATTTGGTCGCCCTGCTTTAAATGGTTACTTCCGTACATTCGAACAAAACGTAAATGGTGATGTAAAAGGTTTCCATAAACCAATTATGATTGCTGGCGGTTACGGTAATATTCGTCCTGATCATGTCGAAAAAGATGCGATTCAACCAGGTGATTTACTCATTGTTTTGGGTGGCCCTGCAATGCTCATCGGTTTAGGCGGTGGGGCTGCATCTTCTGTAGACAGTGGCAAACTCGGTGAAAACCTCGATTTTGCTTCGGTACAACGTGAAAATCCAGAAATGGAACGCCGCTGCCAAGAAGTGATTGATACCTGCTGGCGTATGGAAGACTTTAACCCAATCGTGTCTGTACATGACGTGGGTGCGGGTGGTGTTTCCAATGCTATGCCTGAGCTGGTAAATGACCATGAACTCGGTGCAGTACTTGATCTTCGTAAGATTCCGTCATTAGAGCCAGGCATGTCTCCAATGGAAATCTGGTCGAATGAAGCTCAGGAACGTTATGTATTGGCGATTCGTCCAAGTTCTTTAGAATTATTTGAATCAATCTGTGCACGTGAACGCTGTCCGTTTGCAGTATTGGGTGAAGCAACTGAAGCACGTCATTTAACAGTTGAAGACCCATTATTTGGCAACAAAGCTGTTGATATGCCAATGCAAGTCATGTTGGGTGGTACACCTCGCATGCAACGTTCGTACGAAACAATTGATCGTCAAGGTGATGATTTTAATGCAGCTAAAGTTGTCGATTTAAAAGAGGCGATTTACCGTGTCTTGAAAAATCCAACAGTTGCATCTAAATCGTTCTTGATTACCATTGGTGACCGTTCGATTACGGGTATGGTTGCACGTGACCAAATGGTTGGCCCTTGGCAGGTTCCTGTTGCAGATGCAGCAGTAACGACCACAAGTTTACAAGGCTTCACCGGTGAAGCGATGGCAATGGGTGAACGTCCACCTGTGGCATTGTTAAATCCTGCAGCTTCTGCACGTTTAGCAGTGGCTGAGTCAATTTCAAACATTATGTGTTCTCGTATTGACCAGATTAGTGATATTAAATTATCGGCAAACTGGATGGCAGCAGCGGGGCAACAAGGTGAAGATCAAGCTTTATTTGAAGGTGTGAAAGCCATCGGTATGGAAATGTGTCCTGCGTTGGGTATTGCGATTCCCGTCGGTAAAGATTCACTTTCTATGCGTACCACTTGGAATGATGAAGGTGAAGATAAATCTGTAACTTCACCAATGACAGGGGTAATTACTGCATTTGCACCAGTACTTGATGTTCGTCAGACAATGACGCCTGAATTAAAAAATCTTGATTCAGTCCTTGTTCGTATCGATTTATCTAAAGGGCAATTCCGTTTAGGTGGTTCGATCCTTGCACAAGTCTATAAAGCAATTGGTTCAATCACGCCAGATGTTGATAGTTTTGATGACTTCAAAGCATTCTTTGCTTTAGTGCAAGATTGGAACAACCGTGGCTTAATCAAAGCTTACCATGACATTGGTGATGGCGGTTTGTTGGCAACAATTACTGAAATGATGTTTGCTTCACGCTTGGGTGTGGCACTTGAAGATCAAACAATTGAAAGCTTATTTGCTGAAGAAATTGGTGCAGTATTACAAATCACTGTAGCTGATTGGGTTGAACTTCAAGCTGAAGTTGCAGCTTCTACATTGAAAGATGCAATCACGGTTGTGGGCACAGTGAATACAACTGATGCTTTAACTGTAAATGGTTTGAATTTAGGCCGTACTGAATTGCAACAAGCGTGGACTGAAGTGTCGTATCAAATTCAGCGCTTACGTGACAATGTAGAGACTGCAGATCAAGAATATAGTTTGATTGCTAACAAAGAACATAAAGGTTTAATCGCACAACCGACATTTGATTTAAACGAAGAAATTGAAGCGCCATATATCAATTCACGTCGCCCGAACATGGTGATTTTACGTGAACAGGGTGTAAATGGTCATGTTGAAATGGCAGCGGCATTTGATAAAGTGGGTTTCACTACAGTTGATGTTCACATGAGTGATTTACTTGCAGGTCGTATCGATTTAGACGATTTTGAAGGTCTAGTGGCTTGTGGCGGTTTCTCTTACGGTGATGTCATGGGTGCTGGTGGTGGTTGGGCAAAATCAGTTCTGTTCAATCCGAAGCTTCGTGATCAATTTGAAAAATTCTTTAACCGTGATGAAACCTTCTCTTTAGGTATTTGTAACGGTTGTCAAATGTTGTCACAACTTGCACCGCTCATTCCGGGTGCGGATGCTTGGCCACGTTTCCACCGTAATACTTCGGAAATGTTTGAAGCACGTGCAGTGAATGTACGTGTTGAAAAATCGAATTCAGTCTTGTTGCAAGACATGGAAGGTTCGATTTTACCAATCGCAGTTGCGCATGGCGAAGGCCGTGTGGTTGCACCAGAAGCGAACATTGCTGCATTGAATGCAGGTAACCAAGTGATTTTACGTTATGTCGATAGCTTTGGTAATGCAACACAACAATACCCAATGAATCCGAATGGTTCACCAGATGCAATTTCAGGTGTGACGTCTAAAGATGGTCGTGCAACGATTATGATGCCGCACCCTGAACGTAACTTCCGCGCTCTTCAACATTCTTGGAAACCTGAAGAATGGACTGAAGATGGTGCATGGTTGCGTATGTTCCGTAATGCACGTAAATTTATTGGTTAATTGAAAGATTGCTTTGAAAAAGCTCCGTAAGGGGCTTTTTTTTGGTCTATATGTTGAGAATAAATAGTTACAGTTGAAAATTTGGTTTATTTTTTGCATCAGTTAAATTAGGGATATAAGGATAAATGTTTTGCTCCAAATATATTCAATGCTAAGTCAAAGAATGAGGTGACAAAATGATAAAAACAGTTAATTATTCAAGTATTGATAAAGTGGCACTTCGCCAAAAAGGTTGGATGTTGTTTAGTATGGTTGTTGGATTACAAGTGTTATTTGTGATCTTGGGGTATATGTTGAATATTTAATAGAAAAGCCACTGTGATGCGGTTTTTTTACTAATCGTTATCTTGTGGAGGTAACCAGTCCTTATACTTTTCTTTTAAATGCTGTTTTAAATATTTATCTTGGATAATAAAATCTATACCGCCATCATATGGTGCAACAATGATATTTTTCTCAAAGGAAATAAATAAAGCCGAAGTTTTGTCATCTGCTATTTTTGTGAGTAAATCGTTATGAATATTGGGTTGCCAAATAGTTTTAACATAGAAAGGCATTATAAATAGATCTTTATCTGATGCATCGTTGTAATAATCGGGTACGGCTAAGTGTAAATTGATTGCAAGAGTTGGGATTAGATTGTATTGAAGAGACTTTTGAATATTAAATAGAGGGTGTCCATTTATATGATAAAAATGTTTAGTAGTCACTATAAAAATGGATGTATCCATTCCAAAGCAATCAGTAATGATTTGATTTTGTCTTGTTAATAACAAATTATATTCTTTTACTGACTCAGCATATCTTTTCGATTGTGGCAGGCTATGGAAACGAATGAAAGATTTTTTAAAATAATGATAAATTAAATTTCTTGCAGGCACTTTATTTGGGAAATAAAAATGCCATAGTTGTTCAAATGTTTTAGCCATTGCTAATTTTTAGTTTATTTGTAATTGATTTAGTATAAATTAGTATTAGATGAATTTTACATATATTAAATCCAATGCTTAAACTTATCTATTACGTTCCCGAATCTCACATTGAATCCACCAAATTTGCTATCTTTGAAGCAGGGGCAGGCGGTATTGGCAATTATGAACATTGTGCATGGCAAGTGTTAGGAACAGGACAATTTAAACCTGTAAAAAGTGCAAATCCATTCATTGGTGAATTAGATACATTGGAACAAATTCCTGAATGGCGTGTCGAAACCATTGTGGCGGAAGATAAAGCTTCACAAGTTGCAGAAGCTTTAAAAGCAAGCCATCCTTATGAAGAGCCTGCTTTTGAGTTTATTCAAATTATTAAAATTGAATAACTATTTTCATGCAGTTTTATACTTTCTGAATAAATAAATCACGGTCAAAACGATATTGTGGAAAGAACACGCCATCTTTAGCTCGTTCACCCGCAGCAATCACCATCACCGGATATTCTTGATTACCCAAGTTTAAGATTTTACCGACCAAAGGTTCGTCAAAACCTTCCATCATGCAACTATCAAATCCATAAGCACGTAAAGCAAGTACAAAATTTTCACATGCTAATGCGGTGGTCTTGCTTGCCCAAAGCTTTGCATCTGCTGGATTAAAAGCAGTCACAGGTAATTGTTGATTAAATTGGCGTACTACTTTAAAAGCAACTTTCTTAAAGTTACCGAGTGCGTTTAAATATCCTGTTTTATAATTATATGGAATAAAACGATAATATTTTTGTACGGTTGCAGGTGCTTCTGGGAAAGGAAACTCACTAATATTCTTTTTCGCCATTTCATCAATCCGGTCTGTACGGGCTACGCATACAATTAACTCAGATGCTGTTTTTGCAGCCAACTGACTCAAACAAGCTTTAATCAGTTGTTTTTTCTTCCCTGCTGATTGCACGACATAAAAAGTCCAAGGTTGTAAATTAGAGGAGTTGGGTGCTAATAAAGCAAGATCTAAACAAGCATCTAAAATGTCAGCAGGAATGGCTTTGTTGGTAAATTTACGCACCGAACGACGGCTTTCAAGCACTTTTTTAAAGTTATCAACATCAATATCCTGCGGAGCAGGTTCGTAATAACGTTTTTTATCAGTTTGAGTTGGATTAGTCATATTTATTACTCAGATTTTAAACATTGCTTGTTTAAGCGTACTATAAAATATAAAACCACTCAGTAATTTTCATCACTCAGTGGTTTTTTATGCATAAGCAGAATAAATTAATTGAATTGTGCAAAATCAGGTTTACGTTTTTGCATAAAGGCTGAAAGTGCTTCAGCCATTTCTGGTGATTTCACTCGTTGCATAAAAATTTCAGCTTCATGATCAATACAATCTACAATTTCCTGAAGATTATGTTTCATGAGTGCTTTCGTTTGTTTTAATGATGCCAATGGTAAAGCTGCCATCGTTTGTGCTTGTTTTAAAGCATGCGCATAAACATCAGCTTCAATGCTATTAACTAAACCTGCATTCAAAGCTTTTTCACTGTTAAATTTCTGTGCGGTTAAGAGAAGTTCCGCAGCTTTATGATAGCCAGCTTGTTGGATCAGTAACTTGCTTGCAGCACCTTCAGGAGAAAGACCTAGGCTGACAAAAGGAATCTGGAATAGGGCAGTATTATCACTATAGACTAAATCTGCATGTAACAATACCGTCACGCCAATACCAATCGCCACACCGCGGACAGCACAAATTAACGGTTTAGAAAAACGCGCTGCCGATTTTAATAACACGAATGGAGGTGCATCACCGGCTTTACCTTGTTGTGGAGTTTGAATAAAAGCCATAAAGTCTTTCATGTCATTGCCTGCAGTGAAATCTGCATCAGCACCCCGTAAAATGGTGACACGCACGTCTTTATCCTGATCAGCTTCATCTAAGGCTTGAGCAATCCATAAATAAAGTTCACCATACAATGCATTCTTTGCTTCAGCACGCTGAATAGCTAAAGTCAGTACGCCATCTTCTAATTTTGCATCTAAATGTTGATGTGGTTGTTGAATACAACTGAGTGTCATCGTACTATCCTTTCTTTAAACCGAATACTATTTATGACCTTATTATGTCGCATATTTAATTTTCTGTTGCAACTGATGAGTTCATAAAAAATGGATTTTATGAAATATAACTTCGATTATCTTATCTATATTGGTCGTTTTCAGCCTTTTCATTTGGCCCACATGCAAACGATAAAAATCGCATTAGAACAAAGCTATAAGATTATTTTGGCTTTGGGTTCAGCTCAGGATGAGCGTAATACTAAAAATCCATTTACTGCTTTAGAGCGTGAACAGATGATTTTATCTAATTTTTCGGAAAGCGATCAAAAGCGAATTCAGTTTGTTCATCTTATTGATGTCTACAATGATGTGAAATGGATCAAACTGGTGAAAAATCAGGTTGCAGCGCGGGTGGAATTGGAAGATAAAATTGGTCTCATTGGACACTTTAAGGATGAGTCTTCTTATTATCTGCAATTATTTCCTGAGTGGGAAATGTTGAAATTAGAGAGTTTAAAGGGGTCTATTTCTGCAACACCATTACGCGAGGCGTATTACCGTGGCGAAATTGTTGAGTCAGCTTTTCCGTTAGGAACCAGTGATTTTTTACATCAATTTCAAACTACAGAGATATTTAAACAATTACAGCATAAATATCAAACCCAAGATAAATCTAATCTTTAATTTAGGATATGCTGAGCTTTTTGCAGAATATTAAAAGTTAACTGTTCTAATTGAGCGGATTGGCGTTTCCAATGATGCCAATATAAGATTATTTCGGTGGACGCTTCAGGAATAATTTCGATTAAAGCTCCTGTGATTAAGTGATTTCCAATTTGGAATTCTGGCAACATCCCAAAACCTAAACTGAGTTGAATAGCTTCAACAAAAGCTGTAGATGAGGGAATGTAATGGCATGGATAAGTATTTGGCTTTAGGCCATAGTGTTTTAACAGCATATCAGTATGAATATGATCTTTATGATTAAAAATAACCGCAGGTGCAGTTTTTAAACTTGCTCTATTGATCCCTTGCTGAAACCAAGTCTGGCAAAACGCGGGTGTTGCGACCATGCGATAAATCATCTTTCCTAAAGGTTGAGCTAAACAACCTTTCATTGGTTGATTTTCTGTTGAAATACAAGCATTAACCAAACCAGTTTCAAGTAGAGTATAAGTTTGAGTCTGATCTTCAATTTTTAATTCAAGCGCGATGCATTCTTGTAATAGGGTTTCTTGTAATGCAGGTAACAGCCATGTGGCAAGAGAATCAGCATTGCTGGCGATAGTCACTTTATAGAAATCTGAAGTGGCTGTTTTTCCCATTAATTGTTGCATTAAACTTTGTTGCATTAATCGGGTGTGTTGAAGGTATTGCAGTAAGTCTTGTCCTGCATGGGTCACACGGCAGGGGCGCTCGCGAATAATTAAAATATGGCCCAATGATTTTTCTAAGCTTTGGACACGTAAAGTTACTGCTGATGCGGTGATACAGAGTTTATCGGCTGCGAGCTCAAAACTTCCCATTTCGGCTACAGCTAAAAAAGCTTCACTTTGTTTACTATGTAGCATTGTAGAGCTATCCTTGGGAAATCTATGAAAGATATTAAAGCTAAAAATAACTTAGTTATACTGATATTTCTTTAATTATACTCATCTTAGGCTGAGAGCATAGATAATTGCAGCATCAATTTTATTCGACTTGCTGTTATGTTTAATCCGTATTTACAAGGGCTTCTGGTTGGATTTAGTCTTATTCTGGCAATAGGAGCACAAAATGCTTTTGTGCTTAAGCAAGGGCTGAATCGGCAGCATGTATTTTGGGTTTGTTTGGTGTGTGCATTTTCTGATTCAGTTCTTATTTTATTAGGCGTGTTTGGATTTTCTAAAATTATTCAGAGTTACCCTGTGATTGTGAGTATTGCCCAATATTTTGGGGCAGCTTTTTTATTCATTTATGGGGCTCAGCATTTTTATCACGCTTTTACAGTACAGCAAGGACTTATTCCTCGTAATTTAGAGGAGTCCAATCTTTGGAAAATGCTTTCAATTTGTCTGGTTTTGACATGGTTAAATCCGCATGTATATTTAGATACCGTGATTTTGCTGGGTTCCATTTCAACTCAATTTATTGGCTATGAAATTTATTTTGCACTCGGTGCAATTACATCTTCTTGGATATTTTTTTATAGTTTAGGTTATGGTGCACGCTTACTTTTACCATTATTTAATCAAGCAAAATCTTGGAAAATATTAGATTTTATTATTGGTATAATTATGTGGGTAATAGCTCTGTCTTTAATGAAATAAAAAAATAGCGACTTTGTAATATACTAAAAGTCGCTATAAATATGAGCGTGAAGTTTAGAAACTTAGCTTGCCTGTAAAGCTTTTAAATCTTCAAGTACTTGTTCAGCATGACCTGCTGCTTTTATCTTACGGTATTCTTTCACCAGTTGACCTTTGTAGAAGATAAAAGTAGATCGCTCAATGCCCATCACTTGTTTGCCGTACATATTTTTTTCTTTAATGACATCAAAGTGTTTACACAAAATCTCTTCTTTATCACTAATTAAATTAATAGTGAGTGATTGTTTTTCAGTGAAATTTTGATGAGCTTTCACCGAGTCGCGTGATACACCTATAATTGTTGTATCTAGGGCATCAAATTGATCTTTCAAGCATGAAAAACCCACGGCTTGAGTTGTACAGCCCGGAGTAGAGTCTTTAGGGTAAAAATAAAGAATTAACCAATCAGTGGATACTTCTGATAGATTTATTTCACCTGTAGTAGCTGGAAAAACTTGCTGTGGAAGTATGATGTGTTCAGTCATGCTCTCGTCCTTAATTAAAATGATTGCTGTTCTAATTCGAGTGGTAAAAAGGCATAATTTTCGTGATACAGAATATCACCTCTATTCACTGTAATTGCAGTTTTAAAAATTGGACCATCGATTACCGTGGTATGGAATTCACCACCTTCACCACACGGATCTATGCCACGCAGTTCTAATTCTTGAATGTATTCGTGGGTTAAGATTCTACCTAAATCTTCAATCTTCATGCCGAGGTTTAGATTTACAGTGACGATAATGGTCATGAAGCCCAATTGAATAAATTCATTAATGACATCAAGGTGTGGGCGTTGCCAAAGTGGCATACTGAGTTTAAGTCCAGCTTGTGTTGTGACTTTATCATGCCAACATCCATGTTCAGGTATGTCTAAATCTCCAGTGACGAGAACTTCAGCGCCTTGATTTTTTGCTTGAGCCAATAAATCTAAGAATTGGGTTTCGTAATTACTCCAATTCGAAGGTGCCATTAAGATTGGCAAGCCTATAGCATTTGCTTGAGCATGAATAATTTCAAGTGACATAGCATGGGAGCGTGAGCGTTCCCCTTGTTCTTCAAGCATGACCAATAAGCCGAGCACTTCACCAGCTTGTAGGGCATGGTATAAAGCAAGGGTACTGTCTTTTCCACCACTATATGAAACAAAAAGTTTACGATGGTTGGCGTTAGTTTTCCATTGGTGTTGCATTGCTTTTCAACTTATAGATAGACAAAAAGCCTGCGAAAGCAGGCTTTTTGTAATACAGAAAAATTATTTCTTCGCTTGAGCAGCTTTAATTGCAGCTTCAGTTAAAGTCTGTAATTTGCTGGTTAACTGTGGGCCAAAACATGCTTGCAACGCTTTGTTTTGCTGTTGTACAAAAGTTAAGCTTGCAGGGCTTTTCTTTTGATTTATCGCGCTTTGAATTTCCCATTTTTGTGCATTGGTGAGTTTGCCATCAGACTCAACTGCACAAGTACAATACTTGCTGACTTCAGCAGCAGTTAATTTGCCACCTTTTGCTGTTTCTGTTTTACAGACATTAATTAAAGCAGCTTTAACATTGGTGCTTTTATAGGCATCTTGAATCGGGTTGGATTCAGCAGCTTGTGTCGCTGTTCCAAATAAAGCAGCCACAGAAAATATTGTAGAGAGAATAACACCTGATTTGAAATTTTTCATAACTTTACCTGATTATTGAGGTATATAGCGTGTTGGATCTGCAACACCTGCATCTAAGAAACCTTGTTTACGAAGACGACAGCTATCACATTTACCACATGCACGTCCTTGGTTATCTGCTTGATAGCATGAAACTGTTTGGCTATAGTCTACGCCATGTTCTATGCCTAAGCGTATTATATTCGCTTTGGATAAATGTAACAGAGGTGTTTCAAATTTTAGCGGTTTGCCTTCAACCCCAACTTTTGTGGCTAAGCGTGCCATCGTGGCAAAGGCATCAATAAACTCAGGGCGACAATCTGGATATCCTGAATAATCAACAGCATTAATGCCAATAACAATTGCTTCAGCACCAAAAACCTCAGCCGCTGCAAGGGCATAAGATAAGAAAATTGTGTTACGTGCAGGAACATAAGTGACAGGAATACCTTCCTGTTCTTGTTCTGGTATATCTATGTTGAGATCTGTAAGTGCTGATCCACCTAAATTCCCCAAGTCAATATTAATGACGCGATGTTCGACACCAGCTCGTTGGGTGAGCGCTCTGGCTGCATCAAGTTCAGTTGTAGAACGTTGACCATACATAAAGCTAATTGCGATACATTCATAACGTGCTTGAGCCCATGCTAAGCAAGTTGTTGAATCTAATCCACCTGACAATAAAACTATGGCGCGAGTGCGCATATCAATATCTCCAAATTAATTTGATTATAGGATTAACGACCTGTTTCATCATTCCAAAGCAATTTATGTAATTGTAATTGAAAGCGGACAGGGAGTTGGTCGTCTAAAATCCATTGCGCTAAATCACGCGCTAAAGCGGGAAGACGTGCCATATTTTTTTCGACTGCAAAAGCAGGAGAGAACCATACGGTACTAACTTTGTGGTGTAACTGATAAGTTTCAAGTTGACGTTTTGACCATTCATAATCTTCACGATTACAAATCACGAATTTAATCTGATCATGTGCTGTTAAGTAATCTAAGTTACTTAAAAGATTGCGTTTTTCTTCACCAGAAGTAGGCGTTTTTAAATCTAAAATTTTAGAAACACGTGGATCTACTTTAGAGACATCTAAAGCACCACTGGTTTCTAAGGAGACATCACAGCCTAAATCGCACAGTTGTTGTAATAATGGGATGCAATTTGGTTGTGCAAGGGGTTCACCACCAGTCACACAAATATATGGGGTGTTAAAATGTTGTGCCGTCTGAATAATCTGTTCTAAAGATTGACGTTCACCACCTTCAAAAGAATAGGTCGTATCACAATAGGTACAGCGTAAAGGGCAACCTGTTAAACGAATGAAAACGGTAGGTAAACCTGCTGCATTTGCTTCTCCTTGCAAAGAATAAAATATTTCCGTGATACGTAAGCCAGCAGATGGATCGGAAACAGGGATTGCACTTGAGCGCAGAGAATTCATAACAAAATACCACAGATTATAAAAACAAAATCTCCACGATCATGACTGACCGTAGAGACCTATGAATATACGAGAAATTAGTCTTCGCGTAATAGATCGTTCAAGCTTGTTTTAGAACGAGTTTGAGCATCTACTTTTTTTACAATAATAGCAGCATATAGGCTGTATGTACCGCATTTAGAAGGAAGGCTACCAGCAACAACAACTGAACCTGCGGGTACACGTCCGTAATGGATTTCACCTGTTGCACGGTCAAAGATTTTGGTTGATTGGCCAATGAATACGCCCATTGAAATCACAGAGCCTTCTTCAACAATCACGCCTTCAACAATTTCAGAACGTGCACCAATGAAGCAGTTATCTTCAATAATGGTTGGATTTGCTTGTAAAGGCTCTAAAACACCACCGATACCGACACCGCCGGAAAGATGAACATTTTTACCAATTTGTGCACATGAGCCTACAGTTGCCCATGTATCAACCATTGTGCCTTCATCAACATAAGCACCAATGTTCACATAAGACGGCATCAATACAACATTTTTGGCTTGGAAACTGCCTTTACGTGCAACAGCGGGTGGTACTACACGTACACCAGCTGCTTTAAATTGTGCTTCAGTCCAACCAGCAAATTTAGTATCTACTTTGTCATAGAAACGAAGATCGCCTGACTCAATCGGTTTATTGTCATTGAGTTTAAAAGACAACAATACGGCTTTCTTTAACCATTGATGAACAATCCATTCACCATCAATTTTTTCTGCTACACGAAGTGTGCCATTATCTAGGCCTGCAATAGCTTCTTGTACTGCTTGACGAACTTCTGCAGGGCAATCCATTGCAGTAAAATTAGCACGGTTTTCGAACGCTTGTTCAATAGTCGTTGAAAGCTGAGACATGATCTTCCTTCCAAAAAAATTTTAAAGATTCTACACCAAAACGTGAGTAAATTAGATAAAAAAACCATTTTTTATAGTAAATTGTAATGAATGAATTACTGAAGGAGGTTATTAAAATATAAAAGCTAAATAATATTAAATGTAAAGATAAATAGAGCAATAAATAAATTGTATTTGTATCAAAAAATAACAAAAAGTAATCAATTTTACTATTCTTTCTAAAGGTGATTTTAATTAATATTCATTTGAGAGCAATAAACACACTAATGATTAAAGAATAAATTCTTTTTTGAGGAGATATAAATGAAAGTGTTAAAAGTACTTGCAATGACTGCAGCTCTATCTGCTTCTGGCTTAGTTATGGCAGATAGTCGAGTGATTAATAGCTGGAATTCATTTGAAACAAATCAATTAATTCCAACTGGCGTGCGTGCTGAAGTAGGTACAACTGGTTATGGTGGTGCTTTACTTTGGACAGCAAACCCATATGTCGGTTTGGCATTAGGTTATAACGGGGGTGATATTTCTTGGCGTGATGACGTATCTGTAAACGGTACGAAATACGACATGGATATGAAAAACAATAATACCTATTTAAATGCAGAAATTCGTCCTTGGGGCGCAAGTCAAAATATGTGGACACAGGGTCTATATATGGCTGCTGGTGTAGCTTATTTAGACAATGATTATGATCTAGCAAAACGTATTGGTAATGGTAATACTCTATCTATTGATGGTAAAAACTATCAATTGACGACTGCTGGCCGAGAAGGTGGTGTCCGTGGTCAAATGAATTACGATAACAAAATTGCACCTTATGTCGGTTTAGGCTTTGCACCTAAATTTACAAAAAATTGGGGCGCATTTACCGAAATAGGTGCTTATTATACGGGTAACCCGGATGTTAACCTTACTCAGTATAATTTATCTCCTGTAGTTGGTAATCCTACAAGCGCACAAGATGCAGTAGATCGTGAAGCTCATAAAATTGAAAATCAGAATAAATATGCTTGGATGCCAGTTGCTAAGGTTGGTGTAAGCTATCACTGGTAAGTTGTTAATTTAATATAAAAAACGGGCTTCGGCTCGTTTTTTATATATTCGACTTTAGAAATGATGTGCAATGCGTAAGCCATAGGCGATGGCATTGTTTTGCTGAACGTGAGTCAGCGGTGAGATTTGATTTCCCGTAATAGGTTGTGCGGAATTACTGACTTTAGCTTGATTAAGCCTGAAATACTTTAGACCAAATGCAATATAGCTATCTGTTTTTAAATTATATAATACACCTAGTCCAAATCCCCAAAAGCCATTTGAAGGGTTCAATGTAGTTGCAGGATTACCACTCCCAGAATCCCAAGAGATGTCACTGGTCGAGATCCATCGCTCTGAAATACGATGTGCTAGTCCTAATTTTCCAGAAATTTGATTGTCTTGATAGTCAATTAAGTTAAATTGTTGAATTAAATCTGGGTATTGTCTTGCTGCTTCATTAATAATCGCAGCAAATTGAGTGGGTTGGATTTGATAAGCTTTCCAATTGACCCATCTGATTGAGCTATAGGCTAAATTATTCTGATTTAAAGCTATATTAAAATCAAGATTTAGAGATTGTGGTGCTTGAATGGTCGTGCTTGCATTCGGAGTGAATGTTAAGGCTTGATTAGATAGCGTTTCATTGATTTGAGTGTGATGCTGTATTGCAGAACGATAAGTTAAAGATGTTTTTAAGGCAATTTCTGGAATTTGGTAACTGACTCCAGCTAACCAACCTAAAGCGGAGTCCTCTTCAATCTCTGCATCATATCCACTAAGGAATGAATACGATAAACCATAGAGTTTAATTCTGCCTTTGAGCGTTTGGTGGCTGAGTCCAGTATAGATATTCCAATTTTGGTTAGGCTGAAAACCTGTCAGCATGGTTAAATTTTGACTTTCAAATTTCAATTTTGCTGATTCTATAGTTTTTCGACCCTGTAGTGAATTAGGGCTATAGTCATAAGCGAGATCTATACCTAAAGGTTGATCGTATATTAGACCAATGGAGTATTTGGGGTGTGGTTGCAGTTTAATAGCAATATTACTAAACAAATAGTCATTAACCAAATTACCCGTTGAAAAGTCATGCACTTGAAGTTGTGTGAGTTGTTCATGCTTAGGGACTTGCCCAGATACTTGAGCCTCTAATTTAGCTACAGATAGTTCAAAATAATTATTTTTTTCTAAAAATGCAGCAATAGATTGATCGGATCTTTCCATTGCAGCAGCAAAAACATAAGTCGGGCATAATACAAGAACGGTCATTCCGATTGAAGAAACTTGCATGGAATTCCCTGAGGGTTGTGTAATGATTAGTTTATTTTTTATACTGCCATGATATTTAAAGATACAGTGTTTTTCAATAAAAATTTAAAAAATAATGAGTTAGATTGAGTTGGTCAGTTTCTGTAAGGTTTTAAATGAAAAGTCTAAGAAAGAGGATGAGTATCCTCTTTCTATAACAGATTAAAATTAATCTTCAGGGTAGGCGATTTTTTTTAATGCCTTAATGTCTGCTTGTGGGGAGCAGAGCGCAATAAATTCATAGCCATAGCCACGAAGTAAATGGCCTTTGCGTACAGCAATCCATGTTGTATTTAAACCAAAAATATCGGTCGCAATTTGTTTTAAGCGATGGTCGCGTTCAGCATCATATGCTACATCATTGACAATACCGACCCCCATGCCAAGTTCCACATAGGTTTTAATGACATCGGCATCTAAAGCAGACATGACAATATCAACATCTAAATGAGCATCCTCAAAGGCTTTATCAATTTTAGAACGTCCAGTAAAACCACCATGATAGGTGATAATTGGATATTCAGCCATTTTCTCAAGGCTAATATCTTTCGGGTCTAATTGGGTTAACGGATGACCTTGTGGGGTAATAATACTGTGTTTCCAGCTATAGAATGGAACACTAGCTAAATTATCTTGCGTGGTGAGTGATTCGGTTGCAATACCAATATCAGCAACCCCAAGCAATAACATTTCGGCAATTTCAACAGGGCTTGCTTGTTGTAAAATTAAGTGAACTTTCGGAAAAGCTTTTTTAAATAAATTGACAATAGGCGGTAACACATAACGTGCTTGAGTATGTGTTGTTGCAATCGTTAAGGTGCCTTCATCTACTTTATTAAAGTCATCTGCTAGACGTTTAATATTATCGGCATCAATGAGCATACGTTCCACGATACTCAACAACGATTGTCCTGGTTCAGTTAAACCCAATAGACGTTTACCTTTGCGGACAAACAGTTGAACACCAAGTTCATCTTCAAGATCTTTAATATGTTTACTGACACCAGATTGTGAGGTGTAAAGTGCAGCAGAAGCTTCGGTTAAATTATAATTTTGACGAACTGTTTCTCGGATAATCCGTAGTTGTTGGAAATTCATTTTGATGCATACCTCAAAAGGGGATGAGTGCTCGGACACTCATCCTATTGTCACTTAAGCAACTTGATTTGCAAAGAGATGCAATGCTGAAGCACTGATCCAAACGGTTTGATTTGGTCTAAATTGATGCAATTTTGCTTCTTCAGGGTTTAATGAAATTTCAATTAAATGACCTTCACGATCTTGTAATTCCGCCATTACTTTTCCAGCAATCCAAATTTCGCGTAAAAAAGTAGCCTGAATAGCATTATTCGTCGGTTGTGCATGTATTGTTAATTCATTTGGACGAGCAAATGCAATGACTTTTCCATCTGGAGTGTGCTGTAAATTGGGTAGTTGGATGCGATCCTGACCAATTTGAATAATGCCTTGATGACTTTCACCTTCAAAACGATTGGCTTGACCTAAAAAGTCAAAGACAAAAGGTGTTGCTGGTTTTTCATAGACTTCACGCGGTGAGCCAATTTGTTCAATATTACCTTTATTCATGACGACAATTTGATCGGCGACTTCCAATGCTTCTTCTTGGTCATGTGTTACAAAAATAGAGGTGATATGTAGTTCATCATGTAATGTTCTTAACCAACGACGTAACTCTTTACGAACTTTAGCATCAAGTGCACCAAAGGGTTCATCTAATAACAAGACTCGTGGTTCAACGGCTAATGCGCGAGCCAATGCAATACGTTGACGTTGACCGCCAGATAACTGTGCAGGATAACGATCTGCTAAAAATCCGAGTTGGACTAAATCGAGTAAACGAGTAACTCGCTTTTTAATTTCAGCTTCATTTGGACGTGTTGCACGTGGGCGTACACGTAATCCAAAGGCAATATTTTCAAATACGGTCATGTGGCGAAATAAAGCATAATGTTGGAATACAAAACCGACCTGACGTTCGCGTACATGAGTTTTGGTTGCATCATTGCCTTCAAGTAAAACTTGCCCTTGATCGGCAGATTCTAGACCTGCAATAATACGTAGCAGTGTGGTTTTGCCACAGCCAGAAGGACCTAATAGCGCGACCAATTGACCTTCAGGAAAGTCTAGAGAGATGTTATTTAGTGCATGGAAAGCACCAAAGTGTTTTTCAATGTTTTTAACTTGAATACTCATGAACTTATTCCTTAAATTACTGAATCTTCATTGCGGCGATCTTGCTTTTCTTGGCGTATTTCCACCCATGTTTTAAGAATGAGCGTGACAATCGCCAGTAAAGCCAACAGTGAAGACACTGCAAATGCGGCACTAAAGGTATATTCGTTATATAAAATTTCGACATGTAAAGGCAGAGTATTGGTTTCACCACGAATGTGCCCAGATACCACCGACACTGCACCAAACTCACCCATTGCCCGAGCATTACATAGAATAATGCCGTAAATTAAACCCCATTTAATATTAGGAAGTGTCACCTTACAAAAAGTCTGCCATCCCGAAGCACCCAGTACAATTGCAGCTTCCTCTTCTTCTGTACCTTGTGCTTCCATTAATGGAATCAGCTCACGTGCCACAAAGGGAACAGTAATAAAAATAGTGGCCAAGACAATCGCAGGAGTTGCATACAAAATTTTGATGTCATGATCCATGAGCCAACCACCAAACCAACCCTGAGAACCAAAAATTAGCACTAACATTAAACCCGCGATGACAGGTGAAACTGAAAAGGGGGTATCAATAATCGTGGTGAGAATGGCTTTGCCACGGAAGTTGAATTTGGCCACACACCATGCTGCAGCGACCCCAAAGACCACATTGAGTGGAACAGCTATTGCAGCAGTTAGTAAGGTCAGCTTTACTGCTGATAATGTATCAGGATTTACCAGTGCTTGAAAATAAACCTGTACACCTTGTTTGAAGGCTTCAACAAAAACCAAAATTAGCGGTAAGATTAAGCAGCTAATAAAGAAAATTAATGCAATGATAATGAGCGTATTACGTACCCAAGTTGGTTCACGTGTGGCATCGCGTGATTGTAATTTTGCAGCAAGTGCATTGCTATTGGTGGTTAAGCTCATCGAGCAGTTCTCCCAGTACGGCGACTTGCCCATGCTTGTACAAGGTTAATCAAAAACAAAATAAAGAATGAAAGAACCAACATCACCACAGCAATTGTTGTTGCACCAGCATAATCATATTCTTCTAAACGAGAAATAATCATCAGTGGTGCAATTTCAGTTTTAAAGGGCTGATTACCTGCAATAAAAATCACTGAACCATATTCACCGACACCACGCGCAAATGCTAAAGCAAAACCAGTAAGTAAGGCTGGGAATAAAATAGGTAAAATTATTTTAGCTACGATTTGCAAACGATTTGCCCCTAATGCGGAGGCAGCTTCTTCAAGTTCTGTTTCTAAATCACTCAGTACTGGTTGTACAGTACGTACTACAAATGGAAGGCCAATAAAGATTAAAGCTAAAGTAATCCCGATAGGGGTATAGGCCACTTTAATTCCAAGTGGTTCTAAATATTGACCAATCCAGCCCGTCGGTGCATAAAGTGAAGTAAGGGCAATACCTGCAACAGCGGTTGGTAATGCGAAAGGAAGATCAACCAACGCATCAACAATACGCTTACCTGGGAAGGTATAGCGCACTAAGCACCATGCTAACAATAATCCAAACACGACATTGATAAGCGCTGCAATAATAGCTGAGCTAAAACTGAGTTGTAATGATTTTTGGATACGTTCAGAACTAACAATTTCCCAGAAGCCATCCCAACCAATACCTAAAGATTTAATGAAAACTGCAGATAATGGAATAAGTACAATAAAAGACAAATACGCTAGGGTGAAGCCTAGAGAAAGACCAAATCCTGGCAGCACTCGGGATCGCTGCGACATGACAACTCCTCAAAATGAGAATACTTACTGAAATCAGTAAGTAAATAAATTACAGATTGCGCCAAGCATAAAATGCATCAGTTAAATAGCAAATTTAAAAAACAACTTGGTGTCATCAATTTTATTGATATAGGCGATATTTTTTTCTGAAACTAAATAATCATAAATTTCAGGGAAAGCACCAAAACCTGAATCAACATTAATATGTCCGACACGACCTAAGTTGCTGGGTTTAATTTTCCAAGATTTTGCCAAAGTTTGTGCATCTTCAAAGTTTAACCAAGGGTCATTTTCAGAAATAAGCAATTCTGTAGGCACATTAATTTTTAACTGATGGAAGTATTGGGCATAATTTCCAATGCTGTCGCGCGCAAAACCATTTTCACCAAATCGACTAGGATTTGCAGGAGCAACTAAAATCAGTTTTTTGATCTTTGACGCTATTTCTGGATATTGATTTAATGCAGCAACACTGGTTAGACAACCAAAGCTATGTGCAACAATTTGAATCGGCGCTTCTACTTTTGAGATTGTGCTAACAAAATTTGCAATCCAATGGCTCAAAATGGGCAGGTTCCAATCCTGTTGTTGTACACGAGAGCAAGACATGAGTTGACGTTGTAACCAAGACTGCCAATGATCATAATCACTGCCACCTACGCCCGGAACAATTATGGTATGTGTCATGTCTATGCTCCTATCGATAGAATTTACTTCACATTATTTGCTTTAACGATTTGATCGAAAATGCCATTATTTTCAAAGTGCTGCTTTTGAACCTTAGACCATCCACCAAATTCTTTATCAATGGTTACTAATTTTAGCGGTTTAAATACAGTGCTGTATTTTTTCAATACTGTAACGTTACGCGGACGATAGTAATTTTTTGCTGCAATATCCTGACCCAAAGGTGAGTAGAGGAAGTTTAGGTAAGCTTTGGCGAGATGAGCATTCCCATCTTTTTGAACATTTTTTTCAACAATCGCCACAGGCGGTTCAGCTAAAATTGAAAGCGATGGAGTAATAATTTCAAATTTACCTGGTTGTTCTCGGACTGCTAGATAAGCTTCATTTTCCCAAGCCAGTAGGACATCTCCAATACCACGCTCTGCAAATGTGGTGGTTGCGCCACGTGCGCCTGAATCTAATACTTTGGTTTGCTTATAAATTTGACGAACAAAATCTTGAGCTTTTGCATCTGTACCATATTTATGTTTTGCCCAAGCCCATGCGGCTAGGTAGTTCCAACGTGCACCACCTGATGTTTTTGGATTGGGTGTGACAATTTCAACGCCTGACTTGACTAAATCGCCCCAATCTTTAATTTGTTTTGGATTACCTTTGCGGACGAGAAATACAATGGTTGAAGTATAAGGAGTAGAGTTTTGTGGAAATTTCTTTTGCCAATCTTTAGGAATGAGATCTGTTTTCTCAGCAATCGCATCAATATCAGCTGCTAAAGCGAGGGTCACTACATCAGCACCTAAACCATCAATAACAGCACGTGCTTGTTTACCTGAACCACCATGAGATTGTTTAAAGTTAACTTCTTGTCCAGTGCTTTTTTTCCAATATGCACCGAACTGCTTGTTAAAATCTTCATAGAGCTCTCGTGTTGGGTCATAAGAGACGTTAAGAAAATCCTTTGCAGCAAATGAAATGCTTGAAACGGAAAGAAGTGCTGCAACAACACTCAGTTTTATTTTTGAAAAGTGCATGGTTATTATCCCCAAATATTTTAAATTTCGTTAATATGGATGCAGCATAACGCCAGTATCTATCCAAAAAAAATAATAAAAAATGAATTTTATATGAATAAAAACGAAATAGTTTTTAAAGATTTGTTTAGACGTTTTTATGAAGCTGGAAGGTTGAAAATCAACATGATATGTTTTAAAAATGCTCAGATAGTTGAGTCGATCCCTATTTTAGATCGGGCGTTTCATTATGGAGATGGTTGTTTTACCACAGCACGTTTCCATCAGAATATGATGGAATTAGAAAGTAGACATCGTGAAAGGTTACGTCTTTCAGCTGAGCGACTCAGTTTAAGTATTAATTTTGATTTATTGGATGCAACGCTTGAGCAATTAAAACAGCAGATGGCACCTTTAAATGGAACATTAAAAATTATTTTAAGTCGGGGTGAGGGTAATCGAGGTTATAGCTTGCCAGATCATCCTGCAGATCTGTATGTATTGTTCTATCCACAACAAACTCAAACATTTCAGTTGGAATTGATTGATAGCAATGTGCTTGAGCAAGTCATTGGCTTAACGATGCCTAGTTTGGTGGGAATTAAGTCGCTCAATCGCTTGGAACAGGTGCTATTAAAAAAAGAAGCGCAGCAGCATGGCTGGCTTGAAGCATTGGTCATTGATGTGCAGGAAGGGATTGTTGAAGGAATAAGCAGTAATTGTTTTATTCGAATAAATGATACATGGATTACGCCTGAACTTCGCTATAATGGCGTACATGGTGTGATGCGCGCTGAGATTTTAAATCGAATGCAACAACAGCAAATTCCTTGTGTACTACGTTTTGTTGGGCGTGATGAGATTCCAGAGATTCAAAGTTTATTCTTTTGTAATGCGCTGAACCCGATGAAAGTTGTACAAAATTTTCAAACCCGTCTGTTAGAGGTTCAACCTTGCGTTGAGCTATTTGATACTTTGCAATTGAATCAGTTTAATCATTATGCCTAAGACTCCAGCTCAGCTTAAAAAGAAAACGCACATTGTTGCGCCAAATAAAATCTATAAAGGTGTAGTGATCGTATTGATTGCTCTTTTATTGCTGATCGCGATGATTTTAAAAATGAGTATTTTTAAGACTTATCCTGTGGAGGGTAAAAAGCAAAAGCTTTCTATTACTAATGGTGAAACTTATACTGGTTTTATTGATCAATTGGCTGAAGATAAAAAAGTTGGTTTTCCGCTGGTACTGAAGCTCTACCGTAAGATTTTTATTCATGACACCATGAAAGCAGGTATTTATGAAGTAACACAAGGTATGAGTGTACGTCAGGTTTTGGATATGGTTTCCAATGCGGATAATGCACAAATGAGTCGATTGTTGGTGATTGAGGGGACAACTGCGAAACAACTCATTCAAGCGCTCCGTAACGATAGCTTGATCCATAAAACGGTGGTGAATTTACCCACTGCAGAATTGTTAAAAGAACTGAATATTCCGTACGATCATCCAGAAGGACTATTTGCTCCAGATACTTATTTCTTTGATAAAGGGGAGTCAGACAAAAAAATTCTGACGGAATTATATCAACGTCAAATGAAAATTCTGAATGATGCTTGGGAAAAGCGTGCCCCTGAGCTGCCTTATCAAAATAAATATGAAGCCTTAATTATGGCTTCTATTATTGAAAAAGAAACCAGTGTCGATCGTGAGTTACGTCAAGTTTCAGGTGTTTTTGTTCGCCGTCTAAAATTAGGGATGCGTTTACAAACAGATCCAACCGTGATTTATGGGATGGGTGATCGATATCAAGGTAAAATTTCTAAGCAGGATTTGCGCACCCCGACAGCTTATAATACCTATACTAACAATGGTTTACCACCAACACCAATTGCTTTACCGAGTAAGAAAGCAATTGAAGCGGCAATGCATCCTGATGATTCAGACAGTATTTATTTTGTGGCAACAGGGAATGGTGGGCATAAATTTACCAGCAACCTGCAAGAACACAATCGTGCGGTGCAAGATTATATTTCAGTTATGCGATCTAAAGATTAAGGAATGAGAATGTTTATCAGTTTTGAAGGCACGGAAGGTGTAGGAAAAACCACACTCATTCGAACATTGTATGAATATTTTCAACAGCAAGGTCAAGAGGTTGTTTTAACTCGTGAACCGGGTGGAACGCCCTTGGCTGAGCAAATTCGAAGTTTATTGTTATCTGTGAATCATGATGAGCAAATGAGTAATGAGACTGAATTGCTATTGATGTATGCAGCACGTGCACAACATCTTGAGCAAGTCATTTTACCTGCTTTAGCACAAGGTAAAATTGTTCTCTGTGATCGATTCACGGACTCAAGTTTTGCTTATCAATGTGCTGGACGTGGTTTGAGCCGAGAAAAGTTAGCATTATTAAATGAAAATTTTGTCGCCAAAATGCCAGATGTAACATTCTGGTTAGACGCACCAATTGAAACAGGAATGTCACGTGCACGTGAACGTGGTGCTTTGGATCGTTTTGAGCAAGAGAAAGTCAGTTTTTTTGAAAAGGTTCGTTCTGGTTTTGTTGAAATTCAGCAACGTGAACCGCACAGAATGAAGCGTCTTGATGCAACACAAGCACCTGAAAAGGTATTTACAGATGCATTAATGTATTTAAGATAGTCCTAAATAGTGAACGCTCGGGTTACTGGTAAAACTCATAAAAGTCTTTATATTATTTATGAATATAGGGACATAAGGGCTTCATTGAATGAAAAACACCAGACTAGAAATTATTGATTTTTTAGAAAAGCATTTTCCACCAAGTTTAGAAAAGTGTGAAATTGAAGAGGTTGTCGAAAAAGGGGCAATCTTATTGTGGCATGTTAGTGGTACTGATATTCGTCCAGGTGGGACAATTTCAGGCCCAACCATGATGACTCTTGCTGACTTTGCATTGTATGTCGCCATTTTAGGGGAAATTGGAATTGTTGGTTTAGCCGTGACAACCAATATGCATATCAACTTTTTACGTAAGCCTACAGGTGGAACAGATCTTCGGGGTGTGTGCAAACTCATGAAAGTAGGTAGGGCTTTAATCGTTGGTGAGGTTTGGATTTATTCGGTTGATTCGGATCAACCCGTAGCGCATGTGACTGGAACGTATTCGATTCCTCCACAGAAAATCTAATCTTTTTTGAATTTAATAAAAGCACCAGTGGATGGTGCTTTTATATTGAAGTGTTGAATTGCCTAATTAAACCTCAGTATTTACCAAGGGTGTTTCGACCTGAAAGGTTGGTGGTGTTAATACGGTTTTACGTAATTCAGAAGATAGTTCTGGATAATCCAGTGTGTAATGTAAACCACGTGACTCTTTACGTTGCATCGCACAACGTACAATCATTTCAGAGACTAATAATAAATTTCGTAGTTCAATTAAATTTTTACTTACATGATAATCCTGATAATATTCAGTAATTTCACCTTTTAGCATTTCAATGCGATGTAATGCACGTTCCAAGCGTTTCGTGGTTCTGACAATACCCACGTAATTCCACATAGTGGCTCGAAGCTCATCCCAGTTTTGTAGGATTACTACCTCTTCGTCGGGATGAACTGCTTGTGTTGCATCCCATTCAGATACGTGTGGGGCGTTAAAAGATGGATTGAATTTGCTTTCAATATCTTTCGCGGCACTCATGCCATACACGAAACATTCTAATAGTGAATTGCTTGCCATACGGTTAGCACCATGCAAACCAGTATATGACGTTTCACCAATCGCATATAAACCCGCAATATCGGTTTGGCTATGCTCATTAACCACCACACCACCACAAGTATAGTGCGCAGCGGGTACGACTGGAATCATATCTTTAGTAATGTCGATACCGAGTTCCAATAAGCGTGCATATAGGGTTGGAAAGTGTTCTTTTACAAACTCGGGTGATTTATGGCTAATGTCGAGCCATACATGACGAATCCCCAAGCGCTTAATTTCATAGTCGATGGCGCGGGCGACGATGTCACGAGGTGCGAGTTCTGCGCGTTCATCAAAGCGGAGCATGAAACGTTCACCATCGGGCAGACGTAAATAAGCACCTTCACCGCGCATGGCTTCAGTGATTAAAAAAGAGCGCGCTTGAGGATGATACAAACAGGTCGGATGGAATTGGTTAAACTCCATGTTTGCGACCCGACAGCCAGCACGGTAGGCCATGGCAATCCCATCACCAGTCGCAATATCTGGGTTTGAGGTATACAAATAAGCTTTCATAGCACCACCACAGGCGAGTGCAGTAAATGGAGCTAGAAAGGTGTGTACATGTTCATTTTTTTCATCCAGCGCATATAAACCGATAGCACGATTGCTGAGATCTTTTTGTCCCAGTTTTTGTGTAGTAATAAGGTCAATTGCAATAAAGTTTTCAAAAATACGAATATTTTTTTTAGCTTGAGCACGTTCAACTAGTGTGGTTGAAATGGCACGACCTGTTGCATCTGCTGCATGAATAATACGACGTTGTGAGTGACCACCTTCTCGGGTGAGGTGAAGTTGTTCATCTTCATCTAAAGTGAACTGAACTCCATGCTTAAGCAGAAAGTCTACGGAAGGACGACCACCTTCTACAGTTTGTGTAACAGCATCGATTTCACATAAATGTGCACCAGCAATCATGGTGTCATCTATATGCTGTTGAATAGAATCAGTCTCATCTAAAACTGCGGCGACACCACCTTGTGCATAAAAGGTGCTGGCATCGGTTAAATGGGATTTGGCTAAAACAGCAATATTGAAATGATCGGGTAACGATAAGGCTAAACTTAAACCTGCACCGCCACTTCCCACAATAATCACATCGAATTGATGTGTTGTGTTTAAATTAGACATGTCCATCAGCTAATTTGAAAAAAAGTTTGTTAATAACACTCTTTTTTGTCATAAATTACAAGCGTTTTAAATTTCATAATTTGGTCAAAATGACGAATTAATATTTTTTAAGATAAAATTAAGTAAAGTATTGTTTTATAAAACTATAGAAACATAATTTAACGTAAAAATCAGATTTTGTATGTTACAAACATGGTTTTCGGCACAATAATCATTAGTGGGTGCATGTCTCATGAAGAATCGCGGTATACAAAAAGGAATCTACGCTGCAGTATTTACTGTGGCCGCGGTGCAAACACAGGCAGCAGCACCAGTAGATTTTTCAAATTTAGTGGAACAGGTGAGTCCTGCGGTTGTGAGTGTTAGTGTTGTCAAAAAAATGACGCAGGATGAGTTGTTGCAGCAACAAGTTCCAGAAATTTTAAAACGATTCTTCGGTAATCAAATTATTATTCCAAAGCAACAGTTACCACAAGAAAAAACTGCCTATGGGAGTGCATTCTTTATTAGTAAGGATGGCTACCTATTGACGAACCATCATGTGGTTGAAGATGCCTCTAAAGTTACGATTATGCTGAATGATCGCCGTGAAATTGATGCCACAGTGGTCGGGAGTGATGAGCGGACCGATGTGGCATTATTAAAAGTAGATGGTAAGAATTTCCCTGCATTAGCAACAGGCAATGTGGATCAACTCAAAGTGGGGCAACCGGTGTTGGCGATTGGTTCACCATTCGGTTTCGATTATTCTGCATCAGCAGGGATTGTGAGTGCTAAATCACGCAATATGATGGGTGAAACCTCTGTCCCATTTATTCAAACAGATGTAGCTTTAAATCCTGGGAACTCGGGTGGTCCTTTATTTAACCAGCAAGGTCAAGTTGTAGGAGTTAATTCTCGTATTTTTAGTGGTACGGGCGGTTATATGGGGTTGTCGTTCTCAATTCCAATTGATGTTGCTATGGATGTTGTTGATCAGTTAAAGAAGAATGGTAAAGTCACCCGCTCCTATTTAGGGATTATGCTGCAAGATATTGACCGTAATCTTGCAGAAGCTTATAAGTTACCAAAGCCTGAAGGCTCTTTAATTACACAGGTTACACCGGACTCACCTGCGGCGAAAGCAGGCTTTAAATCGGGTGATGTCATTATGAAATATAATGGTTCACCAATTTCGAGAACCTCAGAATTACTTAATTATTTAAATCGTACGACACCGAATCAGACTGTACAACTTGAAGTATTACGAGATGATAAAGCGAAAGTGATTGCTGCGGTGTTAACCACTGCGCCAGATGATACTCCAGCTAAAGTTGAAACTAGTGCTGCGACTAAGATACAAAAAGGGCCAGTTTTAGGTGTGTCAATTCGTGGATTAACTGAAGCAGAGAAATCTAAATTAGAATTAAAGGGTGGTGTGCTAATTCAAGATGTTGCGCGTGGTGGTTTGGCAGCTCAATCTCGAATTATTACAGGGGATATCATTACCCAAGTGAATGGTAAAAAAATTCATGATCCGAATGATTTTGTTGAAGTTGTTTCTGATTTGCAAAAAAATACAGTTGCACGGGTTGCACTAGTACGAGATGGTCAACACGCAATGCTTGGATTAAGAATTCAATAAAGCAGTCATAAATACATTGAACTGTAAAAAGCCACTCATTATTGAGTGGTTTTTTACAGTGGTGATTTTATGTTTAAGATGATTTTGTTAGATTACAAAGTTTAAATACAATAGCTTAGATAAAAGGTTAGATTTTGTGAGCACGTTTTTTGATTTAAAAATTATGGTTCAAGCTGAACATATTGATATTTTAGAACATGTTAATAATGTGGTGTATGTGCAATGGATGCAAGATATTGCTTCTGCACATATTGAAGAGTTAGGGCTTGGGTTAGCGCAATACTTAGAACTGAAACATGCCATGGTTGCAGTGGAACATCATGTTCAGTATCGCAAAGCAGCCATACTGGGTGATGAAATTATTTTGCGGACATGGTTAAGTGATATCAATGCTTTATATTCTTTCCGTCAATATGCATTTTATCGTGCTAAAGATCAGAGTTTACTGTTTACGGGAAGTACCAAGTGGGCCTGTATAGAAATTGCTACTGGACGTCCTAAGCGTATGTCGCCGACATTTATACAGGCTTATCAAGTGCTGAATGAAGAAATTAATCCTCTTGATTTTAGTAATACGACTCTAGCGGAATGATTTTAGTAGATTGTTGAGTTGAATATTTTATCTTATGCAGATAGATATGAAAAATTGAGGTGAATAGAGTGATTATTAATAAATAGCATCTATATAAGTTAATAAATTTCAATTTTAAATAAACTTGCTCAAACTCTGCTGATTAATATGAATACTTTGAAAACACCATCTGTTATAATCTTTCGCAATTTCTTAAACAGCTTTTGCTATGTAGTTTGAATTTCATACATAGCGCATTTTATCGTTCAAGGTAGCCCATGGCGCAAGCTAAAAAATCTGTTGATATCAAAAATATACGTAATTTTTCGATTATCGCTCACATCGATCACGGCAAGTCGACTCTAGCTGACCGTTTTATTCAGACTTGTGGTGGTTTACAAGACCGAGAAATGCAGGCTCAAGTTTTAGACTCAATGGAGTTGGAGCGCGAGCGTGGGATTACGATTAAAGCCACTTCTGTGACTTTGTATTACACTCATCCTAATGGTCAAGAGTATCAGCTTAACTTTATTGATACCCCGGGACATGTCGATTTCTCTTATGAAGTGTCGCGTTCTTTGGCTGCTTGCGAAGGTGCATTACTGGTTGTTGATGCTGCACAAGGTGTAGAAGCTCAGTCTGTTGCAAATTGCTATACCGCAATTGAGCAAGGGCTTGAAGTTCTCCCAGTTCTCAATAAAATTGATTTACCTCAGGCTGAGCCTGAGCGTGTTATTCATGAAATTGAAGAAATTATTGGGATTGAAGCAAGCGATGCACCTACATGTTCTGCAAAAACAGGGCTGGGTGTTGCCGGTGTGCTTGAAACTTTGGTAGAAGTTATTCCAGCACCTGAAGGTGATCGAGATGCACCATTACAAGCTTTAATTGTTGACTCTTGGTTTGACAACTATTTAGGTGTGGTATCTTTGGTTCGGATCAAGCATGGTCGTGTGCGTAAAGGCGATAAAATGTTGATTAAATCAACAGGTCAAACGCATATCATTACTTCAGTGGGTATTTTTAACCCAAAACATACTGAAACAGGTATGTTGGAAGCGGGTGAAGTTGGCTTTATTATTGCTGGGATTAAAGATATTTTTGGTGCGCCAGTGGGTGATACTATTACTTTATCGGCGACACCAGATGTTAAAACGTTACCAGGTTTTAAAAAGGTTAAGCCGCAGGTTTATGCGGGCTTATTCCCAATTGATGCTAGTGACTTTGAACCTTTCCGTGAAGCATTGCATAAATTACAAATTAACGACTCATCCTTGTTTTTTGAACCTGAAAGTTCAGATGCACTTGGTTTTGGTTTCCGTTGTGGCTTCTTGGGAATGCTACATATGGAGATCGTACAAGAACGTTTAGAACGTGAATATGATTTAGATATCATCACCTCTGCACCAACAGTGATTTACGAATCATTGATGAAAACAGGTGAAACAATCTATATCGACAGTCCATCAAAAATGCCTGATGGTTCAACTGTTGAAGACTTACGTGAACCTATTGCAGAGTGTCATATTTTAGTGCCTCAAGAATACTTAGGTAATGTGATGACCTTGTGTATTGAGCGCCGTGGCGTACAAAAAGATATGAAGTTCTTGGGTAACCAAGTCTCTGTTACTTTTGAAATCCCTATGGCAGAAGTAGTGATGGATTTCTTTGATCGCTTGAAGTCATGTTCGCGTGGTTTTGCATCGCTTGACTATAGCTTTGTACGTTTTGAAAGTTCATCTTTAGTGAAGGTTGATGTCTTAATTAATGGTGAAAAAGTTGATGCTTTGGCGATGATTTGTCATCGTAATGATGCACGACATCGTGGTATTGCCTTAGTTGATAAGATGAAAGATTTGATTCCACGTCAAATGTTTGATGTAGCGATTCAAGCGGCGATTGGTGCGCAAATTATTGCCAGATCAACGGTTAAAGCAATGCGTAAAAACGTATTGGCAAAATGTTATGGTGGTGACGTTTCTCGTAAGAAGAAACTGTTATCTAAACAAAAAGAAGGTAAGAAGCGCATGAAACAAGTGGGTAGTGTTGAAATCCCACAAGAAGCATTCTTAGCTGTATTGAAAGTAGAACGATAAAAAGACAGAGGTCATATAGCTCATGGATTTTGATTTTAATTTAATTCTTGTACCTGCAACCTTGATCTTTTTTGGATTGTGGTTGCTTGATAAGTTCGTATTGAAACAACGTGCGACGAAAGGTAAAGGGAATGAAAATTTTATTATTACCTGGGCATATGACTTTTGGCCAGTACTGGCTGTGGTTTTAGTATTACGTTCTTTTTTCTTTGAACCCTTTAATATTCCATCAGATTCTATGGTACCAACTTTAGAAACGGGTGATTATATTTTGGTAAATAAATTTCAGTACGGGGTACGCCTACCGATTGTTAACACCAAGGTGATTGATGTTGGTGAGCCACAACGTGGTGATGTTACGGTGTTTAAGTATCCTGAAAATCCAAAAATTAGCTATATTAAACGTATTATTGGTTTGCCTGGTGATCATATCGAGTTTGATCGTGGTCAATTGATCATTAATGGTCAAAAGGTGAAGCAAGTTCCAACGGAATTTAGCCGTGAAAAAGATATTTTGGACACACCAAAATCGATTTATTATACTGAAACAATGGGGACACATCAGCATTTAGTCCGGTTGCTTGAAGGGCAAAATACTTTGGTCTCTGCATTTAATTATGCTCAAGCAAAGAAAGATTTGCCATATGTTGCAACGGCCAATGATCGTTTTGTAAAATCAAATGGTCAAAGCTGGGAAGTAACTGTACCGAAAGGTCATTATTTTGCAATGGGCGATAATCGTGATCAAAGTGCAGATAGTCGTTTTTGGGGTTTTGTACCAGAAGAGAATTTAACGGGGCATGCAATTTATATCTGGATGCATAAAGAACCAGGATTGCATTTACCTTCGTTTAGTCGTAATGGTCCAATTAATTAAAAATGAAGTTGTTGGATAATAACAATGCGTAAAAATCAACAAGGTACATCGTATATTGGGATTCTATTTGGGGTAGTGGCATTTGCATTTATTGTGAAAATCATAATTGCAGTATGGCCAAGCTACTGGGATGATCGTGTGATAGATAAGCAAATTGAGGAGGAGATTGTAGCAAGTCCTTCAACTATCACACCTTCTGCATTTGCAAGTAAGATGAGCCAGCGTTTGGATATGAATAATATTCGTGATATTAAGTTTAATGATATTGCGACCGTTTCAACAAAAGATGGTTTAGCAGTGATTAAAAAATATGAAGTAAGAAAGCCTTTCGTACTGAATATTGATTTAGTCCTAACATTCGAGAAGAGTTTTGATCAAAGGTCAGTTCAAAGTAAGTGATCCACGCTTACCTAGTCGTATTGGTTATCAGTTTCAAAAAATTGAGTTATTGCAACTTGCATTAACACATCGGTCGGTTAGTCATAGACATAATTATGAACGCCTAGAATTTCTAGGTGATGCATTGTTGGGAATGATTATTGCAAATTATCTATATCGTACATACCCTCATGAAAATGAAGGGCGATTAACACGTATGAGAGCAACTTTGGTTCGCCAAGAAGCTTTAGGTAAAATTGCCAATGATCTTAAATTGAGTCATAGTTTAATATTAAGCACTGGTGAATTAAAATCAGGCGGTCATCATCGTGAATCGATTCTCGCGGATACGGTAGAGTCGATTATCGGCGCGATTTATATGGACTGTTCAGATTTAACTATTTTAGAACCTATTGTTTTAAAGTGGTATGAACCATATTTAGAACATATTGAACCCACAGATCAATTGAAAGATCCCAAGTCGCGCTTACAGGAATATCTACAAGCACGTAAAAAACCTCTCCCAGTTTACGAGGTTGTAGATATTCAGGGTGATGCACCCAACCAGCATTTTAAAGTAGAATGTGTGGTCGCGGGCTTATCCAATTTGGTCGGTGAGGGGTCTAGTCGTCGTTTTGCTGAACAAGCAGTTGCGGCAGAATTTTTAAAGCTATTGGAGCAATAACCTTCATGTCGATTCAAAATGATCAGAATGAAACAGATCAGCCTGCGAAAACAGAAAGTAATGATTTGTTAGATCAGTTCTTTAGTTCACAAGGTGCCGTAATTCCTGCAGATTATAAAAGTGGGTTTGTTGCAATTGTTGGACGTCCAAATGTAGGTAAATCTACATTGATGAACCACTTGTTGGGTCAAAAACTTTCAATTACTTCGCGTAAACCACAAACGACACGTCATAAAATCATCGGTATTGATAGCCGTGAAAAGTCACAAGCAGTATTTGTGGATACACCGGGGATGCATAAAAAAGAAGTTCGTGCCATCAATAAGATGATGAATCGTGCGGCATCTTCTGCTTTACGTGATGTTAACTTGGTTTTATTTGTAGTAGATGCACAAAAGTGGACTCAAAACGATGAATTGGTTTTGGAAAAACTTCAAAATGCTGAAATGCCAGTTATTTTAGTTATTAATAAGTTGGATACACTTGAAAATAAAAATGCAGCGCTGCCTTTGATTCAAGAACGTGCCAAATTAATGAATTTTGCTGAAATTGTCCCTGTGTCTGCATTGCAAGGTTCAAATTTAGATCATTTGCGTAATGTGATTGAGCAATATTTACCATTCCAGCCACCACTGTATTCAATGGATCAAGTCACAGATCGTTCAGAGCGTTTTCTGGCGAGTGAGATTATTCGTGAGAAAATCATGCGTCAGTTGGGTGAGGAATTACCGTACGATTTAACCGTGCAAATTGAGTCATTTAAGACTGAAGAAGCGACGGTGCATGAAAAAACGGGTCGTCCTAAACCAGCGTGTACTTATATTGATGCAACGATTTTTGTCGATCGCCAAGGCCAAAAAGCTATCGTGATTGGTGATAAAGGCTCGAAGCTGAAAAAAATTGGAATGGATGCGCGTGCGGATATGGAAAAAATGTTCGAACAAAAAATCATGCTTACACTTTGGGTGAAAGTTAAAGGTGGTTGGTCGGATGATGAGCGTGCACTTAAAAGTTTAGGTTATAGCGATATCTAATTTAATAATTTCTTAAGAGTGAATCGTAATGATTAAAGTACTGACAATTCTTACCTGCATATTTATGCTACAAGGCTGTATTACTAAGATTGTTACGGTTCCTGTTAAGGTCGCGTATAAAACCACGAAAGGTGTGGTAAAGGGCACTGCCGCTGTTGTGGGTGCGATCATCCCAGATGGAGAGGATGAAGAAGATCAAACTAAGAAGAAAAACAAGGATGATTAAGCGATTGTACGATGCGTAATGAAGTCCTGCATGGCTATTTAATTCATCATCGAAAATATCGTGAACGCAGCCATATTGTACATTTATTTACTCAGGAACATGGCCGAGTTGATGGGATTTTAAGGCATATCCCCCCCCCACAGTATCAGCCGATTACTGTGCAAGCATCAGGCAAAGGTGAGCTTAAAAACTTTTCTAAAATTGAGATATTAAATCAGCCTATTTTTTTTTATGGTGATGCTTTTTTTTCAGGTTTTTATTTAAATGAGCTTTTATTGAGACTTTGTCCTCTGGAAGTTGCTATGCCTGACACTTTTGTGCAATATCACCTGACTTTAGATCATTTGCAAAAAATATCGACTCATCCAACAGCAGATTTATTCTTAAGACAAATTTTACGTCAATTTGAACATGCTTTACTTGAAGAGCTGGGTTATCCTTTAGATTATACACATGCTGCTCAACAGCAGATGATAGATCCTCATTTGCGTTATCAATTTCAGTTGTCTGAGGGTTTTATTCCTGTTTCACATACTTCTTCTGCGACTCTCATTGGTGAGCAAATATTGAGTATGCAAAGTTATCAAAAGGGTGGGGATTTTACGCCGGAACAGTTACAATTGTTGACTAAGCTTTACCGGCAGATGATTACTTCTTTGCTGGGAGATCGACCACTAAAAAGTCGTCAATTGTGGATTCAAAATACGCAATCGAAAAATTCTATTCAATAAATTTTAAATTAAAAGCTAGTAAGGAAAAAGTTATGGCTGCATTGCTTGGTGTAAACATTGATCATGTTGCGACTTTACGACAAGCGCGTGGTACGACTTATCCTGATCCTGTGGAAGCAGCACTAATTTGTGAGCAAGCAGGAGCTGAGGGGATTACCCTGCATCTTCGTGAAGATCGTCGTCACATTCAAGATGATGATGTGCGTCGTATGCGCCCAGTGTTAACCACTCGAATGAATTTAGAACTCGCAGTTACCGATGAAATGGTGGCATTTGCGCAAGAGATTAAACCGCATTTTGTGTGTTTTGTTCCTGAAAAGCGCGAAGAAGTAACCACTGAAGGTGGGCTTGATGTGGTGGGGCATTTTGAGGATGTCAAAGCAGCAACCCAAGCCTTAATATCGGTAGGTAGTGAAGTTTCTTTATTTATTGATGCTGATTTTGCACAAATTGATGCTGCGCTTGCCTGCGGTGCTTCAACAATTGAATTACATACTGGTGCATATGCCAATGCTGAAACAGAACAGGCTCAGCAATTAGAATTGCAACGTATTATCAAAGGTACTGAGTATGCCGCAGCGAAAGGCTTGGTGGTGAATGCTGGACATGGTTTGAATTTAGAAAATGTTACTGCTATTGCGGCTATTCCACAAATTAATGAGTTGAATATTGGGCACTCGATTATTGCTGAAAGTGTTTTTGTGGGGTTAGTACAAGCTGTACAAGATATGAGTGCTGCTATTCATGCTGCACGTTAATTTTCCTGTTTATTTTTAATTCGGCTGTTATTGAATATTAATCATGTCAAATATTAAATATGATGAACTGATGCAACCTGTAATTGCTTTTTTAGGTTGTGAAACACCTAAGGCTTGGTTGGATGAAGCAATTAATAATCTCCCATTGTTAATGCAAGACCATGCTAATTGTGAAAAAAAAGCAGCAGGAACAGCGATGAACCTGATGTTTCGCTATAGCTTTTTTACAGATTTACAGGTCAAACTGGCTCAATTGGTTCGTGAGGAAATGTTACATTACGAGCAAGTTTTAGAGTTAATGGCGAAGCGTGGCCAAGAATGGAAAGCAGTAAGTGCGGGGCGTTATGCTGGTGTATTACGTAAAGAAATTCGTACTTATGAACCAGAAGCATTGATTGATATATTGGTTATCGGTGCTTTTGTAGAAGCACGTTCATGTGAGCGGTTTTATGCACTTGCGCCATTGGTAGATGATGAGTTGGGGCGTTATTATCGTTATTTGCTTAAGTCTGAGTCACGTCATTTTGAAGATTATTTAGCATTAGCAATGGATATTGCGAAGTCGTCAAAAATGAAAGATCCTGAAGAGGATATTCAACAGCGAATTGATTGGATTCGTGAAGTGGAGAAGAATCTAATTTTATCGGAAGATAAGACTTTTCGCTTCCATAGTGGTGTGCCTATTTAGGTTGTTTAATTCGTAATATAAAATCCTCTACTTATTAGAGGATTTTTTGATTTATTGTCATCACATTGTTATTTAAAAAAGTTATATTATTTTTAATATAAAAAATCCCACTATGATGATAGTGGGATTTTAGAATCTGGCTCTCCAACCTGGGCTCGAACCAGGGACCTGCGGATTAACAGTCCGTCGCTCTACCGACTGAGCTATTGGAGAATCTGGGTGTGATTATAAGGAGATTTATAGAATGGTCAAGTAATAGCTGTCATATTTTCTTTGTTTTTAGTGTGTATGCTTTTTATTTAGGCAAAAAGAAGAAGCTGCTTAAAAATAATGATTCGTGTGTTGCATAAATGAAAATGGCTTGTTAGATTGAATGCATAACAGAGCGTTTAAGCAAAAGCTTAAACAGTGTGGATTTCCCAACTTGCCAGCACTAAAATGGCTAAACAGGAGATAGCGAATGAATACGCTGACCATTCCCGAAATTTTTTCAAATATTGATTTTTATAAAGAAAATTATTTATCCATTCTTGCAAATACTGAAAAATATTACACCCATGTTGCGGATGCATTTATTCAAGTCTGGCCTGTTGGTACAATCGAATTGTATCTTGGTGATTTATTGCAGCTTTGGTTTAGTGAAAAATGGTTAATTAATTCACCGTGCCAATTATTACTAGAGAATTATACTCAAGGTCGTAAACAAGCTATTCAACGTGATCATGATTTATATCTTTATCAATTGAGTGGCAGTGCATTATCGGGAATTAATAATTCAAAAGTATGGTCTGTTTCTGAAAGTAAGCCATTATCATTATTGTTGGATAGTGTATTTAAATATTACTGTATTTATAGAGGGACTGAACGTCCTGAATTGAATCAACAACAACTGATTGAAGTATTAAAAACGGCAATTTAGTGGATAGATATAGTTTCTTATGACTGGTTAAGCATAATGATTTTCCAGTCATAAAATTTATAATTTGTATATTTTTGATTAAGGCCGAATAATCATACATGTTGCTGTTGCATGTGCATAGAGTTTGCCATCTTCATCGATAATTTTACCTTCTGAAATACCCAGATTCTTGCTCATATTAATGACTTGTCCAATCGCTAATAGTTCTTTATCTAATGGAATTGGACGACACATTTTAATATTGAGATCTATGGTGCCATAACCTACACCCGGTTCCAGCATGCTATGGATGGCACAACCAGTCACAGAATCTAATACCGTGGCAGCAAAGCCACCATGCACACCACCCAATGGATTTAAATGACGTTTATCAGCTTTGACATGGAAGCTTGCAGTCCCTTCTGAAATGGCATGCAAATCCATTGGGATCGTTTCACTGATACTAGCTCGAGGAATATCTCCATTGACCATAGCTTGTAGAAATTCGAGACCAGTCATTTCTTTGGGGTGCTTCATATTTTATCCTTAAAATTATTAAGTTCTAAAAAGGAACTTAATAATAAGTTAGTGATAAATGGATGAAATTGCAATGAGTTAATTAAGCATCTAATGTGTAAATTTTATCAAAACTATCAGAGCTTGCTAAAATACAAAGGGCAATTTTTTCACCTGTTGCCCATGTCGCTTGTGCGGACTGATGATCAACATCAATAATGTCTAGCTCTTTACATAAAGTCCGTGAACTTTCTATCACAATGAATTGAGGCGATTGTGGTTTTAAGCATTTCGCAATATATCGTTTTACATTCTGCTGTAGATAGACATCAATAATTTTATAGCGCATAAATATCAGAATACTTAATGTATTGTCTAAACAAAGTTTAAAATTATTTAGTTGATTTTACTATTTTATTTTTGTTTCAAATTCTTTTTTTATGACATAAATATGTATATAGAATTCTGTAAAAATGCAGAGCTATAGTAAGATTGATTAAATTATTAGTTTCTAGTAAGTCATTAAGCTTTTTAGTAAAAATTAGAAAAATAATGGAGAATTTGAATGGATGGTCAATGTGTATGTGGTCAGACTACTTTTAACGTTCAGCTAAAAAATCACAATGTGCACGCCTGCCATTGTGCTATTTGTCGTAGGCAAACCAGTGGTGTGATTATGACCATTGATATTAAGCAGGGCAGTTTAGAATTTATTAAGCAGGATCATCTATCTATATATGAATCTTCTGAATGGGGTGAACGTGGGTTTTGTAATCAATGCGCTACAATCTTATTTTGGCGTATGAAAGATCAAAGTTATTGTAATTTAAATGTCTTTGCATTAAATGAACCACCTAAAGATCTTACTTTTGATATGGAAATTTATATTGATCATAAACCTGAATTTTATAGTTTTACAAATGAAACTAAAAAACTGACAGAGTCAGATGTTGTTGCGTTATTTGGTGAAGAAAATTAAATATAATCAATTGATTTAAAAGTGATTAATATTTAAAAATGTTTTTTCTTTAAAGGTTAAATTGGTATGTCGTTGAATATGGATGCTCAACAGTGCTATTTAAAATAATTGTAGCAATGCTGGCTTTTGCAGCAAACTCAGTACTATGTCGTTTAGCTTTGGCTGATCAACAAATTGATCCAATGAGTTTTAGCATCATTCGAGTCAGCAGTGGAGCTATAGTACTTCTGATCATCTGGTTATTAACTACGGCACGCTTAAAAATTGAATGGAATATTAAAAATGCGATATTTCTTGCGATCTATATTTTAGCATTCTCATATGCTTATATTAAAATTGATGCTGGCGTAGGTGCACTTTTGCTGTTTGGTACAGTGCAATTGACTATGGTGTTTTATGGTATTTTTCATGGAGAGAAATTAAGCCTAAGGCGAGGGCTGGGTTTGGTGCTGGCTTTGTTCGGGATCATTGTTTTATTGTTGCCAGGCGCAGATGCCCCCAGTTTGTTTTATAGCTTAATTATGGGTATATCGGGGCTGGCTTGGGCTGCTTATAGTATATCGGGTAAGCGTATGTTGAATCCTTTATCTAGTACTTTGGCCAATTTCATTGTAGCTATGCCTATTATCCTGATTGCCAGTTTTATCTTTAGGTCAGATATTTTTATGAATACTAAGGGTATTGTGCTAGCAATGATTTCTGGTGGATTAACGTCAAGTGGCGCCTATGTATTGTGGTATTCTATTGTTAAAAAACTTGATCGCATCGCAGCGAGTACGGTTCAGTTGAGTGTGCCATGCTTGGCAATTTTAGGTGGTTCTTTATTTATTGGAGAGTCTGTGAGTTTAAGAGTGATATTATCGACTATCATGGTTTTATTTGGCATCGTCTTGGTTATATTCGCAACAACCAAAAAAACTGCATCAACAATAAATACTACATCTATCAATAAGACCTGAAGTGGTAATAAAAACCATGGGCAATAAAAAACCCGCAATCAATGCAGGTTTTTTAAATTTACGGATCGATTATTTTTCAGCAGCAATTGAAGCGATTGCAGCATCAACACCTTCAATCGAATCAGCAGCTTTTTTGATACGCGCTAGTGCATCCACTAACACTTCATCAGCAGTTGCATACGAAATACGCATGAAACCACCTAAACCGAATGCATCACCTGGAACTACAGCAACACCAGTTTCTTCCAATAACCATTCAGAGAATTCTGTGCAAGATTTTAAACCTTTAGCACGAATTAACGGTTTGATATTCGCGTAAGCATAGAATGCACCATCAGCAGGTAAGCAAGAGATACCGTTAATGTCATTTAAGCCATTCATCACCAAATCATGGCGACGTTTGAACGCTTCAATCATTGGTTTAAGAACATCTTGAGAGCCATTCAATGCAGCTTCAGCAGCAACTTGCGAAATTGAAGTTGGATTTGAAGTTGACTGAGATTGGATTTTTTTCATTGCGCCAATCAGTTTAGCAGGACCTGCCGCATAACCAATGCGCCATCCAGTCATTGCATAAGCTTTAGATACGCCATTAAGTACAATTACGCGATCATAAAGATCAGGTGCAACAGTAGCAATGTTGTAGAATTCATCATCCCAACGGATTGGTTCATACATGTCATCAGAAGCAATATATACTTCAGGATATTTACGAAGAACGTCAGCTAAAGCTTCGAGCTCAGCTTTTGTATAAATCATACCTGTAGGGTTCGAAGGGCTGTTTAAAACAACCAAACGCGTTTTATTGGTAATCGCAGCTTCTAATTGATCTGGTGTGATTTTGAAGCGTTGTTCTTCACCACATTTCACAATTACTGGAACACCTTCAGCAATAATCACCATGTCTGGATAGCTTACCCAATATGGTGCAGGGATGATTACTTCATCACCTTTGTTTAACAAAGCTAATGCTAGGTTAAAGAATGATTGCTTACCACCACAAGAAACCAAAATTTGGTTTGCTGCATAGTCTAAGTTGTTATCACGTTTTAATTTCGCAATAATTGCTTTTTTAAGGCCTGGCGTACCATCAACAGCAGTATATTTAGTGAAACCATTATTAATCGCTGCAATTGCGGCATCTTTGATGTGTTGCGGGGTGTCAAAATCAGGTTCACCAGCGCCCAAACCAATCACGTTTTTACCGGCAGCTTTAAGCTCGGCTGCTTTGTTGGTAACAGCGAGTGTTGGGGACGGTTTGATGGCATTTACACGATCAGAGAGACGTACGTCCACGGCAATATTCCTTCTTACTGGATAGGGATAAAAAATAAAAAGCAGACTATCTTAGCTTAAAAATAACAGATGCGTTGCCCAATATCTGTGCAAATTAATAAAAAGTACTTAAAAGTCTTAAATTATAGGGTATCAAAAAATTGAATTACGAAAATGGAAGGATCTTTGCTCGCACAGCATCTATTTTTTTCGTACAATATGTGCAGATTAAATTGAGTGAATCACATGAGCACCCAAAATTCTCCCAAGAAAAAACCTTTGGTTAATTTACCTTTTCCAATTAAGCAAGCAAATGATGCAAAAAGTGCGGATGAAGAAGTTGAAGATCTACGTCCAAAACCAAAGCCATATGCTGATCGCACATGGATGGCACCGCGTGGTACGCGTCGTTCATTCGGTAAACGTTAAATTTAGCGTTCATAAAAAATAGGTGCATTTGCACCTATTTTTTTTGTTTAATAAAAAGTGATTTAGGCTTTTGCAGATAAGGCATTGTAATAATCTTTTTTCTTTTGATACATGACTTGGTCGGCGCGTTTTAACATGCTTTCCACATTTTCATTTCCTAGAGTGGAAGCATGTCCTATTGCAATACTAATGGGGAGTGTCGAATAATATTGATTATCAATATTTAAGAGCTCTGTAATCGTTATAATTGTAGATTCCACTATTTTTTCATCCGCAGCAGACATTAAAATTACAAATTCATCTCCACCAATCCGAGAGGCGGTATAGCCAGTATTGCTCACGGTACGACTTAAGATATTTCCCATTCTTCGCAGCATATCATCCCCAATATCATGGCCTAAAGTATCATTAATTTCTTTTAAGCCATTCATGTCGATAAAAATTGCAGAAATAGGTCGAACCAAGCCACGTTCTAAGCGGTTTAATTCTTCAGTATAAAATAAGCGATTAAATAACTTGGTTAAGACATCATGTTTACCTAAATATTCTAAGTAGCTTTCAGCTTTTTTTCGTGCAGTAATATCCGTGAGTGCAACTTGAACTAAGCCCCAGTCCTCTTCATAACCTGGAAAAACAGTAAACTGTAACAGTACATTTCGTACCGAGCCATCAAGTGCGTAATTAATGGCTTCGCGTTGATGGTGAATTTTTCCATTCCATAGCTCTATTAATTGTTCTCTAAACGTTTGTTGCATTTCTTTAGCAAATATTTTATTTAAATTTTTAAATAAAATATTTTTATCAGTTGCTTTAAATAAGTCCAATGTCGCTTGATTAACATCTAAAATCAAAATTTCTTCAATGCATTGCTGGACAAAGTCTGCATGTACATCTAAAAAAGTACGAAAATCTTCAATGCCAATTTGACGTAATTGATTGATACGCATCTTTATGCGACTAAAATCTTCAACCCACAATGAGGTTGGAGAATAGACAAAACGAGCTTCAGCGAGAAGCCTATTTTTTTCTTCTAAACGACAGGCATTTTGATAATCAGTAACATCTTCTGTGGTAAGTAAGACTTGATCTAAATTTTGTTCGAAACCAGGTAGTACGATACCTCTTAATTTAATATCAAGTTTTTTCCCAGAAATCGTATAGTTAACTGTTGTGCTTGAAAACTCAGTGCTACCTGACCACAATGATACAAGTTCAATGATGTGGGATTTAAACATATCTCTCTGAAAGATAATGTTTAAATTTTCACAGAGATGGTTTAAGCTTTTTGCTTCAAAAAGTTGGAGTGTTTTACTATTTACTTTTAAAATTTTAATTTTATGAGCGCATAAAATAACACGTTCTAAATCTTCTTCTAGGTAAGATTTTAAGTCGGTAACGCCTTGTGATTTCCATAAATCAAATTGAATTTTTACATCACTATAATCTTCTAACCACATTGGTATAGGTGATATTTCAAAAATCGATGACTCTAATATAGCCATATAAAAGTTTCTATCTCTTTAATATATAATAATTAAAAATATACCCTAATATAGGTTTTATGGCAAAAATAAGAGTTATATGCTTTGCATCTCATAGTTACAAAATATTTTATACGGGTATTCCACTGTGATCAAAACGTAAAAAGACTTAATGTTAGTGAGCTGTACTAAAAATTATAGAAAGAATATGAAATATAAAGCTTAATGAATTATTGATCTTTAAGTATTTCTAAATAGACCATATCTTTCTAAAACAAACCTATTTTTTAGCTTTATTTGCTGCTCGTGGTGGTGCTATTTCTCGTTCACCATTCCATACATCGATAAAATCCTTTTCATTGATATTATATAGCTCTAATAAAGCTAAGATAACACCACCAAAAATTTCAGAATTTCGAGCATTATTTTCAAACTGAGAGATTTTATTTCGTAAGGTATTTAAAATATCGTTAATTTCAAAACTGCGATCCCGACCATTACTATCAATTGGATACATTGGAGTGTTAATGACAATAGTCGCTAAACTTTTTTCTGCATCGGTTAAGTTTAGCTTGGCAATTGCTTGGTCTAAATCATCACTAAAAATAACGTCATCATGAATAAAACTTTGGACTAAATGTTGGTTTAATTTAGGCAATGTTTTTTCGACAAAAGGTCTAAATGAACTCGGGAAAATCACATTATGTGAGATACCTTTAAACATTGGTGCAATTTCTTCGACTTTGTAGCCTGCAACACCACATCCGACCGCAGTAATGAAATATTTTGTTTTAGGATGGTTTTTAGTATAGATTTTAAAATCATCGATATAGTGTTGAATTTGGGAAAGGGGCATTTGTTGTAAATGCTCATTCATAGTAGGAATGGCATAACTTTGTCCTGACCAGCCACGACCGACACCTTTCATTGCACCAAAATTGAGTAGTGCTGTTTTTGCTGCTCCGCCTTGATGTGTGCCAGCCATATTGCTCCCAAATACAAAAACAGTATCTTCGGGTAAGTGCTTAATAATACTTTCATCATGATATTGGTAGGTCATGGTATTTCACATTTTTATCAGCGTATTTCCATGGTGCAATTGAATATCAAGCAGGTCAAGTGAAATTACTTGAATATAAAGAATATATCCCCATTATTAAAAGTTCGAATACTTATCAACTTGCTTAAAATTGTCGTTTTAGATCACGCTTCTCTGATTTTAATTTTATTAAGTAAAATTTAAAGTACATTGGATGGTTTATATAAGTCCGCGAAGCTGCATCTGATAAACTATACCTGTCCCTAAAACGTAGAGAGTCTATCTGTGAATGATCATCAGCCTTTTGAACTCGTCACCAATTACCAACCTGCGGGAGATCAACCACAGGCGATTGAAAAACTTGTCCAAGGGGTGAATAAAGGTTACCACGATCAATTATTACTTGGCGTAACTGGTTCAGGTAAAACTTACACCATGGCCAATGTAATTTCACAGTTACAACGACCGACGATTGTTATGGCGCATAACAAGACTTTGGCTGCACAATTGTATGGTGAATTTAAGTCATTTTTCCCGAACAATGCAGTGGAATATTTCGTTAGTTATTACGATTATTATCAGCCAGAAGCTTATGTACCCTCATCAGATACATTTATAGAAAAAGATTCTGCGATTAATGATCATATCGATCAGATGCGTCTTTCAGCAACGCGTTCATTATTAGAGCGTCGAGATGCGATTATTGTGGCATCAGTATCGGCTATTTATGGTTTGGGCGATCCAAATGCTTATATGAGCATGTTATTGCATATTGTGCAGGGTGATCGTATTAGCCGCGATGACATCATTCGTCGTTTGGTTGAAATGCAATATACGCGAAATGAACTGGAGTTCTTACGAGGTACCTATCGAATTCGCGGCGAAATTATTGATATTTTTCCTGCGGAATCGGATCAACATGCTATTCGGATTGAATTATTTGATGATGAAGTGGATTCCATTCGTTGGTTTGATCCAATTAATGGGAAATTGGTGCGTAAAGCGCCACGTGTCACTATTTATCCTAAAAGTCATTATGTTACGCCAAAAGATAATTTAACCCGAGCGATTGGTACTATTCGTGACGAATTAGCAGAGCGCTTAATTTTCTTTAAAGAACACGATAAATTACTTGAAGCACAGCGGATTGAACAACGCACGCGTTATGATTTAGAAATGATGCAGCAGTTGGGTTATACCAATGGTATCGAAAACTATTCACGACATTTATCTGGTCGACCATCTGGTGAAGCACCACCGACCTTATTTGATTATTTACCAGATGATGCATTACTCATTATTGATGAATCACATGTGACCGTGCCACAAATTGGTGCCATGTATAAAGGGGACCGCTCTCGTAAAGAAAATTTAGTGAATTATGGGTTCCGCTTACCCAGTGCCTTAGATAATCGCCCAATGCAATTTGAAGAGTGGGAGCGCATTGTTCCAATGACTATCTATGTCAGTGCTACACCAGCGAAGTACGAATTAGAAAAATCTGAACAAATTGCAGAACAGGTAGTACGTCCAACGGGATTACTCGATCCTGAGATTGAAGTACGCCCAGTGCTTACCCAAGTAGATGATGTTTTATCTGAAATTAACATTCGTGCAGCATTGAATGAGCGAGTTTTGATTACCACTTTGACTAAGCGGATGGCGGAAGATTTAACCTCTTACCTAAAAGAGTACGGGGTAAAAGTCGCGTATTTACACTCCGATATTGATACGGTGGAGCGAGTCAAAATTATTCATGAACTGCGTACTGGTATACATGATGTGTTAATTGGGATTAACTTATTGCGTGAAGGTTTGGATATGCCAGAAGTATCTTTGGTCGCCATCCTAGATGCAGATAAAGAGGGATTCTTGCGTTCAGAGCGTGCGTTGATTCAAACCATTGGTCGAGCGGCACGTAATGTGAAGGGTAAAGCGATTCTTTATGCTGATCGTATTACTGAATCTATGCGTAAAGCGATTGAGGAAACCGAACGTCGTCGTGAAAAGCAGATGGAGTTTAATAAAGAGCATGGTATTACTCCGCGCAGTACCGTACGTCAGGCGATTCGTGAAATTGATACAGGTGAAATACTTGAAGATGATCAATTTGACGATCCAATCATTGGTCAAGTAAAAGCTTTAACTGCAGATGAACGTCATATTTTATCTGATATGAAATTATTCACAAAGCACATGAGTAAGTTGGAAAAAGAGATGCTAAAGGCATCAAAAGAATTGCAGTTTGAGCAAGCAGCCCGTTTGCGTGATGAAATTGTAAGATTGAAAACGCATATGTTGAAATAATGTAATAGCTTTTAGCTCTAAAGCTACATTTCAATACAATGCAAGCTCAAAAATATCTCTATCTTTTATAAAGCAATAAATAAAAGATAGAGGTGTGAATAACATATTATGAATAATAATTTAATCACTTATAGCACTGCTATAGGCATAAAAATAATGTGCAGCACAGTATTGCTGTCGTGTCTTATCGGTACGCAATCCGTCTATGCGGACAAGCAACCATTACATACTGTAGAAAGGGTTGAGCTGGATAAGTATTTGGGTGTTTGGTATGAAATTGCACGAAAACCGATGTATTTTCAAAATCAATGTGCCCGTGATGTCACTGCGCGATATACCGTTAATGAGAATGGGAATATTGCAGTTGATAATCGTTGTTATAATGAGAATGGCGTATTACAGCAAGCTTTAGGCGAGGCTTTTGTCATCAACCCGCCTTTTAATAGTAAATTGAAAGTGGGGTTTTTACCCGAGGCGATTCGTTGGGTGCCTATTGTAAGAGGGGATTATTGGATTCTAAAATTAGATGAAAATTATCAGATGGCTTTAGTGGGGGAACCTAGCCGGAAATACTTGTGGTTGCTCTCGCGTGAACAACATCCTGATACTGAATTGGTCAATGAATATCTGAACTATGCAAAATCAATTGGTTATAATCTAAAAGATATTATCCGAACTGAGCAGACTGAGCCTTGATTAATTGTGAGTCCAACATTGAATCAATAGAGGATTTTTAGAATCCGGACAGATTAAATAATAAAGATAATGACTCGATAAAGTTGAAATTTAAGAATATATAACGGTCCTGCGTTGCTAAAGTCATGGTTGAAAATGCTGTTTTTATCGGGCTAAATAAAAAATATGATTGCTCATTTGAATATAATTTTTATTTTTTACCAAAGGGTATTGGTTGATTTTTACTGTTAAAACAGTGTGTTTCTGTATAATGATTTTTTTAGATGATAGATGATGTCGGCTATGTATAAAGGGATCACATTGTCCGTACTGGCATCTGTCACTTTCGGTATTTTATATTTTTATACACAATTATTAGGTGATTTTGATAGTCAGCAAACTTTTGGTTGGCGAATTATTGCCACCTTACCATTCCTGACTTTATTTATGTTTTGGAGTGGGGATATGCTCCACGTAAAAACAATTTTCTATAGAGTTATTCAAAAACCAGTGTTGTTATTGGCTTTAATAACCACTTCACTTCTCAGTTGCTTTCAATTATGGCTTTTTTTGTGGGGGCCAATGAATGGCCGAGGCTTACAGGTTTCTTTAGGGTATTTTCTACTACCTTTAGTGTTGGTTTTGGTTGGAAGTTTAGTTTATAAAGAAAAATTATCTAAATTCCAAATGCTTGCTGTTGTATTTGCTTGTCTGGGGGTAGCACATGAGTTTTGGCGATTAGGGAGCATTGCATGGGAAACGCTGTCTGTTGCAGTCGGGTATGCACTATATTTTCTGATCCGTAAAAAAATTCAGACAGATAATCTGGGTGGCTTTTGGTGGGATATCGTCATTTGTATGCCTGTTGCAATATATTTTACCCAAACGGGACTTTTGCCGAGTTTGAAATTTGTTGAAGCACCGAGTTTAATTTTAATTGTATTGGGTTTAGGCGTGTTAAGTGCAATTGGACTTGGCAGTTATATTCTCGCAAGTCGTTTTTTACCGCTGATAGTGTTTGGATTGCTCAGTTACTTGGAGCCTGTATTACTGGCTTTAGTCTCATTGGCTTTAGGGGAAAGCATTACAGCTGATGAGTGGTTGACTTATATTCCAATTTGGTTGGCTGTGTCCGTACTTGTGCTCGAAGGCGTTTTACATTTATATCGGCAAAAAATGAAAGCGCAAGATTTAACTAAAAATATTGCCCAATTGGATAAAAACTAAGCTTAATATCCGCTTAAAGTGATTTATCTTTTTTGGTGATGTTTTCGATTAGAATATTTTTCACTATAAAACGACTCATCATGCAAAGAATTATGACTATTTTGTCAGTTTATAGTGAATATATAGCAATAATTACGCTGCGCTGTCAGCTTTTGATTCATTCTTTTTGATAATTCCTTTACAATTGTCAAGTTTTGAAATTAAGTTTAGATATAAATAGAGGACGTATCTGTGAGCAAAGAGACTATCATCGCCCTACATGCAGAGCACCAAGGTCGCTGGAAAAACCGTGAAGAAATTGCGGAACGTATGATTGCAGTCATCGGTCAATTATACCGTGAGAAAAATATTGTCACTTCTGTTTACGGTCGTTCTTTAGTTAACCGTTCAGTTATCCAAATTTTGAAAGCACATCGTCGTACTCGTATGATGGATGTTGAACTTTCAGTTGTGCATACTTTCCCGATTTTAGAAGCTTTAGCTAAATTAGAAAATATTGGTTCAGCTGAGGTTGATCTTGGTAAACTTGCAGTTGCATATAAAGAAAAAGGTGGCGATATTGATGCATTCGTTGCCGATGCTGTTCAAGCTCTAGAAGGTAATCCTGCTGTAGTAGAACCGAAAGATGTGGTTCTCTATGGTTTTGGTCGTATCGGTCGTATCCTTGCTCGTTTGATCATTGGTCAATCAGGTTTAGGTCGTGGCTTAAACTTAAAAGCAATCGTTGTTCGTAAATCATCTGATGGTGATTTAGAAAAACGTGCATCTTTACTTCGTCGTGACTCTATTCATGGTCCATTTGCAGGCACAATTTCTGTAGATGAAGCAAACGAAGCGATTATTGCTAATGGTAACTTTATTAAAGTTATTTATGCATCTAGCCCTGCAGAAGTAGATTACACAGCGTATGGTATTAACAATGCACTTGTGATTGATAATACGGGTAAATGGCGTGATGCTGTTGGCCTTGCTGAACATTTGAAATGTCCAGGTGTTGCTCGTGTGGTATTGACTGCGCCAAGTAAAGGCGAAATGAAAAATGTCGTTTATGGCGTAAACCATACTGATATTTTAGATGAAGACAAAATCATCTCTGCTGCAAGCTGTACTACTAATGCAATTACACCTGTACTTAAAGTATTGCATGACAAATATAAAGTGCTTAATGGTCACGTTGAAACAGTTCATTCATTTACCAATGACCAGAATTTGATTGATAACTACCATAAAGCGGATCGTCGTGGTCGTGCTGCGACTTTGAACATGGTTATTACTGAAACTGGTGCTGCTAAAGCTGTTGCTAAAGCTTTGCCAGAGTTACAAGGTAAATTAACCGGTAACTCAGTACGTGTTCCTACACCAAACGTATCACTTGCAATTCTGAACTTAACACTTGAGAAAGAAGTCGATCGTGAAGAAGTAAATGAATACATTCGTCAAATTTCAATCAACTCTAGCCTACAAGGTCAGATTGGTTATACTAATTCGACTGAAGTTGTATCTTCTGACTTTATCGGTTCACGTACAGCAGGCGTATTTGATGCTCAAGCAACCATTACTTCGGGTACTCGTTTAACTGCTTATGTTTGGTATGACAATGAAGTCGGTTATAGTTGCCAAGTTTTACGTATTGCTGAACAAATGTGTGGCGTAAGCTATCCAAAAGTTCCTGCTGAAACAAATGCATAATTTGTAGCAGCATAAAAAACCCGACTTTATGTCGGGTTTTTTATGGCTTAAAATTTTTAGACTAAATTTGTATTGAATGTTTTAAATAACTTCACATTAAGTTTGTTAGAGTAAAAAACCCGAAGCAAGAGTAATCTATTAGGATTCAAACAAAGTTTTGACTTGATCTTGAATGAAAGTGGTTTTACGACCAAGTAAATTCTCTAGGTCTTTACTGTCACTAAACATTGCACCTTTTGCTGCTTGTACATCTGCATCTACAATCACTTCTACTAGTTTTTCTGGCAAACCAGCTTGAGTCAGTGCTGTAGTGTAATCTTCAGGGCTGATATTTTCATATTTCACGAATTTTCCTGATGCGTCAGCAATATAATTTGCCAAATTAGAGAGGGTGAAACTGGTAGAGCCAGCCAATTCATAAGTTTTATTGTTATGGCCTTCAGATGTTAAAACTTTGGCCGCGGCTTCTGCATAATCTTGACGTGACGCGGAACTAATTTTTCCATCTTTAGCGCTACCATAAAGTATGCCTTGTTCAGCAGTGTGTTGAACATTTGCTAAATAATTTTCGTTATACCAATTATTACGTAACAATGTATATGTTAAACCACTATGTGTAATTAAAGTCTCTGTTTCACGGTGTTCTTGAGCTAAACCCAGTGGGCTTTTATCCGCATTAAGCAAACTTGTGTAAGCAATATAAGGCACTTTGGCACGTTGCGCGGCTTCAATCACAGCTTTATGTTGTGGTGTACGGCGCCCAATTTCATTGGCTGAAATGAGAAGTAGTTTGTCGATGCCGATTAGGGCTGGAACTAATGTTTCGGATTGATCATAGTCAAAATGTCGTAGTTCAATGCCGAGTGTTTTTAAGCTTTTAGCTTTGGCATGATTACGAACCAAAGCAACAATATTGTGTGCAGATACATGTTCTAACAGTGCTTCGATAATAAAATGACCGAGTTGACCTGTCGCACCAGTAATCGCAATTTTCATATTTTCACCATTTTGATTGTGTGTTTTTTAAACTTGATGGTATTATCTTAATCACAAAACTTACTAAATGTAAGTACATACCTGAAAGTAAGCTTATTTCTATTTGGAGAGCTTTAATGAGTGTCTATGTAACAAGTAAAATGATTGGCCATGTTTTGTCTAGTGAATGTCCATCACGTGAAATATTAGAGCATTTAACCAGTAAATGGTCAGTATTGGTTTTACGGTGTTTGAGTGAGGGGGTGCAACGTTTTAGTGAGTTAAGAAAACGTATAGAGGGAGTAAGTGAAAAAATGCTGTCACAAACCTTGAAGGTGTTGGAGCAAGATGGTTTTATTTTACGAACGGTTTATCCTGAAGTTCCACCGAAAGTAGAGTATCAACTCACAATTTTAGGAGCACAAGCAGCAGAAAAAATGAATTATTTGATTGGCTGGATTGAACGAAGTTTGCCTGAGATTTTAGAAAATAAAGATCGTTTATCTAAATAATTGTAATTAATCGGTTGGCTTGTCTTTTTTAGTGAGCTATTTATTGCGATGTATCTGAATTTTTAATGATGAAGAGTAAGAGTAAGAGTAAGAGTATACAAGCCCATTAATATGATGAGCAAAGTATTGAGCCAAACTGACTTTAAGTGTTAGATGGTTAAAAATAAAATAATGGGTATAACGTTGAAGGTTGCTGTATTGCCATGAAATAGAGCTGCAATTTTATGTATAAAGCACACTTTTAGCGATGAAATTGGACAGCAATAGTAAAATTCATGTAATGCTGAATAATACTATTCGAGAAATTCTTTAAAATATGGCAGAATATGCGGTTTTAAAGTATTTAGAGGATTGGCAGCATGCGCTTTGTTGATGAAGCAGTCATTACCGTAGAGGCTGGCGACGGTGGCAATGGCGTAGCCAGTTTTCGCCGTGAAAAATTCGTACCATTTGGTGGTCCAGATGGTGGTGATGGTGGTCGTGGTGGGATGGTTTATGTTCAAGCCGATGATGACACTAGTACCCTCGTAGATTTTCGTTATACCCGTAAATATCGTGCAGAACGCGGTAAAAATGGCCGTGGTGCGAACTGTGCTGGTCGCGGTGGGGAAACGATAACATTGAAAGTTCCTGTGGGAACGACCATTGTTGATACCGAATCAGGCGATATTATTGGTGACTTAGTCGCAGATGGTCAAAAAGTATTGGTGGCATTGGGTGGTGATGGTGGTTTGGGTAATACCCATTTTAAAACTTCAACCAACCGTTCACCACGTAAGTGTACGCATGGTATTAAAGGTGAATACCGTGAAATTCGTTTAGAACTTAAAGTTCTTGCGGATGTTGGTTTGTTGGGTATGCCAAATGCAGGTAAATCTACCTTTATTCGTGCAGTGTCGGCAGCAAAACCAAAAGTTGCAGATTATCCATTTACTACTATGGTTCCAAATTTGGGTGTGGTCGATGCAGATCGTCATCGTTCGTTTGTCATGGCAGATATTCCAGGACTAATCGAAGGGGCTTCTGAAGGTGCAGGTTTAGGTATTCGTTTCCTTAAACATTTAGCACGTACCCGAATTTTGCTTCACATTGTTGATGTGCAGCCAATTGATGGTTCAGATCCAGCATACAATGCGAAAGCGATCATGGAAGAGTTAAAAAAATTCTCTCCAACGCTGGCGCAATTACCAATCGTTTTAGTTTTGAATAAATTAGATCAGTTGGATGATGATACGCAGGAAGAATGGTGTAATCATATTCTTCAAGAATTACAATGGGATGGTCCAGTATTTAAAACTTCAGGTCTACTTGAAGAAGGGACGAAACCCGTTGTTTATTATTTAATGGATCAAATTGAGCAACAACGTGAGTTGGAAGCTGAAGATCCTGAATATGCTGCAAAAATGAAAGCATTCCGTGATCAACTTGAAGCTGAAACACGTGAACAAACTCTTGCTGCCAAAGAAGCATATCGTGAAATGCGTCGTCAACAACGTCTTACAGGTATATTGGGCGATGATGAAGATGAAGACGACGATGGTGAAGATGGCGATATGGAAGTGTTTTACGTACGTTAATTTCTAATAGATAAGTAGCTAGAAGCGTAACTGAGGACAGGATGATAGAAGTGGTGGATGGGCAACGTCAGCTCAAGGCTTGTAAACGAATCGTTGTTAAAATCGGATCATCTTTACTCACAGCAAATGGGCAAGGTTTAGATATAAATGCAATTTCGCATTGGGCGAAACAAATTGCAGATCTACACAATGCAGGACACGAGATTATTCTGGTGTCATCAGGTGCTGTGGCTGAAGGGATGGTGCGCATGAAACTTGATAGCCGACCCACCGATCTACCCAGTCTTCAGGCATGTGCTGCGATTGGTCAAATGGGCCTCATTCATACTTGGTCGAGTGTGTTAGAAAAACATACTATTCAAACGGCTCAAGTTTTATTGACCCATGATGACTTAGCAGATCGTCGTCGTTATTTGAATTCGTGTGATGCTCTACAAAACTTAATTGATTGGAAAGTTATACCTGTCATTAATGAGAATGACACTGTTTCAACGGATGAAATTCGCTTTGGTGATAACGATACTTTGGCTGCGATGGTCGCGGGTCAGGTGCATGCAGATTTGCTGATTATATTGACAGATCAGCAAGGTATGTTTGATTCAGATCCACGTTCCAATCCAAATGCAAAACTATTTCATACCGTTCGAGCTTTAGATGAGAGTCTATTTGATATGGCGGGCGGTGGTGGCAAGTTTGGTCGAGGTGGAATGTTGACCAAAGTTCGTGCTGCCCGTTTAGCTGCGAAATCAGGTTGTCCAACATTAATTGCCAGCGGTGAAAGTGACCAAGTGCTTGCTCGCTTAATGCGTGGTGAGATGTTGGGTACTTTATTCATTACTGATAATGACCGAATCACTGCGCACCAACAATGGTTAGCTGCACACCTGCAAACAGCAGGACGTTTGGTTTTAGATGATGGTGCTGTTAAAGCCATTAAAGAAAACCATCGTAGTTTGTTGCCTGTGGGGGTGAAAGCAGTTGAAGGGCATTTTGATCGGGGTGATGTGGTTGAATGTGTGGATACGCAAGGCCAACGCATTGCGGTTGGACGAGTGAATTTTGGTTCACGTTCTGCTGAAATTGTGAAAGGTTTATCATCAGATAAAGTGCATCAAGTTTTAGGTGAGGCGCGTTCTTTAGAGATGATTCATCGGAATCATATGGCAATATATTAGCAATAACACACCATAACGTAACATAACACTAAGGCTTGATTCTGAAAGGGATTGAGCCTTTTTGTTGTGTAGTGCAAAAACATGCAATAGACTAACGAGAGGTTAAATTGGGAGGTTAAATGGGAGGTTAAAAAAATTAATCGCCATAAAATTTAAAAACTCTTAATTACCTGAAAGCTAAATAATTGCTGTGAGGTCGCCGTGTTATCTAAATTGCAGATTGATGCTATCAAGCCAACGAGTAAATTACAGAAAATTAATGACAGTGAAATGCTGTATTTGTTCGTATCCCCAACAGGTCGCAAGACATGGAAAGTCCTCTACACGCTTGATGGTAAAAAGAACACAGTCACACTGGGAGAGTATCCAAAGGTACTCAATGCCAAAGATGCACGGTTAAGACGTGATGAAATAAAAAAACAAATATCTGAGGGTATCCACCCAACAGAACAAAAACGACAGGACAAGATTAAAGATTTATCAGAAATGTCATTCGCCGATCTGATACAGCTCTATGCTGAAAAAGTGACACCGCATAAGCGTGGTGGACGTGTGGAAATTATCATTTTGAATGGCTATATAAAATCATTCCCTAGGTTGATGAAAAAGCCTGTTAATCAGCTTGGACAATTGGACATGATTCAGTTTAGGGATGAGCGTTTAAAAAAGGTTAAGAGTGCAACAGTAGCAAGGGATTTAGGCTTATTAAGTGCTGTATTTAAATATGCACGACAAGAACTAAGAATTATGACCAATTCCCCATTGGATGATGTAGCCAAGCCTAAACAGTCAGTGAGTAGAAACAGACGTATTTCACAAGATGAGATAGATAGAATCCTAGAGGCATTTAAATATGATGGATATTCACAGCCAATAACTAAAAAACAGCAGACCGCTTGGGCTTTTTTATTTGCTATTGAAACGGCGATGAGGGCAAGTGAAATAACAGGCTTAAAGTGGACTGATGTTTACGACAAGCATGTTGAACTTGAAGTCACAAAGAATGGCACAGCGAGAAAAGTCCCATTATCTAAGCGAGCAATTGAGCTTTTAAGCTATATGAGGGGAATAGATGAGATAGAGGTATGTACCGTTAAGAATAATGTTGCTGAGGGTGAAACAGGTAGAGGCGGATTGTCTGCATACTTTACCCAGGTGGTAAAAGGTAAATTAAAAATTAATGATTTAACTTTTCACGATACCCGACATGAGGCCATTTCTGAAATGTGGATTTAAAATCTGAAATTCTACCGGTACCCAAAATCAGGGCATACCTGACCACCAAAAATAACGAGCAGCATAAGATCGTCAAAACTGGCGAGCTTTACCACAAAGGACAAGATTCTAAATATGACCCTATCAGCATTTTAAATGTGGATGGGCGCATTTTAAATATGCTGTTTTGGTGCGTACTGACTGCGTACCGCGTACCAGTGCGTACCTGATCCACTAAATAGATGAGCAGCCTAAATGCTCACTCCATCAAATGAAGGAGGCCAAAAAACACAGCAAACCAATAACGACAAAGATAGATAATTCAAAAATAAAAGGCATGGGTGGGCTAGGCAGGGCAGTCATTAATAAATGGGTCAATACTTTTAAATATCCCCCTATACCGATACAGGAGTATTTGTATTGTTCACAGTGAATAAAAATAATTTATCACTTGAAAGCAGGGGGTATAGAACACGATGAGAGGTTAAATTGGAGGTTAAGTATTTAAACTTGTTAAAATAATATAATAAAAACAGTTATTTACATGGTTTATATATCGCAATCATATGGCGATTTACTAGATTCCTTATTCATAAAAAACTCGCTTAAATTAAGCGAGTTTTTTTTCATATTCTAACAGTGGGAAAGTTTGATTTTCACCGACCATATAGGCATGGCTGGCTAGACTTAGCATTGCTAAATCCTCTTTGCTATTACCATAAGCATAAATATTTTGGTATTGATTTATATCGTATTTTTCTAGAATACGTAACCGTTTTTGCTCACAACTACAATCTGGCGAGGTATAGCGACCTGTAAAATTATTATCTTTAATTTCGGTCTTGGTACAAATTAAATCAACCGCTAATAATTGGCAGACTTGTGCTAAATATAAATCAATAGATGCTGAGACAATCACAATATCATCACCATTTTGTTTATGTTTTAAAAGTTGCTGATAAATGTCTTGATCTAACTGTGATAGCAATTTCGGGGCATATTCTGCTGCTAATTCTAAAATTTCATCTGCATTAGCATTAGCAAACATCGCATTGAATAATTTTGGGCGCATTGCATGAGCAGGATAGATATTTAAATAATAGGCTTGAATCCATGGCAAAATTTTTATACCTTGCTTAACGATGTGTCGTTTGGATAAAGCATAAAAAATAAAGCCTGTGAAGCTATCTTTCTTGCACAGTGTCCCATCGAAATCAAATAGGGCTAAGTTTTTATTCGTTTTGCGCGTTGCATGCATGTTTCATATCGTCCGTTTACGCGGCTTGCATACCAGTTTGTATTATAATCACGACTGAGTTTAGGGCCTGAGATGACCACTTCGGGCATGATTGCATAGATTGGATCTTTACCGGTTTTTTCTTTGTATATCTTCGAGACAGCAATGTAGGTCTGAGTTTTTTCAAAGCCTTTTTCTTTTTCTTTTTTCAAGTCACTGCGTAATTGCCGCGGAGTTATTAAGACATTATTGCGAGAGAATAATGTAATGAGTGCTTTTTCTGTATCTGTTGTGGCAGGGCGAGCATCACCATTTTTATCATAAGACAATAAGTCACCATCCAAAGATAAATCAGATTCTGTCACTTTATTAATCATTTTTTGGAATGCAGCATTACGACTTGAATATATACCCGAGTTATAATCTGCAAACCGATAAATAGGTTTGTCATAGTTCGCTGGATACATCATTAAACGATGAATTCCGTAATAGAGTCCACCATATTCTGTATATAAATCATCACGTAATTCATTGATACTCATGCTGCTGCGCTTATTTTCTTTAGCGTAGTTAATATGTACCTGCATGGAACCTAATGTGGTAATTGGATTTAATTTTTCAGCAAAATCTTGTCCAACCAGTTTGGCAGCGCCTGTGAGGGCACTGACATGATAATGCTTTGACATATAGTCGAAAATTTCACGATATAGTACATCAAGCTCTTTTTCATTTTTAACACGGCTCATCTGTTTTAGATAATTATCTTCAGGTGAGGGTTGGTTTTTTAAAACTTGTTCAAAATATTCGGCAATAGGACCACCGAGGGTGACGCCTAATTTATCTTCAAATTTTTCTTTAAGCCGAGTGCTAACTTCATGGACTGCTTTGACACCTAAGCCAGGCACATTGGGATTGGCAATAAAGTTAGATTCTTGATCGACCACGGCTATGATGGTGCAAATATTATCTTTGCTACGTGGAATTTTTAGTTCTTCTGAGATGTCAAAAATATCTTGTGCCCATGATTTACGATCATTGACACGACTGGGAATTAGTTGTCGAATTTGTTGACTATCCAGTTGAGGATTATCTTCATTTGACCACCATGAACTATTACTACAAGCACTTAATCCTGAGACTAATGCGAGCAGATAAGAAGAATGAAGAATACAACGATGAACCGATTTTTTCATATTGATGAAAACACATTTAGAAATAGATGAGCCAAATAAGCCGCTATATTATACTATTATCATTATTAAAAGTATGGAGATATATGTATATCGCCCATTAACCACTGTCAAATAATTTAATCCTTGTTCCGATGGGAGGAGAATAACTTTTACTGTTTTTTATTGAGTTAGCTATGATTGGCTTGTGTATATTTTAATCATTTATTATCAGTGATTTATTTGTATATTTTTTGTGTATTTTATCTATCTATATCTAAATATTGGTGTAGATATTTACTGAAATTATTTCAACTTAAATACTCAATGTGTATTAAAAGAACTCATAACGTGAAAAATATTTTTGAAATTTACTAATTTTTTGATTGTGCTTAAGTTTCTTATTATTCTTTAAAGTGCAAATCAGCGTAGTACATGCTATTTATGCTGATTAAAGTTACTTGTTTAAAATAGGTTTATAGAAGATATTCTGCAAATAGATAACCTAGAACAACACCAATGATTGAATATAAGCTGATAATAAAGAATACAAAACTAACTTTATTTTTCTTTTTAAGAATTTAAAAATTTTGATATTTAGTCTCGGTAGTATGCTCTTATCTCACTTCTTAAAGAAATATCATATATCTAGCTTTCTTTTGTATTTAACAAATTAATGTTTTTTTAAATAAAATTTCATATCTTTAAGTTTAATAAAATAAGACTTATAAATTTAAGATTATCTTTTTGTAAAACTTCTATAGAAAAAGCACCTGATCCAATACATAGGAATAGAGTTACATTACTACATCAAGGGGAACGCTTGAACCTGAGAATAAATCAGATATGATTATAGTCAATATAGATATTTTTATCATTTCAGAAAACTTAGCTGAAATAAAAAAGCAATATATCAATAATAATATATTAACTTAATAAATTTCATATGATGAGCCGGCAGTCACTGCTAGCTCATTTTTATTTTAGATAGATTGTTAATTTATTTAGATATTTCAATATAATGACTTTATAAAACTAAAAAAGCAGAGCTGCATTTTGCAATTAATTTACCTTGTTGCCAAGCTTCGCTTTCAATATTTAAAACTTTACTCCCTTGTTTAATAAACCAAGCTTTTGCTTCTATGTTACCAACATGACACGGTCTTAAAAAATCGATATTGAGATTGACTGTTGTTGCAGGTTTTTCTGCTTTATTGAGTGCAGCTAAAATTCCCATAGCATCATCTAGCATGGCACAAATCATTCCACCTTCAACGGTACCTCTTGGATTGGTAAAACTTTCTAAGGTAATATATTTTACATGTATTTGAGCTAAATCTTTATTCCAGTGTAGATCATGACCATTTAACAGATGATGGATCGGTGGTAAGTTTTTTAAATTGAACATTTTTATTTCCTTAAAATAATCAGCCTTCATTAAAAAATGGCTGATTAAAATGATTATTTAAACTTCCATGTGTAATCGATATTAATTCGCGTTTCATTGTTAGGTTTAATATTGGCAGTAGGTAGCATGTTATTATCGTAAATTGCATAACGTGCACGTAAACCTAAATTTTTAAGTAGACCCGTTTGAAGGGTATAGCCTAGGTCGAAGTCGAGTTCATCTTCTTTTAAGTCTGTTCCACCCAAATGTGGTGCGTCAATATTATGACCAGTTGTATAACGCGTCATAAAATGAAGTCCTGGTATCGTATTTTTAAAATCATATTCGTAGCGAAAGCTATAGACTTTTTCTTTGGCATTTAAAAAGTCACCAGGCCATGTATCAATCAGTAAACCTGTTTCACCGCCTGATAAATAAGGAAATGCAGTTTCACCATGATGTTGGAATGTGCTCAAAATAAATTTATGGCTATCATGCTTTAATTCAAAATGTGCATGAAGCAGATCATTATCAACTAATCCAGCTTTGGCTTGCCCCTCATCACGACTTCGGTAATAACGTAATTGTGAGGTAAGATTCGTTCGTTCATTCAGCACATATTTATGCTGTATACCAACTAAGGCTTGATCATATAAATCTTCGACACCGAGATAAAATGACGTAAATTTAAAGGCTTTATTCAAATCATAATAACCGCCAGCGTAATAAAGACCATCTGTTTCCGCAGGTATGAAGCGTTTATTCACTCCAGAGATTTTAATATTTTCATAGTTGGTCGAGTCACGATGATTAACTTGATTGATATATGCCGCTTGTATATCTAAATGTTGAATATCCTTGGATTGAACCGAAATACCTCGATAGGTTTGAGGCAATAAGCGTGCAGGGGAAGCCACTAAAACAGGATTCATTGGCATGAGTGTTCCGACTTTAACTTCGGTTTGACTCATTTTAGCTTTTGCTGTTACACCGACCTCACCATAACTATCAGCAGGTTCATTGCTACGGGCATCACGCGGTAAGTTTCCAGTGCCAGCATGTTCCGCATCTGCATCAAGTTTAAATCCAGCAGTTGCTAAAATATCTAAACCAAAACCTATTTTCCCTTCGGTATAGCCTGAGTTTGCTTTAAGAATAAAACCTTGAGACCAATCTTTTGAAGCAGGATAAGCCGATTGTTCTTGAAAATCTCGATCAAAATAAAAATTCCGAGTGGTCAGTTCGACACTGCTGTTGTCAATAAAATTATTTGCAAAGACTGGTGTAGATAAAAGCATGGATGACGCGATCCAAATTTTCCACATAGTATTTCTTCCTGAAATATTTTTGTTTTCAAAATAATATTTTTTAATGGACAAGGAGGGAATGATGTTTTATTTTCCCAAGAGATCACGAGCAACGATTTCTTTCATAATTTCGTTGGTTCCACCGTAAATTTTTTGCACGCGTGCATCTACAAAAAAGCGTGAAATTGGGTATTCTTGCATATAGCCATAACCACCAAATAACTGGAGTAACTGGTCCATAATTTCGCATTGTGTATCGGTAATAAAGCATTTAAGTGCCGCAACTTCAGTGACGGTAAGTTGTTCACAACGATATAATTCGGCACATTGATTTACAAAAGCCTGTGCAGCCTTTGCTTTGATTTGAGCTTGTGCAAGGACAAAACGAGTATTTTGAAATTGGCTTAGTGCTTGACCAAAAGCTTTACGTTCTAGTACATAGGTTTTCGTCAGTTCAATTGCGCCTAAGATGGAACCCAACGCCATCATGGAAATGCTGAGTCTTTCACGTGGTAACTCTTGCATTAAATAAGCAAATCCTTTACCCATTTCACCTAAGAGCTGATGGGCTGGAACTCGAACTTGATCAAAAAAAAGTTCGGCGGTGTCTTGTGCATGTAAGCCAATTTTTTTAAGCGTACGACCTTTTTTTACGCCTTCAAGATGTGCATCGACCAATAAAATTGAAATACCTTTCGCTCTAGCTTGAGGGTCAGTTTTTGCCACCAATACGATCAGATCGGCATGATGACCATTGGAGATAAATGTTTTTGAACCATCTACTAAATAGTGATCATTTTGTAAAATAGCTTGCGTTCGAATGGCTTGTAAGTCTGAACCAGCATTGGCTTCTGTCATGGCAATAGCACTAACGACTTCACCTGTCACCATTTTGGGCAACCAAAAGCTTTTTTGTTGTTCTGAACCTATATTTTGAATATAAGGTGAAACCAGTTCACTTTGTCCACCTATTGCAACAGCGAGGGAAGTAAACCCAGCTTGAGCAGTTTCTTGTACTAACATCAGTGAATAGTGGACAGGAGCTCCATATCCACCATATTGCTCTGGTACATCTACGCAAAGAAATCCATTTTCACCCAGTTTGTTCCATATTTCACGTGGGATCAAACCTTGTTCTTCCCATTGCTCATAATAAGGTGCAACATATTCATGCAAAAAACGTCGAAAATTATCTCTAAAAAGTTCAAATTCACTATCTAATGGCATAGTTTTACCTTTTTTATAAAAAATAGAGTCGAAAAAGGGAACAACCCCAAAAAAGAGTTGTATAACTTTAAAATTTAGGAATGTTAGAGCTTAGTTATTTAACGTAGGAATTCTAATCAGCAGCGGATGGTCATTAACTTTGTTATATAAGGCATCTACGAGATTACTACGTCTTTTTAAAATATTGCTTTGATTCAGATTACCTTTATCTGTGACTTCCCCCAGATCTAACTGTGGTACTTCCGTCATCAAATACACCATCGAGACTCGATTTGAACTTCCTGTTGAATCTTTATTAAATTCAATTAAAAATTGTTTAAACCATTGCTGAACTTTGGGGTGCTGTAAAATGTCTTGAGCAGAATGTTGAGAAATGGACAAGCCTGCATAAGTTGCACAAGCTTCTAATTTGGGGAAAATCAAGAAACCAATAGCATTTAAATTTGAGCCTGTGATACAAACATCATGAATGAGTTGATTGCCTTGAATGAGAACTTTATTGCGTAGTGTGCCGACATTGACAAAAGTTCCTGTATTTAATTTAAAATCTTCCGCAATTCGTCCGTCGTACATTAAACCTTGGTTTGGATCAGAGACATCTACTAAACGAACAGCATCACCAGTACGATAAAATCCTTCATCATCGAATACTTCAGATTTTTGCTCTTCGGTTAAACGCCAATAAGCGTGCATTACATGTAATCCACGAACACAGAATTCTAGTTTATCGTTGTTAGGTACAAGTTTAATTTCGCAGCCAGGTGCGGGGAAACCGACGAAACCTGCCATGACATGCGGACCTGTAGAAAAGGTGCAAGATGGTGCTGTTTCAGTCATGCCTAAACCACACATAATACGAATTCGTTCGCCACAATGTTGTTGTGCAATATGGTCTAGTCGATTCCAACCTACTTCTGAAAGTGCTGCGCCTGCAAAAAATAGGATTTTGACGTTGCTAAAAAATGAGTCTCTAAGAACTGGATCATTTTCCAAAGCTTCGGTCAGTTCTTCCCAACCTTTCGGAACATTTAAATATACGGTGGGTGAAATTTCTTTTAAGTTTCGGATGGTTTCATCAAACTTACCTGCAACGGGTTTACCATCATCAATGTAGATTGTTCCACCGTTATATAAGGCAATCCCCACATTATGACTGCCCCCAAAGGTGTGGTGCCAAGATAACCAGTCTAATAAGATGGGTGGAGTCTCTTCAAATTCAGGGAAAGTTTGTAAAAGCATTTGCTGATTTACACATAGCATTAAATGTGTCGTTGGAACTGCTTTAGGTAGTTTTGTTGAACCTGAGGTGAACAAAAATTTAGCAATTTGATGTTCATTTAGGGTTGAATAATGCTGTTCGATATTTTGTGTGGTTGTATCTAATAAACTTTGAAATGACGTACAGTTTTGATCAGCAACTTTTCCAGAATAAGTCACAATTTCTACATCATCTTTTACACAAGTTTGAATCGCTTGAGCAAAGGCATTTCCATCATGCGCAAAGACCATGCCTGGGGTTAATACTTCGAATATATGTTTAAGTTTGGCAAAGTCTTTTGAAATAAGTGAGTATGCAGGGGATATTGCAGAAAAAGGAACGCCAGCAAGCATTGCAGCCATTGAAAGTGTCAAATGCTCAAGATCATTGCCAGATAGAATGACTAGAGGGCGTTGAGCAGAAAGTTCTGAGCGATTATGTAATGCCTGAGCAATATTCCATGCGCGTTTAACGGTTTCAGCATAACTTAACTTTATCCATTCACCGTGTTGATCTCTTTTAGCGGCAAAAGTACGATCTGGATGAGATTCAGCATATTGTAATAATCGATCTGTCAGTTTTTGCGGATAATTTTTCAATTGTTCTTTTGGAGAGATATAGAGCATTTCATTGTCATAATGAAAATTAATTTCATGTCCACCAAGTTTTACTAAACGCTCAGGATAGTTCCGCGGGGCAGCATTCATTTGCGCCATTGTCTTACTCCATGTAAATTTTTTATTACTATTTTTCATTATAGAAGGATAAAGAGTAATCATTCCTATTCTTTATCCTTACATCTGTTTAAATAGGATAGTGTCGTGGTGTCGTTTGAATGGTGATCCAGCGAAGTTCAGTAAATTCTGCAACTGATACTTTACTACCAAAGCGACCGTATCCACTTTGTTTTACACCACCAAAAGGCATTTGTGCTTCATCATGCACGGTTGCACCATTGATGTGGCAAATTCCTGATTCAATTTGTTTGGCTACCGCTAAGGCTTGTACAAGGTCTTGACTAAAAATAGCAGAAGACAAGCCAAATTCACTGTCATTTGCAAGTTGAATAGCTTCTTCATCCGTTTTAAAGCGTTGAATCGTGCAGACAGGTGCAAAAGATTCTTCACTATAAATCTTCATATCTTTAGTCACATCAATAATGACCGTCGGTTGCATCACTGTTCTCTGAATATTTATTCCGAGAGGTAAGCTTGCACCTTTGTCTTGCGCATCTTTGAGTAAGCCTTGTAGACGATTTGCAGCACGCTCACTTTCTAAAACACCCAAAGGGTAGTTTTCATTCATAGGATTACCTGCATGAATGGATTTGGTTTTTTCTACAAGTTTTTCAATAAATTGATCTGCAATTTTATCATCAACCAGCACACGCTCAGTTGACATGCAAATTTGTCCCTGATTGAAGAAAGCACCAAAAGCAATGGCATTCACAGCATCTTCGATATTGGCTTTATCCAGTACCACGACAGGTGCTTTACCACCAAGTTCAAGCAATACGGGTTTTAAATATTTTGCTGCAGTTTCTGCAATAATTTTTCCGACATGGGTTGAACCCGTAAAATTAATACGTTTTGTCAGTGGATGTGAAATGAGTCTTTCCACAATTTTAGGTGCATCTGCTGCGGAATGGGTAATCACATTTACAACGCCTTCACCAAGCCCAGCTTCTAATAAAATCTCTGCAATCAAGCGATGAGTTGCAGGGCAAGCTTCTGAAGCTTTTAATACAATGGTATTTCCACAGGCCAAAGGCATTGCAAGTGCGCGTGTTGCAAGAATTACAGGGGCATTCCACGGAGCCATGCCAACAATGACACCACATGGGGTTCGAATCCCCATTGCCATATTACCAGGCACATCAGATGGAATAATACTGCCATCGATTTGCGTCGTCATGCCAGCGGCTTCTCGTAGTATATTGGCTGCAAGGTGAACATTAAACCCATACCATGTTGCAGTTGAACCTGTTTCGCGCATTCCAGTCTGTATAAACTGTTCAGTTTTTTGATCCATTAAATCCGCTGCTTTCAATAATCTTAAGCGACGTTCCGTTGGTGATAATGTAGACCAGATTGCAAATGCCCGATGTGCAGATTCAATCGCACGATCTACATCTTCAATCGTTGCAGCCGCAGCTGTTGATGCGACACTTCCATCAATCGGACTAATACGCTCAAAAGTTTGTCCTGAACTTGAATTTATAGATTGTCCGTGAATCAGTAACTGTACATTTTGCATGGGGGATGTTTCCTTACATGTCCATTGATGAATAAATTAGCCTGTACGTTTGTAGCTTTGTAAACCTGGTTTAATGGCTTTTTCATCCAAGAATTGTTTTAAACCTTCTTGGCGACCACCTTCAGTATCACGGTGAAGGCATTGATCCAGTTTTGCGTACAAGTAATCTTCATTCTGATCCCAAGTAAGTTCACGGCAACGTTTAAAACCATTTTTTGCAGTACGTAGTACGACAGGATTTTTCTCAAGTAGAGTGTTGGCTAATTCTGTAACTTCAGCTTTTAATTGTTCAAGTGGGACACTTTTATTCACTAAGCCCATTTTTTCAGCTTCTTGACCACTAAAAGTTTTGCCCGTCATGATGTAATAAAGTGAAGTACGGTGACCAACGGTATCTGCCATAGCTTTACTGACTAAATTTCCTGGTGGAATACCCCAGTTAATTTCAGATAAACCAAATGTGGCTTCATCAGCTGCAATGGCTAAGTCGCAAGCCACTAGAGGTGAAAAACCTCCGCCAAAACACCAACCATTGACCATTGCGATGGTCGGTTTTGAGTACATGCGAAGCAATTGCCACTGCCAACGACATGAATCACGACGAATACGTTCGTTATAAATTTCAGGTTGTGAATCCACTTCACGGAAGTATTCTTTTAAGTCCATTCCTGCAGTCCACGAATCGCCTGCACCAGTAAGTACGACTACACCTGCTTCTTGATCTAATTCTAATGTTTCTAAAACATCAATCATTTCTTTATTGAGCGTAGGACTCATTGAATTTTTCTTTTCTGGGCGGTTTAACGTCACCCAAGCAATACCAGCTTCAACTTTTACATCCACTGTTTTCCAACGATTTTCATAAGTCATTATTATTTCTCCGTGATGACTAGGTCTGCTTTATGGTTTTTAATTTAATATCAGTTAAACTTACATTCAAGTCTTTTTTGCATTATTTTGCTTTTATTTTTTAAGTACATGTATTTAATAATTTAATTTAAAAAAAATAAAATTTAATAAAAATAATTGTTGTTTTTTATATAAGTTTAGGTGATATTTTTAACGTTATTTTTCGCAAAGAAAAATAGCTATACAGGAAGTGTATTAATTAAAATTGAAGACAAGGACAATACGAATGGAAAAAAGTGTAAGCCATTCAGGGAAGGCCACATTAACGCTTGCTTTGTGTTTTGCTATCGCAGTTTTTGAAGGTTTTGACCTGCAATCAATGGGCGTAGCAGCACCGCGTATGCGAGCAGAATTTGGTTTAGACAACGCTCAAATGGCATGGGCATTTAGTGCAGCAACTTTGGGGACATTACCCGGAGCATTATTAGGTGGGCGTTTTGCAGATAAAATTGGACGAAAAAAAGTACTAATGTTTAGTCTTTTACTTTTTGGAATCATGTCGCTTTTAACTGCTTTTGCAAATCAATACAGCTTACTCATTATCATCCGTTTTTTAACTGGCTTAGGTATGGGGGGAGCTTTACCCATGATGATTACCTTAGCTTCAGAAGCAGTATCGGATAAATATAAAGGAACTGCGGTCAGTATTATGTACAGTGGTATTCCTTTTGGCGGTGTGCTGACATCATTTGTGGCAATGGCCCTAGCAGGTGATAGCCAATGGCGGCATATTTTTTATATCGGTGGTTTGGCACCTGTATTGATGATTCCGTTATTACTTAAGTTCTTACCTGAATCGAATGCATATTTAATTAAAAATCAACAATCTGCTGTGTCTTTTATGCAAGTACTTTTTGCTAAAGAACGACGCTTTTCTACAATACAACTTTGGATCAGTTTCTTTTGTACCTTGGTTGTTTTATATTTATTATTGAATTGGTTACCGTTATTGATGGGTGCGCAAGGACTATCAAAAAACGAAGCCAATTATGTCCAAATCGGTTACAACATTGGTGGAGTATTTGGTTCAATTCTCATGGGCTTCTTAATTGATAAATTACGAATGAGTTTTGTTGTTAAATTTATTTATGTGGGCATTTTGGCTGCATTATGCTGTCTAGCTTTTTCACCAACAGTTGCATTACTTTCACTTTCAGCAATTGGTTGTGGATTATTTATTGTCGGTGGGCAATCTGCACTTTATGGTTTAGCCGCAAGATTCTATCCGACAGAAATGCGTGGGACGGGAGTAGGGGCTGCCGTGGCTGTAGGTCGAATCGGTTCATTTGCAGGACCATTATTTGCAGGAATGTTGTTATCTTTTGGTTCAAGCGCGGGAATGGTCATAGGAGCCAGTATTCCAATGATTTTTATTGCTGCAATAGCTGCATTAATGCTAGTAGGTAAACCTAAGCAACATACGCAATTATTAAGCAGTTCAACTTAATTATTTGATTTGAAGTATGGTCTAATAGATCATACTTCATCATATTTAACTCAGAATAGATATGTCTAACAATTTAAATAAACCAAATGAAAATTACTCACCTAAACTCAGCTATATGATTGCTCGAGTAGATCGGGTAATTAGTAAATTATTAACAGAACAACTCAAACAGCTTAACATTACTTTACCTCAGTACACTGCTTTATCTGTACTTGCCGCAAGGGGGAGTTTATCGAATGCTAAACTTGCAGAGCGTTCGTTTATAAAACCGCAATCAGCCAATAAAATTTTACAGGATTTATTAAGCTTAGGGTGGATTGAAAAGCACTCTGACCCAACGCATGGCCGTAGAATTTTAATTCAACTGACTACAAGTGGGCAGAGTAAAATTGCAGAATGCAATTTGATTGTAGAGCAATTAGAACAGAAGATGCTGAAGGGTATCGATATCAATTTAGCTTTGCTAATGCGAAATAATTTAGAAATTATGGTTAATAATCTAAAGTAATAAGTATTAAATGAGTCTATTATTTTCTTAAATATTTTTGATGTTTGTAAGACTATTTAGAGTATATAAATAGTAATTTATTTTTATACTCTAAATTCTTTTGGTCGTAAAAATCTATCTCTAGCAGCTTATTTACTGATAAATAAAATAGAGTTATTTAATCCTATAATAATAGACTTATGCAATAAAATAGTATTACATCACTAATGATTTTGTGATCCTTTTCTAATTGAATTAAGAGGCAAATTTTTGCATGATTTTATCCAACTTTTTATCAATTTGATTGCGATAAAGATCAGGCAGTACACGTGAAATTTTTGTAAGAATACGAGTTTGAGTACCTGGAATAATCATGAACTCAGAAGAAAAAATTGCTTGGTAAATTTCTTTACATGCAGTATCAACAGGCATGCTACCCCCCAATTGCTTTAATGCTGCTGTTATTGGTGAACCATTTTTCCGCTCTTCAGTAACAAGCGGTGTATCTACTTCGGGTGGGCAAACTACGGCAACGTCAATATTCTGACTGCGTAATTCCATACGCAGTACTTCAGCCAATCCAATTACACCAAATTTAGAAGAGCAGTAACCTGTATAACCATAGCAACCAACTAAGCCAGCAGCAGAAGCAATAAATACAAGTTTAGGGCGTTTACTTTGTTGAACTGCTTGTTTTAAATAAGGTAATGCCGCATGTGCAACATTACGGCTGCCGATGAGGTTAATATTGATTTGTCTTTCGAATTCTTGAGAAGTCATTTCATCGAAATTTTTAGCAATACTGATCCCAGCAGAGTTGATGAGAAGGTCTGGTGTACCAAAATTTGCAACAGCTTCTGCAAATTTAGCCTCCATAGTACTTTCATTTTGCACATCAATTTCAAAGCCACCGACTGCAGGTGAAATTTTTTGTAACTCAGTAACCGCTTGTTCAATTCCTGCGTGTGCAAAAATACATACTTGGTATCCATCGTTTAGTAAACGCTTAGTCAGTTCAAGACCAATACCGCTGCTACCACCTGTAACCCATGCTGTTTTCGTAGTACTTTTTGTCATCTCAATTTCCTTATGATTATTTTAAACTGTCGTCATTAAACGACTTCATCTTTGAGTAAAACATCACCAAATTGTTTACGGAGTTCTGCTTTCACAATTTTACCAGTTCCGTTAACAGGCAGAGCCGCAACAAAAATGACGGCATCTGGAGTTTGCCAGCGTGCAATTTTATTATCAAAGTAAGCTATAACTTCAGCTTCAGTGAGTGTTGAATTTTCTTGTTTCACTGCAATCAGAATTGGGCGTTCATCCCATTTTGGAGTGTTTAAATATTTTATGGTGGCTATATCAATATTTACCGATAAATTGTCATTTGATTATTAGCTCGCGAGTAAAACCAAGCTGGAGTTTTTCCAAGGATTATTTACTTGGACGATTAAGATTTGTAACAGAAGCACATTTAAGTATCAAAACTGAAGATAGTGCGGAGTTAATTCTATTTTTACAGCAGAAAAATTTTGATCATGTCGAGTTAACACCTACATTAGTTGAACAATTAATTCTAAAGACGGAAGGTTGGCTCACAGGTATCCAATTAATCAATTTATATCTGAAAAATTCTCATGATGTCAGTGCCGTAATTCAAAGCTTAAGTGGGGCACATAATCAGATTATCGATTATTTAAGTGAACAAGTTTTTATTCAACTTTCTGAAGAAATACAAGATTTCTTACTGAATATTAGTATATTGCGAAAAATTAATGTATTGAGTGTACAAGAAGTATCACAGAGTTCAGCATCTGTAAAATTCCTCGGGCTTATGAGCCAAAAAGGGTTATTTCTACAGGCGTTGAATGAGCAACATTCGTGGTATCGAATTCATCATTTATTTCGGGAGTTTCTCGAAAATCGTTTCAAACTCACCAGTATTGAACAATATAGAGCCGCACATCTTCGAGCAGCATATTGGTATAAGCAACAAGATTCTTTAATGGATGCAATTTACCATGCTGAACTTGCTGAGGATCAAGTTTTAGTTTTGGAACTGCTCAGTGAAGTGTGCCGTGATTTAGTATTAGATGGGCGTTTTTATACTTTACTTGAGTCGGTAAGGCTTATTCCAGATGAGCTTTTGATACAAAAAGCCACATTGTTGTATGACATTATTTGGTCATTGACCGTGACGCATCAGCATTTATTAGCCAACCATTATTTACAACTTTGGTTAAAAATTGATGCTGATAAAAATAGCGTTGGAGAAGAGTGGTTGGGGCTGGCACCAATGGGTGCCCTGATGGGGGATGATATTCAGCAAGCCTACCAATTGGCACAACAAAATTTATCTCAATTATCTGAAGATTCCTATTTTGTGCGTGCACCATTAATTGGTATTGGAGCCTTGTATCATATTGGTCTGGGTAAAATATCTGAAGCAAGAAAAATCTTAATTCAAACCAGAGCAGCCTATATACAGGGACATAATGTTTACGGTCTGATTTTTACCGATTGTGTGGAAGCATTATGTGATTATTTAGAAGGAAATTTAGACAAAGCATTGGTCAAATTTGATTATATTGGCAAAGGTGAAGATTATTTAAAACTTAGTTCAGATGAGCAGTTAACGCCGATTATCAATATGATTACGAGTAGTGTGAAAGCCAATTTATATTATGAGTTAAATGAAATTAGTCTGTCGGAACAAAGCCTGAAAAGTTTCAATAATGGTGAACATCTGATCATTCCTGATCTTGCGATTATAGGATATGAAGTATTATTACGTTTAGCCCATATTCAGGGTAGTATCCAGGCTGAGCAAGCGTGTCTCACACAAGCGCAAATTTGTACCAATGATTGGTCTATGTCAAGATTAAGTTGCATGGTTCAAGATATTTATGATCAACTTCAATGGTTTGGAAATAGGCAAAAACTTATTGATGCCTCGACAGAAGATTTAGAAATTCTTTGTCATCGACATTTGAACAAAACATTGAACATTTCCAATGTAGTGATGGGGGATGATTTAATTCTCTATCGTCAGCTTATTTTTACTGACAAAGAAAAGTTAGCGCTTGAATTTTTACCGCTAGAATTGAGCCGTATTCATGCTTATCCACTCAGGAAAGCACGCATTCTGCTTTTATTGGCATTAGCAGAATATCGATTGGATCAGATGGATGCAGCGGTGGGCTGGCTTGAGCAAGCATTGGTTTTAGTTGAGCCGACTAAAGCGATTCGCATTATTTTGGATGAGCATCCGTTATTGTTTACATTGTTGGCCGATTATATTCGGTCAGGTCTTAAAAATAAGCAGAAAAAAGAGCAGTCTACTTTTGGGTTTGCGGAGCGATTATTATCGCTTACAACCTCCGTATCTAAAAATATAGAGACGGGCATAGTCTCTGCCAAAGACAGTCAGGTTGAGATACTCTCAAAGCGTGAATTACAGATTTTACAAAAGGTTAGTGAGGGTTATACGGATATTGAGTTGGCGGACAAAGTCTTCTTATCGGTAAATACTGTGAAATGGCATTTACGTAATATTTATACCAAATTAGGAGTTCGTTCTCGGCTAGAAGCCGTAACAAAAGTGAAAAAGAAAGGGTTAATTCATTAGGTGATTTGTTTAGTAATGATCTAAGAAGCTACATGGCTATTGTCTTTTAAAATATTGAACTATTGTGGCGTGCTATAATCGTTTTAGTCAAAATTTTGGATAAACATTTCATCAAAACGATTGGTGTGAATTGTCAACATTCAAACCTTTTTCATATTTAAATTTAAAGGTTTGAATGTTTCTAGATAGATTGTTTTTTTAGAAAATTGAGTATGCACCATCTACTTTCACAATTGCGCCGTTTACGAAACTTGCTGCATCTGAAGCCAAGAATACGACAACTTTTGCAATCTCCTCTGGTTTTCCAAGGCGCTGCATCGGTGAACGTTGCATAATACTATTGAATACTTCAGGGATGTCTTTCAATGGCTGAATAAGTGGTGTATCAATCCAACCCGGAGCAACAGCATTTACACGAATGTTTGCTTGAGCAAAGCTCAATGCATGTGAGAAAGTTAATTGGTCAATTGCACCTTTTGAGCAAGAATAAGCTGGTGCAATAGCTGAACCAAATTGTGCATAAAGAGAAGAAACATTGATGATAGATGGATTATCTGATTTGGCTAAAGCTTTCGCCGCGACTTCACTAATATAAAAAACGGAAGTTAGGTTTACTTCGAGTACTTTTTTATAGGTATCTAATTCATGTTCAGTAATAGATCCCATACCCGCACCATTAAATAGAGTATCAATACGATCAACTTTTGCGAAGAATGCATCTATAGCTATATTGTCTGTGACATCTATTTCAACAGTTTCAATATCTAAACCGACTGGATAAACGGCCTTAGCTGCTTGTAAGCCGAGTGCCCAAACTTTTGCGCCGTGTTGTGCAAAAGCAATTGCAACGGCTTGACCAATACCTGAAGTTCCACCAGTAACGATAGCGACTTTATTTGTGAACATTTTTGTGTTGAAGGTTTCCATTTCTGTTTTGATCCTATTTTGATTTATTGAATTAATGCTAACTCACTTTATGAAAACTAACTTTTTATAAATTAAATGAAAAGAATGGATGATAAGAACCATTCTAAAGAGCGGAAAATGTGCGCAAAATATTCAATTTGTATTTAGAAAATACTCAAAACTATTCGATAACCATTCTTTTGCATGGTTGCACCATTCGTTAATGTTGCTAGTCTTCAGAGTGTTGATTGAATTCTGAGTGAATGAACGTCATAAGTCATATTTTAAATAAATCGATCATTAGCAATAACGATGGATTTATTTAAAAAATTTAGCTTGTTATAAAATATCGATGTGAAATCGAATGATTATTGAGTGTATAAATCAGATTCGAAAAGAACAGACGTGTTTATCTCTTGTCGGATTACAAGAGAATGTTATTCAAAAGGATTGAGAATCAAGATGGTTGATCAGAATAGCCGAATCACAGTTGAAAACATTCCAGTTTCACCAGCAATGAAACTTGTGCATTCAAATGAACTTTATCAATTTCATTCGATGGTTAAGCCAAGTGGCGCGCAGTGCAATATTGATTGTGAATACTGTTTTTATTTATATAAACAGGAGTTTTTACAGCAACCGAAATATCCGCGTATGGAAAGTTCAGTTTTAGAATTGCATATTCGTCAATATATTGAAGCGCAAACTGGACCTGAAGTGGTGTTCAGTTGGCAGGGCGGTGAGCCGACTTTAATGGGACTGGATTTCTTCAGGCACGTGCTTACGCTACAAGAAAAATATAAAAAACCGAATCAACTTATATTTAATGATTTACAAACGAATGGTTTGTTATTGGATGATGATTGGTGTGCTTTTTTAAAAGAAAATCACTTTTTAGTTGGGCTTTCAATTGATGGGCCTGAGCATTTACATGATATTTATCGACGCACGAAAAATGACAAACCGACGCATCCTTTAGTGGCCAAAGCCATTGAGTTATTACATCAGTATCAGATTGAATTTAATGCATTGTGTGTTGTGAACAATGTAAATGCTCAATATCCGATAGAAGTCTATGACTACTTGAAAGATGTTGTTCGTCCTAAAATGATCCAGTTCAGCGCAGGGATTGAACCTGTAGAGCCTGAATGGATGATTAAGCCGAAAGCAAATACGAACAAAAAAATGGATGTTTCGGTGAGTCATTGGACTGTGAAAAGTCAGGATTGGGGGACTTTTCTGGCAATAATATGGCAAGAGTGGTTCACCAAAGATTATGGCACTGTTTTTGTTGATCAATTTGAAAATGTAATTTCACAATTATTTGGTTTTGGACCACAAAAATGTACAACAGGGCAAATTTGTGGCAAGTCGGTTGCAGTAGAGTTTAATGGAGATGTTTATTCTTGTGACCACTTTGTTTTTCCAGAATTTAAACTTGGGAATATTAAAGAAATCCATGAAGGGGATTTAGTGTTCTCAAAACAACAGGAAAAGTTTGCATACAACAAATATCAAACTTTACCTAAATACTGCCAGCGCTGTGATTACTTACAACTCTGTTGGGGTGAATGCCCAAAAAATAGATTTATCAGCACGCCAGAAGGTGAAGCTGGATTAAATTATTCATGCGCTGGATTAAAACTATTCTATAAGCAAGTTATCAAAGACCAAGATGTATTAATACAATATCTGAATGCAAGTTAGCTTCATAACCCGCTGATTCAAAATATAAAAAATATTCCAGTTTAAGCTGGAAGGGATAATTTTGCCTTAAAAGTGATCAAGGAGGATACCATGCGTATCAAGAAGTCAAAGTTGTGTTTGTCGATAGGGACAGCTTTATTATCAGTTGCAATGCTGTCAAAAACGGCATATGCCGTACCTCAGCAAAGCTACCAAAAAGGGAAAACGATTGCGGATGATCCTTTTCTGAAAGCTGTAGTCACTTCGGAGAATATGGAACCTGCAATTATTCATCCTGCACAGCGAGCAGCTGCTCAGAAAAAAATTGATGCTTATAAACAAAAAACAGGAAAAAACCCGAACATTCTTATTTTTATTGTAGATGATATGGGGTGGGGAGATATCGGTGCCAATGGTGGTGGTGAAGCCGTTGGTGCACCAACACCAAATATTGATAAATTGGCACAAGGTGGCTTACGTTTCACCTCATTTTATGCGCAACCTTTAAGTACGCCATCTCGTGCAGCCATGATGACGGGACGTTTACCCGTTCGTACAGGTTTAGTTCGTCCAATTTTGACGGGTGAAAAACTGAAAGGTAATCCGTGGGATGGTGAAGTTACTGCAGCAGGTCTTTTACAAAAGGCAGGTTATCATACGGGGATGATTGGGAAATGGCACCTAGGTGAAATTGAAGGTGCGTATCCACAACAAAATGGTTATGACGAATATTTTGGTTTTTTACAAGTCGTCTCTAACTTAAATGAAATGATAGATGAGCGTTTATATCCAAACTTAATTCATGATCCTGAACGTTTGGAAGCGATGCGAGCTATACAACCACCAGAAATTACCAGTGGTTTGAAAGGTGGTGCAATTAAAGTTGAGCAGTCTATTAAAACGATAGATGACATTAGTAGAATGGATCAAAAATTTGCTGATTATTCAGATGGATTCATCCGCCGTGCGGGTAAAAAAGATGATCCTTTCTATTTAGTACATTCCTTTTCGCGTTTACATAACGACAATTACCCAGCACCTGGTTATGCAGGTAAGAGTCCAGAAAAATATCCATATAAAGATGCTGTTATTGAAGTAGATGACATAGTAGGGCGTCTGATGAAGACACTAAAAGATACAGGTCAGCTAGAAAATACGATTGTATTTTTCACATCGGATAATGGTGCAAATGAGGATGTATGGCCTGATTCAGGTTTTCATCCATGGAAAGGTGGCAAAGGAACTACATGGGAAGGCGGGATTCGCGTACCGGGAATTGCATATTGGCCAGGCATGATTAAAGCGGGTCGAGTCAGTGATGGTATCTTTGATATTCTGGATTTATTTAATACTTCAGTTGCTTTGGGCGGACAAACCAACCACATTCCGAAAGACCGTTATTACGATGGTATCGATCAGACCAGTTTCCTACTGGCAGATGATGGTGAGTCGAATCGTGAAACATCGTATTTCTATTCTGGTAATCAATTTACCTCATTGCGCTGGAATGAGTTCAAAGTGCATTTCAAAGTTATGGATACGACTTCACCACGTAAGAATATTGATAGCACAGTGCTGTCTGTTGCTAATCCTGCACCTTGGGCATACAACTTATACCTAGACCCTAAAGAGCAGATTCCAAGCCATCATGGTTTTGAATGGGGATACCCGCGTGCGATCAATCTAGTGCGTCATCACATGGGCACTTTTAAAAAATACCCAGTAAAAGATATTGGGCTAAATGTACCTTGATCACCGATAAATATGGCTTATCTGATTGAATAATAGACTATTTAATCAGGGTGTGAATGCTGTTCATTTGAATGATTGGCATTCACAGATATATATCTTCACTAAAGGAATAGAGATGAAGCGAAATAAGAAAAAATATCTTATTGTTGGAATGTTGTTCGTATTTTCGGGAAAAAATTATGCAGCAGGATTGGAACGTTCACCACAACAAATTGATGCCTTATTTGAATCGGGGACTTATGCAGAAGTCGGCTATTCCTATATTTCTCCAAATATTATGGGTAAGGATATCCGTGGCAATAATATTTCTGATATTGCTGGAAGTTTTCAAACTGCGAACTACGCAGTAAAAACAGACTTAAGTCCAAGCTTACGTCTAGCTATAATATATGACGAACCATATGGTGCAAAAGTAAAGTTCGAAGGCACAAATAATTTTATTGCCTTAGATATCCCCGTAGCGGATGCGAATACACGTGTTGAAGTGGAATCGAAAAATATCACTACATTATTAGGTTATAACCTGAATAAAAACGTCATGATTTATGCTGGTCCAGCATTGCAAGAGCTGGAAGCAGATATACATTTACGTGGTTTAACTTATGTTGTAAATAGCGGTTATAACAATAATTTTGATGATATTGCTGTTGGTTGGGTTGCTGGTATGAGCTATGCCAAGCCTGATCTAGGGATTTTAGCATCATTAACTTACCGTTCTGAGATTAAGCACAAAACAACAATCAACGAGGATGTACCATTAGCGGATATTGTATTTGGTGATCATTATTCACATGAAAATAAGGGAAGTGTTACTACACCAAAATCCGTGAATTTAAATCTACAAACAGGTTTAAATCCAACAACAGCACTTTATGCCAAAGTACGTTATGTACCATGGAGTGATTTTGTATATTATCCACCAATATTAAAATCATCAACCGAAGCCGCATTGGGGAAAGGTTTACCCTTACTGAATTATCATGATGACCAAACGGCAGTTGAAATTGGTGTTGGTCAAAAAGTCATGCCAAATCTTACGATTGCTGTTTCAGGTTTATGGGACTCTGGTGCAGGTGACCCCGCACCGACTTTAGGCCCTGTGAATGGCTATTGGGGTGTAGGCTTAGCGGCTAAATATAGCGTGAATAAAAATCTTAACTTTAGCTTAGGTGGTCGTTATATGTGGTTCGGTGATGCGAAAGGTGAGGTTTCTGATGGACGTATAGTAGGCGATTTTCAAAATAATACGGGTTATATCGTGGGAATGAAAATTTCTTATTCTGCTCAATAAAATATAAATAGTGTTTATTATGAGTCATTCAAGTCTTCACCGATATTGATTAATAGTAAAAATGATTGGACTTACTATAAATAAAATAAAGGCAAGTTAGATCTTTGTTTTGTCTATAATCGTTAGATTGTGGTCTGAATAGAGTATCGGAAGATAGTCTTTTTTGTTTCATAAAATAACATTGAAATAACTATATTTTGTTAAGTTTGAATTTTAACCAGTGTGGGTATGTTATGAAAATATTTGCAATTCTTAGCTTAGTTCTAATGGTGGCTTTAACTGCTTGTCAGAAAAGAGATACAGACACAAGCGAGCAAGATAAAGCAACAACCCCTCATTCAATGGATAAAGATAAGTAATTCATGAGTTGTTTTTATTTAGGCGAGGGCGCTCAGATACTCTTTTATGAGCTATTTGCTTAATTTTTGATAAATCTGTAAATAAATAACAACTTAATTAAAACACCATCAAACATAATCCCTATATTATCTATACTTAGTGATGAGTTACTTGATGCTATCTTTTAGTTATTCCAATAATTCAAGTAATAGAACTATAAATATCAAAATGATAATTGAGAAGCCTACTTAATTTCAGAGAGTTAAGTAGGCTTTTTATTGTTTGAATTCTAATTATAGTAAATTATGTAAATTTAAAAAATAACAAATTTAAATAACTATTTTCACAAATTTACACTTTAGTGTGACGTATTCGCTATTATTTAAGGTGCTGTATTTAAGAAAACAGCTATGTCTAGTTTGTCTCTCCTCGTAAGAGAGCCTATTTATTTAAATTTCACTACAAGGGAGAAGTGAAATGATTATTAAAATAATTCAATCGATATTTTGTAGACATGATTATAGGTTATTTCGGATTATACAGCGGAATCCAGTTCACCAAATGGATCCTTTGACTAAGTGGAAGTGTTTGAAATGTGAGCGAGTTGTTTATAGTCGTTACATGGATTATGTGGAATAACTTATTAAAAATAATGGTTCTGTGAAAAGTCGTGTTTCATCCTTATATTCTAATTTCAACCTTTCCTAATATGCTGTTTTTTGTTTAAAAGTAGTGGGAAATATTACAAAATATAAAACTCTATCGCATTCTATATATTGATAGAGTTTTCTTTTTTATGGTTGGTGAATATCTAAAAACTCTTACTTAGTTTTATAGTAGATTGGGTCACATATCGTGGGTGTATAAATTTATGAAGCGAATGAGTATGGCAGGTATATGGCTTCTACTTTACAATTACTTATTCATGATGTGTCTCTAATTTCTGATAAATATTATAAATTTGATTTTTAATGAAAAAATTTAAATTGGAGTAAATATAGATAGAAATAAAGTTAAATATTGAATATTAGAGGGACAAAAAATACTTTGAAAATTTTAATTCGATTCGTGAAGATTTTTTTTAGTATTGGCTTTATCAGCAATTATTATTCATTTTACTTTTTTAAATAAACTTATCGATTGATTTGTGGATAATCTTTTTCCCAGTTATATTAGCAACGCTAATAGCTGGGGTTGGTTGGATATTCAACCTAGTTATTGGAATATTAAATTAAGCAATTTAAGATACTAATTTATGAGAAAAATAGTTAGGAAAGCAAATCAAAGTGATTTGGATGACATTACAGAGATTCATCATAAATCGTTTGTACGTCAATCAGCTTCTAAGCAGTGGATAGAGTCAACGCTTGCTGCTTACCCTAGATATTTCTGCTATTTAATCGAAAATGAAAAAACGTGCGGTTATATTTTTTGGGCACAAAAATCAGGATTTAGAGCGGAGGTGATATTAGAGTTGGATCAAATAGCAATTCATCCTGATTTTCAAGGATTAGGGTTGAGTAAGATACTAATTGTAGAGTCTCTTAAAAATGTAGAAAAGGAATTATCAGTAAAAAATCAAAAGATCAAAAGTGTATTGGTATCCACAGGAGTTAATAACTTTGCCAGAAAAATCTATGAAGATTTATTAAATGCAAACGAGGTTGCTATTATTACGGACTTATATAGCAGTCCAGAAGTTTATTTGAAAGCAGATCGAGAAGATTTAGTATTTTTGAATTAATGATTAATTTCCTTACTATTTGATGCAGTATAAGTTGAAAATTAGATATAATTAATCTTGTCAAGATGTTAGATAAAACCACCTTTAGGTGGTTTTTATTGGGTATAGTTTAGAGGTCTTGATAAGTATAAAGCCATAAAAAAACAGCCACCTAAAACAAAACTAGGTACTAAGCCATTATTTAAGGCTAAATAAAGTATTTTGCAACTGAGGGAATTTTTAAGAAAACTTCCAATGTTTTTAAAATAAAATTCGAAAAAAATTCAGTTTAAATCTACTAAGTATTGGCTTTTTTATTTCCAGTTAATAGAATTTTAATTGATATTTCTAGTGGGTTATGATCAAACGATGCAGGTTTGGGGAGTTGAAAAGTAATTGAAAAGTGTTATTAAAAAAGCCCTTTAGTTAGAGGGCTATCTCGCATAAGGGATTCATGTTAAATAAATAATTGCTTAAGATCTTATGAGTATTAAATATAGCAGGCATACTATACTTATAAAAATAACAAGTTGGTTTAAGCAATTTCCGTTTCACCCACATGATGATAAGCACGATTAAAATAAGCAAGACCATGTTCCTGCTCACTTTGTTGAATAGCGACAGTACGACAAATAAAAATAGTATGCGTTCCGACTTCTTGAATTTGCTCAATATGACAATCAAAACTCACTAAGGCATCTTCTAAAACTGGTGCTCCGGTTGTTAATTCTGCCCATTTTCCATGTTTAAATCGCTCTTCTGAACTCATTTTAGACGCAAATACTTTAGAAATATGCTCATGATGCGTGCCTAAGACATTCACGGTCAAAATTTTATTTTCTATAAAGTGTGTATGTGATCGAGAAGCCTTATTCATACATATCAGTAATGTCGGAGGTGTATCCGTGACACTACACACGGCAGATGCTGTGAATCCATGACGACCAGATGTTCCTGTTGTAGTCACAACATTGACCGCACTTGTTAACAAAGACATTGCATTTTTAAAGTCTGTTGCTTCAATCATCACTTTATTCCTAAATTGAACCGTAGCTTTTCTTTAGATTTCGCTATACTACGCAATTGTGCCACGAAAGCATATCATCTGAATGAGTTTTGAGGAGAGCTGACTCTTACACTTATTTTAAGATGGGGGTTATCGGCTTGATCAAGAATTTCCAATCAAACCGAAAAGATAACACTTTATACATCATTATTTCAGTTAGTGCTAAGCCGATAGTTCTCTTCGAACAATTTCTGCACCTGCACTTAAAGCATTAAGTTTTCCTCTTGCAACTTCACGAGATAAAGGTGCCATGCCACAGTTGGTTGAAGGGTAGAGCTTATCTGCATCTACAAACTGAAGTGCTTTACGTAAAGTGTTGGCAACTTCTTCCGCTGTTTCAATAGTATTTGTTGCCACATCAATGGCACCAACCATGACTTTTTTACCGCGGATGAGTTCAATGAGATCCATTGGAACACGAGAGTTTTGGCATTCTAATGAAATGATATCGATTTTAGATTGTTGCAGCTTAGGAAAAGCTTCTTCATATTGACGCCACTCTGAACCGAGTGTCTTTTTCCAATCTGTATTGGCTTTGATACCATAGCCATAGCAGATATGTACGGCAGTTTCACATTTAAGACCTTCAAGTGCTCTTTCTAAGGTAGCAACACCCCAGTCATTGACTTCATCAAAGAATACATTAAATGCAGGCTCATCAAATTGAATAATATCAACACCAGCAGCTTCTAATTCTCTCGCTTCTTGATTGAGAATCTTAGCAAATTCCCAAGCCAGTTTTTCGCGACTTTTATAATGATTATCATAAAGCGTATCGATCATGGTCATCGGACCAGGCAGCGCCCATTTAATCGGTTGTTTGGTTTGCTGACGTAAAAACTTGGCATCCTCAACAAAAACTGGCTTTTCGCGAGTCACAGCCCCAACGACTGTCGGTACACTTGCATCATAACGATTACGAATTCTAACAGTTTCACGTTTTTCAAAATCAACGCCGCTCAGGTGCTCAATAAACGTGGTGACAAAGTGTTGACGGGTTTGCTCGCCATCACTGACAATATCAATACCTGCGTGTTGTTGCTCTTGCAATGACAAACGTAAAGCATCGTGTTTACCTTCAATAAGTTGCTCATCTTGAAGTTTCCAAGGGGACCAAAGTTTCTCTGGTTCTGCAAGCCAAGAAGGTTTAGGTAAGCTGCCAGCTGTAGACGTCGGTAATAATATTTTCATAATCAATAATCTTCTATATTTCGGTAAATTAAGCAGCGTAACTCGCAGCCCATTGCTCAAGAATATTTTGGTAAGGCTTGATGAACTGTTCTTCAGTAAATTTGCCTTGTTTAACCGCTAACTGGCTACGTTCCTCTCGGTCATACACAATCTGAGTCAATGAATAATCTTGGTATTTCAAACTCGGTTGATACACTTGACCTGCTGCTGAATTGGCATTGTAAATTTCAGGTCGGTAGATCTTTTGGAATGTTTCCATGGTGCTGATGGCACTGATCAACTCAAGGTTGGTGTAATCACTCAGTAAGTCACCACTAAAATAAAATGCCAATGGCGCAACACTATTTTTCGGCATAAAGTAGCGAACCGTTAAGCCCATTTTCGCGAAATATTGATCTGTCGGAGAAAATTCATTTTGCTGATACTCAACGCCCAATACAGGATGCTGATTTGAAGTGCAATGATAGGTCTTACTACTTGATACACTGAGGCAAATGACAGGTGCTTTATTAAAATTCGCTTTGTATGCATCTGAATTTACAAAGTATTGAAATAGTTTGCCGTGCAGGTCGCCAAAATTATCTGGTGTGCTTAACTTGGTTTGGTTTTTATTATGTTCTGGTAACACTACGCTAAAATCATAATCACGCACATAAGAAGAAAAACTATTGCCAACCATACCTGCAATACGTTGATTATTTTTGTGATCCACAATAGTCGTTTTCAATACTTCAATTGTTGGAAAGCTATTACCATTGCCTTCGATATCAATATCCACAGAAACGATTTCAATTTCGATCGCGTAACGATCTGCTGTAGGGTTATCCCAATTTGCTAAAGAGTTAAAACGATTGTTCATCATTCTTAAGGTATTGAGCAAGTTCTCTTGGCGACTTTCACCTCTCGCCAGATTTGCAAAGTTGGTGGTCAGACGCGTACTTTGTGAAGGGTGATAGTTTTCATCAAAACTGATGCTTTTAATATTTAATACAAATTCTTGACTCATGTGATCTAGCACCCTATTTTTGCGTTAAAACCTGAAATTAATTCATGCTCTTTTAGGCTATACAATTTCCATTTAATTCTTTCTAGCCAATCGTATTCTCAGTCTTTATAACTTTGTTAATAATAGACAGGGGATAGACTAACTGTGAATATTGTCTTTCATTAAGAGCTTGGTATAATTTATACCTTAATCAATAGATGAATAAAAATGATTTTATCTCACTAGTAGGTGAATATAATTCATGTTTTGGGGCTGTGTCATTAAGCGTGAAGGCATTACTATTTTTTATAAGGAACTTAAGATGAGTCTGTGAACCCACCAAAGCCCTCATATATGAAAAGTAACAAGTGATTAAATTATTAAATATTTTAAGATAATATGCTTATGTGAATTAAAAATAAGCTAATCTTTGATCATGAACCCACAGCGAACAGTATGCTCCGACAATAATAATAGATTTAAATAAGGATAGTGAGGTACGACAGGCATCATACTTTACGCAAGAAATAAATAAAAAAGCCCAACAGAATATTGGGCTTTTTTATTTTGTGCTGAGCTTTAATTTTATCAAGATAAAATTAAGACCAACCTCGTTCACGATGACGTACATAAGGTAAAATAGAAACCAATGCTAATACTGCCAATACTGCACCAATCCATAAGCCAGAACGTAAGCCATAACCATTCATAATCGCTAAACCACCAATATAGGAGCCACCACCTAAACCAATGTTAATCACGGAGGTGTGTACGGCATTGACCATAGGGCCTGGATGGGCAACACTGACAATTCTCGCCATCATTGCTGGATTCATTGGAACACCAGATAATCCAATCAAGATGATTGCGATGATTGCTACGGTTTTATATTCGGCAAAGATTGCAAAAGCGAACAACGCCATACTTAATACGGTTAGTCCGACGAGCATAATCTTAAGACTGTGATTGTGTGCTAATCGGCCAGTGATCATATTGCCCACAATGTTTGAAAAACCAAATAGCATCAAAATAAAGGGTACAACTTGCATGCTAAATCCAGTGATATCGACCAAAACTGGGACGAAATAACTAAATGCCGCAAAGCTTGCACCTAGAATCAAACAACTTGTAGCACAGGCTTTCCAATAGGCTTTATTTTTAAAGGCTTTAATCTCTTCTTCCATTTTGATTTGTCCACTACCAGATACTGCTGGCAAAAGACGTACTAGAGCGATGAGACAAATAAATACCAAAATAGCGACTAAGCCAAAAGTGATACGCCAACCCCATTGTTGATCGATCATCGTAGCAAGAGGAACTCCAAACACATTGGATATCATAAAGCCACCAATAACGATAGCTGCTGCGCGAGGGCGCTCATGGTTTGGAACCATAGCCATGCTTATGGCGAGTGAAAGGCTCAAACAACCTGCACATAAGACACCCGTAACAAGACGAATTATGATTAAAATAGTATGGCTCGAGGTAAAGGCACTTAAGCCTTGAATTACTACATAGAGTGCTAAAAGAATCAGTAATACTTTTCTATACTGAACTTTATATTTGAGGAAAAAATAGGTGAGTACAGGCCCACCAAACAGAACCCCAAAGGCATAATATGAAATTAAATGTCCAACCTCACCGACACTGATTCCAAACGCATGGGATAAAGTGGCTGTCATACCAGCGACCATCAATTCTGCTGTGCCAATTGAGAAAATTGCCAGACCCAATATATATACTGCTAACGGCATTTTTTTAACGCATTCCTATTCTTTAATGATCATTACAAAATTTAAGGGTTTTATTTCATTTCGGCTGGTGATGCAGTTACAAGTTGGCTAAAAGGCCATTAACTACATCTTCCAGAAAACTTTTATCTGAAATATTTTTATTCAGTACACGCAACCCGTAGTAACCAGCTAAAAAGCCTCGCGCCATTTCAAGAGCTGAAGCTTTGGTACTGAATTCCCCATTTACTTGTCCTTCGACAAATACTGTGAGGAGAGAATTCTCTAGGCGTTGTCGATATTCTTGATTCAGGCTAGAGACGGCCTGATCTTTATCTCCCATTTCCAAAGCAGAGAATAAGACCATGGCTTCGTGCTGTTCTGATTGTGAGAGATCCTCGGCAATCCCCCAAAGTAAAAGGGATCGTAATCGATCTTTGATCAGTCCTGACTGTGTGAGAATGGATAATTGTGCTGCCATGGTTTGTTGATGGCTACGCAATAAAGCTTGTTCATATAAGGCTTGTTTACTACCAAAAGCGTTATATAAACTTCCTCGACCTAAACCGGTACTGTCACATAAATTTTGCGCAGAAGTACCTGCATAACCGTTGGTACTAAAGACCGCTACGGCTGCGTCGATGATCTCTTTATCTTCAAACTGTCTAGGACGGCCTGGATAATTCGATTTTTCATCACTCATGGATAAGATCGAGAGGGAGTAAACTGAGGCTGCATAGTAGGTATTTTGGAACGATTTGTCAAATATTATATGAAGTATTTAAAGAGTACATAAATAACTAAAATAGAGAATTAAATACTGTTTAAACGTGTAATTAACTGTACCAAGTTGACATAATACATGCTAAGCGCAGCCTAGCTCTTATGTCTGTGCTCCTTTGATTTGGTGTAAGATTATAGCTAAATATTTACAGATTAATATCGAGTAGGATTTTCCTGATATTGAGGAGCCAAATTTATTATTTCATACCAAACAGGTTTTGATGAGACGAAAACATGGAATTGATTTCCTCAAATAGGATCATCATCGAGGCAATTAAGAGGTACTGGAAAAGATTCATTTTTTGGACCAATTTCACCCAGAGTAGATCCACACTTTTTACAAAATGTTCTTACATGAGTAAATGGGGGGTAAACTTACTAAGTCTGTATAAACTCGTTACCTTTAAGTAGATTAAAAAATTCTTTTTTAACAAAAAAGAATAGCACTTGAACCTAGTTTGCAGCTCTCTTATGCGAAAAAGAACTCTAACAAGAAATTGTTTTTTTTTAACAATATTTTTTACTAGCTCGTTGACTAACCTAACCCTGCATCGTTTGACCATCTACTTTACTCATACACCAAACTGATATAAAAGTAATAATTTAGATAAAATTTAACATCAGAAATAAATCATTTATTAAAAATTCACATCACAGCTGTATTATAAAATATAGGAAAAAATTATGTTGTGAAAAATAAGGATAATAGCTGAGATGTTCGGATAAATTTATACTGTATTGTACATTTCTATTAATATTTCTATTCTTTTTTTATTATTCATTTAAGCTAATCGTTTGGCAATATAAGGATATAATGAAAGATGAGATTTCTGTAAGGTAAATATCTGACAGAAGCAGAAAAATTACGAAATTTAAAAGCCGTTATTTTTGTAATTCAATTAGAAAATACAATAAGAGAAAAATCATGGGTGGTATGTTAATGATAATAAGGTATTTGTTTCTAAATATAATTTAAGCAATGATAATAAAATGATAGAGCTGATTAGCAATAAATAGTAAGTTTAGTTTTGAGATACATATAAGCTTTGTATATGAGAGACAAATATCATTCTTGAATTTAAAAATGTTAGTACTGGTATTGCAGAGTTATATCATCACATTTATTATTTACCAATATTACTAGGCTGTAGAGTAAGTTTATGGTATTTAATTTAGCTCTTGAAATAACTGAATTAAATTATTGTTTTAATTACTTATTATCAGGTAAATAAATATATATAAGAAAGCTTGATTATTCTTTTATATAGTGTATAGTTAATTCAACTAGAAAAAAGTCTTGTTTCGGTAAATCTTTCTTAAGTATCGTCGTTTTAGTCATAATCCTTCGTTTTTCAGATTTTAAGTGCCATTCTTTATTATTTTCAAAGTTATAATCAGTCAATAAAGTGGCTAAAAATTATTAAAAATCAATAGGATTTATTATGTCTAACTCTAATGTTATTAAAGGTACTGTAAAGTGGTTTAACGAAACTAAAGGTTTCGGTTTTATTCAACAAGAATCAGGTCCAGATGTTTTTGCTCATTTTAGTGAAATTGCGAGCTCAGGTTTCAAAACTTTACTTGAGGGCCAAGTGGTTGAATTCAGTGTGGTTCAAGGTCAAAAAGGACCTAATGCGGTAAATATTGTTGCTATCTAAGTAGTACTTTGCAGTCATTAAAAAGCACTTATAAGTGCTTTTTTATAATTCAAAAATAATTTTAAAGTCATTTTCCAAGCTGGAAGAGTCTTCACAAAATAGGATAAAAGTTGTCAAAAATAAATGATTTAATTGCAAAATCTAAAAATGGTACTGAAATTATAGTATCGTTAATTCCCTTAAATAAATTACAAAATACACGCCAAGGCTTAAAAGAAATTGAAGTAGGTAAGAGGGTTCTTCTTCAGTCTGGGATTGAGGTTGACTTAAATCTAGATGGTCGTACATTTTATACTTCTTTAAATCAGTTGTTTAAGTTAGATCACCGAGTTATTTAGAAAAATTAAACAAATATTAAATGCTTGGGTAAATATATTTTATCCATCTTAATATTCTTAAGAATACTTAAGTGCTTAATCAGATTATGCATGTGGAAGATCAATTCAGTATTAAGTAATCTATTCAAGCAATGGTAGATAAGCATTTTGCTAATATGCAATCTTACTCTAAGATAAAAAAGACTACTGTTGAGAGTGAAGATATTGGGTCTAGTTTTGAAATATTTTTCAATGTACTTTAAGTGGAAAGATATTCAAAACTATATAAGTTCTTCTAAAGAAGATACACCAATAAACTCTGGCATTTTATTCTGTACATTAAAATTTTAGCGGTGAATTAATAAAGTTTTTAAGGCTAATTTTTTGTATTAGTCAAAAATTAACCTTGAATAATTATCATTATATTATTGTTGAGAAAATCTAATAGTTGTTGGGTAATCTAAGTATGAACCCGTTTTCTTGGATTTACATATTATTTAAGGCCGTTCTATGATGAATCTAATGCTTTGCAATTGTGAATCTATCTTCAGGAGCAAATAGATGACACATACGATGATTAACTGTGCTCGATATTTTATTCATTCTCATGATAATCACTTAAAAATAGGCTAGTTATTGACTGGCCGACCAAGATATGGCATATTTTCATTATCGTGCACGAAGTATGTAATTTGCGCAGTAATAAGCTCATCGAAAGGTGGGCTTTTTTAATGCTCGGAGATAAAGTCATGAAAGCTTAGGAAATCTTTGAGTAGCTTATATACAGCACGTTTAAACTGGCATTCAGTAATTACCATGGAGTTAATGGGAATTCAATACTCGGAAAAGAAAACTGGTTGAACCGGTGCTAATAGCAATCAGTACGATTAAAAAGAGATAAGCACAATACTCAATAATTCCATTCGTAGGGTTGTTTAGAAAATATTGATGAATAATATATGCAGCAAAAATTAGAATAATTGAAATTATGATAGACATTTTAAACCCAAGTTTTTTTTAAATTTAACATAAATCCTGAATTACAGGATAGCTGTCTAATAAGAATCCCTCTTATATCCTAAATACGGGATTATCCCTTGTTTGGTTTAGACATAATCTTTGACATTATTTAACTTATTCAAGTTTTAAATTTTTGATAAATATAAGAAATATTTTGACACTTTCTTTGATATTTAAACTTGTTATTTGCTTGACTTAACTCAAAGAGAGTCAAGCTTTCTTGTTTCTATAATTTGATAAAAAAAGGAGAATTAAATGCTCCAATTTTTAAGAAGTCTATTTTGTTTTGGCTTTCATATCTATGAATATGAACATGACGAATTAGGCTGGGTGGTTGAGTGTCGGAAGTGTGCAAAAGTTAAAAATAACTGAGCATATTACGGCACATAAAAAACCTCGCATTCTAGATACTGAGGGTTTTTCCTTTTCTTTTGGATGGGTGTGCCTACTGTCCTGAATAGCGCATAGCTCAGAAGGGGGCTACCTTAGTTTAGTGAATAAAAATGAAATACTATCTGAAAAAATATATACCTTTGCACCTTTTGATGATGAGTGGAATGCACTGTACGTTAATCTGATGTGGCGTGAACATACTCCACATGTTCAACATATAGATGCACAAAATCATCTTATTAATATTCGTATTATTTCTGGTAGCTTTGAAGGAGTTGATGCAATACCTCGTCCTATTCACTCTTGGGCCGCTGATAAAAATAATAAAGTTAATATCTTTATGTTAACGCTAGATGCCCATGCAGAAATTAATATTCCAGCAACAAGCCCTACATCGAATCGTTTTGCTTATTTCTACCAAGGCTCAACTTTAGAAATAGAAAATACAATTATTCAATTTAAACATTTAGTTGAGCTTAAACCTGATGAAATTATTCATATTAAAGCAGGAGATGAAAAAGCTTGTATTCTATGGCTAGAGGGTGAACCAATTAAAGCACCAGTAGTATTAGGAGGCCCTTTTGTTTTAAATACTGATCAAGAACTTAATTATGCATTTAAACGTTATCGTGAAACTCATTTTGGGAAATGGCCTTGGGTAAATAGCGCACCAGTATTCAGTAGAGAGCAAAAACGTTTTGCTAGTTATAATGGCGGTTCAGAAAAAGAATTTCCAGAATAACTCATAGATCTATAACACGTTTTAAAATAAATGGTCAGTTACCTTCAGTTTCCAAGTGTTTTTGATGCATATGTTTTCTTTTGACCGAACATAATACAGCTTATGTGAAGCACAAGAAATATTTATTTTATTATCAACACCTTAGCTGAAGTCATTACTTTGCTCAGAGTGAAGTAATGACTTATTGATTGAATTTTCACGTTTCACGATAGTATTTTTAAAAGTTTGCTCATATTTTTATTAGTTAGGATTAATTATTCATTGATATTGTCACTTAACAATCGTCAACAACTCATCCCACTTAAAATAATTTTTGCTTAATCTATCTCGACTCATAGACCATTTTCTGTCTTTAAAATAAAATGGATCCACAGAAATTTTAGCTTTGCTAAACTGTCTAAATGTACTCATGAAAGAGCTTGTAAACCGATGAGCTGTAGGGTGAGATTTATTTTAAAAAGCCCTCAATTGAGGGCCTTTTAATCTATGTCATTTTAATAAATTTTCCAAATGCAGTTTTCATATTTGATTTAACAAATGGATACGCATAATTTATTCTTCATATTAGATCACTTTTTAATAAGATTCGAAATATCAGCATTAAAATATTTAGAAATATCAAACCATTTTTTTATTTCTTTTTTCCATTTGTACACACGATCATCTTCAATTTTTAATACATCTGAACCTTTGATGCTAAAGTGAGTTGTGTCATCTGGAAGCTGTTTCCAATCAACAGTCCCATTATCATTAAACCAATTTTCCCAAGCATTTTGTATGTATGAAACCACAAAAGACTGTTGCACATCGTTCCATGCAAATATGTTCTGTATATTGGATTTTTCTTTATACATATCTTTAACACTTTTAGTTGGGCGGAATGATTTCATGAATCTTTCTAGCTGCTCTTTAGTAAAAGAAAATTCAGTATTTATAACGTCAGGTGTTTGAACTTGAGAATAAGCTTCCTCTGCATCTGCAATATCAGCTGCTGATACATATCTTTGTTTTAAAGCAAATTTAGAATAATTATCGTCATATTGTTGTCGAGCAAATTGAATAGCAGTCTGATAATCTAAGCGTTCACCACGTTTTCTTAGATTTACATAACGTTTAAGACTATTCCATGACGAATGTAGTGTAATCGTTTGCAGTTGAGGTATTGTAAAACCATCTTCCGCATAGCGTGTCGCTGCTTCGTGGCGTAAATCATGAAACCTTAAATCTTCAATTCCATTTAAGCGACATGCTCTACGAAAATAATCACTGACTGTTTGTACATTGACAGGTAAAAGAAGCGCATCACTATAACCGAGCTCCAGCATTCTTTTTCGAGTGGAAGGTTCAAGTAATTCTTCAATAATGAGAAGGGCATTAGGCTCTAAATGGGCAAACTTATGATTTCCTTTTGATCTATCTGGATTTTTAACGTCTCTGATTTTCCATTGGTTATTCTTCTTGTCAAAATCATCTAAACGCATTTCACATAGTTCACCTTCACGACGACCTGCATAGATCGCAAGCCACATAACCAGATGCATTAGAATAGCATTGCGAACACGCTTCCATCCTTTATAAAAGTGATTGGTCAGGATATGAAGTTCTTCTGGTGTGATTAAACGATCACGTTCTTTTGATTTAGTAACAATACGAGCTTTTTTAAGACCAATAAGTGAGTGTGATAATTCATTCTTGGCATGAGCGATATCTTCACCCCATACAAGTTCTGCATGATTTAAGACTGATGAAATATGGGATAAATCTTTTAACGCAGTTGAAGGAGCAACTCCATCTATTCCTTTTACTAGATCGCCTTTACGACGTAAAATGGCATGCTCAGAAAAGTCTTGTCGTGTTAATGAATAGATATTTTTTTCAAAAATCTCTAAACTAGCGATGTGATTTAGTGCACCAGTTTTTGTTCTCGCAAAATTATCAGCTTCATCTAAATATTGTTTAATAAAATTTTTGAGTGTTCTGTGTTTAACTCAGCCTCAGGATTAAGCATCTTTTCAGGATTTAATTCAATCTTAGCTTCAGTACGTTTTATCTATTCGTCTGCAAGTGATTTTTTGCTGAAAGTTTTAGATGTTTCAAGGGGCGGGTAGTGTTCACGCTGTACATGGACCTGTGCTCTATAGCGAGTAGTGCCATCTATTAGTTGACGTTTTGTGACAGTACCCATGCTACTTGCACCATTATAATTCTAAGGTGCAAATATGGTGCAACTAAAGGGTATTAAAAGTCAATAAGACGCAACTAAATGAAGTTAAAAGAGGTTAAGGAAATTGAGTCAAAGTACCGTCATTAAAGATTTGTTTGATAAATCAAAAACTCCGCAAGTGTTCGTCGCACCGATGGCGGGTGGGTTAGACTATTATTAATAATAATTTAAAATCAATATCTTATGGTTTTTTACGTGGCGTAAGGCGTAAAATTGGCGTAAAAAATGAGGTGAAATCAATTCACCTCACTCCAGTTCAAGCGTGATTCCTTCTGAAGCGTATCCAACCAAACAGCAACATCAGTTAAGTTTACAAAGTATTCAGATTTATTACCATCTACCTTAAATGCTGGAAAAGGCAGTTTACATTTAGCTGCTCGTTGTTTTGCAGCTGCCATATCTAAATGCGGCATGTAATCTTCAACAATATCTTTTAAGGCAACAACAGGTCTTTTATAACGCAGAATCAACATCATTGATGTGTCGATTTGGTCATTTCGATTGATAGCTACTCCCATCACGACACCTCCTTCAAACTTTTAACCACTTCTTCGGGTAAATCTGTTTTGGGTTTAGCCCACCATAAAACAGGGCCATCTTCAGTATCGTACGCAGCAATCAAAAATAAGCCTTCCTTAGGTGGTTCTGGTTTCCATTTTGACCAGTCAGCACAATCATCTTCAGGTATTACGGGTATATCTTCGTACTCATAATTTTCATAAATAATCTCAACACCAAGATTTTTTTGAAGTTGTTCCCATTGTTCTTTGGTGTAATGTTCAGCGCCATCATCAATAGTGTCGTGTGACTCAATGTCAGGATGAAACCAGTTGCTATTTAAGTCATCAGGTAATTCTACTGGTTTGATTTTAAATGCTTGCTCAATCATGACTTTGCTCCTGTGCTTCAATCATCGATTTCTTGGCTTGCTCCTCAGTTTTGAAAACTTTAAATTTTTTTGCTGTTCCATATGAAGTTTCTATTTCACACCAAACACCATAAAGTTTCTCTTTAGATATTTCAGCTTGGTTGTATTTGTTTACAACCATTACGTCACCACAATCAAGACCATCACCAAGAATGTCTAAGTCAGATTCAAGTGTGCAGAAATTCTCAGGTTCAGAATCATCTTGATAAAATGTGCTTAAATTTTCATTTGGCACCAAAACAAAACCTTCAGGCACCGCTTGAGCTTTTTTAGTACCACCAAGAAAAAACAAATATGCAGTGTTAATTGTGATTGAAGCAAAAAGTAAATCTTGATTAGTCAAGTTATCCCGAACACCTGTCGATATATACTTCCCGTTTTCTGCTGAAAATTTGAAGTATTTAAAATGACCATTACCCTGTAGCCACAATTCCTCAAAAGCTTCTCTTTCTTTTTTAATATCCATCACTTCCTCCAAATCGCTTCTTTAAGTTTTGCATCGATCACCAGAGCTTCAATTTCACCGCTACTGACATTGGAAAATACGTGGGTCATTTTCTCCCCGAACACATTGAGTGTCCGGGTGATAGTGGAGTAGTGATAGCCCATCATGAATTTAGCTCCACCTGATCAACCTGATTTTCAAGCTCAAACCTACGTTGTTTTGCAACATCCATTAATTTTGGCTGAATGTCAGGATGACGAGTTCTTACCTCGGCTTCTAATTCATATAGTTCAGCTATATCAACGGCATTCTGAATTCTCACCATTAAAGAGGGAGGTACTGTAACCTCTGTATTTTGTTTACTCAGTTCGATTAAGCGCTTATTCATTGCCATGATGACGGGTTTACGCTGTTGCTCAGTCCAAGTTTTTGTATAGCGGATGAGGGCATTAACTTCGACAGGTGTTTGTGCTAAAGCCACATCATTAAGCAATGTGTCTAAATATTCTTGATGTTCAACTATTTGTGCAGACTTAGGTGCATATTGCTCAGGATCTAGTTCAAGCAATTTATCTTCGGTGAGCTTGCATAGGTGTTGATGATCCTCACGCTCAAGATGACCATTTGCTAAAAAGATAGATCGTAGACCCAAAACCGAATCTACAGTGTTGCATTGCGCTATTTGAGTTGTAAATTTCTCAATCAATTTCACAGCCTCGGTTTCAATGACACCTTCTAAAGCTGGTTCTGAAGCCATAAATGCTTCAGCTATTTCACGTGTCTCTTTTAATGTTTCATGGGCTTCTTGAGCACTAGTTTTCCACACTTCAGGTTCATTGGTTATTGCAGAGTCACAAGATGTCTTTTTTTCTACTGGAACTGAGGCATCATTTGCCGCAGTTGGAGTGGAGTTATTAGCCTTTTTACCAGTATTACGTTTAGGCTTGTCAGTACCAAGTCGAACAACCAAGCAGTCGCCATTCAACTCACGACCTAAAACCTTAGCCATTGCTTGTAGTTGTAGCTTGGCATTTTCAGCATCACGCTGCACAAATCCACTGTTAATAGATTCAATTAATGCAGGACAAGTCATCTTGCCAAATTCACTAATATAAATAGATTGACCATAAGTGTTGATCGTAAAAACATCTTGGCCATCTTGAATCTCATCAAGGGTCAAAGGCTTGGTAAAAGAAATACCCCCTAACTCCATCATTTCAATTTTGATGCAAAATTCATAACCGGCTTTCGCAAAAATAGTCGCAGGGAATTGATCAAGATCATCAAATTCAATTAACTCACCTGCAGCACGACATAGAATATTTTTACCCGCCATCATTGCTGCAAAAGCTTCATTACTATTTAAAATATTCATGCTTGAACTCCAGCTTTAGCTAAATTATCTATTTCTTGTTTTACGGATTGGATCTGAGCAACTTCAATTTGAGTGAGTGCATCGATACCGAAATGCTCGCAGATTGTTTTAGTATCCAATCCACGTTCAGTGATAAATGCTTGAAGATCATCACGCTGAGCATCATTAATGCCTATGAATTCAGCAGGGCTAATCCACCGACTCGAATTCATATCAAAAGTACAACCAAGATTTTTGGCAGCCTGAAGCATCATTTGACGCATTGATTGATAGTAGATATGTGATTTATCTAATGACTCGGTTAATTGCTGAAGATCACCTGCATGTTGAACTTCCGTACAACTTTGTTCCCAGTTACCTAGTTCTTCCAATGCTTTCATTGTTGCAAGCTGATCAGGGGTAAGTGTGTTGATATGGTCTTTAGCTTGCTTGATTAAATCAGCCAAAAAATTAGGATTGGTTTTAAGATCTGGTACCCAAACTTCACCTGTATCACCACCTAAACCACCAGCATTTTTAGCATGGTGAGTAGGGCATGGTTTAAAACTGATTACTCGAGCATTTCTCCCTTCACCCGTGGTAACAGTGGTTAAATAACCCATGATGTCGGCAATACGGTAAAGCTCATTACGATTTTTACCACCAAGATCTGGTCGGTAAATGACTTGATCACCGCTCTGGTCTTCAGAAGCATGGGCGATAAACACAACATCTTTACCTGAAGCGATAAGGCTATTCACATACTGCTTGAAGATATTGTTTGCTAAACCTTGAGCTTTTAATTTAAGAGAGCCATCTTTTTGCTTATTGGTAGAGTTCAACATCAGGTGAGTTTTAATGCTTTCAAGCATTGCACCGACTGTATCGATCACAATCGTATTAAAAGGTTCAAGGTCATTTGCAGTTAAGTTTGCAACATCAGCCCATTGTTGAACCTGAACCACGGCACCGCGACGTAGTTCACCAGTACGATGTGAACCCTTGTCAAAGTCGAATGAAATTGCCTTATCACCAGTGAAACCAATAGACGTTTTACCTAGACCAGGATCTGCATAAAGATAAACAATAATTGCTTGAACCAATAAAGGCTGATCCGCTGTAATAATATTTATAGCCATGATATTTCCCCTTAAACCGCACGATGGCTTTTAGACCATTTCTTATATTCTGGTGATTGAAAGTGGCCAGCACTTTCTAACGCTTGGTTGTACTCAGAATTGCGCTTCGCTTTACGAGCAACCAGTAATGCTTCGATTAACCATTTAGGCGCGGTTGCCTTATCTACAAGAGTCAGACTGCCGTTAAATTCTTTATAGATATTGAAGCCATCTAAATTAGTACCGCTGCGTCCAGCAGGTTTAAGGGTATAAAAGCTAGGTCGATCTTTACCTACACGGTAACGCTCATTGCCATCACCATCTAAATTAAGAAATTCAGAGAAAGCATTTGCAGATATATTTTTTAGATCACGTTGAATGCCGTTGTCTAAGCCTTGAGAGAAACGAAATTTGATGAAGCCACCGAAGAAGTCTGCAAAGCCTAAACGCGCTTGAGGGGTTAATGGTTCCCAGTCGTTAGTTTCAACTTCTGCATAGTCGATATTTAAACCTCTAGCCAAAGCTTCAAAGACTTGAGCAGGAGCGAGGGTTTGTTTAAGAGTTTGAGTATTCATGATTGAGCACTCCCAATCTTCGCCACTGCATTTTGATGCGCTGTGCAACTGAATAGACCGCCACCACAAACAGCAATGGCAACAATTGAAGCAAGGACTAATCCTGACTTAGATTTATATTTCACCGTGTTGGCAGTGGTTGGGTGTTGGAACAAGCGTGGAGTTGTTTGACTGTGAACTTTGGAAAAGCTCGCAGTTTGACTCTGGATAGGGTTTTGATTCATAATCATCTCGCTAGTTAGCAAAACTGCCTCAGGTCTCAAACTTCGGCAGTTTTTTATTATCTGGTGAGATGAATATAGATAATTCTATATATTCAGTCAATAGATTTATCTATAAAAATAGAAATATCTTTAAATTTTATAGATTATTCTTTTAATAAATAGATAAAAAGAATTGTAATTTTTTACATTTGAGTTTTAATAGACAAAAGAAAACCCACGCAGGGTGGGTTGTTTAAAGGGGTTGAAGTCTTAGCTTGCAAGTCGGTGTGAAATTTTCTTTTGTATAATATCTACTTGAGTTAAATCGGGTACAAAATCATTTGCCACACCCATTAAACGATTCATATCCTGTTTTGGAACTTTATTTGAATCATCTAGAACAACGATAGAGTTGAAATCTATATTGTGTTTCTCTAAATGCTGTAAAGTGATTACTGATAAACGCACAGCATCTTTATTGTTCGCAGCAAACAAGAATAGAGGTGTATCTGCATCAATCTTATAGTCAATTGTATAATCTTCAGCATTTGGTAAATTAGGAACAATATAATTTTCATGCACTTTGTCTTTCGGCAAAATGCTATACAAAACATCTCTCAATTCATCTCTAAAGTTTGATGCTATTCGATACTGTTTAAGCAACGATAAATCACTAACACGACTCATTAAATTAGTTAAGGTAAATAAGCCACCCAATAACTGATCAGCTGGAACTTCGATAAATAATTCCCCGTCATCGTATTCTGCACCAGCATCCGCAACATGACTATTAAACAAATCTAGGCGCGATCCTTTTAATAAATCATCAATATCATGCTCGTAACTCAAACGCATGACTGTGCTAGCACCGTCAGATAACAACCAGCCCGCATTGGATCCTTTAATATAGATGCTGTATGCATCACCATCCCTATCATAATTAGGTAAGGATATGATAGCTCCACCATTTTTTAACTCTTTAAACCCAATATCTCGGCAAAAACTATTGCAAAGTAATTGCTTAACTGTACTGTAATTCATCATCAAACAACCCTCCTTGCTCAATTAATTGTCCGATACTTAGATCCATTATATGGAAATCATTTAATACACATTGTATCGCACCTTGTAAATTTGTATATCGATTTGTTGACTCAGCATAGTTTTCAATTTTTTTAGATATTTTAAGGGAGTTTTCATTGGCTTCATGTATGTGGCATTTAAAGTCAAATCTCCTACCATCGCATTTGTTGACGTGAACATGATTGCTTCCATTGTATCGAGCAAGAGTTATGTCGTTATTACCACTAGCAACTAAGCTTATCCCGCAAGAAAAATTATCTTCATCCATTACTGCTTGACGCATATAAATTTGAAAATGATGATTTCCACCATAAAGCTCAATAGAAAGTTGCTTAACCTTTAAATTAACAGTCCATTTTTGTTTCAGAGGCTTTGTAAGGTATTTAGGTATATTTTTAAATACCAATATCTCTTTATTGTTTAGCCTTTTAGACATTTCCCCTCCATTCATCATACCCGATCATTCTAAGGACTGCGTCGGGTTCGCAGTTAAATTATTTTCAATTACACAAAAAGCTGAATTCTCTTAAATTCTTTATTGGCTTCAATATTATTTCTATAAAATTTATCCCTATCAGGGGCATCAATAAATTCCGCGAATGTACTTGCTTTAAGAAGCCTATATATGAACCTTTCACCAGTTCTAAGTACTACGGTTAATAAGTAGTGCTGATAAAGCACATGGCTAATTTTATTGGAATTTATTTCAATTTTTTGCATTAAGTTTATTAGTCATAACTCCTTAGTAATTTTTCAGCACCAGCACTTTGAGTGACAAGTGACTTACTCTTAACTTTTCCTCACTTTCTTCTTGGCTCTTTATACCTCAGAATATTTTTCTAAAAACTCATCTATCCATCCTTGCGCTGTCTCAAGATTGGTTATGTCAGTTAGCTTTAGATTGGTTTCTTCTGCTTCGTTAAAGCCTTCAATAATAGCTTCAAAGATATTTGCCTCACTAATGACCTCGCGTGCCATTTCCGCAGCGTCATAGCTTTGTTTGGCTTTTTTAAGCGAGACTATTTGTTTATCAATTGCTGTGCCAATTTTTTCTAATGCCAACTTAAATTCTTGACGATTAATTGTTAGCGCAGTTTTAGATTTATTAAGTGTTGCGATCATTATGCTTTCCTTTAAGGCTATCCAGCTCTATAAAATTGTCGTCCAATTACCCTGAAATTAGCGCCATTAACATCACTTACTGTTTTATCTTTATATTTGGAGTTTAGACTGTGAAGTACTAGTTTTCCTCCTTCCTCCTTAAATATCTGCTTAAGCATTGCCTCACCCTCAAAGTAGACAGCATAAAACTCACCATCCTTGATATCCTTATCAGTTAGATCAATGCCAAATATATCGCCAGTACAGATATAAGGCTCCTGAGAATCACCCGTAGCAAGGGCTAGCTTCATGTTTTCAGGTTTAACACCATATTTTTTAAAAAAAGAAGGTTTAAATTCATATTGATCAATAACCTCATCAAAATGAAATTCAATTGATTCGCCATCACCGCAAGAAAATCTTATATTCACAAGGTCAATCCAAATCTTATTTTGATCATTATTATTTAGACTAGTTGTGACGACTGGAGACCCATCAAGCAATTTTTTGACCTTATCATCAATATTTGATGATTCTTCACCCGTAGCGAGCCAATAAGGATCAACACCCAAGGCTCTAGCTATAGCAACTAAATGAGATGATGATTTTTTATTATCAGAATCAGCCTTCTCTAAATATTGATAAGAGGGCTGTTTCATGCCAACCCTTTCCGCTACTTGCTTTTGAGTAAGGCCGGCTTTTAAACGAGACTCCTTAAGTCTCTGTCCTAAAGTCGTCATCAAGTTAATCTCTGCATTCATTTTATAGGTTTCTCTATAATATTAATAAAAACGTCTTTTGTCATATCTGCACAGAAGCCATAAAAATTACAAATATAGAAATATCTATTCATAAATATTGACAATAAATAGAACAATCTATAAATTGGGGGTAATTAATAGGGGTCTTGGTATGCTTAAAAATAAATTTAATTTAGTTATTGATTACTTTGGTAATCAAAAAAAAACAGCTGAAGGTCTTGGTATTACACAACCTTCTGTCAACTACATTCTCTCGACAGGGAATATCTCTGTAGAAATTGCTTTACGCATTCAAAAGAAAACAAATGGGAAATTTTTAGCTTTGGACTTGAGACCAAGTCTAAAGCGAGATTTTTCTTCAATTGAAGTTGCTTAACCCAAGTATCACTCGGTCAATGTTTTAAAGAAACGTTCTAAGAGGTTATAAATGAACATATTAGATGCTGCATATCACACAGTACACGATTTTAGAGGTGGGGCTAATTCGCTTGCACCAAGAATGGGGATTAAAAGTCCAGCGGTACTTAACAGCAAAGTTAATCCAAATACAGATACACATCATTTAACGCTTTTAGAAGCATCAAAAATGATGGGAATCACTGGTGACTTTCGTATTTTACAAGAACTTAATGCTGAACATGGAAAGGTGGCAATTGATTTACCTGTAATTCCAGAATGCCGTGATACAGCCTTAACTGAACTTGTTTTAAGCACAGGAATTGGCGGTGGTGATATTCAGTCTGTATTCAAAGAAATGATGGCAGACGGACGTATTACTGAAGGGGAAGTGGTGGACATGTCAGCTGTCATTAACAAGCTTCATGTCATTTTAGCTGAACTGAATGCAAAGGTTCGTTCATGCATGGAAAAAGAAAAAGCCTGATGGTCAAGGTCAGGCTTTTAGTAATTCAAAACTTTAGAAGGCATTGAATATGAAATCAAATTTAGCACATGAGCCACCAAAGCCGCAAGGCAAGGTAATTCAATTTCAGAAAAAAGAGCCAAAAATGACGGAAAGCCTTGAGAGGGGCTTCATCGCGAAAAGTCGTCTTTTTCACAATGAGGTGGAGCCGTTTTTAACCGATGCGGCAAAGAATGTTTATTCAGCACTTATGGGTTACATCACTGGCTTCAATAAAGCATCTGACCACATTAGTACACGACAGATTCAAGGAGGGAAGCTTAAAGGCTCAAACAAGCTTGGTTCCGCAACTGTGAACAATGGAATCAAGGAGCTTGTATGGTTTGGCATTATCACTGTGCTTGAAGTTAATTATCGCATTGGTAACAAATACCAGATAAACGAAGTGTCTCTTGTTGAAGCATTCGAGAAGGTTGACGCTTCAAAAATAAAAGCTCTTCGCTTACAGAATAAGTGCGCTTCACTAACTGAAGCGCTTTCATTAGTGAATAGCAGTGCTTTCGTTAGTGGGGTAGCTAGCGCTTTCGTTAGTGAAGCATCAATAGATATTATTTATATATATTTACCAATAGATAAAACATTAAGTCACTTCGCTCCAAAAAATCCTTTGAAAGCTAATTTTTATGATTTTCAGGATTTCAAGAAAACAAATCCAGATGCTCATATCAAAATTTTCATTCTTGATCAACAAAAATTGGAATCTGAGCAAAAAGCAAAAGCCGAAGCTGAGCGCAAAGACAAGACTCGCAAATTATCTTATGACGAAGTGATCAAACTGACTTCAGATAAATTTGCAGTTCTCTGTGATTTCTTTCTTTGGGAGCAATACGTTTCTAGTCGCTCAATGACTGCAAAAACCAAGCTAACCAAAAATGCCCTAAACACGATCTACAAAGATTTTCAGAAATGGGGATTTGAAGGCAGTAATCAGTCTTTGAAAACCTCAATCACTGGTAACTACCAAGGTCTGTTTGAGCCTAAGCAGCAATTCCAGCCTAAACAAACCCAAGCATCAACTCGCATGTCTGAAATTCAAGAACTCATCGCACAAGAGGAGCAGGGCAATGCAACTTACGGCTTCTAATCAAAACCTTGGTTCAATTAATTCAGCACAGCTTGTTGGTGTGTTTAAAGCGATTGCACCACGTTCATTTGAAAAAACTTTTGATGGAGTGGCTACAGCACAAATCAACACAGCAATGAAAATCTGTATCGATGGCCTAACTCATGATCAAGTAGCTTTTGGCTTATCTCAGGTTCGTGATAACGGCTTTTGTCCAGATCCAGCAATGTTCCGTAAGTGGTGTCTTGGTATCACTGGTTTTGGTACTGAGCAACAGCGCTTACAAGATTCATTCAAGGGCAAGCATGCAGCATTGGCAAACATCATTAAATGGACAGGTGATAACAATCACACCATCACCAATGCTGAAAAAGAATCATATGACCGATGTTATGAAATGTTTACGAATATCAAATGGGCTAAGAACACAGACCGAGCTATGTATCTGGCTTATGAGGCATTCAAAGATAACTACGCTGATGTAGTTCAAGAGTTCTCTTTAGCTAGTGTTAGTCAAACGATGTGGATCAAATCTGATGCGATTGAAGACAAGAAATTAAGCGATCTTTTTCGACCAATACCTAAATCTTACTTCCCTGAACAATCTCCTGAAGAAAAAACATGGATTGAAGCTCGCACTAAGGAATTGCAAGAAATAGGGTTGAGTTTTCCGAAAGCGTTATTGCAGGCTGGCAGTGAATATCAGCGTTTAGGGGGTGGGGTGTGAGCTTTCAAGTACCAGAAAAATATCGAATCACCAAAGGTGCAATGGGTAGTAATGAAGGTTTTGGCAATAACGGTGCATTTTGGGTAAAGACCAAAAAATGCGTTTTCACTGTCATTGCTAGTGATCAAATGGGTTGGGAGTATGTGAGCGTCTCATTACCTTTGCGCTGCCCCACATGGGAAGAAATGTGTTTTATCAAATCTCTTTTTTGGGAGCAGGATGATTGCGTTATCCAGTACCACCCAAGCAAAAAAGATTACGTAAATAACCATCCGCATTGTTTGCATATGTGGCGACCAATCAACCAAGAAATCCCGACTCCACCAAGTTTTATGGTTGGAAAGGTTGGTGCAGCATGAAAACCTCACTAGAAATCAAGCAAGCACTGATTCAGATTGCTGAGCGTAATGGTCGCCCACCTTTTGAGCTTTATTTTGTCCGTGAAGTTGTTCGTGCAATCAGGAGCGGTGTTTATCACCCAATGGGAACAGTTGTTGAAGCCGAAAAGATTGATAGTGATTTTTTTGCAACACCTTCTTTAAACACAAAACAAGATCAATTAGCTGCTTTTTGTGCACCACGTGGCATGAGAGAGATTTTATCCAAAAATAGCGGTGTATCAGTTTCATACATATCTAGCGTACTTAGTCATGGCACTTTATTAACTGATTCAGCTTGGGAGCGATTGTCTAGCGCATTTGATCGAACCGAAACCGAGGTTCTAAGAAATTCAAGAAACACCAAGCCACACGGCACAACAACAAGATACAACTTTGGTTGTCGATGTGCTGATTGCAAGTCTGCGATTAGTTCGGTTAGGAAAGATGAATATCAAGCCAAAAAATTAAAAATGATGACTGATAAATATTGTGGAGTGAGAGTATGAACGGTTTAACGATAGAGCAGATAGATGAGCTAAATATCTTCGACAAATTCATAAATTCAGGCGGCTTTGAAGCTGCAATTCAACAGCAGCTGCAAAGTGAAATAACTAATTGTTCTGCAAAAGAATCATGTGAGATTGGCGACACCGATTCATGCACCGACAATCTCTCCCATTTAACCGACCATTGCACCGACATTCGTAACCACATTAGCCCTTTGACTGAGGTGATTGAGCGATGAGTGAATTTGATAAATGGATGAGCACAATAGGTCTGAATGTTATCCGTCATGCTAATTGTTGCCGCATAGCTTTTGATGGTGGTCGGCAATCCCGACAGGCTGAGATTGATGATCTTCAAAACCAACTCTCATGCTGTCGTGAAGAAAATAAAATTTTATTAGAGAGAGTAAATGACCTCAATTTCCCTCGCTGAATATCACAAACAATTTGGAGGTGGTCGGAAGACTGCCTCTAAACGCAATAAATTCAATGCTCAGAAGATTGAAAAAGATGGAATGAAGTTCGATAGCCAAAAGGAGTACAAACGCTATATCGAGCTTACAGCGATGCAGCAGAGAGGTGAAATTCAAGATTTAAAGTGTCAGGTCAAATTTGAGCTTGCACCTAAGGTGAAAATTGCAGGGGAAAAGAGGGCTAAACCTGCATTGAGATACTTTGCAGATTTCACATACATCAGTAATGGGGTGTTGGTTGTTGAGGATGTGAAGTCAGTAGTAACACGGAAATTAGCAAGTTTTAGAAATAAGAAGCATTTGATGAAAACAGTACATGACATAGACATTAAAGAAGTTTGAGGGTGATTGGGATGAATGCAGTAGCAGACAAGTTTGAACAATTTGAATGGTTGACTCATGGCATTACAGCTAAGTCACCGCAATTCAGTGATGAGGCACATGGTACAGGAGAGAAACCTTTGGACTATCAAGATCGTTTGGGTGCTATTGCAAGCATGGAAACTCAGTTGGAGAAGTCGATTACTTCGGTGATTGTTTTTGGGGAGTCATCTAAGGGTGATTTTGAGTTTATTCAGGATCATCTAGCCAATATTATGGTGGTGAATGCTGAAAAGGATAACCGTTTAAAACCGAAAAATATTGAACTTTGTGTTTTGGCAAATCGGGTCGCATTGATGGTTTTGTTGTTTGCATTAGACCCAGAGTATGAGGCTAATTTTACTGCAAAAGGTCGCTTATATGCAGGCGGTATTAAATCTTATGAAATGGATTCTGAGGCATATAGAAAAACATGGAAGCAATATGAAAATCTGATGGTGATAGCATTAGAGACTTCAATTAAATGTGCATCTGGAGCAGTAGAAAAGTATAGAAAAAATACTTACAGGGAATTAAAGGTTTAGGGATTCCATTATTTCGGAAACTAGGGTATCTTATTTCTATACTGGTCGTATTGCAGTTTGACCACACAGTTTTAAAGTTTATATACCCATCCTCCAAATGAGTGGGTATTTTTTTTGCTTAATTAATACCAATAGGTAAGTTTTAAATAAGATTAAAATAAGTACAATGTGTTGGTTATTTTAAGAGGGGGGTAGTCTATGTGGAATTTTATTAGTAGTTTTAATAACTTAAATACTTATTTGTTTATTTCGATAGTATTGCTTTGTGCGGTTGTAGGTCTTTTTTTCTTGAGCACTGAGAGTTAAAAAGGCGTTTAGGTTTTTTTTAAATTTAACGTATATATCATTTTTTGCTAAAACTGTTGCGTTATTTAACACTAATAACAAACAAACCTTAATCAGCGCAAAAGATAAAGGTTGAAGCCTTACAGAAATGTGAGGCTTTTTTAATGCCTGTAAAAAAGGTGCTTGTGACATGCACAAGTAACATGATTGGGAGATTTATCATGCCAGCATATGCATAAGGGTAGTGCGCCACCCAAAGGGCGATTTTGATTTGTGACGCTGCTATACGAGTTTGGTATATCAGCTATAAGCGCAAACGGTGGGATGCTGAAACCAGCCGTATAAATTGGTTTGAATCCAATGTGATTTCGTCACACATTGAGTTAGCCTTAGAGCCATAAATTGTGGTGACTCCCGACCAAAAAAGATGAAAGACACAAAGCAGATCAATAGCTAACTTTGAGAAGTTTATTGTGTTGAGTAGCGGTAGATCAGTTGCCGAGCTGATCAATATCGTAATCTAAGGCAAGGATGTGGCAGATCACCATGTCCTTTTTTATTGCGCCATTAGCTCAATTGGATAGAGCATCCGCCTTCTAAGCGGATGGTCACAGGTTCAAGCCCTGCATGGCGTGCCATAAAATCTGATAATATTTCTTAAATCCAATAGGTTCTTTCCATATTTATGGTATAAAAAATATCTAAGAAAACTGAGTTTAAAAATGAATATCGTAAAGACGCAAGAAGAAGCAGTAAAAGAACATTTGGTTAGTTGTATTAGTTTAATAAAAGATTTAAGCAGGAACCTTAAGTTAGAAGGTAGTAATTTGGAGTTTGCGATTGAGCAGTTTAATAAGCCAGTGGCTGAGATGAATATTAAAGAATTAGCTCTGTTAAATGAAATGTTGATTGGTGCTTGTCTCAAACAAATAGCATAAGTTAAAGCCTGAGAAAAAGACTTCCGTTTTAGGAGGTTTTTTTGTCAGGAGAAAAGTCATACTCAGTTTTAGAAGTTTGCTAATTGACTACATTTCTGGTGAAGAAGTTGAAGTGTGTCGGGATTGTTTGAAGGAAACTTAAAGCAAGCATAAAAACCTTTAAAAACATACATATGCAAGCATTTATTTTCTGTTTTAATAATGTATAGTGGTAAATAATTTAGCCTCATGGATTATTTATTTTGTTAAATTCAACTGTTAAACAAGAAAAGTTTTATATATACAGCTGTGATGGTGAAACAAACCATCATTTTACTTTGGATCGAGGAGATAGTTTTACTCATTATGGATTTAGATATCCATTGCCTTGTGATCAAATGCATCCAGAAATGTTTGAAAAAGCCAATCATAGAACACCTCAAAGATTCAATAAAAGAACTCTTGAATTGAAAGGTGTTGGTTTCTTGGATTGTTATTTGCATGAAAGTGAATATGAGTCGTACGCAGTTGATTACTTCTTAAAAAGAATGGAATTAAAAAATCTAAAAACTATTGATGATTTAATTACATCAATAAACGGTATGATTTTGGAATATCAGCCAATTAATTAGCTATTTAAAAGATTTTGGAGTCGACCTTTAGCTACGTTTCCTTTGTCTTTGCCGAACGTATTACGGCACATAAGACCCCGCTCAATATGCATTATTGGCGGGGTTTTTCTTTTCTATTCGAGGTATCCATGACAGATCGTGTACAAGCTAAAAAAGATTTGCAGTTCTGTTGTGATGAACTGAGTAAGTATCAGAATTTAAGTCGTGCAGGTTTAAGGCATAGTGAGCTGGTCGCTATAGACAATATTATGATTCGCTTGAAAGAGCAGATTAAGAATTTGCATTTTACGCTTGAAAATTAAGCAGATATCCATATATTACTCAGATAAATAATAAATTTTAAGAGGGTGATTATGGGGTGGTTGAAAGAAAAGCTTTGGCAGTTAAATGATGTTTTTGAAGAGTACCCTAGAGTATTTTGGTGCATTGTATTTTATATGGCATTAGCTGTTGTTGCTATGTTTAGTTACCTTCCAATTCTGAATGGGATAGCTAATCTTAATATCTTGGGAACACGCCCATTGTTTCAATTAGTTGTGGAGAACTTTAGTTGGTTGCGTTGGGGTGTACTTATCTCACCGATTCTAATCCTATTGCTAGGGTGGATCCACGCAGACGAGCTTCACGCTAAGCTAGGGCGAAGAAAGTACCGTTAGGATAGAAGTCCTCTTAACGTGCTTGAGTACAGTACGTCGATGTATGCGTAGTTATAAGTGTATCAATGTATTTTTACTGTAAATAGTGAAAATACGTCATCGGATATGTCATCTGCTGTAACGCGCACCGTGACGTAGTTTCAAGCAAAACCGCTACCGAACAAACCGCAAATATCATAGTTACGCCATATTGACGTAACTGTAAATAGTGAATATAGTTGTGGATAACCCTAATGTCGTTTGATAGATAGGGTATTTTTGTCAATATCAGAGGTGCTTATGGCTAAATTATTAAACAATTACAATACCTTAATTTGGTTCTCTAACATGACTATTGCATCGGAAGGTTGGGATGGCTAACCCTCCAGCAAAACAGATTCTTAATAGCAGAATGACGCTAATTTTAGCGTCTTCTGCTTTTTTAATATCTACATATACTGTATTACCCCAAGTGATCAGTTTTTATGATTTTAAAGATTGGAAAGTTGCTGATTGGCTGCTTTTCTTTCAGCTTTTAGTTATTGCTATATCCGCTTATATCGCACTATCAACAATTAAATCCTCTAGAGATAGCTCAAGGGAAAGGGCTACTTTAGATACTATATTGAATGATAATAGTGATATGGAGTTATCTGTTTCCAAGAATATAGTGCTAAATTTTGATAAAGACCCATTTAAATACCTTGGAATTGCTAAGCAAGACTTTGTTAATGACTATAAGAGAGAGCCCTGTACGTCGCTTTCAGAGCTTTGCGAAATGGAATCTAATAAGTTGCAAAAGCCAGAGTACGAAGTTAGAGGGCATTTACTTCATGTTCTAAATAGGCACGAGTTTTATGCTATTGGTGTAAATACTTGCTTAATGGATGAAGTACTTTTCAAGCGTATGCACTGTAATAACATGATCAGACTTTGGGAAGCAGTTAACCCTGCGGTTACGCATTTAAGAAGTAAATCCCAAAAACCAACATACTATAAAGAAATTGAGCTGTTGGCTCTAAGGTGGAGAGAAAATCCACTTACAGAAAATGATCTTAAAAAATAAACCTCCTTCGGGAGGTTTTTTTATGGGTGCAATTTATGGATGAGAAAGACTATTTCTGGAAAACCAAGAAACGCCCACTTAAAAATAAGCCACGCGCTAAACCACTGCCAAAAGCCAAAGAAGCATATCTAGAAGCTGAAGAGGATTTTGAGCAATCACTTATTGTTCTTGAAATTAAATACGAGAAGAAATTTCAGTTTAAATCTACCAAGCATTGGCGTTTTGATTTCCATTTAATTGAACACCGAATTTTGGTTGAGATTTCGGGCGGGCCTTGGTCAGGTGGGCGAGGTGGCAAGCTTAAAAACAAGGCTTGGAGCTTGGATCATTACGATGATGCTGAAGCAATGGGTTTTACAGTTGTTCGATTAGAGTCTGCACCATCGTTTAAAGATATTGAGTCAGGGCCATTGCAAATAAAGGCTCACTTGGCATCACAGTGGCTTAGAGATTTAAAAAGGCATATTTTCAATGGAACAGATCAGACCATTTCCACCGACAGAACTGATTGATCGAGCAGAAGAGCAAGAGGCAATTTTGCTTATGCCAGCTGTAGATCTAAAAGAATGGGTCATTAAGAATTGGCTCACCATTGGTGGCGAACTTCATAATCCTGATCATGACCATATTGCAGAGCTAATACATGACGATGAAACCTTTTTAGCATTTGCTTGGGCATCATCTGCATGTATGGCTAAAAAGCGCATGGTATTGGGCCAATGTGAAAAAGTGATGTTTAACCAGGGCGGATGGAAGAAGGCACGGCAAGAGCAACAGATGCGTGATTGGTTTGGTTGTGTACCAGTTTATTTGATTACGATTGATGCCAGTTACTGTGAGAATACGACTGACCGTGAATTCTGCCGACTCATTGAGCATGAGCTTTATCACATCGGTGTTGAACGTGATGCGGATGGTGAAGCGATCTATAGCGATAATACTGGTCTGCCTAAACATTACTTAGCTGGACATGATGTGGAAGTGTTCTTCGGTGAAACAAAACGATGGGGTGCTGACGATTCAGTCAAACGGCTTTTAGAAATTGCCAAGAATGCACCGTTTGTTTCAGAAACTAATATTTCAGCGTGTTGTGGGAACTGTGTAATAGGTTAGCTTCAAGTTTTTTTGCCCATTTACCTTGATGTACCTTGATGGATAGTGAGTTATGGCAAGGCTTAAAAAAGTAGAAAAAGTCTTTATTGTACGGTCACTTGCGCAGTTTATGACACCTACTGAGGTGGTGGTGGCTATCAAGGAAAACTTCAGCATTGATGTATCCCCTCAACAGGTTGAGGTATACGACCCAACAAAGACTGCG
>NZ_NEGI01000004.1 GCF_002135345.1 Acinetobacter sp. ANC 4648 | reverse complement strand
AAATGATTTTACGCACTGCACCTGCTTTCAGCAGTTTAGCTAAGCCATAATCACCATTGCCCGCATTGTTGTTCACAATAATCAGGTCTTTAATTCCCAATTCGATGAGACCGTCAATTAGTTCAGCGGGTTGGCCTGCGGTTCCGAATCCACCAATCATGATGGTGGAGCCATCTTTGATTTGAGAGAGTGCTTCTGTTAATGAGGCAGTGCTTTTATTAATCATAATGTTTCCTAGTCGAACGTTTTGCCTATTAACCCTGAGTAGAGCTTTGGGTTGAAGGCAGAGTAACTGTAGCGGATTCGCGTTTGGTTAAAACCAGATGAGCGATCATACCGATACAAATACCCCAAAATACTGAGCTGAGCCCTAAAAAATGCATGCCAGAAACGGTGGCAAGAAATGTAATAAGTGCTGCATCTCGTTGAGATTCATCTTTCATTGCCGCACTGATGTTGGTTGCAATTGCACCAAGCAACGCAAGACCCGCCAACGCTGCAACCAATTCTTTAGGTAATAAGCTAAAGAGCATCACAATACTGCCAGCAAATAAACCACCTAAAATATAGAAAATGCCATTCGCAATACCTGCGATATAGCGTTTTTCTTTTAACTCGTGTGAATCTTTTCCTGTGCATAGTGCGGCAGTAATGGCAGCTAAAACAATAGTGATGCCTCCCACAAAAGCAACGCCCAGCGATACGATACTAGCCACAGTTAAAATGGGTTTAGCTGAGGTGTCGTAACCACTTAATTTTATAATCGCCATACCGGGTAAGAACTGTCCAGTGAGACTGACAATGGTTAAAGGAATTGCAAAATTAAGCGTAGAAGACCATGTCCATTCAGGTGTAATAAACTCTGGAATCGCTAGAGAAAAACTCATTGCGACAGGATTCATTTTTCCAAAAATTAAACTTAATGCAATACCTGAAAATAATACCCAAATAATGGCATATCTTGGAGAAAAGCGCTTTGCCAATAAAAAACAAGCCAACATGCCAAATACCACATAAGGCATACTGTCTGTGGCTTTAAAGAGCCCTACACCAAACTGAAATAGAATGCCTGCCATCATGCCAGCAGCAATGCCTTGAGGAATCCATTTCAGTAGTTTGTCGAAAGAGCCTGTCAAGCCAATGAACAAAATAATCACTGCAGAAGTGATATAGGCAGCAATAACTTCATTCAGTGAAATGTGAGGGAATAATGCGACCAATAAGGCTGTGCCGGGGGCAGACCACGCGGTAATAATCGGGACTTTAAATTTTATGGATAAGAAAATCCCGGTGATTGCAGCACCAATTGAGCTACCCCAAATCCATGAAGCCATCATGCTTGAAGAAACATCGGCTTGTTGTGCGGCTTGGAAAAAGATAATCATGGGGCCAGCATAAGAAATCAGCACGGCTAAAAATCCTGCAACCGTGGCTGAAATTGACCAATCTTGTTTTAATGTTTTAAACAGGTGTGCCATTGAAGGCCTCCATGCGCAATGATCCTGTTATATCGTAAAAAAGATCAAGGCTTAACCTTGATCTCCACCTCCGACAGGAACAACGGTACCTGTCATATATGATGACTCATCTGAAGCGAGGAAAAGAATGGCATTCACTTGTTCTTGGATGGTGCCATAGCGGCCTAAAAAAGTGCTATCAATGGTTTGATCAACCACTTCTTGCATCCATGCCTGATCTTGTTCAGTTAATGGTTTACTATTTCGTGGTACTTTGCGTGGTGGAGCTTCTGTACCACCTGTTGCCACTGCATTCACACGGATACCATCTTTGGCATGTGCAAATGCCAACGATCGAGTCAGTGTATTTACACCACCTTTCGATGCTGAATAGGGAATACGGTTGATGCCGCAGGTTGCAATTGAAGAGACATTCACAATCACACCAGATTGATTTTTTATCATTTCAGGTAGAACTGCGCGGCAGCACCAAAGTGTTGGAAATAATGAACGACTGACTTCTTTTTCAATTTCAGCAGGGGTGAATTCATGGAAGGGTTTCATCCAGATTGCACCACCGACATTGTTGATTAAAATATCAACACGATCATAGTTCTCTATAGCTGCTTGTACAACAGCTTCCGCGCCTGCAAATGTTTCGAGGTCAGCTTGAACTACAATGGCTTGACCATTTTGAGCTTGAATTTCAGCGAGTACATCTTGAACAAAGTTTGAGTGGTCCGCCATGACGACGAAACCACCTTCAGCTGCAACTTGTAGTGCGACACCACGACCAATGCCTTGTGCAGCACCAGTCACAATCACGACTTTATTTTGAAATCTTTGACGATCTGACATTGAATTGATTCTCCTTATTAATTTGCAGAGAATTTTTCAAATAAGAAGCTTGCAGGTTTTACCCCTTCTGTATCTAACCAGCCGCGGACAGCTTCAACCATTGGCACTGGACCACAGAGATAAATATCGACATCGCCTGCATTGAGCCAATCATTGTCAATATGACCCGTCACATAACCTTTACGTTCATGTGTAGATTCAGGATGAGCTACGACTGTACGATATTTAAACCAAGGAAATTTATCTTGTAGTTCATTTAATTTTTCAATTGCAACTAAGTCAAAGTCATTGGTCACACCAAAGACTAAACGTACTGGATGTTCAGCACCTTTTTCTTCAAGCACTTGTAACATAGACATAAATGGGGCAATACCTGTACCACCTGCTAACATCAGCACTGGGCGATTTACATTACGCAGATAGAAACTACCAAACGGGCCAGTAAAGCTCATCTTGTCACCAGCTTTAACAGTTTTACTTAAGAAATCACTCATTTTTCCATTCGGAACATTACGCACGACAAAGCCAGTTAAACGATTACCGGGTTTAGAGCTAAATGAGTAAGAACGTGTTTCTGTTGTACCTGGAATAGCCACGTTGACATATTGACCTGCCAAGAAGTGTACATCAGGCTGACCATCTTCAAGTTGAATATCAAAAGTAATAGTGGAGTCAGATAAGTTCTCTACACGAGCAAGCGTACCTTGAAAGTTGTGAATTTCAGTTTTGCAGACATCGGAAGAGGCTTGAATTTTAAAGACAGCATCAGAGGTTGGCTTACATTGGCATGCCAAAATATAACCTTCAGCGGCTTCTTCAGGTGTTAATGCATCTTCAATATAAGTTTCTTCAGGCATATCAAAGGTACCTGACTCACAGAATGCACGGCATGTTCCACAAGCACCATCGCGGCAATCTAAAGGAATATTGATTTTTTGACGGTAGGCAGCATCAGAAAGTGATTCACCTTGAGTAACACTAATAAAACGTGTAACGCCATCTTCGAATTGAAGTGCAACATTGTGGTTTGACATGATTGGAATCCTGCGGAAATCTTTGAAACTTTTAAATCCTTCAGTCAACAGTCCATTTGACTGAAGGGAGCATCTGGTGAAGCTTATAGGTGATAAATATCAATAACTTGATTGATGTAGTCGTTTTTCAGTACGACGTATTTATCTACGATTTTTGGTTGTTCACCCGAAAAATCGATGACATAGCGTGACATGCCAAAATAGCTATAGCTGGTTTTATAACGGAAACTTAATGTATGCCAGTTAAAACGGACAGTGACTTGATTGCTATCACGTTGCATCATTTCAATATTTGAAATATTGTGGCTGGTTCGTGTATCTGGCATGGTTGCAGAAGAGCGTTCCGTTTTAATACGGAAAACACGGTCTTCTAAACCTTGACGATTTGGATAGTAAATTAGCGAAATTTCAGTTTCAGGATCTTCTACTAAGGTGTCATTATCATCCCAAGCAGGCATCCAAAATTGTGCACAAGGTGCATAACACTGTAACCAATCATCCCATTGTTCATCATCTAAAAAACGGGCTTCTTTATACAGAAATTGCGCAATAGTTTCTAAAGATATTTGATCTAAAGTAACGGCTGTATTCATGCGCTTTCTCCTTCAGTTGCTGCCAATTCCTTTTCAGCTGTAATTGCAGACTTCATGCTTTTGAGCCAGTACTGATGTTGAGCAAGGTAGAGACCTTCATCTTCAGTTTTAATCCCACTGAGGAGGGGTTTTAAACCAATTTCATTAGCTGCTTCATCTGGACCATGAACCCAGTGTTTCGCACCACGGCTCATATCATTCCATTCAATATCAATACCTGCATAACCTGCTTGGCAAGCGCGGAATTCTTCTAAATCATCTGGAGTTGCCATGCCTGAAGCATTAAAGAAATCTTCATATTGGCGAATACGACGGGTACGAGATTCTTTATCTTCACCAATAGGTGCGATGCAGTAGATCGTTACTTCAGTTTTATTGACTGAAATTGGGCGTAGTACGCGAATTTGTGAACCGAACTGATCCATGAAATATACATTTGGATATAAGCATAGGTTACGTGAACGCTCGATCATCCATTTTGACATTGGCGCACCGAATTTTTCGGTATATTCTTCAGCTTTTGGGAAGTTTGGACGATCTTCTGGATTGGCCCATTGTGTCCAAAGCAGCATGTGACCATTTTCAAAACCGTAACAACCACCGCCTTGTTTACCCCATGCACCTGCGCTCATCGCACGAACATTATCCGCAGCTTCTTTTTCTTTGCGTTGTTGTGTCGTCGCTGCATAATTCCAATGTACGGCAGAAACGTGATAACCATCTGCACCATTTTCAGCAGTGAGTTTCCAGTTGCCATCATAAGTATAGGTTGATGAACCACGTAAAATTTCTAAGCCTTGTTCCGATTGATCCACAATCATATCAATTATTTTAGTGGTTTCACCGAGGAATTCCTCAAGTGAAGGAACATCAGGATTTAAGCTACCAAACAAGAAGCCTTTATAATTTTGGAAGCGTGCAACTTTTTTAAGGTCGTGTGAGCCTTCTTGATTGAAACAATCTGAGTAGCCTGCATCGACAGGATCTTTAACTTTCAGTAATTTACCCGAGTTATTGAATGTCCAACCGTGGAATGGGCAAGTATAGGTTGCTTTATTGCCACGTTTTTGACGGCAAAGCTGCGCGCCGCGGTGTGAACACGCATTAATCATGGCATTGAGTTCGCCATTGCGGTTGCGTGCAATCACAATAGGTTGGCGGCCAATGTGTGTAGTGTAATAATCGTTATTATTCGGAATCTGGCTTTCATGTGCCAAGTAAACCCAGTTACCTTCGAAGATGTATTTCATCTCTAAATCAAATAGGGCTTGATCAGTAAAAACTGAACGATGTAGTTTGAATTCACCGGTTTCAAAATTATCGACAAGTAACTCATCAATACGATCTAAATGACTGGTGTTAATTACAGGAATACGAGGCATGTCCGTTCTCCGACTTTCCAATGTGAGGAAGTCACCAAGATGTCATTGAAAAGACATCTTGGTTTCTATTGCTAAATGATTAAGCGCTTACGCGACGACGATCAATTTCAGTTGTAGGTGCAGCAGCTTGTTCTTTTACAAGTTCAACGTTGAACTGAATGTGTTTGAACGCTTTATCTAAATTACGACGTGCAATTTCAGTTTCATCCGTTACATCTGCTGCAGTTGCAACTAGACCATCACGTGTAGCGAAAGCAAAGTCATCCCAAAGGTATTGATCACCTTCGATATTGAATTGTGTGGTTAATTTACGATAGCCAGGGGCAGAGACGAAATAATGCACATGAGAAGGGCGGTTACCATGACGGCCAAGTTTGTTGAGTACAAACTGCGTAGTACCTTCTGGTGGGCAACCATAACCAACTGGCATTGTTGTTAAAGCTGTATATTGACCATCAGCATCCGCTAAGATAGTACGACGAAGGTTAAATTCAGACTGGGATTTATCAAAGAATGAATAGTTGCCTAAGCTGTTGGCATGCCAGATTTCAACTTTAGCATTTGGAATCACATTGCCTTCAGTATCAGTCACTGTACCGTCAATAATTAATGTATCAACAGTTGCAGATTCTGAACCATCATCCATGCGTGCAAAGCCAACTGATTCAGGAGCACCTGCAACATATAAAGGGCCTTCAATGGTACGTGGTGTACCGCCAGTAATACCTGCTTTGGCATCTGCAGCATCTGCACGTAAATCAAGATAATGCTCAAGGCCTAGACCAGCAGCAAGTAGACCCAATTCATTGGCTTGACCAGCATCAGTGAAATACTCTAGGCCTTTCCACAATTCAGTTTGTGAAATATCTAAATCTTCAATCGCTTGAAATAGATCGCCGACTAAACGAACCACAATTTGTTGAACGCGTGTATCAACAGATCCAGTTGCGGTATCCACATTCATTTGTTTTACTAATTTATCGATTTCTTGGCGGTTCATACTAATGCTCCTTAAGTATGATAAGTTTTTGTACGTGGCTGACTGTGCTTGCGATTGCTTGCTCCTTTGTCGCCACATTTCCTTGTTACATTTTCTTCCCGATGCTTAGTCTTAACGCATCTTTTACACAGTCAATCAGTAATCATTATCACGAATAGAGGAAGGGTGACGATTTAATGCTATCACTTCAATATTCATATACGGATAGAGCGGTAAACCTTGCAAAATCGTGTGTAACTCTTCATTACTATCCACATCAAAAATACTGGTATTGGAATATTGACCAGTAATGCGCCAAATATGACGCCATTTACCCTGACGTTGTAAGTCTTGTGAATATGCCTTTTCAACCGCTTTAATTTCATTGGCTTGTTCAGCTGGCATATCACGAGGGATGTTTACATCCATACGTACTTGGAAAAGCATATTCAGCTCCTGTTAAAATCAATTTTTAATGACGACGTAAGTTTTCAATTTTGTCTAAATCCAGCTCAATGCCTAAACCTGGTGCCGTTGGAAGAACCAGTTCAAAGTTCTGATATTGCAGTGGAGTTTTTAGAATATCTTGAGTAAGTAATAATGGACCAAACAGTTCAGTGCCATATGCTAAATTGTGAAAAGTTGAGAATACTTGTGCAGATGCGATGGTTCCGATTGGACCTTCCAGCATGGTGCCACCATACAAATCAATCCCCGCCAATTTGGCAATTTTACCGACTTCGCAAGCCTCAATCAGGCCACCAGATTGAGCAACCTTAACGGCAAAAACCGATGCAGCATTGCGTTTGGCTAGGCGGTAAGCACTATCGGGACCCATCAAAGATTCATCTGCCATAATCGCAATATCAAACCGTTGAGTTAAACGTTGCATGGCATCAATATTTTCAATCGCACATGGCTGCTCAATTAAATCGACACCACCATCTTGTAAAGCTTGAATGCCTTTAATGGCTTCCAATTCAGACCAAGCACGATTGACATCGACACGAATTGAAACATCAGCACCCAATGCTTTTTTAATTGCAAGCACATGCTCGACATCTGCTTGCACAGCACGTGAACCAATCTTGAGCTTAAAAATATTATGACGTTTTGCTGCAATCATTTGCTCTGCTTCAGCAATATCTTTAGTCGTATCGCCAGAGGCTAGCACCCAGAGTACCGGTACACTATTGCGAATACGGCCACCCAGTACTTCACTGAGCGGTAAGCTTAAACGTTGTGTTTGAATATCTAATAAAGCAGTTTGAATGGCACATTTAGCAAAGCGATTGCCATTAATATTCTTTTTAATGACTTGAAAGGTCTGTGCAACATTTAAGCCTTTCAGTGATTTTAATAAGGGTGCGAAATAAGTTTCGATATTGGTTTTGACGCTTTCAGGGCTTTCTTCACCATAGCCTAAACCACCAATGGTGGTTGCTTCGCCCCAACCGATGAAACCATCTTCAGTTGTGATTTTAATCAGCACCAATGTTTGAGTCTGCATGGTTGCAACAGCCATCTTATGCGGACGGATTGTTGGAATTTCTACCAGCAATGTTTCTATTGATTTATACATCATTACTCTTTGCAATCTTGCTTTGTGCTGTTCTTATGGTATACCTTAAAGGAATGGATATTGACTGTCGAAGATCAAATTTGCATTTTAATATATTTAAAAGGTATACAGACCATGGAACTTAGACATCTACGCTATTTTGTTGCTGTGGTGGAAGAGCAAAGTTTTACTAAGGCCGCAGAAAAATTATTTATTGCACAACCACCTTTAAGTCGGCAAATTCAAAATTTGGAGGCAGAGCTCGGGATCCAGCTTTTTGAGCGAGGAAGTCGGCCACTGAAGACCACAGAAGCGGGTCAATTTTTTTATTTGCACGCTGTTAAACTTTTGTCTAATGCAGAAGAAATTAAATCCATGACTAAGCGAATTGGCATGGTTGAAAGAACAATCACGATGGGCTTCGTCGGCTCTTTATTGTATGGTTTATTATCAAAAATTGTTTATTTATATAGACAGCAACAGCCCCATTTAAAAATTGAGCTGGTGGAAATGAGCACTCTGCAACAGATTAAAGCATTAAAGGAAGGGCGCATAGATGTTGGCTTCGGTAGACTGCGTATTTCTGATCCAGCAGTAAGACGCGTTTTATTACGTGAAGAACCACTCATGGTTGCTTTACATGCGAGTCATCCATTATTAGCCAATAAAGATGGTGTATACCTTTCTGATATTGTGGATGAAAGTGTAATTTTATATCCAAATCATATTCAACCTAGTTTTGCGACACAAATACAAGGTTTGTTTTCTGAATCTAATCTAGACCCACAAAATATACGTATAGTCCGTGAAATACAGTTGGCTTTGGGCTTCGTTGCCGCAGGTGAGGGGATCTGTATTGTGCCTGAAAGTGCCCGTTCTATTCAGTTAGCACATTTAAACTACATCCCTTTATTGGATGAGTGTGCAGTCAGTCCTATATTTATGACCATTCGGAATATGGATGAAGGTGATGATATTCGCTCTTTATTTGACTGTGTTTATCAGGTCTATGATTTAGAAGCAATCAAATATGATCGAGCAATGTTTTAAGCTAAATGCTTGGTTGAATTTAGACTTAAGTCTATGGTTGGATCGTGTGTCAGATTATTCATTATTATAATATTCATTTAATTTTAAGGGTTGAGGTGTGTCAGTGAAAATGATCATTTCAACTTGGTCATAATATTTAAAGCAGAGATACGATTTAAATCGCCTTATTTTTACATGTTGATCACCTATTTTTAATGATTCGATTGAGTCGATTAGGGTATAACTATAATTCTTAAAATACGTGAAAAGTCATGTTTTAATTACTTTTTTCTGCAACCTCACTTAAAAAAACTAAAAAACCTTATAGGTATAAATATAGATGTAATCGGTTTTGGACATTGCTAAGTCAATGCTGCATTGTGGCTGCATATTTTAGGAATGCTTCAGAAGCAGGAGGCTTTAGCATGGACAGCAATAAACTCAATATTAATACAGTGGTAGACAATGCCAAATTCAAGACTTTCCATTGGGGAGTTTTAATTTGGTGTTTGTTAATTATTATTTTTGATGGTTATGATCTTGTTATTTATGGTGTGGCTTTACCCCTTTTAATGCAAGAGTGGGGATTATCGGCAGTTCAAGCCGGTTTACTGGCAAGTACCGCGCTGTTCGGTATGATGTTCGGCGCGATGAGTTTCGGTACTTTATCCGATAAAATTGGCCGTAAAAAAACCATTATGATTTGTGTGGCCATTTTTAGTGGTTTTACATTCTGCGGTGGATTTGCAACAACACCAGTAGAGTTTGGTATTTTGCGCTTTTTAGCTGGTTTAGGTATCGGTGGGGTGATGCCAAACGTGGTTGCACTTATGACTGAATATGCACCAAAACGTATTCGCAGCACTTTAGTGGCATTGATGTTTAGTGGTTATGCAATTGGTGGTATGACTTCGGCACTCTTAGGTGCGTGGTTAGTTGTTGATCATGGCTGGAAAATCATGTTCTACATTGCATGTATTCCATTTATTGCACTGCCTTTGATTTGGAAATTTTTACCTGAATCGTTAATGTTTTTAACCAAAAAGGGTGAAACTGAACAAGTTCGTAAAATTGTACAAAAAATTGCGCCTGAGCAAAAAATTGATTCACAAACTACATTTATATTGAATGAAGTGACTGTTGGTGATGAAGCACCATTACGTGCGCTATTTCAACAAGGCCGTACTTTAAGTACCATGATGTTTTGGGTGGCCTTCTTTATGTGTTTGTTGATGGTTTATGCATTGGGTAGCTGGTTACCAAAATTGATGATCCAAGCTGGTTATTCATTAGGTGCAAGTATGTTGTTCTTATTTGCACTGAACATTGGTGGTATGGTGGGCGCAATTGGTGGTGGTGTTCTATCTGATCGTTTCCATTTGAAACCCGTGTTAACGACTATGTTTGCTGTAGGTGCGATTGCTTTAATTCTACTTGGATTTAATAGCCCGCAAGTCGTACTTTATACGTTAATTGCGATTGCTGGTGCAGCAACGATTGGTTCACAAATTTTGCTATATACCTTTGTTGCACAGTTCTATCCAACGGCGGTACGTTCTACTGGTATGGGGTGGGCATCTGGAATTGGTCGTATCGGAGCAATTGTTGGCCCAGTATTAACTGGGGCATTATTGACTTTCCATTTACCGCATCAAATGAACTTCCTCGTGATTGCAATTCCTGGAATTATTGCAGCATTTGCAATTTACATGGTCAGCCTTAAGGCATCTGTTGATGGTGTGAATGCAGTTAAAGAGCAGACTCAAGCTGAAAAAAACAATATGCTCAATAATTTAACAAATTAATTTAAATGGTGGTTTGGTCGTGAGGTCAAGCCACTTTGTATTATTAAAAAATCATGCAAATGGACAATTTGATATAACTTAATTGAGGTCAGGATGAATACTCAAATTACAACTTTAAAAGTGAAAACTTTAGTCATTGCTGTTGGTTTATCGATGGCAAGCCTTGCACAAGCACAATCGAGTAATGAAGTAGCACAATTACGTCAGGAAGTGCAGGAACTAAAAAGCCTATTAGAACAATATAACCAACAACAGCAAAAACAAACTGTTGAGTTACAAGTCGCTCAAACTCAAGTTCAGACCCAGATCGTTGCACAAGAACGCCAGTCAGATAGCGAGAAAAAGGGCTTAGCGTTCACTAAAGGTGGAGCTGAATTATCCATATACGGTAATGTTCGTGCAGATGCATCTTATCAAGCGAAAGGCGGTAGTGATGCTCGTTTATATAATCAAATTAATACCGTACCTTTAGGTGGTAGTAAAGACAGCAACGATCGCTTAAAAAGTACATTGGCCGCAACACGTTTAGGTTTAGATTTTAAAACAGCAACACAAGCGGGCGATGTTGCTGGAAAACTAGAAGTTGATTTTTTAGGTGCTAATGATGCTTTAAGAATCCGTCATGCATACTTAACCTATGGTGATTGGCTCATTGGTCAAACTTGGTCAAACTTTGCAGTACCAGATTATATGCCTGAAACCATTGATGCGTTAGGGTATGTCGGTGGTTCGGTGAAGCGAAATCCTCAGGTTCGTTATACCACTAAATTTAATGCAAAGACTAATTTAGTGATGGCCTTGGAAGATCCGAAAGATGCCAGTTCTAATATGCGTTTACCTGCTTTATCTGCACGTTTAAATCATAAATTTGCAGATGCTGGTACATTCAGTTTACGTACGATGGTGAATGAAAAGAAAACCACGGAAGATAAAGAAACTGCATGGGGGGTAGGTTTAGGTGCAAAATATGATTTGACACCAAAAACGACTCTAAAAGCAGATTATTATCATGTAAAAGGGGATTCCAGTTTTGTGGCATGGACGAATCCAGGTTTTGCTGTTGATGCGAATAAAAATATTGTTGGAACCAATAAGTTTGACTCAATTACGGTCGGAATCACGCAACAGTTTAATACACAATGGCGTGGAACATTGGGCTATGGTTATATGAAAGCCGATGATAACCAAAGATATATTGATACTCTTAAAGACAAAGCGAATAAAAATTTATGGCAAGCGTGGGGTAATTTATTTTATAGCCCAACGAAACCTATTAGCTTAGGCTTAGAGTATGTTTATGGTGAGCGTGAAACTTTTGTCGCTGCGCCAAACGGTAGTAAAACTGGTGAAGATAATCGTGTAAGTGCAGTTGCGATTTATAATTTCTAAGTCAAATTATTTAAGCCTAAATTAGATATGTGCTGATTTAGGTTTCAGATGAAGCAGATTATCCTCTAAAGCAGGATCGTAAGAAAGGATCCTCTGCCTCACATGTAAAATATTGAGATAGAATCATCGGTATTATAAAAGCCCTTATTATGCATAAGGGCTTTTATTTTTTGTATAAGAAGAAAGTAGTTAGAATTCGGAAAATGGCTTTATGTTTTCTAGATAAGAATACTATTGAGTCGCTAAATCAATTTGATCAAATACAACTCTCAAAAGTAGCTCTGACTATTAAAACGTTCAGTACCTAGATAGGAAATATCTTGAATTACTTATAGTGCTAATTATTTAAGTCTTTGAATCGTTCGGTGGTATTTAACGATTTTTTTTTGGAGTATTTGTTTGATTTAAGCATTAACTTCAGCATTTCACCGATACATCATGTTCATTTCATCAAAGAGTGCTATATAAAGATAAACTGAATTTTATTGAAGCTAAAGAGTTAAATCAACGCAGTGTAGATCAGTGTTATCTACTTATCATTGAGTATCATTATATGGAGTGATAACTCGATATTGGATTAAGAAATGAAATTTAAAAACTGCTCTTCTTTAATTATAAAAGATGGATAAATCTGAATAAATATAAAAATATTTCTAAAATTTAAGTAAAAAAAAGACCAGAATATTAATTCTGGTCTTTTTTTAGTCTATCGCTTGCCTCATTTGAGGCGTTGCTGTGTTTTCAGATACTGTAGATGCATCTGCATGAATGAGTTTATCCCGAATAAGGAACACGGTAATCATACCTAACACGGCAGGAATGCTTAATGCCAAGAAGTTGTAGACATAAGGTAGTTGAAGCGCAAGTAACCAACCCGTTAAGATTGGCCCTAAAATTGCACCGATACGGCCCATGCCTAAGCCCCAACCGATACCTGTAGTACGAATATTGGCTGGATAAAATTTCGCCATATAGGCCAGTAGCATAATTTGTGAACCAATAGATGCCGCACCTGCACATGCGATGAGGAAATATAAAACTGTACTATCGAATTTGAATGATAATAAGGCCAATGACACAGCGCCAATTAGTAACATCACCATCAGTACGTATTTTAAGTTGTAACGATCAGCTAAGTAACCACCTAAAATTGAACCCACCATTCCACCCACATTCAAAGAGAAGAGGAAAATTAAACTTTTTGAAAGGTTATATCCCGCTTCAATCATCAGCTTGGGTAACCAGTTTCCTAGCGCATAGACCATAATTAAGGTCATGAAAATAGAACACCAGAACATAACGGTACTAAATGCGCGACCATCTGCAAAAATCATTTTAATTGGAGCATTTTCTGCATTTTGATTACTTGAATCTAAGACAAAAACATCAGTACTTTGATATTTATATTCAGGCACCATTTGCCCCAAAAAGCTTTGAACTTTCTGGTTTTGTTTGCGACGGACCAAATAATCGATGGATTCAGGGAGCACTTTCATTAATGGTAAGATTAAGATTAATGGAATACCCGCAATCAGGAACATAATTTTCCAACCATACATTGGAACTAAAATTGAACCTAAAAATGCTGCTGCCATACCACCAATCGCATAGCCACTAAACATCAATGTTACAAAAAAACTTTTGTATTTTTTCGGTGCATATTCACTGACTAATGCGATGACATTTGGCATTACACCACCAATCCCAACCCCTGCAATAAAGCGATAAATTGAGAATTCAGTCGGTGTGGATGCAAAGCCACAGAGGACAGTACATAGACTAAATAAAATAATACAGGTTGCAATGACGCGTTTTCGGCTAACACCCAGGTGTTCAAGCTTGTCAGAAATAGTCCCGAAAATGAGTGCCCCAAACATCATTCCAAATAAGGCAACACTACCAATAAAGCCAGCTGTTACTGGATCAATAGCCCATTCTTTCATGAGTAAGGGTAGGGAAACACCATAAATAACAAGATCATAGCCATCAAAAATAATAATAAGTGTACTGAGAATAATGACTCGCCAATGGAATGGGGTGAGTTTAGACTCATTAATCATTTGATTTACATTGATTTCACGCATAGTTCCCTCCTGGAACATCGCTATTCTTATTGAGTAATTACAACTTATCCAAGATATAAAAAAGTGTGAGATCGAAGTTGGACATGCAGAAACTCGATCTCACACTAACTGCTTACCTTACGGTATTTATGCGCAATTTTTAGATATGATAGAAATCTAAAACTGCATTAATTTTATCATTCATCAGAATCACTTGTTTATACGTGATTTTAAATATTTCGTCTTGTTTTTTAATACGATAATTTACGAGTCCGAAAAAGCGTCTGACAACCTCCATACGGACATATGAGGTATCCCAACCCGCTTCAATATAAACTTCATCATTTTCAATTTTGACAATGCGAATATTACTCAGCTGGTGTAGGGTTCGGGGTAATGGATACGCCGATGATGATTTTTCAGTTTCTACCCGGAAAATACGATCTTCTAAACCGCCACGGTTGGCATAGTAAATGAGTGACATTTCGCGTTTAGGATTAGTGGTATATTCAAATTCAGACTTCCATTGTGGCACATGAAAAGTCATCTCTTCGCAAAAGTCATTCAGATAGTCTTTCCAGTTTTTATGATCACAGTGGCTGGCATTGCGATAGAGAAATTGTTCAATCTGATACTGTAATTCAGCATTGTTTACCATGATTTATGCCTCTACTAGATTGATTTTACGATGAGCTAGACCTTTTAACATCAGATTTTGCCATGTTCTATGCTGATTGACATATAAACCTTCATGGGTGATTTCAGTCCCAGTGATAACTGGTTGAATTCCTAAAATTTTACTGTTTTTACTTTCACCATAATTCCAATGCTGATAACCGCGTGAAATATCATTCCATTTAGAATTACGTGCTTCAAATCCCCGTTGAGCCTCTTTAAACTCAACTAAATCATCGGGTGTACCTAGACCCGAAACATTGAAGAAATCTTCAAATTGACGAATACGATTTTCACGATCTTCGTCAGATTCATTTTTTACCCCAAGGCATTGGCTAATGATTTCGGTTTTGTTCCATGCCACAGGGCGGATAATTCGAAGTTGAGAGCTAATTTGATCCATAAAAAATAAGCTTGGATACAAATTTAAATTACGTAGGCGATGCATCATCCATTCAGCGGTTTCTTGACCATATTCATTCAGCAAGCGTGGCATGACATTTTGGTAGCCAGGGCGAACATCAGGATTAGGCATGTCGCTAAATAAGACCCCATGACCGTGGTTAAAGCTGAACCAGCCATCGTCAGTCTGTGTATCACCAGCACCTAATTTACTATAGTCCAGTGTTTTAGAGGTAATCCCTTTTTCCGCTTCGATAGTTTTACGCTGCTGTACAGTTGCAACGTAATTATAATGTACGGTACTGACATGGTAGCCGTCTAAACCATTTTCATTTTGGAGTTTCCAGTTGGCATCAAACTCATATTTGGAACGGCCTTCAATCATTTCCAACTCACCCGTTGGCGATTGAGCAATCATCATGTCCAAAAATTTACGGGTATCGCCTAAAAAGTCTTCTAGACTTGTTTGTGATTGCACGTCTAGATTTACAAAAACAAAGCCACGATAACTTTGCACTAAGCCTTTTTTTAAGCCTAACTTAGATTTATCAAAAGTCTGTTCGCAATATTCCGTTGGTGCTTTAACTTTTAATAACTTACCGTCATTTTTATAACACCAAGCATGGAACGGACAGACAAAGTTGGCTTGATTACCTTTGTACATACGAGTCAATGTGGTACCGCGATGTGAACAACTATTGGAGAGTGCGTGTAAGTTATTTTCTTTATCACGGCTAATAATCATCGGATAACGACCGATTTGCACCGTCATAAAATCATTTACTTTCGGGATTTCACTTTCATGGCAGGCATAGATCCACGTTTTTTCGAAAATAAATTCCATTTCTAAGTCGAACAGTTCTGGTGCGGTAAAAATTTCGCGGCCTACACGAAAGACACCTTCATTTTCACGAAAATCAATATTTTCATTCACGAATGTTTTCCAATCGCGATCCATGACTTGAGTGTTTTGCATCCTTTCTCTCCTTAAAGCTTTTGTTTAAGTTAAGCGGATTTCTTTTGGGTATCTATCCATTTTCTTTTGATTTTTATCCAAATTTAACTCAATTGGAAAATGAGAATCAATAGTTAGGGTATGTTGATATACCTTTTCGATATTTATTGTTTTCTGAAATATGGTTAGACTGAAATGTATAAAAATAAAAGAGAAGCGATATAGCCACCATGTGGTCAAACCCATGTTAGCCAGGATGATAAACATGCAGAGTCAACAACGATTATCAATATCAGCACAGCTTGCTGTATCAGAAGCACAGCATTGGATGAACAATATTTGTGGAAAGCATGAATTGATTGTTCCACGTCAGCATAAACTTAATTTTCAGCATCAATATGCACGATTATCAACCAGTAGTGATGCACTTTCCTTCGGCTATATCCAATACGGTACTGACGTCGGTATTGTGAATGCGAAAACACTCCGCTGTTATAGTTTAAGTTTGCCGCTGACTGGTGAGCAAGAATTACAATTAGTTGATAGTAATATCATTTCCAATAATCAGATTGGACTCATTATTAATCCTCAAGAGGAATTGCAACTGAATATTGCAGGGGACTGTAAAAAATTACATATCGCTATTCCTAAAGAAAAATTGGAATATGTGCTGAAAGGTCTAATCGGCCAAGACTTAAACCGAGAAATTGTTTTTGATCCAAAAATGCACATAGATACTGTGCAAGTTTCACAATGGTGGCAACAAATTCGTTTCTTTTTAGATGATATTAATTTGTCTGGTGCAAATCATTTACACTATTTTTATCAGGAAATGGAAAGTCTATTGATTAAGAAATTACTCTTTATTCAACCACATAATTATAGTGAACAGCTCAAAAATAATTCAGGTCATAATTTACCAAGGGAATTACAGTTCGCATTGCAATTTATTCAACAAAACTCCAAACTTCCAATTGGATTGCAAGATATCTGCGATTTTTCGCATAGTTCTGCGACCAAGTTGAATCTTTTATTTAATAAACATTTCCAGATTTCACCGATTCAATATTTAAAACAGATCCGCTTAAAGAATGTTTTTAATGAATTAATCCATAATCCTCAAAATAATATTGCAGAAATTGCGATAGAGCATGGCTTTAATCATCTTGGACATTTTTCACGAGACTATAAATTATTGTTTAATGAAAAACCAAGTCAAACGATTAAACGATTGTTAATCAATTAAACAGTCTTCAAACAGATAAGTACTTCAGGTTATTTTTAATGTGTATTTGATTAGGCTTATTTAGAAACTATGGTTGTTGTTTATAAATAGTTTAATACGGGTATTTGAATTAAGTATATATTTTAATTTTTATGCACTAATGATATTACAGAGATAGCTACATTAAATTTTCGCTATTGCTTGTATTTCAAGCAATGATCAAATAATAAGTTAGGCAGAAATATTTTCTAGAAAAAAAGCCCTTATCAATGATAAGGGCTTTTTCGTATTTTGGAGCGGGAAAAGAGACTCGAACTCTCGACCCCAACCTTGGCAAGGTTATGCTCTACCAACTGAGCTATTCCCGCTTTATGGGGTGCATTATAGAGAGTTTTAGTGAACTGTCAACGCTCTATAAATTCGATTGTTTAATTAATCGGCACGACGCCAAATCGTACCTTGACGGGTATCTTCCAAAACAATACCTTGATCCAGCAATGATTGACGAATTTCGTCGGCTTGAGCAAACTTTTTGGCTTTTTTAGCATCTACACGCTGCAGAATAAAATCGGCAATTTGCTGTTCAGATAAACCTAAAGCTTCCTGACCAATGTCTGACTTTAAAAAATCATCCACATTCGATTGAACTAATCCAAGAATATTGGTGAGGTGACGTAAAGTGGAATAATAAATAGTCGCTTGTTCTTGATTTTCATCTTTTACAGCACGATTTAGTTCTTTATTGATTTCAAACAATACAGCAATTGCTTCGGCAGTATTAAAATCATCTCGCATGGCGGCATTAAAGCGCTCAACCAAAGTTTCATCTAAAGCCTCTGTCATTTTTTCAGCATAGACTTGTTGATAGGCTTTAAAAGAATGATAAAAACGAGAAAGAGTATTTTTGGCTTCTTTTAAAGCTGTGTCTGAAAAGTTTACAGGGCTTCTGTAGTGAGAAGACACAATAAAGTAACGAATCACTTCAGGATGGAACTTGTCCATCACATCACGAATGGTAAAGAAGTTGCCTAAAGACTTCGACATTTTCTCGCCATCGACATTAATAAAGCCGACATGCATCCAATAATTGACATATTGTTCATCTGTAGATGCTTCACTTTGTGCAATTTCATTTTCATGATGGGGGAACATTAGGTCTGAACCACCACCGTGAATATCAAAATGATTACCTAAGCAGCATGTTGACATTGCTGAACATTCAATATGCCAACCCGGGCGACCATTGCCCCACGGTGAAGCCCAAGATGGTTCATTTTCTTTGGCATGTTTCCACAATACAAAGTCAAATGGATGTTTCTTTTCAACTTCGACATCGACGCGGTCAGATGCACCAGCTTGCATATCTTCAAGTTTACGGCCAGATAGACGACCATATTTAGCAAATTTTTCAACTTGAAAATAAACATCGCCATTACTTGATGGATATGCCGTACCTTTATGAACTAAATTACTAATCATGCTTTGCATTTGGTCAATATAGTCAGTGGCACGTGGTGCTTGATCTGGTGCTAAACAGCCTAAGTTTGTAGCATCATCATTCATCGCTTGAATAAAACGATCCGTTAATGCAGTAATGCTTTCACCATTTTCATTGGCACGTTTGATAATTTTGTCGTCAATATCGGTAATATTACGAACATATTTAACATTCCAACCCTGACTACGTAGGAAGCGAATAATATAGTCAAATGCAACCATGACTCGAGCATGTCCAATATGACAGTAATCATATACCGTCATGCCACACACATACATATCAATATGACCTTCAACGCGAGGTACAAATTCAACTTTTTTACGTTGCTCAGAGTTGTATAGAACAAAAGGTTGCATAAGGGCTTTCAAACGCTCAACAAAAATCATTGAACATCATAACGTATGCATCTTATTTCATAAAGTTTTATCCGTATGACTCAGTATGTTTTTTGAATAGAGGTTTTAAAAGTTTGAATACTATATGAGTCAATGCTTGATCATAGCCGTGGTGAATATAAATAATATTCATTCAATATGAACTTGAAGTAATGATTCACAGTCTTTGAAAAATAAAAGCATAAAATACTTTAAGAAAAAACTCTTCACTGATTTTGAATACTTTAAAAACAGATCCATTGTAAAAGATGGTATGAACTTGTTTATTCGGTATGAGCAAGGTAAAACTTCTACATTTAGAAACGTACTATTTATATAGATATGATAAAATTGCTAAAATTATTTGTTGCTTGCAGAGAGAGATCCTCTCACAAAGTTAAGGTAAACCCACGTTGAACCCACAAAATATGCCAAATCAAATTTATTTTCAAAAAGTTGCATTAGAAACATTGCGTATTGAAGAGCAAGCATTGCAAGTGTTAGCCACACAAATTGATGAACGCTTTAGCCAAGCTTGTGAAATTATTTTACAGTGCAAAGGTCGTTTAGTTATCACTGGTATGGGTAAATCTGGGCATATTGGCCGTAAAATGGCGGCAACTTTTGCATCTACAGGCACACCATCATTCTTTATGCATCCAGGTGAGGCAGGGCATGGTGATTTAGGCATGTTGGTTCGTGGAGATGTACTCATTGCAATTTCAAACTCAGGTAAGAGTGATGAAATTATGATGTTAATGCCACTGATTAAACATTTAGAAGTGCCTTTAATTACCATTAGTGGAGATGATCGTGGGCCAATGCCACAAAGTGCAGATGTCGCTTTAACTTTAGGCAATATTCAAGAAGCCTGTCCATTGGGTTTAGCACCAACGTCGAGTACTACAGCAACTCTAGTATTAGGTGATGCTTTAGCTGTTGCCTTGTTAGATGCACGCGGATTTACCGCAGATGATTTTGCAATGTCACACCCTGCAGGGGCTTTAGGTAAGCGCTTGCTCTTACATGTTAAGCATTTAATGCATACCGGTGATGAATTGCCGAAAGTTCATCCAGATACACCAATGAACAAAGTTTTATATGAAATCTCTAATAAGCGTCTTGGTTTAACCACAGTTGTGGATGAGAATGATAAATTATTGGGCATCTTTACCGATGGTGATCTGCGTCGTTTAATTGACAAGCAACAAGGTTTTGATGTGAATTTACCTGTTTCAAAAGTGATGATTGAACACCCCTCGACTATTTCACAACAAGCGCGTGCAGTCGAAGCACTTGAAAAAATGAATGAAAAGAAAATTAATCAATTTATTGTTGTAGATGATGCCAATAAAGTGATTGGCGTGATTAGTATGCATGATCTGATTCAAGCTGGAGTAAATTAATCAATGGCTTCTTATGTTTTACTGGAACAAGCGCGTCATATTGAAGCATTGGTTTTAGATGTAGATGGTGTTTTAAGTGATGGTTTTGTGACCTTAACCAACACAGGTGATGAAATTAAGTCATTTGATATCCGTGATGGATTGGGAATGAAGCTTGTTCAACAAGCGGGTGTCAAAGTGATTATCATTACTGGTCGTAAAAGTAATATTGTTGAAAAGCGCATGTCTGATTTAGGTGTAGACTTGGTTTTTCAAGGTCGTGAAGATAAAGGTGTTGCATTACGTGAAGCATGTGCACAATTGAATATCGTACCTGAAGATTGCTTATACATGGGTGATGATTGGCCTGATTTATCTGCTTTTGCATTGGCGGGCATGAAAGTAACAGTACCAAATGGCCATGTTGAAGTACGTCGTCGTGCCGACTTGGTGACTCAGGCTGCGGGTGGGCGTGGTGCGGTTCGTGAAGTTTGTGATATGTTACTTATGTCAAAAGGTGTATATCAGGAACTCCTTGAAAAATTTATTGCTGTCCCACATTAATATTTAATCTTGCCTTGGCATTGAGTGTATTGATCATTATTTATGGATACTAAAGCTCTATACATTACTGCGGTTGTTATAGCAGCAATTAGCGGTGGATATTACTATTACAGTGGAAAAGGTAAAAAGTTAGATGCAGATTCTGCACGTAACATGACCTATTCCGCTGATGGGATTCATCTGCTTCAAACTAATGAAAAAGGGCAGTTATATGTGATTGCTCAAGTGGATCATTTGGAACAAGATTTACGTGTAAAAACCTCGAAACTTGTTCATTTAAATGCTTCAATGTATCGTAATAATCAAGTTGATTCGACCTTTTTTGCCAAAGAAGCACGTAGTTTTAATGACAATGAAAAAGTTGTTTTAACAGGGCAAGTTCAGGCCACTAAATTGGGTGAACAAGGTAAATTGGTGTTTTTAACAGATGAGTTGACGGGTTATCCAAAATTACATATGTTAGAAACCAATAAGCTAGTCAATGTAAGTACACCAAATGCTCAATTTGTTAGTCAAGGCTTAAAAGCAGATTTAAATGCAGGTCAATACGAATTCTTTCATATTCGAGGAAAGTATGCACCACAATAAACCACTCTCCCTTTCAAAAAAAATCCTTCAGCATGCAATGGTTGTAACAGGCTTATGTATCGCTTCGACTATGACATTTGCATTGCCATCAGATCGGAGTCAGCAAATTTCATTGGTTGCTGATCATGCAACCTATAATGATAAAACGGGTGTTACTACATATTCTGGGAATGTTGTAATTGAACAAGGGTCGATGAAGTTGCAAGCGGCTTCCATTGTTGCTCAGCTGAATAAAAACAAACAAATTAGTACTATTACTGCAACTGGTTCCCCAGCAAAGTTTCAGCAACAAGTTGACAGCAGTCGTGGTATAGCTCGAGGTGAAGCCTCTAAGATTATCTATAATGCAGAAACAGGTATTCTAAATCTCATTGGTAATGCATATCTGTATCAAAATGGTGCTAGCATTCGCAGTAGTACTTTGAAGTACAGCATGAATAAAGGGGATGTAGAAGCATCTGGTAGCTCAAGTGATAGTGGGTCGTCAAAAGGTCGAGTACAAATTATTATTCCACCTTCAACGACTAAAACATTCCCAGGAGCACGTGATTAATGCAATCAGCATCAGACCAATCACAAGTTTTATGTATCAAGCATTTAGCCAAAAACTATAATAAGCGTTGGGTGGTAAAAGATGTTTCTTTTACTATGCAGAGTGGGCAGATAGTGGGTTTACTTGGTCCAAATGGTGCAGGTAAAACCACCAGTTTCTATATGGTCGTGGGTCTGGTTCGGATGGATAAAGGCGAAATTCATTTAGATGATTTAGATATTTCTGATCTTGCTATGCATGAGCGTGCGCGTAAAGGAATTGGATACTTACCACAAGAAGCATCCATTTTTAGAAAGCTAACCATTGCTGACAATATCATGGCAATTTTGGAAACTCGTAAAGATTTAAATAAAGAACAGCGTAAACAACGTTTAAAAGAATTACTGGAAGATTTTAAAATTTCCCATATTAAAGATTCATTGGGAATGAGCGTTTCTGGTGGCGAACGCCGTCGTGCAGAAATAGCACGTGCTCTGGCTGCGGACCCTAAGTTTATGCTACTGGATGAACCCTTTGCTGGGGTAGATCCAATCTCCGTGGGTGATATTAAAGAGATTATTCTTCAATTGAAAGATCGTGGAATTGGCGTACTTATTACCGATCATAATGTTCGTGAAACATTAACTATTTGTGAGCATGCCTATATTGTGAGTGAAGGTGCTGTAATTGCAGAAGGAACGCCAGAAGAAGTGTTGGCGGATGAGACGGTACGTGAAGTTTATTTAGGTGATGATTTTACCGTTTAATCAGCTAGCATTATTTTCAATGATTGATGGTCATCTTTTGAAAAAATAGACGCTTTTATGGGTTCAGTTTGACACTCAAGGCGTCTTTTTTTTGCTTAACTTTAAATCACCTTTAGCTGATTTTATCTCTGTTTATATTGTTTTATGCTCGTAAACGTTTAGAAATCTGTCATTTTAGATGCGGTATATTTATTTTAGTGGGTGTCTAAAAAATCTATAAAGTTTTAAAGATTGTAAGAAAATCGTATTGATTTACTTGGGATTGATTACATTTGGTAAAATAAGTATACATATTTTTTCTTAAAACATACAGAATTGATACTTAAATCTAGTTTTGGTAATGTGTTGTTATTAATAATTATTAAGTTTATATAAAGTATATTGAGTATACTTATTTAAAGTATTTTTACAAAATTAAATATAAAGAAATAATATATTATTGTTTTACAGTTAATTAATTTTGATTTTTGTATTTAAAATGCTTTTCTTGTGATTTAACTTGTGAAGTTTAATTAAATAAATTATAAAAAATGATTAAAATATATTTGGCTTATTAGAAAAAAACGATAATGAATAAAAACTTAATAATTCAAAATAGTCATATAATTTAAATAGAAATGATTAATCGTTATTTTAATATAATGAGAACTAGTATGCATTTAAAAAAATAAAACCAACTAAAATAGTTAAGATTAATTATACGAAAAAATGGCTCTTAAAACTCAAGCTTATCCGTTAAAAATTGATTACTTGTGAAAACATTCACACTTATTTATCTTTTTATTTATAAATTAAAAAACCGGAAAGGATAAGAAATGAATAATATAACTATTTATGAAAAAGGTACTGCAAAAGTTTTAAATGCAGAGACGGCTTCTAATTCTCATGCGGTTTATAAAGTGAATGTTGATAGAGAAAATATCTCTAAAATTATTCGACTCAATAATAATTTAGAAATTACGCTGAATAGTGGTGAAAAAATTGTTTTAGAAAACTTTTTCACTGGAAAGCTTCCACATGAATTAGTTATTGAAAATTCACAAGGTGATTATTTTTTATTAAAATTAAATGAGTTTAATGGCGAGGGGGTTGCTACAAAAATTGATTATATGGGTATCAGTAATTTTCAGGAATATATTACTGATAACTCTGCATCAGGGGATGTGCCTGTATGGGCTTGGGTGGCAGGTGGAGCTGGAGTTATAGCATTGGCTGCTGCTGCGGGAGGTGGAGATGGCGGAGGTTCTTCAGGAAATAATAACTCCAATGGTGATAAAACTGCGCCAAATGCGCCATCGGATATTGTATTTAGTCAAGATGGGAAAATAGTCACAGGTCTAGGTGAAGCAGGAACTAAAGTTTTTATAAAAGATGCCAGTGGTCACGTAATCGGTACAGGGACAGTTGGTGCGGATGGAAAGTTTACAGTTACTTTAGAAAAACCATTAACCAATGGTGAAGAAATAAAAGTTGGACTAGAAGACAATGCTGGTAATAAATCGCCAGATGTTATAGCGACAGCACCAGATACAACTGCGCCAGAGGCACCATCTAATATTATAGTAAGTGAAGATGGAACTGCAGTCACAGGTACAGGTGAAGCAGGAACTAAAGTTCTTATCAAAGATGAAAATGGCAATGTGATTGGTACAGGGACAGTTGGTGCAGATGGTAAATTTACGGTTACGTTAAAAAATCCGTTAACCAATGGTGAAGAAATAAAAGTTGGACTAGAAGACAATGCTGGTAATAAATCCCCAGATGTTATAGCGACAGCACCTGATACAACTGCACCACATTATGAAAGTGCAGAGGTGAACAGTGATGGGCAATTAGTATTGCATTACGACCAAAATTTAGATGGTAACCATCCTCCGAAACCAAGTGATTTTACAACGACAGTGAATGGACAAGTGGTTGTACCGAATTCAGTCACAGTATTAGGTAAGGATATAATTTTAACTTTTGTACCGCCAATCGAGACTGGGCAAGATGTTACATTTGCTTATACAGATCCAACAACAGGTAATGATACGAATGCAATTCAAGATGTTGCAGGTAATGATTCGGATAGCTTACCAGTAACAACGTTACCCTCAGAAAATAATCACTCTACAGTGGATGGTACTGGCCCGATTTTTATAAGTGCGGATGTTGATGGGACGGGTACTAAACTTACTCTGACCTATAGTGAAGCATTAGATAGTACTAATAAGCCTTTATCAGGGGCTTTTACGATTACAATTGGTGGAGTAAGTATAACTGTTACAACAATTGATATTATTGGAAACACAGTTGTACTGGGTTTTGCCGATCCAATCTATATAGGTCAGCAGGTTAGGGTGGCCTATGCAGATCCAACTACGGATAATGATGCGAATGCAATTCAAAATGCAGCAGGCAATGATGCACTTAATTTAGCAGAATTTGTAGCAAGTAATGGATCTACGCAGATAATCCCAGATGTTACAGCACCAGTGTTCCAAAGTGCAGAAGTGAATACTGCGGGTCAATTAATGCTGCATTATAGTGAGGCTTTGGATGGGATCAATAAACCCGATGCAAATGCTTTTGCGATTACAGTGAATGGTCAAATAGTCGTACCGAGTTCTGTGACAATATCGGGTTCAGATGTGATCTTGAGTTTTGTACCTGCAATTGGAGTGGGTCAAAGCGTTACCTTTGCGTACACAGATCCAACTACGGGCAATGATGCGAATGCAATTCAAGATGTGGTGGGTAATGATGCTGTTAGTATTCCAGTCACAGCCTTGCCTCCAGCGAACAATAATTCAACTGTCGATAGCACAGCACCAGTATTCCAAAGTGCGGTAGTTGATGAGACAGGTACTAAACTTACCCTAACTTATAATGAATCTTTAGATGGGGCTAATAAGCCACTTGCAAGTTCCTTTACGATTACAGTGGGTGGCGTAACAGTTACACCAACCACGATAGATATTATTGGAAATACAGTGGTACTGGGCTTTGCCGATCCGATCTATGCAGGTCAGAACGTTAAAGTAAGCTATACCGATCCGACTACGGGCAATGATATTAATGCGATTCAAGACATCGCGGGTAATGATGCAGCGACCGTCACAGATGTCTTGGCGGGGAATGGCTCTACACAGATTAGTCCAGATGTTACGGCACCAGTATTCCAAAGTGCAGAAGTGAATACTGCGGGTCAATTAATGTTGCATTATAGTGAGGCTTTGGATGGGATCAATAAACCCGATGCAAATGCTTTTGCGATTACAGTGAATGGTCAAACAGTCATACCGAGTTCTGTGACGATATCGGGTTCAGATGTGATCTTGAGTTTTGTACCTGCAATCGGAGTAGGTCAAAGCGTTACCTTTGCGTACACAGATCCAACTACGGGCAATGATGCGAATGCAATTCAAGATGTGGTGGGTAATGATGCTGTTAGTATTCCAGTCACAACCTTGCCTCCAGCGAACAATAACTCAACTGTAGATAGCACAGCACCAGTGTTCCAAAGCGTGGTAGTTGATGAGACAGGTACTAAACTCACCCTAACTTATAATGAATCTTTAGATGGGGCTAATAAGCCACTTGCAAGTTCCTTTACGATTACAGTGGGTGGCGTAACAGTTACACCAACCACGATAGATATTGTTGGAAATACAGTGGTACTGGGCTTTGCCAATCCGATCTATGCAGGTCAGAACGTTAAAGTAAGCTATACCGATCCGACTGCGGGCAATGATGTCAATGCGATTCAAGACATCGCGGGCAATGATGCAGCGACCATCACAGATGTGTTGGCGGGGAATGGCTCAGCTCAAGTCAATCCAGATGTTACTGCACCTATTTTCCAAAGTGCGTTGGTCGATGCTGCGGGTACCAAACTGATCCTAGCGTATAACGAAATATTGGATGGATTAGATAAACCATTGGCCAGTGCCTTTAAAGTGACGGTAGGTGGTGTCACTGTGGTGCCAACTTCGATAGAGATTGTTGGAAATACAGTGGTACTGGGCTTTGCCAATCCGATCTATGCAGGTCAGAACGTTAAAGTAAGCTATACCGATCCGACTGCGGGCAATGATGTCAATGCGATTCAAGACATCGCGGGTAATGATGCAGCGACCGTCACAGATGTCTTGGCGGGGAATGGCTCAGCTCAAGTCAATCCAGATGTTACTGCACCTGTTTTCCAAAGTGCTACAATTAATCAGGCGGGTACAAAACTTACTCTAACCTATAATGAAACGTTAGATGCAATGAATCAACCATTAGCTAGCGCATTTAAGATTACTGTAAATGGAAATACAGTAGTTCCAACTTCAATAGATATCGTTGGCAATACTGTAATTTTATATTTTAGTGATGAAGTCCGCGCAGGACAGCATGTTAGAGTGAATTATACAGATCCATCTGTAGGAAATGATGTTAATGCAATTCAAGATATTGCAGGTAATGATGCTGGAAATGTGACGAATGTTTTAGCCAGCAATGGTTCCGTTGTACCAGATATAACACCGCCTTTAGCACCTACGATTGACTTTGGTTATGATGATGTGGGTCCTGTCAAAGGATTAATAACATTAGGAAATACAACTGATGATGCTACTCCTAAATTATATGGATCGGCTGAGGCAGGAAGTACTATTTCTATTTACCTAGATAATGGTGCACTACCAGGGGCAGTTCCGATAGCAACAGTAGTGGCTGATGCATTTGGTTCATGGTCATATCAGGTAAATTCTGCATTAAGTAATGGTAAGCACGCATTCACAGCTAAAGCAACAGATGCAGCAGGGCTTATAAGTCCTTTATCTGCAGAGTTTGATTTAACAATTCAGCCGACTGTAACCGGCAATGTAGCACCTGTAGTAGCAATTAAAGATGCTAGCTTATTAGGTTTAATTGGCGCAGATGTTGCGGGCTTGATTGTGTTAGATCAACAACCACTACTAGCGGTAGATGCCAATAATAATATTCAATCTGTGAAATTATATGCAAATGCTGGTATTGGTGTGTTAACGCTACCAACTTATACCTATAATGCAGCATTACTAGCTGAGCTTGGTTTAAAAATTGGTGCAGGTAGTGGAGATAACTCAGGTGTTGTAGGTCTAATTGGTGCTAGTTCGACATTGATTATTGAATCTATTAATGGTGGAGCCATTGATAACTTAGTTGTGAATGAGTTTTTGGCATCAGTAAAGCTTGGTGCTAAAGGTTTAGGTGCAATACTGGATGTTTCTTTACTAGGTATTATGGAGGTCTCTGCGACAGATTCAAATGGCTTGACCACAACTGCGGATAAAGGGCATTTACTAAATTTAGGTGTTATACCTGGTTTACTGGATGGAGGTAGTGCTTATATTCATTATGGTGATGCTACAGCGAATAACCTAGATTTTTCATCAGCAACAACCAACCAACGTTTGTATGGTTTTGATGGTAATGATGCACTACATGGAGGGAAAGGTAATGATATCCTCCGTGGTGGAAAGGGTAACGATACGTTGACTGGTGGTGGTGGAAATGACTTCTTAAGTGGAGGTGCAGGTTCTGATACGGCAATTTATAAATTACTTGATAATGCGAATAAAACGGGTGGAAATGGTATGGACACATGGGATGACTTCCATGTGGGAAATACTTTAACGGATACAGAAGCAGATAAAATTGATATTTCAGCTTTGCTTCTTGGAAAAAATGTAACAGCAACCAATATTGGTGAATTTGTTTCAGTACACTATGATTCAACTAGTAAAGTTGCCATTGTAAGTCTTGATTTCGATGGAGAAAAGACCGTATTTAATTCTAGTCCATTGTTAATATTAACCAATCAAAATACCAGTTTTACACTAGATGATTTAATTCAAAATCATCAACTGCTTTATTAATAGGTTAATTCGAATAAAAAACCCCAAGTTTACTTGGGGTTTTTTATTCACTTAATAAAATTAAATTCGAGCTATACTATCCAAAGTCTATGTGTTTAATATTTTTTATCTCGTTTATGCTATTTACCCTTACAACAGAAACTACTTATGATGAAGAGATCAAGAAAAGTCGATTTCAGGCCATTGCTGCATCGGTAGAAAATGAACAACAAGTGAAAGTCTTTTTAGAGCAACATTTAGATATATCTACAACCCATCAATGCTGGGCTTGGAAAATTGGACATAATGTTCGATTTAATGATGATGGTGAGCCATCAGGTACTGCAGGTCGGCCAATTTTAGCTACGATAGAAGGTAATGATCTAATCAATACTATTGTTTTAGTTAACCGTTGGTATGGTGGTATTAAATTGGGTACAGGTGGCTTGGTTCGTGCCTACGGTGGATGTGCAGGACAATGTTTGCTTTTAGCTGAAAAAATTGAGCTAATTGAAAAAAAAGAAATTTATTTTGCTTGCCAGTTTAGTGAGTGGGCAATCTTTCAATATGAGTTGAATCAACAAAATATTGAATATACAGAAGAATATACAGTGGATGGAGTTAAGGTTCAAGCAAGGTTACAACTGGATCAAATTGAAGTATTGGCATTAAAAATTCAAGATGTGACACGAGGTCGTGAACAGTTAAAAATTAAGGATGAAGATTATGACTGAGCAAGACCCATTGTTAAAATATCGTGAGCAACATCAGCATCGATTAAATTATATGCCATGGCTTTATTATTCGCTTAAACCAAAAAATCGGGTCTGGGCAGATGCTTGGCAGCAAGAATATCAAGACTACTTGATGAGTATGGAAACTGTTGAAATTGGTAAAAACTGTTTTATTTCGCCTTTAGCACATATTTTTGCTGAACCAGGACGGAAAATTATTATTGGTGATAATACTTTTATCGCAGCGGATTGTACTTTACATGGGCCATTAGATATTGGTCAGGAAGTTGCGATTAATCATCATTGTATTTTAGATGGTGGACGAGCTGGGATTAAACTGCATGATCAAGTCCGCATTGCTGCATATTGTCATTTATATGCCTTTGATCATGGAATGGATTTATCACAGCCAATCTATCAACAAGCCGTGACTTCTAAAGGTATTGAAATTGAAAAAGATGTTTGGTTGGGTGCGCATGTAGGGATTAAGGATGGTATTAAAATAGCGGCACATGCAGTGGTTGGAATGAATAGCATGGTGACCAAAAATATTGCAGAGCGTGAAATTGTCGCTGGAAACCCTGCAAAATTTATTCGGTATCGCGACTAACAGTATAATTTTTACAATTTTTTTCTTTTTTATTGAGACTTTATACATAAAAGTCGCTTAATCTATAAAAAACTTGTGCTAAGTTAAAATAAGAATGCAACTAAGGCGAAACTGTCTAAGCGAGGCAATAATGAACCGAGTAATAGCGTGTATTGATTCTTCACCTTGTGTAAATGCTTTGGCTGAGGCAGCGGCATGGATCGCAGAAAAAACCGATAGAGAATTAGTGCTATTGCAAGTACTGGATTATTATCCCGCAAGTTATCATTTAGGCGAAATTAGTGGTGTTATTGGTTTTGAAAGTAATGCCATGCTATTGAAAGAGCTGGCTGAGTTAGAGCAAAAACAGAGTGAATTGGCTTTGGAGTATAGCAATAATTTACTCAAGCATATTTCTGAAAATATTCAACAGAAATATGGGGTCACACCAACTCAGATCCAAGAAAAGGGTGATTTTTTAGAACAAAGTTTTAATACTTTGCGAGATAATGATATTGCTATTATCGGTCGCCAAGGTACACGATCGGCTGAAAAAAATAAGAATATAGGCAGTAATGTTGAAAATTTTATTCGTGGAGCTAAATGTACGGTGTTGACCGTAGGGGAAAATTTTAAGCCACCGTCACGCTTTATTTTTGCTTATGATGATTCTCCAAACTGTAAGGCGATGCTAGAACGTGTTGCTAAAAGCGATATATTAAGACACTTACAATGTCATTTAGTTTATGTGGGTGATTATCCTGAAATTTTAAATCAACCCTCGCAGTTTTTAAGAGATGCCGGATTAGATGTGGTGGTTGAATATCGTTATGGTGATGTGGCAGAGAATATTTTAGATTATCAAAATCAGCATGAAATCCAATTGATTGTTTTAGGTGCATTTAGTCATAGTAAAATTCATCAATTTTTCTTGGGCAGCGTTACGACAACTATTTTCCGTCATGCGAGTGTTCCATTGTTGGTGGTTAAATAGTCGATTTTGGATTGAAAAATTTATCTGGTATGAATTTTATTTTTTGTTAAAAAGATGCAGAAAACTTTTGAAAAAATCTTGTTTTTTTTAATACAAGTACTTTGTTTATAAAGATTAAAACAAGCGATTGTTTTGTAGTCTATTGTTAAAATGAGTTATATTTCATTAGCTTATGTTGAAATGATAAAGTTATCCACAAGGATACAAACAGGTTTAGGGGATAACTTAATATAGAGGATATCGATTTTAATTTTTAAAATAGATTAAGTAAAAAAAATCAATTTCTAAGATAGCCATAAAAAAGCCTCTATTAAAGATAGAGGCTTTAAAAAGTCTTAGTGTTGTATGTTATTTCACAATTGCAATTGCAAAACCATCATGTCCTTTACTACCAACCGTTTGTAAGGCAGTACTTGATAAAAGGCGTGGATGATTCTGCATGAGTCGATACATTTCTCGAATACCCTCGATACTTGGTTTATGATTGTCAGAATCTAAAATATCACCCGCACGGATAACATTATCTAGCACAATAATAGTGCCAGAGTGAGATAGGTTTAGACTGAGCTGTAGATATTCAGGATAACTTTGTTTATCTGCATCTATAAAAATAAAATCGAATTGCTCAAAATCTTCAGGTAGTGCTCTTAAAATATCGGCGGCACGACCTACTTTAAGCTCAATGGTTTGAGGAAGTTTAGCATTATCAATATTTTCTTGTGCCAAGGTGGCATGCGTATCTCGGCCTTCAATCGTTAAAATATAACCATCTTCAGGTAAGGCGCGTGCAAGCCACAGAGTGCTGTATGCCGCAAATGTGCCGAGCTCAAGTACACGCTTACATTTATTCATTTGAATCAGCATTTGTAATAGCATGCCTTGATTCGGTGCCACAGCCAAATGGTCAGGAAACCCTTTTTCATCGGTATTTTTTAATGTTTGTGTAAGTGTAGGGTCTACTGGTGTTAAATAAGACTCGATATAAGCATCAATATCTGACCACTGTTGTTGCATATGATTTACCTGACTGATGTCACCTGAGTTGCGATAGATGCATTGTAAACTTTTCAGTTTAGAGTGCAATTCTAGTTCTCATTTTAGTGCAATTGATTGTATGTTCTCAGGTCAGCATTAAAAAATTTTGAAAAGCATATTGATTTTAAAGTTTACACATTGAGCTATTACGAGATAAATCGGCCCCCCAAGTACGATAACCTTGAGTATCAATATGAATTTGACCCGAAGAGTAGAGACCTAGACCCATATTTAAACTTTGGCCATACTGTGCCCAAAATTGACAGAGTTTAAATTTAGTATTTTCAATAAATGCATAATCTTCAACTTGAGGATTTGCAGGGCCAATACGAAAATCGATGGCAGAGTTAAATAAATGACGAGAAGAGCCAGCCCCCCCAGCACATTGGTTTAGCGGTAAATCACGATAAACTGAAGTCACTTCAAAATCAGTTAAAACTTTGGACGCGACTAAATATTTAAAGACTTTGAGGGTTGCAATTTGATTACGCCAAATTTCCCGATTTGGAATCATATATTCAGACTTACCACATTTTTGCCAGTCACGAGCTGTTTTGAATAACTCAAAACTCGGAATAATATTGCCCACATTATTTTGTTCTAAAAATCGTTCGTATTCGCGAGCAGACAGTTGATTATCATTACTAATTAGCCAATTGCGATAAGATGTAGGCATGGCTTTGAGCGGAATAGTACGTTCAAGAGTGATTTTTTCTTGTGGAATAAAAATACGATGACCATTCGGTGTAGAGATGGTTTGACCTTTTTGAGGAGAAGAGGTACATCCAATCATCAACAATGAAATTGTACTGACAGAGAGTAAACCCTTCAAAATATCTTTCATTTTAAATCTATGCTGAATTTAAATAACGAATTATTTTAGTCTATTTTTGATGATATATTTTGCATAATTTGCAAACAAATGTACGATTGAGTAATAAACAATGAAAAAGATCAGCATATGCTGATCTTTAAAATCTTATTTTTCTAAAAGTTTTAACTTATCTGGCTTACCATTCCATTCTTCACGATCAGCAGGCTGGTCGCCAATTTGGGTAATATTAGGCCATTTTTGAGAAAGTTCAGTATTCAGTTCAATAAAGACTTCTTGGCCTTCTGGTAACTCATCTTCTGAAAAAATTGCATTCGCAGGGCATTCAGGTTCGCATAATGCACAATCAATACACTCATCTGGATTGATGACGAGAAAGTTTGGACCTTCATAAAAGCAGTCTACTGGGCATACTTCTACGCAGTCTTGATATTTACACTTAATACAATTCTCAGTGACAACGAAGGTCATGGCGTCTGCTACCTAAAAATATGGTTGTAATGAATAATGCTCTATTTTAGGCAAAAACAGTACCAAGTAACAATTGCTTTTATTGATATTTGTTATACGTTGAGCTACTATTTTTCTCGAAAATGAAAAGCTTGGCTATTTTACACCCAAAATGTAAAAAACTCCCCTGTTAGGAGAGCCTTTTAATAGATGAAATAGAATAAGCTTTAAATAATATAGTTACGCCAATTCTTGGTTTAGCTGTTCTTTTAAAGCATAAAGTTTTGCTAATGCATCACGTGGAGTTAAATCATCTAGATCTAACTCAGCTAAGGTATCGAGTACCACAGACTTTTTTCCGATTTCAATTACAGTTTCTGTGACTTCAGGCTCAAGACTTACTTCAGTAAATAAATCATTTTGTACTACAGATTGTAATTGTTGTTGCTGTTGTTTTTCCAGAATTCGTAACCGTTTTTGTGCTTCTTTAATCACACCAGTGGGAATACCTGCAAGTTTAGCTACTTGTAAGCCGTGGCTTTGGCTAGCTGGACCTTGCTGAACTTTATGTAATAAGATTAAATTACCATTAAGTTCTTTGGCAGTAACATGATAATTATCAATCGCAGTTTCTTTACCTAATTCAGTCAATTCAAAATAGTGAGTTGCAAATAAACATAAACACTTAATGCGTTTAGTTAAATCGATAACACATGCCCAAGCTAAAGATAAACCATCATAAGTACTGGTTCCTCGGCCGACTTCGTCCATAAGCACTAAAGATTGATTGGTTGCATGATGTAAAATTTGAGACGTTTCGGTCATTTCAACCATAAAGGTTGATTTTCCTGAGGATAGATCATCAGCTGAACCAATGCGCGTGAAAATACGGTCAATTGGGCCGAGTTTGGCAGATTTCGCTGGAATAAAACTACCGCAATATGCCAATAAGCTGATTAATGCAGTTTGGCGCATAAAGGTCGACTTACCGCCCATATTGGGCCCTGTAATAATTGCCATACGATGATTAAAATCAAGCTGAGTATCATTCGGTGTATATGGGGTTTTAATTAAAGCTTCAACCACAGGGTGACGACCTGCGGTAATCTGAATGCCAATTTCAGGGCTATATTCGGGACGTGACCAATTTTTTAACCGCGCTTGATGTGCAAAGTTAGTCAGTAAGTCAATTTGTGCAATTGCACCGCTCATCATTTGTAAATTCGCAATATCTGCGCGTAACTCTTCAAGTAACATTTCAAATAGCATTTTTTCACGTGCGAGTGCACGTGACTCACTAGAAAGTACTTTATCTTCAAATGATTTTAATTCAGGCGTGATATAGCGTTCAGCATTTTTTAACGTCTGACGACGAATATAATGATCCGGTGCTTGCTCGGCCTGAGCACGAGTTAATTCAAGATAATAACCACTAACACGATTATAGCCAATTTTAAGAGTATTAATTCCTGTACGTTCACGTTCTTGAATTTCAAGGTCAATCAAAAACTGGCCGGCATGATCTCGGATTTTACGTAACTCATCCAATTCTGTATCAAAACCTTCAGCAATTACATTACCATCACGTAACAGCATCGGTGGATGTTCAACGATGGCAGACATTAAACGTTGATGTAATCCATTAAAATCGCCCAGTTCCTCATTCAATTGAGTAATGAGCTGGGATTGTTGATCATTAAGAATTGGTTGAATCGCATGTCGTAAAAATGGAATTTGTGCACAGGCTTGGCGTAATTGTACAATGTCACGTGGGCGAGCGCTGCCTAGGGCGACGCGACTGAGTACACGTTCAATATCACTGATGTCTTTGAGCACTAAGCGCACAGGTGATTCATGATACCCTTTGAGTAAGGTATCAATGGCATCTAGTCGGGTATCTAAAATGGCAGTATCACGAATCGGCTGCATCAATGTACGGCTTAATAAGCGTCCACCCATCGCAGTTTGACAGTCATTAATCAGTGTAAATAATGACGTGCCATGATCAAATAAAGGATCAATAATTTCTAAATTGCGGCGAGTGACTGGATCGAGCGCAATAAAGTCACTACTTTGTTCTAATTTAATGGAACGAATATGTGGTAAAGCTGTCTTTTGGGTTTCTTTGGCATAGTGAATTAATGCAGCTGCAGCAGCTTTTGCCAAAGGTGAATGATCAATGCCAAAACCTGAAAGGGTGGACACTGCAAACTGATCGCAAAGCGTTTTTTGTGCATTATTGAGATTAAAATCGACATTTGGGCGTTTAGTGATGGGGCAGTCGATTTGTTTTTTGAGCTGTTCAATGATATTCGGGTCGACAATATCTTCGTCTACTAAAATTTCGCTTGGCATTAAACGTGCTAATTCGATGGGTAAATTTTCAGACTTAAACTCTTGTTGCTGAACTTTAAATATACCCGCACTTAAATCTAAAAGCGCAATACCAATTTGGTTCTGTTGAAAACACAAAGCGACTAAATTTGAACTTTGATGCGCTGTGAGTAAAGCATCATCGGTCAGTGTACCAGGTGTTAAAATTCGTACCACAGCACGCTCTACTGGAGCTTTACCCGTAACTTCACCGACTTGCTCACAGATGACAACCGTTTCGCCTTTTTTAACTAAACGTGCTAAATAGCCTTCAGCAGCATGATAGGGAACGCCTGCCATTGGAATAGGTTCACCATTGGCTTTACCGCGATGAGTAAGGGTAATTCCTAATAGTTTTGCAGCCTTATGTGCATCATCAAAAAATAGCTCATAAAAATCTCCCATTCGATAAAACATTAACGAATGTGGATGTTGCATTTTTATATTTAAGTACTGTTGCATCATCGGGGTCAGTGTAGACAGGTCAGGTATTGTTTTATCAGTATTCATTGATGAAATCCTTTAAATATATACGTTCTATCTGTGTTTTGCATTTGATGTACTGTCCTGTTTTGACCTATGATGTTTCAGATAACCTGCAAAATCTTAAATTTAGGTGTACCTTTTGGTACACCTAATTTGTAGATGTTAAAGTAGCATGGGTATAAGAATTTTGTTTTAAAAAATAAGAAACTCATTATCGGATGGATTTTAGCAAAATATAATGATTCAGAAATATAATCTGTAACAGATGGTTGAAAATAATACATTAGCTTTTTAAAAGAGCACAGTATTTGTGCATGCGATAGATAACCTGAAACTTGAGGTTATAAGAGTAAATATTGGTGAGTATAAGGAATTACCTATTTCTAAAGGTAGAACAAAATTAATCTCTTTCAATTATATAAGTATAGAAACTTATTAATCCTGTATTAAAAAAATGAAAAATCAGTACTTAATTCTGTAATGTTATTAGCTGAAACACGATGGGAACTCTTCGCTTGGAATGTCCAAAGAAATAGCTGAAGTAATTTTAGCCTATTCAAAACAGGAATTAAAAGCTAGGTATACTTTACACAAGTATCAGAAGAAGATTTGGATGGTTGAAGAAGTTGACAGATTATTGAGATAGTGACTTAAGCTAGGAGAGGTTCTATATAAAAAATTGGGGTTTAATTAAGTTGGTGTATATTCAAATAAAGTAGGTTTTAACTTAGTAAACTATTACATCTTAATATCAGAGTTATGGACAGCCAATTGCCTCTAAAATTTTCAAATATTTTATTTCTATAAAAAATTTCTAATTCAACTAAACTAGACTACAATATAAATAAGAATTATTATCATTAATATTTGCCTTTTTATTTTGGAATTGTATGCAGAATCTTAATAATGTGGCTGATCTGGTTGCTGTACCCAGTATCAGTAAAACTTTATCATCTCGAAGTCAGAGCGAAATTTTACTAACTCGCTATCGATTGTTGGTGTTATATCGTTTCATTCTAGCGACAGTTGGAGGTTATGTATTAGCATCTTTGACCGCGATGGTACTTGCGAAAGTCTTTTCAGATTATCGAGCAAGTGCAGTTATAGGTGCAACAATAATTGCATTTTGTGTTCATAGTGCTGCTTTTATTTGGGTTTTCATGGTAAATAAAACTTTAAAAGCAAGTTTAGGAATTATTGTTCCGAGTATTTTTTTATATGTAATTTATCAAGTTGTTGGAAGTTGAAATGAGAGTTGATGCTAAACCGGAGGGTCCACGCCAATCCATGTCATGGCTGCATACATGGGCAAGTTTAATTTTAGGTTGGTTATTATATGCTATTTTCCTCACAGGTTCATTGAGCTTTTTCCAAAATGAAATTTCTGTTTGGATGAAACCTGAATTACACCAATCTATACCAAGTCAGTCTCAAATTACACAAACCCAAGTTGCATTAGATTATCTACAAAAAAATCATCCTATTGCCGGTAGTTGGACTATTCAGCTTCCTAATTCACGTCAGACCACGACTGAAGTCAATATTAGAAAGCAAGGTGAAGATCTTCAGGCAAGACGTGGTGGTGAACGTGTCACTTTAGACAGTGCGACAGGCGAAGTCATCCAAGCCAGAGAAACCCGTGGTGGTGGTTTCTTATATCGTTTCCATTTTGAATTATATGGGTTACCTCGTACGCCTGCTCGTTGGATTGTTGGTTTCGCAACCATGTTAATGCTGGTGGCGATTATTAGTGGCATTATTACGCATAAAAAAATCTTTAAAGACTTTTTTACCTTCCGTTCAGGTAAGGGACAGCGTTCTTGGTTGGATGCGCACAATGCGACTGCTGTTTTTGCATTGCCATTTCATATCATGATTACATTAAGTGGTTTATTACTACTAATGTTTACACTCATGCCTTGGGGTATTAATCAAGTATATGAAAGTCGAAAAGATTTTTTACAAGATCAACGTAGTAGTCCGACACAAACGGCTACCTCTTTAGAACGTAGACAAAGTCAAAGTGATAAACGTTCTGAAGGCCGCGGAAGTCGTAAAGAACAATCCGAGAATCAGCTTCAATTTGCGCCTTTGACTAATTTAGCACCATTATTGTCATATGCTCAATCTCAGTGGAAAGATAATCAAATTGGCTCAATTAATATTATTTCGCCAAATACTAACCAAGCAAAAATTGAGCTACGTGCATTGTATTCCGATAGTTTGGTGACACGTAATATTACACCTACTTTAAAATTTAATGGTGTGACGGGGCAATTAGAGACTCAACAACAGACAACACATCAAACCTCTGTACCTATGGGTATTTACAATGTGGTCACCGTTTTACATGAAGCGCGTGGTGTTGATTTAGCCTTAAGGTGGTTATTATTTATTGCTGGTGTTGTTGGTACTTTAATGGTGGCAACTGGCTTAATTTTATGGTGTGTAAAACGTGCTCCTCAACAGCAAAAACAAGGGTTTAAATCATTTGGTTATCGTTTAGTTGAAGTCACTAATATTGCTGCAATTATCGGTTTGCCAATTGCTTGTGCGGGGTATTTTTATGCCAACCGTTTTATTCCAGCTGACATGGCAATGCGTTCAAACTGGGAAATTCGATGTTTTTTTGCACTTTGGCTATTGAGTTTGATTCATGCCTGTTTTCGTACACATAAACAAGCATGGTTAGAGCAATTGATATTTGCTACTGTATTATTTGCTTTATTGCCAGTGGTTAATTTTATGACGGGTGGTCACTCGTTGTGGAGTAGTATTGTAAATGGACAATGGCTAATTGCAACATTTGATTTAATGAGTTTGTTATTGGCTGCATTATTCTTTTATTCTTTCTATAAAGTGAAAAAGCATAAAGGGTTACCCACTAAGAAAGCTAATGTAATCCAGTCAGCTAAGGAGACTCAAGTATGATTTGGTTTCTACTGATCTGGTCTTTAACTAGTTTTGGTTTGATTGCCTTAGCAAGTGGTATGTCTAAACATCAAAAGCAAATTTTTGCTCAAGAATTAGATGTTCATAAAACCTATTTAGCTATAAGCATAGGTTGGATCTCACTCCTTGTAGGTTTAATTGCATCAATTTTACAAAGTAATATCAGTATTGGCATAAGTTATTGGATTGGTACTTTGACTTTATCGGCATTATTTGTTTGTTTATGTCTGACGTATATTGCAAATAAAATCACACAGGTCGCAATTGTATGTATGATTATTTTTATCACTACCTTAACTTTGCAGCTGATTTGAAATTTTAAACAATACCTCGGTCTAGTCCTGAAATGAGTAGCAATCTATTTTAGGATTAGACGAAATCAGTCACTTTTGATGAGATTGACCTAAATATATTAAGTAAGTTCAATATTTAAAAACTTAGTGATTGATCTAAAGAGGGAGGTTGGTGCTACTTATACGTAGTGACTACTATGTAATCTTAAAATATTATTTGTAGTGTAAAAAAGTCCTATATGGTTATAGGACTTTTTTATTATCCAAATGAATTAGAAATTAGCGATAAAACTAATACCATAACGACGACCATCTAATAATTGATCGCCATCAGCATTTTCAGCTTTTTCATCTAAAATATTATAAATACCAAATCTACCTTTTAAATTTGGTGTGAATTTATAGTTAAATCCAGCATCAATAAATTGATATCCGGGTTTTGGAGCTGCCATAGATGTACGACTTAAAGATGCCGATGTTTCACTACGGTGATGTAGACGTGACCATACATTTAATACATCATTGATTTCATAATCTGCCATGATATTAAACATATGTTTAGGCATTTCATTTAAAGGTTTTCCTTTAAATTCACCTGCCTTAATCTCAGTATTTGTAAACGTATAGTTTGCCGTTAATGTCGTGTAATCATTTAAGTGGGATTCTAATGTTGCTTCGACACCACGTAATTCCGCTTCATCTACATTGATGCGGTCACTGATGAAATAAAATGGTGTTGAACCTTCAAAACATTTCCAGTTTTCCCATTTATTTCGATTGGCAGAGGAGCCATCTGTATCTGTTTCACAGCTACGAACTTCTGTGATTTTATCTTTAAAGTTGGTGATATATCCTGTTAAAGATGCATTTAGGAAATCATTTTTCCAATTAATCCCTAACTCTGAAGAAACACTTGTTTCTGGTTTAAGATCAGGATTTGCACGGATGATACCGCGACCAGTAGGCAATGGAGAACCACCACCACCAGTGACACCATAAAAGCCTTCTGTTGCAGCGCGAATATCAGGCTGTTTGTAACCTGTAGATACACCACCTTTGACAATAAATTGGTCACTTAAACTATAAACACCATATAAACGTGGTGATAAGTGTCCACTATAGTTTTCATCATGATCGTAACGTAAACCACCTGTTAAATCAAAATTGTCAGTTATGCTCCAAGTATCTTCAGCAAAAACAGCAGCAGACCAACGCGTTAATTCACTAAATTCAGGGATATTTGGATTGCGGTTAGTCGCTTTATCATTTAATTTTTCATCTTTATAGTAAGCACCGAATGAAAGTGTGTGATCTATAAATTTCCAATTCCATTGGTTATTGAAAGTTAGAGTTTCTTGTTCAATACCTTTTGTACCTACACTAGTATTTTCACGATCAGGGTTTTCTGAGTTTTCTAATTGTATAAAAGTAGCGCTGTCTAAATTATCGGAATATCGACCATTATGTGTAAGAGAATAAACACTTCGTTGATTCCGTACTGTCGAATCGGCAGTCCCAGCAACATTAGCAACAGTTTTTCCTACTGTTGACTCACCCTTTTGGTCAATAAAATTAGCTTCTAATTTTAAATCATGATGATCATTTACAATATAAGTTAAACGTGTGTTTAAGCTTTCATGTTCATTACCGCGGAAACCACCTACGTAACTATCTTCATTACGTTCTTGTTTATTAATGGCCAGCTGCAAGCCTAATTTATTTGGAATTAATGGTCCTGCTAAATAGACTGAGGCATTTTTAATATCACCAGAATTTCCTTGATCTTGAATCGTGGTTCCTAGCTCAACTGTTCCTGACCAATCATCGGTCACTTTTTTGGTAATAATATTAATCACGCCACCCATTGCATCACTACCATACAATGTAGAGGCGGGGCCACGAATAACTTCAATACGTTCTATAGTTGCTATTGGTGGGAGGATATTTTTTTCTAATCCGTTGTCATCGCCATTTGGATTCACATCTCTAGAGTATTGGCGTTTACCATCTACAAGAAATAATGTGTAATTTGAGCTCATTCCACGAATGCTGATTGTTTGTGCTGAGCCTGAACCCGAAACAACAATCCCAGGTGTATTACGTAAGACATCTGTAATATCGTTGTATTCACGTTTCTCTAATTCTTCACGACCAATCACTGTAATTGATGCAGGTGCTTTGCTCAGATCTTGTTCGTAACCTGTTGCTGAAATGACAATTGTTTCTAATTGAGGTGTTGGACTTTTAATATCTTCCTGTGCAGAAGCTATTGAACTCATTGCAGATAAAATGGAAAGAGAAAGTACAGATTGAAGAATACGCTTAGCCATTTAACGTTCCGATTCCTAATAAATATGAAGAAAGATTGAATTTTATGAGGCAGATTGTAACAAAGAATAATATAAACACAAATGTTATTGATATTAATTCTCATTAGTACTTATTCTTCTATCTGATAAATTAGGCTTTAGCCATTATTTATTTAAAAAATTGCGAGTCAGTAGGGGTAATTAGGACAGGAGAATATTGAAAAATGTTTAGGTTTTTCATCGACGGAATTTGGTAGAAACCCAGATGCATTGTATTCAATTATTAAGTGATAAGTTTAGAGTAAGGAATTTTTAAAACAGATCCATTAGATCGATGCTACATAGAGTAGCTCTAAATAAACTCACTGAATTAGGCAGACTCCAACTTTAGATTGTTGCTGAAATTTGAGTTACTTAGGTAACGTTATCTTTTAAATCTACGAGCAATAAAGCCCATATAAAACAAGAAGAATAGCGCTAATTCGATGATTTTAATGAATATTGTATTTGAAAAAAATCATTACAGTAATAAAGACCATTAAATAATGAATCGAAGTAATAAAAACCTCGATTCAATTATCGAGGCTTGAATAGACTATTTATATAAACCTAGCTGAGAGAGGTGTAACCTTAAAATTCGTCTTAATTCTAAGACGGCTTCTGGCGTTTCTTGAATCGAATGTCCACCTTTAATAATTTTTTCAGATGCAGCACCATCTAAATGCGAACTTTTATAAGGAACAATCCCATCGGTCATGATATTAGGATCATTACTATTGGTGATATTCCCCATAATTGAGTGATAAACCATACCTTTTTTCGGCATGACATTTTCTGTCAAGTGAGTAAATTTAGAGTTGTGACTTAAATCACTGGGGCCATTCTGAATCAGACCATGTCCAACCTCTTTGAGGAAGTTTTTTGCATTTAAATCACGCTCATCAATAGAATCAGCCAAAGCACCTAAAAATGCCCCAGGAAGTTTGATCACTCGACGCGCGGCAAGGGTAAACCAGCGATCAGCAAATGCCGTTCCTCGATGAGGTGCAGAGATAAAAATGGCACGATCAAAATTAGGAATCGAATTGACGGTTAAACGAGCTTTAAATATATCATCATTTTTAAATTGATTAAATTTTCGATTATTAAGCATATTTAATGCAGGTTGAGTCAAGTTGGCATCACTAACCAAAAGACGAGAGATAATTCCCCCCATACTATGCCCAATTAGTACGGCATCTTTGGCTGAGGCTGATTTTTGATCTATCGATTTAAACCCTTGGTTAATGATGGCATTAATTTGATAACGGCTTTCTAAGATGGGCATGTTGGTCGAATAGAAGACTTGCCAAACTTGATAATTTTCACGTAAAACATGATCACCCATAATGTCATTGGTTAGTCTAATCCATGCTTCAGGGCTACTGGCCAGTCCGTGCACCAATACGATGACTTTTTTATTTGGATTGTATGGTTCTAGCATGTATAAATGCGGCATGGTAAGACGTTGATCACGGTCTATTAAACTTAAATAGGCTGCAATGCCTAAATTATTTTGTGCAAGCCATAAACCATAAGGGGCTGAAAAATTAGCAGCCAAGGGATATTCATTTCCAGCCATTTTAATTTTGTCGACACTATAAGGGTCATATACTTTAATTTTAAAATGAGGGTTGTTAATAATATCTTGGACTGAAGTTGAAGAAGAAGGTTGAGCCGTAATACTGACCGATAAATATCGTGGTGGATGTATATTCGGATTTATTCCATTTTTATAATGATAATGTACTGGATCGATTATATATTTATCTTCTTCAGGTGCTTTTGACTCAGGCAGAATCGCGACAAATTCTGCACCAAAACCATCGCGGCGGTTAATAGAACGTAACCCTGAAAAATTGAGGTTATAACTGGAGAGGAGATTTTCAAACTCAGTATTTTTAAGTTTTGGATAGTCTTGATAATCAATCGTATAAATACTTTTTCCAATATTAATTTGTTGAGCGATTTTTTGATCTTTGTGTCTTAAGCTGTAGCTGCTGATCAGTTTGGCGAGTGCTTGGTTATAAAAATCGCGAATTTGTACTTGCCGATTATTAAAAATACGGTCTTGCGGATGGCGTTCTGTCTTAAATAGATAAGCATAGCTATAGCGAATGCTTTTATCTAACATATTAAGTTGCTGGTCTAAACAATCATTATGAGTGACTTGTTGTGCTTTTTGTTTTTCTTCGGATTGATGTTTATCAAAGATACTCACTTTACAATTAGATGAAGAACTAAGCGCAATCGCTTTGGTTAAATAGAGTTCACTGGCTGTAGACAGCAGTTGTTCATCTTGAATTTGAGGAATTGCAATGAGATCCTGTACACATGTGTCAGGATTTTCAGCACAAGTTTTTGCTTCACGACCAGTCATCGACAAGACATTTAAACTGGCTTCACTCATTTTTGAGCGAGTCAGGATGCTGTCACGTTCATTGGCAATGCTTACATTAACTTTTTGATTTTTAACACTTACAACTTGACAGCTACTGAGCGAAAAAGTGCTCATGGTTATCAATACAAGCAGAATATTATTCTTTGTGTACTGCATAATTATCATCAGAGTGAAAACCTATAGGAAATCATACGATATTTGAACAAAAAAATAGACTGAAAATTCAGTCTATTTTAGAAAATATTTATTTAGATAAAGCTGGATTCTTCATGACTTGCCAGACATTGTAGCGATTTTGCGTTTGAATTTCCTTAATGAGACGATCAGCAACTTCAGCTTCTTCAGGATATTTAATTTTATAATTATTTAAAGTCTGGATAGCATTTTTTTTCTGCTCCATACCAATAAAGTTGTTGGTAGATGACAAATAAGCTTCTTGTACACCCGCTTTAATGGCTTTATCTAAATATGGGACAGCTTCTTTTTGACCACCACCTTCAGATAAAGAGAAACCAAACCAAAGGTTTGCTTCAGGATCATCTTTATTGATCTTGAGAATACGTTGAGCATAAGTGAGAGATTTTGTTGTGTAAGCGGAACCTAAATCTAAGTTACGACCTAAAATGCTGGCTTTAAATGCACGAATTAAAATATCAAAAGATGCATTCTCTTTGGCTGCAAGGCTATCGAGCTGTGCTGAAACTTCTTTTAATTTACTTTCCAAGCCTTTACGTTCTTGACGATCTGTAAATTGTGGTGGGTAATGACGTGCTTTACCTTCGACCATTTGTAGGAAGTCGTCAATACTGGTGATATCAATTTCATTTTCACCAGCAAGTACTGCGTACTTCATAGTGCGGTTGTTACTATTGATCGTTGGAATAATGAGTTTATTGGTATCTAAAATTATTTTTTGACCTGGATTGTTTGGGTCAGTCACTTCTAATTTAGTGACTGGTGCAGCAGCAGCTTTTTTAAGCTCCAATTCAAATACAGGTGGTTGATTATAATTAAATGGATTTAATGCATAAAATGGAGGTGATAAGTCTGGTTCAGTGTAAACGATAGGATCATTATTAGACGTTGCTGATTTATTTGATTTTATTGATGTAGTACTACATGCAGTGAGCAAAGAGGCTGCAATAACTGCATAGGCCAATGGCTTAATCGTCATATATTTCTTCCGATGATTTGTAAAAATTAAAAATGTGCATATTCCTCAGTCTAAGAAAAGAATTTGGAACATGCAACTTGAAATGCAGAACAATATTAAAAACTATACATTACATTAAGCTTTAGATTGAGTGCTTTGCGCCTCACATTCACGCCTAACGTCTTCAATAATTTTAAGTTCTTCAGCACTAAAGGGTTGTTCGGTTTGTAGTTGGTTTTTAAAGGTTGGATCAAGCAGGGCTAAACGCTGACATAGATTATTCATACGTTTTTCATTGGTTTGTATACGGTCAAGTAAAACACGCATACCGTCAAGTATTGGATCTGCTTGTTCTTGTGTCGCGGCATAAGGTTGGAAACCAATGCTTTCAGCATAATCACGACGACGTGATTCTTGTTCATTTTCAGCCGCTTTATTTTTATCATTAGAAATAAAGCGAGCAGGATTACCTACAGCGGTAACACCTTCAGGAACAGCTTTGGTCACAACCGCGTTTGAACCGACTTTTGCATTTTTACCCACGGTAAATGGCCCTAAAATTTTAGCACCAGCACCGACCACAACACCATCTTCAAGTGTTGGATGGCGTTTACCTTTATTCCAAGTTGTACCACCTAAAGTAACGCCGTGATATAAAGTGACATCGTCACCAATTTCAGCAGTTTCCCCAATGACGACACCCATACCATGATCAATAAAAAAACGTTTACCAATTTTTGCACCAGGATGAATTTCAATACCTGTGGTAAAACGGCTGAAAGAAGATAATAGGCGTGCCGAAGTTTTACAGTCTTTGCTCCACAATTCATGCGCAACACGATGCATAATTAATGCATGTATGCCAGGATATGTGGTCAGAACTTCAAAAGTATTACGTGCGGCAGGATCGCGCGCGAATACAGCCTGGATATCTTCTTTAAGCTGTTTGAGCATTATTTATGATCCTCATCTGCATTTGTTTTTTTCCATGTACCATTGTTTAAGGCTTGTACGCGGCTAAAAATGCCACGAAGTAAATGATATTCCATTTTATCTAATTGTATACGTCCGAATAAACGACGCAAGCGTAATGGTAATAATCTAGGATTTTTAGGATCAAGAAATTCAATTTCTGCCAACATTTTTTCAATATGTGGGTAGAACTGTTCCATTTGCTCATGCGTTACTAAGGGTTCATCCCAGTGCATATCTTCAGAAGCTGTCACCGACATGGTGGCCTTAGTATCGGCGGTTTTATCAATCAGTTCCAAGGTAGCCATACGCATTTCGTAGCAAATCACTTGAATGGCTTGAGCGACATTCAACACGCCATAGTCGGTATTGACAGGAATGGTGACATGATAATTAGCAAGGGCTAATTCTTCATTGGTGAGGCCACGATCTTCACGTCCAAATACAATTGCGACTTCTTGTTGATTATGCATAACAGCATGCATAGATTTTTGTGCAGCAGGTCGCGCATCTAATAATGGCCAAGGAATCGTACGACTGCGTGCACTGGTACCAAAGACCAAATGACAGTCTTTAATGGCATCTTCAAGTGTTTCTACAATTTCAATTTGCTCAATTAAATCCGTTGCACCTGCAGCAAGAGCATCAATATCGGGATGCGGATAAGTTTTAGGCGCAACTAAAACCAATTTAATCAGACCCATTGTTTTCATGGCACGTAATGCACTGCCAATATTGGCAGGCAGCGTGGTATTGACCATGACAATACGCACATGACTTAAATGCTGAGCTACCGCTGCATTGTCAAGAATATCCATAATATTTCCAGAACTTATGAGAATTGACTGGCTTCAGTATTATAAAGATCCATAGCATCATCCATACTCATGTCACTTGGGGGAGGTGCAAGTACTTGAGTGGGTTGAGCATGATTTACTGTTTTAGCCGCTTTAGATTTAACTTGATATTCAATATGTATAGATTCTTTACCAAAATAATCACGTAATTTGGCGAGGAGTTCATCTAGGGGTACAACTTTCCATTGTTGTCCAAAATGAAGTTCAGCTGTTGCATATGCATAATCGAGTTGGATTTGCATTGGAATATGCTGGCACATATCAAGATTACAATATGGAAGTATAATTTTTTGAATATCAGATGCCAAGGTTCTACTGATGATTTCACTTTTCAAACTGATGGTAATATTGTTGGCACGTTTTTGGCGAATTTCATTCAACGTAAATGCTTTTGTTAGTCGACCCATTGGACGATCAAAGCCTTCACGTTCGTAAATTTCACCTTCAATGACTACTACCTGATCAATTTTCACCACGTCTTTATAGCGTTGGAAGCGCTCGTGGTTACAGCTTACTTCAATGCGTGCCGTACCGTCGTCTAAGGTCACCATCATGCGATTCGGGAAGTTGGCAATATCAACAACTAAGCCTGCAAAAACGGTGGTGATACCACGACGAGTTGGGGTGAGTTCATTAATTCGGACTGGAACAAATGATTTTAATTCAGCACGATAAACATCAATAGGATGGCCAGTGAGATATAAGCCGAGTGTGTCTTTTTCACCTTTGAGGCGGACTTCATCTGCCCATGGTTTAATTGGTTTAGAGGGCTTGCGTTGAACCTCCTCAACTTCACCAAATAAATCCATGATACCCGTTTCACGATTTGAGCGAGCTTGATCTGCAGCTTGCACAGCCTCTGGTAATTGTAACATTAAACCTGCACGGTCAATCCCAAGGCAATCGAAAGCGCCTGAGCGAATTAGGGCTTCCAGCGTACGTTTATTAATTTTTTTCAAATCAACACGATGGCAGAAATCAAAAAGATCTTTAAACGGGCCAGCTTGCTCGCGTGAATCAATCACCGATTGCATGGCTTGTTCACCAACACCTTTAATTGCACCTAAACCGTAGACAATGGTGTTTTCGTCACTGGCATGGAATTGATATAAAGACATATTTACGGAGGGTGGCAAAACCTCTAGACCATTGGTACGGCAATCATCAATTAAAAATACGACGTTATCAGTATTTTGCATTTCTGAAGATAGCACTGCAGAAAGAAATTCAGCTGGATAATAGGCTTTTAACCATGCAGTTTGGTAGGCAACCAGTGCGTAAGCTGCGGCATGTGATTTGTTAAAACCATAGCCTGCAAATTTTTCCATATAATCGAAGATATGGTTTGCTGTTGCTTCATCAATCTCTTTTTTTGCAGCACCCTCAATAAAGATTTGACGCTGCTTAACCATTTCTTCTGGTTTTTTCTTACCCATGGCGCGGCGTAGCATGTCTGCGCCACCCAGTGTATAGCCTGCACAATACTGTGCTGCCTGCATGACCTGTTCCTGATAGACCATGATGCCATAAGTGGGTTCAAGGACACCTTCAAGTAAGGGATGTAAGTATTCAAAATCACCGCCATGCATACGGTGAATAAAGTCTGGAATAAGATCCATTGGACCTGGACGATATAATGATACAAAGGCAATAATTTCTTCGAATTTACTCGGACGTGCTTCTTTCAGCATTTTTTTCATGCCGACGGATTCAAACTGGAATACCGCTGTGGTATTGGCTTCAGCAAAAATATGATAGGCTTTTGGATCGTCTAAAATAATCTGTGCGATATCCAATGGAGTCTCAGATGGTATCCGTTTATTAATGTTTTGAACGGCATCCTCGATAACGGTTAAGTTACGTAGCCCCAAAAAGTCGAATTTGACTAAGCCAGCTGATTCGACATCATCTTTATCAAATTGTGCCACACGATTGCTGCCATCGGCGTCACACATTACAGCAGAATAATCGGTAATTTTGGTCGGTGCAATTACTACACCACCAGCATGTTTACCTGTATTTCGGGTAATGCCTTCGAGTTTGAGTGCCATTTCCCAAATTTCAGCAGCATCATCATGATCAGGGTTGGATGGATTGGTGACGATATCCTTAAGTTGTGGTTCGATTTCAATCGCACCCATGAGGTCTACACCTAAGGGTTTGGTAGGAATCATTTTAGAAATACGGTCAGCTAAACCATAGGATTTACCCAAGACACGGGCAACGTCACGAATAGCACCTTTGGCTGCCATGGTTCCGAAAGTAGCAATCTGAGAAACTGCATCACGTCCATAATGTCGAGCCACATAATCAATGACTTTATCGCGGCCTGCAATGCAAAAATCGATGTCAAAGTCGGGCATAGAGACACGTTCTGGATTCAAGAAGCGTTCGAACAGGAGGTCGTAACGTAGTGGGTCAAGATCGGTAATTTTTAAACTATAAGCCACTAATGATCCAGCACCCGAACCACGTCCTGGGCCAACAGGGACCCCATTACTTTTAGACCATTGAATGAAGTCCATCACGATAAGAAAGTAGCCCGGAAACCCCATATCGAGGATAGTACCAATCTCATAAGCAAGACGTTCATCATAAACTTTGCGAATTTCAGACCAATCTTCATCACGTTTTTCAACTGGATAAAGGAAGTTTAAACGTTCTTCTAAGCCTTCTTGAGAGACATGCGCAAAAAAGGTATCAATGGTATGACCTTCTGGAACAGGATAGTCGGGCAGGTCATTGAAACCGAGACGTAATGACACAGTACAACGTTTAGCAATTTGAATGGTATTTTCAATAGCACTGGGAATATCAGCAAACAGTTCAACCATTTGTTCCGCAGTTTTGAAATATTGTTCTGTGGTGTAGTTTTTTGGACGACGATCATCGCCAAGAACATAGCCATCCGCAATACAAACACGGGCTTCATGTGCTTCAAAATCTTCTGTTCGAACAAAATGCACATCATTATGTGCCACGACACCGATATTATATTTTGCAGCAAGCTTAATGGCTTCCTGAATAAAAATTTCTTCTTGTGGGCGATTGGTTCGGCTTAAAGCCAGATAGATACGATTGCCAAATTTTGCAATCCATTCTTCTAATAAAGGTTCAGCTTTTTCAGGATAAGATGAGCAAAGCATTTTGCCCACATCACTATGTAATCCTAAAAGAACCATTAAATCTTGTGATTGTTCTAATATCCAGTCTTTTTGAATACATGGAATGCTCAGTTGTTGACCTTCAATGAAACCACGCGAAACAATTTCAGTCAGTCCACGCCAACCAATATTGGTCATGGCCAATACTGTGACTTTATGTTCAGCATCATTTAGACGAAGTACACTACCAAAAATTGGTTTTATGCCTTTATCTAAGCATTTTTTATAGAATTTTACTGCAGCATGTAAATTTGAAAGATCAGTGATGGCCAGTGCAGGCATTTCATCAGATGCAGCAGCTTTAATGAGATCAGGTATCCGTACAATCGACTCTGTGATCGAAAATTCGGTATGAATACCAAGATGTACAAACTGCATAAATGAATCCTTCGCTAAGCAAGCCGATATTTTAACATGCTCAGCAGGAAACGTGCTGTTGAAACGTAAAAAACAGCTTTATCTGGTTAGAAGTTGAAGGTTTAAAACTTCTCTTTATAGCCTATATGTTTATAATATGTTCACTTTAGAATAATTTTTAATATGAAATACTTGGAAATTTATGAAAATTAAAAACTTGATTTTATCCTTGGTCTTTGCAAGTTCATTTTCTAGCGCTATTTATGCAGAAGTTGAATACAGCCAAAGTTTGGTAGTACAAGCCCAAAAAGGTGATGCTCAAGCTCAATATGATTTAGCTGAAGCTTATTATCAGGGATATAATACTGAACAGAATTATGAAAATGCATTTAACTGGTATAAAAAATCAGCTGAAAAAGGGAATTTAGACGCTATTTATGCATTGGGTTATATGTATGATCTCGGTGAGTTTGTCGATAAAAATAATATGGAAGCGATGAAGTGGTATTTAAAAGCTGCAGAAAAGGGGCATTTACTTTCACAATATAATTACGGTTTTAAATTAGAAGATGGTGAAGATGGCATCGCAGCTAATCCTAAAAAATCAATTGAATGGATCAGTAAAGCGGCAAATGCTGGTTTGGCAGAAGCGCAATACCATCTAGGCTATAATTATGAAAGTGGTGTGAATGTCACTCAAGATTTAAATAAAGCGATTAAGTACTATCAACTCGCAATTGCGCAGGGTAATGCAGATGCGCAAAATAACCTTGGAGTGCTCTATCAAGCAGGTACAGGTGTAAATCAAAATTTTGGTGAAGCACTACGTTTATATACATTAGCCGCAGATCAAGGTCATGATTTAGCAACATCGAATATTGGAATTTTGTATGAAAATGGCGAAGGCGTGAAGCAAAATTACCAAATGGCTGCCAAGTACTATGAAATGGCGTATGAGCTAGGGGATCTAAACTCTTTGCAATATTTAGCAAATCTCTATGAAACGGGTGGTTTTGGTTTGAAAAAGGATATTCGTAAAGCCAAAGAATATCAAAAAGCCTTTGAATCTAGTGATGCTGCTTCATAGTGTAGAATCTTGTGAAAATAGAAAAAACGCCAGTAGTGGCGCTTTTTTATTTATGTCACTGAATTAATAATCCCAAAATATACGTTGTATCTCTTTTGCATCTTTAGTTTGGGTCAAAGCAAGTGCAGCTAGAAGTTTAGCTTTTTGTGGGTTTAAATCATGGGCAACGACCCAACCATATTTATCATCTGGTTGTTCCGCATTGCGGAGGACAAAACCTTGCGGTACTCGTGAAGAGCGAATGATTTGTACTCCTTGCTGCTGTAATTGATTCAAAGTTGGCACAATATAATTAGCAACCGATCCATTGCCAGTCCCCGCATGAATAATCGCTTTCGCACCTGCTTTAGCATATGCGGTATAAGCATCAGGCAGCATATTGCCTGATCCATAAACGATTTGGACTATAGGAAGACGATCACCTTGAATTTTCTCAATATTGAATTCTGAGTTTGTATTGTGGCGTTTGCTGGTATTTCTAAACCAATAGGCTTTCCCTTCGACCAGTGAACCTAGGGCACCCCATTGGCTGCTAAATGCATTGGTATGGATGTTAATGGTTTTGGTGACATCTCGTGCAGAGAAAATATCATCATTCATTAAAACAAATACGCCTTTGCCTTTGGCACTATCATCTGCAGCGAGCGCTACGGCACTGTATAAATTTAATGGGCCATCCGCAGATAACGCTGTAGATGGGCGCATAGAACCAACCACAACAATAGGTTTGTCTGAGTGAATGACTAAATTTAAAAAGAATGCTGTTTCTTCTAGGGTATCTGTACCATGTGTAATGACTACACCATTTACATCTGGTTTCTTGAGTAAATCATTGATTTGACGAGCAAGGGACAGTAACTCTTTATCTGTAATACTTTCGGAAGCCACTTGCATGGCTTGTACGCCTGTGACATTTGCAAGGTTCTGAATTTGTGGTACTGCATTAAGTAATGCATCTACAGGAACTTTAGCTGCGGTATAGGTTGCACTATTGGTTGAACTAGCACCTGCTCCAGCAATTGTGCCTCCAGTGGCAACCACTACTATGTTATTTTTGGCAAAAGTAGATAAAGGAAGAAGCATCCCCAAAGTGAGGGTGAGAGCGGTAACCGTTTTTTTCATAAAATATCCTTTATTATGTTGAGCTTATTGATGTATTAAAACCGTAAGTTTTATGCAGTGCTTAAATTAATATAAAAAAGAATTGGAAAGATATAGTTTTATTAAAATGCTATTTTAGAAACTATCAAGTAAATTTATAGTAGGGAAAATAGATAGCTTGTTCTTAGGAATCTAGGAAATAAAAAAGAGCTAAAATTTAAGCTCTTTTTTTAAAGTTATTAAAAGTAAATTTAACGCATTTTTGCCAAGAAACGACTTAAGCGTGTCATCGCTTCACGTAATTCATTTTCAGCTGGTAGGAATACGACACGGAAATGATCAGGAGTTGGCCAGTTAAAGCCAGTTCCTTGTACCAGTAGAACTTTTTCTGCCTTTAAGAAATCAAGCATGAATTTTTCATCATCTTCAATCGGATACATTTCTGGATCAAGACGAGGGAAACAGTACATTGCACCTTCAGGTTTTACACAGCTCACACCTGGAATATTGTTTAACATTTCCCATGCAATATTACGTTGTTCATATAAACGACCACCTGGACGGATCAAATCATTAATAGATTGATAACCACCGAGCGCCGTTTGAATCGCATATTGCGCTTGATGATTAGCACATAAGCGCATTGAGGCAAGCATATCTAAGCCTTCAATGTAATCTGCTGCACGTGATTTATTACCTGTAATGGCCATCCAACCTGAACGATAACCAGCAATACGATAAGCCTTGGATAAACCATTAAAAGAAATGCAGAGCTGATCGCCGGCTAAAGCTGCAACTGCAACATGTTCAATTCCGTCATAAATCACTTTGTCATAAATTTCATCAGCAAACAAAATTAGATCATATTTTTTTGCCAGCGCTACAATTTGTTCTAAAATATGGCGTGGGTAAACTGAGCCAGTTGGATTGTTTGGATTAATAATTACAATACCGCGAGTATTGGCTGTAATTTTGCTTTCCATATCTGCAATGTCAGGATACCAAAAGTTTTCTTCATCACACTTATAATGAATAGCCGTACCACCTGAAAGGTTGACCGCAGCCGTCCATAATGGATAATCTGGCATTGGGACTAACATTTCATCGCCATCATCCAACAGACCTTGCATTGCCATTACAATTAGTTCAGATACGCCATTGCCGATATACACGTCATTAACGTGCATATCCAAGATCCCTTTTTGTTGGTAGTACTGGCAAATGGCTTTGCGCGCAGGAAAAATACCTTTAGAATCAGTATAACCAACAGCATTTGGAAGATTTAAAGCGACATCATTAATAATTTCCTGAGGTGCTTCAAAACCAAATGGTGCAGGGTTGCCAATATTCAGTTTAATAATTTTATGTCCAGCTTCTTCCATTTCGTTGGCGGCTCGTAACACTGGTCCACGAATATCGTAGCAAACATGCTCGAGCTTTGACGATTTTTTGATTTCGCGTGGAGAAGTGTTACCTAAAACGGACATAATCCCATCCAATTATTTTGAGTTTATAAAAAATAGATTACTGAAATAGCACAATCTATGTTGAAATTTAGCTAGAAATTTTCCAAGCTCTAGCGTAAATATGGAACTACTGAAGCATGACATTGAATGTCAAAGATTTAAAGGAGTTAATGATGGGAAAACTCAATAAAACAGACCGAGAATGGCAAAGAGAGTTATCACCTGAGGAATTTAAAATTACTCGACAAAAGGGGACGGAGCCAGCTTTCACCGGAAAATATTGGAACACTAAGCAACATGGAGTTTATGTTTGTCGCTGTTGTGGTGCTGAATTATTCTCTTCTGATACAAAATATGACAGTGGGAGTGGCTGGCCGAGCTTTTATAAACCTGTCAATAGCAGTGCTGTAGATGAATCTGTCGATGGTTCACATGGAATGGCAAGAACAGAAATTGTGTGTCATCATTGCGATGCACATTTGGGTCATGTATTTGAAGATGGCCCACAACCGACTGGATTGCGTTATTGCATAAATTCAGCTTCATTAGAATTAAAAACACAAGAAAAAAGTGATGAGGAAACCTATCCATGACAAGTATTTATCAATTTGATGCTGAATTGTTAGAAGGGGAAAATAAAGCATTGTCTGATTATCAGGGCAAAGTTTTATTGATTGTAAATACAGCCAGTAAATGTGGATTTACTCCGCAATTTGCAGGACTAGAAAAATTATACGAAAAATATAAAGACCAAGGCTTTGAAGTACTGGGTTTTCCGTGTAATCAATTTGGTGGGCAAGACCCTGGTTCAAATGAACAGATTGGAGAATACTGCCAAAGAAATTATGGCGTTTCATTTCCAATGTTTGCTAAGGTTGATGTAAAAGGACCTGAAGCCCATGTTATTTTTCGTTATTTAACCAATAATAGTAAAGGGATTCTAGGCAACGGTATTAAGTGGAATTTCACTAAATTTTTAATTAATAAAAAAGGTGAAGTCATTAATCGTTATGCACCGACAACGAAACCTGAAGATTTAGAAGCTGATATTGAAAAAGCTTTGGCTGAAGAATGAATACTTTAAAACGCGATTTTTGAGTTCATCATGAGTTTAGAACCAACAGTCGAGTTTTGGAGTCATCCTGACATGCCTTATGTGGAAACACGTAGGGCATGTCAAAGTCGTATCTGTTATAAAGCGCATAGTCATTCAACCTTTTCAATTGGTGCTGTAGATCTAGGTCAAAGCTGTTTTTCGAGTCGTTTTAGTCCAGAGCAAATAATTGAATCAGGTTCTTTGGTCGTCATACCCGCTCATATTGAACATTCATGTAATCCGTTGCCTTATCAAGCTTGGAGCTATCAAATGATGCACTTGAATGCAAATTGGGTAGAAAAATTACTTGAAGAATTATGCATGGATTCTAGTCGATCGGTTCAGTCTGGTCATTTTCCTCAGTTAAAACCGCAGATCATCAAAACGGCTCATATATATCAGGCCTTCTCTCAATTGAATCTGTATTTGTTTAATTCTAAAGTTTCTATTTTAGCTAAAGAGCAACACCTAATAGAGGTGTTGACCGATATTTTATTGCCCAGTTTTATATGGAAAGACCTTGATTTACCTCAGTATTATCAAAAGCATTTAAATGAATTGATTAACTATTTGAATGTTGAAAATGAATGTATTTCTCTAGAAGATTTATCCAGTGAAATGGGTATTAGTCGCTACGCCATAATTCGGTTATTTAAAAATAATTTTGGTTTAACCCCACATGCTTACCAACTGAATAAGAAGGTTAATCAAGCACGTGAGTTATTAAAAAATGGGGAACAAATTATTAAAGTTGCACATGACTTAGGATTTACAGATCAGAGCCATTTTAATCGAGTCTTTAAAGCCCATGCTGGCGTAACTCCAAAACAATACCAACGAAATTAATGACTTAAAACGAGTGCGCAATTTTATACAAGAGTATATGTTCTACAATTCTTAAACTATCTAAAATTTTTTGAAGATAGATATGGAACTGTTTTTTATTATCGCATTGACTCATTTTATGGCTTTACTTTCACCGGGGCCTGATTTTTTTCTAATTATTACCACGCTTTTACGTAAAAGTAAAAAATCTGCGCATTGGGTGTGTGTCGGAATTGCACTGGGAAATGCACTGATCCTGATTGCTATATTGAGTGGCTTATTTTTATTGGGAAAAATTAATGTTGATATCATCAAATATATTCAAATCGGTGGTGCAATTTATTTAATTTATTTGGCATATATCTGTTTCATTTATGCTAAAACGCCCATTGAATTTGATATCAAGCCTACTCAGAATATTCATCAACCTCAATTGGTCATTAAAAATATAAGATTAGGTTTGCAATCAAGTTTACTCAATCCTAAAAATATGATGTTCTATAGTAGTTTAATTCTTTTGATAGATCAGGATTTTAATGCGATTCAAAAAATATTATTGAGTACTTGGATGATTAGTGTTGTCCTTATTTGGAATTTTTTTGTATTAAAATTAATTAGTCATAAAAAATGGATCGATTGGTTAAAGGCTAAATCGCAGTGGCTTTATTATATTTCGAGTGGCTGTTTTCTTTTTTTCTCAATGATATTGATTTTAGCTTAATTAGATTGAAATCATGCAAAGCCTAATTAAAGGCTTTGCACTGTTAAAATTTATAAAATATTTTTTAAGCGTTGAATGACTTGTTCACATTGTGAAATATCTGCAACCAATGCCATACGTACATGATTTTCACCTGGATTACCTTGCTCGGTTTCACGTGATAGATAACGCCCTGGTAGCACTTTGATATGGGCTTTTTCCATTAACATCTTGGCAAAGTTTTCATCATGATCTACCTTTAACCAATAGTAGAAACCTGCATCTGGTTTTTGTAACGGTAGCAAGGTACCTAATTCATTCTGAAATAAATCAAATTTTGCACGATAGAGTTTACGGTTTTCTTCAACATGGGTTTCATCATCCCATGCAGCAATTGAAGCTAATTGGTGTTGTACTGGCATTGCTGCGCCGTGATAGGTGCGGAATTTTAAATATGGTTTGAGTAAATTGGCATCGCCTGCAACAAAGCCTGAACGCATCCCCGGTAAATTTGAGCGTTTAGAGAGTGAATGGAAAACAATGCAATTTTTATAGTCATCACGGCCCATTTCAGCACAGACTTCTAAAAGACCTGTAGGTGCTTGATCAAACCAAAGTTCGGAATAGCATTCATCTGATGCAATCACAAAATTATATTGATCTGAAAGTGCAATTAACTTTTTAAATTGTTCTTTAGATAGGACGGCACCAGTTGGATTACCTGGAGTACAAACAAATAATAATGCGGTTTTTTCCCAGACTTCTGCTGGAACTGCATCAAAATCACCCAGATAGTGATTTTCTTCGGTACAGTTAATGAAATAGGGTTTGGCACCAGCTAAAAGCGTTGCACCTTCATAAATTTGATAGAAGGGGTTGGGCATCACCACATAAGGTGCTTCATCACGATTAATCAAGGCTTGTACAAATGAGAAAATACCTTCACGAGTACCTGTGACTGGAATAACCTGATCTTCAGCACTGATCGAGTTAAGCTTAAAACGGCGAGTCAACCAATTTGCAATACTTTGGCGTAATTCAACAATGCCTTTACTGTTTGGATAGGTTGAAAGATGTTGAAAATTATCAATAATGGCTTGCTTCACAAACTCTGGGGCAGGATGCTTTGGTTCACCAATCGAAAGTGGAATCAAAGGTAAGGCTGCAGGTTGCACATCCTTAAAAAGCTGAGTTAACTTTTCAAATGGATAAGGATGTAATAGGGACAAACTTGAGTTCATGAAACAATTACCAAATTAAAAAACAAGATTAATGTTGACTGAAAACCTGATTAGAAGCTTCATCAAGTGCTGATTTTAACTGCTCAGCAAATATCTGTGCCTCTTGCTCATTTAATGGTTGACCATCCGTTTTGGTGACAAAGAAGATATCCTCTGCTTTTTCACCCAGTGTCGCAATTCTAGCAGAGTGAATGTCTAAACCTTGCATCATAAATATGCCACCGATTTTTGCAAGTAAACCAGGTTGATCTAGGGTTGAAATTTCAATCATATTTTGTTGCAAAGCTTCGTTTAAGGTGACATCCACCGTATTTTCAATTTCAAAATGTCGTAATTGGCGTGGAATACGGCGCTGCATTAGGCCTGGATAAATATCGGAGTGGCTTAAAGCTTTGACTAATGCTTCTTTCACTGTGAGTTTACGATCTGAATCCGTAAGTAATGTTCCAAAACGATCTAAAACTACATAGGTATCTAAACTAAATGCCTTGGTTGCAGTAATAATGCGTGCATCTTGGACATCCAAATTCATTTTATCTAGTACAGCCACTGTGGTGGCAAATAAATTGGGCTGATCTTGAGTATAAATGAAAATCTGTACGGCATCTTGTGCAGCTTTACGGTGCGCTCGCATGAGAACTAAAGGTGCAGAATTGTCACCATGTTGTAAAATAGCGCGGGTATGCCACACAATTTCATCTGCTGATTCTTTAATAAAATATTCATCGCCCAACTCTTGCCACACTTTTTCGACATCATCCAAAGAAAAATCATTGACTAAATTTTCACTGGCCATAAATTTAGTGTCTTCAATCAACATTTGATAGTCGACTGGACGATCTAAACCTGAGCGGATGACATCTCGAGCATGCGTATAGAGTTGGCGCATCAGAGATGCGCGCCAAGTATTCCAAAGCTTTGGATTGGTAGCATTGATATCTGCGACCGTTAAGGTATACAGGTAATCAAGATGCTCCATGTCTCCCAGTTTTTCAGCAAAACCTTTGACGATATCTGGATCAGAAATATCTTTTTTTTGAGCCGTCATCGACATGAATAAGTGATTTTGAATGAGCCAAGCGACAAGATTACATTCGCGTTCAGTAAAGCCATGTGCTCGACAGAATTCAATTGCATCTGCCGCACCTAATTCGCTGTGATCACCACCACGACCTTTAGCAATGTCATGAAATAATGCAGCCAGTAGAACAATGTCACGACGAACTAAACGTTGGAAAACTGAGCTAACAACAGGATAATCTTTCGCAAATTCGGGTTCTTTAAAACGGGTTAAATTTCGGATCAGCAACAGGGTATGCGCATCTACGGTATAAATATGGAATAAGTCATATTGCATGAGCCCCAAAATTTGTCCAAATGCAGGAATATAATTGCCCAATACACCATAACGCTTCATCGCCACCAAGGTCTCGTATAGACGATAAGGGGAGCGAATAATTGACATAAACAAGGCTTGATGAACAGGATTGTTACGGTAATTGCCATCAATGCGTTTTGCAGCAAGAATGAGTAAGCGTAGTGTACGGGCACGAATGCCTTCAATTTCAGGACGATTGGCCAATAAATAAAATATTTCTAAAATGGCGCTGGGTCTTTCTGCAAATATTTTGTGATGTTGAACCGCAAGCTTGCCATCTACCAATTTAAAGTTTTCATTAATACTTTCAATTTTACGTTCGTAATTGGGTAAACGTGGGGTAATAACTGATTCATTAAAATAAGCGAGTAGCATCTCATTCAGGGTTGAAACCTGTTGAGCTGTACGATAATAACGCTTCATGAATTGTTCAATCGGATAATTAGGATGATGATCATCTTCACGTGTGTAGCCAAATTTTGCGGCTATTTCACGTTGATAATCAAATAATAATCGGTTTTCATCGCGTTTGGTTAAACGATGTAAGTGATGACGAATTTCCCAAAGAAAATTTTCAGCTTCTTCGAGTACGCCTAGTTCAAACTCAGAAATAAAGCCTAAGTGTACTAAATCATAGATTCGGTTGACACGGAAATGCCGTTTAGCAATCCAACCAATTTGGTTGATATCTCGAATACCACCAGGTGCATTTTTAATATCAGGCTCTAAATTACTTTCAGTATGATTATGTTGAGCATAACGACGGGCTTGTTCATCCATTTTTGCATCGAAGAAGGTTTTATCCGTCCACGTTTGTGAAACAACTCGACGTGGCCATTTCGCTAGATGTTGGTTGCCAGTAATAATCCGCGCTTCAATTAATGCAGTGGCAACAGTTAAGTCACTTGTGGCTTGCTCAAAACAACTACGGATAGTTCGGACACTAATTCCAGGTTTGAAATTACCAACATCCCAGAGTGAAGAAATGAACGAAGATACAATTTTTTCTTGCTCTTGCGTCAATTCTTCTTCTGATAAAATCATGATGTCGACATCAGAATAGGGCAACATTTCACGACGGCCATAACCACCAACCGCGAACAGACTCAGATTAGTTTGATTTAATTCAGCATGATCCCACAAAAAAATTAAGGCTTCATCAATTGCGTCTGAACGTGTGCGGACAATTTCACGAATCGGATGCCCTAAATCAAAACTTTCCTGAAGCTGCTTTTCAATATCTGTGCGCCATTGATTAATCGCTTGGATATCATGATTACTTGAAACGTAAGAGAGCAGAGGCGTTGTATTGATCATGAATTCTATTGTCCGCAACTTTAAACTATTGAGTTTGATTGACCGTAACTTTTGAAGCTGTTTCTAGTGCTAATTGGCGTGCTAAATCAGTATTTTCAGCACGGGCCGTAGCAACACCCATACGACGACGTTTAAAGCCTTTAGGTTTACCAAAAAGACGTAAGTCGGTATTTGGATTTTCTAGTGCAAGATTTAAGCCAGAATATGACAGATTCGTAGCATCAACGCCTGCATAGATCACCGCGCTAGCTGCAATGCTATGTCGAGCAGTATTGACAGGTAAGCCTAAAATGGCACGTGCATGGAGTTCAAACTCACTTTGAAATTGCGATGCTAAAGTGACTAAACCAGTATCATGTGGACGTGGTGAAACTTCACTAAACCATACTTTGTCGCCTTTGACAAATAGTTCGACCCCGAAAATACCACAGCCGCCTAAAGCTACAGTGACTTTATTGGCAATACGTTTTGCTTCTTTTAATGCCTCAGTAGTCATTGCTTGAGGTTGCCAGCTTTCGACATAGTCACCTGAATCTTGACGGTGCCCAATGGCATCACAGAAATGAGTTTCAATTTCACCTGTCTCAGCATTTTTAGCACGTACAGTAAGAAGTGTAATTTCAAAATCGAAATCAATTTGTGATTCGACAATCACCGTACCTTGGTTCACACGGCCGCCTGTTTGTGCATATTCCCAAGCAGTATCTACTTCTGAAAATTCTTTAACTCGTGATTGACCTTTACCCGAAGATGACATCACTGGTTTTACAAAATTTGGATAACCAATATCATCACATGCTGCGCGGAAGCTTTCTAAGGTATTGGCAAAGCGATATGCAGATGTTGGTAATCCTAATTCTTCGGCAGCAAGTCGACGAATACCTTCGCGGTGCATGGTTAAGCTCACTGCCTTTGCCGAAGGAATAACAGTTGCTATGTTATTTTTTTCAATTTCAATTAAGACTTCAGTTGCAATTGCCTCAATTTCAGGAACAATTAAATTGGGTTGGATTTTTTCGATAAGGGCTTTAAGTTCGATTGGATCAGCCATATTTAACGTGTAGGAAAAATGTGCCACTTGCATTGCAGGGGCATGGTCATAACGGTCAGCGGCATGTACTTCCACACCTAATCTTTGTAGTGAAATGACCACTTCTTTGCCAAGTTCCCCTGAACCAAGTAACAGGACTTTGAAAGCAGAAGATTGAAGTGGGGTGCCAAGAGTGACGCTCATGTGAACCATCCATGCTTATGTTTTTGGCTTTTAAGCATAGCAGAACTGACACCAGTGTTAAGCCTTGATTTGCATAAAATAATAATTTTTGTTGGACAAGAGTTGTAATACTTGGAAGCTTTGAGTCAGCTAACTTTTATACTTTATTTAAGTTATCTTATTGAATTATAATTTATTGTCTAGATTTTAAGTACTTTGCATTGGCTATGCATTTAAAAATGCATAGGGAAATAGGTGTATACCAATCCATAAGCCAAAGCCGCGGTTAATGTTGCCAGTACAAGTTTTTTAAATTTAAAATATAAGGTGATCAAAACCATAAAACCAACCAACATGGCAAAGCTTTTATTGGGCGTTTCAATTAGGGGGGGGAGTGTCGCAACTATTAACATAGAGCTGATTGCAGCAATACCAATACTACTTAAGGCAATTTTTAACCAGACAGAGCCACGTTTTGGGCTATTTTGATGCCGTTTTTGAATGAAAAATAACGGGCCAAAACGAGATGCAAAATTGGCGATACCTACCACAATACCAACCAATATAACTTCAAGATTCATGTGGTGCTCCCGAACTTTCTGGTTTTAAGTCATCATGCTGTTTCAAAATATAGTATTTAAACAGTCCAGCACCGATGCCAGAGAGAATGCCGATAAAGATTGCGGCGGATAAATTAATAAAATAACAAGCCAATCCGGAAATAATTAAAGATACTGCAACGACCAATGTATGTTTCTTTTCAAATGCGGCCAGTAAAAAACTTAAAAATAATGCAGGTAGTAAAAAGTCTAAAGCTGCTTGTAAAAAATGTGGCAGGTTGCTGACTTGGTCTGCAAATAAACCACCCAATAGTGAACCCAGTGCCCAAGACAGCCAACTGAATAAACTTAGTCCCAACATCCAAGATTCAGACCATTCTTCACGACGTTGTGAAAGTTTAATCATACCGCTGGCAAAAACTTCATCAGTTAAGCCCCAAGACCAAATTGCAGTTTTTTTTAAGTTTAAACGATCTTGAATTAAATTTTGCAAAGCAGGGCCGTACAGGACATGACGAATATCTAGTGCTATTACAGTTAAAGCAGTCATCCAAATGGATGTACCACTGCCTAAAAGGGCAACTACTAAAAATTGACTGGCACCAGCATACATCGAGCATGAAAGAAATAATGCTTCCCATGCACTGAAACCAAATTGTGTTGCAGACACGCCAAAGGCAAAAGAAACCGGTAAATAAGTAAAGATAATGGCTTGACTATCTTTAGCGCCTTGCCAAAAACCAGCAGGTTTGATTGGAGGATATTTGTGCTCAGACACGACACACCTTAAAAGAGTAAATCAAAAGGTAAATTGAAGTTGAGTATTGTACCCGAATTCACTAGCATAGTAGTTAATTGTTTGTTCAGGTATTCACTATGTTTGCGGTCAAGCCTCACTCTTTCCTAATGATGGTTGTATTTTCTAGTATTTTAGGTTTGCAAGCGTGTGGAAATTCATCTTCTGATCCGAAAGACAAGGTGGAAATTAAAGCTGCACCTAAATTGACCAATGATGCAACAGCGTATGCTAAACAAGCTTGGATATTGATGAATCAGGTTGAGCCATATGTGTATCGTAAGCAGTTGAATTTAATTGAGGATAAAGTTCGGAAACCTATTCGTAAACTCAGTATGGATTGGCGTATTAATGTCAAAATGACTGACTCAGTTACTGAAGGTAAATATGCTTTATGCCGTAAAGCATTGACCAGTTTAGATACTTGGGCAAGAGCAAATTTGGAAAAAGGTGACAATATTTTGCCAAAACAAAAAGCTTATGAGCATGATAAAGCACAATGTAAAGATGCGATTGATCACCCAGCATTAGGTAATACCAAAGCTAATAATAATATTTTCTAAAGATGCACTACTTTAAACTAAGTCATAGAAAAGCGAGATCTTTAAATCTCGCTTTTTAGCCTGAGAATTAATGTTTTGTAGCATCTGTTTTTGCTTTGTTGCTCGTATCTTTCATCGTGTGCGCTTTGTCGGCTGTTGTTTTTGCTGCATGTGTTGAGTCGTGTTTTGCACCCATGTTTGTCTCTTTTGCTTTGTTTGTGGTGAGATCGGTTGTATTTTTAGCGTTATGAGTGGCTTTATCCTTTGCTTTAGTCGTATCGTTTTTAGCTTTCATGGCTGTATCTTTACTATTTGTGGCAGCTTTACTCATACCAGAAGCAGCAACACATGTTCCGCCTTTATGGTTTGGTCCAGTTCCACCGACCAGCGTTGTGCCTTTTGGGCATGCAAATGCTGTCGCGCTTAACATGGCAAATAAACCAACGGTTATAACTTTTATGATTTTTTTCATTGTCTTTATCTTTATATGGTAAGGCGTTAGTACCTAAACTAAAATGTAATATGACATAACAATTTTGAAAAGCACAAAGTTGTTAATTAAAGCAAACATTTATAGTCTTATTGCAGCACAGTTGAATTTTTAATTTATATTTAAGCTTTGTCATAAAGATTGATATTTTTATTGTATTAAAATAAGTTATTTATATATTTTTTTATTAATTATGAATTTATTAGGTTTTTTTGATACAAGTATTATAAGAATATCTAAAGTTAATATTATATGAATTTTATCATTCGAAAAGCGACAAAGGCTGATACAAATCACATTTACCAATTGATTAAGCAACTTGCACCTTTATTTTTAGAGGAGCAAGATTTTGATACGCTCGAACATTTTAAGTGTCACAAGATTGATGAATTTATTCAAAGTAATGAATTTGAATATTTACTTATGCAAAGTGAACAAGAACTGATTGGTGTCATTGCTTTAAAGAAACCCAGTCATTTGTATCACTTATTTATTGCTGAAAAATTTCAGAAGCAAGGTTATTCACGGGTATTGTGGGATTATTTATTAGAACAGCATTGCTCTAATGTGAGTGAGGTTATACAGGTAACTGTAAATGCAAGTTTGAACTCAGTAGGTGTTTATGAACGTTTAGGCTTTCATCGACTGGAGCAAGCTGTTCAGACATTTAATGGAATGAAGTTTGTTCCAATGCGCTATTCGATCTTTTCAAGCCATAATACTTAATACATTTTTCCCTGAAATTAAAAAGCCTCAGCTAGACTGAGGCTTTTATTTTTAAAACTTATACATTAAAACGGAAATGTAAAACATCACCATCTTGTACGATATAAGTCTTGCCTTCTAAGCGCCATTTACCAGCTTCTTTAGCACCAGCTTCACCGTTATATTGAACGAAGTCATCGTATGCAATACATTCAGCACGGATAAAGCCTTTTTCAAAGTCGGTATGAATAACACCAGCAGCTTGAGGTGCAGTTGCACCAACTTTTACCGTCCATGCACGTACTTCTTGTACGCCAGCAGTAAAGTAAGTTTGTAGGCCAAGTAGTGAATAACCTGCGCGAATTACCACGTTTAGACCTGGTTCTTGCATATCCATAGCTTCAAGGAATTCAGCACGATCTTCATCTTCAAGTAAAGAAATTTCAGCTTCAATTTGGTTACACAGTGGAACCACAATTGCATTTTCTTCTGCAGCTAACTTTTTCACAGCATCTAAGTGTGGATTGTTTTCAAAACCATCTTCAGCAACGTTGGCGATATACATGGTTGGCTTTAAAGTCATTAAACCAAAGCCACGAACCAATTTACGCTCATCATCATCAAGATCAGTCGCGCGAGCTGGTTTACCTTCATCCAATACAGGTTGAATTTTTTCTAAAACCGCTTTGGTTGCGATTGCTTCTTTATCGCCACTTTTTGCAGATTTTGTTAAGCGAGTGATTGCTTTAGCAACAGTTTCTAAGTCTGCAAGTGCAAGTTCAGTGTTAATGGTTGCAATATCATCTAATGGATCAATTTTACCATTGACGTGAATAACATTTTCATCTTCAAAACAACGTACAACATGTGCAATTGCATCAGTTTCACGAATATTGGCAAGGAATTGGTTACCTAAGCCTTCACCTTTAGATGCACCAGCGACTAAACCTGCAATATCTACAAATTCCATCGTGGTTGGAATAACGCGTTGTGGTTTTACAATCGCCGTTAATTTGTCTAAACGTGGATCAGGTACAGGAACAATTCCTGTATTGGGTTCAATGGTACAAAATGGGAAGTTCTCAGCAGCAATAGCAGCTTTAGTCAATGCATTGAAAAGTGTAGATTTACCAACATTCGGCAAGCCGACAATACCGCAATTAAAACCCATGAAATGACTCACAAAGTATTATATAAAAATTGCCGACGATTTTACATGAAAGCCATGACAAAGTCAGGTCTCCGTCACAAGATTTAAAGTCTTAAAAAAGTTTTGTTAAAATGACAGAAGCTATACACATAATGTTCATTGTATTTCATGTATTGAATGATTACAGTAACGCTTTATTAGGACTAATCTTGATTAAAGACTTGATTAAAAAAATAATTTGGAGAATTTATGCGCACGCTTTACCAATTTCCACTTTCCCATTATTGTGAAAAAGCACGTTGGTTGCTTGATCATAAAGGGTTGGATTTTATTGCGCATAATTTAATTCCAGGGGTGCATCGGGCATTCTCACAATTAAAAACAGGGCAAAATAATTTACCTATTTTAAAAGATGGGGAGCGGTGGATTGCTGACTCGACCCAAATCGCTTTGTATTTAGATGAGATTTATCCTGAGCACGCTTTATTACGTTCAGATCTAAGATTACGTGAAAAAACACTGGAAATTAATTTACTCGCCAATGAGCTTGGCTTACACGTCCGTCGTTGGGGCCTCGCACTCACCTTATCAATTAGTGATGAACCTATAGAAATTATGATTGGTGAAAAAGGTTATTTACGTAGATTTGAAAAAATTTCTAAACCAATTTTAAAAACATTAATTGCTAAAAACTATCAACTAGATGCTGAAAGGGTAGCGGTATCCAAAAATACGATGGATGCTATTATTGCTGAATTAAATCAGATTTTAATTGAAAATCATTGTCGCTATTTAGTCGGAGATCGTTTGGGGCTGGCCGATATTGCAGTATGTTCGATGCTGGCACCGCTATTGGAGCTCGAGGGTACGCCTTGGGAAAATGAAAATCATGAAATTCAGTCAGATGCATTTCTTGGATATAAAAATGAATTACTGAATCTACCTTTAGGGCAATATGTTCAACGAATCTATATGACTGAAAGAAATGCACGTGTAGATTGGCGAGGTATTTAAGCTGTTTTCAGAAAGGATAAGTGAATTTTTGATATTACATGAATGAAAAATTATCAAAATTTCACTAAAATGTAGATAAATTTACCGTTATTTATGTTTTTGTAGAAAATAAATACAAATTTATGCAATTTAATGAAAATATTTTCTAAAAAATACTAGAAATTAATAAATTTTAGGCAAATAATCCAGTAAGGATGAATGTAAGGTATACATTAAACTGAGATGGGGTAAGACGGGGAATACTAGAAAAATTTTGATTTGCTTAGGGCTTGGATAGCATAGAATTTTATAGAGAACTGCTATGCAGTGGCCAGCAAATAATTTTTGATGTAAATCCTGTTTTTCGATTAAGTTTTAGCATTCTCAGATGTAATCAGCATGATGAGTTCATCATACCCAAATAAAGAATAACATTGGAGCCAATGATGGAACTAGATCGTTACGACAAACAAATACTTGAAATATTAAGCCATGAAGATATTAATCTAAATGAGCTGTCTGAGCGGATTAGTCTTTCTGTAAGTTCGGTACATCGTCGTATTAAGCACCTCATAGAAACGAATCTCATGACTAACTTAAAGCGCGATATTAATTACGAAAAATTAGGCTTTAAATTACATGTCATATTACAGGTATCGTTGAGTAAACATGATACCGATACTTTTGCAAAATTCTTGGAAGAATTGGAAAATATTCCTGAAGTGATTAATGCTTTTTTGGTAACAGGGCAATCGGCAGATTTTTTAGTTGAAGTTGTTGCAAAAGATATGGAAAATTATAGTGACATTTTGTTGAAGCGGATTGGTAAAATTGAACATGTGGTGGCATTGCATTCAAGTTTTGTGATTAAAAAATATAATGTTTTTAATTGCAATGGCTTACTCAGTCGCGTGTAAGTTTAATCATTAATTAAAATATCAAATTTTGAGAAATAGCGTATATCAATTGCAGTAATGTCGAAGCGGTTATTTTGATACTTTTCTTAAATAAAAACGCACAATTAAGTGCGTTTTTTAAATTCAATTTGATTATTCATCAAGTTGCGCTAAAACCTGATCTGAGAATTCAACGTTGGTATAAACGTTTTGAACATCATCAAGATCTTCAAACATATCAATCATTTTTAAGATTTGCTTAGCTTGATCAACATCATTGATTTCAGCTTTAGTCGATGGACTCATCACAACTTCTGCATTATCAGATTTTAAGCCCGCAGCACTTAAGGCATCTTGAACATCACCGAAGCTTTCAGGTGTAGTAATGACTACAATTTCATCAGAACCGACTTCAATGTCATCAGCGCCAGCTTCTAATGCAACATCCATGATTTTATCTTCTAAAGAAACATCTTCAAAAGTAATCTCGCCGCGTTTAGTAAAGAGATAAGCAACTGAACCAGCTGTACCTAAATTACCATTAGTTTTAGAAAAGCAATGACGGACGTCTGGAACGGTACGGTTCAAGTTATCAGTCATTGTTTCCACTAATACAGCAACGCCACCTACACCGTAACCTTCGTATGTAATTTCTTTTAAATCGTCATTATCTTCACCACCAGCACCACGTTGAATGGCACGGTTGATAACATCACGAGTCATGTTTACAGATAGCGCTTTTTCAACTACAGCGCGTAGACGAGGGTTGCTTGCAGCATCAGGACCACCGAGTTTAGCAGCAGTGACAAGCTCGCGAATGTATTTTGTAAAAACTTTACCACGGCTAGCATCTTGTTTTGCTTTACGATGCTTAATGTTAGCCCACTTGGAATGACCCGCCATGCGAAATATGCTCCTTGTAGATTGGCCTTATGCCATATCATTTTGCAGAGATTCTACCATAAGCGCTTTTTTGTGAGAAAGTACTTAAGGACTAGAATAACGTCAATTATTAAGATTTTTTAGCTTCAGGAATCAGAATATCTAATCCTGTATTTTCTTTGTACAGGCGTTTGATCTCAGCAAGGTCATGATCTAAATCACTCGGGTAGATTTTTCCAAATATTCCGCCTTGTTTGGTTTTTGAATTTGCAAACATTAAAACAATCGGAACGTTGGCGGCTTTAGCAATATGCCAAAATCCTGTACGGATAGGCTTACGACTCTGACTGTTTCTAGCACGTGTAGCCTCTGGTGCAATGACTAAATTAAATTGGTCATTATTTTGAAATAGTTCAACCATTTGTGTCACGATATCTTGATTTGATTTTCGATCAACGGCTATTCCGCCAAGTGCTTCTAAAATGGGCTTCATTGGGCCTTTGAAGAGTTCTTTTTTGATAAGGGTGTGTATCTTTAAATCATATATTTGAAAAATTGCCAACGATAATATGGCATCCATCATTGAGGTATGTTCAAAGCCAATGATCACCTGTTTATCTTCAAGCACATTTGGCTCAACATGATACTTCCAACCTGCAAGTTTAAAAGTAAGTTTACCAAGTTGTTTTTTCATTTTAGCCCTTTGTAATACATGAAAATTTAAATAAGAATTTTGCGAGTTTAAATTTAAAAAAACAATGATTGGAATGCTAATTTTAGATGTTGTTTGTAGTTTTATGCAATAAATTTAATAGGAGGATAATGATGTGACTGATCTTTATTTATTTGATTTATATTGAAATTAATTTAAAACTATCTTTTTTTATAAGTTTAGTACGCAGTAAGATTACACTGGTTTTGAAAAATATGTAGAGTGAAAAAGTATATATTATTGAGTCTTATTTATAAAAAAGCCCTAAAAGGGCTTTTGGATATTATTCAAGACAGACTGTTTTTTTCCAGTCCACGGTCGGTTACTTTGGTCTCAGTTATAATAATTTTACTCTCGGAATAAATGCAATATCCAGTGATTTGCTTATCTTTTTCAATAAGCATGATCAGTGGTTTATCCGTTTCTCTAGCCCATGTTTCAGATGTCCCAGATTGAATAATAAACCAGACTGTATCGCCTTCATCACCCCATTTGTTTACGCATGCTTTAATTGCTAATTCCGAATTATTGGTTATTTTAATACTCATAGTATCTCCTTATAAAATATAGCATCCTAGAGATAGATTTGATTTAAAATAAATTAAACCCTATTTAAATTAATACTTTTTAAGAGTATCAAAAATACCTATTTAAAGGTATTTACAATTATATTATTTAGAGTGACTAATAATTGTTTTAATTTGTATTTAATATTTTTTGTACCTTTTATGATTTAGAAAAGTTGCCAACTATTTTTTTAAGCCCTTTTTGAATTTTTGCTTTAAATCGATAGACTTTCATGAATATATCACTATAAATACATAAATGTTGATTTAAGTCTCAATTAGACGTATGACATAGACTTTGTACACTATTTTAATTAAGATAAATTTTTATAAATAAAAAGAAGAGTACTATGAAAAAAATTTTAATAATGAGTTTTGCCTTACTTACAGCATGCTCAAATGCTAACAAAGAAAAAATAAATGAACTGGAGTTAATCTCTATTAGCAAAGACTTAGATGCAATTGATTTAAAGATTACGCAAATTCTTCTTAATTTGGATGATGAAAACATATCACAACAAGGGAAAAAAATTATTTTATGTAATGATTTTCAGAAATTATATAAAGAAGAATATATCCCAAAAAGTTTAAAATACGGTCATGCGATTGGAAGTCCAGAATCTCAAGCGAAATATTTGGCTGATTTAAATAATATTATGAGTGGTTATTCAAAGAAATTAAGTATTGATTGCACATCTAATATTTAATTTCTTTGGCTTTGTTGCATAAACCGAGTACTAATAACCTATTCAACTCTATTATTTTCCAGTGAATAAGTCTTTACAAATTTATTGCATAAAATCAATTGGCTTTCCTATTAGTAGAGCAGCATAATGCGCAAGATTAATCAATTGAGAGAGTTGATGGTTTAGTTTGATCCTAATTATGCAGTGATATGTAGAATCAAAAGGTGACATATTATGTGGACTCAACTCAGTCTCTAGTATCAGTATTTGACTATCTGTCGGTAGAAGACAAAGGCATATTGATCTTGCGATTAGTCAGAAACCGCTTCTTAAATATCACTTAAAATAATTTTTAAGCAACTTATTATGAATCATCAATTAGTTATATTTGGTATAAAATAGAGGTTATTAGTAATTACAAAAGAATGACTTTATAATTGCTATTTGGTGAGGCTTTAAGAAAATTTTAGATTGCAATATATAAATTTGGTTTTTACTAAAATTTTTAATATCGTGTAATGGGAGCGTTATCTTGATATTTATGAGCAGAATACAAGCCAAGAGCAGTTTTTTAGGCTAACTTGCTCATTGTATTAATTGAAATAAAAAACCCTCAAAATGAGGGTCTTTAGTAAATATCAATAGACTATTCATATGAAGATAAGTGTGGATTTTCCAAAGGTAAAACCTCATTTAAATGTTCATTGAAAATATCCGTCAGCATACTGTCATAGCGCATTGAATTATATTTAAGTAAACGATTTGCTTCGGCTTGAGTAATAAAATTGATTTGAATGGCATCATGTATATGCTCTTCAAAAGTTAAACCTTTAAATAAGTCCTTTGATTCTGACTTTTTAAATTTATCCCAAAGATCATTAATTTCAAGTAAGCTTTGGAAAGTAGACTCCATTCGACCAGTTACGTCTTGAGGGTTGGTATTATAATAGACATGTTGCTTTAACAGGTTACGAAAGGCATTGTCTTCCATAATCAAATCACCAACTTGTTGCTTTAATTTATCACTTGGTTGCACTAGCGGTCGACCAAATGGGAAACAAACAAACTTTACTAAACTAGCAGCCAGTGGATAAGGGAAATTATCAAATAATCCTATAAATGCTTCCTGTGCCTGAAATAAGATTTTTTCTAAAGCCAGTTGAGCATGAGTTTGCTCTGCTTGGGTATGTTTTCCATGTTCATAAAATTTGAGAATAGCCGTTGCAATAAACATATATGAGTGTATGTCTGCTAATCGACCTGATAGCATTTCTTTACGTTTAATTTCACCTGCCAACAAGCCTAAACACATATCAGCAGTGAGGGCGAAATTTGTACTGAAACGATTTATGATTTTGTAATAAGGTGCAGTAAAAGTATCTACACTATTTGGTGCATGATTTGAACCACCCGTAAAACCATAAGCTAAAGCACGCGCAGTTCGATTCAAGGTGTAACCTAAATGTTTATAAAGGATTGTATTCATTTCTTTGAGTGCAGTCTTTTTATCATCCATCTGAAGTAGTTGAAGTTCTTCAAATAAATAGGGGTGACAACGCATTGAGCCTTGACCAAAAATCATCAATGAACGAGTAAGAATATTAGCACCTTCAACGGTAATCGAAATTGGAATGGCTTGATACAACAAAGCTAAGAAGTTACGAGGCCCTTGTTGAATTGCACGTCCTCCAGCAACATCCATGCCGTGGTTGACTAACTTACGCATAGTTTCAGTGGCGTAGTATTTTGCCATAGCTGTCATGACAGCAGGTTTACCGCCTTGGTTTAATCCGCATGTGACCAAATAGCGAAAGGCTTCCAACATATATGTATCACTAGCAATCTCACTAGTCGCTTCTTGAACACCAGTGAATTTACCAACAGAAATTGAGAATTGTTGACGAATTTTGGCAAATGCACCTACAGTTAAATAGGTCATTTCACCTGCTGCAGTAGAGAGCGCAGGAAGAGAAATACCACGGCCTACAGCCAAGCATTCCATTAACATACGCCAACCTTTACCTGCATTTTCGGCACCACCAATAATCCAATCAATAGGAATAAAGACATCTTTTCCCTCAACGGTACCATTCATAAATGGAGAACCACCAGGATGATGGCGTGGCCCAATTATAACTCCTGTATGAGAGGCGGGAATCAATGCACAGGTAATACCATAGTCATTTTTACTGGTATCACCTAATAAACCGTCAGGATCATAAAGTTTAAAAGCAAGTCCGACTACCGTTGCAATTGGAGCAAGCGTAATCCATCGCTTAGAAAAATTCATTTTCAACCCAAGTACATTTTTCCCCTCGAATTCACCATAACAGACAATACCTGTATCTGGAATTGCACCTGCATCAGAACCTGCTTCAGGTCCAGTTAAACCAAAACAGGGGATTTCAGTACCTTTGGCTAAGCCTGGAAGATAACGGTTTTTCTGTTCTTCAGTACCATAATGAAGTAATAACTCACCAGGCCCAAGTGAATTTGGAACCATACAGCTGACCGCAGCAGTGAGCGAGCGAGATGCAACTTTGCTCATAACTCGACTTTGTGCAAAAGCACTAAATTCTAGACCACCATATGTTTTAGGAATAATTAAGCCCAAGAAACCCTTATCTTTAATAAATTGCCACGTTTCAGGGGAAAGATCCTGATTTGTGTGAATATCCCATTCATCTAGTATGGCACAGAGTTGTTCGACTTCGTTATCAATAAAGGATTGTTCTTGTTCGGATAATTCAGGATAGGGATACGCATCAAACTTAGACCAATCTGGTGCACCCATAAACAATTCTTTTTCCCACCAACTTGTACCTGCATCTAAAGCTTCACGTTCCGTTGTACTCATACTAGGCATTGAATTAGCTAATATTTTATAAGCGGGTTTAGTAATGAAGAACATTCTAAGCGGATCAATGACGAGTATTAAGCTGATTAGAACTAATGGAAGCCCTAAAATGAGTGACCATGGCGTAATGAATGCAGTAAATAAAGCAATGATAAGAATAGTGAGTGAGCCGATTTTTCTTGAGAAAGAAAAAAAGAATATTGCCCATAAGGTTAAGGCTTGAATGAATAGCGTGACTAAAAACCATATGAATGTAATCAAAATCTTACTCCTTGATTGGCTGAGTTTGAATTCAACACGAGAAGATAAATAGAAATAGATCATTGGAATTTGAATAATTTCTATTTATTTTTAAATGATATTTCAGCTAGTTTTTAAATAAATAAAAAACATCTATCTCTATTGTTGTAGCAATTTAAAGTCACAGTATTCAAGTGCTAATATTTAGTGTTTTGTCACTAAAAAGTTAACGTGATAGTTTTGATTATCTATGTTTCTATATTGTAATTTGATATTTTAATTAGTAAATATTTATCAATTATGCTTGAACAAGATAAGCTGATAAAAGTTGGGGGACTATAAAAAATATTATTTATTAAATTTAAATCATAATATAAATAATTACTCAAAGTATTTTAATGTTAATTATGCCGCTAGTTATTAGTTTAATCAGCACTCAAGAAATAGTGGATTGAAATAAAGAAAAGCCCTCAATTAAGGGCTTTCAGCAGAAAATAGCTAGTTGATCAAAAATTAAAAAATTATTTTGTTAAATTCAAAGCCTCTTTAAACATCGGTGTTAATAGTTTATTTCCGTATTCACTCATATGATCACCATCACGGTAGATGGAACGACCATTATATTGAGCAATACATTTGCCTGATTTACATAATATCTCTGTTGGATCGATAATTTTAGCTCCACATTTATCGGCTACAGTCTTTATGATATTTCTTACATCGCTTGCTCTATCTAAATACTGAGTTAGTGTGATAGAAAGATCAGCATTTTGCTTTCCAAAAAGGAAATTTTTACCTATTGTTTTAGGAACGTTAAAATTCATTTCTGGTAGAGGTTGCATCAGATAAACAGGCGAGTGTTTTTTGACTGAACAGACTGTAAGTTTTAAATTTTTCTCAAAATCATTAAACATTTGATTTTGAGATATCAGAGGAGTATTCCCAAAATACATTTCTGGCGTATTTGAACCTCTAATTCTTTCTGGATCTGTCTCACCTTGTAACTTTTCAGACCATCTGGCAATAGAAATAATGGGTATACCTTCATACTTCTTTAAAGCTTTTATACGCTCATTATTTTCTTTATAACAAGTTTGATCTTTATCCATATTATTTCTAGCATTTAAAATAAATGGGCATCCAAATTTTATTATAGATACAATACCTTCTTTTTTTAAGTCTAAGGTGGCTAAAACAGCTGTCGTTAAAGCATCCGCATGACTATCACCTATGACAATGGCCTTAATATTTTCTTGATTACCTATTTTACATTCTAATAATTTATAATTATATTTTTGAAAGTCATCATCACACTTATAGGGGTTTGTATTTTCTATTTCATTGAGTGCCTCGATAATAGTATTTGAATAATGCCATTCCATCCCATTCGTTTTCTTAATTAAATCTGCTGCTAAAAAAATAAAAACCACCATATAAAGTGGTTTAACTTTATATATTTCTTTCCATGATTGAAAGGTAGGTAATTTTTTTCTTTCTATAACTTGATAGCTTATAAATCCAAGAAAAATTGATAAAGGAATACCATATAACCACCAATTACTGATGGAAAAGTAAACGCCTAATATTACAATAGGCCAATGCCAAACATAGATTGAATATGACCATTTCCCAATATTTCTGAAAATAATATTATTGATTAAAGGATTATTTTGAATATTACTACTAATAATAAGATAGGTTCCTATTACGGGAAGTAATGCTAAGTATCCTGGCCATGGTGTAGCTTCGGAAATTAAAAAATAAGAAAAAATAATTAAAATAATTCCTAAAATTTGTAATGATGTCGCTATTTTTATATTGCGAATTGTAAAGGGAAACAAGAATGCTAATCCACCAAGTAGCATTTCCCAAGCACGGCTAGAAATAAGAAAATATGCCGAAATTGGATTTTTATAAGTCGAAAAAACGCAATAAATAAAACTTAGAATACAGAGAGCAAGAATAATTTTTTTGATTTTAGAAATATTGAAAAACTTTTTTAGGAATACAATTAGCAATGGGTAAAAAATATAGAATTGCCATTCTACCGACAAAGTCCAAGTATGTAATAACCATTTAGTTTTTTCATTGGTATCAAAGTATCCACCACCTGTAGAAAATAAAATATTAGAGGTGAAAATAATACTTTTTTCGACTTGTTTTGCGAGATATTGATAATCCGATGGAAGTAAGTAGAACCAACCAAAAATTAATAAAACAATTGCTAATACAGATAAGACAGGAATAATTCGGTTAGCACGAGAGGTATAAAATTTAAATAAGTTAAAAGTATTATTTTCAATACCATTAAAAATAATAGAGGTCATCAAAAAACCAGAGATAACAAAGAAAACATCAACTCCTGCAAACCCACCAGGCAGCCATTCAGGATTAAAATGAAATATAACGACAGCAATAACTGCGATGGCTCGTAATCCATTGATGTCATATCTAAACTGCATGTCTAGGCCTAATTTAAATTTTATAAAGCCGAGGATTCTAGAGTGATTCTTTGTAATTGCAAATAATATTAAAAATTACATAAAATTCACTAACATAATTTTACAATTTGGTGTATCAGAATTTCTTATTTTTTGATATGGAATGTAATTAGATATACAATATGATGGCTTCAAATGTGGGCTGAACATACTTTATTTATTTTCACGCATGCGATACCCCCATTTTAAAATGTAGAGAATTGCCATGCTGATTGTAGAGTAGGGGAATTTTTAAGAATACGAAGTAGTCGAAACTAATCTTCATGTTAATGATTTATTATGGTTCTATTGAAAATATAAAAATTTTATTGTGTTATAAGTAGACGTAAAGCCATGTTTTAAATTTAAATTTTCCTGAAATTTACTTAATATAATCTCATGAAAAATACTTTTTTAATCAATTATCATTTTTGAAATATTACAGTATATTCAGGCTTATATGGACCTAAAATAATATTCTCAATAGCATTCATAGCTTCACGTAACGTCTTGTCGCTGACTTGAATGTAGCTCGAAGTTACATCGTAATCATCTTTTTCCTTATGGTTTAGTAGTCGCTTAATTGTGTATCGCTCATAATCTAGGTTTTCTGCAATGGAGCTAAAAGTTCTTCTTAAGTCATGGAATGTAAACGCCACGCCACATGAAGCATTAATTTTACCACGCACTTTAGATATATTAGTGATATGTCCAGAAACTGACTTGGCAGAAGGGAAGACCCAATCACTCTGTACATTGGCTCGTCGTTTCTTCATTAATTCAAATAGAAAATCACCCATAGGTAATGTATGTGGTTCCCCATTTTTAGGATCAATAGATGTGATGCGTTTATATTTTAAATCTATACTTGTCCAAGGTATTGACTCACATTCATCGCGTCTAAATCCAGTCAAAATTAACGTAAGTAAAAAATCTCGGTTAGTTTCTAAATGCTGACCTCTATCATCATAATTAAAGACAGCTCTAATCCAATCTGGTAATTGATCCTCATTAATATAGGTTTTACGACGTTTTATTTTATTCCAAGCATTTTTATTATTTAAAGTGAGAACAGGATTATGTGACTCTAAAGTTGGCTTATCGTTTTCATCGAGATAATGTTCAACAGAGAAATTATAAATAGCACGATAGACACGCATAGCCATATTGGCTTGCGCTTTACTATCTTTGGATAATTTTGTATGAATTGATTGGACCATAGATCTGGAAATTTCATCCATCTTGATATCCTTCCAATCACATAAATATTTATGCATTACAACATTGTAATCAAGTATTGTGCGAGGTTTTAAAGTCTTATGTTTGATATAGTTTTGATAGGCTTCATATAGGGTTGGGATACTGCATAATAATTCTGTCTTTACTTTCTCATCTATAATTTCTTTTTGCGTACTTTCATTGGGATTTACTCCTCGAGTCATTCTGGTCAATTGTTTACGTGCCAGTTCCCGCGCTTGCGCTAGGGTGAGGTTTCCATATAAACCGATAGTAGACCGAACTGATTTACCTTTAACCTTTTTTTCTACAATATAAGTTTTATAGCTTGCATTTACACGAACAGCAAAACCAATCAACTCACTATCACGATAGATAGCAGGTATTAAATCGAGTTGGTCAATAAATGTCTTTGTGAGCTTTACTCTTGTATTCGACATAGTTAGAATCGCTGTTATTGCAATCCCTAACAATATATCACATTACTTTTTGGGGTCTACTGTGCGTCTACTCGAAAAAAAACTTGATATAATCAAAAAAGTTGGATAGTATTGCAGTCATCACAAGTTATTGAAAAATAGTTAATAACTTTTAAAAGGGCCTGTAGCTCAGTTGGTTAGAGCAGCGGACTCATAATCCGTTGGTCCCGTGTTCAAGTCACGGTGGGCCCACCAAATATATCAAGCACTTAGGGGCATAAAACCTAAGTGCTTTTTTAATTCCTGATCTCATGTAAGCACTATGTAAGCAATCAAAATCAATCCATGTAAGCACATAAAAACCTAAACGAGTCGGATTGATTGTTTAAGCACCAACAATATTTCTAATATCAGTTAAACGCCATTTTGCACCATTTCCTGTCATAACTGGTTTTAGATCACCTTTACCATGAGAAGCCCAAACTCGAAGTGTATTTGGTTTTAGTCCAAGAATAGTTGCTGCATCTATTGTGTTTACCAAACTAGCACCAGATTCGATTAACTGCTGAAGCTTTTCCTCAGGTCTTAATTTTAACGCCCCCATCATGACACCTCCTTCAAACTTTTAACCACTTCTTCGGGTAAATTTGTTTTGGGTTTAGCCCACCATAAAACAGGGCCATTTTCAGTATCGTACGCAGCAATCAAAAATAAGTCTTCCCTAGGTGGTTCTGGTTTCCATTTTGACCAGTCAGCACAATCATCTTCAGGTATTACAGGTATATCTTCGTACTCATAATTTTTATAAATAATCTCGACACCAAGATTTTTTTGAAGTTGTTCCCATTGTTCTTTGGTGTAATGTTCAGCGCCATCATCAATAGTGTCGTGTGACTCAATGTCAGGATGAAACCAGTTGCTATTTAAGTCATCAGGTAATTCTACTGGTTTGATTTTAAATGCTTGCTCAATCATGACTTTGCCCCTTGTTTTATCCGGTTGCCTGCCTTAATTTCCTCATCCGTAGCAGGGTCTTTCAGTTGAAGTATTACAGGGCCTTCACGAAAATCTTTTGAAATTAACTGGCCATCTAATTGTTTGCGTTCTTTAGCTGTCAGATTCCGCCATTTCGCAATAGCCCAACTCCCTTTAAGAATCCCAATCGGCATATCCATGCACATTGGGCCGTAGCTATAACCGTGTTTTTCTAACCAAGCGCGAGCTGCATTAACCGCCACGAAGTCACCAGTCTGATCAAATGTAATTTCACTCATGACTTTGCTCCTGTGCTTCAATCATGGCTTTATCGATTGCTCCACGCATAGAGTTTGATGAGGTACTTTCGTGATAATCCCAGCCATCAATCCAATACACTTCCGCGTACATGAAATGCTTTCCAATTTTGTTGTAATCTTCATCTTCGATATCACGCTCAACTACAGTTCGAACATATCTTGAGTCATCAAGTAAAAAATTTAATCGCTCCGTATCTTTAACCTGATCAGCTGGCACCAAAACAAAACCTTCAGACACTTGTGATTTTGAAAAATTAATAGCTTTTTTCCACATCGCCCAACCTGTATTTACGCGATGATAAATTTCATTTGCGTCATCTTCATAGATTGGATCAAGGTCATTTTTAACAACATAGTTGCCTTGTTCCATATCAAACACTAAAAAGCTGAAATGATCAGGGAGCCAATATTTAGCTTCAAAGTTTGGCAATTGTTCAGCCCAAAAGGTTTGTTTTTGTTCAAGCGATACTTCTTTTTTAATATCCATCACTTTCTCCAAATCGCTTCTTTAAGTTTTGCATCGATCACCAGAGCTTCAATTTCACCGCTACTGACATTGGAAAATACGTGGGTCATTTTCTCCCCGAACACATTGAGTGTCCGGGTGATGGTGGAGTAGTGGAATTTCATGCTGCCCATCCTTCCATATCCATTTTTGCCTGACATGCATTTAGAATATTTTGTTCGTACTTACTGCCTTTGAAATATCCAGCGGGGTATTGCAGATCATTTTCATTCTGTGCATTTTGAATTGCAGCCAGTGCCTTTTGATAATCATCATCTAAAAGAGCATCTTGTTCTTGCTGCAGCTGTTGTTCAGATTCTTGGTTTGACTGCGTATTACGATCAATGATTTTTCGAATGCTACTGCAGGTTTCTTCAAAGACTTGTTGGCGTACATCTTGAAGGCTGTTTAATTTCCGCTTGATGCAATACTTTTCAATATCTACACCTGCCTGTGTCATGAGTGCTTCAAGTTCTAAATATTGATTACCATTGATCGCTGCATCTGCAGATCCTGACGAAAGCCATTGATTGAGCTTGATGCCAGTTTGTTCAGTGATTTGCTCAGGCTGCAGGAATAGGCCAGTACGGTCTTTTGTGGCGATGGCATAGTAATCACCATGGGTAATATCTAAAACAGTCGTGAATTCATATTCGATACCATCACGCTGTTCAGCTTTAAGCCCAAGCTTTTCAACTTTCTTTTTACCACCGCCTGCATCTACTTGAACCGTATCCATTTTACTGCGCATGGTCACAATAATATTGATACTGGAATGCAGCATGGCATCAATAAATTTGCGATGCTCTGGAGTAACTTCACTCCATGCACCCCAAGTATTACCTTTAAATTTACCCTTACCTAAAGCATCAACCATTTCAAGGCAACCACCGACACCTGACCATTCGTGTGTAATGCTGTCTAAAATAACCGTGTTATAACCAGCTTTTTCTGCAGCTTGAATCGCAGCGATAAATTTCTTAGGGGAATAAGGCGGTTGGATATTGGCAGTGTCAAAATCCATCACGTTAGCATATAACTCAGCACTACTATTTTCGGTATCAACGACAGCAACTTTGCCACCAATCCCTTTAGCAATCAGTAGAGCACCTAAAGTTTTACCTGAGCCAGTAGGACCAGCGAGAGCAAGGCGTAACTTGGCATTTTTACGTTCAGCTTTTTTAAAAAATACAGACATTATAATTCCCCTTAAACTGCACGATGGCTTTTAGACCATTTCTTATATTCTGGTGAGTGAAAGTGGCCAGCATTTTCTAAAGCTTGGTTGTACTCAGAATTGCGCTTAGCTTTACGAGCCACCAGTAATGCTTTGATGAGCCATTCCGGTGCAGTTGCTTTATCTACAAGAGTCAGACTGCCGTTAAATTCTTTATAGATATTGAAGCCATCTAAATTAGTACCACTACGTCCCGCAGGTTTAAGCACATAAAAGCTAGGACGATCTTTACCAACACGGTAACGCTCATTGCCATCACCATCTAAATTAAGAAATTCAGAGAAAGCATTTGCAGATATACTTTTTAGATCACGTTGAATGCCGTTATCTAAGCCTTGAGAGAAACGGAATTTGATGAAGCCACCGAAGAAGTCTGCAAAGCCTAAACGCGCTTGAGGGGTTAAAGGTTCCCAATCATTAGTTTCAACTTCTGCATAGTCGATATTTAAACCTCTTGCCAAAGCTTCAAAGACTTGAGCAGGAGCGAGGGTTTGTTTAAGAGTTTGAGTATTCATGATTGAGCACTCCCAATCTTCGCCACAGCATTTTGATGCGCTGTGCAACTGAATAGACCGCCACCACAAACTGCAATGGCAATAATTGAAGCAAGGACTAAACCTGACTTAGATTTATATTTCACCGTGTTGGCAGGTGTAGGGTGCTGGAACAAGCGTGGAGTCGTTTGACTATGAACTTTAGAAAAGCTCGCAGTTTGACTCTGGATAGGGTTTTGATTCATAATCATCTCGCTAGTTTGAAGCCCTGATTCCCATCGAAAGTTGTCAGGGCTTTTTATTGGGTACGAGATAAATATTAGCACACTAATATTAGTAGTCAATAAGTTTACTAATATTATTTATAAGTATTTTAATGGTTGTGTTTTAATAGGCAAAAGAAAACCCACGCAGGGTGGGTTGGATGGAGTTTATTATGAGTAAAAAAGAAATTGCGATTATCCCAAAAGGTTCTTATGTAAGCATCATGGGTTGTCGATTTACCTTAATGGAAGACACCAAGGTTGAGGCGAACCAAGCCAATCTTGATTACATTCTTAAAGAACAAGAAAATTTTGACAAAGGCATTGGTGTTGTTGGTGGAGCTCTAAATAATCAATTAAAAGAAAGTGGTTTTTAATGGATCAACTAATTTTTGCTCAACATTATAAGAAGCCCAATCATTTAGATCAATTTTAGCCACAAAAATTGTATCGTCATGATCAACATAAGATTTTAAAAAATCTCTTATCTGTGATGAGGTATAAGTAGTTTTTACAATAAATTGAGACAAGGTTGGTTTAACCCAAATCATTCCCGACAGAGCGTCGATACCTTCCTGAAGTCGAGTATAGTTTTTAATCTTATGTAAATCATACGTAATTGAGTATGCCGCCATTTTATCTCCACCCGATCCAAAGTACTGCGTCGGGTTCGCAGTTATTTAATCTATCCAGAAAAATGAATGGGTTATTTATATATCTGAATACTTTTCTAAAAATTCATCTATCCATTCCTGCGCTTTCTCAAGATTAGTTATGTCAGCCAGCTTTAGATTGGTGCCTTCTGCTTCATTAAAGCCTTCAATAATAGCTTCAAAGATATTTGCTTCGTTAATAACTTCCCGTGCCATTTCCGCAGCGTCATAGCTTTGTTTGGCTTTTTTAAGCGAGACTATTTGTTTATCAATTGCTGTGCCAATTTTTTCTAATGCCAACTTAAATTCTTGACGGTTAATCGTTAGTGCTGTTTTAGATTTATTAAGTGTTGCGATCATTATATTCTCTCTTCTTTAAGAAATTTTAATTATCCAGTGCAGCATTTTTGATAACTTGATTAGCAAGCTTCGTTGGGTTCGCAGTTTTTTATAATTAATAATAATTTTATTTCCCAAAAGATCTTAAATGCTCCACAACAACCCCGATAACTCTAATTTCTTGTTGTGTGGAATTCATGATAGGGAAGTCTGGGTTCAGTGGTATTAACTCAAAAGTCTCGCGTCCATGTTCGTCATATCCAATAGCTCTATATTTTTTAAATGTCGCCTCATGACTACCATTTTGAGCAATCACATAACAACCAGGATATGGCTCTTTTGCTGAATCAACTACAAGCTTGTCACCAGGCGCAAAATCAGGACTCATGCTTAATCCAGAAACCTCGAGTGAAAATACACTCTCAGGCTTACAACCTATATAGGTTGTATATGTTTCACCCTTAGGATTAATACCATCATAGCCTGCCTCATAGAAAAGACCTGCTTGAACAAAATCTAAAATTGGGATTTTGCGTAGAGGACTTTCATTTATTGCTACGTTGGTGAATCCAGAGTTGCTTTGCTGGCTTGTGTTGGAGCCTTCGCCAGTTTGCAACCAATAAGCATCAACTCCTAAGAATTTAGCGATTGAAGGTAGGTGAGAAGAAGAATCAACGCGTCCAGTTTCTAATTGACTATATGCAGATTGAGTAATACCTATAGCTTCAGCAACATCAAGTTGTGACTTTTTTGCATTTTTTCTTGCTAGCTTCAGTCTGTCTTTAAGCATATCTGCTCACCTTCATTAGTTCTAATTAATAATATTAGGCTACTAATATGAAATCAAATAAGAATACTTATTGACTGTATATTAGAATACTAATACTATTTGAGTGTTACTTATATTTTAAATAAGAGAATGCTAATGCAAACCTTATACAAAGATCTTGTAGATCATTTTGGAGGTCAAGTTCCAGCGGCTAAAACACTACTTGTTAGTCAATCAAACATTAGTGGGTATCTTTCAGGTCGTTGGAATATGTCCGCACTTGTGGCAATGCGTGCTGAAAAAGCAACAGATGGGAAATTCAAAGCAATTGAACTCTGTCCATCATTAAAAGAATTTCAAACATTAACCGCATAGGGGAAATTATGAGTCTTGATAAAAAATCTACACATGTTCGTTTGTCTCCTGAAATTCATGAGCGAGCTAAAACACTTGCCTCATTAAAAGGTAAAGATGTTGCCTCTTACTTAGCGTTTCTGATTGAAAAAGAAATCGTCGGTGAGTGGCATGTCCTTAATTTACAGGCTAAATCTTTTGAACGCTTGGGATTAACAGGGTTGATACGGGATTTAAGTACAGAGGTGTGGGATTCAGAGGGATCGGAAGGAATTCGCATTAACTCAGACAAAGAAAAAGCCTGATCTCGTACATCAGGCTTCTTAATTCAAAACTTGAGAGCATTGAATATGAAATCAAATTTAGCACATGAGCCACCAATACCTCAAGGTGAAATGGTTCATTTTCCAAAGAAAGAGCGACAAGTTATGTCGAAAAAGGAAGAGGGTTATACAAGAATGCCGAACCTTTTAGTTGATGACCAAATCATGGCGCAATTAAGCGATAAAGCATTCAAGTGTCTTATGCTCATTGTACGCCACACAGTCGGCTTTGATCGTACATCACATACTATCGCAATCACTCAGTTTCAAAAGTTCTGTGGCATTAAAAAAGAAGAGACAGTGACCAAGGTTATTCGTGAACTTGAGCAATACAAATTAATCACTGTTGAGCGCAAAAAAGGGTATCTGAATAGCTACACACCGACCATCAACCAGCACCATGAAATGGGAGTACCCCCATCAAACGGTAGTACCCCCATGCAAGGTGGGGGGAGTACCACCATAGAACAGGGGTACACCACCCCCACCAAAGGGGGGACTAATAAAGAAACACTTAAAGAAAATATTAAAGAAATACACACACAGGAAAATTCACCTGAAATTTTGGATGATTCTTGGAGTCCAAATCAAAACACGCTAATCCAAATCTTGAGAACCACCAGACACTCTCAACGAGCAGAAGAAATACTAGGGATGGAAAACTATGAATTCCATCTTGGGAATTTTAATGCGCATTGGGAAAATAAAATTGATCTTACTGAAAACCAAAAAAACCGTAAGTTCATCGCTTGGTTGATTCAGGAGTTTGAAAAGCAATTGGCGAAAGCTGAGCGTGAATCGAAATTTCAATTGGATCGCAGCACATCTGGAAAACAAAAAAATCAAATTAACCGCAACGTCAACGATGCTTGGGAAAACGTTCCTCAGTTTCAAGGCGAAGTAAAACCAGTTGAAATACCTGAGGGTTTCCTATGAACGCAATGGCGATGATTTCAAACGGACTTCAAAAAGTGCAGGGCTATTGCTCACAGCACAATATTCAAAAAGTTCAAGCAGGGCCTAATCAAGTTTGTCCTGAATGCGCCAAAGAACTTGTGAATCAAAATAACCGTGAACACCACAAGCAAGTCAAAAAAATGGTCAGTGAATTGCATTTTGCTGGTGCGATGATTCCAGACCGTCATACCCATTCAGGTTTTAAGAATTACACCGTAAATCCAAACCTATCTGGTCAAGCCAATGCATTGAGCAAAAGTGTTGAGTTCGCTAAGTCGATGCTAAACGGTTTGAAATGCAATCTAGTGATGACAGGGAAGACTGGTACAGGCAAAACCCATTTGAGTTGTGCTACGGCTCGCACATTGCTGAATAAGGGTATGTACGCACGCTATATCACCAGTGAAGAAATGGCTCAAAAGATCATGAATGCTTGGGATAAAGACACCAAAGGTTCAAGTGAACAATCAGTGATTTATGAATTTACTCAATACGATTTATTGATTCTGGATGAGTACGGCTTACATGACCGTGATAAGCGTTTGGAGTTGGTTCACAAAGTTTTATATGCACGTTATGACGCGATGAAGCCGACGATGCTGATTTCTAATTTCACGTTAAAACAGCTCAAGGATGATTTAGGGGATCGGTTGTGGTCTCGGTTTCAGCAAGGTGGATTAACAACGATTGAGTGTAATTGGGTTGATCAGCGTTTAGGGGGTGGGGTGTGAAGGATCAAGAATTAAAACTATTACGCGGAATGTGTGCGATTGCGGCCCACCGATTAATAGATCGTGCTGAATTTGATTTTCATCTTATGGGTGGGAAAAAGTGCGCAGATTATCAAATTCGATTGAGTAATTACGGCCTCTGTAATGTTCCATTTGAATGCCCATCAAAAAGACTTCGTTTAGCTAAAAAATTAGAGACCAAAGGCTTAATTGCCTTGAGTCAATATCGGAAAGGTGGAACTTGGAGTTTTAAATTTTCAAGCATCCCTTTAACCCAAAAAATCTATGACGAGGCTTTTGAGGCAGCATCTAAATTTGAAATTGTTCGTGGTAAAGGTTTTACCTCTCTACCTCAGTTTTCTCGAACCAAAGAAGGTTTTTCTGAGGTTGATTGTTTAGGGGGGATGGCCCTAGAAGTATTAATGGAAGGTGCAGCATGAAACATCCAAAAGATAATCAAACTGTGGATTGCTTCACTTCCAAGCATGCTGTGAAACAAGGCGAACGCATGATCATTGTATTGAAGAACATCATAAATAAACGTGGTCGTACAAGCATGAATGAGGTTCAGGGATGGATCGGCATTAGTAGTTCTGCCAGTGGAGCTTTTGTACGTCAGTTGATTACTGAGGGGTACTTAGAAACGAATAGCAAAAAACCTGTGAGCCTTAAAGCTACGGACAAAGCAAAACAATTATTTGGAGCTTCAGCATGAACTTAATCGAAGAATTGGGGTTGGAGAAGTGTCGGGCGATTGTTGAGGGTGCGCCTGAGCTTGCTTTTGCATACGACACTGAAGATCAAGAGTATATGTTTTGTGGGGATATTCAGGATGGGTATTCAATTGATCATTATGAGGACTGCATAGTGATTGATGACCTCCGCGCTGCCATTGCTGAACATGGTACCCCCACAAATGAAGGCACCCTTAACACCGACAATCTCTCCCATTTCACCGACCATTGCACCGACATTCGTAACCACATTAGCCCTTTGACTGAGGGGATTGAGCGATGAGTGAATTTGATAAATGGATGAGCACAATAGGTCTGAATGTTATCCGTCATGCTAATTGTTGCCGCATAGCTTTTGATGGTGGTCGGCAATCCCGACAGGCTGAGATTGATGATCTTCAAAACCAACTCTCATGCTGTCGTGAAGAAAATAAAATTTTATTAGAGAGAGTAAATGACCTCAATTTCCCTCGCTAAATATCACAAACAATTTGGAGGTGGTCGGAAGACTGCCTCTAAACCAAATAAGTACAACGCTGTGAAGATTGAAAAAGATGGAATGAAGTTCGATAGCCAAAAGGAGTACAAACGCTATATCGAGCTTACAGCGATGCAGCAGAGAGGTGAAATTCAAGATTTAAAGTGTCAGGTCAAATTTGAGCTTGCACCTAAGGTGAAAATTGCAGGGGAAAAGAGGGCTAAGCCTGCATTGAGATATTTTGCAGATTTTACATACCTCAAGGATGACAAGTTGATCGTTGAAGATGTGAAGTCAGCAGTAACGAGAAAGTTGGCAAGTTTTAGAAACAAGAAACACTTGATGAAAACAGTACATGACATAGACATTAAAGAAGTTTGAGGGATTTTTTATGAATGCAGTAGCAGAAAAATTTGAACAGTTTGAATGGTTGACTCATGGCATTACAGCGCAGTCGCCTATTTTTGGTCAAGAGTCTCACAGTACTGGGGAGAAGCCATTGGATTATCAAGATCGTTTGGGTGCTATTGCTTCAATGGATACTCAATTGGAAAAGTCTATTACATCGGTTATTGTTTTTGGGGAAAAATCTGAAATTGATTATCGGTATATTCAGGCGCATTTAGCCGCAATATTTAATACCAATGCTGGACTTGATGGGAAGCGTGAGCCAGAGAAAATTAAAATCAAAGAGCTTGCTGATTTGATTGCCAGAATGGTTATTGATTTTTCTTTAAATCCTGAACTTGAGGATAATTTCACAAAGCAGGGTCGATTATATTATGCAGGAATTCGGTCATGGCAGATGACATTAAAAGCTTATGACTGCACATGGAAGCAATACGAGAAACTCTTGGTTTTGGCACTTGAGTCATCAATTGGTTGTGCTTCAAAAGCTATTGAAAAATACCGTAAAAATACATATAGAGACGCAAAAATATAAAGCTAGTAAAATTTTACTGAGTAAGCTATAGTTTTACTATACTGGTCGTATTACAGTTTGACCAACTGATATTTAAAAACCTCGCTAATTGCGGGGTTTTGCTTTGTTAGGATGTTTAAGAAATGAAATGGATTTTACCGATAGCTCTTATTCTGCTACCCACATCAAGTTTTGCTTATAAAATTACAGATTACTCGGGCAAGTGTTTCGTGCTTGATGAGAAAAAAGCTCAAGGATGCTCAATCCAAAAGGGTGTGAGTTCTGGTGGCGGGTTTATTTATTTAGAATTTGATAAAAAAGAGTTTCTAATAGAGCAATCAACAACTTGTGGTCAGAGTTGTCAACCTTACCTAGGTACAACTCCTGAAAATGCGCTTTTGTCTAAAAAATACAAAAAAGGTCAATGGGATTGTTATAAACAAGTACAAGGTTCAATGAATGTTTGTTACATGATCTCTAAATAGAATAAATTCTTAAAAAGCTCATCAAAAGATGGGCTTTTTTAATGGCGGTTTTCTTTTATTCGTAGTGGTTTAAATTGAATGCCGCCACCAGATATGCCAACGAAAGCTCGGTCATTGATCGGGCTTTTTTTTGCATGGAGAAAACTATGCTTTATTTTTTACGTAAATTATTCTGCTTTCATGCTTATGAGTTTGATTACGATCATGAGCATGGATATACACAAGAATGCCGTAAATGCGGTAAAGATGATTAAGTGGTTCTCTAATTAGCTGGGCGCATTACGGCACATAAAGACCCCTCGCATTCTAGATGTTGAGGGGTTTTTCTTTTCTTATTGGTGGTGAATATGCGAATGAATCGTCGTGGTTTATTAGGTGCTATTACAGCATTTTTGGGTATGAGTGCAGTATTTGCAGATGGGATGGATCGAGCGACCAATAGCTTAAATGCTTTATTTCAAGTTATGCGCTTAAATCAGCCAAATAAATATAAATCTAAACCAAATCGTTTAAGCCAAAAGAAACGCCGTTTAAATGCGCGTCGATTGGGAAAATTCAAATAAGGAATATTTATCATGACAGATCGTGTACAAGCTAAAAAAGATTTGCAGTTCTGTTGTGATGAACTGATTAAGTATCAAAATTTAAGTCGAACGGGTTTAAGACATAGTGAACTGGTCGCTATGGACAATATTATGATTCGCTTAAAAGAACAGATTAAGAATTTGCGTACGGTTCTGCATGCATGATGCTAGATGGTTTACAGTGATGCATGATATAGCTGGCATGTTAAATAAAAAAAAAGCCCATCAAATAGATAGGCTTTTCTTACTAATCAAAATATTGAGCTATGATTTATTTTTTATCAGTATTTTCTTTTTTATCATGCTGCTCTTTAGTGGGAGCTGTTTCATTTTGATTAGGTTTGTCTTGAGCAGGCTTTTGCGCTTGGTCATTTGATGCAGGTTTGTTTTGGGTTGCGTTATTTGAAAATTGATTAAAAGAAGCTTTTTGAGCGGTATTTGTATTAACTAACATAATTTTCTCAATTTTGGTTGTCGAAGATTCGACCTAGTAAGAGTGACATAGTGGAAGCACTTACAGTGAGATGATTTAGAGAGGCAAGTGTAGATATATGTAGGATTTAAATATTTATATCTTATTTATATTTCAAAGGTTTTTATAATAAACTCATCGCCAGATTGATCTATATCACTATTTAAATAGTCAAGGTATTTAATTTATATCTTCTCGATACCTTGCTGATACAAGGAGTGTATATGGACGAAAAAGAATATTTCTGGAAAACAAAGAAATGCCCACTCAAAACTAAACCGCGCACCAAACCATTACCCAAGGCTAAAGAAAAATACTTAGAAGCTGAAGAAGATTTTGAACAATCACTTATTGTTCTTGAAATTAGATATGAAAAGAAATTCCAGTTTAAATCTACAAAACATTGGCGTTTTGATTTCCATTTAATTGAACACCGAATTTTGGTTGAGATTTCGGGCGGACCTTGGTCTGGTGGACGCGGTGGCAAACTTAAAAATAAGGCTTGGAGTCTGGATCGTTACGATGATGCCGAAGCAATGGGCTTTACTGTAGTTCGATTAGAGTCTGCGGAACGCTACAGGATTCAAGAATCAGGCCCATTACAGATTGATTTTTATCGGGCAAGCCAGTGGCTGAAGAATTTAAAGAGACATATATTCAATGGAGCAGATCAGACCATTCCCACCGACAGAACTGATTGATCGAGCAGAAGAGCAAGAGGCAATTCTGCTTGCACCCGCTGTAGATCTAAAAGATTGGGTGATTAAGAATTGGTTAACCATTGGTGGCGAACTTCATAACCCTGATCATGATCACATTGCTGAGCTTTTACATGACGATGAAACCTTTTTAGCATTTGCTTGGGCATCATCTGCATGTATGGCTAAAAAGCGCATGGTATTGGGCCAATGTGAAAAAGTGATGTTTAACCAGGGCGGATGGAAGAAGGCACGGCAAGAGCAACAGATGCGTGATTGGTTTGGTTGTGTACCAGTTTATTTGATTACGATTGATGCCAGTTACTGTGAGAATACGACTGACCGTGAATTCTGCCGACTCATTGAGCATGAGCTATATCACATTGGTGTAGAGCGTGATGAAGATGGTGAAGCGATCTATAGCGATAACACTGGTCTGCCTAAACATTACTTAGCTGGACATGATGTCGAAGTATTCTTCGGTGAGACAAAACGATGGGGTGCTGACGAGTCAGTCAAACGGCTTTTAGAAATTGCGAAGAATGCACCGTTTGTTTCAGAAACTAATATTTCAGCGTGTTGTGGGAACTGTGTGATTAATTGAGCCGAGTGGCTCTTTTTTTTTGCCTGTCTTGCTGTACGTAGCTGTACAGAGGTGAGTTTATGGCGGCACTTAAAGAGCCTGTAAAAATCTTTATAGTTCAGTCTCTTGCTTGCTTTGAAACCCCTCAACAGGTGGCAGATGCTGTCAAGCAAGAATACGGCATTGAAGTTAGTCGCAGTCAGTGTCAAGTATACGACCCAACCAAATACTCAGGTCGTAATCTCAGCAAGAAATTAAAAGATTTATTTAACCGCACCCGCAAAGATTTTCGAGAGAATGTTGAGGATATTGCGATAGCAAATAAGGCATTTCGTCTACGTGAGCTTCAGAGTATGTATGAAGATGCTGGTCGTAATAAAAGAGTAAAGCAAAATCTACTCAAACAAGCATTTCAAGAAACTGATGGGCGTGTTACTCGGCAAGAGGTTACTGGTGCCAATGGTGGTGCAATTAAAACTGAGAATGAACAAAAAACCGCACAGCCTGCATATAGCCCAGATGAACTAGCAAAATTAACACCACAGGAACTTTCACGTTTAGCGATTAATGGAAAGCTATGACTTATGCATTGGAAGAAATAGCGCCACTAATTAAAGAGTGGACGATTAATACACGTCTACCTGAAGTCATTGCTGAGATGACGAGGCGTTACTACTACAAAGCTGTGATAGAGCAAAGTGAATTAAGTAAACAAGCTGAAATCTATAAATGCAGTAAAGATCCAGTGCATTGGTTTAATCACTGGATATGGACATACGATCCGCGCGGTATGGCATTTGGGTTGCCTGCCAATATTCCTTTTGTATTACGGCCCAAGCAAGTTGAACTGGTTGATTGGCTACTTGAACGTGAAGGTACACAAACTCATGGCTTGATTGAGAAGTCACGCGATGAGGGCATGAGTTACGTTGTATTGGGTTTTTACTTGCATCGATGGTTATACATTGAAGGCTTTGCAGGTGGTGTCGGTAGTCGTAAAGAGGAACTTGTAGATAAGCGTGGCGATCCTAAAACGCTATTACATAAGTTTCGAGATATGTTCAGCAAGATGCCCGATTGGATGAAGCCTAAAAACTTCAATCAGCGTGACCATGATAACTACATGCGTATCGTCAATCCTGATAATGGCGCAACTATCACAGGTGAGGCGGGTGACAACATTGGTCGTGGTGGTCGTACCTCAATGTACTTTTTGGATGAGTGGGCATTTGTTGAGCGCCAAGAAGCTGTAGATGCTGCAATTTCTCAAAATACTAACGTACATATCAAAGGATCTACACCAAACGGTATCGGTGATCGTTTTCATCGTGATCGTTTTAGCGGTCGTTACTCAGTATTCACGATGCCGTGGCGTGCTAACCCTGATAAGAATTGGCAGGTTGATTTACGTGGCAAGCTAATTTACCCATGGTATGAAAAACAGTTGGCCACTTTAGACGAAGTGGTATTGGCTCAAGAGGTCGATATTAACTATGCCGCTTCGGTTGAAGGGGTGCTGATCCCCTCTACATGGGTTCAAGCTGCTATTGATTCACACAAGAAACTGAATATTGAGGCCACTGGTGATCGTATTGGTGCACTAGACGTTGCAGATGAGGGTAGAGATAAGAACTCATTCGCAGGCCGTCATGGCATTATTTTGGAGTACTTAGAGTCATGGTCTGGTAAAGGTGATGACATCTTTGGTACTACGCAAAAGACTATGGATGTCTGCATAGATAAAGACTACGGCTTATTTTATTACGATGCCGATGGCTTAGGTGCTGGCGTCCGTGGTGATGCGCGTGTGATCAATGAACAGCAACGTGAAATTGGTGGTACTGAAATTACTGTTGAACCGTTCCGTGGCTCAGCCGCCGTGCATGATCCTGAAGGTGAAATGGTAGAGAAGCGTAAAAATAAAGACTTCTTTGCCAACCTGAAGGCTCAATCATGGTGGGCTTTACGCATGAGATTCCAAAATACTTATCGTGCTTTAAAAGGCATGGAGTATGACTCCGACAATCTAATTTCACTATCTAGTGAGCATATTAATAAGAATGAGTTTGACCAGTTGGTGATGGAGTTGTCCCAACCAACCTATATGAAAAATGGTGTCGGAAAAATCTTAGTCAATAAGCAACCTGATGGTGCTGTATCTCCTAACCGTGCTGATAGCGTGATGATCTGCTTTAACCCGGCAATTTCCGATATGGCGATATGGGATAAGCTCTAACCGAGATAAAAAATGAAATTTTCAAATATTTTTACCGCAGATGGTTTTCAAAACTTTGCTGCGCGACTCGGCTTGGGTGCAGGAAGTCAAAACGATCAATCTAGTTATGCTTTCGATTTCCTGAGCCGTGACCGTTTAAAGCTTGAAGCAATGTATCGATCATCTTGGATCGTTGGTCAAGTGGTTGATGTGGTAGCTGAGGATATGACCCGTGAAGGGATTAATATTCGAGGATTGGAAGACCCTAAAGATGCAGAGTTGATTCAGTCGAAATTGGATGAGCTGGAAATCTGGAATGAGATTACCAATGTAATTAAATGGGGTCGCCTCTATGGTGGTGCTATCGCTGTCATGCTGATTGATGGTCAAAATGTCAGTACGCCGTTAAATATTGACTCAGTGGGCAAAGATTCATTTAAAGGCCTTATGGTCTTGGATCGCTGGCTTGTGCAACCTACATTGCAAGATCTGGTCAGCGAGTATGGCCCAGACTTTGGTAAGCCGAAATACTACGATGTGATTGCTGACTCATTGGGCTTATCTAATCAACGTATTCATTATTCACGTGTCATTCGATTTGATGGTGTGGATCTACCTTATTGGCAACGTGTTGCTGAAAACCTATGGGGGCAGTCGGTTATTGAGCGTCTGCTTGATCGTTTAATTGCATTTGATAGTACGACGACCGGTATTGCTCAATTGGTTTATAAAGCGCACTTACGCACGTACAAGGTTAAAGGCTTACGTTCAATTATTGCGGCAGGTGGTAAAGCACTTGAGGGCCTAGTAAAGCAGATTGAACATATCCGATTATGGCAGTCCAATGAGGGTATGACCCTTATGGATTCCGAGGATGAGTTTCAAACACATACATATAGCTTTGCAGGACTTGATGCTGTGCTACTGCAGTTTGGGCAACAGCTATCAGGCGCTTCACAAATTCCACTGGTGCGCTTATTTGGTCAATCCCCATCTGGTATGAATGCAACAGGTGAATCTGATCTAAGCAACTATTACGACAATATCAATCAGCAACAAGAACGCCGTATGCGCACAGGACTTGGCAAGCTTTTGCGAATTGTCTCGTTGTCCACGCTTGGTAAGCCGTTGCCTAATTCATTCACATTTGATTTTGCATCATTGTGGCAAATTGACGATGTTCAGAAAGCTGATATTGCGACCAAAGTTACCGATGCTGTTTGCAAGGCGGAAGAGCAAGGATTGATTAGTACCCAAGCGGCAATGAAAGAACTCCGCCAGTCGAGTGAAATCACAGGTATTTATTCAAATATCACAGATGCAGATATTGAGGCCGCTGATGATGAAGTGCCGAAACCTCGAGAGAATTATGACGATGGAGAGAATCCGCCACACACCGAACCGAGCAAGAAAGGTGGAGAAGAAGTACGGACAGCAGCTGCGTAAAATATCTGGTTATATCGATTCAATTATTAAGGGTTTTGATGTAACAGATGAAACGGTTTATCCATCGATTGTGACTGCTTTAAGGAAATATGCTGAATCACTCGATGTATGGGCTGTGAATGCATCTTCTCGTATTTTGATGGATGTGGCTTTACGTGATGAAAAGACATGGCTGATTTATGCAACGGATATGTCTATTGGCGTGAAGCATCAAATCAGGAACACTGATGTTGGTGCGGTTATGCAAAAACTTCTTGCTGATCAAGTTGGATTGATTAAGTCGCTTCCTCTTAATGCTGCTCAACGAGTTCATGATCTAGCTACACGCGCCGTCATTGAAGGCGGTCGAGCTGATGAGATATCAGGTCTGATTATGGCTATTGGTGGAGTCACTAAGGCTAGAGCTAATACCATTGCGCGCACAGAGATATCCAGAGCGACTACAGCATTCACTGAAGCACGTGCAAAGGACTTAGGCAGTGATGGTTATATTTGGCGAAGTTCCGAAGATAGCGATGTACGTGATGAGCATAAAAAATTGAACGGTCAGTTCTTTAAATGGAGTGAACCACCAATCGCCGATGAGAGATCAGGTACACGTGCTCATGCCGGTTGTATTTGGAATTGTCGCTGTTATCCAGAACCAGTTATTCCTGAGGATTGACCACCCATGCGGTGGTTTTTTATTGCCTATTCAAAGGTGAATCATGTTTAAGAAAAAACATACAAAGGATCGGCAGACCAAAGATCGATCCAATTTTTACACCGTCGGTAAACTTGGCAAGACTCGTGAAGTTACACCAGAAGGCTATTTGCTATGTCGTGACGTAGCGATTGCTTGTACTGGTAGTTTGCTTTATGGCGAAGGCGAAGTTCCTGTCACAGCGGATGCCGGTTTGATAGTCATTACTCGCGGTGATGATGATTTATTCCGACCTGAAACGATTGCAAGTTTTGAAGGTAAGCCCATCACAGATGACCATCCAGACGATTGGGTAACACCAGACAATTGGAAAGAGTTGTCAAAAGGTACGGCACAGAACGTGCGCCGTGGCGAGGGTATTGAAGATCACTTGTTAATTGCTGATTTACTTGTTCAAGACAAGGATGCGATTGAAGCGGTTCAGGGTGGGAAAGTACAAATCTCTCTAGGCTATGACGCTGACTATACAGAAGTCAGTAAAGGCAAAGGGGTTCAGAGCAACATTATTGGTAATCACGTTGCATTAGTAGACAAAGGGCGGTGCGGTTCGCGTTGCTCAATTGGAGATAAACAGATGCCTAAAAAAACTGGCTTTTTAGATAGTTTGCGCAAGAAAATCAAACTTACGATTGATGAGGCTTTGGAAGAAGCGGGCGTAACCAATGATTCCGATGAACCGGAAGATGATGACGAGGAAGAAGGTAAAGGCAAAACTGCTGATGCGAAATTCCAAAAAGAAATGCGGCAATTCATGAAAACCATGGATTCACGAATGGGTGCCTTGGAAAAGAAAAAAACCAAAGATTCGGATGATCCTGAAAAGAATACCGAAGATGATGATCCTGAAGGTGAGCCAACAAAAGACGACGGTGATTTGACCAAAGCTGAACCAGCTAAGAAATTAGATGAAAGTGGTGTGGAAAAATACACGGGCGATTCACTTCAGGATATTCGTGCACGTGCTGAAATTCTTGCACCGGGTTTAAAACTTCCTACGTTGGATTCAGCATCTAAAGATATCGGCAAGGTTGCTGACACCGCAAAACGTAATGCTCTGAAATTAGCGTACGCAACTGCGGATGGCGTTAAAACGATTGGGCCATTTGTTGGTGGTGCCAATGCCAATATTGATGCATTACCAGCTTATACGGTTGATGCGGCATTCATTGGTGCATCTGAACTTATCAAACAGCAAAACAATGCGAAAGGTGTACGCACTGGTGTAACGACGCGTGACTTCGGTCGCTCAGCTCCAACGCCTGCCGACATTAACGCTAAAAACAAAGCCTTCTGGAATAAAGGACAGTAATCATGGGTAACTCATTCTTATACCGTATGCCGTCAGGTATTGCGGGTGATGTATCACGTAAATCACATTCAACCATTGAAGCCCATAATACAGTGACTGGTTTTGCAGGGTTTGGCTTGTTCGGTAAGTTGGATGCTAACGGTAAATTTGCACCGTTGACTGCTGCTGATACTGCCTCAAATATTTACGGTCTTATCGTTCGATCATACCCAACTCAATCAGCAACAAATGGTTTAGGTGCTGCTATTCCAGTTACTGGCTTTAATGATGTATTACGCCGTGGCTATATGACCGTGAAATGTAATGCTGGTGCTTCAAAAACTGGTGGTAAAGTTTTTGTTCGTATAAATGCTGGCACAGAAGCAAAACCAATTGGTGGTATCGAAGCGGTTGCAGATGCAGCAAACACAATTGAAGTGGATGCAATCTTCATGCATGCAGCTGATGCTAGTGGCAATGTAGAAATCTCTTACAACATCTAAATTTAAATGACGTAAATCGAGGGCGCTTAAAGCGTCTTTTTTTACGACTAGGGAAAAGTAAATATGAGTAAATTACTCTTGGCCACAACCATGGCTCAAGCTGTAGCGATGGGTAATCCTATTCGCGCACGTACACGTGACCAGATGATGACATTTGATCAGCGTACAGTTGATAGCTCTGGTATTTTTTTGGTGGGTGAGCTTGAACGCTTAGATCAAACCATGCATGAGCCTTTAGCAAGTGTTACATGGACACGTGATATTGATCTGCGTTCGGATGTTTCAATTGCTGATGAAACATCATCATTTACGAATTCGACATTTGCTGCTGCAGGTGGTCAGTCGGGAAGTGGTAAAGCTTGGGTTGGTAAAAATACCGATGCTATCCAAGGTATTGCATTGGACATTGGTAAAACCGCAGCACCATTAACTTTATGGGCTATGCAAATCGGTTATACATTGCCTGAGCTTGAATCAGCTTTAAAAGTTGGTCGTCCAGTTGATGCACAAAAACATGCAGGCCTAACGCTTAAATACAATATGGATGTAGATGAGCAAGTCTATATCGGTGATGCTCAATTGGGTTTGGAGGGTTTAGTAAACTCAAGCAAAGTTGGCGCAACAAACGTCAATACCTCTTGGGCGACTGCCACACCACAGCAGATTGTGGATGATGTAAACCTGATTCTGAATAATGCATGGATTGCGTCTGGTTTTGCTGTATGCCCAGATAAATTACTTTTACCACCAGTTCAGTTTGGTTGGTTAACCACTCGTGTAGTTAGTGATGCCGGTAATATCTCAATTCTTGAATATCTAAAAATCAATAACCTTTGCATGTCCGTGAATGGCAAGCCTTTGGATATTCAACCATCCAAATGGCTAGTAGGTCGTGGCGTTGGTGGTAAAGATCGTATGGTTACTTATACTCAATCAGAAAATCGAGTTCGCTTCCCATTAGTACCACTACAACGTACACCGCTTGAATATCGTGATCTACGCCAGTTGACTACTTATTTTGGTCGCTTGGGTGCAGTTGAGTGGGTTTACCCAGAAACAGCTTACTACGCTGACGGTCTATAAGGAGCACTGACCATGACTAAACTTGTACAGATCCTTTTAACGAAAGAACTCGTTGTGAATCTTGGTAAAGATGAAAATGGTCAGCAAAAAACAGTAACGCTTCCTGCCGGTGTGCAGGAGGTGGATGCTGAAATTGCTGATCACTGGTTTGTCAAAGCACATGCACAGGAAATTACCTCGTCAGTTGCCGTCAATCAAGAGCTGCAAGATGCACATGATCTATTAACTGTAGAACATGAAGCACTGAAAGTTCAGTCAGCTGCAGCTGATGAAAAGATTGCTGAATTAGAAAAATCGGGTCAGGCTAAAGATAAAGAAATCGAAGCACTGAAAGTTCAGTTGGCCAAGGCTCAAACACTGCCTGAAACAAAACCTGATCCAAAGGCTAAGTAATGTTAGATGAATCTACCTTTCGGCAGACGATGCCAGTATTTGCTGACTTGGATTTATACCCATCGATGCAATTCAATTTTTATTTAAAACTTGGAAAGAAGCTGCTACCTGAAAGCCGATGGGATGATTTGCTAGATGATGGGCTTACGTTATTTATGGCTCATTACTTAACACTTTATGCGCGTGATATGGCTTTCGTTGATGTGGGTGGTATTGGTGGCAAGGTTGTTGGGAATGAAACCTCCAAGTCTATTGATGGTGTCTCTAAGTCAATGGATGTATCGGGTGTCATGATTACTGATGCAGGTCACTGGAATCAAACTACATTCGGTATTCAGTTTTACCAATTAATGATGATGGTGGGAGCAGGAGGTATTCAGCTATGAGCGTGACTTCGACTGGTGACGGACTCGCTGGCATTCTTGAAGCAATTGAAAAACTAATATCTCAAGAGGTGTTGGTTGGTATTCCGCACGGTGAGACACGTTCTGATACTGATATGACTAATGCTCAAATTGGTTATATTCAAGAAACGGGTTCACCTGCAATGAATCTTCCATCACGTGCATTTCTTGCACCGGGTGTAGAGGATTGCCAAGAGCAGACGGCTGCACAATTAACCAAGGCAATTGATCAAGCACTAGCTGGTAATTCGCAAGGTGTAGATCGTTGTTTGAATCGTGCGGGAATGGTTGCTCAAAACAGCGTAAGAGCAAAAATTAATAGTGGTGACTTTACTCCATTATCTGAGGCAACATTAAGGGCTAGACGACGTGCAGGTAAAACACGAACAAAACCTTTGATTGATACCGGTCAGCTGCGTAATTCAATTACCTACATCATTAAGAAGGTTGAAAAATAATGCCAAATTTAGATGTAAGTGATGTTTTGCTTGATCCTGACTTTATGAGTCGTGGACTGATTTGTACTCGCACAGCTGTAGTCGCTGGTAATAATGGGCGATCTAAAAATACTGAAACAGTTCATAAGTTTAACGCCGTGGTGACTACAAACAGTGGTGACAAAATGGATCGTAAGCCTGATGGAACGATTATTACTGGTGCTATTAATTTACATACGCGCTTTATTTTATCTGAAGGTGATGCAAGTTCCCAAGCGGATGAAATTGAATGGCAAGGTCGTAAATATATCGTCTCGCAAGTTCTATCCAACACTCAATATGGTCGAGGGTTTATTAAAGCAATTTGCGAGCTTAAACCTATCACGGGGTAAATATGGGTGATTCTGCAACTGGTGGGTATATCGCACCAAGCGGGATTGTTACTCATGATCAAGACCTAGAAGATATCTTTCAAGAACTCATAGTCGGCATAACATCATTGTCAGGACAGTTTGTGCGTCCACGATGGCAACCAGAGCCACCACCTATGCCCGCCATTGGCGTGGATTGGTGTGCCTTCGCAGTCAAGTCGATACGTCCTGACGATGGGCCTTATTTTGAGCAACATGCTGAAAGTATGGATTCGATACGACATGAAGAATTGGAATTATCACTCTCGTTCTATGGTCACCATGGGCAATCATTCGCAAGCATCTTCAAAGATGGCCTAGCGATACCGCAAAACATCGCGCAACTGCGTGACTACAAAATTAAATACGTTGGCTGTGGTGAGATCGTTACGGCCCCCGACTTTCTAAATCAACAATATGTGCATCGCTATGACTTGGTTGCGACTTTTAGACGCAAGACTGAGCGTATTTATGCGGTCAAAACTTTTATTGATTATCACGTCAATATTAAAAATTAGGAGTCTTAAATGACTTTACCTGTCTCTAATGTCGTCAATGTCAGCATTAGCTTAGCTGCATTGGCGGCAGGGCCACGATCTTTTGGATCTTTACTCATTCTCGGTACTACTACTGGTGTAATCGATGCAATCGAACGTATGCGTGAATACTCAAGCATTGCCGAGGTTGCTGAAGATTATGGTGTAGATGATCCAGAATACGCTGCCGCTAAATCTTATTTTGGACAATCCCCAAAACCTCGAATTTTATATATTGGCTTTTGGGATAAATCAGGGGATACGCCCGAAACTGCTGAGGCTATTGTTGCAGAATGCTTAGAATCACTTAAATGGTATGGTTTGGTTATCGCGGCCAATCTAACTACAGCTGAGGTGGATTCTGTAGCATCGCTAATTGAAGCAGCTTCACCAGTGCGTCTTTTTGGTTATACAACTCAAGATGAAAACTCGCTGATTAGTACAAGCATTACTGATGATGCTTATAAACTATCAAATAAGAAGTATCGCCGTACATTTACGATTTTCTCTAGTGACAATCCTTATGCGGCGGCATCCTTATTCGGTCGAATGTTCAGTATTAATTTTATGGGGACCAACACCACCATTACGCTGAAGTTCAAGCAGTTGCCCGGCATTATCCCAGAAGATTTAAAAACAAGTGAAGCAAAATCTCTCGTTGCTAAGCACTGTAATGTTTTTGCAGGTTATGACAATGACACAGCAATCTTACAAGAGGGTGTGATGTGCGACGGCTCATTCATTGATGAGATCCATGGTCTAGATTGGCTCCAGAATCATCTTGAGACTGCACTTTGGAATCTGTACTACACCTCAAATACTAAAATCCCTCAAACGCCTGCAGGTGTAAATCGCCAGTGTGGTGTTTTAGAGCGTGCCTGTGCACAAGGTGTGACGAATGGTTTACTTGGTGAGGGACAGTGGAATGGCGACAGCTTTGGTGCATTAGAAACGGGTGATTATCTATCTAAGGCATTTTATGTTTATGCCAATAGTTTGGATGATCAAGCGCAGTCTGAACGCGAAGCACGTAAAGCACCAGTATTTCAAATCGCTATCAAGTTGGCAGGCGCCACGCATTTTGCCGACGTGCTTGTTGCTGTAAATCGTTAAGGAGTAGCTAATGTCTACATATAGTTTCATGGACACTCAGTGCTCTTTAACGAGTGCAGAAGGTGTTGTTGATTTGGGTTATGGTGCAGCTATTGCTGACGAAGGCATCACCTTTGCCATGGCTGGCGACAAAAATACAATGACCGTGGGTGCAGATGGTGAAGGTATGCATTCACTTCACGCGGATAACTCAGGTCAAGTAACAATCCGCCTTTTAAAAACTTCACCAACTAATGCCAAGTTGATGAATATTTATATTGCCCAAAAAGCATCAGCGCGAAAGTGGGGTAAAAACACAATCACACTTAACCATGTTGGTTCAGGTGATAACCACACGGCATCAAAGTGCGCATTTAAGAAAGCACCTGATTATACAAATGCTAAAGATGGTTCGACTGTGGAATGGGTATTCGACTCAATCAAAGTTGATATGAAACTTGGCAAATATGAGTAATTGAAATGCAGATAACAATTAGCGGTAAAAACTACACGATCGGGCGCTTAAATGCGCTCGATCAACTTCATGTGTCTCGAAAAATTGCTCCCGTTATCCCGAGCTTAATTCCGATCATCAGTGAGGTAGCCAAAGGTGGTCTATCTAAAGTGATTGAGTCAATGGAATCTGGTGATGATGTTGAGCTTGATAATATTGATCTAAGTGAACTGGATGGCCTATCCACAGCACTGGCACCACTCATGGATGTTATTGCAGGTATGTCGGAAGCAGACACCAATCTTGTCATTCATAAGACACTCAGTATTGTTCACCGTGATGGTGCTGTCTTGTGTCGCGGTGAATCCATCATGTTTGATGACTTGGATATGATGCAAATCCTCCCACTTGTTGTTGCTGTCATTCGTAAGAACTTAGGAAATTTTATTCAAGATCTGCTTATGAAGGCATCGAGCATGAAGCAGGTCGAGTAACTTTTAAAAACTTGCCTAATCAAGAAGACTGGCTATTACGGCCAGTTATCAAAGGTATGTGCAAGTATGAATCTCTGCTCGATGGAACCTTGGATCTAGCTGATATTGCTTTGATGAATGACGCTCTGGATGTTGTTGCAGACAATGAGTATTTGATCGAAGAAGCTAGAGAAAAGGAAAGTAAAAAATAAGCCACTTGTATATGGCTTATATACAAGTGGCATGAATGTTATTCAGAAATTAAAAATTGAATAATCAGAAAAAGCAAAACCCCGACAGTTGGTAGCTATCGGGGTTTTTTGTATCCACTTAACCGAGAAGTAAAAGAGGAAAAGTATTTCGTATGGAAGATTTTATCAAATTAGCAGGTTGGTGTCTAACGGAGTTACGAAAAATGCAAGCATGGCGATTTATGGCAATCCTCATAACGATTGTGGTTTGTACTTATATCTGGAAAATGTAAAAGGGTATCCTCATGGCACAAGCAGGTGTGATTCGTGACTTCATGGTTGCATTAGGTTTTAAGACTGACAATTCAGGGTTAAAACAAATGCAAGATGCCATGGGCGGTGTTGAGCTTAAAGCAACAGCGTTAAAAGGTGCATTACTGGCATTGGCCACTGGTGCAGTTTTAGCGGTACGTCAAACAGCAAGTGAGCTAGATAAGCTGTACTTTTCATCACAGCGTATTGGTGCAAGCGTCACCAACATCAACGCATACGGCAACGCCATTGCTCAGATGGGTGGTAGTGCTGAAGGTGCTGTGGGTTCGCTTGAATCCTTAGCTGAAAAAATGCGTAATTCTCCAGGCTACGAGGGGATGATTAATAGCCTTGGCGTACAGACCAAGAATGCTAATGGTGAAATTCGTGACCGTGTTGAGGTCATGAAAGACTTAAGTGGTGTTTTATCCACGATGCCAGCGCACCAAGCTAATGCTTATGCCAGCTCATTAGGTATTGATCAAAACACACTGCTTGCCATGCGTGACGGTAAATTCATAGCCAACATGGACAAGTATCAGAAGATACAAAAAGAACTCGGCATGAATGATGACCTTGCTAAATCAGGCAATGAGTTCATGTCTGAATACCGCGATTTAACCATGATGACCAAGACAGGATTTCAGGTCATTGTGATGCAGGCGGGTAAGGCTTTAATACCTATTCTGAAATTGCTTAATACTTTGATCATGGCGGGTGTATCTGCATTCGGCCAGTTAAATCCGCAGATTAAAGAGGGTTTAGGGGTTGCGCTACGCTTTGGTATGGCTGCATTGGTTCTGGGTTCGTTCATTAAAACCTTTGGGATGATCTTTAAATTTATACCAATGTTGAAAGGCTTCATCGGACTGCTTAAATTATTTAGACTAGCTTTCCTTGCATCACCGATCGGCATCATTTTAGCCCTAGCATCCGCTTTGTACTTACTGTATGACGACTACAAAACATGGCAAGAAGGTGGTAAGTCATTCATAGATTGGGATAAGTGGATTGGTGGCTTTGATACGATCATGAAGAAGATTAAGGACTTTATTGCCCTGCTGGAGAAAGTTAAGGACAAGGTCGTTAATTTTGTTCAGAAGATCATCTCAGATCCAGTGACAGCTATTAAAGAAGTAGTCGATCTTGCAAAGGATGAAGCTAAAAAAATTGCACAAAAAGGTGCTGATGCTCTCAATGATAAAATTGCTGAAACTGACACGGGTAAGAAGGCCCTTGATGCAGTTGGCTCAGGTGTGGCTAAGGCTTTAGCTTTCTTTGGTAACGAAGATGCTAAAAAAGCGGTTGAGATTAATGAAGGTAAGCCCGCCGTGACTGCAAAGGATTTAGCGCTTGGTACTGCGAAGGTTGTACAGGATGTTGTTAAGGGGGCGGTCTTATCTACAGCCAAAGAGTCAAATAAGATTATAAGTCTTATTAAGACCGAGGGGACAAAACGCATTTATCAAATGGGAAATGGTGAGACTGAAACTAGAACTGGCGGAACTGTTGCCTGGAGAAACAATAATCCAGGGAATTTAAAGTTTGAGTTTAAAGGTAGTGCAGATAAAACAGTCAAGTCAAAGCGCACCAAAGATAAGGCTTTGAGCGATGCTAGAAAGCGATATGCTGGTGTTGTTGCTCTAGATCAATGGGGTAATGCTGTATTTGAGACAATGGAAGCTGGGGCGATTGCTAAAGCTAAATTACTAAAGAAACAACATGGTGATAAAACTTTTTCAAAAATGCTTAGAAGCTACGCAGTTGATGATTATTCAGGTAAGACAAATTACAAAGCATATGAAGATACAATCAATAAAACTGCTGCCGCAAAAGGTGTAAGCCTCAAGGGTAAGAAAATTGGTGAAATGTCTGAAGCTGAGTTTGCTGCGTTAGCGGAAGGGATGGTTAAAGCTGAAGGCGTTAAAGAGGGTAAGATTAGTCGAACAGGGGTTTCTGCCAACCAAAAACAAACCCCTCAAGAGGCTAAAGCATTAGCAAGTTTTGCACAAAATGCAGAATTACCAAATGGCAACCCACATAAACCACAAGTAAGTAATTCGTCAAATATGTCAGCTTCAACTGTGACGATCCACCAGAGTTTCAAAACCGACATGACGATTAATGGAGCTAAAGATCCAATTGAATCAGCCAAGGCTGTAAAAAGGCATAATGAAAATTCATTAGCCTTTATGGCTAGGGGTGCACAGAGTGTATTGACATAGGAACTCATTGCTTTTTATATGGCTGATAGATTTTAGGATTATTCAGCCAAGCACCTGATTGCATACTCCGAATGCACAAATTAGGATTCTCCCACTGACCATCAGGTTTTTCCTTACATATGTCTTTAACAACCTTCATGCAGGCATACATAACCACGTAGTCATAGGAGTGCCTAGTTTTAGCCTCGCCTACGCATAAACTCCAAGATGGCGCAGTAATAGCATGGTCATTGTAGATAATTAATAGTTTTTCAAAGGCTATTTTTTGATTGTTAATACATTCTTCTGCAGAAGTTTTATTTCCAGTGGCATTTGCCTCAATATTACAGTTATCTACATTTATTCTCATAATATCTTTATGGGGCATTGCTCCGAAAGAATTAGAATCGTATGGTGATGCCCAAGCTCCAGCGCCAAAAGTGGATGCGACTACCAAAAGTAGTATTTTTTTCATTATGGATTCCTTGAGTTTCTTTAAAAAGCAACAATTTATAGATTTATAAAGAAGAGGTGAGTAATATGCAAACTTATTTAAAATTAAATAATGAGGCTTATGAAAGCTTTATGGAATTTGTAAAACATGTGCTTTCTCAAGCAAATTCATTTGGATCAAGATCTTCGATACTTAGTATTCTTGCATGGATACTTGGGTCTATTCTTGCTGCAATAACCCTATCCAGTATATTTAAGGCGGAAAAATGGATTCTAATTGGATTGTTTGCGCTTTTGGTTTTAATGATCTTTTCTGTACTGGTTGCTTTCTTCTTTTGTCTATTTACCAATAAAACAGATGCACTAAGAAGTGAAAAATTCAATATTGAAAAACTAGCCATAGAAAAACATGTACCTGAAGATAGCTTGAATGGTCAATTGAAGACGATCAATTCAGCAACAAATACCAAAGTACTATCAACAAGTGTTGACTCAATTGAGGCTGTTGATGATGAAGCGTAGATATATAATTTGCTTGCAAAATTTAACAGAAGAGCACAATAACAAGTTAAGGGAATTTTTTAAAAGCAATGGATTGGGGTGGTGGCATTGGGTTGGCGACACTTGGTTTGTCACGGATTCATCTGATAAATTCAGCGCTGGTGATATTAGAAATAAAGTGAAAGAAATTGTACCTGGTGAACGTTTTGTTGTAGTTGAAATTAATGAAAAATCAGACACATGGGCTGGAGTTACCACAAATGATCCTGAGAAAAAAATGTTTAGCTGGTTTAAGAAAGTCTGGAAAAAATAAGAATATTTAAATTTTTGCAGATTTTTAAAATCTAAATTAAAACCACCATAAGGTGGTTTTTTTACACCTAAGGAAAAGCAAACATGACAATTGGCTCATTAATTAATACTGTCACATCATCATCTTTAACCGAGTCAGTTGGATCCTTACTACTTGCAGGTAAAGGCCGAACAATCATGGGTCTTTTTGCTGATGTAACAATTGAAGAAAAGCATAAAGATGAATTGAATATTACAGATCATCCAACCGAGGCGGGGGCATCAATTTCAGATCACGCTTATATGGAACCCCCAGAATTAACAATAAAAGTAGGTTGGTCTGAGAGTGCGGGCAAGTTGAATGGTTATGTTGGAAATTCATTTTTAGGCGGAACAATGAGCCTGATTATTGTCTATGAAGCATTACAGTTACTACAAAAAAGCAAAGTTCCGCTAATTGTTATGAGTGGTAAGCGCTTATACACGAACATGCTTATTAAGTCGCTTGGGTGCACAACAGATAAGACGACAGAGAATGTCCTTATGATTGATATCACATTCAAGAAAGTCATTCGTGTGATGACATCAGAAACGACTGTATTGGTAGAAAATCAAAAAACACCCGAAGCTACAGCAGGTGTCCAAGATGGTGGCACAGTGCAGAAAAAGGAAGTGCCAACCTCTATGTTGGGGAAGCTCACAGGTAGTGCTCAAGTTGGTGGGGTGTGGGGGTAGATTATGGCTTTATATGAAATACCGCTGATCAATACAAATCAGCAATTCAATGTGCGACTTGGCTCAATAATTTACAAGCTCCGTCTAATTTACCGCTTAGATACCTGGTTCTTGGATGTTTCAGATAGTTCGGGCCAATTAATACTAGCAGCACTGCCAATGGTGCAAGGTGTAAACCTTTTAGATCAGCATCAGCATTTAATTAAAGGCGGGCTGTTTGTATTAAATAACAATGCCGATGAAAGCCAATCCTTTAACGATCTAGGTGTGAAAATTCAATTATTTTGGAGAGATTGATATGTCATTGCAATGGGAAAGACTGTGTCGCCTCACAATCCAAATTAATAAAGATGCACCTGAAGCACTGGATTTATCCGATTTTCATATTTATTTTCATATCTCACAACCAACAACTGAAGCACCTAAGGCTGCTGAGATTTATATCTACAATATGTCTAAGCAGACGATGGATTTACTTTGCGGAATAGATGATCAGAATTTAAATGGCCAAGTTATTTTAGAGGTGGGTTATGCTGATTCTGGACTGGAGATAATTTTCAAAGGTACGGTGTTTCAATATCGCAGAGGACGTGACAATCAGACAGATACGTGGCTCTGCATACTCGCCCAATCAAGTACTGTTGCAAAAAATAATACAATTATCAACCAGTCTGTACCAGCAGGAACAAGTGTAGATCAGACCAAAAATATACTTTTAAAAGGGTATGAAGGTGCGGGTTTACAACTTGGTGAATCACCGCAATTATCCGATCAAAAACTAATACGTGGGCGTGTATTATTTGGTTCGCTTGATGCAAATATGCAGCAATTCAGTAAAGACAACGATCTTGCTTACACGCTATCAGATGAAGAAATTCACATGCGTATCATTGATAAATACACGGTTGAACCGGTACAGATATTGAGTGCACAAACTGGCGTTATTGGTATGCCTCAGCTAACAAGTGAAGGTCTAAATATAACTTGCTTGCTTAATCCAAAACTAAAGTGGGGTGGTCGCGTACAGGTCGATATGACGAATATGCAGACCGAGTCATATGATATTAATTATGGTGGCCAGATGGTGGATCAGCCCTATAAAAACCCAAATTTAGCAACTGGCGCAGATGGAATGTTTATCATCTGCTCACTTGAAAGAACAGGTGATAATCGCGGTAATGATTGGCATGACAGCCTTGTTTGTATTGCTGTGGGTGCTACTGTCCCCAAGTCAGGTGTATCAATTACAGGAGTGGCAAATTAATGGCAATATCATTAAGTGAACGCTCTCCCGATATGCTTCAAATTATTAAAGATGCGATCCGTGGAGAATTGGCAAATCTCTGGACCTCACTTCCTTGTGTAGTTGAGAGTTACGATCCTGAAGCTGTAACGGTATCTGTTCAACCTACTATCAAAATACCGATTCGGAATAAAGATGGAGTAGTCGAGACAGTAGAGCTACCAACCTTGGAAGATGTACCTGTAATGTTTCCATGTGCAGGTGGCTTCACCATTACCCATCCAATTCATGAAGGTGATGAATGCTTTGTTTCATTTGCATCTCGCAATATAGATATTTGGTGGCAGTCAGGTGGTGTTCAAAATCCTTTTGATACACGTAAGCATGATTTATCAGATGGCTTTGCATTCTTTAGACCTCAATCTCAATCCAAAAAAATAAGTGATATTTCAACCACTGCTTTAGAAATCCGTAATGATGACAATACCTGCAAAATTCAGATTAAACCTAATGGGGAAATACACTTCATCGGCACAAAATCCGTATTCCACCATCCCGTTGAAATGCAGCAGACTTTGGAAGTAACTGGCGCAGCAACAGTAGATAGCACCCTTAGCGTAAAAGGAAAATCAACACTTACAGGTGGTGCTGGCATTGGTGGTATTGAGTTTTCTACTCATAAGCATGGTGGGGTTCAGTCTGGTGGTAGTGATACTGGGACTCCAAAATAAATCATCAAATTTCAGGAGGGCGCGAAAGCGTCTTTTTTATGCGCTATAGAAAACTAGATGAAAATGACGATTACTCGTTTGGGTCAGGTGTAAATGATTTCCATAGCAATACACCTGAAGCGGTGGCGCAAGCGGTTTTGACTCGCCTTCGCCTTTGGATGGGAGAGTGGTTTGCAGATACGTCGGATGGAACAGGTTGGAATCAATCAATTTTAGGTAAGCAATCAGGGAATCTATATGAACTCACACTACGACAACGTGTTTTACAAACACCGGGTGTGCAGAGCATAGAAGAATTTCAAAGTTCACTTGATGCTGAAACAAGAATGCTTTCAGTCTCAATGACTATAAACACGATTTACGGCACAGCCGTTTTAAATAGGAGTCTAAATGGATGACTTTAACAACGATTGCGCCAGTAATAACGGATGCGGGTGTCATTGCACCAACCTATTATGAAGTGGTTGAATTCTTAAAGGCTGAGTACCGAGCAATATATGGTCCCGATGCTTATTTAGATAATGATAGCCAAGATGGTCAATGGATCGGTGTGATTGCAAGAGTGATTACCGATTGTGGTGCTGCATGTGTTGATGCTGTATCAACATTTTCACCTAAGACTGCAACCAAAGAGGCCCTATCTCGCAATGTTGCTATAAATGGAATTAAACGAGCAATTCCGACATTTTCAACAGTCGATTTAACTATAGGCGGCACACCAGGTACTGCAATTTCCAATGGTTATTCACCAGATAGAAACGGTAATAAATGGATGTTGCCAACCAATGTCATTATTCCACCTAGCGGATCTATTGTTGTTTCAGCGACTGCCGAGAAAGCTGGTGCAATCCTTGCAGTAGCAGGTTCAATCAATACCACTGGAAAACCAACTCGTGGATGGAAAAGCGTTATTAATTTAACTCCATCGACTTTAGGTATGCCAATTGAATCTGACTCGAAATTACGTCAACGACAAGCTTTATCCGTTGCGAATAGTGCTGTATCACTAGAAGAATCAGCGCGAGGTAAAATTCTTGAGCTTGAGGGGGTTACTCGGTGTCGGACGTTTTCAAATACCAAAAAAGTTGATGATGCAAACGGCATACCTGCTAATTCTTTTTGTGCAGTAGTTTATGGCGGTGATTCTCAAGAAATAGCCAAAGTTATTAAATCCAAAAAATCCATGGGTTGTGCACTGTATGGCAATACAAATATTACATTGCTGAATGTGTATAACGAACCTGAGGTTATTTCTTTCTATCGAGCTACGGTCGTTAATATTAGTTACTTATTATCCATTGTAACTAATGAAGCTTATAGCGCGGATACAGCTGAAAAAATTAAAGCATTACTGGCTGAATATACCAATGACTTAGGGATTGGCGACAAAATTACGCATAACAAGTTGGTAGGTGTTTCTAATCTCTATGGTGCAATTCAAAGCCAAACCTATGAAGTAACCAGTATTCAGATTAAAGCTGATGGTGTGGTGATTTCAGGAGATTACACCTTGCCATTTGGGTCAGTCGCATTTTGTGATCCAACTTCAATTGAAGTGGTGATTACCAGTGAATAAGGATCAACAAAAGTATATTGGCTTAATTACAAGCCAACATAAAACCCGACCGTTATTTCTAGCTTCAGTCCTGACTTCTATTAATCCTTTAATTGATTGTCTGAATTTCTTAGATCAGCTAAATGCTCACTACGATGTAGATAGCGCGAATGATCCATATTTACAAACCCTAGCACATTGGGTTGGTGCACCCTTGGTTATTTCTGGTGCTGCACAGTTGGAGTATTTCGGTTTTATCGATCAAGACAATTCTATGACCTTTGGCGAAATTGATGATCCAGAAGTAGGCGGATATTTTCGTGAAAGTGGTCAGTCTGGGACGGGTGGTCTAGTACCGAAAGGTGAGTTTCTAAGACGCTTAATTCAAGCAAAAATCTTAAGAAATAACTGTACTGGGAATATTGATGAATCCAAGCAGATTATCAAATTAGTACTCGACCACGAGTTATTTAAAGTCACCGACAATAATGATATGACGGTCAGTTTTACATTTTTAACCAATGCAAATACCACGCAGCGCATCCTTGTAAAAATGTTTTTTCCATTGCCAGCAGGCGTTGAATTAATTATTGAGAACTAACATGGCTATAGAAAAGTTAATTGAATTTGCTAAAAACGGCAATAAGAATACTGACAATTTAAACTTAGATACAGGCTTTCCCGTCAACCTTAAACCTGCACGTCAGTGGTTTAACTGGTTATTCAATGACTTAACTTTGAAAGTTAATGAAGTTATTGATGGAAAATTAGATAGAGCTGCGAATGCTGTTTCAGCATCGAAATTAGAAATTGTACGCACCATTAGTTTTTCGGGGGCTGCGACTGGTTCATTTAATTTTGACGGCTCTGCAAATACTTCATGTCTAATTACACTGGCCAATTCAGGTGTTGTTGAGGGAACATATAGTTCAACTATTCAAATCCCCACTATTTCAGTCAATGCCAAAGGCCAAATTACCGCTATTTCACAACAAGCCATTCGTTCAGCATCCACCACTCAAACAGGTGTAGTGCAATTGGTTAATGATTTACTTACAAACGATTCAACCAAGGCACTCACAGCAGCACAAGGTAAAGTATTACAAGATACCAAACTTGATAAGGCTGGTGGTACAGCTACAGGCGATATAAAAGCACCTTCATTCACAGGGACTTTGAATGGTGGAAATCAAACAAAATCATCGACAATGACAACAGATTTTGCATTTTTGAATGAAGTCACCGCTTCGGGAACGAGTTCATTTTTTTACGATAATGGATCAGGAAAATTCTTTTCTCCATATACGACAGGTATCGTTTCTAATCTTATTGATGGTTCTTATTTCATCATGGGAATGGCTCCTACCGATACTAAAGTAAAAGTTATGAATGGCGTTCGTCGCCCTGATGGCTCATATCAATATCTCAAAAATATTACATTGACTGACGTAAACAGCATAAATTCCATGACAGATGCTGGGTCTTTTATTTGGGATACACACAAAAGTGGTGGTTGGGCGACGGGTAATTTATTTAAAGCAACTCCAAATACTACAAAACAAGCAATGCAAGGAGCCTATGGTCAGGCTGATACGTGTGAACGAATTTTCATGACTATTAATTCAACAAGTCCTTGGGAGGTTGGAAATGGCAATGGTATTTGGATTGACATCAATGGGACATATACATCAGGTGCTTGGAGATTTGCGAATGCTGTGACATTCGATGAAAAAATCACAGGATCAATTGATAAAGCTGTTTCATTAATTTCATCTGATAATAGAGCAATTAAACCCATTGATATTCCATCAGGTGTTATGTCTTATTTTACTAGCTCGGGTGGATTAAATTCTGGAGTTGGTAATGCTTCGTATGGCGATTTTTTAACATTCAATACTTATGGTGATCAATCAGGCGGAAATAAGAATGGTTTATTCTTAGGAAAAAATGGCCAAGGTATTCATCATTACAATGCACCATATGGAGCTGGAAATTGGGGAGCCTCTAGACGACTTGCTTATACAGATAATGAAACTTTTACAGGTGTTGTTTCTGCAGGAGGTTTTTCCTGTACAAGTTCAGAAGCAGTACTTCGTAATAATGCTGGTCGCTATCTTTTTGTCAATGCTGGCAATTGGGGGTGTTACGACCCTAATATTGGGAATATTCCGCTACCAGAGTCGAATGGTGGTACTGGTAATGGTATCGGTATGGCATCATCAGCTGGACGATTAGCATTTCCACGCGCTATCAATGGCGTAACATTTGATGGCACGAAAGATATTTCACTGCCTATCCCAGGTTATGGGCGATATAGCATAAATGTTCTAGGCAGTAGAGCACTAGAAACCACTTATACAAATTCTTCAGGTTCTGCAATTTTTGTAACTGTTGCGATTTTAGGGTCATCTGGAAAGCCAGCAGCCGTTACCATTAATGGTGTTTTGATAGTTGCAGCAGCGGAAAGTGTAACTCGAATGTATTCGATTGCTGTGATGCACGGAGATTCATATCGCTTTGACGGATCATATGTTTCGGCATGGTTGGAGACAAGATAGTGAAATATTATAAATTAAACAATGAAGTTTATGCCTTCGATCAAACACAAGGCGATTTAATTACAAATGATTTTGTTGCAATGACAGATGAAGAAGTAGACCGACATATTCATCCACAAAAGTATCTAAGTGATGAAGAAAAAGAGGCAATTCGATTAGCTGCATTTAAACCCATCACGCGTAGACAGTTCAAATTAACGCTTTTAGAGTTCGGTATTCTTACGCAAATTGAACAAGCAATTGATGCAATTGAAGATGTAACAATGCGAATGCGTATTCAAATTGAATATACAGAAGCAATTACTTTTGAAAGAGCATCAGATGCAATTTTATATATGTCCCAATTGATAAATTTGAATACCAATCAAGTAGATGAAATGTGGGTGCATGCACTTTCACTGTAAAAATTTAAAGAAAATATGCGGCCCTTAAATGGGTTTTTTTATTGCCAAAAATAAGGGGGGAGAAATGTCTGAAACAACAGGTCAAGCAATTGCAGAAGCAAGCTCAGCAATTACCTCAGTATCAGCAAAAACAGCGGTTGGTGGGTCACTAGCTGGCTTATCAGGAAAGTTTTTCGGCTTAGATCCAGTCACAGCACTTGGTTTAATGATTGCCATAGCTGGTCTATTTGTCAGTTTAATGAGTTTTTTAATCAACTGGTACTACAAGCGGCAAGAAAACAAGCGTGCAGACGAGCTACATCAAATTGCACTTAAAAAAGCAAATGGAGAGTGCTATGTCAGCAAAGAATAAAGTTCTCGTCTCAAGCATAACAGCATCAGTTTTATTTTTCGCAGGGGTAAAGATGAAAGAGGGATATACCGCATATCCCGTTATCCCTGTTCCTGGTGATGTACCCACACAAGGGCATGGTGCCACCATGAAACCCGATGGTAGTAAGGTCAAAATGACTGATCCACCAATCACACGAGCAACAGCAGATCAATGGTTGCGTCATGATGTATCTAAACGTGAAGTTGCGTTTAAAAAATCTTTAACCGGAGTGAAATTATCCCAAACTGAATATGACAGCTATTTAGATTTTTCATATCAGTTTGGTACCACGGCTTGGTCCACATCTTCAATGCTACGTAACTTAAAACAGGGCAATTACAAACAAGCCTGTAATTCATTGCTGAAATGGAAGTACGTTGCGAAACGTGATTGCTCCATCCGATCCAATGGTTGTTATGGGGTATGGACCAGACAAGTTGAACGTCACTCAAAATGCCTAGGAGTAAATTAATGCCAATCATTCAAGTCTTATGGAAATTTAAAACATGGATCGCAATAGCGGTCTTTTTTGTTTTATGGGTATCGCAAATTGCATACACCAACCATTTAAGCGGAAAACTCAAAGCAGTTGATGCCAAGTGTAAAGCCACTATTCAGGCGATGGAACAAAAGCATATTAAGGCATTAGCAGCCAAACAAAATCAAATCAATCAAGTGAGTGCAGACTATGAACAAGTCAAATCAGAACAACGCGTCAAAGTCGAAACAGTTACACGTGAAGTGCAAAAGATCATTGAGCGTCCTGTGTATCTCAACCATTGTTTTGATGATGATGGGGTGCAACTCGTCAACTCACTTATCACCCGTGATTCCAGCTAATTTAATGCAGCCAGCAGCTAGGTTGCAGAAATTGGAGTCAGGGCAGGGTAAATCTGTATTACCTTGGGCAGTGGATACTGTGGCTAAATATAATGAGTGTTCAGCTCAGGTTGATGCATGGATAGAGGTTGGAAAAGCCCTCCGGTGAGGGCTTTTTACTCTTTTTTGATTTACTTATCTAAAAGTTTTTTATAATGAATAACTGCATCTCGAAGATTATAAAATTTATCATATATGTCCGATATACTATATCTTTCAATATTTGCGTACTTACTCCCTAAATAATGATCTAGTTCGCCACTTATATAAAAAGCTAACTTAAGGTCATCATCATATAAAGTTGAGCAATTATTTAATCTTTTGATATTTTGTGCTTTTAATTCAAACATCTTTAACTTTGCTTGTATTTGTAGAAAGACGTTCGTGTGTAAGTCTTGTTGTGGGAATACATCATGTTGATCAGAGAGCATTTTGAGTTGAAAATATTTTGATCTAATACTATTTATCAAATTATTCATTTTATTGAAATTTAAGGGAATAAAATCAACTTTAATTTCCTCATTTTCCAAAATACTTTTTAAAAATTTATACATATTCTGATTATTACGCAAGCTATCGAATTCTTCTGTTAAAACTCCTATATCACTCAACATATTTGCAAGAATGGTAATTTGAGAATTATAAGTTGCTTGTTTTTTCCAGTCAGCCACAAGGTAAGCTGCAATAATGGCCGCACCTAATGTAGCAAAACCTCCAAAAAAACTAGATACAGTTGACAGGCTATTTTTTACAGCCTCTATATCCCCCCAATGAAAATATAGAATGCCAAAAATACTAAATGCCAAAATTATAGAAATAATGGTGGCTACTAGAATGCTAAATATAATGGCACCTTTATTCATTAATCAATTGTCCCCAACACTGGAATCATTCTAGGCCCAGCCATTCTTGCTTTACTCACAATTTCGACCAACTCATCGTATGTCAGATTGAATGAATCTTCGCTGTCAAAAATATAAACAACATTTTTATCTTTTAGTTCATCTGGCGTTTCAGGAATAAAACGAGCAGGGATTAATTGCTGTGTTAATTTTTCATCAGTTAATCTTGGAATATTTTTAATATTACCATCGAATTTTTGCATAATTCATAGTTCACAAAAGTATTGAACCAACTTGCACAAATGCGCAATTTGGTTTTTTGGGCGTATAAAATTAGATATCTCTACCTGATTTTTTCTCAATAAATTATCTCATAATAGCCTCAATAGCTATATTGGCGGGCTTACTATCCATAAACCTTAAAAATCTTTTTCTCTATCTAAAGTAATTCCATTGTTTCTTAATTCATTTGACATTTCATATATAGCCCAAGTAATAGATTGATTAGGATCTGTTATGTTTGGGTGATGAAACTCTTTAACAAAACCATAAAAGTGATCTAAGCGAAACTTCTCCATAGAGGAAATATTCAAAATCTTTTCAATTAGGTTAAAAATCTCTTTTAAATTTAAAAAATTATCAGTATCACGATTAATTGGATGAGCGGAATATTTGTTCCTATAATATTTCACTTCTTTGGTATAATATTTTTTTATAAAAATTTCAAATCTCTCTAAGGATAGAGGAGAATACTTTTTAAGCAATTGCCTCATATCGGAATGTCCTATGGCCTCTGATAGCCTACATATATTAATAATTGCAGTTTGAAAACTTATTTTTGCCATAGTCTTAATTACTTGAGGATTTCCTTTAGAGATTTTTACTGAAAATTCCCCCCTCATATCAAAGAATTTTGGTGCTTCGAGTTCTACATGCTCACTAAGCGTGGCCTCAACAATTTGTATGAGTCCGTAAACCGACTGCATTTCCTGTGAAATATCATGTAAATAGAAATATAAATATGATAACTTTTGGCTAACTTCTTTGGATGGGGTGGTGCTCATGTTTTAACTCCAGCTTCCTTTAAAATCCATTCTTCAATTTTCGTGTGATGTAATCTAAGTAGATCGACAGGTCTATCTTTATAATGCTTTTCTGCTGTAGCGCTTGGCTTATGTCCCATAATCTGTGCTACCACCCCAGTTGGAATTTCAAGCCATTCAGCTAAATTACTAAATGATCTGCGCAGGTCGTGGATTGTAAATTTTGGTAGACCTCTTTCTTCAAGTGCAGCGTAATAGCTATTTCGAATATCTGTGATATGTCCTGATTTAGACTGCTCACTCCAAAATATGAAATCAGAATCAGGATGTTTGGGTAGCTGCCGAAGTAATTTTTCAACATACGGAGTCATGGGTATAATGCGATCTTCCTGTTCAACCTTATCCCAGATACTTATGGTTTTCCACTTGAAGTCTAATTGTGAGTAGGTAAGTGAACGCATTGATTCAGAACGCGGACCACAAAGAATACTAATTTGTAAAAAAGTCTTGTGCATAATATTTTGAATATCAGTCACAGCTAAGAACCAATCTTTTAGCTGATTACGTTGCACTGAGTTTTTAACTGGCTTCAATACTGGTACAGCACGACGAACACGTTTGGCTTGATGTACTTTTACATCTATCAGATTCATATAGGTGTCATGCTCTTGACACCAATTAATGCAAGATCGTGCAATACGAAAACCAAGCGCAGCACGTCCCGGTCTTGTCTCAGCTTCTTTAGTTTGCCAATCAATTAATGTATCCGACGTTATTTTCACAAGTGGCACATCAAGCAGGGATGTAAGCACACCTGGTATTGTTAAACCTTTGCCCCTTATTTTTTTTTCACCACCTCGATGAGATAAGTCAACATGGTCTCGAAAGTGGCGATCTGACCACAAATGTTTGTTTGCATTTACATACTCATCAAATACATCACCAAAAGTTATTTTTTCATTTTGTTTGGATTGGTGGTGTTCATCATTTTTTTGATCTTGTTCAGCTTTGTTGCGCCTTGGATCGATCCCTTGATCACAAAGTTGCTGCAGTCGTCTTGATTCTTTGCGAGCATCATCCAGAGACCAGACATTTACATCACCGATAGTTATGCGTAAACTTTTACCTGAAACACGCCCTTGAAAAATGTAAGAGCGGTTTTCATTTTGGGTGACACGAACAGAAAGACCAGATGTGTCCAAATCCCAATAGAAAATTTGATTTTTACCCTTTTCAGGTTTTTCGAGTTTTATGACTTTATTAGTTGTAAATTTCAGCTTCATTTGCTTACATCGGTACGGTGTAAGCACTATGTAAGCAAATTAGATCAATGTTGGTCAACACCTATAAATATATTAAAAACCTAAGATGATGATTTCGAATGATAAATATATAATAGATCAACATTGGTAAATGTTAGTAAATACGTAAAATTCAGGACTCATAATCCGTTGGTCGACAGTTCAAGTCTGTCTGGGCCCACCATATTTTTCAAGGACTTACAGTAATTGTAAGTCCTTTTTAATTTCAGGCTGTGGCACATTTGTGCCATAAAGTATGGAACTTACGACTTCAGCATGTCTGCTTAAATTTGCTGGAGCTAAGTGAGCATACCTTCTGACCATCTCAGAACTTTGCCAACCACCCATCTCCTGAAGATCATATAAAGGTGTGCCATTTTGAACCAACCAGCTCGCCCAAGTATGTCTTAGATCATGCCAACGAAAGTTGGCTATTCCAGCTCGTTCTAAAGCTTTCCGCCAAGCTCGCGTATTTATATTTCCAATAGGCTTTTTCCGATATGTAAAAACATATTCTGGATGATTCCCAAGCTGAGTTTTAAGCAAAGTAACGACATGTTCACTTAATGAAACATGGATATCTTCTTTGCCTTTTGCTTGATCACCGTAAATCCATGCCGTTTTTCGCTTTAAATCAACTTGCTGCCAAGTAAGATTTAAAATATTGGCTTGTCTTAGTCCAGTTGAAAGAGCAAATACCGTTACTATTTTCTGATGGGGAGGTAGCTCATCAAGTAAAATCTTAACTTGCTCAGCTGTAATCCATCTAACACGGCGTTTGATTTCTTTATACATTCTTACTTTCGGTGCTTTATCAATCCATTCCCATTCGTTACAAGCTTTATTAAGGATTGCTCGAATTAAGGCAAGGTATCGATTTGCAGTTGCAGCACTCGATTCTCGTTTTTTAACTTCACCTATCGAAATAATTTCATCGCGAGAAATGTCCATTAGGATTTTCCCACGAAGAAACTGCTGTAACCAAGTCAATTTACTGACATCATCTTGGTGGGTATTCTTATGCTGAGTTTCATCCAACCAACGTATACCAGCTTGATCCCAAGTATAGGTCGGTCTATCACCTAGCTTTTGTACTCGCCAAAATTCAGCTTTTAATCGATCATGGAATTCTTGCGCTTCGACTTTATTTTCCGTTGCAGTAGTACGTCTAATTCGCTTACCGCTTGGTGTGGTGAAGTCGACCCACCATATGTTGTTGCGTTTGATAAGTGACATTGTTTTAACTCCATTGGTAAAGTCACTTGCAACGCTTGCCTAGAACTAGGATAAAACGAGCGTAAATATTCAGCAAGATCATCTTCGATAAAAACCCATGATTTTGCAGGTTTTGCTGCTGGAATTTGTCCAAGCTTTGCTCTCCTACGTAATTCTTCAGGATGCATGCGAAGAAACTGAGCTGCTTCAAGTAGACTGAGCGTTAGCATGTGCTTCACCTCTTTTTATAGTTCGAGCTGATGCTGAGCTTCAGGGCTTAATGCATAATCTAGACTTGTGTCTTTTTGTCTTGATCGTTCCATTTTCGTTTCAAGCTGTGTTTCAATTTCACCTGAGCAATAGAAATGGGTTTGTTCTCTTGCACGACTAGCAGCAACATAACTCCACTCACGATCCATCATTGAGTCTGAACTGAGTACAAAAGCTTGGTCAACGGTCATTCCTTGTGCTTTATGCACAGATAGGGCATAAGCATGATCAATTGCACCATACCCAGATTTTATGTTTTCATCATCGGTTAAACTGAATTCAACAAAGCGACCATTTTGGCGTTCAACTTGAAATTGCCAGTGACCATCTTGATTGATATGAATCTCTTTCAGTATCCCGACATCACCATTGGTGATCCCCAACCTGCGTTGGTTTTTGCAAAATAGGATTTGATCACCCACTGCAAATTCACGAGAAGCACGTACATCATTTAGACTGGTTTCAACTTCACAACTTACGCCCAATTGTCCTGATTTATGCATTTTTAAACGTGCTGCTTGATTAAGCTGATACAAATCCTTACGTGTTCCTGCAAGAATCAAAGTAGATATAGATGGTTGTTCTTTTTTTACTTGCCACCAGTCTTCGATTAGATTTTGTATGGCCATTTCTTGGGTGGGTTGAGTATGCAAATATCCTTTCTTTCGCATAGAATCTAGTGCTTGCTGACTTTGACCTGTGGCGAGCTGCATCACAATTTTTCTGTCTTCTAGCGTTTTTTGCCTCTGAATATTTTGTAGAGATGCATACCCAAGATTCTGTGCAAGCAAACGAAAAGCCCCACCTGCATCAACTGGCTGTAGCTGTTGATGATCACCGACCAGAACGACTTTCGCATGGGCTTGTTCAGCATAATGAAGAACTTGTGATAATTGCTTAGAGCCGATCATCCCCGCTTCATCAATCACCAATACGGTTTTATCATTCAAAACCATTTTTTCTGCATCTAACTGATAAATTAATGAATGCAACGTTTGTGACGGAATTAATGTAGACTCTTGCAAGCCTTGAGCTGCTTTTGCGGCTAGAGCTACACCTCTAACATCGAAACCTTTCTGTTCCCAAGCTATATGTGCAACTCCGAGTAGGAAGCCTTTCCCTGTGCCAGCCATACCTTGTATGAGTTTGACACCACCAGATTCCATCGTGATATGCTCAAATGCCCGTTGTTGTTCTACCGTCAGCTTTGATTGTTCTATTAAGGTTGGACTAACCTGAATTTGATGCATAGTTTCATGTTGCCGATTTCTAGCCTGATCTAGTAATTTCTGTTCTAAAATCAATTGTGTCTGCGTGGTAAAACGCAACTCGTTTTGATCAAGACCTCGATCTAGCTTGGGATTAATAGATTGTAATCGTACTAATTCAGGATGCTGCAATATGTCATTAACATATTGATTCACACCATCAGCATTCAAATAACCTTGAGCAGCTACAGCAATTGTATGATGCAATTGCTGTGGTGTAAAAGTTGACATTTGTTGATGCAATTCGTTAAATATTTCCATTGGACTAAGTAACGAATGCTCTGTTGATTGAAAATTTTGGCATTGCTGCACCAAATCAAGTTGATAGCCCAATTGCATGGCTTCACTTTGCCACTGTGCAAATAGTTGAGAGCGTGAAATTTCACCTGTTTTGTTTTCACGAGTTGCAAAGGTAGCAATCTGCATACCTTGTGCACTAATAGCACCGTATTTTTCTGCTTGCTCTACGATTGCTTGGCGTCGTTTAGAAAAAGCATCACATAGTTTCTGTGGTATTCCATTGATTGAGAATGACTTTTTAACATCTTGTTCAATCTGAAAGCCAAGGTGTTGTAATTCATATGCTAATTCAGCACGATAAACTGCACCTGTTGCCAATTTCCAACGAGAATCAAAGTCTATTGCACATGCTGAACCATCTGTACGTAGACCTAAATTTGCGACTATTGCATGTGTGTGTAGCTGCGGATCTTGTGATCGACTTGTACTATGCTCATAAGCAGCAGCAATTACTTGATGAATAGAGCCAGCCATTTCATTACGATCACGGCTACTAAATGCTTGTTTTTCAAGGAATCTAACTCCTGCTTCAACTGCCTTTTTTTGTGCTGCCTGTATGGCTGTACGAGTTTCTTGATCAGCTAATGCCCATGAAACACTCACGCTTTTGGGGGCAGAAAATGTCATATCCCAACCGCCTTTATGGTCAACTCCAGCGTGAAGTAGGGTGATAGCCTTGCAACATTTTTCCTAATTCACCATTTTTTACTTCACCAGCAAGATACATTGCTGATTTAAGTGCCCCCACCCAGTAACCCGATGGTTCACCGCCCAATTCATAGTAGTCTTCTGTTGCCAAACTTTCGTAATACAATGCTGCTTGTGAGCTATTTGAGATGGATTTAAAACTCATCATGACTCATCTCCACGCTTATCAGACTTTTTAATTAGGCGTTTTTTTCCTGTGTTTACGGAAGCCTGCACAACGTGATCTGACACATCTGCAACAGGGATATGATCAATCCATTCAGCGAGTTCTATACCTTCACGGACTTTGGGGAATTTTGTAATCGGCCATGTTAGGCGCAGTACAGCATTCCAACCTGTTACCGTTATCCAACCGTGGATGCCACTTTGCAGTGTAGGTTGTGGTAATTGTGAAATTTCAGAAGGTGCAACCAATCGTTGTGACTGGGTGAGTGGAATTCTTTTGCCGTTTACATCAAAATCTTCAGTAAAAATTTCACGATCACCTATTAATTTTGATGCAAAATCGGCTCCTGTACCTGCACCGATACTTAAAATTATTTTTGTTTGCATCATACTAATCAGCGAATTAACTTCATGTTGACCATAATTATCTACAAGTAAATCAAAGTCTTGTATGCCTAACCAAATACAAGCACCTTTAGATCTCCCTAATGCAGCAAGATTTTTCAATTGTTCGATATATGGAATTTGTGCAATCTCATCAAGAATAAAATGGATACGACGTGTAGATGAATCTGTAAATGTTGGCGAAAGAATCAACTTGCTCAGTATATTTAAAACTGCACAAGTATAGGCGTCACTAATAGTTGGAAATGCTTTACTCACTTGCAATAGTAAAATTGGCTTTTCTTCAGATTCATCACTGATCCATTTTCTTAAGCTTAATCCACCACTTGATGATGGCCATGCTTGAGCAAGTTGACGCAAAAATGAAAGATTAGCAATTAAGTTAAAATAAACGCTATCGCTAGATTTACTACCTTCTTTGAAAATCCCAAGACCAATTCGGAAAAAGCGTTGGAATTCATTAATCGTATGTTCGAGAGACCATTCTAAACATTCAGCTAAATGCTTCCATCCCCAGTTCATGCCATATTTTTGTTGTAGACAAACAATAAAACCAATTAATGCAACGCGGCTTGCATCGCTAAAAACCGCATTATCACCTTTAACTTCTTTGATTAAAGATTGTGCAATAAGCCCAGCGTCTAATTCTGTTCGTATATCTTGTCCGATATCCCAAGCTATACAACGGGCATCCCATGGGGCAATTATAATTGACTGATTTTCATCAAAAAGTTCGGTGAAGTCGCCTTTATTGTCCAGAAGAACGACCTTTCCGTGAGGTTGATGTTCTAAAACATCTAATAATGCTGGCTTCAAGGTCTGAGTTTTACCTGCATTTGGCGCCCCCCAATACACTAACCCTCTAGCTTCTACACCAATAGGCAAACGAAATTGCGGATGAATTAATAAACCTTTGTTTAAATCAGTAGCTTGCTGTTTTTTATTTATTGCCTTAGCTTGTTTTTTTGCATAATTCACCGCATCAGAACTAGATAACAACGTAGCTCCTCTTGCATGATGCTGATCCACTGGTTTTGCACAGAGATAACCTAAATAAACAGAAATTGGTACAGACATTAAAAATGGCAGATAAAAATGCCACATGAACATTGTTTTGTAACCGTAGACATTAAGTAAATAAGAAATATCTAGCCATGATTGAGTTTGGATACCGAATGTAGATAACGTACACCCCAATAAGGCTTTTGATAACGACGGCCAATCTGTCCACACGATGTCCCGTGTCATCGGCACTTGTACATGCCATGAGAGAAACTCAAGTGCTACAGACGTAGCCAAGAAAGTAATGCCTGTAATTACCGCGCCTTCCTCAAGTCGCCATTCTGGCTTTTTATTTAGAGCATTTGTCATGTTTAGTTTCCTTCAACATCGAATTCAGAAAGTTTGTTGATAATTTGATTTTGACCTTGGCGTAACAATTTCATTTGAGTTTCAATTGCTACAAGTTTTTCTAATAACAGATCCTTGTGACTCGATTGGCTAGTAGCCAGAATATGGCGAACCACATCAGCTACAGTTATTGCTTCACGTTCAGCTTGTCTCTCAAGAGAAATTGCAAGCGCAAGCGGTACTCGGACCGCAATTGGTTTAGTTTTCACTTGTCTCTCCAAGGAGTAACCGTGTAACAGCCCATAAGGCGTTGATTTGGAATGTGAACTGTGTAGAATGGTTACAGCCAAAGCCATGAATTTCGGTGCATTTCGCCAAAGTTGGCGTCAGGTGTATGTCTAATCTCAAATCAATTTCATTTGGGTTCTTGAGAGTTTTATTCATAAGTACTCATCTAGTTAAAAAGATGAGTTGAGATTATTTTTAATTTTTTTTTAGCTCTATGCGATTTTTCGGAAAATTGCATTTCCAAGTTATAAAGGGATGAATAAGTGGCGTTTGATCAATATTCTGATGTTTTTTTAGACGGTATTTTAGATGGAGATGCTCGTCTAGCTGATTGTGAAGCCGAGTTTTTAAAGCTTAAAAATTTGATAGAAAATAATAAAGTTACTGTGGCTAAACAAGGTACGAAAGCTTTCGGAAAGTTAAATATTTTGCCTTTATTCTGTGAAATATTTTCCGAAAAATTTATTTATTATCTTGAGCAATTTCCGATGATTAGAAAAGATTTATATGATTTAGGAGTGACAGGAAATCTAACAGAAATGCTTACTGATAAGTTTATGTGTTTCGATTTTTCCGAACTGATTTATAAAACTTATAAACTTCATTCATTAAAATTAGATCAAGATGTATGGTTGACTAAAAATATAGGAAATACGCGACAATTTAGAAAAGCCGTTGAGTTTTTACATTTCATATATGAAATTACTCATTTTTTTTCGAAGGGTCAGCTACTAGATAAGAAAGATGATGAGCATCATAGAGTTCATACTCGCCGACCTAAAATTGATTGGTGTGCATTTTGTTTTAGGAGAGTTGAATCAATTGGTGAACAAAGACCTCTACAAACTATAGCTATTATGCATGAGCAAAGATTTCCTGAAGATAAATTAAGGAAAACAAAACAATTGTTATGTAAAAAGCATGAGTCTAGACCAGCGAATGATAGTATCTATCGGAATGCACGAACAAAAGCTAAAAAATTATCTAAGGAAGATCGTGCATATATAGATCAAATCCATTCTGAAAGACGCTTGTATGAAGTCTTAAATTTTAATAAACCATTTGACAATGAAATGACTACTAGACATTGGGAAGCTACTAAGTCGAGGTGGCTTGGATATCTCCTTGAACTTTGTCCGTATGCCTATATTTCTGATATTAAGAGTTGGGATGACTTTACAGCTAGATTCCATTTACTACTTGATAATGAGCAGGAAGACACTCAAGTGCCGTTATTTATTGAAGATATTTATATGGAAGCAAAAATATGGATTGAACTTGAAAAAAATCATTATAAGAATGATAAAAGGAGAAAAAGCCTTTAACTTTTATCACATGTTTCAATTATCTTAATTAGCTATGATAATCATGAATTTATAGCGTTATATATTTATTGAAGGAAGATCAGAATGAGTCTGGACTCAAAAAAGCAAAGCAATCCATTTTCAACAGGTGGAGGTGGTGTAAATTTTGAAACTAGAGTTCAAGCATCATTTGCTATCGCACTACTTACTCAATCTTGTGTTCCATGTTTGTCTCAAAATATGAGGCCTCAAGAACTAAAATTCCAAAATAAATATGATGGTTCGAATACTGATGATTTTGTTTTAGTCGCATCAGATAAATTGGGTAATAAAAGTAAATTATATGCTCAAATAAAACATGAAATAACAATAAGTGGCTCTATTGGAAGTGATGAAAATAGTTCTATTTTTTCAGATGTTATAAAGAGTGCATGGGAAGATTTCCAGAAGGATTCTTTTGATAAAAAAAATGATGCGATTGCTTTAATCACAGGACCACTTCCTAAGTTAGATATAGCCAATACGCTTCCACTCTTAGAATGGGCTAGGTATTCATCAAGTGCATCAGACTTTATTAAGAAATCAAATACTACAGGATTTACTAGTGCAGCAAAGCTAAAAAAGTTAGAGGCTTTAAGAAAGCAGTTAGATCATGCTAATGGTGGTCAGGCAATAACTGACGAACAGTTTTGGGAATTTCTTCGAGTTTTTTATCTAGTTTCTTTTGATTTAGATGCTAAACATTCGGTAGTTGCTCACTTATTATGTTCACTTATTCAATGTCATTCTAATGAATCACCGGAACTTATATTATCTAAAGTCATTATGTGTGTTCAGGAATATAACCAGAATGCAGGAACACTAACGCTTGAAAATATTCCTCAGTTGGTTAGAGATTTATTTCAAGTTAATATTAAAGTTAATTTTGAAATGGATTTTCTTAAACTGCAAGAGCGTGGACGTCACATTTATGATGGTATTTCAAATAAAATCCAAGGCTTTCATGTTAGTAGAGATGATTATTTACTAGAAATTTCAGTAGCTTTTGATACAAGTGATTTCGTATTTGTAACAGGATCTAGAGGTTCTGGGAAATCAGGTATAGTAAAAGATTTTATTTCAAGCAAAGGTAAGGATGTCCCAGTTTTTTATCTTAGAGCTGAAGACTTAGACCGAACTCATCTTAATGATGTTTTCTCATCTATCGGTATGAATTCAACCTTAGGTCAAATTGAGGGATATTTTTCTTTACTTCCTAAGAAAATTCTAGTTATTGAGTCTATTGAAAAAATTTTAGAACTTGACCATCAAGAAGCATTTATTGATTTACTTCAGTTTATCCGTCAACAGGAAGGATGGACCATCATTGCGACAGGACGTGATTACGCGTTTCAACTGCTTTGTTTTAACTTTTTGCAACAAAATCAGATCAATTTTACCAGTGTAAACATTGAAGGTTTTTCTGAGGAACAAATGCAACTAGTTTGTGAACATATTCCTGAGCTTAAAACATTAATATCAAATGATGCATTAGTAGAGATTCTTCGGATACCATTTTTTATTGATATTGCTGTTCGTGCGATAAGTAACGGCGCACAATTTCAAACAGGTGATACTGAAATTGATTTTAGAAAGAATGTTTGGTCTTCAGTTATTGCTAAAGATCAAGACCGGAAATATGGGATGCCGCTCAAACGTAGAAAAACATTTATTGATATTGCGACACAACGAGCAAAAAAAATGGTGTTTGGTATTTCCGCAGATCAATTTGATCCAGAAGTAATATCCAAACTTGAAGAAGATAACTTAATTTATCGAGATCCAAATAATTCAACAATCAGCTTACCCCATGATGTACTAGAGGATTGGGCATTAGAGGAATTTATTGAAGAGAAATATCAATATAACATAGACAATTTGGATGGATTTTTATCTGCTATAGGGAATGAACCTGCTATCAGTAGAGCTTTTAGATTGTGGTTATACCGTCGATTGCAATTTGATGAATCTAGTTACGAGTTTGTTGAGAATCTATTAATCACTGATAATATTGAAAGTTTCTGGAAAGATGAAACTATTGCAGCGATTTTACAGCATAATTCTCCAGATATATTTTTACAATCGATGAAAGACAATCTTCTTAAGAATGATTGTGCTTTATTGATTCGTTTTTGTTTTATTTTAAGAATTACCTGTCAAAAACCAAATTCTAGTTTTGTAGATTTACTCACATTAGATAAGAAATCTGGAATACTCCAGACGTTATTTTTAGTACCTTATGGTAAAGGATGGGGAGCTCTATTTAATTTTATTTATGAAGTTAGAAATGAGTTAAGCAAATCTATCCATAATCATATTATTGAATTAATGAATGAATGGTGCAGTGTTATAAACATTGACGATGATCTCCCGACAGAATCTAGAATCGTTGGTTTATTGTCTCTTTGGTTGTTAGAGCCTTTAAAGGATGATTACCAAAATAAAAGTGGTAGGAAAAAAATCATTAGTGTTTTACTAAAAGTATCTCCAACAATAGAAGCAGAATTTGATCAGTTGATGGTACAAGATGTATTTATATCTAAAGTTAATCCTAGACGATTGAGTTACGTAGATCAGTTAACAAATCTAACTTTAGTTGGAATACATGTACCAATGTTATGTAAGTTCCGCCCAGATTTTATAATGAAATTAGCAATGCATGAATGGGTGCTTGAGCAAAAAAGAACAGATAATTGGCCGAGATATGAAAGAATTAGTGGTGATGAGCGATACGGACTAGATGAAAATCGTGATTTTTTCGCACCGAGTAGTGCAAAAGGACCATTTCAGTATTTATTACAGTACCACCCTAAAAAAGCACTAGATTTTATTCTTGAACTCTGTAATTTTACAACAGAAAAGTATATTGAATATCTTAGAAAAGAAGGCCATGAAATATATTTAGAAAAATTAGTTCTAGATGATGGAACATCTATAGATCAATTTGTTTCTACAGAGTTTTGGTCGGGATATAGAGGGCATTCAAATATACCTTATGTGTTGCAATGTGCTCTCATGGCTTTAGAAAATTGGCTAATAAGTTATGTAGAACATAGCGGAGAAAACAATCAGATAGACTGGATTTATAATTATTTATTAAAAAATAGTAAATCAGTCTTAATCACTGCAATACTGGCCTCTGTTGCTATAGGGTTTTCAGATAAAGTAAGGAAGTCTGTATTTCCTATATTAAGTATTGCAGAGTTCTATCTAATTGATATAAGTAGATTTGTTCATGAAGCTGGAGAAAATCAACTTCATTGGTTTAATGCTTATAATAATGATGTGATGACAGATATATATATTGAGGAACGAAAAAAATCAGCTCTTAGACCTTGGAGAAAAGAAACTCTAGAGACATTATTAAATAAGCTTCAGTTTTCTGATCTTAGAGAAGACGTACTTCCAATTGTAGACAATTTAAAAAAGCAGGCATCTACAAGTGATGATACCTACGTTAGGTATCTGGCGAATAGAATAGATACAAGAGAATGGCAAGTTATTGAGGATAAAGAGAATAATCGGATTTTATTTCAGAATGCCTCGGAACTACCCGAGGACTTAAAACAAGATCAACAAACATTCATTGAACAGCATGATTTTGACAACGCTATAATTGGATTGAATTTATGGGCGAGAGAATTATTTGAAAAGAAACAATTCAAAAAAGAATATTTTTCTTCATATGAAGCTGGATTAGAAGCTGCAAAGCAATTATTGACTGATTTACAAAGTAATCCAGTATCAAACTATTTAGAATTAGCAGTCGAAGCCATAAAAACTGTAGCAGTTGTTTGTATTCGAGATAATATTCAAGATCTATCTTCGGTTGATATCGAATGGTGCTTGGAGATTATTGTAAGTTCAGTTATAGAATCCCCCGATAATCTAGAAGTGGAATTTCGATATAATCAATCTCATTTCGGCAATGGTGCATGCGCATACATTCTACCTAAGTTATTTGAATTAAAGTTAGAGCCCGAAATCTCAAATAATCTGAAATTTGCTTTAGCTACTGCTTTAACACATGGCAACCATAATATTGGTGCTTTAACTGCTAAAGGAGTAAGAGATTACCTATGGTCAATAGATGAAGAATTGGCAGAAAATTGTTTAAATGGTGTAATTGAGTACGCTAAATTTCGAATTCAAGAACAAGAAAGCAGTAGGTTTTATTATTTAAAAGATAAGGAGCGAGAAGTAGCTCAGAAAAAATGGGAGATAAAGTTAAGACAATTTCGCCAGCAATTGCTCGAAGGAACATTTAGTTTTTCTGTAGATGATATTAGTTTAGAAAATCATGCATCATGGTTGCTACATATACCCATGTTAATGATTCCTATGAATCCAAAAAATTCTAAGCAAGGTGATTTAATTTTAAAATTAGTTAATTTTATTTTTGATTCTGAATATAGGGATTACCATTCTCGTAATGAAGATAAAATGAATCATGAAATAAAATGGCAAATTCAATCTTGTTTTACTGAACAGCTAATACATTCGAAAATAAACGGTTTTGTACTATTCAAAGATTTAATTATTTCTGGATGTTTGAAGGCCCCAAGTATTATTTATTCAGTGAAATTATCATTTGACGTTGCTGCAGAGAAAGAAAATGATTTTGATGCTATATGGTCATTATGGAAAATAATAGAGCCAGAACTACATAAGATTGCCATAAATGATGTTAATGATCCTTATCAAGGTCTTCAGAATGACTTGAATAAATTACTACGGGGGGAGTTGTATGCTGATACTCCATGGCAAGGGCATGAAAGTGAAAGAAAATGTATGGAAAAAGGTGTTGAGCATTTACTAGAGTTTGCTAAGCAATCTTCAAATAACAGTCATGTTTTTATGGCTTTATCTTCGCTGATATATCATTTTTATGATTTGTTTTTTGATAAAGGTATTCAAATTCTAGCGGAAAAATTCAGAGCTAATTCAGGGTTAATTACAAAGCAAGTTAATACTGCTTTCTATTTGGAAATGTCTATTGCAAGATATTTGCAAGTAGAAAATCGAGGAATACTTAGTCGTAAGATGTATCAGATCTGTCTCGTGCTCTTGACTGGGCTTGTAGAAACAGGTTCTGCACGAGCCTACTACCTTCGAGAACATCTGGTTCGTTCTAGGAAGATTACTGCTTAAAACTTAGTTCTTTCTAGACTGTTTAAACTGAATTGGGGGGATCTGTTCATGCTATGCAGATTTAAACGTAGTATAACCTATAAGCCTAAATCGTAATTTGATGCATAAATTTCAATTTTCATTCATAAAAAACCTCTTTTCATGCGGTTTTTTTATGAATGAATCATAGGAAATATAAGATGGATTCAAGGATTAATCAGAATCAATATTCAATCTAATACATTCAATATTATTATAATTTTTATCTTTCAATTTACGAACAATCAATTCAAAAAAATTATCACTTGCTTTGCTGGGTATATAAATTTTTTTTACAAAATTATTAATAGGAATATTTACAACAAAACCTGTTTTTGACCTAGGAGAAAATGAGCTTTCTAATGCTATACCATTGTTTCTATAGTATTGACCTAAACTAGGGTTTGTAGCTTTTTGATGTCTAAAGCTTGCAACAATATTTTCATCAAAATTTAGTAGTTCAAGTAAAGTAGGGTTAAATAAACCTAAGTCTTTTAAATCTAATGACAATCTATATTCTTTTTCATGAGTAAATTTTTTCTCTTTAGTGAATATATTATCTCTCTCTATATATTTATCAATCACATATGAAACTTTCTTCATTGCATTGCCTATAGGGAAATGTAAATCTATGGCATTACCTAAGCTAATTGTATCAGTAACAATTAAAGCACAGTTTGGATTATCCTGATATTTTGCATACTCATTCCACATCTCTATAGAAGTTTTTCGATCTTGGAACCAGCTTTGAATAAAAATAAAATTTTTATTTAAATCATGAAGTTCTTTTGCTTTTTTCTTTGAAAGCTCTTCAAAATCATTGTATGGCATATGCCCATATGCTTTAACAATTTCAGGATATAATGCTTTGACTATATCTTGCTCTAGTTTTCCAAAATATTCACCATCTCCTTCAGTAGGATCCAAAGGGAAATTATTTATTCTATTAAAATACAATCCATTATCATCAATAAATTTACATAACTTATCTTCATCTAAATATCTTTGAATTTCATATTCATTAAACACTTTATATAGCCTCTATAATTAAATTTTAGGTAAAACAAGAAGGATTAATCTATAAGATAGAAATAAAATCAATTTTCAGAAGTTTTCAATTCTTCATATTTATATTTTAAATATGAGAGTGTACATGCCCTAAACATTATTTTTGCTTCATCTAATGTCATTATATTCCCAGAATTAGGTTTTAAAGATTCAAACTTTAACCCATGTCTTGCATCAATCTGTAATAAGCTAAAATTATTGGCGGGATTAGTAAATTTTGTTCTTTCAGCTTTAGTGTATGTAATTGACCAGCCCTTATCGTGATGTTTTTCAATCGTTTCTAAGGTTTCCATAATTTTATATAAAATAGCCCAAGTCAGAGGCATAGAAAAATATTTTAATAGCAAATATAACCCAATATTTTCCTGTTTTTGAGCTAAATACATCGAGCTATTTACCAAATTTTCTTGGGCATTTAATTTGTATTGTTGAAATTCGTGCGGTGTTAACTTAAATTTTAGGGTATCCCCAAGCTCTTGGTACAGGCCAAAATAGAACTCAGCTTCATCCATGTACAATTCTTGTCTTGTTTTAGAATTAACCACCTTTTGTAGTTCAATAACCTTTTGCTTTTCTTCATTTAGAATGGTGTAAAATCCTCTTAAAAGGCTTACTAACTCTATCCCAATATCTAAAGCCTTTTTCAAGTCAGAGATATTATTACAGTGCACTGAATAAAATCGATGATCATCAGATGGACAATCATGAAGAGATGGTTCTGTGTAAATTGAAATATCATTTATGTCCCATCCACCCATGTTCCAGCTTGCAAAAAATTGATTTTCAGGTAAATAAAAATCGAACATTGTGTTAGAAGTTACAGGCCTATACATTCTGATTATTTCACTAAAATTAATAATAAATTTAATGAATTATAATTTAATTAAGCATAAACGTCAGCTGAATTTGTACCATAGTCGTATCAATCCCTGTACGTATTTCACTGGACATATGATTTAGATCTTAATATCTAATTTTCATATATCTGTAATTTCTCTAGAATCATATCCATTGAGTGGACCCTATAGTTTTTCTGCTAAAGCACCTTTTATTTATGTGCCATATTTGTGTCATATCTCCAATTAAATGAGCTTTAGTTACATTGGTTTCTATAGAAAAATAAGAAGGCAAACGCTGTAAGTGATTGATTTATAAGTTTGCATATTGGTGTGTTTCGGACTCATAATCCGTTGGTCCCGTGTTCAAGTCACGGTGGGCCCACCAAATATATCAAGCACTTAGGGGTATAAAACCTAAGTGCTTTTTTAATTCTAGAATCCATGTAAGCAATTCAAATCAATCCGTGTAAGCAATAAAAAATCTAAATTAGCAGGGTTGATTATTTAAGCTCCAATCAAATTTCGAATATCAGTTAAACACTATTTTGCACCGTTACCGGTCATAACAGGTTTTAGATCTCCGCATCCACGTGAAGCCCTAATTCGAAGCGTATTTGGTTTGTATCCTAAAATTGTTGCAGCATCTATTGTGTTCACTAAACTGGCACCAGACTCAATTAACTGCTGTAGTTTTTCCTCAGGTCTTAATTTTAGATCTTTCATCATTTCCTCCAAATCGCTTCTTTAAGTTTTGCATCGATCACCAGAGCTTCAATCTCACCGCTACTGACATTGGTAAATACGTGGGTCATCTTCGTCCCGAATACAGTCAGTGTTCGGGTGATAGTCGAATAGGTAAATTTCATATATTCCTCCTTGACTAAATTAATGATGAAGCTGATTATTTTTTTGAGTTCTGCTTTGCATTGGTCATGCCATTTGATCTGCTCTAGCTCGGCAAGCATTGGTGATTCTTGCCTCTTGACTGGCATGTCACGATATGGCATATTTCTGACATAGTGCGCTTGATTAGTCAGGTCACTAATTGATTGAATCCGTAGGCGATACGGTAGACTAAGTGAGGTTAGAGTTTTATAACTCTAGTAAGCAAAGTGAGTTCAAGTCTAAAAGCGAAGGTGAGTTGGTAACAACTGAAGAGTCAAACGAGCTGCATAACAGTTCCACGAAGAATTCGCTTTGATACGTGTGACAGATGAAATCCGAAAAGTGTTATGAAAGAACCACAAGCAAGAGATCGCAACTTGCCAATCAATAATTAGAAGCTCATCGAAAGGTGGGCTTCTTTGACATGAATAATTCATAAACGAATGAGATAATGACTTTTTTATTTTGAGCTTTAATAAAAATGCCAAATCTTACTGTTAAGAAATTAGATGACATTCTTTGTGAATTAGCAGATAAAAGTAAAAAGCCTGAAAAAATTTTATTGGGTTATAAAGCATATGGCGAACTAATGAATGATCGTAAGTTTTTTGATGAAGTCGCAGGCTCAGCGATGGACCCAAACAAACGGAAATACAAGAATATTAAAATCAAGGTTACCCAAGATGACTATCAACTGGATGTAAAAATTTCAGACTAGCTCATTTATTATGTATAAGAGCAAGATTAGATTATGGTTTTTTATTGATTGGTAAATAATTTATATGGTATTAAAGGCACCATTGTTTTTACAGAACAATCAAGCCTGATTCAGCGCAAATAATTAGGTTCGGTCCACTTAGAAATAGGTGGGCTTTTTAGGAGTATGCAAGGCTCTAATTAATAATAAAAAATATTTTTGAAAATATAAAATTTACCAAAAAGTAAAAAAATGCCATTGTTACATATAAGAATTTTAATAAAATACGTTGTAAAACAAACTACAATAATTCGGTGATAAAAAATTAAAACTTATACTTTTTCAATACTTGTAGGCTTGACTGTAGTCATTTTTATCTTATGTGTAATTGCACATCAAGATAGTGAAAAGAAAAGAGATGCCGAAATTCGATCAATTATAGCGGATGCAGAGAAGCAGCTTCACGATTTTCAGAGCAAATAGCTTAATTAGATATTTAAGGATGCTGCAAAAGAAGTCGCTGAAGATGCAGCTCAAAACTTGAATGATAAAATTTCTGAAACTAAGACAGGTAAAACCTTCTTAATAAAGTCGGTGAAGGCGTTGCAAAAACATTGGCTTTTTTTGGCAGCGAAGAAGTGAAAGAAGCTGTAGCAAGTAATGAAACAAAAGTTAAAACACCTCGGAATCCAAAGGTTTTAGCAGATTTTGCACAAAATGCCCCTCAACCTATCAAGCCACAAGAGACTGTTAGCACCATGGTCAAGGACGCGATTAAGAAAGCTACTGAAGTCGCCGTGGGTGTAGCGAAGGTTATTCAGGGAGAGATTAGGGAGGCTGCTGTACAGTCAGGTAAAAAGCTAAGTCTGTCTGAACAAGATATAATTCGAATTATGAAGGTTTCCTCGACTGAAGTAGTTCTATTCTTGAAAGGTAAAAACTTTGAAAACCAAGCATTAGGTGTAATTGATACTATTTTAAACTGCACAGCATCGGGTAAATTTGGCGGATCTGTAAAAGATGTAATAAATCAACCATCAGCTTTTTCTGATATAAATACTAACCGTAAGAGCGCACATGGTAGCGTGGATAAAGTGCCAATGAAGCGTATTTCCAAAAAATGGAAAATTTTGTTAGAAATTATCTTGAGGAGAGTGCAAATGGAAAGGCTTCCAGTGTTGGGCAGAATATCTCTTATGCAAATCTGAATTTTCTAGGTGAAGCAAGTGCATCAACAAAGAAGTGGGTTCGAGAGGTAGAAAAGCAAGCTAAAGCAACTGGGCAGATTTATGGAGCTGGCAATGCTATTCATGTACATGGTACACCTTCAGCAGATGCGTGGAAAAAACCAAAGGCGCTCCATATTACAACCCCAAATTGTATAGCAAAGCCAACTACTCATTGATCACACCTAAGGTCGCTAAATCACTAGCAAACTTTGCTCAGAACGCAGAAATACCTACTGGCAATCCTCATAAGTCACAAGTGAGTAATTCATCTAATGTGATTGCTTCAAATGTGACTATTCATCAAATTTTTAGTACCGACATGACAATCAATGGTGCAAGAGAGCAGATAGAGTCAGACAATGCAGTAAAACGCCAGCAAGAAAATCAGCTAGCGTTTATGGCAAGGAATGCGATGAATCCAACTGTGGGTTAGTTGAGTTGGTTTTTTATGAAGCTAGTGCGTTGCTCTATCAATTCGGCTTGACACGCTAAATCATAAGTAGCCTGACCAGAACCGTAACCCGCATCAGCAATTATAAAATCACCACATTGTAAATCCTTATATTTCAACCAAGCTTTTTGAGCACTATCTAGTTCTTTTTTTGCTTGTGTTTGTTTGTATAACTTACCATAAGCAGTATTTAATTCTTTTTTAAGTAAGGTTATTTGAGTAGATAAACACTGCTGAATTTCATGTGATGTTTTTGGATTCTCACAACCCGCCCAAGCCCCACCACTAAAAAATAGTGATAAAAGTAGTAGTTTTTTCATGATTCTCTCTTTTCTTTGTGGAATTTGCTCTAACACAGTAAGGGTCAATAAGAAAATTCATTGACATTTATAGCGAAAGGAGCACGAAGTGTACTATCTTAATCCTCAATGTTTTCTGGGAAATCTGCACGTATAAATTCTTTTTTGTATTTTGAGTGTTCATTATTTTGAACTGAGTAGCATACTTTTACATTATCGTAAGAATTTCTATAAGCCATAACACTGCCCTTGATACATAAATTGGCATTATCAATAGAATAGTTGATTACAGGAGGTTTTCCAGTTAAACCTCCATTATCATCTTTAAAACCAATAATTTCATCAGATAATGGATAAACCAAACCATTTTTACTGTCTATTGCAACATAACGAATATTTTTAGGTGTCCCAATATTTAATAAAATGTAATTGGAGTCGAAATTTGGCTTTTGGCTAGTTAAAGCTTTTTTGTACTTTACAATATTTGATTTTGAGCAAAATTTAAAACCATCATAGTCAAACTCACATTCGGAAGTAGCTTTGTATTGAGTGTTAGCCCAAGTCCCACTACTAAAAAGTATTGATAGAAGTATTAGTTTTTTCATAATTAATCTCTTGGAATTATGTGCTTTTGGCTAAAGCAAATAAAACGCCAGCAACAAAATCAGCTAGCGTTTATGACGAGGAATGCTAAAAGCTCTATGGCTTAACATTGCATTCAATTTCAATTTTGGTGATAAAGTCACCAACTTGAGTTACTGTTAATTCATTTTTTATTGTCTTGAAAGCTTGATATACACAAGGTTGCAGAACAGTATTTTTCTGGTGTTTTTTTATCAAAAAACATCATATCTTCCTGCTCTTCCTTGCTTAATGGAATTGGCTTGCACCCATTTTTTAATATAGTTTATCTGCCCTTATGATCATATACCATGGAATCCATACCTTTAAGTTTAGGTATTGGCGCATGCTGTTGATTTTTACAGGATGTATCCGCCCAAAAGCCCTACCACTAAAAAGTAGTGATAAAAGTAGTAGTTTTTTCATTTCAATAACTCTAGTTCTATTCACCCTATGATAGTTTTTAATTTTAAAAGAACAAGATAAATATTTACATAACATCAGTGTCTTAATTAGAATTTAAAGTATTGAAATATAAAACATCGGCCGAAAAAAAGAGTACAAAATATTATTTACTGATATAATCAACATTGACTTATGCCATGTTTTGAACTGAGAAACCAGTTAATAATTCCAGCTCTACAAACTATTTCTTCTGAGATAATTAATGAAATGTTCTCAAGTGTTGTTAATACAACAAGTGAGTTTAGGATTCATGCGTGGAAGTTAAAAATTGATAAATTGAAAAATGTAGATTTGTTCGAATACAAAATTTTAACTGCTATTTTGAGTGCCTATGTTAATAATAATTGATGAAGGTATAAAAAATGCAAAATCTGCGCTAAGTACTTTGCCTCCTCACAAGAAGACCTTGCTAGGACTGAGGAAGTAATAGGAAATATATTTTTTCATAAAGGCTTATATGTTGAAACAATGAATTCCTATTGGAAGGCGTATGAGCTAAGTAAACATGCTGATTACTTTGATACTTTTATTGCAACTGCTACAAACTTTGCAATATCTGATTCTAGATTAGAATTAATGAAAAGTATTAATATTGATGAGCGAGCTTTCTTGACAGAAAGAATAGAACTTTCAAAGTTTGAACAGTCTTGTATAGAAAAAGCTAGTCTAGACATTGCTCTTTATAGAGAGGTGATGGCGTGTGCTTTCGCTACATTCTATACATTTTGTAGTGGGGGATTACTTCGTCATCCAAGTTATTCAGATTCCAATATTTCCACAATTCTTTTTAATACTAAATTGGATGTGAGTGCGGTCGGGATTCTTAACGATCATTTTAGTAATGCACTTGTGGACTTGCTTGATAAGCATGACTTTGATGAGCTTTAAAAATACCCAGTTGTTTTTACATCAGAAGATTATGCAGCAGCTTCAAAATGGAGCTATATACTGGATAGTATTGATTTTTTAGTTTTTTCTAAAAAAGTAATGGCTCTTTCACCACTTAATGAAATCGATTTTAGGTAAGTTATAGATAGAAGTTATTATTGTGGATTTCATAAGGTTTCGGAAAAGGCTTTTAGTCTTGGTATTCCTATTAATGCATATAAAGGCGGAATACATAAATCATTAAGGGATACTTTCATCGCTCTCCGTCCAGCCAATAACAAGTTAAAGAGTATCGCTTTCAAACTTAATAACTTTCATGTCCTTCGAGTAGAGTTGGATTATAAGCTTGATGTAGCAGTTAGCGAAAAGTCTGCAAATGAAGCCATTTAAATGTGTTAAAAAATAGTCGGTGAATTAGCATTGATAAATAGTCTTTAGTAATAAACATTAATTTAAAACCCACCTCGGTGGGTTTTTTACCCAAGGAAAAGTAAACATGACAATTAGCTCACTGGTCAGTTCAGTTGCATCTTCGCCCTTGACCGAATCGGTAGGTTCACTATTGCTCTCAGGTAAAGGACGAACAATCATGGGGCTTTTTGCTGATGTGACGATTGAAGAAAAGCACAAAGATGAATTAATCATTACAGAACACCCAACAGAAGCGGGTGCCTCTATTTCTGATCATGCATATATGGAAGCACCAGAACTATCAATGAAGGTCGGATGGTCTGAAAGTGCAGGAAAGTTAAATAGGTATGTCAGTAATTCAATTCTGGGTGGTGCAACGAGCCTTGTTGCTGTTTACGAAACCTTGCAACAATTGCAAGCAAAATCCCATTGATTGTCTCAACAGGTAAACATTTATTCAGTTTTTAAATACAAATGAGTCTTTAATACGAACTATTTCATATCCTGTCCCTGATGAGGCTTCATACATGATTACTGCAGCAACAATTCAAAAATGGATAGAGTTAAGATGAAATACTATAGAAACATCAAGACAAATTTAATTCATGCATTCGAGAGTGATGGTTCACATGATGATCTTATTACTAATGGGTTTATAAGATTATTTAAAATCGAAGAAGATCAGCTTATAAATTCACAGAATTATCTAAGTGATGAAGAAAAAGAAGCTATTTGACTGGGAGCTTTTAAACCGCTTAGTCGTCGTCAGTTTAAATTAACGCTTTTAGAGTTCGGTATTCTTACGCAAATTGAACAAGCAATTGATGCAATTGAAGATGTAACAATGCGAATGCGTATTCAAATTGAATATACAGAAGCAATTACTTTTGAAAGAGTATCAGATGCAATTTTTTATATGTCTCAATTGATAAATTTGAATACTAATCAAGTAGATGAAGTATGGGCGCATGCGCTTTCACTATAAAATTTAAAGAAAATATGCGGCCCTTAAATGGGTTTTTTTATTGCCAAAAATAAGGGAGCTATCATGCAAGAGCATGAAAAAACATTACTTACATTAATTGCAATTGGAGGACTCATTGGTATGAGTCGTCTATTGGTTTCAAATGAACCTTTGTCCTGGCGAATGATTGTAGATCGAACTATTCTAGGTTCAGCAACATCAACTATCGCAGGTATAGTACTGATCCAATTTCCTGATTTAAGCCCAATTGCACTTGTAGCGATTGCCTGTGCTTTAGGTATATTAGGAAGTACATTCATTGAAGAGTATTTAAAGAAAAATGCCAATAAGTGGGGTGGGTGATGAAGGCTATATTTGACTTCTTAAGAAAGATCAGCGGTGGAAGACTCACTCAAAAACAGGTGGATGCAGCTAATAGCGCAATCGCCACAGCTTCAGATACTGTAATTTCACACATGCTGGGCATTGCCATAGATGAAATGTCAGTGAGTAAAGCTGGTATCGAAATGATCTGTGGCTTTGAGGGGAAGCGTTCCGTTGCTTATGACGATGGCGTGGGAGTCTGGACCATTGGTTTTGGCACCACGATTTATCCAAATGGAATCCGTGTTAAAAAAGGTGACAGTTGTACTGAAGCACAAGCCAAAGCCTATACGGCCCATGATTTAAAAAAATTTGAACAGGCCGTAAATAGTGCTGTTACTGTACCACTGAATCAAAACCAATTTGATGCGTTGGTGTCACTGACTTACAACATTGGGACAGGTGCATTTAAGGATTCAACATTGCTTAAAAAGCTGAATGCTAGCGATTATCAAGCTGCTGCCAATCAGTTTGATGTATGGGTGAAGGCAGGAGGTCGGACGATGCAGGGTTTGGTGAATCGACGAGAAAGTGAAAAGTTATTGTTTAAAAAAGCCCTTTAGAGGGCTTTTTCGTATAAGGTGTATTATGTTAATTTTAGAAATTCCAAAATATTAAGTATTTGTCTTTTATGATATTATCGTTAATGATAATCATTAATTATTGCATTATGAAAAAATTAAGTACTTGGATCAGTTCATTCTCATTTTTTGAGTTTACTGGGGCGGTAACATTCGGGATAATTATATCTAATTATTTTTTAGATAAACCATTAATCAATATTAGAATTTTCTTTGCTTGTTGTTTAATTGGCTCAATTTTATCAATGTTTAAGTTATGTCTTAATTATAAAAAATTTATGGGAAAATCAGAGATTAAGAAATGAATAATATATCAATAAGTTCTCCTAATAATCGTTTGATTAAATCTTGGTTTGGCTTTTTTTTAGGTGCAATCTTGGTTGGAATAAGTCTAGTAGGACTATCCAAAAATCTGACTGTAGCTAGTATTTTAAGTACTTTAGGTTTCTTATGTTTTTGGTATCCTTGGAGCCAAATGACAGGTCTAGGTTGGAATAATCCAATGAAGAATTTTTTTAAGGCTGATAATCAAGCTATAAGTAAACCGTGTACCTATTTGACACTGATAGCGACAATTCTACTCATCAGTTCTACTGTTATACGTTTCATGAATTAAAGGCTTCTAAAATAAGTCCATTTAACATAATGGTCGTTATACGAAGTTATCATAAAAATTAATAAAAATAGTAGCTTAGGCCTCCCATTGCTACTAATTTTTTTAATTTTAAGCATGTTACATTGTAAATTTTAAACCTAAAGCGTTCACTATACGACTGATAATATTAAAATGGGGTGTAACGACCATATATGAAGTAACCATTTGAATACGTGAATTTATTTTATTCTGTTGCCATCTTGATCAATGATCATTTCACCATCTTCTTTACTAAACGCATGGAGTTGAGGAGCAGATAGAATATCTAGTACCAGTTCTGAAGGTCTGCATAATTTGATGCCAAGTTCTGTTACTACAAATGGACGGTTAATTAAAATGGGATATTCAAGCATGTAATCGATTAATTGTTCATCAGTCCAATGTGCTTGCTCTAACTCCAGTTTCTCATAAGGTTCAACATTTTTACGCATTGCTTCTCGCACAGAAAGCCCTGATTTCTCAATTAAAGTAATAAGCTCTTCTTTACTGGGAGGTGTTTTTAGATATTCAATTACTTCAGGTTCTTGCCCAGCATTTCGAATAAGTTCAAGCGTATTTCTTGAAGTTCCACAGGCAGGGTTGTGATAAATCTTGATCTTTTGTGACATGACGTTTCTCAATGTAAAACAATATTGCATTTATATATGGATATGCGTATATTCGCAATGGTAAATATGTTGAGCTATAAGACAATGAATCAAACAGATTTCTTTAAGTGTCTTTCTGACGCTACGCGTTTGGACATTTTAAGGTTGGTTATGGCCAAACAAAATGTTTGTGTCTGTGAATTGACAGAACAATTACAGCTCAGCCAACCTAAAATTTCTCGCCATTTGGCTTTGCTTCGGAATCTTTCCATTTTACTTGATCAAAGGCAGGGAAAATGGGTGTATTACCGTTTGAATCCAAATCTTCCTGAATGGGCAAAAGATGTTTTAAACATCATCTCAAATCAAAATGAGGGGATCATGAACAATCCTCTTGTTCATTCGTCAATTTCAGTTCATTGCGAGTAATACCCTTGAGGGTTTTGTTTTTATGTTCAGGAAACAGTTATAAAATTTCGAATATTGAGTGAAATTATGTCTACTTCAAGACTTTCATTTTTAGATCGTAATTTAACGCTCTGGATTTTCATTGCAATGACATTAGGTGTTGGGATTGGTGTGTTCTTTCCCCAAGCATCCATATCTTTGGATAAGATGAGTATTGATTCAGTCAATATTCCGATTGTGATTGGTCTAATTTTGATGATGTATCCACCACTTGCGAAAGTGGGCTATGCAACATTGCCACAAGTGTTTAAAGATAAACGAACACTTACCTTATCTTTGGTTCAAAACTGGCTGATTGCACCGTGTTTAATGTTTGCTTTGGCGATTATTTTTCTACATTCCTATCCTGAATATATGACAGGTGTAATCCTAATAGGATTGGCGCGTTGTATTGCAATGGTGTTGGTCTGGAATGGTTTAGCCTGTGGTGATAATCAGTATGTTGCAGGATTGGTCGCGTTTAACAGTATTTTTCAAATCTTATTTTTTAGTACTTATGCTTGGTTGTTTTTGACCTTCTTACCACCATATTTCGGTGTAGAAGCACAAGTCATTAATGTTAGTTTTTGGACAATTACCCATGCTGTACTTGTCTATTTAGGTATCCCATTTTTATTGGGTTTTTTGACTCGATTAATTTTAGTCAAACGGAAAGGGTTGGACTGGTATCAAACTCAATTTATTCCAAAAATTAGTCCACTAAGTTTAGTTGCGCTGCTATTTACAATCGTGGCTATGTTTAGCCTAAAAGGTGGTGAGGTTGTCAGTTTGCCATTGGATGTACTTAGAATTGCAATTCCTCTAACTATTTACTTTGTTGTGATGTTCTTTATTAGTTTCTTTATGAGTAAGTGGATGGGGAATGACTATCCAAAAACTGCTGCTATCTCTTTTACTGCGGCAGGGAACAATTTTGAATTGGCTCTAGCCGTTGCCATTGCAACTTTTGGACTTGCATCACCTGTTGCTTTTACAACAGTCATTGGGCCATTGGTTGAAGTACCTGTGTTAATTGCCTTAGTGAGTGTTTCACTGTGGCTTAGAAAAAAAGTTTTTAAAGAGGTATAACGCTATGAATCTCCCAAATGTAGATATTAACCTTCTTGAACAACCGACTTTGGAAAAAGTACAAGCTAAAGCGCTGGATCATGCTCCACGTATTTTGCTGCTTTACGGTTCAAATCGTGAAGTATCCTATAGCCGATTAGCGATTCAGGAAGCAGGTCGAATTTTGGAACATTTTGGTGCTAAAGTAAAAATCTTTCACCCAAAAGGACTTCCATTACCTGAGGATGCTGGTACTGAGCATCCAAAAGTAAAAGAGTTACATGAACTGCTAGCTTGGTCAGAAGGCATGGTGTGGTGTACGCCTGAACGTCATGGTTCGATGAGTTCTATTTTTAAAGCGCAGATTGATTGGATTCCACTGGCGGCAGGCGCGATTCGGGCAACACAAGGTAAAACTTTAGCATTGATGCAAGTAAGTGGGGGATCTCAATCATTTAATAGTTTGAATCAAATGCGTGTTTTAGGTCGTTGGATGCGGATGATTACAATTCCAAACCAATCATCTATTCCAAAAGCTTTTTTAGAATTTGATGAGAATGGACGAATGAAGCCATCGCCATACTACACTCGTATTGTAGATGTGATGGAAGAGCTTTATAAATTTACTCTTTTAACCAGAGGGCAATCAGATTATTTAACTGATCGTTATTCTGAACGAGTTGAAAGTGCTGAGGAGCTGTCACAACGTGTAAATCAAAAGGATATTTAAATTTACTGGTATTGGTACTTTAATTTTTAGGCTCAATATTTGGAGCATAGTCGCTATAGCGTTCAAAACACTATAGCGACTTTATTTTATTTTTAAGCAATATAAACTAGCCTTGATTTTTTATAAAAGGCTTACGTTACTTAACTATAAATTCGATGTAGAAGTAGAGCTATGTTTTATTGTCTAATTCCTGCTTCATTTAAAATCCAATTCTCAATTTTCGTATGATGTAATCTAAGTAAGTCAACAGGGCGGTCTTTGTAATGCTTTTCCGCAGTAGCACTTGGTTTATGTCCCATAATTTGAGCGACAACACCAGTTGGGATGTCGAGCCATTCAGCTAAATTACTAAAAGAACGCCTTAAATCATGGATAGTGAATTTAGGTAATCCTTTTTCATCTAATGCTCGATAGTAATTCTTTCTAATATCAGTAATATGTCCAGTCTTAGATTGATTACTCCAAAAAATAAAATCAGAATCAGCGTATTTTGGTAATTGATTTAATAAATGCTCGATATAAGGTGTCATGGGAATAGTGTGATTTTCTTGTTCAACCTTATCTCAAATACTAATAGTTTTCCATTTGAAGTCTAATTGTGAATAGGTGAGACTTCGCATAGATTCAGAGCGCGGTCTAGTTAAAATACTAATCTGCAAAAATGTTCTGTGCATAATATCATTCACAGCCAAAAACCAATCTTTTAACGGAGTCTTTTATACAGAATTTTTGACTGGTTTTAATTGAGGCACTGATCTACGTACACGTTTTGCCTGATGTACTTTTGCATCAATTAGTGTGGAATATAAATCATGTTCTTGACACCAGTTGATGCATGTTCGTACAAGACGAAAGCCTAAAGCAGCTCGCCCTGGTCTCGTTGTAGCTTCTTCAGTTTGCCATGCAACCAAAATGTCTGGAGTTATACTGACTAAAGGGATATCCAATAGGGCAGCGATTGTTACGGGTATAGTTAATCCTGTTCTACGTTTCTTATTTTCACCGCCACGATGTACTAATTGATGGTGATCATTTAGATGGGATTCACTCCATAGATTTTTATTAGTATCTACATACTCATTAAATACTAACCCAAAAGTAATTTTTTCATTTTGCTTTTTTTGAGAGTAGTCACCATTTTTTTGACCTTCTTCAGCCTTATTACTTCGAGGATCTATTCCTTGGTCACAAAGCTGCTGTAAACGTCTTGACTCTTTACGTGCATCATCAAGAGACCAAACATTTACATCACCCACAGTTATGCGTAAACTTTTAGTAGAAACACGTCCTTGGAAAATATAAGATCGGTTTTCATTTTGAGTTACACGAACAGAAAGCCCAAGGGCGTCTAAATCCCAGTAGAAAATTTGATTTTTACCATCTGTAGGCTTTTCTAGTTTTGATACTTTATTTGTTGTGAATTTCAGCTTCATTTGCTTACATCAGGATTGGTGTAAGCACTATGTAAGCAATAAAAAATCTTAAATTAGCAGGATTGATTATTTAAGCCCCATGGTCAGGTTATCATATTCGAAATTTGGTTGAAACCAAGATGCATTGCATTAAATTAAGTTCAAGGAACCTCCATAATCAAGTCGATGAAATTCATGCATGTATAGCAGTTCGAAATAAATTTACCAAGCTAAGCAGCCGTCATCCCCAAGTTACTTTTTAAATTTGGGTGGTGTGGGGAGTCTTACTTTTAAGGAGTTGTGCAGCAAAGCCGTTTAGTAAACAGTTTGATTATTTTAAGCTTTTAGATAATATTATTTTTTATAATTTATGAAGTCCCCCTATATTTAAAAATAAAAACAGAGGGGAGGTTTCATTAAGTTTATTCATCCAATGTCATATTAATTAATTTGGTTCCAGTCATTGACTGTAATTTCTCAAAGCTTAAACCCTCTACTTTTTCAATGACTTTTAAGCCTTCAGTAGTAACATCTATCACGCATAAATCAGTATAAATACGGTCTACACATTTTAGGCCAGTTGCAGGATAACTGAGTTCAGCAACAATTTTAGGTTCACCCTGTTTAGTAATATGATCAGTAGTTACAAAAACTTTTTTTGCACCAATTGCTAAGTCCATGGCTCCACCAACAGCTGGTATGGCATCACTAGCACCCGTATGCCAATTGGCTAAATCACCATTTTCTGCAACTTGAAATGCACCCAGTACGCAAATATCTAAATGACCTCCACGCATCATGGCAAATGAATCACCATGGTGGAAATAGGCTCCACCTTCAAGCAACGTGACGAATTCTTTACCAGCATTAATTAATTCTGAATCTTCATTGTTTTTTTCTGGTGGTGGACCAAAGGCTAAAATTCCATTTTCTGAATGTAAAAAAATATCTTTCTCAGAAGGTAAATATTTTGAAATTTTGGTTGGTAAACCAATACCTAAGTTAACATAAGCACCATCTGGAATATCTTGTGCCACACGTGCAGCAATTTGGTCACGACTTAATTTGCTATAACTCATTTTAAAACCTCCAATACTACTTATTGTTCAGGTGTAACCTGAACCACGTGTTGAACAAAAATACCAGGGGTAATAATATGTTCTGGATCTAAATGATTAAGTTCAACCACTTCAGTGACTTGTGCAATTGTACAATTAGCAGCCATTGCCATAATTGGGCCAAAGTTACGCGCCGCTTTTCGGTAGACCAAGTTCCCCCAACGATCACCTTGTTGTGCTTTGATTAAAGCAAAGTCCGCATGGATTGGATTTTCTAAAACAAAGTCTTTACCTTCATAGTTTAGTGTCGGTTTACCTTCTGCCAATAAAGTTCCAAAACCAGTTGGCGTATAAATGGGGCCAAGTCCCATACCCGCTGCTTGAATACGACACGCGAGGTTACCTTGAGGAACGAGTTCTAACTCAATTTTTTTGGCATGATACAATTGATCAAAAATATAAGAGTCAGCCTGACGGGGAAAAGAACAAATGAGTTTTCGAACCGCGCCTGCTTTTAAAAGTTGAGCTAGTCCATATTCGCCATTACTCGCATTATTATTAATAATAACCAAGTCTTTCACACCGAGTTCCACTAAACCATAAATGAGTTCGGCAGGCTGACCAGCCATACCAAAGCCACTAATCATGATCGTTGAGCCATCTTTAATTTGGGAAAGTGTATCCATTAATAAAGCTGAGGTTTTATCAATCACAAAACAACTCCATTTGTATAATGCATCAATAGTGATATGAATAATATTTACATGAGTCCGAGATGAGGATGCGTTTTATTCATTTTTCTCAGAAAATTCGGGCACTATTTATTCATTATTCTAAAAATCATCTTTTAGCTATTGTGTAATATACAAATGAACATGAGTATTATTTTGTCTTTCTGTCATTAAAATTTGTCTTTAGGTCACTCACGCTTATTTATTTTATAGCTTTAAATATAGATGTATTTCTTTATGAAATTGATTAATTAGAGCTTGAATCATAGAACTAAAGAGCTTGAAGAATACATTAAAGTTCCATTTGAATGATTACTACGCTTATGCCTAGTTCATGCTATAGGTTAAATAGATCTCTTCCATAAATCAAAAAACGATCAATTTCTTTGGTTGATATTTGTACCGTATAATTTTAAACATTCTTGCATAATCTGCGGATGAAATACATCGATTCAAAAAAGCTTTCTGAAACACAGTTCAAGCGATACACAGGCATCTCATCTTCGACCTTCTATTTATGGTTGAACAATTAAAGAAGCATATTGCAACTAAAGATAGACCGCCTAAGTTAAGTGTGGAGGATCAAGTTCTTCTGTCTCTAAGCTACTGGCGGGAATGCAGAACTTTATTTCACGTTGCGACGAGTTACGGAGTTTCAGAGCCAACAGCTTCAAGAATTGTACGTCATGTTGAAGACTGTTTAATTCAGTCCAATCTTTTTAATTTACCCAAAGAATTTGCCCAAAGGTGAAGGTATAGACGGGAATGTTGTGATTGTGGATGCCACAGAAATTCCAATTCAAAGGCCTAAAAAAATAGAAGAAAAGTTATAGTGGTAAGAAAAGACTCATGCGTTTAAAGTACAGGCCATCATTCACTATAGAGCTCAGCAAATACTGAGTTTATGTACCAGTCGCGGTGCAGTACATGATTTTGAGCTATTCAAGCAGAATTTAAAAAGATTCCTTTAGAAGCTTTTATCCTTACAGATAAAGGCTATTAAGGGATTTATGCTTTGTATCCGAATAGCCTCTTGCCATTAAAAACCAAAAGACGTTGTAAACTAGATCCTGAATTGAAAATCTATAATCAGGAAAATCAGTAAAAGAAGAAGAGGAATTGAGCATGTATTTGGCAGCTTGAAAACCTTCAAAACTCTTGCTGAGCGTTATCGAAATAGAGGTAAAAGACTCGGTTTGAGATTCAATTTAATTGCTGGAATTTACAACTTGGAACTGAGTAAAACATGATTTATGAAAGAGGTCTAATATCGTTGTATTTATTTTTTATATAGAATAGTTTTTGATTTTAATAATATTTAATTTATTTTAGGTGGGTGTATCTAATTGAAAGTACCTGAAAAACTTCTTTTAATTAAATTTTTATGGCGCATGTCATTATAAAAAAGAGGCAATTAGGTTAATCAAAAAAAACCTAGACTATTTGTTTTAATATTTTAATTAAGAAGTAATCAAAATATATATCATTAAAAAAAAGAATAAAGGTTAGTGACCTAAAGACAAATTGAAATGACTTAAAGACAAAAAACTAGCTTAATTCGGTTGTAATTTAGATGAATATTTCATGGGTAATACCTAAAACAATATTGTTGTCGTTAAAAGATAAGTGTGCGTCGTCATAGGTAAAGTAGCTTGTCTCCAAAGTATTGTAGCTTGGGTATTGCGTTTGCAAGCACTGAATAATAACCAAAAGATGGATTGGAAAATGACAATGACATTGACTAAAGCTATACGTTTCTATGGAACAGGAACACCGGAAGTAATGCGCTATGAAGATGTGGAAGTGGGTTCTCCTGGACTAGGGGAAGTGCGCTTAGGTCATGTAGCTGTCGGTTTGAATTATGCTGATACTTATTTTCGTAATGGTACTTATCAAATTCCAATGCCAAATGGTATGGGCGTAGAAGCTTCAGGTATCGTAGAGGCAGTAGGTGAAGGTGTTACTGATTTTGTTGTGGGTGATCGAGTTACTTACACAGGATTTTTGAATACTTTAGGTGCTTACAGTACTAAACGCCTGATTCCCGCAAATGCATTGATTAAATTGCCTGAAGGAATTTCTTGTGAAACTGCTGCCGCAATGACGATGCGTGGCCTAACCGCTGCTTATTTGATGCGACGCATTTATGACTTTAAAGTGGGTGACACGATTCTATTACATGCTGCTGCAGGTGGTGTGGGCTTGATTGTTTCACAATGGGCAAAGTTACTTGGCTTGAACGTGATTGGAACGACATCATCTGAAGAAAAAGCTGCTGTAGCACGAGCACATGGTTGTGATCATGTGATTAATTATAGTCATGAGAATGTTGCACAGCGTGTACGAGAATTGACTCAGGGTGTTGGTGTAAATGTAGTCTTTGATAGCGTAGGTAAAGATACGTTTATGGGTTCATTAGATTCTTTAAAACGTCGTGGTTTATTGGTGTGTGTGGGTACGGCTTCTGGTCCAATTCCTGCCTTTGATCCGGTATTGCTGGCGATGAAAGGCTCACTATATATCACTCGTCCAGCGCTAGCTGACTATATTGCTGACCCTGCTGAGAAAAAAGAGTTAGCAAATGAATTGTTTGATCATGTTCGAAATGGTCGGATTAAAATTGAAATTAATCAGCGCTATGATCTGAAAGATGCCGTACAGGCACATCGTGATTTAGAAGCACGTAAAACCATAGGTTCATCCATTTTTGTCATTTAAGTTTGTAATTGGAAGGGATTTCTTATGCAAATTGAACAGTTAACTTGCAATATAGGTGCTGAGCTGCACGGTATAAATCTGGCAGATGCAATTCATGATGATGGTTTATTTTCTGAAATTCGCACACAGCTGCTGAAGCATCAAGTTGTTTTTCTGCGGAATCAGGATTTGACTCGTGCTGAGCATGTCGCATTTGCGGAACGTTTTGGACAGTTGGAAAATCATCCAGCTGTGGGTAGTCATCCTGATCATCCAGGACTAGTACAAATTTATAAGAGTCCTGACAGCCCAATTGATCGTTATGAAAATGCGTGGCATAGCGATGCAAGCTGGCGTAAAGTCCCACCGATGGGAGCAGTGCTGCGCTGTGTAGAATGCCCGTCAGTGGGTGGGGACACTATGTGGACCAATATGATCATGGCATATAAAAACTTGCCTGAAGATGTCAAAAGCAAGATTGCAGAATTACGTGCTTATCACAGCATTGAAGCCAGTTTTGGTGCGGCAATGCCAGTTGAAAAGCGTTTAGAGTTAAAAGCGAGATTTCCAGATGCTGAACACCCTATAGTACGTACACATCCAGAAACAGGTGAAAAGATTCTGTATGTAAATTCATTTACTACGCATATCAGTAATTATCATACCAAGGAGCGAGTACGGTTTGGGCAAGATGCGAATCCAGGCGCAGGGGAATTGCTACGCTACTTAATTTCCCAAGCCAGTATTCCAGAGTATCAAGTGCGCTGGAGTTGGGAACCGAACAGTATTGCAATTTGGGATAACCGCAGCACACAACATTATGCCGTAATGGACTATCCAGCCTGTCATCGAAAAATGGAACGAGCGGGCATTATTGGTGATGCAACTTACTAAGTTTATGGGTTGTATTATCATCTAATTAAACAATTTGAAAATAAAATAGGAAATACTTATGCAATTTTTTGACGATTCTTTGCACCCAGAAAATATGGAAAAAGTGGTTATTACTGTTGCGCCTTATGGGCCTGAGTGGATGCCAGAAGATTTTCCAGAAGATATTCCAGTGACGATGGAAGAACAAATCCAAAAAGCGGTCGATTGCTATGAAGCTGGTGCAACAGTCCTACATTTACATGTACGCGAGCTTGATGGTAAAGGTTCGAAACGTCTATCAAAGTTTAATGAACTGATTGCAGGTGTACGCGAAGCCGTACCTGATATGATTATTCAAGTGGGGGGCTCAATTTCTTTTGCACCTGAAAGTGAAGGTGAGGCAGCGCTTTGGTTAAGTGACGACACACGTCATATGTTAGCTGAATTAACACCAAAACCAGATCAAGTCACGGTCGCTGTCAATACTACGCAAATGAATATCATGGAGTTGCTGTATCCTGAATATTTAAAAGGCACTTCACTCGAACATCCTGCAATTCAAGCTGCCTATGCCGAAATGACCGTTCCTGCAGGGCCTGCATGGTTGACTGAACATTTAAAACGTTTAACTGCCAATGGGATTCAGCCGCATTTTCAACTCACGGGTATGCATGGTCTTGAGACTTTGGAACGCATGGTACGTAAAGGTCTGTACATGGGGCCAATGAATTTAACTTGGATTGGGATTGGTGGAGGTTTTGATGGGCCAAATCCATTTAATTTCTTTAACTTTATTCATCGTGTACCAGACGGTTGTACGTTAACGTCAGAATCTTTACTGAAAAATGTCCTGCCGTTTAACACCATGTCTATGGCGATGGGCCTTCATGCGCGTGTAGGCAATGAAGACACCATTATTGATCAGCATGGCAAACGCTTTTCATCGGTACAACAGATTGAGCAAACCGTACGTATTGCGCATGAGTTGGGTCGTGAAATTGCATCAGGTAAAGAAGCACGTGAAATTTATCGTATTGGTGTGCAGTACGATAGTATTGAAGAAACCTTGCTTGCAAATGGGATGGCACCAAATCGTCAGCCAGGGCAAAAGGGCTTTCCTCACCGTCAAGACATCATGAATACAAAAGAATCTAAACTTAAGTATTCAGCATAAGCATGTAAGAGCAAGGATCGCGTTTCTGAGCAGAAATGCGATCCTGCACTGGCTAGATATAAATTATAAAAATATAAGGGATCGTAATGTCCATAAGTATAAAACTTATATAAGTGGTAACGCGGTACTACACTGGCTAGATATAGAAATTATAAAAACACACAAGGAGATCGTATGGGTGCTCATCAATATACAGTGCATACGAATAGTGTAGATACATCAATGGGTATTCCTCGTAAATATGCATGGGTTGTATTTGCCCTGACATTTGGTTTGCTTATTTCAGATTACATGTCACGACAAGTGTTAAATGCAGTCTTTCCTCTCATCAAGACTGAGTGGGTACTCAGTGATAGTCAGTTAGGTTTATTAAGCGGTATTGTGGCATTGATGGTTGGTTTATTGACCTTGCCTTTATCGATATTGGCAGACCGTTTTGGTCGAGTCAGAAGCTTAACCTTGATGGCTGTGCTGTGGAGCTTAGCTACACTAGGCTGTGCACTTGCAGAAAACTATCAACATATGCTGATTGCCCGTTTTATGGTAGGCGTAGGTGAAGCCGCATATGGCAGTGTTGGTATTGCTGTAGTTGTGGCGGTATTTCCTCGAGAAATGCGGGCAACATTGGCAAGCGCTTTCATGGCAGGTGGTATCTTCGGCTCGTTTTTAGGCATGGCGCTAGGTGGCGTAATGGCTGAACATTTTGGCTGGCGCTGGGCATTTGGTGGCATGGCTTTGTTTGGTTTGGTTTTAGCTATTTTATATCCAATTGTTGTTAAAGAAAAAAAAATTATCTCACCAGATTTAACTGACTCTATAGAGAAGAATGCAATTCAAAGTCATAAACCGCTAAAAACAATCTATTCCAGCCGTTCTGTAATTGCAACTTACATTGGTAGCGGCTTGCAATTGTTTGTCGGTGGTTCAGTGATTGTGTGGCTGCCGAGTTATTTAAATCGATATTATGGTATGAGTACCGATAAAGCTGGTATCACAGCAGCAGTCATTGTCCTGTTCAGTGCAGTAGGTACCATTTTATGTGGCATGCTCTGTGATCGTCTCGGGCGAGATCGCCCAGATCGTAAAGTAAGTTTAGCGATTGCCTATTGTTTGGGAGGCTGCGTGTTGTTATCAATCGCATTTGCCTTGTCCACTGGTCCTGCCCAGTTATTACTGATTGCTATTGGAATGTTTATTGCGATAGGCACCAATGGTCCAACCAGTGCGATGGTCGCCAATTTGACTCACCATTCTGTACATAGTACTGCTTTTGCAACATTAACCTTAGCCAATAACTTATTGGGACTGGCACTTGGGCCTTTGGTGATTGGTAAAGTATCTGACGTGATTGGCTTACATAATGCATTTCAGTTAATGCCGCTGATCAGTATTCTGGCGGCTGCGGTGTTGTTTTATGCCAAATGCCATTACCACCGAGATATGGAACGATTGAATGGGCAAGTTGTATGGCAGCCTAACAGTGAACAGAGCGTAGATAATTGATGATAAAGCGTAAATTAAATGTAGATGTCTTTTTTGATTTTATTTGTCCTTGGTGTTTGATTGGAAAGCGTCAGTTACAGGCTGCTATAAAACAACTACATCAAAGTAATCCTGATGTTGAGGTGAAATTATTTTGGCATGGTGTACAGCTCATTCCAGATTTGCCTGTTGAAGGGGTGCCTTTTCAGGCTTTTTATTTGAAAAGATTAGGTAGTGTGACTTCTGTTCGTATGCGACAGACTCAAGTTCGTCAGGCAGCGAATGTCATCGGTGTTGATATTGATTTTGATCGCATTATACGGATGCCTAATACAGCTAAAGCACACTATTTGATGGAAAATGCTTTAAAAGTTGGGCGTCAAGAACAGTGCGACATGCTACTAGAACAGTTATTCGCAGCATATTTTCATCATTCAGAAGATATTGGTGATATAGAAGTTTTATTGAAAATTGCAGAATTCTGTGGATTTTCAGCTGCGACACTAAGCAAAAATCTAAATCAGTCTGATGAACCATTTAGATCTGCTAATACCGGTGGTAATGGCGTGCCTTACTTTATTTTTGATGGTCGTTCAACCTTAGCAGGAGCGCATTCAGCAGACGTACTTTATAAAGCGATGCTTGAAGCACTTGCAACTCAAGGACAAGTGACATGACAGCTCGTTTTCAAGTGCCGCTAGAAAAAATACCAGCTTTAGGTACACGAGTATTCCTGATGATTGGAGATAAATCACTTGCACTCTTTAATATTGCTTCTCAATTTTACGCAATTGATGACAGTTGCCCGCATCAGGGTGCTTCGTTATTTAGTGGAAAATTGGAAGGGAGGGTCATTCAGTGCTGTGCACATGGGTTACGTTTTGATTTAGCCAATGGTTATTTATTGAATTCAACTCAACTTAAAGTTGCTTCGTATCCTGTAGAGGTGGTTGGAGAGCAAGTATTTATTATCATGGAGCAAGGAGAGCGACATGAATAGCCTAAAATTAATTGATCTGGGTCAGCGAACACGAGAGTTAATGCCAGGTTTTATCGTCAGTGTCGTTGTTGCTGCCGCTGCCTGTTTTTTATCAGAGCACTATGGTGCTCCAGTGATGTTATTTGCGCTACTGTTGGGAATGGGACTCAATTTCCTATCTGCAGATAGTAAGTGCAAAATAGGTATTGAGTTTACTGCACGTACAGTTTTACGTATTGGTATTGCTTTACTTGGGATGCGTATTACGCTGGGGCAAATTACTGCTTTGGGGTGGCAGCCTGTGGCCTTAGTGGTAACGCTGGTTATCGTGACTATTTCAGTTTCAGTCGTGGCTGCTAAAATGCTTGGTTTTCAGCGGCTTTTTGGCATGCTCACGGGCGGTGCTACCGCAATTTGTGGTGCCTCCGCGGCACTAGCATTGTCAGCAGCTTTTCCGAATCATCCACAAAAAGAAAAAGCCACTTTATTTACCGTGATTGGTGTTTCAGCACTTTCGACCTTAGCCATGATTGTGTATCCGATGATTGCAAACTGGCTTGAGTTATCGCCGCAAGCCGCGGGTATATTTTTGGGTGCTACGATCCATGATGTCGCACAGGTAGTCGGTGCTGGTTATAGTATGTCTACAGAAACAGGTGATACTGCAACTGTTGTTAAATTGATGAGAGTCGCAATGTTACTTCCAGTGATTGTTTGCGCAGCAATGATTACGCGCATGCAGGGAGATGATTCAACGGGTCAACGACCACCGTTACTGCCTTGGTTTGCAGTAGGCTTTTTACTGTTGGCATGTATCAATAGTACTGGATGGATACCTGTTGTCGTACAAGGTGGGGTAAATGAATTATCACGCTGGTGCCTGATTATTGCGATCAGTGCTTTGGGTATGAAAACTCAATTGAAAGAGCTCGCATCTGTAGGGATTAAGCCAATTCTATTGATGGTGGGTGAAAGTATTTTCCTGGTGCTATTGGTATTAATGTTGATGCGTTGGTGGTTCTAGTTTTAAAGTAATCAAAACAGATTTTTGCTACTATAAAAAAAATGTGAAATTTTAATCAGTAAAATCTCCCCCTGATGTGTATCTAATATGAGAGAAGGTCTATGGTAAGGTTATGAATAGACTTCTTTCATTTATGATTTTTCAATCAGCTCCATATTCATCGTTTATTCACTTCAAATGATATGTTTTTACAAGTAAATGGCATCTTATTTCAATCGCTTGAAGTCAGAAAATGCTTTCTTTTTTATCGCATATACTCAGTGCTTTTTCCCGTCTGATCATGCATCGATACGTGAAATTTCATTCGATGAAACTTCTTTTTATCGCGATACCTGTCTTTTGCGTTGTAAATAAAAATATTGTTGTGGTATCTAATGCCCTAATAATATAAAGCATAGACTCAATTAGTTGAGTATAGCTTTATTGATATTACGCCAAGTGGTTGGTGCTATTTCAAACTGACTGATAAACCAGCGGGTAAAAGAGCTCGGCGTAGAATAACCAAGAATATCAGAGACTTGGCCGAGTGAGTAATTGAGATTTTGCAGGTAACGGAATACTAAGTTACGACGTACATCATTGATTAAATCACTAAAACTGGTTTGAGATGCTTCTAAACGACGCTGTAATGTTCGCACGTTAATTCCATGCGTTTGTGCGATCTGATCAATGGTGGCACGGCCCATAGGGAGAAGTAGATAAATACTTTTGCGGATATCAAAAATAATAGAAGATTCACTGTTATTTTGTAATATATCCAGATAACGTTGCGCATGATCGGCCATGGCTGTATTGGCTTGTGGATTGGCTGTATCAAGCTCTGCTGCTGTGCAGACAATACCATTGAATTCACTGCCAAACTCTAATGAACATCCAAAAATGCGTCGGTGTACAGAGAGATCATTGGGTGCACTGTGGGTGAAATGTATACTTAATGGTCGCCATTTCTGAGCCAGTAATGCGGCGCAGAAACGGTGCATAATTCCAAGCGCAAGCTCAGTCGCCTGACGGCTGTAGACTGAGGTCGTCGTTACCACTTCTTCTCGAATAATGACGGTATTGCCCACTTCTTCGATATAAATCGCAAGTGAATTGTTGAGTAAATTACGGTATCGGACGATCGTCTGCAAAGCATCACGTAAGGTATGTTGATAATTCAGTAATAGACTAATTTCTCCGAAATCTGAGAGTTGTCGTTGTTCGGCCATGTGTAAACCGAACACTTCACAACCACTGATCTGAGCTGACTGTTCTAGTAATGCTACTGCCTTATCTACAGGAATACGCTGTTTAGTATTATTTAATTGAGTGGGGCAGAGTCCAACACTGGATAATAAATGGTAAGGATTGACATTAAATTGCTGGGTAACATCCACATAATTTTTCAGAACGGCTGTATGGGCCAGAGGAACCATTTCATTATCTCCTTATTTTTAAACTAACCTTCCTAGTCAGTCTTTATTTATAGCCCAAATACTTAGTCTCTAATCTCAAGTATTTACTTTGGCCGTAAAGCAATTATGCATCTTTATTCGCTTGTTTTTAACTTCTTTTAATTACTTAAAAATATTTTTAGCATCTTAGATAGTTTTAAACGATTTGTCATCAAATGACAAGAGTTTGACACCCAATGTGCATCATTTGAAAAGCCTACTCTTTATTGTGGATATGAAATTTATATCATTCATGACCTTCAGCAAGCCATTAAGTTTAAAGGTGTAGAGATGGAAAAAATACTGACAAAGGCGACTGTTTTAATCATTCCAGGCTTACGTGATCACGTTGAAGAACATTGGCAAACCATACTAGAGACACGTTTGGTCAAGGTACGTTCTGTGCCGCCTGCAGATACCGATAAACTGAATTGTGCAAAACGAGTTGATCGGATTCAGGCAGAGTTGGAGAAAATAGATGGTCCTGTCATTTTAGTTGCACACAGTGCAGGTGTATTGATGACCATACATTGGGCAGCTAAGTATCAGCACGAGATTAAAGGAGCGTTACTGGTAACACCACCTGACTTATCTGAAAGTTGGCCAGAAAACTACCCAAGTTCAGATACGCTTAGACAAGAAGGCTGGGCACCTTTACCGAGTCAAATCTTGCCTTTTCCAAGTATTGTCATCGCCAGTAGCAATGACCATTTAGCCAGTGATGATGCTGTTGCAAATATGGCCAAAACATGGGGCAGTCAACTGGTTAATTTAGGGGCTGTTGGTCATCTTAATCCTGCAGCTGGTTTTGGTCCTTGGCCACAGGCTGAACAATTTATTCAGCAGCTCGATTTAGTGGATGATTGTGTAATGTCGGCGTAATTAAGCAACATATGTTTTAGTTTTTTAAGGTTTAAGCCTAATTTTGCAATACCTCAGTTTTGCAGCTTTTGCTCATTCGTTAGCAATAGGCTGCGAATGGATTTTATAAAACAATAATTCGTGCTTCTGTTTACCCGCGGCATTCTGGAGGGTAGAAAGTTGATCAAAATAAATCATATCTATATGGAGATGATATGGTGAATAAGTATATATATTTTAATGAAAAAAAAAATCATGTTTTATTCATTCAAAGGGTTGGCATTTCTTTAGGTTTAATCCTATCCATGTCAAAAGTGACTGCTGCCAGTTTTGACATCAATGACGATTGGAAGTTTGAAACAAATACCAGTTTAAGTATTGGTCAAAGTTGGAGTACACAAAATGCTGATGGTACATTACTCTATAAACCAGATGCACTCAGTATTGGTAAAGAGGGTTCGGGTATCGACATTAATGGTGATAATGGTCGTGCCAACTTTGAAAAAGGTGATGCTGTTTCTCAGATAATTAAAGGTTTAACGGAAGTTCGTTTAAATGGCCAACAACAAGGTGCTGTAATTAGTGCTAAATATTGGTATGACCATGCCTATGAAACTGGAAAAGGCGATTTTATAACTTTTGATGATTCAACATGGCCACGGCTGGTTAAATTTAAAGGCATCGACCTTTGGGATGCTTATATTTGGAAAAATTTTAATTTTGAAAATGCAAAAAGTTTAGATTTGAAATTAGGTAAGCATGCATTGAGTTGGGGGAAGTCGCAATTTTTCCAAAATGGTTTAAATTCAGTCAGTGCATTTGATTATGCTGCAATGAATCGTCCAGGGGGAGAGGTTAAAGAGCGCATCATTCCTGTGGAAATGTTCTCTTTTATTGCAGGGTTGAGCGATAAACTTAAAGTTGAAGGTTTTTATCAATTTAAATTCAGACCTTCAGTGATTGATGGTTGCGGTACTTTCTTTGAAGTCTCCGATGTTTTTGCAGAAAATTGTGGACCACTTTTAATTGGTGGCCCAGGATTTACAACAGATCAAGCGATTAATGGCCCATTGGATTTTACAGTGGCCCGTTTACCCAGTGAATATGCAAAAAATAGTGGTCAATATGGTATTGCCATTAAGCAAATCATTCCAAGTCTAAATAATGCTGAACTTGGGGCATACTATGCAAATTATCATAGCCGTATTTTACACTTTGATGGTGTTGTTGTTTCTGAGCCAGGTGCCCAAAACTATCACACTGCTAGAATTGTTTCAGTTTATCCTCAAGATATTGAAATGTATGGTCTAAGCTTAACGGGTAAGGTCGGTAAGACCGCTATTTTTAGTGAGTTAAATTATAAGCCAAATATGCCATTACACTTTAACAGTACCGATATTGTGTATGCTCAAGCTTTGTATGATGATACTCCACTCACAGCAGCCGGTGACACTTTAAAATTAGGTGAGCGAATCAATGGTTTTGCGCGAGTTCCTGTGACCCAATTTACACTTGGTGCTGCCAATACGATCCCGAATGTATTGGGTGCAAGTGCTTTATCTTTGGTAGGGGAGTTGGGTATTAACCATATTAGCGATGTCGGGAACTATCATTTTGGTCGCAGTGGTGCATTTGGTCGCAGTGGTTTATCGACCGGTGCTTATGATCCATCAAAATTAGAAACTTATTGTATTACCCCTAAAACAGGACAATTATCCGATAAAGAAGTTCAGGATTTAAATGAAAAATATTGTAATGATAAAGGATTCTTTGAGGAGTGGTCATTCGGTTATCGTTTACGCGGTGCATTGAGTTATAACGATTTACTTGCACAAACAACGGTTTCGCCAAGTTTAATGTTCCGACATGATGTCAAAGGCTATGGTCCAAACTTTCAGGAAGGTCAAATGGCAATTAGTGCAGGGGTATCTGCAACATATCAAAAGAAGTATGTAACAGAGCTTTCATATACTAATTTCTTTGGTTCAAATGAATTTTCTACTTTAGATGACAGGGACTTTGCTTCATTGGCATTTAAACTCAATTTTTAATCTAAATGTGACATTATCTATCAGGAAGGGCTTTGGCTGAGTAATGAATGTTGCAAGTTAAAGTCAAATTTCCACTAAAATTCCATCAAAATAAATCATGGTCATCTATTGGCTATGATTTATTTTGCTCGTTTTAAATATTAGTAAGCGGTGAATGCATTTGTACAAACTTGAAATATTGTATAAAAATCCCCCCTTGCTTGTGCCTTTATTTAGTCCTGAATCTTGAATGTCAATCATACTTATAAATTTAAATCATTTTTTGACCTTCATTCGTCGGAAAGTAATGTTGCTGTCGTACATTGTCACTGATTTGCAAAAATTACGTGCCATAGTGACCCTTTGATATTGTTTGAATAATAATTAATTAACACAACATGGAAGGGACTGATGAGCACCCAATTGAATAAAAATTTAAAGACAAGTATCGGATTATTAACATTTTTATTGTGTAGTCAGCAAGCGATTGCTGATACATACATTTATGTGACTAATACCACTCCTGAAACGGTATCCGTAAATATTAATCATCATGGTACACGTACTTTAGTCCAAGGGAGCGAATGGGCACAAGAAGCCACTCAAATTGCTCCTTACGAGACCAAACGTGTACTACGTTATAATCGGTATACTGGTGTAAAGTCAGGTCAAACTTATAATTTTGATACAGTAATTACTGGTGGTGGCTCAAGTGTAACCTTGAAACAATCTATGACAGGGACGTGGTCTGGTAGCGATATTAAACATTCTGCTTCTGGCAGTGATTTTTCTGCACCGTGGTTTAATAACCGTAATATTCAGCGTTACAATACCAATTATGCGGGTAAAACAGCCCAGACTGCATTTAAAGCTGAGTTAACGGGTGGCTATGATGATTTTCACTACACAATTCATCAAAATACAGTACCAGAGCCTGTTGTAAATAGTGCCAATGAGTTTAAAGTTTTAACCTATAATATTTATGCACTTCCTGTGGTTGCGAGTAAAATTGATGAGCGTTTAGATCAACTGCCACCCAACCTAAAAGGTTATGATGCACTTTTATTTCAAGAAGTATTTGCGTCTGGTCGTACCGCAATGTTGGCCAAATTAGCACTGGAATACCCTTACCAAACTTATATTCCAGTAGGTTCAGGCTTTAATATCTATGATAGTGGTACGCTGATTGCGAGTCGCTATCCTATCGTGAAGACTGATCACTTGATTTATCCTAGCTGTACAGGCACTGACTGTTTTGCAGATAAAGGGGTGATCTATGCTGAAATTCTGAAAAATGGTAAGGCTTACCATGTGACCTCAACCCATACAGCATCATTCGATACCGTTGCGGCACGTGACTTGCGTCAGCAACAATTTAAACAAATCCGCGCGTTAGTAGATAAGCAAAATATTCCATCATTTGACGCGGTATTGATGGGTGGGGATTTTAATGTGAATAAACTACTGTGGCCACAAGATTATGCCCAGATGTTGAGTAACCTTAATGCCACTGCCCCTATTAGCACCGGATACACAGAATCGACCTTTGATCCACGTGTTAACAAGCTATCTAGTGCTGGCCTAACAGGTGGTTCTACAGTCGAATATTTAGATTATGTTGTGTCATCTAATAATCATCGTCAGCCTATGCAAGCACGCAATGATGTGCGAATTATTCGCTCAGCCGCTGATTCATTATTTATGACTTGGGATTTATCTGATCATTTCCCTGTAATGGGCCAATTCGAATATAACCCATAAGGAAGACCAATGAAGCACTTTTGGCTTATTGCTGTAGTGCTGAGTTTATTGGTGATTATTGTTGGTGCGGGTATATGGTTCGGTCTTAGCCCATCATATGCCGCATCAAAATTAGATCAAACTCAGACGTCATCTCCATCCCTAACAAAACCTGACCAGCCAATTGATTTGCAAAATAAGCTTACCGATGCAAACAATAATGAGTCAAAAATGCATCAACAACAGCAACTAGAATCGATCCAGAAAATCATTCAAGCATTTCAAAATAATCCAGGCAATGTCACTCAGTTATTCGCCCAATTACAGCAAAATTGCTTTGATGCGACTTGTCAGGCACTGTTAAAACAAGCATTAGCTGAATATCCTGATCAACAATTTGCGCAAACTTTAAAGCAATTATTTGAACGCTTTCCTATGTATGAAAAAGCCATGCAAGCCAAAATAATGTCAACCCAGATGACGCCACAGCAGCGTTATCAGGAAATTTGGAATTTACGTGAGCAGACTTTAGGTCAGAAGGAAGCACAACTTGGCTTTGGTGAAGAAAAAAAATTTGCCAGCTATCAATTTGCTTATGGCGAACTATTGAGTCGAGCACCGCAGATGACGCAACAGCAACGTCTTCAAGAACTTGCAGAATTACAACAGCAATATAAAGATCTGAGCAAAAATATTGATGGTCAAAGTGGTAGTTATGATAAAGCACTTAAATTGGCTTTAATTGGTGTTACTGACCCTGCACAGCAACAGAAAATCACGCAACAGTTGCGTAGCAGTTATTTTTCACCGAAAGAAGTTGCTCAATTTGCTGCGCGCGAACAACAAGTAGATCGGCAACAGCAGCAAGTAGAAAGTTATCAATCGGAGCTTGCTACATTAAATCAAGAAATGAATCAGCGAAAACAAAGCTTATCTGAAAATATTTGGCAGCAGCAATATCAACTGCGGTTAGAACAGCTACGACAAAAGCATTTTAATTAAAAGGTTGTTGAGGTGGCATAATTCCAATCAAAGAGAAATAAAAGCTAAAACTTATAATTGGTGATGTAATAGTGATTTACTACACATTAAGAGGGCTCATCAAAATATGAGTTTTAAAAAAAATTAATACACTAATATTAAAATAGGGGACTATAATTTTAGTTAAATATTGGGCCACATGGGATCAAGAAAATGCTGCTAAAATTTACAATTCGATTTCTAAGTGTATTATTGGTGGTATTGAGTTTAGCTGCCATCATTATTCATTTTTTCTTTTCAAGTAAATTCACAACTGACTTATGGATACTTATGGTTCCTATTATTCTTGGGGTTCCAATTTTAATATCAGTTGTAGTTACTCATGATGCTGAGCTAGATATTCATAATATTTAATAGGATATCTAATTAATTTTTATATTTATTTTTGAATAAAAGCCCGATCATTTGATTGGGCTTTTTTATGGATGTGTTTTGATATTACGATAGGGGCATTTATTTTAATTAAACAACAATCAAACGTTAATCAGCACAAAAATTAAGGAGCAGTCTCACAGAAATTTAGAGCATTTAATATGATTAAAATAGTTATCCTCTGTAGTCATAAATATCCTCCTTATAAAATAGTTTTTAACGTATATTGATGAGCGCTCAATGTGTAACTACAAAACCTAATAATCATTGAATGCTATTTTTGCAGTCTAAGACTGTGTTGTTTTTATTTTAAAGGTGTATTTATGAATAAACTTGATATTAATGTAAGGGATCAGTTTGGTACGCATTATGCTATTGAGGCGACTTTAGATGAGGTTGTATCAAGTGCTGTTAAAACGTATGAACGAATAAAATATATTATTGTGGATAATGAGATGATTCGCCCTAGTTTTGAAATGTTTTTTCAAAGCACCCAAAGCGGAAAGATTTTTAAAATTATTGAATCTTAAAATAAAAAAATTCGTACAATGCTGATTTTTAGTACCTAAATATAGGTCTAGATTGGATAATATTTATCAATATTTTTTATTTATATTTAATAATGGTTGTATTACCTAGTGTTAAGGCGTATAAAGTCACTTCGTTGATGCGGGATGGAGCAGTCTGGTAGCTCGTCGGGCTCATAACCCGAAGGTCGTTGGTTCAAATCCAGCTCCCGCTACCAACGAGAAAGATTTAAAGTTTCATAGCTTAGTTTACTTCATGTAGATTAGGCTTTTTTTATGCCTCAACCTTAAAATACTCAAGTACTTCAAGTTATGCTTGATACATAACAAATAAGCTTGAAATCAATTTTTCTAAATTTTCACATAAGTTTGCATAAATAACAAAACTAAGCATAAGTTGGGTTGGAATGTAACAACTATAGGTGTTATTTCTAATAGGCTTTCCTTAAATAAATTAAGTATGAGGTCATTCATGTTAAAAGCCGTAGCTTTATTAGGAACAGGGATAGCAATTGGTTGTTGCTATCAATCCTTTAAAAAGGATCCTAAAAAATCTAGAGATAAAAATTTAGATAAAGTTGGGAAAACAGCTAAGGAAGATGAGGGCTCTGTTAAAGAGTAGTATTGGTTAAACATTGAATTTGTTCAGTCAGTTTATAAAACCACCATTTTGGTGGTTTTTTTGTATGGTGCTTTTTAAGTTATATATCACATACAGCGAATCTTATGAGATCACTCTTTTAATGGATTTAAAATTTGTAATTTTAGTTTAAAATTGACAGTCTTATTTTTTCGCGCTGTATTACGCATTTGATAGACTTGCAATATATATTGCCCACTAACAGGCAGCTTTAGTTCACCTTTTGAACCTACTATTGAGCCTATTAATAATGCATTTGCTTCCCCTGGTTTATCGCCTGGTGTAAAAATATTGATATAAGCGAGATCATGAGTACTTGTCAGATCAAACTTTAAAATTTGCCCTTCTTTGGCTGTAATCGTATATTGAATATTATCATAGCCTTTAAAACTGCCTTGTAAATTTTGAATATTAGTACCTTGGGAGAAAAGAACCTCATGCTCGCTTGTTTTAGCAAAAGTATAAGAAGTATGGGTTGTAATTAGTGTAGAAAAAATGGCAGTCATAATATATTTTTTCAATTTTATAGCCTCAATAGTGTTCTTTAGTTGATTATATTGTCACAGAAAGTCTTCTTCCATTTTTAAATTTGTAAGGAATGATTTTAATCAATTTTTCTAGAGTATTTGCATGTATTAACTTAATGGTATTAAAAAGCTGTAAGCGTAATTTGAGTGTTCATTACACAACCTTTTTGCAAGGTATCAATTCGGATTCGGTTGGTATTATTTTAAGTAACAATCATTCTCGTTAATAAGTCGAAATAAAAAACATAATAATATGAAGAGCATATGATGAAGACTCTAGATATTGCCGTGTTTTTTGTGATGTATATTTTTCTAATGGCTTTAGTATGTACGATAAGGTAAAAATGCCTATCATTCTTTTTAATTTTTTGTAAGTTCAACATCACTGATGATAGATTTTATTTTGATCAAGAGAGATTGCAGGTTTTTAAAATAATAAGGATGAATATAAATAACGATCTCCCCCCCCAAAAAAATAATAGTTTAAAAATGATAAATAATTTAATTAGTAGAACTTAATTATTTTGTGATTTATTTATCATTTATGTAAGATATATTGAAATCCATCGATTGTTTTTGTATAGTTTATATACTTTATTTGATTTGGAGATGGCTATTATGATTTTTTGGGATGGGGAAAATATGCTTCCTGAACAAGCAGAAAATTTCAAGATATATTTAAAAAACTATCTGATTAAATTAGATTATGAATATTTATTGGATGAAAAAACATTCAATTATGATAGTGTCAGTGATGAATTTTTAGATGCAGATATCCAAGCATTTTATCATCTATGGATAATAGCCGCTTAAAGTGAAATAGAATTTATATTCATGTTTAAAAGCATGTTTAAAAAAAACGGTTTTTTATTGTGATATTTTGCTTTGAAACCTAATTTCATTCTTGTTGTGCTATTGGTAAAATAAATGAATAGATCTGTTTTTTATTTATTATATGTTTAGCTATTACACTGGGATTGTATTATTTATATAAATATATCAATTGTTTATTTAAGTAGATAAAAGAAAATCCACATGAGGTGGATAATCTTTTAGGACTAATAATATCTTATTGTGTATGTTTGATAATGAGTACGGGTACATGACTTAATGTCAGTACATCTTGAGCAACACTACCTAAAGCAATTTTTTTAAAACCAGTTCGACCATGTGAGCCCATCACAATTAAATCAACATTTAATTCATTGGCTAATTGAGTGATTGCATGACTTTCAGCCATATTACCAAGGATTTTAGCATCTGTACTAATACCAGCATTGGTAAATTTGAGTTTCAAAGTACTTAAAGTATTTTTTGCATGAGCCACTGCTTCTGAATAATAATCTGTAGCACTGAGTGCTTTTCCATAGAAACTGGTATTACTCAAAGGGTCTAGAGAAACAACACTAACGAGGGTGACTTTACACTTAAGTACTTTCGCTAAAATCAGCGCTTCTTCTGCCGCAGCAAGAGAGACATCGGAATCATCAACAGCAACAAGCAGGTGTTGGTAATGCATGAAAATTTCCTCTGATTATAAGAATTTTTATCTATTTAAAATATACGCCCATTGGTTTGAGGTTTATTGTTGAAATTATGTGATTTTATTATTTCTTTCAGGTAAAGAACGGTTTTATCTAGATCAGTGCTTCATGAGCAAATTGTTTAAAAAAATACATATCTATGCCTAGAGAAAGCTAAAAAATTAAAATAAATTGTGAATATTTCTTTGTAGGTTATCTAAATAATATCTAACTTCAGTATATTAAGTTTTGCTCAGCGTATTAGATTGATAGTTTGGGTAATAATAGAATTAAGATGATTAACAAGGTACCCAAAAATTGAGTACCTTGGATAAGCGCTATTATAAAATTGAGTTAGCTACTGAGTAAGACATCTCCAAACTTTTCACGTAAATCTTTCTTCAGCATTTTACCTGTACCACTTAATGGAATTGTTTCTACAAAGATAACAGTGTCTGGAATTTGCCATTTTGCAATTTTATCGATGTAATAATCTAAAAGCTCTTGCTCTGTGATTTGACTGGAATTGGTCTTAATGGCGACAACCACAGGGCGTTCATCCCATTTTGGATGGCTCGCAGCAATCACCGCAGCCATTGAAATTTCAGGATGACCCATCGCAATATTTTCCAGTTCGACAGATGAAATCCATTCTCCACCTGACTTAATTAAGTCTTTGGCACGGTCACTTAAAAATAAGAAGCCATCTTCATCGAGAGCCGCAATATCGCCAGTATCAAACCAACCATCAGTCGTTAATGCACTTTCATTTTTACCGAAATATTCATTGATAATCCAATGACCTTTAATTTGTAAATTACCTGTAGTCTGACCATCGCGTGCTAATTGAAGTGTGCCTTTTTCTTGATCTGTAATGCGTAAATCTACCCCAAAAGGTGGGCGTCCTTGAGAAAGACGTAATTTGAATTTATCATCATCAGAAAGAAGATCATGCTTAGCTTTTAGCTGATTTCCAGTGCCTAATGGGCTGGTTTCGGTCATCCCCCAAGCATGAATAGTTTCGCAGTCATAAATATCTTTAAAGGCTTTCATCATTGCGGGTGGGCAAGCTGAACCACCGACAATGGTACGTTTTAAACTTTTTAGTTGAGATCCAGATTGTTTTGCTGCTGCAAGTAAACCTTGCCAAATTGTGGGTACGCCCAATGCAATAGTTACTTTAAACTCATCAATCAATTGAACTAAGCTAGCGCCATCTAAGCCAGGGCCTGGTAATACCATGGTACAACCAACCATTGCTGCGGCATAAGGCGTTCCCCATGCATTTACATGGAACATCGGAACGACAGGCAGCATAATGTTCTGTGCAGATAGGTTTAATGAGTCAGGTAAACAAATAGCATAGGTATGTAAAATGGTTGAACGATGGCTGTATAAGGCACCTTTAGGATTACCTGTTGTACCTGAGGTATAACAGAGAGAACTTGCTGTGGTTTCATCAAATGTTGGCCATTCAAATTCTGCAGATTGTTCTGCAAGTAGTGTATCGTAGAACTTAACATCAGGTAGTGCATTAACAACGTCTTGATCGAATGCACCTAAGCAAACAAAGTGTTCAACTTGGGGAAGATGTGCTTTTACCCCAGTAATTAGTGGTAAAAAGGTTTTATCAAATAAGATTACGCGATCTTTGGCATCATTAATAATAAAAATTAGCTGCTCTGGAAAGAGGCGCGGGTTAATGGTATGACACACCATACCACTACCTGAAATGGCATACCATGACTCTAAATGACGATGATTATTCCAAGCGATGGTGGCAACTCGATCATTTGGCTTTATGTTTAATGCTAGTAAGGCATTTGCAAAGCGTTTGGAATTCTGTGCGACATGCGTCCAATCTGTTTTTGTTATCGTACCATCTGTATTTTTTGAGATGATTGCAGTGTCACCATGATAGCGTGCAGCATGCTCAATCAAGCTACTAATGAGTAGCGGTTGAAACATCATACGTCCTTGCATAAAAATTTCCTTATCGTGTTGATATTGATTTATCGTTGTTTTTAAAAAGCGTTCTATCTGAAAAAATGATGCGATAGAAAAGGCTACTTTTTCATCCTAGCGATTTATGCAATTAAAGCAATATTTAAGTTGAATTTTTTTGTGTGATAAGGTCAGATTATCTATTGTTTAAGCAACTTCTGATGAGTTATTATTGTTTTTATAAAAAAATTGAATATTAACAATGGCTTGGTTTGGTGTTCTTGAATATTAAAAACATAAATATACTTATTATAATCAAATTTTTTTATTGAGGTAAAGTTATGCGTCAAACGTGAGATATTGATGCTACACTCAAAAAGATTAAAAAATAATTGAATATTGGCATAAACATTGCTGCATAACAATTCAAAGATTATTGCAGGAGAGAGGTCTTCTGTAGATCCGCCGAAGGAGCAACGACCTCGGAAACTCTCAGGCAAAAGGACTGTAATAATTGAAAAAAATCTGGAGAGAAGTCATTCTAGTAAAATTATATAGAAATGTGCTCACCGAAGGGGATGGTTGTATTCAAATGGATTGAATATGGATCGAAGCTCTCAGGTACCAATGACAGATGAGGCATAGTTTGAAATGAAAAACATTTCAAAGGAGTGTATTTATGTGTCATATCGTGGTGATCGGTTCAGGAATTACTGATGTAACGTCGGCTTATGAACTCGCCCAATTGGGTTATCAAGTCACAGTGATTGACCGACATTTATTTCCTGCAATGGAAACTTCATTTGCAAATGGTGGGCAACCGATTATCAAGCTGCAGCCAATCAGTTTGATGTATGTGTGAAGGCAGGGGCGGATGATGCAGGGATTGGTGAATCGTCGTAAAGTTGAAAAGGTATTGTTTAAAAAAAGCCCTTTAAAGGGCTTTTTTAAACAACTCGAAATCATGTTAATTTAAAATAAATTAAATTCTAGCAAGGAAAAATAGGCGAGTATTTCGAAAACTTTCCAGAAAAATATATAAGTTACACAAAAGAATATCTTTGATAAATATCAATATCTTGTATTTTGCGTAAAGTCGGATTTTTACTATGCAATAATTGTGTTGTCTCGACAATTAATTCTTCTAAATCATAACCTTGTATTGTTCTTCCTAGTAGAAAAGATACAGTGTAATCAGCCCAACTTTCCCCATATTCTAAGGCTATTTTTTCCGCATGTTCTATAATATTCCAAGTCTCACTTTCAGATAAATAACCACTCCAAAAGCACCATTTAGCTACTGAAACGGCACGACAGATATCCCACGCGTATGTAGATTGTGTTTGCTTAACCAAGGAAAGATCTATTTTTAAGTCTTTTGCTATTTGCTTTTTTATTTTGCTTAAATCTTCAGAAGGATGTTGTAATAAAGCATCAATTTGAGAACTTCGCTGCAATTCAAGTAGACTTTTTAGTATTCCTTTGGCCTCTTCAGCATTAGTGATGTCCCACTGTTGACCTAATTCATATTTATACTGGCTTAAATCAATATCATTTGGATAAAAATTTAAAATCTTTTCTCCACGGTAATAAAAAAGAATAGCCCCCAATGCCAATCTTTTTTCTTGTTGCTTTGTTAAGGGTTTTTCAGTATTACTTAGCTTAAAATCATTCAGTATTTTTTGCTTTCTTTTTTTCATAATGGTATATAAAACAATCATGTAAACAATGAATACACAGACGATTCCACTGATTATCAAATAAATATTAGTGTTCATTTATTCCTCTTTTTATGATATTGAAGTTTGCGTAGAAAATAGGGACTTTCTCTTATTAAGGTGAAAAAATCATCAGCACTCTATCATGAATAAAAAACAAAATACTTCTTGAAGTAATTAAATTAATTGAGTTTACCAAGATTTACTCTTAGCACTAGGCATATACGTTTCGTGTAATGCCCATTATGTTAAATGGAGAGCTTTTATAAATTATTAATTTTAAAGTCTTCTAATGTTTTGCCTTTTTCATCTAATAAATTATGAACAAGCTCAGGATTTAATTTAAGCATAAATTCAAGACCATCATGGATTTTCCAAAATTGTAATTTAGGATGATCTATTATTTGGATTAAATGATTTTTTATCAAAGGAATATATTCACTATATTTACATTCTTCAATTACCCAAAATAAACCTTTAATATTAAATCGTTGGGTGTTAGATTTTTCGATAATTTTTTTTATAGGAGAGAATATTTTAATTCGCGCTGGCTCACCAAATCCTAAATCACATTGGATTGCCCAATAGCGCACAAAAGCGCGAAGTACATGCTGAAATGTATCATCATAGCCATGTAAACGATGATCTATATAACCATCTAATTTATTATCGTCTAACAAATTTACTAATACATCAAAACCAGAGGTTTGCCCCCAGTGGGTCAAAAGTTTTGCCGCTTCAAATATAATATTTTCATCAGAAGAATTTAATAAATTTATTATACGTTCCTCAGGAATGTCTTCTAGATCTAAATCTGTCGCATCACACGCGTAGTCTGCATGAACAGGAACATCATGTAGTAATAATGAAATTACTTTATCCATTGAAAAATTACTCATCAACAATTATCTTAAAATTGTCTAAAATTAACATAATACAGCTTATGCGAAATACTAAAATCAACTCGTTTAGATCAGTTTGAGGTATGGGTCAAGGCGGGTGGTAAAACGATGCAGGGATTGGTGAATCGACGAGCAAAAGAAAAAGCATTATTTTAAAAATGAAGTTTTTAGTTATTATGCTGTGCATCCTATGCTCAGGTTGCACAGCTCATTAGATTGCAACTCATATCACTCTTTGCGTACTATACGTGAATTAATAAAGCACTTATAGAGCTTTGTAGTATTTGTTTAATTCAACGAAAATTGAGCGATATCGATGTCTTAGATCTGCGGTTAATTCACGGTATTTTTTGATAAAATTAAATTTATACCTTAAAAATAGGTGAACATAAGTTAAATAGTGTGCACCTGAAAGAGGCCGTTTTCTTGTAGCTTTTTAACGATAGCATAATGCACAATTGCTACAGTAAAATGTTAGCATAATTAATTTATTTTACTAATAAAAATTTAATAAAACGCGGATTTAAATCATAAATTCCGTATATTTATTAAAAAGCTTTCTTTGAATTATTAATTGTTTTATGCATCAGCACTGTTGTAAATAGGAAGATAAGCTGTAATTTTCTATGTTAATTACGTTTAAATTCCAACCCTCTCATTTTCCAACTAGCTCAGGTTATAATAATGGCCTCCCAAAATACGGTTGATCTATTATGAATACCTCCAATGACCCTTTACACGGCAAAAAACTTGCTGACATTTTGGATGAGTTATTGGATTACTACGGTGGCTTTGAAGGCTTAAATCGTAAAATTGAAATTAGATGTTTTTGCATAGATCCAAGTGTTAAATCATCATTGCGATTCTTACGTACCACACCATGGGCACGTGAAAAAGTAGAAAGCTTATATTTGTATGTCTTACGCCAAAAAGCCAAACAGAAATCGTAGCTATCAAAACCCTAGCCTCAGTATAATATTTTATACCAAATAGTAAACTACACTTATTGAATAGCCACCGATTTTGTATACACCTTTTAATTAGTGGTGGACTGCCACCACTCTCCTAGACAAATTTAGTCTATTCTTAAGACCTTTTTAATAGGAAAATATGTATTCATAGCTAGGTTCATGAACCAAATATTTTATAAGTTATCACTTTAGTACTCTAAGTAATTAAATTTGATACAAAAAATAAGACTTTTAATTAATGTGTACATATATTGAATATTGTATTTATTTATAAAAAATAAGTATTTGAATTATAATAATTATGTGTCATTAACTTTTAATTAATTGGGTAAATAAGAATTTCGATATTTCTACAGAGCATAGTATTCCTTGGGCAGGATTAAGACCAATGATGCCAGTGGTAAAACGGGGTAAGCGAGACCGTGTGTTTTATAATACAGGGCATGGACATCTTGGTTGGACATTGTCTGCTGCAACCGCAGTTATGATTAGTCAAGAAGTTGCAGCATTACATCCACTATCGTGAATTTCATCAAATATATAGGCATGAAATATGACATATTTCATGCTTTTAATTTATGTGGACTTTTTAGTTTTAACTAGATTAAAGATCAATTTTGAATGAGATATATTTTTATAATTTAAAATATATTAATTAAAAACAATATTTTAAATTATGATTATCTGATTCAGATCAAGCCAATATATTAAAGTTAGAATTTGATAATTACAGCAAATATTACTTGAATATTCTCTAGATTATGCTAAATATATTCTACAGTCATTTTAATGACCAAGATGTTTCAGGATGGAAATATCTTGTGAAGCAAGTCGAAGAATGTATAGGAGAGTATAATGCTTCAAAAAATTAGAAAATTATTTTGTATTCATGCTTTTGAATATGAAATAGGTGAAAATTTAGTTTTGGTCAAAGAGTGTCGTAAGTGCGGTATGCATCATTAATTTTACTTTAATATTTTGTCTGGCATATCATCATATTATGCAAGTATTGATTCCGTAATATGATGATATTGAAATATTCAGCGCTTTTCTTATCTCATATTTAATTTCTTTCTATTTAAGTTAAAATATACCTATTCTCAGTATTTGTATTGATTCACGATGTCCAAAAATTTTAAAGCTGAAACTTATGTTGTAGATGATCATTTATCAGATACATTAACGTGGTTGTGCCAGCATCAAGACTGTTTTGATTCTTTTGAATATGATGCTCTTCATCAACAGTTAAAAGTTCATCATGCCAATGGCGTGGATGTTATTCGAGTTGGAATGTTTTTAAATGCCCAATATGGAATTCTGATTACCTCTTTATAATATTTTTAAATACTAAATTTTTTCACGACTACTTTATTTTTTAAAATGATATTAAAATCATAGTATTATTTCTTGTCATGTATTAATTCAAATTATACTTAGATTGAGTAAATATCTTTTATTCTAGCGACTTAATGGGTGATCTTTAACTTTTCACCCATTAAGTAGTAGATACTTACAGGATAGATTAAAACTATGAGTTATCGTTCTATTTCTGACTATTGTATTGAATTAACTTGCCATCGCATCAACTGAAAGTTCGGCTACAGTTGCTTTGGCTTTTTCAGCTTTTAATCCAAGTTTGCTAAATAATTGTTTATCTTTACCTTCACCAGCATTCGGAGTTGTTAGTAGTTTTTCACCAGAGAATAGTGAATTAGCACCAGCCATAAATGCTAAAGCTTGATCTGAATCAGTTAGTGCTTCACGACCAGCTGAAAGACGAATATAGCTGTGTGGCATAATGATGCGTGCTACTGCAATGGTACGAATCCATTCGGTGACATCTAATTTTTCAACATCTGCGAGTGGTGTACCTTCAATTGGAACCAGCATATTAATTGGTACAGATTCAGGATGAATTGGAAGTGTTGCCAGTTCTTGTAATAAGCCAATACGGTCATTCCGATTTTCGCCTAAACCGACGATACCACCACTACAAACTTTCATTCCCGCATTACGGACATAATCCAGTGTAGTTAACCGATCATCAAAAGTACGGGTACTAATGATATGAGAATAATATTCACGAGACGTATCTAGGTTATGGTTGTAATAATCCAAGCCTGCTTCATGTAAACGACCTGCCTGAGATTCATTGAGCATTCCCAGTGTCATACAGGTTTCTAGACCTAAAGCTTTGACTTCACGTACCATTTCTAGTACATAAGGCATATCGCGTTCATGCGGATTACGCCAAGCAGCACCCATACAAAAACGTGATGAACCTGATTCAAGGGCTTCTTTGGCTTCGCTAATCACTTTATCAACGGCAATGCGTTTTTCAGCTTCTAACTTGGAATCATAGTGTACGGATTGAGAGCAATATTTACAGTCTTCTGGACATTTACCTGTTTTAATCGAAAGTAGGGTGCTGACCTGAATGGTGTTTGCTTCAAAATTTTGACGATGTATACGCTGCGCCTCGGAAACTAAATCTAGAAAAGGCTGTTCATATAGAGCTTGAATTTCTTCGCGTGCCCAATCGTTGCGTACTTGCATGATTTATCCATTTATTTTCAACATTGCTTTGATCATACCTGATTTAAAGCAGGATAAAAGGGTAAAAAAGTTCAAAATAAATTAAATATCTCTATAGTTTTGGCAAATATTATAGAGAAATATAATCTTAGATTTAGTTACAAAATGAGCTGTATTTATGCTTATTTACCTACAAAGTTATTTTTTATAAAAAATAAAATGCTGAATCTTGGTTGCTATAAAATCAATATTTGATAAATTTTGTTAAGAACGTGCAAGTTTTAACTTAGAAAACAAAAATGGTCAGTTCCTTACAAAGTTTATAATTTTTTAGTTAGTTGTTCTTGAATCGCCCAGTCAATATGGACTTGCACAATCTCATCATGCTGTTCATTTTTGGTTTGTAAGGCAAGGACGATTTGTTCAGAAAAGGGTGCATTGCCTAAACCAATGGCGATATTACGTTTAAAACTTTGAAAGCCTGTGCGTCGTAAAGGGCTACCTTCGGTACAGGCTAAAAAGGTGGTTTCATCCCAATGCCATAAATCCAACAAACTAACATCATCTAAACCATGTCTTGGATTAAAGTCGTTAATCGTAGCTTTTTTCGCAAAACTATTCCATGGACAAATAAGCTGACAATCATCACACCCAAAAACACGATTACCAATGCCACGTCGTAATTCCTCTGGAATGATGCCTTGAAATTCAATGGTCAAATAGGCAATACATTTACGCGCATCAAGCATGTAGGGCTCAACAATAGCTTGAGTTGGACAAATATCAATGCATGCTGTACATGAACCGCAATGTGCACTTGCAGCCGAGTCAAAAGGTAAGTCTAAAGAGGTAAATAGTTCACCTAATACAAAAAAGGAACCTGATTTTTTATGAATTAATAAGGTATGTTTGCCTGTCCAGCCCATCCCCGCACTTTCAGCCAAAGACTTTTCAAAGATGGGCGCAGAATCGGCAAATGGACGTGATTCAAAATCTCCGACTTTCTCTCTAATTTTTGTTGCTAAAGTTTTTAAGCGACCACGCATAACTTTATGGTAGTCGCGGCCACGTGCATAGCGGGCAATAATTGCGGCATTTGGTTCATCAGGAACATAGCGTGGTTTAGGCGTTTCCACGAGATAGTTCATGCGCACACAAATGATACTTTTTGTTCCAGGAACCAGTAAAGTTGGATCGGCACGTTTTTCTAAATTTTCTTCTAAAAATTTCATGTCACCATGATAACCACGTTTTAAATATTCTTTGAATCGTGGTAATTCTGCTTGAGCATCTGGTTTGGCAATGACACAATCAGCAAAGCCAAGTTCCAAAGCCTGAGTTTTAATCCATGCTTTTAATACTTCAGGATCAATCTGTTGCAAAGGGATATTGGATGGAGCTGTGATTGCCGACATAAAATACAAATAAGGAAGAATAATGCATCAGCAAGTTTATCATAGTCGAGATATTCAAGCATGGGAGCAACGCTGGTTCTCTGAACAAAATAGTGCTTATGGGTTAATGCAGCAAGTTGCTTGGACGATTGCTCAGCGATTAGATGCATTATTTCAATCCACAGCATCGCATAAAAATATAAAGAAGATCGCTGTATGGTGTGGTTCAGGCAATAACGGGGGGGATGGTTATTGTATCGCAAGTTATTTAAAACAATACGGCTATGAGGTTGAGATTTTTGCAAGTGTAAGTGGTGAATCTCAGGAGTTAAAACAAGCAATTCACTATGCACAGCAGAATAATATCTGGATTCACCAAAATTTTAATATTTTACAGTCATTTGATTGCCATATTGACGCTTTATTTGGTATCGGGCTAAACCGAGATTTAGATGAAACGTGGCAAGCCATTATTCAACATTATAATGCTCAATCTGGTTTAAAGGTTTCTATTGATATTCCCAGTGGTTTACATGCCAATACAGGGCAAGTTTTGCCTTGTGCAATTCAGGCTGACCATACTTTCACGGTCTTGGGTCTAAAAGCTGGTTTATTCACAGGGCAAGGTAAAGAATATACAGGACAGGTTGATTGCATATCATTAATTCCAATAGATAATATATTAAAACCAATCGCGCATCTGTCATCCACACATATTCAGCTTCCTCAGCGTCAGGCATTTGGTCATAAAGGCAATTATGGTCATGTATTGGTGGTGGGGGGGCATGCAGATATGGGGGGCGCGGTGATGATGTCGGCTGAATCTGCATTTAGTGCAGGTGCAGGAAAAGTCAGCATTATCTGTCATGAGAAACATCACACTGCAATTTTGGCACGTTCGCCTAATATTATGCTGCAAGATATTAATGCCTTAACTCAAGCTGATATTCAAATATTGCTGGATCAGGTCGATGCGGTCTGTTTTGGTATGGGCTTAGGGCGAGATATGTGGTCTGAACAGCAATTTTTTAAATGGTTTCCAAAACTTAATTTATCTGAGCATTTGGAGGTTGTGCTAGATGCAGATGCATTATGGTTCTTGGCTTTACATCCTGAGCTATTAGGAAATCATACTTATGCCACGCCACATCCCGGTGAGGCAGCCAAATTACTCCAGTGCTCAGTTAAAGAAATAGAGTCGGATCGGGTGAATGCAATACAGCAGTTACAACAGAAGTATGCAGGGCAATGGGTACTTAAAGGTGCAGGTAGTTTAATTTTGCAAGATGAATTATGGATTTGTACTGTGGGTAATGCAGGTATGGGAACTGGTGGAATGGGTGATGTATTGGCGGGCATGATAGCGAGTTTAAAAGCGCAATTTCATGAAGCAATTCACCTCCACCAAATTGTAACCTTGCATGCTTTGGCAGGGGATCATTTAGCCCAAGCAGGAATGCGTGGTTTACAGGCACATCAAATGAATGAGGCAGTTTTTTATGTTGTAAATCATGGGATGAAATAGTCTAGATAACTAAGCTCATTGTCTAGATTTTAAAAGATCAAATTAAACTATAAGGGGGGAGTAAAGTGGATAAGTATTTAATTGTAGGTCTTGTTTTTGTAGTATGTATCGTAATAATTATTTATACACAAATGGATAGCAGGCCAAAGTCTGAAAAAGTTTCATTAAAAGAAATGCTTCAAAAAGAATTTTCAGAGTATAAAATTATTGAGCGAAATCAGAATATTATTATTTGTTGTGACAGTCCAAATCAGAGAGTTGCTGAAGAGTTGGTATTGATACGGATAGATCCACAGCAGCAAAAAAATTTACGTACATCAGGAAAAATGTTGATTGCAACATATTCGAAGCAACCCTCAATACGTGAAATGAAAAAAGATTTTTCAGCCTATTTATAATCAGCAATTAGCGTCGTCTGCTGCTGTTGCGACTACGCCCACGTGCCATGCCCCCCAGTGCATTTAAAACGGCAAGTTTGCTCATACTACCGGAAGCATGTGCATGACAAATTGCTGCTGCTAAAGCATCAGCAGCATCTTGTTGTGGTTTGATACTTAAATTTAAAAGTCGCATCACCATCATTTGGACTTGGTCTTTATCCGCCGCACCATAACCAACCACCGCTTGTTTGATTTGTCGCGCCGTATATTCAGCAACTTGTAAATCTAAATTTACTAAGGCGGCAATCGCAGCACCACGCGCTTGTCCTAATTTTAAAGCAGAGTCAGGATTTTGGGCCATAAACACTTGTTCAACGGCAGCTTCAGTTGGCCCATGATATTTGACAATGCGTTCTACGCCCGCAAAAATTCTTTTTAAGCGTTCAGGCATTTCAGTAGTTTCGGTACGAATTGTTCCTGCATCTACAAAAGTTAGTTTTTGACCATCTTTTTCAATGATTCCATAACCTGTGAGACGAGAACCTGGATCAATACCAATAATTAATGACATGCTGGACTTTAAAAATAAAATAATGCCCATATTGTTACATAAAGGTATGGAAAAAGCTTGATAGAGATTAAGCGAATGACCACCGTAATTTATTTATTCATATGAGATTAGATTAATTTTCATGAAATTAGCTCTTATTGTTTTAATTGGCTTGGTACTCGAAATATTCGTATGGATCGGGGTAGGTGATCTTGTCGGAAGCATGTGGTATGTCTTCTTCTGGTTTATTGCCGCTTTTTTTATTGGTTTGAAACTCATTCGTTCGAATTCCAAAGGTTTAATGCCTCAAATGCAGCAAATGCAGATGGGCCAAATGAGTGCGGATCCACAATTTAGCAATAATCTTCCAAAAATTTTGGCGGGAATATTGTTTATTATTCCTGGATTAATTACAGATGTGATCGCTGTTTTGATCCTAATTCCGCCTGTACAACGTCTATTTAAAAAAATCATCATGCAAACGATGATGAAACGTCAGCAAGCCATGATGGAAAAAATGATGGGTGGTATGATGGGGGGCGATATGTCTGGAATGGGGGGCGCACAAGGGCAAAATCCATTCGCAGATTTAATGCGTCAAATGCAGGACATGCAAAACCAACAAGGTGGTGCCCAATATCATGATTCAAGTGTGATTGATGGTGAAGCACATGAAGTTGAACCCGATCGTAAACATATCGAATTGAAAGATGTAAATAAAAAATAAAATCAATATTCTTAAAATTTAAAGCTGGATCTGAGATTCAGCTTTTTTTTGATTTTTTTATAAAAATTTAATCTGTTCTTTGTTGTTTTGTCTTTTATTTTGCTTGTACAAAAACCTTAGCATCATCTATGAACAACTGAACTAGTGGTATAAGTGATTTGTTGATGACTTTATCTTTTTGGGGTTAGATGTGATTTACATATTCTAAGGTTAAATATCATCAGTTTTTTTCTTAGAATCAGCATAAGTCTGAATCGATGGTTCTTCTTTTTTCTGCATATTCTCATAACGGTTAGGCAAAAGTGTTTTTTCAGTATTTTCAGAACCTAAATATTTACGACTACGATTTGCGCGTTCACGTAATCCACCTTTTTTAATCAGTTGTACCATTTTAAATTCCTCAATTTCTGTGACTTATTTTAAAGAAATTTTGAAAAATAGGGAAAGTTAATTGCTTTAACTTTAATTTAAAAAATAAAGTTACAAATTTAAATTTTAAACCAAATTATAAAATGAGATAAAACAATCATTAATTATTTTGGAAATGAATTTTGATTACAAAGTCAAAGATATTTATACTTGTATCTTGCTAACAAGTTTTTTAAGATAAAAATACACTTAAAATATAATTATGTGTAATGAAGGTGTAACTGAGAAAAACAATAATGAGCGGGAAAGTAGGAGATAACCTATGCTATATCAATATCATTGTGCTTGTTGTAACAAGGTCGTAGATGCCACAGAGAAAGAATGTAGTCGATGTGGATCACATCATATACGAAGTCCATACGGACATTGGATTTTTGGACTGCTGGCCTGTTTAGTGGTCGTGGTGGTATTTAAAGCCGCTCATATTTATTTAAAACAAGAGCATGTTGATACAACACCAAATCAGCCAACACTGTTAGATGTATTAAATCAGGATAAAAAATCTTCAGATACAGAATCTTAGTCGACTTAACTTTAAAATCCTGACAGATGATGTATAGGATTTTAAAGTTTATTTTTGAATGAATGTAGCATGATTTAGAGTTGATAATGCATTGTCTATTTTAAAAAATTTACTGCGGATATTACTTAAACCAAAGCTTTCTAAACGAGCAGTGTGCATTTTAAGATATTTTTGAGCATTTTCTTGAGTATCAAATAAATAGATGCCGCCAGCTTCTTGGGTTTCACTATTTTCGGTCCAAATTTTCCATAGCATACCAGCTTCATGATTAATACTTTCAGCCAGTGTTTTAAATGCTGAAGTCATTTCATCTTGAAATGGTCCTTGACTTGGAAAATCAACTTGTAAAATAACTGCAATGTGAGTACACCTGAAAAGAATAATGAAAGGGAGTCTAAGCTTTTAAGTTTTATATCATGTTGTTGATCAATAAAAAAGCTCGCATAAAGCGAGCTTTTTTAAGAAGAAAAACTATAGATTTGCTGATGCTTTAAGCGCTGCAACTTTATCTGTTTTTTCCCATGTAAATGCAGTATCAGTACCTTCACGGCCAAAGTGACCATAAGCAGCAGTTTGCTTATACATCGGTTGAACAAGATCTAACATACGGGTAATACCGTATGGGCGAAGGTCAAAGTGTTCACGTACCAATTGAATAATCAATTCTTCAGATACTTTATTGGTATTGAAGGTATTGATCGAAATTGATGTTGGTTCAGCAACACCAATCGCATACGACACTTGAATTTCACATTTGTCAGCAAGTCCAGCAGCGACGATATTCTTCGCAACATAACGACCAGCATAGGCAGCAGAACGATCTACTTTTGATGGATCTTTACCAGAGAATGCACCACCGCCGTGACGAGCCATGCCACCGTAAGTATCAACAATGATTTTACGACCAGTTAGACCACAGTCACCAACAGGACCACCAATTACAAACATACCCGTTGGGTTGATGTGAAATTGCGTGCCTGCATGGAACATTTCCGCAGGAATGATTTTTTTCACGATTTCTTCAATCACAGCTTCTTTTAAGTTGGCTTGTGAAATATCAGGATCGTGTTGAGTTGATAAAACCACTGCATCTAAACGTACAGGCATACCATTTTCATAAGCAAAGGTAACTTGGCTTTTTGCATCTGGACGTAACCACGGTAAAGCACCGTTGCGACGTAACTCAGCTTGCTTTTCCATTAAGCGATGTGCATAAGAAATTGGAGCCGGCATTAAAACGTCAGTTTCACGGCTTGCATAACCAAACATGAGGCCTTGGTCGCCAGCACCTTGATCTTCAGGTTTTTGACGGTCTACACCTTGTGCAATTTCAGGTGATTGCTTGCCGATCATATTGATTACAGCACAGGTTGAACCATCAAAACCAAGGTCAGAATGGTGATAACCAATTCCATTTACGGTTTGACGAACAATGGCTTCAAAATCAACATTAGCAGTTGTTGTGATTTCGCCAGCAAGTACAACCGCACCCGTTTTTACAAGCGTTTCACAAGCGACCCGTGCATATGGGTCTTCTTTGATGATTGCATCCAATATAGCGTCACTAATTTGGTCAGCCATTTTATCGGGATGACCTTCGCTTACAGATTCCGAAGTGAAGACAGCGTACTCGCGCATGAAAGTCCTATCACAGTTATTCAAAAGACGCAGTATGTTACATCGAGTTCGACTTTAGGACTAGCTTAACCTGACCAAAAAGCATGAATTTATTTCAATTCATTGGTTTTTTTATAGATATGCTCATCAAAAAAACTGATAAATAGGAAAAAATGAAGGAGCTAAAAATGATTTGATTGAAATTTATACGTCATATGGCATTTTCTGTACAATACAAAACAAGTTTTAAAGCAAGTGGCCCCCATAAATAACGTAGCAGTCGATTGATTGGTGTTGAGTTTTTCATTTTTTAACTTACTTTAGAGTGAAAAATTTATTTTGATTGGGCTGTAAACAATATTATTTATTGCATTTTATAAGATTAAACTGGCTTTTAGTCTCACGGTAAAGATGTGAAATTTATATTTCATATCGTCTGCAGAAGATGCAAGTTCAATCTTTACTTTTCGTTATTCTTATTTAAGGAGCGAGATGAATGATTTATATAGGATGAATGAGCTGTTGTGTTGTTCGCTTTTAAAGCAAAATTATCTAATTTGTAATGAATTTGGAGCCTGCTTGCATAAATATAAAGTTAAGGCTTTACCCCGTTCACTTTTTTTAAGACAATATAGCCAAGTTACGAATTTTTATTCATCTTCCTTTATTTTAACCTTATTGGACTCTGATCTATGACAACCCCGCTGAATGAACGTCGTATTGCCAATGCAATTCGTGTATTAGCAATGGATGCTGTGCAAAAAGCAAATTCTGGACATCCAGGTGCTCCAATGGGGATGGCAGATATCGCTGATGTCGTTTGGCGTGATTTTTTAAATCATAATCCAAGCAACCCACAATGGGCCAACCGCGATCGTTTTGTATTGTCTAATGGTCATGGTTCAATGCTTCAATATGCATTGTTACATTTAACGGGCTATGCGCTTTCAATTGAAGATCTTAAATCGTTCCGTCAGTTGCATTCTAAAACGCCAGGTCACCCAGAGTTAGGTTATGCACCAGGTATTGAAACAACGACTGGTCCTTTAGGTCAAGGGATTGCAAATGCAGTTGGTTTTGCACTTGCTGAGAAAACTTTAGCTGCGCAATTCAATAAAGATGATCTTCAAGTTGTAGATCACTTTACCTATTGTTTCTTAGGCGATGGTTGCTTAATGGAAGGTGTTTCTCACGAAGCATGTTCATTGGCTGGTACTTTAGGTTTAGGCAAACTTGTTGCTTATTATGACGATAATGGCATTTCAATTGATGGCGAAGTAGAGGGTTGGTTCTCTGATGACACAGAACAACGCTTCCATGCTTATGGTTGGCAAGTGCTTAAAGTTGATGGTCATGATGCTGAAGCATTACGTCAAGCAACTTTGGATGCCAAAGCTGAAACGGCTAAACCAACCTTAATTATTTGTAAAACGATTATTGGTTTAGGTTCACCAAATAAACAAGGTAAAGAAGATTGCCACGGTGCACCACTCGGTAATGATGAAATTGCATTAACACGTCAAGCTTTGGGTTGGACTGAAGAAGCATTTGTTATTCCTGCTGATATCTATGCAGCTTGGGATGCTAAAGAGAAAGGTGCTCAATCTGAAGCAGCTTGGAATGAAGTGTTTGCAGCATATGCAGCAAAATACCCAACTGAAGCGGCTGAGTTAAAACGTCGTATTTCTGGTGATTTACCTGCAGATTTTGTTGCACAAGCAGATGCTTATATTGCTGAAGTAAATGCAAAAGCGGAAACTATTGCAACACGTAAAGCAAGCCAAAATGCACTTCAAGCGTTTGGTCCATTACTTCCTGAAATTTTAGGCGGTTCTGCTGATCTTGCTGGTTCAAATCTAACATTGTGGAAAGGTTGTGTAGGCGTACAAGATAATCCAGCGGGTAACTACGTACATTATGGTGTGCGCGAGTTCGGTATGACTGCGATTGCCAATGGTGTTGCACTTCACGGTGGTTTCATTCCTTACGTTGCAACATTCTTAATGTTCATGGAATATGCACGTAATGCAGTACGTATGTCTGCACTGATGAAACAACGTGTAATTCATGTATATACTCATGATTCAATTGGTTTAGGTGAAGATGGTCCTACACATCAACCTGTAGAACAAATTGCATCTTTACGTGGGACACCAAACTTAAATACATGGCGTCCATGTGACACTGTAGAAGCTTCTATTTCTTGGAAATCTGCATTGTTACGTTCAGAAGGCCCTACAGCGTTAATTTTCTCTCGTCAAAATTTGCCATTCCAAGCACGTACTCAAGTTCAAATTGAGAATGTGACAAAAGGTGGCTATGTATTGGCTGAAGAAAAAGGCGAATTAAAAGCAATTATTATTGCAACAGGTTCTGAAGTTTCATTGGCAATGGAAGCATATGCACAACTTGATGGTGTACGTGTCGTGTCTATGCCATGTGCTGAAGAATTTGTGAAGCAAGATGCAGCTTACCGTGAAGCAGTTCTTCCTGCAAACATCCGTGCACGTGTTGCTGTTGAAGCTGCACATGTGGATTATTGGTGGAAATTTGTAGGTCTTGATGGTCGTGTAATTGGTATGACTACATACGGTGAATCTGCTCCTGCAAAAGATTTATACCAATACTTCGGTATTACTACTGAAGCAGTTGTTGCCGCAGTAAAAGAAATTACAGCTTAATCGAAAGTTTTAATTTGCTGAAAAACGCTCCGTAAGGGGCGTTTTTTATATATCAATATTATTTTTAGGAAAAGAGAAAAACCGAAAATTAAGAAATTCAGCAATATTACATAAATATATATGGGGAAGTGATCGAGGCTTAATTTAATGGTGGTGCTTATCCCAATAGGAATATAACCTTCTGATCAAATAAGATAGATCGAAGGGGCTCATTGAAGATAGGAGTCATAATTCCGAAGATGACGATTATATTGGTGATCAATACTATTTCTATGAAACTTAATTTTTAATCACTTAATTGGGTATTTTTAGCGATATTTCACTGGCAGTTTTTATGAATAGGTATATAGTGATGCCATTCATTGAGTATGCATTTAAATATGGTATTCATTCACCATAAGTGAGGAAAATATGAGCCTTTATAACCAGATTAATGATGAAATCACCCTGATGGAAGTGGGTGAACAGAAGTGGATTGGTCAAGAACTTCCACTTGAAAGTATGATGGCAGTCGTGTTGATGTTAAAAGATTTAGATGAAGAAAAAGTCATCAAGGTTCGTAGACAAAATCGTGAAACACATACTGGACGTAAGCAAATTGACCGTGTATTGGTTGAAAAGCTATAAGTCATATCAATAAAAAAGCCCCAAATGGGGCTTTTTTATTTGGAGTATTTATTATTCCCAAATCATTTTTAAAAACTTAATATCGTATTTATTTGAATATTAGAAGTTAATAGCTTATGTACAGGGCAGTTTTCTGCTACTTTAAGTAGACGCTTATGTTGCTCCTCGGTAAAATTCCCTTTTAAAAGAATTTTTCTTTCAATGGTACTTTGTCCCACTTCAGAGTCACCATTTGGATTTAAAGCTAGATCGACTTGTACATGTTCTAATTTAATTTCTTTATGATCTGCGTACATTTGTAAAGTGACTGTGGTGCAAGCACCTAAAGCAGAAAGTAACAACTGTATGGGATTTGGTGCAGAATCTTGCCCACCTTTTGCAATAGGTTCATCTACATACCAGATATGCCCTTGAGGGTCTGTAAGGGTAATTCGATAGGGTGTAGTCGTACTCTGTGCTTGTACATTATGACTCATTTTGTATCTTCTTAATGTTTTGAAATTTATAGCTATACAACCTTTTTTATTGGCTTTTGAATGTAGGTTTTTTGTATGGAGTTATTCTAAAAATATGAATAAGATAATTTAAATTAGCTAGCCTGAATATTTTAAACATATAAAAGTATTAATATCATATAGTTGTGTTTATTGATGGTTTAACTTGTACTTGAACGTAGAAGGTTGTTCTAATAATGCAACATATCGTTTTATAGATAGCGGTGAATTAAACTAATAGCTGTATAAACTAATAAGCATTCTTAAGTGAGATAAAAATATGAATTTTAAAGCATTAACTCTTGGTTTAGCTGTAGCAACAATTGCAACTTTTTCAGTAGCAAAGCCTGTAGCTTATCAAATTGATCCTACACATACGGCGACTGTATTTTCTTGGAATCACTTCGGTTTCTCTACACCATCTGCAAATTTTACCGATATTCAAGGTACAATTAATGTAGATAATGAAAAGCCTGCTAACTCTTCAGTAAATGTAATTATCCCAATTAGCAGCGTAAATACGAATGTTCCAGCATTGGATAAAGAGTTCCAAAAAGCAGATTGGTTTGATGCAGACAAATTTCCAAATATTACTTTTAAAAGTACCAAAGTAGAGACGAAGGATAAAAAACACTTCAAAATTACAGGTGATTTAACAGTAAAAGGTGTAACTAAACCTGTAGTTCTGAATGCTATTTTGAACAAACAAGGTGAGCATCCTATGACGAAAGCACAGTCTGTTGGATTTAATGCAACCACTACATTTGACCGTTCAGCTTTTGGTATTGGAAATTATGTTCCGAATGTTGGTGATAAGATCACTGTAAATATTACAACTGAAGCTTCAGTTTCTAAATAAATATAGTTTAATCAATATATTATTAAAGATAAAGCCCATATATTGTGGGTTTTATTTATAATTAAAATAACCGAATATTCGTTTAAATCGCTCAATTTGAGCTAAAATAAAGATAAGTCTGCACCAACATTGTGAAGCTTCCAAAACCCATTCAACGTGGTCAAAGTTGGCGTATAACTGTAACTTATGACAAAAAACGCTATTCCTCTACACACGATACGAAAGAAGAGTGTGAACGATGGGCTTCATTTAAAATACTTGAATTAAGGTCGGGAAAAGCTCAAATTGAAAAAGGCATAATGCCGATATTGCTTTTTAAGCAACTGTGTGAAAAATACTATAGTGAATGAGGAAGTAAGCTCAAATCGAATTATGTTATACGAAATAAATTAGATAATATTGATAGAATACTTGGTGAGCTTGCAACCAAGTCAATTTATTACTTTAAGCCTACTGATATTGTGAGTTAGCGGAATAAGTGAATATTAGAAGTGAAAAGTAGTACAGATTTAAGAGGATTTACTATGTTTTCTGCAATATTTATTTATGCTTAAAAAGAATTATTTTTGATTGAAACAAATCTGTGGCATTCCGTTGTTAAACTCGATAAGGACACTATCTTTTTTATATTTAATTTTTATTCTATTTAAAGATAAAATAGGGACTGATAAGGGATCTCTTGTCTGTTCTATTTTTTGAATATTATTCAGTGAAATTTCCTAATATAAAAAGATATTTTCAATATTTTACTATCAACAACATAGTATGTTGTTGATATAGGCAATCAGATCAATATAGCTAAAGAACTTAGAAGAACTAAAATATTACTCTTTATGGCTCATTTAAACCCACAAAATGTGAATCTAAAATTATTTCTATTGATGGGCTAGGTTATATGACACTTAACATCTACAATTCACATTTTACCCAATGAGAGTCTGTTTTGAACAGCGAGACGCCTAAACTTCAGCGCCGTTTAAAGAACCGTCATATTCAATTGATTGCTATGGGCGGTGCAATTGGCACAGGTTTATTCCTAGGTTCAGCACATATTATTCAATCCGCTGGGCCATCCATTATTTTAGGTTACATGATTGGCGGCTTAATTGCGTTTCTGATTATGCGCCAACTTGGCGAAATGATTGTTCATGAACCCGTAACGGGTTCATTCAGTTATTTTGCTTTTAAATATTGGGGACGATTTCCCGGATTTTTGACGGGTTGGAACTACTGGGTTTTATATATTTTGGTGGTAATGACCGAACTGACCGCTATTGGAAAATATGTCAATTACTGGTGGCCCCATATTCCTGCTTGGACATCTGTATTGGTCTTTTTTGTTGTAGTGACCCTTGCAAATTTAGCCAATGTAAAGCTGTATGCTGAATCTGAATTTTGGCTGTCGATGATTAAAGTCCTTGCGATTATTGCAATGATCATTTTTGGTGTTTATTTGCTGATGACCGCAGATACTAGCTCAACAGCTTCTATCAGCAACTTGTGGGTACATGGTGGATTTTTTCCACATGGTTTTGAAGGCCTATTTTATATGTTAGCCTTTATGATGTTTGCTTTTGGCGGAATTGAGCTGATTAGTATGGCTGCTGCTGAAACAGAAGACCCAGAAAGAAATATTCCTAAAGCAGTGAATCAGACCGTTATTCGGATCTTTTTGTTTTACATCTGTTCATTGGCCATTCTTTTGTCTTTGGTGCCTTGGAATCAATTAGATTTAGGTGGCCTAGATAAAAGTCCATTTGTACTTATTTTTAAGCAAATGGGTATTGATTGGGCGGCACATTTACTTAATTTTATTATTTTAACAGCATCTGTATCTGTCTGTAATAGCGGCATGTATGCCAATAGCCGTATGCTACTAGGCTTGGCAGAGCAAGGTAATGCACCGCAAATTTTTAAGCATGTTACTAAACAAGGGATTCCTATTCCTGCCGTTTTATTTTCTGCATTGCTAATTTTTGGTTGTGTTTTACTTAATTACTTTGTACCTGAAAAAGCATTAAGTTACCTGATTTATATTGTGGTAGCCGCAGCAGTATTGAACTGGATGATGATCAGTTTAATTCATTTAAAATTCAGAAAAGCCATGAAAAAGCAGGGTATCCAGACCAAATTTCCAGCGTTATTTGCACCATTCACCAATTATTTGGTTTTGGCTTTTATGCTGATCATTCTTTACATTATGTGGAGTCAGGGGTTTATGCTGTCGGTGTTGATGCTGCCTGTATGGATTTTACTATTGTTTGTTTTATTTAAGTTGATTAAAAAAAGTGCTTAAGTTGCAGACTATTTAACTTGATTCATTAATTATGTTGATGCAATGAGTACATTTTGCTCGCAGAGTATAAGGATTCTTCTATAGACATTTTATATTTTTCCTAAAATTAACATAATAGAGCTTATATGAAATATCTGAATTATTTCTTTTTTTATTAGTTTGATGTATCGGAAAAGGCGGATGGTCGAACTGTGTAGGGTTTGGTAACTCGACGAGCAAGTGAAAAGGAGTTGTTTAAAAAGCCCTTGGAAGGGCTTTTTTGCATAAGGTGTATTATTTTAATTTTTAAAAAAATAAACAATAAAAATGAATGATGGTGAAATTTTCTGTATTAAGAATACAATTAATTAAGAGTTAGTTTAATCGAAGCTAAATAGATTGGAAGATGTCTTAATAAAAGACTCTTAAAAATTATACTAATATATTACTTTTAGAAATGTCCTTTTTAAATGGAGAAAGTGACGTAAAAAACTTCATGTATAATTTAGTAGATAATTTTTTAAATACAGAATAGATAACTAGCTTTAAGTATTCAAAAAATATTTTCATAAAAGACTGCCTAGAACATTAGATGAAAATCTAGATAAGCACATTTTAAACTTAGAATTTATAACAGATGATATTTTTGATTTTAATGAGTTATGTAATGAACCTTTTCTATTAAGTTACATTACTGCTTTTGATGATCAAATTATAGAAGCTGATTGAGGTAATATTGGTATGCACCCAAAAGAGGCTTATTTAGAACTATATAAATATCTATCAAGTTGTTAGCAAGCGTAATTTAAAATAATGGTGCTTATGCGAAGTTACTTTGTAATAAATTTTTAATATCAATCGATTAGCCTGATTAAAAAATTCAAAAAACTATAAAAAAGCTGGCGTGGAAACAATTCGGCTGTTTTTTATTTAGATTTTATATATTTAGCCAATAAAATTAAATGATTTTTAATGAATACTGGTTTTTCCCTCTGAGTTCTCAACTGTCACATTACTAAAATAATCCACAATTTATGCGGATCAACTTTGGGGTGAATTTTAAGTAGCTGCATACGCCTAAACAGGAGGATAGGTTTAACTTTTGAATCTTTGCACAATAAAGCATTTTCTAATTGAAATAGAGTGTTATTAAGTTAGTTGCTCTTTTATTAAATCAAACCTTCAGTACCTTAAATAATAAAAATATGATAGCTTGAACTTTTAAGATAATGTTTTCAATGTCTCTAGTATAAAACTAGACTGTTATACCAATTCTTACACAGGCGCGATTGTCAGGAAAGCGTAAAATCACAGCACCCTCAATGGTTATTGCCTTCAAAGACCTCATTCACCATAAAAAGCTAATAAGGTTAGATTGTGACCTTTAATTGCGAGAGGGTGCTTATTCTACATACTGTGCTAGCTGCGAAAAATTATGAGTTTGTTCACGTGTAAACATGACATATGCAGATATTTTTACAGCTCCTTACTGCAATAATTTAAGCAATGCATCTGCTGTTGCAGCTGAAGAAGAAGGGTTTTGTCCTGTCACCAGTAAGCCATCTACTTCGACATGTACATCCCAATCGTTGGATTTAGAATAATGAGCGCCATTTGCTTTAAGCATATCTTCGACAAGAAAAGGTACAATATCCGTTAGCCCTACAGCTGCTTCCTCAGTATTGCTAAAACCAGTCACAGCTTTACCGTTGACCAATGGATTGCCATCATTGTCTTTCACATGACGAAAAACACCTGGTGCGTGACAAACAGCTGCAACAGGTTTTCCCGACTGAATAGCATGTTCAATTAACGCAATCGAAATAGGATCTTCTGCTAAATCCCACAATGGACCATGACCACCGGGATAAAATACCGCATCATAGTCAGCAACGGAAATTTCACTGAGTTTTTGAGTATTTGCCAATGCTTGCATCGCGATGGTATTGCCCTTAAAACGATGAGTGGTTTCAGTCTGCGACTCTGGTGCATTACTTTTCGGATCAAGCGGTGGCTGGCCACCTTTAGGTGAAGCAAGGGTAACTTCAGCACCAGCATCAATAAAAGCAAAATAAGGTGCAGCAAGTTCTTCTAGCCAAAAGCCAGTTTTCTCACCAGTATTACCAAGTTGTCCATGTGAGGTTAGAACGACTAAAATTTTCATATTATTTCTCTCATTATGATTTAGGGTAGGCGTTGCATGATCACACTTTTTTATCGTAACAATGATGTAGACCATTGCTTATAAACGAGCTTCAAGAATCTGACGACTTAGGTCTAAGGAAACATTTTTATGTTCGCCTAACTGGGTCAAATTATGTAATTTTAATTGTTTGATGATTGTATCAATATCGTCAATACGTAGCTTATAAGCTGTTATACCTGCCATTACTGCATCTATAAAGGTATACGCTTTTATCGTATTAGATCATTAATTTTCTAACCATATTTTTCGGAATGATGATTGATCTAAGTCAAATGATTCTTAAATAGAAGAATATACTCATTAAAATTATACCTTTCCATCAGATACTGTTTAAATTCAGGGCCATGAAATCCATGTGTATATAGATGTACTCAATAAATTAACCGAATTAGGTAGGCTTGATACCCAAGGGGTGACTTAAATTTGAGTATCGTGAGAGAGCTTTAACTTATATGCCTTTGAGCAACAAAACGATGCGTATTTAAATGCTGCTGCTTCCAACTGATTCGAAAATAAATATCCAATTAAAATATAAAGCCTTGACCTCAACATAGGTTGAGGTTTTATAGTGACTACATCTTAAAATTTATTTCGATTCATTGATTTCTTAAATACTTTAAACAATATAATTACTTAAACATCTGTTGTTTAAAGTTCGGAACATAGGCAAAGCATGAGTAAACAACAGCAGATCCAGCAAGATGCGTCATGGGGTGAGCTACTTAGCGGTAAAAATGGATTACGAACCTTGGCATTAACTGGCGGTGTAGCCTTACATGCAATTAATATTTATATTGTGACCACCATTTTACCAAGTATTGTACAAGATATTGGCGGGATGCAATATTACGCTTGGAATACGACATTATTTATTATTAGCTCAATTATTGGTTCTGCGCTTGCAGCACAAATATTAGCGCAATTGACACCACGCTCTGCCTATTTACTTGGACTGATGATATTTGCACTAGGTTCAATTTGGTGTGGCTTAGCCAGCAATATGTCGTTGCTGTTGGTGGGCCGTGTATTACAAGGTTTGGGTGGTGGTATTTTACTGGCACTCAGCTATGCATTAATCCGAATTGTATTCGAACAGCGGCTCTGGTCAAGGGCGATGGGAATTACCTCAGGCATGTGGGGCGTCGCAACCTTGGTTGGTCCTGCAATCGGTGGTTTGTTTGCACAATATGGTCACTGGCGTTGGGCATTTTGGTCTATTGTACCAATCACAATCCTCATTGCAGTTATTGTTATTCGTCAAATAAACTTACAGCAAGAACGTAGTCAAGCGAAAATCTCGATTCCTTTTGCACAAATTGGCTTTCTAGTATTAAGTATTGGATTACTTAGTTTAATGAGCTTAACTCATCATCTTTGGCTCAATATCGTAGGTATTTTAGCGGTAGTTTTATGTGTTGTTGCGATTGCCAAGATTGATGCAAAAAGCACTTCCAAGCTAATGCCCACAGGTGCTTATACGCTTAAACATCCAATCGGGCTAATCTTTGTAGTGATGATTTTGATGATTGCTGGTCTTTCGACTGAAGTTTATTTACCTTATTTTTTACAAGTGATTCAGCAAACTACACCGCTAATGGCGGGATATTTGACAGCGATTATGGCAGGTGGCTGGACTTTAGGCGTTTTCATTACCGCCAATAAGACAGCAACCCAAGTGACAAAAATTTTTCGCTATTCACCTGTGATGATTATTGCGGCCTTGGCAGCTTTGGCACTCTTTATTCCTATGCCAAATTTATTAAATACTGATGGACTGATTATTTTATTTGTCATCGCATTGATCTCGGTTGGACTGGGAATTGGACTTTGTTGGCCACATCTGGCGATACATGTATTTAATTCAGCGAATAAAGGTGAAGAGAATCTCGCATCTTCATCTGTAGTGACCATTCAACTGTTTGCGATGGCTTTAGCAACTGCAATTGCTGGTATCATCGTCAATAATGCCGGTATTACTGCACCAGGTGGTACTGAAGGTGCACGTCATGCAGCCCTGTGGTTATTTTCGCTGTTTGCAATTGCGCCTTTACTTGCTTTCATACTAGTTAGACGAATTAAATAGTATTGTATTCATTATGGGGAAGGTGTTTAAACGACATCCCCCAAATTTCTGAAAATTTAAGGAGCTTGGAAAAATAGTAACTTTTGAATCTTTGTGCAACAAAGCCGTGATTATATACAAAGTAATCTAAATAGAATTTTGCCCAATAACTTAAAGGATTTGAGTTGCTATTCAAGTTTCTCTAAAATTAATATAATACACATTATACGTAATCAAAAATGGAAGGTTTAGGTTCCCATTTTACTAATTTTTTTGATAATTTCGCATAACCTCCATTATGTTAAATAAATTTTGAAAGCAAAATATTAATCACATAAATCTGATGCTGTACAGTGTTTGTCAAATACGAGGAACTCCCTAGAGTCTTATAGTCTTTTTTATAGAAAGTATATTGTTGAGATACCAATAATAATTTAATGTAATGAATTTAGATAAAATAGTTGATTGGTAAAGTAATTGTGTGCATTGGTAAGTATACAAAAAAATATAAAAAACATTAAAAGAGATTGTATTAATTAGATGTGAAACTAGATTATGGTTTAGTTTCTTCGCTTAATAAAAGCGTATTTTTCTAGTAATGATGGAAAGTTTTTGAATTACACATTTAAGAAAAGGTATTTAATATGACAAGTTCTAATAAACCAGAAATTAATCGTGAAATTGTTAAAGAATTACCTAAAGAGCAAAGAAAAGAGCTAAATGCAGATCCAATAACAGGTGAACCAGGAGCTCATCCAGTAGGAACAGGTGTAGGCGCAGCTGTGGGTGGTGCGGCTACAGGAGTAGTAGCTGGTGCATTAGGTGGCCCAGTTGGTGCTATAGTCGGCGGCGTGGTTGGAGCTGTTGTAGGTGGCTTAGCTGGTAAAGGTTTAGCTGAAGTAGTCGATCCTACCGAAGAAGATGCTTATTGGCGTGGGATAGTTAAAACAACTCCATACTATGCTGAAACCTTAATTATATATAGCGATTTAGATTATAATCAGGATTATGAAGAAGCTTATCGTTTAGGTTATTCTACTCGTCATGACTATTCTCCAGAAACTCGTTTTGAAGATGTTGAAAATGAGCTTAAAAGTAAATGGGAGCTTATGAAGAAAAAATCTCGTTTAAGTTGGAATGAAGCTAAATCCGCAGTAAAAGATGCTTGGGAACGAGTAACTCGCTAAGCTCAAATGAAATAGAATTAATAAAGATAGGAAAGGCTGTTTAAGATATTATTAAACAGCCTTTTTTATTAAAGTAGTATTTAAATACGTACATAAAAAAACTTACTTTTCTCGGTCGTATATTCAACGTAGAAATAGAGCCATGTTTTTTATTTTTATGTTTAAATTGTGAATCATAAGAGGACATGTATAAAAGAATAAACAGTTATAGATAAGTTTTTAAAAACATTAAATTAACGTTGTTATGTTTTAAGTATTTGATTATTATAATAAATGCAATATCATAAATATTGAAGATAAGATCACTGTAAATATTATAACTGAGGCATTTATATCTGCTACGAAGTAATGAATCCTATTTTTGCATATAAAAAAGCACCATCATTATGGTGCTTTTTACGAATAAAAATTGCTACAAACGTAATAATTTGAGTTCTAAAGTTAAGTTGATTGCTTATTTAATGTTGAAACAAACTGATGAATAATCTCTTGTGCTTTATCTTCAAGTGCTTCAGCGTAGTTTTGATTATCTTGACGTAATGTATTGATATCTACTTTTGCTTTGCGCAATTCACAGGTATGGCCAATTAACCATTTTTCTAAACTATTGGCAGCCACTTCTAAATGGAATTGTAATGCGAGGATATTGTCCCCAACTTGGAAGGCTTGATTGCTATAAATTTTAGAGCTGGCTAATAAAATAGCATCATTAGGCAAGTCAAAAGTATCACCATGCCAATGGAGAACTGGTGTATCCGATAAAGGTGCTAAAATATTATTGTTTGCATAACGAATATCTAAGGTGCTCCAACCGATTTCTTTTTTGTGACCGGTATAGACTTTTGCACCCAAGGCATGTGCAATTAATTGAGCCCCTAAACAAATTCCGATAGTCGGCAGTTTTTGAGCTAATCGTTGTTTGAGTAAATCAATTTCATCAATTAAGAAAGGGTAGTCTTCAGTTTCGTAAACGCCAATTGAGCCACCTAAAATAATGGTTAAACCTCTGTGTTGTAATGCTGGACTAAGGTCATCAATTCCAGCTTCAAAATAACGAACTCTATAGCCAAGTTGATAAAATACATCTTCCAGTGAACCTAAGTCCTCAAAAGCAAGATGTTGAATGGCATAAATTGTTTTAGGGAAATTCGAGTCTGAAGAGGTCATGGCATATCAGTTTAATTTTTAGATCAGCATGAATGTATCTTAAAATTGCTGAGGAATAAAAGAAAAAAGGTACTTTTGAAACAATTTGTCGTTTTAAATAGTAGTTTTCAACATTTTAATTAGCAACTTAGCATCGCTTTAATACTTTTTTTAATCGATTCTAGAATCATTATTTTTACAGTATCATCGGCCATACTTCGTGCCATTAAAATAGCACCGACTAATTGACACATCACGCCCCAAGCTCTTTCTTCACTCCCTAAATGCTGTACAAAAATTTGATGGCCTTTCATGAATTCAGTTTGATAGGCTCTTTGGGTATCCAAATCTGAACGAGCAATTTCTGTCGCCAATGATGGAAGTACACAACCATGCTCAGCAAGATTTACATGAGAGATAGAAAGGTAGCGATTTAATTCAAAATCAATCCATTCTTCTGGTTTTGTATGGGGGTTGTTGTGCCACATGCTAATACTTTGATTTAGTTCGGCTGCAATGAGTGATTTAAACAAATCATGTTTTGAAGAAAAATGTGAATAGAAAGCACCACTGGTAACATCTGCGGCTTTCATAAAAGTATCAATGCCTGTGGTATTAAAACCCTCTTTTTTTGCAATTTTCCCACTAATATGGAGTAATTGCTTACGTTTTTCTTCTTTATATCCTAATTTATAGCGCATGATTTAATCACAAAAATGCTATTTGACTGGTTAAAAATTATAACATAGTATTCATTATGATAACGATGGTTATGTAATAAAAGGACACATAACATGAGCGATGATTTAAATCAGTTACAAGATATGAGTTTGCAAAAAAATCAGAATAAAGTCGCTTTAATCATTGGTGCAGGAGATGCGACTGGTGGTGCTATTGCGAAGCGTTTTGCTCAAGGTGGATATATCACCTGTATGACGCGGCGTAATGTTGATAAACTAAAAACTTTGGTGAACGAAATTGAACAGCAAGGAGGTAAGGCCTATGCTTTTGGTTCTGATGCACGAAAAGAAGAACAAGTCATTCAGTTAATTGAAGAGATTGAATCAAATATTGGTGAAATTGATGTTATGGTTTTCAATATTGGAGCCAACGTACCTTGTAGTATTTTAGAAGAAACGGCTCGAAAATATTTTAAAATTTGGGAAATGGCCTGCTTTGGTGCATTTTTAGTCGGTCGTGAAGTAGCCAAAAGAATGGTCCCGCGTCAAAGAGGCACTATAATTTTTACTGGCGCAACGGCTGGATTACGTGGAAGTGCATATTTTGCAGCATTTGCAGGAGCAAAACATGCCTTGCGTGCTTTAGCGCAGAGTATGGCACGAGAATTAGGACCACAAAATATTCATGTGGCACATGTTGTGGTTGATGGTGCTATTGATACTGAATTCATTGAAACCACTTTTCCTGAAATTTATGCCAAAAAATCTCAAGATGGAATTTTAAATCCAGAGCATATTGCAGAAAACTATTGGCATCTTGCACAGCAACCACGGGATGCATGGACGCATGAGCTAGATTTAAGACCATGGATGGAAAAATGGTAAAAGCTTACTTATTAAAATTAATGAACTTTTATGAATTATAGGGAGATAAAATGAAACAAGTGGAATTTTATTTTGATTTAGGCAGTCCATACAGCTATTTAGGTTTTTATCAGATACAAAAACTTGCAGTGGAAAAAAATGCTGACATTATATGGAAGCCGATGCTCTTGGGTGGAGTATTTAAAGCAACGGGAAATAGTAGCCCATTGATGGTGCCTGCTAAAGCTAAATACTCCATGTTAGATTTAAAGCGTTGGTCTAAATATTGGGATATTCCAGTGAAGATGAATCCTCATTTTCCCATTAATACTTTAATGTTGATGCGTTTGGTTACAGCCGTTCAATTGTATCAACCAGAACGATTTATTGAAGTGACTACAGGCTTGTTTAATGCAATGTTCTGTGTCCCACGAAATTTGAATGATCAGCAAGAATTTATTCAATTAACGAGTGAGTTGGGCTTGGAAAGTGAGCAAGTTCAATCGTGGTTAAATGATGAAAAAGTTAAAGCTCAACTTAAAGTGGTTACAGAAGAAGCGGTTGAATGTGGTGTATTTGGTGCACCAACGTGGTTTGTAAATGATGAAATGTTTTGGGGCATCGACCATTTACATTTTGTAGAGCTGGCCTTGAGTCATTAACCTATTTTATTAAAGCTTAGACCAATATTCCCGTGCAGATGCTTAATATGAGTAAAGATCCATTTGTACCAAGTCATTTGTGTGAAGGTATGACAGAGTGGGCAACCAATATTACTTTTAATACTCTAGCAGTAGAATATCGGGGAATTTTAAGTCATCGCAAACAGGTTACCGAAGCGATTGAAAATTTTATAGTTAAAGCTGAATTTCATTATTCATAAAGTTTTTATAATTTGTGAGAGAAATAATGTTTTGATTTTTATTTGCGGTAGAACTTAACAATGCCTAATCATGGATAATTAGGCATTGTTTAAATATGAATAAATTTATTTAAATAATGATACGCTTTAAAATTATTGATGTTTGAGGCGAGTATTGGGCAAAAATATTGTTGCAATTCCAAGTAGAGGCAAAAAAGAACATAGAGTAAACACCCATTCTATACCATTTTTATCTGCTAAATAGCCTAATGCTGCTGCTGCAATACCACTAATACCAAACATCAAGCCAAACATTAGTCCTGCAATCATTCCTACGCGTCCAGGAACAGCTTCTTGTGCATATACTACCATCGCAGAAAAAGCAGAAGACATAACTAAACCTGAAATCATGGTAAAAATTAAAGTCCAATACAAATTCATATAGGGTAAAAGTAAGGCAAATGGAGCCATACCCAAGAAAGAGATCCAAATTACGGCTTTTCGTCCTATGCGGTCACCAATAGGGCCACCAGCAAATGTACCTAAAGCGACAGCGGCCAGAAAGGCAAATAAATAGAGTTGAGCATCCTGTAAATTTAAATGAAATTTTTCTAATAAGTAGAACGTATAATAATTACTCAAACTTGCAATGTAAGTGAACTTAGCAAACATTAAGATAGAAATAATCATTAAAGCACGAACCAAAGTGTTGCCATGTAACTTGAAGCTTGATAGCTGAGTGTTGTGACTTACTTGAGTTAAAGCATGTTTTACAGTCCATTTACTCACTTTATATAAAACAAAAATTGCGAACAAGGCAATGAGGGTAAACCAAGCTGCTGCCGCCTGACCATTAGGTACAATAATGGCCGCTGCCAATAGCGGTCCGATTGCAGATCCCGTGTTCCCTCCAACCTGAAATGCAGACTGAGCTGTACCGAAACGTCCGCCTGATGCCATTCTGGCGACACGTGATGCTTCTGGATGGAATGTTGAAGACCCAATACCAATAAGCGATGCGGCAATAAGCAGCATATGAAAACTATTTGCAAAAGCCAATAAGCCAATTCCTAAAAGGGTAACAACCATTCCTAAAGGTAAAAGATACGGTTTGGGATGCTTATCTGTGTATAGTCCGATCCATGGCTGTAATAAAGATGCAGTTATTTGATATACCAATGAAATTAAGCCAATTTGTGTGAAATTTAATGCAAAATTAGATTTTAGCATGGGATAAATTGCTGGAAGTGCAGCTTGAATTAAATCATTAAGTAGATGTGCTAAGGCGACTGCACCAAGAATAGAACCCACCATTTTAGGAGCGCTATTTGATGGGGTTATGGCTGTATTTTGATTGACTTGAATTGGTGATTCCATGAAGAAGCTCATTTCCTTTGGAGAAGCAATTTTTGTTATTATAATTTGTCGTATTAACATCTATATTCCAAAATACATTGTATAAGTGACAAAAAATATGAGACGTGTAAATAATGAATGAAAGCGGTGAATCCAGTCCAAAACTTGTGATTTCTATGGGCTCACAGCATAGCCATGGCAGTATTATTGCTCCCCATAATCATTCACGTGCTCAATTGCTTTATGCATCTGAAGGTAGTATTCGTGTTCACACTACTGATCATATTTGGATTATTCCTCCGTATTGCGCATTATGGATACCTGCATTTTTACAACATAGTGTTATTTCCTTCGGACAAGTAAGACTCAGTACTGCCTTAGTTGAAGAAAAAGCAGCCCTACAGTTAGGGAGCAAATGCTTTTTAGTCAGAATGACCAACTTACTGAGGGAATTAGTACTTAGACTAAACCAAATTGATTTAATAGAAAAAAATGAAAATCCTTATGATGATGACTTAGAAAAAGCATTACAACTGCTCATTTTTAATGAAATTCAACAAGCATCGACTTTCCCCATTGAAATACCATGGCCACGGGATAAACGTCTCATTTTGATTTGTCAGATGTTATTAGATCATCCAGATGACGTAAAAGATTTGAATACATGGGCAGATAGAGTTGGTACAAGCTCAAGAACATTGATTAGATTATTTCAAAGAGATACGGGCTTATCTTATCGTGCATGGATACAGCATATGCATATTGTGTTGGCACTGAGTTATTTAGCACAGGGCGAATCTATTTCACGTACAGCAAATTTATTGGGTTATACCAATTCCAGTGCATTTAGTGCGATGTTTAAGCGGCATTTAGGAAATACACCGCAGAATTATAGAAATAATAATGCTGAATGATGTTTAGTATTATTTTAATTATTCGTTACTGCCTATGAATATTAAAAAGCGAACTAAAGTTCGCTTTTTAATATTCAAATCTACAATCAAAAAATTAGAAAAAGCCCATTGCTTTCGTTGAATAGCTCACCAATAAATTTTTGGTTTGTTGATAATGATCTAACATCATTTTGTGGTTTTCACGACCAATACCAGACTTTTTATAACCACCAAATGCAGCATGTGCAGGGTAAATATGGTAGCAGTTAGTCCATACACGCCCAGCCTGAATTGCACGTCCAGCACGGTAAGCGGTATGTGTAGAACGCGACCACACGCCTGCACCTAAGCCATAAATAGTGTCATTAGCAATTTTAATTGCTTCGTCATAATCTTTGAATGTCGCAACAGAAAGTACAGGGCCAAAAATTTCTTCTTGGAAAATTTTCATGCTGTTATTGCCCTTAAAAATGGTCGGCTCAATATAGAAGCCTTGACCCACTTCATGACGGTCACCACCACCTGTAAGTACTTGAGCACCTTCAGCACGACCTGTTGCAATACAACCTAAAATTTTCTCTTGCTGTTCTTGAGATGCTTGAGCACCAATCATGGTCTCAGTATCTAAAGGATGTCCCGTCTTAATACGTTTTACACGCTCAACAGCCATTTCTAAGAATTTATCGGCAATACTTTCTTGGACTAATGCACGAGATGGACATGTACAAATTTCACCTTGGTTTAAAGCAAACATTGCAAAACCTTCAAGTGCTTTGTCTAAGAACTCATCATCTTTATCCATAATATCTTCAAAGAAGATGTTTGGAGATTTACCACCGAGTTCTAAGGTCACAGGAATAATATTTTCAGTTGCATATTGCATAATCTGCTGACCAACCGCAGTTGAACCTGTAAATGCAATTTTGGCAATACGTGGATTGGTTGCTAATGGGCGACCGACTTCAACGCCGTAACCATTCACGATATTCAATACACCAGCAGGCAATAGGTCTTGAATGAGTTCAACGAGGACCAGAATACTTACAGGGGTTTGTTCAGCTGGTTTTAAAACGATACAGTTACCGGCAGCCAATGCTGGTGCAAGTTTCCATGTTGCCATTAGAATTGGGAAGTTCCATGGGATAATTTGTCCCACAACACCTAATGGTTCATGAAAATGGTAAGCAATGGTATCTTCATCAATCTCAGAAATACCACCTTCTTGTGCACGGATACAGCCAGCAAAGTAGCGGAAATGATCAATGGCTAAAGGAATATCCGCAGCTAATGTTTCACGTACAGGTTTACCATTGTCCCAAGTTTCAGCAACAGCCAACAGCTCTAAATTCGCTTCTAAACGATCTGCAATTTTCAACAGCATGTTGGAGCGTGTAGTAGGAGAGGATTTATTCCATTGTTCTTTGGCTTTATGCGCAGCATCAAGTGCAAGCTCAATATCTTCTGCCGAAGAACGTGGAATTTTTGTAAATACTTTGCCATCGACAGGAGAGATATTTTCAAAGTATTCTCCTTTAACTGGCGCGACCCATTGGCCACCAATAAAGTTTTCATATTGCGCTTTAAATTGAATTTTTGAACCGGGTTGGTTTGGATCTACATAACGCATAAGAATTTCCCTTTACTTATTTTTTATCAAACGTGATTGTGAATGCTGCGGGTATAACTAGAATCAGCTATGTTTTACATCATGCCTTGAGCATATGAACTCAAAGGTTGGAGAAAGGTTGGAGGAAAATTAGATTAACTTGTAGTTAGAATATAAGTTTTGGATGTATTTTTTATCTATTGTAAATTTGTCACAATTTTAAAGAGACGTATCGCTTTAGTATAAGTTACATTAATCTTGGACTGGATAAGATATAAGCAAAAATAAGCTGTAGATCAATTGGCGCTATAGAAAATGACCAAGGAATGTTGATTATGTTGAACACACAAGCGTTATTACAGAAGCGTCATCAAATTGAAATTTTAAGACAAAATAGTAGTTTATCTTTACAGCATGCGGATCAACTTGGACAAAGTATTGTAAGTTCGTGGCAACGTTCAAATTCAGCAGAGATTCCCAAAAATCGGGAAGCCGCACCGTTAATTAATCAAAAACACATGAAGAAAAGTGCCTTAGAAGTTGCGATTGAGTATTGTGGGGATGACTTAAAGCATATTGCTGAACAATCTTCGATGGTTGCTGCGGTCGGTGATATTGGGAGTACGATTATTTGGTCAGCGGCTAGTGGGCAAATGCGTAATGCAGCTGAACGAGTCCATTTTATTGAAGGAGGACAATGGCGTGAAGACTTGGTTGGAACCAATGCTCTAGCGCTTTCCCTTAAAACTCAACAATCAAGCTGTGTATTTTCTAATGAACATTATATGTCTTCCATTCATGATTGGGTTTGTTATGCAGCGCCAATTATTGACCCTTATTCCAAACAAGTTTTGGGGGTTATTGATTTATCGACTACGTGGAATAATCATAATAGTTTAGGTTTGTTGGCAGCTGAACGTTGTGCATCCATTATTCAATCTGCACTGCTTGAATATCAACAACAACACCTATTTATCCGTGCCTTTGCTGTTCCGCAAGTTTTGTTTAATGGCAAAATTGTGGTACTGACTCCACGACAAATTGAAATTTTGACGATTCTTGCTTTATGCCCACAGGGGATGAATCTTGAAAATCTACATCAAGCTTTGTATGGTGAGCGCAAAGTTAGCCTAGGCACCTTAAAAGCAGAAATGTCACAGTTGAGAGATATTTTAGGTGGGATGCTTGGATCACGACCTTATCGCTTACTGGCGCATGTAGAGGCTGATTTTTTACAAGCAGAAAATGCTTTGGATGCTGGATATACTGGATCGGCGTTAAAGCTGTATAGAGGCGTGTTTTTATCTAAAACAGAAAGTCCATTTTTATGCGCATGGCGGGATTGTTTAGAATCACGATTGAGTGAAGCTATTTTTAAAGCACATGATACCGATGTTCTGCTAAAACACTTAGCACATTTTCCAGAAGCGATCGATGCTGTTGAACGTTTGATTGAGCTCACGCCAATTGGGCATCCATCCCATCAAATGCTCATGAAATATAAAGACGAACATTGATGAGATATTATAAAAGTCTGTTGTTAAATATTTTTCTGTTCTAACCATTCAAATAGTTGGCGATAAACTTCTTGGCGTACTGTTGGTGCAGAAAGCACTAGATCATGTAATCCATTTTTAATTGTAATTACACTGACATCACCTTGTAATTTGTTTGTATATTTTTTAATGTCTTTAATATTTAGAATGACATCACTAGTTTGAGCATCGTTATTCCATTTTTTGGGATAGGTGGTCTGATGAGAATGCATGACCAATGTAGGTACGGAAACTGAAGCACCTTGATGAATTTCTTTTTGTGCTTCAAAAATGGCATGAACAAAACTTAAATAGACCCATGTATAGGTATTTTGTTTCCAATCTAAATTAAAGTTCCATTCACCATGGAAATCCTTATGTAAACTAGGGACATAGAATTTATTGAGTTCACTTGGAAACTTGATATTTGGGCAGTGTTTGCCTAAAGCACTTAACCGAGGTAAAGCCAGCTTTTTCTTCCATAAAGGCATATTAAAGTCATAAAAAGGACTGTTTGCCCAAAGTGCTTTAATTAGTGGGTGCTCAGGATGATGTGCCACATACAATGTTGTGATTAAGCCACCTGTAGAATGACCAGCGAGCAATACAGAATCATGCTCTTCATTGCCAATAATTTCTAAAGCTTTGTTAATTTCAGCATCATATTCACTAATTTTTCGTACATTATAAAATTTTTGATGTGGTAGATGTGAGCGTCCATATTTACGTAAATCTAGTGCATAAAAATCATAGCCATGCTGATTAAATTGTTCAGCCATTTCGGTTTGAAAGAAATAATCAATAAATCCATGAATGTATAAAACGGCTTTATGGGTTTTCTGCACTGCTTTTTTTCGGATTAAAGTTGCAGTCACTTTACCTTCATAATCATCTGGAAAATTCAACGTCATTTGCTCATAGCCTGTGCCTAAGACATCAGGTTGATATATAGGGGAGGATACGGTCATTATTATACTCATATGTTTTTATTGGCGTGTTTGATCTTTAATGATCAACACATTTTTGTCAATATATTGATCATTAATGAAGATTTTTTAAACTTTAGGTATCTGCTCTATTACAAATATTGTTTGACCAAATCATAGGATAAATCATAGAGTTTTTGTGCTAACTGCATGTCTTTAGCCTTGGGAGAGGTCATGGCAGGGGTTTGGACACTGGCATATTGGCCATTTTTATTGGCCCAAGACGCATCTAAAGCCATTTGCTTAATTAATTTGGCTGGCTTGGCGGGTGGAATGAGGACGAGTGATACAAACATATATTGAAATTTAGGTAACTGACGATAAAGATCAGAATCAACCACACCAGGATGCAGAGCATTACTGGTTACATTCGTTCCTTCAAGTTGTTGTGCCAGTAAATTACTAAATAACAGATTTTGTAATTTACTACTGCCATAGCTGAGGAAGGTATGATAATTACTATTATTTTCTGCTTTGAATTTATTCGGTTGTATACTGCCGACCCAGTGTGCTATAGATGATAAGTGAATAATACGGCCTTGTGCCGACTTTTTAAGTAAAGGCAAAAGTTTTAAAGTCCATAGAAAATGACCTAAGTAATTCACGCCAAAATGCTTTTCAAAACCATCTTCAGTCGAATCTAAATGAGTTGAAATTAACCCAGCATTATTAATGATCACATCCAAATGCTCATATTTTTTCAGTACGTCTTCAGCTGCATGATTCACTTGCTTGAGACTATTTAAATCTAGCTGAATTAAATCAATTTTTCCTGTACCGAGTAACTCTAATTGCAATTTAGCTTGTTCTGCTTTTTCAAAATTACGACATGCCAAAATAACGTGATGACCTTCTTTGATGAGATCTTCAGCTGTTTGTAGTCCGATGCCTGCATTGGCACCCGTAATCAGTATTGTCTTAGCCATGCTTAAGTTCTCTTTTTTATCTGGATTTGTGGGTGAATAATACGTAATTCAAGCATAGGGAGGATTTAATATCTTTCCTATTGAATATTATAAATAAGCTTGAATTAAATGCATGGACTGATCATAGAGTTGTTGAGCGAGTTGCATATCTTTGGCTTTACGGGACTTAAAAGCAGGCGTCTGTAAGCTGACATAATCACCATTACGTTTGTTCCATGATGGATCAAATGCGATTTTTTTAATGAGAGCAGCAGGTTTTGATGTGGGGATGAGAAACAGTTTGATCAAATTATATTGATATTTAGGTAATTTGCGATAGATCTCAGAATCGACGCCACCGGGATGGAGTGCATTGCTGGTGGCATTGGTTCCTTTTAGCTGTTGGGCTAAAATATTACTAAATAATAAGTTGGCTAATTTACTGTTGGCATAGCTGAGAACACCATTATATTTTGCGACTTGATCTGCTTTAAAATGCTGAGGTTGAATACTCCTCATTAGATGCATCATCGAAGCAAGGTGAATTACACGACCTTGCTCGGCATTCTTGATTAAGGGAAGTAGTTTCATGGTCCATAAGAATGGTCCAAGATAATTCACTCCAAATTGTTTTTCATAACCATCTACAGTTGATTCTAGTTCAGGAGTCATCATGCCTGCATTATTAATCAAAACATCTATTTTTTTATATTTTTGAATAAGTTGATTTGCGGCTTGATTGATGTGATCTAAGCTATTTAAATCAAGTTTGATGATTTCAACTTTACCCACACCAAAAGACTCCAGTTCCTGTTTAGCATCCTCAGCTTTCTCTGTATTTCGGCAGGCGATAATGACATGATGCCCATCTTTGATAAAATCTGTGGCGGTCGCTAAGCCAATTCCTGTATTAGCACCTGTAATTACCACTGTTTTCATTGTGACGTATTCCATACGATTTTTAATGATTGTATAGAGGATTGTAGAAATCGACAATTTAAATTGTCAAAATAGCAGTCATTATTTTGCATTCACGATGCATGGAATATAAAAAAGGAATATCACGTAACATGATATTCCAAAAGCACAACCTTAAAAATAGAGTTTTAAGCCGAAGTTACATTGCCGCTTTAAAGATTTCAATGACTTGCTCTTCATTGGCTTTGCGTGGGTTGGTCAGCATACAAGCATCATTTTGTGCATTTTTAGCCATAACTGCATGGTCTGCTTCTTTCACGCCAAGTACAGTTAAACCCGATGGAATGCCAATCGATTCTGACAGTTCACGAATGGCTGCAATTGCAGCAAAAGCAGCCTCTGTTACGGTTAAATCTTTAATGTTAACGCCCATAAGTTCAGCAATTTTTGCATAACGTTGTGGGCATGCAATTAAGTTAAACTCACAGACATGCGGTAATAGAATGGCATTACACACGCCATGTGGAAGATTATAGAAACCACCCAATTGATGTGCCATAGCATGCACGTAACCAAGAGAAGCATTATTAAATGCCATGCCAGCTAAATATTGTGCATAGGCCATTGCATCACGAGCTTCAATATTTTCACCATTTGCTACAGCTGAACGTAGCCATTGGCTGATCATAGTAATTGCTTTTTCAGCACATGCATCTGTAATAGGGTTGGCAGCTGTAGAAACATAAGCTTCAACGGCATGCGTAAGTGCGTCCATACCTGTCGCAGCCGTTAAAGCAGCAGGTTTGGCAATCATTAGTTTAGGATCATCAATGGCAACTAATGGGGTACAACGCCAATCGACAATAGCCATTTTAACGTGGGTATCTGTATTGGTAATAATACAGAAGCGAGTCATTTCTGAAGCTGTACCCGCAGTCGTATTAATTGCAATTAGAGGGGTCATTGGGACTAAGCTTTTATCAATACCTTCATAATCACGAATATTGCCACCACCAGCAGTCACAAGACCAATTCCTTTGGCACAGTCATGTGATGAACCACCACCGAGAGAAACGATGAAATCGCAACCGTTTTCATTGTAGGCATTTACACCATTAAATACATTGATGTCTGTTGGATTGGGCTCAGCACCTGCGAATACATGGCTATCGACACCCGCTTCTTTTAGATAATTGACAATAATGTCAGCCACACCAAATTTGAATAAGCCAGCATCGGTGACAATTAGTGCTTTTTTTGCACCTAAATTTTGTGCTTTGGCACCCACTTCTTTGGCACAGCCAGGTCCAAAAAGTGATACGCAAGGGATATAAAAACCGTTAGTTTGATCTGCAATATTTTTAAATGACATGGTGCGATTCCTTCTACCATCATTGTTATTTCAATTTTTCATTAGGTGCTCATCACCTTAAGACCGAGTATCGAACTAAGTTTGATTTTTAGACACCTACTTAAAACCTACCAAACTTTAGTGTTGGTTAAGATATTGATATTATTTTAAAAAATATTTTATTATTAGTTTTTTACAACCAAATAAGTACAGATTTATGTAGAAAAATCATTAAGATTTATTGAAAAGACTTATACTGCAAAGCACAGAATATATTTATTTAGCATACGCTCCTATTTTGTGTTGGGCGGATATTATTAGATGAGTTAGGCAAAATCATGGAGCAAATGGTTCAACTAAATGTATTAAATAATCATCAGCAGACTGCACGAAAGTTATTAGATATTTCTGCAAATTTAATGCAAATCTTTCAAGATCAATGGTTTTATCTTGCAGATGTGACTGCGCAAAATATGCTACGAATTGATACGGAACAGCATGTATTGTCCATTGCCAATGGCATGTGGAATATTCATTTCAGTAACACTGAACCCTTATTTCAGATTAAAAGTAAGTTTCCACATCAGTCTTTCGAAAAAATTGCTCAATTCATTTTACTCGAAATTCCTTTTTTCACTGGAAATTTTGTATTACAGCATCCAACTACGGTGAAAGCCAAAACACAAGTTTTAAGGCAGACCTTGATTGAGCAGATCTTTGTATGGGTGGATGGTGAAAGTCGAATTGAACAATATCTGTATACTATTTCAGAAAAAGAGGCGATAGAAATTGATCGATTGCTTATTGCGGAAAATTATTATACTCAACCTTATTTAACCGCATTTGCTCAGCAGGGTAAACAGGTTCCACTGCAAGTGGAGTTGAATATCAAGCACTTATGCTTAATTAATTCAGTTCAAGGAGAAAGCTTTGTTCGAATTAATGAGTTATTACCAATCTATGATCAGTTATGTTTCTCGGCTTCAGCGTTGTTACCTAAGGCTTTGTTTAGAATTGTTGAAACTCAATTTTTAGCGAGTTTTCGCCTGATTGATATGATTGAGCGGCAACAAGATATGCAATTATTAATGCAGCATGCTATTGAACAACCAAATGTGCTTGGATTTACCAACTTAATGCTTCGTGGTTATTGGCAGCATAATGATTTATTTTCTAAACAAAATTTCTTAAATCAAAAATGTCCGTACTGGGATGAAAGCCAGCTCAATTTTTTACCTATATTTGCCTATCAACGTACCGTAAATTGGTTATTTAAACAAGACTGTTTAGTGATTGATTGGATTAGTCGCAATATAGGGAAGCCGAGTGTACCAATGGCTATTACGGCCCTGAGTTTCGTGGATACCAGTAAAATTCATCCACAAGTGATTTTACTGACGCTGAAATATTTTCGTGATATTTCAGCGCGTTTGTTTGTGTATGAATGTCATGCGTATGCAAAAACACATTTTTGGTTTAATCATCCTCGTAATCAAAAATATAGTTTAGACAGTGAAATTTCTCAGCTGATGCATACACAACGAATTTCAAATTCTGTACTTTATTTGGAAGAATGGTTGGATTTGTTACAGCTGGTTTCTGAAGATAATGTCTATATTGCCAAACAGGTGTTTCAAAAGCAGAGTCGGGTCATGCAAGCTTATATGCAATTTTTACAAAAAATTGTAGACGGTTTAAATGTAGATTTAATTGCTTTTATTGATCCTAAAACCCATGAATATCGTGGTTTTTTCAGTACCTTGCAAAAACAGCAATTAAGTGCTTCGGATTTCAGACAGGCATTTCATCATCCTGCACTTAATTTTTCACGCCGTATTAGTGTATTTGATTCTTATGTGGCCGACTATTTGGTCGATTTTTTTCTACATGATAAAGAAGTTAAGAAATCGGTCACTTGGTCGGGACTTTTTCAGCAAGCTGTGCATTGGCATCAACAATTACAGCATGAAACAACCTTAAATAAGTTGCGTTTAAGAATTCGAGCCAATGAATGGGTGCGATTATCGCCTGAACAGTATATGTATTATGGTGATTGGCAGTTTGAAGAGTTGCATCAATTAGACCGAATTATTCATGAATCTGCCGATTTTAACCATTGTCTTGCAGTAGCATATAGTCAACGGATGTCCGATGGGGAATATGTGGCCTTTCATATGACCTCACAACAAGATCCAAGTTTGCATTTAACCTTAGGTTGTCTTTATGAATATGATCAACTGAGTCTAGAACAGTTAAAATTTCCGAATAATCGTGATGCAGATATACACAGTTTAAATATCGCACGGCTATTTGTTGCAGAATTTAACCTGATATTGCGACAACGTAGTATAGAAGCACAACGATAATACAGGGAAAACTTAACTTTTGCTGAAAAAGCCGTTAGGCTATAGCCGTCCAAAGAGGTTAGGTTGTTATGAAACAAGAAACTGCACTGAAATTAATGAAATCGGGTGAAAATGTCTTTTTGACCGGATCGGCAGGTGCGGGGAAAACCTATACGCTCAATCAATATATTAATTATTTAAAAGCCCGTAAAGTTCCCGTTGCGATTACTGCATCGACTGGAATTGCAGCGACACATATGAATGGAATGACTATCCATACGTGGGCGGGTATTGGAATAAAAGACTTTTTGTCTGATGATGACTTAAAGCGTATGAAAGAACGTAAATACTTAAAAGAACATTTAGAAAGTGCACAAGTATTGATTATTGATGAAATTTCAATGTTACATGCGAAACAGTTGAATTTGGTTAATCAAGTTTTAAAATATTTTAAAGAATCCGATGACGCATTTGGCGGAATTCAAGTGATTGTTGCTGGCGACTTTTTTCAGTTACCACCAGTTGGACGTAATGATGAAAAAAATCGAGATAAATTTTGTTTTATGTCGAATACTTGGGTCGAAGCCAAATTTCGAGTGTGTTATTTAACGGAACAACATCGTCAGGATGATTCTGCACTGAATGATATTTTGAATGCAATTCGCGCTCAGGATATTTTACCCCAGCATAAAAAAGAATTAGAAAAAACCCGCCATCAAGCTGTGGGTGAGACCTTTACCCGTTTATATACCCATAATATGGATGTCGATAGTATTAATTATCAGCATTTGAATGCGATTGAGGGCGATGGCCATCAATTTGTAGCAGTGTGTGATGGCAATGACAAATTAATTGATACCCTAAAGTCATCAGTCCGTGCACCCGATGAGCTGACCTTAAAAAAACATGCCAAGGTCATGTTTGTAAAAAATAACTTTGATATGGGCTATATCAATGGCAGTTTGGGTGAGGTGATTGGTTTCGAGGAAGATGATGAACATGGTATTTTGCCGAAAGTAAAAATGACTGATGGCACTGTTCTTGTGGTAGAACCAGAAACGTGGTCAGTGGACAATGATGCGGGTAAAACCATTGCCAGTTTGCAACAAGTCCCGCTACGTTTAGCTTGGGCGATTACCATTCATAAATCACAAGGTATGACCTTGGAAGCTGCTGAAATTAATTTATCAAATACCTTCGAAAAAGGACAAGGCTATGTGGCACTGTCACGCTTAAAATCTATTAATGGTCTCAAACTTTTAGGCTTTAATGATCAAGCGTTGGAATTAGATAGTTTAGCGATTAAAGCCGATCGCCGTTTTCAAGAATTATCTACTGAAGCAGAAGTCAATTATTTAGATGTTGATCTGACGGTGCAACATAATGCCTTTATTCGGCATTGTGGTGGAACGTTAAACGCTGTTGAAATTGAAAGAAATGAAAAGAAAATTGCCAAAAATTCAGGTAAGGCAAATTATGGTTCTGCAACACTGGATGAAACGCGTGAACTGTTTGAATCAGGTTATGAAATACAAGATATTGCGGTTGAACGTGGTTTAACCCCAGCGACGATTATTAACCATTTGGCCAGATTACACCGTGAACAAGGTTTAGATATTTCGGTGGCAAGTCCTGGTGAGGAAGTAGTTGAAGAAGTACGGAAAATTTATAAAAAACTAATTAAACGTAAAAGTCCTGATCATTTTGGTGATGATGGGGCAATTAAGTTACGCCCGATTGTGGAAGCGACTAGCCCTCGTATGGGCTATGATCAGGTGCGATTGGCCTTATTATTTGTTGAATAGTGATCGGTAGGGTTCATGATTGAGCTCGACCAATAAATTAATTGTATCGTGCAGATTAAATAAGTAAAAAGGATGGATGCTATGCCACAAATGATTATTGATTATTCAGACAATATTCAGAATTTAGATACTGAAAAATTGATGTTGGGCTTAAACCATGCGTTGTTTGATACTGGCTTAATTGATCATGCCAATGCCATAAAAACTCGTATTCGTGCTCATTCTGAATTTGTGATTGGCTTTGGGGATAATCAGCAAGCCTATATCCATGTGCATATCTGTATATTAACTGGTCGTAATCCACAAGAGAAACAATTGATTGCAGGTCAATTGAGTGCTTTTCTACAATCCTTTAATGCTTATTTGGCAGATGGTTTAGAAGTGCAACTCTGTGTTGAATTAACCGAAATGCCAAAAGTGGATTATCGTAAGATAGTTGTGAAGTTTTAAGTAATTATCGCTTAGATAGAATCAGGACTAATTTAATTAGTCCTTTCTATTTATTTTAAAATTTGAATATCTGCATATTTATTTATTTTCTCAGCAGTTATTTCATAAATTTCATCTAAAAATGCCACATTAAAACTTCCAACACTTTGTGTTTTGCTAAAAGCTAATTTTCCTGCAATCGCAAAATGCACATGCGCAGCAATAGCGGCAATTGTAGGTGTTGAAACTGCGCTATAGGCGGCAATTAAAGCACCTAAGGCGCAACCGGTTGCGGTGACTTTAGGTTGTAAATAACTGCCACCATTGATTTGAATGACTATATTTAATTCTTTAGATAAAATAAAATCTGATTCACCCGAAATAGCAATACATTCAGCGTGTTGTAATAAGCTTTTGGCTTGAATATAAACCTCAGTACTCTTTAACGTACTGTCTACCCCTTTTGATATGACTTGGCTACCTGCCAATGTACTGATTTCAGAGGCATTACCACGAATAACCGTCGGCTTTAGTTTTACTAACTGATCGACCATTTCACTGCGCCATTCTAAAAAGGGTCCATAACCGACAGGGTCTAGAACCCAAGGCGTACCTTTTTTTACGACCGTTTCTGCTGAAATTTGCATGGCTTGCATTTGTTCAGTCGTTGGCGTACCTAAATTAATACTTAATGCTGCTGCGATGCTGGCAAAACTCATCGCTTCAAATGGATTGTCAATCATGGCAGGAGAAGCGCCTGCTGCAAGCAGTACATTGGCAGCATAATTGCTGGCGACACTATTGGTAATACACTGTACTAAAGGTTGCTGAAGGCGTAATTGAGCCCATGCTTCAATTGCTTTTTGCAGTAGAACATCCGCTTGAATCATTAAAGAATCTTGATGTGTAGGTAATAAATTTTCAGGTTGATTCATGTTGAGTCCTTACTGAGTAAAGTAATGATCTTGGTGCTTACAATTGCGACAAGAGAGTGTTACATAATTGGCTGTATCATACTCCACGTCAAGTTCGTTAGAACCACAGTACATACAGCGTTTTTGCGAGTAAAAATTTAAGCGGGGTTCAATTTTTTTCCAAGATTTCCACACGGGTTGAAAAAAGATACTTTCATCGTAGCCGAGAAATTTATAAAACAAGATTTCACTCATTTTACTAAAAGGAATATTTTGTGGACGTGGTAGGGTTGTTGTTTCCCACTTCTCAGCTAAAGCACGTTCTCGGTATTGTTGTAGTGTTTTCTTTAATAGATTGGTATTAATGAAATTTTCATTTCGTGTTTGGAGTGCTTTTTTTTGATAAAGGTATTCGAGAGCAGTTTGAATTAAATAATAAATTTGCCCAACGGCTAGAGAGTCGAGTAGGCGGAAACAGAAAATTTGGAATGCCTTATTGCCTGAAATCTGAATGCCCCACGTTCTACAATAATGTTGCATAAACTGCACAATTTCTTGATATAGAACGATATATAAAGTGTTTTTAACTTCTTCAGCTGTTTTGAAGGGAATTCCTTGTGTCAGGTTTTCATAAAACCAATGTCGTAATTGCGTGGTAATACTAAATAGACTTGGTTCAGAATAACCATCTAAACGAACATTTATATAATACTGGTGTGCAGTATCACTGAAGTCTTTTGCAACCAATATATTGTCTTTAATGAGTTGGTTTAACAGGTTGTTTTGAAAAAAATAATTGGGCGTAATTGGATAATACTTAATGGTTTCCCAATTAATAAATTCATTATGAGTGTAGCCGTCTTGAACTTGATTATCCAAAATACTCAATAAAAATAACTTATGTAAAAAACTGAGCTGATTCAAACCTAATTCATAGACATCTTTTTTTTGAAATTTCCGTTGTTCTTGTAAACGAGTTTCTTTCATCAATTTTTTACGTTTATTTTGGCAAGTGTCGCAGTGGCAATTACGTTGTTGATCGAGAAATACTTGATGGTGGCAATGGCTACATTGGTGAAAGTTCACATCTTTATCAAATTCTTCAGCTTCTACAAAATACATACTGGCTTGGCACAGGGGGCAATAGGTACTGTCATCGAGCTGCTTACGTAGAATTTGAAGCATAGAAGTTAAATCTTAGAATCAAGGAATAGGTAATTATACACTGAACTCAATATTGAAGCTGTGAACTTTGAGGGTATAGGAATATTGTTGGTTATTCATAATCTTTAAATTTGATACAAGTGATGCTTCAGTATTTTTAGGCGTATTTTAAGCATCACCTTGTAGATTCGTAGTTCAATTTAATTTAGATTAATTTTTAGATTCAAAGCTAAATTTAAAAATTCAGTTTAAGTTTTTATGCTTTTACGAGGCCTCATTCTTATTTTTAGAGCACTTGTTTAAATATACGTCAATCTCAATCAATAATTGAGAGAATAGATTGAAAAGCAACAGACTCAACCCATATACATAAACAAGGCAAGCGCACAGACAGCTGGTGAAACTTGACATATTCATTTATTTCACCAATAACAATGTCTGAGCTTAAGACAACAGGATTAGGGCATTATATGAATATCGCGGCGAACCCAGTAGTAGAAGCAGATCAAACTGTATATTTAAAAGATTATCAAAAACCTTCTTTTCTCGTTGAATCGATTAACTTAGATATTCAAGTCTATGATGACCACACCAATGTAAATTCAACTTTGGTGATGAAGCGTCAAACCACGGGTGATTTGGTTTTATTGGGCCGTGATTTAGAGCTTAAATCAATTACTTTAAATGGTCAGCAGCTTTCCGAAGATGAATATCAATTAGATACAGAACAGCTCATTATTCTTAATGCACCTGATGAAGTCATTCTAAATATTGAAGTCGTGATTCATCCTGAAACCAATACCATGCTTGAAGGCTTGTATCAGGCAGGTGATTTATTTGTAACGCAAAATGAGCCTGAAGGTTTTCGAAAAATCACCTTTTATCCAGATCGTCCAGATGTACTGTCTGAGTTTACTACGCGCGTAGAAGCTGATAAAAAATATCCAGTCTTATTGGCCAATGGTAATTTGCTTGAAAAAGGTGAAGTTGGTACAGACCGTCATTATGCGATTTGGCAAGATCCAACCAAGAAGCCAAGTTATTTATTTGCCTGCGTAGTCGGTGATTTAGCCGTTTTGACCGACCATTATGTGACATCCGAAGGTCGTAATGTTGCTTTAGAAATTTATGCAATTGAAAAAGATATTCCAAAGTGTCATATCGCAATGGAAGCATTAAAACATTCTATGCGTTGGGATGAAGAACATTATGGTCGCCCATATGACCTAGATAATTATATGATTGTGGCTGTAAGCCAATTCAATATGGGTGCAATGGAAAACAAAGGTTTAAATATTTTTAATACCTCGTGCGTCCTTGCAGATGAAGAATTCACCACAGATGCTGCGATTATGCGGGTTCAATCGGTAATTGCACATGAATACTTTCATAACTGGACAGGTAACCGTATTACCTGCCGTGATTGGTTCCAATTGTGCTTAAAGGAAGGCTTGACTGTTTTCCGTGATCAGTCGTTCTCAGAAGATTTACAATCAGCTGCGGTACAACGAATTGATGATGTTGCTGTACTTAAAGCGCATCAATTTCCAGAAGATTCAGGGCCATTATCACATCCACCACGTCCAGATCATTTTGTTGAGATTAATAATTTCTATACCGCAACAGTATATGAGAAAGGTGCGGAAATTAACCGCATGATGGCGACTTTACTCGGCAAAGAAAAATTCCGTTTAGGTACGGATGAATACTTTAAACGTCATGATGGTCAAGCGGTAACGGTTGAAGATTGGGTTGCTGCATTGACAGCAGGCTCAGGTGTCGATTTATCTGCTTTCTTAACTTGGTATAACCAACCAGGTACGCCAAAACTGGAGGCGAAAGGTGAGTATAATGCTGCAGCTCAAACTTATCGTCTCAGCTTTAAACAAAGTCTAAAAGCACATGCTAAATATCCAAATTTAAAAGCTGTACCTATTCCAGTTGCTTTGGCGCTTTTTAATGCAAAAACTGGCGAGCAATATAGTTTGCAGTCTACCGCACTGATTGAAAATGATGTTAAAGATGGCATGTATTTGTTCGATCAAGATGAAGCTGTGATTGAATTTACGGGTGTTGTTGAAAAGCCAGTGGTTTCATTGTTACGTAACTTTTCTGCACCAGTTAATTTAGACTTTAATTACTCAGATGAAGAACTAGCATTCTTACTTCAATATGAAACCAACGGTTTTAACCAATGGCAAGCGACTCAAACTTTGCTAGAGCGTATTTTATTGGATGGTCATAACGCTGAAATTTATATAAAAGCCATTAAAAATACCATTCCAAATGTTGTGGAAAAAGATCCATTGTTGGCATCACGTCTGTTTGATGTACCTTCTGAAGGTTATTTAGGTAGTCGCATTGATATTGACTATCATCCTATGACCATTCAAGAACAACGTAATGCTTTACTGGATACTTTAGCACGTGAATTAGGTTCATTTTGTAAAGAAACTTATTTAGCTTTAGATCCAGATCTACAAAAAGAATTTTCTCAAGCCATGGGTGTCCGTGCGCTGAAAAATATTATGCTTAGTATGATGGCGCGTCAAGGTGATAGTGAAGCTTTTGAGTTAGCACATGTACAATACCTAAATACTGGCAATATGTCTGAACGTTTAGGTGCGTTGCGAGTATTGGTCTGGAATGATGCACCACAAGCTGAAGAGGTATTACAAGATTTTTATCGCCGTTATAAAGATGAAGCCTTATCACTTGATCAATGGTTTATGATTCAAGCCGCACATCCAAATGCGACTGCAGAAACCATTCAGTATTTAACGACACATGCAGACTATGATTTGGGTACACCGAACCGAATTCGCTCAGTCAGCGGTGGTTTAAATGCAAATCCTGTGAATACTTGGAGTTTTGGTGTGCAGCATTTTGTTGATTTAGCAAAATACTTGGATGAGAAAAATCCAATTATGGGTTCTCGTTTACTGCAAGCTTTAACGCGATGGTATACCTTGGCTGAGCCACAACGTAGTCAGGTACAACAAGCACTTGAGGCACTGAAATTACAAGTTAAGTCTAAAAATGTAGTAGAAACCTTAAATAGCATGTTGAATATTTAACTTAGATTAAGTATTTGATATCTAGGTACTAATGAGTGCTATTCTTCAAAACAATAGGGAGAGTAGCACTTTTATAAATTAATGAAAAAAATGACTTAAAACGTAGTTTTGCAGGTGTTTATTATGGAAGATGGGCAAATAGAAGTTTAATTTCTACATCAATATCATTCCAAATAATTTCATATCCAGTTTCGTAATGAGCTGTCATTATTGGCGATGCATGACCTGCTAAAGGTAGATATTTCACCTGATTTAAGTTTCGTTGCACCTGTGATGACTGCCTGTGCACTTGGTATATTGGGAATTATATTCATTGAAGAGTATTTAAAGACAAATGAAAATAAGTAGGATAGATGATGAAAGCTATATTCGATTTCTTGCGAAAAATCAGTGGCAGAAAGCTCACCCAAAAACAGGTTAGTGCAGAAAACTATGTCTTCGCAACGGCCACGGATTCTACTGTGGCCGAGATCTTTGCAATAGCCATAGATGCAATGTCGGTGAGTAAATCCAGTATTGAATAATCTGTGCTTTTGAAGGTAAACAGTTAGTTGCTTATGATGATGGCGTGGGCGTATGGAGCATTGGTTTTGGTACCACGATTTATCCAAATGGCATTCGTGTTAAAAAAGGTGACGTTTGTACTGAGGCACAAGCTAAAGCCTATATGGCTCATGATTTAAAGAAATTTGAAAAATTTGTAACTGGTGCAGTGAGTGTGCCTTTAAGTCAGTATCAATTTGATGCATTGGTATCATTAACCTACAACATTGGAATGACTGCATTTAAAAATTCGACTTTAGTTAAAAGACTTAATAAAGGGGATTACCAAGCTGCTGAAAATCAGTTTGATGTATGGGTGAAAGCAGGTGGTAGAACGATACAGGGCTTGGTAAATCGACGAGCAAGTGAAAAAATATTATTTTAAAAAGCCATTTAGAGGGCTTTTTCTTATAAAATATTTTAGGTTAAATAAGAATAATTAAGAATTTGGATATTTTATAAAGAGCATTTTATGAGTATTAAAATTAAAGGTTATATTGCAACAAGTGCTGATGGTTATATTGCAGCTCAAGATGGATCCGTAGCTTTTTTAGCACCGTTTCAAGATATCGACTGTGGTTATAATAATTTTATTAAAGATATAGATATCGTAATCATGGGGCGTAAGACTTATGAAGTAATTGTTGCTTTTGGTGGGGAATGGCCATATCCAAATCAAAAAGGATTTATTGTAAGCTCTAACAATAAATTACAACTAGTACATCCATCGCTTTCAATAACTAATCTAAATCCATCTGAATTTATAGCGTATTTAAAGCAAAATTTTAATGGCAATGTTTGGGTGGTCGGTGGAACTCAATTACAGAATTCTTTTATTGAGAGTAATTTGCTGAACTCATTAGAAATTTATGTGGTACCTGTTTTATTGGGAAGAGGTATACCGTTGTTTCCAGAATTTAATACTGATTTGCGTGAACTAAAATCAATACATGCTGAAATGATTGAAAATAAAATTATTAAAAAAACGTATATTTTTTGATAGTTTATTATTTTACGCAATTTGTTATTATAATTAACAGATTAGTGAGCAAGTTAAATTAGGTTTAAAAATCTAAAGAGTTAGATATGAAGTGTAAAAGATCATTGAATCTTCTCTAAATCTCAGTCACTGTTTTAATGGTAGGTTGCAATAATTCAATGCAATTATCATCAATGATCCTAGCTAATCTAATATAACTTTGTCCTAGGTAGATCAGCTTTACCTAGGATTGTGGGTACTAACCTAAATATCCGTTATTTTATTAGGTAGGGGATAATTAGATGAAAACCAATTTTTTGTGTAAGTTATACGAAACAATAGTTCTAGTATGAGTGTATGTGTACTAAAAGTTTGATCCAGAAGACATTAATGGTGCAGTGATATATGTTTTTGGTGTAAAGAATTTATTGCTATATCAATTTAGAGAAAAATAGCATTTTAGTCGATTGATATATTTGAGCTAAAGTATATAAGATATGAACTTTTGAGTTGTAATGCCTGAAGCTTATTACAAGATTGGTTTTTTGTTTCAAAAAGTAAACATTTAAATATAATTTTTTTGATAAATTTAATTTTTGAGTTATGTAATGTTTAAATTTATGAAAAAAATGACTTGCTTAGGTCTTGCTTTAGCAGCTGTTACATTAACTGCATGTGCAAGTACAGCCAATAAAAATCAATCTCAGCCTAAAATTGGAATGGCGAATCCTGCCAGCCAATATTGTATTGAACAGGGTGGAAAGTTAGAAATAAGAACTGATGCAAATGGCGGACAAGCAGGTTATTGTCGGTTAGCGAATGGTCAAGTCGTAGAAGAATGGGCATTTTTTCGTGAAAGCCAAGCGAAATGTTTACCTGAGGAAGCTCAGAAACTGATAGGTCAATCAGGATTGTCTGATGCGCAAATACAACAAAAAACTCAATCAAGTATGATTCGTACTGTTACACCAAATGATCCTGTGACTATGGATTATCGTGAGAATCGAATTACAGTTACGATTGATCCAAAGTCGAAGAAAATAATCCAAGCTACGTGTGGCTAAAATTTTGATCGCTTAAAATGTAAATCACATAGTTATGCATATACTTTTATGGGTTATTGAAATAAAGTATTATTCACATGAATGTTAATTTTTTAATTTAATTTAAACATTTATGCAATAAAGCTTGATAATGTCAGATTTTGGTCGTAGAATACCACTTCGTTGATGCGGGATGGAGCAGTCTGGTAGCTCGTCGGGCTCATAACCCGAAGGTCGTTGGTTCAAATCCAGCTCCCGCTACCAACGAGAAAGATTCAAAGTTTATAACCCAATTTGTTCTATACAGATTGGGTTTTTTTATATCACTTTTAAAGTATTTGTTTACTTAATCAATTCCGCATAGTCTGTTATTACGTTAAAGCTTATGAAAGAGTGATACGTATCAATAAAATGTAATATTATGCCAATGTTTATTGTTTATTTTAGTCAGAAAATATAATAGAGAAATGGATGTAGTTTCTATCTCTATTAACTGATTTTCAGTTTACAGCCTGCACCTTCCCCAAGTTGCAGGCTTTTTTTATATCAATTTTAGCTGATATGTATGAATGTCTAGTTTTTTTACTGGTAGGGGAGCTATAGGATTGGGCGTTATAAAACAAGGGTTGTCTAATATTTAGTCAAGTAGTGGCGTAATATATCGATAGCCTATTAAGTTAATCCATATTCATCAGGTGGCATTATGAAAAAAATAATTTTACTCGGATGCTTGTTGGTTTCTGGAATGACGATGGCCTCTATTGAGAAAACTAAAATTGATGAAAGTAATGTCTGTGAAGGGATTGCTGCTCTTGCTGAAGAAGTGATGCAGCAAAGACAAGATAATACTCCTTTGCAGATACAAAAGCGTATTGCCTTAGAGTTTGAGGGCGATTCGAAAGATTTATATGAATTTATTGTTGAAGAAGCCTATCAACAGCCCGTATTAAATACCGATTTGGGCAAGCAGCAGATGATTGAGAAATATCGTAAGCATTATTTTGAACTCTGTATGAGCGAAGACACTTAGAGCGTGAGTATTTATATAACCTATTGAATCAACTCTTTCAATTTGTAGCTGGTATTTTTTAATCGAGCATTTATATACCAAATGAATTCACCCTAAAAACAATTTTAATTTTTTGATTGTGATGTTAAGATACCTATCGGTTGGTATCTTAAGTTGGAGTTATAGATGAATCCTGTAGTATTTGCATACTGTATGCTAGGTCTAGCGATTATTTCTGAGGTAGCAGGCTCTACTTTTTTGGTTAAATCTGAGGGATTTACTAAATTGTGGCCTTCCTTAGCTGTCGTAGTTTTGTTTAGTATTGCATTTTACTTACTTTCACAAGTGATTAAGGTGATTCCATTGGGAATTGCATATGCGATTTGGGCTGGTGTCGGGATTATTCTGACTGCGATTATTGGATTTTTTCTTTTTAAGCAAAGCTTAGATACTGCAGCAATAATTGGGATTGGTTTAATTGTAGCGGGTGTAGTGGTGATTAATGTATTTTCTAAGGCAGCAGGACATTAAAGAATAACCATGATGGAAAATGCTTATCAACGTAAGAAAGAACCAGAATTAGTGCGTAAACGTATTTTGGATGGTGCCATGCAATTGGCCGCTGAAAAGGGGGTGACAGGTGTCTCGATTCAGGCAGTAGCAACATTAGCCGGCATTACCAAAGGTGGAGTATTTCATCATTTTGCCAACAAGAAAATTTTGATAGAAGCAATGTTGAATCTGATTCTTAGTCAATTAGATCAAGAGGTGGATTGCATGATTGCAATTGATCCTGAGAAGTATGGTTGTTTTACGCGTGCATATATTGAATTAACACTCACTAGTGAAGCCTTTGGCGTACATTCATTATGGGGGGCGCTTTCGATGGTTATGGTGACAGAACAATCATTCAGTCATTTGTGGAATCACTGGTTGGACAATCGTTTAGCACGACATGCTGCAACTGATCAAGATATGTATCTGAAAATACTACGTTATGCAGCAGATGGAGCATGGTTTATTGAGCGTCTAGATCCTCAAGGCTCTGCTGACTTTATTGCAATGAAAGAAGAGTTGATCCAGAGATCATATCGGGCAATGTAAATGAAATAAAAATCCAAGCCATATTTATGGCTTGGATCAGATAGTATTTTCATTCAGGTCTGTTAGACATATTGATTTTAGTTTTCTGAGTAGAAAGGGAAAACCAAAATACCTAAGCTGAAGTAACTAGGTATTCTTTCTTTTAAAATTAATTTTCCAAAGTCATCAAACTGGCATTACCACCAGCAGCAGCGGTATTAATACTGAGTGCACGTTCAATCAATAATGGCTCTAATGGAATATGTTGAACATCTGCGGTCACATGTGTAATACCAACAATTGCACCTTTTCGGTTGGCAATTTGAATTTGTAAGCGCAGTAAATTTTCTTGATTTCCTTGGTACAGCACAGCATCAAATTGATCAGTTTCAATATTTTGGATCATATGAATACTTTTGCGTAACGATTCAGGCATGGACTGAATATTTTTGAGCATAAATTGATTATCTTGCATTATTACCACTTGGCTGCCTACTGCGTAGATTGCTGCTAGTTGTTGTAATTGCACTCCCTCATTTTTTGCAATGATCAAAGTACGCTTTCTTGGTAATATCGTATATTTATTACTCTCACCTGTTGGTCCGGGTAATTCATAGATACCAACGGATGAATTTAATGTTTTTAATGGCTGGTGAGGGAATCGCTGTTTTACCCATGCTTTGAATTGTTGATACAGCGGCTGTTCTTGGGTGTCAGGAGTAATTATCGTAATTGTACCGAATGGTTGTTGTAATGCAGTATCTTGCTGCTGCATCAGTTTAGCCATGTATAGGGGGCCACCAGCTTTCGGGCCAGTGCCAGAGAGGCCTTCACCACCAAAAGGTTGTACCCCAACAACAGCACCAACGATGTTGCGGTTAATATATAAATTACCGACTTCTGCTTTAATAATGGTTGTTTGAATAGTTTCATCAATGCGAGTGTGTAGGCCCATAGTTAAGCCATAACCTTTATGATTGATCTGCTCAAGTAATTGTTCAATTTCACCATATTTATAGGTAATGAGATGTAAAACGGGGCCAAAAACCTCACGTTTTAAATCATTGAGATGCGGTAATTCAATTAAAGTTGGTGAAACAAATGTGCCATGTTTCAGTTCATCAGTATTTGCATTGCACATCAATTGATGCACTGGATAGCCTTTAGATCGCATGGTTTGAATATGCTTTTCAATATTTGATTGTGCTTCTGTATCAATGACAGGCCCAACATCAGTATTTAAATAAATAGGGTGCCCGACCTTGAGTTGTTGCATTGCGCCTTTCAGCATAGCCATTACAGTCTGTGCATTATCTTCTTGTACACAAAGAATACGTAATGCTGAGCAACGTTGTCCTGCACTGTCAAATGCTGAGTTTACGGCATCTTGTACCACCTGTTCGGTGAGTGCTGAAGAATCCACAATCATTGCATTTTGTCCACCCGTTTCCGCAATGAGTGGTATAGGGTGACCTGTCGGACTTAAACGGTTGGCTAGCGTTTTTTGTAAAATTTTAGCAACTTCGGTAGAACCTGTGAACATGATGGCGTGAATGCGATCATCCCGACTCAGTTGAGCGCCGATTGTTTCGCCACGACCGGGTAAGAGCTGGACAACAGCTTGAGGTATACCAGCTTCCCATAGTATTTTAATGGCTTCAGCTGCAATGAGTGGTGTTTGTTCAGCAGGTTTAGCAATCACACAGTTTCCTGCTGCTAAGGCTGCGGCAATTTGGCCGGTAAAGATGGCGAGTGGAAAATTCCAAGGGCTGATACAAAGTACTGTGCCTAAAGGCTTAATTTCTGAATTGTCGATCGATTTTACTTGTTCAGCATAATACCGAAGGAAATCGACCGCCTCACGAACTTCAGAAATTCCATTGGAATAGGTTTTTCCAGCTTCTCTACAGAGCAAGACCATTAAATCTTGCATCCGAGCTTCCATTATATCGGCCGCTTTTAATAACTTTCCAGCACGATCATTTTGCTGGGTGTGTTGCCAAGTTTGAAAGGCTGTCGTAGCGTAATTTAATGCAAGTTCTACATGTTGTAGTTCAGCCTCATAAACAATACCGACAATATCTGCATGATTTGCGGGATTCACAATGAGTTTTGGTGTTTGCTCATGGATGTTACATACATCAAAGTTATTAATTAAGGCTTGGCTTTGCCATGTCTGTTGGGAAAGTTTCCTCACTACTTGATTTAATTGTTGTAATTCAGCATCGTTGGCTAAATCAATACCATGCGAATTGGCTCTGACCTTTTTTAAGAGATTTTTTGGTAATGGAATGGCGGTGTGCTTTTCACCGATGATTCCAGTTTTGTGTGCTGTCTGCTGAATCTCATGAATTGGATTTTCAATGAGATCATCAATATTTATATTTTTGTCTGCGATACGGTTGACGAACGAAGTATTTGCACCATTTTCCAGTAAGCGACGAACTAAGTAGGCCAATAAGGTTTCGTGATTACCTACGGGTGCGTAGATACGACAAGGAATGCCGAGTTTTTTATTTGCGATATTGCCGACCACTTGTTCATATAAGGGCTCACCCATGCCATGTAGACATTGGAACTCATATTGATCCATATAATATTGATTTGGATTGGCTAGATTATAAATGGTTGCAACGGTTTGAGCATTGTGCGTCGCAAACTGTGGATAGATGTGATCGGGTGCAGCCAATAATTTTTTTGCACAAGCAATATAGGATAAATCGGTATGCACTTTACGGGTGAAGACAGGGTAATCAGTCATGCCATCAATTTGTGCTTTCTTAATTTCGCTATCCCAATAAGCACCTTTGACCAAACGAATCATCAGTCGTTTTTGGCTACGTTTTGCAAGATCAATAATATAATCGACCACATAGAAGCAGCGTTTTTGGTAAGCTTGGATCACGAAGCCAATGCCTTTCCAATTCGATAGTTCTGGTTCAAAGCAGAGGCGTTCTAATAATTCTAATGAGATTTCTAGTCGATCTGCTTCTTCGGCATCAATGTTGAGGCCAATATTATAATTTTTAGCCAATACGGCGAGTTCTAAAATTTTGCCATACAGTTCATCATGTACGCGTGCAATTTGTGCACGTTGATAACGTGGGTGCAATGCGGAAAGCTTAATTGAAATACCGGGGCCTGTATAAACATCTTTATCTGTGGAAGCTTTACCAATGGCGTGAATGGCTTGAGTATAATCCTCAAAGTAACGATTGGCATCATGTTCTGTTAAGGCAGCCTCGCCTAGCATATCGTAAGAGTAGCGGAAGCCTTTTTCTTCTAAATCTTTAGCATGGTTTAAGGCTTCTTTAATCGTTTCACCCGTGACAAATTGTTCGCCCATCATTCGCATTGCAGCGTCAACGGCTTTACGAATAATACCTTTTCCACTTCGTGCCAGTAGTGAGGTGAGAATGCTGGAGAGGCTTTTTTGTTTTGGGGTTTCCATAAGTTTGCCTGTGAGCATGAGACCCCAAGCTGCAGCATTGACAAACATCAGGTTACTTTGCCCTAAATGATCTTTCCAATTACCCTGATTAATTTTGTCACGAATCAGTAAATCACGCGTTGCACTGTCTGGAATACGCAATAAGGCTTCTGCTAAGCACATCAACGCAATACCTTCTTGAGAGGAAAGGGAAAATTCTTGAAGTAATCCCTGAACAATACCTGCTTTGCCAGTGGAACTTTTACGCTCACGTAAACTGTGCGCTAAATTAAAGGCTAAATCATAAATTTTTTGATTCAGTTCCTGATCAATGTGTGTATGTTTGAGTAAGTGTTCTACACAGTCAGGTTCTGCACGTCGCCAAGCAGTATTAATCGCAATTTCATAATCAGTTTTTTCTTTAAATTCTGTAATGTAATCAAAACTTGGGAGAGTTGAATCTATATTGGGAGCTGTATGTGTCATATTCATGTCAACGTCCTGTGACGAGTAAATATATTTGTTGAGGCGAGAGCCTTATATAATTTATCATTACAAAAATATAGCCGAATAACTCACTATATTTGGATCATTTTTTAGAGAATAATTAGTATGCCGCCCCAGATTTCGACACTCGATCGTATTGATATAAAAATTTTGGATATCCTCCAGAAGGATGGGAAAATTTCGAATGTAAAATTAGCGGAAGAAGTTAACTTATCTGCGACAGCAGCTTTAGCGCGTGTGCAAAAACTTAGCAATGAAGGTTATATCCTCGGTTATGAGGCAAAACTTAACCCAGAATTGTTAAATTCAAATTTTGTTGTATTTGTGGAAATCCTGTTAGATAAAACTACCCCAAATGTTTTAGATTCATTTTCAGATGCAGTGGTGCAATATCCTGAAATTATGGCATGTCATATGATTAGCGGGGGATTTGATTTTTTAGTGAAAATAGGCTGTGCCAATATGGAGGAGTTTCGCCGTATATCTGGGCAAATTTTGTGGCAATTACCTGGGGTAAAAGAAACACGTAGTTACCCAGTTATGGAAGTCATTAAGGACAGCAGTCGCTTAAATTTACCAACTCGAATCAAGTAATCAATCATTTTACTGAGATTGAAGTTATTAAAACAAGTCATCAAAAAAGGGGCATAAGCCCCTGAATTGAATTGTTAGGATTATAAGTTTTTCATTTCATGCTCATAGGTTTGTTCAGATTTCTCAAAACGCTCAATTACTTCTTGGCTTGGTGCTTTATCCAATAAGCTCACGACAATGATGCTGATGAAAGATAAAATAAATCCAGGAACAATCTCATAAAGACCCGTTACAGCCATGGTGTTTTTCCAGATAATCACGGTTAAAGCACCGACAATCATCCCGACTAAAGCACCATTTAACGTCATACGTTTCCAGAACAGCGACAAGATGATTAAGGGGCCAAATGCAGCACCAAAACCCGCCCATGCATAAGCCACTAAGCCTAAAACTTTACTATTTGGATTCATCGCAATAAAGATTGCAAGTACAGCAATAGCAAGAACCATCAAGCGTCCGATCCAAACCAATTCAGCTTGTGAAGCATTTTTACGGATAAATACTTTGTATAAATCCTCTGTAAGCGTGCTCGAGCAGACTAAAAGTTGACAGCTTAAGGTACTCATGACTGCAGCTAAAATTGCTGCGAGTACAACACCTGCAACCCAAGGATTAAACAGGAGTTTAGTGAGTTCCATAAAGACTGTTTCAGGATTTTGAGTGACATTTGTCGCTAATTCTGGATGAATTTGGAAGTAAGCAATTCCAATATAACCAACCGCAACTGCACCACCTAGACATAAAATCATCCAAGTCATGCCAATACGCCGTGCATTGGGAATAGAGCGTACTGAGTCTGCTGCCATAAAGCGGATTAAGATATGGGGTTGTCCAAAATAGCCTAAGCCCCATGCCATGGATGAAATAATGGCGATTGCACTAACACCCGTAAACATATTTGATGCATGTGGACGTGCAATTTCAATCAGTTGAATCACATGGTGTGTATCACCTAGTGTGAGATAAGTCATGATTGGTGCAAGGAGAAGTGCAAAAATCATTAGACCTGCTTGGAAAGTATCTGTCCAACTAATAGCAAGGAATCCACCGATACAAACATAACTAATCGTTGCAATGGCACTCACCCAAAGTGCAGTTGTGTAGGATAGTCCAAAAATACTTTCGAATAAACGTGCACCTGCAACCATACCCGAAGCACAGTAAATTGCGAAAAAGGTCAAAATGATTAAAGCAGAAATAATACGTAGTACTTTTTTCTTATCACCAAATCGTCCGGTGAAATAATCGGGCAAGGTGAGGGCATTGTTTTGTATTTCAGTATGTACGCGTAAACGTCCTGCAACTAAATACCAGTTTAGCCATGCACCAATAATTAAGCCAATTGCAATCCAAGACTCAGATAAACCAGTGAGGAAAATTGCTCCAGGAAGACCCATGAGTAACCAACCACTCATGTCGGATGCACCAGCTGATAATGCCGTAACAAAGCTACCTAAGCTGCGTCCACCGAGAATATAGTCTGAAAAGTCGGTGGTCTTTTTATATGCATAAAGACCAATGCATACCATCACAATAATATAAAATATAAATGTAATGACTGTGGGGTTGAGGTTGTCCATAGAAAATCCTTGTGTCCATTTACAGAAACTCATCCAAGCATTATTTTTATGTGTGGTGAATTAACGGACAGATTCAAACATAAAAGCTAAAAAATAAGCTGTGATTTTTATAAGGTGATTCATCACAACTTCTGTGTCATTTTGTACAAATGGTTACAATGGGCGGATTATATAGGAAATCTAACTTTAGATAAATTTATAAATAAAGATGAACTATTCAATTCAATTTGAGCTGTTGTTGGGGTACTTTGCACTTAATATTGAGGGTGAATCAAAAAGAAAAATAAAACAAAGTCATATTTAAAGTTATTTACACCTTTTTACAGTGGATACAATTTATTCAAACGTGCGTAATAATGCGTTGCAAAAGAGATATCATTATTAACTTATACTACAAATATAAAGTATAGTATGTGCTATCGCACGAAAACAGTGCACTTTTACGAGTAATGGCAGTGGAAACGGTTCAATCTGAGCAAACTAGAATAGAGAAAGATTTATTAGGTGCACGTGAAGTACCTGCAAATAGCTATTATGGTATTCATACACTCAGAGCATTAGATAACTTTAAAATATCGACACATACTGTCGGTGAGCAAACTAACTTTATTAAAGCATTGGCTCAGGTTAAAAAAGCATCCGCTCAAGCTAATTTTAGTTTTGGTAAATTGGATGAGACTGCAAGTAAAGCGATACAAGCGGCTTGTGATCAATTAATCCAAAACCCAGAGAAATGGAGTTATTCATTCCCTTCTGATGTTTTTCAGGGTGGAGCTGGCACTTCAATTAATATGAATAGTAATGAAGTGATTGCCAATATTGCACTTGAATCATTAGGTCATGAAAAAGGTCGTTACGATATTATTCATCCAAATGATCATGTAAATAAATCACAATCAACCAATGATGTTTATCCAACGGCGCTTCGTTTAGCTTCGTATTATTCTTTTGATGATTTATTTGTTCAAATGAATAATTTAATTGCTTCACTTAAATTGAAGGCAAATGAATTTCAACATGTCTTAAAAATGGGCCGTACGCAATTACAAGATGCGGTACCTATGACACTTGGACAAGAGTTTCATGCTTTTGCAACGCTATTGAAAGAAGATGTACGACTTATTAAAAAAACCCGTGAGTTATTGTTGGAAATTAACTTGGGTGCAACTGCGATTGGTACTGGGGTAAATACGCCACACGGTTATGCAGTTAAAGTAAATGAATATTTAAATGAAATTACGGGTCTACAGCTTCGTGGAGCAGAGGATTACGTTGAGGCTACAAGCGATTGTGGTGTGTTTATTATTTTATCGAGCACATTAAAACGTTTAGCTGTGAAGCTTTCAAAAATCTGTAATGACCTACGCTTATTGAGTTCAGGCCCAAGAACAGGTTTGTGGGAAATTCGCTTACCTGAAATGCAAGCAGGTTCATCAATCATGCCAGCTAAAGTTAATCCTGTGATTCCAGAAGTTGTTAATCAAGTTGCCTTTAAGGTAATTGGTAACGACTTGACGATTACATTTGCAGCAGAAGCTGGACAGTTACAGTTAAATGTAATGGAACCTGTTATTGCTGTTTCTTTGAATGAGTCACTTGATTTACTTATTAATGCCATTAAGACATTAGATGAAAAATGTATTCAGGGTATTGAAGCAAATGAAAAAACTTGTTTCGATGCAGTGATGCGTAGTGTCGGAATCATTACTTTGTTAGATCCAATTTTAGGTCATTCAAAGTGTGATGAGATTGGTAAGCAATGTATTGCTGAAAATAAAACGATCCAAGAAGTTGTATTGGAGCAAGGTTTATTAACTCGTGAACAATTAGATAAAATTTTCTCTTTTGAAAATATGATTTCTGAAATTGCAGTGCAAAATTACGATGAAGTCGTTCATATTGATAAAGCTGGATAATAAAGGTTTGCTTTTGGACTTTAAGTCCTAGCAACTTTTAATTAATAAAAAACGGCTACTTAGTGAGCCGTTTTTTTATACATTAGATAGAGTAGAGTGCATTGATTTTTCCTCTCTTGTTTCAGATTGTTATGAAGGCATTAGTTTTAAACCATTTATGGAACTCGTCATTTTTTAATATTAATCACTATTGGTAAAATTTAATACTCAAATTGCAAAATGAAGGGTCTGTGCGTCCCTTCATTGGATTGGGTTAATGATCATGATGTAAATATTTAGGCTCTTTAGGTAGTTGCATACTACAGAAGAAGCAGATAATCAGCATGATGATGACATAGATGAAAAATGTATTTTCATGTCCGACACTTTTAAATTGTAGTGCAACTGCAGGAGCAGATCCGCCGAAAATAGCATTACCCACCGCATAGGCAAATCCTACACCTAAGGCTCGAATATGTGGAGGAAACATTTCAGCTTTGACTAATCCACTAATAGAAGTATAGAAGCTAAGTAGCATCATTAAAAAGATCAGTAATAAGGTTACAATCACTGCTGAATAACTAAAATAATGCATTGCAATAACCATAACGGGATAAACAAATATTGCACTACTTGCACTGAACCACATCATCGAGGCACGGCGTCCAATTCGGTCGGATAACATACCAAATAGTGGCTGAGCACACATGAATACAAACAGTGCGATGGTCATCATATAGCCTGAAACTTTATCGCTGAAACCTAAATTGGTAATATAGGTTTTCGAATATACGGTGAGCATATAGAAGGTTAAAGAACCTGCTGAAGTATAGCCAACAACCAATAAGAAAGTTTTCCAATGATCTTTAAATAGTGCTTTTAAACTACCTGATTCTTCTTTTTTACTATCATCTGCAGAGAGAGTTTCTTTTAAATGACGACGTACAAAAAATGAAAGGACTGCCACTACACCGCCAATAATAAATGGGATACGCCAGCCACCATCCATAAGTTGCTCTTTGGACATAAAGGCAAGCATGATGACACCCAAAGCACTTGCTAATAATTGTCCACCAGCTAAAGTCACATATTGAAAGGATGAGTAAAAACCACGTTGTCCTTTGAGTGCAACTTCGCTCATGTACGTTGCAACCGTACCATATTCACCACCGACAGATAGACCCTGTAACAGTCGTACTGCTAAAAGTAAAAATGGGGCCAGCGTTCCTGCTTGGGCATACGTTGGGAGTGCAGCGAATAAGAAGGAGCTAATAGCCATTAATGTGATAGAGATAATCATGGATTTTTTACGACCATATTTATCACCAATCCAACCAAAGAGCCAACTCCCAATTGGACGCATGAAAAAACTGGCAGCAAATACACCCCAGACATAAATAGCTTTGGCGGATTCACTCATGTCGGGAGCTGTTAATGCATGTTGAAAATAAATGGCGAAGGAGGCATAGATATAAAAATCAAACCATTCAACTAAATTCCCCGATGCAGCGCCAACGATAGCCATGACACGATTACGTTTTTCATGTGGCTGATAGGTCTGGGTTTCACTCATGAGAAGTCCTTATCTTTTGTGTTTATTAAAATAGAAAGAAGAACATTGACTTATGAGTGTAGAGGTACTTGAAAAAAAATGTATTAAAAAGCACAATAAATAAACAATTCAAGGGGCGAATTATGCTTGAAAAGCAACGGATTAAGTCTTGAATTTGGAAAAAAAATATGAGAAATTCTTAGGATAATTAACTATAAAAAATATGCCAATAACGAAGTAGAGTTGCAAGAAAATCAAATTACAATTTATGGTGAATATAAAAGTCCTGATCTGCTTAAGGTGGTGCTAAATGACGACATCAAATTGCTGAGATATCGTCAAAATTCTGGCAATCAGATTATTTATTAAAAATATAAATGATTTGAATTTAAATCACTTGTTTGAGGAAATACTGAATTTCACGTCCAAACTTCACGGGTTCAGAAATTAATGGTGTATGGCCTGAGTATTGAAAAACTATACTATTGGCATTTTTAAGACTTTCGGCAATAATTTTTTGACCAGCAGCAGGATATAAGCTAGATTTTTCACCGATAAAAAAAGTTGTTGGGCAGTTTAGTTGAGCAATAGCAGGACGATAATCTTCATCATGATTCAAATAATTATCAATATACCAACTCATATAATCCAATCTATGAATAGGCAGTAGATGCTTTTGTAATAGAGGGTGTTTAAGAGCTAAGTTGAAGAGCAGAGGGCTAACTTTGTTTCTGCTCTGGATTTTAATGAAGCTTAACCATATTTTAATCAGTTGATTACGTAGTTCATACGGAAGATCTTCAAGGTGATTAAAGTGAGCATGTTGATGTAAGAAAATGGATAGATCATTTAATAATTGCTTAAATTTAGGATGCTTTTTTCCAAATAGTCCAAATGGCCATGACGCATCACTTGGAATTTTTGGAGTCTGGTCAATATGTAAATAAGCTTTTAATTGGTCTTTTAATTCACCATACTGCATGCCATGCATAGCAGTAGTTGCTCCCATGGAGTAAGCAATGATAATAAAATCATTTAATTGTAGTTGCTGAATGAGTGAAGCAATATCACGCCAATGGTTTTGAATAGCATCGAGATTTTGAGGAATTTTACAATTTTTAGACCCTCCAAAACCTCGCCAGTCTGGAATAATAAATTTATATTTTTTAATGTTAGGTAGCAAAAATGGAATCCATTGCCAGCTTTGCATACCTAAACCTGAGAGCACCAATACGGGTTGGCCTTGTCCAATTTCACGGACAAATAATTGTTCACCATCGGGCATTGTATACAGTGGCATGACTTTTTCCTATTTTTATGATTGTTGTGCAAATAATTTAAGTTGCGGGATAACGGTTTCGAACCAAGAGATCCAACCAATCTCCATATCAATGCCGAGTTGTAAAATCATTTTATGGATGTATAAGGTTCGATCATTTTTATCAGCATGTTCAAAATCTTTTGCAAAAATTTGTTGATAAACTTTTAAATTTTGTTGATGTAATTCTAAATGTCGTTCTAACTCAGGTAAAACAGTATTTCCGCCAAATTGTGCCTCGGCACGTAAACGTACCATTAGCTCTTCACGGAGTTGCGCAGGTGGGCTTTGTTTGAGCATCCAATCTGCCAGTTCAGCTCTTCCAAGTTGTTCAACACGATAAGTTTTTTTTCGACCAGTATTATTTTTATTTTCTAAGGTTGAAATCCATCCTTGTTTAAGCATGCCATTTAGTTCACGATAAATCTGTTGATGCGTCGCATTCCAAAAGAAACCCATAGAGCGGTCAAAGCGACGTGCCAATTCAAAACCAGTGCTTGGTTTTTCAATGAGGCTGGTCAGTAATACATGGGCTAAGGACATGAAATAATCTTTTATAACGAAAATGGATGTAAAGTCATTATGCAACATGTTGCATAAAAATCAAATCTCGCTTATAAAGTAATCCAGTATTTATGCAACAAGTTGCATAAACTATAAAAATAGCCAGCGCATTGCAAGCCAAGGAGCAAACATGTCTCATTATCCACATTTACTAGCGCCGTTAGATCTAGGCTTTACCACTTTAAAAAATCGCGTCTTGATGGGGTCGATGCACGTTGGACTCGAAGAAGTACAAGGTGGTTTTGAGCGTATGGCTGCATTTTATGCAGAGCGTGCTGCAGGCGGTGTGGGCTTAATTGTGACAGGTGGTATTTCACCAAATGATCATGGGGTGACTTTTGCGGGTGGTTCGAAGTTGGACACTTTAGAAGAAGCTGAAAAGCATAAAGTGATTACCCAAGCAGTGCATGATGCGGGTGGTAAAATTGCATTGCAGATTTTACATACAGGACGCTATTCTTATCAGATGGAAAATGTTGCTCCTTCCGCAATTCAAGCACCGATAAATCCAACTAAACCTCATGCATTAACATCAGCTGAAGTTCAGCAAACGATTGCTGACTTTGTGAATTGTGCAAAATTATCGCAAATCGCTGGTTATGATGGTGTTGAAATTATGGGGTCGGAAGGTTATCTGATCAATGAATTTATTGCAGCACGGACTAATCATCGTGATGATGAATGGGGTGGTAGTTATGAAAACCGTATTCGTTTACCTATTGAAATTGTAAAACGTACTCGTGCAGAAGTCGGTGAAAACTTCATTATCATCTATCGTCTTTCAATGTTGGACTTGGTTGATGGTGGTTCAACTTTGGAAGAAGTTGTTCATTTGGCACAAGAAATTGAAAAGGCTGGGGCTACAATTATTAATACCGGTATTGGTTGGCATGAAGCACGTATTCCAACGATTGCAACAAAAGTACCGCGTGCAGCCTTTACTTGGGTGACTAAAAAATTAAAAGGCACAGTTAAAGTACCGTTAGTGACCTCAAATCGTATTAATACCCCTGAAATGGCAGAGCATGTTTTAGCTTCGGGTGATGCTGATATGGTGTCAATGGCTCGTCCAATGTTAGCGGATGCAGAGTTTGTTCTTAAAGCTGAGCAAGGACGTAGTGATGAAATTAATACTTGTATCGGTTGTAATCAGGCGTGTTTAGATCAAATTTTTAGTATGCAAATTGCTTCATGTTTAGTCAATCCACGTGCTTGTTATGAAACCGAACTTATTTTTAAAGAAGCAACTCTTGCTAAAAATATTGCATTGATTGGTGCAGGCCCTGCAGGTTTAAGTTTTGCAACTTATGCGGCAGAACGGGGTCATCAAGTCACCATTTATGAAGCTGCGAATCAAATCGGTGGTCAGTTTAATATTGCAAAGGGTGTACCTGGAAAAGAAGAGTTCTCTGAAACACTGCGTTATTTTAAGCGTAAAATTGAATTACAGTCGAATATTAAATTGGTCTTGAATCATACAGCAAGCTATGAACAACTTAGCGCTGCTCATTTTGATGAAATTGTGGTTGCGACTGGGGTAACACCACGTCAGCTGGATATAGACGGTATTGATCATCCAAAAGTATTGTCGTATATCGAAGTGTTGCGTGAGCGTAAACCTGTTGGTAAAAAAGTTGCGATTATTGGGGCGGGTGGTATTGGTTTTGATACAGCGGAATTTTTATCGCATGAAGGTGAAAGCGGTAGCCTAAATCCAGAAAAATTCTATGATGAGTGGGGTATCGATACTTCTTATGAACACGTCGGTGGTCTAAAACAGCCAAAAGTTGAGCAATCTCCACGAGAAATTTATTTATTGCAACGTAAGCGTTCATCTGTAGGTGGTGGATTGGGGAAAACCACTGGTTGGATTCATCGTACTGGTTTGAAACATCGTCATGTCAATATGATTGCAGGTGCTAGTTATGACAAGATTGATGATCAAGGTCTACATATTACAGTTGCAGATAAGACTATGATTTTAGATGTAGATAATGTCGTAATTTGTGCAGGGCAAGAGTCATACACCGCAATGTTTGATCAACTTAAGGCTGATGGAAAAAGTGTTCATCTAATTGGTGGTGCAAAAGAAGCCGGCGAGTTGGATGCAAAACGTGCCATTCGTCAAGGTGCGGAATTAGCAGCAAAAATATAATTTTGAAAAATTGTACTGGCTAGATTTAGAATCTAGCTAGTACTTGTATACATATCTAAAATTAAAATAAGGAAAGATCATGAGTTATCCGCAAACAAAAGTCGCGATTCAGCATTGGCATGAAATGTTAAATACGCAGGATATGAGTATTTTAAATGAACTTCTGGTAGAGGATGTGGTATTTCGTTCCCCAGTTGCTTTTAAGCCTTATATTGGTAAACAAGTAGTCTTTTTTATTTTAACTAATGTGATACAAGTCTTTGAAGACTTCACCTATCATCGTGAGTTTTATACAGAAGATCAACAAAGTGTAGTACTGGAGTTTTCAGCAAATATTGGTGAAAAGCAATTAAAGGGGATTGATATGATTCGTTTTAATGAACAAGGAAAAATTGTTGAATTTGAGGTGATGATTCGTTCTTTGAGTGGTTTGCAGGCACTTGGGGAGCAAATGGGAGAACGAATGGCTGCCTTTATGTGAGTGACACCTGATAAGGTTGACTATCTAGATTTTTACTTATTTCACCAAAATATTAAGTATTAAAATTTAGTTTACTCTGAGTAAGAAAATACTTTATCTTTACTTAAATAGTAAGCGACTCCTCAAGGCATATTGGATCAGGATTTGTTATTTATTTAAATATGTATACGTTTAAGAGAGTAAAATGTCCGTTATTTATAAAGTCAGCCAGTTTGTACAATCTGTTTTAGATCACATAACTGGTGCAGAAAATCCAAAACTTTATTTTGATCAGCAAGGACAGCTGAAAGACGTTATTGATAAAATGCCACAACTCAAGCAAAAATATCGACCGACACCATGGTTGAGTAATCGGCATATCCATTTGCTTTATTTTGATGTGATTAAGAAAAAAAGTGTTCAACTCGACTATGACCATATTGAGCAATTGACCATGCAAGATGGTGGTATCACCGCAATTGCATGGTATGGTTATAATTTACCTCAAGATACACCAACGATTGTTGTTATGCATACTATTACAGGAACACCTGAAAGTATGCGTGAGTTGGTTAAAGACCTATATGAACATACGGGTTGGCGCATTGCGCTATGTTTGCGCCGTGGTCATGCGGGTTTGCCTATGCCAGTGCCTAGGGTATCACTTTTTGGTTTTACGGATGATTTGAGAGAACAGATTGCTTGTATTCAAAGTGAATTTCCCAATTCTGCTTTATATGCCGTAGGATCATCCGCTGGAACTGGACTGCTGGTGAGATATCTGGGGGAAGAAGGAGAACGAACGCCTTTTAAAGCATCATTTGCGATGTGCCCTGGTTACGACACAGAAGTTGGTTTTAATAATGTACATCCTTTTTATACCAAAATTATGACCCAAAAACTGTTTAAAGCTTTTATTCACCCTTATGAAAGTACGTGGCAGAATATTAGTTCGGTGAAGAATGTTTTAACGACTAAAACATTGCAACAGTTCCAATGTGAATATTTTGAAATGGCAGGGTTTCAGGATTATGCCAGTTATAATCAGGCTATAAATCCAGTTTATGTATTTGAAAATATAACCATTCCCCTAATGATTTTAAATGCGGAAGATGACCCTGTCTGTTCAATTAAAAATTTAGAACCTTATAAGCCTCTAATTCAACAGATGAAAAATATTGTGGTTGTCACGACCAAGCGAGGCAGTCATTGTGGGTTTTATGAAGGTTTGCGGAGCAAATCGTGGGCTTCACGTTTAATCGCAGATTTTTTAAAGCAGTATTAGTATTCAATGGATAAAAAAACCAGTCATTTGACTGGTTTTTTTATCCATTGAATATCTAAAACATTAGTTTTTTAATGCGGGTGTTGCAGCTGCAATAGCTGCAGCGACTGCATCATCTTCAGATTGTGCAGTGTTTGGCTTTGGTTTAGCTGTTGCAGTTGGTTGAGTTTCAGTTTTTACTGACTCTGCTTTAGCTGGTTTGGTTTCGGTAGTTTTTTGTTCTTCTACTTTTGTCGGTTCAGCAGGTATTGTAACGTCAACAGGTTGAACTTCACGACGAATCGTTACTGATGTGTTATTACTTTCTTGATGTTCAATAGCAACATGCGATGATTCGGGTACAGTCGCAGGAATACTTGACGTTGCAGTGCTTTCTAAACTTTCAAATTGAGCAGGTTGTTGCTGCGCTGTCGAGGCAGCTTGTTCCTGTTGTTCTTCCTTCGGCGCTTCTTTTTTTACACATGCGGTAACCAATAAAGCTGTGGCAATTGCACCACAAATTAAAAGTTTCTTATTCATAATTGCTCAAAACAAAACATAACAAAGAGGTGGGACTAGTATAACAGCAAATCCATAGATAAAAATCATCTCAACATAAGCTAAATTTCTATTGGAAATGCTGATAGAATAGCCAATTGCTTATTGTTCTATGAATTGATGCGGATTGACTTTGCTTTCTAGGTACAGAGTAAAGTAAAATTGCACAACATTGCAGGCCTATTTAGGCTCGATTGTACGAGAAACCCAATGACCCATTTTATTTTCGTTACTGGTGGTGTAGTTTCATCACTAGGTAAAGGTATTTCAGCTGCTTCTGTGGCTGCACTTTTAGAAGCCCGTGGATTAAAAGTAACCATGGTAAAAATGGATCCATACATTAATGTAGATCCAGGAACAATGAGTCCGTTCCAACATGGTGAGGTTTTTGTCACAGAGGATGGTGCTGAAACTGATTTGGATTTGGGTTATTACGAACGTTTCTTACGTCGTGCGAAAATGACCAAATTGAATAACTTTACATCAGGCCGAGTTTACCAAGACGTTTTAAATAATGAACGTCGTGGTGATTATCTTGGTGGTACAGTACAAGTTATTCCCCATATTACGGACAATATTAAAGAACGTGTTCTTCGTGCAGGCGAAGGCTATGACGTTGCCATCGTAGAAATTGGTGGGACAGTCGGTGACATTGAATCTCTCCCATTCATGGAAGCCGTACGTCAACTTATGGTTGAGCTTGGACATAACCGTACCATGCTTATGCATTTAACGCTTCTACCATATATTAAATCTGCTGCGGAGCTTAAAACTAAGCCAACTCAGCATTCTGTAAAAGAATTATTATCGATTGGTATTCAACCAGACATCTTAATTTGCCGTACAGAATATGATGTAGATGCGGATACCACACGTAAAATTGCGCTATTTACTAACGTACAAGCACGTGCAGTTGTAGTCTGTAAAGATGCGCGTTCAATTTACCAAATTCCACGTACGTTCTATGAACAAAATGTTGATGATTTAATTTGTGAACGTTTTGGTTATGATAATTTACCTGAAGCTGATCTTTCCGATTGGGATCAAGTAGTAGAAGCATTACTGAATCCTGAATACACCGTACGCGTTGCGATGGTCGGTAAATATGTTGAACTTCCAGATGCGTATAAATCTGTAAATGAAGCATTGTTGCATGCTGGTATCCAAAACCGCGTTAAAGTTCAAATTGACTATGTCAATGCGGAAGAGCTGGAAAGCCAAGATGTTGCTGAAGTATTAAAAGATGCTGATGCGATTTTGGTACCTGGTGGTTTTGGTGAACGTGGTACTGAAGGTAAAATGCAAGCGATTCGTTTCGCTCGTGAAAACGGTGTTCCATTCCTTGGAATTTGTTTGGGTATGCAGCTTGCTGTAATTGAATATGCACGTCATGTTGCAGGTATGCCTGAAGCTAGTTCTACAGAGTTTAACCGTTCAACCAAATATCCATTGATTGGTCTAATTACTGAGTGGTTAGATGAACGTGGTGAAGTTCAACAGCGTAGTGTTGAGTCTGATCTTGGTGGAACTATGCGTTTAGGTGCACAAAAATCAGAGTTGGTTGAAGGCACGAAAACACGTGAAGTTTATGCAAAAGCTGAAATTACCGAACGTCATCGTCACCGTTATGAAATGAATGATCGTTTCATTCCTGCGATTGAAGCAGCGGGTATGAGGATTTCAGGTTATTCTGCAGTACAACACCTTGTAGAAACTGTAGAAATTCCTAATCATCCTTGGTTTATTGCGGTACAATTCCATCCAGAATTTACCAGCTCACCACGTGATGGACATCCATTATTTGCAGCATTCATTGATGCAGCTAAAACTCAGCATCAAAAAGGCAAATAAGGTTTGAGCAAATAAACTAGGAAGTTTAAATGTCACAATTAAAACCACAGGAAATTGTACGTTTAGGCGATATACAAATGGCAAATCATTTGCCATTTGTACTATTCGGCGGCATGAACGTACTCGAGTCTAAAGACCTTGCTTTTGAGATTGCAGAAACGTATGTAGATATCTGTAAGCGTCTAGATATTCCCTATGTATTCAAAGCTAGTTTTGATAAAGCTAATCGCTCAAGTTTATTTTCATTCCGTGGTCCAGGTATGGAAAAAGGATTGGAGTGGTTGGCAGACATTAAAAAACATTTTAATGTGCCAATCATTACTGATGTACATGAGCCTTATCAAGCTGAAGCTGTTGCTCAAGTTGCAGATATTATTCAACTTCCTGCATTTTTAAGCCGCCAAACAGATCTTGTTGAAGCAATGGCAAAAACCAATGCCATCATCAATATCAAGAAAGCTCAATTTCTCGCACCACACGAAATGCGTCATATTCTAAATAAATGCTTAGAAGCTGGAAATGACAAACTTATTTTGTGTGAGCGTGGTTCAGCATTTGGCTATAACAACCTAGTGGTTGATATGCTTGGCTTTGACAGCATGAAAGAAATGAAGGTGCCAGTATTCTTTGATGTCACACATGCTTTGCAAACACCAGGAGGTCGTGAAGATTCTGCTGGTGGTCGTCGTGCACAAATTACTACACTCGCACGTGCGGGTATGGCAACAGGTTTGGCAGGTTTGTTTTTAGAAGCACATCCAGATCCTGAAAAAGCAAAGTGTGATGGCCCATGTGCTTTACGTCTGTCACAGCTAGAGCCATTTTTGGCGCAGCTGAAAGAATTGGATACCTTGGTCAAAGGTTTCGAAAAATTAGATACACATTGATGCTATCAAAAGCATCTCATTATTAATTAACTGAGGAATTGTTCATGAGTCAAATCGTTGACATTCGTGCACGTGAAATCTTGGACTCTCGTGGTAACCCTACCATCGAAGCTGATGTAATCTTAGCCTCTGGCGTTGTAGGCCGTGCATGTGCACCATCTGGTGCTTCAACTGGTTCTCGTGAAGCTTTAGAACTTCGTGACGGCGATAAAGCCCGTTACTTAGGTAAGGGCGTTCGTACAGCTGTTAACAACGTTAACACACTGATTCGTGATCTTTTGGTGGGTACTTCGGTATTCGAACAAAAAGAAATTGACCAAAAGATGATTGATCTTGACGGCACTGAAAACAAAGAAAAATTAGGCGCAAATGCAACGCTGGCAGTTTCTTTAGCTGCTGCACGTGCGGCAGCAGATGAAAAGAAAATTCCTTTGTTTCAACATATTGCAGATCTTCGTGGTCAAACTATTTTAACGATGCCTGTACCAATGATGAACATCATCAATGGTGGTTCGCATGCAGATAATAATGTTGATATTCAGGAGTTTATGATTGAACCTGTTGGTTTTACATCGTTTTCTGAAGCTTTACGTGCAGGCGCTGAAATCTTCCATTCTTTAAAGTCGGTTTTAAATAAGAAAGGTTTAAATACTGCAGTGGGTGATGAAGGTGGTTTTGCACCAAACCTTCGTTCAAACGAAGAGGCAATTACTGTAATTCTTGAGGCGATTGCTCAAACTGGCTATAAAGCAGGTTCTGACATCATGCTTGCACTTGATTGTGCATCTTCAGAATTCTATAAAAATGGTCAATACATTCTTGCAGGCGAAGGCAATAAAGCATTCTCAAGCAATCAATTTTCTGACTATTTAGCCGGTCTTGTTAAACAATATCCAATTATCTCAATTGAAGATGGTTTAGATGAGTCTGATTGGGAAGGTTGGAGCTATTTAACGTCAATTCTTGGTGATAAAATTCAATTGGTTGGTGATGATTTATTCGTTACAAATCCTAAAATTTTACAACGTGGTATTGATGAAAAAGTTGGGAACTCAATTTTAATCAAATATAACCAAATTGGTACGTTGACTGAAACTTTAGATGCAATCTATCTAGCAAAAGCTAATGGTTACTCTACTGTAATTTCACACCGTTCTGGTGAAACTGAAGATTCTACTATTGCAGATCTTGCAGTAGGTACGGCAGCAGGTCAAATTAAAACAGGTTCATTGTGCCGTTCTGACCGTGTTGCAAAATATAACCAATTACTTCGTATTGAAGAGTTGACTCATGCAGCTTATCGCGGTAAAGCTGAATTCAAGGGTTTAAATTAATCGTTGAATGATCAGTAAATGTTAGAAGTATTTAAAACAACTTCAAGTAAAGTGATATTGGTACTGACGATATTGATTGTCGCAGTACTTCAATATCGCTTTTGGTACGGTGAGGGCGGCTACGTCCCTCATCAAGCTTTAATTCAGCAAATTCAGCAACAAACTGAAGTGAATGATGAATTGAAAGAACGTAATCGAATATTGGCTGCTGAAGTGTATGATCTTAAAAATGGTGCTGAAGCCATTGAAGAGCATGCGCGTTTAGACCTCGGTCTGATCAAGCCACGTGAAACATTTGTACAGATGAGTACCATTAGTACCCACTACAAACCAATTTATATTGATCCTAATGCAAGTGTAGATTTAAGAACCAATGAGCTTAACGCAGACTCTGTACCTGAACAGCCGTAAGTTATGGGCTATTATTCCTGCAGCAGGTTCAGGGAATCGTTTTTCTGAAACTGAATTAAAACAATATCAAAAAATTCAAGATCAAACTGTGCTTGAACATACCATTCAACGTTTAAATGTTTTGCCATTGGCTGGTTATGTACTGGCCATTGGTGCTCAAGATAATATTGCGAAAAGCCTGAATTTTAAGAATAAGAATAAAGCGTATTTCTGCCTTGGGGGAAAAGAGCGAGTTGATTCAGTTCTCAATGCTTTAAACTATCTATCGAGCATTGCTGAAGCTGATGATTATGTTTTTGTACATGATGCCGCACGTCCATGTGTGACAGCACAATGTTTAGAAAAGTTAGTCCAAACTGCTATTTTGGAAAATTGTAGCGCTATATTGGCGATACCCGTTCGAGATACTTTAAAATTTACACAAAAAAACTCTATTATTGAGCGGACTGTGAGTCGTGAACAATTATGGCAGGCGCAAACGCCACAAATTTCAACATTAGCAATACTTAAGATGGCAATAGAGCAGGCCTTAGCGAACGATGTTGTCATTACAGATGAGGCGAGTGCACTAGAATATGTTGGTGAAGTAGTTAAAGTTGTACAAGGTCGTTCGGATAATATTAAAATTACCTATCCTGATGATTTGGAATTGGCTAAATTAATTATTAGTTCGCAAAATTAAGTAAAAATATTTGATAAAAAGTGAGTTTTTTCATTTGAGATATCTTCTCATTCCGTGTTCTTAATTTATAATTCTACTTCTAATTTTAAAGCCTAAAGATTTTATTGATGATACCCGCGCAACAGTACCGCTTTTTACGCCGCTCTTTACGTGATGGTCGTAGCTTTAAAGAACAATCTTCGCGGTGGGATCGATTACATTTAGATCCTTGGCTGTTATGCTTTCTAATCTTAAATTCGATTTTAGGTTTAATGATCGTCTACAGTGCATCATCACAAGATGTTACGATGGTATTACGACAAGCCATTAGCTTTGGTGTTGGATTTGTACTTTTATTCATTTGTGCGCAAATCCCGCCTAAAGTCTATCAAGCAATTAGTCCTTATTTTTACATTTTGGCGGTTTTGTTACTGATATTAGTTTTATTTGTGGGTGATACCCGGCTGGGTGCAAAGCGTTGGCTAACGATACCGGGTATTGGAAGTATGCAGCCTAGTGAATTTATGAAATTTTCAATGCCACTGATGATGGCGTGGTATTTTTCGCGTAATCCGCTTCCGCCAAAATTGACTCATATTCTTGTAGCTTTATTAATCATGTTTGTCCCTTTTGTTTTGGCATTGCTTCAGCCAGATTTAGCCATTGGGATTGTCATTGGTGGGGTGTTTGCGCTATTTCTGAGTGGAATGTCGTGGAAATTGATTGTTGGGGCGATGGCGGCTTTGGCAGTTGTTTTTCCATTGATTTGGTCATTCGTTTTACAAGCTTATCAAAAAAAGCGAATTCTGACTTTATTTGATCCTGAGTCCGATGCTCTGGGTGCGGGTTGGAATATTATTCAGTCTAAGATTGCGATTGGCTCAGGTGGTATGACGGGGAAAGGTTTTTTGCAGGGGACACAGTCTCAGCTTGGTTATCTGCCTGAACATCATACTGATTTTATTATGTCGACGTATGCTGAAGAGTTTGGATTTGTTGGTGTGTTTTTCTTATTTTGTTTGTATGCAGCCACTATCTTTCGATGTCTAATGATTAGTCTAAATTGTTTTCATAATTATGGACGTTTATTGGCAGGCACTATCGGTCTGTCTCTATTTTTTTATGTATTTGTTAACTCAGGAATGGTCAGTGGCATACTTCCAGTCACAGGTGATCCTTTACCTTTGATGAGTTATGGGGGGACGGCAGTCATTGCTCAATTGGCTGCTTTTGGTATAGTGATGTCAATTTATACCCATCGTTAATATAATTGTGACTATTAAAAAAACCGCCTTATTGAAAGAATAAAGCGGTTTTTTAATACAGTGGAATTATTTATTCTGTAACAGAAGTTTTGATTTCTTCCTCTTCTTCTTCCTCGGTGGTATCCATACCCAGTTCTTTGAGTTTGCGGGTTAATGTATTGCGTCCCCAGCCTAATAGTTCAGCTGCGTGGCGTTTACGGCCTCGAGTTTGTTGTAGTGCAGCAATAATTAATGTGCGCTCAAACATAGGGGTGGCGATATCCAGAATTTTCATTTCACCATTTTTAAGCTTTTGTATTACCCATTGCCCTAATAATTCATCCCAGTGATGCGGTGCAATACGGTCAATGCCTGCTGGGATTGGGTTGTGTTCGCCATTTCTTTGTAGTGGAATTTGTCTAAGTTCTGAAGGTAAATCTTCAGGATAAACTTCACGGCCTGTAATCATCACGGTTAACCAGCGACAGGTATTTTCTAACTGACGAACGTTACCTGGCCAAGGTAGTTGTTGGATGTATTCTTGAGTCTCGGGACGTAAAATTTTTGGACTGACGGCTAACTCTTTGCCTGCACGCGCTAAAAAATGCTGTGCGAGCATAGGAATATCTTCGCTGCGATGTGCAAGTTTTGGAATGTGAATGCGAATGACATTGAGGCGGTGATATAAATCTTCACGGAAACGACCATCTTGGACTAATTTTTCCAAGTCTTGATGGGTCGCAGCAACAATGCGGACATCGACACGAACTGGAATATGACCCCCAACGCGGTAGAATTCACCATCTGCCAAAACTCGCAATAAGCGTGTCTGTGTTTCAAATGGCATATCGCCAATTTCATCCAAAAACAACGTGCCGCCATTGGCTTGCTCGAAACGACCTTGGCGTTGGGTGTTGGCACCTGTAAAAGCACCTTTTTCATGGCCAAATAGTTCAGTTTCAATTAGGTCTTTGGGGATTGCAGCCATGTTTAGCGCAATAAAAGGTTTGCTGCCACGAGGTGAGTGGCGATGTAAAGCATGAGCAACCAATTCTTTTCCGGTCCCAGACTCACCATTAATTAATACGGTAATGTGCGATTGAGATAGGCGACCAATGGCACGAAAAACTTCCTGCATTGCTGGAGATTCACCAATAATTTCGGTCGATTGGATTGGAATAGCTTTGGCTGATTCTTGTTGTTGCAATTTATTGAGATGTAAAATGGCGCGATTAACTAAAGCTAATGCTTCATCAATATCGAAAGGTTTTGGAAGGTATTCGAATGCGCCCGTCTGGTAGCTGGATACTGCTGATTCTAAATCGGAATGAGCTGTCATAATAATGACGGGTAAGTCAGGATAATTGGCTTTCACTTTACCAAGAAAGGTTAAGCCATCAATGCCAGGCATACGAATATCGGTAAGAATGACATCGGGTGCTTCAATCGGAAGTTGATCTAAAGCAGATTGTGCTTCTTCAAAACTGGTGACCTCGAAGCCTTCTTCTTTAAAGGTCTTTTCTAAGACCCAACGCATAGCACGGTCGTCATCAATCACCCAGATTTTATTATGCGACATGGTTAGACTCCCAAGGTAAATATAAGCTAAATACGGTTTTTTCTGGAACTGATTGGCATTCAATCATTCCGTTATGTTGATGCATAATATTTTGAGCAATGCTGAGCCCAAGCCCAGTCCCTTTGGCACGACCAGTCACTAAAGGGTAAAATACTGACTCTAAAATTTCTTCAGGCACGCCGGGTCCGTTGTCTTCAATATCAATTCGAATGGCTGATTTATTAAGTATGCCATTGATGGTGACGAGCCGTTGAATCCGGGTGCGTAAAATGAGCTCAGGTTGGTGATCAACAAAGAATTCTCTATTTTCAGTCATGGCTTGAATTGCATTGACACTAATATTGAGCATGATTTGAATGAGTTGGTCGCGATCGGCTTTTACTTCAGGTAGTGATAAGTCATAGTCACGGGTAATCTTGATTTTCTTTTTTGTCTGATTGGCAATGAGTGCACGCACACGTTCGAGCGGTTCATGAATATTGACTGCTTCGTAGCTAGGTAAATGTCGAGAACCAAGAAGAGTATCTGCAAGGTTTCTGAGTCGATCAACCTCACTAATAATAATGTCGGTGAATTCGGCATATTGAGGATCATTCAAACTGCGAGCTAAAAGTTGGGTTGCTCCACGAATTCCGCCAAGTGGATTTTTAATTTCATGGGCTACACCACGAATTAGTTGGCGCGCGACTTGATGTTGCTGAATTAAATTTTCTTCTTTGGATATCTTCAGCATGCGATCAATCGGATTAATCTCTATCATCAATAGAGGATGATAAGGTCGTCCAGTGTTGAGTTGGGATACGCTGTAGTCAACATGTTTGTCTTTAAAATTCACATTGATAGTTGCTTCTCGGCGCGTATAGGCTTGACCTGTTGCTAAGGTGTTAAGTAGTGCTTCATGGGTATTAAAGTGATCATTCGGTGCATGTAGGATATTCATCACGGGTTGGCCTGAAGCGCGCAGTAAGCTGATGTCGAAAAGCGATTCACAAGATGAGTTGAGATAAAAAATATTTAAATTACTGTCGACTAATAAGATAGCCGTGGTTAAATTATCTACCAAAAGTCGGTAATCGATAGTCGGGTATTGATCCATTAGCCAAAAATTCCTGTATTAAAATAGCGCAATGGCATTTGCATCTTTTGTCTTTTTCCCGATTATGGGGAGTTAAACCCATTAAGCCTTATGGGTATAAAGCAAAATGCACGCCAACTTTACATATTTGTGAAAAATTAATATCTGTTGCTTTTTTAATGCACTTTTTTGTTCTTGTAGGGTAGGTTGATAAATTCATGTTAAAGCAATTTGGAATATTAGTGTATCAAAATGGTGCATAATTGTTATTTTGAAAAAAAATGGTTGTATTTTGGTGCATTGCGCAAAGTCGCTAGATTTCAACTATTTTTATATTCAGAAAAGTCATACAATACGCGGAATATAGTAGAACGCAGATTCAATAATGAAGTCCCCCAAAGTCGGTTTTGTATCTTTAGGTTGTCCTAAGGCATTGGTAGATTCTGAACGAATTTTAACTCAGTTGAAGACTGAAGGTTATGATGTGGCATCGGATTATGATGGTGCTGATTTAGTTGTGGTTAATACCTGTGGTTTTATTGAATCTGCAGTACAAGAGTCTTTAGACGCAATTGGCGAAGCCATTAGCGCAAATGGCCGCGTGATTGTCACGGGTTGTTTAGGCAAAGATGAAGAAAAAATTCGTCAAATGCACCCAAGTGTTTTAAAAGTAACGGGTGCTGCGGCTTATCAGGATGTGATGGAAGCAGTGCATGAATATGTGCCTGCACCACCGAAACACAATCCTTTTATTGACCTTGTTCCTGAGCAAGGAATTCGATTAACACCAAAACATTACGCCTATTTAAAAATATCAGAAGGTTGTAATCACCGTTGCACATTCTGCATTATCCCAAGTATGCGTGGTGATTTAGTTTCACGTCCAGTTGGTTCAGTATTAAGTGAAGCACAAGCATTGAAAAATGCAGGCGTGAAAGAAGTCTTGGTGATTTCGCAAGATACGTCGGCTTATGGTTTGGATACTAAATACAAACTCGATTTTTGGAATGGCCAACCCGTTAAGACTAAGTTTTACGATATGTGTGAAGCTTTAGGTAAGCTTGGCGTATGGGTGCGTTTACATTATGTTTATCCATATCCACATGTGGATGCAGTAATTGATTTAATGGCACAAGGTAAAATCCTACCTTATTTAGATATTCCTTTTCAACATGCCAGTCCGCGCATCTTAAAATTGATGAAGCGACCAGCTCATAGTGAAAATACATTAGAACGCTTAAAATTATGGCGTGAAAAATGTCCAGATTTAGTGATTCGTTCGACTTTTGTTGTTGGTTTTCCGGGTGAAACAGAAGAAGATTTTGTGATGCTATTAGATTGGTTGCAAGAAGCGCAACTAGATCGTGTGGGCTGTTTTACCTATTCACCTGTTGAGGGTGCAACAGCCAATGATCTTCCAGATCACGTAGCTGAAGAAATTAAGCAACAGCGTTATGAACGTTTTATGGAAGTTCAACAAGCGATTTCAGCTGCAAAACTACAAAAACGCATTGGTCAAACAATGACGGTATTGGTAGATGATCTTGATGAAGAGTTTCCAGTTGCAATCGCACGTTCTTATGCCGATGCACCTGAAATTGATGGTAATGTTTTTGTTGAAGATATTGATAAAACCATGATTAAGGCGGGTGATTTACTTGAAGTTGAAATCACTGATGCAGATGAATATGATTTATATGCGAAATTGATCAAAATTAAATCAGTATAACTTGCTTATCATTTGTACTAAATATGCCTATAAAAATTTAGATATTAGAGTTTTGGAGTTTTCACGATGTTAGATTCGAAAAAGCCGCGTTATTCACGCATCTTACTGAAACTTTCTGGCGAGGCACTTGCTGGAAATAAAGACATGGGTATTGATGCACAAGTGCTTGATCAAATGTCCTTGTCTATTGCACATTTGGTTGGTTTGGGTGTGCAAGTCGGTATTGTTGTTGGCGGTGGTAACTTATATCGTGGCAGCCAGTTACAGAAAGATGGTTTGGTTGGTCGTGTAACAGGTGACCAAATGGGCATGTTGGCAACCGTTATGAATGGTTTGGCGTTACGTGATGCTTTAGTACGTCGTAACATTAAAACACGCTTAATGTCAGCTTTGCCGATAGGTACTGTGGTGGAGTCATATTCGAGTCGCGATGCTATTCGTCATCTTACCCAAGGTGAAGTGTGTGTATTTGTGGCGGGTACAGGGAATCCATTCTTTACGACGGATACTGCAGCATGTTTACGTGGTATTGAAATTGAAGCACATTTAATTTTGAAAGCGACCAAAGTAGATGGGGTTTATAATAAAGATCCAAGTAAATACGATGATGCTGTTAAATATGATGTTTTAAGTTTTGATCAAATTTTAGATGAGAAACTCGGTGTCATGGATTTAACCGCAATTTGTTTGTGTCGTGATCATAATGTGCCGTTACAAGTATTCGATATGAATAAATCGGGTGCATTGCTTTCAGTGGTAATGGGTGAAAAAGAAGGGACTCACGTTACAAACTAATGTACGTGGACTCGAAAGCTCTTTATACTACTGAACTTTAAGTTTAGCTTTAAATAAATAAGTAAGGAAGATCATATGATTAACGATCTTAAAAAAGATAGTGAAGAACGTATGCAAAAAAGCCTTGACTCTATGGAGCAAGGTTTTGCAAAAGTTCGTACCGGCCGTGCAAATCCATCAATTTTAAATGGTGTGATGGTTCCTTACTATGGTTCTGATGTGCCATTAAACCAAGTAGCAAACGTGGGTCTTGAGGACTCTCGTACCTTGGTAGTACAACCATTTGAACGCACCATGACGTCTACTATTGATAAAGCGATTCGTGAAGCTGGTTTGGGCTTAAACCCGATTACTTCAGATACGATTCGTGTACCAATGCCTGCACTTACAGAAGAAACTCGTCGTGATATGCAAAAAGTAGCACGTGCAGAAGCTGAAAATGCAAAAGTTGCGGTTCGTAATATTCGTCGTGATGTGTTGGGTGATATTAAATCATTGTTGAAAGATAAAGAAATTTCTGAAGATGATGATCGTCGTGCAGCAGATGATATCCAAAAAATCACGGATAAATATGTAGCTGAGATTGATAAACGTCTTGCTGCAAAAGAAGCTGAGTTGATGAAGGTCTAAAGTTTAATGACCACATCAGAAGAATATCTTCTTCCAAAACATGTTGCCATCATTATGGATGGCAACAATCGTTTTGCGAAAAAGAAACAGCTTGAAAAAGGTGCTGGGCATCGTGAAGGCAAGTATGTCCTTGACCCGATTGTTGAACATTGCCGTAAAGTTGGGGTTGAAGCTTTAACTGTATTCGCTTTTTCCAGTGAAAACTGGAATCGACCGCAGTTTGAAGTTGAATTGCTTATGAAATTGTTAGAAGAAACAATTCATGAGCAAATTCCACGTATGGAAGAATTTGAAATTGCATTGCGGTTCATTGGTGATCGTAGTCGACTTTCATCTGAACTTCAGGCTTTAATGTTGTATGCTGAACACAAGACTGCTAAGTTTACTGATATGACTTTAACCATTGCGATCAGTTATGGTGGCATGTGGGATATTGCACATACAGCACAAATTCTTGCACAAAAAGTGAAAGATCAACAGTTAGATGTGAATCAAATTGATGCTGATTTATTTGGTCAGCATATTAGTCTAGGTGATTTAGCACCAGTCGATTTATTGATTCGTACTGGTGGTGATTATCGCTTATCAAACTTTTTGCTTTGGCAAGCGGCTTATGCGGAATTATATTTTACCCAGACCCTATGGCCTGAGTTTACCGTCACCGAACTTGATCATGCTTTTAATGTTTTCTCAGGACGTGAAAGACGTTTTGGTAAAACCTCTGAGCAAATTCAACAAGAGCATATAGAGAAATAATAATGTTAGAGCGGATAATTACCGCATTGGTGTTAGTGGCGGTTGTGTTGAGCTGTATGTTTGCGACAACCTCACAATACCCAATGTTAGTACTTATGATTATCGCTGCTGGGGTTGCGGGTTATGAGTGGTTTAAACTCATGCCACATCGTGCGGATCATGTGAATAAAATAAAAGCGAGCTGTTTTGGGCTCGTTACCGCTTTACTTTCTGGTTGCGCTTTATATTTTAGCGATTTAGCACTTCTGTTATGGAGTGCATCTATTCTCACGTGGATATTCAGTATTTATTGGGTCAAAGCGTATCCTGAATATGATGGTTGGTATAATACTTCATTAAGTCTGATTGGTATTGTCTTAATCAGTGCTGCGGTGACTGCAATTTTTGAAGTCTGGGATAGCTCACCGTGGTGGTTAATGTATTTGTTCCTGCTAGTATGGGGGGCAGATAGTGGGGCTTACTTTGTTGGGCGTAAGTTTGGTAAGCGTAAATTAGCACCAAATGTTAGTCCAAATAAATCAATTGAAGGTTTGGCTGGTGGCATCATGACCGTGGCAATCGTCATTATTGTCGTTCAGTCCATTTATTTACATTTAACCTTTGCACAACATATTCTTTTCCTAATCCTATCTATTGTGACTGTGTTTAGTTCAGTGTTGGGTGATTTATTTGAATCCATGATTAAGCGTCGTGCGGGCATTAAGGATTCAGGTCGTATTTTGCCAGGACATGGCGGAGTATTGGATCGAATTGATTCATTGCTTGCTGCAGCCCCATTTTTTGCAGCGGGAATGTATGTCTTAAAACTTATTGGTGTAGATTTGTAGATGTCACAATCTGTTTGTATATTGGGTGTTACCGGTTCTATTGGTCAAAGTGCGTTAAAAATTTTAGAGCAACATCCTGAGGAATACTCAGTTTTTGCAATTACAGCGTATAGCCGAATTTACGAGCTGGGTGAAATATGCAAACAATATCGACCAAAAGTCGTTGTTGTTCCATCCAGTCAAGTTGATGAATTACAACAAAGGCTTCAAGCTTATCATTTGCACGATATTGAAATTTTAACTGATGAAGCGGGATTAATTTCGATTGCTGAACATGCCGATGTTGATATCGTTATGGCTGCCATTGTGGGTGCTGCGGGCTTACTACCCACACTCGCTGCCGTAAAAGCAGGTAAGCGTGTCTTGTTGGCCAATAAAGAAGCATTGGTGATGTCGGGTGATATCATGATGCAAGCGGCAAAAGATCATCATGCTTTATTGTTACCAGTAGATTCTGAGCATAATGCAATTTTTCAATGTTTACCGCAAAATTATTTACAAATAGAAAAAAATGGTGAGCCTACACTTGGTGTCAAGCAAATTTTACTGACCGCATCAGGTGGCCCATTCTTAAATCACAGTTTAGAGCAGCTTGCGAAAGTGACTCCTTCACAAGCTTGTAAACATCCAAACTGGTCGATGGGGCAAAAAATTTCGGTCGACTCCGCAACTTTAATGAATAAAGGATTGGAGTTAATCGAAGCGTGTCATTTATTTTCAATTAAAGAACATTTTGTTACAGTGGTGGTGCATCCACAAAGTATTATTCACTCAATGGTTCAATATGTGGATGGTTCGACTTTGGCTCAAATGGGTAATCCTGATATGTGTACGCCGATTGCACATGCATTGGCATGGCCTACACGTATTCAAACACATGTACCACCATTAGATTTATTTATGCATTCGCAACTTGATTTTCAAGCACCTGATTTAATTCGTTTTCCAGCTTTAAGGTTGGCCCGTGAAGCGATGCAAGCCAATGGATTGGCACCTGCGATTTTAAATGCAGCCAATGAAGTTGCAGTTGCAGCATTTTTACAGCAGCACATTACATTTTTACAAATTGCACAAGTTGTTGAGCATACACTAAATCAAGTTCAGAATGCTTCCGCAGATTCGATTGAAGCGATTTTACATATCGATCAATATGCAAGAGCTGTTGCCTCACAGCGTATTACCCAATTGGAAAGCTGATCATGAATGTGTTATTTATCATTGTTGCTGCGATTTTCCTATTAGGTCCACTTATTGCAATACATGAGTTTGGGCATTATTGGGTTGCACGTAAATTGGGTGTTAAAGTTTTAGTTTATTCGATTGGTTTTGGCCCAACATTATTTAAATGGACATCTAAAAAATCGGGAATTCAATACCAACTTTCAGCATTACCACTGGGTGGTTATGTGAAAATGTTGGATGAGCGCGAAGGTAATGTTAGCGCAGAAGATTTGCCTTATGCGTTTAATCGTCAGTCTGTATGGAAACGTTTTGCAATTGTTGCGGCGGGGCCTTTGATTAATTTGATTTTTGCTGTTGTTTTGTTTTGGATTTTATTTCTTCCATCACAAGAGCAATTGAATACACGTATTGGTAAAATTTTACCCAATACACCTGCGGCAACTGTTCAGATGCAAGCTGGTGATAAAATTGTTCGTGTGGATGGAACTGATACGCCGACTTGGGAAAAGTTAAATTATGCACTGGTCAATCGTGTTGGCGAAACTGGGAAAATTCAAATTCAAGCAGAACATCAAGGTCAGCTGAAAACATTTGATCTTCCTATCCAAAACTTTCTTAAAGATCAAAGTCAATCACCTCTAGATATCTTGGGCTTTGTACCTTATCGTCCATATATTCCAGCATTAGTATATAAGATGAGTGATGATGGTGCTGCAATTCGTCAAGGTATGAAGCAAGGCGATGAAATTATTGCTATTAATCAAGTCAAAATGAAGGATTGGTTTGATGTAGTTGATGTGGTACAAAAATCACCTGAAAAATTGTTGAATATTGATGTATTACGTAATGGTCAAATGCTACACCTGCAAGTGATGCCACAAGGTAAGCGTGATAGTATGGGCAATGTCACAGGGATGTTAGGTGTTCAAGCACAGACATCTAAAATAAATATTCCTGCTGAATATAAACAAACAATTCAATATAATCCTGCTGAAGCATTGGTGGTTGCTGTAGAAAAAACAGGTCAACTTTCGGGTATGATTTTGAGTTCTATGGTAAAAATGGTTCGTGGATTAATTGGTTTAGATAATTTATCTGGGCCGATCACGATTGCGAAAGTTGCTGGACAAAGTGCTGAAATGGGGTGGCAAACTTATATCTCATTTATGGCACTTATGAGTGTGAGTTTAGGGATTTTAAATTTGCTTCCTATTCCTATGTTGGATGGTGGGCATCTGGTGTATTACATTGTTGAAGCAATTCGTGGTAAACCTGTTTCTGAACAAATACAAATGGTTGGCTTGAAAATTGGTATGCTACTGCTCGGAAGTATGATGTTCCTTGCAATATTTAATGATTTTATGCGTTTATAGCGTGATCGTAGAAATTAACTGACTGGAAAATAATAGGCATGCAGCACTCACATTTATTTATGCCATTGGCGCTCGTTAGTGCGATGGCAGCAGTACAACAAGTATATGCGGCAGACGAGTTTATCGCACGTGATATACGTGTAGATGGTTTAGTTCGTTTGGCGCAGAGTAATGTGCTTGGCATGTTGCCAATCAATAGTGGTGATCGTGTTAATGATCCTGCGATTGCAGAAGCGATACGTGCGCTGTATGCCTCTAATCTATTTGATGATATTAAAGCATCAAAAGAAAATGATGTTTTAGTTTTTACGGTGATTGAACGTCCTGTCATTTCTAAAATTAATTTTAAGGGAAATAAGCTAATTCCTAAAGAAGCCTTGGAAGAAGGCTTGAAAAAAATGGGTTTAGCTGAAGGTGAAGTTTTAAAGAAATCATCCCTTCAAATCTTAGAAACTGAGCTTGAGCAGCAATATGCACAGCAAGGTCGCTATGACTCAAGTATTAAGGTTGAGACTGTTGCACGCCCTAATAACCGCGTAGATTTAGATATTAACTTTAACGAAGGTAAGCCTGCGAAAGTATTTGATATCAATGTGATTGGTAATACTGTTTTTAAAGATGATGAAATTAAACAAGTCTTTGCGGTAAAAGAGAGCGGTTGGTTGTCGGTTATTTCACGTAATGATCGTTATGCACGTGAAAAAATGGCTGCAAGCTTAGAAGCTTTACGTGCACTTTATTTGAATAAAGGTTATATCAATTTTGATATTAACAGCTCAAACCTCAATATTAGTGAAGATAAAAAGAACATCTTTATTGAAGTGTCAGTACATGAAGGTGAGCAATTTAAGTTTGGTGAATCTAAATTCCTAGGTGATGCATTATATAAGCCAGATGAATTAAAAGCGCTTCAAATTTATAAAGATGGTGAAACGTATTCACAAGAAAAAGTGAATGCGGTTAAACAATTATTATTGCGTAAATATGGTAATGCGGGCTATTACTATTCAGAAGTGAATGTTGTTCCTGAAATCAATAATGAAACACGTACTGTTGATTTGAATTATTATATTAATCCAGGTCAGCAAGTTACAGTTCGACGGATTAATTTTACAGGTAATAGTAAAACTGCGGATGAAGTGCTACGTCGTGAAATGCGCCAAATGGAAGGTGCATTGGCGAGTAATGAAAAAATTGATTTATCCAAAGTTCGTTTAGAGCGAACTGGTTTTTTCAGTAAAGTTAATGTAAAACCTGCTCGTGTTCCCAATTCGCCAGATCAAGTCGATTTAAATATTGAGGTTGAAGAGCAACATTCAGGGACCAGTACCTTGGCGGTGGGTTATTCGCAAAGTGGTGGTATTACATTCCAAGCAGGTTTAAGCCAAACCAACTTTTTGGGAACTGGGAATCGAGTTTCTATTGATTTATCACGTTCTGAAACTCAAGATTATTATAACTTAAGTGTTACTGATCCATATTTCACGATTGATGGTGTAAGTCGTGGTTACAATATGTATTATCGTAAAACTAAATTAAATAATGACTATAACGTCAATAACTATGTGACGGACAGTTTGGGTGGCGGTCTGACTTTTGGTTATCCAATTGATGAAAACCAAAATATTAGTGCAGGTCTGAATGTTGACAAAACTAAAGTCACCACAGGTCCTTATGTTTCGACGTATGTGCGAGATTATTTGTTGGCAAATGGTGGTAAACAAACAGGTTCTGAAAAATATTGTCCTGTTGACCTTGTGCCAATTAAAGATGATAAAGGCAACATTACAGGGTATGAGCCTTGTTCAAAACCTGAAATTGAATACGGAAATAAATTCGAAGGCGAGTTCTTAACGTATAACTTAAATTTAGGTTGGTCGTACAATACTTTAAACCGTCCAATATTCCCAACCACTGGTATGTCACATCGTGTTAATGCAGAAATTGCATTGCCAGGAAGCGATGTTGAATATCAAAAACTAACGTTTGATACGCAAGCATTTTTACCTTTAGGTAAAGATTTTGTGTTACGTGGTTATGGTAAGTTAGGTTATGGTAATGATTTACCATTCTATAAAAACTTCTATGCTGGTGGTTATGGTTCGGTACGTGGCTATGACAATAGTACGCTTGGGCCAAAATATCCGGGTGTAACGTATAATGAACGTAAAACTAAAGATTATAACCCTGAAGAAGTCGGTGGGAATGCTTTGGTGCAATTTGGTACTGAATTAGCATTGCCTGTTCCATTTAAAGGGGATTGGGCACGCCAAGTTCGTCCAGTGATTTTTGCGGAAGGTGCACAAGTTTTTGATACTCAGTGTAATATTCCTCATGGAAGTTTATACCTTGATGGTTCAACAACACCGATTGATGCGAAACAATACTGCCAAGATAATAATAAGTTTGATTTAGGTAATTTACGCTATAGCGTGGGCGTTGGCTTTACTTGGATTACCATGATTGGGCCGTTATCATTGAGTTATGCATTCCCATTGAATGACAAACCAGGTGATCAAACCAAGGAAATTCAATTTGAAATTGGTCGTACTTTCTAAGTACGATCATCTAATCTTTTAATACGATAAAAGGAAATAATATGAAAAAAATGACTTATGCACTTTTAGGATTAAGTTTGAGTCTTACTGGTTTTGCTCATGCCGCAGGTTATGGAGTGGTAGACTTGGAAAAAGTGGTTGAAAGTAGTACTTACTTAAAACAACAAAATGCAAGTTTGGAGCAATCTGTAAAACCACAAACTGCAAAACTTGAGCAAATTACTAAAGAAATTGAAGCGTTAAAACAAAAAGCTCAAGTGCAAGGTGCAAATGTTCAGCAAATTAATACACAGTATCAAGCGAAAGTAACTGAATTTCAAACGATTCAACAAGGTGTGCAAACTAAAGTTCAATCGACAATTCAAGGGACGAATACCGTTTTTGAAACGCGTGTGAAGCAAGCTGCTGAACAATTACGTCAAGAAAACAGTTTAGACTTTGTTTTGAACAAGAATTCCGCAATTGCATTTGACCCAAAATATGATTTAACTGCTAAAATGATTCAAAAGGTTAATGCAATCAAATAATCAATGATCTCTACACGTTTTCAACTTGATGAATTGGCTCAACTTGTTCAAGGTGAGCCAATAGGTCAATCAAATCTTGTTCTAACGAGCTTGGCGAGTTTAGAGCAAGCTCAATCTGATCAAATTTCTTTTGTGAATGGCGATAAATATTTAGCGGAAGCAAAAGCTTCAAAAGCTGGTGCTTTAATCGTAACTGCAGCACTCAAAGATCAGTTATCAGATCAACATCATAATTTTATTGTGGTACAGAATCCCTATTTAGCTTTTGCTATTTTAACCCATGCTTTTGAAGCTAAAGTATTAAAACGTGGCATTGAAAGTACAGCGCAAATCGATCCATCTGCGATTGTCTCAGATACAGCTTATATTGGTCACTATGTGGTGATTGGTGAAAACTGTGTAGTGGGCGAGAATTCTATTATTCAGTCACATGTCAAAATTGATGATGGTGTTGAGATTGGTCGGCATTGTTTTATTGATTCGCATGTAACCATCACAGGCTATTCTAAGCTTGCAGATCGAGTTCGTATTCATGCGAATACAGTGATTGGTGGTGAGGGATTTGGCTTTGCACCTTATCAGGGAAAATGGAACCGAATTGCACAACTTGGCTCGGTGCGTATTGGAAATGATGTGCGTATTGGTTCAAATTGCAGTGTTGACCGTGGTGCCTTAAATGACACAATTCTTGAAGATGGTGTAATTATTGATAACCTTGTGCAAATCGCGCATAACGTTCATATTGGTGCCCATACTGCGATTGCTGCAAAAAGTGGGATTGCAGGAAGTACAATAATTGGCAAAAACTGTGTGCTTGCGGGTGGTGTAGGTATTGTAGGACACATTACTATTGCAGATAATGTAACAGTTACTGGAATGTCAATGGTCTCAAAAAATATTTCTGAGGCAGGTTCATATTCTTCTGGAACTGGACAGTTTGAAACTAATCATTGGAAACGTACGGTTGTTCGCTTGAGACAATTAGCAGATGTGCCATTGACCAAATTAGTGAAACAAATAGATCATATGCAGACTCAAATCGAGTCCATTGAATCAACTTTAAAATCGCGTAAATAATTATGACTGAGTCAAAATCTCTACCTTTTTCGGTTCCTGAATTACCTATGCAAACTCAAACGATACGTGAGTATTTACCGCATCGTTATCCATTTTTGCTTGTAGATCGTGTAACAGAAGTTACCGAGAATGGAATTGTTGGGTATAAAAACGTTTCAATTAATGAAGAATTTATGCAAGGTCATTTTCCGGGTTACCCGATTATGCCGGGCGTTTTAATTGTTGAAGCGATGGCGCAAGTATCTGGCGTGCTGGGTTTTATCATGAATGATGAGAAACCACGAGCGGGGTCTTTGTTTCTTTTTGCAGGTGCTGAAAAAATACGTTTTAAAAAACAAGTCGTGCCAGGTGATCAACTCGTGTTAAAATCTGAGTTACTTATGCAAAAACGTGGCATTTACAAATATTTATGTACTGCTAGTGTAGACGGCATAGTAGCAGCAACCGCTGAAATTATCATTTCTCATCAGAAATTAGAGCAGGCATGAGTAATCAAGATTTAATTCATCCAACAGCAATTATTGATCCAACTGCAATTATTGCACCTGACGTACGTATTGGACCCTATTCAATTATTGGTCCAAAGGTCACTATTGGTGCAGGAACTAAACTACATTCACATGTTGTTGTTGGTGGATTTACCCGTATTGGCGAACATAATGAGATATTTCAGTTCGCGAGTATTGGTGAGGTTTGTCAAGATTTAAAATATCAAGGTGAAGAAACTTGGCTTGAAATTGGTGATCATAACCAAATTCGTGAACATTGCAGTCTACATCGTGGCACTATACAAGACCAGAGCTTGACCAAGCTCGGTAGTCATAACCTGTTGATGGTTAATACGCATCTTGCGCATGATTGTGTGGTGGGTGATCATAATATTTTTGCCAATAATGTCGGTATTGCTGGACATGTTCGTATTGGTAATTATGTAATTGTTGGCGGTAACTCAGGTATTCATCAATTTTGTCGTATCGATTCATACAGTATGATTGGTGGTGCCTCGCTTATCCTGAAAGATGTTCCTGCTTATGTTATGGTTTCTGGGAATCCAGCACATGCATTTGGTATGAACATTGAGGGTATGCGACGTAAAGGTTGGTCGAAGAATGTTATTCAGGGTTTAAGAGAGGCATTTAAGCTAATTTATAAATCTAATTTGACTACGGTGCAAGCCATTCAGCAGATTCGAGCAGAGATTTTACCTGAAGTTGCTGAAGTTCAATTATTAATTGATTCATTGGAAGCTTCAAAGCGTGGAATCGTGCGCTAACTTTTTACGTTAATATTAATATTGAAAAAAAAGACATCTGATGATGTCTTTTTTTTCAATAAAAAGAAGAAAATTTTGATTTAGATCTTTTTAAAGTATCCAGCTTCTTCTGATTTTGGATAGGTGGTTAGTAATTTGTTTTTATAAACATTTGCAGTTTGCATATTCTTGTTAACATCTTTAGCGATGCTGTAGAGTTGATATAAGGCACGCGGTGCTTTTATAGAGTTTGGAAATTTTGCTGCAACAATTTCATAATTTTTTTTGGCTTCTGTGTAATTAGGTGGTTCGATAGCAAGATTGAATTCTGCTAACCAAAAATAAGCATTACCCGTATAGGCACTGTTAGGATTATTTTTAATAAAGTTTTGCATTGGTGCAATGGCTTGTTTTGCACCGCCTTTTTTGTAGGCATCAAGAGCAATAGTGTATGCGGCTTTTTCTTGGTCATCAGGTGTACTGATTGGTTTGTTATTAATCGACTGCTGAGTATTCTGTTGTTGATTTGTTGTTGGTCGAGGTGGGGTTGCTACTATCTCTGATGTCGCTTGCGCTGTTTCAGGGGTTTGTGTAGCAGCTTCAGGCTGTACTTCTTCAGGATCAATTTTTTGTTGGAGTAGCTCTAAACGTTGATCTAGATCGGTATAGCGATTGGTCAGCTCTTTGTTGAGTTGATCAATAGCATGGTCTTGTTCTTCAATTTTTCCACGTAACTCTCGAACTTGACTTTCTAATTGTTGATTTTTTTGAATTAAATCCCAATTCATATTACCTGTAATCGGTGCGGGGATATTCATTGCTGGATTATTTGCATTGGAGTCACTTAAACCTCTAGATTCAATGGGAATCGCATAGAGTGATGCTGAACTAAGTAATGCTAGTGAAAAAAGAGCATGCTGTTTGAGCATAATTGTGTACCCATCTCGTAAAAGCGGTTTCGAACAAAAACTATTATTTTAAAATAATAGTTTTTTGAAAAAAATATTGATATTGGATCATTTAAAACGGCTCATCAATGAATTGCAAGTGACTTTTACAATCTTCTAGCATTTTTGTAGAAATGATGGAGATAGGGTGTAGGGTGCTCTAAATATAAGGGTTATTTTTAATATGATCAAAAAACCAAACATTTTTGATGATGAAATAATCAAATGAATGAACAGCTTGCTTAAATAGCAAATACAGGCTTGCAAGAAATTAAAAACTCTCTATACTCTGTTCTTGTAATGGTGGCCCTGCTGGTGGCTTCGCAATTGTACTCTGAGAACCCCGCCAGGACCGGAAGGTAGCAACGGTATCAGAACTATGATGTGCCGGAGTTTTGCTAGCAGGGCTGCCACCAAATTTATAATTATAATTTTTTGTATTCTATTTTAATCATCATCTCTTTGTACAATTGCTTTCATAATCGCATCCATTTCAAACCCTCTGTGCTGTAAAAATCGAATTTGCTTGGCTTTTATTTTAGGATCTTTAGCGACTTCAACGCCATATTTTTTAACTTTTAGCTGATAAGCTTGCTCATACCAATCAATCTCTTGAATATCTTCATGCACCAGTGTTTTGTCTAGGTTTTTGGCACGCAATGCCATTTTCACACTATTTGGGCCTTTACCTTTACGAATTTGACTGCGTAATAACATTTCGGCAACACGCTGATCACTTTGGTAGTTTTCTTTCGCAAGTTCTTCGACAAGCTCAACCACCTCATCTTTATTTTGAGCATAGCGTGCTAATTTTTCAATAAGGTCGACTTTGGAGTATTCCTTACGTGTCAGTACTGCAAAGGCATATGATCGTAGGCGAGTTCCTGTTAGCCCAGGTGATTGTTTCTGTTGTAATTGATCATCAAAAGACAGTCTATTCTCATTATGAAGAGAAGTTAATCTTTCTTCTTGGGGGGTAGGCGGGCTTAGCTCTGAATAGGATTCATTGAATTGCTGTTTAAGTGTCGTGTAATTCAGTAATTTTGGGAATTTTGAATTTTCCATTGGACTAATTTTCAAATCACTGTTGTCTTAAAATGTTGCGCTATTTTAACGTACCTCATGGAATAGGTCTGTTTTATTTGTTCATAGTGAGTTGAAAGTTGTTTTTTTAGCGTGCTTTGAATGGCTGTGGTTACTAACGATATATTGTGAGTCAATAGATTTTTCCATTGGTGTAGTTTTTGTTGATACTTGAAAGTAGTGAAATATATATATTTTTATGAGATATGTGTATTTATTCCTGACGACGAGTTTTTTAGCAATTTTTAGATTTTGAGTAGTGATGGATGATTGAAAACTTTTGAATAGTAAAATAAGAAATCCAACATATAAAAAACGCCTCGAAAGGCGTTTTTTATTCTTAATGAGATTTAAGCATCTAAAAGATCTGGTTCTTCTTCGTCTTTTTCTTCAATAGATGCTGTGATAGGTGTTAATAATTTTTCACGAATGAGTTTATCGAGCTCTTGCGCAATTTGAGGATTTTCCTCTAAATGGCGAATCACATTGTTTTTACCTTGACCAATTTTACTGCCTTGATATGAATACCAAGCACCGGCTTTTTGCACGAATTCTTGTGCAACAGCAAGATCAACGAGCTCACCAAGTTGGTTAACGCCTTTGCCATATAAAATTTGGAACAATGCTTCTTTGAATGGAGGCGCCATTTTATTTTTTACGACTTTAACACGGGTCTCTGAACCGACAATTTCATCACCTTCTTTGACCTGACCAATACGACGAATGTCTAGGCGAACAGAAGCGTAAAATTTAAGCGCATTACCACCTGTTGTGGTTTCAGGGCTACCGAACATCACGCCAATTTTCATACGAATTTGGTTGATGAAGATAACCATACAGTTCGAACGTTTAGCATTACCTGTGATTTTACGTAAGGCTTGACTCATTAAACGGGCTTGTAGTCCCATGTGTGAATCACCCATTTCACCTTCAATTTCAGCACGTGGAGTTAGTGCGGCAACGGAATCGACAACAATCATGTCAACTGCACCAGAACGTACCAGCATATCTGCAATTTCAAGTGCTTGTTCACCATTATCTGGCTGAGAAACAAGTAGGTTGTCTAAATCCACACCCAATTTACGGGCATATTGTGGATCTAAAGCATGTTCAGCATCAATAAATGCACAGGTACCACCAGCTTTTTGACATTGTGCAATGGCTTGCAAAGTCATTGTGGTTTTACCTGAAGATTCAGGGCCGTAAATCTCAACAATACGACCTTTAGGTAAACCACCAATACCGAGTGCAATATCAAGCGTTAGCGAACCTGTAGACACAGCTTCAACCGCAAGAACGGTATTGTCACCTAAACGCATCACAGTGTTTTTACCAAATTGTTTTTCAATTTGGCTCAGAGCGGCGTTTAGCGCTTTGCTTTTGTTGTCATCCATCTTATCAACCTCAAAACGATGTAATATCACTAGTAACTTAGGTGGATGTCTTTCATTCAGTCTTTGTCCACAGCAGTTATAGTGACAGAAAAAATATTTCTGTTCTATGCTTGTTTAAGTTAGTACGACAAAACTTGTCGCACTAACGACTCTATTGTGAAGCATCATCTAGAGCAGACCATTGTTGACCATTTTCTTGTTTAAACTTGCTGATGTCTCTTCGATCTTTTTTACTTGGTCGATGCTCAGGTCGGGCAAGATTATGCAATTTTCTTTGTGTAGAAAGCAACTCTCGTCGTGTGATACTGGCTTCAGTTTCTGCATACAGTTGCTGAGCCATTGGGGCACCGCCACGTACGCTAGAAAGCGCCTTAATAACAATGGTCTTTTGATCAAAACCCTGTCGAAGGGTAAGCTCCATGCCGACACGAATCTCTTTGGATACTTTGACACGTTCACCAAGGTGATGCACTTTACCACCGTCTATTGCATCTTTGGCGATAGAGCGGGTTTTAAAAAACCGGGCAGCCCAAAGCCATTTGTCTACACGCATAGATTCAATGGGCTGTTGTTCAAGCTGTTTTGACATTGATTTCCTTGAGTTGAATTGAATCTAAATAGGTTAAAAGTTCGGTTAAATCTTGAATTGCAGGATATTCAAGTTCTAGCGCATTTCGAGCGACTTTACTACTAGAGGGTTGTAAAATAGTCACTAAATTTGCAATACCAAATTTTTCAGCACCTTGTAGAACTGGGGTGGTGTCATCGACTAGAACTGTAGCTTCAGCATCAAAAGGATATTTTTGCTGAAGAATTTGCCAAAATTCAACAAATTCTTTGGAATAGCCAATATCTTCACTACTGATTATTACTTCAAAATAAGGGCTTAAATCGACATTTTCAAGCTTTAACTGCAAACCAGCCTTATCTGCATTGGTGAGTAACCAACAACGATAACCTTGCTGTTGCAGCGTTGTTAAAAGTTCAAAACAGCCAGTACGAGGTGCGATTTTTTCTTTATGTTCATATTGTAATTGTAATACATCAACGCCCACTTTAGACGTCCAATATTTGGATGAATACCAAGACAAGGTATGTTTATGTTCTTGGTAGAAGGTTTGCAAAATATCTTGGCTTTTTGTTGGTGAATATTGATGTGTAGATGCATGGCGTTCAGGAAGCTTGTGATTCCAAATTAAATCGTCAAAGGCTAAATCAAGTAGAGTACCATCCATATCAAAGAAGATGATCGGTTTCATATTTTAACTTTCCTTAAAATTTTTCAAAGTTCATAAAGGAACCATGGATGGTATATTACATACTGAAAGTACAGGTAAAATTTGTTTTCAATATGGTCTAAATATTTCAAAGTTTAACTGGCTTTGTCATGTTACAAGTAAAAGTGTGTACATAACTGTGTACCAAATTTCGACTTGTGTAAGAGTCGGAGGATTATATCGTACTCATTGGGTGGTGATATGGCTTTAAATGAGTCGTGGTTAAAAATCTAAGAATGGTAAACCTAGGGGAAAAAAAGAAGTCATTGCTGATAGGGATCACTATCTGTACGCATATATTCAAAAGGTAAAATCGTATTTCAATATGCATATCGATTTAACGGTGTATCAAAAAGAATAGGATCTGTAATGAAATTACTTTACAAGAGTAGTCGGAATTGCTTTTTTAATTACAAGTGAAGCGAAATCTGTATTTGGTAAAGGTGTTGGGAAATTTGTGCAAAATTATGCATTGGAGCTGTGTACGTCTGAATAATAGAGTTATATTCATTAATAATTTTTAGAAAAAAAGCTTTGTCAGAGTGAATACTCGAGTCTGATTTACGGGTGTTTTCTGAACTATCACAAGCTGTCAGTGGGCCAATACAATGATAAATGGCTATATTCGTTCATGAATCTACTTATTTTGTGTACTAGTTTAATGTACATTTATATTTTTATATGTGGGGAAGGGAGAGTACCTACGATATCACTTGATTGAGCTGTTTATTAAAGTTCAAGAAATACTTCTATTTATAAACTCATCAAAGAGTACTTATTATATGTATAAAATATAAATAATAAGATATTAAAATAATGCTACTGTTATTTTAATTAATTACTAATAGGCTCTAAACAGTTACCAAAAACATTTAAATTTAAACTTATTTATAACCCAGTCTGAATTTTTTTAGTAATCATACTGAGTTATAAATAAGTTTAAATTTATAAAAGTAGTAAAATCCATAATGAATAATATATATAGAACCAATGAACAAAGAAAAGATTCCTTAAAAATTGCTGCTGTCGATATATATCACCCTAAAACAATTCGTGATAATGAATATTATCTGAAACGGTTTGAACATAATGATAAAGTGAAAGGTATATTGGACAAAGTTGGGCGTGACAAGAGATATGTTATTGTTGGAAATGAAGAAAATGCTCTAACAATGGCAATTAATGCTTCAAAAAAAGTATTAAAAAATCATAATATTATTGATGGTGATATCGACATTATTATTTTTGCCTCAACGACATTAGAATATTTATCTCCTACTAATGCAATGTGGCTACATTCAGCTCTAAAATTAAAAAAAGAATGTGTTTGTTTTGATATCAATGCAAATTGTTTAGGAATGTTTTTAGCATTAGAACAAGCAGCAGTTTTGTTGCAATCTAAAGAGTCGTATAAGCGTGCTTTGGTTATAGGCGCTGATCAGCTAAGTAAAATAGGGAGTGAAAATACACCAATACCATCAATCATTGTTGGGGATGCAGCAGCTGCAATTATACTTGAAAAGGTTTGGGATGATTCAGAATCAGGAATGATCGATCGTGTTTACCAGACAGATAGCAGCTTTAACGATACAATTGTTTTACCTCCAAAAGGCTTTTCCTGTTCCGAGACTGTAAATGAAAAAATCCATTGGGCTACCTTTAGTGGTATTGAAAGCGTTGAGTTTGCAGCAATTGCACTTGATGAGTTGTTAGAAAAAAACAACTTGAAATTAGACGATATCTCATGCTTTTTACTTTCACAATTTACGAAGTTGAATATTGATATTCTTCAAGAAAAAAAGAACATTCCGTGGGAAAAAATTGAATATATTGGTGATGTATATGGATATACAGGAGCAAATAGCTTATTTATCGCATATGAAAGTAGGCTGAAAAAAGGGTTGATAAAATCAGGTGATATTGTTGTTTTATGGACATTAGGTGCAGGATATCAGACTGGATTGATGCTCTGGCGGCTATAGTTAATATTTAAAAAAAATATATAACAACACACTAGAACCTCTTTCGGGAGGTTTTTTATGGGAATTATTTTATAGATGAAAAAGTCTACTTCTCGAAAATCAAGAAATATCTAGCTGTATACAAAATCATTATCAGAGAAAAACTAAAATATTTAGAAAAAATAGAAGATTTTAGACGCATATTCAATGTATTTGACATCAAGTATGAAAAAAATAATTTAAATCTACTAAAAATTAGTGTCTCGATTTTTTCTTGAGCCAGCACAGAATTTTAATTAAGATTTTTGGTGGCCTTGGTACGTGGTAAAAAGGTAAAAAGGTAAAAAGGTAAAAAACTATGCTTGGAGTATAATCGTTATCAAATTACAACCCTGTAGTTATTACCTAATTTATTAATGCGAACCATTATAAGTTGAATTAATTTATGCAAACCAGTAGCTCAAGAGCTTAAAGAAGCATTCATTCAGTGGAATGATTAGGCTATTTCTACCAACAGATTTGATTGATCTTACTGAATAATAATTAGCAATTCTTCTTGTATTCGCTGTAGATCTCAAAGATTAGGCAATTAAAAACTTTCTAACATTAAAGTGCTGAACTTCATAATCTAAATCATGATCACATAGGTAACTAGTTTACGATGATAAAAACCTTTTTAGCACTTGCTTAGGTTTCATCATCGTGTAGAGCTCAAAACCACATGCTGCTGGGTCAATGTAAAAAGTAATGTTCAAAACCAGAGTAGGTGGAAGAAGGCACATCAGGAACAATACGTGCGGGACTAGTTTTAATGCAGCCTTGTTCTAAACTGAAAATATTAGAGCAAGAGCAGGGTGAATTAGTTTTACCTTATGTTAAATAAGAGCTAAATAAAATATTTATTACAGAAGATATGCTAAATACGTGAGAAAATAGTTGCTTATATTATTGAGGATAAGTAAAGGAATGTTGTCTAAAACCCAAAAAATATTTAAAAGTGGTATCATTACCTTGGTTATAGGGTGTAGCGTTCATTCAAATGCATATGAAATAGATGAAAATAAAAAAAATATTGAAGCTGCTGTTAATCAGTCATTTAAGCCACTTATGGAACAGTATGGCGTGGCAGGGATGGCAATAGGCGTCATCTATAAGGGAAAAAACTACGAACAATATTATGGCATTCAATCTAATAGTGATAATAACAAAAAAGTGGATAATCGGACTATCTTTGAGTTAGGTTCTGTTAGCAAAATTTTTACTGCAACCGCAGGTGCTTACGCTAAGACTCAAGGAAAACTGTCTTTTAATGATCACCCAAGTAAATATTGGTCTGCTTTAAAAAAATCGGAAATCGACGAAGTTAGTTTGCTGGAATTAGCAACCTATACAAGTGGTAATTTACCTTTACAATTTCCAGATTATGTTAAAACAGATGAGCAAGTTTTAGAATACTTCCAAAATTGGCATATAAAGAATCCTCCTGGTAAATATCGTCAATATTCAAATCCAAGTATCGGATTGTTTGGTGAGTTAACTGCAAGATCGATGAAAGTTCCTTTCACATCATTGTTAGAGCAGATAATTTTTCCAAGACTTGATTTAAAAAATACGTATGTGAATGTTCCAGAGGAACAAAGAGAGCACTACGCTTTTGGTCATGATCAAGAGAATAACCTTATTCGGGTTAATCCAGGCGCATTAGATGCTCAAGCATATGGAGTTAAATCTACACTTCCAGATATGCTTAGGTTTTTAAATTTAAATCTGGATGTAGATAAAAATAGTTCAGATATAAAGAAAGCTATTTTAGAAACGCACCAAGGGTATTTTAAGCTTGAGAACATGACACAGGCACTTGGGTGGGAAACTTTTTCTTATCCGACTACTTTAGAAATTTTGCAAGAGAGCAATTCTGAAAGAGTCGTTATGCAATCGAATCCCGTTGTAAAGGAGACTACTCAGCCAAAATCTAAAGTTTTTCATAAAACTGGCTCTACGAATGGTTTCGGAACTTATGTTTTCTTCATTCCTGAAAAAAGGTTTGGGTTGGTTATGTTAATGAATAAAAGAATCCCAAATGAAGAGCGGATAAAAGCAGCATATAAAGTTTTTAACACGGTAAAAGGTAGTTAAGATTTTTTAAAATTAACGTAACACACTTTGTATAAATTCAAAAATAATCTTAAATGATTAATTTTAATAAATTTATACTTTGGGTGATGACCGTTATGTTAAATTAAAGGTAATTTTTAAAGATTTAAAATACTTTGTAAATCTTTGCCTGTTATTTTCCAATTTGAAATTCCTTCTACCCTATCTAATAGATATAAATAAAATTTATCTATTCTGTTTTTATCGAAATAAAAAATAGGGTAAGTTCTTCCGTAAGGCTTCTAAATTTTATTAAATAACTTATTTGTAATGAACGTTTTTTCATTTTCAGTAATAAAAATAAAAGATTCAGTAATAAAAAATCTTTATTATCTTCAGAAATTAAGTCATTTTATGAATAGTGGCCTCTTTAGGAATAATCGTATATATTCCAATCACCTTTACATGACGCCGAGCATTTTCATAATTTTTTATAAAAGCTGAAACTTCTTTATTTTTTAATGAGTTTTTCGCAGTATGCTTCTATTGGGCAATATAATTTTTTTAGCTCAATCTATTAGATTTAAATTGAATTGTTCATATTCGCCATCTAGCAATATACCAGTAGTAATTTCATCTTCAGGGAAAAATTTTATCAAATCGAGCATTTAATTACCTTTTTTAATATTTTAATGAGTATCCATTGTATAAACTCACATTCCATTTAAATCCAATACTCTTGTGAAGTTTGGAGTCAATATATTTAAGTTTCTCTAAGGCTAACATAATACAGTTTATGCGAAAGCAAAGAATATTACTAAGGTACTGTTTTTACTATTATTTTATTTGAATTTTCTATTATATAGGATGGCCTACGATTGACGGAAAAATTTTAGTTTTAAGAAAGAATAAATCACTTGTAACTATGGCCTGACTTCTCGAATCATTTCACTTTTCCTGCTTTTTGCATTTCTTGGTATAGCTGATCTAGGTAATCTTGTTGTGGTAAATTATTTTTAAAATAGCGTTGATAGTTAACACTACAGCTATCGATATTGTTGATATTATTAAGATTAAATGACCAGTCATCGGTATTTTTAACACTAATGCCTAAGTTATCATCGCATTCTTGCCAAAGCCGAGAAAAGCGTGTTTGCTTATCGCTTGTTAGTTGCTTGAAACGTGCATAAACGGAGAAGCCTTTCATTTCTGAGTTAAAATATTTGTTAATAGAGCCAATTGGCACGCCAGCCCAATTCATTGATTGATTTTTTGGGAAGGAAATGCTAATTAGTTTTTTTTCATTCAGTAATGAATTTTGCTGACCTGATTTAAAATACTGTTCTTCATATTCTAGTTTTGTGCCGATAGGTACAGCGATCTTTTTTACAATGACTGGTTTTGTAGTGAAGTAATAGGGATAATCAGGCTTACTATTGCCGCCTGTTGGATTCATATTGCCAACACATGCTCCCAAGTTGGAGACTATACTGACGGTAAATATTATTCTAAGAGTACTATTCATTATTGATCCTAAAAACTAAAAAAACTGTAATGGTCTAATTTAATAAGTCATTTTAATTAACCCATTATTAAATTTTTTGGATTTAATTAAACCAACTACCAATTTTTCTGTTAAGAAAAAATCGTCATTATTTATTAGTTATCCTAAAATTAACATAAAATCGCTTATACGTAATACTTAAATAAATGCGTTTATATCAATTTGATATATGGGTGAAAACAGGTGGTGAATCGATGAGCAAGTGAAAAAGTATTATTTACAATAACCCTCAAGTGAGGGCTATTTCGTATAATACCAATTATGCTAAATAAAAATAGAAATGATTGCAAAGTGGCGATTTTTATCACGAATAGAGTTTGCAAAATTGGTGGTTATTCAGGTTAAGCCAGTTCTTCTTCAATTCCTTTTTTTAGGTCAGATTGATCTTTTTTAGAGTTCTGCTCAATTTTTGAATATGATTTTTTTAATAATCGACGTGCTGCTGAGTTCACAGGTTTTTCAAGCCAAATAGGTAGCTTCATTCCTAAAGGATTGGTTTCTGTTTCAGAAGCTTCCGCGGTAATACGTGTCCCCATAATATAGTCAAACCACGGGCGTGTTACACACCAATTGGCATTTTGATTACTTGTCATATGGTGATCATAACGCCAAGGAATTCGTTTTTGGGCATATTCAGGGTCTAAATGAGATTTGGCATGAACTTTCCAATAATTCCATATCCCATAGTAAAGCCCAGCGGTAAAGAATGGTGCAACGGGTAAAAAAATAGTTGCTGCACCAGCTAGTCCAATAAGTGCAGTCTTTTCATTATAAATTTCTGCATTCTTAAACATTGATTCAGCATAGCCTTCATCATTAAAATGATTTAAACGAGCTCGCTTATGATGTGCAATATGTGTAAAAAAGGGACTGTTACGATATTTGCTAGGATATTCATGTAACCAAGCTTTATGAAAATACCATTCCAGCCCATTTGCAACAAAAATACCTACAGGAAAGCCAAGCATACTCAAAATACTCCATTATCAGATAATTTTATTATATGAAAGGAGAGGTTAAATTATTTGACTGAAAGGGCCGTCTAAGGGTTGCCACTATAGTCAAATGACCTTATCGTTGTTTTCGTTGGCGATATGAACTTGGCGTTTCACCAGTCCATCGTTTAAATGCACGTGTAAAAGCAGAGTGCTCTGAAAAACCTGTTAAATATACAATCTGGTCAATAGTCTCTTGAGTATTGGCAAGTAATTTCCGTGCTAGGCGTTCGCGGTACTGATTTAAAATTTGTTCATAACTGGTTTGAATGGCTTGTAAATCTGTTCGTAGTGTACGAGGGCTGCGATTGAGATACTTTGCAATTAAGTTTTGATTAAATTGTCTAGACTCTAATAGTCCATTACTAAATAAACTTTCGATTTCATACACTAATTGATGTTTTTCTAATATGTTGAGTTGTTGTTCTGCCAAATTTTCATGAATTTTAAGAAGTTCAGGTCCTGCAGAAAGAGAGGCTTTCTGTAGGAGTTTGCTTGGAAAGAAAATAGCTCCTTTACTTTGGTTTAAAATTACAGGACAGCCCCATGCATTTTCATAAGCTTGTTTTGATGCACCTTGAGAATGTGTAAGAGAGATTTGAATTGGTTTAAAATCATCGTCTGTAATATATTGAAAAAATGAAAGTAGAATACCAATTGCACACTCAAGATAATGTCTGACTGGATGTTCAAAACCTGACAAAATAGCAGTATCACCATCAATGCTTAAAGAAAGATCAAATACATCTGTAAGAATTTCCTGATAGTGTAAAGTACGTTTTAAACCGTCACCAAAAGTTGCACTGCTTAAGAATAAATATTCAATAATGAGACCTCTAAAAACAGGCATCTGTACGCCAACATGTAATCCAATATCAAGGTCTAGGCTAATTTTTTCTGCGGCATTCCAAAATCTATTTTGTGTTGAATTATTACGACGAATATTTTTAACAGGAGGTTGATCAGGTAAGTTAACGCTTGCAAAAATAGATGCTGCATCTAAACCCATATTTTGCATGGTTTGATAAGTCATCCATAAAAATACACCAGCATCTGAGTTTTTTTTAGGCATGTTTAAAATACGATCCTAATTGTAGATTATAAAAGTTGTTCTAAGGCTTATCTTTAGTGGATGTTGAGCTGATAAGTATCTATCATTTATCAAGTTAAGTTTCTCTAAAGTTAACATAATATGGATTAACGTCATTAAGTTAAATAATAGAAGTAAAATTATTTTTCCCACCGCATTAAAACTCTTTTGCATTGGTTTATAAATTAGTAATTTCTTTTTAACTCTAAAATCAACGGACTCATAGAATGTCGTCATATTAAAAGCTATTAATATTTTATTATGCCACTAGTATTAAGTACTGAAAAATGACATCTGTGATTTAAGCCTAGTCTGCAAGTTATTTTTTAATATTACAATTGGAAATAAATCGTTATGAATAGAAATAAACTCGTCCCTGAACTCATAGTAACTGACTTAAATCAAAGTCAAATTTTTTGGATTGATCTCCTTGGTTTTGATGTGTTGTACCAGCGTAAAGAAGAAAACTTCCTGTATTTGGATCTCAAAGGGGTACAGTTTATGTTGGAGCAACAACAAGATGAGCAATGGATTACATCTGAATTGAGCTATCCATTAGGAAGAGGAATCAATTTTCAAATAGAAGTGGAAGAGATCGATCCAATTCTATTTCGTTTAACTCAAGCCAATTGGCCCTTATATCAAGTACTTGAAGAACGCTGGTATCGTGTAGACAATATTGAACATGGTCAGCAACAATGTTTAGTCCAAGATCCTGACGGTTATTTACTGCGGTTCATCCAAATATTAGGAGATAGACCTATAGATAGCTGATTAATTTTATGAAAATTGAGTCCTTTCAATAAGCTGATCAGCTTTGCTTAACTGCAACTGAAATAGCTAAAGTCTTAGGATATTTAAAGTCAGATGCTGGGACAGAGGTATATGATCGTAATCAAGAGAAGTTTAATTCATCAAGTACAGTAACAACGTTCGTTAAATCAAATAATTTTATCGAGATTCTCAATTCAAGTGTCTTAAAGAAAAATATGAATTTAACCAAAATTATTCGTATGTTTACTCTAAGAGGTTACAATCTCATATTCCAAAACGCAGTGAATTACTTAGAATAGACTAGCATTCAAAAGAATGTTAGTTACTAGATGAAAACCAATCTATTGAAATGTTGTGTGTACAGGTCAATTTTTTCAAAGCATGGTAGAAGACTTATAGTTGAATATTAGCCAAACTCAATCGACTACTGCTTTCTATATTACATAACAATATGTTTTGTTTGGTATTTATAAAGATTGTGATGATTGGCGTTATTTGTATTTATTGGGATAACTTTAGAGTCAATTAATTATAATGTAACGCTATACATCGAAAAACAGATAAAATTAAAAAATATAACTAAATCAGTTATTTGTTATATATATTTATGTTGAAAAAAATGATTAGTCTCATATCTTAGCTTTACTTAAAGTTAGTAGAGCAGCAATTTTTTGTAAAATACATACTAAGAATAAAGTAAGTTTTTTTGCAAGATGACCTATAAGCTTTCTACTTAATTTGTATTTTTTTCAATCCAGTCAACTAAATCATAAATTTTTTCAGCAATTTCAACGCCTTTTTCTGCAGATAATGAATACTCTACATGTGGAGGAATAACTGCATATTCTTTACGAACGATAAAGCCATCATTTTCTAAATCACGTAAAGTTTGAGTCAACATTTTTTCACTAATACCATCAATTCTTCGTCTTAATTCACTAAATCGATGTGTCCCTTTTCTTAGACTAAACATGACAAGTACCCCCCAACGATTAGTTAAATGCATCAGCGTAATTCTAGAGGGGCAATTCTTTGATAGAACATTTGCGACTAAGCAAGATTTATCAGTATTCATATCTTTTCCGCCATAAAGAAGCACTTACTTTTTGGTAAGTACTTACAAAAAGTAACTGTCTTATTTACTATAGCAAATATCACCTGAAATGTGCGGTTCTTCGTATATTTTAAATCATATTTTTATTGCTGAGAGTAAGTTTATGGCTTCTCCAATTTTACATTGGATTCTCGATCCTATCTGCGGCTGGAGCTATGGTGCATTACCTTTAATTAATGCAGCCGAAGAAAAATTTCCAGATTTCCAAAGCTTACATTTTGGTGGACTTTATAGCGGAAATCACCAACCGCAAATGACAGCAGTAATGCGTGCACAAATCATTCATTATGATCAGCAGATACATCAACTCACATGTGTAGATTTTGGAGATGATTATAAAAATGGTTTGCTTACAGATACGACATTAATCATGGACTCTATTCCTGCAACTCATGCTTTATTGAGTATTCATCAAGGTTTAGGGCATGGCTCAATGTTATCGCTCTTAAACTTAATACAACAGGGCTACTATCAGAATGGTCTAAATGTCACCCAATACAGTGTGCTTGCTCAACTTGCTTTCGAGTTAGGGATTGATGATGACCAATGGTCAAAATATTTAGATGCAGTGGATCAGAAGCTTATGGATCAAAGTATTCATCATGCACGTCAATTGTTAGCACATGTGCGTGGACAGGGTTTTCCAACATTGGTATTTGAAAATCAATCTGGTGAAATGAAGAAGATACCAATAGATAGCTTTTACAATAAACCACAGGATTTCGTTCAGTTTATAGATCAGCAATTACTTAAAGCGTAATTTAATTTTAAAGAGAGAATAATATGAAATTACTTCTTAAATCACTTCTTGTAAGTTCAATGGCACTGAGTGCTTCAGCTTTTGCAACGGAGTTAAGCTATAAAGTTTATAACCCTCAAGCACAAGGTATTTTCCCTGTTACATCGACTTTGATTTCTGGTGAAAAAGATGCTGTGCTTGTGGATGCACAATTTAGTGTCAATGATGCAAAGAACTTGGTTAAACTTATTCAGGACAGTGGTAAAAACCTTAAATACATTGTGATTACAGCAGGTGATCCAGATTATTATTTCGGTTTAGAACCACTTGTACAAGTATTTCCAAATGCAAAAGTGATTGCAACGCCTGAAGTCGTCAAACATATAGAAGCAACGAAAGATGGTAAGTTTGCCTATTGGGGGCCAATTTTAAAAGCTGGAGCACCGTCACAAATTGTTGTTCCTCGCGCAATTGAAGATAAAACGATTGAGCTAGAAGGTGAAAAAATTGAGATTAAGGCATCAGGTAAATATGCTTCTTATCTGTGGGTTCCAAGTAATCGTACAATTCTGGGAGGCGTAGGTTTATCTTCAGGTATTCATTTGTGGACAGCAGATACACAAACGAAAGAAGCACGTAATGAATGGCGTAAAACTGTGAAACAAATAAATCGATTACACCCAAATACTGTTATTCCTGGACATTACATGGGTGAAATTCCTTCTGGAAAAAAAGCCATCGACTTTACCTATCAGTATCTTGTAGATGTTGATCAGGTTTTGAAAGAGCATAAAAACTCTGCATCTGTGATTGCAGCATTAAAAGAAAAGTATCCAAATTTAGTGGAAGAAAGCTCTTTAGAATTAAGTTCAAAAGTACTAACTGGTGAAATGCAGTGGAAATGATTTAAAGGTAGTTCATGTTCTTAAAATCAAGGTTTATAAGAGCATTAGAACATTTAAAATTTTATTTGTATGCAACTTAATCTACAAAATAGATTAAGTTGCATACATGCATTAATTAATTTATTTCTTTAAAAAGTAAATTTAATATCTAAGTTAAGCTAATCGTTATGATTATAATCTTTGATATTATTTGTTTAATCGAGATGTGTGATTTGGACAGAAGCGGCAGGTTTTCTATATGCAGGAACCTAATTTGGTAATTAAAGGATAAAAAAAATCAAAATGGAGAAATTTGTTGATAGTGTGATTATTTAGGCTGCTTTAAGATAATGATCTATCAAGTTTAAAACGAATCTCTTATCTCAGATAAAAGGCTTTTTGGTGCAGCGACAAACTCGTTACTCATCTCAAAGAAGAAATGATGTGCCTTTTCATGAGTCGTGCTTAACCAGTCTTTACGGTATTCCTCGGGAATAACGATGATGGATCTCTTCTCATTCTTTGGTTCATGAAATTGCTTCATAAACGGATGGTGATCAGCATTGATGGTTAACATGCTAAAAGATCGTATCGGTTTACCGTTAATTATGGCATCTTCATAGATAGCTGCAGCAGTGAAGGAATTACCATCGGCTTTTGAGATAGCATACCAATATGGCTTCCCATCAATATATTTAGGTTCATAAAACATATCGACAGGGACTAAGCAGAATTTATTATTTTGCCAAGCATGTTTAAAGCTGGGTTTAGATGCTACTGTTTCAGTTCTCGCATTATAAGTATGTCGACCAAGCTTAAGTTCTTTTGCCCAATGGGGTATCAATCCAAACTTGGCTATGTCTAACTCAAACTGATCTGCACCTCTCATGATAATTGGAGCAGGGTTTAGAGGATAAACATGTGACTCAAAATCAAGGTTGATTTTTGATTCATGCAAATCTAAAAGTGAAAGACGTTTTTTAGAGGGGAAGTGATAATTTGAGCACATGCATAACTTCCTTTATTATCGGTACTCATATAATAAAAAGATACCATATGAAAAAATTATTATTAATGAGTTTAATGTTAATGATTGCATGCTCTAATAAAAGCGATGATTCTATGGGGAGTCATCCAAAATAATAGAGTTAGAAAAGAAGATTGATGTAATAGAATCTCAGATTGAAGAGATGTTCCACAAATTAGATTCTGAAACAGTAAAAAAAGAAGAAAAGAAAAACATACTCTGTGTGGATTTTCAAAAGTTTTATAGAGAAAAATATTTACCTACTGTCGTTGAGCATGACAAATTATTAGGTGTGAATGACAGTCAAAAACAATATGAACTCGATTTAAAAATTGTGACCAGAGATTATTCAAAAAGTTTAAAAATTAGCTGTGCTTCTGAAAACTAATATTTAGTGAGAAGAGATAAAGTCTTAGCAGGGTTTAGTGAATCGACGAGCAAGTGAAAAAGTATTGTTTAAAAAAGCCCTCAAGTTGAGGACTTTTTATTAATATCTATTATGTTTTATGGGGAATTAGTTGATGATAATTTAAAAGAATACATTCTTTGAAGTTTGTGAACTGTAGAGTTCAAGTAAGAAAATTGTCCCGAATTACGACTTATTCAAATTTATATTTAACTTAACATAAAAAATATTAATAAAAATTATGTCAAGTCATGGCTATCTATTGGGTAAGAAGTCAAGTTATTGATCCCGATACTCCACCTTGGGGTTATATTAATGGCAAGTATGTACTACCTCAATATCTAAAGAATACCTATAAAATGCCACAATGGTCGCTGGGTTCTGCTGCTGTCAATGCATTTAGCAGTAACTATAGTTATAAGCCTAAACACAATTCTTGGATTGATCTCGAAGTAGGTGTTTGGCATACCAACTCAAAATACAGGCAACACAATGGTTTAGGTGGAATCGTTGGGGCGATGCATGGCGACCAATATTGGGGCAGTTTCCAAGACAATCGTACCGGGATAAATGTAGAAAACACTAGTACAATTAACGATCTAGGCATCGTCTTCAATTATGGTTTAACCTACGATGAACAACGTATGAAGCCCAGTGATCTCTTTTCTCGGGAATCTGCACGTGATGGATTACGTAAAGAAGGCTCAATGTTTCTGAACGGTGATTATCATTTCAATGACTTTACGCTCAGTTTAGGAAGCAAGTGGCATAAGGCAGAGGTTGAGGATTATGGTAAACAAGACCGTGGGATCCTAAGTGCAACTAAACCCGATTTAAACCCGAAAGACTATACTTTGCGTAAATTTGGAGACAACATTGATTGGATGGCACAACTCAATTATCAATTGATTGATGGTATTGATGTTTACGGTAAGGTCTCTAGTGCTTACCGTAGCCCAAGTTTATTTGAGTCGACGATTTCAAGACAAACCTTTAGTTATGATCCTGATTTACCAATTACATCAGAAAACTCACGCCTTATTGAGTTTGGTTTTTTAGGCCAGCGGGAAAACCTGTTCACTGAAAATGACCAACTAAAATTTAATTTAAATTATTTCCGTAATCAAACCAATGATTTTCTTACTCAGGCTGCAATTGCTAAAGATATCCCGACAAAGTGGACCTCATATACAACCTCATATACCTTTGCCAATTACAAGCAAGTGCTGTTTAAGGGGTTAGAGCTGGATCTGAGCTATGAACACCCTGGTTTTTTTGTTAATTTAAATGGAACTTTATATCAAGCACCTAAAATATGTCCTACAAGCAAAGATGACTGTAATGAAGTGGGTGACTCGTGGAGTTTAATTTCAACCCGAATTCCGCCACGTAAAATTTTCAATGTGACTGTGGGTAAGTATTTCTTTGAAAATAAACTCAGTATTAGTGCGCGTGCTAGATATCATTCTGAAAAAAATAACCCTAAAAACTGGTTAGTAGGAACAGGGGTGAGTGGTCGTGCTGTCACCGAGATATCTTCAGAAACATTGGTTGATTTGTTTGTAAACTACAAGGTCAATAAGAACCTAGACTTATCTTTGAATGTCGATAACTTAACCAATCGCTATAATTTCGATCCAAGTACCGTAATCGGCATGCCAATTCCAGGGCGCACCATTAAAGCTGGCTTTGAAATGCGATTTTAAAGTTTAAGATTAAATATTGAGGTGTGCACGAGTGATAAAGGTGATGCATCCTAAAATATACGATCATTTTTTAATTCAAGAGGCTGTCCCATTAATTGAGTGGGGCAGTTTTTTTCAGCCTGAGCCGAATCTGGTACCAGACTACCAAACATTCAAGATAGACGACAGAATAAAGACTGATGTGTGCTGATAATTCCCCCACATAGCGGCTATATGGAACTTTTTATACATTTTTAGATGTAGTTTTAACGTAGAATTCTTTTGTGAAATTAGTAATTAAGAGTTCCTTTCCATATGTTGATTAATATGCCTGTTTAATGAATTATTTAACATAAAATCTCTCATGCAAAATTAAAAAATAGGAGCTTTTAGCTCCCATTTTTAATAATTTCGTATAATGCCCATTATGTATGTTAAATCGATAGAAAATTTATTTAGAACTATGGTGCTACAAAATATTGAGTTTTTTATTCGAAGAATAGTAATTAATTATTCAGTGTATGTTATTGATCTTGATTATAATTATTACTGAATTACTAGTAGGTAAAATATGTCTAAGTTGATAAAAATATTAGTAGTTTTCTTACCTATATTAGTAATAATACTAATGTTAGCGTTAGCAATTAAATGGGCGATGGGTATGAGGATATTTATCCTTGGGTTTTGATATATTCTTTAGGGTGGTCAATCGTTGAATATAGAAAGGTTTTTTTAATTTTTTTATTGCTAATAATTGTGGTAATTAATTTCAGTAAGGTCTTTATTTTTAATGAATTTAATATTTTTATAATGATTTTTTGGTTCTTTTTAAGCATTGTCATTTCTTATTTTGTAAAAAAATATAGATTTTTCTAGATTTCATTCATTAATGAAGTAAATCTTTCATAATGGAGTTGTTTAGCTTCGTGTATACACTATCAATATGAATAAAATTAGCATCAATATCTTAGTCAAATTCATTACTTCACTCTGAGTATAGTAATGACTTATTGTTATGGTGTATTAGCTTTTTATATCACTCAAAATCACGTAATTATTTTTCATACTTAATTCTTTACGCCGAATACTTGCAAGGCGAAAATTAATTATTATTCTTTAAAATTATCTTATGAACACATTTTCCATTAAAATTGTGAAAAATCATTACTATTGTGTATCAGTCTACAAATTTTAGTAAAAAATATTTTTTTAGCTTTTGTAGACAGATTTGTAGACTGTTGAATTACAACCAAGGGCAATGCAATGCAAGTTGATGCAACTATTAATAATTTTAAGTTATTGAATATGCAAGGATATGCAGGATAATGCAGGCTCTTCCAATTGAACTTAAACTAGGTGGATTTTACTTTTTCTATTATTCCATAGTTGGAACCTTTATGCCTTATTGGAGTTTATATCTTCAAGATCAGGGCTTTAGTTTTCAAGAAATTGGTGTTTTATCTTCAATTGCAATTATAACGCGCTTTTTTGCGCCGTTTATTTGGGGGTGGGTTGCAGATAAATCAGGCAAGCGTATGTTGTTGGTGCGTATTGCAACATGGATGGAGACAACGATTTGGTTTTTAATCTTTATTATCCCTAATAACTTTCAATCAATTGCGTTACTGATGCTGATATTCAGTTTTTTTCAAAATGCTATATTGGCTCAATTTGAAGGAGTCACATTATTCTGGTTAGGGGACAAAAGGGTAGAGTTATATGGCAAAGTGCGTAAATGGGGATCAATTGGATTTATTGTTGGTGTGTTTAGCATAGGTGCATTATTAGAAATTGTTCCAATAACAATGCTGCCAATAATGTTGTTATGTATCGCATTTACTGCATTCATTTGGTCTTTTACAGTTAAAGAGCCACAAATTGCTCCCTTAGCACAGAAAAAATTAGAGCCACTATTTCCTGTTTTAAAGAACCCAATTGTGGCAGCATTTTTTGCAATTGAATTTGTGATGTTATTTGCTCAAGCACCTTTTTATAGTTTTTATAGTAATTATTTAAAAAATGCGGGCTATAGCACGACTGAAATTGGCTTGTTATGGTCTGTGGGAGTGATTGCTGAAATAATAATGTTTGCTTATGCCACATTATTATTAAATCGATTTTCATGGCGACGATTAATTATTATTTGCTTGATATTGACAGGATTACGCTTTGTGTTAGTGGGATTATTTCCGCAATATTTTATGTTGCAATTTTTTGCACAAAGTCTTCACGCCTTTAGTTTTGGCTTATTTCATATGATCGCAATGCGTATTATTTTTCAAAATTTTTCAGCAGCTCAGCAAGGTCGTGGTCAAGCTCTCTATAGTACGATGTGGGGGTTAGGTGTCGCTTCGGGAAGTATTCTGGCTGGACATTACTGGCAAATAATTTCAGGCGAAATGGTTTTTATTCTGGCAGGATTGGCGAGTATGCTGGGCTTATTATTTGTGTTTTGGTTACCTCGCCGTGTTGAGAATCAACACCTATAAAATGACATTAAAATATTTGAAATGCGGTATTTTTATCAATACCGCATTTAGGTTGAATTAAATGTGGATTTCTTGATATTTGGGCATCCAAGGTTGGGCCTGTTCTAATTGAGCCGCAAGCTGTAATAAAAGATCTTCGCCTCCAAATGGCGCAATAAACTGTGAGCCTAGTGGCAAATTATCTTTATTCCAATATAAGGGAACGGACATTGCTGGTAGGCCAGTAATATTAGCCAGCTGCGTAAAGGGAACCCACTGTAGATTATTTTTAATGAGCTGCTCTACTAACTTACCTTTTGCAAGTAAATGGACTTTATCCACTTTTAATAAGCCTTTTAAAATAGGAATCTGCCAAGTAGGTGTTTTTACTTCGCCATTTTTAGGCGCGACAGACGCGGTAGATGGAACAAGGTATAAGTCATAATCATCAAAAAAAAGATTCATTTGGGTGACATAGGTACCCCAGTTATTCAAATTATGAATATAGTCTAAAGCTGTGGCTTTCGCACCTAAACCGGCAATGGCTAAAGTATCTAATTCAAAGTCACGATCAGTCACAGCATATAATTTTTTGAACTGTTGTACTGTATAGGCACATTGACTAAACCATGTGGTAATAAAGTCTGTAGCCAGTGCCATACCATCAATTTTAGGTTTGGCTTCAACAACATGATGACCTAAAGATTCTAAAAGTTTAGCAGTCTGTTGAATGGCTTGGATAGCATCTTGAGACACGTGTGTCCCAATTGGGGATTCTGTACTAAATGCAATTTTAAGCGGTGTAGGTGATTTTTTAATAATATCTAAATAGCGCTGAGTGGGTGCCTGAATGTTAAACAAAGAGGTATGGTCTGAGCCTTGGGTTGCATCTAGCATTGCTGCACTATCACGTACAGATTTAGTTAAAACATGCTGCATTGCTGCGCCATGCATCGCTTCACTATTATTAGGGCCCCATGGAGTTCGGCCTCGACTTGGTTTTAAACCAAATAAACCGCAGTATGATGCGGGAATACGAATAGAACCACCACCATCACTCGCACCCGCGAGTGGGACGATTCCTGCGGCAACTGCTGAAGCAGACCCACCTGAAGATCCACCACTATTATGTTTTAAATTCCAAGGATTATGGCAACTTCCCCAAGCTTCTGGTTCGGTAATGCCTTTAATGCCAAATTCAGGAGCATTGGTTAATCCAAAAGTAACAACCCCCGCATTTTTCCAACGATTGACCATTTCAGAGTTTTGAGTGGGTGTGTATTTTAAGCGTTTAAATGCCTTTGAGCCAAAAGATGTTGGTACTCCGGCATACTCTTGGTGTAAGTCTTTGAGTAAGAATGGAACGCCCGCAAATGGCCCAGTTAAGTTTTGTTGGCTGCGTTGCTGAGCTTGTTCATACATGCGAATAACAATTGCGTTTAATTGAGGATTAACCAGTTGAGTGCGTTGTAAAGCAACATCAAGTAATACATGTGCTTGAATCTCTTTATTTTGAATAAGTTCTGCTAAACCTAAACCATCATATTGGCTATATTCTGAAAATTTCATTGCAATCCTAGCTTGTTATTTTAAAGTGTTTGTAAATTGTTCTCTAAACAAAGTTGATTTCGACCATTTTCTTTGGCTTGATATAGCGCTACATCAGCACGATTGATCAATTGTTGGAATGGAACGCAGTAGGGAAGTGTTTGATAGCTAAGACCAATACTGACACTGATTGAGAAATGTGTGCCATCATCTAGAAATATTGGAGTTTGATGTACGGTATTACAAATGCGTTGGGCGATATCAATACTTTGTTTTAGAGTGAGATCTTTTAATAAAATGGCAAATTCTTCACCACCTAAACGACCAAATAAATCATTTGATCTAAGATGCAATTTAACTTGATGCGTGAATTTTTGTAAAACTAAGTCGCCTACGGCATGTCCAAATTGATCATTAATTTTTTTGAAATAATCTAAATCTAGAACCAGAATAGTGACGCTTCGAGCCTTTTGTTTAATTGCAGGTACTGAAGTAACCGTACGTTCACTTTCCTCATAAAAAAAGCGACGATTCATGGTTGTGGTTAAACCATCGTGATTGGCTAAATATAAAATTTGGTGATACAGCTTTTGACGATTTAGACTAATAATTGCCAGAGTTAATGGTCCTAACGCTAACATTAATAATCCAATACGGACTGAGATTGTAGTAGCTAAATAGGCATCTGGCGACTCTGCAATATAATAGGAAGTTAAACTATTATAAAGAAGCATACATACAAGACTATTGATGATTGCCACAAAAAATAAGTTATAGCTTAGTGATGCCCAAATTAGTGCTGCAATGGGGAACATAATCGCACCCGGCCCCATAAAAAAGTGGGTTAAAATGACAGATGTGAACACTGCTAAAAGTGGAAGTAATTCTTGATATTGAACCGAGCGTGATTTTATTTCTTCTAAATAGGTTTTTAATATTTTTCTTTCTGGAATAGCTAAAATAATCGGTAAAAAAGTAACAATATTTAGAAGCTCTCCGGTCCACCACATTCCAAAATCTATCCAAATACGATCTACAGATATGAAGGTATTTGGTACATAAGGAACGGTTAACATAGCAAAGATGGGACTAGCAAGACATCCACCAAAGGCACTTAGAATAAATAAGAATAAAAAGGTTAATCCTTTATTATATTGTTTATAGTCCAGTTTTAAAATTTTAATGAGTAGCAGTGTAGTAGCAGGATTTAATAAGTTAGCAATTGTCAAAAATAAGGTCAGGAGTAGGTAGTTTCCAGTCAGTAGATCTGCCAGCATAAATCCAATAAATGCACCGAGCCAACTACCAATATTACGCAATGATTCAAAACGTAAAAATAAACCAAGTAAAACTGCATTTGCAGGCCATAAAATAGCAAGAAACACTGAAGGGCGAGCCACGATCCCAATTAGAGCACAAGCAAATATAACTAATCCAACAAGAATAAATGATTGGATATAGTGCTTTAATGTATGATTAAAAGATTGAGTAAATATTAACAGGTTACTTTCCTATTTCTTATATATTGCCTAATCGTATGTATCTTGTTTGCTCATATGTATAAAGTATATATCTTAAGCAAATATTTTTATAGATAAAAAATAACATCTTTAGCTAAGATTTTTGATTGTTCATATATGGTTAATATTTCATGCAAAATTATAAATCTATGCTAATTTATAACGAATAAAACTTGATACTGATGAAGTATGAATAAAACAGCACTTATTTTGCCTTTATTACTTTTAATAGCTTGTACGGTATCGGCTGAAGAAACTACTGCGGTGAATACGAGCCCTAATTTGATTCCAAATAGCAATAATCAACCTGCTGCCAACACGATTCGTATCGACACTCGCCCTGAAATATTAGGCTTATGGGGAATGGAGATTCCAAATAATAAGAAGTGTGTAGAACTCTATAATTTTAGAGGGGCAAATGAAGTTGTGGTTAATAGTGGTAAGGAGTGGTCAGTGGGTTTATTTGATTATCAGCCATCACCAGATAATACCATGGAAAAATTACCGGCTTTAATTATGCAAATTAAGTATGAAAACAATCAGGTCGATTGTTCTGGTAAGCAAGAAGATCAATCGGGTGAAGTATCACAGTATTTTGTACGTTGGAAAAACAACAGAACAATTAATTTTTGTACTTCAGAAAAAGAAGATCAATGTTTTGCAACCTTGCATCGGGTCTTGCCTTAAGTAAATATTACAATGTGAAAAATAAAAAACCTCTTATGAATAAGAGGTTTTTTAACATGGAATTTATTTAAGCAGTCTTTGCTTGATCTTGAATTTGTTTCAACAAATGGTTTTCCAAATAATGGATGTCCATTGCTTTTTCACAAAAGTTTTTATCTTCCAAAATCAAATCCTTATGCAAAGGAATATTGGTTTTAATACCCGTTAAGATCATTTCATCTAAGGCTTGTTTCATACGTGCAATAGAGGTTTCACGATCTTTACCATGCGCAATGACTTTGGCAATCATAGAGTCATAGTAAGGCGGAATACTGTAACCCTGATAGATATGTGAATCTAAACGAATACCTGCACCACCTGGTGCATAGAAACTTTCAACTTTACCTGGTGACGGTAAAAAGTTGGTTGGATCTTCTGCATTAATACGACATTCAATTGCATGTCCTTGCACATGAATATCTTCTTGTTGCAAGTTTAAACCTAGACCAGCGGCAATACGCAGTTGTTGTTCAATAATATCTATTCCAGTGACCATTTCAGTAACAGGATGTTCAACTTGCACACGTGTATTCATTTCAATAAAGAAGAACTCATCTTCTTCAAATAGAAATTCAAAGGTACCAGCACCACGATATTGAATCATTTTACAGGCATTGACACAGGCTTCTAAAATATCAGCACGCGCTTGTTCAGGGAGATTTGGTGCTGGCGCTTCTTCAAGTACTTTTTGATGACGGCGTTGTAGTGAACAATCACGATCATATAAATGTACAGCATGGCCATTACCATCTGCTAACACTTGAACTTCGACATGGCGAGGCTTTTGTAGAAAGCGTTCCATATAGACCGTATCATCGCCAAACCACATTTCTGCATCACGCTGTGCTGCTTGTACTGACTCAAGTAGTGTGTCTACACGCTCTACAATACGCATACCACGACCACCACCACCTGAAGCAGCTTTCACAATCAATGGAAAACCAATTTCTTTTGCTTCTGCTAGGGCGTTGCTTGTAGTCACTGCATGTGCAGAGCCAGGTACGGTCGGTACACCAGCTTTACGCATCGCTAAAATAGCAGAAACCTTATTCCCCATTTGGCGAATATGCTCAGGACGTGGGCCAATGAAAATGAATCCTGAGCTTTCTACGATTTCAGCAAATTCAGCATTTTCAGAAAGAAAGCCATAACCGGGATGGATGGCATCGGCACCAGTAATTTCGGCAGCAGTAATAATGGCTGGGATATTTAAATAGCTTTCGCTACTTGCACCTGGTCCGATACATACTGCTTCATCTACAAAGCGTAAGTGCATTAAATCTTTGTCTGCATCAGAATAAATTCCAACGGTTTTAATCCCGAGCGTTTTACAAGCGCGCGTAATACGCAACGCAATTTCGCCTCGGTTTGCAATCAGTACTTTTTGCAACATATCAATCCCCGAGTATTACGCGCGGTAGCGGAATAATGGTTGACCGAATTGGATTACATCACCATTTTTCACTAAAATTTCTTCAACCACACCACTTTGAGTTGCCTCAATCGGGTTCATAATTTTCATTGCTTCAATAATACCGAGTGTTTCACCTGCGGATACAGTTTGGCCAACATTTACAAATGGTGCTTCACCTGGGCTAGGTGCAGAATAGAATACACCTACCATTGGTGACGTTTCTACAGCACCACGTGATGCTGCTTTTACTACTGGAGCATCTGCAATTGGTGCAGCAATTTGTGTAACACCAGCAATAACAGGATTACGACGGGTTAATGCAATTGATTGATCACCTTCTTTGACTTCAATCGCTTGAAGGTCTGACTCAATCATCAAATCGATGAGCTTTTTGATTTTGCGAATATCCATGGATGCGTATTCCTAATATTATGATTGCTGAATAGTTTGAAGTTTACTGATGGCGAAGTTCAGTGCATAAGAATAACCTTGCGCACCTAAACCACAAATTACGCCAACGGCCTTATCTGATAAATATGAATGATGTCGGAATGCTTCACGCGCATGTACATTAGATAAATGTACTTCAATGAAAGGAATTGCTACGCCTAGAAGTGCATCTCGAACTGCAACAGAGGTGTGGGTCAATGCTGCTGGATTAATAATGATAAATTGAACACCATCTTGTTGTGCTTGGTGAATACGATCGACCACCGCACCTTCCCAATTACTTTGGAAAGTTTCTAACGAAATTTGAGATTGCTGAGCTTGAGCAATGAGTTGTTGGTTAATATTTTCTAGGGTGAGGTGACCATAGACCTCAGGTTCGCGCTTGCCTAGTAAATTTAAATTTGGTCCATGTATGACCAAAATGGTCGAACTCATTGAGCCTGCTCCAATATGAAAGTTGCAATAATTTTTTGCAAGATGTCTGCAAAGTTTGCATATTATGGCATGTTTTTCTACAAAACCTTTGTAATTTGTTTTAATTGTTGTAGAAAACGGGTGCCCTGATAGGGCTATATATTGTAAACTTTGCGATGAATTAGCAATGTTAAAATATGACATTTTTTTATTGGTATTTGATTTTTTGCATTGTAAACCGAATTGACCAAAACTGTTGATTTGTTTTGTGTAACAACAATATGTAAATCATCAATCGTAAGAATTTGTTTACAACAAGTCATATAACGAGGTGAGTGAAATTGCTCACGTATTTACTAGGTAAAACTTCTAAAATACTAATCAGCTGACATATAGTCTGAATCTTAATGGTCTTGCATCATATCCAGTGTTTACATGAAATAGTCACACTGCTAAATAAGAAGTAGAGGTTACTGTAAATTATCTATATATTGATTATTAGAATGTAAGGCTGAAAACCACATTAAAACTTTAAAATATATAGATATTAATTAAGTAAAACATATATTTAATTTAATTTTCATTTATTGATTTATAGTGGATTTTTAATTTTTTATGTTGATCTTAAAGTATGTGTAATCTATCTTTTATCGGCTATTTAAGTAGTGTGTTTATAAATAGAAGTATATGCGTAGCAACAGAGCTAGTGGTGTCGACGAGGTGGAAATATGTAAGAAAAATGACAGCTTATTTGAGGGTTTCTTTATTGTTGAATGTGGAAGTAAAACTTTGCAATGAAAGTATAGGTTTTGATGGAATTCATGGATCATCTAAATGATTGCAGGATTGACCATTTAGTTCATAAATGGAGTGTGAGATGAGCACAGAACACTATATTGAAAGATACCTATCATTGGCAAAAGTTAATTCGAAGTAGGTATCAACTTTATAAAGTTTGAATGGTTCGCTGGTTTTACCAGCAACGTCCCACATTTCTGTGATGTTTTTAGTGGAATAGCTTTTGGAACTGCATAATATTTGACATTTGCTTAGTGTTGGTATGCTTGCCGCTGTTGACTCATAGATCAAATCTTAAATATGGAACTCATTCAAGATTAACAAAATACATACTTTTTTAAAAAAATCTTTTATTAGTTTTATTGTGTCTATAACCTCATCGGCTTAGAATCAGCACTTCAATTTTTAAAGATGCTGGAATCACTCATGTTACAAGATTTTATTGAAGAACAAAAACTCCTCTGTGAAGAGTTTGAGTCTAAGTATATTAAAGTCAATGAAGATGATTTAGTGGCTATCGCAAAACAAACACTGAATAAAGAGCCTATTGTTGGTTTACGTAAAAAACCAGATGCTGACAACGTGGCTTGGTTTATTTATGGTGGTGAGCTAGAAGAGGGTGCTGATTTTTTTGATATTGTCACAGTCAAGGAACTTGAGGAAATTTTTCCAGATGCACTTGTGTATTTGGCGCTTGAAGAAGGTTTTCGTTTTATGATTGATGCTGACGAATATGAGGACGTCTGGAAAGCAGATGCATGCTAAAAATTGAAAAAAATTTAATATCGCAAATAAGTTTCGGATTACTCATGCTTGTGATGAGTAATCTAAGCTATGCTGAATTAGTTCAAACATTGAGCCAAGATCAATATAATCAGTTGCTTCAACAATATACCGCACAGGTCAATGAAACTAAAAAGATTTTAGATGATCCGAAAGTAAAATTCGATGCAGCGACACAAAAACAAGCATTTTGCACTCGTTTAACGGCTTATCAGCAGATTGCTGATATGTCTAAAGCCAATATTACGTTGGAAAGTGCAAGTATTATGTTGATGGCAGCAAACAGTTTTTTAGAGCGACAAAAACAAAGCTTTATTGATTCTGGAATGACGGAACAAGTATTTTGTGCGCTATCTAAAGTAGAAAATTAAACTTGAAAATACCAATTGTCGGGAAATGACATGAAAATGGTAGAAAATGATACGGTATTTTTGCTCAAATTAGGAATAATAAGCGTGTTAAAACAAAGTGGTATTTGACTTTCCCTGATTGAATATTCATTAATGTTTTAATGATCAAGTTCTGCTTGATAAAATCTTAAACCCGCTGTTAAAGGCGGGTTTTTTAATGCTTGAAGAACACAGTGTTTGAAAAGTTGTATTTCATTAGCAGGAATTTTGTTGCGCCTCTTAATCAATATAGGCTTAAGCATGGTCTTTATAAATAAACCTTTAAAAAATATCTTGATATCGGTACATTAAACATATTCAGATTTTAGAGTTATAACTTCAATGAAATGGGATGAAATAGGCAATCAACCATGTTCAATCGCCCGTACATTATCGGTAATGGGGGATAGATGGACCATGCTTATTCTACGCAATGCTTTTATGGGTATGCGCCGTTTTGATGATTTTCAACATAACTTAGGTGTGACTCGACATGTACTTTCTGAACGCTTAAAACGCTTGGTTGAACATGAGATTTTGGTCAAAATACCATATACCGATCGCCAAGAACGTTTTGAATATAAGCTTACTGATAAGGGTTTAGAGCTGTATCCAATTTTACTTTCTATGGGTACATGGGCAGATAAGTGGATGGATGAAGGCTTCGGACAGCCTGTGAACTATGTGCATAAAAGTTGTGGTCATACCTTTAAACCTACATTAAGTTGTTCAGAATGTGGTGAAGAAGTACATGCTAAACAAGTCAAACCACAACTCACTCCAGCGTATTTTAACTATTTAGAGCGAAAAAGACAGGCTTAGCATTTATATATAGATAACTTCATCTAAGCTTGTTATAAGCAATTCGCCGGCTTTGGTATGCCAGCCAAACGGCTTAAATGACGTGCCACTAAACCGGTATTAAACTTTTCTTGCAATACAGCATTATTAATTTCAGGATTCACTGATTTTATTAAAAATTTAATGAGTGGACGTGTTGCAGGGGCATGCCCAAATTGAGCATAAAATTGACGGACAGCCAGTAAGATTTCAAAATGCCATGGGGTCAGTTCTATTGTTAAACTTTTTGCTAAAGTTTGAGCAACCTCTTTATTCCAAATAGTGTAATCGACTAAATGACCATCCTGATCGAGCTCAAGAAGATCTGTTAAGTTTTGTTCTATATTCATAAATTAGCCTAAGTAAAAATTCTATTTAAGTTAAAAACTAAAGATCAAAATCAGTTCTATTTTAAACTTACACTACGCGTAAAATTCAGGACTAAATCTGCAAATTGTATGTAGTTAATAAGTTGTATATGCGGAGGAAGCTTACTCACTAAAAGTTCAGCATCATTGATTAATATATAAATATTTTCTAAATGCTCTAACCTTTGATCGGCAGAAAAAAGAACAGCATCACCCATAAGTACGATAGCATCATGCATAGCATGTATTTGTTCTAGCGTGTTGAGTATTGCATCGGTATGTGCAAAGGTTGATTGGATTAAATATAAGGTTTGATTAGGCTTCATAATTTACTCAAATTACCAATACAAAACATGATCAAAGGATTGAACGAATTCATTATTGAACTCGATAAATTCAAGTTCCTGTTGAGACTCTGTCACAAAGTCAGAGCTTTTATACTTGTTTTCGATAAGAATTGGCGTTAAATCATAGAATTCAAAACTATCGACCATATTTGATGCGACTTTAAATGCTTGTTTTAAATGATCAAAAGCGAGCTCAGATTTTAATAAACTCAATCCAGCATCTTTCAATAAGACTTTAACCTCACTTCCAAATGTTGCAAGTACCATGGTGGCAGATAAGCTCTCATGTACTTGTAAGCTAGTCAAATTGGCCTGAGTTAAAATAACGAGTATAGTTCTCACACAATTTACCTTTGAATTGCAAAAATATAACTAGAATAACGACTTAGAATTGAATGAGACGCTCAGTAGATTGAACGGCATCAGCCAGTTCACCTAAACCAACCAGCTCAAAACCTTGCGCAAGATTATGGCTGTTAATTTGATGACGTTGTGCATTTTCTTGATCTGTAATACCTCGTGCTAAAGCAGCACTGACACAGACAGGAAGACGGACAGATAGTTTCTGCCATTCTACAGTTAAATTGCGCTGATCATCAGGAACCCATTGAAAGCTATTCGCAACAGTAACCGCATCTTGATAAAAGAACACACGGAAAGCTTCATTTTTTGCTTTTAAAGCTTGTGCAAGCCCTAAAGCATGCCAAGCATGGATAGAACTCGGTGTAGAGGTAATTAATAATAGGGTACTCATTGAGACTTCACTTGATGAATGCATGCTAAAACATGCGTGATTCAAAGTTGATAACATTATAGGTAGTATACAATGATTTTAGGTGGCATCTAAAGAACTTAGCACTTTTTATTAAAAAGTAATTGATATTAATTGTTTTGAAACAATAACTTATAATTATTGTAAAATTTAAATAGTAATAAATACATTTTTCCCCTGCATCAAATCGCCCTCATTTTCTTTCTTTTTTCTGCTTTATCGATAGAATAAAAGATAATCTGCACCAGATCTGCACCAAAAAAATGAAAATACCAAAACCAATACAACGCGGTTCAAGTTGGCGTATTACAGTCACATTTGAAAACAAGCGATACTCAGCAACTAGAGATACCGCCAAAGAGTGTGAGCACTGGGCATCAATAAAATTACTCGAGCTTAAAACTGGTAAAGTTGATCTTGAGCAAGGGATAAAGCCCCCATACCCATTTCGTAAATTATGCGATAAATATTACCAAGAGCATGGTCGACACATGCGATCAGCTAGAACAATCATGTTCAAGATCAAAAATCTTGACCGTATTGCACCCAATATCGCTGATAAATCTATTTATGACTTCAAGCCTACTGATATTGCATTGTGGCGTAATGATCGAAAAAAAGTTGTTAAGGTAGCAACTTTAAGAAATGAGCATGCTATTTATTCAGCTGTTTTTACTTATGCAATGAAAGAGCTGTTTTTAATTGAGTCAAATGTTTGGCATACCGTAACTATGCCAAGTAAAGAAAAATCACGAAATCAGCGTATTACACCTGAACAGCAGGAATTATTGCTGAAATCACTAGATTGGGATGGTGCAACTACTCCTGAGAATTCTAAGCACTTTGTAGCGTGGGCATTTCTATTCGCAATTGAAACAGCAATGAGACAGGGTGAAATATTGGCAATGCGTAGGGCAGACTTGAAGGATGGTTTTGTTCATCTACCTATAACGAAAAATGGTGAATCTCGGAATGTTCCTTTATCGAAAGAAGCTAAGCGACTTCTTTCATTATTACCAGTAGATAGTGACGAGCTAGTTCCGATTGACAAGGTTATGTGTTGCGGAACTTGGGTTAGAGCTAAAAAAAGAGTAAATCTTCCTCAAATCAACTTTCATGATTCGCGGCATGAGGCAATCACAAGAATGGTTAAAGTTCGGAAATTGCCCGTTGAGGTTTTAGCAAAAATAACAGGGCATAAGACAATTGGGATTTTGATTAACACTTACTACAATCCTGATGCTCAGGACTTAGTAGAGATGTTTAATGACAGTGAGAGCTAATTAGCTCTCGGTCTGCCTCTTTTGTTTTTTGTGGTGAGTATGTCATGGGCTAGGCTAGGATGGTATAAAGCCTTGCCTTGAGTACCTTGATTAATTGATACAAGGTGCTCTCTAATTGTTGTCGTTGATAGGTTATATTTTTGAGCCAATTGAGAAGCAGAAACAAGTTCAATTTCGATCTCTTTTAACTCTTTGACAACGCCACCACCAATATTTTGACCGAGAATAATATTGAGCGGTGTATTGCTTTCAATCATAACCATGTATTTAGATAACCTAGTCATGACACCTCCTTCAAATTTTGAATTTTCATCACTTCCTCCAAATCGCTTCTTTAAGTTTTGCATCGATCACCAGAGCTTCGATCTCACCGCTACTGACATTGGAAAATACGTGGGTCATCTTCTGCCCGAACACATTGAGTGTCCGGGTGATGGTGGAGTAGTGGAATTTCATGCTGCCCATCCTTCCATATCCATTTTTGCCTGACATGCATTCAGAATATTTATTTCGTACTTACTGCCTTTGAAATATCCAGCGGGGTATTGAAGGTCATTTTCATTCTGTGCATTTTCAATTGCAGCCAGTGCCTTTTGATAATCATCATCTAAAAGTGCATCTTGTTCTTGCTGCAGCTGCTGCTCTGATTCTTTGTTTGACTGCGTATTACGATCAATGATTTTTCGAATGCTACTGCAGGTTTCTTCAAAGACTTGTTGGCGTACATCTTGAAGGCTATTGAGTTTCCGCTTGATGCAATATTTTTCAATATCTACACCTGCCTGTGTCATGAGTGCTTCAAGTTCTAAATATTGATTACCATTGATCGCTGCATCTGCAGATCCTGACGAAAGCCATTGATTGAGCTTGATGCCAGTTTGTTCCGTGATTTGCTCAGGCTGCAGAAATAGACCAGTACGGTCTTTTGTGGCGATAGCATAGTAATCACCATGGGTAATATCTAAAACAGTCGTGAATTCATATTCGATACCATCACGCTGTTCAGCTTTAAGCCGAGCCGCCTAAACCACGTAAAGCCAAAACTATTTGTGAAATTGATGATAATGAAGCTCGAGCAGTACAGCGCTTAATTTTAGATATTAAAGGACAGTCGGAAGTACTAGATGACTGGATGGATGCCATCATTAGCCGATATTTCTATAATTCTTCATGGTCTGAGATGGTTCGTGATGATCGTACACAAAATGATGCACGATCAGATGTGAAATGTGGGTTGGCTGCGCTGCATAGTCGGTATGGGTTTATCTGGTTTGAATAGTGTATAAAAGCACCCTTGGGTGCTCTATTTAATCACTATATAATTATTTGGATCTATAGTTTTAACTAGAAAATTTGTTTTCAATATAATTTGACTTGGATTTGGATTTTTTATTTCTGAAAATGGAATTGCAATTAAGCATTTCTGAGATCCACACAAAATTATTTTAATTTTTATTGGATAATTGATCTTGTAGTTTTTATTAGTTAACCAAGTTTCAATTAATTCATCTTTAATAATTAACAGGCTGTATTTATCATTGTTGAATTCGGTAATGGCTTGTTTTTGAGCATTTTTCCCGATATTTATTAAAAAATATAAACCAACTAATAAAAGTAAATAAAATAAAATCAAATAGAAGTAGTGAATAATCACATCTTTTGCAATGAGATCCATATTTTGGTTATCTTCTGTTTCCTTCCATTCCGTAAATTTTCCAGTTTCAACTAATGTTTTGTTGAATGCAGATTTTAAGCGATTAAACACGATAAAGTTGAGAAAAAACTTAATACCAGAACCTAAATAGGCACTAATTTTATAGATTAACTTGCACTTTAGAGGTAATAAAGCAATATAAAACAATATCTCGAAAAATATTTTTAGTAAATAGATGAGCCTAATAAGTAACCACTTTATAAATAAGTTATATAAAAATACAAATGGGAAAGTGAGTATTCGAACTAATCCTTTGATGAAGCTTTTATACAAATCTTTTTGATATAATGTATTTACAAGCGATATAACTATAAATGCAATAAAGCATAGTGATAAAGCAGTTAAACTATTTATCCAACCATACATTAAGTAATCTTGAAAATTAAAACCAAGTGCGGATTGATGGTAATCAAAAAAACCTACATAACTATCGAGGTAAAAAAATCCACATAAGAATATAAAACCTGAAAGTAGTGTACTTACAACAGCAAAGTCAAAACTTATTCTATTTTTCATAATTTTAAACTTGTTAATTATTCCTTAAAAATTTAATACAAAGCCTCTAAATGTTTTACATGATTTAGAGGCTTTGTATGCGGATCTAGATTTACTTTGCTTCTTTCCACCACTCCAACATTTGCTGAAGATTTACTTTCTCAAGTGTCAGATTTTCTTTTTTAGCTTGCTCTTCAACTAGAGATATCCGCTTTTCAAATTTTGAAATAGCTAAACCAAGGCATTTATTTGAATCTAGGTTTAATCTACAAGCTAGATTGATCAAAGAAAATAGGCAATCACCAAACTCATCTTCTAAACGATTTTGGTCAATTTTAGGTGCGTTGATTTCTACAAATAACTCATCAATTTCTTCTAAAATTTTTTCTTTAGCTTGTTCATGAGAGTTCCATGTAAAGCCTTTTGCGATTAAGAGATTTTGAATTTCTTCAGCTTGTCTTAGTTTATTATTTTCCATAGCGCTTCTCATTTATTTCTTTGAATTTGGTAAAGTGGCAATTCAAGTAGTTTTTGAAGGTCGTTAAGTTTTTACCTTTATATGGTACCTTGATAATAAAATCGACTAGTTGGTGATTAACTATAATTTTAGAGATTAGAGGGTCGTGACAAGTGATTAGTCTTAAAGTTTCAGGATCAAATGTAATGAAATAGCGATCGAATAATCTATCCATCAAACTGGATAGTAAAAGCCCATTTTTAGCATCTAATCTTTCTTTATTATCACAATCTTTCCAGGGTTTGATATGACTGGCAACTAATAGAGAAACATGTTTAATACCGGTTAGAAGACAAGTTTCTTTAAAGTTTTTAAGTAAATCTTTGCGAAATTGACCTTGACCGATACGAGATAAAACCAATTGGGTCTTTTCAGTTTCATCAAGAATACGACTTTGTTGGATATTATCTATATCGTCGACAACTTCAGATTCAGCCTCTTGCTCAAGTAAAGTAACCTGTGAATCAGGTTTGAATTTTTCAAAAAACTTAGGAGAATCACTACTGCGAATAAAAATGGCATCACTTAAATTAAAGATTTCACTTGGTTTTTTTAATAGAGCATCTGTAATCTGATTTTCATCGATTTTTAAGGTAACTGAATCTATGGATCCATTAGTACCTTGAACACATGAGGAATACCTTAAAGCTTCATATACCCTAATTGATTCAATATCATCACCAGCTGTGAAGGAACCATTATTTAATTGATATGATCCACTCTTAATTTTTAAAGCTGGATAGCTATTTAATATTTCAAAGTTAAATCTAAATAAATACAAATTTTTATCAATTTCGTCATCCCATACCTTGGGATTTAGTTCATCTTGCTTTTCTGTTACAGAATAAGTATTAGAAGTAATTTTGGCCAAAACATATTGATTCAGTTGCCCATTAAAACTTTGTCTAACTTTACCTAATATTTTATGTGCAAATATTAGATAGTCACCAATTTTAAATTCTCCACTATTAGCGTTAAGTTTTTTTAGTCCCCAAATTCCGTTGTTTAATCCAGTTAGAAAATTATTTTGGCTAGGGTCAGCAACATAAATACAGTGCAGAGTGGTGTTGTTCATAAAGTACTTAATATCATTAAATTGGTTGGTTAATATCGCTAGTTAAAAAATTTACTTTTTGAAAGAGTTTTAACTGTATTCTAAAAATTAAGGCTTACTTGTAAGATGATTAATATGCTTATACTATAAATTTTAAAAGGGCTTATTCATTTAAGAATGATATTGCTGAATAAGCTGTTACTGATAGATTTATATAACAAAGCCTGATTATTACAGGCAAAGATTCATTCTCATAATTTTTCTTCTATTTCAATAAATTTCAAAACATAAGACCATGTTTCAGATGGTGAAATGTTTTTTCTACCGATAGTTAAACCAACAATAAGACCATCTAAAATACTAATAAATAAGCTAGTTGAATCTTGGTAATTTTTAATTTTTAGTTCAATAAACAAACCTTGTATTAAGCAAGCTAACCAATTTCGATAATCATCAATTGGCTTTCTAGCAGAAGGATAAGTGTGTAATACTTCTAGAGATGCTTTATTGAACATGCAGCCATTAAAGTCATCCGAAAGCATCCAATCAATAAACCAATTATAAATATTATTTAATTTTTGGATAGGAGTGTCGCTATCTACGATTTTCATCTCAATAGCACTTTGTATATCAAGGTTTCGTTTGGCTAGACACGCTTCTATCAAATTTTCTTTTGATTGAAAGTATTTGTAAAAAGTCATTTTAGCAACATTTGACTCCGATATAATTTTATCAATACCAACTGCATTGTAGCTATATTTGTTAAAGAGAGTGGTTGCAACATTTATTATAGTATCTTTTTTAGACATTAATGAATTCCCCATAGCGGATATTACAATCAACTATTTATAAAAAATAACTAAGAAAAAATAGTTTGCTAGAGTAATCAAAAATATTTATTGATGCAATTGATTATTTTTTTTAAATCTCATTATTTATCCGAAATTTACTATCATTTTTTACATAAATAATATTTCAGCTACAATTGATTTATTAAAACTATGCACATAAAATCAATTTGTTAAGGAATGGGCAAAATTGTCATTTGGCAGCAAAATATTGAGGCATTGATACCAAAAGCTCAGAGCTTAGCTCATTAATAAACAATGTAATTGAGAATGGTTATGCTTAAAAAATTTGAACATTATGATAATCCTCGTGAAAATGCACTAGCTGCAATTAAAACAAGTATTCCTGCTGATCAATGGGATAATAACTTATTGTTCCTTAAGAACTTGCGGGAAACTATAGCTGCTCATCCGGTTTCTACGCATCCAGCGATCCAGATCCTAAATAGCGGTGTGCTAAATAAAGAAATATTGAAACAAATCCATCTCGAATATCGACATGCAATTGTACAGATCTTTACTGATGCATTATTGATGGCTCAATTTCAAACAAAACAGTTGGAGCCAAAACTTCATTCTGGGGCAAAAATGTTCCCTCGTTTTTTATTGGGCTTAAACATACTTGATGAATTTGGTTTTCGTCCGGGCTTTGATAAAAATAATTACTATCAAGGCAATCCTATTTATGCACATTATCCATTATTTGAAGATTTATTAACTCAATATGGAGTAGATGAGTCTGAACGTAAAGCTTATCAGCCAACAAAAATTTCTGATGATGTTAGAAAGTATTTAGAAGGATCATATAATAGTTATATTAAAGTATTGGCTCTTTTAGCTGTCGCTGAGGAAGAAGTGATTTTATTTAGTCCTCCTTTACGTCAAGCAACTAAAGCTGTTGGAATTAAAGTTGATGGTGACGGTTACTATCATGTTCATGGTGTATCTAGTGATGAAACTGCTGAAGCCGCAGATGATGATCATCAAGATGACCTTTGGTATGCATTAGCACAAGCTATTACTGTAAATGATTATGAAAACCTTAGTAATTTGTGTCTTGAATATTGTGAATTATGGAATGATTTCTGGAACACTCAAATTTCTGATTTAAATAATATTCCATCTCTACAAGCATGTTAATTTAACCACAGAAAAATTCTATGTATGAATAAAAGTGGCAACTCTCTTATTGGGGGGTGTCCAACTTGTTATTACCCTTGGTTGGTAATATTCGACTAGGGTTAATCCTTAAAAGTTTCATTCAAAGCCTGTTGCACAGCATCTACACGTGTTTTACAGGCTTTGTATGCAGACATAGATTCTTCAACGATTTTCATCAAATTATCAATATCAGGCTCTTCTTGAGATTCAAGTAAGTCAGCATTTTTCTTAAGAACTTCATAGCCTTCTTTAAATGTTAATTCTTTCTTAGTCATTACTTTTTACCTGCGTAACATTGGCATCGATAGTTCCATCCAGTAATTCTACTTGGATTCTATCACCTGAAATTTGTTTAACTGAGCGTATTGCTTTGCCTTGGCTTCGAATAATACCAAAACCTTTGGCCATTACATGTTTAGGATTTTGTAGAAGGGTTTCACGCATCAATGATTCAACTTGAGTAGATGCTACCTTGATTTGTTGTTGAGCTAAATAATGGGTCGTACCTTTCATTAAATCTAAGGTTTTATTGGTTTCATGGATCTGACCATGAGCAAGTGTTTTAATCAGTTTGATGTATTGATCATTTTGGCTTTGATAAGCCGTGATTTGATGCTGAGATAAAAGCTTAATGGTCTGTAATGATTCCAATACTTCCTGCACACGCTCAACAATTAAATTACGGATACCACCTATAACTTTGCTCGGAGTATCGAAAGACCGGTTAGCTACTTCATCTAAAATTGTGCGATCTTTTTCATGGCCAATACCGACCCAAATGGGAACCGAGCGCTTACAGAGAAGGGCCGCTAAATCATAGTCATTTAAATACGCGAGATCATTTACCGCACCACCGCCACGAATAATGACGATTAGATCAGGTGCTGTTTTAAAACTGGAAGCCCATTGTCTTAATGCTGTACTGAGTGATTCAGTAATGCTTGCTGCAGCTATATTACCTTGGAAAGTTGCTGTGTGATAAACGAAATGGCAAACACCTGCTTTGTCTAGTGCATCTGCATCTTTTTTGAAGTCACCAAGACCAGCAGCATTTTCAGGAGCAATCACCAAAACATTTTGAAGATCAAATGGTATTGGTAGTGATTTATTCTTATTGATGAGACCTTCATTACTCAGACGTTCAACGATCTGCATATAACGCCGTGCAATATCACCAATGGTGTAACTTGAATCAATATCTTCTACGTTGACTGAAAAGTCATACTGAGGATCAAACTTAGCTTTTACTTTAATCAGGACATTTAGATCTTTGGAGAGTTCAATTCCACTTTCACGTTCAAATTTAAGAACCATTTTGGCTGCAGAGAATTTCCAGATCGTGGCTTTACAGCTTACTATGACTTTATCTGTATTTTCTTCTTTTTCCGCGAGCTCTAAATAATAGTGCCCACCTTTGATACTTAGATTACGAATCTCAGCTTTTACCCATACAGGATCTTCAAAAGTTATACGTATAACTTCCTGCACTGTAGATAGGTACTCACTTAAAGAAAGCTGGAACTCTGACATAAAAGATAAGAAATAAAATGGATACGGAAAATAGTATAGAACCAATAGGTTAAAGGCAATGTGATTCTATTGACCTTGCGCAAGGTATATGGCATATTTCAGCTATAGTGGACGAAGTGTATGTTAAAGCACTAGATTAATTAAGAAGCTCATCATTGGATGGGCTTTTTTTAACGGTGGATTTCTTTATTCTTCGTGGTTTAAATTGAAGTCCACCACCAGATTAATAGTCATGTTTGGTCAAGGAATAGAACTTTTTAAACTTAAAAATTACTTACTCTATACAAACATAAAAATTTATTTATAATATATAAAAAAATATTTCATTAGTAATTATAAAAATTTAGAGAGGCAACATGACAATAAATAACGCTTTCCCAGTACTTGAACAAATTTATGAATTTTTAAAAGAGAATCCAGAATTCTTAGTAAAAACTAAATTTGAAAGAATTGTAGAATATTTAAAACATTTACATGAGGGCGAGACCTCAAATTTTAAGTTTGAAGCACCTGATAAGATTATTGGTAAATTTGGCCCTAACCGAGTATTAAGTTTAAAGTTTGTGCCTGATTTTGATGATAAGAAAGATTTCATTGACTGGGTACATAAACACGTAAATCTATAAGTCTAATTATTTTAAAAGGTCACCTTTAGCTGAGCATTTTAAATATAAAAACGAAAGACAAAAAATCAGATTCAATAGCTAACTTTGAAATGTGAATAGTGTTGAGTAGCGTCTAGCCCCGCGCAGACTTTGGACTTTTATGATTAATCTGTAAAAATTAATAAGACATAGGTCTGATGATATATGCAGATCAATTGTTTTAAAATATAGCTAAGCAACTAATAAAAAAGAATTTACTATGAAAATATCCAATGCGTTGCTATATCAAGTAACACTAAGAACTACACAAAATGCAATAACTATTAAAGATGAAAAGGGTGTGCTAATTGATATGTTTGACATGGCATATGACTATGAAGGAGATTTTATAAACTTTGCACGATGTGTTGATGGAACGTTAATTCGTATCGAAAATGATGCAGGAATTGAAAAAAATGATTACATAAAGCTTTATAGATTTTCGCCAGGGAATCAGGGGGATTTTACATTTAAGTTCATGCACTTAATGGTAGAAGATTGTAGAGATACAACAATAATCAATAATATTTATCTGACAGAACAAATGGATGAGATTTTTGAATGTATACAAAATTTTAGTTATAGCTCTCTAAGTTATAGGAAAATAGCAGAAATTGAACGAATCACTAATACGACTATTCTGTGATAAACTAAATAATAAGTAATCTAAATTCAAATTTTTAATTAGAAAATCCACATATATACGTGGATTTTCTGCTTGCAATATTATTATTGTGAAATTGGCTCTTTCTCAATTATTTTTTCTTTTTTATCTGGTGCGCTTGGAACATCTTTAGGACGAGTCTGTTCGTGTTGAGCGGGTTTGGGAGGGTTTTCTACTGGGGTGGTGTGTGAATTTGACCCATACGCCATTTGTTTATTAGCGTGATGGCGTTTTGCCTTGTGAGAGTCACCGTTGTAATCAGACATTCCTATCTCTTTATCTTTATATCAGAATACCTACGATAAGCTTTAAATTTATTTAAACTTATGTAGTTTTGGGTACTATCTGTGGAAATATGTATGAATCGGCTTATAAAGATCGACTGAATATTTCAAGAATAATTACAGAAAGATTTAAGCTTATTGTAAATAATCGATTTATTGATTATTTAAATAATCTAAATATAAATTTTGTGTACATAAAACATACATTTTGAGTTCTTATTAATTAAAGAAGAGAAGTTTGTTATTTGGGATATTTATTAAGAATAAATAATGATGAAAAAAGCCTACCATATTCAGGTAGGCTTTTTCATTTGCAGGTTTTTACAATTGATTAGGTTTTTGGAGTGTTGTGGCTAGGCTGAACGCCTTTGTCTTTTTGATCTTGTTTCGGTTGGGGAGTTGTTTTGGGCGGAGTTTGTTCAGCGGGTTGTTGACTCGCATTCAGTGTTTGTGCTGAATGTGCTTTTTGAGAAAAATCTTTATAATCGGACATTTTAATCTTCTTTAGTTTGTATTGGTGGAATACCCATACTGGGCTTTTAATCCATTAACACTAAGGTAGTTGTGGGAGAGAGATGTGGATAAATGTACGATTAAAATGTTTATATCTTATTTATATTTCAAGAATTTTTTTTAAAACCTCACAGTCTTCTGATTTGTATCACAATAAGGAGATTTTATTAATTTGGTAAATATTTACTCGATACCTGTTTACAACAAACAATATTAAACAACAATTAAGTTGTAAAAATTTTATATTAGGTTCAGTTCTATGTGTATGACATAAAAATAACAAAACTCATTATAAGTGGGTCAGTATGTAGTAGCTATAAGTGTTATACCTAGTTTGCAATGTTTTAATTAAATGAGATACCTATCATGTTAAAAGCTGTAGCACTAATAGGAACTGGAATAGCAATCGGACGTTGCTATCAGTTTTACCAAAAGGATCCTCAAAAATCTAAAGAGAAAAATTTAGATAAAAATGGGAAATCAAGCAAAGGAAATGATGACTCTGTTAAAGAGTAATTTTAAGTCAACATTAATTTGATGATTCAGCATTCATAAAAAACCACCACGACAAGTGGTTTTTTTATGAGGGTAATAAACGTAAAAGCAGTACCTCTTATCTACTCCTATACAGATATTAAGAACCTCATAAGCATGTGTGCTATAAGTTAATCTCTAAAATTAATAATTAATAGGGTATAAAAATGTTTGTTGCTCACAAGGACATAGTGATGAATCTATCGCAAATTACACATATGCAGATAGATGAAAAAAACCACGACATCACAGTTTATTATTCAAATGATCATAAAGTATTTTTGCAATTCTCAAGTTTGCTTGAAATGAAAGATTTTATTACTAAGGTTACAAACAGAGGATAAAATATTAGAGCACCCAGGGTGGTTTTTAATAGGATAAAATGCTCTAATTGCCATGCTTCTTGAACGTATAACTGTATATAAAACCTCACCATTTGGTGGGGTTTTCTTTTCTTGTTGAATATAGAAATTTGCCTTTAAATTTTATCAAAGAAAATTTATAAAAAGATTTTTAAAATAAATGATAATTTTTTACTGTTGATAATACTTATGAAATATACGAATGTTAGGTTTATGATGATATAAATTATCACCTTTATTATTGAGAAGAAGTTATGGCTAAATTAAGTTTAGAATCTTTAAATGATATAGATGGTTTTGTTGTTGGCGCGCTTGTTGATAGTGAAAGTGGTTTGTCCTTAGCAACTTTTGGTGAAGGTTTAGATTTGGAACTTGCTGCAGCTGGAAATACAGATGTGATTCGCTCCAAACGCAAGACAGTAAAGTCTTTAGGCTTAGGAGATCAGATTGAAGACATATTGATTACTTTAGGTAAGCAATATCATTTGATTCGCCCATTAGAGTCAAATGAGTCTTTATTCCTTTATTTAGTATTGGATCGTCAAAAGGCGAATTTGGCTATGGCTCGTCATGAATTAAAACATTTTGAAAAAGAATTAGATTTTTCTTAAAATTAAACAATACAAACTTAAAAAGTACCAATAAGGTGCTTTTTTTAATGGGTGTAATTCATGGATACAGATGAATACTTTTGGAAAACCAAGAAACGCCCACCCAAAACCAAGCCACGCACCAAACCATTACCCAAGGCTAAAGAAAAATACTTAGAAGCTGAAGAGGATTTTGAGCAATCACTTATTGTTCTTGAAATTAAATACGAGAAGAAATTTCAGTTTAAATCTACCAAGCATTGGCGTTTTGATTTCCATCTTATTGAGCATCGAATTTTAGTAGAAATATCTGGTGGCCCTTGGTCAGGTGGGCGAGGTGGCAAGCTTAAAAACAAGGCTTGGAGCTTGGATCATTACGATGATGCTGAAGCAATGGGTTTTACAGTTGTTCGATTAGAGTCTGCACCATCGTTTAAAGATATTGAGTCAGGGCCATTGCAAATAAAGGCTCACTTGGCATCACAGTGGCTTAGGAATTTAAAAAGGCATATTTTCAATGGAACAGATCAGACCATTCCCACCGACAGAACTGATTGATCGAGCAGAAGAGCAAGAGGCAATTCTGCTTGCACCCGCCGTGGATCTAAAGGAATGGGTTGTTAAGAATTGGCTGACCATTGGTGGTGAGCTTCATAATCCCGACCATGATCATATTGCTGAGCTAATTCACGATGATGAAACCTTTCTTGCATTCGCTTGGGCTTCATCTGCTGCTATGGCTAAAAAACGCATGGTGTTAGGCCAATGTGAAAAGGTGATGTTTAATCAGGGTGGTTGGAAGAAAGCGCGTCAGGAACAACAGATGCGTGACTGGTTTGGCTGTGTACCTGTTTATCTCATTACCATTGATGCGAGTTACTGTGAGAATACGACTGACCGCGAATTCTGCCGACTCATCGAGCATGAGCTATATCACATCGGCGTAGAGCGAGATGAAGATGGTGAAATTATCTATAGCGACCATACAGGCTTACCTAAACATTATTTGGCTGGCCATGATGTGGAAGTGTTCTTCGGTGAGACAAAACGATGGGGTGCTGATGAGTCAGTTAAACGACTTTTAGAAATTGCCAAGAATGCACCATTTGTTTCAGAAACTAATATTTCAGCGTGTTGTGGGAAATGTGTAATAGGTTAGCTTCAATTTTTTTGCCCACCTTCCTTGACGTACCTTGACGGATTGTGACTTATGGCAAGACTTAAAAAACACGAAAAAGCCTTTATTGTACGGTCACTTGCACAATTTATGGAACCATCCCAAGTGGTAGAGGCTGTCAAGGAAAATTTCAAGATTGATGTATCTCGACAACAGGTTGAATGCTATGACCCCACCAAGGTAGCGGGCGCTGACTTATCGCAAGAATTCATTGATTTATTCCATGATGCGCGTAAGAAATATATTGATCAGCCGATTTACAATATTGAGGGCGCTAACGATATTGTTCAGCTTAGGGTATTGAGTACCTTATTTATTAAAAAGCAAAACAATACGCGTGACGCAATCAAGCTATCGGATCAGATGCAAAAAATTGTTAAGGGCTTTTACGAGAAAAAGATTGAAATCACTGGTAAAGATGGTGGTCCATTAGAAACCGTGCAAACAACCGTTTCCAAGGAGCGCTATCTGCAAGCTAGGGAGCAGGTTTTAGATGAGTACTAAAGCTGAACGTGATCTAGCCATTCAAATTGAAGCCCAAGAGGATTTATATTTCTTCTCTCGCTATATGTTTAAAGAGCGTCGTAAGTACAAGTGGTTGGATAATTGGCATCACCGTGTGGTCTGTGATGCATTAATGAAAGTGTTCCGTGGCGAAACCAAACGGCTCATTATTAACATTCCACCTCGATACTCTAAAACAGAATTAGCTGTTATTAATTTCATGGCATGGTGCTTTGGTAAGGTGCCTGATAGTGAATTTATTCATGTGAGCTATTCAGCCACACTTGCAGCAAACAACGCCTTTCAAACTCGTAATTTAGTTCAGGAAGAAGCTTATAAAAAGGTATTTCCCGAGTTTAGGCTACGTGATGACAGTAAAGCTAAGGATGATTGGCGAACTGCTGAGAATGGTGTTTGCTACTCGCAGGGTACTGGTGGAACAATTACTGGTTTTGGTGCAGGTAAATTTCGAGATACATTTGGCGGTGCAATCATTATCGATGACCCACATAAAGCCAGTGAAGCTAGATCAGACACGATCCGTAAAAACGTAATTGAATGGTTTCAGAATACCCTTGAATCACGAACCAACTCACCTGATACACCAATCATTGTCATTATGCAGCGATTGCATGAAGAAGATTTGGCGGGATGGTTGCTTGATGGTGGTAATGGGGAAGAATGGGAGCATTTAGAGCTTTCAGCTATTCAACCCGATGGCACGGCATTATGGCCTGCAAAGCACTCAATTCAGGTTTTAAATCGAATGGAGCTTGCAGCACCTTATGTATTTGCTGGGCAATACCGACAAAGACCATCACCACCTGCGGGTGGTTTTTTTAAACCTGACAATATTGAAATTGTAGATGCTTTACCTGCAGATATTTTGCACCAAGCACGCGCATGGGATTTGGCATCTTCTGAAAATGAAGGTGATTTCACTGCAGGTGTAAGGGAGGCAAAAGGGCGAGATGGTTATATTTATATTGTCGATGTGCAACGTGCACAACTAGGTCCTGATGGTGTTGAAAAACGAATTAAACAAACAGCTCAGATTGATGGGAAATCAGTTGCCATTCGATTGCCGCAAGATCCTGGTCAAGCAGGAAAATCACAAGCGAAGAATTTCATCACGATGTTATCTGGCTTCAATGTTAAGGCTGAGCCTGTTTCTGGTGACAAGATTACCAGAGCGCAGCCATTTGCTGCTCAGGTCAATGTGGGCAATGTGAAAATGCTTCGTGGTGATTGGAACAAAGATTTTATTGAAGAGCTCCGCAACTTTCCAAATGGTAAGCATGATGACCAAGTCGATGCTGGTAGTGATGCATTTGATGAAGTAAATGAACCACCAAGAGCTAAACCTAGCACTGGAGGATCAAGAACCTATTAACGGGAAATATTATGGCAAAGGTGAGTAAAACTAAGGCTGAAAAAGCTAAGCCAAAATCAGCAGGTTTATTAACTGAAGTAGCAGTCGAAAATCTTGCATTTGCTATGGGGCGGTCAGCTGATATTGATGAGGTTTTAAAACAAGCAGGTGTTTCTCGTCAGCGTTTATCTGTTTTGTTGTTTGATGATGAAATTTCTCAAGCAATGGAGACACGCCAACGCTCATTTAATGTGATTTTTAATCATCAAGACAAGGCCATTGAAGCACAACCGGTACTTGAACATCCGACCGTTTCTGAAGATGACCTCTACAACGTGACATTACGATTTTTGGAGATAAGTGATGCCGATTGAACCAAAGAATCTAGTGATTTACAAACCTGAGCGTTTATCCGATACCGATGATGGTGGCGGTAAATATTCAGGACAAATTATTGTGGATGGACAGAGTAATAACCTTTTTGATGATATCTCAGAATTGGATCGAACCATGGGTGATGTCTCCATGCGTAAAATCTTTCCTGCAGTGACCACAGCAGATACCGATAAGTTGATGGGTGCTACAGTCTTTATTTCACAGAATCCCAAAGACCCCAATGTCTCAGCTTTGTTATTTAGTACTAAATCTTGGACAGATGAACGTAAAGCTGCACAAAACCGTGTTGAAAACTATTTAGCCAAAGGTGCCCAGGCAGTGGGTTCATTATTAGATGCAGCTTATACCGGTATGAAGTCTATTCAAGTTGCCATGGATAAGACGGAAACTGAAAATAGCATCGGCGATACCTTGGTACTGGTGGTGAATGAAGCTACTGTCAATGAAACCTCACAATTTGTAAGATTAACTGCCGTTGAAACTCGTATTGGAACGGTACGAGTCAATAATGTAAATGTTGAATACAAGATTGCGACTTACTCATTTAATGATGCGCTCAGTCGAGATTTTATCGGCATTTCCGCACTGCAGTGGTACAACAATGCTAAACCCTCAACCTTGATTAGAGAAACTATCGTTGCGGATAGTGGCCGTTACTATGCTAGTACAGATTTGGTGGAAGATGTGAGTGTGGGTAGCTTTTCCGTGAATGCTGCCAATATTTTTTCACAATTGATTCCATCCTCTCAGGTTGAAACCCCATTACTTGATCTCAATGCGGTCAGTGAAAATACCGCCTTAATTGCTGGTCATCACGGCAATATCACGGTGCAGTACTCCACCAATGTAAATACGGCTCAAAGCTTACACCTCGGCTCAAGTGTGATGCCGGGTAGCGTATTGTTTACTTTATTTAGTCAAGCCATTACCGATATAGGTGGAACCTTAAAAACGAGTGCTGGTGTACAGGTGGGAACAATTGACTATCAAACTGGTCACATCATTTGGAGTAATTCGATTGGTTCAGGCAATCAGGTTTTAAATATTTCTTTCACTCCTGCAGTCGCACCAAAACAGCCCTTTGAATCTTATGCTTTACCTGTCACGCAGAATAATCAGGGAACCAATTGGACTGGTGTATTACTGCCAATTCCTGCACCTGGTGCTTTATCAATTTCTTATATGTCACAAGGCAAGTTTTATGTGCTGGCCGACAATGGTACAGGGCGCTTGCTTGGGGCGAGTAATTCAGTCGGCAGTGGCACAGTAAATTATCAAACAGGGTCATGGTTATTGACTACAGGTGCATTGCCTGATGTTGGTACACCGATATTGTTGCAGTGGGGTTCACCGATTACTACTTTTGCACGTGCAGATTTAGCAGTATTGCCTGCAGCAATTGAATTTAATCTGAATCAACAAGGGATCAAGTCAGGCAGTGTGATTGCTAAATGGATGTTAGACGGTATTGAAAAGACCGCGATGAGTAATGCGCAAGGTCAATTTTCAGGGGATGCCATTGGAAGTATTAATTATGCTGCAGGGACTGGAAAGTTAATTCCAACCAAGCTACCTCAAAAAGGCACGATCTTTAACCTTAGCTTTGATTATGGCGAGTCGGAAGCGCAATCAATAGGTGGGGTTATTCCAGACTCAAACAATAAGTTGCTTTTTAGTATTGGTACTGGAGCAGCAATCCAACCGAATAGTGTTGAGCTGGATATCCCATTAACCGATGAATTTTTAGTGATGGGTGGTTCGATTACGGTTACTGATGTACCAATCAATACTACGACTGGCAACCTTGTTGATCGTCAAGGTCTGGTGATGGGGAGTATCGTTTACGCCACAGGTGCTGTTGAAATCACACCGCAAATTAAGCGGATGATTTACATCAAAAACTACATACCACAAACCTATTATGCAGCTACGGGGTAAAACATGAGTTTTTATTTACCACAAGTTGAAGAAGTTACGGTAACACCAAAAACCTATAAAGCTTATGGCGATACTGTTGTTTCAGCGAAGTATCGAGATAAGGCGAGTAGTACCTCTTCAACCAAACAAATCACTGTTGCAAAACTCAATTTCGATTTAACACAGGGTTTTGATGAACAAATATTGACAGGATCTGTACGTTTTAAAGCAGGTGCAGATACGTTTATTGATCGCACAGGTTTAATCTATCGCAATGTTGATCCTGCAACGGGTAGTGCAACTCAAAGCGGCACTATTCAATATGGTACCGGTATTGTAGAGGTGGAGAGTTGGACACCCGGAGCAGACAACAATCTTGCCTTACAATCGCTCACCACTACTACAGATTTATTGCCTATTCATCATGTGAGTTTTCGTACACCAACAGTACCTATTCGCCCCGGATCGCTGACTGTGGTTGTCGGGGCAATCAGTGGCGGTCAGTTGACATTAACTGCTAATGAGGCAGGCATTATTGAAACAGCACAAGCGCACGGCTCAATTAATTATGAAACAGGTTTTGTGGATATTTTCTTTTATACCAAAACCAAAATTACTGCAGTGAATCGACCAACTATTGAGGGTCAGGAATGGTACTTACCACAGCTTGAATATACTGAGGGAACTGATAGCTACATCAATATTCCCTTTTGGATTGCAGCGGATAGCGTACGCTACAATGCTGTGGCTTATACCTATATTCCGCTTGATGCTGATATTTTAGGATTATCAGCCACGCGCTTACCACCTGATGGTCGAGTGCCAATTTTCCGAGTTGGAGATATTGGCATCGTTAGTGCTTTTAAAAGTCATGAAATGCCTGATCATATTGCGGGTAAAACTTATGAATTGGCTGATCAACGTATTTCATGGTGTGAACTTGAAGACAGCCAAGGCAAGAAAGCCTCATTTGATATGTATAGCGTTGATTATGACTATGGCAAGTTCACATTAAATGGTGATTTTGCTTTAAATACTTTGGTACCACCACTGACTGCAAAATATCGTTATCAAGATATGGGCTTGATTAATGATGTTCAAATCAATGGGCAACTGACTTTTACCAAGCCACTGACACATCATTACACTGCTGAAAATACCATTGTTGGATCAGGTTTAGTCATCAATGATATGCAGTCACGCTATACCAAAAAATTTGTACAGCCGACTTGGTCGAATGTCTGGGCAGATGAGGCGGTAGGTGGTGCGATTTCAGCGAATTACAACGATGCGCTGTATCCGATTCAAGTCACCAATAAGGGTGCGATTCAGGAACGTTGGGCACTGGTATTTACCGACAATACGAATTTTCGCTGCATCGGTGAGTATTCTGGGCAAATCGGGACTGGTACGGTTAATTTTGACTTTTCGCCCATCAATCCAGTCACCAATGCAGCTTATTTCACTGTGAAAAAAGAAGGTTGGGGCAGTGGTTGGGCAAATGGCAACGTACTGCGTTTAAATAGTATTGCAGCAACCTTTCCGGTCTGGGTGATTCGTACCGTCAAGCAATCCGAACCCACTGTTTTATCAGATCAGTTCCAAATCATGTTGCGTGGTGATATTGATCGTATTACTTAACAACTAAATCAAATATGACCGCTATATGTGGTCTTTTTTTATGGGTATAGAAAATGGCGATGAAGCAGACGCAAACTAAGATGTTTGATTTCTCGGATGTGGGTTTAGATTTTTGTGCAGGATCTAAGAACAAATTTCCTGAAGTATTTAAAAAGATGTTAGCTACGGGTTTTAATACCCAAACAGTAAGCAGTGTCTCTATTACGGGTAATCAAGTCACACTGACATATGGTATGAATCATGGCTACGTGGCAGGTCGAGTATTGCAATTGAATGCGGTCAATTTAAGTGGTGAGTTCATTATTGATAGTGTAACCAGTAATACAGTGAAACTCACGATAGATCAGCCACTCGGTACAGTTGCTGGTGGTTTTAGCACTTATGTAGCCCCACTTGGTATGCAATTGGTGTACGAGCAAGCCAATATCCATGTGTATAAATTTAAATCATTGGATGAGTCTGATTTATATCTCAGATTGTGTTTTCAAACAAATGCAATGCAGCGAAATGTGGTTGCACCCTGCATTGGAAAAACGATAGATATCAATACAGGCTTTATTACTGACATCTATGCACTTGCTGATACCAAAACAAGGCTAACAGCTTTACCAAATAACAATTGGGGGTTTACCTACGCTGCTGAAGCGACGTATAACGACTCTACCTATGGGGCTGGACTCTCACTCTATGGTAAAGGGTGTGTAGTGGGAAGCTTATATCATTTACTCTTTTTATATTCGTCTTCTAATAGTGGTGGGGGTGGTCGGATTTCAGGGTTTTTACCTACATCATGCTTGAATTATGCTCAATTAAATTATCCATGCTTATTGGTGGAGGATGATACTAGGGCACTTACTTCCAATGGTGATGCATATGGTCTACCGCGACTTAGAGCATATGTTGGTAATATAAAAGCAATGGGTGATCCGATTAGATCTGCCTCTTCCGCAACAACGAGCTATTTCCCCACAACGCCTAGAGCTTATAGTTCCTTTACTTCTCTTGATGCTTTTAATACGACATGTGCTGAACCAATGCGGTTGTATGAGTTTAATACAGATCAATTTATAGGTTTCACAATGGGGATGTATGTTTGTGCTTATGATGCAACTAATACACCTCCTGTTACCCGTGACTTAACGCCCAGTGTGAGTAGTGATATTGATTTAAATAGTAAAATTATGATACATCCTGTTTTTCGAGCCTCTCAGCAACAAGATGCTATTTTTTTTGCTATACCCATCGAGGAAATAAAAATTGGCACTTAAAATTTTAAGAATTTTTTCTGGTGGATATAAACCAAATTACCAAAAACTTAAAGAAAAAGGGTACGTCATTGTAAAGTTACCACGCCCTATAATTTCCATAATGTCTTCTGATCAGGGTTTCGGACAAATCAAGGGAAGCACCAAAAAGCTAAATGTGATTTATCCTGGTGTTGAAGTATGTGTTTTTAAGCGCAGCAATAAGCAATTATTGTGGTCTACAGTATCTAAAGCGGATGGCTCTTATGCATTCCGTAATATTGCAGTCGGTTTAGAATGCTTTATTACAGGATTTGATCCTGCACGAGATTACAATGCTGTGATTGCAGATGGAGTAAAAGCTAAATGAGTGTAATTCCTTCCTTAAGTGCTGGACTTGCACAATTGCAAGCACTGGCCACATACATTGATCAAGGTAGCGTAAATGCTACCTTTGTTTTTTATAGTGATACAAAGCCTTTAAATACTACAGTTGCTGCGGATGACAGTAAAAAACTGGTCACACTGACACTCCCTAAACCATGCTTTAAAAAGTTAAATGCTGATGGTATTGAACTGAATCAAACTGATGCAGCATTGGTGACTAAAGCGGGTACTGCAATGTGGGCACGACTATTTAATGGTGAGGGTAAGGCGGTAGTAGATTTTGCGGTGGGCTCTGATATCACATTGGCTAATCCAACGTTGGTACTAGGAAGTACACTAATGTTGAATTCAATCGTCTTTAAGCCGAGCGCATAATATGAGGTGAGCATGTGTCGAACTATACGCCACCTGATGGTCATCATGTAATCTTGAATTTTAAGGATCTGGTGACAGATTCTACTGATCTAAATTTTGGTGCAGATGAGATTCAGACAGCGTCACTCAATGTGATAGTTGATCTTGCATTTCACGCTGAAATTGGTGCGGAAAGCTTCACTTATAATGATTTAAACACAGAAATACAGACAGATTTTGAAGCTGAGCTCAATGCTGTATCTGGCTTAACGACACAGCTCGAGTCGAATATTTCAATATCATTTATTGCTCAGATTAATGCAGTGGTGATTGATCAGTTCTGTACTTTAAGCTCTGTTATCTATACTGGATTTGAATCAAAGTTAAACGCTCAGTTTGATATTAATTTTAATGTTGGAGTCTTTGCTGAACTCAATACGATCTATCAAACTGCTGATCAGATCATCAAAAAYCATRTTTTTGAATATTCAAAACCAATCTTTAGGGCACATCACAGTGCCTTTTATTTTGAGCGAGTTTTGAGTTTAAGCAATCAAGTGTGGGTTGGGTTTGAAAAATCAGTTGTATTGCGTAGATCTGTTCAAGTTATTCATGAGCAAGCAACGGGTTTACAAAGTGACTGCTATTTAGTATGGCAAGACAATGACAGGCTGCTTATTTCTCGAAGTTTAGTTTTTGAAGAATCTAACAAGTTAAGAATCAATCGAGAGTGTGACTGGCTTGAGTTGGTGCGTAAGCGTAAGCAATTTACCTATTCGCACGACGTTGCAGAAGTCTTTGAAAAACACTTCTCTTTTGCATGGGATAAAGGCTTAGAGCTTGTCACTTCAAGTCGCATTGCTTGGAATCAAGCCAAGTCGATTCATTATCGCAAGCATTCAATTGAACCATGGCCAAAGCCTGAAACTCCTGAATATATCGGTTCGACAGATCTGAATTTTAATTGCCTATGTCATGACATTGATGCGCACAACGTTATTTTAAACTTTGGGGTAGATGACTGTATTCCAGCACTACCGAATAAGAATTGGTGGTATATCGTGAATGAAATATCTGTAAGCCGCTTAGATACTGGAACCAGTATTCAAGTGTTGGATGGTAGCTATAGCACTGATCGAAGCCGATGGTGCTGGTCCTATAGCTTGACTGTACCTGCAAGTGAGGTGATTAAGCTTGAACCGATTGCTGGGCAACCAGTCATTCTTAAAATTATGGTGAATGGCAATGAGCATCATATGTTACTTGAAAACCGGAGTAGATCCCGAAAGTTTGCACAAACCACTTATACCGTGACAGGTCGCAGCCAATCGGCATTGCTTGATACGCCATATTCATCAACACGAACCTATCTACAGGAGAATGAAAGAACATCAGTTCAATTGGTGCAAGCTGAACTAGATCGTGTGAATAGTCATGCTCAATTAAATTGGAAATTAATCGATGAGCTGGGTTGGATTGTTCCAAGTAATAGCCTGAGTTATTCCAACCTTACCCCAATTTCAGCGATCAAATTGATTGTAGAGAGTGCTGGCGGTTTTATTTACAGTGAAAAATCAGGGAATCACCTCAGCATCAAGCCTAAATATAAAAAGACCTTTTGGGATTCTTTAGCGATTTTAGATTATGACTGTTTAATTCCTGAAAGCATCGTCACAGATCTATCTACGGACTATGAGCTTTATCCAGATTACAACGGAATGACTTTAAGCAATGACCGTGATGGATTAACAGGGCAAGTCAAGCGAACTGGTACTGCAGCAGACACATTGCTTGAAACCACGAATAGTCCATTATTTACCATTGAAAGCATGGGAGCTTTTGGAAAAACGGCATTGGCCAAAGCAGGCATGGTGGAAACCCATAGTTTGGTTATGCCGATTAGTGAACAAATTGGTGAATGTGTACCAGGTGAATTAATTGCATTTAATGCTGAATGGTGGGGAATCGTGGACAGTGTCAGTGTGTCCTTTACTCATGCAGTGGTGAATCAAACCATCAAGGTTGAACGGGTGAATCGGGATGAGTAATGCATTAAAACGCTTATTGGATCTCATACCTAAAGCACCAGAGTTTATTGGAACCATTACCAGTGAAGACCATCCCAATTACAAGGTTCTAGTGGTTGATGGTAGCGGATTGGTCCTGTGTAGTAGCAACAGCAAGTATTCAGTTGGAGATCGAGTATTTGTTTCGGAAAATGAAATCAAGCGTTTAGCACCGACAGACAGGTGAAGTCGTACAAATCGAAGTTTAAGTCTTAACAAAAAATCAGGCACCGAAAGGTGCTTTTTTATTGCCAAAAATAAGGGGGCGAAATGTCTGAAACCGCAGTCAGTGCAGTGGAAGCAACAACATCAGCAATTGCAGGAAAAGTTACAACGGCAACAGGTGCAGGGGTAACCATTGCATCATGGGCGACAGCAATCGATTGGGGTTTTTGGATTGGTGTGGGGATTGGTTTAATCGGCTTATTGATTAGCCTTTGCAACTACATCACCAATCTTAAATTTCAGCGCAAGAAAGATAAGCGTGAAGAAGAAATCCATGAACTTACTAAAAAACAATTACAGGGGCAATGTGATGTCAGCAAAGAATAAAATGATCGTCGCAGCACTCACTGCATCGGCTGTATTTTTTACAGGGCTCAAGGTCAAAGAGGGATATACCGCATATCCCGTTATCCCTGTTCCTGGTGATGTACCGACACAAGGGCATGGTGCCACCATAAAACCCGATGGTACTAAGGTGAAAATGACCGATCCACCAATCACACGGGCAACAGCAGATCAATGGCTACGTCATGATGTGTCTAAACGTGAAGTGGCATTTAAAAAAACTTTAACCGGTGTGAAATTATCCCAAGCTGAATATGATACCTATTTAGATTTTTCTTATCAGTTTGGTACCACCGCTTGGTCAACATCTTCAATGCTGAGTCACTTAAAGCAAGGTAATTACAAACAAGCCTGCGATGCATTGCTGAAATGGAAATACGTGGCCAAGCGTGATTGCTCCATCCGATCCAATGGTTGTTATGGGGTGTGGATACGACAAGTTGAACGTCACTCAAAATGTCTAGGAGCAAATTAATGCCAATACTTCAAATATTATGGAAATTTAAAACATGGATCGCAATAGCGGTCTTTTTTATTTTATGGGTGTCGCAAATTGCATATACCAATCATCTAAGTGGAAAGCTCAAAGCAGCTGATGCCAAGTGCAAAGCCACCATTCAGGCAATGGAACAAAAGCAATTAAAGGCATTAGCAGCCAAACAAAATCAAATCAATCAAGTGAGTGCAGACTATGAACAAGTCAAATCAGAACAACGAGTCAAAGTCGAAACAGTTACACGTGAAGTGCAAAAGATCATTGAGCGTCCTGTGTATCTCAATCATTGTTTTGATGATGATGGGGTGCAGCAGCTCAACTCACTTATCACCAGTGATTCCAGCTAATTTAATGCAGCCTTGTCCTGAACTTCAGATATTGGGGTCGGGACAGGGGAAAACAGTTTTGCCTTGGGCCGTGGATACTGTAGCTAAATATAATAAGTGTTCGGCTCAAGTTGATGCATGGATAGAAGTTGGAAAAGCCCTCTAATAATATGCACTATATAAGCAGCTATATTCACCTACTTATTTAACTATTCTTTTTTCATATGTAAAAATCACATGCTTTTTATCGGATTTTTCCCTATTTTTAGTTTTATTTTTGTACAGTAAAGGAGCTTGGTCATGTAAGACCGGTACATTTAAAAGGAAAAAATAATGATTATAAATCACGTATTAAAAAAATTAACTGTAGCCACTTCATTTCTCGTTATAGCAAATATGGGTTATGCAGCAGAATTTAAACGGTTCTCGGTTTCTGCAGGTTGGATGCATGTTATGCCACAAGGGAAAGCCAATCCTTTTAATATCAATACCGCAGTGGACTCTAAAAAGAATTATGGTATTGGTGATATTTCTCAAGCTGGATTTCTAAATTCAATTCCTGATACTGCTGTAATGGATGATGGTCAGGGTATTGGAAATACAATGCTAGCCAAACCATTTTTAATTAGTGTATTTGAAAAAAACTCGGAGGGCAGCAGTGTGGCGCAGTCATTGGGATTCTTGGTTGATAATGATGATGTAGATTCAGATGTATCTAGTGCAATAACTGGTGATGCACAGCTCAATGGGATTGAGCAATGGACAGCACAAGGTACAGGCTTAGAAGCTGACAATGTAGATACTTTTGGTTTAATGCTTAATTATTACGTCAATGATAATGTGTCATTGCAAGTAATGGGTGGGATACCACCTAAAGTTGATATTAAAGGCAAGGGGGAAATTGTTGCAAATATGACAGGTCTAGCTTCGCCTGGTGAGATGCTTGCACCTTTATTTCCTAATGGTTTGGATATTGCTCAAGATATCCCAATTACTAATTTAGATAATAAATCTAAAGCTGCGACTGTGCGTGCATGGACACCAGCACTTGAAGCTCAATATCAATTTGGTAAAGCAGGTGTTAACAAATTTAGACCGTATGTAGGTGCTGGGGTAATGTATGCACGCTTTACTGGCATTAAATTAGATTCACAAGTGAATAGAGATTTAGTGGCAGCAGGTCATATGGTTCAAAATATTTTAGATAATCAGGCGGGGGCAGCATTAGATGGTAAAAAATCATCGGCAAATCCTTATGTAAAAGTAAAAGCAGATGATGCGTTTGCACCAATTGTCAGTCTCGGGGCAACATATGATATTACTGAAAATTGGTATGGAGTAGCATCAGTGTCTTATGCAAAATTAAATAATAAGACAACGATAGATGTAATAGATTCTAAAACTGGAAATCGCTTAATTCGTGGCACAACAAAAATTGATATTGATCCTTTAATTACATTCGTTGGTGTAGGGTATCGTTTCTAATAATATGATTAATTAGGGGTATTTCACAAACTGAAATATTCCTAATTATGGTTACTTGACATAAATTCCTCCAACTAAAAGCGATTGGAAGTATGAGTGAGGATTGGTGGTAAAACCATACAGGAATCAGTAAATCGACGTAAAGTTGAAAAATAATTGTTTGGAAAGATCCTCAAATGAGGGCTAATTACAGAAAATTAATGTGTTTAATAGGAAGGCAGTATCTTTATCATACAAAGGACTCATATAAAGAAATTATTCAAAGAACTATTCTTTGTGTTTATTGCGATAAAAGATAAACGGGAGATAAAAGATGTCTACTCGATTCTCACTGCTTATAGCAGTCTCTACCATTGTATTGGCACTAACGGGATGCAATTCAGTATCTCAGTCCTCTGGTATGGATAGCTATGGCCCTAAACCATACCTCCCTGAGCCTCAAAAAAGTTTACTACCTATAGTTAATATTGCCCCTGCCAAAGGCTGGCCTGTGGATGCTACGCCAATTCCTGCTGCGGGTTTAAAAGTACAAGCCTTTGCAACAGGACTTGAGCATCCACGGTGGCTGTATGTGTTGCCTAATGGGGCTGTGTTAGTAGCCGAAACCGATGCGCCATATAAGCCTGATGACAGCAAGGGTATTCAAGGAAAAGTCATGAAACTAGTGATGAAGCGTGCAGGGTCATCACATTCGAGTGCCAACCGTATTAGCTTACTCCGTGACGTTGATGGCGATGGTTTAGCTGATCAAAAAACCATATTTCTCCAAGATTTAAACTCTCCATTTGGCATGGCATTGGTCGGTAATATGCTGTACGTGGCCACTACGGACTCTCTAATGCGCTTTTCTTACCCAAAAGGTGCAAGTAAAATTACAACAAAAGGTATCAAAGTATTAGATTTACCGGGTGGTACGTTAAACCACCATTGGACTAAAAACGTCATTGCCAACCCTGCCGGCACCAAACTCTATATCACTGTGGGTTCAAACAGTAATGTGGCTGAAAATGGGTTTAACAAAGAAGTTGGTCGTGCGCTGATTATGGAGTTCGATATTACCAGTGGCAAAGCGCGAACATTTGCGACAGGGTTACGCAACCCAAATGGCATGGACTGGCAACCACAGAGCGGTGCACTTTGGACAGTAGTGAATGAGCGCGATGAGCTTGGCAATGACTTGGTGCCCGATTATATGACCTCAGTCAAAGACGGTGCCTTTTATGGCTGGCCGTATAGTTATTATGGCCACCATGTGGACATGCGGGTAAAACCACAAAACCCTGAGTTGGTCGCACGCGCTATTAAACCTGATTATGCATTGGGTAACCATACAGCATCGTTAGGCTTGGCATTTTATGCTGCTGAATTAATGCCACAATACCGTGGTGGTGCGCTAATTGGTCAGCATGGCTCATGGAATCGTAAACCACATAGCGGCTATAAAGTCATTTTTGTACCGTTTCAAAATGGTCAACCTTCAGGTAAACCACAAGATGTATTGACTGGCTTTTTAAGTGATAAAGGTGATGCATTTGGGCGACCTGTTGGAGTTGCGGTTGATTCGTCAGGTGCTATTTTAGTTGCTGATGATGTTGGAGGTAAGATTTGGCGCGTATCACCAACTAAATAACTAATTGAAAATTAAAGCTCTTACTTTTAATAGCTAAACTTCTTAATCAACCGCGCCCTAAGTAATCTTTCGTTGCCTGAGGGGAGTTGTATTTTTTATAAAATCTACATGTACGAAAATGTGATATTGGAAGTGTTTTTAGTAAGAATTGTTAATGTGATTTGAATAGTTCTGTTAAGGATCAGCCGACTATATTTATTCAACTTACATTAACGCATCTTGATACAGATATAGTGGGAAATAACTAGATTTAAAGAGTAGCTTGATGGGACTGCTACTGAAGCAGTATATTGATACTATAGGATGGAAATTAAAATGGCTAATCAACAATCAGATCAACAGAATGATCAAAAACAGAATCAATCCGATCAACAAAAGGATCAGAAGCACCAAACTCCGCAATCAGATCACAAAAACCAGCCACATGCGCAACCTGAAAGCCCTCAAAAATAACAGAAGTAATATTTGATTTCAGCAGTTAAGCCCTCAATTAAGGGCTTAACTGCTGAAATTATAACTCGTCTACTAAGATTTATTGCAGACGTCAATATTTGTCAACCAAAACCACCTACTTTAACTTAGTCGGAATTTTGATAGAAAAACTTTAACCGAAGGTATGCTTAAAACTGGACGCACCCATTTTCTAGCGATTTATGCAAACTTGCGCATTTCTGCAAGTTGAATACCTCACCTAAATCTCATTTCCCAATTTTTTCTCAATATAGCATTTCACAATCGCTTCTATAGCAGTATCAGCTGTTTGCTCAACTTCTTTACTATCTGAACGTGGACCAACATAAAATGCTGTCCATCTCGAATAAGATCGTACTAAACTAATTTTCTCTTTCTCAATTAGCTTTCCACACAAATCCCAATTAAGTTCTGGTACATTTTTAACTTTCATTGCATTAGCAAGAACGGCAGGGAGTTGGTTTGCATTTAGCTCAGATACTTTCATTTTTTTACCTAACCATACATTAGAGAAAGACATTATTTTTTGATGAGTTTCGATTGATCCAAATTACAGTATTTCGAAATATCTATCCATTTCTCAATGTCTGTTTCCCATTTGTACACACGTTCACCTTCAATTTTTAATACATCTAACCCTTCGATGCTAAAGTGAGTCGTGTCATCTGGTAGCTGTTTCCAATCAATAACTCCACCATTATCATTAAACCAATTCTCCCAAGCATTTTGTATGTATGGAACTACAAAAGACTGCTGCACATCGTTCCATGCAAATATGTTCTGTATATTAGATTTCTCTTTATACATATCTTTAACACTTTTAGTTGGGCGGAATGATTTCATGAATCTTTCCATCTGCTCTTTAGTAAAAGAAAATTCAGTATTTATAACGTCAGGTGTTTGAACTTGAGAATAAGCTTCCTCTGCATCTGCAATATCAGCTGCTGATACATATCTTTGTTTTAAAGCAAATTTAGAATAATTATCGTCATATTGTTGTCGAGCAAATTGAATAGCTGTCTGATAATCTAAACGCTCACCACGTTTTCTTAGGTTTACGTACCGCTTAAGACTATTCCATGACGAATGTAGTGTAATCGTTTGCAGTTGAGGTATTGTAAAACCATCTTCCGCATAGCGTGTCGCTGCTTCGTGGCGTAAATCATGGAACCTTAAATCTTCAATTCCATTTAAGCGACATGCTCTGCGAAAATAATCACTGACTGTTTGTACATTGACAGGTAAAAGAAGCGCATCACTATAACCGAGCTCCAGCATTCTTTTTCGAGTAGAAGGCTCAAGTAATTCTTCAATAATGAGAAGGGCATTAGGCTCTAAATGGGCAAACTTATGATTTCCTTTGGATCCATCTGGATTTTTAACGTCTCTGATTTTCCATTGGCTATTCTTCTTGTCAAAATCATCTAAACGCATTTCACATAGTTCACCTTCACGACGACCTGCATAGATCGCAAGCCACATGACCAGATGCATTGGAATAGCATTACGAACACGTTTCCATCCTTTATAAAAGTGATTGGTCAGAATATGAAGTTCTTCTGGCGTGATTAAACGATCACGTTCTTTTGATTTAGTAACAATACGAGCTTTTTTAAGACCAATGAGTGAGTGTGATAATTCATTCTTGGCATGAGCGATATCTTCACCCCATACAAGTTCTGCATGATTTAAGACTGATGAAATATGGGATAAATCTTTTAACGCAGTTGAAGGAGCAACGCCATCTATCATTTCGATTGGATTGCCTTTACGTCGTTCAATAGCAAATGATGAAAAATCTTGTCGTGAGAGGGTATAAACATCTTTATGGGTAATATCGTAATTACAAATATTCTTTAGTGCTGCCGTCTTAGTATCCGCAAACTCATCACTAATTTCATCCAGGTATTGAATGATGAATTGTTCTAAAGTTTTTGACACAACCTCGGCTTGAGGATTTAGAATAGCAGGGTTAATAAGAATCTCTGCTTCAAGTCGTTTAATCCATTCCTTGGCTAATGACTCTTTTGCGAAAGTTCTTGTTTTAATAAATGTTGGTAATCCTTTGCGAGTTATTCGTATTTGAGCTCTGTATCGAGTCTTACCATCAGCTGTGGTTCGTTCTGCAATTGTTCCCATATTTACGCCATGAAATTAGATTTACGCCATAAGGGCGATTATGGCGTAAATAAGGCGTAAAGAATAGTTAAGAATGATTGAAAATGATGTAAAACCTTTGAGAATATGGGAAAGTAGAAATTGAGTAAAAACAACGTAATTGCAGAATTGTTTGATAAAACAAAGACTACGCCTATTTTTGTCGCACCGATGGCGGGTGTTACTGATCGTCCCTTTAGGACACTCTGCAAGTACTTTGGCGCAGGACATGCAGTTAGTGAAATGATGACATCTGATCAGACTTTACGAATGAGCAAAAAAAGTCTATATCGAGCTAATTTTGAGGGTGAACTTGCACCTATCTCTGCGCAAATTGCTGGCTCTGAACCAGAACAGTTGGCAGAAGCAGCACGTTATCAAGTGGCCAATGGTGCACAAATTGTTGATATTAATATGGGTTGCCCTGCTAAAAAAGTCTGCAATAAATTAGCGGGTTCTGCCTTACTCAAAGATGAAGATTTAGTTGCACGAATTTTAGATACCGTTGTTGCTGCAGTAGATGTTCCAGTAACACTAAAAACTCGTTTAGGTTTTTTAAATGGTGAGGAAAATATTCTCCGTGTTGCACGACGTGCGGAAGAAGCGGGAATTGCTGCTATAGCTTTACATGGTCGTACTCGTGAAGATATGTATTTAAATACCGCACGTTATAGTTTAATTAAAGAAATTAAGCAGATGTTGTCAATCCCAGTGATTGCAAATGGTGATATCGATAGTCCAGAGAAAGCTAAATATGTATTGGATTATACGGGTGCTGATGCGGTCATGATTGGACGTGCGGCACAAGGTCGTCCTTGGATTTTTCGTGAAATTTCACATTATTTAGCAACAGGTGAGCATTTAGTTGCGCCAAATATTCAAGAAGTAAAAGATGTGCTGCTTGGACATTTATCTGAGCTGTATCAATTTTATGGAGAATATTCGGGTTGTCGTATTGCTCGTAAACATATTGCTTGGTATACCAAAGGCTTACGTTCAAGTAATGAGTTTCGCCAAAACATGTATAAAGTTGAAAGCACGCTTGACCAAGCGCAAGTTGTCGAAAATTATTTTAATCATTTACTTGATCAAGGCACTATTATGAGTGATGTACAGCTCGAAGTAGTAAATTTACTTGAGCTTAACTAGCTTAAAGAGGCAAGTTGTCTCATATATGAACTTATTTTATCGGTCAATTTTCACTTAATTAAGGGCTAGGTAAAATAATTTTAGGCGCCCAAATGGCCTTTTAAAAGTCAAGAATAAGTAAAATGAAAATAGCTGATCTGAATAGTTAGCCAATTGATATCTCTATAAATATAATTGGTCTAAGGAGTAAAGATATTAGTGTAAATATGATATAAAGCATGATTAATATCATAGTTTTTGTTTGAGCCACTTTGGAGGGAGTTTCTATTTATTTTAATTCTTTTTAAAAGTTTAAACAAATTAGAGTTAAGACGTAGATAGGTTCGAGCATGTTAAATATTAATTTCACCAGAAAAATTCCCAATGATTATGTTGAATTTGGTGAAAATCAAATTAGACAATTATTAAATGCTGTATCAGGTGTGGAATTTGTGATGCTTTGTTCATCCGATGGTTTTGAAATTGCATTGGCCAATAAAAAAAATATTACGAATTCGGGTAAAATTGCGGCAGTTAGTAGCTCTATTCTTGCAATGGTGACGGCATTTATCTCAGAAATTAATTTAATTGGCTGTCAAAGCATTACATTAGATGCAGAAAATGGAAAAGCAATTTTAACATCGATTCCAAATGATAAATATCCTTTAGTCATGGTTGTTTTAACATCGAAAGATATTTTGTTAGGGCGTATGTTGTATGAAATTAAGGAAACAGTGGATGCTTTGGTTAAGTATTAATTTAGTTTTTATAAATAATTGTAATTTATTATAATAATGATTTTTAAATACCCAGAAATAAATGTAAGAATAGTTGAATTGTAGATTGAAAATGGTACGGAAATATGGCATTTTTATAAAATATTAGTCTAGATAGCTGACAAGTAAAATTTGCAATATTTAGCTATTGAGTTATTCATATGGTTCAGGTTAACTGAATAAAACTAGAAGAAATCAATGGACGGTATTAGTAGTTTTTTGATAAGACTGAACTTTGGGTTTTTTAGAAAAGGATCATAGGATTAATGTAAATTATGACGATGATCAAATGAGTATCATAGTTCTGGTTAGCAAAATAATTTGTTTAGCTAGAAATAAACAACAATTCTTAACATAAATCGGGGAATTTCATGGCTCGTATTACTTTAGATCAATTAACAGATATTGACGGTTTTATTTGTGCTGCATTAGTAGATAGCGAAAGTGGTTTATCATTAGCGACTGCTGGAACTGGCATTGACTTAGAATTAGCTGCTGCTGGTAATACAGAAGTGATTCGTGCTAAGCGTAAGGTTGCTAAAGCCTTAAAGTTGGACGATGAAATTGAAGATATTTTGATTACTTTAGGTAAACAATATCACTTAATTCGTCCATTAGATTCTAATGATAATCTTTTCCTTTACCTTGTGTTAGATCGTGCTAAATCTAATTTAGCAATGTCTCGTCATGAATTAAAAGCATTTGAAAAAGAATTAGATTTTTCTTAAGTTAATACCTAAAAACTCGCTTAAGGGCGAGTTTTTTTATATCTAGAGTTTTCTTTTTTATATGCATGTTCTAAGATTGAAGAATTCATTTAATCAATGTCGTAAATATGCTGAAACGTGGAATATATCAACATTATAAAGGGAATTTATATCAAATTTTTTATGTGGCGACACATAGCGAAACCAGAGAAAAATTAGTTGTATATCAATGTTTATATGCAGACTATTCGATGTGGACTCGACCTTTAGAGATGTTTCTAGAAAATGTTCAACTAGAAAGTGGAGAAATTGTTCCAAGGTTTAAACTGTTGCAAGAAACTGATTGAAAAATAAGAAATAGTCACTCGAATGACCTCTTTAGTCAGCATTATGGACGTGTTTGAACTATTTAATGGAAGATAAAAGATGAGTTTAAGTCCTCAATTTCTACATCGCGTTAATGAGTTGTATCAAAATTTTATAAAATTTGATGCGACTCAGTGCGATCGCTTGAATCGTTATCGAAATATTGAACCTGAATCTGCACAGTATTTGGCAATGCAAATTCGAATTCAGCAATCCAAAAATATTTTAGAAATCGGTACGTCTACAGGATACTCAACATTATGGCTTGCAGGAGCTGCACAAAATGTTGGTGCGAAAATTACAACTTTAGAAATTGACCCTAAAAGAACAATGCAAGCACAGCAGTATGCCCAAGAGTTGGCTGTTGATGACGTAATTGATTTCTGGGTTGGAGATGCAAAAGATTTTTTATCAGTATCAAATCAATACTATGATTTTATTTTTTTAGATGCTGAGCGTAATAACTATATTGAATATTGGGGATATTTAAAGAAGATGATTCATCCCAAGGGTGGTGTACTTATTGTTGATAATGTAATTTCACATGCTGCCGAAGTCAAAAAATTTATCGAGGCTGTAAGGCAAGATCAACGTTTTATGACGACAATTCTTGCATTGGGTGCAGGGTTATTTATTGTGGTTTACAAGGATTGATATGAAAAGATCAGAATTTAATTCTGATCTTTAGAGAGCTAAATGATTGAAACACGAGTAAAATGTAAATCATATTCTAGATATTTGTGTACGAAAGCTGTTTTATCACTACATCGAAGTAAATTATTATAAATAAATTCAGGTACTGGGTGGTAGAGCTCGCCTGAACCATTATTATAAAAAATTTTTAAATATCGTGAGGAAGCATTGTACTTCCAAGAAGTTACGGCAAGCATAGTTCCCATAAGCAACCCCTTAATTTTATGTATTATTTCGCAAAAAATTTATACTTCTGCTTCATTTGAAATTAATTGAAATGAGGGGGGGAATATATAGCATATTTGTAAAATTATTTTCTGATTTATCTACTTATAAATTAATAAAAATCATCCCTCCAAGATCCCTAAAATCGATTTTTAGTTCTATATTCTAAGTATTAAAAAAGTGGCTTACATTTATGTTTTATCGTATTTCCATTTTAAGTTTATTAATTAGGTAAGTGTATGGAAAATAAATATAAATTATGATGTCTGGATAAATTGAATTATTAAAATACCAGCAGCTTAATTCTGATTAGAAAATGTAATTTATAGATGCTTATTTGTTACCTAATCAAAATAAATTGTTATAAGAACATATGATTATTCAATCCAGTTAATTTTACAGTATGACTGACTAATAAAAAGGTAGACAGTATGCAGATTAATACGTTGTTTAATCTAAAGAATAAGGTTGCTATTGTTACAGGTGGCGCAAATGGAATTGGTAAAGCAACAGCATTGCTGTTGGCAGAAGCTGGTGCAGATGTTGTTATTGCCGATTTAAATTTAGAGAAGGCTCAAAAGGTCGCTGAAGAAATTGAAAAAATAGGTACAAAAGCACTGGCGATTGAATGTAATATTTTGAATGATCAAAGTTTAGTAGATTTGGTTGATTTAACTGTCAAAAAATTTGGTACGGTCAATATTCTCATCAATAATGCAGGTGGCGGTGGAGGGGGGCGTGAGAATCCCTTTAAAATTACCATTGAAGATATTAAACGAGATTATGAATTAAACGTATTTAGCGCATGGCGTTTAAGTCAATTGTGTGTGCCACATATGAAAAAATCCGGTTATGGCTCGATTGTAATTACCTCTTCTATGTCGAGTAAAAATACCTCTCCGAATATGAGTGGTTATGCTGGCTCTAAAGCCTCAGTCAATCATATGGTTGCAAACCTCGCGTTTGACTTTGGGCCAGAAGTTCGAATAAATGCAGTAGGTCCAGGCGCAACACGAACAGATGCTTTGGCGAGTGTCTTAACACCTGAAATTGAAGAAAAAATGTTGGAGCATACTCCAATTAAGCGCTTAGGAACTGCTGAAGATATTGCTGGAGCAATGTTGTATTTAGCTTCACCGATTTCTTCATGGGTCAGTGGACAAACAATTTTTGTAAATGGTGGTGGGATTCAGACTTTAGATTAAATGCTATTTTTGTGTATTAATAAAACACCTTAGAAATAAAAAACCACGCTTAAAGCGTGGTTTTTTGAATCAATTGAATTTAATCTAAAATTAGATTTTACCAACTAAATCAATTGAAGGAGCTAAAGTTGCATCGCCTTCTTTCCATTTAGCAGGGCAAACTTCACCTGGGTGAGCATGAACGTATTGTGCTGCTTTAACTTTACGAAGAAGTTCTTGCGCATCACGACCAATACCACCAGCGTTGATTTCAACGATTTGGATTTTACCTTCTGGATCGATAACGAAAGTACCACGGTCAGCAAGACCAGCAGATTCGATCAATACTTCGAAGTTTTTAGCAAGTGTCCAAGTCGGATCACCAACCATTACGTATTCAATTTTTTTGATTTCTTCAGAAGAATCGTGCCAAGCTTTGTGTGTGAAATGCGTATCAGTAGAAACTGAATAGATTTCAACGCCCAATTTTTTGAATTCTGCATAGTTGTCAGCAAGATCGCCAAGTTCTGTTGGGCAAACAAAAGTAAAGTCAGCTGGGTAAAAGAATACAACAGACCATTTACCTTTAAGATCAGCCTCAGTTACTTCAATGAATTGACCGTTATGGAATGCTTGGGTTTTAAATGGTTTAACTTCAGTATTAATTAAGCTCATCATTATCTCCATGATTGAGGTGTGTTTCTAATATATAACTAGCATAAAGAACTTTTTGTTATTGGTGAAATAGTATTTTTTCATCGCTAAAATCGGAAAATTGAATTTAGTATGACTCCAGTCACTATTTCATCAATTCCGATTATTTTGTACATCGCATATCTTTCCTCATTAATAGATGAAAAATATGATATTTAAATGACAAAATAATCTTTTATTTAACTCGTTATACAACATGAAGTCTTCGTGTTGATATTTCAAGGGCAAAATTGAAAAAATAGAAACTTTATAAAAAGACTATCCCTTTTTCTTCATGCCATTACAGCGTAAAATGCGCAGTTCAATTTCTTTTATTTTGGGATACATCATCTGTGTTAAGTCATTTAAATGTCGATCAATGGGTTATGGTTCGCGATCGCTATCGTTTAAATCGACTTCGTAAAGGTGGTGATGCCGATCAAAAGCAATATAATGAGTTGTTTGAACAGTCGAATTTAAAAGTTCGGGATCGTTTAAAGCGCTTACCAAATATTAAACTCAACCAAGATTTACCTGTAACGCAATATGCAGATAAATTGATTGCAGCGATTCAGAAACATCAAATTATTATTGTGGCTGGTGAAACGGGTTCTGGTAAAACTACTCAATTACCCCAAATTGCTATGCTTGCGGGGCGTGGTTTAACGGGGATGATTGGTCATACCCAACCACGTCGTTTGGCAGCACGTACTGTATCACAACGAATTGCAGAAGAAGTGGGTGAACCACTCGGCGAATCAATTGGTTTTAAAATTCGGTTTAATGAGCAAGGTTCACAAGATTCAATTGTTCGTTTAATGACAGATGGTATTCTGCTTGCAGAACTGACCAATGATCGCTATTTAAATAAATATGACACCATTATTATTGATGAAGCACATGAGCGTTCACTCAATATTGACTTTATCATGGGCTATCTTAAACAGCTGGTGAAAAAGCGCCCAGATTTAAAAATTATCATTACGTCAGCAACATTAGATGTTAATCGTTTTAGTCAATATTTTTATAATGCCCCAATATTTGAAGTTGAAGGACGTAGTTTTCCAGTAGAGGTGCGTTACCGTCCTATTTCTGAAATGAGTGTCGGTGGTAGCGATGATGATGAGTTTGATGATTTTGAGGAGAATCTACCGCGTGCAGTGGTACAAGCTGTCGAAGAGTGTTTTAAAGATGCCGAAGCAAAAGGACATCCTGAACATGCAGACATTCTGATTTTTTCTAGTACAGAGCAAGAAATTCGAGAACTACAAGAAACCTTACAAAAATTTGGTCCACGGCATACGCAAATTTTACCGTTGTATGCGCGTTTAGCTATTTCAGAGCAACAAAAGATTTTTAATGCAAGTAGTGGTGGACGTCGGATCATTATTGCTACCAACGTTGCTGAAACGGCACTCACAGTACCAAATATTCGCTATGTCATTGACAGTGGTTTTGCACGACTTTCACGCTATAACTATCGTTCTCGGGTACAACGCTTACCGATTGAAGCCATTTCTCAGGCGGCAGCTAATCAACGTAAAGGACGCTGTGGTCGTATTGCACCGGGTGTTTGTATCCGATTGTTTAGTGAAGAAGATTTTCAAGGTCGGCCTGAGTTTACCGAACCAGAAATTAAACGAACTAATTTAGCATCTGTTATTTTACAGATGCAAAGTTTAGGTTTTGGTGCAGTTGAGTCCTTTGATTTTATTGAACCACCGGATCATCGATTGGTAAATGATGGTCGCAAGCTTTTGATTGAGCTTGGTGCCTATTATGAAAACAAAGATGAGTTAACTAAGATTGGCACGCAAATGGCAAAAATGCCGATTGACCCACGTCTAGCTCGGATGATTTTAGGTGGCGCACATTTTGGTGTGCTCAATGAAGTTTTAATTATTGTTGCGGCATTGGCAGTACAAGATCCGCGTGAGCGCCCAGCCGATAAACAAAGTCAAGCTGATCAAAAACATGCTTTGTTTAAAGAAGGTGATTCGGACTTTTTGTTCTATATCAAACTGTGGGAAACTTTAGAAGAAAATCGTAAAAATTTAAATGAAAGTAAACGCCGGAATTTTGCGCGGCAGCATTTTTTAAGCTGGCTACGTTTACGTGAATGGCAAAAAACCCATGAACAATTGCTAGATTTAGCCAAAGGCTTAAAACTGTCATTGAATGACAAGCCTGCAAGTTATGAAAACTTACATCGAGCTTTACTTACAGGATTATTGTCTTTTATTGCCAACAAGACTGATGAACGTAATGTCTTTATGGCGGTACGCCAGCAAAAAGCCCGAATTTTCCCAGCATCAACTTTGCATAAAACCAGTGCTTCTTGGGTTATGGCATTTGAAATGGTCGAAACCTCGCAAGTCTATTTACGTAATTTGGCAAAAATTGAACCTGAATGGATTTTGCTAGCAGCACCAAATTTACTCAAGCATCATTATTTTGAACCACATTGGGCGAAAAAGCCGGGCATTGTGAATGCATATGATCAAATCTCGTTATTTGGTTTAATTATTGAGCCGAAAAAATCCATTAATTATGAAAAAGTTGATCCTGAAGCTGCGCATGAAATTTTCCTGCGTGATGCATTAACCACAGGTAATTTAGGCATTACACCACCATTTCTTAAACATAATCTACAGAAGTTAGACGAAGTTGAGCGGGTTGAAGATAAGTTACGTCGTCGTGATTTAGTGGTTGATGAAGAAACCATTTATCAGTTCTATGCAGCTAAAGTACCACCAGAAATTGCTAGTCGTCGTAGTTTTGAAGATTGGCGCGCAACTATTGAAACGAAAAATCCACGTTATTTATTTGTAGATGATGATGCCTTGTGGATGAACGATCGTCCTACGACGCAACAATTCCCTGATTATTTACATAATGGTCAGTTACGTTTAGCGGCAAGTTATCGTTTTGATCCTAGTCATGATGAAGATGGTGCAACCGTTAAAATTCCTGTGCAAGCGTTACCTCAGGTTGATGAAAATATTTGGTCGTGGGGCATTCCAGGTTGGCGGCAAAATTTAATTGAAGCCTTACTTAAGTCCTTGCCGAAAGATAAGCGCCGTAATTTAGTACCGATTCCTGATACTGCGCGTAAATTAATGCAAGGTGTTGATGCCACCCATTTAAATGAGCACATTTTTAAATATTTAGCGTTTCAATTACGTGGTGATCAAATTACAGAGAAAGATTTTTCTGTAGAGCGTATTGAGCAATATTTGATGCCATTCATTCACGTGATTGATGAAAAAGGTCGCGTTATTGAAAAAGGCCGTGATCTTGAAGAATTAAAGGCACGTTGTCGAACTGAAACACATAGTCCAGTGAGGCAGCTTAAAGGTGAATTTAAGACTTTCCCAGAAACATTTGTTTTTGAAGCATCGCAAAAAGTCACTGGGGTAGTGGTTAAGCAATATCAAGCACTTGTCCCAAGCAAAGTATTTGCAGAACTGGATGTAAAAGATGAATCTGGAATTGTGATTCAAACCTTTAATGATCAAACCGAAGCAATTAAGCAACATCGTGAAGGGGTGATTCGTCTTGTTCATATGCAATTGGGTGATTTGATTCGGCAGTTGAAAAAGCAAATTTCTAAATCCATGGCTTTAGCTTATGCCCCATTGGGTGATAAAGCACAACTTGAACAAATGCTGGTATATGCGACGTTACAAATGGCTATTACAGACTTGCCGATTGATGAAGCTGAGTTTCAAAAACTGTTGATACATGTCAAACAGAATTTCTTGAGCTATGGCCAAGAGGCTTTAAAAGTGATGGGTGAAATTTATATACAATGGCAAGAAATTCGCCAAAAATTATTACTGTTGGATCAGGAAATATTTGGAAAAAATATTGATGATATGGAAGATCAGCTTGATTTAATGGATTTATCTAATTTTGTATATAGCAAATCTGCCGATATCTGGCAAGAATTCCCACGTTATTTGAAAGCTTTATTGTTGCGTTTAGAGCGTTTGCCGAATAACCTAAACAGAGATAATGATGCAATTAAACAAGTCGATCCATGGATGGATAAATTATTTAAGTATAAAAATGACGTCCGTTTGAAAGAGTTGTACTTTATGTTGGAAGAGTTACGTATTTCCTTATTTTCTCAACCGATGAAAACAAAGATGCCAATTTCTCCAACTAGATTACAAAAAGTATGGGATCGTCTCGGAATCAGTTAAAATACGTTAAATTTAAGTTTGAATAGATTAGGAAAAGGAGTTTTACATGGGCATTCGTATTACTGGTACTGGCTTGTTTCACCCTCAAGAAGTCATTACCAATGAAGAGTTGGTTGATAGTTTAAATGCTTATGTAGAACTATTTAATAGTGAAAATGCTGAAAAGATTGCAGCTGGTGAGTTAACAGCTCGTCGTGGTTCAAGTGCTGAATTTATTGAAAAAGCATCAGGTGTACAGCAACGTTATGTTATTGAAAAATCAGGTGTCTTGAATCCTGAGCGATTACGTCCTTATTTGAAAGAACGTAGTAATGATGAGCTTTCTATTCAAGCAGAATGGGGCGTTATTGCTGCAAAACAAGCTATGGAAAATGCGGGTGTAACTGCTGAAGATATCGATGTAGTAATTTTAGCATGTTCAAATATGCAACGTGCTTATCCGGCAGTTGCGATTGAAATCCAAACAGCTTTGGGTATTCAAGGTTATGCTTATGATATGAATGTTGCATGTTCAGCAGCAACCTTTGGTTTAAAGCAGGCGTATGATGCGATAAAAACTGGTGCACGCCGTGTATTATTGGTCAATGTTGAAATTACATCAGGTCATACTGATTATCGCTCACGTGATTGTCATTTTATTTTCGGTGATGTGGCAACGGCTTCAATTATTGAAGAGACAGATAGTAAAACTGGCTTTGAAATTGTAGATACTCATTTATTTACGCAATTTTCAAACAATATTCGTAATAACTTTGGTTTCTTAAATCGTAGTGAAGATGCAGTCGTAGATGATAAGCTTTTTCGTCAAGATGGCCGTAAAGTCTTCAAAGAAGTATGTCCATTGGTTGCAAAAATCATTACGACTCAATTAGAAAAGAATGGCATTCAACCTAGCCATATTAAACGCTTTTGGTTGCATCAAGCCAATGCCAGTATGAATGAGTTAATTCTAAAATTAGTCGTGGGTAAACAGCTTGCTGAAGCAGATCCAGCACTCGTTCCGATTATTTTAAATGAGTTTGCCAATACGTCTTCTGCTGGCGTAATTATTGCTTTGCATCGTACTGCGGATCAAGTGAATGATGGTGAATATGGCGTACTGTGTTCATTTGGCGCGGGTTATTCAGTGGGTTCAATTTTAGTGCAAAAACATGTTATTTAACGTCTTTTCTTAATTGAGATAAAGAAGATGAAACAAAAAACGTTGCAAATTATGCATAGCCCGACATTAATTCGGCTTATAAGTGGTTTGCAGCGCTTTTATTTTTCTCCAACCTATTTAGGTACGGAGAATCTTGTGCCCAATCAACCAGCCATGTATGTGGGAAACCATACGCTTTATGGGGTTTTAGATTCACCTATTCTTATCGATTACTTATTCAATGAACACAAAATTGCAGTAGTGAGTTTGGCCGATCATGTGCACTTTCATATTCCACTGTGGCGAGAAATGGTCAAAAGAGTGGGAGCCATAGATGGTGTACAAGCTTATGCACGTCAAGCTATGCAGCAAGGTTACTCCATTTTAGTATTTCCAGGCGGTGGGCGTGAGGTGGTTAAGCGTAAAGGTGAGGCCTATCAACTAATTTGGAAACAGCGCTATGGATTTTTAAAGTTAGCTCAAGAATTTAATTATGAGATTGCGCCTTTTATTGCTTTAGGTGGGGATGAAGTTTTTGACTTAGCGTTGGATGTAAATAGTTTACTAAAGCAAAATTGGTTTAAAAAACTGTTAAGCTATCCTAAAATTTCTGAAGTACTACGGCATGGGGAAATAATCCCCTCAATACCTAAAAGTATTATTCCTAAAAAAATACCTTTTTATTTTAAGTTTTTACCCCGTTTAAGTTTGAATCATATGCAGTCTATGGAGGATCTGATTGAGTTCAGAGCGCAATTACAACAACAAATTTATACTGAAATTGAACTATTAAAACAGTATCGAGAAGATGATTTAAAATCTAAAAAAAATGATTAGAGGTCTTTATGTATACAGCTTCGTGTCTTTGTGGTGCTATTCATCTGCAAATTAATACCAAAATTTCAAAGATATTTGTGTGCCATTGTCAGCAATGCCAAAAAGCACAAGGTTCTGCCTTTGTCGCTATTGCGGTCATTCAAACTAAAGATTTAAAAATGATAAAAGGGCAAGAATTGTTTGGCGAATATTATGCAACTGAAAATAAAAAAAGAGTTTTTTGTAAAAACTGTGCATCACCACTTTTTAGTGCCCGTTTAGATAGACCAGATATCATTAGACTTCGTGTGGGAATTATCAATGAAGCCTTAAATGCAGAAATTAGTTCACATGCTTATACTGATAATAAGGCTGCATGGTTTGAAATTTTAGATGATTATCCAAAATTTTCAGCAGGATTAAGCTAATATTTAGGTTCGAAAATTTTGGACGTAGTTTATTGTTCTTATCGTCATCCAAGCTATAAAATTTAGTACAGTCTTTGTCATTGGTGCTGATTGAGAAAATGAGTCACTTAAAGTATTTCAACTTTAGACTATCGGGATGTGGGTTTATTCAATATAGATATTTTTTATCTAATTATAAGTATATATAGTTATGATTTTAAATCTTAATTTAATAATTAAGTGGAATTAACTTATTGATTTTAATATAGTCAGATACTGTGTGATTTTCAAAATTTAAAGATGAATAGAGGGAAATATGACAAGGATAATAGTTGCTGCAAAAATAGATAAAATACTTTTACAAGATACTCAGTCAAAAGTGGTCATATTATCGCAACCTTCTATTATTCAAGTAGGTATTACAAAAGAAGAGGTTTTATCTATTGTTAAAGATGGCAATAATATTGTTATCACTTTAAAAAATGGTGAAAAACTAATATTAGAAAATTTCTTTCAAACCAAGGGGATTACTGAGAATTCTTTAACCTTCCCTGAAAGAGATGGCAGTTTTGCTCTGACACATTTTGATGACCATGGTACTTTTACTAATTATTCAGGTTTAGCGCAGCTAGAAATTTTATCTTATAACAATACTGTAACGAATTCAGTGAACCGATTAGAAGCCTATCAAACTAAAGCACAGGATAATTTTTCCTTAGCAAATTTATGGTCTTCAGGTGCTGTAAAAGCAGGAGCTGGCCTAATCTCTGCGATTGGTTTGGGTTTATTACTGTTGGATGGAAATAATGATAGTCGCTCATCACCAAATTCAGATTTTTTGGCTCCCGATGCACCGACTGCGAAACTGAATGATTCTGGGATGACAATTGCTGGAACTGGAGAAATAGGAGCGACCATTTATGTGGTGGATAGCAATAAAAAAGTCTTAGCAAAAACGACAGTTGATAAATCGGGCCATTATCAAATCGAATTATTTCCAGCATTAACAGATGGTCATAAAGTGTTTGTGAATGCCACTGATAGTGCAGGAAATGCTTCCAAATATACAGTTATCACTGGGACCAAAGACACGATTGCGCCAGATGAACCACAGGCACAGTTAAGTGATGATGGTACAGTTGTATCTGGGAAGGCCGAAGCAAATTCTACACTGCATGTTTATGATACTGATGGAAAATTAATTGGTACGGCTAAAGCCAATGAAGCAGGTGTATTTTCTATTTTAGTCTCTCCTGCTTTAACGAAGGGTAAAATAGGAACCGTAGTTTCAGAAGATAGTGCTGGAAATAAATCGACGTCGCATGAGATTGTCGCAGGTAAAGATACATCTGCCCCAGATGCACCGAAACTTGAGATGAATAAAGAAGGGACTTTCGTAAAAGGAACAGCTGAAGCCAATAGTAAAGTCGAAATTCAAGATACTACTGGTAAGGTGATTGGTTCAGGAATGGTGGATGCAAATGGTCACTTCAGTATTTCAATTTTTCCTGCATTGGCTCTAAATCAATTCGGAACCATCACTATTGAAGATGCAGCAGGCAATAAATCTAGGCCTGTAGAAATAAAAGCAGGATTTGATACCCTTGCACCAGAAAAAGCCACCGCAGAATTAAATGCAGAGGGTAATAGCGTTATAGGTAAGGCTGAAGCTGATGCTAAAGTGATTGTGTATGATAAAGATAATAATTTATTAGGTACAGCAATGGCTGATGCTGAAGGTAAATATTCAATTACCTTATCTAAAGCATTAACTGAGAAGCAACTAGGATATGTTTATGTAATTGATGCTGCAGGTAATAAATCTGATGTGATGAATATTACGGGAACTAAAGATATAACGGCACCAGTCAAAGCTATACTGACACAAGTGACCGATGATTTTAATAATTTAGACAATAAGCCAGTTGAAATTACATCAGGCGGAACAGTTGATGATGTAAAGCCGATGTTTTCGGGAAAAGCTGAACCAGATGCTATTTTAACGATTTATGATAATGGTAAAGTTTTAGGGGTTATCACCGTAAAAAGTGGTACGACAACGAGCGTTGATTGGTCATTTACACCTAGTGTTGATTTAGGACTGGGAAGTCATACTATTACCCTCATTCAAACGGATAAGGCAGGCAATACCAGTTTGGTGAGTGATCCATTTCATTTTAGCATTGTAGAACCTGTGCCAGCTATAGTAGACCCAATGGCTGGTTTAATCAGTGCTTTGGCAACTCCTATAACTGCATACTCTTTGGAAAATGTCTTGGAGCAGTCACATTTTCAGGGCATAAGTGATTCAGCATTTATGCCTGACCATGATGAAATTCCTGCAATTTCAGAAATTATGAGTGAGCGTCAGATCAGTCATGAGCAAAATATAGATACGATTATCAATCAAGCAATCATTGAATCTATATTGAATGTAGATCATGCCAATCAGAGAGTAGATCAGCCGCAGGATACTTTTGTAGAATCAATTCCTATAAATAATATGGCCAGCTCTGAGATATTGATGGATTTAACTTTAGTGAGTCAAAAAGATAATTTACTTGATTCACTAAGTTTGAGTTATTCAATGATTTAATTTTGCTAATATTATGTTTAAGCACCTTTGGGTGCTTTATCGAGTCTTTTTTACTTATGCCATTAATATTAGATTCTTTATTTTTATAGTCTAAATATTCACGGAACAATCTAAATCCAAACATATTGTAAATACTTTACCGTGAGTATGCCAACCATACGCAGTTTATATGTTGAACCATTTCAACATCAATAACATTGATTTACACCTTGAGCTGTAAGAGGTTAGCATTTCGCATGGAGTCGATTACTTGGTTTATTCGTCAGAGGAAAATACCAAAATTATGTTCTAAAGTGTCCTACAAGGAAATTGACAAAGCATTCCAGTTTTGACAATGTACGTCTATTGTACATATTGTAAGCGATTGACCAAATGAAACAACAGCAAAATAATCAGAAAAAATCAATAAATTCAAACACAAAAAACTTTTATAAAGTGATTGTTGTAGGTGGCGGTTTTGCCGGTCTTGGTGCAGCCATTAAGTTGAAAGAAGCAGGCATTGACGATTTTATTTTATTGGAAAAAGCTGCAGAAATGGGAGGAGTATGGCGTGAAAATACCTATCCTGGATGTGCTTGTGATGTTCCATCGGCTTTATATTCCTATTCATTTGAGCAAAATCCTTCATGGACAAGAGTATTTGCAGAACAAAATGAAATTAAAAAGTATTTATTTGATGTAGTGGATAAATATAAAGTCATGCCACATGTACGATTAAAGCATGAAGCTCTACTAGCCAAGTGGTCAGATGCTGAAAACTGTTGGATCATTAATACTAATCAAGGTGAATTTAGATCTCAATTTGCCATTCTTGCTTGTGGCCCGATGCATGAACCCGTCTTGCCAGAAATTAAAGGCATTGAAAAGTTTAAAGGTGAAATTTTTCATTCATCACAATGGCGACATGATTTTGATTTAATAGGAAAACGAGTCGCTGTAGTAGGTACTGGTGCTTCTGCGATTCAGTTCATTCCGCAAATTCAACCGATGGTAAAGCAATTGACCGTATTTCAACGTACAGCTCAATGGATTTTACCAAAATCGGATATGCCTTTACCCTTACCGATTCGCACCATGTTTAAATTATTACCGCTGACACAGCAACTGATGCGTGGTTCAGTTTATGGCATTTTTGAAACCATCAATGGGGGAATTCAAAGTCCTACAGCAATGAAACAGTTCCAAAAATTAGCCAAATGGCATCTGAACTATCGTATTAAAGATCCTATTTTACGTGAAAAGCTGACCCCAAATTTCATCATTGGTTGTAAACGTATATTACAATCTAACAATTGGTATCCAGCTTTGGCACAAAAAAATGTGGCAGTGCTTGCAAGTGCCTTAGCTGAAATTAAAGGTAATACCCTAATTGCAGTAAATGGTGAAAGTTGTGAAGCAGATGTCATTATCCTCGGAACAGGTTTTGAAATTGCAGAACCGCCTATTGCACAACGTGTTTATAACCGTTTTGGGCAAAAAATGTCAGATGTATGGCAAGGTAGCCCAGAGGGTTATATGGGTACTATGATTGAAAATTGCCCGAATGGATTCTTGATGTTTGGGCCAAATGTTGCGGTGAGTTCATCTGCTTTTATTATTATTGAAGCACAATTGGACTATATTATTGATGCACTTAAGCAGGCAATAAAACTGGGCATTCAAACCATTGAACCGAACCCCGAAATTACTCAGCAATTTAATGCGAAGGTACAGGCAGCATTACAGACTACAGTATGGAATAAAGGTGGTTGTCAAAGTTATTTCATCGACCGTAACGGGAGAAACAGTACGGTTTGGCCGTGGACGACATTTAAATTGCGTGAAAAAATGAAACGCTTCAATTTAAAAGAATATTTGATTGATGAACAGATCGAGATGAAGAACTAAAGTTCTGCGTAAAAATAATTGAAAAAATTAAGGATATTACAATGCATAAAAAACAAAAATTACAAGGTAAAGTGATCGCAATTACGGGTGCTGCACGTGGTATTGGTTTAGCTACAGCAGAAGAACTTATTGCACAAGGTGCAGAAGTCAGTATCGGTGATATTGATTTAGAGCTTGCTGAAAAAGAAGCACGACGTATTGGTGCAAAAGCATTTCACGTTGATGTTAGGGATCGGAGTTCTTTTGCGCAATTTATTCATAACACTATTCAACATTATGGCAGTTTGTATTCACTCATTAATAATGCAGGCATTATGCCGATGGGGACATTCTTAGATGAAGATCCGGCATTGGCAGATGCACAAATTGATATTAATTTTCGCGGTGTAATCTATGGGATGCAATTGGCATTACCTGAATTACTCAAAAATGGTGTAGGTCATATCGTGAATATTGCATCACTTGCGGGACGCTTTGCCTTACCGGGTTCGGCAGTTTATTCGGGAACTAAGTTTGCTGTACTGGGCTTAACAGAAGCAGTTGCAGGGGAATACCGAAATTCTGCAATTCAATTTACAGCGATTCTACCGAGTAAAGTCTTGACGGAATTGACTACAGGTACAGATCAAGCAAGTAAAGCTATTCCTAGTGTAACATCACAACAGGTTGCTCAGGCGGTTGTAAGCGCATTGCTTAAACCAAGATTATTTATTGCCGTTCCAGATTATTTACAATCGGTATATCGTGTTTATGGTCTTTTACCACAATGGGTGCAAATAGCTGCTCGCCGAATTTTAAGCGATGATGGTATTTTAACGAAACTTGATCATCAAGCACATTCAGGTTATGCCAGTCGGATTCATAATCTGACTAAATAAACTAGTTGTAATCTTTTAGATTTAGATAGTGTATGAATCTTTAATATTATAAATAAAATGAGGCAAGGTTAATACAAATTTCAGCTGAGATTACGTCTGATCTTTTCGTGGTATCTTTAAATATAAAGAGGCTGACTCATCAGTGTTGTAAATGTTAGTTCAATGCATAGTTAAGTCAATTACACTCAAAAGTGTACTTACATATTGATTGAGTAGGTCATTTAGTAATTAAGGATATTACTAAAAAAATATTGAACTTAAGCCTTCTGGTTTTTCAGAATGAGTTGCGGTGCGGATAAAAGACAAAGAGGATACTATGTCACTAAAAGGTAAAACACTCTTCATTACAGGTGCAAGTCGCGGCATTGGGCGTGAAATTGCGCTGAAAGCAGCTCAAGATGGTGCAAATGTTGTGATTGCAGCAAAAACAGCGGTTGAACATTCAAAGCTTGAGGGTACAATTTTTTCAGTTGCGAAAGAAATTAAAGCAGCAGGTGGACAGGCTTTAGCAATACAACTTGATGTAAGAGATGAACAGGCTGTACAAGCTGCAATGAAACAAGCAGCTGATCAATTTGGTGGTATCGATATTCTGATTAATAACGCGGGTGCGATTAAATTATCTGGTGTGGAAACATTAGATCCACAACGTTTTGATTTAATGTATCAAGTGAATACGCGTGCAGTTTTAGTATGTAGTCAAGCCGCTTTACCATATTTGAAAAAGAGTGAAAATCCGCATATTTTAAGTTTATCGCCACCCTTAAATTTGAATGAAAAATGGTTTGCTTCTTATGCGCCGTATACCATAAGCAAGTATGGAATGAGTATGCTCACTATAGGGATGAGTCAAGAATTTGAACATTATAAAATTAGCGTAAATTCACTTTGGCCAAAAACAATTATTGCGACTGCCGCAATTGAATTCTCATTGGGTGGGCGAGCATTACTGAGCCGTGCCAGAAAACCAAGTATTATGGCAGATGCTGCGTATAGTATTTTGACTAGTGAGAAGCGTAAGATTTCTGGTCGATTATTAATTGATGAAGAAATTTTAAGAGAAGTGGGGGTTACAGACTTTGAGCAATATCGTGAAGGATCTTCTGAAGAAGAACTGATGATTGATCTATTTGTTGATGCGTAACATAATTTTTAATCAAATGTTCACAAGTAGATAAGATTGGCTTATCTACTTGTTTTTAAAGTTACTGTTAAATTTATATGCCACACATATTTATTTAATTAAGCTTTTGTTTTAATTTTAAACACTTTGTTTACTTTAGCATTGGAAAAAAATAAGAAAAGAGTAGATGATATTGTATTAATCACTCCTTAAAGTAAGCGAGAAATTTATTCGTGTTTGAATTGGACTGTAAACTGCTCAGTATATTTTATTATATTTATAAGTTTAAAAGTGTTTCGATGGCAGCTGATCATTTAGCTATGAGCCAGCCTACGGTTAGCAATATTCTGAATAAAATTAGACAGCACTATAACGACCCATTATTTTTAAGAATTGGCAATGAGATGGTTCCTACGGAACTGTCAAAACAATTATTTCCTTTGGTCAGTGAAGCACTAAACAAAGTTGAAATTATCAATAATTTCACCATTAATTTTGATGAAATGGCATCTCATCAACAGTTCACAGTCGCTATGACGGATGTTTCACATTTGGTACTGTTACCTAAAGTTTCGCAGTATTTAAAAAAACATGCCCCTCATATTAAACTGAATATACGTGCGATTACCTCTGAAACAAGTTATCAGATGGCAAATGGTGAAATTGATTTAGCCATTGGCTTTTTACCACAGTTAGAAAATGGTTTTTATCAGCAAAAGTTATTTGAACAGTACTATGTGGTAATTGCATCGAAGAATCATCCACGCTTACAAAGCAATAATTTGACGATTGAACAATATTTAAATGAGTCACATATTGATATTGATGCAGGCTTTGGGCATTACCATATTGAAAATGAGCTGTTAAATTTGGAGCTTCAACGTAATATTTTAATGCGTATTCCTAGCTATTTGGGAGTGGGTTTAGTGGTGCAAGAGACTGATGCGATTGCAACGGTGCCTTATTATTTAAGTGAAGTATTACTTTCACGAGGTAATTTACAAATCTTTGATGCGCCAATTGCTTTTCCAACCTATGCAGTCAAGCAATATTGGCACATGTCTTGCCATCATAAAACTAGCCACCAATGGTTAAGACATATGTTTTATGAAATTTTTAGTCAAGTGAATACGCCAATTTTAATTGATCCGCCTACGACTTAAAAAGTATTCACTTGAGCCAATTAAGTCTGTTTTTCAGGTTCAGACAGTTTATCTGGTGTCATGAGGGCTTGATTCACATATAGTTTGATCAAACGCTCTCTAGAACCAATAGATTTTTGATAATGCGTTGAATTTAAGAGTAATGATGCGCCGTAGGTAACCGTCCAGATATAGGACAAATAATCTCGAATTGACATTGTGCTATTTAATGCTTTTAGATGTTCGCCAAACATATCTTTAAGTTCCATAATTCGTGCTTCACGAATTCGATAGAGTTCTTCAAATAAGTCTTTGAGTTTTTTTTCATTATTTGTCAAACGTTCTTCAATGACATGTAACAGAATGGTGCGATTAGAATTAAGCATGTTATATAGCATGTATTGTGAAACATAGGTTTTAATATCATCATGATATATTTTTGAAATATCTAATAAGCGTTGTTCATTCAGAATAATTAGCTCTAAATACAGCTGATTTTTACTTTTAAAATGTTTATAAATGGTTCCCTTGGCAATATCGAGTTCTGTTGCAAGTTCACCTAAAGTTATATCTTGGTTGTTATCAAGCAATAGTGTTTCTGCCATCGCTAAAATTTTCTCCTTACGTAAAAGAAAATTTTGTTGGCGTACTGAAATCATTTTATAAGTTCCATAAAATATCTATAAAAGAACACTTGAATTATATCAGGTATCGTATCAGTAAAATGAATAAAACGTCAGCCATTTGAGCAATAAATAAGACTTAAGAATGCAACTTAATTCACATGAAAAAGATTTAAAAATATTGCATAAATACGATTTAAAGATAAAAATTTTAATTTTAATTTTAATTTTTATGCAGAAGTTAAAAGAATTTTTTTGCTTGATAGGTTTGAAATACCGTGGTGTTGTGGCATTGGTCTTGGCGAAAATAATGAATAGCCAAGAAAATGTTTGGTATAACAAAAAATCAAGCAGCGTAGGATGAGCTAAATATTGAGATAAAATTGTTTTTGGAAAGCAAGGTTATTTTTAACATTTTTTATCAAATTGATGGGTATTAATAAAAAAGGAACTCCTAAGGAGTTCCTTTTAAGGATGTGTGTTTGGTTTTAACTTAAGAACTGCTTTACTACGGTATTAAACGCTTCTGGAGCTTCAATATTCGAAATATGTGAAGCATCAATTTCAAATAGAGAACTATTTGAAATTTGAGCCTGCATAAATTGTCCATCGGTGACAGTGGTGACAGGATCTTGTAGACCCGCAATAATTAGTACAGGTACGGTAATCTGTTGTAACTGTGCACGGAGGTCCGCTTTAGCCAAAGCTTCACAACAACTTGCATAACCTTCTGCGCTGCTAGCTGCGAGGTCGTTACTCAGCGTTTCCACAAGTGTTGTTTGGCTTTGGATAAAGGGATCGGTAAACCAGCGTGATGCTGCGGTCGCGGCAATTGAGCTTAAGCCTTGCGTACGAACTAAAACTGCACGATCGAGCCAAGCTTGTTCTTGACCAATTTTGGCAGCAGTGTTACAGACAATCACCTGATTAAAACGTTGTGGGTAATGAATCGCTAGCCATTGACCAGTGAGCCCACCCATTGAAATACCACAGAATGCAGCCTTTTCAATATTTAAATGATCAAGTAAATTCACGACATCTTGGCCCAATTGATCAAGCGTATAAGGGCCTTGTGGTGCAGATGACGAGCCATGACCACGAGTGTCATAGCAAATTACAAAGAAATCATGCTTAAAATGATTAAACTGTTTTTGCCACATGCCAAAGTTAGTACCCAATGAATTGGAAAATACGAGAGCAGGGTTAGTTACATCACCAAAAGTTTGATAGTGAATGAGCGCATCATTGGATTGAAAAGTTGCCATTAGATAGATCCTTCACTTTGCACCCGTTGAATAATCAAAGCAATCCCTTGCCCGACACCAATACACATCGAACACAATGCATATTTTCCACCCGTTGCTTCAAGCTGATTCAATGCTGTCGTGACCAAACGTGCACCCGATGCACCTAAAGGATGACCCAAAGCAATCGCTCCACCATTGGGATTGACTTGTGTTGAGCCATCTTTAATACCCAATTCACGTGTCACTGCCAACGCTTGTGCTGCAAAGGCTTCATTTAGTTCAATGACATCCATTTGCTCAAGGGTTAAACTCGTTTGTGCT
>NZ_NEGI01000003.1 GCF_002135345.1 Acinetobacter sp. ANC 4648 | reverse complement strand
ACGACACCTGTAACTAAACCTGGAGTTGATGTTAAAAAGACCACAACAGCAACGACAGCCAAAGTTGGTGATAACCTCGACTTTACAGTTCGAGTGACGGTAACCAATTCCCAAACTACAGACGTATTAACCTTGACAGATACATTAGGTCAAGGTCTGAGCTTTGTGAGTGGTACTGCCCCAACAGGTTGGACGATCACTGGTACGGGCAAAAACATCAGTATCAGTGCGCCAAAAGGTCAAGTGCCGGGTACATATCCAGTGACGTATAAAGCGTTGGTGGGTGAAGATGCTTTTAATGAGGTGGTGAATAACGTTATTGCATCGGGAGGAGATAATCCAAGCTGTACCACTTGTACTACGACTACCCCAGTAGCTGTATCGGTCATTAACCTTGAAAAATCAACGACAGCAACTACTGTTAAAGTGGGTGATACAATTGATTATACTGTGAAGATAGCGGTACTAAATTCACAAACAATAGATGCTTTGGCTTTGAAAGATATTCTTGGTGAAGGCTTAAGCTTTGTGAGTGGAACTCCACCAACAGGGTGGGCGTTAATTGGCATCGGAAAGGAGATCAATATTCTTGCCCCGAAAGGTCAAATGCCAGGAGTCTATAATCTAACGTATAAGGTTTTAGTGGGTGCGGATGCAGTAGATAATGTACTAAATACAGTTACAGCAATAGGAAGAGATAATCCAAACTGTACTATATGTACTACTACTACACCGGTGACGAAACCAAGTGTTGATGTGATCAAAACGACCACAGCAACTGCAGCTAAAGTAGGTGACACGATTGACTATATGGTTAACGTGACGGTTGCGAACTCTCAAACTACAGATGCATTAACGCTGAATGATACTTTGGGTCAAGGCTTAAGCTTTGTGAGTGGTACTGCCCCGACAGGTTGGACAATCACAGGTACGGGCAAAAACATCAGTATCAATGCACCAAAAGGTCAGATTCCAAATACCTATACCATCACTTATAAAGTACTGGTCAATGCAGATGCAGTAAATAATGTTGTCAATACAGTTATTGCATCAGGTGGCGATCAACCAAGCTGTACCACATGTACCACCACTACTCCAGTGACTAAACCAAGTATTGATATTGTAAAAACTACGACTGCAACTACAGCAAAAGTAGGTGACACAATTAACTATACGGTTAATGTGACAGTTGCGAATTCCCAAACGACTGATGTCTTAACGTTGACAGATACATTAGGTCAAGGCCTAAGCTTTGTGAGTGGTACTGCCCCGACAGGTTGGACAATCACAGGTACGGGTAAAAACATTAGTATTAGTGCACCAAAAGGTCAGATTCCAAATACCTATCCGATTAGTTATCAAGTAGTGGTTGGTAAAGATGCAATAAATACTGTTGTCAATACGGTGATTGCTTCAGGTGGAGATCAACCAAGCTGTACAACTTGTAGTACAACGACTCCAGTAAAAAGAGAGATTAAGGCTGTAGATGATAACTATGGTGTTCATCGAGGTAGTAATCAGACCAAAACTGTAGGTAATGCTTATTCAGAAAATGATACCTTAAATAATTTTGCCTTTAATCCTTCTGAAATTACAGGAAAAATATTAGAACCTGCAGTACCAGTGAATGGTAATCCGTTGGTGCCTTTACTCGATTTGATAACTGGAGCGGTAACAGTTCCGGCTGGAACCCCCGTAGGTGACTACACAATTCATTATCAAATTTGTGATAATTTTGAGTTGTCGAGTTGTTCTACAGCGTATATCAAAGTTGGTGTTATTGCAGATGAATCTCTATTAAGGATTGTGAAATCAGCAGCAGTGAAGAAAGTCAAAGTTGGTGATCTTGTTCGTTACACCATTCAAGTAACTAATATTGGTCAAGTAGCTGTAGAAAATGCTCAATTAATTGATACGCCAGCAGCAGGATTTACTTATGTTGCTGGTTCTGTAACAAGTTCAAGTTTAGGTAATAACATTGCCGCAACTGGTACACGTCCAGTGGTCTTTAATGGCATTAGTTTGGCTGTTGGAAAGACTGGTTCAATTAGTTACTTAACGAAGGTTGGTGCTGGTATTCAGCAAGGTACTCATACCAACACTGCAATTACTAAAAATAGTGACGGAGATGATATCTCTAATAAATCTACTGCTTCTGTTCAGTCAGATAATGATCCATTACTAGATGAATCGCTAATTTTTGGTACGGTATTTAATGATCGTGATCGTGATGGATGGCAAGACAGTGCAGCAGTGAGTGGTATGGTCGCTCAAGGTGGATTTGTACCTGAAGCCTATATTCCAAATTCTACTGAAGTGAATAAAGGTTCTGGTTATCAGCCAGAAGCTGATGCAAGTGCTCCATTATTACATGGGATTAAATTGGGGAATATTCAGGCGCGTCAGTCTGAAGCTGACCCAATTCAAAATCATCAAATCATGATTCGTCAAAAACTCAAAACGCTGGCATTTACAGATGATTTTGTCTTGAACAATGACCAAGGTGTCATCGTCCATATGACAAAAACGGGTGATGTACGTATTGAAAAAACTGGCGAAGCGAAAGCAGGAAGAAATGCAGTTGAGCTCGATGTTCAGCGTGTAGTGACTCAGGTATCTGATGGCTATCTTGTTGAATATATTATTCGCAGTACAGGTATTGATGAAAAAGGTATTCCGGGAGTGCGCATTGCCTCTGTGGAAGGAATTTTAATGGAAACGGATCAGTTTGGTCGTTACCATTTGGTGGGTGTGAATGGTGGAAATTGGGATAGAGGTCGTAACTTTATTTTAAAAGTTGACCCAGCTACCTTGCCACAAGGTTCTGTATTTACAACCAATAATCCATTACTTCGTCGAGTTACACCTGGTCTACCAGTACGTTTTGATTTTGGTGTATACACTCAACCAGAACTATTGAAAGGTGAATCTAAAGTAGCAGAACTGGAACTTGGCGAGGTTTTGTTTGAACCTAATCAAGCAATAGTGCGTGATAAATATTTACCAGTATTGAAAACCATTGCGATGAAAGTGGATAAATTCCATGGCGGTAATTTAACTATCACTGCCAATGGAGAATATGAAGCACTTGCTTTTGCTCGCGCCGAAGCAGTGCAGAATGCTTTGAAGCAGAATTTATCGCCAGAAGTTTTGTCTAAAACATCAATTTCTGTAATGACTGAGCTTAATGGTCAGAACCAATTGGTGAGTGGGCTGAATGAGCAAGGTGTAATTGTTGGTACAGTCTTATTTAAAACAGATAAAGCAGATGTTCATCCCCGTTATATTCCTTTGCTTAAGCAGATAGCAACACATATTAATCAATCTAAAGGTGAAGTTGTTTCTATTGTTGGGCATACAGATGTTCGAGCAAATCATGCATATAACATGAAACTTGGATTAAAACGAGCGAAGGCTGTTTATCAGGCATTGCTGCCATATTTATCAGATGAGGTAAAGCAGAAGTTACAGGTTACCCTTTTGAATGATGAAGAATCTCGTACCCTGAAAACCAGTCAGCTGAGTGATTCGTCTACTCAGCAAAACATCAGTCATTAAGAAGGGGCTACCATGAAAATTAAATTATTGAATTATATGATTGCCTCATTAATGACTGGAATGACGCCATATGTGTGGGCAGACAGTTATTTAGAAACGCAGAAATCATCTAAAAAGAGTAATGAAAATGCAGTAAATTGTCAGAACAATGAATGTTCTGATGATGGGCAATTGTTATTCCGTGTAGGCTCACAAAGTTATGATGAGCAGATCACTCAGGGAACATCTAAAAAGTCATCATCTGATGAGCTTGCTCCTGACCGGCGAGTTACTCTGAGTGTCGCTTCTGCAGCGACACCTGGGGTTGCGAAAGTAAAAGGTAGTTTTTATGCTGAATTACCACATGGTGGAGTGGTCTGGGCGACGGAAGATCCTACTCCAGGACGTGCTGAACTGACAGTATCAGCACCTTCGGTGGTTGCTTTTGCAAATGGTAAGATTATAAAACCAGTGAACTTTTTTACTCGAAGCAACTATTCTGCATTTATTGACAGAATGGAGCTTTTGGTTTTTCGGAGCAGTGATACAGATTATGTCACACCTTTAGCAACAATACCTTTAACTGTTGGCGCTGTTACAGATACAGAATGGCAAGGTCAATTGTCATCTTCATATCAATATCGTGAGGGTGATCAATTAATTTATATTGTCCGTGCTTATGGCAAAAATGGACAGTTTGATGAAACCTATCCGGGTCAATTCCAGTTGGTGAGTCCACAAGATGAACAACGCAATAATACTTTATTAAGAAACACGCTTGAAAAAAGTATGAATACTGCATTGACGACTCAGGATGCACTTAAACAAAGTTTAATTAACAATGTTTTTGCTGGGAATGGTTTAAGACAACAGAATATTTTACTGCATGGTTCGCGAATTCGAGTACAAGGAAGAAATATTCCTTCGAATAGTCAGTTATCCATTAATGACCAAACTTATCCAGTCGATCAAGAAGGCAAGTTTGTTGCAGAATATCTCATGCCTGTGGGAGAACACCAGTTTAATATTCGTGTGGGTAATGGTGAGACTGCAATAGAAAAAATATTGCCTGTAAATGTAACGGGTAAATACTTTTTTGGTACTGCCATTGCAGATGTGACTGTGCAACAACAGAAAATTAGTGGTTCGCATGAAATTGCTGCCAATGCTGGCAGAGATGATGATTTACTTACAGATGCAAGACTTGCATTTTATGTTAAATCTAAACTCAAGGCTAAATACTTAATTACTGCTCAGGCGGATACAACTGAAAGGGAAATTAGAAAATTATTTACTGGATTTACAGATTCTTACGCTGAAGATGTTTTTAGACGATTAGATCCTGAACAGTATTATCCAACCTATGGTGATGACTCTACGACAACACGAGATGTTGATACTCAAGGGCGAATGTACCTTCGTGTAGATTGGGATAAAAACCAAGCGTTATGGGGTAACTATGCTACAGGATTTACAGGCACTGAACTGGCTCAATACCAGCGCTCACTTTATGGTGGTGCATTGGATTGGAGAAGTAATTTATCAACCAAATATGGTGATGAAAAAACAAAAATTCGCTTATTTGGATCAGATGCCAATACAGCACATGGCCAGACAGAGCTACTAGGTACAGGCGGAAGTTTATATTATTTACGCCATACGGATATTGTTCCAGGTTCAGATATTGTGAGCTTGGAAGTTCGTGATAAAACGACGGGTCGAGTGATTTCGACCAAGCAATTGATTAGTGGTGCAGATTATGAATTTGATGCTTATCAAGGACGTATCATTACGCGTAGACCATTAGCCCAAATTGCGAGTGAAGATCGCAATAGTATTACTATTGATACGCCATTAGATGGTTATGAACAACGTCTAATAGTCGATTATGAATATGCACCGAAAGGTTTGGATGGCCAATTAACCGCAGGTATTCGTGCTAAACATTGGTTAAATGATAACATTGGTGTAGGAGCAACCTATATTGATGAACAAAAATCTGGTGATGATTACGAGCTTAAAGCGGCAGATATTACATTAAAAGCAGGAAGAGGCACGTACTTAAAAGTCGAACATGGACAAAGTGAGTCGACCAGTGTTCCCGTCTTTTTTTCAGATAATGGTGGTTTAAGTTTTACTCAGTTGACCGCTAATGTACCTAGAAATGGTAAGGCAACTTCGGTGGAAGCAAGAGTTAACTTAAAAGAGCAAGGCTTGACGGCTCGTGATTGGAGTGCTGGTGCGTGGTGGAGAAACATCGATGCAGGATACTCTTCGGCTCGGACTGATTTTATAGGACAGGATGTGACGGAGTATGGCGCTGAAGTATTAGGGGAACTTAAACCTAATATGAGTTTATACACTAAGCATAGTCGAGCTGAGCGTGGTCAAGAAAGTCTAAGCCAAAGTCAGGTTACAACAGAATGGCGTTTGAATGATGAGCAAACACTGACTGCAGAATTAAGACATGTAGATGAAGAGCGCTTTGCAGGTGATGCGGCTGGAACACTTGCAGCACTAAAGTATAGTCAAAGACTTACACCTTCATTGGAGATGTATGGCGTGGGCCAAGCGACTGTCAATAGTTCGGGGCAGTATGATAATAATGATGCTGTGACTTTAGGTGGACGCTATTTATTTGGAAATCAATCTTCTGTAAATGCTGCAGCAACCCATGGTAGCCGAGGAGATTCGGCAACAGTTTCGGGGGAGTACCAACTTACTCCAGAACATAGCTTGTATGGTGCATATACAGTAGCAGCGGATACGACTCAGTATGATAGTTTATTTAATCATGATAATCAGGCAGGTTGGACGCTCGGTCAGCGTTGGCGTCTAACTCAGCGAACAAATGTTTATAATGAAAGTCAGTATTTGAAAGATCAGCGTAACGGCAATGCATTAGTGCATACCTTTGGTATGGATTTTTACCCTGCAGAAAATTGGAATCTGGGTTATTCCTTACAGCATGGTAATCTTGATGCAAGCAGTGGAAATGTAAAGCGTAAAGCTGTGAGTGTTTATGGTGGACGTACTACTCCAAACACGAACTGGCAAAGTAAAGTGGAATGGCGTGATGATTCAGATGCTGAAGATAGAACACAGTGGGTGACTACGAATACATTACGACATAAAATTAATGACAGTTTAACCTTGGCAGCAAAGGCCAATTATTCTGAAACTCGTGATCATATTAATGCCGAAGCAGGTGCAAAATTTGCTGAAAGTAGCTTAGGATTTGCTTATCGACCATGGAATGACTCTCGATGGGGCGTTTTCGGGCGCTATACCTATGTTTATGATTTATCATCTCTTGGTCAGGTCAGTGGTTGGGATGATAGTGCAATCTCGGCAGCCTATTATGATCAGCAAGCACAAGTAGTTTCACTTGAAGGTGTGTACCGTTGGACACATCGTTTTGAAACTGCTTTGAAGTTAGCAGATCGCGTCGGCAAAGTACGCTTAGGGCGTGATCAGGGGCAGTGGTTTGATTCCGATACGATGTTTACAGCAGTGCAAGGTCGTTATGAAGTACTAAATAATTGGCATGCGCTTGCAGAATACCGTTGGTTGAATGTTCAGGACGGTGGGGATAAGCAAGGGGTGCTCTTGGGTATTGATAAGGATATTAATCAAAATTTCCGTGTCGGTATTGGCTATAATTTTACAGAGTTCAATGGTGATTTAACTCGCGTAGATAACTATCGTAATAAAGGATGGTTCCTGAACTTTGTAGGCTATTATTAATAACATTTAATTAATATTGTAGAGTATTAAACAAATGAAAGAGCTAAGGTTTTGATATTTAATTCATTTCCTTAGCTTTTTTTGTTTGGATTGTAACTCACTGCGTACTCGAATTTTTAAGATGATTTTACTTTTCAAAATTTGTGCAGATACCGCTAATTTATATATTTTAAGATTGTCGTATTAATCAGTTTTTATCAATAAATTTTAGTTCAGCTTGAATTGATTATTTTTATTTAAGTTAAATATTTAATTATCAATTGGTTGGTTTTTAGCTAAATTGAATATTAAACTACAGGAGTATTATAGAAGGATTGTATGTGTTGACTGCTTGGTAATGGTTGATCATCAGTATTCATAAAAATATTTAAACAATATGCTATAATTTGTAAAATATCATACGATAAAGAAAAATAGTCTAGTCCACTATTTTAACTTGATTTAAAAGCTGCTTACAGGCAGCTTTTTTAGTTCAGTAAATTACTTTATCGGAAAAGTCATTTTGGTATGTTTATTGAATGTTTCATTCGAGCCTCATTTGCCAATGTTCATTTAATGAATGCTCAAAACTCACTTAACGCCTAGCTCAAACTTAACAGGGGCTCAACAATGACCACTTCAAATCCTTCAGCGGGTTTGCTTGAACGTTTATTTAAACTTAGCGAGAATAAGACGACATTTAGAACTGAAGTCCTTGCGGGTGTAACCACATTTTTAACCATGTGTTACATCATTATTGTCAATCCCTTGATTCTTTCGGAAACGGGAATGGATCATGGTGCAGTATTCGTTGCCACCTGTTTGGCAGCTGCAATTGGTTGCTTGGTGATGGGGATTGTGGCGAATTATCCAATCGCACTTGCTCCTGGGATGGGCTTAAATGCTTATTTCACCTATTCAGTTTGTATCGGAATGGGGGTGCCTTGGCAAACTGCACTTGCAGCTGTGTTTATGTCAGGTCTGATTTTTATCATCATCAGTATGTTTAAAATTCGTGAAGCGATCGTTAATGCAATTCCAATGTCTTTGAAGTTTGCTATTGGGGGGGGGATAGGGTTATTTCTTGCGTTAGTTGCTTTAAAGAACTCAGGGATTATTGTTGATAATCAAGCAACTTTAGTTGGTTTGGGTGATATTAAACAACCAACAGTATTGTTGTCATTGTTCGGCTTTTTCCTTGTAGTGATAATGCATCACTTTAAAGTTCGTGGTGCAATTATCATTAGTATTCTAGTGATTACTGTCCTAGCAACAGCGCTAGGTTTAAATGAGTTTAAAGGTGTTGTAGGAGCGATTCCGTCTATTGCACCAACATTCTTACAAATGGATTTCAAAGGTCTATTCACTGCAAGTTTAGTCGGTGTTATTTTTGTCTTTTTCCTTGTAGACTTGTTCGACTCAACTGGAACCTTAGTGGGTGTATCACATCGTGCTGGCTTACTCAAAGATGGTAAATTGCCACGTTTGAAAAAAGCATTATTTGCCGATTCAACAGCAATTGTTGCAGGGGCTGCTTTAGGGACATCATCAACAACACCTTATATTGAATCATCTGCTGGTGTAGCCGCAGGTGGTCGTACAGGTTTGACTGCTGTTGTTGTCGGTTTGCTCTTTATCGCATGTTTATTCCTTGCACCATTGGCTCAATCTGTACCTAGTTTTGCTACGGCACCGGCATTATTGTTTATCGGTGTTTTGATGATTCAAGGCATTGTGAATATTGAATGGGATGACATTACTGAAGCTGTTCCTGCCTTCTTAACTATCGTATTTATGCCGTTTACCTATTCAATTGCAGATGGTATTGCCATGGGCTTTATCAGCTATGCATTAATCAAATTGTTTACGGGTAAAGCTGCAACTGTACCTTATATGGTCTGGATTATTGCTGTGCTTTGGGTGATTAAATTTGCTGCATTTGGTGGCTGATTCATTCATTTAGATTGAGGGTGTAAACTTGGTTTGCGCCCTTTTTTATTTTAGTTATTTAGACGTTTTATATTGAGGATATTTCATGAATAGAATCGAACTCATTCGTGCTTTACCCAAAGCTGAATTGCATGTACATATCGAAGGCACGTTTGAGCCTGAACTGATGTTTTCCATTGCGCAACGTAATCAAATTGAGATTCCTTATAAATCAGTTGAAGAGCTGAAGCTGGCGTATAACTTCCATAATTTACAATCCTTTTTAGATATCTATTATGCTGGTGCAAATGTTTTAGTTCATGAGCAAGATTTCTATGATTTAGCTTGGGCTTATTTTGAAAAATGTGCTGAAGATAAAGTAGTCCATACTGAAATATTCTTCGATCCGCAAACACATACAGATCGTGGTGTTGCATTTACAACAGTGCTGAATGGTTTAAAGCGTGCATGTACAGATGCCCAGATTAAACTGGGGATTAGTGCTCAATTGATTATGTGCTTCTTACGTCATTTAAGTGAAGAGGCTGCTTTTGAAACTTTAGCACAGGCTTTGCCCTATAAAGATCAAATCATTGCTGTAGGTTTGGATTCAAGTGAATTAGGCCATCCACCTGCAAAATTTGAGCGAGTATTTGCACAAGCACGTGAAGAAGGTTTCCTGATCGTTGCACATGCAGGTGAAGAGGGTCCTGCTGAATATGTTTGGGAAGCTTTAGACTTACTAAAAGTAAACCGGATTGATCATGGTGTGCGTTCAGAAGAAGATCCAAAATTACTTGAGCGTCTAATTGCCGAAAAAATGCCGTTGACCGTGTGTCCATTAAGTAATTTAAAACTCTGTGTAGTGGATGATATGGCTGAACATAATATTCATCGACTCTTAAAACAAGGAGTACATGTTACGGTAAATTCAGATGATCCATCTTATTTTGGTGGGTATATGAATGATAATTTTATCGCAATTGCTGAATCTTTAGATTTGTCTAATGATGAACTTAAGAAGTTGGCAAAAAACTCATTTGAAGCTTCATTTATTCCTGATACAGAAAAGCAAAAGTGGATTCAACAGATTGATGCTTTAGCATAATTTTGATGTTCTTTTTTGCCCATAAAATCGCTGGTTAGTTGAGATAAAGCAGTATCTAAAGATACTGCTTTATCTTTGAAGGATATGGTATGAAAAATTTATTAAAGTTGCTGCTTGTTGTTATTTTTTTGAGTAGCGCAATGATCCATGCTGCAACAGCAGTTAAAGAGCAGTCTTTAACTCAGAAAATGTTAAAACCACTGATTGAACAACAATGTGCATCTGAATTAAAGGCTTCAAAAGTTTGGCAGGCATCTGCATTGTTTTTATCAGTTGCTCAACAAAGTCGTACTCAAAGCAAAGTCTGCGGATGTGTAAGTGAAAATGCGATGCATGATATATCTACCAAAGATATTTTAGTAGCCACTGTAAATGAGTCAGTTAAGAATGAATTAATGACGCGTGTTGTAATGAATAGTTTAAAAGGCTGTGCACAGGATGCCTTTAAATAGCCGATATAGAAATTAAAAGTGTATATATCGGCGCAATAAAGGGAGGGAGGCATGCTGAGGAAATTATTTTCCCTGACTAGTCATGCCGCGGAGGACATTGTCTTTATCAATAAAATGATGTTTGAGTGCTATAAGAATGTGACCCAATACCACTAAACCTGCAAACCATGAAAGGTAAATATGAATGGGTTTTACAATATCAAGTAAATCAGGATTGTCTTGGACTAAGCGTGGGATTTCAAATAAATACAGCACCGGTGCAGGATGTCCAGCACTCCAACTAAATAAGCAACCAGTGATAGGCAAAGCTAACAATAGCAGATATAGAACCAAATGGCCTAAATGTGCCATGTTTTTCATCATCGGTGACATGCTATCGGGTAATTGTGGAGCGGGGTGGGTGTAACGCCAAAAAATCCGAATGATGACTAAAAAAATAATAACTGTGGCAATATTTTTATGCAGAGTAATCACTGTGCCTTTAAAGGTACCATCCATGTCATAGCTGAGGAAATTAGCACTATAGAAGCCGATGAGCCATGCACTAATAAAGATAATAGCCATAATCCAATGCAAGTATTGCGCTGTTCTTGTATAGTACTGTGGTTTTTTTTGCATGTTGCTCTCTGAGATAAGCATTCAATTTAGCTATTATCATATTTATTTTTAAAGAAAAAATCAGTGTTAAAAACTCAACGGATTGTTTTAAAATTGCAACGTTGTTCCGCAATGTGTCGAGAATCTAAGCGACTAAGAGGGGATTGTTTGAATGCTGAGTATTTTAAGTATGATCTCTGCATGAGATTAGGCACAATACGCGCACTTATTTTCATGACAAAAGGAACAACTGTGAAAAAATTAGTTGCTACGCTTGCACCATTTGCCCTTGTTTTAACAGCTTGTGCAACAACCGATTCAACAGGTATGTCGGCTGCTGGTACAACCACTCAACAATTGGGTACAGTGGCTTTAAAGATTGCAATTAATGCAAAATGTACAACTGAACTTAATAATCTTCCCGCTTGGAAAACAGCAACCAAATTGATGAGTACTGATCAAAAAACGAATATTCAAAGTGAAATTTGTGGTTGTGTCAGCGATAAAGCACCACAAAGTGTGACGGCTGTCGATTTAGCAACTGCTGCACTCGATCCAAATGCACGTGCAACTATTGTTAAGCATGCAGTCACTAAAACAATTAATGCATGTGTGGCTGAGGTCGTTCGCTGATCCCGTGTTAAAATTCAAGAGGCTGACGGGTTTAGCCTCTTTTGATATAGATAGGTAAATACATGTTAATTGCGGGTGTAGATGAGGCAGGGCGCGGGCCGTTGGTAGGTTCTGTGGTCGCTGCTGCGGTAATTTTAGATCCAAATAATCCAATTGAAGGATTAAATGATTCTAAAAAACTCACTGAAAAAAAACGTGAAAAATTATTTAAAGAAATACAAGAAAAGGCTCTGGCTTGGGCCATTGCAGAAGCATCTCATATTGAAATTGATGAAATTAATATTTTGCAGGCATCGCTTTTGGCTATGCGCCGTGCAGTTGAAGCATTAAAAATACCTGCAGAGCATGTTTTGGTCGATGGTAATAAAGTGCCGCAGGGATTGGTGGTGAGCTGTGATGCTGTGGTGGGTGGTGATGCGATTCATGCAGAGATTAGTGCTGCAAGTATTTTAGCAAAAGTGACGCGTGATCATGACATGGTAGAATTAGATAAGTTATATCCGCAATATGGTTTTGCTAAACACAAAGGGTATCCGACTAAAGCACATTTTGAAGCGATTGCAATCCATGGTGTAATTGACCAGCATCGTCGTAGCTATGCGCCAGTCAAAAAAGCATTAGGTCTTGATTGAGTATTGAAATTCAACCTAGTGATAAATTTAAAGCGGCCCTTTGAGCCGCTTTATTTTTCAAAACTTAATAATCTCATCGATTATAGTTGTTTTGCGCCGCATTATCATCTTCAAAAGAAGGCTGATAATCTTGGTCGATATGTTGAAGATGTTCGTGCATGGCACGTTCATGTTGAATGCGTTGGTAAATTTCTTCACGATGGACAGAAACTTCTTTAGGCGCATTCACACCAATACGAACTTGATTGCCTTTTACGCCAAGTACAGTAACACTGACTTGATCCCCAATCATTAATGTTTCTCCGACACGACGAGTCAGAATCAGCATGTTTATCTCCTTGCTTAAACGCTAAACCTGCGATAGTTTTTTCAAAAAGTGAAAGCAACAACCTCGGTATCAGATGGAATCTTAACAGAAAATTGTGATGAATTATGCAATTCTAACAGTTCTGCTGATTTTTTCCAAAAAAACCTGTGGGTTTAATATAACAGAGCCACTATAAGAAAAACTATAGTGGCTCTAATTTTTTTATTACTTGATATAAACTAATAAATCATTGCATAAAAGCTTAATAATTAAGCACGCACGCTTGATTCACCGTGTTCACGATCTAAACCAAAAGCAGTATGAAGGGTACGTACCGCAAGTTCTAAATAGTTTTCTTCAATAATGACCGAAATTTTGATTTCAGACGTTGAAATCATCAAGATATTGATACCTTCACTGGCTAAAGCAGTAAACATTTTGCTTGCGACACCTGCGTGTGAGCGCATGCCTACACCAACGATCGATACTTTAACAATATCATCACGAGTAGCAACTTCACGTGCACCAATTTTTTGTGCGGTGTCTTCAAGAATTGCTGTAGCTTTTTTCAACTCACTACGGTTAACAGTGAAGGTGAAATCAGTTGTACCATCTTCTTCAACATTCTGGATAATCATATCCACTTCAATGTTTGCATCACCAATCGGACATAAAATTTTCGCAGCGATACCCGGTTCATCAGGCACACCTAAAATAGTTAATTTAGCTTCGTCACGATTGAACGCAATACCTGAGATAATAGGATTTTCCATGTTGTCTTCCGTTTCAGTAGTGATTAGTGTCCCGACATTTTTTTTGAAATCTTCATCAAATGCACCATCATCGTCATTATCAAAACTCGATAATACGCGTAAAGGTACTTGGTATTTACCCGCAAATTCAACCGAACGAATTTGCAAAACCTTAGAACCAAGAGATGCCATTTCAAGCATTTCTTCAAATGAAATACGATCAATTTTTTTGGCTTTTGGTGCAACACGTGGGTCAGTGGTATAAACACCATCTACGTCAGTATAAATTTGGCATTCATCTGCTTTTAAAGCAGCTGCCAATGCAACACCAGAAGTATCTGAACCACCACGCCCTAAAGTTGTGGTGTTACCATGACTATCAGAACCTTGGAAACCTGCAACAACAATGACACGTCCCGCATCTAAGTGGCTGGTCATGACATCAGTATCAATCGATTCAATACGTGCTTTGGTAAATACGCTATCAGTTTTAATTCCGACTTGGCGACCAGTTAAAGACTTAGCTGCGACACCAATTGAATTAAGTGCCATAGCTAACATTGAAATCGTGACCTGTTCCCCTGTAGACACCATTTGATCAAGTTCACGTGGGTCAGGGGTTTCGGTAATGGCTTTCGCTAAAGCAAGTAGACGATTGGTTTCGCCACTCATTGCAGAGACCACCACAACCACTTTGTGGCCATGGTCGTGCCAGCGCTTTATACGACGAGCAACATTTAGAATGCGCTCGGGAGTACCCATAGAGGTGCCACCATATTTTTGAACGATTAATGCCATAGTTGTTCCATAAAAGCCATGATCCTGAAGTACCTTTTCAGGATCCATTACACAAAAAGTGAAGTTATTTTTGCTCAAGCCAAGCAGTTAAACCTGCCATTACTTGATCAAACTTCTCGTTAAGTGGCGCGCCACCTTGTGCTAAATCAGGTTTACCACCACCTTTACCACCAAGTTCGGTAGCTAAGTGTTTGATAATTTCACCTGCCTTAATGTTGTTCGTGAAGTCTTTGGCTACAGATGCAATTAGACTAACTTTGTCGCCATCGACACCTGCAAGTACAATGACCGCATGTTCTAATTTAGATTTTACACTGTCATGTAAATTGCGCAGTGATTTTGCATCTTGACCTTGCACAGTCGTAATCAGCGTTGGGCGAGCTGCAATCGTTTGAACTTGGCTTAAAAGTTCTGCTGATTGAAAATTCGCTAACTTTTGATTGAGTTGTTCAATCTGTTTTTGAAGTTGATGTGCTGTTTCAAGAGTCGCTTCAACTTTTTCAACGGTTTGATTTTTTTGTGCTTTCAATAATGCATTAATCTGTTGGATATCTGCATCAGTTTTTTGTACAACGTCTAAAGCTTGAGTTCCTGTAACGGCCTCAATACGACGTACACCAGCTGCTACACCACCTTCAGATGTGATTTTGAATAAACCAATATCACCAGTACGTTTGACGTGGATACCACCACATAGTTCGATCGAGAAGTTTTTATCTTCAATAATTGAACCCATAGACAGTACACGGACTTCGTCGCCATACTTTTCATCGAACAACATCATTGCGCCTTTTTCTTTGGCTGCATCAATGTTTAAGAGTTCAGTCGAAACTGCGGTGTTTGCAATAACTTCACGATTTACAATACGTTCCACTTCTTGTAATTGTTCGAAAGTTACGGGTTGGTCATTAGCAAAGTCAAAACGTAAAATATCAGATGCAACCAGCGAACCTTTTTGTTGCACATGTGAACCTAAAACTTGACGTAGTGCTGCATGTAATAAATGTGTTGCAGAGTGATTACGCGCAGTGGCTTCACGGATATCTGCTTTTACAATCGCTTCTACATTTTGAGTAGCTTTTAAGCTACCCATGGTCACGATACCTTGATGGACAAATGCGCCACCAGATTTTTTGGTATCTTGAACTTCAAAAATACCCGTTTCATTTTTGAAAATACCCGTGTCGCCAATTTGACCACCACTTTCTGCATAGAAAGGCGTCTGGTTGAGTACAATTAGGGCTTCGTCGCCTTCAGTAACTTGCTCAACTTGTTCGCCATCTTTATAGATTGCAATGATTTGACCTTGGCCTTGAGTTGCCGTATAGCCATCAAATTGGGTTTCACCTTCAACTTTAACAATGCTGTTATAGTCAACTGCAAACTTACCCGCATCGCGGGCACGTTGACGTTGCGCGGCCATTTCAACTTCAAAACCAGCTTCATCAATTTCTAAGTCACGTTCGCGTGCGATGTCAGCTGTTAAATCAGCTGGGAAACCATAGGTATCATAGAGTTTGAATACTGTTGCACCCGGAATTGTTTTACCTTTTAAGTTAACCAACTCACCTTCAAGCAATTTCAAACCTTGTTCAAGTGTCTTAGCAAACAACTCTTCTTCTTTTAATAACAAGGCTTCGATACGTGTTTGGTTTGTAGCAAGCTCTGGATAAGCTACACCCATGACATCAATCAAAGGTTGTAACATTTTGTAGAAAAATGAACCTGTTGCACCGAGTTTGTTGCCGTGACGTACTGCGCGACGGATAATACGACGAAGTACATAACCACGGCCTTCATTTGAAGGATTTACACCATCTGCAATTAGGAAGCAACATGAACGCGCATGGTCAGCAACGACTTTAAGTGAGGCAGGGTATTCAATTGGTGTATTGTTTTCTTGTGCTGTTGCAACTGCTTCAGATGTATCAACACCAATGATTTCAGCAGCAGACTTTAATAAGTTTTGGAAAAGGTCAATTTCATAGTTTGAGTTTACATGCTGTAGAACAGCAGAAATACGTTCAAGTCCCATCCCTGTATCTACAGATGGTGCAGGAAGGTTATGCAATACGCCATCAGCAGTACGGTTAAACTGCATGAATACGTTGTTCCAGATTTCAATGAAACGGTCGCCATCTTCTTCAGGCGTGCCTGGTAAGCCACCCCAGATATGGTCACCATGGTCAAAGAAAATTTCAGAACAAGGACCACAAGGACCCGTGTCACCCATTGCCCAGAAGTTATCAGAAGCGTATTTTTCGCCTTTGTTGTCACCAATACGAATAATACGATCAGCAGCTAAACCAATGTCTTTATTCCAAATATCAAATGCTTCATCATCTGTATGATAAATAGTGGCATAAAGCTTATCTTTAGGGAGCGCAAGCCATTCTTCGCCAGTTAAAAAATCCCAAGCAAAGCGAATCGCATCTTGTTTGAAATAATCACCGAAAGAGAAGTTACCCAGCATTTCAAAGAAAGTATGATGACGCGCTGTATAACCGACGTTATCTAAATCGTTATGTTTACCACCTGCACGCACACATTTTTGTGATGAGGTTGCACGTACATAATCACGCTTTTCTAAACCGAGGAAGCAGTCTTTAAACTGGTTCATCCCTGCATTGGTAAACAGCAAAGTAGGGTCGTTGGCAGGTACTAGTGAACTCGACGCGACACGTGTATGCCCTTGCGATTCAAAGTAACGCAAAAAAGCTTCACGTATTTCAGCAGTTGTCATAAAACGAGTACTCACAACCAAGTCACTCCTTAATTTTCGTATTGGCTAAAAGCATACTAACTGAGTCTAATCATGTTTGCTCGCTTAGTATGCGCGGCTTAAAATTTTAAAAACGCCAAATTATAACGGAAAAAGCTTGATCCACCAATGATTTTAAGGCGAATTAAGTACAATTCTAATAATTTTAATTTGGTGCTTAATTTTAAATTTAAGCATAAAAAATAACATCTTAATGGCTGTTTTATATTGTATGAATGAATTCAGGCAATACATTGATGGACTCAAGAGTATCTAAATTTTGTCAATTGTTAGGTTGGAATTTATATTATTTTTCATCCAATTTTAATACTGATCACCGTTTATATTGTCTCTTGGAGAGGGTTAGGTGAACTTTAAGAGAGATATAAGTTGTTTAATGTAAGCTTTAGATCAATTTAAATAAGGAGTTTGGTATAGAAATATTCTAGCAAGCATAAATTACTCATCATTTTCGTGTGAACTTTTAATACTGAGTCAAAGTTTGATCAGTTTAGTAATAAACACACGATATTTACATTCTGATTCAGCAAATTATAGCGATCATAAACAGAAATCCGATAACATATAACTGCTGTTACGAATAATGGTTTCAACATAAAGGATAAATAATGCAACAAGTGGCGATAAATGGATTCGGAAGAATTGGGCGGAACGTGTTGCGAGCTTGGTTTGAAAATCCAAAGAGCTTCCATTTTGAAATCGTTGCGATTAACGATATTGCTGATGTTGAAACCTTAGTGCATTTATTTAAATATGATTCCACGCATGGCAGATTTAATGGCACGGTCAATGTGATTCAAGAGCATGAACACATTTATATGCAAATAGAAGCAGGGCTAGCCAAATTAAAAGTACAAATTCTGCAAGTTGAAGACCCAGAACAGTTACCATGGCAGACATTGGATATTGATCTAGTTTTGGAGTGTACTGGTCTATTCCGCTCTAGAGCCGCTGCAACAAAACATATTACAGCAGGGGCAAAACGCGTGATTATTGGTGCTGCACCATTTGATACCGTCGATGCTGCAATTGTGTATGGTGTTAATCACCATGAGGTTAAAGCTAGTGATCAAATTATTTCAGGTGTTTCATGTACTACTCAAGCCTTAGTTCCATTGGTGAAAATCATTGATGATGCTTTTGGAATAGATACCGCGTTAATGACTGAAATTCATGCAGTTACGGCTGATCAATCGGTATTAGATCATGCACATCGTGATTTACGTCGTGCCCGAGCATCGGGACACAATATTATTCCAACGACATCTTCCGCCTTGGGTGCTTTAAAGCAAGTGATGCCTAAAATGGCAGATCGTATCGATGGTTATTCAATCCGTGTGCCAACCATTAATGTGGCTGCTATTGATTTAACTTTTATTTCTCAGTCACCGATCACGGTACATCTGATTAATGAAAAATTAATTAAAGCTGCAAATGCAGATTATGCTGAAATTATGTCAGTCACAGAAGAACCGTTGGTGTCGAGTGATTTTAATCATTCACCTTATTCTTTAATTGTTGATTTAACTCAGACCATGGTGGTGGGGCAGCAAGCCAAGGTATTTGCTTGGTATGACAATGAATGGGGTTATGCAAACCGATTACTGGATTTATCTGAATCTTTTTATTTTTGATTGATTAGCTTATTATTTTAAAATAATCTAACAAGCTAGGGCATTGTAACCTAGAGGAGACGAATATGACGTCTGTAATATTGGGTATAATCTTACTTTACATTGCGGTTATTTTTTTAGTGTGGCAGTTAGGCTTGTTGAGTAAAGATTATAAAGCATCTGTGCAAGTAATGAATGAGCAAGACTCACGTATTATTGCGCAAGAAGAACATCTGAAAAGAACCTTGGAAATTATGCAAGATTTGGCAAAAAAAATGCATATGCAACAAGAGGTTTTAGATCGAACCACAGCAAAATTGGGGCAGATAGAGTTACAGAATGTAGAATTGATTCAAATATTACAAAATAAATCTTCAAATCTAAGATAAGGAACTGACTTTAAAGTAGATTTAGAGTTTTTATGCTTTTAGGTATTATTTTGAGGTTGGCTAGATAAGGAAAAACTTCATAAAAAAGTGTTTTTAATAATAAATTTACGGTGGATATGACGATTTGAATGGAGATTAAAGATTTCTATTTTTCTTAAAAAGTCTAATGCACAGTGCTAACTATCGTGCTAAAATAAGAGAAATCGGGTGTGCTCCCGATTTTTTTATGCGGATTACTTCCGCGCTGACAAGAATTTAGGTTTACAACATGCCCATTTCAGAGACGTGGTTATTACCTGATGGTGTAGCTGATGTATTGCCAGAACAGGCGCAAGTGATTGAAACTTTGCGTCGTGACGCGCTAGATTTCCTCGCATCTCGAGGTTATCAATTGGTGTACACGCCATTTATCGAATACATTGAATCTCTATCTTCTCTCTCAGAATCGAATCAAGATTTAGACTTAGCCACTTTTAAAGTCATCGATCAACTTTCAGGTCGTTTACTTGGTGTGCGTGCCGATATGACACCACAAGTGGCTCGTATTGATGCACATGTACATCCCGTACAAGGCGTAGCACGTTACTGCTATGCAGGAACGGTTCTACATACGAAGCCTCAAGGGTTTAATACCACACGTGCGCCATTACAATTGGGTGCAGAGCTATTTGGTTCAGACAGTATTGATGCCGATGTCGAAATGGTCGATCTCATGCTGAATCTCATCAAAACAGTCGGTTTGGTTGATGGTATTCATCTTGATTTAGGACATGTTGGTTTATTCCGTAGTTTAGTAAAACATGCAGGCCTAAGCCGAGCTGTTGAAAAACACTTGTCAGACATCTACCAACGTAAAGCGTTGCCAGAACTTGCTGAATTTACTCAAACTTTGAAATTTGGCTCAGATTTTTATGTATTGGGGCGTTATTCAAGCGACCTTAATGCATTACAAACACATTTAAGTGCTGAAATTTTAGCGGATGAAGCATTTAAACTAGCATTTGATGCTTTAAAAACCACTCAAACTGAAATTCAAGCACGTTGGCCAAATCTACACATTGGTATTGATGTGGTAGAACTACGTTCATATCATTATCATACTGGCTTAATGTACGCTGTATATGCAAATCGTGCTGCGCCATTGGCTCAAGGTGGTCGTTATGATGGTATTGGTGAGCATTTTGGTCGTGCACGTCCTGCAACGGGTTTTAGTTGTGACTTATATGCGTTGAGCGCAGGTCAGTTTAAAACGGTTAGCGTTGTAGTTGCACCCAAAGGAACAGATTCGAATTTACTTCAAGCGATTGCGGATATACGTAAACAAGGTTTAAGTGTCATTCAATTGCTTGGGCAAGATGATTTTAACTCAGTGCCTAATGCTACACATCAATTGGTGTATATTGCGGGTGAGTGGCAAGTCAAAAATATTTAATCGTTTAAAATCAAAATCTGATTTTAAATTCTCAATTTTAACAGCATGATGCAATGAGGCTATTATGGGCAAAAGTGTTGTGGTACTTGGTACCCAATGGGGCGACGAAGGTAAAGGTAAAATCGTCGACCTGCTCACAGATCAAGCGGCTGCGGTAGTTCGCTATCAAGGCGGTCATAACGCAGGCCATACTCTCGTAGTTGGTGGTAAGAAGACTGTATTACACCTCATTCCATCTGGTATTTTACGTGAAAACGTACTGTGCTTAATTGGTAATGGTGTTGTGCTTTCACCAGCAGCATTAATCGAAGAGATGGACATTCTTGAAAAAGAAGGTGTGCCAGTTAAAGAACGTTTACGTATTTCTCCAAACTGTCCTTTAATTCTTCCAAACCACATTGCGCTTGACCAAGCACGTGAGAAAAAACGTGGTAATGCGAAAATTGGTACGACGGGTCGTGGTATCGGTCCTGCATATGAAGATAAAGTTGCACGCCGTGCAATCCGCGTTGCTGATTTAGTTCGTGGTGGTGAAGCATTAACGGCACAGTTGGTTGAGTTGTTGGATTACCATAACTTCCAATTGACACAATACTACGGTGTTGAAGCTATTAAATTGGAAGATGTGTTAGCACTATGTGACCAATGGCGTGAAGTTGTTGCACCATTAGTAATAGATGTGACCACTGAATTGCATAATTACCGTAAAAGTGGTGAAAACATTATGTTTGAAGGAGCTCAAGGCTCACTTCTTGATGTTGATCATGGCACTTATCCGTATGTTACATCTTCAAATACGACTGCGGGTGGCGTAAGTTCAGGTTCTGGCCTTGGCCCATTACATCTTGATTACGTGTTAGGTATTACCAAAGCATATACAACTCGTGTAGGTGCAGGTCCTTTCCCAACAGAGTTGGTTTATGATGCTGCAAACGATGTTGGTGATGCTATTGGTAAACACCTCGGTACTAAAGGTTCTGAGTTTGGTGCATCTACAGGTCGTCAACGCCGTTGTGGTTGGTTCGATGCGGAAATTCTACGTCGCTCAGTGGATGTAAACTCACTATCTGGCATTTGCTTAACTAAACTAGATGTTTTAGATGGTTTGGAAGAAGTGAAAATCTGTGTTGGTTACGAAGCTGTTGATACTGGTTGTGTTGGTTCTTCTGATGCGCTTGCATTTGGAGCATTAAAACCAATTTACGAAACAATGCCTGGTTGGTCTGAGTCTACATTTGGTGCGAAAAGCATGGAGCAATTGCCAGCAAATGCAGTTGCTTATGTAAAACGTATTGAGCATTTGATTGGATGTCCAATTGATATCGTTTCAACCGGTCCTGACCGTGAAGAAACCATTGTATTGCGTCATCCATTTGATGCTTAATAGTTAATATTTAAAAGAGCTCCTTCGGGAGCTTTTTTATGCTCAATTAAAAATAATCATACTTTGAGGTTGGGCTTAATTAGTATTAAAAGCTCTATTGGGGTGGTGTTTTTATTTTAAGTCATTAAATTTATTTAAAATAATTTTTGATATGTGAAATATTTTTTAGATGAGTAATATCGTTCAAGACTAAAGTTGCATGTTGAATTGCTTTGCAGCAAACTCTTGCTTGTTAAAATATAAAGAGAAAATAAGGATATGAGTAAAGTAAATGCATAAGAATATCTCAGGAACAATGTTTTATTCCTTACTTTTTGCAATAGGTGGAGCACCAACTATTGCCATGCTGATTATAACAGCACAAACCAGCGATCCTCATGTGATAAACACTGCGCTCCTTGGTCTGAGTGTGATCATTGCTTGTATTTTGGTTCCTGTGATTTTAATCCAAAATGCTTTTTTGTTTTATAAAAGAAAAAGTACGCAGCTAGAAGAAAATATCAAACCTTTATGTCAGATTTATTTGGGATTAAATGTACTGTGTCTTGTTTATTGGTTATATATTCAGTTCTTTTAATTGTGAAATGATTACATAATTGCTATGAATATGAAGCAATAACTAATTTATGGGTAGAAATCAATTGGATATAATTATATTAATTATAGTTGCGTATGTTTGGAAGATATAAATAATGAATAAAAATTTATTATTCAGTATGTGTGCTGTTACCGCAGTTTCAATGTCGGGTTGTACCACAATTGCAGATATGGCAGGCGCTGATTCAGCCACACTGAATGTTGCAGCAACACAAGGTTTTAATAAAACAGTGCAAGAAGCGCAGAGTAATAAGACTTTAGATACCAGCTCATCGACTTATCAGCGAATTAACGCTGTATTTAATCGTTTAAAACCTTATGCAGATCAAGTGAATCAAACTGGTCAAAAATTTAATTGGCAACTGGCCGTGCTTAAATCGGATCAAGTCAACGCTTATGTTGCACCAGGTGGTAAGGTTGTGTTCTATACTGGCATTGTGAATAAGCTGAATCTGACTGATGCTGAAATTGCAGCAGTGATGGGGCATGAAATGATTCATGCTTTAGAAGAGCATTCAAAGAATAAAATTGGAGCCCAAGCACTTACAGATTTGGCTTTAAACGTCGGTTTAGGTTATGCCGGAAGTAATGTTGGGCAGCTTGGAACCGCAGCTGCACAATTAGGGAGTCAGATTGGGGTGGGTTTACCTTATTCACGTAGCTTAGAAAGCCGTGCGGATCAAGGAGGCTTAATGTTGATGGCTCGTGCTGGTTATAACCCACAAGCGGCTATAACGCTGTGGGAGAAAATGAATAGGCTGGATGGTGCGAGCGGTTCATCTTTCTTATCGACACACCCATCTAATAGCCAGCGTATTGAGGCGATGCGGAAAAATTTACCAGCAGCTCAAGCGATCTATAATCAGCGACGTTAAGCGTTATGTCATGTCATAAAAAAGGATGCTGCTGCATCCTTTTTTATGACGAGTTTTGATTCTAAAATGCTAAATAATTTGTCAGCGCTTTGGCTGAATGGTTCGAGGATAAATATCTAGGGTGCAGGATTGGGTTGCTGACGATGAATATCTTCAATACCTTGTAATATTTCTTCAGATAAATCAGTGTCAAACGCTGCAATGTTCTCTTGGAGTTGTTGCATAGAGGTTGCACCAATAATGGTGCTAGTGACAAAAAACTGTTGTTTAATAAATGCTAAAGCAAGTTGAGTTAAGCTTAGACCATGTTTTTCTGCCAACAATGCATATTGTTCAGTTGCCCAAATACTTTCAGGATTACTATAGCGTGAGAAACGCGAAAATAGGGTGATCCGTCCATTAGTCGGGTGTGCACCATGGCGATATTTACCGGTTAAATAACCAAAAGCAAGTGGGGAGTAGGCTAAGAGTCCAATGCCTTCATGCTGTGCGATTTCCGACATCCCAATTTCATAAGTTCGGTTTAATAAGTTGTAAGGATTTTGTACGCTGACTATTTTTTCAAGTCCCAAATTTTCCGCCAACTGTAGGAATTTCATGGTTCCCCAAGGGGTTTCATTGGATAGCCCAATATGGCGGATTCGCCCATTTTTGACTTCTTGCGACAGTGCCATTAACGTGTCTTCTAAAGGCGTAATTTCTAAGCTTTGTTGAGCTTGCAGATTATTGTAGCCTAATACACCAAAAAAATTAGTCGCGCGCTGTGGCCAATGTAATTGATATAAATCAATATAGTCTGTTTGTAAGCGCTGTAATGAATGATCAATGGCCGACGAGATTTCACTTGCAATAAACTTGGTATGGCCATCCCGAATTTGGCTGCCACCTTGTTGTGGCCCTGCTATTTTAGATGCAATAAACAGTTGATTACGTTGTCCATTTTTTGCAATCCAATTGCCAATCATGGTCTCAGTCAAACCTTGGGTTTCTGGTTTAGGTGGAACCGGATACATTTCAGCAGTATCCCAAAAATATAAACCCTGATCTAAAGCATAACTGAGCTGTTCAAAAGCTTCAGATTGACTATTTTGTTCACCAAAAGTCATGGTTCCTAAGCAAATTTCAGGAACCAATAATCCGGATTGGCCAAGTGCTTTTAACTTCATTTAAAGATATCCTTATATAGCAACAATTTGATTGTTTTGAGCTTTGATCAATAAAATTTTTAAAAATTAATGATTAAAATTAGCTATGTTAAATTAAGCTCACTTAAATGGCATAAAAAAAGCAAATCCTGAGATTTGCTTTTAATTATTATTTAGCTGAGGAATTATTCATCAGCAGTGTTTAATTCATCTTCAGGGCAAGCAGATTCGTCTAGTGAAACATCGAAGATTAAAATTGCTTTACCATCAGTTTCGATCATGCCTTGCTCTTCAAGAGTTTTAAGAACACGGCCCACCATTTCACGTGAACAACCGACAATTCGACCAATTTCTTGGCGAGTAATACGAATTTGACGGCCATTTGGTAAAATCATGGCTTCTGGTTGTCCAGATAAATCAATCAGACAACGTGCAATACGACCAGAAACATCAATAAATGCAAGGTCTGTAACTTTACGTGTTGTGTTCTTTAAACGACGAACCAATTGAGCAAATACTGCATAACTTAAGTCAGGATACTGCTTGCTGATTTCATGGAAATTGTCATAAGTTATTTCAGCAATTTCGCAAACATCACGAGTTCTAACTTCCGCAGTACGTTGTGGATTTGACTCAAATAACCCCATTTCCCCAAAAAAATCCCCAGGATTCAAATATGCAACAACTATTTCACGGTCATCATCTTCACGTAAAATAATTGAAACTGAACCTTTTAAAATAAGGTACAGAGACTTTGACTCAGAACCTGCATCGATGATTGCTGTACGCTTCGGGAATCGATTGATGTGGGCTCTTTTGAGTAAAGCTTTGACTGATTCAGGTAGCTGGCCTGGAGACAAAGCATCTGTACTAAGTTGTTGTGCAAAATTAGAAGACATGCTAAAAAATTCCGAATTGGATAGTAACTAGATCTGCTGATCTAAATTGAACGCGTCACGTAGAAGCAGTAGAGTTGAAATTCCTTATCAACTCATTTTATGCTAGTGTACAGGTACCCTGTAAATCTATAGTTTTTTTAAGGTAGTTGCAATGCAAACTAGCGTTCATTGGTTAGAGAATGTTGCTTTTGAAGCAAAATCAGAAAGTGGACATCAAATCGTGATGGATGGCTCATCAGCGTATGGTGGTGAAAACCGTGGTCCACGTCCTATGGAGTTGATTTTAATGGGACTTGGTGGTTGTGCTTCGTTTGATATTGTGACGATATTGAAGAAATCTCGTCAAGATGTGACGGGTGTTGTATGCGAGTTAAAAGCAGAGCGTGCGGAAACTATTCCAGCCGTTTTTACGAAAATTCATTTGCATTTTGTTGTGACTGGAAATGACATCAAAGAGAAGCAAGTGGCTAAAGCTGTTGAACTCTCTGCGGAAAAGTATTGTTCAGCCAGTAAGATGCTGACTGACGGTGGTGTTGAAATTAGCCATGATTTTGAAATTAAACAAGCAGAATAGCTGAGAATTTCAATTCAAAAGCCAATTGTAATAATTGGCTTTTTTGATGCTTTTTTCTAAAAATAAGAAATGACTGGATAGACATTATTTAGTCACAAAATTTTATTACAAAATGTGTGAATTTATCAAATTCATACTTGGCATTTAATATTTAGTTAGTACACCACGCCGAATTATGAATGTAGAGCGACTTTATTATCGAGATAAAAATAATTGAGGGTCGACTCGAGTATTATTTAAACTCATTCCCCAGTGTAAATGTGGACCAGTCACTCGACCTGTTTGACCGACTAATCCCAATAGTTCGCCTTGTTGGATTGTTTGGCCTTTTTGGACATTAATTCGGCTTAAATGACAGAACATACTGATTAAGCCCTGACCGTGATCAATGAGTACAGTATTTCCATTAAAAAAATAATGCTCAGTAGCAACGACTATACCATCAGCAGGAGCAATGACTTTTTGTCCGACAGGTGCTGAAATGTCTAAACCTGAATGTGGTGCACGTTCCTCACCATTAAAGAAGCGTTTACGACCAAATGAATTACTCATTTTTCCAGCTGTTGGGCGAATAAAAGTGGGGAATCTTTGCCAAGTACTTTGACTAAAAGATGAATAAATCTCATTTTGTTCTTTTGCTTCTTTGGTATAGCGATCTAATTGATCTTTCTTCGGATTAACATAGTCATTATTTTTGACAGTTAAGTGTTGCTCAGCATATGGATAAGCTTTAATTTCAATTGGAATGGCTTCGGCATTGGTATGTAGTTGTAGATGACCGATTAGCGTCGAAAGAGGGATTCCAAATATTGCGTATTTTGTGTCAGCTTCTTGTGTCACTAAAACGGGGTTTGTTTCAAAAGTTATCTGAGTAATATTTGGATTTAAAGGAATGACCGCAATTCCGCCAGCTCGACGCGAATCTTGGGGAAGCTGTGCGTAGGGTGTTGTTGTAGAGAGTGATAATAATATCAATACGGATTTTGAGAAATTCATGGTTGATCGCTGTGAACTAAAATATTCAATTAAAGTATGCTGATTTAAAAAAGCTTGAGCAAGCTGGGCTTGATTCATCAATTATTTCTATTTCAAAAAATTCCTTTAAATAGCTCATTTTATAATTTAATGATCCATTTTGATTAAAAAAACAGCGATTTTAATAAAAAGATCCTATTGCAGATATAAAAAGTAACTTGAAAAAAACAGAATATGCACGCATATTATAATTGTTGTTTAAGCGTATATGGTTATTTCTTAGTGATTGATAAATAAAATATTTTTAGTTTTTTATGTTGAAAAAAATGAAACCATTCCCATATATCCATTAACTAGAAAATTTGTTGTGAGGAAAAATAAGAATGCGTTTTGAAAAATTTACAAATCGCTTACAGCAAGCGTTATCAGATGCCCAATCTTTAGCAATGGGTAAAGACAATACCTCCATTGAAGGTATTCATATTCTTTCTGCACTGTTGGAGGAGTCATCTAATATCAGCCTGTTACAACAGGCAGGTGCAAACTTACGTGACCTTCAGACCAAGTTGCAACAAGCGTTAAATGATGCTGCAACTATTGCGCATCCAACTGGAGATATTAATTTAAATCCTGAAGCTGTACGTGCGTTGAATTTAGCAGATAGTTATGCTCAAAAGGCTGGGGATGAGTTTTTATCTACAGATTGGGTGATTTTAGCTTTAGCAGAAACAGGTACAACAAAAACATTACTTACAAGCGTGGGTGTGACAACGGACAAACTACGCAAAGCAATTGAACATATTCGAGGTGGCGACAAAGTTATGGCAAATAACCATGAAGACCAACGGGACTCTCTAAATAAATACACAGTTGATTTAACTGAACGCGCTATGTCTGGCAAGTTAGACCCAGTGATTGGCCGTGATGAGGAAATTCGTCGTACGATACAAGTATTGTCACGTCGTACTAAAAATAATCCTGTGCTTATTGGGGAGCCAGGTGTCGGTAAGACTGCAATTGTAGAAGGCTTAGCACAGCGTATTATTAATGGTGAAGTACCTGAAAGTCTTAAAGGTAAGCGTGTTTTATCTTTAGATTTAGGTTCATTGCTTGCGGGTGCAAAATATCGTGGTGAATTTGAAGAGCGTTTAAAAGCACTACTAAAAGACCTTGCAAAATATGATGGCGAAATTATTCTGTTCATCGACGAATTACATACGCTTGTTGGTGCAGGTAAAGGCGATGGTGCAATGGATGCGGGTAATATGTTAAAGCCTGCGCTAGCGCGTGGCGAGTTGCGCTGTGTAGGTGCAACTACTTTAGATGAATATCGTCAATATATTGAAAAAGATGCGGCTTTAGAGCGTCGGTTCCAAAAAGTTTTAGTAGATGAACCAAGTGTAGAAGATACGATTGCAATTTTACGTGGTCTGAAAGAAAAATATGCAACCCATCATGGCGTGCAAATTCTTGATTCAGCGATTATTGCAGCAGCTAAAATGTCGCATCGTTATATTACAGATCGTCAATTGCCAGATAAAGCGATTGATTTGATTGATGAGGCTGCTTCACGAATTAAAATGGAAATTGACTCTAAACCAGAGCCATTAGACCGTTTAGATCGACGCTTAATTCAGTTGAAAATGCAATTGGAAGCTGTGAAGAAGGATGCTGATTCAGTCAGTAAAGTTGAAGTTGAAAGCTTGGAAAAACAAATCGAAGAAGTTCAACGAGAATATAATAATTTAGAAGAAGTATGGCGTGCTGAAAAAACCTTGGTTGAGGGTACGAATCAAGCGCAAGTTGAGTTAGATAAAGCACGTACAGCTTTTGAAAAAGCACAACGTGAAGGTGACTTAGCAGAAGCGAGTCGTTTGCAATATGGTGTTATTCCAGAATTGCAAAAACGTTTGGCTGAAGAAGAGGTTGCGGAGGTTAATGAAGAACCGAAACTAATTCGAACTAAAGTGACTGAAAATGAAATTGCGGAAGTGGTCAGTGCAGCAACTGGGATTCCTGTATCGAAAATGCTTCAAGGTGAACGTGAAAAGCTTTTAAATATGGAAAGCTTCTTACATAACCGTGTGGTTGGGCAGGATGAAGCGGTCGTAGCAGTATCTAATGCAGTACGCCGTTCACGTGCAGGCTTGTCTGATCCAAACCGTCCAAGTGGTTCATTCTTATTCCTTGGACCAACAGGTGTCGGTAAAACAGAGTTGACTAAAGCATTGGCAAGCTTCTTGTTTGACAGTGATGATGCCATGATTCGTATTGATATGAGCGAGTTCATGGAGAAGCACTCTGTCAGTCGTTTAGTGGGAGCACCTCCAGGTTATGTTGGTTATGAAGAAGGTGGTGTACTGACGGAAGCTGTACGTCGTAAACCTTATAGTGTGGTGTTATTTGATGAAGTCGAGAAGGCGCATCCAGATGTATTTAACATCTTACTTCAAGTGCTAGACGATGGTCGTTTGACGGATTCGCAAGGTCGCGTGATTGACTTTAAAAATACGGTAATCGTTATGACATCGAACCTTGGTTCACAAGATGTTCGTGAGCTTGGTGATGGTGCAAGTGATGATGAAGTCCGTACGGTGGTTATGAATGCGGTTTCACAGCATTTCCGTCCGGAATTTATTAATCGTATTGATGAGCTGGTGGTTTTCCATTCATTGAAGAAATCACAAATTCGTGGCATTGCGGATATTCAATTAGATCGATTACGTTCTCGCTTGAATGACCGCGACATTGGCTTGAAAGTGGATGATGCTGCTTTTGATTTGTTGATTGAAGCTGGCTTTGACCCGCTGTATGGTGCGCGTCCATTAAAACGTGCTATTCAGCAACAAGTTGAGAATCCGCTTGCTCAGAAAATTTTAGCAGGTGATTTTATTCTTGGTGATACGATTCTTATTAGTGCTGAAAATGGACATCTTCGTTTTGATAAATTGAAACTTAGTTAATTTCATGTAATTCAATAAAAAACCCAGCTTAGGCTGGGTTTTTTATATCTATTTTATGCATATAGTCTGGTATTTATCTGAATAAAGTTTTTTTATACATTATTCAATCAAGAGTTCGAACAAATACTAAATTCATCCTCCCAGAATAGTTAAGTTTGCTGGGGTGTTGATAACCTTGGATTAACCGTTGAATATAAAAATGATTAATCTATTTTTTAAGGCCATTTACTTAGTTTTAGGTCTAGATAAAGTAACAACTTTAAATGGTGTGGCTGATGAAGCTTAATTTTAATTAGATTTGCTTATAGATAATAAAAAAATATACAGATTTAAATAACTTACCTATTATCGGGAAGATTGTTCTCGACATTGCAGCCAGCGGTGAAAATTGTTAGCGTTGAATAGGAATAATAAAAAGGGATCAAAGGTTATGAGAATTAGAAACAAGGAATGTAAGTACGTTGTTTATACTGCTTTAATGCTATTAGGATGTGTTTGGGGAGTTTCACCAAGTTTTGCAGCAATTTATTTGGATGATGCATCACTTGCTCAGGAAAGTATCCATTTAGAGGTATTAACGCCGATGGTGATTAGTGCTCTAAAAGAAAATGTAGAATTATCTGCTGAAAATCAAAAAATAATTTATGACAAAATTGTACAACAGCGTATAGGTGATCAACAAAAAAATATGATGGTGAATAGTGTATTGACAGATTATCAGTTACAAAAGAAGGAAGAGAATCTTGCAGGGTTGGATGAGAAACAAGTCGCTATTCCGACAAAATATCGATTCATTGGATATGGTGTGAGTGCAAAGGATAATACAGTGAGAGTCACGACTGAAGATAAAATTACAATCTATGTTAGCCGTGACTCTCCCTAAATATTAAAAATTACACTGGATGATGGGTAATTTTCCATGCTTTATGGATTTTGGTATTACGTTTGAAGTCTGGACCAATAGTTTCGCTGGTGATTTCTTCAACATTAAACATAGCTTGAACTTCTTCATCCATTTCAAAGCCACGATAGTTATTTGAAAAATACAAGGTTCCTGCCGTTGTCAAACGATTCATCGCACGTTTCAACAGTGAATTATGGTCACGTTGTATGTCAAAGGTTCCGTGGAATTTTTTTGAGTTGGAGAAGGTAGGTGGATCGATGAAGATAAGATCATATTGTTCATGACCTTCTTTTAGCCATTCAAAACAATCACCTGCAAAGAATTGGTGCTGTTGATCTGGATGGTCGACTGTTAAACCATTGAGTACAAAGTTTTCTTTAGACCAATTTAAATAGGTATTTGAAAGATCGACACTAGTCGTACTCGCAGCGCCACCTAAAGCAGCATGTACACTTGCAGTAGATGTATAACTATAGAGGTTTAAGAAATGCTTACCTTTAGCTTCAGCGGCAATACGTAAACGCATTTGACGGTGGTCAAGGAATAGGCCAGTATCTAAATAGTCCGTTAAATTGACTAAAAATTTTGCTTTGCCTTCTTGCACTATAAAACGCTTAGAAGCAGTGCTTTGTTTGGTATATTGAGTCTTACCTTCTTGGCGTGCGCGAGTTTTGATAAAGATAGCATCACGCCCTAAACCTGTCACTGCACGAATTGAAGCAAGTGCTAAGTTAAAGCGTTTCTTGGCTTTTTCAGGATCAATGATTTTTGGTGGAGCATATTCTTGGACGTGTAAGCGATCACCGTATAAATCCACTGCCACATTAAAGTCTGGTAAATCTGCGTCATATAAACGTAAACAATAAATCCCTTCTTTGACTGCCCATTTTTTCAAGGCTTGCATATTTTTTTGCAAACGATTGGTAAAGTCTTCTGCACCTTCAATCGGTTCAAATTGCTGAGGCTGCCAAGTTTCCAGGAAAGGACGTACTACAGTTGCAGGTTTAATGTCACCAAAACGGATATAAATCGGTAATTTACCATTCATTAAACGTAATAGTTGTGGATTGTTAAATGCTAAAACATCAGCTTGTTCAACAGCTGCAGCAATTACCGCTGCATATTGATTTGGGAAATGTTTTTGTAATAGACCAGATAAGCCTAAATATAAAGAACGATTTGATGCTTTCTCACCTAGACGTTCACCATAAGGCGGGTTGGTCACGATGAAAGAAGTTTTACCTTCAGTTTGGAAATCAGGCCAATCTGCTAAAGTTCGTTCTTCAATCCGAATCGAATCCAACTGGTCTTCAAAACCAGCAGCAATAATGTTGTGTTTAGTCGCTTTAACCGCTTCCCAATCTGCATCATAGGCATAAAATTGCGGTAAGTCACCAGCTAGGGCTTTTTGATGGCGTTCAGCTGCTTCAGCTTTAATTGACATCCATAATTCATGGTCATGACCATTCCAACCATTAAAACCGAAACGACGGACTAAACCAGGTGCACGGTCAGTTAACATCATTAACGCTTCGATGATAAATGTTCCAGAACCACACATTGGATCTAAAATAATATCAGGATTACGTTCTTTGAGTTTAGCTTTATATAGAATCGCCGCTGCAAGGTTTTCTTTAATAGGGGCATCGGTCATATAATGACGATAGCCACGTTTATGTAAAGAATCACCAGACAAATCTAAGCAATAGGTATGTTCTGTTTTACCTGCAAGTACATACAGAGTAATTTCAGGTTGCTTAATATCAATACTTGGACGTTTGCCCGCAGCTTCCATAAATGCATCAACCACACCATCTTTAACGCGTAAAGTGGCGAATTGGCTATTTACCTTAATTTCGCGTTCAATATGTAAGCGTACGGCAAAGGTGCTTTGTGGTGCAAAAATAAGTGACCAGTCGAAACTATTGGCACCTTCATACAGCTCTTCCGCAACATCGCGTGCATCATGAGTGAATTCTAATTCATGGGTGTGAATAGGCGTTAGTACACGCGAAGCAAGACGTGACCACATACACACGCGGTAAGCCTGTTCCAGTGGGCCTTTAAAAATTAATCGTCCTGGAAAACGTTCAATGTTTTGAACCCCTAAACCTTCAATTTCTTCTTGAAGTAAGGTTTCTAGTCCATCCGCACAGGTGACCCAATATGTAGAAAGACGTGGTTTCGAATTCATGAACATTTCCAAAGACAATAAAGCAATCGGCTATTTTAACGTATTTTGTTGACGAAAACTCATCGATTAAAAGACATCAATGTATTTTTTCGCTTTTCTATTTATGAATTCAGTTTAACCTTCTTTTATTACCTTGAAAATTCAGACCATATTTTATTTATTACCGCTCTTGATTTGATTGACTTCAGTTTATATAACAATTTGGATGGATAATATGAACCATGCCATTTTTAAACCGAGACTTGTATTTAGCTTAGGGCAAGATTATTGAATGTTAGGGGCTAATTAAGTTTAATCTGAATAGAGGGAGGTAAATTGAAGGTGGTATGAATTTTGCTAAATAAAATAATTAAAAACAGTCGATTAATTTTAGATTGATCGAATTTTAACTGAGTTACATAAGGGGATAGACATGCAGACTAAAATTAACCAAAATTTTGAAGCGCAAGGTGAAGCCTTTTCAATTGCAACCTTAATGTATGCACGACTTCGACGTATGTTTGGTCGAATCATTGATGTAATGTATGTAGTGCAAGATAAGGATTACGCATGCTATGTAATTGCTTTTGCTATCGCGACAGAAGATGATGAGTTGAAGCGGTTAGCATTTAGAATGCAGGCTTTAATAGAACCAGAAGTTGAACCTCAATCTAAAACATCTGATGCTTTAGTACAGCAAGATACTAGTATAGAACCTATAATAGAGCAGACCGAAATAACGGATGAGGTTTATCAAGCCCAGATTTCACATCACTATATTGGTGCATTACGATAATATACAGGCTCTAAATAGAAGTTTTATTTGGAGCTTGAGTTAGATATTAGTTGGTTGTTATGGTATATAGATTCAACTGATGAGTTAGTGGTAAAGCTAACTATTTGAAAATATAAAAATATGTATAGATTTTATGGTTGGTGTAGTTAAATATTCTTTTAGTTGAGTAAAACTTCAACTGCTAAAGTCACTTAAATGTCTGTATAATATGTCAACTTAACCTCTCAGGAATCTCTCATGCACTTGGCGGCATTGCATACTCCGAGTCAGATTCAACTTAATCAAGATGGTCATTTAAAACATTTCCTCACCATCGAAGGTCTTTCCAAAGCAACCCTGACAAAAATTCTAGATACAGCCAATTCCTTTTTTAATGATCAAAACCAGCTGATTACGACCCCACTTCTTGAAGGTCGTACAGTGATGAATCTTTTTTTTGAAAATTCAACACGGACGCGCACGACTTTTGAAGCAGCAGCAAAACGACTGTCGGCGAATGTTCTGAATATTGATATTGCACGTTCTAGTACCTCAAAAGGTGAAACACTACGTGATACGCTGTGGAATCTTGAAGCCATGGCGGCGGATATTTTTGTAGTGCGCCATTCATCTTCAGGTGCAGCACACTTTATTGCAGAGACTGTCTGTCCCAATATTGCCATTATTAATGCGGGCGATGGACGGCATGCACATCCAACTCAAGCGATGTTGGACATGTTGACTATCCGACGTGAAACACATAAGAAATTTGAAGATATGAGTGTGGCTATTATCGGGGATATTAAACATTCTCGTGTGGCACGCTCAGATATTGCAGCGTTACAAACTTTGGGCTGCAAAGATATTCGTGTCATTGCACCGAATACCTTATTACCCTATGGTTTTGATGAATATGGCGAAGGCGTTCGTCTCTTTAATAAAATGGATGCAGGGATTCAAGATTGCGATGTCATTATGACCTTGCGTATTCAGAATGAACGTATTGATTCTCCTGCACTGGCTTCTCAAGCCGAATTCTACAAAATGTATGGTTTAAATAAAGAGCGTTTAGCTTTGGCAAAACCAGATTGTATCGTGATGCATCCGGGGCCTATGAATCGTGGTGTGGAAATTGATTCTAGTATTGCAGATGGCCCACAGGCGGTTATTTTGCAACAAGTGACCAATGGTATTGCTGTGCGTATGGCGGTCTTGGCGCTTGCAATGCAAGGTCAATTACAAGAAAAAGGTTTGTTAGACGTGATTGCAGGATAAGGGATAGTGGCATGAGTATTGTTAAAATTGAAAATGTACGTGTCTTAGACCCTATTAAAAAGCTTGATCACGTACAAACGGTTTATATTGAAAAAGGCAAGTTTGTTGCAGCAACTGATTTAGCTGTAGAAACAATTGATGGACAAGGTAAATGGTTGATGCCAACTATGGTGGACCTATGTGCGCGCTTACGTGAGCCAGGGCAGCAGCAGCATGGGACGCTTAAGTCTGAAGGAAAAGCTGCTCGTGAAAATGGTATTTTTCATGTCTTTACGCCACCAGATTCACAGCCTATTGTACAAGACAATGGTGCTTTGATTCATGGTTTAGTTGAAAAGGCCATGTTGGATGGTGGTATCCATTTACAGGTGATTGGAGCACAAACTCAAGGTCTAAATGGCAAACAACCAGCCAATATGGCGGGTCTCAAGAAAGGGGGCTGTACAGCAGTAACCAATGCTAATGCACCTTTTGAAAATGATGATGTGGTCATTCGTACTCTAGAATATGCAGCTGGTTTAAATATGACCGTGGTGTTCTATGCAGAAGAACATCAGATTGCGAAAGACGGTTGTGTGCATGAAGGCTTTATTGCATCACGCCAAGGTTTACCCATGATTCCAGTTTTAGCAGAAACCATTGCTATTGCAAAATATCTGCTCATGATTGAAGTCACGGGTGTACGTGCACATTTTGGATTGTTGTCCTGTGGTGCATCTGTAGAGTTGATCAAAGTTGCTAAAGCCAAAGGTCTACCTGTGACGGCTGATGTTGCAATGCATCAATTGCATTTAACCGACAGTTTAATTGATGGTTTTAACTCCTTAGCACACGTGCGTCCGCCGTTACGTTCAGAGCAAGATAAAGCATTATTGCGTCAAGGTTTGAAAGAGGGGGTGATTGATGCCATTTGTACCCATCATGAACCCTTGAGTAGTTCCGCTAAATTGGCACCTTTTGCTGAAACTCAATCGGGTATCACAGCTTTTGATACCTATGTATCATTTGGTATTCAATTGATTAATGAAGGTTTATTTGAGCCTTTGCAGTGGGTTGAAAAAGTAACCCTTGCTCCAGCTCAAGTTGCAAATATGGCTCAGCGTTGGGAGCAAGAAGCTGGTTGGGTTCTACTTGACCCTGAATTTGAATGGACTGTATCGAAAGAAAGTATTATTTCTCAGGGTAAAAATACGCCGTTAATTGATCAAAAAGTGAAAGGTAAAGTGGTCAAAACCTTTTTAGCTTAAACGGGTGTTTGTTGTTTTAAAGTCAGCTTCGTCTGGCTTTTTTTATGTAAATACTAAATTTTTTGATTAAAAATTAAACATAAATACAATATTTGTAAATTGAAGAAGTCTTTAGAATGATGAAGTGAAATGTAAAAATCAATTTAAAAAAATGGAGCATTTTATGGATTTAATTAATATTTTAAAAGAAAGAGTCACTCCGGTTGTTTTAAAGGACGCCACAACTCATCTTACTGAAAAAGGCAATGTGTTAGCTACATTTTATCCATTTATTCTATCACTGCTTAAAGCTCGACCAGATTTAATCTCAACTTTACAAAACAGTCTGAATCCGCGTTTAGTTGATATTTTTCATAGTAATTTTGCTGCTAAAGATCATTTATTACAGGCGATTAATTTAGGTTTACCACAACATGAGTTGGAAACAACCTTAAATCAATCCATTGCTCCTACACTCGGGGTATTGCAAGATTTAGCTGGCAGCGATAAGAAACAAGATATTCTACATTTGTTGGAACAGAATGCAGATTCATTTACAGGCCTACTGCCGCCTTGGGCGAAATCAATTGTTGGGACTGTAGGTTTGTCATCTGTAGGTACAGCAACTTCACAGATCCAGCAAGCAACATCAGTTACCCCTCATAAGAAGTCTGGCTTTTTATTACCAATTATTGCGTTATTAATATTGGCGGCTATAGCCGTCTTCCTTTTTAAACAATGCAGTCATAAACCTGCTGTTTCTACAGTAGGCACTGTGACTGAAAGTACTTCATCTTCAGCTACAATGGCCTTACAACCAGCTGAATTGCATATTGCAACTGGAGCAGATGGTAAAGTGGCAAACTGCCAAGCTTTAGTTGGGAATCAAGCAATGCTTGATCAAATTAAATCACAGCTTTCTTCCATATTTGGTCAAGCAGATATTTGTCATGCCAGTGCTGATCAACAATTTGCAGGAGAGCTAACTGATCAAAATGCGATGGCAAAGGTTTTTGCTAAAATTAAAGGTCTTCCAAATATTTCTTTGGTTTGGGTGGGTAATCAGTTAACGATTCAAGCACCTGATGTTGCTCAAGCACAAAAACTGGCAGATGAATTAAAAGGATTAGTACCGAATATGCAGGTTGTTGCAAGTCAGTCTGCAGATGCTCCTAACGCTGTATCGAAGAGTAATGCTCAAGCAGGTCAGGCTTTGGCTAGTATCAATCCAGATCAAGCAAATGCGAATGATGTCGTTACAGCATTGAATCTTCAAGCCATTAATTTCGCTACAGGGTCATCTGAAATTCCGGCTGAAAATAAAGTTATTTTAGATAAAGCAGCCAGCTTACTGAAACAACTTCCTCAAGCCAAAGTCGTTGTGAAAGGATTTACTGATAATGTTGGAAAACCTGACGCAAATAAAGCATTGTCGCAAAAACGTGCACAGTCTGTAGCGAATTATTTAACTCAGCAAGGCGTTAGTGCAGAGCAGCTTACCGTCATCGGATTAGGGCAAGAAAATCCTATTGCAGATAACTCAACCAAAGAAGGACAATTTAAAAATCGCCGTATTGAGTTTGAATTGATCAATACTGAAACCAGTACAACAAATTAAGTTATAGAGCCGACTATTCAACAAAAAAACTAAATGAAACTTAAAAAAAACCTCGATTTTCGAGGTTTTTTTATGCATGCTATCGCGCTGTAAAAGTAATTTTTTTAAATATATATAATATAAAGACAATAAGGTTTTATAGAATGAAGAAGTTAGTATTGATTACAGCACTATCAAGTACATTAATGATGTCAGGTTGTGATTTTTTTAAACATAAAAAAGAAGATGTCAAACCAACAGAAGTTTCTGAATGGAGTTGTACAAATCAGGATAACTTGAAAAAGCTACAACAATATTTGAAAGATGAATATTTAAAACAAGTGGATAAAAAATTAAGGTCGACTAGCTATAATGCCGACCAAGCTTTATTAAAGACCATTAATGATGGTTTAAAGTTTGAAATCAAAAATGTTCGGACTGTAACGGCTGATCAAAAACAAGCTACACAATTAGAATGCGAAAGCCAATTGGTGGTTCAATTTCCAAAAGGGTTACAGAAACGTGCAGAAAATGCGTATGTAGAATATGGCCCTGATTGTGAATATTGTGATGGTGAAGACCAAGGCCATTCTACTCTAAAAGACTACTTAGATAGTCGTGAAATGACGCTGACTTTAGATAATGATCAGTTAAAAGGAAGTTTTAAATATGATGTTATTAAGACTGATAAAGAAGGTTATACCCTGAATGCGCAACAAAAAAATGATGTGATTGATGGTGTGGTTTATGTGGTTGTAAAAGCTGTGCAATATGAAGCTTATGTTAAAGAAAATAAAAGATCAAATGATCTACAACAACAATCTCAACAAGAAAATTCTGCACAAACTGAACTTGCGCAAAAAGCAATGGATATTCGTAAAAAAGAACTTGATGCAGAAAAATCCAAACAAGTAGAGCGCTTAAACCAGACTTGGGATCGTTTTAGTGATGAGCAAAAAGCTCAATTGCAACAAGATCAATCAGAATGGTTTGAAAAGCGTGATGTTGATTGTAAGGTTATCTCACAAAAACAAGTTGGACGAATGTCTGATAGTGAAATGGAAACCTATCAAAAACAATATAGTTATTGGGATGATGCAATGCATGAACAAAATAATGAAATGCAATATACCAAGTGCTTTAATCAAAAGACGGCAGAACGTATTGTGTATTTGAATAACGTATTTAATTAATTTTAATCGTAAAACCAAAGGACGAATTGCTTCGTCCTTTTTTTATTGGCATGCTGTAGCAGATTATTTTATTTAGTTTATCGAAATGCGTATAAGTTTTATTGGATCAGGGCGGGTTGCAACACATTTAGCCACTGTTTTATTGGCTCAACATGAAATAGTACAGATCTATAGTCAACAATTAGTCCATGCAAAATTATTAGCTAAGAAAGTACAGGCTCAGGCAATTGATCAATATCAACAGATTGATCAACAGATTGATTTAATGATTATTGCTGTAAGTGATCAAGCGATTGCAGTGGTGATTGAACAGCTATCAGCCTATTTAAAAAATACCTTGATTGTACATACATCTGGTAGTACCAATTTAGATGTATTAATGCAGTATCATCAGAAATCAGGTGTATTTTATCCTTTGCAAACCTTTAGTTTGAAGCGAGAAATTAATTGGACGAATACGCCCTTATTTATAGAAGCAGCAGGAGCTGATGATTTAACCATTTTAACTGAACTTGCAAATAGCCTAAGCAGTCGGGTATATCAATATTCATCTGAACAACGTCTCAGTTTACATTTAGCTGCAGTATTTGCATGTAACTTTAGTAATTATTGTTATGACATGGCAAAACAGATCGTAGATGCTAAAAAGGTGGATTTCAGCCTACTTTATCCACTCATCATCGAAACAGCAACTAAAGCCACTCAAAGTGATCCAAGCCTGATGCAGACAGGTCCAGCAGTCAGAAAAGATGTAAATATTTTAAATATGCATCAGCGAATGTTGTCAGGTTCAGGGCGAGATGATTTAAAACAGGTCTATGAGCTATTGAGTCAGGGGATTATACAAAGACATATATCTGAGTAAGTATGAATATGTTATTAAAAATAGAGTGTTGAATTACAAAATGCCCCGAATTTTAAGTTTTACGTAATTTATGAACTTAAGTGGGGATTTATTACATTATATAGCTATACCAAGAGTTGTAATGCGTAAAAAATAGACTTGCAACTCTGGATTCTAAAACTTATATTTTGATTCAAGTTAATAAAAGAATAATCAATAAAATGAATCAGCATAAACACTTATTGCAAGAGGTTCAGTGGAAAGACTTAGTTAAGCTAAACCGCTCTGATGTAATCAATGAATTATTACTTTCTATACCTTGGCTTATTGTTTCACTTTTTTGTGCTTTCCATGAGTGGTATATCGTTGCACTTTTCTGTTCATTTATGTTCTTTTTGACAGGGTTAAGACAGGTTCATAATGCATTCCATTTCGCTTTAGGCATAGGTCGTCAGCAAACACATTGGGTGATGTTTATCCTTAGTATATTGATGCTCGGTTCGATGCACGCCGTACAAATCAACCATTTGAGGCATCATCAACATTGCATGCAAGATGAAGATATTGAAGCGAAAAGTGCCAAAATGGAATGGTGGAAAGCTTTTTTATTTGGACCATTTTTTCCATTGATGTTGCATAAAAAAGCCTTTGAAGTCGGGACGGTGATTCAGAAAAAATGGATGAGTGCTGAGTTGTTGGCGAATATTATTGTTCTTATCATCGTATTTACTATATTGGATGTAACCTTACTGAAATATTATGTATTTACCATGCTCATTGGTCAGTGTATGACAGCATTTTTTGCAGTTTGGACGGTACATCATGATACTGAGGATCATATTTATATGGCACGAACAGTAGTAATGAGTTCAAGCGAGTGATTACGTATAATATGTTTTATCACGTTGAACATCATCTTTTTCCTGCCGTGCCGACGTGTAATTTACATGTTTTGGCAAAGCGTTTAGATGAGTATGATCCAAGCGTTGAAATTCGAGCCGTATTTTAAAAGCTATAATTAGAAAATCAAAAAACAGGGTGATTAGCCCTGTTTTTTGATTTAAAAAAATTAAAACTAGTTAATTTTTTTAAACAAGAAGTCATTAATTTTATGCCCTTCTTCTAAACCGCGGCGTTCGAATTTAGTCTGTGGACGCCAGTCTGGACGAGGATAACTATTGCCTTTTCCTGCCATATTCTCAAGATTTGGACGATTATCTAAAATATCCAACATCCATTCTGCATAGGGTTCCCAATCTGTTGCTGAGTGAAATGTACCACTCATTTCCAGTTTTTGTTCAACCAATGGCATACGGTCATGTGAGACAAAACGACGCTTGAAATGACGTTTCTTTTGCCAAGGATCTGGAAAATATAATTGAATGGCATTAATACTGTTATCAGGCATTTCGCGAAGTACTTGAATTGCGTCCGCATCTAAAAGACGTAAGTTTTTTACGCCAGCCATGCCAGCTTCATAGACACATTGTGCAATACCGGGAACATGAACTTCGATACCGACATAGTTGCGCTCAGGATTAGCTTTTGCCATCAGTACCAGTGAACGGCCCATTCCAAACCCGATTTCAACGGTCAGTGGGCGCTCAGGATGTTCAAAGTGCTGGCGTAAGTCACCGACAGGATATTCCAAAATTAAATCACGATGTTGTTCAAGCGCAGTACGTTGTGACGTGTTTAGCGGAGAAGAACGGCGCATAAAAGTCACAATTTCACGGTGCTCTTGCAAATTGTCCAGTTCTACAACTTGCGAATCTAATTGATCGTTTGACATAACCTTGGCAAATGTAAAAATTCAAAAGTGGTATTGTAAGACCTGAGCTATCCAAGTCAAACTTTTTTATCTGTTTAAGAATGAATGTATTCAACTGAGACACAAGGTTTAGGATTATTCGCAGAATTCAAATTTTTGAAGCTTATTTTATGAATGAAGGATCTGTCTTGATTCTGAAAGAATAAGAAAATTTATCGAGTAAAATTAAACATTGTTATCTAGAAAACCTAAGTTTCTTGCAGTATCTATTGCCTTGGTTCGGGTACATACAGCAAGTTTTCGATAAATATTTTTAATATGTGATTCAACTGTATAGCGAGAAAGATTGATATGTAGTGCGATCTCTTTGTTACTTAATCCTTGTGCAACTAAAGTTAAAACTTCATGTTCTCTTCCGGAGAGTAAGTCATTTTCATGTTGTAGTTTGATTTCATTTTTATTTGGTATGGAAGGGGTATTTTCATTAAATTGGAATTGTTTTAGAATTTTTTGTGCAATAAATGGGTCAATCGGTATTCCACCACGTAAAACACTGCGGATGGATAATGCCACTTCAATATCATCTCGTTCTTTTAAAATGTAACCTGTCGCACCTGCGGCCAATGCATTTAAAATAGAATCTTCAGTGCTCCATGCAGAAATTACTAATATAGCGATCGTTGGGTCATGGCGTTTTAAAGTCTCTATCACTTCTATACCATTTCCATCAGGTAGTCCTAAGTCGACTAATGCAAAAGATACCGAATGTTCGGAGAGTAATTTGTTTGCTAATGCTTTGGTTTGTGCAAAGTATAAGTGCTCAGGTTTATAACCAATATCAAATAAAATTTGTTTAAGTCTGATTTGAATAAGAGGTTCATCTTCTACAATAATGACAGGGATTGGTAATTTTAATTCGTTATGTATCATATAAATGTTATTGATATTTAGGTGATTTATAATTTGCCATATTAATCTAATTTTGGATACATGTTAGACATTTATAATTCTATAAAATAGAAAATATGATGTTCTACTCGCTTACTTTATTAAAATTTAGTCACAAAATTTTGATTTGTTTGATATAAAGCCCACGGTCATAGGGTTGTAGAGTTTACTGAGCATATATCCGTTTTTTTAAATTCATAATGTTTGTCTTATGACATCCTTTTGTAAAAATACTGCGGGTATTTATGCAGTTATTTAGAATTGTAGCAATAGTAAAATCCAATTGTTTTTATTATTTAGATAGAAACGAATTTAACTTGAAAAAGAGAAGCTTTTCCTGAATATTTGAAGTGTTAAATTTTTACGCTTTCTTGCAATTTAATCGGTTCAACCCTTGCAAGATTCCCAGAAGCGTTCTAAAACATTAAGAGTTAAATAACAAGGATCAATTATGAAATTATATTATTCTCCAGGTGCATGTTCACTTGCCGCACATATTATTTTAAATGAAATTAATGTCGATTTTGACTTGGAACGCGTTGATTTAAAAACACATAAAACAGAAAAAGGTACAGACTACTACACAATTAATCCGAAAGGTTATGTACCTGCTTTGGAAATTAATCCGGGTTTAATGTTGACCGAAAATGTGGCCATTCTACCATTTCTTGCGCAGCATGATCCTAAGCAAGATTTAATTCCACCCTCAGGCTTAGGCCGTGCCAAAGTATTGGAATGGTTGGGATATTTGAATTCAGAATTACATGATGCCTATGCTGTCTTTTTTGGGCCAGCTTTGTCTACAGAAGAAAAAGAACGTGGTTACACAACAATTAATAAAATTTTAAAATATACGGATGATTATTTACAGGAGTCAGACTATGACTATTTGGTAAATGATCACTTTGGTCCTGCTGATGCATATTTATTTGTCCTGACCAATTGGTCTAATGGAATTCATCATGATTTAACACCTTTTACAAATGTTATTGCATTACGGAATAAAGTAGCAGGTCGTCAGTCTGTACAAATTGCGATGCGCGATGAAGGTTTAATTCCTTAAATCTTATTTGCTGCAATAAAAATAGCTTCTTTCGAGAAGCTATTTTTATTGCAGCAAATAGTTAGGATTTGATGTCATTGATAATTATTATTGATTATTTAGCAATAATGTTTTGCATTTTTTTGACTTTTTCTCAAGAGTAATTCTCATTATATTGCTTCAGGTTCAATAATTCGAGGTCAAATCATGAGTAACATTCTTATTATCAATGGTGCTAAACAATTTGCACACTCAAAAGGTGTGTTAAATGACAGTTTGACCGAACTGGCCAGTGATGTATTGCAAGAGCTTGGACATGAGGTCAAAATCAGCCGTGCGGATAGTGATTATGATATTCATGAAGAAATACAAAAATATGTATGGGCGGATACTGTAATCTACCAAATGCCAGGCTGGTGGATGGGTGCGCCTTGGACTGTTAAAAAATATATTGATGATATTTTTACAGAAGGGCATGGGACACTGTATGCGAGTGATGGGCGATCACGTACAGATGCGACAAAAAAATATGGTACAGGTGGTTTAATTCACGATAAAACATACATGTTATCGCTGACTTGGAATGCACCTATGGATGCGTTTACGGATAAGGATCAATTTTTTAATGGCGTTGGTGTAGATGGTGTGTATTTACCTTTTCATAAAGCCAATCAATTTTTAGGCATGCAAAGCTTAGAGACATTTATTGTGAATGATGTCATCAAAGCCCCTGATGTTGTGCTGTATAGAGCTGAATATCGTGAGCACTTACTCAGCATTTTTGCTGAACAAGGATCATAATAATGCTTACCATTATTGCCGAAATTTTGATGAATTCAGAACAAGACTTTCAAATAGTTTTACAGTCTTTTGAGCAACTGATTCCGATTGTTTTACAGGAATCGGGGTGTTGTGGTTATGAGCTGTATGTAGACAGTCAGATCGAGTCTAGCATGCAAACTAAAGTACCTTATTCTATTGTGATGTATGAAAAATGGGAAACAATTCAGCATCTAGAAGCACACATGCAAACGATACATATGTGTGCTCATCAAAAAGCAGTTAAAGATAAGGTCTCGAATGTCAAAATTCGAATTTTAGAGCAGGGCATTAGAAACTGATTAAAGTTCTCTATTACAAGAGTAAAATAAAGCCAGCATTATGGCTGGCTTTATTTTTTTTAAGATTAATAATCTTAAAAATACTTTAAATTTAAAGGGTTATGTAAAGAAATAACCTGTTTCAGGTGAGCTTGCATTGGCCATACGTTTACGTGGCATACGACCGGCTAAATACGCTTCACGGCCTGCTTCAACTGCTTTTTTCATGGCAGATGCCATTAAAACTGGGTACTGAGCAGCAGCAATTGCGGTGTTCATGAGTACACCATCACAACCTAATTCCATGGCAATCGCTGCATCACTTGCTGTACCAACACCTGCATCAACCAATATTGGTACTTTGGCATTCTCTTTTATAATAGAAAGAGTGTGTGGATTTAAAATTCCAAGACCCGAGCCAATTAAGCTGCCCAATGGCATAATTGCTACACACCCCATACTTTCTAGCTCTTGAGCGATAATTGGATCATCTGAAGTGTAAACCATCACTTCAAAACCATCATCAATCAGTGTACGAGCAGCTTTGAGTGTATCAATAACATTAGGATAAAGTGTTTTTTCATCGCCGAGCACTTCAAGTTTGACCAAGTTGTGACCATCTAAAAGTTCGCGAGCAAGCATACAAGTGCGTACAGCACTATTGGCATCAAAGCAGCCTGCTGTATTGGGTAGTATCGTATATTTTTCAGGGGGAATTACGGAGAGTAGATTCGGTTGATCAGGATGTTGCCCAATATTTACACGACGAATAGCCACTGTCACAATTTCAGCGCCACTGGCTTGAATTGCTGCATCCGTTTCATTAAGGTCTTTATATTTGCCTGTTCCAACCAGTAAACGTGATTTAAATGATCGAGAACCAATAATAAGAGGGGTGTCTTCCATGCGGAAACTCCAGATTAGCCGCCACCGACAGCGTGAATAATTTCAATACGATCTTTTTCAGAAATTGGGGTATTTTCAAGTTTACTTTTGGCAATGATCATTTCGTTCATTTCTACAGCATAACGTTTCCCTTCTAGGGAAAGTTGTTGAATCAATTGCATTAGATTTTGGCAAGAGGTTTCTTGTGGTTGACCATTTAGATAAATCTGCATGTAAATTCCGTGTATAACAAATTATTTTGCGTATTTAAAAGCATTCCAAGCGAGAACTAACCAGCCAAGAATCATTAGGGTTCCGCCGATAGGTGTAATTGCACCAAAAACTCGAGGAGCACCTAGACTCATCAAATACAAAGAACCACAGAATATAATAATTCCAAGTTGGAATAAGCTAAAACTTATTTTAATCGGAAGCTGAGGAATGACTTTGGTGATAATACCTAATGCGAGTAGTCCAATCGCATGGTAGAAGAAATATTCAGTTGCAGTATGCCACCAAGTGAGTTGCTCAATACTGGCACGATTTTTTAAACCATGTGCGCCAAAAGCGCCTAAAATGACAGCCAATGCTAAATTGAGTGCAGCGATTGCAATCCACATAAGCAAGATACGCCTGAATAAATATGGGCATAACCTTAACATAGTTTTGAGGCTTGAAAAAAGGCAAAAATGATCTGTTGTTGATGGAAAAGCTAAGTGTAAAATGCAAAAAAGAAGTGAATGAATAATACAAAAAATCGCTGCCTTATTGATTGCTCAATCAGACAGCATTCTTATAGGGTGAGTTGAAGTTATGAATTAATTAGATGACATGGCAACTTTAATTTTTTCCATGGCATTTTTTTCTAACTGACGAATACGCTCAGCAGAAACATTATATTCAGCAGCTAATTCATGTAGGGTAGATTTATCATCATCTAACCAACGACGTTGCAAAATATTACGAGAGCGATCATCTAACTGACCCATTGCATCGTGAAGTGCAGAAGTGCTTTGTTGTTCGTAATCGTCTTCTTCAGCTAGTCGAGCTGGGTCATAACGATTATCTTCTAGATAAAGTGCAGGAGCAACATGGGTTGAGCCTTCATCGTCATCATCACCTTGAGCTTCGAAAGCGGCATCATAAGCCGTTAAACGACCTTCCATTTCTAAAACTTGCTCTGCAGTTACATTCAAGTCATTGGCAATTGATTGTGCTTCTGCAAGTGTGAGTTTTTTACTTGATTTTTTTAAACTACGTAAATTAAAAAACAGTTTACGTTGTGCTTTGGTGGTCGCGATTTTCACAATACGCCAGTTACGGATTACGTATTCATGAATTTCAGCTTTAATCCAGTGCACAGCGAAAGATACTAATCTGACCCCCATGTTTGGATCAAATCGCTTCACCGCTTTCATTAAGCCGAGGTTGCCTTCCTGAATAAGGTCACCTTGCGGTAGACCATAACCTGCATAACTACGCGCAATATGGACTACAAAACGTAAATGAGACATCACTAACATTTTTGCAGCATCTAAATCTTGATCATAATAATAACGATCAGCCAACTCTTTTTCTTGTTCAGCTGTCAAAATAGGTATCTGATTTACGGTGCTAATATACGCCCCAAGATTTACGCCTGGCGCAGATAAGGACAGGGGCATCAATTGCTTGCTGCTGTCACTCATGAGTTCTCCTCATCGGAATTTCGTTGTATGAGCAATGTATTCATCTTAATTCGAATAACATCCATAAGTAAGGAAAATTGGGTATAGAAATGTAAATTTTTATACACGCTTGTAACCCAAAAAATCAATTAAAATAATTAAGATTCAATTATGTAATGAAACTCAGACTCAGATACTTTAATGAATTGACACTTGATGTGATGTATTTGACAGTATCGCAGTAAGTCGGTTTCACTATGCGGATCAGATGATTTTAAGATAAATACCTGCTGAGGTTGCGCTTTTTTTAATTCACGTTTTAACATTAACAACGGCATGGGGCATGGTTTGCCCATCACATCAATATAAATTGGTTTAGTCATTTCCTACTTATGGTTTAGGATAATTGAGAACGCGTATCTTATCAAACTCAGCTCATTGTTCCAAAAAGATTTTATAAAATAATTAAGTCAAAAGTGGTTAAAGTTTTATAACACTAGAACTGTATAATTTATATTCATAATTTTATCGCTAATTATCTAAAAAAACTCTATTAATTGTCACAAACCCATGTTAAGCTCTTTGCGTAATTAGAGTTCATAACTAAATATTTTTTAGTTTAGGGCCCTGATTATTAATGGATGTAACCGGGATTTTGTTAATAGTTTTATAGAATGATTACAAACTTTGAAATACAAAAATATTTTAAACTTTGTTTGCTCTGCTGTTTGCAACACCGGGTGGTCCTTTTTTCATCATACTGAGGATTAACTTATGACAGCTCGCGAACAAGGCGTTGTTAAATGGTTCAACGATACTAAAGGTTTTGGCTTTATTCAACGTAGCGGTGGCGATGACGTATTCGTTCATTTCCGCGCTATTCAAGGTGATGGTCACCGTTCACTTCGTGACGGCCAACGCGTTGAATTCAGTGTTGTTCAAGGTCAAAAAGGTTTTCAAGCTGAAGAAGTTCAGCCTTTAGACTAATATTTGGTTTTCGAACTGAATAAAGAAACGCCCTAATATCTTATTGGGGCGTTTTTGTTTATAATGGACCTGTTTTTATATTATTAAGTTAGAGCACGCATTTATGGCATCTGGTTTCCAAAGCTTGAATTTACATCCGCAATTAAGTCAAGCGATTGATGCTTTAGGGTTCACAGAGATGACCCCAATTCAGCAGAAAGTTTTGAAATATACTTTGGCTGGTCATGATGCAATTGGTCGTGCGCAAACAGGTACAGGTAAGACGGCTGCATTTTTAATTAGTATTATTAATGATTTACTCAAAAATCCAATTGAAGGGCAGCGATTCCGTGGTGAGCCTCGTGCACTTATTTTGGCACCTACACGTGAACTTGCGATCCAGATTGAAAATGATGCAAAAGATTTAACCAAATTCTCCAATCTTAATGTGATGACTTTGGTTGGTGGGGTTGATTTCGATAAGCAGAGAAAACAACTCGATAAAGGTTTTGTGGATATCTTGGTGGCTACACCAGGGCGTCTAATTGATTTTACAGAGCAAAAAGAAGTTTGGTTGGATCAAATCGAATTTTTAGTGATTGATGAAGCTGACCGCTTATTAGATATGGGCTTTATTCCGTCAGTAAAACGTATTGTGCGTTATTCACCACGTAAAGAACAGCGTCAAACGCTGATGTTCTCTGCAACATTTAGTTATGATGTGCTGAATTTAGCACAGCAATGGTTATGTGAGCCAGTAACGGTTGAGATTGAACCAGAAAAGAAAACCAATGCTGATGTTGAACAGCGGGTTTACATGGTCGCGAAGCAAGATAAATATAAACTTTTACAAGAGATTTTGCGTGATGAGCCAATCGAAAAAGTCATGATCTTTGCTAATCGTCGTGATCAAGTTCGTAAGCTTTATGATCATTTGAAAAGAGATGGTTATAAGGTGGTGATGTTATCCGGTGAAATTGCACAAGATAAACGTTTGAAAATGCTAGATCAATTTAAGAATGGTCAGCATAATATTATGATTGCAACAGATGTTGCGGGTCGTGGTATTCATGTGGATGGTGTTTCACATGTAATTAACTTTACCTTGCCTGAACAGTCTGATGATTATGTTCACCGTATTGGTCGTACTGGTCGTGCGGGTTCGCAAGGGGTGAGTATTAGTTTCTTATCTGAAGATGATGCGTTTTATCTGCCTGAAATCGAAAAAGCAATTGGACAGAAATTACCATTGACGCGTTTAGAAGGCTATTGTTAATTCTTTAGTTAATAAAAAAACTCCCTCTTTTAAGAGGGAGTTTTTTTATTAACTTTATTAACTTTATATCTGTTTAGCTAGCAGTCTTACAGCTGAAAGTTAAGGTGGTCTGATAGTCAGTGTCTTTTTCAATGGCTGTATTTTTGCCTAGTACGGAACCCAAAATCCCTGCTGCGGCGGTAATCAATTGTCCTGTTTGCTCATCGACAACACCTTTTAAAGCACCCTGATATTCAGTTTTTTCATTAATAAGAATAGGGGCTGCTTTTTTTCCACAGGCACTATTTGCTGCTGCAATGGCATTGTTTTTAGCAATAATCTGGCTCTTCCCTAGTCCTGTAACCTCGTATTGATTATTGTCTTTTTGAATAGCTAAACTTCGTGTAGGTGTTGTGGCGCAAGCGGTTAGGGTGAATGCTGTGATCACCGTCAGGCTAATTGCTAAGCCATTTTTCATGGTTTATCCCCGAAATAAATAAAATAATTCATACCATTGGAGCATAGCTTTACGTAAAAACTAAGGGAGTGTTGTATAGAAATTGAAGCAATCCTCGCTATTGCTGTGATTTTAAGTATTTCATCGATGTAAAACTAAGTCGATATGACGTATTTTTTTTAGATTATGCTAAGCTTGCTTGATATCGGGTTTTTAATAGATTAAACGTCAATGATAGATTCAACACTGCAAGTAGTTCATGACAATATTCATCATCGTCAATCGATTGGACATTTAGTTGAGCCTGCACCAACTGCAGAACAGTTAGAGTTAGCTTTTCAAGCAGCTTTGACTGCACCTGATCATCATCGTTTAAAACCCACGCGTTTTATTGTGATTGCAGGTAAGGAGAGAGCGGTATTTGGTGACTTATTGGCACAAGCTGTCGCTGATTTGGGTGAAATGGATATTGTGCAAATTGATCGAGTTAGACAGCATCCGTTCCGTGCACCTTTGTTGGTTTTAGCGCTTACTCAATTTCAAGATCATCCGAAAGTTCCGTATTTCGAACAAACCTTAAGTTCGGGGGCTGCAATTCAAAACTTTTTATTGTCGATGCAGGCGCAGGGTTTTTCCACAATGTGGCGCAGTGGTGCTGTGGTGGAGTCTGGGCTTTTAAAAAGAGCTTTAGGTATAAATGAACATGATTTAATTTCAGCTATTATCTATGTGGGGACAGCGGTTAAAGCGATTGCGCCACGTTCTGCAATAGATAGTCAAGCGTATGTCAGTATTTGGCAAGGTGACTCATTGTAGAATTGTGTTGAATTGAAAAGTATATTGAGTGATTTAGGATAAAAATAATGTCGGAATTAAAATTTTCAGATCTAATAAAACCTGTAGTTATTGATCAGAAAAAAGCTTTGCGTGTGACCATATTGGGTGGGGGGAGTTTTGGAACTGCTATGGCGAATATAGCTGCCCGAAATGGTTGTGATACGATCATTTGGATTCGTGATGAAGCGATTGCCAGAGAAATGAATGCGACGCATATCAATCGGCGTTATTTGCCGGACTATACACTAGAGGCTTCATTACGTGCAGAATCAAATTTAGAAACAGCAGTATGTAATCGGGATATTATTCTTGTGGCGATTCCAAGCCATTCATTCCGAGATGTATTACGCCAGATTAAGCCATTTATTAGTGCTCAAGCCATTGTTTCACTGACTAAAGGGGTTGAAGCACAAACCTTTAGTTTTATGAGTGATATTATTCGTGAAGAGTTGCCTGAGGTCCCTTACGGTGTGCTTTCTGGGCCGAACCTTGCGAAAGAAATTATGGCGGGAATGCCCGCGGGTACTGTAATTGCGAGTAATTCAGAATTGGTTCGCTATGCAGTACAACAAGCCTTACATAGTGCATTATTTCGTGTGTTTGGAAGTGATGATGTGCATGGTGTGGAGTTGGGTGGTGCGCTCAAGAATATTTATGCTGTAGCAATGGGAATGGCAGCTGCTTATAAAGTTGGTGAAAATACTAAAAGCATGATTTTAACCCGTGCTTTGGCAGAAATGAGCCGTTTTGCGGTGAAGTTGGGGGCTAATCCGCTCACGTTTTTAGGTTTGTCTGGGGTGGGGGATTTATTTGCCACCTGTAATAGTCCGCTCAGTCGAAATTACCAAGTAGGTTTTGCTTTAGGCTCTGGGAAAACTTTAGAACAAGCGACCAAAGAATTAGGGCAGACTGCCGAAGGGATTAATACCATTGTACAGGTCAATGCGCGTGCGAAAGAGTTGGATGTTTATATGCCAATTACCACAGCATTATATGAAGTCATTTTTGAAGGCGCACCGCCATTAAATATTGCGGTATCTCTGATGAAAAGTGGGCACCGTAGTGATGTAGAATTTGTACTTCCACACCATCAAGTTTGATGATGGTCATAAATGTAGTATGAAGTTAACTAAGGAAGGTATATCCATTATCATACTGTAGTAGTAAAGATGATTTGACTGAAATGTCATAAAGTTTGGGTATACTAGGTTTAAAGCAGAATAAGGATTGTCAATGCAACTGACTTTGGTACGGCACGGGGAGGCAGCTCTGCCAGTGAATGGAAATGATGATAAAAGACCTTTAACGCAACGAGGTCATTTACAGGCAGCACAAACAGCAACATTTTTAAAAGATCAAGGTACACCCGATATTTTTGTGGTGAGCACATTGTTACGCGCGCAGGAAACTTTGGCACATCTTCAAATCTATTTTAATGATGTGCCTGTTTTAATTTGTGATAATATCAAGCCAGATGATGATGCAAAGACTGCGATAGAGTGGTTGTCACAGCTTCCATTTGAAAAAATTACAGTGGTATGTCATATGAATGTGGTTGCACATATTGCAGAGCAATTGACGCACGATCATTTCAATCCTTTTGCTTTGGCTGAAGCTCGAATATATGAGCAAACAGTCATTGCTAATGGTTTGTCAACACAACGTAAAGCCTTTATTCCAATCGCATAACGCTTTATATAAAATTAATTAAACGGCAGAAAACGATAAATGTTGTACTTATGGATGCCTGAAGCCAATGGGGTTTGGCAATGGTCTCGTGGGGAAAACTGGAATCAGACGCAGAGTCTGGAGCAGTTGATACAAGAGATTAGATTAGAAAAAAGTGAAGAAGCTGTTGTTTTTTTCCCTAGCCGTGATGTGCAAATTATTCAGCAACACTTGAGTAAAGCACAATATAAGCAATTGGGTGTGGATGGAGTCAAATATTTACTTGAAGAGTATGTGATTCAGCCTATTGATCATATGAAAGTTTTTTCACATTTCCAGCAACCAGATCGGGTTTCGATTTTAGGCGTTGCACAGAATACCGTGTTGACATTACAGCATTCTCTGGCATTGATTCCCGTTAAAGTAATTGCTTTGTTGCCTGATTTTGTAATTTTACCAGTGCCTGCGGAAAATGAAATCATATTAGCAAATGTGAATGGACGTCTGTTGGTACGGAAGAATGAATTCTTAGGTAACTCTATTGATGATTTGGCTTTGTATTTAGAGTTTGCTCAAAAAGGTACATATTATAAGTATAGTAATTTAAGTGATGAGCAAGTAGAAAGTTTATTTGCAGTAAGTACATCAGATGCTCGTGAAGGTTTTAACTATGAGTTTGTTGGGATTTCTAAGCCTAAAAATCATCCTTATAATGTGTTGCCTAAAGCTAAGCAGGAACAGTCTGCCATCTCTGGTTATTGGAAGGCGTGTGCTGTTTTAGTGTTGGCATTATTGGTTGCGCAGTTTAGTTATGATGCTTTGCGTTGGGTGAAACTTAAGAAGTTGGCAGATCAAACTGCGATGATTGCAATTGATCAATATAAAGCATGGTTTGGCAATGCTGGGCGTGTGACAGAGCAAAATCTTCGAAATTCTTTTGAAGGTAATTTAAGAGCGAGTCAAAATGGCAATACACAAGCCTTGCAGCTCTTGAGCCGAGTTGGGCCAATTTTAATGCAACATCAAATTGTTGCGAACCGGATTAATTATGATACGGCTATTTTAAATATGGATTTGGTCGCAAATTCGACGGAAGGTCTAAATACCTTGGTGCAACAACTGAATCAGCAAGGGTTTAAAGCTGAATTGGGGAGTGTACAAACGCAAGGTGCATCTGTAGTAGGTTTGGTGAAAATACAATAATGAAAACAATAGCAACGATGCGGAATAGTCTTGATCTCTGGTCAGAGCGTATTTTTGAAAATTTAGAAAAAATGTCAGTACGTGAGCGTATTTTGGTAATTTTTACGTGCGTATTTGTTGTGGTTGCTTTGTTGGGTTCAGCGTTGTGGTATATGCATGCAGCAGCAGAAAAACAGCAACAACGAGTCAATGAGCTTAAAGACCTTGTGGTCTGGATGCAGAGTAATGTTGTTACGATGAAACCAGTTGATAATTTAGCGCTAACAATGCCGGAAAAAATTCAGCGTGTTGCCCAGCAACAAGGTTTGTCGGTTGCATCACAGCAAGTGGGTGAGCAAATGCAGATTGTAGCGCAGCATGAAAACTACGCTATTCTGGCGAACTTTTTAACGCAATTGGCACAAATGGGCATGAGTGTTGAAAAATTAGAGCTGATCAAAGTAGATAGTCAGATTAAATTAACAGCGACAGTACAGTAGTTGATGAAAATAAACATCGGTCAGGCATGGTGTTTTAATGGGGCTGTGCCTATAATAAGGCAACTTAAAAAGCTGTAGACTTTTATAGATATGTTGTATGCACTTGCTCGCCCTTTGTTGTTTTCTTTGGCACCAGAGCGTGCACATGAATTGACATTATCATTACTTAAATCTTCCCATAAGCTGGGTGTAATGCGTCAAGTTGTGGAAGCGAAGCCTGTCACGTGTATGGGCATTGAATTTCCAAATCCTGTGGGTTTAGCTGCGGGATTGGATAAAAATGGTGCTTATATCGATGCTTTAGCTAGTTTAGGTTTTGGCTTTATTGAAATTGGTACAATTACACCTCGTCCTCAAGCTGGGAATCCTAAACCGCGTTTATTCCGTATTCCTCAAGCCAAAGCGATTATTAATCGTATGGGTTTTAATAATGATGGCGTGGATCAGCTGATTGAAAATGTAAAAGCTGCGAAGTTCAAAGGTATTTTAGGGATTAATATTGGTAAAAATGCAGATACTGCAGTTGAAGATGCAGTGGCTGATTATTTAATTTGCCTTGAAAAAGTTTATAATTACGCATCGTATATTACGGTTAACATCTCATCTCCAAACACTAAAAATTTACGCAGTTTACAAAGTGGTGATGCATTAACAGAATTGCTAGCAACATTGAAAAAACGTCAATTAGAATTGGCTGAAGAACATCAGCATTATGTGCCTTTGGTACTTAAAGTTGCGCCAGATTTAACGCAACTAGATATTGAATTTATTGCATCTCAATTACTTGAATTTAAAATTGATGGTTTGATTGTAACCAATACAACTTTGTCTCGTGAAGGGGTTGAAGGATTCCCCTTTTGCGATGAAGCTGGTGGTTTGTCTGGTGCGCCAGTATTTGAAAAAAGTACAGCATGTTTGGCTGCATTTGCTCAATTACTTAAAGATCAAGTTCCTTTAGTCGGTGTTGGTGGGGTTTTAACTGGCGAGCAAGCTGCTGCTAAACAGCAAGCAGGTGCAAGTTTAGTGCAAATTTATAGCGGCATGATTTATACAGGCCCAAGCCTGATTAAAGATTGTGTGCATGCTATGACTTAATGATGAATACCATTGATATCATCTTACTGATTATATTGCTTATCGGAGGGCTGAACGGTTTGCGACAAGGATTCGTTAAGGCCTTTGCGAACTTTGTAGGCTGGATTTTTGCACTGATTGTTGGTGCAAAATATGCCAATATTGTTGCACCCTCGATGTCATCACTCAGTCATGATCCTGTGGTGCAAAAAATTGCTGCTTTTGCATTTATTGTCCTAATTATTATTGTTTTAACTTGGATTGTTACAGCATTTTTAAATAGCATTTTAAAGACGCTAAAATTAGGCCCTTTAAATCGTTTAGCGGGTGGCGCATTCGGAAGCCTGAAAGGTCTAATGATCGTGCTGATTACTATGCAAGGGTTAAGTCCTTGGGTGGGAAGTTCGCCACTTTGGAAACAATCCAAATTTATACATGTCTTATTGCCTTGGGCACCCTTAGCAACTGAAATTTCTAAAGATGCAGCCAATCATGCGTTGAGTGAAATGAAGTCTGAAGATCATATTGAATCTAAGCGTGTAGATACAGAAACTGATTCAAAAAATAAAGAGCAGTCTTCTCATTCTACCAAAAACCCTTTTTATTAATCCTAGCTAGTCTGCGAGGTAGTTATGTGTGGAGTCGTTGGTATAGCCGGTAAAACGCCTGTTAACCAAATGTTATTTGATGCGTTAACGATGTTACAACATCGTGGACAAGATGCAGCTGGGATTGTGACTTGCCATAATGGTCGTCTTTTTTTAAGAAAAGACAATGGTATGGTTCGTGATGTATTTCATACGCGTCACATGCGTGCATTATTAGGTAACTATGGTATTGGCCATGTACGTTATCCGACTGCGGGTTCATCAAGCAGTGCCGAAGCGCAACCTTTTTATGTGAATTCTCCATACGGGATTACATTGGCACACAACGGTAACTTAACCAATGCTGCTGAAATTCATGATGATTTATTCAAAACTGACTTACGTCATATGAATACTGATTCAGATTCAGAAGTCTTGTTAAATGTGTTTGCGCATGAATTGCAGAAATCAGCATCGCTGGAACCTACGCCTATAGATATTTTCCATACGGTGAAGCGTGTGCATGAGCGTTGTAAGGGTGCTTATGGTGTGGTCGTTATGATCACAGGGCATGGTATTGTGGGTTTCCGTGATCCAAATGGTATTCGTCCACTTATTTATGGTTCTCGTTTAACTGAAACAGGTGAAAAAGAATATATTATTGCATCTGAATCTGTTGCGATTACGGCATTAGGTTTTAAAGTTGAGCGTGATATTGAACCTGGTGAGGCGGTTTTTATTAACGCACAAGGTGAATTATTTGCTCAACAATGTGCAGAAAAGCCACAATATCGTCCATGTATTTTTGAATATGTATATTTTGCGCGTCCAGATGCAACGATTGATGGTATTTCAGTCTATAAAGCACGTTTAAAAATGGGTGAAAAGTTAGCGTATCGTATTTTACGTGAATGGGGTGAGGATCATGATGTTGATGTGGTCATTCCAATTCCAGATACTAGCCGTACATCTGCAGTGGAATTGGCAAGTATCTTAGGGGTTAAGTTCCGTGAAGGTTTTATGAAAAACCGCTATATCGGACGGACCTTTATTATGCCTGGTCAGCAACAGCGTGAAAAATCGGTACGCCAGAAGCTCAATCCAGTTGAACTTGAATTTAAAGATAAGAACGTTTTACTGGTGGATGACTCAATTGTCCGTGGTACAACATGTAATGAAATTATTCAAATGGCACGTGATGCAGGTGCAAAAAAAGTTTATTTTGCGTCTGCTGCACCGATGGTAAAATATCCAAATGTGTATGGTATTGATATGCCAGTCAAAGATGAATTGATTGCTTCTAACCGTAGTGTTGAAGAAATTGAGAAAATTATTGGTGCGGATCGTTTAATTTTCCAAGATTTGGAAGATTTGAAAAATGCTGTGCGCACCAGTAAAGTACCTGCCGTAACTGAATTTGATTGTTCGGTTTTTGATGGTCAATATGTTACTGGTGATATTGATGATGCTTATCTGGAACGCTTAGAGCAAAATCGTAATGATTCTGCCAAGAAAGAGAAAGATGGTTATATTGACGTCAATATTGATGCCGCTTCGGTTGATTTAAGCGGTATTAAAGAAATGTAATAGTCGTCTGAATAAAGAATTAAAAAAGCGGGTATTTCCCGCTTTTTTAATTTAAGATCAACGAGCCTGCTGACACATTTATTCCTGTATTTTTTATGTATAAGTGGATAAATGATCATCAGCCTAAAACAATGTAATGGGGAATTTTACATTGAAAGAAGTTAGTTATTATTTTATTAAAAACAAGAATATGTTGTGGTCTGCAAGTATTTGTTTACTCGCGGTCATATTAACCATTTTTATTTTAAATACTATTTTGGGTCTATTGGTTTATTACCTTGATCCCACTCAATCTATTTTTTGGAATTTTTTAAGCCCTTATTTGGTTGGCCTGTTGCTTTTGGTTATGGGGGGCTCAATTGCATATGAGTTTTATGTTTTTCGTTCAGGTGGACATTCACTTGCTAAGCAACTTAATGCAAGACGTTTAAGTATTATTGAAAGTACACCAGAAGAAAGTATTGCTTTAAAATTGACAGATAAACTTGCAGTCAGCTTTGGCATAGATGTACCTGCAGTGTATGTATTGCCCGATGAAGTGGGAGTGAATGCACTCACAGCAGGATTTCATCCGAAAGATACCGTTATTATTTTAACTTGGGGGGCATTACAAAATCTTGATGAGCTGGAGCTTTATGGTTTGTTGGGACATGAGTTTAACCAAATTTTATCGGGTGAAGCCAAGGAAAATACGCGCTTAAAGATTTTGTATAGTGGTCTAACTACATTTAGTCAGTGGGGCAGTAAAGTTGCCAAGCGGGGTTTTAATCGTTATCGAGAAACGACTCGACATAAGTTTGAAACCAGTTTAGTTGCAGTGGGTGGGGTAATCTGGTTGATTGGAAGTATGGGGATTCTAATCACTCGGTTGATTAAATATTTTACTTTGGGGGGGCGTACTTTTTATAATGATTATAAAACCAAACGCTTAATGTTAAATAATGCCAACGTTCAAACTTTATTAAGAATTTATGTGCATCATGCAGGATCACAAATTCATAGCGAATATTCTGAAGCGATTGCACATATGTGTTTTGCAAACTCACTTAGTCCGCAAAGTTGGTTGAATATACATCCGAGTATTGAGGATCGTATTTACGAACTGAATCCGACATTATTACAAGATTTACAACTGGAAAACTTAAAAAAATTAAAAAATCAGCCTTTATTTAGTTTGATGCGGCCATTAGAAGAGATTAATGCAGAGGTTTATAATCCATGGATATCACCACAGCCTTTGCCCTTATTACGTTTATCACCGATTAGTTTTGCTTTAAATGATGCAATTAAGCCACTTAATCCAGAAATTCGACAACACTCAGTACGTCCTGAGCTGATTCAGCGTGCGATGCAGACAGCTACGGGTTCACGTGAAGTCATGGTGGCGATTTTAATGATTCGTCAATATCGAGAATTTATTCCATCAAATGCTGAAGTGAGTCGCGCTATTGTAGACTCATTGTTGCATTTAGATGGCCGCATTCATATTCAAATTTTCCATGATGCTTGCGCTAATTTGGGCAATATGCCAGCGACCAGTGCACGTCAATTTATTACAAAATTGGCTAAAATTATTCAAGAAGATGGTGAAATTGGACTTTTGGATGCATTGCTAATTGAACGAGTAAAGTTTGAATTAAATCTTTTGCCGATGCATACCCCGTCATCATTAGAAACGGTAAAACCACAGATCGTGCGGCTGATTGATGCACTCTTGCATGTACAGCAGATTAATAGCGCCAATCAATTGGATGTACGCTATCAAATTTTAGAACGGGTGTTAAATCGGGAAGAACTAGAGTTATTTGAAGAAATTTCAGATGAGCCGATTGATTTAGGTGAAATTGTTAATGATATCGCGGGGCTATTACTCAGAGATCGATTAAGTATTCTAGGGGTTGCTGAAATTTGCTTATGGAATGATCGAATTATTACCCAAGATGAATTAGATGTTTTGGAGCTATTGTATTGGCGATTGGGCTTTGAGACAGATGAGATGATTGATCAAATGCAAAAGAAAAATAGTATCATCATTGTGTGATCTACATTAATTGAGTAATCATTATTTGATTATGTATTTTCTTTCGCTGGTATAAAACACAGTAAATAGTTTGAAAATTCGTTAAAATGACGTTTAGGGCGATGATGAATAGATGGCGATGAATTTAAATAGGGTTGAACATCAGCGGAGTATTTTAGCTGTACTCGGTATTGATATTTGGGTGCCAAAGATTAATGTGCAAGCTCAAAAATACCAGAATACCTTATATCGCGATGTTGCAATGCCTGGTGTGGTGATTGAGGAAACTAATTTCCAAGCGGGAACTCCACCTGTTGCGATTTCGAATCAGCAAATAATTCAACCAGCAGAAGTCGCTTTGCTACGTTCGGATGAAAACTCACGTCATTCAAATATTCAACGACAGCCCCAACAAATTGAGCCAGTTGTAGAAGCCGTACCTGCATTAAAAAATGACATAGAAAATTCTGCACCACTAAAAATTGAGATATTTGAATTACAAGCCTATTGTCTTGAGCAGTGTGTAATGATCATTGATGCGACACAGCTGAGCACGGAGCAATCACAGCTGTGGAACAATATCCAAGCCGCGAAAATAGGGAAATATGCAGAATTGAAATGGCCCTTTCCATTGAGTCAATTTCAAGATGGTCGAGGGGCCTCTTTATATATACAAGGTTTTCTTGATGCTTTAACCCAAGATAAACAAGTGCTTGCTTTAGGCGAAATTGTACATCTGCATGATCAAAAAATAATAGCACTAGCAGGTTTGCAAGAGATGCTCGATCAACCTTTATTGAAAAAAAGGTTGTGGCAGTTTATGCAAAACTAGGATATTAAATTTAAGTTATTAAAATAATAGTGTCAAATGGATGTGTTATGCGTAAAAAAGTTGTGGTGTTTAGTCAAATTGATTCTGAAATATTAAGTCGCTTAGAAGCGCAATATACAGTTGTGTCGATTAATCCGAAGTTGGGTGATGTAAATGCTCAAATTCAAGCGGCTGTGCAAGATGCAGATGGTATGATTGGTGCGGGACGTGTATTGAATGAGGTGAATTTGGCGGCTGTAAATCAGCTAAAAATTATTTCATCCATTAGCGTGGGTTATGATAATTACGATGTGAATTATCTCAATTCGCAGCATATTTGGCTTGCCAATACCCCACACGTACTTACAGAAACCACTGCCGATTTAGCCTTTACATTGTTGATGAGTGCTGCACGTCAAGTGCCATCATTGGATCAGTGGACTAAACAAGGGCAGTGGAAACGGACTGTAGGAGAGGCGCAATTTGGTCAAGGTATTTTTGGGAAAACGCTTGGTATTATTGGTTTAGGGAATATTGGTGCTGCAATTGCACGACGCGGTTTTTATGGCTTTAATATGAATATTCTTTATCATAATCGTCATGAAAAGATAGAGTTGGCTCAAGCCTTAAATGCACAGTATCGAAGCCTAGATGGTTTGTTGCAACAGTCTGATTTTGTGGTGGTTGCGGTAGATTTAAACAGTGATTCTAAAGAACTAATTGGTGCCAAAGAGTTTAAACAAATGCAAAAGCATGCAGTCTTTGTCAATATCGCTCGTGGCTCTGTAGTGGATGAGCAAGCACTGATTGATGTATTAAAACAGCATAAAATTTTTGCAGCAGGTTTGGATGTTTATCATAAAGAGCCATTACAAGTATCAGAATTATTTGAGTTGAATAATGTGGTGACTTTACCGCATGTAGGTTCTGCAACGGCTGAGACACGCCAACAAATGGCAGAACTTGCATATAAGAATTTGGTCGATGCTTTGGAAGGTCGAACGCCACGTTACTTGGTGAATCCTGATTTCAGTTAAAACAGAATAACACTTCATTGCAAATGTGTTCAAAATTCAATGTTATAGTTGAGTGGTCGAATATTCTTGAGTTTATGCTTTGAAAAAAACTTTACTTGCCCTAGGTTTAAGTTTAAGTACGGTCATAAGTTCTGCAGATGATTTTAATTCAGCCAAAACACCACAGTTTGAGGTGCCTGAAATAGGCAGTGGTGTGGGTTTTATTGATCAACAAAAAGAAAAAATGATTGGAGAAAAAGTTTTTCGAGAGGTGAATCATCAGTTTTCGACTCTTCAAGACCCATGGTTGGAAGATCAGTTTATGTTGGTTTTTTCACGTATTCTGAGCCAAACTCAACTCGGACAACCGATTGGTTTGATTGTAGTTAAAGATCCTCAAATTAATGCTTTTGCTGTACCGGGTGGTTTGTTTGCACTTAATAGCGGTATGATCACTTCATCAAAAAGCATGGATGAGGTTGCGGGGGTGATGGCACATGAAATTGCACACGTTACTCAGCGACATTACAGCCGATCACAAGAAGCTTTTAAAGGGCAGGGGTTGCTTGCACTTGCAGGGGTTGTGGTGGGAGCAGTGCTTGCTTCTAAGGCTGATGGTGAACTGGGTGGTGCAGTTATGTTAGGTACTCAAGCGGCACTTTTAGATCGTCAGCTGAGCTACAGTCGAAACCAAGAACGTGAGGCTGATCGTATCGGCATGCAGTTTATGTACAGTTCGGGCTATAACCCCGAAAGTATGGCTGATTTTTTTGAAACAATGAATCGTGCAACCAGTCGCCTTAGCTTTATGCCAGATTTTTGGTTGACTCATCCATTAACCACAGAGCGTATGAGTGAAGCGCGATTAAGAGCTAATCAATTTCCTCGTGTGCCGTCATCTAGTAATAACCAGCAAGAATTTGAGATTATTAAATGGTATACCAGTGTTATTTCAGATCAAGCAAATGAGCAAGAATTAAAAATACTGGCGCAACAAAAAAAATATGCAGGTTTATTGGCTCTGAGTGCCTTTTATTTAAGGCAGGGTGATTTTGTTCAAGCACAACAATTACTTGATCAGGTAAAGCAAATCAATAATGAGCATAACTTAGTTAGTTTGATTCAAACAGATATTTATTTGGGTCAAAATAAAATAGATAATGCATATCAATTCCTGATTAATAAACAACGAACGATTCCTGAGAATAGAGCCTTGGCATATAAATTGGCTGAAATTTATATTCGCCAGAATAGACCAAAAGATGCCGAAAAAGTGGTAAACCGATTTATTCATAAAAATAATCGTGATGTATCAGGTTGGTTGCTATTACAACAAGCGGCGAATTTAGAAAAAGACAATCCAATGCGTACTGTAAATGTGCTTCGAAATCGTGCGGAAGCTCAATATTGGTCGGGTGATGAAGAAAATGCGATCAAATCATTATTGCATGCCCAGCGGTTGGCAAAAGGTAATAATGCGATGACAGCTAAGGTGGAGGCGCGTCTAAAAACCATGCAAGATGAACGAAAAATGAAGTTATAAAAACTGATGGGTTGCTTTAAATTGAGCGGTTAAATAATGATTTCTGTTGATAAAGTTTGATTGTGTTAAGTATTTCTATGTTGTAAAAGTTGTGCCGATGAGTTGTTTGTTTTTTGTCTTATTTGAGGCGGATTTTGTGGTAAAAATAAAAATTAACTATCTATTTAGGATGGAAGAAGATAATCTTGTGGATAGTTTTTAGAATAAATTCGTTGATTTATATGAAAAAAATCATAATGGCTTTGGTTGTGGTGTTGATTTCTACTCAAGCATTTGCAGCAAATATTCCTGATCGTTATATTCGTGATATTGAAAGAATTTCAACACAATATAATGTAGATATGAGAAATTTTTTGAAAAGTTTAAATCCGCAGCTTACGCAATTTGATCCACAACAGCAGGCTCAATTTTGTAATATCGTAAGTCAATATGTAAATGATATGTATAAAACCACAGATCAGAATAGAGAGTATTTACCACTTTCTTATACGGCTATGACTAAGCAAGACATTATTAATAAGGTTATGGTTTCACCTGAGATGCAGATTTTAAAGAAATATAATATTCAGTGTGATTTGAAATAATGATTAAATGAATATATTGGCTATTTATTGAAATTGAGAGAGGATTTATTTTTAGAATATTTTAATTAAAAAATTGAGTGAGATAATTTGGGCTATTTAATTAATAGATATAGGGTTAAATAGTCCAAATCAAACAAAAAGTATAAAGATGAGTGGTTGGGATTATGCAAGTTTTGCTTTAATTTTAGCTGAAACTTGTGCAGGATCGGCACGTCCGGCTATGATCGGACGTAGAGAATTCATCACCTTACCCATATCTTTCATGCTAGTAGCTTCTTGCGCAAGAATAGTTTGCGCAATGATTGAATCAAGTTCTTCCTCAGTCATAGCTGCTGGTAGAAATTGAGAAATAATCTCAACTTCGGCTTGTTCTTTACTAGCTAAGTCTTGTCGATTGGCACCTTCAAAGGCTTTAATCGACTCTTTACGTTGTTTGATTTGCTTTTCAATGACCGCAAGAACTCGATTATCATCAAGCTCTACGCGTTCATCGATTTCAATTTGTTTAATTGCTGCTTGTAGACCACGTAGAACCGTTACTGTTGCCATTTCTTTGGCACGCATAGAATTTTTTAATGCATCAGCAATTTGGGTTTTTAAAGTCGTCATTTATTTTTCCAAGCAGTTAATTAGTCACAAATTAATTTTAGTAAAGGCGAGTAGTACGTACAGATTCACGCGCCAATTTCTTTTGGTAGCGTTTAACTGCAGCAGCTTTTTTACGTTTACGTTCTTGAGTTGGTTTTTCATAGAATTCGCGTTTACGAACATCAGCCAAAACACCCGCTTTTTCGCATGAACGTTTAAAACGACGGATAGCTACGTCTACTGGTTCGCCTTCTTTCAATTTAACTTGTGGCATGAAGAATCCTCATTAAGTTATGGATAAGATCTAGGCTGGATTGCCCGAGATCGCAAGTGAAGGACAGTATTTTACTCATTTACATCTCATACCACAAGTCTATAATGGCTTTGGCAAAATTTAGATACAGGTAATAGGCAGTTTAATGATCGTTCTTGGCTTGGAAACCTCCTGTGATGAAACAGGTTTGGCACTTTATGATAGTGAAGTCGGCTTAAGAGGACAGGTACTTTATAGTCAGATTAAACTGCATGCAGAATATGGCGGCGTTGTACCTGAACTGGCCTCACGTGACCATGTACGTAAACTTGTGCCTTTAATTAATCAATTACTTGAAGATAGTCAGATTCAAAAATCAGAAATTGATGCGATCGCGTATACGCGTGGTCCAGGTTTAATGGGTGCATTGATGACAGGGGCATTATTTGGTCGGACTTTGGCTTTTGCCTTAAATAAGCCAGCTATTGGTGTGCATCATATGGAAGGTCATATGTTGGCACCCTTATTGTCTGAAACACCACCAGAATTTCCGTTTGTAGCTTTATTGGTCTCAGGAGGCCATACGCAGTTAATGGCTGCTTACGGTATTGGTCAGTATGAATTACTAGGTGAGTCGATAGATGATGCTGCCGGTGAGGCTTTTGATAAAGTCGCTAAAATGATGGGTTTGGCTTATCCCGGTGGGCCAAATATTGCCAAATTAGCCTTACAAGGTAGTGCAACTGCATTTGATTTTCCGCGTCCAATGCTACATCAAGGCTTAAATTTTTCATTTAGTGGTTTAAAAACCTCTGTTTCAAATCAATTGAAAAAAGTGGAAGGGCAAGGTCGCGAAGCTGATATTGCTGCCTCTTTTCAAGAAGCATTGGTTGATACACTTGTTAAAAAGTCAGTAAAAGCCTTGAAACAAGCGGGTTTAAAGCGCTTGGTGATTGCTGGTGGAGTCAGTGCTAACTCGCGATTACGTGAACGTCTGGAAGCAGATTTAGCAAAAATTAAGGCGACTGTTTACTATGCAGAGCCTGCCTTATGTACTGATAATGGCGCCATGATTGCTTTTGCTGGCTATCAACGTTTAAAAGCAGGGCAACAAGATGGTTTGTCGGTAACCACGACACCACGCTGGCCGATGACAGAGTTGACTAATCCTGAACAAGCTTAAATTTCAGTAAAATTAAAAAAGAGGCGGAATGCCTCTTTTTTAATGCCTATGATTATTGGTTTTATAAACCTAATAATCTTCTGCTGCCTACCCAATGCTTTGAGAACTGATAGGCTGCACGACCAGAACGCTGCCCACGTGATTGACACCATCTTAAAGCTTCAGCTCGTACATCTGTTGTTAATGCAATATCACTTTTTGCGAGATAACTTTCTACAATCTCTAGGTATAGATTTTGATCCATCGGATAAAAAGATAGCCACAAACCAAAACGATCTGACAATGAAATTTTCTCTTCAACCGCTTCTTGAGGATGTAGTTCTTTATATTGTGGAACATCAACTCTAGTAACGGGCGTATTTTCATGCATAAACTCAGGGAGTAAATGCCGACGGTTACTGGTTGCATAAATAATAAAATTACTTGAACCTGATTGTAATGAACCATCTAGTACGCTTTTTAAACTGCGGTAGTTTTCATCTTCTGCATTAAAAGCAAGATCATCACAATATACAATGAACTTTTCAGGACGATTGATAATTAATTTTTGAATATCGGGTAGATCGGATAGATCATCTCGTTCGATTTCAATTAAGCGTAAGCCCTCATGTTTATACTGACTTAAAAGTGCACGGACAATCGATGATTTTCCTGTACCACGTGAACCCGTAAGTAAGACGTCATTGGCAGGCAAACCTTTGAGAAATTGTAGAGTATTCTGAATGACTTTTTCTTTTTGCTTTTCAATACCTTTTAAGTCATCGAGATGGCACGCTTTAGGTTGATAAATTGCTTTAAGTTGCTTGTCTTGCCATCTAAAGGCAGGGGCTGAAAAGTCAGTTTCTTGTTTGAGTTCAGGTAAAGCTTGCTGCAATTGTTGCAAAACTACAGATAAAGATTGGATTAAATGTTCAGGTAAATCTAAAGTCGGCATTTTTATTCGCTGAAAATTTATAATAGCCAGATAGTAGCATTAGCAAAGTATGCTGTTGTAGCCCGAAATTTAGATTTGATGATAAAAACCAATAAATAATTCATTTGAGCTATTGATAATCTTGGGGTGATCTCACATATTGGAAAAAAGCGAATATAAATATTTTGGATTAATATCAAATTAAAGAGGCAGCTATGATTTTAGATACAGTTCGTGATCTTAATCCACATCAGGCATATCGTATAAAAAAACTTAAAAGACAATTAGATAAATCGGAAAGTTATGATGAATGGAAGTCATTTGCTTTAAAATTGGATGAAGAAAGTGGAGCACAAGAGTGGAAATACGATAATAGTTCTCCTTATTTTGATGCAGAAATTATTTCATATCGTTTGAATTTGCTAAAACGCTATCGTCTACAACAGCGAACGGCAGATCTTATTTATATTTTACGTGAAGGCTTTAGTCATGATGTGGCCAATATTGGGCATCCAATGCTGTTTACCCAAACTTATTTTGGAACCAAAAAATTAATTGATGATTATATTGAAGAAGTCAGTAATGCATTGGCTTATATCGCTTCTGTAAAATGTGAAAATTTAAGTGTCAAAGATAAACTCAGTTTTTTAGAAAATTGTCAAAAAGCGTATGGACAACCTGCATTGATGTTTTCTGGTGGGGCAACTTTGGGTTTGTTTCATAGTGGCGTATGTAAGGCACTGTTAGAACAAGATTTGATGCCGAAAGTATTGTCTGGCTCAAGTGCCGGCGCAATTATGACAGGAATGTTGGGTGTTGCAGAACCCAGTGAAATTCCAAATTTGCTGATGGGAGATCACTTTTATAGTGAAGCTTTTCATTTCAGGCATATTAAAGAATTACTGAAAGGGAATGGTGGTTTTGCTGATGTTAAATATCTAAAGAAATTTTTGGTTGAAAACTTGGGTAATCTAACATTTGCCGAAGCTTTTGAAAAATCAGGCTTGGATATTAATATTACTGTCGCTCCATACGATGTATCACAAGAAGATGCACGTATTATGAATAAATATACCTCGCCAGATTTGTTGGTTTGGAGTGCGGTATTGGCTTCTTGTGCTGTGCCTATTTTATTCCCACCCGTTCGTTTAACCAGTAAGCGTTATGATGGGGTGCATACGCCTTATCTAGCCAATACACGTTGGGTCGATGGTAGTGTCCGAAGTGATTTCCCTCAAGAGCGTATGTCGCGACTTTATAACCTGAATTATACTATTGCCAGTCAGGTCAATCCACATATTGTGCCATTTATGCAGAATGATGCAGAGCGCTTCCGTAAAGACTTACTCAGTTGGCCTGAACGTATTGTACGTACCCAAGGTAAATTGGCTGCGATGGGGGCAATGGACTTTACCCGAAACAGAATGGGGAGGGTTCCTTCTGTTCGCCGACTACTTGATCATGGTTATGGTATTGTCGATCAGCGTTATTATGGCGATGTCAATATTGTTGGGAACTATAGCCTACGACATTATGGTTATATGTTGCAAAATCCTCGTCCGCATTTATTTAAGTTGTTGCAAAGAGAAGGTGAGCGTGCAACCTGGCCTAAAATTTCAAGTATTGAAACCCATGCGCGTATAGGTAAAACCATTCAACATTGCTTAGATGTGTTAAAACAGACTCCAGAAAATTCTGAAATTTCTAGTTCTAATGCTTAATCATGAGATTTTCGATGAATTACAGCAGGCATGTAATTCACTACATAGTCAAAGTTTTGGTCGTAGGTTGTATCAAATTCAACAAAGCAAAAATCAGTATTGGGTGAAAGCACAGCTTTTTGGATTCAATTCGATTAGTGAGCAGGCTTTTTTAAATGAGTTGTGTGTCTATCAGCGACTGACGCAACAAAAAAGTAATGTTTTATTGCCCTTTGAAATAGTCGATAGTCGGACACTATTCAAAAATGCTGAGCCGTATCTACAGCAAGCGTTGATCTTGCAGGACTCAATCGCACTTTTTGAACAATCACCCATTCAATGCAGCCATGCAGAGATACTACATTTGTTGTTGAAAAGTTTAGACGTAGTGTCTGATATGCATCAAGTCGGTTATTTACATGGGGATTTAAAAGTTGAGCACTTCCGAATTTATCATAAACAGTGTTGTTTAATCGATTTTGAACAAGCTATGTCACTTGATCAATTAAGACCGCATAATTCTGCGACGCCACGGTATATGGCGCCAGAATTATTTCATGCTGAAGCGAAATCGATTCAATCTGATATTTATGCTTTAGGCATTATTTGGTTGGAATGGTTAACACAGCGAAGATTACAAGAAAAAACCTATATGGATTGGGCATATTTACATTGTCAGCATTTAAAAGTGCAATTGTCTGAGCCTTTAATCATGCTAGAGCCTGTTTTAAGCGCAATGTTGCACAAAATAAAAAGCCATCGAGCGGTTAATATTAATGAAATAAAACAAAGATTAAGCAAATTTGTATAAAGTTAAAGCAGCGGTGGGTATTTTTGTTTAATATTGAATCAAACGAGAAGTTTTTTTATAAAAAGGCTTGTCATGACCTAATGATCTCTATAATATACACAGCCATTGGGGACGTGGCGAAATTGGTAGACGCACTGGATTTAGGTTCCAGCGCCGCAAGGTGTAAGAGTTCGAGTCTCTTCGTCCCCACCAAGTAACTTAATTAAGTGGTTCTAAAGCTTAATTAATTTGCAATAGAGGATTGGTGTAATGGTAGCATGACGGTCTCCAAAACCGTTCGTCAAGGTTCGAGTCCTTGATCCTCTGCCAAGTTTTATAAGAAACCACTTTAGTGGTTTTTTTATTCGGGGACGTGGCGAAATTGGTAGACGCACTGGATTTAGGTTCCAGCGCCGCAAGGTGTAAGAGTTCGAGTCTCTTCGTCCCCACCATATATGAAAAAGACAAGATTTATATCTTGTCTTTTTTTATGCATAAAATTTAAGGCACGTATTCAAAAGAACAAGCATGCCTTCAAGCTGAAGCTAAATTATTCTATTGATGATAGGTTAAAAATGGAATTAAACCGTCATTAGCAAAGATTCAGGCTTTTAGGTGATCTTCAAACTCTTCACCTAATTGTACGGCCAATGAATTCCCTGATAGTTCACAGGTGACTAAGCCATATTCTTTTTTAAAGCTGAAAGTAAATCCTTTACCATCGGCTAAATTTTTAACTGAATATCCTAATTTTTCTAACCAAATACGGAATGCGATTAAATTTTTTGCTTTCACAACCTTTTTCACAGTAAATTTCCTTAAGTCCTGTCTAATATTTTAATAGGGATACTCTTTGAATTTTTAAAGGGGAGATTGTGTAAAAATAATTTTTTATTACAAATTTTAACCAGTAATAAAGATTGATTACTTTAAATAGTATGGTGAATAGTGAGTTTTTTTTCGTTGATTAAATTGGTATTAAAATATAAATATATAAAATTCAATAGTTAGTATTATAGTTAGGGTGACTTTCTTTTAACTGAATATAGAAATAGGCTTTTAATGAACTTTATTTTTGAAGTATGTTATTTTATGTTTGGATGTTACTATCTTGCTCAATTATATGTAAGTAAAAATATCAAAAAATATTGTGAATCGTTGAGTAGAATAATTTTATTGAGCTAAATAGCTCCATCAAGCAATTTTTAAGTATTTACGGAATCGAGTGACTCAATAAATACTTGGTTTTCCATTTTGATTGATTAGAAACTATCTTTTAATTGGCGTATTTTGGCAAAATCTTCAGCACTTTCTGCTCGTAAAAATGGATTGGTTTCGAGTTCTAATTCTATCGTACTGGGTAGTGTAATTTCACCTCGATCACGAAGTAGCTGAATTTGTTGTGCACGATTTTGAATGGCTACATTATCAGGTTCAATATGCAGTGCAAATTGCGCATTAGATAGGGTGTATTCGTGAGTGCAATAGACTTTGGTTTGTGGCGGTAGGGCAGCTAAGCGATTCAGCGAGTGATACATTTGGGTAGCTGTCCCTTCAAACAAACGGCCACATCCCATTGCAAATAAAGTATCACCACTAAATAAAGTTTGTAGCTCATCAATAAAATAGACAATATGACCTAGGGTATGACCTGGAACGGCAATAACTTCTATCTTTAGGTGATGAAATTGGAAATGATCATCGTGTTGTAATGGGTGGCTAATCACATGGATTTTACTCAGTTCTTCACGTGGGCCATAGACTGGAATTTGATGATTTGAGAGTAAGTCGGGAACACCGCCGATATGATCTTTATGCCAATGTGTTAACCAAATTTGACTGAGGTTTAGTTGATTTTTTTGACAGTATTCTTCAACTAAGTGTGCTTCTGTGGGATCAATTACCACCACATCATGACTGTGAGTGTCTTCTAGGAGCCAAATGTAGTTTTGTAATTGATTTTGAACATCGATCACATGAATTTTAAATGTCATTACTATATTCCCATTATTCTTTATTTCAGTGTATGTAAAAAATAGCTACCATGTCACTAAAAACTAGATGTGGTTGGTGTTTCTTTATTGAACAATGTGTTTTCTTGTCGTGCTAATACTATGGTTGGTGATTGAAAGTTAATTGTCAAAAAGTCGAGGAGCTAGCAGACATGGTACTCAATAAAAAACCCTCTGGAGAGGGTTTTTTATACTTTAAAGGCTTATCTCATTTTAGAGAGCCAATCACCTAAGGTTTGCACAATTTGAACTAAAATTAAAAGTACAATAACAGTAAGAATTACCACACTGGTATCAAAACGCTGATAACCATAAGAAATCGCTAAATCACCAATTCCACCTGCACCTACAGCACCAGCCATTGCTGTTGCACCAATTAAGCTAATAGTAGCAGTGGTGAGGTTTAAAATGAGTGAGCTGCGTGCTTCAGGTACAATAAATTTAAAGATAATCTGCCAAGGTGAGGCACCCATAGCTTGTGCGGATTCAATAATACCTTCGTTGACTTCCAAGAGTGAAGTTTCAATCAAACGACCCATATATGGGCCAATATAGATGGTCAGGGGGACAATAGCTGCCCAAGTGCCAATGGAGGTGCCAACTAAAAATTTAGTTAAAGGGATAACGGCAATCAATAATATAATGAAAGGAAGTGAGCGTAATGCATTCACAATTGGATTTAATACATGGTGAACGATTTTGTTAGGTAAAATACCATTAGGTCGAGTCACTAAGAGAATAATCGCTTGAATGAAGCCCCAAATTCCGCCAAATAACATAGCAAAGAACACCATGTGAATGGTTTCTTGTAATGCGGTGATAAATTGGTCAATTGATAGTGAGCTGCGCCAAAATGGAGCTGTAACTTCAGTCAGCCATTGTACGATGAGATCTCTCATGCGGTGACTCCTGATTGTTCAACTCTCACGCCATGTTGCTCTAAAAATCCAATCGCTTGCTGAATAATAGTTGGATCACCCAGCAATTGAATAAACATTTGACCAATAACCGCGCCATTAATTTCGGTCATATTGGCAAACAGGATGTTCAGGCTAATATCGAATTGTTTAATCACTGCTTGCACTACAGTTTCCTGTGCAGATGTGCCTAAGAACTGTAGGTTATAAATACTATTGTGATTTTGATTGTCAAGATTTTTTAAAATATTGACTGGTAATTGTTGTTGTAAAACAGTTTGAATAAAATTTTTGGTGGTTGGATGCTGTGGTTGACTAAAAATTTCAAGGGTTGAACCGGTTTCAATCACCTTGCCTTGTTCCATGACAGCAACGTGATCACAAATAGATTCAATCACATCCATTTCATGCGTTACCATGACAATCGTAATATTCTGTTCTTGATTGATTTTTTTGAGTAATGCTAAAACCGACTTAGTAGTTTGCGGATCAAGTGCGGAAGTGGCTTCATCGCAGAGTAAAATTTTTGGATGATTCGCTAAGGCACGTGCAATACCGACGCGTTGTTTTTGACCGCCTGATAGTTCATCTGGGAAAGCATCTTTTTTATGTTTTAGATTAATAAATTCGAGTAATTCATTTAAGCGTTTTTCACGTTCTGCTTTACTAATACCAAGCAGTTTGAGTGGCATTTCAATATTGGCTGCGACCGTTTTGGTTTGCAGTAAATTAAAATGTTGAAAGATCATGCCAATATTTGCACGTTCATGCCGTAATGAGCGTGCATCCAGAGCTGTAAAATCTGTTTGATTGATAATAATTTGACCCTGAGTCGGGCGTTCAAGCAAATTAATCAAACGGATTAAAGTACTTTTACCTGCACCACTATAGCCGATGATGCCAAAAATACTGCCCGCTGGAATTTCCAAATTAATTTGGTCCAGTGCGTGTAAGGTTTGACCTTTAAGCTCATAATGTTTTGAAATGTTTTTAAATTCAATCATATCGTCAAAAACTATGCAAAAATGAAAAAACAGGCAAATTCACTTTGCCTGTTTCGTTCAAGAGATTATATTACTATTTTGATTCTGTAAGATAGCTTACAGGTTTATTAACATCAACTTTAGTTCCACCGAAGTGTTCTTGTACATATTTTCCAACAGCAGGTGAGTGATAAAGTGTCCCTAACTTTTGTAGAGTTGGATCATTTTGGCGAGACTCTGCAACCGCAATAATATTGACATTTAATTTGGTTGATTGGTCAATAGGCTCATGAAAAATAGAGTCTTTTAATACATTCAAGCCACCTTCCATTGCAAGTACATTACCTAATACGATGGCATCTACTTCGCTTTTAACGCGTACTGCTGTTGCCATTTGTACAGGTTTAATATCTAATTTTTTTGGATTTTCAATAATATCGCTTGGTAAGCCTTTCGCAGGATCAAAATCTGTTTTGAGTTTAACTAAACCAGCAGATTGTAAGAGTAATAATGCACGAGCTTCATTGGCTGCATCATTTGGAATGGCAATAGATGCACCCTCTGGTAATTCTTCAACTTTTTTATACTTAGTTGAGTAGATACCCATTGGTTCAAGATAAGTGGTTGCAAGCGGAGCAATCTTATCTTTGTTGTTCATATTGTATGCGATCATGTAGGCGTAAGATTGGAATGCATTGGCATCAATTTCTTTGTTGGCTACGGCAGTGTTCATTGAAACATAGTCAGTAAAATTTTGAACTTTTAAATCGATTCCAGCTTGTTTAGTTTCAGGTAAGGTTGCAATGTAGTTCCATATATCAGTGTCTGAACCACTTGAAGCAAGTGTGACTTTGGTTAACGTACCTGAAGCTGTATCTTTTACTGGTTCTGTTTTTGGAGCTTCCTGTTTGCTACATGCGCTAAGTGTTAATACAGAGGTGCTTAGTAGAATGCTAATCAGTTTTTTCATGTGTAAACCCTGAGCAGAAAGCGCAATATGCTCTATTGTCCATAATGCGATTTCAGTAATAATTTGGATTCAGAGTTTGGTTTTAAGTGCTTATGCTTATTCATGTATTTGAATATCTATCCAAGCGACAATTTGGTTATGCTGCCTTAAAACCATCTCTAAGATTTTATTCATCATATCAATAAATTTTAATTAGATATAGGGTTGGGCTTATTAGAAAAGTTTTATCAATTTTCTTTAATAATTAACGGTTTGTATAAATCAATATGTAAAACAAGTACTTTTGTTAAACTGAGTTAATGTTGTGATTTATTTTTGTACTTATTCATAATATATAAATATTTATGAATTGTTTATCTGCTTACTAGATATAGAAAAGCCTGCAATAGCAGGCCTTTCTTGAGTCTTTTTTAAAGATTAGGTGTTTTCACGAGCAATGGCACGATAACCAATATCTTTACGATATTGTGCGCCATCAAAAGTAACTTTTTCACATAGTTCTAAGGCTTTAGCTTGTGCTTCACCAATGGTATTGCCCAATGCGGTTACGCAAAGAACACGACCACCTGCCGTTACAATTTCACCATTTGCATTGACAGCAGTACCAGCATGGAACACTTTTGCATCAGTCATTTCTGTGTCTAAACCAGAAATAACATCATCTTTGCTTGAGGTTTCAGGGTAGCCTTTCGATGCAAGTACGATACCTACAGTTTTGCGTTCATCCCATTCAGCTTCGGCTGGTAAGTTGCCTTGGATTCCCGCTTCAACTAAATCCACCAAAGATGATTTTAAACGCATCATGATTGGTTGAGTTTCAGGGTCACCAAAACGACAGTTAAATTCGATCACACGGGGCTGACCTTGTTCATCAATCATCAAGCCTGCATATAAGAAACCGGTATAAACATGACCATCAGCGGCCATGCCATCCACAGTAGGGCGCATTACTTCTTTCATGACTTTGTCGAAAACTTCAGCAGTCACTACTGGAGCAGGTGAGTAAGCTCCCATACCGCCAGTATTTGGGCCTTGGTCACCTTCAAAGATACGTTTGTGATCTTGAGAGGTTGCCATAGGCAAGATATTTTTGCCATCAATCATACAAATGAAAGAAGCTTCTTCACCATCTAGAAACTCTTCGATGACAACACGAGAACCAGCATCACCAAATTTATTGCCTGCGAGCATGTCATCAATTGCATCAAATGCTTCTTGATTGGTCATGGCAACAATCACGCCTTTACCGGCAGCAAGACCATCTGCCTTAATCACGATTGGTGCACCATTTTTTTCAACAAATGCTTTAGCTGTATCTACTTCGGTAAAGACATCGTAAAACGCTGTTGGAATGTTGTGGCGTTTTAAAAAATGCTTCGCGAAAGCTTTTGAACCTTCGAGTTGTGCTGCAAATTGGGTAGGGCCCCAAACTTTAACATCCGCGGCGCGGCAGGCATCGACAACACCATTCACAAGTGGTGCTTCAGGACCAACGATAATTAAATCAACCGCATTGCTCTTTGCAAAGTCGATAATCGCAGCATTGTCTAAAATATTTAAAGCGACATTTTTGCATTTATTTTCAGTTGCAGAGCCTGCATTACCTGGTGCTACAAATACTTTTGCGACTTTATCATCTTGTGCGATTTTCCATGCGAGTGCATGTTCGCGTCCACCATTACCCAATACTAAAATATTCATCGCTTCATACTCCATGAATCGAAAATGACATAAAGTCCTCAACCCAAAATGGGCGAGGACTTTATGTCAGATTTAGAAATCTGTTTTAAACCACATGTATGACTTTGTCATTACAGCCGGGATTCCATCAATTAATGACGGAAGTGACGCATGCCCGTGAAGACCATAGCAATGCCTGCTTCATCAGCCGCTGCAATAGTTTCTTCATCACGCATAGAACCACCCGGTTGGATAATACATTTGATTCCTGCTTTCGCAGCGTTATCAATCCCATCACGGAATGGAAAAAATGCATCAGATGCCATAACAGCACCTTCAACCACTAAACCAGCATGTTCGGCTTTAATTGCGGCAATACGAGCAGAATTGACACGACTCATTTGACCAGCGCCAACACCAATAGTTTGACGATTTTTGGCATAGACAATTGCATTTGATTTAACATATTTCGCAACTTTCCAAGCAAAGATCAAATCATCAATTTCTGCTTCGGTAGGTGCAATTTTGGTGACTACTTTAAGGTCATCTTTTGTGATCATGCCTAAGTCTTGGTCTTGAACCAATAAACCGCCATTGACACGTTTGTAGTCAAGCTGAGTTTGACGTGCATCAATCGCAGGAAGTTCACCGCATACAAGAACTCGGACGTTTTTCTTCGCGCCAGTTACTTCAAGTACGCCATCAGCAATACTTGGTGCGATAATCACCTCAACGAATTGACGGTCTACAATCGCTTGAGCAGTCGCAACATCTAACTCGCGGTTAAATGCGATAATGCCACCAAATGCCGATTCAGGATCAGTTGCATACGCCAAGTCATAAGCCGTATGAAGACCATCTAAAGATACTGCAACACCACATGGATTGGCATGTTTAACAATTACACAGGCGGGTTTAGCAAATGATTTCACGCATTCAAGTGCTGCATCGGTATCTGCAATGTTGTTATATGAAAGTTCTTTGCCTTGTAACTGTTTTGCAGTTGCAACAGACGCTTCAGTTGCTGTGCTTTCCACATAGAATGCCGCAGATTGATGTGGGTTTTCACCGTAGCGTAAGTCTTGAACTTTATTCAATTGTGTGTTGAAGGTACGTGCAAATTTATCTGCTTGACCTTCTTCTTTACCAACACGAGCACCTAAATAAGAAGCGATCATGCCATCATATTGGGCAGTATGTTCAAATGCTTTAACGGCTAAGTCAAAACGAGTCGCATAAGATAGCGTACCATCTGCTTTCATTTCAGCAATCACGGTGTCGTAATCAGAGGCATTCACCACGATACCCACAGAGGCATGATTCTTTGCAGCAGCACGAACCATTGTAGGGCCGCCGATGTCGATATTTTCGATCGCATCAGCAAGTGAGCAATTTGGTTTCGCCACAGTTGCAGCAAATGGATAAAGGTTCACAATAACCAAATCGATTGCATCGATATCGTGTTCTTGCATTACAGCTTCGTCTAGACCACGACGCGCTAAAATACCACCATGAATTTTTGGATGTAGTGTTTTGACACGACCATCCATCATTTCAGGAAAACCTGTGTGTTCAGAAACCTCTACGACAGCGACACTGTTGTCTTTAAGCAACTTATATGTCCCACCTGTAGATAAAATTTCTACCCCAAGATTCACTAGGTTTTGAGCAAATTCAACGATCCCTGTCTTATCAGATACAGAGATTAAAGCGCGTTTAATAGTCATGAGTTTCGTCAACAATATTAAAGGTCTGGATTAAAAACAAATAGGCATAAAAAATGCCCACGGCGTGAGCATTTTAGCATTTATTCACTCATTAAACCGTGAGCTTTCAACTTTTTACGTAAAGTTCCGCGGTTGAGTCCTAGGATCTCTGCGGCACGAGTCTGATTACCGCGAGTATATTCTAGAACAACAGATAAAAGAGGTTTCTCCATTTCTGCTAGCACCATGTCATATACTTGAGATGGTTGCTCACCTTGCAATTGTGCAAAATAGTGGCGAACTGCGCGATCTACATGAATACGTAGAGCGACGTCAGATTGTGCAGTAAAAATAGGAGATTTGCTATTCATGCGAGTTTAATCCGAAAATCAAATACCACTTGAGTAAAGTGATATATAAATGAGGTCTAAAAAATATTTGAGCTCCGTTTCAGATCCTAAAACGGTTGGCTCTAAAACAAGAACAATTAGCTTGCCACAACTTGAGCAATTGAGCGAAAAATAAGCGTAACAATAGATTAATATTTGTTACAGCGCTCTTTCACGCAAAAAACGTTCTACTTGCGCAATATGGGTAATAAAGCACATAACTAGATTGTATTTTTTGTGAAAAATTGCGAGGAGTTTGCAGGACAAAGCTTTCGTGGCGCGTATGATACCATTGTCTAAGAAAAAATGAGCAAGAAAACTACATTTTTTTTAATTTTTTTATCATTTTTTTATTTTTAAGGATGAATTATTTCTAAAACATAATCATCGAAAGAGTTTCTTGCTTGATTCATCGTAAATTTAAACCGATATGGGCGCGCTGTTGGGATGCGGCTAATTCCACTCAATCCACCATTTAGATATTGTGATGAGTTCATAATATAAGAAGTGGTATTTTTTCCTTCAGCTTTGAGTGTGACTTTAATGAGGGGCAAGGCTAAGCTTTTTTCATAATTATTGATTAAAATACCGGAAAATTCGGTTTTATTTTTACCAATTTTTTCAACCTTGAGTCGTTCTATGTCCATTTTGCTATAGCGTTGATCCATTGTGTCGCAGCTTAAAATGGCACAGGTTTTTGTAAACAGAGCGTTTAATACAGAGTATTGATCTGTTAGTTTTGGGTTAAACCATAAAATTTGGAAACATAAAATGGATAGCAGGGTTAGATTAACAATACTCCAGATTAGGTAGTATTTGATGGTTTTCTGTGGCTTTTGATTTGTTGAGTTGGATTGAGATGATAAATGTAAAGCAGGAATGTTTTGCAAGGGTTCACTATTAAACTGATTTAAGCTATTTAGATAGGTTCTTAAATCAATATTAGAATTTTCTGTTTTGCGCTTAAATATATCTAAAATGCTTATCTCGGGTGTATATTCTGATTTAATCAGTCCAGATTTTTGCTCTTGAGAAGTCTGACTTTCTTGATTGATTAAACCGAGTAATGCATTAAAGTTAGTTGAGCATTTGGGGCAACAAACCATACCCTGAGAAACAGTAAGTTGCGTTACTGTGACTTTGTAGATTGAATTACAAGTTGGGCAGCGGGTTTGTTTATCAGTCATGCGTCTCTATTACTCTATTCGATACTTTTGCGTTTACCAGAAATACGGTACCAGTTTTCATCACGCTTTTCGACTTCTAATATATCAAAAAATTCAGAATAAACACTAGAAACATCAGCAACTTGCTCTTCAATTACACCAGCAAGTGCGAACTCTCCTTCAGATTTAATTAAAGTTGAGAACTCTTTCGCAAGTGACATGAGTGGGCCTGCGAGAATATTGGCAACATGAATATCTGCTTGTTTACCTTTAAAGGTTTGATTGAATTCCTCGGGTAAGCCAACATATAATTTTTCAAGAACACCGTTAAGTTCTGCATTTTGTTTTGTCGCAAGTACGGCTTGAGGGTCGATATCCGTTGCATAGACTTTTTTCGCACCCAATAATAAGGCAGCAACGCCTAAAATACCTGAACCGCAACCATAGTCGATGACAATTTTATCTTTGACATCTGTTTTTCCGAGCCATTGTAGGCAAAGGAAAGTGCTCGCATGGTTACCGGTACCAAATGCTAAGCCGGGATCTAGTTTAATATTGACGGCATCGGCATCGGGTGCTTCCATCCATTCAGGGACAATCCAGAACTTTTCACTGATCTGAATTGGCTCATAGGCATCCATCCATGTGCGTTCCCATGCTTGATCTTCTAGGAATTCATGACGTAAAGGTGCATCTGGTAGTTGAGTGCGAATAAATGTTTCAAGTGCTGCAACATCAATTTCTTCATCATCTTCCTGTGCATAGATACCTGTAACAATGACATGGTTCCAAAGCGGTGTTTCACCTGGAAGTGGTTCAAGTAAATCCTGATTTTCAGCATCATCTAAAGTTACACCGCCCGCACCTAAAGAGTTAAGTAGTGTTTCTGTGTAATCGACTTGCGCTTGTTCAACAGTAATATGAATTTGTAACCACTTCACGAGAATAACCTAATGTATATTTTCAACTGGTGGGTATTGTAGCGGAAACCAAGCAGCTTCGCTTATATTCAAGCAAAAAATAAGAGAATGACTAAAGTCATTCTCTTATTGGGGGTAAACCTAGAGAGGTCTAGTTGGTTTGTAATTGAATTTTTTTGTTCATGGTGAACTTGCTTAATAAGGTTCCAAAAATGGCAGCAAAGATATACATGAAAATTGAATATACTGCAGCAGGCATGGCAATGGTTGAATTGACCATGACTGTTAAAGCAATGGTCATGGCTAAAGTACTGTTGTGAATTCCAATTTCAAAAGCGCAGGCGCGTGCTTGTGCACTATTAATACCCATAAAGCGTGGTACAAAATAACCAATGATTAAGCTGCAGATACAGAAAATGACCGTTGCTAGGCCTACTTGGGTTATATATTCTAAAATTTGATGTCGTTCTTTAGTAATTGCACCAATAATAATTAAAACTAAAAACACCACGGCAAAAATTCGGAGTGGTTTGTTCAGTTTCTCTGTAAATCGTGGAGCAAAATGTCGAATTAGCATGCCGATGCAAACGGGGACAATAATAATGGCAAAAACTTGTAAAATTTTACTGAGTTGTAAGCTAATTTGTTGACCATCATTCATGAAGTGTTGAATAGAAAAATTGACAATTAAGGGTAAGGTAAAGGCGGCGACCACAGAGTTAATTGCAGTTAATGTGATATTCAGTGCAATATCACCTTTAAATAGATAGCTAAATAAATTTGCAGTGCTTCCGCCAGGTGAGGCTGCGAGTAGCATTAAACCAACTGCAAGAAGTGGAGGAAGTGCTAATACTTTGCAGATCACAAAAGCAATGCTGACTAACACCACTAGCTGACAGAATAAAGCAATTAAAACAGCTTTAGGGTGTTGAGTAACCCGTGCAAAGTCTTTTGGAGTAAGTTCTAACCCTAAGCCGACCATAATAATTGCCAGTGCTAAGGGAAGTAATATGGTAATAATCCCTGAATCCATACTTTTTATCCTTTATTATCTTAAAAATTATTTTCTTATTCTTTGAATATATGTGTTTTTTTTAAACTTGCAAATATATTAATTATAAATCGCGATACTCACTTGAAGGATATTTCAGGTTTTTAATTAAGACGATGGTTTGATATGAATAATCAATAAATGTGTTCGCTGATTTTGGATGGTCTTAATTTTTAATGGTCTACATAAATTATTAAATAGAAAAGTGGTTATATGCATATAACCACTTTTCTAAGGTTAATTACAGTGCAGCGGTTAGGTGCTAACTTTGATGTGGAGCTGGTGGCATGAATTGTAGTTTGCCATGCGCGTTCGGTTGGCAGGTACCATTGTATAGCACACCTTTGTAGTTGTAAGAGACCCATTCACCTTGTTTTTTCTTGTGACAGACTTTCATTTGAAGCTGGGTCATCGCATTATGTGTTTCAGTTTTACTTGTTTTGTGTTGAGCAGCATTGGCATAAGTAAAACTCATTAAACACATGAGTGAAATAGAAAACGCTTTTAATGCAATATTTTTCATTACAATATCCTTTTATAAAGTTGGATGATTGTTGAGGTTTGGGAACGGTTGATAATTATATTTTATGAATCATCAGCTTAAAAGTTAATCTATTTTAAGGTGATATTCATAGTGAGAATTGTCATAACAATGTATGCAGTTGTCTATTTTGTGTAGACAATTTTGAAAAACAAATATAAGACAAGCTAATTTTTTGCTATAATATGCAGTCATTTTTTTTATCGCTCAAACCATTATGCATTATCCTAAAGTTTACGATGTCATTGTTATCGGTGGCGGTCACGCAGGTACGGAAGCAGCGCTTGCTGCGGCGCGTATGGGCCGACAGACTTTACTTCTAACCCATAATATCGAGACTTTAGGGCAGATGAGCTGTAATCCAGCCATCGGTGGTATTGGTAAATCACATTTAGTCCGTGAGATTGATGCTTTAGGCGGCGCAATGGCGTTGGCTGCGGATAAGAGCGGCATTCAATTCCGTATTTTGAATTCTCGTAAAGGTGCAGCAGTACGTGCAACACGTGCCCAAGCTGACCGTGTACGCTTTAAAGCAGCAATTCGAGAAACCCTAGAAAATCAAGCCAACTTAGATATTTTTCAGCAATCTGCCGATGATCTCATTGTAGAAGGCGATACCGTTAAAGGTGTTGTGACTCAGATGGGGATTCGCTTTGATGCGAAAACCGTAGTTCTAACAACAGGTACATTCTTAGGTGGTGTGATTCACGTAGGACTCGAAAAATCGAGTGGTGGTCGTGCGGGTGATCCACCGTCAATTTCATTGGCTGCACGTTTACGTGAGTTAAATCTTCCAGTGGGTCGTTTAAAAACAGGTACGCCGCCACGTATTGATGCGCGTTCTGTTGATTTTTCTGTAATGACACCACAGCCGGGTGATTTTCCATCGCCAACCATGTCATTCATGGGCGATGCTTCTATGCATCCTGAACAAGTGAATTGTTATATCACTCATACCAATGAGCGTACTCATGAAATTATTCGTGGTGGTTTAGATCGTTCACCAATGTACACAGGTGTGATTGAAGGGGTTGGTCCACGTTACTGCCCATCTATTGAAGATAAAATTCATAAATTTGCGGATAAAGATTCACATCAAGTGTTCCTTGAGCCAGAAGGCTTGGAAACACACGAGCTTTATCCAAATGGTATTTCGACATCTTTGCCCTTTGATGTTCAGTTTGAATTGGTGCGTTCAATTCGTGGTATGGAGAATGCACACATTCTGCGTCCAGGTTATGCGATCGAGTATGACTACTTTAATCCACAAGCATTGAAGTTCTCTTTAGAAACCAAAGCCATTAATAACCTGTATTTTGCTGGTCAAATTAACGGTACGACAGGTTATGAAGAGGCAGGTGCTCAAGGTTTGCTTGCAGGCTTAAATGCTGCACGTCGTGCATGGGATCAAGAGCAATGGACACCTAAACGTGATGAAGCGTATATGGGTGTGTTGGTTGATGATTTGATTACGTTAGGTACGAAAGAACCTTACCGTATGTTTACTTCGCGTGCGGAATATCGCTTGATGTTACGTGAGGACAATGCAGATCAGCGTTTAACTGCAATTGGCCGTGAGCTTGGTTTGGTTGATGATACGCGTTGGGCAGCTTACTGTGAAAAAATAGAAGCAGTAGAGAAAGAAACGGGTCGTTTACAGCATTTATGGGCTGCACCGAATAATCCAATGGGTAAAAAATTCGTTGAAATGACGGGTGCAGATCTTTCTAAAGAATGTTCTGCGATTGATTTATTGAAACGTCCAAATATTAATTTTGCTCAAATTGCGGAACTTACAGGTTCTGAAGTTTCTGCTTTTGTGGGCGAGCAAATTGAAATTGCAGTGAAATATGCAGGTTATATCAACCGTCAACATGAAGATGTTGCACAGATGAAACGCCTTGAAGATACGAAAATTCCTGCTAATTTTGATTATGACATCGTATCAGGTTTGTCGCGTGAAATTACATTGAAGCTGAAAGATGTACGACCTGAGACTTTAGCGCAAGCAAGTCGTATTCCAGGTGTTACACCTGCTGCAGTACAGTTAGTCATGATTACTATTCGTAAGAATAATCAAGCGAAAAAATCTGCATGATCATTTAAAACCATAAAAAAAGCCTGCTTAAGTAGGCTTTTTTATGGTCCGATAGTTCCATTTATGAATAAGTCAGGATAATTTTCATTACTTAATTTAAATTGATTAAAACTTACCGTTAAATTAATTGAATTGTATGAAGTATTTTGAAGATTAGTATTATTTTCACGACTCCAGAGTGATAAAGGATATTCCATTGATGGTCTATACCACACATCATTAACTAAGTTGTTGACAGTTTTGATATAGACAGTGTTATCGAAAAAAGAGTTTGAGGTAATAAACTCATTAATATTATGGTTAGTAAAAATGTAATATTTATAATTGGAATGGGTCATCGGAATATATTGAGGATTATTTGATAGTTGATATGTAGCATCGTATATACCTGATGTTGGTAATTTAACAAGTGTTGGATTTTGTTGGAGTTGACCTAAAATTACACCTGATAAAGTTAATACTTTCCTATCGTAATCATAAATTTTCGTTTGATTAAAATTGATTTTACTATGACCTGTTTTATGATCTACATCAAATAAAATATTTTCACATGTTGGATACTGTTTATCTCCACAAGTAAATAGTTCAGATAATTCAGGGGTTTTAGTACTTATCCATAATTGTATTTTTGAGGGTTGACTTTTTGACCCATCAAAAAAAACTACAAGTGAGTAATCATGATCAACCTTAAAGTTATAGGTGACTTGATAGCTCTTTAATAAGCTATCATTATCGAGATCAATTAATTGAGCGTAGCGATACACAGGCTGAGTATCATCGGTACTTATTACTTGGGTTGTAAGTGCTTTTTGTTGTGAATTTTCGGCTGAAATATTTAACCGAGAAATAACTTTATTTTCTCTTTTAGATTGGTTTTCATTTCCTAAATTTGAACTATTTTCACCGCAAGCAGTCAGCAACATAGGAAAAGAAAGAAGAGAAATTAAGATTTTATTCATTTGTAGACTATTTTTAGATTTTTCATATTTATAACATTACATGATTTTATATTTAGTTACATTAACTAAATATAAAATGGATAGATTAATTTACCAGCACCTTGTTTTTATAATGCTATAATATTTTTCAAAATCAATAATTTAGAGTGGTAAAGTATTGTGATAAAATAATAGAGTGATGTGTTTGAAATATTTTAAATTTTAGTTGTGATCTAACTTTATAAAAAATATTTCTAAACAGAAATGCTGAAAAAGAAAGCAGTTTTAATTATTTTTAAGTTTTAAAAATCACCGTTATATTGATTTTACATTCAAAACCAGAGGTAAAGCCATGACAATGAAAGCTATCCGTTATAATAGTGGTGAACTCGCATGCTGTACGATGTGATGTATCAACACTTTTTAATTAAGACACATTCAAGTTGTATTGGGGGAAATAGAGTGCAACTTGAATTATAGAGGCGACAACGATAATAAGCATAGCAATATAGTCATAAAATTATAAAGAGCCTCAATGGCTCTTTTTTTATTCTCTAATATTATTCAATTTCATGCACAGCATTAAAAACTTCAACAGGTTCGATCCGAATCAGTTTTTTACCAAAGCTTCTCAGCCACCACACCAATTGTGATGTAAATGGAACATTGGCGCTAACTTGATAAAGCTCAGGGGTGAGTTGTTCAATAGTTTGCGCTTGACTGAGCTGGCTTTCGGTGAAATATATAGCATCATCTTCATTCATGAGTAGCTTTAATTCAATATTTGCTGTCGGTTTAGAAAAATCAACTCTAAAACCAAGTGCACCAGAATCAATATAAACATCAATATCAAAATTAACTGGATGTAGGGCGCGAGAGTCTAAAACAATTGCTGATTTAAACCGATGTAAGGCAAAGGTTTGTACTTCAGATTTATCAAAACGGGTGCAAATTAGATAAATGATGGCACCTTTTTGAACCAAGCCCAGTGGGTTTAAGGTGTAGTTTTTTTCTTCGCCTTGATGTCCACGCGCACGATAAATACATTCAATTTTCTTATCTTGTAATAGTCCTTCATAAATGGCTTGTTGTGCTTGGCGTTCAACGACTGGTGGAATCACAGGTTGACTGGCAGGTACAATTCGAACTCGATTAATCCATTGTCGAACATTATTTTGTGTTGATAAGCTGCGCCGTGCTAAATCAAACCAAGGATTCATTTCATCAATTAGACTGGGTGGGAGGAGGTGTTTGAGATGTTCTTCTACCATCATGAATGTTACAGCTTGTGAGCTGGTCATGTGGGGAAGGCTTTGAATAGGGGCATCTGAACGCCAGCGCCAACCTTGTGGTACCGTTTTATTGCTTTCAATTGGAAAGCGCTGAGAAATTTGATTTAAATCACGCTGAATAGTGCGTAGACTAATTTCAATGCCTTCTCGCTCTAAGCTTTCTTGTAATTCACGGGTGCCTAACCACTTTCCAGTGGAAAGACGGGATAAAATTTGCCATTGACGATATAGGCTATTTGAGGTTTCTTTTTCTTGTAAGGACATAATGAATATAAAATCAGTTAACCGTTAAAAAGAGGAATGGTGCTGCTACACAATAAAAAATATCCTGACATTTCGCAAGAACTATCATCATCAGCTATTTATATTTTGTAGAGTTGAGCTTGGATTAAATGAAATAAAAATCCAAGTAAATACTTGGATTTTTTAAATCTTCTGGTTTATCTGCGAACTGGGCGGCTGCTTAAACGGCAAAGGAGTTCATAGCCAATAGTGCCATTGGCCTCTGCGACATCATCTACCAATCGATCTTTGCCCCAGAGTTCAACTACTGTGCCTAATGTGGCATTTAGGTCAGTGACATCAATGGCAATCATATCCATTGCAACTCGACCAATGATCCGTGTGGGGTGTCCATTAATTGCAACATAGTTTGGTTGGATAAATGCTCGCGGATAGCCGTCGCCGTAACCCACTGATACAATTGCAATGTCTGTTGCTTGTTCTGCACTAAAGGTTGAGCCATAACCAACATTTTCACCGGCTTGAATGTGATTCAATGCAATAATTTCAGCAGTAAAGGTCATCACGGGTTGCAGATCCAGTTCGTGTACAGATTGATCGGCAAATGGTGATGCACCATAAAGCATAATCCCAGGGCGAACAAAATCGAAATTTAATTCAGGCCATTTAAAAATAGCTGCTGAATTACAACATGAACCCATTATAGGTGCGCAGACTTCTTTAACCTGTAAAAACTGATTTTTTTGTTGTTCATTTAATGGGTGATTATCGGCATCAGCATTGGCAAAGTGCATAGTCAATACGCAGGTGAATCCTTCCGCTTTCAGTGTATGAATAATATTGATAATTTCTGGAAATTTAAAGCCTAGGCGATTCATGCCGCTATTCAGTTTGACCCAAACTTTTAGATTTTTGGCTTGGTATGCGGCTTTATGTGTCAGTAACCATTTAACTTGAAGTTGGTGATGTACGATAACGTCAATGTTATTGTTGATGGCAATGGTCATTTCATTTTCAGAAAATGCACCTTCAATCAGTGTGATGGGCTGTGCGTATCCTAGATTGCGAATTTCTAAGGCTTCTTCTAAGCAAGCCACACCAAATGCATCTGTAGAACTTAAGGCTGCGAGACAGTCTTTGATTCCATGTCCGTAAGCATTGGCTTTCACCATGCTGACGATTTTAGCGGTTGGGGCAAGTTGTTTGACACGGTTAAAATTATATTGAAGTGCTGCTTGGTCAATATAAACTGTTGCTTGGCGCACCCTTGTGGCTCCTTAAAGAATTACAAATGCTTAAAACTAGATAATAAAATGCTAGTCATACTTTGTCGGTTGAGAAAATTTAAAATGAAGATTCAATCAAGAAAGATCAGTCTTACATTGGAGGAAATGAGTAATTATTGTAGTCCTATCGGGTAAGAATGGACATGAGTTTAAAGGGTATTTTATTCAGTATTCATTGATAGGAATTAGGTTGAATTGGATGTAATTTAAAAATCTAAATTCTAAAAATGACTTTAAAAAACGGACAAATTTCTGTCCGTTTATTTACATCACTTTTAGTTTATTCATCATCATTGTATTGAGAATAATACTCAGGTGATAAATTACTAAAACGAGTGTATTGACCTTCAAATGCCAATCGGACTGTCCCAATTGGACCATTACGTTGCTTGCCAATGATAATTTCAGCCGTGCCAGCCTCTTTGGATTCTTTGTTGTAGACTTCGTCACGATAAATGAACATGATTAAGTCAGCATCCTGCTCGATCGCACCTGACTCACGTAAATCGGACATCACAGGACGTTTATTTGGGCGGTTCTCCAAAGCACGGTTTAACTGAGATAGTGCAATGACTGGGCACATCATTTCTTTTGCTAAGGCTTTTAAACTACGGGAAATTTCTGAAATCTCACCGACACGGTTGTCACCCATTCCAGGGACTTTCATTAATTGTAGATAGTCGACCATAATGCAGCCAAGCTTACCACCGTGTTGTTTGGCAATACGACGTGCGCGTGAACGCAATTCGGTGGGTGGTAGAGCGGAGGAGTCGTCGATATAAAGATGCTTCTCTTGTAATTGTAAGATGGTTCCAGTGACCTTAGACCATTCCTCTCCATCCAATTTACCTGAACGTAAATGACCTTGATGGACTTTACCATAGGCAGAAATCAGACGCATAGCGATGGAATCTGCGGGCATCTCCATTGAGAATACCAAGGCTGGTAGGTCGCAGTTGAATAAGACACTTTCCACTAAATTCATGGCAAAGGTGGTTTTACCCATGGATGGTCGAGCAGCGACAATAATCAGGTCGCCAGCTTGCATCCCTGAAGTTTTGTTATCTAACTCCATAAATCCTGAAGTTAAACCGGTAATACTGCCTTCCATTTGTGAAAGTTCATTCAGCTTATCAAATACATCAGCAACAACGGCTGAAATAGCTTTTGGTCCTTGTGCTCTAGCATTATTATTGTGTTGTTCTGCAATTGAAAAAATATTGGTTTCAGCTAGATCTAAAATTTCACTGACTTCACGACCTTTGGTGTCATAGGCATTTTGTAAAATTTCATTACCGACTTTAATCATGCTTCTGAGTGTTGAAAATTCACGAATTTTATGGGCATAGGTTTCTAGGTTATAGAAACTGGATGGCGAATCTGCCATCAATTGCATTAAATATTCTTCACCGCCGATTGCGTCGAGTAAGTTTTGTTTGATTAGCCAATCATTTACCAATACTGCATCGTAAGGTGAGCTTTCTTGAGCCAGTTTTTCAATCGCACGGAAAATATATTTATGTCGGGTCGCATAGAAATCATTTTCATGCAGTGCATCACTGACTTGTTCAAATGATTCGGCAACTGTCATGAGCGCAGCCAGCACCGCTTGTTCAATCGCCAAGTTGTGCGGTGGCGTACGAAATTCCTTTAACTGTGCAGGGTTACTGGTTTTTGCATCAGTTTTAAAAGTATTTGTAGAAGCAGGGGCGGGTGCCTGAGACATATAAAACCTTGATTTTTAATAATAAAATAAATTTTCAATACGTACTTTCTCACTTGCTTGTATTTAAGCAAAAGTGAGTGAAGAGCTTAACAGATTTATCAATAATGAGGTGTGATACTGAGTTGGAAAATAAAATTAAGATGGAAGAATTTAAAACTTACAGATAAAAAAAGAGCATGCAAAGCATGCTCTTTTTTTTGCAAAAATTACTCAGCTACGATAGTAACGAGAACTTCAGCAGCAACATCATGGTGCAATTGGATTGCGATGTTGAATTCACCAGTATGACGAAGTGCGCCATTTGGTAAACGAACTTCTGCACGGTCTACAGTAAGACCAGCATTGGTTAACGCGTCAGCGATGTCACGTGTACCGATAGAACCAAATAATTTACCTTCATCACCAGCTTTCGCAGTGATTACAATATTTACTTCGTTCAATTGGTCAGCACGTGCTTGAGCAGCAGCTAATACTTCAGCTTCTTGTTTCTCAAGTTCAGCACGACGAGTTTCAAAAGCAGCAGTGTTTGACTCAGTCGCAGCAACTGCTTTACCTTGAGGGATAAGGAAGTTACGGCCGTAACCAGCTTTAACTGAAACTTTATCGCCTAATTTACCAAGGTTTTTAATGCGTTGTAATAAAATAATATCCACAGCTCAACCTCACTTATGATTGTCAGTGTAAGGGATCAATGACAAGTAGCGAGCTTGTTTAATAGCAAGCGCTAATTGACGTTGGTAACGAGCTTTAGTACCTGTAATACGGCTAGGAACAATTTTGCCGTTTTCAGTAATGTACTGTTTTAAAGTATCGATATCTTTGTAGTCGATGTATGCAACTTTCTCAGCTGTAAAGCGGCAGAACTTGCGACGACGGTAAAAACGTGCCATTTATGTTCTCCTTAAGCTTCAGCAGAGTCTTGAGTTTGTTGTGCTTCTTCGCGTTGAGCTTTACGCGCACGCTTTTCTTCAGCACTTTTAGCAAGCAATGACTCTTCAGTGATTGCATTTTCACGACGAATAATAACATTACGAAGGATTGCATCGTTATAACGGAACAATTCTTCTAATTCATTAAGCGTAGTTTGACCACATTCAACGTTCATTAAAATGTAGTGTGCTTTATGAATTTTGTTAATTGGGTAAGCCAATTGACGGCGGCCCCAATCTTCTAAGCGGTGAATTTGACCTTCAGCATCTTTGATGTGAGAAATGTAACGTTCTACCATTCCTACAACTTGATCGCTTTGGTCTGGATGTACCAGAATTACGATTTCGTAGTGACGCATTGTCAGCTCCTTACGGTTTATGCAGCCTCAAATTTTAAAATAAAACTTGAAGCAAGGAGTCACAACCAAAATACATTGGCTGAGCCGCAAAAATTGCGAGCGCTGATTATAAGGAATATGGCGTTTTTTAGCAATCTTATTCAGAATATTTGTTGTATAACTTTAGGCTAGGTATTTGAAATATCGACTGCATTCTTTTATTTAGAGTGGCTCTGTTAATCAATTTAAATTTTGGTGACAAGATAAGTAACCAGGTATATGAGGCTACGTAGATTAGCTATATGCGAAGTATTTTGCTAGAGCTTTAAAATTGATTGTAATATTTTCGATGATTTTTTTAAAATAATCTGCTTAATTTTAATGTGGTGCGAGAGACTAGAGTATTTTCTCTGAATTATAAATCATCATCAGGTGTTGGTATTCTGTATGTAGTTAGTTGCTGTGAAAAAGTTAGCATATTTTACATGTTGTTTTATTTAGATTATATGAAAATAATCCGCTAACATTAGAAAAGAAAAAGGATGGATATAATAGATGAAAAAAAGATAGAGAGAACTCTATCTTTTTTTTTAGAAAATTGGCAGATGTGGTGCAGGAGAGACGTAGCTAAAGCTAAAACTAAAACTCAGTGCTGTAATTAAGATTACAGAATATAAGAAATAGCGTTTTGCCCAAATTTGATCATTTTCAGCTTTGAAGCCGATAATCGATAAATAAACCCAATAAGCACTCAGTGCATTAAAAATAATCAGAAAGATTACATTGGTATAGCCAAAACAATACAATCCATTTAACACTGCAGCAAATAACAAAACATAAATCAAACTTTCAACTTTGGTTCGATAGATGGAGCGTGCGACAGGTAAAATTGGAATGCCTGCATTTTTATAGTCATCGAAACGATATATTGCAATTCCCCATGAATGTGGCATTTGCCAAAGAGCATACGCTAAAAAGATTAGCAAAGCGGCAACATCAAATTCATTCGAAACAGCAGTATAACCAATCACAGGAGGGCTTGCGCCAGAAATACTACCAATCACTGTTTGGTGGATGGTGGTACGTTTACTCCATAGACTATAAAAAATCACATAAACCACAAAACCCAGTACTGCGAAACCAAAGGCATAAGTATTAACAAAAAACCATAATAAGCCGAAGCCGATCAAACCAAGGACTGCAGAAAAGGCCAATGCTATGGTTGGACTGATGGTTTTTTGGACTAATGCTCGATTCATCGTCCGTTGCATTTTTTGATCAATATCTTGATCAATCACGTTATTGACGACGCAACCAGAGGCAACCACAAGTGTTGTACCAAGTAAGGTAATCAGGAGGAGAAGGAAATCTACTGAACCTTGAGCGGCTAAGAAAAAGCCGCCCAAAGTGGTAACAAAGTTACCAAAGAGAATTCCTGGTTTAGTCAGGAATAAATACTTTTTAAACATAATGATCAGTTTAGATCATCATGTTTGAATGTAAGTAATTCATAATCCATACTGAACCAACTAAAAGTACCGCAATAGTTAGAATCGTATAGATAAATGCAATCACGTTCCAGCGTTGTTCAGATGACGAGTTCATGTGTAAAAAGAACACTAACTGTACAAGTACCTGAGCAACTGCGGTAATCGCAATTGTCGCAATAATAGCACCACGGCTAAAATCTTCAGTATGCATTGCCATATAGAATGGAACAATAGTCAATAAAACTGAAAGAATAAAGCCGATAGTATATTGCTTAACGTTACCGTGAGATGCACCAGCGGCATTATGATCATGGCTCATTATACAACTCCTAACAAGTAAACTACGCTGAATACGCAGATCCACACGATGTCAAGGAAGTGCCAGAACAAGCTTAAACATGCGAGACGACGCGTGTTTGCAGTGGTTAAACCATATTTTTTGATTTGCACCATTAATATGATCATCCACACCAAACCAGATGTTACGTGGATACCGTGTGTTCCTACAAGAGTAAAGAACGCAGATAAGAACGCACTGTGGGTTGGACCATGACCAGCATGAACTAAATGATTAAATTCATAAAGTTCCATGCCGATGAATGATGCACCAAAAATAAATGTAACGATAAGCCACAAAATTACTTGGTTAACATTTTTTTTGTAAGAAGCAAGTACTGCAAAACCAAAGGTTACAGAAGAGATAAGGAGCGCAAAAGTTTCAGTTAAAACGAAACCTAATGTGTCACCAAAAAGCTCTTTAGGGCTTGGTGTTCCAGCTGGAATATGACTGCTTAATACAGCGAACGCGATGAAGAGTGTACCGAATAAAATCAAGTCACTCATCAAATAGGTCCAAAAACCAAAGACGGTGATGTCCGTATCATCGTGATGATGTTCATCGTGTCCGTGGTTGTCGTGATGAAGTACTTCAGCCATATCCTTAGTCCTTCTTCAAGTGTTTTTCAAGTAAAGCATAACGTTCGTTTTCGATACGTTCTACTTCAGCAGCAGGTACGTAATAATCCACTTTTTTAGTGAATGAACTTACGATGAAGCTGATCACAGCGCCAAGGAAAGTAATTACGACTAACCACCAGATGTGCCAGATTAAAGCGAAGCCCATTGTGGTAAGGAACATTGCAATAACGAAACCAGCAGCACGGTCTGTAGGCATGTGAATGTCTTCGTACTTAGTTGGACGCGCATATGCTACACCATTTTCTTTGTCAGTCCAGAAACGGTCAATACCGTTACCATTTGGAACTTCAGCAAAGTTATAAAACGGAGCAGGAGATGAAGTTGCCCATTCAAGTGTACGTGCATCCCATGGATCGCCTGTGTGGTCCATGTTGTCATGACGTTGTAAGTAGCCAACGATAATTTGCATAAGGAAACATGCAATACCAATTGCAACCAATACAGAGCCGAAGAAAGCAATCGCCAAGTACGGATCCCATTCTGGATTGTCATAAGTATTCAAGCGACGTGTCATACCCATGAAGCCAAGGATATAAAGTGGAATGAATGCAAAATAGAAACCGAAGAACCAGAACCAGAAAGATGCTTTGCCCCAAGCTTCACTTAACTTCCAACCAAACATTTTTGGCCAGTAGAACGTGATACCCGCAAACATACCAAATACAACACCACCAATAATTACGTTATGGAAGTGAGCAATTAGGAATAGTGAGTTATGTACCAAGAAGTCAGCTGGTGGAACAGCCATTAACACACCCGTTAAACCACCAATACCGAAGGTAATCAGGAAGCCAAGTGTCCAGTACATCGGGGTGGTAAAAGTGATACGACCTTTATACATGGTGAATAACCATGAGAAGATTTTCACACCTGTCGGGATTGCAATAACCATGGTCATGATGCCGAAGAACGCATTAACGTTAGCACCTGCACCCATGGTGAAGAAATGGTGAACCCATACCACGAACGCAAGAACTGTGATCGCGATAGTTGCATATACCATTGATTTGTAACCAAACAATGATTTACGGCTAAATACAGAGGTTACTTCAGAGAAAATACCAAAAGCAGGTAAAATCAAGATGTAAACTTCTGGGTGACCCCAAGTCCAAATCAAGTTCACATACAGCATTGGGCTACCGCCAAGCTCATTGGTGAAGAAGTGGAAGTCGAAGTAACGGTCAAGTGTTAACATTGCAATTGTTGCAGTTAATACAGGGAAAGAGGCAATGATCAATACTGCTGTACAAAGTGCAGTCCAAGTAAAGATCGGCATATCCATTAGGCTCATGCCAGGCGCACGCATTTTAATGATGGTAACAAAGAAGTTAACACCGGTTAAGAGCGTACCTAGACCTGAAATTTGCAGTGCCCAAATATAGTAGTCAACACCTACACCAGGAGAATATTGAATGCCTGACAGTGGAGGGTAAGCCATCCAACCTGTTGCGGCAAATTCACCTAATACAAGTGATGCCATCATTAAGCCAGCAGCACCAGCAAATAGCCAGAAGCTTACAGAGTTTAATAATGGGAATGCAACGTCACGTGCACCAATTTGAAGTGGTACAACGATATTCATCATACCGACAACGAGACCCATTGCTACGAAGAAGATCATGATCACACCGTGTGCGGTGAAGATCTGGTCGTAGTGGTCAGGATGTAAGTAACCTTCACCGCCACCTTTTGCAAGGAACAGTTGAAGACGCATCATAATTGCATCTGCGAAACCACGAAGTAGCATCACAACAGATACAAGGATATACATAATACCGATTTTTTTATGGTCTACAGAAGTAAACCAAGTTTTCCAGAGGTAGCCCCATTTTTTAAAATAAGTAATACCGCCAAAAACTGCAATTGCCCCAAGCGCCATAATGACCATGGTTACAAGTACAATCGGCTCTTTTGGGATTGCATCCCAGTTGAGTTTACCTAATAACAACATGTCTTATTCCCCATGAGAAGCATTAACATGTTCAACATTTGCATGTTCAGCACCTTGATGGTCTGCACCATGATAGTTGCTCATGTATTTGTTGATAATGCTTTCAAACAAGTGAGGCTCAACTGAAGAATAATAAGTTACAGGAGTAGGCTTAGTAGGGAATGGACCTTTACGTTCAGCTTCTTCTGCAAGGGCTTTTTCTTCTGGTGTGTGAGCATTGTTAAGCATCGCTTCAATTTGGTGCGTAGAACGATCACCATCTTTAAGAGAATCAAACTCTGCTTTGTCTAAAACAGTTTTTTGAACAGCTTCAGGATTGATTGAAGTGCCGTTACCTGCTTTCACTGCAGCAACCCAACTATTAAAGTCAGCTTCAGTCACACTGTGTGCTTTAAAGCGCATTTGTGTAAAGCCATAACCACTATAGTTCGAAGAGAAACCACGGTATACACCAGGTTCATTTGCTAGCATGTGAAGTTGAGTTTTCATGCCTGCCATAGCATAGATCTGACCAGCTAATTTCGGAATGAAGAATGAGTTCATTGTGAAATTAGAAGTAATATTGAAGTTGACAGGTGTTTTCTCAGGAAAACGTACTTCATTGATTGTTGCAATTTCTTGTTCAGGATAAACAAAAACCCATTTGAACTGTTCAGCAATAACTTGAATAGTTAATGGTGCTTTATCTGATTCTAATGGACGGTAAGGGTCATACTTATGTGAGCCCCACCATGTTAGATATGCAAGAATAGCAATAATAATACATGGGATACCCCAAACAACAATCTCAATTGCTGTAGAGTGTGCCCATGTAGGTTTGTAGTCTGCATCTTTATTTGACGCGCGATATTTCCAACCAAACCATAATGCCATGATTATTGATGGAATAACCACCAAAAGCATTAAATAGATCGCTTTCATCATCAGGTCACTTTGACCTTCTGCTACTGGACCTTTAGAGTTCAGAAGTACCATATCACCACCACACCCTGTTAAAAGTGCGGCAAGCGTTGATAAAGACAATACAGCTAAAATCGTTTGTCTCATTTTACAACCTCGGTGAAGAGTCCCATTCCCTAAATTAATATGGGATAGCGATTAAAGTGTCGCATGATTGAGAATCAAATTATTTTCATAAATGAAAAGCATTCTCAATCATATGACACCGCTACGTTGTAGGGCATTATGCCTTATATCAACAAACTAAGCTATAGATGCTCAGGCATTATGTTGGGGTAAAAATACCTGATTTTTTTGGTCAGAATTAATCACAAGCTGTTTAAAATTATTTTATTATTGAATGTCTTATAAGAAAAAAGAGGCGAAAATCGCCTCTCTATTATTTTGAAATATCAATGACTTTGGTTTTTGCGAGGCGATCATGTAAGCTGTTGTTTCCTTTGTAAAAAAACAAAACTAGATCGGCGATAAAGATCAGCGCTAAGACGGGTAAAATACTGATGAATTGCGATATGACTAAAAATAAAAATGAACGAATAAAGAAGCCACGTAACTGTCCAGGAAGTTGGTTGGTTTCTACGTCAACAATTTGAAGTTTGAACAGCTTTTTACCGATACTTTGTCCTGATTTTGTAATTAGTAGATTTTGAATGAAAAGTAACACAAGCGTATAGGCTAATAATGCAAGAGGTACCCAGGTTGGCATACTGTCTTTTAGCATTTCTGCAAGACGTATTTGGTTTTCAACTGAAAAATCTGTACTTTGTTGTATTGCTTCAGTGGGTATGAATAGCATGGTCACGATGATTTGAGGCAAAATTAATAAAGCCAAATCAATCATTTTTGCTGAAATACGTTTACCTACCGATGCCGGTGCAATTACTTTGCTATTTTCTTTCTTAAGGTCAACTTTTTTAATTTCATCTTGATGGTGCCATGTGGCATGTGTGTTTTCTGTTTTTAAGGTCACATCATTCAAAGGTTCATAAACAAGTTTACCTTGTGTTATTTCACCTAATGCTTTCCATTCAGTCATACCTTGATGCCAAGCTAAATCGGTAAGTAACACTTGTTGGCTTGCAAGCATTTGATTTAATTGCTCAACGGTATATGGACCAGCCTGTTGATTATTTCTCGCCAAGTAAATTTGCATAAAACTAAAATCTCAATCTAAAAAAAGATGGGTAAAAAAAAGACCCATGCATGGGTCTTTTTTAGCACGTTTTATTACACTTGTTTAGTCTTTTCTTCTGCTAAGAAGAACCAAGTTTCTAAAACTGAGTCTGGATTTAATGAAACAGACTCAATTCCTTGTTCCATTAGCCATTGTGCTAGATCTGGATGATCAGAAGGACCTTGACCACAGATACCTACATATTTACCTGCTTTACGACAAGCATGAATGGCCATAGAAAGCAAAGCTTTCACTGCCGGATCACGTTCGTCAAACAAGTGTGAAACGATACCAGAATCGCGATCTAGACCGAGCGTTAACTGAGTTAAGTCGTTAGAGCCGATAGAGAAACCATCAAAATGTTCAAGGAATTGTTCAGCCAACAATGCGTTGGTTGGTAATTCACACATCATGATGACTTTAAGTCCGTTCTCACCACGTTTAAGCCCATTTTGTGCCAATAGCTCAATAACACGTTTCGCTTCAGCAACAGTACGTACGAAAGGAATCATGATTTGAATATTGGTTAAGCCCATCTCATCACGTGCTTTTTTCAAGGCACGGCATTCAAGCTCGAAACAGTCACGGAAGTTATCAGAGACGTAGCGACTTGCACCACGGAAGCCCAGCATTGGATTTTCTTCTTCTGGCTCGTACAATTTACCGCCAATTAAGTTCGCATATTCATTTGACTTGAAGTCAGACATACGAACAATTACTGGTTTGTCAGCAAAGGCAGAAGCCAGTGTAGAAATACCTTCAACCAATTTCTCTACATAGAATTCGATTGGAGACGAGTAGCCCGCAGTACGTGCCATAACAGCAGCACGCGTTTCACGTGGTAAACTATCAATGTTTAACAATGCTTTAGGATGCACACCAATCATACGATTGATGATGAATTCTAAACGTGCAAGGCCAATCCCTTCATTTGGAATTTGAGCAAAGTCAAATGCACGGTCAGGATTACCGACGTTCATCATAATTTTGAACGGAAGTTTAGGCATTGATTCAATTGAGTTACGTTGAATTTCAAAATCCAAAGCACCTTCATAAATAAAGCCAGTATCACCTTCAGCACATGAAACTGTTACTTCCTGACCATCCACTAACACTTCTGTGGCATTACCGCAACCGACAATTGCTGGAACACCAAGTTCACGTGCAATGATTGCAGCATGGCAAGTACGACCACCACGATTGGTGATAATCGCAGCAGCACGTTTCATCACAGGTTCCCAATCTGGATCTGTCATGTCAGAGACAAGCACATCACCGTCTTGAACTTTATCCATTTCTTTAATTGAAGAAACAATACGAACACGACCTGAACCGATACGTTGACCAATCGAACGGCCTTCACAAACCACAGTCCCTTTTTGCTTTAACAGGTAACGTTCCATGGTGCCGACATTTTCACGGCTTTTTACAGTTTCAGGGCGTGCTTGAACGATATAAAGTTGTTCATCATCACCGTCTTTTGCCCACTCGATATCCATTGGAGAACCGTAATGTTCTTCAATAATTAACGCTTGTTTAGCCAGTTCTTGCAGTTCTAAATCATTTAAAGCAAATTGTTGACGATCTTGTTTTTCAACATCAATCACAACAACAGATTTACTAGTAGAACCTTCTTCACCATAAATCATTTTTTGGTGTTTAGAACCAAGGTTACGACGAATAACAGAGTGCTTGCCGTCACGAAGTAATGGTTTTGAAATGTAGAATTCATCAGGGTTAACCGCACCCTGAACCACCATTTCACCCAAGCCATAAGATGCCGTAATAAAGACTACATCACGGAAGCCTGACTCTGTATCGAGTGTAAACATAACACCCGCAGCGCCTGTTTCAGAGCGCACCATGCGTTGAATACCCGCAGAAAGGGCAACTACATCATGGTCAAAGTTTTGATGTACACGGTAAGCAATTGCACGATCGTTATAGAGTGACGCGAAAACTTCTTTAATTGCGATTAATACGTTATCAATACCACGGATGTTCAAGAAGGTTTCTTGTTGGCCGGCAAATGAAGCATCAGGTAAATCTTCAGCGGTTGCAGACGAACGGACTGCAACGGCAACATCTGGATTGCCTTTAGACAGTTCAGCGAAAGCATCGCGAACTTCTTTTTCAAACTCAGCTGTAAGTGGGGTATCGATAATCCATTGACGGATTTTTGCACCTGTTTCAGCCAGTGCTTTTACATCATCAACGTTCAGTTGTTTTAATTCAGCAGAGATTTTAGCATTTAAACCACTTTGCTCTAGGAATTCACGATACGCAGCAGCAGTCGTTGCAAATCCACCAGGAACAGATACACCAGCATTTGCTAGATGACTGATCATTTCTCCAAGCGAAGAGTTTTTGCCACCCACGATCTCAACGTCGTGTTTCCCTAGTTTTTCCAGACCGATTACGCGTGCTTCCAAAGTTGTTACTCCACTTTTGCAGTATTAATCACTATCTTGGGATGAAATTATAACAAAAAACTTAGCATTTTGATCTAACTAAGTGATAGTCATGTAAGATGGGTTTACTATAAGGATTATACAGCGCTAAGACAAACGTTTGAGGAGAATTTTAATGTCAGAAAGTAACCAAATAAAGCGTAGCGTATTTTTTATTTCGGATGGCACTGCAATTACGGCCGAAACCCTTGGGCATTCATTACTTGCACAGTTTCCGCATGTTAAGTTCGATATCCATATTATTCCTTATATTACCTCAGAAGAAGCCGCAATGAATGTGGTCGAAGAAATCAACCAAAGAGCTGAAAAAGATGGGCAACCACCTTTGGTTTTCGATACCTTGGTGGATCCTTATGCGCGGGATATTATTAATACTGCAAATGCAATTAATCTTGATGTATTTGAAGGGCTTATAAGTAAATTATCAGATGTGTTGGGTACAGCACCTACAACTTTAGTCGGACAGACACATGCAGTGACGGATTCTGAGTCCTATAAAGCACGGATTGATGCAGTACATTTTGCATTAGATAATGATGATGGCGCACGTACTCGTCATTATGATAAAGCTGATTTAATTTTAATTGGCGTATCGCGCTCAGGTAAAACGCCGACCTCTATTTATTTGTCATTACAGTTCGGTATTCGTGTTGCGAATTACCCTTTAACTGAAGAAGATTTAGATGACAATCGTTTACCTAAGGTATTGAAAGAGCATAAAAATAAGTTGTTTGGTTTGATGATTGATGCCGAACGTTTAGTGGCAATACGGACTGAGCGAAAGGCAAATAGTCGTTATGCAAGTTTTAGTCAATGTCAGATGGAACTCCGTGCTGTTGAGGGAATTTATATTTCTGAGGGGATTAAATATTTGAATGTTTCGGAAATGTCGATTGAAGAAATTTCAACCCGCGTTTTACAAATGACAGGTCTAAAACGTCGGATTGGTTAAGTATCAAATAAAATCTTGTATGGTTTGAGCTGAATTATTATTTGGCTCTCTTTTATCCTTTAAATTTTGTAGCATTATTATATGAATAATCCATTAAAAATAAAATTATTTATGCTCTTATTCTGCATTAGTTCAATGGGCTATGCTGAAAGTCTGGCAAATTTTGAACAAAAAACAATTAATCATTATTATCAAGCAACTTGTGCAGATCGCGCAGAGTGTGATCAATATAATGAAGATGTTAGTCATACTATTATAGAAAAACTTAAAAAAGATCCTACAAGTTATACTTATGCCTTTAAAGCACTCACAGATAAAAATTTACTTAAAATTTTATATAGCCCAGATAAAAAATTGAAATTCTATAACTTTGATGTGTCTAGTGGTGGAACCATGCGTGAGTTTACGACCTATGTACAATATAAACAGGGCAATCGAATTAAAACACAAGCAGTAGAAAATGCTGGGTATATAAAACGCATTCAGCAAACGGAATTGCATCAACAACCGTTGTATTTGATTTCTAAGACTTATATTGGTAGTAGTTGTGAGGGAGCTTATGCGCTTCAGGCTACACAGTTGATTAATGGTCATTATCAACCAGTCAAAGCCTTTATAGCGAAAACTAAAACATTAGACGCGATTACAATCAGTTATGACTGCCACTATTTCCCAGACACAAATGATTATTCAGAGATGGATAAAACTTTTATACGGACAGCAAAAGATTTAAAAAACATTGATGTTTTAGTGATTCAGCCCTCTGGCCACCTCACTCAAAATTATCTTCGCTATCAAAAGACAAAAAATGGTTATCAATATATAGCTGTAGTGAAGTAGAGCGCACATAAAAAGAGGCTTAAAGCCTCTTTTTTTATTTTGAGAATTGATCAATAGGTGGTAATAATCACATCAACTGTATGTTCAATTTCATCCATAGTTTGAATCGCAGTTTCAGTGATTTTCATAATAGGCCAAGTAATTAAATGACAGTGCTCACGTTGCAGAGCTGAATAGTAACTATCGGATTTTAGAAATACTTTATGTTCAGCGGCTGAGTTCGGCATGAGTTGCCGTTTTAACCATTGATCATGGATTTGTGAGTCCAAATAGCGGATGGCCAATAATGATTTTACCCGATTGTTAAATAAACGACGGTTTTTAATAATTAAGGGATGTGAAACTAATCGATGAATGCCTTTTTCTGTATGCGGTAAAACAAAATGTGGAGTGGTTTGAAAAACTTTTATGGATTTTGCCTTTAGTGAGATGGCATCCAAATGCATAACTGTTTGTTGGCTTGCACCCACAATAGCAATTGTTAATGCTGTAAAATCAGTGAGTTTAATATCCTCAGCAGATATTAATTTTCCAGTAAATTTTTTAAAAAACTCTGGAGCATTGTGAAAAAACCCATCCTGTTGGCTATTTTTCTTGGTGACCATATTCATATCCTTTTTTTATTTTATTGTGTTACAGCAAATTCTGACGTTTATTGATATATCCAAGATAGAATCTAAGGTAAAGATATTTATAGAATCTGTTCAGTCATTTTACCGTTGTATCTGTTGGAATATGTGAGCAGCAACCACCTAAGCTAGGGTTGAAAATACATAATATTGAGACTAATGATAGCCTATGATCCAACATCAAGATCATTGAGTGATAAGTAAAGTTTTTGATTTGGACGGATGGTGAGTTAAAACGGATCATCCTGAGTTGTAATCTCTTGATTAATAAATCTCATCGGTTTTTGTGAAATGGTGGATATGTTCTATATTTTTTTACATATTTAAGACCACGTGTATTTTTTTGTATGGCAACCGTACTGAAAAGCTAATTAGAAAAACCATGCTGTAACAACTGTCTTTCCTGTAATAAAGGCAGAGGTAAGGTATAAATGTTCGATGGGTTTTATAGAATCTATTGTGTAGACCTGATTTAGGATGGAAACTCCTTTTTAATATTCAAAGTGACATTATGCTTTAGATCCCCTAAAAAAGAATGACTCTATAAAATAGAGTCATTCTTTTTACAAAAGAGTAGGCTTGGAATTAAGCTGTGTGCTTAATATCCATTAATAAACTAAAGTTTTCGAGTCGTTGTTGAGTGTCATAAATATCACAAGTGAAAATAAATTCATCTACTTGATATTTTTCTAATAAACCTTCTAAACCTTGTTTTACTGTTTCAGGTGAACCAATCTGTGCCATTGCAAGGAAATTTTGTACTGCAATTTTTTCTGATGTTGACCAACGTCCCTCCATGCTATCAACCGGTGCTTTAAGCTTAAGGCTTTGCCCAGTGAGTAAGCTTTGAATGCGTTGATAAACACTGGTTGCGAGATATTCTGCCTGTGCATCTGTGGCAGCCACTACAGTTGGGACACCCATAGAAACATAAGGTTGTGCTAAATATTCAGAGGGTTCAAAATTTTCACGATAAAGTTGTATGGCTTGACCTAACATTCGTGGGGCAAAATGTGAGGCAAATGAGTAGGGTAGCCCTAATTTTGCTGCAAGTTGTGCGCTAAATAAGCTTGAGCCTAATAGCCAAACGGGTACGTGAGTGCCTTGACCTGGCGTTGCCGTAATTCTTTGGTTGGGTTGGGCATCTGCAAAATAATGTAGAATTTCCATTACATCTTGTGGGAATTGCTCTTCAGTTTCCTGACGGCCTCGTCTTAAGGCACGCATAGTAACTTGATCTGTACCAGGTGCGCGGCCTAAGCCCAGTTCAACCCGATTAGGATAGAGTGTGGCTAAAGTTCCAAATTGTTCTGCAACGACCAAGGGTGCATGATTGGGTAGCATAATACCACCTGAACCAACACGAATTTTTTGGGTATTTGCTAGAATATAGCCAAGTAAAACTGCGGTTGCAGAACTGGCAATCCCATCCATATTGTGATGTTCGGCTAGCCATAAACGTTCATAACCTAATTTTTCGGCATGTTGAGCCAGTTCCAAAGCATGTTTAAGTGAAAATTCAACGCTTTGATCATCTCGAACTGGAGCAAGTTCAAGAATTGAAAACTTTGTATCTTTTAATTTGAGCATGTTATTTTTGACCTAAGGGTTTAAACGTTATATCGAAATAATACGATATAAATCTTATTTTGTATATCGGGTAATTACGATATATTGTTGGACTTTCTTATTATTGGATATGAAAAAAGCACCAGAAGGTGCTTTTTGTATAATTTAATTTTAGTCGTTCCAACGATGTTTTTTATAATGACCTGAATGACGCCCATTGTCATGACGGTATTCTCGGTCATTATATCGATAACGATTGTTACGGTAGTCGTTACCATAACGATATCTGTCATCATAGCGATCGTTATATCGATCATCAGAACGACGATCATCACTGACTTTACGACCTAAAGCTGAGCCACCAGCTGCGCCTAAACCTGCACCGACATAGCCGCCAGTGGTCCCACCTACATTTTTACCAACAGTGTAGCCGCCGACACCGCCAAGAGCACCACCAATTGCAGCACCAGTTCGGTCATTACGATTACTGGAAGCGGCTGCGCCACCTGCACCACCAAGCGCAGAACCAATCATAGCACCTGTTGAACCTCCCATTTTTTGACCAACAGCAGCACCAACTACGCCACCTAAAGCAGAAGTAAGAGCAACACGGGTTCCATTGCCTGCGTGTGCTGTTGTCATCATTGTTGCTGCGATGATGGTTGCGGTCATTATTGCTTGTAATTTCATGTTCAAACTTCCTGTCGAAGCTGCTGTAACTGGTTTATCTTGTTGCTAAATTTACTTAAAAATTACGATTTGATTATGAATAGCAATGTAGTAAAGAAGCATACATTGGTTAATAGATTGTAAGTTAGCTCAATTATTTCTTCATATTTTTCTATGTGTTGCTTAAATTTTTAGCAGGTTGTACTTCATCATCGATGTTGTAGCAAGACGAGATTTTTTTAAAAAAGCAAAATGGAAATTTAAAAAATAGTTGAATGATAATCTTTAAAATTTTTTAATAGTTTGATGTAATAAATTGAGCGCTTATAAAACGATAAAAGCACCAAACGGTGCTTTTATATTATGAATAAATTAATGATGACGATGTTTTCTGTAGTATTTTTTATTGTATTTACGATTGTCGTAACGACGATCTTCAGATACTTTTTTACCGAGAACTGAACCACCTGCAGCACCCGCAGCAGCACCAATATAACCACCCGTTGAGCCACCTAGGTTTTTACCTACAGCATAACCACCAACACCACCTAAACCACCACCAATTGCAGCGCCAGTACGGTTGCGTCTATCAGCTGATACAGCAGCACCACCTGCACCACCGACAGCAGAACCAATCATCGCACCTGTATTACCACCCAATTGCTTGCCAATCGCTGTACCTGCAACACTACCTAATGCTGAAGTTGCTGCAATTCGAGTTGAGTTGTCAGCATGTGCACTTACGGTAAACATTGAAGTTACTGCAAGGGCAGTACTTAATAACATGGCATTAAATTTCATCTGTTGCTCCATGTCCTTATTTGGACAGCTCTATCTCTATTTGATGTGGCAAATGTAACAAAAATATTTCAAAACAATATGGAGATGAATCTGCATAATTGGCGTATTTAGTATCTAAATGTATATGTTCTATTAAAATAGGAGTTAAAACCATCAAATCACTCTTAAATAAGAACACAATGTGAATTACAGAGTTTAATTGTGGTCAGAATGCTAAATGGGGGAGCTGTGTTTCAATTGGTTAAATCACAAGTGTTTGATAAAGATATGTCAATTAAAAGTCAGAATCGGTAAACTAGACCCAATTATTGTGTTTGCTTATCTTGTTAAATTTTTATAGATACATTTATCTAAAATTTTAAAGATAAGGCTGAGATTGAGAATTTATTTAAAATGAAAGAATCGTTACGTTTACGATTAGATCAACTTTGTGATCGACATGAAGAGTTAACTGCATTATTGGCTGATATTGAAGTGATATCGGACAATAAGCGGTTTCGTAATTTGTCACGTGAGCATAATGATTTAACTGAAATTACAGATGTTTGGAAAAAATACAAACAAGCTGAAGAGAATATTGAAACTGCTGGGGCAATGTTGTCAGATCCTGATTTTAAGGAAATGGCACAGGAAGAGATTAAAGAAAGTAAAGCCCTCATTGAGCAGCTCGAAGCGGATTTAAATATCTTAATGATTCCGAAAGATCCAAATGATGCAAACTCTGCCTATTTGGAAATTCGTGCTGGAACAGGTGGTGATGAAGCTGCGATTTTCTCAGGTGATTTATACCGCATGTATAGTAAGTATGCTGAAAGTCAAGGTTGGCGTATTGAAGTACTTTCTGAAAATGAAGGTGAGCATGGTGGCTATAAAGAGGTTATTTGCCTGATTAATGGTGATGGTGTTTATGGTCGTTTGAAATTTGAAAGTGGCGCGCATCGTGTACAACGTGTGCCTGCAACAGAATCTCAAGGACGTGTTCATACTTCAGCTTGTACGGTAGCTATTTTACCTGAAGTAGATGTTGATACTTCAGTGGAAATCAATTCCTCAGAATTACGTATTGATACTTACCGTGCTTCGGGTGCGGGTGGTCAGCATATTAATAAAACTGATTCGGCTGTACGTATTACCCATTTACCGACAGGGACTGTGGTTGAGTGTCAGGATGAACGTTCGCAGCATAAGAATAAAGCCAAAGCGATGGCATTATTGGTGTCACGCTTAGAAAATGCTAAACGTGCCGCAGCAGATGCCGCAACCTCTGAAATGCGCCGTGACTTAGTTGGCTCAGGAGATCGTTCAGAACGGATCCGAACTTATAACTATCCACAGGGTCGTATGACTGATCATCGTATTAACTTAACGCTGTATAAGTTAGATGCGGTGATGGAAGGTGATTTGACCGAGTTGTTGGACAGCTTACATCGTGAATATCAAGCAGATCAATTAGCAATGCTTGCACAGCAGAATGGTGGTTAATGAATATTGCACAGGCTTTAGCCTTACGTGGTGAAGCAGAAAGCTACGAACGCCAAGAAAATGCATGGTTGCTTGAGTATATTACTAAAATTGATTCATTTGATTTGGTGATGAAAAAAGCACAAGAACTGACAGCAGAGCAAGAGCAATCTTATGTTGCTGGTTTGGCACGTATTGCCGCAGGTGAACCTTTGGCTTATGTCACGGGCTCACAACCCTTTTGGACATTGGATTTAAAAGTTACCCAAGATACTTTAGTCCCACGACCAGATACTGAGGTTTTAGTTGAAACTGTTCTACATTTAGAACTACCTGAAGATGCACGAGTTGTCGATTTAGGTACAGGTACAGGCGCTATTGCCTTGTCTCTCGCTAGTGAGCGGGCGAATTGGGCTGTGTCTGCAACTGATATCTATGAGCCGACCTTAGAAGTTGCTGTATTTAATGCTGAAAAACATGACTTACCCCAAGTGAAATTTTTCTTGGGGAATTGGTTTAAAGCATTGAGTCGCCAATATTTTGATGTGATTGTTTCAAATCCACCTTATATTGATGCGGATGATGAGCATATGCCAAACTTGGCCTCTGAACCTGAACGCGCATTAGTGGCGCAAAAACAGGGCTTATCTGATATTGAACATATTGTTCAGCAAGGTAAAAAATGGTTGGCGGCAGAAGGTTGGATTGTACTCGAACATGGTTATGATCAAGCCGATGCAGTACAGAAAATTTTTAAAGATGCTGGATTCCGTCAAGTTCGTACTGTTAAAGATTATGGCGGCAATGACCGCGTGACTTTAGGCCAATGGTTGAATTAGTCGATCTGATATATACTTCATTTTGAACCATAAAAAACAACTCAATTGAGTCGTTTTTTATGGTTGTCAGCGTTACATTGGATAATCTTGTAGGCTATCTGCAACTTCAACGTGTTTAAGTGCATCTGATTCTAGCGCCAAACATAGTGCAACAATTTTAGCGGTATCTACTAGATTATCTTTTTTAAGCGATGATCCTATTTGAATCGCTTGAATTTGATTTGTTGGGATATCAAGTGCTTGAGCAACCGTAATTGCATCATTTTTGGAAAAGAAATCTGAAATTGCATGCTTCAGTTTAATATCTGAGGCATTCATAATACCCGTCATTAATTCATCGCTTGGTTCAGTTTGGGTAGTGAGAGAGTTCAGAAAGTTTTGTACAAGATTTTGTTCAAATACATCAATCATCTTTGGCATGTCATGACCTATCATTTAAGGTAAAGCAGGGAAATAGCAGGAGGGAGTACAGCTAGAATAAGCATAAAACATGCTTTTAAATTGAGTAAAAAATAACCTATTTAGCTAAATAAAGCAAATGGATTAAGCTGGTTGAAATACTATGGAATGATTTCTTTGTGACCAAAATATATAGATCTATTTAATAATCAACAAAATGTGATTTCGTATCTTTATGTGACTGTTCAGTCTATTTATCCTGTAACTGTCGATATGCGCCTGGACTGACTCCAGTCCATTTTTTAAATGCCCGATGAAATGCACTGGGATCATGAAAATTGAGTTCATCACTAATATGATGCAGTGATTTTTTAGTTTTGGTCAGTTGCTCGATAGCAGTGTCACGACGGATATCATTTTTAAGTTGTTGATAGCTCATCCCTTCAGATTTTAAACGCCGTTGAATGGTGGCTTCTGACATGTTTAATTGCATTGCCAAGGTATGTAATTCTAACCATTCGGAAGGATGGACTTGCATTAGCTGTTTGCGAATAATAGCGCTTAGGGCATTCGGGTTTTTAAAACGTATCAACAAATTATGTGGAGTATTTTTGATAAATTGATACCACGATTTTTGATCTTGCTTAATCGGATACTTTAAATAATTAGCATCAAACTGCATGTAGTTTTCATCGGCATGGTATTGGATATCATCACAAAAGCGAATTTTGTAATCTTGATCATCTGGTGGTGGATTGCACTTGAGTTGAATCCGTTTGAGTGAGACACGCTGCCCAATCAGCCAGCACATTAAGCCATGAATTAGCATTAAATAAGTGGCATAACTGAACATACGCTTGGTGGGCTGGCGATCGTAAATTATGATATAGGCATAGTTTTCTTCTACTAAGAGTTTGCTTTCAAAATCATCTAAAACTAGATTTAAAAACTGCAAAATTTGGGTTACGGCATCGCCCAGAGTATCCGCATGTCTGGCCATTTTAGATAATAGTTGATAACTTCCACGTCGCATGGGATGCGAATCCATAGCGAAGAATTCATCATTCATTGCATCTGCTAGTACAATCCATAATTGTGCATAGGCACTCACAGATACACGAGTTTTAGTTGAAGACATTAGCTCAAGTGCAATCCCTGCTTTTTGTAAAAGCTGTTGCGTATTTAAACCTTTATCATGTGCAGATATTAAGGCTTCATGCACAAGGCTAATGGAAATCGTATCCTTGCTATAGTGTAGTTGTTGCTGATCCACTGCATATTCCATTATTTTCGTGAGGCTGAATTGTCCAAATACATCATATAGGATGCAACTTTTGGAAATTGTACTCAAGCTTGACTGTGTTTAATCTGCATCTTAAGTCGAGTTGTCATTAAATAAAAAATAGGGAAACAACATGAATATTACTGGAAAAGTATTTGTCGTAACGGGTGGTGCATCTGGTTTGGGTGCAGCTACAGCTACTTATTTAGTGGACAAAGGTGCAAAAGTAATTATGGTTGATATGAACCAAGCACTTGGACAAGAAATGCAAAGTCAACTTGGTGATAATGCTAAATTTGTAGCACTTGACGTGACTGATGAAATTAGTGTTCAGCAGTTTTTTAAAGATGTAGAACAAGAATATGGACAGCTCAATGGTTTAATTAACTGTGCTGGTATTGGCCCATCGGCAAAAGTATTGGGGAAAAATGGGATTCATGCATTAGATGCATTCCAAAAAGTATTAAATATTAATGTAACGGGAACATTTAATATGTTGCGGTTTGCAGCAGACTTAATGTCTCGATATGAATTAAAAGCAGGTGAAGAGGAGCGTGGTGTGATTGTTAATACCGCTTCAGTAGCCGCTTTTGATGGTCAGATTGGTCAAACGGCTTATGCTGCTTCAAAAGGTGCTGTAGTTGCAATGACTTTACCCCTAGCGCGTGAGTTAGCAAGAGAGCATATTCGTGTGATGACCATTGCGCCGGGTATTATGGAAACACCAATGCTGAAAGCGTTGCCACAAAATGTTCAAGATGCTTTAGGGCAGATGGTTCCTTTCCCTCCACGTTTGGCCAAGCCAGAAGAGTTTGCACATTTGGTTGGACATATTTGTGAAAATAGTTATTTAAATGGTGAAGTGATTCGTTTAGATGGTGCGATTCGGATGCAACCTAAATAATAAGTTGGGTAAAGGACTTGTTCTAATTTTTTATCTTTTGATCAGAAATGAACAAGGTTTATCTAAGATATTAAATATACGCAGTGAATTTTGATTGCTCTATATTATTACAATATAAATCATTTGGTTACTTTGGTTTTGCTGAAAGTAACCAAACTTCATCGAATAAATTTTCTGCATATCAAATTTTCTTAAAACGTACATACTTTATTCATGTGATTTCTAAGGTTTTCGCATAGGAAATTTCTCACCTAAATATATACGAGAGGGATGCTTAATGATCGTAAAGCTTTTAGGGTGGAATTGTGCAACATCAGGCAGTTGCTTTTCGTTTGGCAGATATGGCAACGCAAATAGAAGCGGCACGTCAATTGCTTTTGCATGCCGCAAGTTTAAAAGATGCAGGATTAACGTGTTTAAAAGAAGCTTCAATGGCGAAATTATTTGCATCTGAAATGGCAGGAAGAGTCTGCTCAGATGCCATTCATATTCATGGCTGCTATGGCTATGTCCCCGATTTTCAGTCGAGCGTATTTATCGTGATGTACGTGTCAGTCAAATTTATGAAGGTGTATTGGATATTCAGCGATTAGTGATTGCAAGGGAAGTCATTAAAGTTTAATTTTAAAACCAACGTTATTAATTCGTCTCTAAAAATAGGATGAATACTGTATTCATCCTATTTTCAAATTTCTAAAACTATTCGAGATCAGCGTTATCGATACCTTAGCCATTTCTAAAACTTGCAAGGTGAATGAGGTCTTTGGAAATTGATATTCAGGTCTATCCGTGATTATCTATACATAGAAATAATCGACACAGTTCAATGATTGAGTTGAGCAATACAATAACAAAACAGAATATAGATGTGCAAAGTGAGGCGCTTTGTTAATAACTACATTAGAATTAGAGATTACCGTTATGAAGACACTAGAACAAGCCTATCAAGAATTTAATTATGACGCATTAATTCATCAACAATTGGCTGGTACACCACAAGCGATTAATGCTTATGTCGAATGTTGTGGACGACATTTAGGTGCAAATAAAATAGCCTTGATTTGGGAAGGTAAAAATGGTGAAGCTGAACAATGGAGTTTTGAACAACTGGCTGATACTTCTGGAAAACTTGCCAACTACTTAACTACAATTGGCTTAAAAGCAGGCGATTGCATCGCGGGTTTATTGCCACGGACTCCCGAATTACTGATTACAATTCTTGCCACATGGCGTATTGGTGCAATTTATCAACCGTTATTCACCGCATTTGAATCTAAAGCGATTGAACATCGCGTAGATACTGCAAAGACACAACTTATCGTGACTAATGAAGAGCAGCGTCTAAAATTGAATGAGGTTCAGCTTCCACATATTTTAACGATTCATAGTGAAAACACGACTGAACACAAAGATGCAGATTTTTGGCAAGTATTGCAAACTGAATCAGCTGATTTTGATCCTGTGATACAAAGTTTTGAAGATGATTTTTTGATGATGTTTACTTCAGGAACAACAGGTTTAGCTAAATCTGTGCCTGTGCCTTTAAAAGCTGTTTTAGCATTTAAAGAATATATGCGCCATGCAGTGGATTTACGTCCTGAAGATTCATTTTGGAATTTAGCAGATCCGGGTTGGGCATATGGTTTGTACTACGGAATTACTGGGCCATTAAGTTTAGGTCATAGTATTATTTTGAATGAAGCTGCATTTAGTGTAGAGAATGCTGTGCAAGTGATTCAAAAATACCAAGTCAATAATTTGACAGGATCTCCGACTGCTTTCCGAATGTTGTTTGGCTTTAAAGAAAAGTTTGATGCCTCGATTAAAGCACATTTACGTGTCGTGAGTAGTGCAGGTGAGCCATTGACCCCTGAAGTTATTCATTGGTTTAATCATGATTTAAATGTCAATATTTATGATCAGTATGGACAAACTGAATTGGGAATGGTGGTGGGTAATCATCATGCATTGCAACATCCCATTAAAATTGGATCGGCAGGCTATGCAAATCCGGGGCATCGTTTTGCGGTATTGAATCAAAATAACGAAGAACTTGAAATAGGGGGCATTGGTACACTTGCTATTGATTTTTCACAATCTGCATTGGCATGGTTTAAAGGCTATGGTGGGAATAATCGTAAATCATTTGTCGGTCATTATTATTTAACGGGTGATACCGTCAAATTAAATGAATTAGGTGGTGTAGATTTTGTTGGACGTGCTGATGATGTCATTACAACGTCAGGCTATCGCGTAGGACCTTTTGATGTTGAAAGTACTTTACTCGAATGTGCCGAAGTACTTGAGTCTGCGGTCGTGGGTAAGCCTGATCCTGAACGAACAGAAATTGTAAAAGCCTTTGTGGTATTAAAACCTCAAGTTCTAGCCACTGCGGAATTAAATACGAAATTAAAGGAGTATGTACGTTCCCGATTATCGAAGCATGCTTATCCAAAAGAAATTGAGTTTGTAGAAATGCTACCTAAGACTTCAAGCGGTAAGATTCAGCGTAATTTACTTAAACAACAAGAAATTGCGAAAATGCTAGAAGTTGAAAAAGTAGGTTGAGTAATTTAAAAAATTGAAATAGTTCTATTCTATGTTTTGCACCTGAAAGAGTGCTTTTATCCAAATGTTGAAAACCGTTTTTAAGACGGTTTTCGTAAAACTTTAATGGGGAAAGGTAAGACCACATTTTAAGCACTCAGCAACAAATAGGTGCTGAGTTTCATATTTGATAAAGTCATGTTTACAAAACAATTGTTTTACAGTTTTGAATATCATTATTAAAACTCCAAACGAAGCAGACATCTCACGATGAAACTCACCGTTTCTCTATCCAATATTAAAAACATCGCGAATCGCTATAGTTGGATATGAGGTGGTGTTATTTAGATTGATATTGAGTGGGGGCAATATTTGCTATGAATTCACTGAATATAATAACCATGATATATAGAATAATAATATTGTCAAATTTCAATAATTTAACTCAATAGTTAAAGCAGTTAATGGTTGGAGTACTCAAAATTATCAGCATTGAATAGTCATCATGTTTATGCTGTTCAAGAGCTTATACCACAAAGATTTTGATATATATTTGATGGCGGGCAATAAAAATGCCAAATTTGAAATAAAGTAATATGTGGATGGATTTACATAAAAATATAAGTTTGGCTGAGAAATAGTGTGATCTATGGATGTGATTAAATTGCAAAACATTCACTGAAGACTTGGTTCATTTAATTTATAATTTATCAACGCATATTTATTCATCTTTTCAGTAGGATAGCTAGTGATGGATTCAATAGAAATAGATTTAGAGCTCACGGAATCTGAATTGCACCTTTATTCACGGCAGATTCTCCTTGATGGCTGGGATTTAGATGCACAAGAAAAACTAAAACTTACGAATGTATTGATTGTGGGCTGCGGGGGTATTGGCTGTACTACCGCAGAATTACTTGCACGCGCAGGAGTGGGAAAAATTACACTCATTGATGCAGACACTATTGAAATGAGTAATTTACAACGTCAAATTGCATATACCGAGCAGGATATTGGATTTTATAAAGCTGAAGTTTTGGCCAAACGTTTGTATCAGATCAATCCGCATATCCGCATAGAAAGCTATACAGCTAAACTAGATGAAAGCAACGCTCAACACCTGATTATATCGCAAGATTTGGTTTTAGATGGTTGTGATAATTTTACGACTCGTTATTTGGTCAATCAAATTTGTACCCAGTTTAATATTCCTTTAATCAGTGCCTCAGCAATTGGTTTTCATGGTCAATTGTTTATGGTTGAAGGCGAGTCAGCTTGTTATGAATGTTTATTTCCAAAAGTAGAGCATGCCAGTGAAAACTGGCGTTGTGCAGATTCAGGTGTACTCGCAACGACGCCAAATGTGATGGCAAGTTTGCAGGCTCATCATGCTTTATTATTTTTAGGTCTCGCCAAAACACCACTTAAGCAAAAGCTGCTGCTATGGGATGGTTTGACGATGCAACAACGTATTTTGGCATTTGAAAAAGAGAGAGATTGCTCAAACTGTCAGGCAAGCCATTCTGCAAATACACATTAATTTGTTACACTCAGACTAATTTAATTCTACTTAGACATTATGAAAAACAATATCTGGTTAGATGGACTGCGCTCAGTTGCCCGAGTTGGGGAAACTGCGGTAATCGCAGCAAGAGCAGGCATTAAATATGCTACTGAAAAACCTAGTAACGCAAAATTGATGCGTGAAACGTTTGAATCATTGGGTTCTACCTATATTAAACTGGGTCAATTTATTGCCAGTACGCCATCGCTATTTCCACGTGAATATGTGGAAGAATTTCAGGGCTGTTTGGATCAAACCCCATCATTACCTTTTAGTTATGTACAAGGTGTTTTAGCATCTGAATTTGCAGGCCGAAATTTAGACGAAATTTTTGCATCAATTGAAGAAAAGCCATTGGCATCTGCGTCTATTGCACAAGTTCACGCTGCCAAATTGGTCAGTGGTGAAGATGTTGTGATTAAAGTGCAAAAGCCAGGTGTAGAAACTATTCTCTATACTGACTTAAATGTACTGCATTGGGCGACTAAAATTTTAGAAAAAGCGGTACCGAAAGTGAAGTTTGCTTCGCTGGCAGATATTGTTGATGAAATTAAAACGCGAATGGTACGTGAAGTCGATTTTATTGAAGAAGCACAAAATATAGATGATTTTGTTAATTATTTGAATGTTACTCAAAATCAAGCTGCAACTGCTCCAAAAGTCTATCATCAATATTCAACTCGCCGTGTACTGACCATGCAACGTCTATATGGCGTACCTTTAACCGATTTTGAAGTCGTGAAAAGGGTTGCAAAAGATCCATCCCAAGTGCTCGTTACAGCAATGAATACTTGGTTTGGTAGTTTAATGATGTGCAAAAGTTTTCATGCTGACTTACATGCAGGTAATCTGATGTTACTTGAGGATGGCCGAATTGGATTCATCGATTTTGGTATTGTCGGTCAATTAAAGCCGGAAGTTTGGACAGCATGTATGGCCTTTATGGATGCATTGCAACGGACGGATTATCCAGCAATGGCAAAAAATATGTTGAATATGGGTATGACCAGTAAACATATTGATACTGATGTTTTAGCAGCCGATTTAGAGCGTTTGTTTAGTGGCGTGTTGATGGCAGACCCACAGCAAATACTCAGTTCGAATCCTGCTGATTTAAACGATATCATGATGGATATGGTGGGTGTAGGTGAACGTCATGGCATCAAATTCCCACGTGATTTTGCCTTGTTATTTAAGCAAATGTTGTACTTTGATCGCTTTATGCGCATTCTTGCACCATATACCGATATTTACGCAGACCAAAGATTACAAATGGTGCAGAATATTGATCCACAGATATTGTTAAAAAATTAATTTTAAATCACTGATCATCTCTCTTTATCTGGAGAGGTGATTGAGTTAGAAATGAATAAAAGGTTTGCTATGGATGCAATTGTTATTGAAGGTCTAAAGGTCGATACGGTGGTTGGCTGTTTCAATTGGGAACGTCAAATTATTCAACCTTTAATGTTAGATATGACTATTTATACTAATTTAGAGCAAGCATCTAATTCAGATGAATTACAAGATACATTAAATTATGCAGAAATTTGTGAAATTTCAGCTAAAGTCATTCAGATAGCAGCTCCGAAATTGATCGAACATGCGGCTAAATTGGTGTTAAGTGCACTTTTTACTACCTTCCCAGCTATAGATTCGATTAAGATCACTATCCGTAAGCCTGCCATTATCGCGCAAGCAAATTCTGTAGGAATTCGTCTTGAACGCCACCGAAACGATATTCGCCCTAGCATTAGCGAGTAATTGCCACCCTAAACAAAATTTCCAGACGGCTATTGCACAAATTTCTACTTTGGGTGATGTGATATTTTCTCATATTTATTTGATCCCTTGTCGGGATGGTGTCGGTACAGACTATTGGAATTCTGCTTGTTTGCTCAAAAGTCATTTGACTGTCAATGAGATAATGACTTTACTGAAGCAAATGGAAGCTGATTCAGGTCGGGTGCGTCCTTCGCATCAAATCACTTTAGATGCCGATTTAATTGCATGGGGATCAGATCTAGCCAAGATGCAATTTAATCCGAAGAAAATCCCTTTAGCATTAGATGTGAAAATTCCAATGCTAGACATCTGGAAAGATCCAAAATTTGGTCACGTGGAACATCAGTTTCCTATTGTAAGTTGTGATGCAAGAGTTGGATAAAGTGAGAAGAATATTTTTAAAATGTGACTAACCCTTATAACTTTAACAACAATCTAAATTATTTTTAGCTGCATTATTAATGCTAGAATATAAAATTTTTCAAATATTTAAAAGTTAGCTAATTAATTAGCAGTGTTTAAGAATATATTTCTAATTTCATCACATTCAATTTTTGCAAAGAAGTATACAGTCAGCTCATCTTTAAAAATTAAAGGTATTTAATATTGAATACCTAGATCCAGAACTAGACATCTTGAATTGACTAAGGTTATAAAAGAGATATTGCGTTATTAGTTTTTTGTCATTTGAGCGTGCTTTTTCGCAATTTCTGCATGTTGTTGTTGGTATTTCTTTTTAGTCTCAGCATCACTTTTCGCTGCAAAAAAGGCCATGACAATAATAAAAACAGGAACTAAAAGTCCTAATCCCATGAGCAACCATGGTAAGGGTTTTTTCTCAGTAACTTTTGGGTTCATGCTAGTCTTTCCAAAATTACATAATTTATTTCGATTGCAGCATTATAGCAAGATTATGATTAATCACCAAAATGATCGGGGAAGATAACAGTGCTAAGTCGATTCTATAAAATTTACTGATAATAATAAGTCCACTAAGAAGTGGACTTATTATGTTATTTGTAATCACAAAAATATTAAAATCAATCAAATAAAATAACTGGTTTTGGTCATTAACTTAGAAATAGCTGTCATGGTAATTTTAACTGGAATGGGTAGGTCGACACCCCCAGCATTTAAAGCGGTATCACGATGATGTAATTCATCTTCATTCATTTGAACCAAGATTTTACGTGAACGTTCATCTTGTGCAGGTAACTGACTAATGTGGTGTTGCAGATGCATACTGACTTGGCGTTCAGTTTCGGCTACAAAGCCTAAACTATATTTGTCACCTGCAAGTCCAGCAATTGCACCCATACCAAAAGACAGTCCATACCAAACAGGGTTGAATAAACTGGTATGACTATCCAATTCTTTTAAACGATCTTCACACCATGCTAGATGGTCTTGCTCCTCAATTGCGGCAAATTCCATTTCACGACGCACATTGGGGAGTTTCGCTGTTAAAGCTTGACCATGATAAAGCGCTTGAGCACAAACTTCACCACTATGATTAACACGCATTAAGCCCGCAACATGACGTGCTTCACTCACACCTAATTTAGTTTCTACATCATTTGAAGGGTTTGCTCTTTGTGCAGAAGTCACACCGGGAACCAGGCTTCTTAAGGCTTGATCAAATGAGTTGATCAGTTTGTCTATGCCAGTGTATTGACGCATTTTAGTCCTCCAAAAAAATAGGGGTAGAGGCTGCCAACGGTTGAAGTCGTAGGAGTAGCCAGATACTGAAAATTGCACTGAAGATTGCAGTAATACAGAACAGTATTTTAATATCAATCTTGAATATACTTAGGATGATTATAGAGAAAACTGCAGAACAGACCATGAAAATAGCATTAAAAATATTATTGGCTGCCACGACACGGGCACGGTGCGATTTCGGTGCATAAGCTTGCATCATCGCATAAAGTGGTACGATATAAAAACCACCACTAATTCCCAATAGGGTTATAGCAAGCATCACGTGATAATAGGCTATTCCGAGATTAAACATCTCACTGATGCCAATGAGGTCACCAGTGCGCATCGGAATAAAGGCTAAACTGGCAGCTAAATAAAGTGCAAAAACAGTTAATCCAATTGCGCCAATCGGAACCATTTTGATATTCACCGCCGCGCCACCAATTTTTCGGCAGAGTAATGATCCAACCCCAATGCCGACCGAAAAAAAGGTCAGTAATAAACTCACGACATTTTCATTGGCATGTAAGTTTTGCTGTGTCAGTTGTGGAATTTGCGTGAGATACGTTGCCCCATAAAACCAATACCACGAGTTCCCTAATAATATTAAAAAAATAAGCGGTAAACTTTTTGCGTATTGAATCGTTTCAGAACTGGTACGGAAAAAATTCCAATCAATGACTAAGTCTAAATTTGTGGTTGGTTGCTTTAAAATAAAACGACTACAGATATAGCCAATCACAGCAATCAGGGTTACGGTTAAACTAATCCAAATTAAATTGCCTTGTGAGCTTGAGATAACCGCGCCGCCTAAAATCATCCCAATTAAGATGGCTATAGAGGTTCCCGACTGGAATAAAGCATTGCCAGACATCAGCTCATTCGGTTTTAAAATATCGGGCAAAATTGCGTATTTAATTGGGCCAAAGAAAGTACTGTGAGTCCCCATTAGAAAGAGCGCGAATAACAGAATCCACAAATTACCCAATAAAAATCCAACTGAAGCAATCAGCATGATGATTATTTCTAATATTTTAATATTTCGGACTAAAAATGAACGTTCATATTTATCTGCAATCTGTCCTGCGGTCGCAGAGAAAATAAAATAAGGTAAAATAAATAAGAGTGCAGCAAGGTTGTTTAGAGTACTGATATGAGCCGATTGTTGCTGAATCCAGCCATAAGTAATGACCAGTAACAAGGATTGTTTAAAGACATTATCATTTAAGGCCCCAAAAAATTGGGTGAGGAACATCGGTAAAAAACGACGTGTACCTAATATATGCTCATTTTTTTCCATTGTTGAATGTCTTCACTAAGTTTTATTAAGAAATGTGACGAATTGTTAACTGTATCGCAAAATCATGTATGATGTTTTTAGCCAAAAAAAATGTGAAAAAACACGTTATTTAGATGTAATGTAGCACTTTAGATAGCAATTTTTTACATCAATTAAATAATGAGATTTTAGAGCTTGGTATGCCAGCAAAAATTAAATTTAAAAAATCCATGCTTGCTCATTGTTTGCAGAGCATGTTGAACACGAATGATATCAATAAATTGTTGTGTGCAAGTATTTTTTTAAGCGTATTTGCTACACCTTCTGCTTTTGCAGAACAAAGTACTCTGCCTTCTAGTATCGCAGGGCCGATCCAAAGTACGTCGAATTTATCCGATCAAATTGTCGCGGATGCTGTTTCCAAGGTTACCCAAAAACAGCAGCTAGATAATTTAAATCAACAAGATTTGTCGCATGAGCAACTGGCTGGCTTAGAGAAAAATAATAAAAGTATTCAGCAGCAGAATTCTTTTGATAGTGCAGTGATGTTACAACAACAAGAAAAAAATCCAAGTGAAATTCCAGATTTTAAACCCATTCAATTTGATGATTTAGCGAGTTCATCGATCACACCTGTGGACTCATCTTTAGTCAATGAGATTTACCAAGAGGCTGAAGCCGCTAAGAATGAAGCGATCAAGTTCAGAAATAATGTCGCGATTACTCCAGAAAAAACAGTTACAGATGCGACTTATCAAGAACTCACGGAAATTAGTCAAGCACCTGTAAATGTCGATCAGTTGATGAATAGTATTAAAGCTGATAGTCGGATTGTGGTTGAAGCCAATGAATCTGGCAAGACGCTTGCTGACTCTGTATTCGAGCCAGCCAATCAAGATAAAGTCGAATCCAATTTCTTTAAACGCTTATTACATAAAGTACGTCCACCACAAGATAATCTGGTGGCAGTACCCCGTATTAGTGCCGTTGTAGAAGGGGCCCCAGGGCCTTTGGCCAATAATATTAAGGCGCAACTATCAAGCTTTAGCACAGAATCGTTCTCAGATTTTAATTCAGCAGTCCCTCAGTTACGTACGCTCACCAATCAAGCTGCACATGCAGTGGGCTACTACAATGCACAGTTTAAATTTGAAAAGTTGACTCCTGAAAAAGTCAAAGTCAGTGTTACACCCAATGATCCAGTCATTGTTCAAGAGCAAAATATTGAATTTACGGGTGCTGGAAAAAACTTAGCGCAATTTCAAGTGATTCGTGTACTGCCTGAGTTAGATGTTGGAGATATTTTAAATCAAGGTTTATATGAAAAGACCAAAACAAAAATAGCAGATGCTGCGACAAATAATGGATTTTTTGATAGTTACTGGCGTTTGCATGATGTCAAAATTGAACAGCCACAGAATAAAGCTTTTATAAATTTAAAATATGAAACTGGTGAACGTTATAAGTTGGGTGAAGTCGAATTTAAAATGAGTGATCCGACTAAGCCATTACCAATTGATTTAAAAATATTAAAAACATTGGTCACTTGGGAAGATGGGGCGGATTATACGGCTTGGCGTGTGAATGGTTTAGCCAATAACTTAACCAACTCACGTTATTTTAATTATACGTTAGTTGATGCCGTAAAACCCGATCCTATTCAAAAGCCCTTGGAGCTACCACCTGATGTACAAAAGTTGGTTGATCAACAAAAAATAGATGAAGCCGCATTTTCTAATCAAACTGAAGTGAAAAAAACCATAGATTCAGCTCAAGAAGTGACCCAGAACGTTGTGGATGAAAAACAATTTGCAGGAACTAATCCGGCTGAAAGTAATCCAAACCTACGTCAAATGAGTGTGCAGCAACAAAGCAAAGAATCTGAAGAGGATTTATTAAAAGACCAAGCTCGTGCCGATAAAAAAATTCCAGTAATTGTGACTTTAAATGCAGATCAATTAAATAATTTAGAAGCGGGTATTGGTTATGGTACGGATACAGGGGTGCGTTTGCGCAGCCAATATCGACGTGCCATTGTTAACCATCTGGGGCATTCGTTTGATGCTAATATGGAGTTGTCACAAATCCGTCAATCCTTTGATGGTCGCTATAATATTCCTTATACACATCCATTGAATGATTATATTAGTGTTGTTGGTGGTTATGAGCGTGAAGAACGAGATGCTGTCGGCAATGACTTAAGTCTAGTGATTGAATCAGCAGTTGCAGGTGTAGATCGGATCATTAAAGGTTCACGTAAAGAGTGGCAGCATATTATTGGTGTCCGCTATCGTCTAGATCGTATTACTCAGCAAGGAATTACGGATATCAGCAATATTCCAGATGCGTTTTTAATACCTGGAGCACAACCACAACAACAATCATTATTACTCGGTTATGAAACCACAAAAACCAGCAGTGATAATCGTTTGAATCCAACTCGTGGATTTAAACAAAGTTATAAAGTTCAACTTGGCAGTGAGTCGCTATTGTCGGATACTAATATGGCGATCGCCAATGCCAGTTGGAATGCTTTGTATTCATTTGGGGAAAACAATGATTATCAGTTTGTTGTCGGTGCTGACCTAGGTTATATTTTTACCAAAGATTTTGAAAAAGTACCTTACAACTTAAGGTTTTTTGCAGGTGGTGATCAGAGTTTGCGTGGGTTTGATTATAAGAGTTTATCGCCAGTTGAATATGGTTATAAAGTGGGTGGACAGGCTTTAGCTGTTGGCTCTTTGGAATATAACTATCAATTTAAAGAAGGCTGGCGCGCGGCAGTATTTACAGATTTTGGTAATGCTTATGATGAGAAGTTTAAAAATGGTACAGAATATAGTCTAGGTTTAGGGGTTCGTTGGAAGTCTCCGATTGGCTCAATTCGTTTGGATGTTGCAGCTGGAATTTCAGATCCAGCACATCCTATTAGACTGCACTTTTTCATTGGTCCACAACTTTAATACTTAAAAACAAATAGAGAGCTTTGGAATAGTTATGGCTGAAGATGAACAGCAAATGCAACCATTACCTGAACAGCAAGAAAAAAAACGCCATACTCTACGGAATGTGTTATTGAGTCTTGTAGTTATTATTGGGGTATTAATTGCAGCTTTAGCCATCATGTTTTCTACAGATAAGGGCAGTAGATTTTTACTGGATCGAGTGCTGTCTCATCAGAAAATGATCCAGTATCAGTATGAAAGTGGTAATTTACTGCAAGGTATAATTCTAAAAAATATTTTGGTTAGCTTGAAACCTGTGGATATCAAAATTGACCGTGCTGATGTTTCATTAGGCTGGCGCGCAATTTTAGATAAAGAAATTCATTTAAGTCATGCTGATATTAATAACTTACGCATTATTACGAAACTTCCATCAAGTCATGAACCGTTTAAATTTAGCGAGATTAAACTGCCTTTTGTTTTGCGCATAGATCATGCCACGCTAGATCATTTAGCGATTCAAGTCGATACGACGACTGTAGATTTTCACGACATTGAATTGAATCAGGCATTATGGTCAGGGACTTCATTGACCTTTGAAAACACTAAAATGGATATGGGCTACCTTGCGGTAAAAGGTGCAACTGGTAGTATTCAGTTTGAAGGGAAATATCCAATTGATGCGAAAGGAATTGTGTCTTTACCATCCTTACAAAGTCTTAATATTCAAGAAATTTATATCCGTGCTCGCGGGACATTAGACACCATTCGGGTGGGTGTTGCGACGAAGACACCAGACTTGCTTACAGGTTGGGCAGTTGTGCATCCGATGCGACCGCAGGTTCCCATGAATGGTGCACTGATCTTTAAAAATTACCATTGGCCACTGCTATTGGATCAAAAATTATTGTCTAAACAGGGAGTGGCAAAGTTTGCTGGTAATGTACAAGGGCTAGATTTAGAAGTTAACACTGATATTAGTGGTCAAAATATTCCTGAGGGTAAATATACTGCGAAGGCACATACCGACTTAATTCATCAATTGAATATTAATCAGTTAAATGGTCAGTTAATGGGGGGAGCTGTCGATATTGCGGGTTTAGTCAGTTGGCAAGAGCATATTCATTGGGATTTAAATGGACGTTTAGATCGAATTAGTCCAAAAGATAAAATTATTCCACAAGTAGTACGTGATTTTTTACCACCGAGTTTAGATGCTAAAATTGCATCGACAGGTGTCTTGAAAAAAGACTTGCAAGTGATAGCAAATGTGGCCTTCGATAAATTTGAAACATGGAATCTCAAACTTAATCAAGCTGAGCAAAAAACTAAAAAACCAGAGCCATTGCTCTTAGATGTTGACTGGAAAAATATTGATCGTGCAGTCCCCTATATTGGTTGGCTCAGTAGTGATTCAGGCAAGGTTAAACTTGCACTGCTTGAAGGTCAGCAAAATATACAAGTCACAACAAGCATAGCTAAACATGATCAAGCGATGCTTCCTGCAGGGCAATATAATGCGCAACTGAATTTAAAAGATAATAATGTAAATATACCGACATTGAGTTATTTGGCGGAAAAAGGCAGTTTGACTGGGAGTGCACAGTTGCAATTACCCGATGCAAAACGTCAGCTTAAATGGAAGGCTTTATTAACTGCAAAAGATTTTAACCCTCAAACTGTTGTTGCAACTGCCCCGATCAATTTATTGAGTGGACAAATTAATGCTAATGGTTTTGCACGGACCAATGAACACATTATTCAATTGGCTTCGATTGATTTAACGGGGCGTATTGCGAATCAAGTCAATCCAGAAACAGTAAAATTAACGGGTAAAAGTACGGTTGCTGTATTTTTTAAAGATGAAAAATCTGGCGGAGGTTTTAAGAGTTTTGGTGTTCAATATGATGGTGCATTAAATGCAACACAGATGCAGCAAGGCAACGGTTTATTAAAATTTAAAGTGGCGGGTACACCAGAACTGATTAAGATTTATGAGTTAAAGCATAATGGTGTGGCTGGTCAAGTTTTGGCCAGTGGTTCTGTTTATTTAAATCAAGCTATTATTTGGGACATTAATGCATCTTTAGTGCATTTTAAACCATATTATTTTGTGTCTTCTATTCGTGGTGAGCTTTCAGGTAATCTGAAAACCCAAGGGACTTGGAGTGAAAAACTCAAACGGATTAATATCCAACGGCTCAATTTAGCTGGAATGATTAATAATAAACCACTACGTGGGCGTGGTAATTTAGCCGTTGTTTTAAATGCCGATCAAAAAGGTTTATTACCACAACAGTTTGAGGCGAATAATCTATTTTTGTCTTATGCCAATAACCAATTGCAAGCGACAGGTAATGCACAAAATCTTAAATTAAATTTGAATGCACCTGCACTTTATGAACTTTATCCAGGATTACGTGGTAAAGCTTATGGCTACTTAAATCTACAAGCACAGCCTCGCTTAAGTGCGACAGCCAATTTAATGCTAGATGATTTTGGTTTTAATGATGCGTTTAGCATCAAAAAAATTAGCCTTAAAGGCGAGTTACCAACATCAGAAACGATACCCGCCAAAATGGTGGCACAGTTAGAAACCTTACGTAGTGGCGGGCGTGAAATTCAACATGCGGCAGCAACACTCTCCGGTACACGTAAAGCACATTTATTACAGTTGCAAGGTTGGAATTATTATTCAAAATTTTATGTGCAATTGGTGGGTGGATTTAATGGCCAAAGTGATTGGTTAGGGCAAATTCAAAAAGGTGAATTTGATTCTATTCGAATGCATTTATTACAAGATCAAAATGCACCTGTCATTTTTACTGCAGCAAAGTCTGAATTATATGTGGGGCAGCATTGTTGGTCTAGTCAACAAAGTCAACTCTGTTTTGATCAGCCTATTCGTGTCAACAGTAGTAGAGGTAATGTTTCATTCTTAACGAAAAACTTAGATTTAAATGACTTTTCAGCCTTTATGCCAGAAGGCTTGGCGATGACAGGTAAATTAAATGGCTACGCTAAGGCATCTTGGGCACAAGGCACACAACCTAAATTAGATGCACGACTGGTTACCCGTAATGGTGAAATTGGTTTGGCCGCGGCCGTTCCAGAAGATCTTGCATCTACGATGCACTATGATGAAGCCAGTATTATTGTGAAAAGCGTAAAAGATGGATTGCTGTTACGCACAGATTTAAAAGCGCCCAATATTGGGACAGGCTATGCAAATGTGTTTATTAATCCATATGTTGCAAGTAAACCCATGCGTGGTGAGGTTGCTTTTAATGAGGTGCAGCTCAAAATTTTAAAGCCATTTATTGCTGATGTCCGAAAAATGAATGGTTCGTTAGCTCTCGCAGGTAAAATCAGTGGCACTCTAACACAGCCCTTATTTAATGGTGAAATGCGCTTGAAAAATGGTGCGATCAGCATGATTTCATTGCCTGTAGACTTAACCAATATCCAAATTTACTCATCTATTCAGCAAAATCATGCCACGCTAAATGGTGCATTTAATAGCGGGCAAGGTGTGGGTGTCTTAAAGGGTAATATTGATTGGAAAGATGATCCAAGAATCCAATTGAATTTAACGGGTGATAAGTTATTAGTGCGTCAAGTACCTTTACTTACGGCTCTTGTTAATACCGATGTTGCTGTTGATATTTTGCCTGTGAATAAAAAAATTATTGTAAAAGGTAAGGTGGTCGTACCTCGAGCACTGATATCAATGCCAGAAGCAAGTGCTTCTGTCATCAATGTTTCTCCAGATGTACGTGTTGTGCATGAAGGTGATGATCAACTGGCTATTCTTAAAGCAGCGAAACCGTGGGATATTCGTGCGGATGTTGATGTCAGCCTCGGTAATCAGGTGGTGTTCCAAGGATTCAATAGTCGTATTCCACTGGTGGGTCGTGTCTATTTGTCACAACGTGGCTTAGAAACGGCTATGCGTGCTAATGGTGCGATTGGGGTAAGTCAAAAAGTGACCATTGAAGCATATGGTCAGACCTTGGATTTAAATCGTGCGATTGCACGCTTTAATGGACCATTAGCCAATCCAACGTTAGATGTGGATGTGAATAAGAGTATTTCGGGAAGTATTGTTGGGGTTCGTGTATTAGGAACGGCAACAAGTCCAAATATTCAAGTGTATAATGATGCAGGGTTGTCTGAACAAGAAGCCATGAATGCGTTACTGACGGGACGTATTAATGAAGGTTCTAGTGGCTTAAATAATACTGAAGGGTTCAAGTCTGACGTGAATAACACCATTGCTGCTGCGGGAATTAGTCTGGGCTTAGGTGGAACACGTGCATTTACGAATCAAATTGGTCGGAACTTTGGTTTAAGTGGTTTAGCATTAGATGCTCAAGGAACTGGTGATGATACTCAAGTGAGCTTAACAGGCTACATCACACCAGACTTATATATTCGTTATGGGGTCGGAGTCTTTACCCCAGTCAATAAACTGACGCTACGTTATCAAATGAATAAGCGTTTATATTTGGAAGCCAGTCAGTCTTTGGAAAAAGCGATTGACGTCTTTTATCATTGGCGATTCTAAGGATAAAAGGCTAAATAGTTCCAAAAGTGCATCGTTTGATGCGCTTTTCTGTTTCGATCTAATTGTTAAATATGATTGAGTGTACTGTTTAGTCCTATTTGAGAATAGTTAGGTTATTTCTATGCTCTAAAGTTAGATTTGTATTTGATCTGTCATTAAATTGAAACTGGTTATGAGGTGGAGAGTGAAAAAAATAGTACTTTAGGATATATATTTTAAATTAAAAATAAATAAGAAAGGCTCCCATTTAGGCAAAGTTTTAGTATGATATGGGCTATGAGGAGAGGCGTAATGAAAAAGTTAGTGATCTTTGGTGCAATTAGCACCGTTTTAGTTATGGCAGGTTGTTCAGAAAAAAAACCTGCAACTCCTGAAGAAATTTGGAAAGGTTATTGTACCAGTATCGGAAATGCGGCACGTTCGATTACATTAGATCGTCAAAATGGTATTACGCAAAAAGAAGCGATAGAGAATGCCAATAAGTTGACTGATCCAACCACTAAAGCGTTTATCACAGCACAAATTGAAAAAATTTATGCCTTTCCGCAAGAGCAACTCAAAGCGGATAAAGATGCAGTTCAAGCTCAATTTAAACAAGAAGCTTTTGAGACGTGTTTAAATACACCGCATGATCCAACAAAAATGCCCGATTACAAACCGTTCTAAGGAACGGTTTTTTTATCCCAAAAATTTAAGGGGGTAATATTTTATGAAACAAAAAATGATTAGCATAAAATTAGAAAAGCTTATATAAAATATTAATATAGAAAATAAAAATGAAAAGGAGCCGAAAATGAATGTAGTCGCATATTTACATAATGCTGATTTGCTCTTAGAAGATGAGCAAGGTGTTGCTGTGATTGGTGGGAGTCATTATGTGTTGAGTTTAGGTGACAAAGTCGTCATTCAAAAAATGATTGATGAACAGACTCAGCTATATCAAGTACAAATATCATTTGCCTGTGCAGAACATGCTATGCTGCATGTAGATGAAATTCAAATGAAATTTGAAGGCTGCCGTGAGCAGTTTAAACAATATCAACTGCATACGGCAGTCCACTAAGGTGGAATGTACATAAGATCAGATCAGGGGCAACATCAGTTGCCTTTTTTATGGTAATCAACGAGTCAAAAGTAATGCAATTGGACTGGTCTACATTTAAATAGTGATTAAAGGTTATATTTTGAGTTGATAGTGGCTATATCTTCCTACTATTTATTTATAAAATAACGGCCATCACGAATAAACACGCTACTTGCATTAACTTTTGCCCCGATTTTTAGTAAAATTTGATAGTCCATATTACTTGTAAAGCTTTTTACGAGCTGGAATTTACAAGTGATTTTTTAAAAAAGAGGAATAACACTGTGCTAGAAGCTTACCGCCAACACGTTGCTGAACGTGCCGCACTCGGAATCCCACCGAAGCCACTTGATGATATTCAAACTGCTGACTTGGTTGAATTATTAAAAAATCCACCGGCTGGTGAGGAAGCATTCCTAGTTGACTTGCTTGAAAATCGTGTTCCTGCTGGCGTTGACCAAGCTGCTTATGTTAAAGCTGCATTCCTTGCTGCTGTTACAAAAGGTGAAGCGACTTCACCATTAATCTCAAAAGAACGTGCGGTTTACTTACTTGGTACAATGCTTGGTGGTTATAACGTTGCACCTTTAGTAAGCTTACTTGATGATGCTGCACTTTCTGGTTTAGCAGCAGAGGCATTGAAAAAAACATTACTTGTATTTGATGCATTCCATGACGTTGCTGATAAAGCAAAAGCGGGCAATGCCAATGCACAAGCAGTAATGCAATCTTGGGCTGATGCTGAATGGTTCACTAGCCGTAAAGATGTTCCGACTGAAATCAAACTTACAGTTTTCAAAGTCACTGGCGAAACCAATACAGACGATTTGTCACCTGCGCAAGATGCATGGAGCCGTCCAGACATTCCATTACATGCCAATGCGATGTTGAAAAACGTACGTGATGGTATTAACCCAGAAGTTCCTGGTGAAGTTGGTCCACTCAAGCAAATTAAAGAACTGATTGCGAAAGGCAACCAAGTTGCTTACGTAGGTGACGTTGTTGGTACTGGTTCAAGCCGTAAATCTGCAACGAACTCTGTGCTTTGGTTCTTTGGTGATGACATTGCTCACATCCCGAACAAAAAAGACGGTGGTTACTGCTTAGGTTCTAAAATCGCGCCGATTTTCTTCAATACTATGGAAGATGCTGGTGCATTACCTGTAGAAATTGATGTTGCAAACATGAACATGGGCGACGAAATCGTTCTTAAAATTGATCATGCTGCTGCAAAAGTAACGGCATTGAAAGATGGTGCTGTGATCGCTGAATCTGAATTGAAAACGCCTGTACTTCTTGACGAAGTTCGTGCGGGTGGTCGTATCAACTTAATCGTTGGTCGTGGTTTGACCACTAAAGCGCGTGAAGCTTTAGGTCTTCCAGTTTCTACATTGTTCCGTGTTCCTGTTCAGCCTGCTGCAACAGGCAAAGGTTTTACTCAAGCACAGAAAATGGTTGGTCGCGCTTGTGGTCTTCCTGAAGGTCAAGGTGTACTTCCAGGAACTTACTGTGAACCTAAGATGACGACTGTGGGCTCGCAAGATACAACTGGTCCAATGACGCGTGACGAATTGAAAGACTTGGCTTGCTTAGGTTTCTCTGCTGATCTTGTGATGCAATCTTTCTGTCATACAGCTGCATATCCAAAACCAGTTGACGTTCAAATGCAACATTCGCTTCCTGATTTCATCATGAACCGTGGTGGTGTGTCTTTACGCCCAGGTGACGGTATTATTCACTCTTGGTTAAACCGTATGCTTCTTCCTGATACTGTTGGTACTGGTGGTGACTCACATACTCGTTTCCCAATTGGTATTTCTTTCCCTGCGGGTTCTGGTCTTGTAGCATTTGCTGCTGCCACTGGCGTTATGCCACTTGATATGCCTGAATCAATCCTTGTTAAGTTTAAAGGTAAAATGCAACCTGGTATCACACTACGTGACCTTGTACATGCTATTCCTTACTACGCGATTCAAGCAGGTGATTTAACTGTAGAGAAGAAAGGTAAGAAAAACATTTTCTCTGGTCGTATCCTTGAGATTGACCTTACAGAAATGGAAACTGACCTAACTGTAGAGCAAGCATTCGAACTTTCTGATGCTTCTGCTGAGCGTTCAGCTGCAGGTTGTTCGATTACACTTTCTGAAGAGAAAGTTGCTGAATACCTGAAATCAAACATTACTATGTTGAAATGGATGATTTCTGAAGGTTATGGCGATGCTCGTACTATGGCGCGCCGTGTAGAAAACATGGAAAAATGGTTAGCAAATCCATCACTTCTTAAAGCTGATGCTGATGCTGAATACACGAAAGTGTATGAAATTGATCTTGCTGACATTAAAGAACCTGTTCTTTGCTGCCCGAACGATCCAGATGACGCGAAACTTCTTTCTGATGTTCAAGGCGTGAAAATTGATGAAGTATTTGTTGGTTCATGTATGACAAACATTGGTCACTTCCGCGCAACTGGTAAGTTGTTAGAGAAAGTTCCTGGTGGCGTATTGTCAACTCGTTTGTGGATTGCTCCGCCTACGCGTATGGACGAACGTCAATTGATGGAAGAAGGCTTCTATAACATTTATGGTAAAGCTGGCGCGCGTACTGAAATGCCAGGTTGTTCATTGTGTATGGGTAACCAAGCACGTGTAGCGCCGAACACAACTTGTGTTTCGACTTCTACACGTAACTTCCCGAACCGTTTAGGTCAAGGTGCTAACGTTTACTTAGCTTCTGCTGAACTTGCATCTGTTGCTGCTGTACTTGGTAAATTACCAAGCCCAGAAGAATACCAACAATATGCAGCTCAAATTGACAGCATGTCTTCTGATATCTATCAATACTTAAGCTTCGACAAAATGGGCGACTATACTGACGCTGCTAAAGATGTTGATACGAAGAAAATTGTTGCTGCTCAGTTGACTTAATGTCTAATTGATTAAAAAGTAGTTTAAGATAAGGGCTGATAATTCAGCCCTTATCTTATTGTTGTTTTCAAAAATTAATAAAATTATAATGAAAACAATAACCTAATTTGACAACCTAAATAATGGCAAAACCAAAAGTATTTATAAGTTCGACTTATTATGATCTTCGGAATATTCGTACAGATTTGGAACGCTATATAAAAGAAAGAAACTTTGAACCTATTTTAAATGAAAGAGGTCACATCGCATATTCGAGTCAAGTGCGTTTAGAAGAATATTGCTATAGAGAAATTGACAACTGTGACATATTGATTTCAATTATTGGCGGCCGATTTGGTTCACAAGCTCATGAGAGTGGAGGATATTCTATTTCTCAAAAAGAATTACAAACGGCATTAGATAAAGGAAAGCAAGTATATATATTTATTGATAAGGCGGTTCTTCATGAGTATAAAACATATGAACATAATAAAGATAATGAAGAAGTTATCAAAATAATGAAATTTTCTGCAGTCAATGATATTAAAATTTAAAAGTTTTTAGATGAAGTTTTTACTTTACCTATTAATAATCAATATACTGGTTTTGAAACTTCAAATGAAATTATTCAATATTTACAAGAGCAATGGGCAAGTTTATTTCAGAGTTTATTAAGTGATGTCGCAAAGCAAAAAGATATTAAGTTGATAGAAGAATTAAAAGATACAGCTAAAACATTAAAACAATTAGTTACTTACCTGACAAATGAAAAGGAAAAAGGAAGTGAAGCAATAAGGGAGATTTTATTAGCTAACCATCCTGCTTTTAATGCTATCAAAAATGCAATAAACACAAATATTAGAATTTATTTTGCAAATGAAGAAGAGCTAAGTTCGCTTTTATCAGCGTTTGGTTATCATTATGATTTATTTATTAGTAATGATAATTATCATTTTTGGGAACATAATGATGGTAAAAAAATTAGAATCTCAAAGAACTTATTTACTGATGATAAGAAATTAAAAATTATCGATATTAATGAATGGGATAATGATTTTGTGAGGAAGGTTCCAAAACCTCCTCCAATTGAATTGGATGATGATTTACCGTTTTGAATCATATATCTAAGTAGTTTGTTAAATTGTTTAGGCACAATCTTCTAGTAATAGAATTTACAGTTGAAGTGTCTAAACAACTCCACGTTCTTAAATAGCACTCAAATAGAAGACCAAGGTGAAATCTGACTTATATGGAAAATATAAAAAAATAAATTTTTCATCAAGAAAAATGGAGTAATCATATTGAGTGGATTAAAAATAAAATGAAAATCGGCATTTTTTGGCACTTCCAAAACCAAATCATTGGTATTGCACATGACTTTGACTTATCAGATCAAGACTCACTTGGTTTGATTGATAGTGCTTATATTCATGTCAAATATTGGGAGGAGTTTAGAAATCAAATAGCAGAGTTGCGACATATAGAATATGAGGAAATTCCACGAGGTCGTGTCATTTATAATAGCCTAAGCAATAAAACCATTGTCTATATGGATGCTAAACTTTTTAAAAAGCGAATAGCTAAACAAATTGCAGTATTTTTTGAGCTTAATTTTGATGATGTGATTTGGCAAAAAGATCCACATTATAAAACCTAATATTTACAGATGAATCAATCCATCGTTTAATTACGCTATATTTTAGTGATTTAAAAAGTTGATTTAAGTAAATGGCAAAACAGGCACGATTTTTATGTATTGGTGGATTCTTAAATGGATCAGCCGTGAAAGACCAAGGCGAGAGCTTTGTTTGTATCGAAAAGTCTAAAAATGTGACTTATCGTAAACTTGAAATTTTCCATCCCGACTCTTGGAGTGACTATTACTATGTCTGTGAAGACACCACGGACAAACAAGCCAAAAACTGGGTGTATGACATCGAATAGAATTGATTGTTTATTCATTATATTTTAATGAAGAGTTCAATTTTTAAACTTCTGACACTATGTAAAGATGCCGATATTTTTTGGTAATACACAAATATCGGCATCTTTCATGTTTTTAATCATTCATACCGAGTTTTTGGATTAATTCCCTACATTACATATATGTATTTTTAAATGATAGTATTTGTACAAATGCCCCCTAGATCGGCTAAGAATAGCAATAACATCTTGTCCATAACTTACGATTTTGTTTAAAATTAAGTAAGTAAGCATCAGTGGATATCTCATGAATTATCAATTAGATGCCTTTTTGACAATAGTTGTAGCAGTTTTTGTGCTATTGGTGGGGTATGTCGTCGTCAATAAGGTGAGTATTTTAAAAAAATACAATATCCCAGAACCTGTCGCAGGCGGGTTAGTCGCGGCGGTGATCACATATTTCTTGTTTAAGAGTTTTAATATTACGGTCAATTTTAACACCAATATTCAGCAAATTTTTATGCTGATGTTTTTTACCTCCGTTGGTCTAAGTGCAAGCTTGGTCAAGCTTAAAGAAGGTGGAAAAGCACTCGTGTTATTTCTGGCATGCGTCATCGTCTTTGTATTATTGCAAAATGCAGTGGGTATTAGTCTTGCCAAATTTTTGGGATTAGATCCTTTAATTGGATTAATTACTGGCTCCATAACCTTAACTGGCGGGCATGGTACTGCGGGTGCATGGGGTACAGTCTTTGAGCAGGATCATGGCATAAAAGGTGCAGTGGTCTTGGGTATGGCCAGTGCTACATTTGGTTTGGTGATTGGCGGTATGATGGGTGGGCCTGTCGCAAAATTTCTCATTCGTCGTTTTAAATTGGCTGAAGAAGTTTTACCATCGATAGGTCGCAATGAAGCACCACCAGCAGCAGAAACTGCACCATTTGAGTATCCTAAAAAAACCCGTTTAATTACCGCAGATGATGCTGTAAAGACTATGGGAATGTTTGCGATCTGCATTAGTTTTGCCTATTTCATGACGGCAATTGCTAAAGGACAGTGGTTTGAATTACCGACATTTGTTTGGGCACTCATGTGTGGGGTTATTCTTCGTAATATCTTAGAACATGGTTTGAAGATAGAAGTATTTGACCGCTGTATTGATGTCTTTGGTAATGCATCCTTGGCATTATTTCTTGCGATGGCATTGATGTCACTGCAATTGTGGTTGTTGGCGGATTTAGCTGGACCACTGATCATTATTTTAATCGCTCAGACTATTTTCTTGGGGCTATATCTGTATTTTGTGACGTTTCGCATTATGGGAAAAAATTACGATGCAGCTGTACTCTGTGCAGGACAATGCGGTGTGAATTTAGGGGCAACCCCAACGGCAATTGCCAATATTCAAGCGGTGACCAATACTTATGGGTCATCACATAAAGCCTTTTTAATTATTCCACTGACTGGTGCATTCTTCGTCGATATTGTGAATGCTTTTGTGATTCAAGTTTCAATTGGCATCTTGAGTTAATGGATTGAGTCGCAATTTTAAAAGAATTAAAAAAAGCACCTAGCGGTGCTTTTTTGGGCTGTTTGACTATAGATTAGTCAAAATTAAAATCTATGGGCATTAAAAAGCCCCATGGTTAGGGGCTAGTCGTATATAAGTCAAGCTCATATACTGTAAGAGGCTCATCTCAAACTGAATGTATTAAAACACAAATACAGATCATTTTCAGCAAAAAAAATTAAATCACTCAATCAACATCAAATCTGCAGCGTTGGCTAACTTCAAAGGACGCAAAGCAAAAATAGAATGCGTATGTCGAACGGCTTTCATCGAATATAAATTCTTACGTAGAAAACGCTCATAATGCTCAGAGTTTTTTACGGCAACTTTCACTAAATAATCATAATCACCTGTGACCAAATGCGCTTCAATCACTTCAGGCATATTGGCTAAGGCATCACTGAACTCATTCAAAATTTCATCATCATGACGTTCTAAAGTAATCTCAATAAAAAACAGTTCATTAATCCCAATCGCTTTCGGATTAATATTAGCGGTATAACCTTCAATGACTTTTAAAGACTCTAAGCGTTTAACTCGTGTCCAGCAGGGAGACGAAGAGAGTCCAACCATGTCTGCCAATTGGGCAACGGTTAAACGACCATCTTGTCTGAGTGCTGATAAAATTTTCCGATCAATCTTGTCTAGTGTGTATTGACTATCATTCATAAGCGATACCACAGTAAATATTTTCGTAAAGTATAGAAATAGTGAAATTTAATTCCGAAAAGCATCCAAATTGGATTCATATACGGGAAACATTCCGCACTCATATCTTATAAAATAATCTTATTCAATCAAAGACATTTGGGAGAGTGGCTTTGATTCTATGGATCGCATCTTTAACGGAAGGGTGCCATTAAAGATGCGATCTGTAACCTTATTTATTATAAAAAAGTATCATACTGTAGTTCAGTTTTTCTTTATTTTCAGCCAATATGCCAAGCTCAAACATGCAATCCACACCGGAATTAGAATTACTGCAATGCGCATATCTGGTGTCATCCACATAATCACTAAAATACACAGCATGAAAATCACACAAATATAATTGGTGAGTGGATAAGCAATACTCGGGAAAATACTGGTTTTTTTAAGCTGAAGCATACTTTGCTTAAACTTAATATGTGTTAATGAAAGTACCATCCAATTAATTACGATGGCTGAAACAACCAGACTCATTAGTAATTTAAAGGCTTTTTCAGGAAACATGTAATTTAAAATGACGCAAATTAGCGTGACAATAGCAGAGGTTAAAATTGCAGTGTAGGGAATACCACGTTGATTAATCTTGCTTAGAAATTTTGGTGCATTTCCTTGTTCAGATAAACCCAACAACATTCGACTGGTGCCATAACTGGTGCCGTTATAAACTGAAATAGCAGCTGTTAATACTACAAAATTAAGAATAGTTGCGACAGATTGGCTGCCTAAAGAATCAAAAATTAAAACAAAAGGACTACCACCTTCTGCAATTTGGTTCCAAGGATACAGTGAAAGTAGAATAAAAATGGTACAGATATAAAATAATAAAACGCGATATACGATTTGATTGACTGCTTTAGGAATGGTTGTGGTTGGATCTTTGGCTTCTGCTGCCGTAATGCCTACCAATTCAATACCACCGAAAGAGAACATAATAATCGCCATGGCCATGACTAAACCAGAAATGCCATTCGGAAAAAAGCCACCTAAAGCCCATAGATTAGAAACAGAGGCAGTTTCACCTGCATGACCACTTGCCAATAAATATGCACCAAAGCCAATCATGCCAATAATGGCTAAAATTTTGATAATAGAAAATAAAAACTCCATTTCACCAAAAACTTTGACGTGCATTAAATTAATTATATTAATTAAAATAAAAAAGCCCAATGCAGAGACCCAAGTTGGAATTTCAGGCCACCAATATTGCACGTATAAGCCAATAGCACTCAGTTCCGCCATACAGACTAAAACATTCAACACCCAGTAATTCCAACCCGACATAAAGCCCGCAAATGGACTCCAATATTTATAGGCAAAAAAACTGAATGAGCCACTAACGGGTTCTTCTACCACCATTTCACCGAGTTGTCGCATCATAAAAAATGCGATTAAACCTGCAATGGCATATCCTAAAATAACGGCTGGGCCTGCAAGTTGAATGGTTTGCGAAATTCCGAGGAAAAGACCTGTACCAATTGAACCACCAAGGGCAATCAATTGAATGTGACGATTACTCAAACCATGCTTGAGTTGGCTTTGCTTTTGCGAAGACATAAATGATCCATTTATGTGGTGTAGGCGGAGTGGAAAACAGCAGGGCTGAAAATAGCTGACTAATATAATAAATATTTATCAATTAATGAAATTTAATTTATGTATATTCAGTGTCCAAGCCATCTTTATAATTAAATATTGCGCCTAGTGGAGAAATTTTTAACTTAAATTGTGATTTAGAGGAATGACGTATTACCATAGCTCTTTAGAAAAAAGTAAAAGCATGGCACATGAGATTGACAGTTTGGTACACCCTCAGAAAATTTGTATATAACAATTTACATAATGAGGCATATGAAACGATTTTAAGTCGAAGTATTAATTATTTTTTGATTCTACTCATCATTGGTAATGTGATTGCTGTACTTTTAGAATCAGTGAATCCGATTTATCAAGCATATAAAATTTATTTTGATAGTTTTGAGAATTTATCCATTCTAATTTTTAGTGTGGAATATATTTTGAGATTTTGGTGTATTGTTGAAAAAAATCCATTTGAATCTGCATGGAAACAACGTTGGCAGTATGTAACCAGCGGTGCTGCGATTATTGATTTGTTGGCGATTTTACCAGCTTATATCAACTTCTTTGTACATATTGATTTACGGTTCCTACGAATTTTACGTTTACTCCGATTGTTAAAGTTAACGCGTTATTTTGTCTCATTGCAAATTTTACTCCGTGTCATAGAACGTGAAAAAGGTTCATTTCAAGCGGTTATTTTTATCTTGATTATTATGATTGTGATGGCTGCAGCAGGCGTATATATGGTTGAAAGCAGTGCTCAACCAAATGTGTTCAGCTCTATTCCTGCATCCATGTGGTGGGCTGTGGTGACCTTAACCACTGTTGGTTATGGGGATGTCACACCAATAACACCGTTAGGAAAATTTTTAGGTGCGTTGATTACTATTCTTGGAGTCGGTTTAGCCGCATTACCAGCAGGTATTTTGGCCAATGGTTTAGCTAATGAGTTGGAGTTACGCAAGCAAAAACTAGAATTAAAATTTAGAGAGTTATTGCAAGACAGTGAAATTGATGTGGTTGCCGATGAAGATAAGATTGAAGTGCTACGTAAGGAAGTAGGATTAACACCTGAGCAAACGCAGGATATTCTGTTGCAGTTAATTCGTGAACAAAAGCAGCAAGAAATGGAAAGAGAAAAAACTCAATATTGTTTCTGCCCACATTGTGGACATCAGCTACCAGAATAAGAGTTACTAGATTAAAATAAGGTCAAGATTTATAAAAATCTTTTGATCTTATTTAGAGTTCCAGTTAATGGTGAATTTATTCACTTCTCTAGCCTGAATGATGAGTACAAGCAGTGACTGGTATGCGTAATTGGCTAATAAATTCGATTAAAAGTTCTAGACTGTACAATAGTAAATTGATTCTCAATTATCAGGTAAAAAAATAATTACAGTTAAATTAAAGGCGGTTGATTTATTTTACATTTTTATAGCTGAGTTTATAGGCTGTTTTAGGTTTAAATCATTAAATAATGATAATTGAATACTTTATACGAGGCTAAAATGAGCTTTCAAATAGATGCCTTTGGCACATTGGTTATTGCGGTCATCGTTTTATTTATTGGGCGTTTTCTGGTTCAGAAGATCGCCTTTTTAAAAAATTATAATATTCCTGAGCCCGTTGTGGGGGGGCTGATTGCAGCGCTATTGGCATTGTTTTTGTATAAGTTTTTTGGCATTAGTGCCACCTTTAGTGCAGAAATACAAAATACATTTATGTTGATGTTCTTTACTTCAATTGGACTTAGTGCAAGTTTTGTTAAACTAAAAGAAGGTGGCTCAGCACTTTTTATTTTCTTGCTGTGCGTTGCCGGATTTGTACTGGTTCAGAATGCAGTGGGTATTAGTTTAGCTAAATTATTAGGGTTAGATCCTTTAGTGGGCTTAATTGTAGGATCAATTACTTTAACAGGTGGACATGGTACTGCAGGTGCATGGGGTGAGGTTTTAGAAACCCAGTATGGTATCCATGGTGCTGTTGTTCTAGGAATGGCAAGTGCGACATTTGGCTTAATCATTGGTGGGGTGATTGGTGGGCCTGTCGCGAAGTTTCTTATTAAAAAGTATCAACTGGCTGGAAAAAGCATAGACAATCAGGAAGAGGAAACCCAAGCACATGCCAATGCTGCTGCTTTTGAATATCCAGACAGAACACGTTTAATTACGGCAAATAATGCAATAACCACATTGGGGATGTTTTCACTGTGTATTTACGTTGCAAATTGGATGGCTAAAATTAGCAATGGACAATGGTTTGAATTGCCAACATTTGTGTGGGCATTGGGTAGTGGTGTAATTCTAAGAAATATTCTAGAACATGGTTTTAAAGTAGATATCTTTGATCGTGCTATCGATGTTTTTGGTAATGCATCCTTATCACTTTATTTGGCCATGGCTTTGCTATCGTTAAAATTATGGTTGTTGGCAGACTTGGCTGGCCCATTGGTAATTATTCTTCTGGTACAAACGCTAGTCTTGGCACTATATACGGCTTTTGTGACGTTCAATATTATGGGTAAAAACTATGATGCTGCCGTGTTAGCTGCGGGGCATTGTGGCTTTGGTATGGGGGCGACACCGACTGCGATTGCGAATATTCAGGCAGTCACCAATACTTATGGCCCATCACATAAAGCTTTTTTAATTATTCCTTTATGCGGTGCATTTTTTATTGATATTATTAATGCAGTTGTGATTCAGACTATTATTAAATTATTTTAATCAGCATGTTTCGCAGTTGAATAGTATCTTTAAATATAACCTGTAATTGAATAATACAAGAACCAATAAGATATAAAAAGGCCCTCAATGCTGGGGGCAGAGAACAATTTTTTCGTTGAAAGCAGAGTAAAACAAAAAAACATGAAAAAAATTAATGAATTTGATGATAAGATGAATTTTATTTATTTATGTCGTGTTTTGTTTAGATACCCCTTGAGCTATAGCATCAGTTAATCTGTATTTAGACCATGCGACATTTGCTTGGTTGTTTGCTTATGTTAGAAATTCGTCACTTAAAAACTTTAACAGCATTACGTGAGCATGGTTCATTGGTTGCCGCTGCGAATGATCTTTGTTTAACGCCGTCTGCGATTTCTCATCAACTCAAAGAGTTGGATCATTGGTATGGCGTAGAAGTAGTGAATCGTCGAAGTCGTCCCGTCTCTTTTTCAAATGTGGGACAGCGTTTATTAAAGCTAGCAGATGATGTTCTACCGCAAATTCAAATTACCCAAGCCGATATCACCCGTATTGTGCATGGACAAACAGGGCGTATTATTTTTTCATCGGAATGTCATAGTTGCTTTGACTGGCTCATGCCTTTATTAAATCAATATCGTCATCAATATCCAGATGTTGACTTAGATTTTGCTTCAGGATTTGAGTCTAATCCACATGAATTACTGCAAAATTCCGAGTTCGATTTATTGATTACGGCCGATCCGATTGCATTAAAAGGGATTGAATACTTCCCTATTTTTGAATATGAATCCCGTTTAGTGTTATCGAATACCCATCCCTTGGTACGCGCCGAACGTGTGACAGTACAAGAGTTAGCAGAAGAAACGTTAATTACTTATCCTGTAGATAAGCATCGCTTGGATATTATGTCTAAATTATTTATTCCAGCGAATATTTTACCGAAACAGATCCGAACCACAGATTTAACTCAAATGTTGATTCAGTTGGTTGCTAGTGGTCGTGGAATCGCCGCTTTACCAGATTGGGTGGTGAGTGAATATGAGCAAAAAGGCTGGGTCACTTCACGCCGTTTAGACTGCGTATCTGCTACAGGATTACGCCGAACTTTATATGCAGGCTATCGAGTTGATGAAAAGGAAAAAAGTTATTTTGAAGGCTTTTTAAAACAGTTAGAAAAGTTTTCTCAAAAGCGTACACATTACTATTCAAATTAAATACAATGCATTAAGTATAGTCACTATTTAAACCTTCATAGATATTGCAAGCTATGGAGGTTTAATCTGAACTTAAGATGTTCCAATCAATAATGATAAGATTCCTGCGGCAATTAAAGGTCCAACGGGTACACCACGCAGTACCGCAACACCAGCGACCGTGCCAATTAAAAGACCAGCAACTACATCTGGCTGATGTGTCATGAGCTTGACCCCACGTCCCCCTAACCACGCTACCAACAAACCAATTACAATAGCGAGAAAAGATTTCCAACTTAAAAACGACTTTAAAATGGCATCGCCAGGAATTTTTCCGCTGGCAATTGGCGTTAAAACTCCAATGGTTAAGATGATGATGCCAATATTTAAGCCGTGTTGTTGTAAATAAGGGAAAAATTCACTTAAAGGGGTAATACGAAATACGATGAGTACCCCCGCAGCAATGGTCACTGCAGAGTTATGACTAAAAATCCCACAGGCCAGTAGTACCAATAAAACAATTAAATTTAAATCGAGATGCGACATCATAACGAATAGAGTGAATACAAGATTTGATCATTGTAGCTGCTTTTAGATTTAGATTCTGTTTCACATTGAATAAAGCATAAATTCTAGAATGATTTCAGTTAGAATGCCGTTTGCTTTATTGTTGGAAAGGTATTGATAGTGTTTCTTGAAAAAATGTTGCAGTCACAAGGCTTTGGTTCACGAAAACATTGTCAGCAGCTGATTAAAAATGGTGCGATAGAAATTAATCAGGTGATGATTGATTCTCCGAAATATAAACTAGATACTGATCAACTGTGTTTTAGTGTGCATGGGCAAAGCTATCAATATCGAGAAAAAGTTTATATCGCACTAAATAAACCACAAAATTATGAGTGTTCACATCAAGCCACACATCATTTTAGTGTGTTTGATTTTTTTGATGATATTTTGATGAATCGTGGAATTCAGTGTGTAGGGCGTTTAGATCAAGATACCACAGGATTAATTTTGTTGACTGATGATGGACAGTTTTTGCAAGCCTTAACGCATCCTAAAAAGCACGTTCCAAAAGTTTATAAAATGCAAACGGTTGATCCAATTGCAGATGAACAGTTATTACAGCTGGAACAGGGCGTTGAGCTTAGAAATGAAAATGGTCTATTTGCTGCGACACAAGTGATGCGATTGACTGAATATGAGTTACAAATGGCGATCCATCAAGGCGTATATCATCAAGTGAAACGGATGCTAGCTGCTGTGGGCAATAAAGTTGAAAAATTACATCGTGCACAAATTGGGCAATTACGACTTGATCAATTGGCTGAGGGAGAGTGGATGTATTTAAATGCTGAACAAATTTTAGCTGCAAAAAATCTTATCGATCAGGAGTTTTTAGCTATTTAAGGAAACAATGATAAATTTGAAATTCATCATCTTTGACAAATCCCATTGTTTCGTAGAGTTGATGCGATTGAAAATTATTTTTTTGCGTTTCTAAGCTAATTCGTAATGCATTTTCCTGTCGTGCAAATAAAATTGCAGTATCAATAAGTTGTTTGGCTGAACCTTGTCTGCGGTAAATGGGTGTCACATAGACATCATCTAAAATATAGTAAATTGAGCAGGCAAGGGAAGAAAAACCTAAATATAGTAATATAAACCCCGTCAATACATCATCTTTAACATGAATAAAGATAACACTTTCTTTGTTTTCAAAGCGTTGTTTTAAAAAATTAAATGATTCTTTGATATTCGACGATGCACCATAAAACTGTCGATATTCATCAAATAAAATCGCAAGTTGTGGTAAATCGTCTAGTGTCGCTCTGCGAACAATCATTTAGATACTCCTTGCAGTTTTTCTATCCTGCACATCAGCATACCTAAAAATTGATACTCAAAATTTTAAATATTGTTTATAAATGCGACACTGTTAAGTTTTGTCGCTTTCACCCAAAATCGCATTCAGTTCCGCAAAAATATCGTCATCATCCAATGTATCATGGGTGTGAGAGAAGGTGCTATGACCTTGTTCTTGCTTATTTTTTTTTAGTTTTAATAATTGTTCTATATTGATGCTTTGATTTTCAATGGCAAACGGAATGGATTTGGTTAACACAACTTGTTTAAAGAACAGGCGTACGGCTTGAGCAGGGGTCATACCCAATTGTTTAAATACAGCAAAGGCTTGTTTTTTTTCTTGTGAATCAAGTCGAACTTGATAAACTTCTGTTTTTCTCATGAATAGAACCGAACGACTTATGTTTGATGTATTTTAATCAAAATTGGCGCAATTTCAATCATTAATCGAAAAATAAGTCAGGCTAATGTCATTACATTGAAATTATAATGTAATCGCTAAATTAGAGCAAAAATGCATTTGCTGTAATGAAATAGGATCTTTAAAGCTTATTTCTTTGGCTAAAAGTTGTAAAGGCTGTGAAAAATCATGTTCTGGCTTATGCGTTACTATCGGATAAAAAGGGTCATTTTTAATTGGAATTTTCAAATAATTTAAATGAACTCGTAATTGATGTTGTTTACCTGTTAAAGGTTTTAAGCAATATTTAGCCCAATATTGGTTATGTTCTAAAATTTCAATTTTTGTATGGCTATTATGTTCACCTGCAACCACTTGCATGGTATAGAACGGTTCACCTTTCTCCATTCTTAAATGAACAGATTGTGGAAAAGTTAAATCTGCTCGAAATGCTGCAATGGCATGATAAGTTTTTTCAACCAGTCGGTCAGCAAACATTTGTTGGTAAATTCCACGTGTTTCTGGTCGTTTGGAAAATAAAACTACACCAGCAGTCTCTCGATCTAAGCGGTGAATTGGAGTTAAATCAGCATTATGAGTGGTTTTCTTTAGGCGAACCAATAGAGTTTCTTGGACATATTGCCCAGTAGGCGTCATGGTTAAAAAATGTGGTTTATCGACTACCAATAAGTCATCATTTTCGAAAATGATTTTTTCATGAAAAGGTACATGTATTTCATGCGCTAAAAAACGATAATAATAAATATGGGTATTGGCTTGATAAATGCTATTTGCAGTCAAGGCATGACCTTGCATATCTAAAATTAATTGATCTTCAAATCTTTGTTGCCATTCTTCCATCAGAATATGTTTGAAATGCGCACATAAATATTCAAACACAGTATGGGGTTGTGTTACAGATTGGGGTAGAAAGACTTTACTGGCGGAGACACCGTCAATCATCGCTGGGGTGTACTCTTTATAAATTTTCATATTTGATACTTAAACTAGGGCTGAGGTTGCAGTTGACTGGAAGATTGGCGTAAAGCCTTGTTGAAATGCTTTTGCTATAGAACGTGGAGTAAGGACTTTGACCAAGGGGTGAGCAGGAATATCAGTACAGTGTAGATAGCCATCAAAAGACCAGTTTAAATGGTAATTTTCTTGAGTAATCATAAAAATTTCAGATTGATATTCAAAACAAGTTCCCATGGGTAAGTTGGCTAAAACAGTATTAAACGTTACTTTTTGTTGATCTGCCGTGATGCTTTCTTGATGAATTTGTGTGTCTATTTCGGCTAGTTTTAGCTTCTCATTCGGTCGGTTGGCTTGTGGCTTGTATCCATCAGTTTTGAATTGCTGACTACGGTCACGTTGGCATTCTGCACAAGGTCGATGACCTGCTGCAAAAGCAGTTGCCTCATCTAGAAAAAATAATTCTGAATAGCATCCTTTTGCAAATATTTCTCGTTTATTGCCCTTGAATTGAGTCAGGCAACTGATCCATGTTTTAAGCTTCCAACGCCAATTTTTTTTCTTTTCTTTATTGTGCAATACACCGCGATTACCCATTAACATCGCTTTTTTTGATGGATTGGATTCTAAATTTCCCCAAGGATCAATTCTATTTTGAAGTGTCATATCCAGTTACTGAAAAAGTTGCGGTGAAAGTAGGCAGATTACACGGCCTTAATAGGCATTATTGCCTTGCAATGCTATCATATTGTTTGCTTTGAATCATGTCGTGAGTGCTATGCAATATTCATTTAAATTAAGTTTGGGTAATGAACAAGATACACAAAAATTAGCGCAAAAATTAGCGCACAATATTACTCAGGGTGTAATTTATTTGATTGGTGATTTAGGTGCGGGGAAAACCACACTTACACGGTATTGGTTACAGAGTTTAGGTCATCAAGGCGCAGTGAAAAGCCCAACTTATACTTTGGTTGAACCCTATCAAATAGCAGGGAAAGAGGTTTTTCATTTTGATTTGTATCGTTTAAATGATCCGTACGAACTTGAGTTGATGGGTATCCGTGATTATTTAGATATCGATGATGCACTATTTCTATTTGAATGGCCATCCAAAGGGGGTGATGAAATTCCGCAAGCAGATTGTATTGTCGATATTCAAAAAACTGAGGATGAAGAGGTCCGTGAAGTCAGCCTTAGTTTTAATTCAGAAGCTTTGTTTCAAGCACTTCAAGCCTAAAAGATCAAACGCAACACAGATGGTGAAGAAATGCAGCGTGAAGAAATAAGTTTAAGACGTATTCATAGTTTAAATCCTGCATTGGCGAACCAAATTGCTGCGGGAGAAGTGATAGAGCGTCCTTCATCTGTGGTTAAAGAATTACTTGAAAATTCAATTGATGCTGGTGCAACTGAGCTGATTATTCGGATTGCGCAAGGCGGCAGTACGCTGATAGAAATCATCGACAATGGCCGCGGTATTCATGCTGAAGATTTGGCTTTATCTGTCACCCGTCATGCGACCAGTAAAATTCAGACCGCAGAAGATTTACATGCAATTGTCAGTTTGGGCTTTCGTGGTGAGGCTTTAGCTTCTATTGCCGCAGTTTCGCGTCTAACTTTGAGCAGTAGTCAAGATGACTCTGGTATAGGTTATCAATTAGAAGTAAACGGAACAGCGTTCGATCATCAAGAGATTCAAGCAGTTGCTGCAAAACAGGGTGCGCATATTCGTATTCAGGATTTATTCTTTAATGTACCAGCACGACGTAAATTTTTAAAAAAACCAACCACAGAATTTGGTCATATTGAAGAAATTGTGCGTCGTATGGCTTTAACGCATTTTGATATCCGTTTTGTATTAGAACATAATGATCATATTCGTTTAAACCTACCGATTGCAGATAGTGGTGAGTTGCGTTTTCAGCGTGTCCAACAGTTATTAGGTCGTTCATTTACTGAAAATGCCTATTGGATAGATGCCGATAGTATTCAGATGCGGTTATCTGGATGGCTTGGGCATCCGTCAGATGCACGTGCGCAGGCAGACTTGCAATATGTCTATGTAAATGGTCGTATTGTGAAAGATAAAACGATTTCACATGCTTTGCGTATGGCTTACGAGGGGATTTTACATGGCCATCAACATGCAGGATATTTATTATTTTTGGAAGTCGATCCTGAAAATGTAGATGTTAATGTCCATCCAACTAAACATGAAATTCGTTTTTTAAATCAACGTGAAGTACATGAGTTCGTGCGGCATTATGCCAAAGCAACTTTAGCACAGTTTCAAACAGCTTCTACTGACTTGTCTCAAGCCATGAAGTTGGAGTCAGCCGAAATAGCACAACAACAGAATCAACCGTGTTATCAGGAACAATTTCAATTACATCGTGATTTAAATAATCAGAACCAATCCAATCCAACTCAGCATTCATCACAACAGCTCCATAATCTGAGCCAAGAAGCCTCTGCTGAAACACTTACCGACTTTAGTTCGAATCAGCCTCAAAGTGTGGCTTATCCGTCACAGACGTCGTATGTAGGAACTCAGCAGCTGAGTAATGCACTCAAAAGTTATTTAGCGCCATTAAGAGAGCACTCGTCATTTTCGTTGGGGGCGGATGATCAAGGTTTTAATACGCCAGTTGAAACTGTGACAAGTCGAGTGGATGAGTTTCCATTGGGGATTGCGATTGCTCAACTGCATGGTATTTATATTCTTGCGCAAAATACTGAAGGCTTAATTATGGTGGATATGCATGCCGCACATGAGCGTATTTTGTTGCAACAGATGAAACTTGCATGGGACAAACCAAATTTTTGGATGTCACAGCAGTTATTGATTCCGAAAGTAATATCAATTACTCGGATGCAAGCGACACGTATTGAAGAGCTGAAGCCCCAACTGGAACGTCTAGGTTTAGATATTGATCAATATGGCGATGAGCAGGTTGTTGTTCGTGGTGTACCAGCTATTTTACATAAAGCTGATTTTGGTGCTTTAGTTCCAGAATTGTTGAATGATCTTGATCCAAATGATGAAGCGCAGGCCTTGCAACAGAAAAGAGATCAAATCTTAGCAGGAATGGCCTGCCATGGTGCTGTACGTGCTCATCGAATGCTCAGTTTGTCGGAAATGAATGCGTTATTACGTCAGATGGAACAAACTGAATTTGCTAGTCAATGTAATCATGGACGTCCAACATGGCGTGCATTTCCATTGACTCAATTAGATAAATTATTTGCTCGAGGAGAGTAGTTTTACATGTCAAATCAATTGCCCGTGATTAACTTAATGGGGCCAACGGCAAGTGGAAAAACCGCTTTGGCATGTGAACTTTATGAGCGAGGAAATTTTGAGCTTATCTCCGTCGATTCTGCGCTTGTTTACCAAGATATGGACATTGGTACAGCAAAGCCGAGTAAAACTGAACAGGCGCAGTATCCGCATCACCTGATCGATATTATTACGCCTTTAGAGGTTTATTCAGCAGCAGAATTTGTAGAGGATGCATATCGTTTAATTGATGATATTCATGCACGTGGTAAAACTCCAATTTTGGTGGGGGGGACTATGTTGTACTTTAAATCATTATTGGAAGGCTTGTCTGAAAATTTACCGAGTGCAGATTCTGCAATTCGTGCCGAAATTGAAGCCAAAGCAGCACAACAAGGTTGGCAAGCTGTATATGATGAACTTAAGTCAGTTGACCCTTTAGCGGGTGAGAAGTTTAAAGTTAGTGATAAGCAGAGAATCATTCGGGCATTAGAAGTTTTTAAAATTACAGGGCAACCGATTACAAAGCTTCAAGCAGAGCAGCCGAAGAAAGTGGCGTATCGTTACGATTTTCATAATTATGCTTTAATCCCAGATCGTGCTGAATTACATCAACGAATTGAGATACGGTTGCAGAAAATGTGGAGTATCGGATTTTTAAATGAAGTTGAGAATCTTATGATAAAATACGATTTAGACGAGAATTTACCGTCTGCTCGATCAGTAGGTTATCGTCAAGCATTAGATTTTCTTAAAAATAGTGATAAAAGTCATAAAAGTAAGTTGGAAATGGAAGATAAGTCTTTGTTTGCGACACGACAATTGGCGAAACGTCAATACACTTGGTTACGTTCTTTGCAAGAAGTACACCAATTTAGAACTTATTTAACAATAAAGCAGGCTCAAGAAGACTTGCGAAACTTACATGGATAAAGCAAAATTTAGCTACTATCTTTTTTATAATTTTTAATTGAAAAATAAAGATAGTTTTTGCGCTGAATTTTAAATTTTTTTTGGAGTATAAAATGTCTAAAGGTCAAACTTTACAAGATCCGTTCTTAAATTCTCTCCGTAAAGAACGTATTCCTGTTTCTATCTTTCTTGTAAACGGTATCAAATTACAAGGTCATATTGAATCTTTTGACCAATATGTTGTGTTATTGAAGAATACTGTAAGCCAAATGGTTTATAAACATGCAATTTCTACAGTAGTCCCTGCGCGTAATCCGCGTCCTGCTGGTGCTCCTGCTGGTGCTCCTCAAACTGCTGGTGGCTTCGGCGGTCAAACCCAAGGTGGCTTCGGTGGTCAAAGCCAAGGTGGCTTCGGCGGTCAAAGCCAAGGTGGCTTCGGTGGTCAAGGCGGTTTTGGTAGCCAAGGTGGCTTTGGTGGACAAAGCCAAGGTGGCTTCGGTGGTCAAGGTGGCTTCGGTGGTCAAGGTGGCTTCGGTGGTCAAGGTGGCTTCGGTGGTCAAGGCGGCTTCGGCGGTCAATCAAACCCTGGTTTCGAAGGTGAAACTAAGTTTGAAGATTCTCAAGATGACGAAAATAATCGTTAATTGATAATTAAAAAAAAGACGCTTTTATAGCGTCTTTTTTTATAAAATAAACCTATAAAATAGGTTGTGTAATAAGTTTTAGGTAATGAATCGAAATTGATTTAATTCCCACGAAATATCAATATTTTAGGCCATGTACAAAAATTTATTTATAAGATTTAATTGGATAAGATGGTTTATTTTAGGGCATTATATTAATTAAGTGCTGAGAAAGTTTCTTGTTATTAAATGCTTAATTTTTTTAATATTATTTAGCTTAATTGAATATCTGAAAAATAAAAACCGAGTTATTTGTATAACTCGGTTTTTATTTGATAATAATTCACTGCTTTGAAAATGATGTTAATCCTAGAGGGCAAGTATTACTGTGGTTTAGCTTTATTATCTAGGCTCGGATCTTTGATTTCAACATAAGTGCTAGCACGTAACTCTCTTAACCAGCTATCAAGTTCTGAATCAAATTGACGCTCACCTAAAATTTGACGCGCCATCCGTTTTTGATATTCACTGGTCATATCTTGTTTACGGGTGTCGGTTACTTCCAGAATATGCCAGCCGAACTGAGTTTCAAATGGCGCACTAACTTGATTTACCGTTGCACTCTGCATTATTTGATCGAATTCAGGCACCATCATACCTGGGTTAACCCAACCTAAGCTTCCACCATCACGTGCAGATCCTGGATCATTTGAGTAGGTTGCTGCAAGAGTTGCAAAACTTTCACCCGCTTTAATTCGATTGTAAATACTATCAATCATTTGTTTCGCATTTTCAGGGCTAACAACTTCTGAGGTTTTAATTAAAATATGGCGCGTATGGTATTGTGGGACTAAAGCACGTTGATCATTATTTTTACGATCAATTAATTTTAAAACATGGATACCATCTTTTGCTTGAATTAGATCAGTCGTTTGTCCTGATTTTAAAATGCTGACACGTGCAGAGAGTTCTGCTGGGATTTCAGATAATGGACGGAATCCCATATCTGCACCATCTACTTTTATAGTATCAGTCGAGTATTTTTTTTCGATGGTTTTAACATCAGTTGAATTATCTAGCTCAGTTTTAATTTTTTGTGCAACAGCATTTAGTTCATTGGCTGAGCCAGTTCCTGAGATACGCATATGGGCAACGTGTACTTGGCTGCCTACAGTAGCTTGGCCTTCAGGTGATTTTAGGAAATTTTCGATATCTTGATCATTGATTTTGATACGCGACATAACTTGTTGTTGGCGTAAGCGTTGAATCAGTAAATCATCTGAAATACGATTGCGTAGGACTTCATAAGTGCCTGGTGCGACAGCATCAAGTTTTTGTTGAAAAGCTTCTAAACTCTTAACTCCTGATTGGCTGGCAACTTTTAGAACGGCCTCATTTAAGGTTTTTTCATCAATTTTTAAACCATAACGTTTGACTTGTTCAAGTTGAGCGTTTTGCAAAATAAGTTGGTTTAAAACTTGTTTTTCTAAAAACTGTTGAGGTGGGAGTTGTTTTTTTTGAGCTTGAAGTTGGTGTACAGCTTCTGCGACGCCTTGATCTAAATCACTTTTTAAAATGGCACTATTTCCAACGACTGCAATGACTTGATCAGTTGGCGCTGCAACTGCAAACGTTGATGAAGCAATGAGTAAGGTGAGTGCAGTAGCTTTAAAGAGGTTTTTAAAATTTTGCGTCTTCATTAATGTGTCCAAGATTGATTAACTTTATCGAACCCTAAAATACGGCTTTCGAGTAATGAGCTAAGTTTATTGTTTAATCCACCCAATCCTTTTAATGTGAATTCGGCCATTACTGCGCGTTTAGGTTTTACATTGGGATCATTCACATTGTCTAGGTCGTTATAGTACGAACGACCATAGACAGAAACACCCCAACAACAAGATTCATAGTTCACACCCAATAGATATTCACGCGCAACATGATTATCGATATCGTATTGAACGTGGCCCATAATGCGCCAATTGTCTTTTACAGGTTGTATAAATGATGCAACTGCTTGATCGTAAGCATCTTGGCGATCAGGTAAATAATTTCTGTGGAAATATCCAACATTATATAAGTTGCCCTTATCGCCTGTATAATAAACTTGGAAGTCTCGTTCAGCATTATCACCATTCGACATCCATGCCGAGTTGGCGTTAATAGTAAAATTTTGAGATAATTGACTTGAAAGACTTAATACTGGGCCAGTCTTTTTTTCAGTATCAATTACATCGCTTCGATTGAGTGTAACTCTGCGATCTTCAAAATAATAACTTTGACCAACACTGGCGCGTAAGCGTTCTAATCCAACTGGATCAAATAAGCTATAACTCAAGCCTAAAGATGCGAAGTTGTTATCGTCTAGACGATCATGCCCATAGAAACGGTAAGGGTTAAAGAGCTGGTCATAACTAATAGATGCGGTTGTAGAGTCAAAGTTTGGATAACCATTTTGGTTTTCATACGGTGCATAGGCGTAGAAAGCACGAGGTGAAAGCGTTTGTAGGAATTTACCTTCTTTTTCAAAGGTAAGTCCCGTATCTAAAGTGAATTGGGGTACGACGACTGATTTGTTTTTAGTGTCAGAACTTGAATTACTATTTGCAATTGTTTCCTGGTCATAGAATGTATTTAAGCTACGTACAGAAACTTCTGGAATTGCATAACCCCAAGGGTTTCGAAAGTTATATCGGCTCGCAAAATGATTGTATAAACGTGTACCGCTGGGCTGGTTATCTACCGTAGAGTCATTAATAGATTTCTTGAAATAAGCACTATCACTATTAAGCTCATATTCCAGACCTTGAGGGTTGCCACCCACGTAATTTACGAGTAATTGGGGTAGGCGTGCATAGGGTTTATCAATATCTGGGATTGTTTCATCTAACGTCTGGAAGTCTTCCACTTTAAATTGAGCACTTAAGCCTGGAATGCCATGTCCATAATTAAACTCCCAAGCACGACGTTGATTGAGTTCTGTTCGGGTATTGGGATTGTTATCTAGATCTGCAAAGAAGTCTTTGTCGGAAACATAATTATATTCAAGATTAGTAGACCATTGTTTGTTGATTTGCCAATCATGTAAAAAATGTAAGTCTTTACGATCTTTGTTGTTGTATCTATTGTCGGAAGGTAAATCACTTCCCCAGATGCTGCCTTTACCAAAGTTTTGAGTGAGATAGCGAAATTGACCTTCAAGCATTAAACCACGATCGGTAATAACCCGGGGTGTAAGTGTTGCATCATAGTTTGGTGCTAAGTTTAAATAGACTGGAACTGCTAACTCAAAACCACCATCATTCGAAAAGCCAAAGCTTGGACTTAAAATACCAGTCGCACGTCGGTCATCAATTGGAAAATTAAAGTAAGGTACAGCAATTACAGGGATATCTTTAATATAAAGTTTGGTGTTACGTGTTACGCCACGACCCGTATCTTGATTGATTTCGATTTTCTTGGCTTGGATTTTCCAAGTGGGCACTTCATCTGGTGGGCAAGTGGTATAGCTTGCATCATCAAGGACAACGACCGTAGGCGATGTTCTTGAAATTTTAGCAGCATGGCCATGCGCATGGGTTGCTTCAGCAATATAAAAACTGTTGCTTAGATCACCAGTTTCATTTTTTAAATTGTAATTAATCTGGTCACTTTGAGCGATTAAGCCGCCTTGAGCCATTTGTACATTACCATTGGCTTTGGCGAAGGTTTGTGTTTTATCAATAGTGACTTCATCTGCGCGAATCATACGACCATCTTGGTCAATGACAACATCACCAGATAAAATTGAGTCGCCATTAGGGTTGTAATAGCCATGGTCGGCTGTAATGACTGAGGTGCCTTCTTGAGCAGTGGTTACTTTGGTCTCTGCATTAAAAGGTGTCACCCAGACACCTTCACAGAAGCGATTACTCGCAGATTGAACATCACGTACTTGAGCTGGTGCGGAGTGTTTATCTACATAGTATTGTTCAAAGAAATTTTGACCTGGAAAGTTCTCTTTGATCGTTGCTTTGAGCTGCTGATTATCAACATTGGAAACGGTTTTTGTAGATTCAGCATAGCTTGATACAGAACTTCCGCAAAGAAGGGTCAAAATAGCAGTCGCTAAAGGATTAAATTTAAACTGTTGCTTCATTTTGTCTCATTAACCAAGTATGCAAATCGCAATTAATTATTATCGCATCATAGAGAAAAAGTTGATAAGTAGCTACACTTGGTGGTTCAAAATGCAGCCTGAATTAGATTTAATTGCAAATGAATACACTACGTGAACAAACCATACAAGCTTGGCTGACATCTGTACTCAATTCAGATCAATTTCAAATTCACTTTTTAGCTGGCGATGCGAGCTTCCGTCGTTATGCACGAATTACTCTGAATAATAAAACATTTATGCTTATGGATGCACCCCCTTCGATGGAAGATTGTGGGCCTTTTGTGACGATTGATGAATTCTTTGATCAAAATGGTGTACGAGTACCCCATATAATTGCTAAGGATTTAGCACAAGGCTTTTTGTTATTAGAAGATTTTGGCGATGTATTGTTGTCTACACGATTAGATGATCAAACTGTAGATAGTCATTATGCACAAAGCTTTAAGCAATTGATTCAACTACAGTCAATTGATGGTTTAGGACATTTCCCTACCTATTCTTATGAAAAGCTGATGACCGAAATGGAGCTATTAACCGCTTGGCTGTTGCCATCCTTAAAGATTGAACCAACAAAAGAAGAGCAAGCGTTAATTAAACGTACTTTTGCAATTTTGGCCAATGCAGCCTTGGCTCAACCACAAGTGATTGTGCATCGTGATTTTCATAGCCGTAATTTAATGATCTTAGAAAATGAGACAGAACAAGGCGTGATTGATTTTCAAGATGCCGTGATTGGTGCCGATACTTATGATTTGATCTCGATAACACGAGATGCCTATGTGCAGTGGAATGCAGATCGCGTTTATCAATGGTTTAAAACATTCTATGATCTATTGCCAGAATCTGCGCAACAAGAGCGCAATTTTGAACAATTTAAACGTGATGCAGATTTGATGGCTATTCAGCGTCATATTAAAATTTTAGGTATTTTTGTGCGTTTATTTGAGCGTGATGGTAAGTCAGGCTATTTGAAAGATCTACCACGGGTGATGTGGTATTTACTTGAAGAAAGTAAACCTTATGCAGAATTAAAGCCTTTTATGCAATTTGTTCAACAACGCGTTATGCCACAATTTGAACAAAAATATGGCAGATATGAGGTGCTTGCATAATGAAAGCCATGATTTTAGCGGCAGGTTTGGGCAATCGTATGCGCCCACTTACTTTGTATAAGCCTAAGCCCTTACTTGAAGTGGGGGGGAAGGCACTCATTGTGTGGCATATCGAAAAATTAAAAGAAATTGGTGTCACCGATATTGTCATTAACTCTGCATGGTTGGCCGATATATTGATTGGCACGCTTGGAGATGGTACGCAATTTGGTGTAAATATCTGGTGGACACGAGAAGACGAAGGTCTGGAAACTGCGGGTGGAATTATCAATGCTTTACCTTTGTTAGGGGATGAACCTTTTATTCTACTTAATGGTGATGTTTGGACTACTTTTGATTTTGCAGCACTATTGGATGTTCAGCTTGAAAAAGACTTGGCACATTTGGTCTTGGTGAGTAATCCTGAGCAACATCCTCGTGGAGATTTTACTCTTGCTTCGGGTCGAGCTTATACCTTTGAACAAAATCAGCAGGGTGAAAATTTAACCTATAGTGGTTTGGCTGTGATTGATCCTAAGATGTTCAATGGTTTAGAAGGCGGTAAGCGACCACTGGCACCCTTGTTAAAACAAGCAATGCTTGATGAGAAAGTATCTGCTGCGAAAATGCAGTCTGCATGGGTGGATGTAGGTACGCCTGAACGATTAACTAGCTTAGATTTGCAGATTCGTCAGGGGATATACGATTAAATGCATAATCACTAATCGTTAACTACTGTTCCACGGTCTATAAATCGGTATACTTCCATTTAATTTTATTGAGATGTTATTTCGCTATGCATCCATTTTTTCAAGAGTTAAAGCAGGGTAGTCAGCAACTTGGTTTAGAACTGAGTGACGAAGCACTGAATTTATTACTCAAATATCAAGATACTTTAGTGCTGTGGAACAAAGCGTATAATTTAACTGCTATTCGAGACCCAAAAGAGATGCTGGTGAAGCACTTATTGGATAGTTTGAGTATTTTAAAAGATTTACCTACAGGGCGCTTACTTGATATCGGGACGGGAGGTGGTATGCCCGGCATGATTATTGCCTTGTGTCAGCCTGAACGTAAATGTGTATTGCTTGATTCCAATGGTAAAAAAATTCGTTTTTTAAAACAGTTCATTGCAGATTTAAAATTAAAAAATGTGATTGCAGTGCAAACTCGCGTTGAAAATGAAGACATGATTCAAGAACTGGGTCAGTTTGATGTGATTACCAGTCGTGCTTTTGCTTCGTTGACTGATTTTGTAGATGCTTCGAAACCTTATATGCATGCGACAAGTATTATTGCTTCAATGCGTGGATTAATTCCAACTGATGAAGTTGCTGCAGTTAAAGATCAGTTTACCTGCGATGTGATTGAATTAAGTGTGCCGCGCTTAGATGAACAACGTCATTTACTTTTATTAAAACAGATTTAGAAACAGAACTAAGGATTGGATTTACCATGGCTCAGATTATAGCAATCGCAAACCAAAAAGGTGGCGTAGGTAAAACCACAACAGCAGTAAATTTGGCTGCTTCTTTAGCAGTCTTAAAGAAACGTGTGTTATTGGTGGATATGGATTCCCAAGGCAATGCCACAATGGGGTCAGGGATTCAAAAAAATGACTTACTGTATTCGGTAACGGATGTGCTATTGGGTGAAGTATCTATAGAAACAGCTATTACTAAAGCGGAAGTTGGTTATAAAGTTTTAGGTTCAAATCGTGATTTAGCCGGTGTAGAACTGGCGATTGCAGACCAAGATGGTCGTGAATTTATTCTGCGCAATGCATTACAACAGATTGAACATAATTTTGATTATATCATTGTCGATTGTGCGCCAAGCTTAAGCTTAATTACAGTTAATGCCTTATCTGCTGTACACAGCGTGATGATTCCAATGCAATGTGAATATTATGCTTTGGAAGGCTTAGCAGATTTAACACAAACGATTGATAAGATTCAGCAAGCTTTAAATCCTGAATTAGAAATTATTGGTGTGTTACGAACCATGTATGATGCGCGTAATGCATTGACACGTGATGTATCTGGTGAGTTGGAGCAGTATTTTGGTAAGAAACTCTATGATACTGTGATTCCTCGAAATGTACGTTTAGCTGAAGCGCCAGCACATGGTTTACCCATTATTTATTTTGAAAAAAGCTCTAAGGGTGCAATTGCGTACTTAAATTTAGCTGCAGAAATGTTAAAAAAAAGTAAAGTAAAAAAGGAAAGTAAAGCATGACCACTAAAAAACGTGGATTGGCCAAAGGTCGTGGTTTGGATGCATTGCTGGGCTCGATTCAAAAAGAAAAATTACAGCTTGAGGTTCAAGCACTGGATCATGGTCAGCTGAAGCAGATTGATGTTGAGCAACTCAAACGTGGTGCGTATCAACCCCGCCGTTTTATTGATGAGCAAGACTTACAAGAACTGGCTGCCTCGATTCAAAAACATGGCGTGATGCAGCCGATTGTGATTCGTCCAATAGATGATGAACACACACCTTATGAAATTATTGCGGGTGAGCGCCGTTGGCGCGCTGCAAAAATTGCAGGTTTGGCTACAGTTCCTGCCATTGTTCGTGATTTAACTGATCAAGTCGCGATTGCTTTGGCTTTAATTGAAAATATTCAGCGCCAAGACTTAAATCCAATTGATCAAGCTCTGGCTTTGCAGCGTTTTCATGAAGAGTTCGGTTTAAGTCACCAAGAAATTGCAGATACTGTAGGTAAAGCGCGAACAACTGTAAGTAACTTGCTGCGTTTATTGAGTCTTGCAGATGAAATCAAAGACCTGATGCAACAAGGTCAGATTGATATGGGGCATGCACGAGCAATTTTGACGCTAAAAGTCAAAGATCAATTACACATCGCAAAAATTGTGATTGAAAAAAGTCTATCTGTTCGTCAAACCGAACAGTTGGTTCGTGACTTGAATACACCGAAACAAGAGAAGGCCAAAGAGACGTCTTCTGCTGACATGGAGCAACTGACTAAAAAACTATCAGAACGCTTTAGCGCGGACGTTAAAATTGATCACAATAAACAGGGTAAGGGTAAATTGGTTATCCATTACCATTCATTAGATGAATTGGATGGTATTTTAAATATCTGTTTATCTGAATAAAAAAATATTACATTACGGGTTTAGAATTTTGGGGAACTAAAGATGTGGGAATTGATCAAAGCAGGCGGGTGGTTGATGCTACCTTTGGTACTGTGTTCAATATTTACCGTAGCGATTTCTTTCGAGCGATTAATTCGATTGAAGCGCTCTTTAGTTCTACCGAAAGCCTTATTGATGCAAAAAGGACGTAGTCTAGATTCTGTTTTGGATGTCTTGGAAAAAGATAAAGCAGCACGTCAATCGACGCTAGGTTACATTTTTCAAGATGCTGTGGATGCATTTCCGCAAGGTGAAGCCTATGCACGCGCGCAAATGGAAGCAACCGCTTCACGTGAAATTGGTTTTTTGGAAAAATATATTAATTTTTTAGGAACTTTAAGTGCAGTTGCACCATTGTTGGGGCTATTGGGGACAGTTGTTGGGATTATTGAGTCATTTTTGGTGCTTGATTTGGGTTCGAATAGCAATCCAGCCATGATGATTCCAGGGATTTCTAAAGCCTTGATTACCACAGCAGTCGGTATGGTAATTGCAATTCCAGCATTGTTTGCATATCGTTATTTTCAGCGCGTAGTGCAAGTATATATTGCTGAATTAGAGCAACAGTCGACATTATTTCATGCAGCATTGTTTTATCAAAAGCATGATCAAACTCATCAGAAGAAAGCAGGTTAACTTTTGGGGGTGCTTTAATGAAATTTAAGAGAACGAGTGTTGAAGATATTCATATCAATTTAACGCCTTTAATTGATTGCTTGTTATTTATCTTGGTGATATTGCTGTTGACGACCACATTTAGTCAGCAGAGCCGTATTAATTTATCCTTACCTGATGCTCAAGGTGTCCCACCAAAACAGTACGATCAAAAAATTGAAGTCATGGTAGACTCTTCAGGGCATTACGCGGTGAATGGACAGGCGCTTTCAAGTAAAGAGACGACTGATTTGAGCACTGCTATTAAGCAAGCGGCGAATGATCGCCGCGACCTAATGTTTGTAATTGCAGCTGATGCGCAAGCAACCCATCAAGATGTCATTCGTGTCATGGATGCTGCAGGTCAACTCGGTTTTGTGAATATCAACATCAGTACTAAAGTTCCATCTAGAGGTTATTAATTCGTGAACCAAGATTTTAAGGTCTATTTGCGCCTAATTTCGTATTTAAAGCCATATTGGGGTATTGCCTTATTTGTTCTTCTTGGTTTTGGAATTAATGCCGCGACTGAGGTTTCAGTTGCCAAATTACTAAAATTTATTATTGATGCGATTCAAGCTGGCAATCGTGAAGATTTGAATTGGTTTCCTGCGTTGATTGTGTTGTTAATATTTTTTCGTGGACTTGGTTTGTTCATGGGTGGGTACTTTACTGCGGTCATTTCTAGAAGTTTGGTGTTTAGTATTCGCCAAGAGGTGTATGCAAAATTACTCCGCTTACCTTCGCAGTATTATCTGGATAATTCATCTGGGCATATTACTGCGAAAATTATGTATAACGTTGAGCAACTTACAGCAGCGTCATCAGAATCTTTAAAGGTTGTGGTCAAAGATGGTTTGATTACTTTGGGCTTGTTGGGCTATTTGTTGTATAGCAATTGGCGTTTAACCCTGTGTATTTTTATTGTTATGCCCGTGATTGCATTTTTAGTGCGTAAAGCATCAAAGCGGATGCGGAAGCTCTCTGTCCAAGTTCAAAATACCATGGGGGATGTGAATCATGTGGTACAAGAAAGTGTGAATGGACAGGCTGTTGTTAAAAGTTTTGTTGGAGAGAAAAATGAACAAAAACGTTTTTATCAATCTTCAGAAGAAAATTTAAAACGTGGCTTGAAAATGGTGGTGGTGCAAAACTTAAATAGCCCATTAGTACAATTGGTGATGGCGATTGCCATGAGCGTTATTGTCTGGCTTGCATTACGACCACAAATTTTAGGTGATACATCTTCAGGTGAATTTGTTGCTTATATTACTGCAGCAGGCTTGTTGGCAAAACCGATTAAAAGTTTAACCGATGTGAACGAGAAGCTACAGCGTGGCATGGCAGCAGCACATTCAGTCTTTGAATTATTAGATATGCCAGAAGAACCCAATACTGGAACATTAACACCAAAGTTACGTGGCGCGATTCAGTTTGATCATGTTGCACTAACATATAAAGGTAAAGTGCATGCAATTCAAGATTTTTCCTTAAATATTCAAGCTGGGCAAACTGTTGCTTTAGTTGGGCGTTCTGGTGCAGGTAAAACCTCATTAGTGAATTTATTGGTTCGTTTTCAGGAAATTAGTCAAGGTCAAATTTACTTAGATGGTATAGCTATTGGTGATATTGATTTGGCGTGTTTACGTTCTCAAGTCGCTATGGTGAATCAACAGGTAATTTTATTTGATCGGACGGTACGTGCCAATATTGCGTATGGCCAGTTGGAAAATGCCACCGATGAAGAAGTTATTGCTGCCGCGAAAGCTGCGTATGCGCATGACTTTATTATGGACTTGCCGCAGGGTTATGACACCCCGATAGGTGCGCAAGGTTTGGCACTTTCAGGTGGTCAGCGACAAAGAATTGCAATTGCACGTGCAATTTTAAAAAATGCGCCAATTTTAATTTTAGATGAAGCAACTAGTGCTCTAGATAATGAATCTGAATATTTTATTCAAAAAGCATTTGATGAAGCGATGCAAGATCGAACAACTATAGTGATTGCACATCGATTATCAACGATTGAAAATGCAGATCTGATTGTGGTGATGGATAAAGGGCGTATTGTTGAACAAGGCAGTCATGCCGAGTTATTGGCTCAACATGGTGCGTATTATCAGTTACACCAAAGAAATTTTGAGGAGTAATTAGGTATGTCTATTGCGCAAACCATTCAGAATGCATGGAATACGCAAGCAAAGTGGTTGGTTGTATTACGCCCTTTGTCATGGATATACCGATTTGGCTTTTTACTCAATAAACAATGTTATAAGAGTAAACTTAAAGCTACTTACCATGCTCCAGTGCCTGTGATGGTGATTGGTAATATAACTGTAGGTGGTAGTGGTAAAACACCTTTGCTGATTCAGCTGGTTAAATATCTGCAACAGAATCAAGTTGCAGTTGGTGTGATTAGTCGGGGGTATGGTGGGCAAGGTCCATTTCCAGCTCTTGTGACGTCAGACTCTGTACCTGAATATGTTGGTGATGAACCCTGTTTAATTGTACAGTCTACAGGCGTGCTGATGGCCGTTGGTGCTAATCGTCAGGCAAGTATTGAATTGTTATTAAAACAGTCCACTTTGGATTTGATTATTAGCGATGATGGCTTGCAACATTGGGCTTTAGATCGTCAATTGGAATGGATTGTTCTTGACCAAAATAGAGGGCTAGGTAATCAAAAACTATTGCCTGAAGGCTATTTGCGGGAACCTGTATCACGTCTAAAATACAGTACAGTGGTTGAACATAGTTCTAATCCTGCATCCGAATTGAATATGCATCTTGAAGTGGCTGAGCCATATTTGCTGAATCCATTATATGATCAAGCAGAGCTTTTTGATCCAAACCTAGATTATTATGCTGTTGTAGGAATTGGTTTTCCACAGCGTTTTTATCATACGCTGGAAAGCTTGGGAGTAATGCAGTTTCAGTGTCATGAATTTCCAGATCATCATGATTATGAAATTGATGATATTCAGTTTGAAGATAGTAATCCGATTATTACCACTGAAAAAGATGCAGTGAAGCTGTTACCTTTATTGAAGCAACATCCAACTTTTAAACGTGAGATTTGGGTCATTCCAGTTGAAGCTGTATTATCAAATCAGTGCTATGCATTATTAAATCATCAATTGTCACAACTCGGTATTCAGATTGCTTAAGGTTCTAAAATGAAACACATTGTTATTCCTGCACGTTTTGCTAGTTCACGTTTACCTGGTAAGCCATTATTGGAAATTCATGGACGTCCCATGATTTTACGTGTAGTGGATCAAGCTAAAAAAGTGCAAGGTTTTGATGATCTTTGTGTGGCCACTGATGATTTACGTATTGCTGAAGTCTGTCGTGCTGAAGGTGTTGATGTCGTCATCACCAATCCGAATCATCCATCGGGTACTGATCGTTTAAGTGAGGTTGCTCGGATTAAAGGTTGGGCTGCACAAGATATTATTGTGAATGTACAAGGGGATGAGCCTTTGCTTCCAGCACAATTGGTGCAACAGGTTGCAGATTTATTGATTGAAAAGCCGCATTGTTCAATGTCAACGTTATGTGAGCCGATTCATCATCTGGATGAGTTTCAACGCGATAGCATTGTAAAAGTCGTAATGTCTAAATTCAATGAAGCTTTGTATTTTAGTCGTTCACCTATTCCGTATGACCGTGATGGTGCTCAAAAGGCCATTGCAATCTTACATCAGCAAGCATTTCGTCATTTAGGTTTATATGCTTACCGTGTAAATTTATTACAAGACTATGTGACTTGGGATATAGGGCAATTAGAACAATTAGAAAGTTTGGAACAATTGCGTGTCTTGGAAAATGGACATCGGATTGCTATTAATATTGCAGCAGTGAATTTGCCACCTGGTGTAGATACTCAGGCGGATTTAGATCGTTTGAATGCAATGGATGTTAAGAACTTTGAATAAAGCACAGAGAGTTTAATCAGCATGGGTGCAGTATCTTCACAAGTCTATCCATGGCAACAGCAGATTTGGGAAACGTTGACTGGACGATTCCCCAATTTGGGTCATGGCTTATTGTTTTATGGTAAGCAAGGCTGTGGTAAGCAAGCATTTGCACAACACTTTTTGGCTTGGGTTTTATGTCTAAATAAAAAACCGAAAGCGGCATGTGGTGAATGTAGTAGTTGTTTATGGTTGAAATCGGATACCCATCCGAATTATGTGCATATTTCTACAGATGAAGATAATAAAAAACAAAATGCTAAAATAAAGATTGAGAAAATTCGTGATTTATTACCATTTGTACAGCAAACTGTCGATGGTTGGCGTGTGATTGTTATTGAGCCTGCAGAAGCATTAAATATGTCATCTGCAAATGCATTACTCAAAACATTGGAAGAGCCTGGTGAAAGAATCATGATCATTCTTTTGGCAGATCATTATTTAAAATTACCAGCAACTATTCGTAGCCGTTTGCAACATTATGCTTTAGATCGTATTTCTTTGGAACAAGGAGAGGCTTATCTAAAAGAGTATTTACCTGAATCTGAAGCATCAAATATTTCATTATTGATGAGTTTATCTAATCAGATGCCTTTGCAAGCACTTGAGTTGGCACAAAGTACGTGGTTAAAACTGCGCGCTGATTTTGTCCAAGATTGGCAAAAACTAGTCATACAAAAAAATATGCCAATGCAATTGGCTAGTAAGTGGAATAAGTTGCTGATTTTTTCTGATTTTATTCAAATGTTTGAATACTTGTTGTCGGATTTAATTTGTGTCAAGCTGAACCAAGTTGTTAAGAATGAAGATCTAGATTTCAAAGTACTTGCAGAGCAATATCAAGTGCAAACATTATTTGATATTTATGAGTGTTTACAACAATCAAAACAAATGGTTGATCAAAATGTGCAAACAAATCTAATTATTGATCAGTTGTTTATAAAGTTAATGCATGTTTCATCAGCGTGACATAATTAAAGGGGAATAATCATGCAGCCACGTATGGGCGGTTTATTACAGGTTAATATTAGTGATCGAGTGACTTTGCAAGCGAGCTATATGCCTTATGTACAGGGCGGTGGGTTGTTTATTCCCTCGAAACAAGCAGTTAAGATGGGCGAAGAAATTTTTGTTTTGGCGACCTTGCCGGATCAACTACAAAAAATTCCCTTAACAGGTAAGGTGATTTGGATTTCGCAAAAGCAAGCAGGTTTAAAACCCCAAGGTTTTGCTATTCAAATGAGTGGTGAGAAAGGTGTTTACTATAAAATGGAAGCTGAAAAAATGCTTGCTGGAAGTTTATCTTCAGATAAACCAAGCTTCACCATGTAAACTATTTTGGCAAAGTACTTCAGTAAATAAAATTTTAAGCACATAGTTATTAGTAGGTAAAAATGTTTGTTGATACGCACTGTCATTTAACCATGTTGAATTTAGACCCGTATGCAGGCAGTTTAGATGCAGCATTGGCGGAAGCTCGTCAGTGTGGTGTATCTAAATTTATGGGAATTTCTGTAGATTTGGATGATCACATTGCATTGTCAGAAATTGCGGCGCGACATGCAGATGTGGGCTATAGCGTGGGTGTACATCCATGTGAAGATGTCGAGGTTATGCAACGTGCCACAGTTGAGTATCTCATTGAACTTGCGCAAGCTGAAAAGGCATGGGCATTGGGTGAAACTGGCTTAGATTACTTTCATAGCACAGATTTTATTTCGGAACAAAAAGCTTGTTTTGCACGACATATTCAAGCATCGAAAATAGTTAAAAAGCCTGTAGTGGTGCATACTCGTTCAGCAAAAGACGATACGATAGATATTATTCGTGCTGAAAAATCAACGCATGGTATTTTGCATTGTTTTACTGAGGATTGGGAAACGGCTAAAGCCGTGCTTGATTGCGGGTATTACATTTCTTTTTCAGGGATTATATCGTTTAAAAATGCCCAAGATTTAAGAGATGTTGCTAAGCAAGTGCCGTTAGATCGAGTCTTGATTGAAACAGACAGTCCTTATTTGGCACCTATGCCTTATCGAGGAAAGCCTAATGAGCCTAAATACGTTCCTTATGTAGCCAAAGCCTTAAGTGATGTATATGATAAAACCCTTGAGGAGATTGCTTTTATTACCACACAAAACTTTGAGAATCTCCTTAAACAAAAGTAATGTGAATAGAAGTGCATCATTTTTTTACGGATAGAATAGCAAGAAGAGAGTTTATCGAGTGAAGATGGATCGTCAGGCTCAGTTTAGAGCAAGAGAAGCGTTAATTTTTCAAGTAGCAGAACAACTACTGTTAGAAAATGGTGAGGCGGGCATGACGCTGGACGCCTTGGCAGCTGAATTAGATCTAGCCAAAGGAACACTTTATAAACATTTTCAAAGTAAAGATGAACTGTACATGTTGTTGATCATTCGTAATGAGCATATGTTACTTGAAATGGTGCGAGATACTGAAAAAGCCTTTCCTGAACATTTGGCTTTTTTTATGCTTCATCATTTACACCATCCTGAGCGTGCAGTTTTATTTCACCAGATTGAAGAGCGTCTTTCTACTACAGGTCAGGGGATTCATTATTTATTTAATGAACTCTATCAAGTTCGGAAGCAACGTCTGCGTATTATTATTCGTATGACTGAACGCTATTTAGAGTCAATTGAAAGTGTGATGAGCGTACGTGATTACTTAGCTTCTATTTGGTCGATTACTCAAGGTGCTGCATCGATTCTAAATTCGAGTTTCTATCAGCGTTATTTGGGGTGTCGAGATACATTAAGAGTAGCCTTGATTGAGCAAGCTTTGGCAATGCCAAAACAGTCGCCAGTGATGGAACGAATCACTGAATACAATTAAGAATTAAGAAGATGTTATGAATCATCCATCACCATCTCTGCAACGTGGCTTTACCCTCATAGAGTTGATGGTGGTGATTGTAATCGTTAGTATTATGGCTTCACTGGTTGTGCTTAATGTTGGTGGTGTTGATCATCGTAAGGCAATGCAAGCGCGTGAATTTCTGATCTTAGATTTAAAAAAAATGAATCGTGAAGCTAATGATCAAGCGCGAATTTATGCTTTGGATACTCATCCAGCTACAGACGTAGCAGCATTTAATTACCAATTAACTGAATATAAACCCAACTCAGTAGATTTAAATAGCCGCATCCAAGTCATTGAGCAAAATAAATGGCAGGCCTTAACTGAGTTTAAGCCACGAATTTTACCTGAGCACGTATCATTTATGATTCAGGTACAAGATCATCAATATCAAAATGCCAACAATGCGGATTTAGTTGGAAATCAAGCACCACAGTTGATTTGGTTCGGAAATGGTGAGGTGAAGCCTGTTTCTATTCAGATGTATTATGATCAAAAACCAATAGGTGCACCCATTAATATTGATTATTTGGGGAAAATCACCGATGCAGAATAAAGGCTTTACTCTTATTGAAGTAGTTGTGGCGTTGGCGATTTTTGCGGTGGCGGCAATGGCATTAACCCATGTGGCTATGCAATATACACAATCGACGGCTCATGCGATTTTGCGGACAAAAGCGCAATTTGTTGCACAGAATGAAGTTGCACAAATGGAGATTAATCAGGAAAAACTAGAAGGGACTCAGTCTAAACAAGTAACCTCACAAGGTGAGACTTGGCAAATTGATAAAAAATCCGAAGCGACCATAAGCCCAAATGTACAACGTATAGATGTACAAGTTAGTCTGTTTAATTCTGAACAAGGAAAAGTTGAGTCAGGAATTACCAATCTGATTTTTTTTAACTATCCACAAAAAAATAATCCATCATGAAGCAGCAATCAGTATGAAAAACTCCCCAATGAAAACAAAAATGGGTTTTACTTTGGTTGAGCTGTTGGTTGCGATTGCAATTTTTGCGGTATTGTCGGCATTAGGTTGGAAGGTTTTTGATTATTTGTTGAAAGTGAAGGATCGAAATGCAACCCACGAAGAAAATTTAGGACAACTACAAGAAGCATATCAACAATTTCAGCGAGATATGTTGCAAATTATGCCGTTAACTGCAAATGTGGCTGGGCAGATCCAGCCTGCTTTACACTTGGTTAATCAGAATTTAAGTTTTAGTAAAGCAGGTGTCACTGATCCTTTAAAGCAAGGCTTATCACCGTATGAACGTGTTGAGTATCAATATAATGCACAAGAAAAAAAGCTTTATCGTTTAAAATATGCCAATTTAAATACTGCAAATTCAGCACAGCCTTTATCCAGTGTTTTATTAGCTGATGTAGATCAGTACAATATTTCAGTCTTAAATCCGGGTGAATTGGATCGTTGGCCTGCAACAGGGACTGATTCGACTGATACTCAAGCACAGCAATTGTTACCTCGTGGTATAAAAATTAAAGTTGTGATTCGTGAGGTTGAATATGAGTGGATGTTCAGTTTATTAAATACCAGTTATTTGATTAAAAATAAATCAAATGAAGTTGATACAGGTAATGACTCAAATGCTAATGCACCAAATAGTGATGTCAATCAGGATATAAAAAACCATAATTCATTGAATAGTGGTTATCAAAATAATAGCTCACCAAATAGTAGCTTAAACAATTGAGGCATTTAATGAAGCCGCAGAAAGGAATTGCATTAATAACCATATTGGTTATGGTGGCTTTAGCAACAATTATTGCAGCAACAATTGCGAAACACCAACAGAGCACTTTTGAAAATACTGCGTATTTAATGCGGCAAAATCAATCACTTTATTACGCAAAAAGTGCAGAGGCTTTTTTTTCAGAGTTATTGGTACAAGACAGTGAGGGAGGAGCGAATATTGATTATTTACAAGAGACATGGGCGCAACCCATGCCAGCATTTCCTGTTGAGGATGGTTTTGTCTCTGGTACGCTAAAAGATGAGTCTGGTAAGTTTAATTTAAATACGTTGTTAAAGAGTGATGGGACTGAAAACCCAGAAACCAAGAAATTTTTTGAAAAGCTTTTAGTACGAGTCGGGTTGCCAGCTGAATTGAGTCAAGCGGTTGTTGATTGGCAGGATCCAGATGATTTAACTGTAGGAGCAATGGGTGCTGAAAGTAATTATTATCAAGGATTACCTAGCCCATATTTAGCTGCAAATACTCAATTTCATCAAATTGAAGAGTTGAAACAAGTTCGTGGTTTTGAGGGTGCTAAATTTGATTTGATAGCACCTTATATTTCAGCATTGCCTGAGATCAGTACAAAAATAAATGTTAATACTGCGCAACCTTTATTATTGGCAAGTTTAGATGAAAAAATGGATGTAAATGCAGTAACGTCGGCTATACAGGCAAAACAAAATAAGTTGGAACATTTTTCCAATGTAAACGCATTGATGACCCTGTCACCGTTTGACTCTGTCAATACGGAAGCAAAAGCGCTAGCCCCGCAAATTTTTGATGTGAAATCAAATTATTTTAAAGCACAGATTGAAGTCTTGCTTTCAAATCGTAAAAGACAATTTACCAGTTATATGATGCGTAAAGATAAGCATGTTTTTGTTTATGCTAGAAGTTTAGCGCCTTTTTAAAGTATGTAGTAGCCATAGACCTCAGGGCTATTTAGGTAGGGATTTGGTAGGTGATGCTTTAAGAAATAGATGCTACAGTGAGATATGATCTAGGCTAATACCTTTTGCCTATTGTCAAGAACGGTAAAATTAATGCTCAGTGTTTCAGTTTTGCTTTATAATCAATTTTCTTAACGTTTTGTTGAAATTTTGGCGCATGTTAATTCGTAAGTTATTTAAATTTGAAAATGCACACATCGTGCGTAACTGCACATCTGATCGTTGTAAGCGTTCGATTCATGGTCACAGTTATAAAGTAGAATTACTGTTAAAGGCTTCGAAACTCGATCATGGTCAAATGGTATATGATTTTGGCTTGCTCAAAGGTGTCATTAAAGATTTATTCGATAGTTTTGATCATGCAATCTGTTTCTGGCAAGATGATAGTGCAGAATATATTCAAGCCTGTAAAACATTTAGTGCACGTTGGGTGGCTTTACCAGTATCACCATCTGCAGAACAATTTTCTCGAATTTTTTTCTATTTGGCACAGCAAGTTCTACAATCGACCATTACTCAAAATGGCGAGGGTGATGTAGAAGTTTATTCTGTGATCGTACATGAAACCGATACGGGCTATGCACAGAGCTTTCAAGAAGATATTGAAAATGTGCAAATGGGGATTTTAGATCTAGATAAAATTGTATTTTCTGAACAAGTACAAGCGGAATGGATGGATCCACAAATGTATGAAAATTTAAAACAAGGGTTGAAGTTTCAAAACCCTGCAGTAGATTTGCAAGTAAAAATTTAAATTGGTTTATTGAGTGTGGAGTTTTGGTTTTAGGATGAATACAAATGCAATTGACTGAACAAGAGCAAGCAAAGTTGAATCAAGTTCGGTTGGATGACAGTTGGAAATATAGCTTGTCAGAATTCTTGTTGGGTCCAAAAATGGAACATTTACGAGAATTTTTACTTGCTGAAATAAAAGCGGACAAAGTCGTTTATCCTCCAAGTTCGCTCATTTTTAATGCTTTAAATACTACGTCATTACATCAAGTCAAAGCCGTGATTTTAGGGCAGGATCCTTATCACGGGCCAAATCAAGCGAATGGTTTGAGTTTTTCTGTACAAAAAGGACTTGCAATACCTCCATCTTTGCGAAATATTTTCCATGAATTGAATACCGATCTAGGTTTAACCATTTCAAAGCATGGCGACTTAAGTCAATGGGCGCAACAAGGTGTACTGTTATTAAATAGTGTTTTAACTGTAGAGGCAGGGCAGCCAACATCGCATCAAAAACAGGGTTGGGAGGATTTTACCGATACTGTGATTGATGTATTGAATGAGCAGCGTGAACATGTGGTGTTTATTCTTTGGGGTGCTTATGCACAACGTAAGGGGCAACGCATTGATCAAAATAAGCATTTAGTACTCAAAGCTGTACATCCATCACCTTTAGGAGCAAACCGAGGTGGCTTTTTTGGTTGTAAAGCATTTTCTAAAACAAATAATTATCTGAAACAAAATGGCATTGAGCCGATAGATTGGCAGCTGGACGCATGACAAATTCTCCCTTAACAAACGACTATCATCCTGATCTGATTATTGAAGATGCTAAAAATGGTTGGCGAATTGTTCGCTTAAACCGTCCAAAGTCTCTTCATGCTTTAGATGAATCTATTGCAACTGCATTATTAAAGCTATTCCAAGATTATCACCATGATGATTCAGTTAAAGCAATATGGTTAGATTCAACCACGCCTAAAGCATTTTGTGCGGGTGGCGATGTGCGCAAATTGCGTCAACTCGTGATTAATAATGAAGTAGAGACCGCAAATCAATTCTTTACTCAAGAATATGCACTGGATTTATTGCTGCATGACTATGCAAAGCCAGTGGTGGTCTGGGGTGAAGGCTATGTGATGGGTGGTGGGCTTGGGTTATTTATGGCTGCGCCATTCCGTCTAGTAACACCATACTCACGTTTGGCGATGCCAGAAGTAAATATTGGACTCTATCCAGATGTAGGCGCGACGCGTTTCTTGGCAGATCGTGGTCCAATTGGTTTATTCACAGGTCTTACGGGTTCAATCATGACTGCTGCGGGTGGTTATGGGATTGGCTGGGCAACGCATATTTGTGATGCACAGCGTGATGTAGTATTACAAAAATTACTGGATATCGATTGGGATCATTATCCAGCAGGTGATTTCCGTGCTTTAGATGATACCTTAAATGGGTTGCATCGTCCGGTAGCACCTGGACCATTACAAAATTCATTAGATGTGATTCATAGCGTATGCCGTGGTGTAAGTTTTGAACATGATTATCAAGCTATTATTGGTTTGAGTGATGCACGTAGTGATTGGTTACGTCAAGCCAGTGAAAACTTAGCAAAAGGTTCACCGAGTACGGCAGCCATTACGTGGTTATTGTGGCAATGGGGACGTCAGGTTCATCCTTGGCAAGAAGTTTTTGCGCTAGAATCACAAATTTCAGATTGGAAGATTCGCCACCCTGATTTTGTAGAGGGTGTACGTGCACGTTTAGTTGATAAAGATTTATCGCCTGAATGGGAAGCTTGTGAGTCCATGTCATTGAAAGGTATTTTGGCAAAAAACCCACCGATTACCAATATTGAAAGCTGGAATACGCTGTTAAAACAATATCACGTGATTGCATGATTTTTTAATGTGTCATGATTGATTCTTTGATATGGAATGAGCAGCAAAAAATAGATGAACAATGGATGCAGCGTGCCTATGAGCAAGCTGCATTTGCTGCTGCGCAAGGTGAAATTCCTGTAGGTGCAATTATTGTCAGTCAAGGAAATATGATTGGACAGGGTTTTAACGCACCTATTCTATTAAATGATCCGACTGCGCATGCTGAAATACAAGCGATTCGGCAGGCCTGCCATCATCTTCAAAATTATCGCTTACCTGATGATGCAACACTCTATGTGACATTAGAACCCTGTACGATGTGTGTAGGTGCTTTGATACACGCAAGAATTCATCGAGTGGTTTTTGCAGCAACTGAACCTAAAGCGGGTTCTTTGGTGAGTAGTCGAAAATTATTAGAATCAGGCTATTACAATCACATTTTTGAATTTGAGAGTGGCTGTTTGCAAGCTCAATGTTCGACTCAGTTATCCGACTTTTTTAGAATGCGTCGTGAGCAAAAAAAACAGCGTCGTGTCGAACAAAATTCACTCAATAAATAAAAAAACAATTTAGAATCGATTAAAACAAGATGACGGGTTGTCATCAATTACAGGGGAATAAAATGAACGCGATTCAAGTCAAAAAAGAATTTAATGCACCGATTGATCAGGTCTTTGAGCTACTTTCAAAACATGAAACCTATAATGTTGCATTTGCTCCCGTACAAGTGGTACGTGTTAAGGATGCAGCAGATCCAGAACGTCCAGATGGTTTGGGATCAATTCGTAGAATGGGGTTTGGCCCAATTAAACCAATTCAAGAACAGATTACTTTGCTTGATGTGAATAAGCGTATTGAATACAAGCTGATTAATAATCCTTTAATTAAGCATCATATCGGAATTATTGAATTTGAAGCAGTTTCAGCAACTCAGACTTTAGTGAAATATACGATTGAATTACAAGCACGTGCACCATTTGTAAGTAAATTAATACTTGCACAGCTCAAACTAGCGATTACACTAGGTTTTTCCAAATTGGCAAAATCTGTATAAATCGGGCAATCAATGACAATTCAAATTATTACGATCGATGGGCCAAGTGGTTCGGGTAAAGGAACATTAGCTGCGAAACTCGCAAATCACTATCAATTTCATTTGTTAGATTCTGGGGCTTTGTATCGCTTACTTGGATTGTCATTGCAGCAAAAAAATCTGCTCGAAGCATTGGATAATGATGACGTACTCAAACAATGCGTTACAATTGCAACAAATTTAGACATCGTATTTAAAAGCCAAGATGAAGGGACTGTCATTTTATTGGATGGTGAAGATGTTACCCAGCTTATACGTACCGAACAAATTGGAGAGTATGCGTCAAAAGTCGCAGCGATTCCAGTACTTAGAACAGCGCTTTTAGATCGTCAACGTGCTTTTGCACAAGCGCCAGGCTTGGTTGCAGATGGGCGAGATATGGCGACAACGATATTTCCAGAAGCGCAAGTTAAGATTTATCTTACTGCTTCGGCGGAGTCGCGTGCGGAACGTCGTGTAAAACAGTTGCAGGGTATGGGGCTGGATGTTAAAATAAACGATATTTTAGCAAATATACAAACTCGAGATAAGCGAGATATGGAGCGTACAGTTGCTCCACTCAAGCCAGCAGATGATGCTTATATCATTGATAGTTCAAATTTGAATATTGATGAAGTATTCAAACTGATGACTGATTATGTCGATGAGCGTTTAGCTAATATAACCAATATTTAATCGAATATCAGTAGAAGCATAGCTTGATCAGTTTATATGGACTATGTGGATACTTAATTAAACCGGCCTTGTCTGATCCAAGACCGCTGACTTTACTAGGTATATCATGACCGAATCTTTTGCAGCCCTCTTTGAAGCAAGTGAATTAAACCTCAACGTAGAAAAGGGTGCAGTCATCCAAGGTATCGTTGTTAGCATCGATTCTGATTGGGTAACTGTTGATACTGGCCTTAAGTCTGAAGGTGTTGTATCACGCTCTGAATTCTTAAACGAACAACGTGAACTTGAAGTTCAAGTTGGCGATACAGTTGACGTTGTTGTTGAAGCACTTGACAACGGTATGGGTCAAACAGTTCTTTCTCGTGAAAAAGCGAAACGTGCTGAAACTTGGACTAAACTTGAAAAAATCTTTGAAGACGGCGAAATCGTTACCGGTGTTATTTCTGGTAAAGTTAAAGGCGGTTTCACTGTTGACATCGGTCCAGTTCGTGCATTCTTACCAGGTTCTTTGGTAGATACTCGTCCTATCCGTGACACAACTCACCTTGAAGGTAAAGAGTTAGAGTTTAAAGTAATCAAGCTTGATGCTAAACGTAACAACGTTGTTGTATCTCGTCGTGCAGTTATGGAAGCTGAATCTTCAGCTGACCGTGAAGCATTACTTTCTCAACTTGAAGAAGGTCAAACAGTTACAGGTACTATTAAGAACCTTACTGATTACGGCGCATTTGTTGACCTTGGTGGTATTGATGGTCTTCTACATATCACAGATATGGCTTGGAAACGCATCAAACATCCTTCAGAAGTTGTTGAAGTGGGTCAAGAAGTTACTGTTAAAGTACTTAAATTTGACAAAGAACGTAATCGTGTATCTTTAGGTCTTAAGCAATTAGGCGAAGATCCATGGTTAGCGATCATGAACCGTTATCCTAAAGGTTCAATCGTTAAAGCACGCGTAACTAACCTTACTGATTACGGTTGTTTCGCTGAAATTGCTGAAGGCGTTGAAGGTTTAGTACACGTTTCAGAAATGGATCACACAAACAAAAACATCCACCCATCTAAAGTTGTTCAGATTGGTGATGAAGTTGATGTTATGGTTCTTGAAGTTGATGAAGAACGTCGTCGTATTTCTCTTGGTATCAAACAAACTCGTGCTAACCCATGGGAAGAGTTTGCTAAAGACCATGACAAAGGCGAAAAAGTTTCTGGTACGATCAAATCTATCACTGACTTTGGTATCTTCATTGGTTTACCAGGCGGTATTGACGGTCTAGTTCACTTGTCTGATATTTCTTGGAACGAACAAGGCGAAGAAGCTATTCGTCGTTACAAGAAAGGTGACACAGTTGAAGCGGTTATCTTATCTGTAGATGCTGAAGGCAACCGTATTAGCTTAGGCGTGAAACAATTGAACAATGATCCGTTCAATGATTTCTTGGCGACTAACGAACGCGGTGCATTGGTTAAAGGTACTGTAACTGCAGTTGACGCTAAAGGCGCAACTATTAAGTTAGCAGACGAAGTTGAGGCTTCTTTGAAAGCATCTGAAATCAATCGCGATCGCGTTGAAGATGCAACTAAATTCTTAGAAGTTGGTCAAGAAGTTGAAGCGAAAATCATCAACGTTGATCGTAAATCTCGCTCTATCAACTTGTCTATCAAAGCGAAAGATGAAGCTGAAGAGAAAGAAGCAGTTGCTAGCTTAAAAACTACAGCGCCTGCTGGTCAAGAAAATGGTCCTAAGACTATTGGTGATTTGATCAAAGCTCAAATGAATCACTAAGTCGTTGTAAAGAAGTATTATTTAATGTAACTAATTAATACTTTTTATACAATTACTGTAAAAGGTGGCGTAGTATTTAATTATTGCGCTACCTTTTTGTATTTAAAAAGGATATTATTTATAACATAGCGAATAGCATTAAAATGAATGAGGCATTATATGACAACTGAAGCACTTAATAAGTCTGACTTAATAGAAAGAATTTCACTAAAAAATCCACACTTAGCCGAGCCTTTAGTAGAAGAAGCTGTTAAGATAATGATCGATCAAATGATTGCATCATTATCTGGAGATGATCGTATAGAAATTCGTGGATTTGGTAGCTTTGCATTGCACCATAGAGATCCGCGTGTTGGTCGTAATCCTAAAACAGGTAAATCAGTGGAAGTTGCAGCAAAAGCCGTTCCACATTTTAAACCTGGTAAAGCGCTACGTGATGCAGTAAACGAATCTGCCAATAAATAAAAATCGAGCGGGGTGCTTATGCGCTATGTTTTGGTACTGCTATTAATAGCTGTTTTTGGTTATGCTTTAGCATTAGTGTTGCTTAATGGTACAGAGCTTGCAGTAGATTTATGGTTTACTCAAGTGCCTGCAATGCGCTTAGGTTTGTTGTTATTATTTACTTTAGCCATTGGTATTGTTTTAGGATTACTTTTAGGTGTTCAAGTTTTCCGTGTATTCCAAAATAGTTGGGAAATTAAACGTTTACGTAAAGATATAGAGCACTTACGCAAAGAACAAATACAAACTGCACAGTTGGCTGCTGCGGAAGCCGCTGCTCATGCTCGTCATGAAAAGACAATATTAGATATTTATCCTGAGGATAAATCCTCGAATCCTTTATAGTTTTAAAGCGAATACATAGCTCTTTATTGTTTAAGCAATAAAGAGCTTTTTTATTTTTAAGCTTTGAATTGGTATTCGAGTAAGTTGATTAAATAATGAAGTTTTACTGACTTTATAACCGTATATGTTCATTGAAAAATAGCGATTTTAATTTAATTGATATGAGTCGCCGATCAATGTTTTACAGCACTTGCTAAACCCCCTTATAATTACGTATCTTTTTATGTGATGGAATAGACTCTTGAGTATCATTGTTGCCTTAGATGCGAAAAGCCAATATGACGCATTAACAATTGCAGATCAACTTGATCCATCACTATGCCGAGTAAAAGTGGGTAAAGAACTTTTTACTCATGAAGGGCCATCTGTCGTAAAAGCATTACATGACAAAGGTTTTGAAGTATTTCTAGATTTAAAATTTCATGATATTCCAAATACTACAGCGCAAGCGGTTTGTGCTGCTGCTGATCTAGGTGTATGGATGGTGAACGTGCATGCATCAGGTGGACGAAAAATGATGGAAACTTGTGTCGAGCGTTTGAAGGCAGGTAATTATCAAACGCAACTGATTGCGGTGACTGTTTTAACCTCTATGGGGCGAGAAGATTTACGTGATATCGGTTTAGATATTGAGCCTTTTGAACAAGTGAAGCGTCTTGCAAAATTGACTCAAGAAAGTGGGTTAGATGGTGTAGTATGTTCCGCACAAGAAGCTAAAATGCTACGTCAAGAATTGGGTCAAGATTTTGCTTTGGTGACACCAGGGATTCGTCCGGCAGGGTCAACTGCAGATGATCAGAAACGTATTGTGACGCCTAAGCAAGCGATGTTGGATGGTGCTACACATTTGGTGATTGGTCGTCCGATTACCCAGTCTAAGTATCCAAGCCAAATGTTAAAAGATATTTTAGCATCTATTTAATCAAGTTTTACCCAGATCCCCTTGATATAAAGGATGGAAAAATCCCTCTTGTAAGAGAGGGATTATGGAGCATGATTTATTGTGGTAATTTAAAGTGCGGCTAAAATACTGACGGCAATCGGTGCGAGTATAGATAAAATAAATCCACTGACCATTGCATGTGGAATAAACTCATTACCACATGCCTGTTTCACCATTGGCAGGGTAACATCCATTGCTGTTGCACCCGCAGAAGAAATAGCTGAACGTGGATAGCGCCATCCGATTAGATACATAAATAAAATGGCTATAATTTCTCTAAATAAATCATTTATTAAGGCAATACTGCCTAAATGAGAATTCTTCAATTCAGTAACCACAATTCCAGTCATTGAATAAAAACCATAGCCTTGTGACAGCATAATTAGATCTTTGAGACTGATATTGCTGATGATCAAAGATGCCGCGACAGCACCTAAGATTGAGCCAATAATGCAACCCACGGGAACGAGCATGATTTTCCAGTTGAGCCATGAGCGATCTAAAGGAGAATAAGCCAAATCTAGGCCAATTAAAAACATGAAAACTAACAATAGATTCCAAGTACTAACATGTAGGCTGTAACCCCAATGGTTAAATAATTCTGCTAAGCCATAACCACAACCGAGTGCAATGAAGGCGTAGCTAATATTGAGGAGTGATCCTATCAATAAGTTGGTTGAAACCTTGCCTTGTGCAGGTTGATAGCCAATGGCTTTAAATAGTAGGTAACAACAGAGAAAGGCTCCAATAGATGTACTCAGTGATAATGTTAAGGCACTACTTAAAATTTGTGTGGGGCTATTCATGCTTTGTAAAGTCTGGGAAAACTCAACGGCAATTGCAATCAGAAGAATATAGGTAAAATAAGGTAATATTTTAAAAGCAATTTTTTCCAACCATTGTGGAAGTCTGCGTGCTAAAAAAAATCCGACAAATAAACAAAATAATAATTGGAAAATTAACCAAAGCGATTGCATGAAAAAGTCAGCAGGTGGGTAGACACCTGCTTATTATAAGCAAACTTTATGCAACACGGGATGTTTTGTTATTGGACTTAACACTTCCAAAAAATTGATAATCAGCAGGATTGACTTTTCGAGTTTCTAACCAGTATTTCCATGTATAAGTGGGCCAAAGGGAGAAATTTTTACCGCCATCTTGCTGATACCAACTAACACAGCCAGATTGCCATACAGTGCCTTTAAGTTGTTTTTGCACATTTTGATTAAACTGATCTTGGGCTTCAGCTTTCACCGAAATCGCTTGAGTTTGAGTCTTATGAACTAATTGGATCATCTGGATAATATAATTGGTCTGTGATTCAATCATAAAAATAACAGAGTTATGCCCAAGTACAGTGTTTGGCCCTAATAGTTGGAAAAGATTAGGGAAGTCTTTGGTTGTGATGCCATAAAAGCTTTCAGCACCATCTTTCCATGCTTCTTTGAGTTCTAGGTTGTTTTGGCCATAACATGCAAAAGATTTTAAATAGATACGTGGATCTGTAATAAAGCCAGTACCATAAATTAGGCAGTCAATTTTGTGTTGTTTACCATCTTTGGTGATGATGCTATCTGCAGTGACTTCTTGAATAGCTTCAGTGATTAATTCCACATTATCACGGTTAAAAGTGGGAAAGTATTTGTTGGAAATTAAAATACGTTTGCAGCCCATAACAAAATTTGGTGTTAATTTTTGTGCGATTTTTGGATCTTTAATTTTGAATTTAATCAATGCTTCGGCAAGTTTTTGACCATATTTCATGATTTGTGGTTTTACAATGGGAACGACACGTGACTCATTTGACCAATATAAACGGGCACGGTGTAATTTACGGAACCATTCAAAATGGCTAAACAGCGTTTTATCTAAAGTATGATAAGCACGCTCATCTCGTGGAATAACCCAAGCAGCAGTACGCTGAAAAACATAGAGTTGCTCTACTTTTGGTGCGATTTCAGGAATATATTGAATTGCACTACCACCTGTACCAATGGATGCGACACATTTATTATTTAAATTGTAGTTGTGATTCCATTGTGAAGAGTGGAAGACTTCACCCTTAAATTTTTCAATACCTTTAATTTTTGGAATTTGTGGAACATGGAGTGGACCTGAGGCGAAAACAATAAATTGTGCTTCAATATGCTGACCATTTTGCATGATCAATTGCCAGTTTAAAGCGGTTTCATCAAATTTTACTGAAATAACTTCGTGCTGAAATTGAATAAATTCTTTAAGTTCAAACTCTTTGATTATATCCTGTATATAGTCAAAGATTTCAGCTGCTTCAGCATAACGTTTAGACCAGTCTTTTTTCGGTGCAAAAGAAAGTGAGTACATATGTGATTGCACATCACATGCTGCACCTGGGTATTGGTTTTCACGCCAAGTCCCACCAACATCATCTGCTTTTTCTAAAATAATAAAATCTTGAATATTGGCTTGAAGGAGACGAATTGCCATTGCAAGACCACCAAAACCTGCACCAATAATGGCGACTTGTGTTTTTTGTACATTGTTTGGTACATTTTTAGATGGAGGTGCTGCTTCATTCATGATTTTTATCCTAATTTTTAGAATCATTTTTTGATTTTTGTAGGTTAATAGATTTTTAAACGAAGAAACATGATTTCGCTGACGATAAAATTGATAGATTCGGCAATTTTCAAAGTTAACTATTTGTTGTAAAAACAGTTTGCAAAGATTTTATTGAAGATATGATGAAACGATCAATACTGGGTTTAATGTATTTAATTCATGGGATGCGTAACTCAGGAATTGATGTGGATACACGACTTGCTAGTATTGGAATAAATGCAGATGCACTTGATCCAAGTTCAATTATTCATCCGAGCTTAGAGTGGGATATTCAAAAAGTCATTGGAGAAGGGGTTAAACCTGAAGTTGGGCTTTTTATTGGACAGCATTATGCCTTAGCTGGTTATGGTCCTCTATTAATGCTTCTTGTGACCTGTAGTACTATTCAAGATGCACTTAAATATGGGATTCAGTTTCAAGGCTTAACACATTTATTTGGTCGGTTGGGATTGGTTTATTCCAATAATCATGTTGCTTTGACTTATGAACCTATTGATTTAAATACTGAGATGGGTTTATTACGTGCGCAATGTGAAGTATCAGGAACCTATAAGTTTTTACAAGATATTTATAAAATGATGGGTTTGGTGGCACCGACTATCCGCGTTGAATTACCTTTTAAGCCACCACAAGAATTAGATGTATTGAATCAATATAAAACATATTATGGCTCAGATTTGCATTTTGGAGCTGAAAAAGCAGCTTTTCAGCTCAATGATGTTGTGATGAATGTTCGAATTCCATCAGCAGATCCTATTACTTTTCGAGTTTATGAAGCCAAATGTATAGCTGAAATTGAACGTTTAAATGCTGAAGAAACTGATCAAGCCTCACTTATACAGCGTGTACGTGGTTATTTAGAATTACAACAGGGGAATATTCCAAGTATGGCGACAACGGCACAGGCTTTGAATATCCCTGAAAGAACGTTGCGTTATCAGTTACAACAATTGAATAGCAGCTATAAGCAAATCCGTGAACAATTGATAAAACATAAAGCCTTGCGACTGATTGAATATAATGAATATTCAATCGAGGTGATTGCTGAGTTATTGGGATATTCTGAACCTGCGGCATTTAATCATGCTTTCAAACGCTGGTTTGGACAAAGTCCAAGGCAGTATGGTAAATAGCCTAAGTATTATTTAGCTTGGGTTATATGCCAAAGTTTTATTTATCAAAGTTTATATTTCGATATACTTCCACTAGACCTTAAAAAGTACATAAGCGATATGTTAGATCAGAAAGCAACGCATAAGACAGCATTTACACCTTTATCGCCTGCGGAGCGCTATGCTCAGGCTATATCTTCTGGACAGTTTTTGCCTGATGATGCTCAGGCTCAGGCGGTACATGAGTTGGAGCGGGTTTGGCAAGAGCTACTCAACCGATACAAAGCCTCTAAAAAAGCCTTTCGTCGTTTCCGTCGACAGACTGCACCACGTGGAGTGTATATGTGGGGCGGAGTTGGTCGAGGTAAAACGTGGTTAATGGATCAGTTTTATGAGTCTTTACCGTTTCGTCGTAAAACACGGATGCATTTTCACCATTTTATGCAATATGTGCATAAAGAACTTAATAAATTATCAGGTCAGCAGAATCCACTCGATTTAGTTGCAGATCAAATTTATAAAGAAGCTGTCGTGATTTGTTTTGATGAGTTTTTTGTATCAAATGTCACCGATGCGATGATTCTAAGTGATTTATTTCAAAAGCTATTTCAGCGAGGCATTACGCTGATTGCGACCTCAAACATTGCACCAGATGGTTTATATAAAAATGGTATCCATCGTGACCGCATTATTCCAACCATTGAAATGGTCAAGAAAAATTGTGTAGTGTTAAATGTTGATGCTGGCGTGGATTACCGTTTACGTGTGTTAAAACAAGCACAATTGTTTAAGTCACCTTTGACACATGAACATAAATTGTGGATGGCAAAGCGATTTACAGCGCTGACGCAAACGCAAACTATTTCTGATGAACCGATTATTATTAGTCATCGTATTGTGGAAACACTCGGTCACACCGAGGATGTATTGTGGTGTGAATTTTCAGAGCTATGTATGAAACCACGTAGCCCTGCGGATTTTATCGAAATTGCTAATATTTATAATACCGTTCTGGTGAGCAATGTGCCGCATTTAACCGATTATTTATCGGAAGGGACGCGTCGCTTTATTTATCTAGTAGATGAGTTTTATGATCGTGGGGTCAAACTATTACTGACTTCTGAAGATTCAATTATTACCATTTATGAAGGTGAAAAATTGGCATTTGAAATAGAACGGACTCGTTCGCGTTTATTAGAAATGCAGTCAGATGATTATTTACAAGCAGCTCATCATCAGGTGGCTGATAAACCACAAGACAGTACTGAAGCGAAAAGTTAAGTCATAGGTTCTTGATCTCAATTTGAATAGCACTCTTCGGAGTGCTTTTTTGATAAAAAAAGAAGCTATTTGATCGACTTTAACGCGCTTTCATGGCTTAATCTTTATACATTTATAAAAGTTATCGAATAAAAATCAGAATAAGCGGTACATTCTGAACTTAAGTCTAATTTCGACATTTTAAAAACTTTATACACTGTAAATCGGTATTTAATTTGTTGATACATTTTGAATTTTAACATTTATTATTTTGATAATGTCAATATTTATCAATTAGAAAATGCTCATTATTTAGGAATGTGATATTAGTATTCAGCAAAGTATAAATCGGTATACTACAAACTCTTGTTATAAAAAGTAGCAATATCAGGAAAGACAATGACTGCACGTATTCAAAAAGGCAAGTTAGCGATTGCTAAAGAACTTTACGATTTTATCGAAAATGAAGCTTTACCAGGTTCTGGTTTAGAGAGCGAAACATATTGGAATAACTTTGAGCAAGTCGTTGTCGATCTTAGCCCTAAGAATAAAGCGCTCTTAGAAAAGCGTGATGAGATTCAGGCTAAAATTGATCAGTGGCACCGTGACAACAAATTTGAATTAGAAGCTTATAAAGCTTTCCTTAAAGAAATTGGTTACTTGTTACCAGAAGTAGAAGATTTCCAAATCAGCACAGAAAATGTCGATGAAGAAATCGCATTGCTTGCTGGTCCACAACTTGTCGTACCTGTACGTAATGCTCGTTATTGCTTAAATGCTGCTAATGCACGTTGGGGCTCTTTATATGATGCACTTTACGGCTTTGACGTTATCTCAGAAGAAGGTGGCGCAGAAAAAGGCAAAGGCTACAATCCCGTACGTGGCGAGAAAGTAGTTGCATTCGCGAAAAACTTCTTAGATGAAAACTTTCCACTTGCAGCAGGTTCGCATGCTGAGGCAACTCAGTATGCTGTAGATCACAATGCACTTGTTGTGACATTGAAAGATGGCTCTACAACGACGTTGGCGCATCCAGCACAATTCGTAGGTTATAACGGTGATGCTGCAACTCCTACAGAAATCGTTTTTAAAAATAATGGCTTGCATGTCATTATAGAAATAGATGCAACCAGCCCTATTGGTAAAACAGATGCAGCAGGTATTAAAGATTTAGTACTTGAAGCTGCTGTAACAACGATTCAGGATTTAGAGGACTCGATTGCTGCCGTTGATGCAGAAGAAAAAGTAGAAGGCTACCGTAACTGGTTAGGCCTAATGCAAGGTACTTTAGAAGAATCGATTGAAAAAAACGGTAAAACTGTAACGCGTAGTTTGAATAAAGACCGTACGCATAAGAACTTAATTGGTGGTGAAACGATTATTCATGGTCGTTCATTGATGTTACTTCGTAATGTCGGTCATTTAATGACAAATCCAGCCATTCTTGTAGATGGTGCTGAGATTTACGAAGGCATTATGGATGCATTAATTACGCCATTACTTGCTTTTGCAGATATTAAAGGCCAAAACGAAATTAAGAACTCGCGTAAAGGTTCTATGTATATCGTTAAGCCAAAAATGCATGGTCCTGAAGAAGTTGCATTTGCAGTAGAATTGTTTGAGCGCTCAGAAAAAGTCCTTGGTTTACCTGCAAAAACTTTAAAAATCGGGATTATGGATGAAGAGCGTCGTACCTCTGTAAACTTGAAAAATTGTATTGCTCAAGCAAAAGATCGTACGATCTTTATTAATACAGGCTTCATGGATCGTACTGGTGACGAAATTCATACCTTTATGGAAGCTGGTCCATTCGTACGTAAAGGCGAAGTGAAAGCTCAGATCTGGTTCCCAGCATATGAAAACCGTAACGTAATGGTTGGTCTTAAAGCAGGTTTACGTGGTAAAGCGCAAATTGGTAAAGGCATGTGGCCTAAACCAGATATGTTGCTTGATATGTATAAAACCAAAACTGAGCATCCAGAAGCTGGCGCAAGCTGTGCATGGGTTCCATCACCAGCGGGTGCAGTCATTCACGCGATTCATTATCATCAAATTAATGTTGCGAATCGTCAGAAAGAACTTTTGGCGACTGAAGCTCTGCCTTTAGATGATTTGTTGACTCCGCCATTAGCGAAGGATACAAACTGGTCTGAAGAAGAGAAAACCAAAGAACTTGAAAATAACTGTCAAGGAATCTTGGGTTATGTTGTTCGTTGGGTTGATTTGGGCGTAGGTTGTTCTAAAGTTCTCGATATCAACAATGTTGGTTTGATGGAAGATCGTGCAACCTTACGTATTTCTTCACAACATGTGGCAAATTGGTTACGTCATGGCATTGTTACACGTGCACAAGTTGAAGAAGTCATGCAACGTATGGCGAAGATTGTGGATGAGCAAAATGCAAATGATCCAGAATATACTGCAATGTCTATAGATTTCGACAACAATATTGCATTCCAAGCTGCATCAGACTTGATCTTTAAAGGTGGTGAGCAGCCATCTGGTTATACAGAGCCTTTGTTACATGCTGCGCGCTTAAGACTAAAAGGTTATACCGGTGATTAAAACTGCCGTATTTCTCTAATAAAAAAGCCTCTTAAGAGGCTTTTTTATTTTTTATACTATATTCACAATAAAAATTGAATGTTTAAGAAATACATCATTATTAAAGTGACAAGCTACAGAATGAAGCTAAAGTTTTTATACTTAAGATGTTCATTAATGTCCACCAAGAATAATACTCGCAATCACACCTGTTGCTACAGCGACTAATACATAATCTCCATTCACATTTAACCAACGATGACCATATGGTGGAGCTGGAAGATCATAATCACGCCAATTATCTACATAATAATCCGATTCATGGTATTGAGGCGGAATGATCTGACCTCTACGCCACTCATGATGTGGCCTTGGTAGGTCATAGCGATAAGCTTGATGGTTTTGCATATAACGCGGTTGATGATCCCACTGTTGTCCATCATGCCGCTCATGTTCATCACGATGATCTTGGTAGTCTCTATCGTGATTTCTTGAATCATGATGATCACTATATGATGGTTCTGCAAAAATAGAACCAGTAGTGAGGGTTGTGGTTATTATAACTACTATAGCAGTAAGTAATTTTTTATTCATTTCTATCTCCTCATCAGTTGATAAGTTTTGCACTATCATTTACTGATAAACGGCCTCAAGTTTTCATGTGCAAAGCTTTATGCATGGCTTGCTTGATGCTGAAAGAAAAGTCACGAGATTCTTCGGATAGAATTAAATAGTAAATCATTTGAAGAGGATGGGGTGGCTATCACACAGTATAAGCTTGGCTTAATACCTATTTAAAAGATGATCGCTAAGTATACTTTTTAAGTTTATTAAAAGTATCTGAACAGCTTTACTGATTAAATTATACGAGCTAATTTTCTAAAAAAATGTATAAAAACCCCCAGTCTGTGTATGTTAAATATAAGTTAAGTACACATTTAATAAAAAGTGTAATGGCAGCGTATAAATATAATAATGCATTTTTTCTGAGAATGATTTTTATCTATTTTATGAGGCTATATCGAGCGCAATAGTATGTGCGATAAATTAGCATTATGAATACAAAATATGTGAAGGGTAAAATACCAACACTGAAATATAAGATATTAGGATATTTGAGCTATTTTATTTGCACTTGATATGAAATCACTCCAATAAATGCAAGGTGAGCATATTTAGCAGCAACACTAATAATAGTATTGCTTATCATCTAATACTTTGGCCTATTTTTCTTTATCTAGTATGATTGTTGAAGTGCTAGCTTGATTCTGAACTCCAATTATATTAATCCTTTTATTCAGAAATTTTCTGTTGATGAATTTGAAAGCGGGTATCCCCAATACTAAAGAGCCTACAAACTCAACACAGTTGGATGTTTTGATTAATGAGAAAGATTTTTAAAGATGTGTCTTAAACTTTCCATCATCTTTTCAATTTGAAGTAAGGTGAGTCCTTCAAAGGATTGTTCTAATACAACAGCCATTAAGTCATTAATTTTACGGGTCATCTGTTTGCCAGATTCTGTCAAAATTACACGTGTAATTCTGGCATCATCTGAGCATGAGTACGTGTCAACAAAGCCTTCATCTTTTAGCCGATAGACAATTTTAGTAGTTGTCGACATTTTAGACACAATCTTATCTGAAAGATCAGAAACACTCGCATTGGGCTGTGCTTCAAGAGCGATCAGTAAGCGTCGTCGAGAGTTATCAACACCATGTTTTTTCAATACATGGTCCACATTAAGCACGTATTGAGCATGAACTTGAGTAATCCAATAAAAAGGAAAATCTTCTAAATTGAAATGTTCAGTCGAGGGTAAAAATTTAGAATATTTTTTTGACATTTTTAAATTCCATTTTTTTAATTATCTATTCACTCATTGTACTATTTTTATTTGAAATGATATAGATAATGTAATTAATGTTTAATCACAAAGTTTAAAAACAAGAGAAATCTAACTACGATTATTTTTCTTGGAATAAAATTTATGCAGGGTTGTTGAATTAGAGACAGGGTATAGTTGTCTTTCTGTTGATGATTTGAGCAAATTTAGTTGTTTTTGGGTGAAATTGCAACAATACTTTGAGAGTTAGTGACTACTAATTTTGAAATTTTTGCTGTCGGTAGTGTATTTTCAAGTGTCACTTGGTAGAGTAATTCTTGCTTTTGATTCTCCTGTATAACTACGACTTTGACCTGATGAAATTCAAACACTGCAGCGCGGTTGATATATGCACCTTCATCGCTTGTATTTACAATAGGCTTAAATTTTTTATTAAAGGTTAATACATTTGCATATGCCATAATGATGAATCCTAGTCAATTTTTTTGTTTAGATGAAAAGTTTACGCATCTAAATAGCCATAGATTATTTATGCAATATTTTTGGCTAAGGGTTTTATTCTAATGAATTTTATACAGTTTTAAACGTGACTTTTTAATAAAAACTTTCTGTCTAAAAGGTCATATAATGTGTAAGTTTGCATATTAAAAGATTAAATAATGACGTTGAAAAATCAAACGTCATTCAATATGAAAAATGCCTCATAATCTGTGAAGCATCTTTTGTTAGAGATCAATTCTCTAAATAGGATTACAGGTCTAGAGGTGATGAATATGGATGTTTTACCTCATTATACTTGGAGTTCTTGGGCAATAACTGGCCAAATGTTTTGATGAGATTTTTTGAACATTAACATGTGACCAATGGCTTTATGACCATGTTCTGATGGAACCAATTCATACATTTTTGTTGATGCATTTGGATATAAGCGAATTAAATCTTTAACATTGGCTTGTGTGGCAATTTCATCATCGGATGACCAAAATACAGTCATAGGGCTATTGATTTCATTGTGAAAATCATCAAATATGGTTTTACCAATGGCGTTTAAAACATAACCAGGTTTACTGCAAAAAAGTGCCCATTGTTTTGCTACATTTTTAGGTAGGTTTTCTCCCATCCCCAATATTTTGGTCGCACCATAGCCTTTAACAAAATTTGAAACAGGGAATATCAGATTAAACATCACAGGTGCCATACGTTTTGTATGACCTTTTAAACCTTTAACATGACCAGTAGAACCAGAAACAGCAACCACTTTAGCTACTTTTTCAAAATTGGGTGTGATTCCTAAAAGCTGTCCACCTGCACTATGTCCTAGTAGAATGACTTTTTCATGTGCTGTTTTTACCAGTAGTGTCTCAATTGCAGCCGGAATGTCGAGCTGCCCCCAATCTTGGATACTGGCTTGAGAATCCTTCAGTGCACCATGTAAAGAGTCACCGATACCGCGAAAATCAAAGCTTAAAACATCATAACCTTGGGTATTGAGCCATTCAGCGAAAGCGTGATAAAAACCTTTAACAATACCCGTTGCTGGGCAGATTAATATGGGAAGATTTTGAGTAACTTCAGTCGATTTATAAAAGCGTGCACTGAGTTTATAACCATCAGCACAGATAATATTTAAGTTTTCAAAAGAGTTCATAATTGATTAAAGCTAAAAAGTTATTGCTTTACTGTATACAAGTTCTAAAAAGAAACTTGATTAAAATATGACTAAAAAGTCATTTGTGAAAGCGTAGCGATATTGCTAGACTCCATTTATATTTTTATATTAAAGAATGGAAAATCAGGTTCATGGATGCGGAACATTTACAATATTCGGTTAAATTTGCAATTATTTTTAGTGGAATTTATTTGTGGGTCGGAATGCTAACTGGGGTATGGAAGTACTATCAAATTAGTCGTTCTGAGCATGCGCGTGCACATTATTATGTCGATATTGCACATCGAAGTAGTTTACTTTATGCGCCTGCAACATTGATTTTAGCAGTATTGGCTTATTTTTCATCTTGGCCCGAATGGTTGAATTTAGCTTTCGTCGTGATTAATTTAATCTTTTTTAGTTTCTCGATTGTAAGTTATATTTTACATGGGTGGTTAAAAGATACATCGAATCAATTTAAACAACCTCATCAAATGGGCAAGTGGCAATTGCCGAAGTGGATGCTCAGAAGTGCGATGATTTTATTGGTAATTGGCGAAATAGTCGCGACAGGTGGATTGCTTTTTGGAAGCATAAATACTTTATTTTAGTAGTTGATTTTAGTATGAGTTTATTATGATGCACAGACATTAAATGAGGTGGGTTGTATTATTTTTTAATTTAAATTTTTATAATTATATCTACATTTAAAAAATGGATGCAGTGCATCCATTTTTTAATCTAAAAATTCAGTACGTTGTTTTCTAAATTTATGGTCAATCACATCCCAGACATAAAATGCTACAGACACAAATAATGCATAGATAAAGAATTCAGGTTTTAGGTTTCCTTGAATTAATCCATGGATCATTAACATGACCATGAGCGCAATGCTGGTACTCAGATAAATTACTATTTTTTTATTGGCCTTCAAAGAATTAATGAAGACTTGCTTATTGAAATGTATTGATAACATCTCCACCCCTCCTGTCATGCTTGACAAAACCTAATTGTTTTAGTCAGGTTTGAATATTAGTTGTATCATATCTATATATTATTTCAAGCGTAAATGGCACTATTTTATGATCTAATTACGCTATTTTAACGGCAGAAAGGCAGGTTTTAGATGGTTTACTGCTCATAAAAAAGTGCTCATTTTTACGACATGAAAGTATAAATATAATGAAGTTATATTGGGGTAGTCCGACAAGATTTAAAGAGATATTAAAAAATGAAAAATATTGCAAAGAGTAGTGTAAAGATACAATGATATGGAATGTGAATAGTTGATATGAGTTGAGAAGTTATTTGTGATTTTTGTCACGTATTATGTGGTTTTTTAGAAATATTTTTAACAATATTTTATGCTCAATCATCGTGTTGTTCTAGTCATGCTGCTGAGTAATACAAAAGCAAGAGGATTCATTAAAAGCAATTGAAAGATAAAGCTTTATACTTCCTTAAAAAGTAAAGCTTATCTGTATATGATCAGTTTTAAAATCAGAAAGAAACTACTTCATCATCGTCAAGTAGATTATCAATAAAAGCCCATTTGGGTAAAACATGGCCATTATTGATCATATATAAAACTATGTTTGGGTAAAACAAAATTTTATTGACGAAAGTTGAAGATGATTACTTTTTAACTTTATCGATAATAATACAGATAACTAATACAACACATGATGGAATTAGCCATGCTAGATTCTGTTCACTCAACGGAAGGTTTTGAATAGCAACGGGTAAATTATCTTTAAAAGCAGTAATTTTAATGCCTTCGATCACGCCAAATATAAATGAAACTGCCGTGGCTGGTGCGATAACCAAACGTGGGTTATTAAATCGTCCCCAAAAGAAGCTCAGTACAATAACTACAATAGCTGGTGGATAAATTGCACTTAGTACAGGAACTGAAACTGCAATAAGTTTAGTTAAGCCCAAATTCGAAATGATGAATGAGAAGCCTACTAAAATGAAGACTAGAATTTTGTATGAAATTTTAGTCAGTTGAGCAAAGTATTCAGCACAAGCACAGGTTAAACCAATTGCTGTAACCATACAGGCAAGGAAGATTAAGCCAGTTAAGAATAGCGAGCCTAAATCACCAAAAGCATGTTGTACATAAGCATGCAAAATAATTGCACCATTGGCCGCATTTGGTGCAACCTCATGGCTGCCTAAACCTAGTTTAAATAAGCTGAGATAAACTAAAGTTAAACCAACGCCTGAAATTAAACTAGCAATAACTGCATATTTAGTTACTAATTTAGTATCAGTAACACCACGAGAATGAATTGCATTAATAATTACAATACCAAAAACTAAAGCACCTAATGTATCCATGGTTAAATAACCATTTACAAAGCCCTCGGATACAGGACTGGCAACATAGTTATTGATCGCTGGTGGAATAAAGCCAGAAGGTATGAAAAATGCAGCAATACCTAAAATTGCCAGAGACAAAATTTTCAGTGGTGCAAGTACATGACCAACCGTATCTAAAAGCTTATTTGGATAAAGTGAAATGATTGTTACAAAAGCAAAATAAATTGCAGAGTAAATCAGTAAGCTGCTACTTGTCGTACCAAAATGTGAAGAGAACCCAATTTCATAAGAAACAGTAGCGGTACGTGGTATGGCAAATAGAGGGCCAACTGAAAGATAACAAACTACAGTTAATATTAAGCTTGCAACTTTACCTAAGGGTGAGCTTAGGATTGCGATTGAACCGTGTGTGCGAGAAAGCGCCATGATAGTAATTACAGGTAAACCAACCGCAGTAATTAAAAATCCTAGTGCTGCTAACCAGACATGTTCACCAGCTTGTTGCGCCACAATGGGTGGGAAAATAATATTGCCTGCCCCAATAAATAAGGCAAAAGTCATGAAACCTAAAGCAATAATATCCCGAGTACGGAGACTAGTCATAAAGGAGAGTGTGTTGCAAAAATATAAATTCTAGAGGATCTGAAGTCATTTGGGTATTTTATTTTATCAATCATATTTATTATTGTTATAAATTTATGCAAATGAATACTATGTGTATTTAAGTTATGTTAATGATAATATAAAGAAAAAATAAAATATTAATACAGTAATTTGGTATATTCCAGATTTATAATATTTACTATTATTTTAATTGTAAACAGAGAATACCTCTGATTGAGAATAAAATTAGAGCAATAATCATAAATTCAGAAAATCAAAGCAGGGAAATTTATGTATAAAAGGCATATAATGGCCATACTAATCAGGGGATTAATGCAATGAAAGCTTCTACTATTACCATTAAAACTGAACAGGATATCGAAAAATTACGTGTCTCTGGGCGTTTAGCGGCGCAAGTTTTAGAAATGATAGGGAAGTATATTCAGCCTGGCGTGACTACCGAATATTTAGATGATATTTGTAATGATTTTATTGTGAATACACTAAAAGTAATTCCTGCAAATGTTGGCTATTATGGATATACCAAAACAACCTGTATTTCGCCGAATGAAGTAGTCTGTCATGGTATTCCATCCGCAGCGACTATTTTAAAAGACGGCGATATTATTAATATTGATGTTGCCATTATTAAAGATGGTTATTTTGGTGATACCAGCCGAATGTATTTCGTGGGAAATGTGAGTCCTGAAGCAAAAAAATTAGTAGATACCACTTATGAAGCAATGGTTGCAGGCATTCATGCTGTTAAACCTGGTGCAACCTTAGGTGATATTGGTTTTGCGATTCAAAGTGTTGCACATCGTGAAGGTTATAGTATTGTTCGTGAATATTGTGGTCATGGTATTGGGACGGTTTATCATGAATCACCGAATGTAGTGCATTATGGACAACCTGGACAAGGCATCGTATTGAAAGAAGGGATGGTTTTTACTATCGAGCCGATGATTAATGCAGGTAAAGCGAGAGTTAAAGAGCTTAAAGATGGTTGGACGGTCGTGACCACGGATAAATCATTATCAGCGCAATGGGAGCATATGGTTGCTGTGACTAGCACTGGGTTTGAATTGTTGTCACCATGGCCAGAAGGCACAGGCTCTTATCTAGAAATTTAACTTAGCTTAGGAATATGTCAATGATCGGCTTTAGTCATATATAAATTTTATCCTGACTGAATGTTAAAGAGGTTCTGAGTGTATAAAAAATGGAGCTCAGTTCTTATTTAATATTAATACCTTTTAGGTATAGATTGATCTGTTAAAAGTATTTGCTTAGAAAACACACAAGCTATATGATTCATTCCAGATTCTAGCTGTAGTTTCTTTTTTTGATTTAAGTTTTTAAGCTTATCCATCTCAGGATAAGCTTTTTTTTACTCAAAATTTAGATTTCTGAAAATATAAATAATTGAGAGTCGTCATCCATTATTTTGTTCTAAATTTTAAAATGATAGATACTGCAAAACCAAAGAGTAGCCCCCAGAATGCAGAGCCGACACCAAAAAATTGCAGACCAGACGCACTAAATAAGAACGTCATCAGCGCTGCTTCACGCTCATTTACATCATAAAAGGCAATCGCAATATTATGGCTAATAGTACCAAATAGCGCGATTCCTGCTAAAGCAACAATAAATAGATGCGGGAATGACATCAGTAAACTGGTTAATGTTGCTGCAAATAGGCCCATTAAAATATAGAAAAACCCACAACTCATTCCTGCAATATAACGTTTTGAAGGATCTGGATGAACTTGATCATCTAAACTAACTGCTGCACTAATAGCAGCAATATTCACGCTATAACAACCAAAGGGTGCAAGTAGAGCTTGAATTGTCCCCGTCCAGCCAATCAGTTGGTTGACATGTGGTTGATAGCCATAGCTTTTAATCATAGCAATACCGGGTAAATATTGTGACGCCATGTTAATTACAAACAGTGGGAGTGCTAAACCAAAAACTGCAGACCATGTGAAATCAGGTGTGATCCATACCGGTTTAGCCAGTGACCAATGTAGAGCTGGGGTGTGAAACTCCATGAAAAAAGGACAAAGAGTGATACCAGCAATGACTGTAATGACAATGCAATAACGTGCCCAAAGCCGTTTGGAAACAATATAAACCGTCAATAAACTCAGAATAAAGCCCCAGTCATTTTGCATACTCGCAAATAATGCAATGCCAAATTTGAGTAGCACACCGGCCAACATTGCACTGGTCAAACTTTGTGGAATATAAGAAAGTACTTTTTCAAAAATACCTGAAAACCCTAAGACGGCTGTCATGAGTCCACAAATGAGGAATGCGCCAATTGCCTCGTATAGGGTATAACCACTGGCTGAGGCAAGAATCAGGGCTAAGCCCGCAGTGGACCAAGATGTCGCCACAGGATATTTAAACTTCCATGACAATATTAATCCTGAAAGGCCGATGCCTAAACCAAGTGCCCAAAACCAAGAACTAATTTGTTCAGCTGTTGCACCTAAAAGTTGTGCTGCTTGAATGACCAAAACAGCAGAAACACTAATTCCAATGAGGAAGGTGATAAATCCTGCAAATACTGCGGGGATAGAGAAATCTTGAATAATTTTTTGCATAGTCCTTTACATTCTTACTTGAACAGATGGTTTTAAATACGAGATGAGTGCAGAGTAATTCGTACTAAATTCATAACATAGTTGAAGAGGCTAATTTTAAACCAAATCCACAGAATAAGAGTCCGACACATGCCACAGCAATCGATGCAAATTTAAAACGGGTGTTAAAAAAATCAGCTAGTTTAATCCCTGAAAAAATTAGAATGGTGAGATATCCCATACTAATAATTTGTAGAATAACTGCTAGTCCAGTAAAACTGAGTGCTGGATAAGGATAGGTGGGGTCTACAAACTGCACAAAAAAAGAGAGATAAAATAGAATTGCTTTAGGATTGAGTAGACTAATTGTTAATGCAGTTCGATAAGGATGTATATCTTGACGGCTTATCGCTGTTTGATTTGATTGAATGACTTTGGGGTTGTTTTTCCACGTATGGATACTGGCAATAAGTAATCTAATTCCAAGGTAAGATAAATAGACGGTGCCAATCACTTTTAATAAAATAAATAACCACGGAAAGGCATGCAGTAAAGAGGCTGCACCTAAAACAGTGCAGATGATTAGAATAAGATCACCCGTGAAAACGCCGAAAGCTCCCCAATAGCCTGCCTTAATTCCAAATCTTGATGCAATTGACATCACATATAAGGAATTTGGTCCTGGCAAAATCACAATAAAAATAGTCCCGATGATAAAGGTGACAATATCGATAATGCCAAACACAAATTTCTCACTTATTTAATATAAACCAAGAAAAGCTGAGTCGTTAATTTATGACGAACTCAGCTTGATATATGAAGTTAATTGAACTGACTCAGTATATCTCATTAAGCTTTAATGGTTGCACTTAGTCCAAAGGACTGACGTAACAAGGTATTCAATTGTTCTCGTGCTTTAATAAAACCATCTATTCCACCTTGTAGTAGTTGAAAAGACATTAAATCTGCATTCAATTGTTGTTTGAATTGTTCTTCCGTGAGAACTTCATGACTACATGCTTGATGGGACTGTGCATGATCACGCGTGAGTTGCGGCGTTACAGTGCGTTGATCTTGTTCCAGTTCTGCCAATAAATTAGGTGAAACAGTCAGTAGATCACATCCAGCTAAACCAAGCACTTGATCGACACTACGGAAACTCGCACCCATCACTTCAGTTTGGATACCATATTGTTTATAAAAGTGATAAATTTGTTTGACCGATAATACACCGGGATCTTGCTCAATTGGATAATGATCAATATTTTCAGCTTTTTTGAACCAATCCAGAATACGCCCTACAAACGGTGAGATAAGTGTTACTTTTGCATCGGCACAGGCTTTTGCTTGGTGTAATCCAAATAATAAGGTGAGATTACAATGAATTCCTTCTGCTTCTAATATTTTTGCGGCTTGAATCCCTTCCCAAGTCGAAGCAATTTTAATTAAGATACGGTTTTGATCAATACCATGAGATTGATAAAGTGCTAGTAACTCTTTAGCTTTCACAATGGTGGCTTCTGTATCATAAGACAATGAGGCATCCACTTCCGTTGAAACACGGCCTTCAATTATTTTTAAAATTTCAACACCTAATTTGACTGTTAAAATATCAATTGTACGTTCAATCAGTTCATCTGTTTGGTAACCTTCAGATTTAGCCTGATCATACGCAGTTTCAATTAACTCTTTATTTTCAAGTTGGCTGGCTGCAGCAGTAATCAATGAAGGATTGGTGGTTGCATCCAAAGGGCGAAATTGTTGAATTGCATTTAAATCGCTAGTGTCAGCAACAATAGTGGTCAATGCTTTTAATTGGCTTAATGCAGATTGTGTCATTGCGATCTAATTCTTAGGTAAATTATTTGTAAGTTCAGTTATAGCATAATGTGATTTTGGCGAAAGTGAAAAATAGGCTTCAAGTGGCTTTATTTTGTATGAATTCGTTGCTTTCGGATGTGATTAATCAAAAAACGAGCAGCTGCACCCAGTTCAGTTTCACGACTCCAGACTAAATCGACAAAATATTCAAACTTTGGTGTGAAATCTGAGAAGTTTAAAATTTTTAGGTGTTTTTTTAAACTTGGATTTTCATTAAACATTTCTAAAGGCAATACGCCCCAACCAAGACCTTGCATAATCATTGCGCAGGCAGAATGATGATTGTCAGTACGCCAATTACGTTTCGAGTAGAGTAGTTCGGGTTTAATTGTGCGGTCACGACTGGCGACGACAATTTGCCGACTTTGTAAAATTTGTTCAAAACTAACATGTTCAGATTGTGCCAAAGGATAGTCTTTGGCTGCGACAGGAACTAATGCTTCGCGTTTCAGTTCTACAAATTGTTCACGGCTTTCTAATTGTTCACGTTCAAACATTAAAGCCAGTTGTGCAGATTGGTTTAACAGTAACTTTAAGGCATCTTCTTGAGGAGCTGAAAAAATATTAATCTGCAGTTCAGGGAATTTTTGCTCAAGCAAAGAAATATAGTCAGTCCAATGCGTATGTAAAAGTTCAGAAACTACAACAATATTTAAGGCGGATTCCAAACCATTGCTCAAGGCAGAGGCTTGCTGCTTCCATTGATTCATTTCTATGAGTAACTGTTCAGTTTTTTCATAAAGACTCAGTGCTTGAGGAGTGGGAATAGGCTCACGCCCGATGCGATTGAATAGGTTGAGGTTAAGATCAATTTCTAAATTTGAAATGGACATACTAACGGCAGATGGAACTTTACCAAGTTTTCGTGCAGCTGCAGAAAAAGATCCTGCTTCGATCACCGTTTTAAAGATGATGAGTTGTTCCTGATTAATATTCATATAGGATCACTTATATATGGCTTATCTATCAATAAGATTGAAAGAATCTGACTCGATTGATCAATATTATAAGCATAAAATACAACTCATCTAATGAATAGTATAGCGAGTAATTGAAAATGTTGATTTCCAAGAGAAGGATTGTTCATGCATTGAGCTATGAGATCATCTTGTTGGTGATCATAGCGATTGCGTTAAGTTTTATTTTTGAAGTGCCTATGGAAATAGCAGGGACATTAGGTGTTGCCATGGCGGTTACTTCTGTAATTTGGAATATGATTTTTAATCATTTTTTTGAAAAATATGAAAGAAAGCATCAATTAAAAAGAACCATTCCTGTACGGATTATGCACGCAATTGGTTTTGAAGGTGGTTTAATGTTAGCCACTATTCCAATGGTTGCCTATGCAATGGATATGACCATTTTTCAGGCAATTTTACTGGATTTAAGTATGACCTTGTGTATTTTAGTCTATACCTTTATTTTCCAATGGTGCTATGACTATATTGAAGCGCGCTTGGGTTATCAGCCTAAACATTCGATTTAAATGAACCCTGCTAAAAAGCCATATCAATGTATATGGCTTTTTATTTTAATTTTTGACTCTCTAATATGTAGAATAATAATAGTGTGATACAGAGAATGAGTGAATATTTAAAGAAGTAAAACAATAAGCTTAAATAAGCAGGTGCAAAGCTTGAAAAGTAAGTCACAATATAATTTTTGCTGTTTGGTGGAGGAAGATCATCAATAAGAATGAACCAGATAAAATTAAGAAAAACAGTGATAAAGATAAAAAATAGAGCTCCAAGTGGACTAAATATGCTTTTTTGATTTTTATTTAATGTATGTATATAGCTACGTATTTGTATTTTAGCGCGTGGGCTGACTCCTATAAATAAAAAGTTATATACAACCATAAGGCTAGAAATTGTTATGCATATGGCAAAGCTGTCATTTAAAAATTTATGTGTATCTGAAATATTGGCAGTAATAGTGCATGATTATTTTGTTTGTTTGACATAAGTTAAAGCTCGTTGCAATTCATTGGCTAAATAATCACCAATTTATTTCATTTTTATATTTATTAAAAGTTGATAATAAAAACCCACTTGTGATTACAAATGAGTTTTTATTCAGTAAGTTAAAAGTAGAAAAAATTATTTTTCTACAATCGCCGTTACGCCTTGACCACCAGCGGCGCAGATTGAAATCAGAACACGACCTGAACCTTTTTCATTCAATAGTTTTGCAGCTGTTGCAAGAATACGACCACCTGTAGCAGCAAATGGATGACCAGCTGCCAATGAAGAGCCTTTAACGTTTAACTTAGAACGATCGATTGAACCTAAAGGAGCATCTAAACCTAAACGTTCTTTACAGAATTTAGGATCTTCCCAAGCCTTTAAGGTAGAAAGTACTTGTGATGCAAAAGCTTCATGAATTTCATAATAGTCGAAATCTTGTAGAGTAATACCAGCACGTTCAAGCATACGTGGAACTGCATAAGCCGGTGCCATCAATAAGCCTTCTTTTTTACCAACAAAATCAACTGCAGCAGTTTCAGAGAAGGTTAAGTAAGCTAAAACTTCATGTCCATTTTCTTTAGCCCATTCTTCAGAGGCTAAAAGTACGACAGAAGCACCATCCGTAAGGGGGGTAGAGTTACCCGCAGTCATAGTACGAGCATCGCCTTTACCAAAAGCAGGCTTTAATTTTGCTAACTTTTCTACAGTTGAATCCGCACGTAAGTTATTATCACGCTCAAGACTCATAAATGGTGTGATTAGGTCTTCGAAGAAGCCTTCATCATATGCTTTTGCCATTTTTTGATGAGAAGAAGCTGCAAGCTCATCTTGCGCTTCACGAGGAATACCCCATTCTAGTGCAGTAATTGCTTGGTGATCACCCATAGATAAACCAGTACGTGGCTCACCATTTTTAGGGGCATCAAGCAAGTCTTTTACATTAATTTTCGTCAGCGCTTTTAAACGATCTTTTGCCGTTTTAGCAATATTTAACTCCAGTAATGCTTTACGTAAACCATCACCAAAGGCGATTGGTGCATCAGAAGTTGTATCTACACCGCCTGCAATACCTACATCAATTTGGCCTAAGGCAATTTTATTCGCTACTTGGAATGCCGCTTGTAAACCTGTTGCACAAGCTTGTTGTAAGTCATAAGCAGGGGTTTCTGGTGCAAGTTGAGTGTTGAGCACACACTCACGTGTCATATTGAAATCACGGCTGTGTTTTAAGACTGCACCAGCAGCAACTTCACCTAAACGTTGACCTTGCAAATTGAAACGCTCAACTAGACCATTTAATGCGGCAGTCAACATATCAATGTTAGATGCTTGGAAGTATGCACCATTTGAACGTGCAAACGGAATACGATTGCCACCAATAATAGCAACACGACGAATAGTATTTTGACTCATAATTTTTTCCTGTGGAACAGCAGTTTGAGTTGTAACAGGTGCTGTCGATTCAGCTTTCTTAGAATGTGTTGCAGTGTTTTTACTACGTGAAGATGTCGCACGTGGGCGAGTTTTCGCAGTAGCATTTGCTGCTTTAGAAGCCGTAGCAGTACTTTGACTCGTACGCGTACGTGGTTTTGATGTATTTGACACAGCTTCTGTCGCAGAATTCTCGACAGTTGGATTTTCTTGAGTTGATTTGCTCATAAGGCTTTTCCAAGCATGTTTACGATATTCTTAGTGCATACATTAACATAGAGTCAAATGGCCTGAATTGACTAAAATGACATTTGACTGATCATTCAGGTCAAGACATCAGGGGGGTAACTCAAGTATTATTATTGTGGAACGAATGAATTGAAGTCATTATAAGTATCTGACATTACATTGAAGTTAATAGATACCTGCGATTCATTCACAATTATATTGCTGAGAGATAATAATCATGTCTGACCAATACCAAGCTTTTTCTAAATCTCCAATTGGTAAATTTGTCATTAAAAATTTAGGTTTACCTTCTCCTCTTGAGTTAGATCGTTTTGAATCTGCGACACCTGTGCTTAAAGGTGCAGCTCTTTTCGGTGCCGCGCCGAATAGTATTTTTTCAGGTGCGATTGCACAAGTATTAAGTAATATTCATGCAAATAGTTATGCTGGTAATAATGCAGAATTACAGCAAGCTGCTGCTAAAGTGGGCTTAACTGTTAATGCTTTTAATGAAGGTGATAAAGAATCTAAATTTAAAGCAGTAGTTTTTGATGCTTCTGGTATTCAAAACTCGGAACAGTTACATGAGTTGTACAATTTCTTTCATCCAATTGCACGTCAAATTCAAAACTCTGGTCGAGTGATTATTGTCGGGCTAACTCCAGAAACCGCACCTACGATTCAGCAAGCAATTGCTCAACGTGCACTTGAAGGTTTTGTGAAGTCTGTGGGTAAAGAATTTAAAAAAGGGATTGCTGCTGATTTGATTCTTGTGGATGCTGATGCAGCTGCGAATTTAGAGTCATCATTACGATTCTTACTTTCTCCACGTTCAGCTTATGTATCTGGTCAAGTAATTCATGTATCTAAAGCGGATGTACTTGATATTGATTGGGCGAAGCCTTTAGCGGGCAAAACAGCTTTGGTTACTGGTGCGAGTCGTGGTATTGGCGAAGCAATTGCTCATGTATTATCACGCGATGGTGCACATGTAATTTGTTTAGATGTACCACAACAACAAGCAGATTTAGATCGCGTTGCCAATGAAATTGGTGGATCAACACTTGCTATTGATATCACAGCTGCTGATGCAGGTGAGCAAATTAAAGCCGCTGCTGCGTCTAAAGGTGGCTTGGATATTATTGTCCATAATGCTGGGGTGACTCGCGATAAAACTTTAGCGAATATGAAACCAGAATTGTGGGATATGGTAATCAATATTAATTTATCTGCTGCAGAACGCATTAATGATTATTTATTGAATCATTCAGGTTTGAATGAGAATGGTCGTATTGTTTGTGTCTCTTCAATTTCAGGTATCGCTGGTAATTTAGGTCAAACGAATTATGCTGCTTCTAAGGCTGGTGTGATTGGTTTGGTAAAATTTACTGCCCCTGTATTAAAAGATGGTATCACTATTAATGCTGTTGCACCTGGTTTTATTGAAACTCAAATGACTGCGGCGATTCCTTTTGCAATTCGTGAAGCTGGTCGTCGTATGAATTCGATGAGTCAAGGTGGTCTACCTGTCGATGTTGCAGAAACTATTGCCTTGTTTGCATCAGCTGCATCAACAGGTTTAAATGGCAATGTGGTTCGTGTCTGTGGTCAAAGCTTGTTAGGTGCTTAGACAACGTAAGGTGTTTCTCATAGTGCCTTTATAGTACTCTGAGAAAGTTAGAGAGGGAGCTTTGGTCTTTTCTATATTCCCTCTCTAATAAGCTCTTCAGTAAGCTTTAAACCTTACTGAAGAAAAGCAATGCATAATGATTTATCTAAAAATAATTCTCCAAAGGTCCAGTATGAATACTCGCCACTTTAGTCAACTTCCTAAACCGTATCTAGCTTATCCAAAAGTGATTCAAGGTCTTATTTTCAAAAAGCCGAAAGCTGAGAAAATTCTGCCACAAGTTGAATATGTGGTGGATTCATTCAAAATTGATCCAAAGCATTTAAAAGCTTATAACGAAGTGTGTGGTTTTAAAAATAATGGCTATATTCCTGCTATTTATTTAGCTGTACTGTCACAAAGTTTGCAAATGCATATGATGACTTCAGAAGCATTTCCATTTGCAATTTTAGGTTTAGTTCATATTCGAAACGTTGTTAAGCAAACGCGTAAAATTGGCGTGAATGAGCAATTGACTCTATCTTGTCAGTTTGGTGAGCTTAAGCCACATGATAAAGGCGTACAATTTGATTTTATTACCACTGCGAAAGTCGGTAATGATATTGTGATGCAAGGCACAACGACGTATTTATCACGTCAAAAAACTACAGCTGCGGTATCAGAGAAAACCAAAGAAACCAAAGAGCCAGATTATCAAATTCAAGCCGAGTGGAATATCTCGGAAAATACGGGTCGCCGTTATGCAATGATCTCAGGTGATTTCAACCTCATTCATATTCATGCTGTGACCGCAAAAGCCTTTGGTTTTAAACAAGCGATTGCACATGGTATGTGGAGTAAGGCACGCGCATTGGCAAGTTTGGCCTTGCCTGATGCTTATGAAGCGGATGTTTGGTTTAAATTACCGATGTATCTACCTTCAACAGTTGAGTTTTTAACGGCTCAACAGAGTAAAGAAACTGACTTTTTGATTCGGAATCAAAAATCTAAAAAGCCGCATGTGAGCGGTGTGGTACAAGCTTTATAAGTAGACTCATAGATTAAGCCTAAATTAAGATAATTTAGGCTTTTTTAATAGAGATATAAGAATAAGAGGGTTAAAGGAATGGGCCAGTTAAAAGATATTATTTTTGCAAATACTGAAAATTATCATGGTATTGTTGATGAGCGATTTTATGATTTAGCACAGCAATTTAGCCGATTACAAGATGCACGCGTTGATCATGGTGGTGCAGCACTTGCAGTTTATTTTCAGGGACAAAAAGTTGTTGATATTTTTACTGGAAAAAAATCTGCAACAGAAAACTGGGCTCAGGATACCTTATCTATATGTTATTCAACAGGCAAAGGTGTCATCGCTACTTTGGCGCATATTTTAGTCAGTGAAGGCTTTTTAGCTTACGATACACCGATTATTCAGTATTGGCCTGAGTTTGGGGAAAATGGTAAAGCAGGCATGACTTTGCGACATATTCTGAGTCATCAGAGTGGTTTATATGACATTCGAAATTTGATTGCGCGCGCTGTGGAAATGGCGGATTGGCAGCATATGTTGACAGTCATGGAGCAAGCGACCCCAAGATTTGAGATGGGGTCTGATATTGCCTATCAAGCACTCACTTTTGGCTGGTTGGTGGGTGGTATCTTAGAAAAAGCGACCAAGCAACCATTGGTTTGGTTGATGCAGCGCTATTTGGAGGATCCTTTAGAATTAGACGGTGCATACTTTGGCGTACCCACTACACAACTTGCTCGTGTAGCACGCCCATTATCAAAAATAGAACAAGAGCACGTTGTACAATCCAAGACTAAATCTTCAATCCAAAAACAACATAAAAATAATTTTTCTGAAAAACTGATTCAATTAAGTGGGCAGAATCCTCAAGATTTTTTAGATGCAATGATACCGAAGGGTATGAAAGATTTTAGTTTCTTTAGTGATCAAGGTTTACAAGCGATTATTCCTGCCGCGAATGGTGTTTTTACCGCGAATAGTTTGGCTAAAATGTATGCCATGCTGGCCAATAAAGGTGTTTGGGAAAATCAAGAAATACTTAAGCCAGAAGTCTTTACAGTATTGAGCCAAATACAAAGTTTTAAACGTGATCGTGTGATGCCGATTCCAATGAACTGGCGCTTAGGATATCACCGTGTGATTACGATGGGGAAACGCGTTAAACAGGGTTTTGGACATATCGGATACAATGGCTCTGGTGCTTGGTGTGACCCACAACGAGACCTCAGTTTTGCTTATACGCATAACTTTATGATTGGTTCAATGACGGGTGATTATCGTCTTTGGGGTTTAAGTCAAGAGACTTTACGTTGTGCAGATGCTGTGTTGAAAGGACGTAAAGGTTGGTTTTGATTTTTAGAGCGTTACTTTATGATGGAATGGATTGTTAAATTTAAAACTATAATTTTATAAGAAGGGTAAGTATCTATATTACTTACCCTCTAAGCTATTTTATAACTGCGTAAAAATATCTTCTTTATTTAAACGGGATTTAGGTAATGTTGCATTAAAGTCGGAATCGCTTCGATAACCTAAAGTTAACAGGACTGAAGGTACTAGACCTTTTTCAGTTAATTGTAATTCTTCAGTCATAATTTCCTCATCAAAACCACCAATAGGCGTAGCATCAATACCCTCAATCCCTGCAGCTAAAAGAATTTGGCCTAAAGCGATAAAGGTCTGATTTTCAGCCCAACGTTGGATATCCCCCTTTTCATTACGGTAATAATGTACATAACCTGAACGGCTATCTTTTTGGCCCTGTTTGGCTTTTTCATCTTTAAAGCGTCCACTCAGATCATCTTGGTGAATTAGATTTTCAAGATGTTGTTCACTAATATCGGCTTTAGTACAAAATAAAATTGTATGCGATGAATCTAAAACTTTAGCTGCATTATAAGCATATTTACCTACCAGACTTTTGGCAATGCGTTCTTTGGCCGTTGGGTTGTCTGCAATGAAAAAGTGCCAAGGTTGAATATTAATCGAGGATGGGGTTAAACGTAGAATTTCAAGTAAACGATCAAATTGCGGTTGCGGAATTTTTCTTTTAGCATCGTAAGCTTTGGTGGTATAGCGTGTTTTTGAAACGTTTAATAAGTCCATGTTTTAAACCTAACTTTCAATTTTTAAATATGGATTGATTATAGGCATAAAATATGAAAAGAACGTAATCAAAGCGTGAGTAAACATGAAAAGTCATTTCTTGGAAATTTGAAATCAACAGTTTTATTTGATATTCCACTTAATTAATTGCCATTCACCATTTTCATCAACTTCTAAAATCATAGCCTCAGAGGTACGTTCACGCCAATCGCCTAAGACAATATGTAATTTATCATTTACAGGATGAATCTCGGGGCGATGGGTATGTCCATGAATCAAAAAATCAATATTATTCAAGGCTTGATTTACTGCTTCAGCATTTACATCCATAATTTCATAGGTTTTATGCTGTTGAGATTCACGGCTTTTTTTACGAAAACCATTGGCAAGTTTTTGTCTAAAACTTAAAGGCGTACTTTTGAGTAGTCCCAGAATAATGGGATTACGAATGATTTTTTTAAAGCGTTGATAGGAAATATCATCAGTGCATAAAGCATCGCCATGTTCTAACCGAAAGGTTTTATTGCCTATTTTTAGCGTATAAACATCTGGAAGAAGTATTGCGTTAAATTGATCTAAAAATCTTTGGCCTAAAGCAAAGTCACGATTTCCAACTTGGAAGAAAACTTGATTGCCTGCTTGGTGAAATTGTTTTAACGCTGTAACAAGCTCTTCTAACCATGGAGCAGTGTAATCATCGCCAATCCAAGCATTAAACCAATCACCCAAAATGTACAGTTGCGTATTTTTGTTTTTATATTGAATCAATAAATCCAAAAACCCTCGAACCAGTCGAGGGTGTTCAGGTGACAAATGTAAATCAGCGATAAACAAATACGTCACGAGCAATCCTAAATAAAATTATTCAGAAATGATTTTAGCAGATTCAATGACGACATTTTCTAAAGGTACATCAGCATGGTAACCACGGTTGCCAGTACGTACACCTTTGATTGCTTCAACAATATCTAGGCCTTCAACAACTTTACCAAATACTGCATAACCCCAACCTTGTGCAGTTTTACCTGTGTGGTTAAGGAAAGAGTTGTCTTTTACGTTAATGAAGAATTGCGCAGAAGCTGAATGAGGTGCTTGAGTACGTGCCATAGCAACCGTACCTTCTTCATTGCTTAAACCGTTGTCCGCTTCATTTTCAATAGAATCACGTGTTGTTTTTTCTTTGAAGTTTTCATCCATGCCACCGCCTTGGATCATGAAACCTTCAATAACACGGTGGAAAATTACGCCATCATAAAAACCATCGCGAACATATTCTAAAAAGTTAGCCACAGTAATAGGTGCTTTTTCAGCATTAAGTTCAAGAACAATGCGCCCTTTATTGGTGTTTAATTCGACTTGAGGAAAACTCATTCTATAATCTCCTGATCATGGACAAAAAAAGCCATGGGTTTGTGGTTGAGAGAAGCATAAGCAAACTGTAAACTACAAGGCAAGCAAAAACGCGATTTTCTTTGTTAATAAACTGAAAATTGCATTTTTATTACCCTATTTTATCTTATAGAAGTGATTTATCAACTATGAAGCCAAATGATGTTGTTTCAGAACTGCCGAAGACCCCGACAACCAGTAATACATCTGTCGATGCTGCGCAGCAAGAACAACAGGCGGGCTTAGACTTTGTACGTCAAGTCATTACTGAAGATTTAGCATCGGGCCGTACAAAACAGGTTGTGACTCGCTTTCCGCCAGAACCGAATGGTTATTTACACATTGGTCATGTTAAAGCAATCTGCTTAAACTTTGGGATTGCTCAAGAGTTTGATGGCTTATGTAACTTGCGTTTTGATGATACGAATCCTGATGCAGAAGAACAAGAATATGTCGATGGTATTGCCAATGATGTGAAGTGGCTAGGTTTTGAATGGAATGGTGAGCCACGCTATGCATCAAGTTATTTTGATCAATTGCATGCTTGGGCAATTCAATTAATTCAACAGGGTGATGCTTATGTCGATTTACAATCACCTGAAGAAATTCGTTTAAACCGTGGTAATTTTATTGAGCTAGGTAAAAATTCACCTTATCGTGAAACCTCAGTAGAAGAAAACTTAGCTCGCTTTACACAAATGAATAATGGTGAATTGGGTGAAGGCAAAGCTGTTTTACGCGCTAAAATTGATATGGCTTCACCGAATGTACATATGCGTGATCCTATTTTGTATCGTGTACTCCATTCTGAACATCATCAAACGGGTGATACATGGAAAATGTATCCAATGTATGATTATGCGCATCCGTTATCAGATGCGATTGAAGGGATTACCCATTCACTGTGTACGCTTGAATTCCAAGACCACCGTCCATTTTATGATTGGGTTGTGGAAAAAGTTAAATCGCCATCTGTTCCACATCAGTACGAATCGAGCCGTTTAAATATTGATTACACCATTACCTCTAAACGTAAATTACGTAAGCTGGTCGAAGGTAATCATGTTCATGGTTGGGATGATCCACGTATGCCAACTGTTGTTGGTATGCGTCGTCGTGGTTTTACTGCGGAAGGCTTACGTGACTTTTGTAAACGTGTAGGCGTATCTAAAACAGATGGTATTGTTGATGTTGCAATGCTTGAGTTCTGTATTCGTCAATCACTGGAAAACACTGCTGCACGTGGTATGGCGGTACTTAATCCATTGAAAGTGACTTTAACCAATCTTCCTGAAGATATGGATCTAAGCCATTCGCGTCATCCAAACGTAGATATGGGCGAACGCATTATTCCTTTATCGAAAGAAATATACATTGATCGTAAAGATTTCGAAGAAGTTCCACCAAAAGGCTTTAAACGTTTGACCCCAGAAGGCGAAGTTCGTTTACGTCATGCTTATGTGATTAAGTGCGATGAAGTGATTAAAGATATCAATGGTGAGGTTGTTGAGCTTAAGTGTTCAATCGATCCTGAAACTTTAGGTAAAAATCCTGAAGGGCGTAAAGTAAAAGGGGTTGTACATTGGGTTTCTGCGGAGAAGGGTATTGCTGCGGAAGTTCGTGTCTATGACCGTTTATTTACTGAAGCAGCACCAGATGCTGATGATGATTTTTTAGCGCATCTAAATCCTGATTCTTTAACGGTTTTGCAAGCTATCATTGAACCAGCATTAGCATTGGCACAACCTGAAGATCGCTTCCAGTTTGAACGTGAAGGTTATTTCGTAGCTGATCAATATGATCATACAAGCGAAAAACCTGTGTTTAACCGTATTCTAGACTTAAAAGACAGTTTTAAGCCAGGTAAGTAATTTTATATCCATAATTAAAAGCTCAATTTCGGTTGGGCTTTTTTATGATTTTAATTGCTCAAAACAGAAAATTTAGTGCTGTATAACAAAAATTAAATGGTAATTTATGGGTGGGTATTTAATTTGAAAATATTTTATGAAGATTGCTGTAATAAGTAATTTGCTAAAATGAACTAGACAAAATATAGAGGATAAAAGTTCATTTAGTGAGTGAAAATACGCAAAATAATGGATCAATTTAGCTGTCTATAAATGATAAAAAAATAAACATTTAAACTTAAATTAAAGTGATTGAATGATTTATATTAGAATAAAATAATACCAATGATAACAAAATGAATAATTCATCTGAAGAGACGGAAGTTGTAAAAAAACCATCCAAAATTAAAGGAATCATAAGTTACTTGATTGTGTTGATCATTCTCTTTTTAGTTGCTTGGGGAATTTGGCATCTTACACATAAATCAGTGCAATCGACTCAAGGTTCAGATCAAAGCAAAAAAGGTGGTGCAAATTCTGCTCCAACAGTTGTAGGTGTCGCTACCGTTGTACAAAAAGATATCAACTCTTCTATACAGGCCTTAGGTACGGTTACATCTTCCAATACAGTCGTTGTTCATCCACTCGTCAGTGGTGTGTTGATGCATGTCTATTTCAAAGAAGGAAGTTTTGTTCAGAAAGGGCAGCTTTTAGCACAAATTGATGATCGGGCTCCAAAAGCTGCCTTATTACAAAGTCAGGGGCAACTTTTACGAGATCAAGCATTACTGAGTAATGCAAAATTGGATTTACAGCGTTATGCACAGCTTTGGAAACAAGATTCGATTGCTAAGCAACAATATGATACCCAAGCATCTTTAGTTCAACAGTATCAAGGTGTGGTCAAAACTGATCAAGCAGCTGTCGATAATGCCAAATTGCAGCTCAGTTATACGCAGGTCACCGCACCTGCCGCTGGTCGTATTGGTCTAAGACAAGTGGATGCTGGCAATATGGTAAATACGACGGATCCCAATGGGATTGCGAATATTACTCAACTTAAAAATATTTCAGTGGTGTTTGCCGTTCCAGAACAATATTTGACGCAGCTGATCCAGTTAATGGATGATCCACAGCAAATAATCCCTATTCAAGCATGGGATCGACAAAATAGCCAAAAACTTGCTGATGGGAAGTTATTGGCTTTAGACAACCAAGTGAATACCAGTACGGGTACGATTAATATTAAGGCTGAATTTGATAACCATAATCAGCACTTATTTCCAAATCAATTTGTCAATATTCAAATGCAAGTTGGCAAAATTTTCAATGCTCTGATTGTTCCAACAGTTGCTTTACAATTGGGCAGTAATGGAAGTTTTGTCTATAAAGTAAATCCAGATCATACAGTTACAGTCGTGAATGTGACGACGGGTACGGTCATTGGTGATAATACTGTACTTATACAAGGTGCAATTCAAGCCAATGATCAAGTAGTCACGGATGGAGTGGATAAGCTTAAAGATGGTGCAAAAGTTCGCTTAGGTGATGTTGTCCCAAAATCAGATCACATTAAAGCTACAATGAAATCAGAGCAATCACTCGAATCAAATCTTCATGTATGCTGCACAAAATCTTTTACCCAATCCAGTGCCCGTAAAAAATAGCAGAACAGGTGAACAACCAGAACAGCGTAGACCACAAGCGAGCAATGCCATAGTGCACAGCAATGCAAATATCCAGAACACTGGTCAAGCAACTCAATAAGGAGTGCAGATGAATCCATCACGATTATTTATTCTGCGCCCAGTTGCAACCACATTGTTGATGATTGCAATTTTTTTATCTGGTTTAGTGGCTTGGAAGTTTTTACCTGTGGCCTCATTGCCAGAGGTTGACTACCCAACGATGCAAGTGACAACTTTATATCCAGGTGCAAGCCCCAATGTCATTACATCAACCATTACTGCACCTTTAGAGCGTCAGTTGGGGCAAATGCCTGGCTTAAATCAGATGTCATCCACCAGTTCAAATGGTGCTTCTGTCATTACCTTACAGTTCAATCTAGACTTAGGTTTGGATGTCGCGGAACAAGAAGTTCAAGCAGCCATTAATGCAGCAAATAACTTGTTGCCCAGCGATTTACTTTCTCCACCAACCTATAGCAAAGTTAATCCGGCAGATAAGCCGATTATGACGATTGCAGTGAGTTCTGAAGAGCTGCCGATAACCCAGTTAGAAGATTTGGCCGATACACGTTTAGCCCAGCAACTTTCACAAGTAAATGGCGTGGGTCTAATTAGTGTGAGCGGTGCACAACGGCCTGCGGTGCGATTAGAAGTTAATTCTGCTGCATTGGCCAATATGGGTTTAAGCCTTGAAGATGTCCGTACAGCCGTTATTGCATCGAATGTAAATCAAGCTAAAGGAACGATTAGTGGTGCAGTTCAGTCTTCAACGATTGATGGTAATGATCAATTACATACGGCTGATGACTATAAAAATCTAATTATTGCTTATAAAAATGGTGCAGCAATTCGAATGTCTGATATTGCAGCGACGCTTGATTCTGCTGAAAACATTCGGCTAGCCGCTTGGATGGGGCAAAATATCTCAGGGCAAGTGAATGCAGAACAGATACCTGCCGTGGTTATTAATGTTCAACGTCAACCGAATGCCAATATCATCCAAGTTGCTGATCAAATTAAGCAATTATTACCAAAATTACAAAGTAATTTTCCACAGGCAGTCAAAATTCAAATTTTGAATGACAGTACCAGCACAATTCAATCGTCATTAACCGATGTTGAATTTGAATTAGTTTTGGCCATGGTTCTGGTGATTCTAGTCGTATTCTTATTTTTACGTAGCGCACGAGCAACTTTTATACCTGCTGTGGCTTTACCTTTGTCCTTAGTGGGGACATTTGCAGTCATGTATATATTTGGATTTTCTATCAATAATTTAAGTTTAATGGCTTTAACCATTGCAACAGGTTTTGTGATAGATGATGCCATAGTCATGATTGAAAATATTTCCCGATATATTGAGCAGGGTGATACGCCCATGCAGGCGGCTTTAAAAGGTTCGGAACAAATTGCTTTTACCATCATCACATTAACGATTTCTTTAATCGCCGTGCTGATTCCACTTCTATTTATGGGGGATGTGGTTGGCCGACTCTTTCGTGAGTTTGCCGTTACACTGGCAATTTCTATTTTAATTTCAGCATTTGTATCTTTAACACTGACTCCAATGCTGTCTTCACGGTTGCTTAAACATACCCCAGATGATCAGCAAGGTCGTTTTTATTTAAAAATGGGTGCATTTTTTGATGGGCTAATTGAACTATATGCCAAAGCACTCCGTTGGGTTTTAGCTCGGCAGGGTATTTTTCTGGTGGTAACCGTGGCCACCTTTGTTTTTACCATTATGTTGTATGTTTTCATTCCAAAAGGTTTTTTTCCGATTCAAGATACTGGTCAAATTATTGCGATTACGGAAGCTGATCAAACTATTTCTTTTCAAGCCATGAGTCGAAAACAGCAGCAAACGGCACAAATTATTTTACAAGATCCTGCTGTAGCGAGCATTTCTTCATTTATTGGAATTGATGGAGTCAACAGTTCGTTAAATACTGGCCGAATCTTAATTAACTTGAAAGAAAAATCACAGCGCGGTGATATTGCTAGTGTAATTAGTGATTTAAAACAGCGTCTAGACAAAGCACAAGGTGTAACCGTTTATTTGCAACCCGCACAAGATTTAATTGTTGATTCAAGGCAAAGCCGGACGCAGTATCAGTTTACTTTGCAATCAACCAATATGGCTGATTTAGCCATGTGGGTGCCTAAATTAATGCAGAATTTAGCCCAGCGGCCAGAACTTACCAATTTAGCATCAGATTGGCAAGATAAAGGGCTACAAGTCTATGTGGATATTAATCGCGATGCTGCGGCACAATATGGTGTGACCACAGCCAATATTGATAATGTGTTATATGATGCTTTTGGTCAGCGTTTAATTAGTACGATTTTTACCCAGACCAATCAATATCATGTGGTGTTAGGGCTTTCAGGACAAGACCAAGATGGAATTCAGGCGCTACAAAATTTATATATTCCCTCGAGTACCAGTCAACCGGTACGTTTAAGTAGTATTGCAAATATATCCTCAAGAAGTACCTTATTAGAAATTAATCATCTAGGACAATTTCCCACAGTCACGGTATCGTTTGATGTGGGAGAAGGCATATCGTTACAACAAGCTGTACAGGCAGTTAAAGATACCGAACAGCACATGAATCTGCCTAAAAGTATGATTACCCAGTTTCAAGGTACAGCTTTGGCATTCCAAGCTTCATTAAGTAATACGGTTTGGCTGATCATCGCAGCGATTGTGGTGATGTATATTATCTTAGGGGTGTTGTATGAAAGTTTTATTCATCCATTAACGATTCTTTCAACCTTACCTTCAGCGGGAATTGGTGCATTACTCGCTTTATCTTTAACGGGTAATGATCTGAATATTATTGCAATTATTGGGATTATTTTACTGATTGGGATTGTTAAAAAGAATGCCATTATGATGATCGATTTTGCCTTAGATGCAGAGCGACATCAGGGATTAAGCCCGATAGAAGCTATTTATCAAGCCTGTCTATTAAGATTTAGACCCATTTTAATGACCACAATGGCTGCGTTGTTGGGGGCTGTACCTTTAATTATTGGCAATGGCATGGGGTCCGAGCTACGTCATCCACTGGGTATTGCCATGATTGGCGGACTTATTGTTAGCCAGTTATTGACCTTATTTACCACGCCAGTCGTGTATTTAGCTTTTGACCATTTAGCACAACGGATGAAACACCAATCTCGAACGGATATTGATGCCAGTGCATTACCTCCTTATAAGCATTTCATTAAGTCACCAGGGGAATAAATATGGCTATATCAACGCCGTTTATTCATCGACCTGTAGCGACAACATTGCTCAGTATTGGATTATGTTTATTAGGAATATTGGCATTTAATTTATTACCTGTCGCCTCTTTACCACGGGTTGATTATCCAACCATCTCCGTGAGTGCCAAGCAAGCAGGTGCAAGCCCCGAAGTGATGGCAGCGACAGTAGCAACACCTTTAGAACGCACACTAGGACGTTTAGCTGGTGTAAATGAAATCACCTCTACTAGTTCACTGGGCTCAACAAATATTACTTTACAGTTCGATTTAAGCCGTGACATTAATGGTGCTGCACGTGATGTACAAGGTGCGATTAATGCTTCGTTATCCTCATTGCCATCGGGCTTACAAAATAATCCAACCTATCGTAAAGTTAATCCTGCTGATGCACCAGTGATGATTTTAGCCTTGACCTCAAAAACCTTATCTAGAGGTCAAATGTATGATGCTGCGGATACTATTTTAGGACAGAAACTTTTACAAATTGATGGAGTTGGTGATGTCAGTATTGGTGGTGCAGCACAGCCAGCAGTACGGGTAGAGCTTAATCCGTTACAACTTGCTCATTATGGCGTTGGTTTAGAAACGGTGCGTTCAGCCATTACCGCAACCAATGCCAATCGACCGAAAGGGTTTGTCGAACAAAAAGACCAATTATGGGAAGTGCAGGCCAATGATCAAGCCAAAAAAGCACAGGATTATTTACCTTTAATTATCAGTTACAAAGACAATTCGCCCGTGCGTATTTCGGATGTGGCAGCAGTGAAAGATTCTGTTTTAGACACTCGAAATGCAGGCTATTATTCAGAGCAACCCTCGGTGTTGATTCTAGTATTTAAACAACCGAATGCCAATGTTATTGAAACGATTCAACGTGTCAAAGATATGTTGCCGACGTTACAGTCCGCTTTGCCAACACAAATTAATATTCAAGTAGCGGTAGATCGAAGTACCACGATTAAAGCCTCATTAAGAGAAATAGAAATGACTATGATCATTTCTGTGATTTTGGTCATTCTGGTGGTATTTGTCTTTCTCAGAAATGGTCGTGCAACGCTGATTCCTGCATTAACAGTACCCATTTCCTTAATTGGTACATTTGCTTTGATGTATCTTTCAGGATTTTCCCTCAATAATATCAGTTTAATGGCGTTGACAGTTGCCACGGGATTTGTGGTGGACGATACCATTGTAGTACTGGAAACGATTTCCAGACGACTCGAAGAAGGGCTTAGCCCGATGCAAGCAGCAATTACTGGAGCAAAAGAAGTTAGTTTTACTGTGATTTCTATGAGTATTTCTCTGATTGCTGTGTTTGTACCTATCTTATTGATGGGCGGTATTGTGGGGCGATTATTCCATGAGTTTGCAATGACATTGTCCTATGCAATTTTGATTTCTATGTTGGTTTCTTTGACGACAACACCGATGCTCTGTGCTTGGTGGTTAAAGTCACATCCACGACAATCGTCTTCAGCACAGCTTGAACCCGAACACTTCCCCATTTCTGATAGCGAGGCTTTACGACTTGCATCGGAAGATGACTATATTAAACAACAAGGTTTATTTGGACGTATCACCTTAATGTATAAATGGAGTCTAGCCGTTGCATTACGTTTTAAAGCTTTAACTTTAATTATTTTTTTGTTTACGATTGCTTTTAATGTGTATTTGTATGTGGTGATTCCTAAGGGTTTCTTTCCGCAGCAAGACACAGGTGTGTTGAGGGGATCACTACGTGCAGATCAAAATATTTCATTTAATGCGATGAATTTAAAATTAAAACAATTTATTAATGTCATTGAAAAAGACCCTGCGGTTGATCATGTTATGGGAACGCTAGGCGGGGCGCAAATTAATAATGCGAATCTATTTTTGGCACTTAAACCTTTAGGTGAACGTACTGATACGCCCACTCAGGTTATGGGGCGTCTACGTAAAAATTTGGCCCATGAACCGGGTGCAACATTGGTCTTAACGCCAGTACAAGATATACAAATTGGTGGGCGTCTATCTGATGCAGGTTATCAATATACCTTGCAAAGTGATGACTTAAATAGCTTACGGACTTGGACACCAAGGCTAAAGGAGGCTTTTAATAAGCTGCCAGCTTTAACCGACGTTACTAGTGACCAAGAGGTGAAGGGTCTTAAAACAGCACTACAATTTGACCATGATAAAATGACACAATTGGGTGTGACCCAAGCACAAGTAGATAGCGTGTTAAATGATGCTTTTGGGCAGCGGCAAGTCTCGACAATTTATAATGCAATGAATCAATATCATGTGGTTATGGAAATAGCACCTGAATTCGCGCAGTCGGTAGAGTCTTTAAGAAATATTTATATACAGAGCAGTTCAGGTGGAGCAGTGCCTTTATCTGCTTTTAGTACTTGGCAACCTGAAAATACCTCGTTATCAGTCAATCACCAAGGTTTATTTGCTGCAAGCACCTTATCTTTTAACTTAAATAATGGTTATTCATTATCTGATGCGACCGATCAAATTAATCAGGTCATGAATCAACTGCAAGTTCCAAGCTCCATACATGGCAACTTCCAAGGTTCAGCCAAAGCTTTTCAATCCTCGCTAAGTAGTCAACCATTATTAATCCTCGCAGCAATTATTGTGATTTATATTGTATTGGGTATTTTGTATGAAAGCTTTGCTCATCCAATCACGATTCTTTCTACTTTACCTTCTGCTGGACTTGGGGCATTGATAGCATTAATGCTATTTCAAATGGAATTTAACGTTATTGCACTGATTGGAATTTTACTGCTGGTGGGTATTGTGAAAAAGAATGCCATTATGATGATTGATGTGGCTTTAACACTACAGCGACAGCAAAATTTGCCAGCAGAACAGGCGATTTTAAATGCCTCAGTATTACGTTTTAGACCCATTATGATGACCACGCTGACGGCACTTTTTGGGGTGTTACCCTTGGCTTTAGGGCGGGGGAATGGTGCAGAATTACACGTACCTTTAGGTATTTCTATTGTAGGTGGGCTGATTATTAGTCAGATTCTGACGCTGTATACCACCCCCGTGATGTATTTATATATTGATCGTTTAAGTCAGTGGGGTAAAGAAAAATTTGAAAAATTCCCTAGCTTTAAACATATCAACGTTAAAAAATAGAATAAGGAAAATATGATGCAAAAAAGTCACTCAAAAAAAATTAAAATACTTTATTTTTCAAATGTCAGCAGTTTAGCTGTGCTATTCATAATGGGTTTTTCAGGCTGCCAAATGATTAAGCCTGAAGAGACACCTTCGGTAAATATCGGACAAAATTTATCTTCACCTAGTCAATATGGTTTAGGCATAGAACATAAAAAATGGGAAACTCAGGATTGGAAAATCGCAAATCCAAGCGATAGTTTACCTAAAGGCGAATGGTGGCAAATCTTTAGTGATCCGCAGCTTAATCAATTGGTTGATCAATTAAATCGTCAAAATGCTTCAATTGCGCAGTATCAAGCACAGTATCGGCAAGCTCTAGCTTTAATTGAGCAGTCCCGCGCTGGATTATTCCCAACACTCGCAGGCAATGCTTCGATGACGCGGGCAAATTCTGGGAGTGCTTCGGTTAATAGTTCTAGAGCTATTTCTACTGAATATGGGGTGGATGCAACAGTAAGCTGGGAACCTGACTTGTGGGGTAAAGTCCGTCAAAATATTTTGGTTAATCAAGATAAAGCCGAAGCTAGTCAGGCAGATTTAAATAATATTCGTTTAAGCATGCAATCGCAGTTGGTATCAAACTATTTACAATGGGTAGTACAAGGCTTTCAGTTACAATCTCAAAAAGAGAGTATCGATAACTTGAAAAAGTCTTTAACACTGACTCAAAATCAATATAATGCGGGGATTGTTGCCTCAACGATTGTTGATCAGGCACAAAGCCAATATCAGGCTGCCTTAGCCAGTTATACAGATATGCAATTGTCACAAGTACAATTGCAACACATTATTGCAATGCTGATTGCTCAACCACAAGATCAATTACAATTACAAATTCCGCAGCAATTACCGGCTTTACCGCAAATACCCAGCTCACTTCCTTCAAGTATTTTACAAAGAAGACCTGATATTGCTTCTGCTGAACGGACTATGGCTGCCGCAAATGCACAAGTTGGTGTGGCTCGGTTAGCCTTTTTCCCTGATTTTAGTTTGGGTGGAAATATCGGTTTTAAAAGCAATCAATTTAGCCACCTGCTAAATGCTTCAAATTTAGTCTGGTCAGTTGGACCTGTGTTGGCATCGACTATATTGGATGGAGGATTAAGAAAAGCACAAACTGCACAGGCTCGTGCAGCTTATGCTGCATCTGCGGCACAATACAAACAAACCATTTTATCGGCGATTCAAAATGTAGAAGATAATATCGCAGCACAATATTTATTGTCACAACAGGTAAATCAACAGCAGCAAAGTTTACAGGCTGCAAGTCGTGCTGAAAAAACGACAATGAATCAGTATAGAGCAGGAATTGTAGCTTATTTGAATGTGTTAACGGCCCAGAATGCCCGTATTACTGCGCAAAGTAGTGTTTGGTCAATACGTAGTCGTCAATATGTAACAACGGTCAATTTAATCAGCTCAATGGGGGGGGGGTGGGATTAGAAAGCCTGAATCTTATATTTTTGTAGGTGCTCAATTGAAGCGAATAAATGATTTTAGTCTGTATATCCAAAGAGTCATCAGCAGCACTATTTTTTCTGTTGTCGATCACGTAAGGATAAATAAGTTGGAATTTGCATTTTTGCTTGGCTTTTAAGTTTTATTTTTATATAGAACACCAAAGCAAAACATGCCGTTGCAAGAGTTAGAAATAAACCATTCATATAACTCATGATTGAACTAATATAACCAATAGTCGTTAAGCGTCCCATCATTTTCATAACTTGCGGGCTACTTTCAACTCCAGTAATCGCCCAGCTACATAAATGTTCGCAATTATTAATAATTAAATGGTAATTATTTTCATGCATACGTGAGCGCATACGTCGCACAACTGCACGATGTTTATATTTTGAGTGTTCATAGTGGCGGATGATGATTTTTTTGCCACGAGAAAATTTTTCAATGGACGTGATCTCTATGGGTTGCTTTTTAAAGAAATGCGCAAACCCAGAGTAGTGGATCACTCGACCTTTGCCCGCGTAAATTCCATGATGACTATAGCCAAAATGATAAACGATTAAGTGTGATCCTAAATGGTATTTCTTTGAACTTTCTAACATGGTTATTGAGTTCCAATAAATTGTACAGATGTCTTTTTATTGAAAGAACTTTGATTATAGCTAAAATGATAACAAGGTGCTCCTTTTATATGTGGTTCAAGTAAAGAAATCATAAAAAAGTGGGATGCAGTAATGATATTTAAGTGGTGATTATTTTTGCTATAAAGTATTAATTAAGAGCCAAGTAGAATGAATAAAAATGAAGTTAGCAGAATTGGGTATGATCTTTGTGGTAACTGTATCTGCAGCATCTATTAGTTTTGCAGATGTAGAATATCAAAAGATTAAAACTGAAAAAAATGAAGTTGATGTGATCAAAGTTGTACAGTTGCAAGACTTAACGTTACGGTTAAATAATCCAAAAGGTCATCCATATTATCACTTTTTAGCTATCCAAAATAGTTTGAAGCCTTGTGAAAAAATGCATTTTGCGATGAATGCAGGCATGTATCATGCCGACTTTTCACCTGTTGGTTTATATATTGAAGATTCAAGGCAGCAGACTTCATTGAATGAAAAAAAAGCTTTTGGTAATTTTTATATGCAGCCCAACGGAGTATTGGCATGGAATAATCAACGGGCAGTTATTCAGATGACTAAAGATTATAAAAATACGAACTTTAAAGCAAAATATGCAACGCAGTCTGGCCCAATGCTAGTCATTGATGGAAAGCTAAACTCTCAATTTGTTGAAAATTCAAATTCATTAAAAATTAGAAATGGAGTTGGTTTGAAAAACAATCAATTGTATTTTTTGATTAGTCGTGATCCGATTACATTTTATGCTTTTGCGACAATTTTTAAAGATCAGTTAAAAATTACAAATGCACTATACTTAGACGGTTCTATTTCAAGTGCTTATATTCCCCAAGCCCAAAGGAATGATCAAGTATTTAATTTAGGTCCAATCATTGCCTATATTCAACCTAAATTCGGATGCCAATGATTTTTGATTTTTTATAGTTCTAAAATCAAAGAAGAACTCGCGTTATCATTCTCAGCGAACAAATTTATTACCTGATCATCAATCAGGATCTTATGTTCAAGTACTCACATTGAATAAACTATTTACCGCAGATTTTTCTTTAGATAGGTATGAACAAGATATTATTTTATCTGCAATGAGTAAAAGTCAGCAAAATGTATGGGAAGCAGCTCGACTATTGGGTATTAGCCCAGCAACCTTAGATTATCGCCAAAAGAGCGCTGAAAGAATAAAGCAAAAGGCTGATCAGAAAAATATTCTTTTCAGCTTGCAAGGCTTCAACTGATTATTTGACTGTTCCAAAAACAGAGTTTTGTGCTTGACAGGCTTGTATTGCTTGATCTTTAGGCATTTTTTTAATTTGTTCTTCAAATTGTTTTTTCTGAGCTTTGATCGCATCTGCTGGAATACCACTTTGTTTGGCTAAATCTTCCATATGTTTCCAAGATTGTTCACATTCCTTTGGCATATTACTACATGCAGTAAGACCAAGACATAGGCTAGAAATGGTTAGTAATAATAGTTTTTTCATATATAACTCTTTAATTTATTGTAGGTTGCTCAATCATAACAGAGAATTTTGATGATAAAGTTATTCTCAATGTATGTTTGATTGTTATCCAATTAGTAAGGTATGCATTTTTATTTTTATACAGGTATATCGAGTTAGATTTTGAGCATATATGCTGTTTAAGCATTCAAATAGATTACTTTTTTAAATTAATATATGTTTTTAGCTCATTGATTCCCAAACCTAGGTTTTGTAGTCCATTAATATTGTGATAACCATCTAAATAAAAATTGCCTACATATAAACTTTGGCTAAGTTTTACTAGATGGGGTCTTTGCTTTTTACTATAAAGCAGATAAGGATGTATCATCATTAAAAAAGGCACTTAGTTGAACTAAATGCCTTTTCATGATCATCCATGACTATTGAATAGGTGGATGCTGTAGTTGGTTTAACTCTTTGCGGCTATAGCCTCGCGACATCAGGACCTTTTTAATCCCAACGATCACATCTTCATCTTGCGCTTTCAATAGTGCCGAAAGAAGTTGATCATTAGACTTACAAGAGCAATCATTTTCAACACAAGCAATTTGGTTTTTTTGCTCGTTCTGCTGTTGATTTGCCATAAACAGCTTTTGCCAAAAACTCATAGAGCCTTTCATATACAACCTAACATAGTTCGAAATATAGTCGTTTTAAAATAAAATTCAAGTATGAGAAGGTGATGTAACTCTCAATTTATAAGTAAAAATATCGATAATAACAGCTAAGTTTAACGAAATTATGACAGTAGTAGAACTTGATAAATTATAACTATATGATTAATCATACAAAAAAATATAAATAAAAAAGGACTACATGAATGTAGTCCATTATAAAGCTGAAATAAATTGTTTAAATCTTTTGTAAAAGCACACCAGATTCAACATGGTGCGTGTATGGGAATTGATCAAACATCGCAAATTTTTGAATTTTATGTGTTTGTAATAATGTTTTGAGGTTGTCATGTAAGGTATCAGGATTACATGAAATATAAATAATTCGCTTAAAACCTTGTAGTAATTTTAAAGTATCGTCGTCAATACCTGCACGAGGTGGATCGACAAAGACGGTGTCAAAATCATAACTTTGAATATCAATGTCTGCTTCTTGCAAGCGACGGAATTCACGAATACCGTTATATGCTTGGGTGAAATCTTCAGCAGACAGACGTGCAACTTGAATATTTTTAATTTGATTTTGTTCGATATTCCATTGTGCTGCATAAACCGATGGTTTAGCTAGCTCTGTCGCAAGTACACGATTGAATTTAAGGGATAAAGGCAATGTAAAATTGCCATTACCACAATACAATTCTAATAAATCTTTTTGCGTCGTTTCAGCGGCATTACACGCCCATTCCAGCATCTTTTGGCAGACATGTGCATTAGGCTGTGTAAAGCTACTTTCAATTTGTTGATATTTAAATGTACGATCAAAAACTTGCAGTTCTTCAACTACGAATTCATCACTGATTACAAATTTTTGACCGCGACTACGACCAATCAATTTAATATTGAGCTTATCTGCTAGTTGTTTGGCTATCGGTTCCCATTCTTCATCTAATTTACGATGATAAATTAAGGAAACCAATATTTCGCCTTTTAATGTCGCGAGAAAATGAACTTCAAATAATCGTTTTTCAAGGATCGGATTACTTTTAAGCTCCTTGAGTAAAACTGGCATCAGTTGATTAATGCTTTGATCTGCAATAGGGAATTCATCTATACGGACAACAGTCTTCTGTGTGCCATCTTCACTGCGTTCGAACATCGCATAAAACATATCATCTTCTGTATGCCAGATTCGAAATTCTGCGCGCATACGAAAATTTTGTTCAGGCGATTCAAATACTTCTAATTCAGGTGGATTAAACTCGGCAAATTGGGTACGAATACGTTCAATTTTGGCATCAAGCTGTTGTTGATAAGATGAAGTCATAAAAAGTCAAAAGTACGAAGACAAAGCAAGCATGGATGGTATCAAAAATTGGGAGAAATGGACAATTTATAAATGCCCATTCTAGCGATTAAACCCTATCAATAGATTTTTATAAAATATATAAAAACTATCTTTTGGTTAAATGTTCGACCAAGTAATCAATAAACACGCGTACTGCGGGGAGTAAGCCACGACGTGAGGGATATACCGCATGGAAAATACCATGTGGTGCTTTCCATTCGGGGAGTACACGTACCAACTCACCCGATTTAATATAATCACAGGCAATGGTATCTGGTAAGAGAGCAATACCACAGTTTTGACTGGCCATTTTAGCCAGCATCATTAGATCAGAGCCCATGACCACAGGATTGATTTTAATTTTTTTCTGAAGATTTTGATCATCATGCAAAATCATTTGTTGATCTAGATGCTCATCAACCATACTTAAAATTCGATGTTCAGTTAAATCTTCTGGGGTTTTGAGCATGCCATACTCATTTAGATAGGCTTGACTGGCAAATAAATGCTGTTCGATATTTTCAAATTTTCGCAGTACTAAGCTTGGATCATCATCTAAATTGGCACGAACACGGAGTGCAATATCAATTCCTTCATTGATAATATCCACACGACGATTACTAACCAATAGTTGCACTTTAATTTCAGGATATGTTTTTAAAAAAGCGGGTAAAATTTTTGCCATTTCATTTTGTGCAATAGAAACAGGTAAGCTGACTTTAATAACACCACGAGGTTGTTCACTTAAATGATCAACTAAATCATGTGCAGACTGTGCAGCATTCATCATCACTTGCGCATGACGATAAATATTCATACCAATATCAGTAACGGCAAAGTGTCTGGAACTTCGTTGAATAAGTCGTACACCTAAGTTTTCTTCTAAATGATAGACGCGGCGACTTAATTTGGATTTTGGAATATCGGTTGCTCGCTCTGCAGCACTAAATCCACCGTGTTCAACAACCAGTGCAAAGCAGTAAAAATCATCTAAATCGGTGAGCATAAAAACATTCCATTAATGCAACAAGCCCGCATTGTAAAGATACTTTGTTGTATTTTGTCAATTTAGATCTTGTTTTATTGTTTCAAGTACCTGATAGCAAGATCTGTTGCACATGTTTGTATTCTTCTAATCTTAATAAATCATTTGCAGATGGCTGTGGAATACGAGTTAAATCCATATTATCAGCAATATCCACCAGTTTAACGGCACGTGCAATGGGGTTCTTTACTGCTCTATATGCTGCTTCAACTCGAGATTCATCATCTTTTTTAGTCAGTGCTTGAATTGCCTCAATGACTTCTTGGCTAAAACCCAGTGAAATTAGATCAACCACAGTAGTATCTGTATCTTCTAAAATATCATGCAGCACAGCAACAATTTGCTGTTCAGGTGTTTTCATTTTGAGCATCAGTCGAAGTGGATGAAAAATATAGGGCTGATTACCTTTGTCCACCTGTCCTGCATGTTTTTGTGCAGCTAAAGCAATTGCTTTTTCAATTATTGAGATCATTTTTGTCTTCTTTATAAAAATTATTACTTTAAAGAAATTTAAACCAGTATTTAAATTTTTTTGACTCGTTTAAAATATCCTTTTATTTTGTTCCAAAGAATATGTCTTTTCAACTAATTCAACTTGAAAAAAATCAAGTAAATGTAACATGCCCTTATTGTCAGCAAGATGTTCTTGATTGGTCTCAAGAACAATATATTCAACCATGTGCACATACTTTGTTTATTGCTATGGATTTGGGCTTTGAATACATTTCAGATGCGTATGAGGCGAGTATGCAACGAACAGTAGATGAAATTCATGCGCATGATGATGAAAGCATGAATATCTGGCATGAGATTTCGCAAGCTAGTTTTCCTGATTACGTAATTTATCAGGCAGATTTAGGTGTAGAAGGAATGTATCGCTACATTGGTTTGACAGCAACGGCAATGAGCTAAATTCATAAGTGATATTTAAGAACGGATAAACTCAGTCTGCGATTGATAAAGCTGAACTTCAGTTTCTAGTCAGCCTAGAAATTTCTAATAATGATGACTGCTGTTGTTTAGCATAAAACTAATAAAATTTTGATACCTTCATTTTTGCAGTTGAAGTGATGATGAGTTCGCTCGTATTAAGTTGGACGGTCATTGACTGTAAATCAATTAATTCAGAAGAAACTTGCTGATATGCAAACTGAAATTGTGTTGGGCTTGCAAATTGCTTTACGTTTTGGTCGCATGAAAGATGAAGATATTGCTTCTGTAGACGGCACATCTTTAATTAAGCGTAATAATTGTGGTAAAGCATTAAATATTGCATGTGAGATGATGGACGGCAATGGAATTAGTGATGAATTTGGTGTGGCACGATATCTTGTAATCTTGAAGTTGTGAATACTTACGAAGGAATAGATGATGTACATGCGCTGATTTTAGGATGAGCACAAACTGGAATCGCTGCGTTTTGTAATTAATTCCTGATCAATTAAATTTTAATAAAATGCTTTTGATAAGCATCTTATTAATGTGCTGATTTTCCTCGACTGAGAGGGGAAATATGTAGGTATGGCAGATAAATTGAGATTCACATTGAAATATTATATAAAATATCAATAAGTTAGTATAGTTATTGATAATGATCAGTAATTCAAAAATTTATAAATGTGTATGAATTCGTAATGGCTCTTTATAAGAAAATAGGAAGTTTATGTAGGCAGGATGCCTACTTAGAAATGATGCTGTAACTATTCTTTATTTTTTAAAGGATTATTAAGTAGAAAGTTGCTGAATATTAAACCATAAAAAAGAACATGCGATTGCATGTTCTTTTTAGGAGGAAAGAGTCTTTTGATTAGAAGTTATATTCCATACCTAAGCCAAACACAGTTTTTTTGTTATCATCCGTTTGCCAATCGCGTTTTTGCTGAGCAAGAACGCCGTAAAATCGTGCTTGTTTATTAAAGTTATAATCCACACCAACACCGTATTGGTCAAGGGTACGGTCATCACCTGTCCATTCAGTTTTAGCTGATTGGTATTGTCCTTTAACAGTCCATGGCGTATTCATAATATTATAAGTTGCTTGGAGAATCCAAGCTTGTTCTTTAAGTGAAGCAACACGTGCGTCAAGTTTAGCGGCAGTTAAATCAGCAGCTGAAGGAGAGTTAGATGGTTCAGCATGCTGGAACAATGCACCTAAAACTAAACCATTAATACCGGCTTTGCTTAGGTCTAGAGAACCTGTAACACGATAAGCATCAGATTCAATATCTTTTAAACTGAGAGCATTGTAAGCACCAGGTATAGCAAAATTTCCAGAAAGTGCAGTCGCCAAACCATAATCTTTGTTTTCATAAGTCAGTGATGTTGAAACACCGCTGAAACTATCACGTTTTTTGGTCGAATATACAGATGAGTTATTCTCACCCGTTTGTGCCATAAGATTGAACTGTAAACCTGGAATGAGCAGATTTTTATCAGTTTCAAAACCAATTACGTTTTTTAGACGTTCTTCACCATACATGGTTTTAGTAATATCAAGATTGGTATCATCATTGAAAATATCTTGGTATTTACCAGCAGATGTTTTGAAATATGAATCGTATTGTCCAGCTTTTAATGTACCAATGTCTTTAAATTTAAGACCTAAAAAGCGATTTCGAGCACTTAAATCTGTATCAGAACCAGAGCCATCTGTAGAAATTGCCCATTCTGCTTGGTATACAACACCCATATTGTCAGTTAGTTTTTCTTCACCCTTAACCCCAATACGTGAAGCGTTTGAATTTAATTGAGTTTCATCAGTTCCTTTAAAGTCTTTATTATCCACTTGGTTTAAAGACACATTGAGCTTACCATACAATGTTGGCGCTGCTTGCGCTGCGCTTAAGCCGAATGATGCAACTGCTGCAGCGAGTAGCACTTTTTTCATTGAGATTTCTCCAAAACTTGTTCAAAAATGGCGTCTGCCTGTTTTACTCTTTTTATTTAGTAAGCGTCTGGTACAAAAAATTACAGATGCTTACTAACTTGCATGCAGTATCTGTAAAATTTGTTACAAATGGGTGAAGAGTAAATGACAGTTTTATTACGCTTTGATAATTGAAAAAATTAGAGAAAATAAAATACAAAAAAATGAGGCATGAGCCTCATTTTTATCAGTTTAAAAAATTAAAGTAGCGCTTTAATTTTTTCCGCTAATGCTTTAATTTTTTCTTGATCACCCATTTCAACTGCATGTCGACCCAGTTCATGGACTGAACTTGGAATAAGATGAAAATGCACATGTGGAACTGTTTGACCCGCAGCAGTACCTGAAAGTTGCATTAAGACAATGCCTTTGGCATCCAAGGCTGTTTCAATTGCTTTGGCAATTTTTTGCACTATTTGGATGGTATAGGCAGCAGATTCTGGTGGTAAATCTAATAAAGTGACAGCAGGTGTTTTCGGAATAACTAAAGTGTGTCCTTCGGCTTGCGGCATAATATCCATAAATGCAAGCACTTGATCATCTTCATATACTTTAATAGCTGGAAGTTCGTTGCGTAAAATTCGAGCAAATATATTTTGATCATCATAAGCCATAGTAAGTTCCTTGATGGTTTTTAAAGTCATTATTTACAGTTCAACTCTTTCTGACGCGCTTTGATTTCGTCAAGTTTTTGTTGTTCTTTTTCCGAAAATTTAGGTTTGCTGGTAAAACAGTTTTCATTACCAAACTTAGCCTTTGCATCAGGGTCTTTAAAGCAAAAACCTTTAGAAGCATAGATCACGTTATAGTCATCTTGTAGCTTTTGGCATTCTTGAGCAGCATCGGCAGCATAAGCTTGAGTGCCAACAAACATCGATAGCATGGAAATAATTGCAATAGAACACTTTTTCATAAGAATCCTTCAAATGACATTTTAAATTGTCTGAGTATTACATTGATTATATGGGGTGTGGCGTGATATTCAATGTTTAAAAATCACTCTAATGTAATTTTACTCCACGATTCATACATTTTTATTGCAGTAGAAAAATCACTATTTGGTTCAGCTAAGTCATTAGCGACTTGAATTAAACTTTGTGTGAGTCCTATGACAGGTGCAGAAATTCGAGCTTCACGAACTAAATCAACAGCAATTCCAGTATCTTTGGCCAGTAGTGGGAGGGCAAAAGTTAAAGGAAAGCTACGATTAAATACACGTTGTGGCAATACACTTTCAGTTACACCGCTTTTACCACTCGATGCATTAATACAATCCAGTGCTTCAGTAAGGTTTACACCATGTGCTTTTAAGGTGGTAAATCCTTCTGCTGCTGCACATAAATGTACCGCCATCATCATGTTATTCACTGCTTTAACTGCAAAACCAGTACCAGATTGCCCCACATGTTTAACGATTTTACCCATAGTTTGCATGACAGGAACCGCTTGAGCAAAGGCTTTGGCATTCCCACCCACCATAAAGGTTAAAGTTGCATTTTCAGCCCCAATAGTTTGACCGCTCACAGGTGCATCTAAAAAGTTGATACCTTGTTGTAAAAGTCGTGCTGATTGTGCACGAGCAGATTCGGGGACACCACTGGTACAATCTACCCAGATAGAACCTGATTTAAGTTGGACTTGCGCTAGAATCTCATCGACTTGTTGGCTAGTGGGTAAACAGGAAAAAATAATATCAGCTTGAACTGCCTGTTGCAGCTCGACTGCTAAGGTTCCAAACTCAGTTGCATGTTGTTGTGCTTTTTCGAAATTTCGATTCCAAACATAAACAGTATCGAAATGTTGTGGTAAATGCGCCGCCATGCGGTAACCCATTGCGCCTAAGCCTATAAATGCAACTGATTGAATCATGATTCATTTTCCCTATATTTTCGGTTACAACCATATTTCTATAATTTGGTTGAACGTTGATCTAACCATTGGGACAGGACAGGCCAAAATTCATCGGCACTTTTTTGGCTCGACATCAAGCCTAAGTGTCCTCCTGGAATGAGAGTAAACGTGACATCGTGGCTATTTGTCAATTCACTTAAAGGCTTAACTGCATCTGCTGTGACCATTTGATCGCTGCGACCTGCACCAATAAAAAGTGCACAATCAATTTTTTTAAGCTCAATTTTTTTATCTTTTAATTGGATCATCCCTTGCTTGAGTGGGTTTTGAAGCCAAACATTAAAAAGCATATCTTGATTTACGCCACCGGGGTAGTCGACCATATGATTAAGAAAATTACCTAAAGTGGCATGTTCATGTAGTAACTGTTGATCATCTAAGTTTAGTAATAGTTGTTTATGACCTTCATACCATCCTTTGGGGTCTAAGACTTTAAAGCCAATTGCATTGAGTAAACCTGGTGTATGTAAAAATTGTTTTGGAATAAAGCCTGAATAAATCGCTTGTTTAATTTTTTTATTTTGGGATAAGTAATAGTTAATTCGGCGATACAATTTACCGATTCCACCAGAAGCATAGCTGTCGATTGGGCTCGCCAGTACCATTAAATTTTTGACATAATTCGGTTGATGTAGCGCGGTATATAATAGAACAAAAATTCCAGCCATACTCCAGCCATGGAGTGAAATTTGATTGCTATTAGAGTGCTGTCGAATTTTATTGATACAGTAGGGAATTGCTTCATCAATGAAATTCAGAAAATTTAAAAAACGATCTTTATAATTGAGTTTGCCCCAATCAATTAAATATACATCAAAGCCTTGATCACCAAAATATTTGACTAAAGAGCGATAAGGGTAGAGATCATAAATGGCCATATTAATGGCCAATGGAGCAACAAAAACAAGCGGTTCTTTATATTTTCTATCAGGAGAAGCATAGTAGCGTACACGTGTTTGCTTGTATTCTGCAACCACGTCATAGGGGGTGCTTTGGGAGAGAACGAGAGATTTTCCATTAAAAATACGGGTTGAAAGATTTTTAAATTTGAGAGAACGATCCTGTACTTTCTTTTTGAGTTGTTCCATACGCAATTTTAGTCTCATTTTTATGCAAGTTTGTTCGAAGTCTAAGCGATATTTTTACATTATACCTTGACCTTAAATACACTAGACGCTCAAAATGTTGGCAATTCTTCGCAAAGGCAGTTTTCGGACTGAGCAATAAAATGAGCCAACAAGACGACATCGAATATCAACTTGATACTTTGGCAATTCGCACTGGTCATACCCGTAGTTTTGAAGGTGAGCATAGTGAGCCAATTTTCCTCACTTCATCTTTTGTCTATGAAAATGCAGCAGAAGCAGCGGCTAAATTCTCGGGTGCGGAATCTGGCAACATTTATTCTCGTTTTACCAATCCAACAGTCGCAATGTTTGAAAAACGTTTAGCTGCATTAGAAGGCGGTGAGCGTGCTGTTGCGACGAGTTCGGGTATGGCTGCGATTATGGCTGTGGCAATGTCATACTTAAAAACTGGTGATCATGTGATTTGTTCACGTGCTGTCTTTGGTTCAACAGTTGCTTTGTTTGAAAAATATGTGGTGAAATTTGGTGTCGCGGTTGATTTTGTCGATTTAACTGACTTAGATGCATGGAAAAATGCAGTACGTCCTGAAACAAAATTACTATTTGTCGAATCACCATCAAACCCATTGGCTGAAATTGCAGATATTCAGGCTTTAGCTGACCTTGCGCATGCAAATGATGCGTTATTAGCGATTGATAACAGTTTTTGTACACCAATCTTGCAACAGCCCCTTAAGTTGGGTGCTGACCTTGTCGTATATTCAGCCACTAAATATTTAGATGGGCAGGGGCGTGCTTTGGGTGGTGCTGTTGTCGGTAAGCATCAATTACTTGAAGAAGTTTTTGCTTATGTACGAACCACTGGGCCTTCAATGAGCCCATTTAATGCATGGGTATTCTTAAAAGGTTTAGAAACTTTAAGTTTACGCATGAAAGCACATTCAAGTAGTGCGCAAAAAATAGCGGAATGGTTAGCAGTTCATCCAAAGGTTAAAAAAGTCTATTTTGCGGGTTTGTCTGATCATGTAGGTCATGCATTGGCGGCAAAACAACAAGCTGGGTTTGGAGGTATTGTCTCTTTTGAAGTCAAAGGTGAGCGAGAAAGTGCTTGGAAAGTGATTGATAATACAAAATTTATATCAATTACAGGTAATTTAGGTGATGTAAAATCGACAATTACTCACCCAGCAACGACAACTCACGGTAAACTACCCGCGGAAGCAAAACTTGCTGCAGGTATTGGTGAAGGATTAATTCGCTTGTCTGTTGGTTTAGAAGATGTGGATGATATTATTGCTGATATCAAACGCGGTTTAGATTTAATTTAAATATTTTGATTGAAAATTAATTTTGTTCGGAGAATTTTATGAACATTAATATGCTCATGCAGCAAGCTCAACGTATGCAAAAAGACATGGAAAGCAATGTTAAAAAGGCCAAAGAAGAGCTGGCTCAAACTGAAGTGCATGCTGAAGCTGGCGGTGGCTTAGTTAAAGTGACAATGACTTGCCGTAATGTGGTGAAACGTATCGAGATTAATCCTGAATTACTTCAAGATGATGCTGATATGATTGAAGATTTAATTGCTGCAGCAATGAATGATGCGGCACGCCAAGTTGAAGTGATTTCTGAAGAGAAATTAAATGGTGCTAAATCTGGTATGGGTTTACCACCAGGTCTTTCAGGTTTATTTTAAACCACTAAAATATTCTAAGGATACGATTTGTGTTTAGTGATCGTTTTGATCAACTTGTTCAAGCGTTAAGAATATTGCCAAGCGTGGGGCCAAAATCGGCTCAACGCATGGCTTTACATATGATCATGAAAAATAGACAGGGTGCAATTGGTTTGGCGCATGCGTTAAACGAAGCAACATCTTATATTCATGAATGTACAATGTGTCATTCTTTAACTGAAAATGAAGTTTGTGATATTTGCCTGTCTACAGAGCGTGATGAGCATTTGCTGTGCGTGGTTGAATCACCTGCGGATGTCATGGCGATTGAACAAAGTGGAAGTTTTCGAGGAAAATATCACGTACTAGGGGGGCATTTATCGCCTTTAGATGGGATTGGACCCGAAGAAATAGGCATTCCTTATTTAATTCAGCGTTTAGCTCAAGGAACCGTTGAAGAAGTGATTTTAGCCACCAATGCCACGGTTGAAGGTCAGGCAACGGCTCATTATTTAGTTGAAGCCACTAAGCATCTTCATCTTCAGATGACTCGAATTGCACAAGGTGTACCGCAAGGTGGAGAGTTGGAGTATGTCGATAGCCATACTTTAAGCCAAGCAGTACATAATCGAATGCGGATGAAATAAGCACGCGTGTGTGCTTATTTTAACTGTAATAAATGCTTGTGCTATTGAGACAGTAAAGTGTTTATTTAATTAAGTTGAGCAAGTCATTGTATTTATTAAAATGATCAAAATAGAAAAGTAAAAAAGATTAATTTAAAAAAATAAAAGCTTTTATGATGAGGAGATTGATTGAAACGTTTATATTTAATTTTTATAGATGAAACTAACGTATAATTTATATTTAAATGTAGTCGTTTGAATCGTATAAACATGTTCCAATTTATCAATCAACAGTCTGATCTTGAAAATGTGTTGCAACACATGAAGCAAAGCTCAATTTATGGGTTAGATACAGAATTTATTAAAGTCGATACATTTTGGCCGAAATTAGGCGTCTTTCAAATTAATGTTGATGATCAAGTGTTTCTTCTGGATGGGACAGCACTTGATTTGACAGGATTTTGGAAACAGTTATTTCAAGCGCAACAAAATATCTTTCATGCGTGTAGTGAAGATATTGATTTAATTTATCATTACGCAGATCATTCTAGTTTGGACAATGTCTTTGATACTCAAGTTGCTATGTCATTTTTAGGTCATGGTTTACAGGTAAGTTATCAAAATGCATTAAAACAAATGCTGGATATCGATATTGATAAAGATCAGACCCGCTCAGATTGGTTGGCTCGTCCGCTTTCGGCTGAGCAAATGAGTTATGCAGCCAATGATGTACTGTACATTACGCAATTGGCGCAGAAGCTTAAAACAGAATTAGAAGCCAAGCAGTTATATCATTGTGTATTAGAAGATTGTAATAATTTAACTTTTGAAATTTCACTCAAAGATAAGCTATATCTAGATATCGCTAACTATCGCCATTCGCGTAAACAATTGATGCAATTACAGCAATTGAGTGTATGGCGAGAAGAAATGGTGAAGGCGCTAAACCAGCCACGTAGTTTTCTGCTGAAAAATTCAAGTATTTATGATTTGGTTGAAAAAAACCCTAAAAATAATTTTCAGTTAGCACAAGTGAAAGACATCCGTCCAAATATTGTGCGTGAGCACGGCAAAACGATTTTAGATTTACTTAAATTTTTGCCTGAAAGTGAAGAGTGGCCATTACGAATGGCAAGACCAATTCGGCACTCATCTAAAGGTGTGACACAAGCAGTCGATACTTTTATTGATTTGGTTGTGCAAGAATCTCAAGTGCCTAAAGAGGTACTGATGCGTAAGAAATGGTTAAATTCATTGTATCAACATGTGGTTTTTCATGGTGATGAGCAAGATTTACCACGCTACTTATTGGGTTGGCGTTATGACATTCTTACGCGGCCATTGCTTGAGTTACTGCATAAAGATAAAGAATACCTTTCTACTCAAATGACAGTCACTGAGTAAGTCAATTAATATTTTTTCAAACTGTTTAAACTTCTAGCAATTGAATCGGAAATACGACTGATGCGTTAACAAAGGCTAATGTATCTGTCGTTTTTTTCATGTATGCTGTCAGCTGAGTTTTGTAAGCGCTGTTGAAAAAAATGCATTGTGATATTTATAAATCGAGCAAAAAAGATGAAATGTATCTTTATGTGGCTCGTCCAAACCATCCTCATCAAGAAGAGGGTGTAGATCCATTAAGTGTTTTATCTGAAGCTTTGCGGTCTGCTTTTGGTCGTGCAACTTTTGTGATGCATCTAGAGCTAAGCGAATCAAAAAAATTGGCACGTGTTAGCGTATTGCATGTGATTGATTCATTACAAACCAAAGGCTTCTTTATTCAAGTGCCGCCTGAAGGGTTAATTAATCCAAATGCGGTTGAACCAGAGGGATTACGTGGTGCGTGAAGATCAATCAGGAATATGGACAAACTTTTTAGCATTGCTGGATTCAATTCCTGAAGATAGTATTGCCATTGCTGTTTATGTTCTTGGTGTATTGATTATTCTCTGGTGTTGGTATGCGATTTCAAAACGGTTGCCAACGCCGCTTGGTGGTATTACGTGGATTATCGTATTTGCGGTTATCGCAACCCCAACCATTTCTGAGGGACCAAATTCTGAGGTTGCGCCTGCAATCTTTGGCTTACTTTTTGGTATTTTAACCAAAGATACGCCATTAATTTGGTCAAACTCCGCTCTTATTACTTTTGTTATTGGGCTAGGTTTAATCATTGGTTATTTGTGGTCAAAATACAAAATCAATAAAAATATAGCCAATAGCAGCACTTTAGCAAAAAATATTTCACCACTTTAAATAAAAAATAAAGGTTAATTATGTCTGTTAATTCTCAACAATTTACAGGTACAGCACAGTACATCGCCACCGATAGTTTAAAACTTGCTGTAAAAGCAGCTCGTGCTTTGCAAAAACCATTGTTAATCAAAGGTGAGCCGGGTACAGGTAAAACCTTACTTGCTGAGCAGGTTGCAGAAAGTTTAGGTCTCAAACTGATTACATGGCACATTAAGTCGACGACTAAAGCGCAACAAGGGTTGTATGAGTATGATGCCGTCTCACGTTTGCGTGATAGCCAACTCGGTGATGATCGTGTTTATGATATTAAAAACTATATCAAACCAGGTAAATTGTGGGATGCATTTACCAGTGAGGAACGCTGCGTTTTATTGATTGATGAAATTGATAAAGCAGATATTGAGTTCCCGAATGACTTGTTGCATGAACTGGATAAAATGTCATTTTTTGTTTATGAAACGGGTGAAACAATTACGGCAACTCAACGTCCAATTGTGATTATTACATCCAATAATGAAAAAGAACTTCCAGATGCATTTTTGCGCCGTTGTTTCTTTCATTATATTGAATTTCCAGATGAAGCAACTATGCGTGAAATTATTGCAGTACATTTCCCACAAATTTCATCAACATTGGTCAGCGAGGCATTACAAGTCTTCTTTAAATTGCGTCAAGTCCCAGGTTTAAAGAAACCACCATCCACCTCTGAGCTAATTGATTGGTTAAGTTTGTTGATGGCAGATGATATGCCAGAAGATGTTTTACGGAATCAGGATAAATCTAAAGCTATTCCGCCACTGTATGGTGCACTTATTAAAAATGAACAAGATGTGCAATTGTTAGAACGTTTAGCCTTTATGTCACGTCGCTAAGAGGTAATCGCCAAATGTTTGTGCGATTATTTTATACGCTCAGAAAATACGGTGTACCCGTATCAACTCGTGAATTGATTGATTTAAACCAAGCAATTAGTGCGGGCTTGGTGTTTGCAGATCAAGATGATTTTTATCAGCTTGTAAAAACAGTCATGGTTAAAGATGAAAGATTCTTTGATAAATTTGATCGTGCTATGAAAGACTATTTCGAAGGCATTCATACCTTCGACTTAGATGATTTGTTGAAGAAGGTTCACCAACTCCCTAAAGATTGGTTCGATCTAGAATTATTGGAAAAGCATCTCACACCTGAACAGCGCGAAGAATTGAAAAAAGCTGGCTCGCTTGAAGAATTGATGAAAATGTTGGAGGAGCGTTTACGCGAACAACATAAAAAACATCAAGGTGGCAATCGCATGATTGGTACAGGTGGAACTTCACCTTTTGGCGCTTTCGGGGATCATCCTGAGGGTGTGCGTATTGGTGGGCCGGGTCGTAAGCGCTCTGCTGTGAAAGTTTGGGAGCAGCGTAAATATCAAAATCTAGATGATGATCAGATTTTGGGTACTCGACAAATGCAAATGGCATTACGTCGTTTACGTAAGTTTGCTCGTCAGGGTGCAGCTGAAGAACTTGATATTAATAGCACGATTTATGAAACAGCAAAGCAAGGTATTTTAGATGTACAGATGGTGCCTGAACGTCGTAATCGTATTAAAGTACTGATGTTGTTTGATGTCGGTGGATCTATGGATTCACATATAGCACAATGTGAAAAATTATTTAGTGCAGCGAAGACTGAATTTAAAACTCTAGATTATTTTTATTTCCATAATTGTTTATATGATTATGTTTGGAAAGATAATCATCGTCGCTCATCCTCTAAAATGAATACTTGGGATTTACTCAATACCTATGGCAAAGACTACCGTGTCATCGTTGTGGGTGATGCGAGTATGGCACCTTATGAATTGAAGTCGGTCGGTGGCTCAGTTGAGTATATGAATGATGAGGCTGGTGAGGTTTGGTTGCGTCGTTTGCGTAATCATTTTGAAAAAACAGCTTGGCTTAATCCTGAAGAACAAAATTATTGGCATTACACGCAGACTATTGGTTTAATAAAACAAATCTTTGAAGATCATATGTACCCAATGACCTTAAAAGGCATTGAAGATATGACTAAATATTTAGCAAGATAAACTCAACCAATATATTGGTTTTAGTATGGGGAATCGAATTGGATTATCAAATTAATGGTATCGCACTACCTAATGAAGATGGTTTTTTTGGTGAGTACGGCGGCCAATTTATTCCACCGCATTTAAAGGTTGCGATGGATGAAATTAATGCTGCTTACGAAGAAATTCGTCATACCTCTGAGTTTAAGGATGAGTTGGCTGACTTATTTGCCAATTATGTGGGTCGTCCAAGTCCTTTGTTTCATGCAAAACGCTTATCTAATCAATTGGGTGGTGCACAGATTTATTTAAAGCGTGAGGATTTAAACCACACTGGTGCGCATAAAATTAATCACTGTTTGGGTGAGGCACTACTTGCCAAGTACATGGGTAAGAGTAAAGTCATTGCAGAAACGGGTGCAGGGCAACATGGAGTCGCGTTGGCAACGGCCTGTGCTTTAGTTGGTATTCCCTGTGAAATTCATATGGGGCAAGTGGATATTGAAAAAGAGCATCCTAATGTCGTTAAAATGAAAATTTTAGGTGCAAAACTTGTTTCAGTAACACGTGGTACAGCAACCTTGAAAGACGCTGTAGATAGCGCATTTGAAGAATATTTGAAAGATCCACAAAACTTTATTTATGCGATCGGCTCAGTGGTTGGGCCACATCCCTTCCCAAAAATGGTTCGTGATTTTCAAGCCATTATAGGTGATGAAATCAAGATTCAGAGTAATGCACGTTTTAGTCGTCATCCTGATTATATTGTAGCGTGTGTAGGTGGTGGTTCTAATGCTATGGGTGCTTTCACTGCATTTTTAAATGAAGCTGATGTGAAGCTTGTGGGTGTAGAGCCTGCGGGACATGGTCTAGATACAGATATGCACTCAGCCACCTTAACACTAGGTAAGCCAAGCCAATTGCATGGTATGGCGTGTTACGTGCTTGAGGATAAGCTGGGTGAGCCATTACCTGTGCACTCAATTGCATCTGGTTTGGATTATCCAGGGGTAGGGCCACAGCATAGCTTCTTAAAAGATTTGGGTCGTGTTGAGTATTCAACAGCCACAGATCAAGAATGTTTAGATGCTTTCATGATTTTATCTCGCGTAGAAGGAATCGTACCCGCTTTAGAGAGTTCTCATGCGGTAGCGTGGGCTTTACGTGAAGCACCTAAGATGTCAAAAGAGATTAATATCGTTGTAAATTTATCAGGGCGTGGTGATAAAGATGCAGATTATGTGGCTGAAAAATTAGGCTTGAACTAACAAAGATATTCGCTAAAGCTTTTTTAAAGCCTGAAATTAATAAAAAAACCTCTCAATCCGAGAGGTTTTTTATTTTGAATAAATTTAACCTGAGATATACTGTTGTAATTGTTCAATTAATTTTCGCTGGTCTTCCATTGTTGCTTTAACTAAATCACCAATAGAAATAAAGCCGATCAAGAATCCTTCTTCTAGGACAGGTAAGTGACGTAGATGTCGATTAGTCATAAGCTCTAAACATTCCTCCACAGTATTGCTGCGTGTTACTGAAATTACTTTGCTGGTCATGATTTCAGCAACAGTAGTATGGTCGGAAGTCCGTTGCATTAATGCAATTTTACGAGTGTAATCGCGTTCTGAAAGAATACCTACCACTTTAGAATCTTCTGAAACTACGACTGCACCAATACCCTTATTGGCCATAAGGGTGATTGCTTCAAGTACTGTAGCTGATGGTGCAATGGTATAAATTTCTTGACCTAATTTATTGTGAATCACTTGTGCAACTGTGGTCATATTCTTGTTCCTCTATTCATTTTATATTGAATCTTATACGCCTTTAAGTTAGCTCTATTTTCAAAGAATGCAAATACTTTCCAGTCATAAAAATATAATTTTATCACTCATCTATATCTTTAAAACAAAATGATGACAGTTATTTGAATTGTAGATCCTGTGCTTAACAATATTATATTTATTGGATTGTTATTTTAAAGATAATTAAAATAGATAGGAGTGGCGTAGATTTTAGCTATATGGTTGTAGCAGGGTAAAATTACTCAAGTTTTTTTGCTGGTAATGTGATCTATTCTCTAACTTAGATCACATGGATTGTAAGATTTATATAATTTGGGGTTGGTGATTTAATTATGAATATGATTTGTTAAAGAGTAGTACGAAAAAACGCCACCTAGGTGACGTTTAATTAAGCTTGCATCGTGGCCATTTTTTGCCAATATTGTGCTTTCATTGAATCACGTTCTACACGGAAACCTTGAAAATAAAGTTCTGCTAAAAACATTGCTGCTTTACCATGTCCAGCGCGCGCTGCTTCTTCTAACTGTTGTACTGCACCTACAAAAATCATTTCAGATTGAATTGTGTTTACAGCACTTGCATATACATGCTCTAAGTCATGATGGGAAAATTGTTGAATCATATAAAACTCCTTATTGTAATTATGATTGCTACATCTAACTAACGACCAATTTGGTCTTCTTACTACTTTAACTAAGTTATATTAAACTAATATTACAAATTACTTAATTTGTCAACTAATATGTCTAATACACGAGGCTGGTATTCGATAATTCAAGATTACACGATTAAACAATAATCAGAAATAATTTTTATTAAAATCAATATGAGAAAATATGAAAAAAGGAGAACAAAAATGACAAACACAATTGATGGGTTTAACTTTGAACTACCTTTGGCTGAGTCTCAAATTATCGCTTTGGCTCAATTCCATCGTAAACAACTTGATGAAGCAATTTATCATCAAGAAATACACCTAGGTGACTTTTGTCTTGCACAACGAAAACGCGTGTATGACTATACCAGACTTTTAGAGCCTATGCAAAAAAAAGCTTTTTATCAGGCTTATGATGGTGAGCTGAAGCGTTTAGCTGATGATGATGATTTACATCCAATGTATGCTGAAAGTGGTTTAAGTGTTTTTGCTGTTTTTTTAGCATTAGCAATTATTGCAATTATTTTATATTTTGCAGTAATTCGTGCATTAGTCAGCTAGTGCATATAAATCGATATAAAATAACCTGACTAGTCGTGATTTATTCAGCTGGTCAGGTAATCAAAGCTTTCACTTTTTGTTGAGCAATATTAAACTACGTGCAATTCGAGGTAGTTCATGCTCATTTCTAAAGATCAGTTTTTAAAATTTAAATCTCAGTTCAAGTTGGAAGATTTGCTCAATATAGTAGTTGTACTAGTGATTTTAAGCATTATTTTTTGTGCCGTTTTGGCATTAAAGCGCCCGATTGAATCACAGAAATATGACAAAGTTCGACTTCTCACTGAACAACAACAATATCCTTCAACCCAAAAAATGGCTAATTATTTAATTTTGCAAGACAATATTGCTGCATCAGATTATTTTAGATTAATGTGGGCACATTACGCAGAATCATCCAAAATAAAAGAATATCCAGCTATGGCACAAGATGATGCAGAGCAAGTTAATTAATTTACTTGAATAATGATAAAGCCAAGATGCATTAATAACGTGGGTTAAAAATTCATTCAGAGATCATAGCCTTAAATACAATTTTGAACGCATATTCTAAAAGTGTCATTACAGCGTGAATTGCTTGGATTCTATGTTAGAATTATTCCTTTGAGCTATGCTTTTCAAGGATTCGGCATGCAACAAGAGCACAATAAATTTTTGATTGATGCGGATATCGGTGATGACGATATCACTTTACCTAGTTTACCAGCCGTTGATGTGCCTATTGTTGAAACTCAAAGCATAGAAAGCCGAGAAAAAGAAATTGTAGCTGCTGTACAGAATATAAATCCAATAGTTAAAAATGAAGACCTAGCTCAAGAGAAAGAAAAAGGTGGTTTCTTTAGCCGAATGAAAGAAGGTTTGAGCAAATCACGCAAAAATCTTGCAGATGGTATGGTCAATATCTTGATTGGTGGTAAAGAGATTGATGATGAATTGCTTGAAGAAGTCGAAGAACAATTGCTTGTTGCTGATATTGGGGTAGAAGCAACTAAAACGATTATTACGAATTTAACCGAGCGTACTGCACGTGGTGATTTGATTTACTCCCATTCACTATATAAAGCACTGCAAGAAGAATTGGTTGCTTTACTTGCACCACGAGTAAAACCTTTACATATCGATCCTAATAAAACTCCATTTGTAATTTTGGTGGTCGGTGTCAATGGTGTGGGTAAAACCACGACAATTGGTAAATTAGCCAAGCGTTTACAAGGTGAAGGCAAGAAAGTAATGTTGGCGGCTGGGGATACCTTTCGTGCTGCTGCAACAGAACAATTAGAAATTTGGGGTGAGCGTAATAATATCTCGGTTGTAGCACAAGGTCATGGTGCTGATAGTGCATCGGTGATTTTTGATGCATTTGAAAGTGCGCGTGCCAAAGGTATTGATGTTCTTATTGCAGATACTGCCGGTCGTTTGCACAATAAGAGCCATTTAATGGAAGAGCTCAAAAAAGTAAAACGTGTGATGCAAAAAATTGATGCAACTGCACCGCATGAAATCATGCTAGTGGTCGATGCGGGGACAGGCCAGAATGCAATTAACCAAGTTGAAATGTTTGACGAAGCTGTTGGTTTAACGGGCTTAACTATTACTAAACTTGATGGTACTGCTAAAGGTGGGGTACTATTTAATATTGCAAGTCGTACCCATGTACCAATTCGTTTTATTGGGGTGGGTGAGAAGATTGATGATTTACGTCCATTCTCTGCAAAATCATTCGTTGCCGCTTTATTTGAAACTGATAAATAATAATTAAATAATATATGTGGTACATTTCACATAAACTCCGCTAAGTGCGGAGTTTGTTGTTTTTAAATATCTATTTGATTTAAAAAGAAACATAAGAAAATATTAAGTTAAGTATAACTGTAAATATAAAGTTAAAATACCTACAAAATGTATGCCTTTAGGCAACTAAGTTGGGAATATAAAATGGCATTATTTACAAAATTAAGTCAGGTGCTTACGACTGATATATCAACAGATTTCATGTTTAAAAAAAAGAATACTGAAGTTGCAGAATATAGTTTGCTTGAGGATATGTACAAGCGACGTAGTTATTATGAATTAAGCAATCGTGTTATTCAAAGTCGTGAGTATTTAACAGATTTAATTAAAGAAGCGGTGTATTGTTGTCCCTCTGTACTTAATTCACCGAGCGTGCGTGTAGCGATTTTATTTGAAGATACACATTATCAATTTTGGCAATTAGTGAAAGAAGTTCAGCGTAAACAAGTGCCTGTGCATATTTATGATAGTGTAGCACTTAAAATAGACCGCTGTGCGGCAGCCTATGGCACAGTTTTGTTTTTTGAAGATCAAGAGGTTATTAAAACACTGCAAAAGCAGAAACCATTACAAGCAGAGGAATTTAAGCGCTGGTCAGAACAAACCTCTGGAATGGCGCAGTTTGCAGTGTGGACGGCATTATCAAGTACAGAGTTAGGTGCTTCATTGCATCATTATAATCCTACGATCAATGCAGAGGTGACTAAATTTTTGCAACTGCCTGAAAGTTGGGAGCTTAAAGCACAATTGATTTTTGGTTCTATATTAGCCGCACCGAAACCGAAGGAACGACAAGATGATGCTGTGTTATTTCGTGTGTTTTTCTAATAGAACACGTATTATTGTGAATGCTTATTTTTAAAAAATTCAATAATATTAATTTAGTATGGGTTATTTGAGAGTGTGGGCTATAATATAAGCTTATTGTTCTAAAATTAGAACACTTTGTTATTCTTATAGGGCTGACCTTCATTTAAAGAATACATAAACTACGATCATCTTAAAGAATACGACCATTGGTCATAGAAGGATTGTAAGTATGTCATTTTTAGATCAAATCAAACAACGCCGCTCAATTTATGCAATTGGTAAAAATGTTACTTTAGAGCAAGCAAAAATTGAAGACATTATTAAAGAAGCAGTAAAACAGAGTCCATCATCTTTTAATTCACAATCCTCACGTGCTGTTATTTTATTTGCTGATTCGCATATCCAATTTTGGACCATTGTTCTAGAAACTTTGCGTAAAATCGTACCTGTTGAGGCATTTGAGGGTACAAGTGCAAAATTGAATAGCTTTATTGCTGGCGCTGGTACAGTTTTATTCTATGAAGATATGGATGTTATTACAGACCTACAAGAAAAATTTGCTTTGTATGCAGATAACTTCCCCGTTTGGGCAGAACATTCTACAGCCATTGCACAATTTGCGACTTGGACTGCATTACATGAAGCGGGTATTGGGGCGTCATTGCAGCACTACAACCCAATTGTAGATACAGAGGTTGCTGAAACATTTGATATTCCTGCAAGCTGGAAATTACGTGCTCAGCTGGTTTTTGGTTCAATTGAAGCGCCCGCTGCTGAAAAAACATTTATGGACGATGCGGTACGCTTTAAAACATTTAACTAAGTCGCGTAATCGATGCTTTAAAAGAACGCTTTGGCGTTCTTTTTTTTATTGAGCTGTTCACCTGACAGGACTGATCACTTCTATTACTCTTTAGAAGTGACATATTGGTTTAAATATTTATTGTCATAAATCTGTCATCACTACATTGCATAGTGCATTAAATTTTACAGTTTTTTGACAATAGAGTAGAACATATGACATTCAAGCTAAGCACAGCTGTATTCGGTTTAATGATGAGTAGCTCCATTTTTGCAGCAGTGACTATTTCAGTACCAGAAGAAATTGTGATGTTAGCGGTGAATGATCAGGAAATTAATGTTGGATTTTTAAGAAATAAAAAAAATGATTATAAAGTGGATGCTGGAAATGCTTCTTTAAGTGTGCGTTACCAACAGTATTTTGAACATTTGAACGGTGAGCATGATATTTTGAAATCAGGTATTGTGACTATTCAAGCACCTGATTTAAAAGATGGACAAACTTATAAATTGGCATTGGTGAATCCGCCTCAGAGTTTTGATGCAGCAAAAGTTTATGCAACACAACCAACAATTGCGATATATGATAAAAACAATCAATTACTGGTACAACAAACTGGTGCAAATAACCAACCAAAACCATGGTTAAGTAGTGGGATTTTTGGACAAGTATTGGATTTAACGCAAAAGAAAAGTACCACTCAGCCTGCGGCAATTTATGCACAAAAATCATCTATACCAACGGTTGTGTCAACTCCGATAGTGAGTCCACAAGCTATAAGTAATTCGATTGCCAACACAGCAGATCAGCAATTAATTCAAATCTGGCAAAAAGCAACTAAAGTGGAACGTCAACGTTTTATGAGTTGGTTAGCTGAGCAATAGTGGGAGTATAGTGTTAATCAAGCATTTAAATGAGATTGATTCGGAAACGATTATTGGTCATGTTTTTAAGAAAATATTAAATTAAGCGGATAAATTTGCTGAATTTGATCGAATTATCTCTCAGCAGAAATAACTCTACATAACTGCATTCACTAATAGGTAAAAAAACAGTATCCTTAGACCTGTCACTAGGAGCATCCATGTATCAGGTACTTGCACGTAAATATCGTCCACGCAACTTTAATGAATTGGTTGGTCAAAATCATGTATCGCGTGCTTTGACCAGTGCCTTAGATCGCGGACGTTTGCATCATGCATATTTGTTTACAGGAACTCGTGGTGTTGGTAAAACCACTATTGCACGTATTTTGGCAAAATGTCTCAATTGTGAAACAGGTATTACATCAACACCCTGTGAAGTGTGTGCAACTTGTACGGCTGTAAATGAAGGGCGTTTTATCGATCTGATTGAAATCGATGCAGCATCTCGAACTAAAGTGGAAGATACCCGAGAGCTTTTAGACAATGTTCCTTATGCACCGACTCAAGGCCGTTTTAAAGTTTATCTGATTGATGAAGTGCATATGCTTTCAACGCATTCATTTAATGCGTTGCTTAAAACTTTAGAAGAACCACCAGAGCATGTGAAGTTTTTATTTGCCACCACAGATCCACAGAAACTACCAATTACGGTGATTTCCCGCTGTTTACAGTTTACTTTACGTCCGTTAGCCGTAGATGAAATTACCCATCATTTAACGGATATTCTAAATAAAGAAGCGATTCAATCTGAGCAAGATGCGCTTTGGCAATTGGCTGAATCGGCGCAAGGTTCGTTACGCGATGCATTATCTTTAACTGATCAAGCGATTGCTTATGGTCAGGGTGTGATCCATCATCAAGATGTGAAAGAGATGTTGGGTTTAATCGACCGAACTATTATTTATGATTTAATTCTGGCGATTCACCAAAATCAACCTGAGCGTGTAAGTCAACTCTTATTGCAATTTAGACAACAAGCCTTAGATGTCTCTTTGGTTCTAGATCAGTTTATTTCAACCTTGCATGAATTGGCTATGTTGCAATATTTACCCGATTTAAGTTTGAAATACAGTGCTGAAATTAATAAAAAAATCATGCAATTATCTCAGCTAATTTCAGCTCAAGATTTACAATTGTATTATCAAATTGCATGCAAAGGTCGAGCTGAATTACAGATTTCAGTAACGCAAGAGCAAGGTTTTGAAATGACTATTTTGCGGTTATTGGCTTTTAGACCGCTACAGTTCAATGAAATTTTAGTATCTCAGACTCAGGTCGCTCCTTTAGATGTTACGCAACCTCAAATTGTGAATGATGACACACAATCGACTCATCAAAATACTGCCGCTGTTCAAGAGCAAAACTCGCAACTTCAACATGTTCAGTCTCATCAGGTCAATGATGTGCAAAATACTCAAGCTGATGCATTTGATCAGTCAGAAGATATCATAGACGATCAACAGCAGAATACCCATGAGCCGAGTAGTGATGATTTTTTAGATGAGCCGATTGAAGCGCAAAGTAGTATTGAGTCTGTAGAGCAGCCCAATAATGTCCAAGAAATTAAGCAGATCGATTCAATAACTGAAAATACTACGCTTGAAGTAGTACCTGAACTGTCATTGTTTGGGGGGGAGTCGATTCAAAGTAATACACCCGTCATATCTGCTAATGTTTTAAATCATGATGCTGATGTATTCTTTTTAGCGACTGAAACTGAAACACATGCGGAACAGGACAATGTTGCGGTAATAGAAGCTGTACCCCAGCAGTCTATAGTCGCTTCTTTAGAGTATACATCTATATCCTCTCGAGAACTTAGTACAAATCAAACACCACAAGAGATTTTAAAACTCGTTCCGCAAGTTTTGGAAGGTGAATGGAATGTCGAGAAGTGGGAGTATTGGTTCAGAAATAGTGCACTTTCACCTGCGGTTCAGGAACTGGCTCAGCATGGCGTGATGACAGGTCAGATTGACGGTGAATCACTGTTTCATATTCCGCAAAAATATGAAAAGTTATTGTTTCAAGCTCAACATGACTTAGAAGCAGAATTAAAGCAAAATTGGCCAAATTCACGTTTTTTAGTGCAATATGGTGATGTTGATGAAATTACCCCCTTCAATATGCAAAACGAACGAAAAGTAAAAGCTTTTGATCGGGCTGCGGTGATGTTACATCAAGAGTCTGTAGTGAAAAACTTAGTTGAAGTTTTTGATGCAGATTTAAAAAACATCCAATTAAAATAAAATCTTGTTTTCTTTAATTTAAAATAAGCCTACGGGCTTATTTTTTTATCATTATTTTGAAATATGAGTGTAATTCTAATGTCACCTGAGCCATCTAATTTATTCTAAATTTTGTCAGGTTCACTTATATGTTTATACCGTTTCAGCGATATTTTGCTTTTATTTTGATTATCCCCTTAATTTCGGTGCTCACTGCTTGTAATGATTCTAAGGATGATCAAGCAGTATCTCATCCAGATCCATCTAAAAAACCAGTGATGCGTTGTGCGCCATAATTAAGGAAAGAATAATGATCAGTCGTCGTAAATTTTTATCCAATACAATTAAAACGGGTTTCGGTGCAGCAGCACTTGCTTCATTTCCTGCCAGTATTCAAAAAGCGTTAGCAATTCCTGCGAATAATAAAACTGGCACCATTCAAGATGTTGAACATGTCATTATTTTGATGCAAGAAAATCGATCATTTGATCACTATTTTGGAACGTTAAAAGGCGTTCGTGGTTTTGGTGATCGATTTACCATCCCATTGGCCAATGGTCGCTCAGTTTGGCAACAACAGCGCAGTAATGGTAATGTTTTAACACCCTATCACTTAGATGGAACGGCCAACAATGCGCAGCGTACCAGTGGTACACCCCACTCATGGAGTGATAGTCAAAAAGCTTGGGACAATGGGCGAATGTCAAATTGGCCCACGCATAAGACTGATACTTCAATGGGATATTTTAAGCAGCAAGAAATTCCATATCAATTTTCACTCGCCAATGCTTTTACAATTTGTGATGCATATCATTGTTCAATGCATACAGGTACGGATGCAAATCGTTCATTTCATTTAACTGGAACCAATGGTGCGACAGCAACAAATACTTCCTTTGTAAATAATGAGTGGGATTGGATTGATGGTAATCCTGCGACTGTAAATATAGGCTATACATGGAAAACTTATGCGGAACGATTAGAGGAGGCTGGTGTGAGTTGGATGTGTTACCAAAATATGCCTGATGAATGGGGGGATAATATGTTGGGAGCATTTCAAACTTTTAAGAAGGCTAATGTAAATTCAGGTTATCCAGTCTGTAGTGGTGGTTCTTCAAATCGTCCATATGCGCAAACAGGGCAAGCCTTGCCTTATAAGGCTTATAATCGTGATACCGATAATGCAAAAAATCCCTTATATAAGGGTATTGCAAATACGTTGCCTGGAACCAAGCCTGAAGAATATCTAGATGCATTTAAAAATGATATTAAGACTGGAAAGTTGCCACAAGTTTCATGGGTAAATGCACCTTCAATTTATTGTGAGCATCCTGATCCTTCAAGTCCAGCTCAAGGTGCATGGTTTATTCAAGAGATCATTGATGCACTAACTGCTGTGCCAGAGGTTTGGAGTAAAACAGTTGTATTGATTAATTTTGATGAAAATGATGGTTATTTTGATCATATGCCATCGCCATCAGCACCCTCATTACAAACGGATAAAACCTATGCGGGTAAATCGACTTTAAGTGATGCAGAGATGCAATATGAATATTTTGTACATGACGCACCGTTTGGAAGTACCAAACAACCGAAGAAAGACAATGCAGTTTATGGCCCTGGGCCACGTGTTCCTTTGTTTGTGATTTCGCCATGGAGTCGTGGGGGCTGGGTTAATTCACAAGTTTTTGATCACACATCAGTATTAATGTTTTTAGAACAACGTTTTGGAGTTAAAGAAACGAATATTAGTCCTTATCGTCGTGCTATTTGTGGGGATTTAAGCAGTACTTTTAATTTTAAAACACCAAATGAAGAACCATTACCACAATTGAGCGGTAAACAAACTCGTGATCAAGCTGATCAATTACGCCAAAGTCAGCAATCTTTACCTGCTGTACCTATTCCAAGTGATATTAAGCTCCCAATTCAACAAAGTGGGATTCGCCCATCTCGTGCACTACCTTATGAATTACATACTAGTGCCCGTTGTGAAACAGATGGTCATGTCGAACTATTGTTTTCAAATACTGGCATACAGGGGGCGGTCTTTCATGTGTATGATAAATTGAATTTGACTCGAATACCTCGTCGTTATGTTGTTGAAGCTGGAAAAAGTATAGATGATGTATGGAATGTGAATAAAGATAATCTAGGAATGTATGACTTGTGGGTTATAGGTCCCAATGGATTTCATCGTCATTTTAAAGGTGATATTAATAAGCTAACAGATGTTCAAGTGAGTCCTGAAATTCGTGTGTGTTATGATATTTTGAATGGTCATGTATATGTTGATTTACTCAATCATGGACTGAAAGATACTGAATTTAGTGTCACTCCGGTTGCTTATCGAACCGATCCCCTACAAAAAATTCTTGTTAAAGCAGGACAAACTGTGACTCAGCATTGGGGTTTGAAAGATGTAGGGTATTGGTATGATTTTGCTGTGACCTGTAATAGCGACCCTAAGTTTTATCGACGTTTTGCTGGACGTGTTGAAATAGGCGAACACTCCGTCAGTGATCCTGCAATGACCTACCATTTTAATGGATAATTATTTTTAATTACTCACTTGTATATTCTTCAGATTTGGTCTGATCAATGACTCAATAGAAATGGATTTAAGGCATCTCGCATTGTTTGTGGAATCGGGGTGCTTTTTTTACTTTGGCGATCAACAAAAACATGTATAAAATGACCTTGTGCAGAGGCATGTTCTTGCCCTTGTTTAAAAATAGCTAAATCATAAGTTAATGAAGAATTCCCCATTTTTTGAATAGCAACGCCAACCTCAATAATTTCAGGATAAGTTAGTTCTTGTAAAAAGTGACAAGATGAGTTTACAACTAAGCCGATAATAGGTGAGTGGTGAATATCCAAAGCTGCTTTTTGGATAAGTAAGGCATTTGCGGCAGTGTCAAAATAACTATAGTACATCACGTTATTCACATGACCATAGATGTCATTATCTGCCCAGCGGGTTTGGATCGCTAAGAAAAAAGTATATTGAGAACGTAATTGCGTTTGAGGTTTCATAAGCACTAAATTTTTATATGTGGATGTCATAAAAGACTATTCATAAATAGCACGATAAATATTGAATGCGTCCGCTTGTACTAATTCACGGGGATTGTTTTGAAGCAAGCGTGTTTGTAGCATGGCATCTTGAGCCAAAATTTCTAAATGATCTTGAGGTACATGAAGATCTTTGAGTTTTAAGGTTAATCCACTTTCTGCTAAATGCTGTTGCATATGATCAATAAATAAATCACATAAGCCGTCGATACTACCTTGGCTAAAGGGATTAATGCATTGCATCAACTCTGCATAATGTTGTTTTGCTTCTGGAATATTGAATTTCATGACTTCAACCAAAACAAGTGCATTGGTATGCCCATGAGATAAGTGATAATGTCCACCCAGTGGATATGCTAATGCATGTACTGCTCCGACAGGCGCATTGGCAAAAGCTTGTCCTGCAAGCATAGAGCCTAAGAGCATATTTTGACGCGCTTCTAAATTTGAACCATCATTCAGAACCAGTTTTAAATTTTTATGTAATAATTTTAAGGCTTGTTTTGCGAGCATATCCGCATAAAAATTCTTTTTTATTTTAGAGGTATAGGCTTCTATCGCATGTACCATAGCATCGATACCCGTCGCAGCGGTAATGTGTGCAGGTAAACCTAGAGTAAAGTTTGCATCCAAAATGGCAATATCAGCATACAGTACTGGAGAAACAATTCCTGTTTTTGTAGTTTCGCCAGTAGTAACAATCGAAATCGGCGTGACTTCTGAACCAGTACCCGCAGTTGTGGGTATTAAAATGAGGGGTAGACGGGGTGGTTTAGCATTATTTATTCCATACAGTGCTTGAATCGTCTGTGTTTGTTGTGGCTCTGCAAGTACGGCAATGACTTTGGCAACATCCATGGAGCTTCCACCACCAAATCCAATGATGACATCCACTTGTTCAGATTTTGCGAACTCTACAGCTTTTAGAATGATTGCTTCAGTTGGATCTGCTTGGACATCTGCATAAATCACATATGTTAGTTTAATCTGATTAAGTATCTCAATGATTGGAAGGTGTAATTGATGTTGAATCATGCCTGCATCAGTCACTATTAATACTTTTTTGTAGGGGTGTTGCGTTAAAATAGTTTTAAGTTGTTGGATAGAGCCTAGACCAGAAATAATGTTGGAAACAGTTTGGAATTGAAAGTGGCTCATGTGTATTTTCCTTAATCTTTCATCATAAATTAAACATTATTGTTTTGCTGTTCTATAGGATTCACCTTGTAAATAACTTAACATAATAGCCTTGAAAAGAAATGAACTTTTGAGGTTGTTATGCCGTCCAAAACGCCATACAAGGTGTTATGTGTGTGTTTAGGAAATATTTGTCGTTCACCCACGGCTGAAGTGGTTTTACGACATTTCTGCGACAGCCAGCAACTTAATATTTTTATCGATTCCGCTGGAACAAGTAATTATCATCCGAATAAGTCTCCAGATTTACGTAGTCAAAAACATGCATTAAGACGTGGCTATGACTTATCCGCTTTACGTGCGCGGCAGTTAAAAATAGCTGATTTTGCAGAGTTTGATTTGATTCTAGCTATGGACTTTGAAAATTTAAGTGAAATTCAGGCTTTAATGCAACACGCAAAGTGTGAAAATGGGCATGCTCAAATTCGTGCCAAAATTGCCTTAATGAGTGAGCATGATATGAACTATCCAAAACAAGCATTGCAAGATCCTTACTATGGCGGAGATGCTGGTTTTGAACAGGTATTGGATCAGTGCGAGTCTAGTAGCCAAGCATGGGTTAACATTTTTAAGCAACATCTACATTAAAGTAAAAGGAACATGATGAATATTCAGCAACAGGTTCAGCTTAAACCTTTTAATACTTTAAATTTAGATGCAATGGCTTCGCATTATGTCAAAATTCATTCTATTGAAAGTGTAGTAGATGCTATCCATTTTGCACAAAAACAGCAGTTAAATATTCTGATTTTATCAGGTGGTAGTAATATGTTATTGCCGCAACATTTGCATGCTTTGGTGATGCATATGGATATTCAGGGCATTGAATTTCTTGCTGAAGATGAATTAACAAAAACTATTAAAGTGGGTGCGGGGCAAGTTTGGCATGACTTTGTGTTATGGACTACAGAGCAACAGCTTTATGGATTACAAAATTTGGCCTTGATTCCTGGATTGGTTGGCGCTTCACCAGTGCAAAATATAGGTGCGTATGGTGTAGAAGTGGGTGAATTTATTGAATCTGTCGAGGTTTATGATCGTCATTTGAATCAGTTTAATTCGATTCAAGCGCAAGATTGTACTTTTGCTTATCGACATAGTATTTTTAAAAATGATCCGAATCGCTATGTGATTTGCCATGTAGTTTTTAAATTATTGAAAAATCCAGATTTAAAAATGAATTATGGTGATTTAAAGACTGCTATGGCAGATGAAATTACGGCAAAAAATTTACAAGAACAAGTGATTAGAATTCGCCAAAGTAAACTTCCAGATCCTCAAACATTTCCAAATGTGGGGAGCTTCTTTAAAAATCCAATTATTTCCGAGCAGGATTTGCAGCAAATTAAGCTCAATGCACCGAATATTCCGCATTATCCACAAAATGATGGCCATGTTAAGATTGCAGCTGGTTGGTTAATTGATCAGTCAGGTTGGAAAGGTAAAAGACTGGCTCAAGTCGGGATGTTTGATAAACAGGCGTTAGTACTTGTAAATTATGCAGAAGCAACGCTAGAAGATGTGCAAGCGACTTATCAAGCAGTTCAACGAGATGTATTTAAACAATTTAATATTTTATTAGAACCTGAACCTGTGTTATTTAATGAGTCTGGTTTAATACAAGCACATGTGAGTTAAGCTGATATGCAAAAGATGCATTGGATGGTCAAATTGGTACGAATAGCTGCAATATTATTTGTACTGTTGGCGTGTCTGGTGGTTTTTTGGTATACGCCATTTTATTCAAATCTAATCGTGAAAGTTTTAAATCAATTTGTACCTGTAGAAGTCAATCGAATTGCAGCGAAAAGTCAGCAAATGGCATCTTTAACAGACACTGAGGATTTAGAGCCAGGTTCAGATGAATGGATTGCTCGACAAGCTTATCTTAGTGTGATCGAAGATGCGATTAAACATCAGGATTCACAAGAGTTAGCGCTGATTCAAGCCCGTTATAAAGTGTTGCAGGCAGATATTCAAAAAGAGCAAGCAGAGGAGGATGAACAACAAGAAAAACCCCAGATTCCTTTAATGCTAAAGCCTGAAACTGCCACATCTGAGGTTCAATCTGCTTTTACTAAAATAGATGTGAGTGAGCTTCTAGGGGGGAATAATAATGATGATAAAGCTTTGATGGAAAAATATGTTCATTTTTTAAAAAGCTATGAAATTACTGAAAGTGCTGAACAGTTATCTGTAGATCAGCAAGTTTATAAAGATATTGCACTGCTACAAAATCAGAATGAAGATAAAAAACGGACGTTGTCACAACCCTACGCTATTGTGGTGGTGGGTGGTGGTTTAACACTGGATAAAAATCAAAAAGATATTATTGTAAATGATTATACAAAATTAAGATTAGAAACCACATTAAAGATTGAAAAATCAACAAAGCTTCCAATTGTATTGAGTGGTGTAGAAGCACCTTATATGCAAAAATGGTTAAATGCGCGTGGAGTAGATGCGAACCTATTAGAAAATAGAAGTATGAATACCTGTGAAAATACTAGGTTTAGTTCATTACTATTACAGAAAAAAGGTGGTGCTCCCACAGTTCTCTTAGTGACAGATCGATATCATATGCCAAGAACACGGCGCTTATTTGCATTGAATGGGGTTGAAACTATTGCAGTTGAAGCGCCAATGCCGACGCAATTAACAGATTGGAAACCCAGCAAATTGAATTATGATCATAGTCGTAGAGCAAATTATGAGCTGCTTGCGACCATACGTGATGTGCTGTTTGGGACCAGTGGTTGTAGAGAGGTGCCATAAATGTCAGATATTCCTTTTTTAAATCCTATTATTTTAAAACAACTTGATTTACCTGTACCGAGTCGGGATGTTACGCCACATTTATTAGAGCCTTTAAATTTAAATCGAGTGTTTATTCCCTCTAGAGAGCTTCAAGCTTACTGTCGTTTATATGGTTTTGATCAACTCGATTGTGAGCAGTGGCAAGGCTATATCAAAATGCCGTTGTTTAAATTGCATGTACAAGTATTTCAGCCGAAAATTGAAAAAATTAAAGGCACGGTTTGTCTGTTGCATGGTTATTTAGAACATAGCGGAATTTATCAGCCTATTGTGAAAGAGCTTTTAGAGCAGGGTTTTAGTGTTCTGACGTATGATTTACCGGGCCATGGTTTAACTGATGGCTCTCCTGCAAATATTCAAAGTTTTGACCATTATCAAGACGTTCTGCAAGCAGTCTATCAATATGTTAAAAATGCCAACCAACTGCCTAAACCATGGGTAGGAATTGGGCAAAGTACAGGTGGTGCAATCTGGATGCATCATTTATTGGAATATGCACAGCGCCGTGAAAATCCGATTGTGGAACGAGTACTGTTATTATCTCCTTTGGTACGGCCAGCAAAATCAGCATGGTGGCATAACTCGATTGGTTTAGGGATTATCCGCCGGATTAAGCGTGAAGTACCACGTCATTTTAGACGCAATAACCATAATCCTGAATTTTTAAGATTTGTACGGCTAAAAGATCCCTTACAACCTCGGATGATGGGAATGGATTGGATTCTTGCAATGTCAAAATGGATGCAAGAAATGGAAAATTATCCACCTTGTCGAATTCCAGTATGGTTAGCACAAGGTGCGCAAGATCAAACTGTGGATTGGCGTTACAACATTGATTTTATTCGTCGTAAATTTAGATTACAGACGTTGTTGATGTTAGAGGAGGGTTCTCATCAATTGATTAACGAGCGGGCAGATATACGTGCCGCTTTGACTGGATTAATTCCTGCATTTCTACATGCACAATCCAGTGGTGATTATTATTAAAAAATTGTCTGTATTTAAAAATTGAAGAAGATTGTTAATTGAGCTTTTTCATAAAAGACTGGCAAGCCACATCATCTTGAAGTGACCTTAGCTTGCCAGTGTTCATTCCTAATATTTAAAACCGATCTAATTGAGCTAAATTCCACATTCTAAAATAAAATTTTTCTTCATCTTTATTTTCACAATTGAGTAGTTCACCATCTTTTAACCAAAAGTGTAATTGTGCATAATTTTTAATTTCTCGGTCATTAATGCGTTGGGCTAAATGATGTGCTTTGATTTCAGCAGGGTGCTGTAAACCTGCTGCTGCTATCATCTCAGCCAGTGCCTTTAAGGTGTTTTTTTGAAAACTAAAAACCCGATCTGCTTTGGTCGGTATATCAATGGCTTTCTGGCGCTCTTTATCTTGTGTGGCAACACCGACTGGACATTGATTGGTGTGACAGCTCTGCGCTTGAATACAACCAACTGCAAACATAAATCCACGCGCAGAATTGACCCAATCAGCACCAATCGCCATGGTGCTGGCAATATCAAAAGCACTAATGATTTTACCACTTGCACCGACTTTGATTTTATCTCGAAGACCTGTCCCTACGAGTGTGTTATGCACAAATAATAAGCCTTCACGTAATGGCGTACCCATGTGGTCAATAAGCTCAATAGGTGCTGCACCTGTCCCACCTTCAGAGCCATCGATAACGATAAAATCAGGAAAAATTTGAGTATGTAACATTGCTTTGACAATACTCATAAATTGCCACGGCTGTCCGATACAGAGTTTAAAACCGACAGGTTTTCCTCCAGAAAGATCTCGTAATTTTTGAATAAACTGCATCATTTCTATGGGAGTATTAAAAGCAGAATGCTTCGCTGGAGAGATGCAATCTTCATCTTGGCTCACACCGCGTATTTGTGCAATTTCATCGCTGATTTTATTTTTAGGTAAAATACCACCATGACCAGGTTTAGCACCTTGGGAAAGCTTAATTTCAATCATCTTAATTTGAGGTAAAATTGCTTGTTGAGCAAACTTGTCTGGATCAAATTGTCCATTTAAAGTTCGACAACCAAAATAACCACTACCAATCTCCCAAACGATATCACCATTATTTTCTAAGTGATATGGGCTTAGACTACCTTCACCTGTGTCATGGTAAAAGCCTCCCATTTCTGCACCTTTATTTAGTGCAAGAATCGCATGAGCGCTTAAGCTACCAAAACTCATCGCTGAAATATTCATAATTGAGGCGCTATAAGGTTGAGCACATTGTTCATTTCCAATATGAATACGAAATGTTTTAAAGTTAGCAGGAGTGCATGGAGATAAGGAGTGTGTCAAAAAGCGGTAATCTTCTTGATAAACATCAATAATTGATCCAAAAGGTTTGTCAGCATTTTCATTCTTTGCGCGTTGATAAACTAAACTCCGTTGTGAACGTGAGAAAGGTAAGGCATCGTTATCTGATTCAATGAAATACTGGCGAATTTCAGGGCGAAAACTTTCAAAGAAAAAACGGAAATGTCCCATGATCGGATAATTTCTTAGAATGGCGTGTTTATTTTGTAAGACATCGTATAAACCGACTAGGCTAAGTAAGGTGCTTATGAGCCAAATAAGATTTAAGATGGTGTCGGAAAAAAAATAATAAATAAAATGGGATTCAGTAAAGAAAATAATCCATGTCAAATAAATTGCGATAAAAATACAAGTGAACCAAATGGAGAATCTTGAAAAAAAAGTATTTAAAAGTCGACTTCTGATTGCTTGAGAAGGGCTGGCCATTGTTATGTGATTTTCCAATGAATTAAAATATATAAACTTACGTTGCCAATAATGCTAAATAAGCTCAAGTAATGATTTGTTAGTATTGAGAATTGTTTTTAATTATGCAGAAATTAAAGACTGATTTTTTATATTCAAAAGATTCGAATGATCCAAATTAGAATTTAGATCATTCGAATCTAATGGGACTATTCTTCTTCTGGCGGTAGAAGCATTAAAACTGCTTCATTAAGCAGGTGTGCAATATCTTTAAGTATGTCTTCATTTGCCAATTTAGCATCCAGTAAGATTGACTGGCCATCTGCAATTTCTTTTAAAATGGGTGTAAATGTTTTAGAAACACTGATTATTTCACCATTTGCCCAAAATGATAATTCATGTTCTTGCTCGGTATACAGTAAGCGAGAAGCAGGTTCTAGCATTAATGAATAGCCTAGATCCAGTACTTCCTCTAGATCTCCTGTACCAATTTCATCTACTTCAGGAATGTTTTCTGGATACTTTGATTCTGCCATTAAGCTCATGATTGCATCATCTAAAATGCTAGAGTCTTGCAGACGAGCAAGCAGTTCAGTTTTTAAGTAAGATAATTCATGCGCTGTAATTTCACCGACCTGTGTTGGATTCGTGCGAGCGATATCCATGAGTGGATTGTGAAATAAGCCATTTGTAGCGAACTTTTCACTGGTACGATCTATCATGTCAGCAATATTTGGCATGCGGAAACCTAAAGAGTAGGTTAAACAATCATCCTCAGCGACGCCATAGTGTGATAGCCCTGGTGGGACATAAAGTAAATCGCCTGGTGCAAGTACTTCATCAAAATTTACATCGATTTCGGCAAGTAATTTTAAAGGCTGTCCCGCAACAAAATCGGTGTCAGCATCGCACATTTGCCCCAACTGCCAACGACGATGGCCAAAACCTTGAACTAGAAAAACATCATAAAAATCAAAATGTTTACCTACTGAGCCACCTTTAGGGGCATAAGACACCATAATGTCGTCACGGCGCCATTGTGGAATAAAAGGAAATTTTTTCCACATTTCAGCTAAATCAAAAGAGTAATGGTCAATCGCTTGAACCAGCAATGTCCATAGTTTGGGCATTTTTTGGAAATCACCTTTAATTAATGGTGATGTTTTAACAGACCATTGCTTAGGATCTTTATCTTTTTGTTTAATTAAGCGCGCTGTGATGTTCTCGTCAAGTGCTAACTCCATAACATCTTTGGGTTCTAAAATATTGGCAATGTCAGGAAGAGCGTTACGAACCAGTAATGGTTTTTTTTGCCAATATTCAGCGAGAAACTGTTCTGCGGTAATTCCGCCTAAAACATCTAAGGGTTGGGACATGGGAAATAGCCTAAGTATAAATTTTGGATGAAGTTAATTCGAGTGAAAAGCTTAAGGAAGTTGAATTTCAAGTTTTCGTAAAATATGACATAACTGAATCATTGGCATACCCATCAAAGTGGTTTGATCTTGACCAATCATTTGCTCAAATAAACTGATGCCTAAGCTTTCACATTTAAAGCTTCCAGCACAATGTAAAGGTTGATCCATTTCAATATAGCGTTCAATTTCAGCAAGAGTTAGATCACGGAACTTGACATGATAATGTTCAACTAAAGTTTGCTCAAAGCCAGAAGACAAATGTTGCACACTTAGTGCAGTACTGAAGTAAACATTCTGACCCGAATTAGCTTGTAGTTGAGCAATTGCATTTTCTACAATTAAAGGTTTACCAATAAAAGCTTGTGGTGCGTGTTCACGCCAAGCAACTTGGTCTGAACCTATAATAATTGCATTAGGATGATCTAGCGCTATTAAATGTGCTTTTTCAAAAGCCAACCTTTTAGCTAAATCATCTGCATGAGTTTCACCACGAGGTGATTCATCAATTTCAGGTGAGATACAACGATATTTTAAACCTAAACGGTTCATTAAATCTTGACGTGTTTGACTTGATGATGCCAAGATAATTTCAGGATTATTCATTTTACAGTCATCCATCAGACCGCATATTCCATCAGGATATTCAGAGGAACATAAGACAGTACAGCCTGATGACATGCTTGTAGTTTTACATTGGGTGCCATACCTGCTTGATATGCTTCAACCCAGCGAGTAACACATAGACACCAGAAATCACCCGGTTGTAAGCCAAGGAAACCATGCTCAGGAAGAGGAGTGATTAAATCATTGCCCACTTTTTGTGAGTAATTTAAAAATTCAGAAGTCATTTCAACACAAACAGTATGTTGACCTAAGTCGGAAGGTGCCGTATGGCAAAAGCCATTACGGAAATAACCAGTAATAGGAGAGAAGCAACAGCTTGCCAAAGGTTCACCTAAAACATTTAAACCGTTAATTTTTGGATCTGGATGAAATGACATAAGCACACAACAAGATGAATAAGTTTGGGACTATGATAATCAAAACTCAATCTTTCTACAGCTTTTCTTTAAAAGTAACTAACCTTTTTTTCTGTAATCATTTAGAATCTACGCGATTTTTAATATCTCTAAAGTGAGCAATACATGAATTTTCAGCGTATGACTGACCTCGATTTAACAGGCAAGCGTGTCCTTATTCGTGAAGACTTAAATGTTCCTGTTAAAAATGGTGTGATTACCAGTGATGCTCGTTTACGCGCGGCATTACCAACTATTCAAGCTGCACTTGCAAAAGGTGCGGCGGTAATGGTGTATTCTCACTTAGGTCGTCCTGTTGAAGGTGAACCAAAGGCTGAACAATCACTTGCTCCTGTTGCCGCTTATTTGACAGAAGCTTTGGGTCAAAACGTAACTTTGTTGACTGATTATTTAGATGGTGTTGCGGTTGAAGTGGGTCAAGTGGTTTTACTTGAAAACTGTCGCTTCAATGTTGGTGAAAAGAAAAACAATCCCGAACTTGCGCAAAAATATGCCGCACTTTGCGATGTATTTGTAATGGATGCATTTGGTACGGCGCATCGTGCAGAAGCATCAACTGAAGGTGTTGCTCGTTTTGCACCTGTTGCAGCAGCAGGTCCTTTACTTGCAACTGAATTAGATGCACTTGGCCGCGCATTAAAAACGCCTGAAAAACCAATGGTTGCGATTGTTGCTGGCTCTAAAGTGTCGACAAAATTAGATGTGTTAACGTCGCTTGCTACAATTTGTGATCAATTGATCGTTGGTGGGGGGATTGCTAATACCTTCCTCGCAGCTGCTGGTTTTAATGTTGGTAAATCACTGTATGAAGCTGATTTGTTGGATACAGCAAAGGCAATTGCAGCAAAAGTATCTGTACCACTTCCTACAGATGTAGTCGTAGCTGATGCATCTGAAATTGATTTTTCAGACTTCTTAGGTTCTTTAGCTAAAGCAAAGGCTGTGATTAAGAATGTTGCTGATGTTGCTGACAATGATATGATTCTTGATGTTGGCCCAAACACAGCGCAAGCATTTGCAGAAATCTTAAAAACTTCTAAAACTATTCTTTGGAATGGTCCAGTCGGTGTATTTGAGGTTGATCAATTTGGTGAAGGTACGAAAACACTGTCATTGGCGATTGCGGAATCTACTGGTTTCTCTATTGCTGGTGGTGGTGATACGTTAGCAGCAATTGATAAATATGATGTTGCTGATAAAATTGGTTATATTTCTACAGGTGGTGGAGCGTTCCTTGAGTTTGTAGAGGGTAAGACACTTCCAGCAGTTGCTGCATTGTTAGAACGTGCGTAGTCTTTAGGCTGGTATATTAAAAAAGGCTAACCTCGTGTTAGCCTTTTTTATGCGATGGAGATTGTGTGATTCATCGCTAAGTAATAAAAATGAAATATTACTGCAATAAACTCATCCCTAATGAATCTCCAATTTGAGTTATGTAATGAATTTTAAATTTATCTTTGCGACACTGATTATTGCTCCTTTAGCACTGACAGCATGCTCTAAACAAGAAAAAGCACCAGCTTCGGAACAAACTACTGCGGCTACTGATGCAGCAATGGTAACACCAGAACAACAAGCAGTGATTGATACGATTGATAAGCCAGTCCTAGATGAAAAAAATACGGACGTTTCTGCTGAAAAAGCTAATGCAGCTACTGACCTTGCTACACCTGCAACTGAAGTAGAAGCATCCAAAGCGCAATAATCTAAGCAATTGTTGTATTTTATTAAAAGTCTCTGCGAAAGCAGGGATTTTTTTTGAAAAAGTACATATTGTTGCTGAATTGAAATAAATCCACATGTAGAATACGGGGCATTACCTGGGAGGATATTATGGCTCTTATTTCATTGCGCCAGCTCTTGGATCACGCCGGCGAATACAACTACGGCGTACCAGCGTTTAACGTAAACAATTTAGAACAAATGCGCGCAATTATGTTAGCCGCAGATGAAACAAATTCACCGGTTATTGTACAAGCTTCGGCGGGTGCGCGTAAATATGCAGGTGCTCCATTTTTACGTCATTTAATTTTGGCGGCAATTGAAGAATGGCCACATATTCCAGTGGTGATGCATCAAGATCATGGTACTGATCCTGATGTGTGCCAACGCTCGATTCAATTGGGTTTTTCATCAGTAATGATGGATGGTTCGTTGGGTGCAGATGGTAAAACACCAACTTCCTACGAATATAACGTAGATGTTACACGTCGTACTGTTGCAATGGCACATGCATGTGGCGTTTCGGTTGAAGGTGAAATTGGTTGTTTGGGTAGCCTTGAAACTGGTTTGGCGGGTGAAGAAGATGGTGTGGGCGCAGAAGGCGTACTTGATCATTCACAGCTTTTAACTTCAGTTGAAGAAGCAACACAATTTGTAGCTGACACCAATGTTGATGCCTTGGCAATCGCAGTGGGGACTTCGCACGGTGCGTATAAATTTACACGTCCACCTACAGGCGATATTTTAGCAATTGACCGCATTAAAGAAATTCATGCAGCATTGCCAAATACGCATCTTGTAATGCATGGTTCAAGCTCTGTGCCACAAGAATGGTTAGCGATTATTAACCAATATGGCGGCGAAATTGGCGAAACTTATGGTGTGCCTGTTGAGCAACTGGTTGAAGCAATCAAACATGGTGTTCGTAAGATCAATATCGATACAGATTTGCGTTTAGCATCTACAGGTGCAATGCGCCGTATGATGGCTGAAAAGCCAAGCGAATTCGATCCACGTAAATTTTTCTCTGCAACTGTTGATGCAATGAAACAAATTTGTGTAGATCGTTATACTTCATTTGGTACAGCAGGTAATGCAGACAAGATTCGTCCAATTTCTTTAGAGAAAATGGTGAATCGTTATAAATAATCGTTAAAGATTATCTATAATCAAAAGCCCGCATTTATTGCGGGCTTTTTCTTATTCTTAAAATGGGACATTAGATGGAACTTATATTTGCAGCAGCAATGTGTAGTGTGCTGGTCTCCATTCTCTTAAAATTTTGTAAAAATAAAAATTTTGATGTAATGCAAATGATTGCATGGAATTATGCAGTGGCTAGTATTTTGTCTTTTTTTTGGTTCAAGCCAGATTTAGCTCATATTACAATTTCTGACACGCCATGGTGGCTCATTGTAGTGTTAGGTGTAGTTCTTCCTAGTCTTTTTTTGGCACTGGCTAAGTCATTACAAACGGCTGGTATTTTAAAAACAGAGATTGCACAGCGCTTATCTGTTGTTTTATCTTTACTGAGTGCATACTTTTTATTCCAAGAACAATTTAATTCACTTAAAGTTTTGGGTGTGATTCTTGGTATTAGTGCTGTTCTGTGTTTGTTGTATTCACCAGCGGCCATGTCAAAACGAATGCTGATAAGTAAGGGTAGCCTTTATTTATTGAGTGTGTGGGTTGGTTATGCAGTGGTTGATATATTGTTGAAATATACAACGAATTTAGGACTGCAATTTCCAGTAACCCTAAATTTAATGTTTGGATGTTCTTTTGTCTTTACGATGCTATATTTGGTGGCTACTCACACAATATGGAAATTACAGAATGTCTGGGGTGGGTTGGTTCTAGGTATTTTAAATTTTTCTAATATTGCACTGTATGTGAATGCACATATGTTATTTAAAGATTCACCTGCAGTCGTTTTTGCAGGAATGAATATCCTAGTTGTGTTGTTTGGTGTTCTTTCAGGATTAATCATATTTAAAGAAAAGTTCAAAATACTTACAGCTTTCGGTCTGGTTTTAGGATTGCTTGGTGTAGTATGTTTGGCTTTGGCGTAGCTATTAAGGTTTTAAAATTAAAATATAGTAGTTTACCTATTAATGCTCTGTAAGCACGACGGATAATACTTAAGAAAACCGTACTATAGAAAAAGATGAATTAGAGACAGTGGTTATTTAAACTCTGGTTGGAAAGATTTTTATATGACAAAATGTGTTAACTAAGCATATTGATACATAATTATCCTAATCATATAAGCGATAAGTACCAACAAAACGTTCACAACCTTTTTGATTACTTTTGATGACTAAAATTGCTTTTTGGAAATTTAATTGATATTTACAGTCATGTTCATTATCAATGATTTCATTCTTTTTATTAGCCGTGGTGTAGGCGAGTAAGGAAACAATCTGTTTTTCTTTACGATTGTTGGGATTACGGTAAGCGATACCTTCAATTTTGATGCGTTCTTTAGTGAGTTGATGGACTTGTAAATGCACAGGTTGTTTGGCAATTTGACCTTGTTCATATTTAATAAAATGTTGAGTAAGACTTTGGTTCATAGATGTATAAAAATTTAAATCTTCAAGACGTAAATCAAACTGCTGTTTATAGCATTGCATGTTTTTACATTGCTGAATACGATTGAGCCAAAGAGTATTGGTATCATCCACAAGACGCGTTGGTGCATCAGTGACTAAAAAAGCCGTCATATATTTTTCATTGAATTTATGGCGTAATTGTTTTAAATCATCGTGGCACAATTTTTGAAGTGCGGAGGATGTATTTTGAGACTCACATTGGATAGCTTGAGCATACGTGATACTCATGCTCACATGGCCTAGCCATAGAACTAAAACAATATTTTTAATCAGATTAAACTCAGTTTTCAACAACATGATCGCTTATACTTTGACAATGGTTGCATGCGTACTATAGCGAAATAGAAAGTATGAATACAACATTTTCAAATTTAAAAATCGTATAAAGGAGCCTAAAGTGATTGCTCAAATCCGTATTGGACAGGGAATGGATGTACACGCCTTTGAACAAGGTGATTCTGTGACTTTAGCAGGGATTAAAATTCCGCATACACAGGGTCTAAAAGCACACTCAGATGGTGATGTCGTATTACATGCATTGTGTGATGCATTGTTAGGCGCTTTGGCTTTAGGTGATATTGGGCAGCATTTTCCAGATACCGACCCTGAGTTTAAAGGGGCAGACAGTCGAAAATTATTGAAACACGTTTATCAACTAATTTTAGATCGGGGCTATATTCTGAATAATGCAGATATGACGGTTGCATGTGAACGTCCAAAATTGGCCAAGCATAATTTAGCAATGCGCCAAAGTATCGCTGATGTGTTAGATGTAGATGTGACACAAATTAGTATTAAAGCAACCACAACCGAACAGTTAGGTTTTACCGGTCGACAAGAAGGAATTCTGGCTACGGCGACCGTTTTGATTTCACATCTGGTGAAAAAGTAGTTCTAAAATTAGCTCTTCAGGGAGGTAATTTGAATTGATTTATACGAGGGAGTGCATCAGTGATTTTGATTGTATTCAAAATCACTGAATATTTATGCGAACTGATCGCGATGAATTAAACACTGTTGTAAATCTTCAGTTGCTTTACGACCTTGTAGTTGCAAACTGACTGCATAAATCAAACCTGTCCAAGTTTCATTGGGTTCCCAAATTTGATGCATCAGTTCTTGTGCTGTTGGCATATCCAACTCTAGAAAATATTGACGATATAAATACATTAAACTACTGACAGATTTATTTTGGTTGCAATGTACCCAAACCATTTTAGTTTGAACTAAATGAGCAATTAAATCTAAAATAAAGAGGCACTGATCATCGGCGGGAGTCTCCCATAAAATAGGTAGCTGAATATAATTTAAACCGAGTTCAGCACAAATTTTATCTTCATGTTGTAAATGCAGATCTGCATCTGTAAATGCGAGATTAATAACAGTATCTACGCCATATTCTTTGATTTGCTTGAATTGCGCTAGGGTTGGTTGCCCAGAGCTGAACAGGTGTTCATGGACAAATTGAAAATTTGGAATTTGCGTTAATTCTGTTTCGATGTCATTCATAATAATTATCAGTCTTTAAATAAAAACGCCATCACGAAGGATGGCGTTCGTTATTATCTTATCGTTTTGGTAAAACGTCTTTTAAGGCAGCATCCATTTCAAGCAATGCTTTTTCAGTGGTTTCCCAATCGATACAACCATCAGTTACTGATTTACCATACTCTAAATCGGCAAGATTTTCAGGAATATCTTGACGGCCACCTTTAATGTGACTTTCAACCATAATCCCGACAATCGATTTATTGCCATCTAAGATTTGTTCGGTAATATTTTTAAGAACCAACGGTTGTAGGTATGGGTCTTTATTCGAATTAGCATGACTAGTATCAATCATGATTTTATTGCTAACTTTGGCTTTAGCTAAAGCATTTTCTGCATCTGCAACAGAACCCGCATCGTAGTTTGGTTTGCCATTGCCACCACGTAAAACGACATGTGCATATGGATTACCTTTGGTGCGAATAACGGAGACTTGACCTTCGTTATTTAAGCCAAGGAAGCTATGACCATGTTTAACTGATTGCATGGCATTGGTCGCAACGGTTAAGCCGCCATCTGTCCCATTCTTAAAGCCTACAGGTGAGGATAGACCAGAAGACATTTCACGATGAGTTTGACTTTCTGTGGTACGTGCACCAATGGCAGACCATGAAATTAAATCTTGATAATATTGTGGAGAGTTTGGATCAAGTGCTTCAGTCGCACAAGGTAAACCCTTATCATTTAATTCTAATAAAAGTTTACGACCTAAACGAAGACCTTTTTCAATGTTGAAAGAGTCATTCATGTCAGGATCATTAACTAAACCTTTCCAGCCAACGGTTGTACGTGGCTTTTCAAAATAAACACGCATAACAATGAAGAGCGTATCTTTTACTTTTTCACTTAAAACTTTTAAGCGGTCTGCATAATCATGTGCAGCAGCAATATCATGAATGGAACACGGTCCAATCACAACAAAAAGACGTTTATCGTTGCCATCTAAAATATTGCGCACAGTTTCACGACCATGCAGCACAGTTTGATAGGCATTTTCATTTAAAGGAAGTTCAGCTTTAAGTTCAGCTGGAGTTACAAGCGGTTGAATGCTCTGTACATTCACGTCATCAATATCTGATTGAGTAATAGGATTTGACTTTACTGTATTCATTGCCGTCACTGGTATTAGATCATACGAAAGTATTTTTAGTTGTTTGAATATAACACGATTTGATCAACACATTGCTATAGATAACATCAATAAAATCTATATAAAACATCAATAAAATCGTGAAATATTGGAGATAAGATAATTTTGGTTATGCCTGTACTGAATTTTCGGTACTAATGAGCTGGGCTGTATGTGGTTTTTCTATCGGTTTAGTTTTTACTGGGTGAAGAATAAAGTTGATGCCTAAAGCAAATAATGTAATCCCTAAAATTTTACGAATCATTCTTTCTGGTAAACGTGAGCTGATTAATGTACCAATAATGATTGCAGGGATTGAGCCGAGTAATAGCCATCCAAGTAAATGAAAATCAACATTCCCAGAACTCATATGCGCAAAGCCCGCGACAGAAGTAAGCAATACCGCATGTACCACATCTGAACCGATAATACGGATCATCGGTAAATTGGGGAACATTAGGATCAGTGCCATAATACCAAAAGCACCTGCACCTACAGAAGATAAGGTGACAAACACACCGAGAATGAAGCCCATAATCACAACATAAATGCGTTTACCTTCAATATTAAAAGGTGGCGTATTATTTAAATCGATGGTTGTATGACGGAAACGGTTAAAAAATCGTTCAATATGTGCACGGAACATGATGGAAAGACCTGTTAAGGTCAGCATAAAGCCAAGAACGGTGGTAAGTACCGCTTTATAGTTACTAGATTGGCTTAAATAATGATCCAAAACCCAATGTGTCATTAATGAAGCAGGGATACTTCCCAATGCTAACCAAATCACGATGGGCCAAACGATATTGAGTTTTTTTGCATGTACCATTGACCCACAAAATTTTGAAATCGCAGCGTAAAGCAGGTCAGTACCAATCGCGATATGTGGTTCTATTTTAAATAGACTGATTAAAATTGGAGTCATTAGTGATCCACCACCCACACCCGTAATGCCTACGCAGAATCCCACTAAAACGCCTGCTAAAATAAACTCAATTGGACCAAACATGACTGGAAATGCCAAATATCAAAATCAGACTTATCTTATGACTTTTTCATATAAGTGGTTGTCTTGATTGTTGATTTACTTATTCTAAAAAATGCTAAAGTAAATCAACCTTGTATTTTTTAGGCTTGATTTTTATTGCTGGGGTTTTAGTTACGACAGCTTTTCAAGCTTGAGGTTTATCTAGAAATACAACTTTAAGCAAAGATGGATTATGCTAAGATGGCTCGGAATTTCTAGGGGAATTAAGTCTTGCAAAATCGAAAGCTTAAAATTGGAATAGTCGTGGGTGAAGTTTCTGGTGATACATTGGGAGCAAAGCTGATCCGAAGTTTTCGCGAGCAAGGTATCGAGGTTGAATTTGAGGGGATTGGTGGCCCTCAAATGATTGCTGAAGGATTTGCAAGCTATTATTCGATGGACATTTTATCAGTCATGGGGATAGTTGAAGTCCTTAAAGATATTAAAAAATTATTTGCTGTGCGTGATGGCTTGGTTGAAAAATGGACTAAAAATCCAGTTGATATTTTTATTGGAATCGACGCGCCTGATTTTAATTTGCGCCTTGCTAAAAGTATTAAGCAAAATAATTTACCAATTAAAACTGTGCAATATGTGAGTCCATCGGTATGGGCTTGGCGTCAGGGACGAGTACATGGGATTAAAGCTTCGATTGATTTAGTTCTATGCTTGTTCCCATTTGAAAAAGCATTTTATCAACGATTTGCAGTACCCGCAGCTTTTGTTGGGCATCCTTTGGCGAGTCAATTGCCCTTAAAAAATCCAATTCATGATGCGAAATTAGAATTAGGTTTGGATGTGAATCAAAAGCACATTGCTTTATTACCTGGGAGTCGTCGTGGAGAAGTTGAACGGCTTGGCCCTTTGGTTTTAGATGCAGCGGCCATTATTCATAAAAAATATCCTGAATATGAATTTTTAATTCCAGCCATTAATGACGCTCGAAAATTACAAATTGAAGCTTTGCTAAAACAACGTCCTGCAAGTTTAGTCGCCAAAATTCGCTTAATGGAAAACTCAGACCAAGAATCTAAAATTGGTCGTCAGGTGATGAATGCTGCGAATATTGTTGCTTTAGCATCTGGCACTGCGACATTAGAAGCGATGCTGCTACATCGACCAATGGTGACTTTTTATCAGCTAAATTGGTTGACTTATATTATTGCGAAACTATTGGTTAAAATTCAATATTACTCGTTACCAAATATCATTGCAGGTAAAAAAGTGATTCAAGAATTAATTCAAAGTGATGCGACTCCTGAAAATTTAGCGGCAGAAATTGAAAAATTAATGGGTGTGGAAACTTCGCAAATACAAGTGATGCAATTGATTACTATGCATAAGAAGTTATTGGCAAATAATAGTGAAGATCCGGTTCAGGCTATTTTAGGTCTTATTCAGTAAGGTAAGGGATAAGTTGAATTTTTTATACAGCAGTTAGAATTTAGAGCGGTAAAACTATCTGATATTCCTCAATTGGTTAACTTGATTAATTCTGCCTATCGACAAAACTTAGGGAAAAGTTGGGCGAGTGAATCACATATTGTGGTAGGTGCTCGTATCCAGCAACCGAATAATCAACTCTTAATCGCTGAAATACAAGATTGTGATCAGAAAACTATCATTGCTTGTATTGGGTTGACGTATCTTCACCTAGAATTTGAAATAGGTACTTTTTGTATTGCACCGCATTGGCAGAATCAAGGAATCGGGAAGCGTTTTTTAGCGTACGCAGAAAACCATTCTAAAAAGTATGCTAAACAGCATCCAACAGAATTAAGCTATTATGTAATGTGGGTGCTTAATGTCTGTGATGAATTAATTGCATATTATGAGTGTCGTGGTTATGTACGAACTGGTGAAATAGAAGCTTATCCCGTGGATGCAAATGTGGGTCAGCCTATTGTGGATTTACATTTGATTAAGATGAAAAAGATCATAGTTATATAGATTGAATCTAAGTTGTGATTGGAGTGGGTATTATCATCTATATAGACAGGATGTATCATTCGCAATGATTTACCTAATAACTCAAATTATAAGTCGCTAAAAATTAAAGATAAGTATTAATTAAATAAGCCCTCATAATTTGAGGGCTTAAAGAGAGAGCGGTTTGATTAAGTAAAGAACCAAGTGTAGTAACCCCAAAGCATGAGTGGCCATGCAATATAGGGGCTAAATAGCCATTTCCATAACCAAAATCTAGGCAGAAACCCTACGCCGTGAATGAATCCACCTGAGATCCCAATCATGATCAACATTAATGCCGTATGATTGTAATGACCATTCGCATCAAGCATGAGACTTGGGTGAATTAATAATACCGCAGCAAGTGGCAATGCCATCAAAAATGAAACGGCCATTGCAAATTTATTCGGCTTTTTTTCTTTTGTTGTCATTGCGATTTCTGTCATCGTCTCATTCCTCATCTAAATCTTGATGATGTTCAATGTATAGGGCACTTAGCACACCTGCAAAACACGCCATCAAGATGCCAAGAATCCAAGCGAAGTACCACATAACTATTCTCCTTATTTCTTATAAACACAACCTTAATAAAGGCTGTGTGAGTTATCTTGAATGTGTTTGTTGGTAATCACACCCCACATTTTATAGTAGCACCAAGTGGTGTAGCATATAATTAGTGGAACAAAAATACAGGCAACAACAGTCATAACGGTTAGGGTATTTTTACTTGAAACAGCATCCCACATTGTTAAACTTACCGTTGGGTTAATACTGGATGGCATCAGGAATGGGAACAGTGCAAAGCCAGCCGTTAAGATGGAGCCAGTTACTGCTAGGGTCGAGCCTGTAAAGCTCAGTCCAGCTTTATTTTTACCCGCAGCCAAGACGATTAGTAACCCACCTAAGATTGCCGCGATTGGCGCAAGCATAGTAATTGGATAGATTGAATAGTTATTCATCCAGCCTGGGTTTGCATTGGTGAGAACTTGTTTTGCTAATGGGTTAGCTACGCCATTAGTATTGTAAGGGGTTACAAGGGTATAACCTTGAATACCACCGAAATATAACCAAGCACCTGCACCTAAGAAACAAACTAAGAAGATGATTCCCATCAGTTGTGTTGCTTTGGCAGAACGTTGACGTAATACACCATCGGTACGTAGCATTAACCATGCACCACCGTGCGCACATAGCATGGATAAGCTCACTAAGCCGCAGACTAAAGCAAATGGATTCAGTAGAGCAAAGAAGCTACCTGTGTATGTTGAACGTACAGTTTCATCTAGAGTAAAGGGAACACCAAGGAACATGTTACCGAATGCGACACCAAAAACGAGTGCGGGTACCGCACCACCAATTGCTAGACCCCAATCCCATGAGGTACGCCATTGAGTATTTTGTAGTTTAGATCGGTAGTCAAAGCCTACAGGTCGTAAAAATAATGCAAATAAGACCAGTAAAAGTGCCCAATACATGCCAGAGAAAGCAGTGGCATAAACCATTGGCCATGCGGCAAATAATGCACCGCCAGCAGTCACAAACCAAACTTGATTGCCTTCCCAGTGTGGTGCAATCGTATTGATTGCAGCACGGCGTTCATCATCTGTTTTTCCTACAAATGGCATAAGTGCCATTGAGCCCATATCGAAACCATCTGTAAGTGCAAAACCAATTAGGAGTACACCGACCAATACCCACCAGATTATTTTGAGAAGTTCATATTCGATCATGATTGAGACTCCTCAATTTTAGCGTGATTGGTATGATCTTTTGCAGCTAATTTTTCAAAATGATATTTACCCGTATGTAACGAACTTGGACCTAAGCGCGAGAATTTGATCATTAAATACATCTCAATAATGAGAAGTACGGTATAGAACGCTGCAAGTGCAATAATTGAACCCCAAACATCACCAGTGCTTAAGCTTGAAGCAGATAAGTGTGTCGGAAGTATTTCACCAATCGACCATGGTTGACGACCACCTTCAGCAACATACCAACCCGTCTGTGCTGCAATCCATGGTAACGGCAGTGCAAATAATGCAAATTTAAGTAACCACGGTTTGTTTTCTGCATTACGTTTGGCGACAGCATACGTTGCAAGAAGAAACAGCAGTAACATCAAGAAGCCAGAAGCAACCATCGCGCGGAATGAAAAGAACAAAGCGGTAACATTTGGAATAGTATCTTTGGTTGCTGCTTTGATCTGTTCCTCAGAAGCATCCACAACATTCGGGGTGTATTTTTTAAGAAGTAAGCCATAGCCTAAATCTTTTTGGTTTTCAGTGAATGATGCCATGAGTTCAGGAGAACGGTCACCTGCTCGAAGCTGTTCAAGTTCGCTATAGGCCTGCATACCATTGCGAATGCGAACTTCATGTTGAGTCATTAGGTCTTTGAGGCCTGTCACTTCTTTGTCTAAAGAACGTGTCGCAATGATTCCCATGACATAGGGAATGCGGATGGCATAGTCTGTTCGCATTTCTTGTTGATTTGGAATACCAAATACAGTAAATGGAGCAGGTGCAGGATGCGTATCCCATTCAGCTTCAATCGCGGCGAGTTTGGTTTTTTGAACATCACCCAATTCATAACCAGATTCATCACCTAATAAAATAACTGACAGTGTTGATGCTAGACCAAAAATCGCAGCAATTGCAAAGGAGCGGCGAGCAAAAGGTAAGTCTTGTTTCTTAAGTAAGTAATAACTTGAAATTGCTAAGACGAAAATTGCACCAGTCACATAACCTGCTGAAACGGTATGCACAAATTTAACTTGAGCAACTGGATTGAATATTAGCGCGCCGAAGTCTACAAGTTCCATACGCATGGTTTCAAAGTTAAATGCTGAACCAACTGGGTTTTGCATCCAAGCATTGGCGACCAAAATCCATAATGCAGATAAATTCGATCCAAGTGCAACTAACCATGTTACACCTAAATGCTGGACTTTAGAGAGGCGATCCCAGCCAAAAAAGAATAAACCAATAAAAGTTGATTCTAGGAAGAAAGCCATTAATCCTTCAATAGCCAGTGGAGCACCGAAAATATCACCAACATAATGTGAGTAATAGGCCCAGTTTGTACCGAACTGGAACTCCATGGTTAAGCCCGTAGTTACACCTAGGGCGAAGTTAATACCAAAAAGTTTTCCCCAAAATTGGGTCATGTCTTTATAAATTTCTTTACCTGAAATCACATATGTAGTTTCCATAATGGCAAGAATAAAAGCCAGACCTAAAGTCAGTGGTACAAAAATAAAGTGATACATCGCGGTCATTGCAAATTGGAACCGCGAAAGATCGACCACGCTTTCAGAAATCATCAACGTGTCTCCTTGATTTGGGAAGGACTGCCAGCAATACGCTCAGCAACTTGATTGTCAAAATCTTTAGGGATCGTCGGCGCATCAAACCAGATATGCTTGATGGTTAATAAAATCACAATCTTAATTATTAATATGACTGTGATTTCTCGAACAAGACGACGATTTACATCATTAGATTTTAAGCTCATGGGATAAGCCTATTATTTAATTTCTTTTATATTATTAAACAAAAAACAATATAAAATAAATAGATAAAACAATTAAAATAAAAATATATTATTATTTTATTTATAAACAAAGTGTTATGTGTTTTTTTAAATAAAAAATAATCTAATTTTATGCTATTTTAAAGTTGATTAAAATGGTTGTGATTATTAGAAAATAAACCGACTAAATTAGTATTGTTTATTTAGAATAAACCAACCATATTAATATGGATTAAATATTTTAATGAAATTTTATTTGGTTTAGTACAAAAAGTATTCATAGTAAAATAGTTGGTTATAATTTGTATTTCAAGTAATTTAGTGCGTTAAATTGTAAAGATTTTTAGTAGAAAACCGTATGAAGTACTTTTGATATTTGCTATTTTTTAACGAGTAAAGATGTCATTTAAAAAAATTTAGAGAGTATGATTTTTACTTATACACATAGGTGCAAAGCGTGGAGGTGACCTAAATGGTATTTTGTAATTTAAACTAGATCATGTATTGGAATAATTGTATTGATCTAAAATTGTTCTGAACTAAAAAGATGGTTCGATCTTGAAATATTTTTTGCAATGTAATGTGACTTTCTAAAACGAATTAAAATAATCTGCGATTGGAATTCTAGTTCACCAAACTCGGGCTCAACTTGAACATAGTGAAGTTGTCCGAATTCATCTCGAACACGAGCTTGAGCCGAAAAACCAGGGCGAGCATTGCCACTTGAAACTGTTGCTAAGCGGCCTAAGAGATTGACTTGGGTTTGTATCACTTGTGGTTTAATGACTTGATCTAAACAATGAATCATAAATACAGTAAAGAAAATTGCAATAATCAGCGCTGGTATAATCATGTAATACCATGGAAAAAAGTGATGCTGACTAGCATATACAATCAGTTGCAGAAGGTATCCAGCAAAACTAAAGGTAATTAAAAAGAAGACTACGATTAGAACTTTGGCAAATTTGACTTGAATAAAAGGGGAATGGGTAAGCCAGTCGGGAGAGATTCGCTTAAAAAAAGTGCTGGGTCTAAGGCCAATATAATAACCAATAGTTTCAGCCATGCTGAGTAAGATCAAAAGAATAACACTGATATGAAATGGCATAAGATCAGGTTCGAAGAAAAAATCGAGCATGGCTGTCCTTGGGGCAATTGAGTAGGTTTTTAAAGCCTACTGTGCTGAGTCTTCGATGTAAATTCCACCATCAGAATGCACTTTAATATTCACTTTCTCTAGACTTTCACCTAAGCAAGGTCCCGAAATACATTCACCCGTTTCGACATTAAATAATGCGCCATGGGTTGAACATTGAATATATTCACCATCCTGATCTAAAAACTGATTTTCTAAAAATTCCAATTCAGTTTGTAGATGCGGGCAAAGATTATTGTAAGCATAGTAAGCGCCATCACGTTGAGTGATAAAAATGGTTCGACCATCATCTGTGTCAAAAGCACGCGCTTCTCTTTCAGGGATTTCTTCAGTCATTGCAATTTTAGACATTTATGCACATTCCTTTTGAAAATTTTGAAAAAGTTCAGCATAGTCGGCAATGTTTAAACGAGCACCATATTGTGCAACAACTTCACTTGAAACCAAAATCGCTAATTCTGTAGCAGTCTGTAATCCTAAACCAGAATTTAAAGCATATAAGAAAGTCCCAGCAAAAGCATCACCTGCACCATTGGCATCAATTGCAGTTACTTTACGACCTGCAACGTGAATATTTTGCTCTGCATTAGCAACAACTGCACCTTCTTCACTTAATGTAATGACAACATCATTACTTAGTAATTTTAATTTTGCTAATGCTGCCTCTACAGAATCAGTTTCTGTATACATCATCGCTTCTTGTTGATTACAGAAAATTAAGTCTACACCATCATCTAGCAGTTCATTTAAACCAGTACGTGCATATTGCACCATTGCTGGATCAGATAGGGTTAAAGCAATTTTAACGCCATTGTCTCGTGCAATTTGACGGGCTTGTTTTACTGCAACGCGTGCCGTATCGCTAGTCGATAAATAACCTTCAATATAAAGCCATTTTGCAGTTTTTAATGGCTCAAAATCAATTTGTTCGGCGGTTAATTCAGCGGTAATACCTAGGTAAGTATGCATGGTTCGTTCTGAGTCATCACTCACAAGAACCATACATGTCCCCGTTACACCTTGACTGATTGATTTTGGCGTAGTCTGAATGTCAGCCTCATTTAAACCATTGAGGTAAATTGAACCTAAATCATCATGGCCAACACGGCACGCATAGAATGCAGAACCACCTAATGCGCTGAATGCAACAGTGGTATTGGCTGCTGAACCACCAGAAGCTTGACCTTTGTAGATTTGGCTTGCTTTTAAATTGCTATACAGTTGAGTTTGAGTGTCGGCATCAGTCAATTGCATGGTGCCTTTTTGCAAATTTTGTTGAGTGAGGAATTCATCTGTAACTTTAAATTCCTGATCAATCAGTGCATTACCAATTGCAAAAAGATCAACTGTAGCCATTTTATTCATCACATCAATGTTAAAAAAGCAAAGTTTACACCAATGCTCAATTTTACTGTAGGTTGATGAATAAAATTCACGATAAATACTCAATAAGTAAAATTTTTTAATGTAAATAATCAATAGTCATATTGAAAGTGAGAAACATAATGCATGACTTTAAATTTTGGCAATGTGGAGTACTTCAAGATAATTTTTTTGATTACATATTTATTGGTTTAATAACTAACTAGTAGGAGTAAGTTTTTATAATTTAAAAGTGCGATAGAGCAAGGTAATAGTCGACTCGAATATATGAGGTTATATTAATAAAAATAGCCTAAGCAATATTAATTTTTTTAATACTAGAACACGAAAATTTATCACTATTGTGGAAAATAGCATGTGATTATATCTATTCTAAAATAAAGCCGATTAAAATAGTCGGTTAAATTTTTCATCACACTACGATTAAAGGATGAATTGTAGGGAGCACTGTAGGTATAATGTCTCTATGTTAAATATTAAAACTTTTGAGGAGATCACATGACTGTAGATGTCACTGAAACAATAACCCAAACTGTTCATCCTGCGTTTCAGTTGGTACGTCAACACCATGTTGAAGCTTTAGATATTTTTATTTCTGAATACACACACAAAGTTACAGGTGCAATGCATTATCACTTGGCGACTGAGCATGATGAAAATGTTTTCTTGGTTGCATTTCGCACTCAACCGATGGATTCAAAAGGTGAAGCGCATATTCTTGAGCACACAGCATTGTGTGGTTCAGAAAAATTTCCAGTACGTGATCCATTCTTTTTAATGATTCGTCGTTCATTGAACACGTTTATGAATGCATTTACTGCTGCAGACTGGACAGCTTATCCATTTGCAACTCAGAATAAGAAAGATTTCCAAAATTTATTGGAAGTATATTTGGATGCAGCATTTGCAGCCAATTTAAATCCACTTGATTTTGCTCAAGAAGGTATTCGTATTGAGCTAGAAGAGGGCCAGCCTGTTTATAAAGGGGTGGTCTTTAATGAAATGAAAGGTGCAATGAGCTCACCTTCAGATCAGCTTTATCATCAATTGGCACATCACTTATTCCCAAAAACCACTTATCACTATAATTCAGGTGGCGATCCTAAAGATATTCCGGATCTTACTTACGAAGAGTTAGTCTCTTTCTATAAATCACATTACCATCCAAGTAATGCCGTATTTATGACTTTTGGTAATGAATCTGCTTATCACTTGCAAGAGCAATTTGAAAAATTAGCATTGGCTAAATTTGGAAAAGGTGAGACGCTTTATTCTAAACATGAGCAACGTTTGACTGCACCGCTTGAAGTAACTGAAACTTATGCGGTTGATGCAGATGATTTAACAGATAAAACCTATCACATTCTTTCGTGGTTATTACCCGAGTCCAGTGATGTTAAACTGCGTTTAGGCATGCGTTTGGTTGAAGGGATTTTACTCGAAGATTCAGCTTCACCATTACGCCATTATTTGGAAACTTGTGGTTATGCGCAATCAACTGGGCCAATTATGGGCGTGGATGATTCCAATTTTGAAATGACGTTCTATTGTGGCGTACAAGGTTCAAATCCTGAGCATGCAGAAGAATTCAAAAGTGGCGTGTTGACTATTTTGCAAGATGTAGCATCGAAACCAGTAGATCAAGACATGGTTGATGCAATCTTGCACCAAATTGAGTTGCATCAGCGTGAAATTAGTGGTGATGGAACGCCATATGGCTTAACGTTAATTTTGAATGGGTTGAGCAGTGCAATTCATCATCATGATCCTGTACATGTATGGGATGTCGATGCTGCTATGGATTTGGTTAAAGAAGAACTTAAAGATCCAATGTGGTTGTCTAATCTCATTACCACACATCTTCTGGATAATCCACACCGCGTACAAATGACTTTAGTACCCGATGCGATGAAATCGGCTAAAGAAGCTGAAGAAGAAAAAGCACGCTTAGCAGCAATTGGTGCCTCTTTAACTGAAGAGCAAAAAGCTGAAATCATCCAACAAACGGAAGCGTTAAATATTCGTCAAGCAACCCCTGATGATTTAGATCTACTACCGAAAGTTGGTTTAGAGGATATTCCCGCAGAGTTGGCCATTGTGCAAGGTCAATTGCGTGAAATTATCTGTAATAGTTTAGATACGCCTTTGAATTTATATCATGCTGGAACCAATGGTATTTATTATCAACAAGTGCTGATTCAGATTCCTGATCAAATTGTAAAATCACCGTATTTCAATTTACTGTCTATTTTGATGGGTGAAGTGGGTGCAGGTGAGTATGATTACTTGGCTTTGCAGCAACTACAAACAGCTGTGAGTGGTGGTTTGGGCATGGGAGCATCATTGCGATCTCAAGTGGATGATAAAGGTAAAATTACCGCATGGTTAACTTTAACTACCAAGTCATTGAGTAATAAACTAGATGCCATTCAATTGCTTAAGTTGGCATTTGAACAGCTTCGTTTTGATGAAAAAGATCGTATTATTGAATTGTTACAACAACGTAAAACTCGTTGGGCCTCACGTTTGTCAGATTCTGGTCATAGTTATGCCATGCAAATTGCATCGCGGAATATGAGTGCATTGGCACAACGTGATTATCAAAATACAGGTTTAGGTGCGTTAAATTGGTTAAGTGAACTAATTGCTAAAATTGAAAAAGATGATGCTGCATATGATGCATTAATCGCAGAACTGCAAGCTATTCATCGTGGGTTAATGTTGGCACCAAAACAATTCTTATTAGTGTGTGAAGAGCATCATTCCGAAAGTTTGGTAGCAGAGATTCAAGAGGTTTGGGATAAACTTGCAGTAGATCAATCGTCAGTAGCTTTAACTCAAATTGAGCCAGAAAATAGCGATAAAGATCAGGCTTGGTTGATTCAAACCAATGTACAATTCTGTGCTTCGGCTTATGCGGCGGTTGAAGTTTCTCATCCTGATGCTGCGCCATTAATGGTACTCGCAGGTTACCTACGTAATGGTTTCTTACATAGTGCGATTCGTGAAAAAGGAGGAGCTTATGGTGGCGGTGCGAGTTATGATGGCAATGCTTGCTCATTCCGTTTCTATAGTTATCGTGATCCGCGTTTAGCAGAAACCTTTAAGGACTTTGATGCGAGTATTGAATGGTTAATGAATGTAGAACAACAGCCTCATCAACTTGAAGAAGCGATTTTAGGTCTTGTTTCGAGTATGGATAAACCTGGTTCACCTGCAGGTGAGGCAATTACGGCGTGTTATGCGTTGTTGCATGGTCGTACACCAGCATTTAGAAGAATGTTACGTGCGCGGTTGCTAGAAGTGACATTACCTGATTTAAAACGTGTCGCAACAACGTATTTAATTGAACAAACCCCAGTCAAAGCTGTAGTTGCACCTGTAGCCAAAAAAGAGCTGTTGGAACAACTTAGATTTGAAATAAAACAAGTCAAATAAATTTTCTGGAGAAATTTATGTCGTTCAAATCTTTTGAACGTACACCGCCTCATCTGAGCATCTTTATGATGCTTAGCTTGGGTTGGGTATCTACGGCACAAGCAGATGATTCGACTCAAGTTAGTCCTGCAAGTACGCAAGCTTGTGTGGCTTTGGAGTCAAATGCGGATCGTTTGGCATGCTATGACAAAATATTCAAAACGTCAGGTACTATAGCTCCAGTTTTAGTCTCAGAAAAGCGCGCAGCGGAGGCATTGATTCCGCCTGAGATTGAACCAGTGACTTTAAAAGATAAAATTGAACAGAAAGTCGGGAATTTATTTGTGATCGAAGGGCCTAAAATAGACCCGAATACGTCATTGTTGGATAAGCGTTGGGAGCTTTCTGCGGATAGTAAGTTAGGAACGTGGAATATTAGGGCCTATCAACCGGTATATTTATTACCTGCGTTTTGGACGACGAGTAAAAATGAATTTCCGCATAGCCCAAATCCACAAAATACAGTAACTGAAGATCAAAATTTAAAATCGATGGAAGCGAAATTTCAAATTTCTTTGAAAACGAAAGCGGTTGAAAATCTGATTGGTAATAATGGTGATGTATGGTTAGGCTATACACAGTCTTCGCGTTGGCAAGTCTATAATTCTGAAGAGTCTCGTCCATTTCGTGAAACCAACTATGAGCCTGAAGCGAGTCTTATATTTCGTACCAATTATGAAATTTTGGGTTTAAATGGGCGTTTATTGGGGGTTACGTTTAATCACCAATCGAATGGTCGCTCAGATCCTTTATCACGTAGTTGGAACCGCGTGATGCTGAATTTAGGTTTTGAAAGAGGCAATTTTGCGATGATGGTTCGTCCTTGGTATCGGATGGATGAAACAGCAAAAGATGATAATAATCCTGATATTAAGGATTATATTGGGCGTGGTGATTTAACCACATTTTATCGGTGGAATGAGCATGACTTTTCTCTCATGTTACGCCACTCGCTTAAAGGTGGCGACGATTCACATGGTGCGATGCAATTTGATTGGGCTTTTCCAATTAAAGGTAAGCTGCGTGGACATTTTCAACTATTTGATGGTTATGGAGAAAGTCTGATTGATTATAATCACCGAGCAACCTATGTTGGTTTGGGTGTTTCTTTGATGAATTGGTACTAAGCGTCAAAAAAATATCGCGCAATAGAGCGATATTTTTTTTGACTTTATTTTTAACCAATTTGAATTTCTGTACTTGGGTGGCTGACTCGACTCTTTTTCGGTGTTGCGATTAAATAAGCTAAGGTTAGTGGACCTAAGCGTCCTGCAAACATTAACATAATCAGCGTAATCAAACTGCCAGGTTGTAAATCCTCGGTCACTCCTCGAGATAAGCCCACTGTACAGGCTGCAGAAATGGCCTCAAATAGTAAATCAAGAAAGCGTTTATTGGGTTCCAAAATCAGTAGCGCAAAAAAACCGACCAAAATGAGCATAAAGGTAATGGAAATCACTGCCAAAGCCTTGAAGGTAATATGATAGGGAATAGAATGTTTAAATATTGTTAACTCATCCGAACGTCTTAAGAAGGTAATGACACTCAGAATCATAATAATAAAGGTACCCACTTTAATTCCACCCGCTGTGCTGAGTGAACCACCGCCAATAAACATAAGTACCATTGTGACTAATGTTGAGGCATTTGTCATGCTACTAACCTCAACACTATTAAAGCCAGAGGATCGAGGAACAGTCGCGTGGAACCATGCATTTAAAGCTTGGTCACCGATTGACATGGGAGCGAGTGTCAGTGGGTTGCTGGCCTCTAGGCACCAAATAACAATGAAAGCGAATACGTTTAAACCGGCGATGGTCGATAAAATGAGTTTGCTATTAGGAGAGAGTTTCTTCCAGCGTTTGGCACGTTTTATATCCATTAATACGACAAAGCCAATCCCGCCGATGATATACAGCATACTAATGGTAAAGGTCACCATATATTGGTCGGAAAAGCTCATTAAGCTATTGGGAAATAAAGAAAATCCACCATTATTGAATGCAGATACACTATAGAATAACGCATAAAAAAATGCATGGCCAAAGTCATAATGTTGCATCCAAGCAATGGTTAAAATAAAGGTGCCGAGCCCTTCAAAAAATAAAGAATAAAGTAAAACGCCTTTGACGGTAAATGTGGCTCTGGCAAGGCTGGTTTGTCCAATGGTTTCCTGTGCCATAATTTGTTGTTTTAAGCCGACTTTAGAAGATAGACTTAACGCGGCTAAGATTGCAAAGGTCATAAAACCTAAGCCACCACATTGAATTAAGACCATGATGACAATTTTACCAAATAAGGTAAAAGAATCGCCGACATTAACGACTGAAAGCCCAGTAATGGTCACAGCTGAAGTCGCAGTGAAAAGTGCTTTAAGCCAAGGTAGTTCGCCATGATGGGCAAAGGGGAGTTTGAGTAAAATTGTACCAACGACAATAAAACTTAAAAAGCCCAAGGCCAGTAAACTGGGTGGACTTAGATTAATGCTGTTTTGCTTTTTATTAATCAGCTCAGTTTTTTTAAATTTCATAAAGGCTTCTTTATAAGAAACGGGACGAAAGTTTTCTTAACATTTCTACAGGACCTTCAATAATTAAAACATCTTTTTCCTGTAAAATTGTACCGGGTGCAATCTCATAAAGCACATGCGAGCCGCGTTGCAGTAATAGGGTTTTTAAGTCGTATGCTTCTTCCATCAGAGTTTGATATTGTGCACCTTGTAGGTTAGCACCAATTTCAACCTTTACGATATAGCGCTCATTATTCAGCTCCATATAACGTCGAACCATTGGAAAGCTCAGACTCTGTGCAATTCGAATCCCCATATCTTCTTCGGGATGAATAATTTTAGTGATTCCAAGATGTGATAAAATCATATGGTGGGCTTTAGATTTTGCTTTGACTAAAATTCTGTCAATGCCTAAATTTTTTAAATGCAATACGCATAAAATACTGGCTTCAATATCTTCGCCAATTGCAACCACCACAGCATCGCAATTTTTCACATTTAATTCATCGAGCACATGCTCATCAGTCGCATCGGCAATGACCGCATGACTAATTTGATCCGCTATATTTTCTACATTTTTTTTAATGGTATCGATTCCGATTACATCATGGTTCAGTTTAGTCAGTTCTAAGGCAACTGTTCCACCAAAACTTCCTAAACCGATGACAGCAAACAGTGCCATATTTAAAAATATCCTTTGTAAATGAAATATGATGATGTTCTGTGATAACGAAAACTAGGCATTAACGATACAAGAGATATTCACATGATTGAACTTGTTCCTCTATTTTATCTGTAAAAGAGTCATGCAGCCAACGGCTAATCTACTCAATCATCATAAACAACAAGTTCCTTGGAAATAACGGGATGAAAATTTAGTATTCATACTATATAGGTAAAAGCAATATTTCACAGGTGATCAGGTGTTTACTTTATTTTTGAGTTAGCACGTGTTTTTTGTAGCTAGACGGTAAGCTAAGCATTCATGCGAATTTCAGCTTTGGTCATCATTGTTTAAAGAAAGTAGTTTAATTTCTATATGGAGCAGATTGTGTGGAAGCAATCAATGTCTCATGGATATCCCAATAGAGGAAATTAAAATGGATGATAAAAAAATTTATAAGTTGTTACGGCATTGGTTTCCTGAACTAAAGAAAAAGAAGTTACCGAAGAAGAAGCATAGACGAAACTTCAAAGCTTTTTTGAAATGGGTTGCTGTTGAGAAAGTCGCCCATCAGACGCGTGAGTATTGGATGAAGATTGATCGTAATCTATATAGCGAAAATGGATTAGTAAGTTGTTCAGTTTTACATGATCATCATGCTGATATTCAGGCCGCTCAGACTTTGATTCGACAACGAGCTAAGCCATTGTTTGAACATTTCGATCAATATCATGCCGTGATTGGACGCTATTACAGTGTGTATGACCAAGTTTTTGATATTGTTTTTGAAGAGGTTCTAAATCTGGTCAAAGCATGTGGTTTTGAGATGTTACTCATTTATGCAGATCATTTCTATTGGTGCATGGTGCCAAATAATGAGGTATTAATTGAAAAATTTTGTAAATTTTTTGAAAAGCAATTTAAAGAAGATGGTCTAAGCATAGAGCATTATGCAGTTTTGGACTGCCCACGATCAACTTAGTCTGTTGCTAAGAAAAGAACCTCAGTGGAGGTTCTTTTCTTTATTTAAGTTTAGCTTTAGAAGTGTAGAGTGATTCAGTTTATTTAAGAAAACGCTGATAACCCAAATTGTTGGTGATTTCAGCATATGGATAATTAATATTTTCCAATGTTTCAGTCAAACCATCTGGATTTTGTTTGGCATCACTTGCTTCTAAGCCAACCAAAACACGACCTTCTGCAGCACCGTGGTTACGGTAATGGAACAAGGTAATATTATGAGTTGGGCCTAGACGTTCTAAGAAGGTGAGTAATGCACCTGGACGTTCTGGGAATTCAACACGGAATAATCGTTCATTTTCAATATCAGCATGCCCACCCACTAAATAACGGATATGTAGTTTAGCCACTTCATCATCAGATAAATCATCCACATCATATTGGGTTTTTAGTAATTCATGGATGTCATGACGTTCTTTTTCACCACCTTTTAAACTAATACCGACAAAGACTTGAGCGGCACTCGAAGTGCTGGCGCGGTAGTTAAATTCGGTAATATTACGACCTTGTAAAGCACGGCAGAAGTTTAAAAATGAACCTTTTTCTTCTGGAATGGTCACAGCGAAAATTGCTTCTCTATGTTCACCTAGCTCGGTGCGCTCAGCAATATAGCGTAAACGATCAAAGTTCATGTTGGCACCGCAAACAATCGAGACCATGTTCTTATTTTCTAAACCATGCTGTTCGACATATTTTTTAATGCCTGCCAGTGCCATCGCACCTGATGGCTCAACAATGCTACGACATTCATCATAGGTGTCTTTAATCGCTGCGCAAATTTCGTCGGTATTGACTAAAATAACATCACGCTCAACAATTGGACCTGACTTATCTGATTTTTGTAGTTGGATCACTTCAAATGGTTTTTCACCAATTTGTGCAACCGCAGTGCCATCCGCAAATAAGCCCACTTGTGGCAGAATGACACGTTCATTCGCTTCAAAAGCCGCTTTTAAACAGGCGGATTCATCATATTCCACTGGAATGACTTTGACATGTGGTGCGACATCACCTAAATATGCGGCTACGCCTGCGATTAAACCACCACCACCTACGGCAACAAAGACATAGTCGACGTCACGCCATTGACGTAAAATTTCATTGGCAATGGTTCCTTGACCAGCCATGACCAGTTCATCATCATAAGGTGGAATAAAGGTCAGACCTTCATCTTTAGCACGTTGAATGGCATATTTGTTGGCTACATCAAACGAATCACCGTATAGAACCACATCTCCGCCTAAGCGTTTTACCGCTTGTACTTTAATATCAGGGGTGGTTTTTGGCATCACAATAATAGCGTGAATTCCTAGTTTTTGACCGGATAATGCTACGCCTTGTGCATGGTTGCCTGCTGAGGCAGTAATTACGCCACGTTCCAACTGAGATTTTGGTAATTGGCTAATGCGGTTATATGCACCACGTAGTTTGAATGAGAAGACAGGTTGTAAATCTTCACGTTTAAAGCGAATGTTATTGTTTAGTTTTTCACTAATTCGCGGCGCTGCTTCGAGTGGAGTTTCGATTGCAACGTCATACACGGTTGCTTGTAATATTTGTCGAACCAAACGAGACAGCATGTTAATTTTCCATCTAACAGTTTAAAATAGATTTTTATTGTAACAAACCCTGTACATTTAGGCTGTAAAATCAGCAACAAATGTCAAAAAATAGTTGAGCCAAGTTATGAGTCTGTATGCTACCCAAGATGAAAAGAAACAAGCTGTCGCAAAAGCTGCGTTAAAGCACTTGCCGAAGGGCGGTATTTTGGGTGTAGGTACAGGAAGTACTGTGAACTTCCTCATTGAATTATTACCAGAATTGCAATTAGAAGCTGCTGTTGCAAGTTCTGAAGCGACTGCACAACGCCTTAAAAAGTTAGGCATTGAAGTTGTGGATATGAACCATGTTGGTGGTTTAGATGCTTATGTGGATGGTGCAGATGAAATTGATCGTCATATGCATATGATCAAAGGTGGTGGTGCAGCATTGACCCGTGAAAAAATTGTGGCTTCGATTGCGAAAAAATTCGTATGTATCGTAGATGACTCGAAATGGGTTGAGCAGTTGGGGCGTGAATTCCCACTGCCAGTCGAAGTGATTCCTATGGCGCGTTCTGCTGTAGCACGTAAAATCGTTTCATTGGGGGGAGATCCCGTTTACCGCGAAGGTGTGGTGACTGATAATGGCAATGTAATTTTAGATGTGTATAACTTGAATATTCTAAATGCACTTGAGCTTGAAAAAACACTCAATAATATTCCAGGTGTCGTTACTAATGGCATATTTGCAATTCAAAAAGCAGATATTGCGATTGTAGCAACCAATAATGGGATTGAAGAGCGCATAGCAGTTTAATTGCGATTGGGTTTGAGATTTCGATGAATCTATCAGATTTACCTGAAATTAAAATTGTTCGGCATGTAAGGGCAACGCGTTTGCGCTTACGTGTTGAACCGAATCAGATTCGTTTAACCGCCCCAGTATTGTGTAGTAAAAAACAAATTCAGAATTTTATTGATCAATCACAGAAATGGTTGCTTGAAACATGGCATCAGCAACAACAAATACAATTTAAAGATCAAACCTTACCCACAGAACTAAAATTATTTAATTTAGACCACTCTGTACACGTTGAGTATCAGACTCAAAAACAATCCTTTATTTTTGATCATGAAAATTACCAACTTTGGATTAGTGATCGACAGCCAAAACAATATTTAAAGGCATTTGTCGTGGCCTATGCTAAGCAGCATTTGCCTATTTATTTAGCACAAGTTAGTGTCGAGTGTGATTTGAATTTTGCAAGATGCTCCATTCGTCAGCCTAAAACACGATGGGGTAGTTGTACTTCAAAGCATGACATTATGTTGAATGGAGCTTTGGTTTTATTCCCCCAAGCCATTGTCCGTTATGTTTGTGTGCATGAATTGGCACATACTCAGCATTTTAATCATAGTGCTGCTTTTTGGGCAGTAGTGTCCAACCATGATATAAATTATAAAAATCATCAAAACATATTAAAAGTAAATTCAATACCATTTTGGTGGTATTGTTAATAGTGAGTAGTAGGATATTCTAAGTAGAGATTCACACGATATACAAAAATGATTTAAAATTTATGCGCTAAAAAACAACTATTTTTCCATTGTCATTATATTAATTAAGAACTTAGACGTGAATTTTACAGATATTCATTATTTCATACTGATAGTCCCTAGCTGTCTAATTCTGATGGGTAGTCTATTTTTAATTTGCCATTTTTTATTTAAGGCTCCCCATTATTTGTTGTGGTTGGGGGTAGGTTATATCGTGCCAGCATTCGCCTTAGCCGCACAGAGCTTAATGTTCAATGACCAATTGAATGCAGCAGCTCCTGTGTTGGGGGGATGTATTTATTTGGTACTTGGGCCAGTGCCTATGCTATGGCTTTAAGAAAAAATGCACATGCACATTCTAAAATTGCATGGATTTTGATTGTGATGATTACAATCTTGCTTGGTTACTATTCCTATGTAAATCAACAGCTATGGATGCGAATGTTGATTTTGAATTTAGGTATCGCCATTGTAGGAGGCTTGGTTTTAGTTTCGATGTTTAGACATTATAAATACAGTGATTCTTTGAATAAAATTGTTGATCTTTCATATCTATTTATAGTGCTTTATACCTTAGTTCGTTGCATTATTATTTTTCTATTTTTGGAGGATGTTGAGCTGCAAATGCTTTCAACATCAGTTTGGTGGTTGATGATGTTGGCTGCCAGTATTCTATTTAGTATGTGGTTTGCAATAGTTTTATTGGGTACTTTGGTTCGAGATATTATTTTAAAACTAAAGGATGAGCGTTCACGCGACCCTCTCACTTATTTGCTTAATCGACGTGGTTTTTACGATTTTGCTGAACAAAACTTAGCACAACGTCCTAGCAAAAAATATTTTTTGTTGATGTGTGATGTTGATCATTTTAAAAAAATTAATGATCGCTATAGGGCACTTGATGGGGGATCATATTCTACAGCAAGTCGTTGTTATCATTAGTCAAAATGTTCGTGCTCATGATTTGGTTGGGCGTTTTGGTGGCGAAGAATTTATTATTCTATTGCAAGTTGAGAATATAACTCTTGCATATCAGATTGCTGAACGGATTCGCACAGCAATTGAATCGGAATTGTTTTTAGAACAAAAAATATCGGTTACTGCAAGTTTTGGTCTGACCCAAGTGAAAAATCAAGATCTAATGGATACGATTGAAGTTGCTGATAAATTATTATACGCAGCGAAACGCGCAGGGCGTAATTGTACTCTTTTAGAAATACATGAAAGAATAATTAACAGATAAATAGCGATCTAAGCAATAGTGATAAAATATAATGAATCCCAAGCAAAATAGTTTAGAAAACCTGAACTTCCTGTCATACTGCACAGTTATGAAATAGATGCTTTGAATTGAGGTAAAGAACGTGATTTCAGTTGGTATTGTCGGCGGTACAGGTTATACAGGCGTTGAGTTGTTGCGTCTTTTGCTGCGACACCCAAATGTACAAGTGAATGTACTGACTTCACGTACTGAAAATGGGCGCCGTGTAGATGATATGTTTCCAAGTTTACGTGGCCATACAGATCTTTGCTATTCAGACCTAAATATTGATGAATTGAAAAAATGTGATGTAGTTTTTTTCGCAACACCACATGGTGTAGCGATGAAACATGCAGCTGAATTAGTGGCAGCGAAGACAAAGGTTATAGACTTGGCAGCAGATTTCCGGTTCCAAAATTTAGAACAATTCGAAAAATGGTATGGTTTAGAACATAGTTGCCCAGAGATTTTAAAAGACTCAGTTTATGGTTTGTCAGAACTGAACCGTGACAAAATTAAACAAGCTGATGTTGTCGGAAATCCAGGTTGTTATCCAACGACAGTTCAATTGGGTTTAGCACCATTATTTAAACAAGTAGAAACCTTACTTAAGCCTGAAAGTATTATTATTGATGCAAAATCTGGGGTTTCAGGTGCAGGTCGTAAAGCCAGTTTAGGTATGATTTACTCTGAAAATTCAGATAATTTTAAAGCTTATGGTGTTGCAGGCCATCGTCATCAGCCTGAAATTGTGGAAGCATTGGAAAATATTTCAGGTCAAATAGGTGTGTTTGATCATATTGTATTTGTACCGCACTTGGTACCGATGATTCGTGGCATGCTGAGTACGATTTATGTTGATTTAACGGATGCGGGTGATAAAGCTGATTTACAAAGCTTATATGAACAGTTTTATGCAAATGAACAGTTTGTAGATGTCATGCCTGAAAATAGTTCACCTGAAACACGTTCAGTACGTGGTTCTAATCAATTACGAATCGCACTGTATAAACCACAACCTAAAAAGTTGATTGTTTTATCGGTACAAGATAACTTGGTCAAAGGTGCAGCAGGACAGGCTGTACAGAATATGAACTTAATGTTTGGTTTTTCTGAAAATGCAGGCTTACAAGGCATTGGATTATTACCATAAAAAACCTTTTTAAACTTCACACACATTTTACTTTAGCGTTAAATGTGTGTTTTGACTCTATCAACAATCAGAGATGATGATGCAGAACACAGAAATAGATCCTACGTCACAATCAATTCAGCCACAAAAAAAAACCTTGCTGAAAGGAGTTCTACCTCTAATTGTGGGTGGTGTAGTGCTATGTACAGGCAGCATGTTATTAGGGTACACGATCGGGCATCGTCAGGGTTTAACCGTGGTGGGCTATGATGCCGATGCAAAACAACTGGTCGATGTGGTTGAGAAGCAAAAGGCAACGCTTAGTACGCTAAATAAAAATTTGAATGCTGCAGTGCAAGAGCGTGATGTTGCAGTGAGTAATTCAAATGATTTATTCCAAGCTTTGAGTTTGGCGAATACTGAAAAAGCCCAAGTGGATGGCATGAGTGCGATCTATCGTGAAGTGTTGAAGCAGCGTGGTGGTATGAGTTTGACGGTGCAAAACATAGCCGTTAAAACCCTGCCTGAAAATGCCTATGAATACCAAATTGATTTGGTGCAGGTGAGTCCTAATAATCGACAGGCTTCAGGAAGTGCAGAGTTACGCTTAATCAGTGGGACAGAGGTTTTGGTTGTTCCGATGGAAGATAGTAATTTTAATTTTGCAGATTTTGAGCGCTTGACTGGTCGTTGGACTATGCCGAAAGGCTTTAATCCACAATTTATCGAAGTGCGTTTGAACGGGGCTACGCCAGTGATTAAGCGCTTTAGTTGGTCACGTGGACAACCTATAGAAAGCTCAGCTGCTCTCGCTGCGGAAGTTCCGCAAGCTGAAGCGAATGCTCAATAAGTGATGAATTTAAAATATATGCGCAGTTACAAACGTCAAATGAGATTATCTGAAGTTAAAGCTTCTTTTTATCAGGCAGGTTATGTGGATTGGCACTTGAGCCCTCGACTTGGTGATTCAGATCATCAAGACGAAAAGGAGGGTGATATTGCGGTACAGACAGCTCCACCTGAGTTTAAGCGTCCACCACTGTATGCTGTCGTTTTAATGAACGATGATTACACACCGATGGACTTTGTTATTGAAATTTTACAACAATACTTTGCTTTGAATCTTGACCAAGCTACTCAAGTAATGTTAACAGTACATTATGAAGGCAAAGGTGTTGCAGCTGTCTATCCGCGAGACATTGCGGAAACAAAAGCAAACCTAGTAAACAACTATGCTCGATCTCAAGGTCATCCATTACTTTGTCAGATTGAGCCACAAGAATAAGGGGATCTCATGCTCAGTCGTCAATTAGAAGTTTCTTTACGTTTGGCTGTTAGCATGGCTCGTCAAAAGAGACATGAGTTTCTTACGGTCGAACATTTGCTATTGGCATTACTCGACAATGACTCTGCTGTGAATGCACTCAAAGCTTGTGGTGCAGAAATTATCGGTTTACGTAAAGAACTAGAAGAATATGTAGAGCAACATACGCCTAAGCTTGGTGAAAATAGTGACCAAGCGCCACATCCAACTGAAAGTTTTGATCGAATTTTACAACGTGCAATTTTTCATGTGCAGTCTAGTGGTGGTGATCGTACGGTTGAAGGCGCTGATGTACTGGTGGCAATGTATTCAGAGCGTGACTCATTTGCAGTGTATTTGCTTAAACGCCATCAAATTAATCGTTTAACCTTGACTCAGTATTTATCGCATGGTGCGCGTAAAGAAGAAATTCAGGTTGAAGAAGAAGTTGAAGATTTAGATGGTGAATCAAGTACTTCAGCAAATGCTGGACCACTTGAGTTGTATACGCTTAACCTTAATATTGAAGCACAAAAAGGTAAAACTGATCCCTTAATTGGTCGTGAAAAAGAAATTGAACGTACAGCCCAAATTCTATGTCGTCGCCGTAAAAATAATCCATTACTAGTGGGTGATCCAGGTGTGGGTAAAACTTCAATTGCAGAAGGTTTAGCATGGTTGATTGTAAATGGACGCGCACCTAAGCCTTTGGCAAATGCCGAAGTGTTTAGTCTCGATATTGGTGCCTTGGTTGCAGGCACAAAATATCGTGGTGATTTTGAGAAGCGTTTAAAACAACTGTTAAATGCCTTGAAAAAGAAACCCGAAGCAATTTTATTTATTGATGAAATTCATATGATTATTGGTGCTGGCTCAAGTATGGGCAGTACGATGGATGCATCGAATTTGATCAAGCCAGCGTTGGCAAATGGTTCTTTACGTTGCATTGGTTCAACGACTTTTCAAGAATATCGTCAAGTCTTTGAAAAGGATCATGCATTATCTCGTCGCTTCCAAAAGATTGATGTCAATGAACCTTCAATTTCTGAAACGATTGATATATTGCGTGGCTTAAAAAGCAAGTTTGAAGAATTCCATCATGTTCAATATGATGATAATGCACTGGTTTCAGCAGTAGAATTGTCTGCTAAATTCATTAATGATCGCTTTTTACCAGATAAAGCCATTGATGTGATTGATGAAGCTGGTGCGCAACGTCGTTTAAAGGCGGAGCAAGATAATACAGTCATTACGATTGAAAATATTGAAGATATTATTTCAAAAATTGCTCGTATTCCGCCTAAAACTGTATCTAAAGATGACAAATCCGTACTTGAAAATCTTGAGCGTGATTTAAAACGTGTGGTTTTTGGGCAAGATGAAGCCATTAGTGCACTTTCTTCAGCAATTAAATTATCTCGTGCTGGTTTAAAATCTCCAGATAAGCCAGTCGGTAGTTTTGTTTTTGCGGGCCCTACGGGTGTCGGTAAAACTGAAGTGACCAAACAATTGGCGAAATTGTTGGGTGTGGAGTTGGTACGCTTTGATATGTCTGAATATATGGAGCGCCATGCAGTTTCTCGCTTAATTGGTGCACCTCCTGGTTATGTGGGTTATGACCAAGGTGGTTTGCTTACAGATGCAATTCATAAAAATCCACATTGTGTCTTATTGTTGGATGAAATTGAAAAAGCACATCCTGATGTTTTTAACTTGCTGTTGCAAGTGATGGATCACGGCGCATTAACCGATAATAATGGGCGTAAATCTGATTTTCGAAATGTGATTATTGTCTTGACCACAAACATTGGTGCAGAAAGTATTTCTCGTACGAGTATTGGTTTTACTGAGCAAGATAATAGTAATGATAATCAGGAAGCAATGAAGCGAGCATTTTCACCAGAATTCCGTAATCGTTTAGATGGTGTGATTCAATTTAAAGCTTTACCAATCACGGTAATTGAGTCGGTTGTTGATAAATTCTTAACTGAATTACAAGCACAATTGGATGATAAGCGAGTTGTATTGGAAGTTGATCAAAGTGCGCGTGATTGGATGTGTGAGCAAGGTTATGATCGTTTAATGGGTGCTCGTCCAATGCAACGCTTGATTCAAGATCATTTGAAAAAGCCACTAGCAGAAATGATTTTATTTGGTGAATTGGCAGATCATGGTGGTAATGTTGCTGTTTCAGTACAGAAAGAAAATGGCAAAGTGGTTGGTTTGAAACTGGAAGTTTTCGAAGATCAAACCGCAGAACCAGCATAACTCTTCAAGTAAATTAAAAATAACCCGTGAATTCACGGGTTATTTTTATTAAGTTCCATTAAATAAAGTATTTGAGACAATGATGGATATTCAAATTACCAAAGTAATGACAACATTTTTTTTATTTTTAATTACCGCTGTTGCAGAAATTCTAGGTTGCTATTTTCCTTATTTGATTTTGAATCAAGGGAAAAGCCACTGGTTATGGGTTCCGACGATACTAAGTCTCGCTGTGTTTGTTTGGTTACTGACATTGCATCCTGCAGCTTCTGGGCGTATTTATGCCGCGTATGGCGGAATTTATATTTTTACGGCTTTAATGTGGCTGAAGTTTGTTGATCAGGTGTCTTTAACGCGATGGGATATGATGGGTGGGGCTGTGGTACTAATTGGTGCGGCACTAATTATTTTACAACCACATGGTTTGATACGTTAGATTAAATTTTTATTGAATTCGGTTGAAGTATTTTTTTGAAATTTTATATGATTGAGTAATTTTTACTTTAAGTATTCTGAATGCATAAAAAAGGCTTTGATGATCAAAGCCTTTTCGTTTATAAAAATTAATTTTTCTTTAGATTTGCATTAATTAAAAATTCAACCAAGGCTTTTTGCGCATGTAGACGATTTTCAGCTTCAGCCCAAACTACTGCATTTTTATGCTCAAGCATATTTTCTGAAATTTCTTCGCCACGATGAGCGGGTAAGCAATGCATAAATAAGCAATCAGGATGAGCGAGATTCATCAACTTTTCATTTACTTGGTACGCAGCAAACGCTTTTTCACGAATTTTCTGTTCTTCTTCCTGTCCCATGCTTGCCCAAACATCAGTCACAATTAAGTCGGCATTTACAGCCGCATCTTCAGCAGAAGCAACCAGATCTACACAATGTGCAAATTCAGATAAAAACTCTGGTTTTGGCTCATAGCCTTTAGGTGAGGCGATTTTTAATTTAAAACCCCACATATGTGCAGCCTCAATATATGAGTTACACATATTGTTGCCATCTCCAATCCACGCAACCGTTTTGCCTTGAATAGAACCACGATGTTCGACAAAGGTTTGCACATCAGCAAGAAGTTGACAAGGGTGGTGGTCATCAGTTAATGCATTGATGACAGGAACTTTGGAGTATTCAGCAAAACGTGTGACAATATCATGGCCAAAAGTACGAATCATCACGATATCAAGCATACTAGAAATAACGCGTGCAGAATCTTCAATGGGTTCACCACGACCTAATTGTGTGTCGCGTGAAGAAAGAAAAATAGCACTACCACCAAATTGGCTCATACCAGCTTCAAAAGACACACGTGTACGTGTGCTCGACTTTTCAAAAATCATTCCCATTACTTTGCCAACAAAAGGTTGGAACACTGCATTGTTATGTTGCATAAGCTTGAGTTCTTGCGCACGATCAATAATGCGGTTCAATTCAGCGGTGGATAGGTCACGTAAAGTTAGAAAATGTCGCAGAGCCATGGTTACTCCACAATCATTGCTTAGCCAATAAAAAATTGACCAACAATGCATTGTTGGTTGGTAGAAAGTAAAAAAGATTCAGCTAATATACTATAAGACAACAGAATTGCAAAAAAACTAGACTTTTTGATGAGCGGCTAAGAAGCGATCAACACAAAAACTGATGTATTTGAGTGTTTCTTGATCATCTTCTTGAATATGGATATTCATGAGGACACACCATTCAATATTCCGGATAATGCCAAAATATAGCTGCGCAGAATAAATCGGTTGTTTACATTCAATAATACCGAGTTCATCTGCTTTGGTCAGTGCACAGGCAATCGCCATCTGAATATGTTTTGGACCTTGTTCATGAATATAAAGTGCCAATTCTGGATTGCGTTGAGCTTGTTCTAGAATTAAACGAAGAAAGGCTGCATTTTCTGGGATAATCAGATGTTGTTTAAAACTCATGAGTGTTTGAATTAAATAAGAACGCAGATCATCTGTTGTAAAATTAAACGGTACGCAAATATCTTTGAAAAATTGTTCACGTCGATAATCACAAATTGCGGTGAAGAGACCATCTTTATTACCAAAGTATTTATAAATTGATGCTTTGGAGCCGCCAGCATGATTAACGATATCATCCAATGAAACCGCATCAAACCCACGTTCCAAAAATAAATCATTTGCACTGAGTAAAAGCGCAAGACGTCGTTCATGGCCTCTACGAGTTTGTGGTTGATCACAACCAGTAGCTTCAAATTCAGCTAAATGTTTATGCATAGAACAATACAAGGAAAGAGTAGTTAGGCTGTACAGATTATAGCAAATATGTCAATGAATTTCTGTTTTGAAAAGATTTTTAATCACTTTAAGGTATTTATAGTGGTAAGTAATAAATTCTTTATTGAGCAGAATTTTTAAAGTATTTGACCTAAAAATGCATGGTGCTGGAATTGATTAAATTATATTTAAGCCTTAATTAACAAAGTCACTGTTGTATAAGGAAATATGACATAACAAAAAATAGAAAGTCAGATATACCAGTATGAGTGCGTTATGAAGAATTGATATGGCTTGAGAAAAGCTATTCTGTAATCCAAGCTTTTCCATACATTTGCTTCGCACTTTATGGGTATGATACCAAATTGTTTACGCCAAGCTTTGTAATGAGCAGTGTAACTGGCAGCGTATGCGATAGAACGCGTGTGGATAATTATATTATCCATGCAGAGAAGTTTGATCATTAGCTATATGAATAGGCTGCTGATTATTTTAAATAAAAATGTGATGAAATTAAATGAATCATGTAAAAAAAGTTATTTTATGCATAATGGAGGCATAAGAAACTTTATGAGAAAAACTGACTATGGATAATAATTCATCTGTTGAACAGGAAAGCTATTTGGGACAACAGCTTAATCAAGTCAAGAGTGAACTTAGCAAAGCTAGAGGAAATTTACAAAACATTAAAGCTGAAACTTTTGGGTATTATCCTGCCGTGGAAGCAGCTGCACATAAAGCAGAGCTAATTCTAAAGAACTATACAGCTATAAAAGCAAATACTGTTCGTGAAAAAGCACGTAAAAATAGCCTATTAAGTGCTTTAACTTTAAAGCCATTGAGTCAAAATGGTATTGTTTTAGTCCTTTTATGGGGTTGTATTTTTCTTCTGATTCCCTTTTTTGCAAAACCCTTGGTAGGTGGTTTTTTAAGCTACATCTTGGCGATTGCTGCTTATGTATTTTTAGTCAGAAAGGGTATGCAAAAGGAAGGTGATCGAAAAAGTAAAAGTGAGTTTGAAAGCATTCATTTGTTGGGGCAATGTCAGCTCAGCTATATGCATTTTGGGGACAAAGAAAGCAATGAAAAAGGTTATCCCTATAAAGCTATTTGTGCACCTACTTCTGAGAAAAATATTTCAAAAAATTGGCGTATAAATGAAAAGTCAGGGCGAGTTTTTGGTGCAGATTTTGTGGTGTTCCATGGTTTAAATAAAGCTGACAATGAATTTGCAATTTTAATGATGCCTAAAAATGGACAACCAGCTCAGTTTATTGACATCAACGCCAATACAGAAGCATGGAATTGGCCTATTTATAAACAAATTGCACTCGATTTAGTTCCTGAATTTTCTAAGGATATTTCGGCAATACAAATCTTTTCTGAGCATGCTGAGGCCTGGGTTCAGGCATATGAGTATATTGCATCACTTGAACAACGTTTTAAAACTTTAAGTGATGTTACACAAAATTGGTCAGATGTTGCGATGGAAGAGGAAACTCTTGATCGTATTTTAAAGCTGGTTGATTTATTTGTTTCTGGGCGAAAACCTTCTCCTAAAGGTATTTTGTTATATGGCCCTCCGGGTACAGGTAAAACATTAATCGCACGCAAGCTAGCGAAGCATGCAAATTGCCACTTTGAAGCAGTTAATATTTCTGATTTAAAGGCAGGTTATATTGGTCAAACTGCACCGAAAGTTAAAGAGCTGTGGGAGCGTTGTCGTGAAAATGCACCGACTTTGTTATTTGTGGATGAATGTGAGAGCGCATTTGCAAAACGTGGTGGTACAGATAATGATGCCTTTGGTAATGAATTAGTACAAACTTTTTTATCTGAATGGGATGGATTTAATCAAGCATCTGGGAAAGTTTTGGTCATTGCGGCAACCAATCGTCACGATATTATTGATAATGCAATATTGTCCCGCTTTACTGCGAGTGTAGAAATTGGCTTACCCAATGATCAAGCACGTAAACGTATACTTGAAAATGAGTTTAAAGAGGCAGAAATTGAACTAAAAGTCACTGAAGACTTAGTGACAGAAACCACGGGAATGTCAGGGCGTGATATTCATACTTTGGTTGCAACGATCGTTGCTGAAAATATTAATCGAGAATTTAAACCAGAGAATTTGATTGAACAAGTACGTAAAATTAGAGGAAAAGGTTCTACTCAAGTGAGATCCTTGACTTGGGATGATGTGGTATTACCATCTGAAACTTTCATGGAGTTTAAAAATCTAGGTAAAGAGCTTAAAAATGCTGAGAAATTAGCGAAATTGGGTATTTCAACACCGAAAGGAATCTTGTTGTATGGCCCGCCGGGAACAGGTAAAACGCAAATTGCGCGGGTATTGGCAAGTCAATCTGGATTATCGTTTATTGCTGCGGCTACTTCAGATTTAAAAGCCAATTTTACTGGTCAGTCTGGGGGGAAGGTAAGGCAATTGTTTGAGCAAGCTCGTTCACAAGCACCTTGTATTGTATTTATTGATGAAATTGATATTGTGGCAGGTGCACGAGGTAGTACAAATGATGGTTTTACGCAAGAAATTGTTGGACAAATGCTTCAAGAGCTAGATGGTGTTGCAACGAAAGAGGGCCAAGTTTTTTTACTTGCTGCAAGTAATCATCCTGAAAATATTGATAGCGCTTTAATGTCTAGACTGGAACGAAAGATTGAAATTGGACTACCAGATTTAGAGGCGCGAGTAAAAATTTTAGTAGGAATGCTGGCCAAAAAACCGATTGATTTTGATATCAATGCTGTTGCTCAAGAAATTGCTGAAAATAGCCAAGGATATTCAGGGCGTGATTTGAACTCATTGGTAACACGTGCAACCCGACGTGCTGTAAATCGAGCGATGCAGTCAGGTGATGATATTGAGTCGATTAAATTGAATCGGTCTGATCTTGAAAAATCATTAGATATGGGCGTGTTGAATGAGGCTTAATGTCATTATTTAATCAAATAAAGCCTTAGATACATAGAAGCCCGTACTTATAAATGACGGGCTTCTATTTTTAGAGAGGATATAGATTTGAGATTAAATTCTAATTTTTAATTCATAGCCGGTATATTTTCGAATATTAATGACACCTGTATCCAAAATTAAATATTGACCTTTAATACCTTGTAATTTGCCACGGATAATCGGGGTTTTATCCAAGTTGTGTGATTTAATTTTTTCAGGATATTCATCGACGGGATAAATGAATTCACGCGGTAATTCCGTCTCTAGTAATTCAACTGTTTCCGTAAACTCTAAATGTTGACTAAACTCATCTCGAATGCTCTGAATTTTGGGCGCAAATTCTTCAATTAATTGATCGCGAGCTTCAATGAGATCCACGGGTTCAGCTTCACCTTTCAGTAATTTACGCCAATCAGTTTTATCTGCAACTTGGGTGCCAAACATTACTTCAAGTTGCCCAGATAGACGACGTGAACCGACTTTCATGATTGGGAGTGCTTGTGTTGCACCTTGATCTAACCAACGCGTTGGCATTTGCCCTAAGCGCGTAATACCGACTTTTAAAGCGCTTGAATTGGCTAAATAAACAATATGCGGTTGAAAGCAAACTTCGTGAGCGAAACTATCTTCACGACAAGTCCCTAAGTGATAATGACAGGTTTCCGGTTTCATGATGCACATATCACATGAAGCCTTAGTTTTCATACATTTGAAACAATGGCCTTGTGAGTAAGATTTTGCTGTTTTAGCTCCACAGGAGATACAGTAAATATTGCCTGTTGCTTCAATTTCAATCTCTTGACCTAAATTAAAGGGTAGATCAACTTCTGAGCGATCTAATATAAATTTATATTCAACATTTGCCTGGTGAGTTTGTTGATCAGTTACACTAAGGTTTTTAAGACCTGCATGCATTTTATGGCAAATGCCATGTAGTTCCATATTTAATTACTCACTCAAATAAAGGTGCAGTTATGGCTGAGCACAATGTCATCACTTCTATGCTAGACGATTTATCAATAGAACAGCCAATTACAACTGCATTGTGTATTGGGCAGAATCTTGCACAATACAATATTAATCATTCAATTCAATGGCAGTATTTTAACTTAACTGACTTTTTAAGTCTGCCTTTTACTCAGCGTTATGATTTAGGCTTTGTATTGATGGATACAGATGAATTGATGAGTGTATCTGATCAGCAAAAATCACAATTATTGGTAAAACTACGGGATTTGATGGCTAAGCGTATTGTTGTGGTGTGTAAGCGCAATGATGAGCAGTTGTTGCGTTCATTGGGCTTTACTCAATTGGTTGATAAAACCTTGCATAATAATGATTTTGCTTTATGGCAATTTAATATTTTGACGTATAAACATGTACCAGATTGGTTTAACTCTAGATTTTGGGCGAATCCTGAAAACTGGAATAAATTCCGTTGGTAAATATATTTGGCTGGTACAAAGGAGCTCTTGCAAAAATTAACAATTCGCATTTTGGCTTTATAAATAAAGCCAAGTATTCTGTTGATGAGTATAAAAATTAGGAACGCTCATGACGGATTTAAGTAATATTGTTGAAGTTTTAGCGAAGCAAGCACTGGGTGGGCAGCAATCATCATCACAAGGTGGTGGATTGGGTGGTATTTTAGGATCTGTTCTTAATGGCTTAGGTGGTAATCAACAGCAAACTCAACAAGGTGGGCTTGGAGGTATTCTGGGATCAGTATTGGGCAACTTAGGTGGTGGCCAGCAACAATCTACAACCCAACCCAGCGGTTTTAATGCACAATCTTTATTGATCGCTGTTGTACCATTGGTACTTGGTTGGATTCAGCAAAATGGTGGCTTACAAGGTGCTTTAGCTAAATTACAAAGTGCTGGTTTGGGGAGTCAACTACAAAGTTGGGTGGATCCATCACAAGGTAATAGTGAAGTTCCTACGCAACAAATCCAAAATTTATTTAATGCCCAAGAGATAGAACAGGTTGCGCAAAAAGTTCAAGTGCCAACTCAAGATGTATACGGAGCTATTTCTACGATACTACCACAAATTATTGATTCATTAACACCACAGGGTGAATCAACAGATCCGCAAGAAGCAAATAACGATATTCAAAAAGTCATGAATTTAGTGTCTAGTTTTTTAAAATAAATTTTAATAAGTCAATTTAGTTGGGGCTAAGTTGACTTATCTAATTTTAAAATAAGGAAGTATAATGAATTAAAAAAGTTGTGTATCAAAATCCTCCCTAATTTTAAAATAATTAAAAACTTTAAATGTGTCGAAGTACAATGATTAAAATCATAAAAGTCCACTAGGGCTTTTTTTATACATGTAATCAGTAAAAAATTGACAGACACTTAGAGTGTGTTATTTTTAAGTAATTGATATAAAAGGTTATTTTAACCATATCACCTAATTTTAATAATAGGAGAAGCACTTATGTTTTTCCATTGGGGAATGTGATGCAACTAAGGTTTAAGTATTTAACATTATGTACATTATCTGCAATGCTGGTGGCCTGTGGTGGTTCAGGTTATTACGGATTGGATGATGATAAGGGTAATGGTTCAACTAACGGCTCTGGTGGTGGTTCAACTGGTTCTGGTGGGGGGGGGAATCAAGTTCCAGGAGATGGAACTAATGAACTTCCAGGAGATGGACGACCAGAAAATCCTGGGACTGGGGGGGGTACACCTGAAACTCCTGGAGGTGGAAATACTGGAGGTGGCACACCTAGCACTCCTGGAGGCGGTGGTGAAAATATCGGAGGTGGTATTATACCAGATACAAGTATCCCTTCAACACCGATTGGGCCAAGCACACCGGTAACACCACCAGATACAAGTATCCCTTGGACACCAATTGGTCCGAGTACACCGGTAACACCACCAGATACAAGTATCCCTTGGACACCAATTGGTCCGAGTACACCGGTAACACCACCAGATACAAGTATCCCTTCAACACCGATTGGGCCAAGCACACCGGTAACACCACCAGATACAAGTATCCCTTGGACACCAATTGGACCAAGTACACCCATAAAGCCACCATTTATTTCAAAATATCCTGAACCTAAAAAAGATCTCATTGAAAACTCAATTTTGGGTTTTTTTGATTTTGATAAATTTGGATTTACTCGACAAATCAGAAATGACTTAAATGGTAGTTTCTCGGCTATGGTGCAATTTGCACAAAGCCATGTTGTAAATCCTAAAAATAATGAACAACAATTTTTACCACGATTAACCACTGAAAAAGATGCATTACTTTTGGTAACACCGACTATTGAAATGGGTGATCCTGAAACTTTAAATGCTGAAATATATTTAAATAATCAACTTGTTAGAACAGTAGAGTTGAAAGAACCATCTCGTCTTTCATTTTCAGATCAGTCCAATGCGGATGATCGTCCACGAGTTCAATTTTCAAAACGGGCGTGGACAACTGTACTAAACTGGAATGAGATTCGTAGTGGATTATCTATTCGAATTATTGATCCTGTAAGTAATAAGAGTGGTGATTTAGGTTCTGAAGATATTGATTTTGCAGTGCCAGGAGAACTTGTCGTTCAAAGTATTCGATTGGGATTGTTAACTGATCCACCTAAGTCAAGTGGTCATTATATGTTACTTGAGCCTGAAAAAGCAGGGACTGATTATTTCCAGACCATCCCTGCAGCGCATATGATTGTAAGTAAGTATGATGATATGAAGCTTGAAAAGGTAATGGTAGCAAATGGTGTAATTTATGATTTAGTCAGTGCAACTACAGGTGATGTTTATAGTGGTGACATGCGTGAAAATACCGCAAAATCAACCTTCAGTGTTGGGATAAATCTCGCAAATTGGGGGGTGACGAGTTCATCAATGCAGAGTCAAGAGCAGCCACAATTAACTCAAAGCGTTGTTATTCACCATGCTCGTGGGAATTATAGTAATGGTCAATCAAATCATGGTTTAAGTGGTGGTAATGGTATTCTAACTTTGTATGACTCAGTCGGTAATGAATTTAGTCATGAAATTGGGCATCATTATGGTTTAGGGCATTATCCTGGTTCTGTTGGAAATAATATGTTCTGGGCTGCACATCATGCAGACAGTGGTTGGGGTTATATTGCATTTAGAAATAAAATGCGTGGAAATCTAAATTGGGGAGCAACTAATTTAGGGGATGGTACCAATGGTGTACCTAATTTCTTAGATAAATACGCATATGGTTGGGATGCAATGTCTGGCGGTTCGTCAGCAAGCTCTATTTCACGTTATACGCATTACACTGGTTATAGTGCTCAGCAAAAAATTCAACCTGCCTTTGATCGTTATAATTGGTCTGCTGACTCATCTACAGGTTATAAAAAGTGGAATGCTACCACTCGAACGATGGAAGTATCACAACCTAAAGTTCCGGTAAAATCGGGTAATGTTTGGTATAACAGTGCAGATGGAAATTACTTAAAGCCACGTTTGTTTAGTGTGCCTGTATATACTATTTTAGGTGGGTATGATCCTGTTAACCAAGTAGGATTAATCTATCCTGCGGCACGAGGGAATTGGGGGAATGTATTTAACTTGCCACAAGCCAATGTTGGCACGGCTGCAAATTGTTGGTTGAAAGTACAGTATTTAAGTGGTGTACAAAATATCGCCTTAGCACCGCAACGTATGAATGGTAATGCCAATAAATTCCATATTAATTTAGCACAAAGCGATCAACCGCAATCTGTTGATTTATATTGTCAGAAAGCCAACGAGCAAGCGGTTAAACTTTCAAGTATTAATATTCCTGTAGCTACTGACATCATGTCGCCTTATGTAAGCATTGGTAAGGAAGATGGTTATTCAGCTCTTCGTCATGTTGAAATGCCACAGATGGAACAGGCATTCTTACAAAATAAGGGTAAAGATGTTGTAAGTTTATCACCTACTTTCAGATTGTTTTATGATTCATATCGTAACTTTAAAGATGAACTTTCTGCAGATGCTCAGTCTGAAATGGTTCGTTATACGCAACAACAGATTAAAGTATATCGTTTGAATCGTTGGGTAAATGTGTATTATGCGGACTTAAGTAATGGTAATACGGAAGCATTAGAAGCATTCCATAATTTTGTCAATGAACTTGGGCTAAATGCAGATATTCCTTTGGCTAATGCCAACATGTTGGTGATGCCTAAGATGGGCAATAGTTGTTTAAAAGTAGAAAAGCTTGATACTGATAAACTGAATGTTTATATGAGTGGTAAAAATGGTTGTACAGGAGAGCCATCCACAATGTGGATCCATGATGCAGTTGGTAAAATTCATAGTCAACAGTATCCAAATTTATGTTTAACCAGTTCAAGAACGCTTGCATCATGTAGTAATGATTTACAAGGGCAAGTATGGGAGGTTGCTGTAAATGGTGATACGCAACAATTGCGCCAAGGAAATAGCTGTTTAGACTTGTCTGGCGGACGTACCCCAAGCGCAGATGGGCGCGGTGAAATTACAATGTATGGTTGTGGCGGCGGTAATAACCAGAAGTGGAGTATTATTCCTCAGAATCAAAGTTTAATTTTAGCAGCGTCTAATGGTAAAAATTTACCATTGATATCGCGACTTTTAACAAAATAGTCCGACTTTAAATATTAAATACATAAAAGAAGCCCTATAAAGGGCTTCTTTTTATTTCGTATTGATTATAAATAGGCACAAAAAAAGCCCTATAAAAGGGCTTTTTTTACATACATAAATTAGTTAGCTAAAGCTTTAATTTGTGCATTTAAACGGCTCTTATGACGAGCAGCTTTGTTCTTATGGATGATGCCTTTATCAGCCATACGGTCAATTACTGGTACAGCAATTTTGTATGCTTCTGAAGCAATAGCATAATCACCAGCAGTAATTGCAGCTACTGTACGTTTAAGATAAGTACGAACCATAGAACGTAAGCTAGCGTTGTGTTTGCGTGCTTTAACGTTTTGACGGGCACGTTTTTTAGCTTGAGCAGAGTTTGCCACTCGTGCACTCCTTGAAATAGATTGGTCTGGGCGGGCTGAAATTGCATCTGAAAACCTTCATCAGAAGAATTATCACCAGCCCGTAAACAAGTGCCATATTGTGATTAAATAAAGCATCAAAGTCAAGACTTGACTTGCTTTGGCAACATTTTAGATGCAGATAAACTTGAAAGAAAACGTTAAATTATTTGAAACTTAGTGGGAATGATTAAAAAATGACTAAATTAATAAAAAGTGCAATTGTGATTGGAGCGACTGGATTGGTTGGTCGAGAACTGGTAAAACAGTTAAATTCAAATCCTGAATGTGAGCGTATAACTGTAATTGTACGTCGCGAAGATCAAGCGTTTGACATTCATCCAAAAGTACAACAATTTATTTTGGATGACTTCTTATTATTGAATGATGAAGATGTGAGTGGATATAGTCATGCATTTAGTTGCTTAGGTACAACCATTAAAAAAGCGGGTTCAAAACAGAATTTTTACAATATAGATTATGGTATTAATGCGCATTTTGCAGATTTGTTCGAAACGACGCAGACTCATTTTTTATTGATTAGTGCGATGGGGGCAAATTCTACCTCGAAAATTTTTTATAATAAGGTCAAGGGTGAGTTAGAAAACTATATTCAAAGTTTGGATTTATATAGCACCTCGATTATTCGACCATCGCTACTCTTGGGCGAACGTCAAGAAAAACGAGGTTTAGAAGATATGACTCAAAAGCTTTATCAAAAATTTTCGTATTTAGTACCGAACACTTTTAAATATAAACCCGTGACCGCACAGCAGGTGGCTCATACTATGGTCGAGGCAGCAAAAACTCAGACTGATAAGTTTAAAATTTATGATAATTTATACATACAAAATACCAAGTAATGGAGATAAAAAGTGACTTTAACGCCTTTCGTAACCTGTGATTTATTAGATGATCATCCTGAAAAAAATATTCAAGTCGTCACTCCATCTATGGATGGTAAGTTTTTTAAAAGCTATGGTGCACGTACAAGTTTTGGTGGAGAGGTCATCACTGTAAAATGTTTTGAGGATAATTCACGCGTTAAAGAATTATTGGCAACGGATGGTACAGGTAAGGTTCTTGTAGTGGATGGTGGGGCATCTATGCGCTGTGCACTCATGGGCGATATGATTGCTGAATCAGCGGTAAAAAATCACTGGAATGGTGTGGTTATTTATGGGTGTGTGCGAGATGTTGATGCGATTGCAGAACTGGATTTAGGTGTACATGCATTGGCTGCGATTCCACAAAAAAGTCAGCGAAAAGGCATAGGCGAGACTGGAATTAGTCTTTATTTTGGTGGTGTAAGCATCAATTCGGGCGATTATCTATATGCCGATAACAATGGAATTGTTGTTGCAAAAGAAAAGTTGGTCGATTTATAAATTAATAACTGCCGAAAGCTCAAGGATTATAAAATGGTGCATCATCAAATTAAAGTCGTTCAAGCACTTGCCTCATCTATAACAGCAGGTGGACGTGGAGCAACAGGTACAGCTTTTCCGAATCAGCCTGAAAAAACATTAAAACTTTATGAGTTTGAGGGTTCACCATTTTGTCGCCGTGTTCGCGAAGTCATGACGCTATTGAATTTGGATTATGAAGTTTATCCCTGCCCAAAGGGAGGCATGAAGTATCGTAAAGTCGTCAAAGAGCAAGGCGGTAAGAGGCAGTTTCCTTTCTTTGTGGATGAAAATACTGGCGCTGCAATGTATGAGTCAAAGGCTATCATTGATTATTTATTTCAGCATTATGGAAAAAGTGGTAAAACTCCGAAAAAATATACACATTATCCAAAATACCCAGTCGTGGCGTTAGCAGGTACGCTTATTAATGGCGCCCGAGGTGTGTGGGTTAATCAGAAAATTATTGATCGTACTGCACCTGAACAATTATTGAAATTATGGGGCTTTGAAGCGAGCCCTTATACACGTGTAGTACGCGGTGTCCTGACAGAATTAGAGATTCCTTTTGTTTTTCATAATGTCGCCAAGGAGCGTTGGCAAGATCAAGGTCCTGCTGTGTTGCGTTTAAAGCCGGGGCTGTATGAGCCTTTAAAGGGTGGTAAACGTGAGAAAGTCATTGAAGTCATGAGCCGGATTAAGAACGATATTCAAGTGCCGTATTTGGAAGACCCGAATACAGGTGCTAAGTTATTTGAATCCGAAGATATTGTGACGTATTTACAGCAAAAATATGGCTAATATTTCCAAGGATCAACACAAAAAAGCATCGCTTAAAGGATGCTTTTTACTTTAGGGTATAAGTAAAATCGAATGACTGAATTAAATTTGTTGCTCAAAATTACAGAATAAATCTTGCGATATGCTAAATTGTCGAGATTTATAATAAAATGAGAGCATATATTTATGAGAAATACGAGAATTCAACCGGTCATGAGTCGTCCGGGGGAAAATGCTTTATTCATCGTATTGGGATTGAATCAAAATGATGCAGTTGTAGAAACCATTATAGATTTCGCGGCTAATTTTTCTGCATTAACACGGAGTTTAAGTAATCGATTTCCTGAAGCCCAATTTAATGCGACCATGGGTTTTGGTTCAAATGCGTGGGATCGATTATTTCCGAAGCTGAATAAACCAAGAGAATTAATCACATTTAAAGAAATCAAAGGGCCGAAATATACAGCTGTTTCAACACAGGGTGATTTGTTTTTTCATATTCGCGCTGATCGTCAGGATCTATGTTTTGAGTTGGCGAGCATTATTCAAGAGCAACTCAAAGATGTAGCGTACTCGATTGATGAAGTGCATGGTTTTCGTTATTTTGATGGTCGAGCAATTATTGGTTTTGTAGACGGAACTGAGAATCCTGAACCAGAAATTGCAGCTGAATATGCTTTAGTTGGAAATGAAGACCCAATATTTACAGGGGGAAGTTATGCTTTTATTCAAAAATATATGCATGATATGGATAAATGGCGTGGCTTAAGTGATGAAGAACAAGAAAAAGTGATTGGTCGTAAAAAATTTAATGATGTTGAACTAGGTGATGATGTTAAACCTGGTACGGCGCATAATGTAGTCAGTAAAGCCTATGATCGAGAGGGTAATGAGCTTAAGATTATGCGTGCAAATATGCCTTTTTCCAATCCTTCAAAAAATGAATATGGTACGTTTTTTATTGGTTACGCGGGTAGATTTAGTACGACCAATCAAATGTTAAAACATATGTTTCAAGGTGATGCTGAAGGGAATTTAGATCGATTACTAGATTTTAGTACAGCTAAAACTGGAACTTTATTTTTTGTGCCGACTGTTGATTTTTTAGATGACTTGGGTGATGAGTAATCCATTGTGAATCAAAAAAGGATGTCTGATATGGACATCCTTTTTATATTGCGGCTGTAATCAGCATAATTTGATATGATTGATGACAGTTTAGGTTCAGAAAGAAGAAACATGTTGAATAAACTGGTAGCGTTTTTGAAAGGCAATAAAGAAACAGCTGAACAGACCTATTTGCGTGAACAAAATATTCAATTTGATATAGAGCAAGGTTTTATCGTTGATGGCATCATTTTGAATGAATGGTCCGAGCGTTTAGAATATTTTTCTAACCGAAAATTAAACAATTTTAATGATTTAAAAGAATTATTTTATAAAGCGATTTTGATCAATGAAAAAATTGATTTAGAAGTTTCTTCAGGACGTTATGTTGCACGTTTAGGAAATACCGAAGAAAACTTAAAGCAGCTTCAGGCGATTATTAAAAAATTAAATGATTATTATAAAATTTTTAAACGGGATAGATGAAACACTATACAGAGTAATTTACTCAGAGTGCATTTAGTATAGAGAAGTCAGTATAGATATGAATCAAATATTTATTGATAAAAAATGGAGTTTTTTGAATATAGTCTCACAAAAACTGACCTAATATTCTTTAAGAAAATGCAGTAGGTTTGAGAAAATAAAACCAAGACTTTATCGATAAATAAGTTCTTATAAAAGCATCATGCTAAAATAGCAAGCATGTCTTTTAGACCTGTAGCGATTATGTTCCAAAAAGAAATCTCTGAACTCAATTTAAAACAACTCAAAGCAGGCGAAAAGCGCTGGATTGGCTCAATGCTTGGCTCGTCTGCAGCTTTATTATTCAAAGAAATATCAGTGCAGTCTGAGCAGCTATTTGTCTTGGTTGCACGCAATAATCAACATTTGGGTCAGTTGGAAAGCGAACTCGAATTTTATGGTATTAAGCCGACTATTTTCCCCGATTGGGAAATTTTACCTTATGATCGGCTATCACCACATCAAGATATTGTTTCAGAACGTCTATCTATTCTTTCAAATATGCCTCAAAAAGGTATTTTACTCATTTCTGCGACGACCTTAGCGCAGCGTGTTGCGCCAACGTCATGGGTTCTGGGTGAGCATTTTGATATTCGAGTTGGGCAAAAATTTGATTTAGAGCAGCAAAAATTAAAATTGATCCAAGCTGGATATCATCTTGTCGATACGGTCTATGACCACGGTGAGTTTGCAGTACGTGGTAGCATCATGGATATTTACGCATCAGGGCAAAACTCACCAATCCGGATTGATTTGTTTGATGATGAGATTGATACGCTTAAATTTTTTGATCCTGAAACGCAACGGACCACTACAAAATTAGATCGATTTACGGTTTTACCAGCCAAAGAGTTCCCACTCAAAGAAGCACGATCAACATTCAGAGATCGTTATGCGGAGAGTTTTCCAACCGCAAATCCGAAGAAAAATCCAATCTATCAGGATGTTTTAGAGGGAATTGCATCTCCTGGATTGGATTTTTACTTTCCATTATTCTTTAGTAAAGCGGCAATGCAAACGCAAAGTAGTATTACTACGTACTTACCACGTGATGCTATTGTCATTACAGACAAGCAGATTGATGAAAATTTAGCTAATTTTTGGAAAGATGTAATACGTCGCTATGAAGATCGACGTCATAATAGTGATCAACCCTTACTTGCACCCGAAGAGCTTTTTTTACAACCGAAGCAAATTTTTGAATATTTAAATCAATTTTCTCGAATTATTGCAGCATCGGAAGAAATTGAAGAGAAAGCAGGTGCAATTAATCTACGCGTGGAGCAACCGCCAAAGTTACCTGTAGATCCTAAACATGAAAAACCATTTTCAGTTGTTAAGAAATATATCGATTCAGCCAATCATCCTGTGCTATTGGTTGCCGAAAGCGCAGGCCGCCGTGAAACTTTAAAAGATGCCTTGCGTCCAAGTCTAGGTGATATCCCTGTTGTTGAAAACTTTACCAAGTTTAGACAAAGTGGTTATTCCGTTGCTATTACCAACGCACCCTTAGATCGTGGTTTGGTTATTACCGATTGTTTAACAGTTATTTCTGAAAACCAATTATACGAACATCGTGTAGTGCAACGACGCCGCAAACGACAACAAGAAGTTTCAGAAGAATTTTTAATTCGTAGTTTGACTGAATTAAGTCTTGGTGCACCTGTTGTACATATTGACTACGGTGTTGGGCGCTATGCAGGGTTGGTCACTTTAAATATTGATGATCAAGATTATGAGTTTCTGCAACTTGACTATGCTGATGCGGCAAAAGTTTATGTGCCAGTGACCAATCTACATCTAATTAGTCGTTACAGTGGTGGTGATCCTGATTTAGCACCTTTACATAAACTGGGTACAGATGCATGGAATAAAGCTAAACGTAAAGCTTTAGAGCAAATTCATGATGTCGCTGCTGAACTCTTACATATTCAAGCGCGTCGTCAGTCTAAGCCTGGAATCAGTTTTGAGCTGGATCAAAGTGCATATATGCAATTTGCCAGTGGTTTTGCTTATGAAGAGACACTTGATCAAGCCAATGCGATAGAAGCTGTATTACATGATATGCAATTGGCTAAGCCCATGGATCGATTGGTCTGTGGTGATGTTGGCTTTGGTAAAACGGAAGTGGCAATGCGTGCAGCATTTGTTGCTGTACAGAATAATAGGCAAGTTGCAGTACTTGTTCCAACCACGCTTTTGGCACAACAGCATTTTGAATCTTTTAAAGATCGTTTTGCCGATTGGCCTATTCGAGTTGAGGTCTTATCACGCTTTGGAACTACGAAAACACATACAAAAACTATAGAAGACTTAGCCGATGGTAAAGTTGATATTGTTATTGGGACGCATAAAATTCTTCAGGAAAATATCCAATTTAAAAACCTCGGATTAATGATTGTTGATGAAGAACATCGTTTTGGGGTTCGTGATAAAGAGCGAATTAAAGCCATGCGTGCAGATGTGGATATGTTGACATTAACGGCGACGCCAATTCCTAGAACGCTAAATATGGCATTTTCTGGAATGCGAGATTTATCTATTATTGCAACGCCACCTGCACGTCGTTTAGCGGTAAAAACCTTTGTGCTTGATCAAACTGATGCAACCATGAAAGAAGCGATTCTGCGTGAATTATTGCGTGGTGGTCAGGTTTATATTTTGCATAATGAAGTCGATACAATTGAGCGTGCTGCGGAAAATATTCGTCATTTAGTGCCTGAGGCACGTGTCGCTGTCGCACATGGTCAAATGCGAGAACGCGAACTTGAGCAAGTCATGCAGCAGTTTTATCATAAAGAGCATAATGTCCTTGTTTGTTCGACTATTATTGAAACAGGAATTGATGTTCCAAATGCGAATACCATTATCATAGAACGGGCTGATAAACTGGGTTTAGCACAATTACATCAGTTGCGTGGGCGTGTGGGTCGTTCACACCATCAAGCTTATGCTTATTTAATGGTACCTTCGCTAAAAGGTTTAAAAGGTGATGCAGAAAAACGCTTAGATGCCATTCAACGGGCTTCTAATTTGGGGGCTGGCTTTATGCTAGCCACTGAAGATTTGGAAATTCGTGGTGCAGGCGAATTGTTGGGTGAGCAGCAAAGTGGGTCAATGCAAGCGATTGGTTATAGCTTGTATATGGAGATGTTAGAAAAAGCTACCAAGGCCATCCAACAAGGAAAAACCCCAAATTTTGATGCGCCATTATCCCTCACTGCTGAAATCAACTTACATATGCCAGCTCTGATTCCGGATGAGTATTTAGGTGATGTACACCAGCGATTATTATTTTATAAGCGCATTAGTAATACCAATACTCAAGAAAAACTCGATAACATTCGTATGGAGTTGATTGATCGGTTTGGTGTGCCACCGCAACCTGTTAAACAGTTGTTTAGTGTGCATCAAATTCGGATTAAAGCTGAGCAATTGGGAATTGTGAAAATTGATATACATGGTAATGGCGGTGTAATTGAGTTTTCTCCAGATACGCCAGTACAAGCGATGAGTATCATTCAGTTGATGCAAAAACATCCGACCTATTACCGGATGGACGGTGGGCAACGGTTGAAAGTGATGGTAATGCTGCAAGAATTTGAGAAAAGAATTCAGTTTGTTCTAGATCTGCTGAATAAATTATTAAGTGAAGTAAATTAAGCTAGCGCTATACTCTCATTTTAAGAAACTTAAGCTTTTAAATCCTCGTTCAGAATGCTGTATTGAGGATTTTTAAGCATAGATTATGGGGGGGCTGGAATTTTCATTTTCTAGTTTAATGTGCACGGGATGAATGGATTCAAGCTAATCTGTGTTTATTTGTGGTAAAACACAAGACTAATAATATTCATGCCAAAATTGATGTGTTAGTATTAGCCATCCTTCTAATTTTACGTCATTTATAAAGATATGTTTAGTTTGCATCCACAACTTGCTCAAGATACTTTTTTTGTTGGCGATTTTCCGCTTTCTACATGTCGTTTAATGAATGATATGCAGTTTCCGTGGTTAATTTTGATTCCACGTGTACCTGGAATTACTGAACTGTATGAATTGAGCCAATCTGATCAAGAGCAGTTTTTAAGAGAGTCAAGTTGGTTATCAAGCCAGCTTGCTCGTGTATTTCGTGCAGATAAAATGAATGTTGCTGCGCTAGGAAATATGGTTCCACAATTACATTTTCACCATGTAGTACGCTATCAAAATGATGTGGCTTGGCCGAAGCCAGTTTGGGGTACACCAGCAGTACCATATAGCAATGATGTGTTAGCACATATGCGCCAAACCTTAATGCTCGCGTTACGTGGTCAGGGTGATATGCCATTTGATTGGCGCATGGACTAAGTAACATACACATGGATTTGTGTAGAAGTGAAATTGGAGTGATTTAATTCAGTGCCATTAGATCGAATGTTAGATAGAGAGCCAAAGCAATTTGAAGTATTCCAGCGTTTAATGGGATATGTCATGATTGCTTTGTTGGTGGTGGTGTATTATTTCACCTCGCCAGATGCTAGCTATCAACTCTATTTTCCAGTTTTTTTACTATTGGTCTTTGTGATTAGTCAAAAACTATCACATTGGATTCAGTATAAATTTGATAATCATATCCGCAAAAATGTATTTTTTATTATTGATGTTATTGTCATCGCTTCGGCATTAGCTGCTGTACATTTAAGTCTTGTGGTATCTTTTGTATTGTTTTCAGCGCTTATTTACAATGCAATTAATAATAAAATTTCTTTTATGATGGGCTCTTTTGCGAGCCTTGTTGCAATTATTGTTTTTTATCTCAATATTATTTTTGTTTTTGGTTTTGATGAATATTTTCAGCAAACGAATCCTGAACTTTCTGTTCTGGCTTTTGTCTGTATCGCAATATTTACCAATATTGGTAATTATTATCAAAATAGACGAATGAAGCGAATAGAAGAGCAAAAACAAAATTATTTTAAGGAAATGAACCGCTATATCGAGCTTTCAAATAAATTAAGCCGTTATGCGCCATTACAGCTTTGGCAAGCCATTATGCGTGGTGAGACTGAGGCAAAATTAGAATATAAACGTAAAAAAATAACCGTATTTTTTTCAGATATTCAGGGTTTTACGGAGCTATCTGAAACATTAATTCCCGATGATTTGGCATTTTTACTGAATGATTATTTAAGTCAAATGACTGAAATTGCTAAACAATATGGCGCGACCATTGATAAATTCATGGGTGATGCGATCTTAATTTTTTTTGGGGATCCAGATTCTCAAGGGGTAGAGCAAGATGCACGAAATTGTATTGATATGGCAATTTCAATGCGTCATCAAATGAAATTGCTGCGAGAACGATGGATTAAAATGGGCTATGCAACTTTGCATATTCGTATGGGAATTAGTACTGGTTATTGTCACGTTGGTAATTATGGTGCAGTCCATCGTATGGCGTATACCATTGTTGGTCGTGATGCAAACTTGGCGGCGAGATTACAAAGTGCAGCTGAAATTGATGAAATTTTAGTTTCAGATGAAACCTATAAATTGATTAAAAATGATTATTTGTGCGCACCTAAAAAACCGATTGCCTTAAAGGGTATTCAAGGTTTGGTGAAGACATGGCAGGTCATGGAAAAATATGCTGCCAATAGAAAAGAAAATCAACAGTGGTTTGATTATGAATATAAAGGTTTTCATTTAGTCTTGAATTTAGAAGAAACTCAAAATTATGAATATCCTGAGTTAGTGGATATTTTGGAAAAAATGATTGATCGGATTCATGTGCAGCAGCAGTTAACCAATTCTCAAGGTATTGCAAAATTAAATTTTGAAGATGAAATTAAATAAAAAATATTGTTACGCGTAAATATAAAAACCACTCAATTGAGTGGTTTTTTATATTTTAACTAGAGATGATTTGGTATTAGTGGTTTTCCGATGCATGATTGATCGTGTATTTCGGAATTTCAATTTCTAAATCTTGATCTGTAATTTTAACCTGGCAAGACAGGCGAGAGTCGGGCTCTAAGCCCCAAGCGCGATCAAGTAAATCTGCTTCAACGTCATCCATTTCTTCAAGATGATCAAAACCTTGACGTACAACGACATGACATGTCGTACATGCTTTTGACATGTCACAAGCGTGCTCAATTTTGATGCCATTATTGAGTAAGCTTTGACAAAGATTAGCATTTTGCTCAACTTCAAACTCAGCACCATTTGGACAAATTTGCGCATGAGGGAGAACTTTAATACGTGGCATAGTCTTTACCTATTAATTAGTTTGAGTTTGACCAATCATCAAGCTTTGTACCTTTTAAAGCATGATCAATATGTTGATTCATTCGTGCCGCAGCAAAAGCATCACTGTGAATTTTAAGCTGTTCCACAGCGGCTTCTATAGCTTTAATTTCAGATGTTGCTAACTGTTGTTCAAGCTTTTCTTTGGCTTGATTTAAGTCATTTAGTTGTGTGCTTGAAAGCAGTGTTGAGTCAACTTTCAGTGCTTGCTCTAATGCTTCAAGTTCACGTTTTGCTTCAACTTTAGTTTCCTGCAAGTGACGAAGGTGCTTGTCTTCTTCAGCAAACTTATAACCGTCTAAAAGCAAACGTTGCATATCATCATCGGCTAAACCATAAGAGGGCTTAATATCGATATGTGCATTGACACCAGATGTTGTCTCTTTAGCGGAAACGCTGAGTAATCCATCAGCATCCACTTGGAAAGTCACTTCAATACGTGCCTGACCTGCAGTCATTGGTGGGATACCATGTAGCACGAACCGTCCTAAACTACGGCAATGTTCCACTAAATCACGTTCACCTTGTACGACGTGAATCAACATGGCAGTTTGGCCATCTTGATAGGTGGTAAATTCTTGGCGACGTGCAACAGGAATAGCAGTATTACGTGAGATTAAGCGTTCAACCAATCCACCCATGGTTTCTAAACCGAGAGAAAGTGGAGTTACATCCAATAGTAAAGAACCATCTTGACTATTACCGATCAATTGATTGGCGGTAATAGAAGCACCAATGGCAACCACTTCATCTGGATTGATGGTACACAATGGTTCTTGTTTAAATACTTCACGAACAGCTTGTTGTACAGCATAAGAGCGAGTTGAGCCACCAACTAAGACCACATTTTGGATGTCGCCCAAGTCTAATTTAGCATCACGTAAAACGCGTTTGCAGACACTAATGGTTTTATCTAGTGCAACTTTAATGATACCTTCAAAGGTAGTGCGATCTAAACTGAGATGTTGGTCGAGTACTTTGAGATCGGTAGATTGATTGTCGCTTAAAGCTTCTTTGGCTTTGCGTGCAGAAACAATGAAGTGTGCATATTCTACATCATCTAGGGTTTCAATATTGAGCTGTTTTTTAGCCCATTTTACGATTAAGCGATCAAGATCATCACCACCAAGTGCAGTATGCCCACCAGTAGCTAAAACTTCAAAAACACCTTGTGAAAAACGTAGGATAGAGACGTCAAAAGTACCTCCACCTAAATCGTAGATCACATAGTTACGATCAGTTTCTAGACTGGTATCTTGGTCTAAACCATATGCTACAGCAGCAGCAGTGGGTTCATTAAGTAAGCGTAATACGTTTAGACCTGCAAGTTGTGCAGCATCACGAGTAGCTTGGCGTTGTGCTTCATCAAAATAAGCTGGAACAGTAATGACTGCACCATTGATAGGGTTTTTTAAACTATTTTCAGCACGATCTTTGAGTTGTTTTAATATTTCAGCAGATATTTCAACGGGTGTTTTACGACCTTGCGCTGTTTCAAAAGCAGGCATCTGATGCTCTTCGCCCACCAGTGCATAGGGGTGTTGAAATTTAATATCTGCTTTAGAGCGCCCCATAAAGCGTTTTATGGAAGAGATTGTATTTTTAGGATCTGTGGTGATAAATGGTTTTGCTGTATCGCCATATTCTGTAGAATTTTGAGAATAATGAACAATTGAAGGAAGTAACACACGACCTTGTTCATCCTTGAGAACTTTGGCTTTACCAGAAAGCACCGTAGCCACTAAAGAATGGGTTGTACCTAAGTCTATACCAATGGCAATACGATGTTCATGTGGCGCACTTGATTGTCCAGGTTCTGCAATTTGCAAGAGTGCCATATGTTAAATCCCTTGGAAATAAGTCAAAAAAATTAAATTAAAAATCATCATCTAAATCGAAATCTTCATCATCGAGTAAGCGGTCTTCTGCTTTGTCGATATCCAGCATAACTTTTTGGAAAAACCGTAATTTACGCACAGTATCGCGTGCTTCAGCCCAGTCTTCATCATCATAATCAATTTTAAATTCACGAACTAAGCCATCAATCCATTGCTGCACTTCTTTTTTTAAGGAGAGGAGTTGTTCGCTATCTGTTGCTTCATCTAAGTGCTCACGAATTTCCAAAGCTGATTGTAAAAATTCGAAATCACTAATAGATTGGTCGAGATGGTGATCTTGTTTTTTAAGTGATAATAAATATCCAGCACGACTATCGACATTGCATAAAGTTTTAAATGCTTGATTAATTTCGCTTGATTTAATCAAGGCTTGATCTTTATCTTCAGTTTTGTCGGGATGATATTGTTGCTGCAATGTTAAAAACTGAGTTTTTAAATTAGCTAAATCAATATCGAGTGCTACAGGGAGATTGAACAACTCAAAGTGATTCATTGGGAGTGAATTCCAAGGTAGTAGTACAACAAAAAACAAGATATTAATGCAATTAAAACAGTGTATTACACTGTTTTAAAGCAATAAAAATGGAAGTGTTATTTAAACAGTGAAAGATTCACCGCAACCACATTCACCTTTTTTATTTGGGTTGTTGAATTCGAAACCTTCGTTTAGACCATTTTTAACATAGTCCATTTCCATACCCTCTAAGTAAACTAGACTTTTAGGGTCAACGAAAACTTTAACACCAAACTGTTCAAATGCTTGGTCATGTGTATCAACTTGATCAACGAATTCAAGTACATATGCTAAACCGGAACAGCCTGAAGTTTTCACGCCAACGCGAATACCTTCACCCTTACCGCGATTTTTTAAATAATTGCTGATATGAGTTGCAGCATTTTTAGTTAAATTGATCATGAAAACTCCATTCATCAACTGGGTAAAAATTAAGCTTTAGATTTTTTGCTGCGGTAATCTTCAACAGCTGCTTTAATCGCATCTTCAGCAAGTACAGAGCAATGAACTTTTACAGGAGGAAGTGCAAGTTCAGTTGCAATATCAATATTTTTGATGGCTTGCGCTTGGTCTAAAGACTTACCTTTAAGCCACTCTGTCACTAATGAGCTAGAGGCAATTGCAGAGCCACAGCCATAAGTTTTAAAACGCGCTTCTTCAATAATGCCATCGTCATTCACTTGAATTTGAAGACGCATTACATCACCACATGCCGGTGCACCGACCATGCCAGTACCCACATTTTCAGCATTTTTATCTAAAACACCAACATTACGGGGGTTTTCGTAATGATCAATTACTTTTTCGCTATAAGCCATGATGCGTCTCCATACCTCGGGGTCAGCGTTAATATTATTTAACGTATATGTTTATATGTTGGGGCATCTGAGTGAAGTTCAATTGAGCTTTTTCAATAAGATGCCCGAATATATTAGTGTTCAGCCCATTCAACCGTGCTTAAGTCGATACCATCTTTGTACATGTCCCAAAGCGGAGAAAGATCACGTAATTTTTCTACTGCTGCTTTAGTAATTTTAAGTACATGGTCAATATCTTCTTCGGTGGTGTATTTACCAAAGCTGAAACGAATTGAGCTATGTGCAAGTTCATCAGACAAACCTAATGCACGAAGTACATAAGATGGTTCTAATGTTGCAGAGGTACATGCTGAACCTGAAGATACGGCTGCATCTTTCAATGCCATCATCAGTGATTCACCTTCAACAAAGTTGAAGCTTACATTTAAGTAATTAGCAACATTGTGTTCAGGATGACCGTTTAGGAAAACTTGTTCTAAACCTTGAAGACCATTCCATAACTTGTCACGTAATACACGTAAACGCGTTTGTTCAGCAACTAGGTTTTTACCTGCAAGTTCAAATGCTTCACCCATACCGACGATTTGATGAGTCGCAAGTGTACCTGAGCGCATACCACGTTCATGACCACCGCCATGTATTTGCGCTTTTAAGCGAACACGTGGGCTACGACGGACATAAAGAGCCCCCATGCCTTTCGGGCCATAGATTTTATGTGCAGAGAAGCTCATTAAGTCAATTTTCATAGTTGAAAGGTCAATTTCAACTTTACCTGCGGCTTGAGCAGCATCCACATGTAAGAAAGTTTTGTTGGCACGAGTGATTTCACCAATTGCGGCAACATCAGTAATCGTACCCAATTCATTGTTAACCATCATTAAGGAAACAAGAACAGTATCTGGGCGAATTGCAGCCTGAACCATTTCAGGGGTAATTAAACCCGTTTTTGCTTCTGGTTCAAGATAAGTAATTTCAAAGCCTTCTTGTTCTAATTCTCGGCAAGGATCTAAAATCGCTTTATGTTCAATTTTACTGGTAATAATGTGTTTGCCTTTAGAAGCATAGAACTGTGCTACGCCTTTAAGTGCAAGGTTATCTGATTCGGTTGCACCAGATGTCCAAACAATTTCACGAGGATCTGCTTTAATTAAATTAGCAACTTGTTCGCGTGCGTATTCAACTTTTTCTTCAGCTTGCCAGCCATAAGCGTGTGAACGCGATGCAGGATTACCAAATATACCGTCAAAAGTTAAGCACTCCATCATGCGGTCTGCTACTTGAGGATCGACAGGAGTTGTTGCTGCGTAATCAAGATAAATCGGACGTTTCATGTCAAATACCTGTAACCGATAAAAGGGCTGTATCAAAACTTGCTGGATTTTGGCGTAATGCAACGGTTTGTACATTGTCGCGAGAGACAAGATCAGCAAGGGTGATTTTAGCTAAGTAATCGGCAATATGGAGAGAGAGTTCTTGCCATAAATCATGTGTGAGACACATTGCACCATTTTGACAGTTTGCTTTATGGTCGCAACGTGTTGCATCAACAGTTTCGTTTACAGCTTCAATAATTTCTAAAACAGTAATCTCTTCAGCCTTGCGCGCTAAATGATAGCCACCATTTGCACCACGTACACTTGAAACTAGACCGTGACGCTTAAGTTTGGCAAATAATTGCTCTAAATAAGCGACTGAGATCGTTTGACGGGTTGCAATTTCTGCTAGCGTAATCGTTTGTTCAGGTGGCTGCAAAGCTAAATCAAGTAGAGCAGTCACTGCGTAGCGACCGCGAGTGGTTAAACGCATGATTCGATACACATGTTTAGACTAGATGTTTGAATTTTATGAATCCTGACTAAAATAGTCAAGTTTTTTATTAATAATTCCTACTAAATTTGTCAGGATTTTTGAGAGAATGTTTAAAAGCTTATTTATATTTAATATTATTTGAAAAATACCCAAAAATTATACACGAGTAAAGCTATAAAGAGTATCCCTGTTACATAAAAAGCCATGGTTATTTGCTGTTGTTTTTTTTGCATTTTTTTAATTCTATTTTGATATTGTTTCACTTCAACTTGTAATGTATTGATTTTAGAACGTTGCGCATCAATTTTTTCAATCAGTGGTTTAATTCGTTTTTTAGAGGCACGACTTTCACTGTCATTATCTGGATTGGTGAGCCAATTTTTCCAGTCTGAAAGCAATTTGGGTGCGGTAAGGTGTAAGACCAAATCTTTAAATTCATCTTTTAAAATAGCATCACCTTCTAAACGCATTTTTTTCATACTGCGTTTATTGGCAAACACAAAAATCTGTATAAAATCAAAAATGGTGCTGCTTACTGCTAAATCTATGGCTTTTTCAGGGGCTTTTAAATCAAATAAAATACCTTTGTCGGTAAATTGGATATAGAAGTCTATGTAAGGAATGTAACTATTCATTTTGATTGTAATTTGTTGTTCTACAAATTTCTTAGCCTGTAAGCGAACAACACGATCATGTTTTAATACAAAAGAATAAATTGTTTCTAATATAATCATGACAATGTTTAGCAACAAACGAGTTTGACCTTGTTTTTGTTGCGATTCATTCATACAAAAATTCCTATACAAAAAACGATTGAGAATCCAGTCTCAAATTTAAAACATGACAGTAAAATGTCGTATAACTATACAAAACTATGTATAGCATAGCTTTGTAGAACAGTTTTGCCAAAGGTTCAAGGGCTTTATTTGTTATAATAAATATATTTTATGCAAAATAAGTACTTTGCGGTCATAATAATTGGAGTTTATTTAGAATGGATCAAGACACTAAAGAGGTTGTAATTAATCAAGATGAAAACCCTGATGACAATATAAATCATTTAAAATCAAGAACATCACGTAAGTCAGCTCTCGATTTTAGGAAATATACTAAACAAATTTGGTTGGCTGGTTTAGGAGCTTTTTCGCGTGCTGAAGAGGAAGGGAATAAATTATTTGACTCATTGGTCAAAGTAGGGGAGGAGCTAGAGTCTAAGACCATTGAGATTACTGACCAAACTGTGACTAAGGTTGCAGGAAAAACCAAAGAATCTGTGATAGAGACCAAGGATAAAGTTGAAAAAGTGTTAGACCAGCGTATTAATCACTCTTTAAATAGATTGGGTTTAGTCACCGCTAAAGATTTAAAACATTTAGAAAGTTTAATTTTAGAATTGCACGATAAGGTGGATGCTTTGGTGGCAGAAAATTTAAATTTAAAAACTCAAATCCCAAAAAAATGAATAAAAATACATTTTTTGATAATTTTTAGTCGATATTTTAGTGAAATACGGAAATGTGGTCTTGCGTTCCCCCCCAAAGCATTGCTATAAAGTCGTCATGGCCTTTTAAACAACAGCCTTGGAATTTAAACAAACGATATAAGAGGACGTAATCTTCATGAATAAATCAGAATTAATCGACGCAATTGCAGAGAAAGGGGGATTGTCTAAGTCCGATGCTGGTAAAGCGTTAGATGCGACTATTGCTTCAATTGGTGAAGCATTAAAAACTGGTGATACCGTTACTTTGGTTGGTTTTGGTACATTTAGTGTTAAAGACCGTGCTGCACGTACTGGTCGTAATCCTAAAACTGGTGAAGAACTACAAATTAAAGCAAGTAAAGTTCCTAGCTTTAAAGCTGGTAAAGGCTTAAAAGATTCTGTAGCTTAAACTCTACGTGTTGAAAACGCGCCTTTTTGGCGCGTTTTTTATTAAATATTTTAAATTATAATGCTTTGCTCATTCATTCATTTTTGAATATCAGTTAGAATCCTACGAAATAAAATATTGGAATACTTATGGAATCTTTTCGTAATGTCATCAGGGGTTGGCTCGGCAAACTCCTACTCATTTTATTTTTAACGCCTTTAGCTTTAGTGGGTATTGAGGGTTATTTTAGTGGGGGACAGAAAGAAGACGTAGCCAAAACGGTAAATGGTCAAAATATTTCTAAAAAAGATCTGGAAGCCCAGACGAAAAGCTATAAAGATCAGTTGCTAAATAGTGAAAAAGTGAAAGGCGATGAATCATTATTAAATATGAGTTTTATTCAGAATTCAGTTTTGGATAATTTGATTGCGCGTACGTTATTGATTCAACAAGCTGAAAAGTTGGGCATTTCATTAAGTGATGCTCAAATTGAGCAAATGATTGCACAGCAGCCAAATTTCCAAGAAAATGGTAAATTCTCAGATACGCTTTATGCAAACTATCTGCGTTCTATTGGTATGACCAGTCAGGCTCTAATTGCTAATTTACGCCAAGATCATGCGCTTAAAATGCTCATGAGTTCAGTGACGGACTACGCTTTAGTCAGTAAGTTGGATATTCAGCAAGTTTATAACTTACAGTCTGAACAACGTAATCTGTTTTTATCGAGTGTTAAATTAGATGATTATAAGAAAAATGTAAAAGTAACGAATCAAGAAATTGCCGATTACTATAACAAATACCCAAATAAATTTAAGCAAGTGGCATCAGTTGATGTGGATTATGTAGTTTTGACACCAGCAATGGTAACAAAGCCACATACTGATGTGACGGAAGCTGATCTAAAACAAGCTTATGCACAGTTTGTAGAAAAACAGAATAAAGATGTGAAACGTGATGTTAAGCATATTTTGATCACTACAGATGCACGTTCTGCAGCCGATGCTGAAAAACTTGCGAATGATATTTATGCCAAAATTAAGGCAGGTTTATCTTTTGCTCAAGCTGCGGCACAATTCTCTGAAGATCCTAGTTCTAAATCTAAGGGTGGCTTAGTTGAGTCTTATACGGTTGGTGTATTTGGGAATGAATTTGATCAAGCTGTGAATAGCGTACAAAAAGATCAAGTCTCGAAACCAGTTAAAACCCAATTTGGTTATCATATTATTGAAGTGACTCAAGCAACTAATGCAGTGCCAAGCTTCGAAGAGAAAAAAGCGGAGTTAACTGCAGAAGTGATTAAAGCAAAATCTGCCAATATTTTCTCAGATACAGTGAATAGTTTGAATGAATTGGTAGTAAGTAGCGATGCCTTGGATCCAGTTTCACAACAAGTGAAAGATGCCAAAGTACAATCTGCTAATGGCGTTACTTTAGCGACGCAAAATGTTGTATTGGCTGATCCTAATGTTAAAGCTAAACTGTTTAATGATGATGTTAAAAATGGTGATCATAATGCATCAAGTAGCATCCAATTGACGAATGGTGATACTGTTTGGATCAAAGTACGTAATTACCGCGCTGCTGGTGCACAATCTTTAGCGCAAGCCAGCGCAAAAATTAAAACATTATTGACTGAACAAAAAGCGTATGAGGCGGCAAAAGCGAAAATTGCAACAATGTTAGCTGAGTTTAAAACTCAACCTGCGCAACAAGTATTAGCGAAAAATAAATATGCTTTTGAACATGCTGGGATGTTTACTCGTTCACAAGGTTTAAAACGTGAAATTGAACGTGTTGCATTTAGTTTACCTGCACCAAAAGCGGGTATGTGGTCTGTAACAACAGTACCTTTGCCGAATGAAATGGTAGTGATTGCAGTCGCAGATGTGACTAAATCTTCAGCTGATTCGCTTAATCCGCAAGAAGCACAACAATTAACGCAATTGTATCAACAGTTACGTGGTCAACAAGAATTGGATGACTATACTCAATATTTAAAATCTAAAGCCAAAATTAAATAATTTTGCATTATAAAAAAGCGCTTCGGCGCTTTTTTATAACTCATTTTTTAAATTAGACTGGCTACGATACTGACTTGGACTTTGCTGATAATATTTTTTAAAGGCTTGGCTAAAAGCTGTTTCTGATGAGTAACCAACTTGATGTGCGATTTGTTGAATAGAAAGTTGACCATGTTTTAAATGTTGACTGGCTAAACGTAAGCGATGTTGCTGCAAATAAGCCAGTGGCGTTTCCCCAATAATTTGATTAAATAAGTTGGCAAATTTTGAACGTGACATACAGCATTTTTCTGCCAATGTTTCTACAGTCCAGGCAAGTTCTGGTTGACTATGAATAACAGCTAAAGCATTTGCAAGTTCTGGATGAATGAGTGCATTAAGCCAATTGTTTTGTTTATTGATTGTTTGATCATTGAGTTGCTCAATATAGTCTCGAACACATTCGAGCACCATAATACTGACCACATGATCCATAATTTTGTTTTTACCTGCCGCGGTTCTTTGTGTTTCAGATGCAACAAAATATAGGCCGATTTTTAGCCACTCAGGTGCTTCATCACTGAGCGCATTTTTAAGATGTAAGTACTGTGGTAAAGCATTCACCAATGGGCGTGCCATAATTGCATTAAGGTGACAGCGAATTGTCAGGATCAGGGTTTGTTCAGTACCACTTTGACCTAAATGAATAGAGTCATGTCTTAAACCATTAAATAACGGTTCTATGTTTAAAGGCTCAATCAGTTTTTGATGAGTGTTATTCATGCCGTGATGTTCTAACCCGGCTGGGATGAGCAACATATCTCCAGTATTTAACGCTAAACTTAAGTCATTGGAAAATTGTATGTGGGCTTGCCCGAATAAAATAATATGAGCAATCACCGCAGATTGCTCAGGACAAATAAACTCCCAATCTCCTTGCGCTTGTAAATAGATATATTCTGATCGATTGAGATGAATATCATCAAAAATTTTACTGAGTGCATCCATAAATTCAATTCAAACGCTGTCTTGAGCAATTATAAAAAAGGATATGCGATTAAAGCATGTGCGAAAAGGACAAATCATATGTTAAAGATGCCAAAGACTTTTTCATAGCTTTTTTGGACGCTTACAACTGTTTTTATGGAGGGCTTTGTTGAAAGATAGAGCTAAGAGCAAGATAGGGAAGACGAAGCGATGAATGCACCAGTACAGATAATTGAAACCCAGATGCAAGAAGGCACAAAAAAATCAGGAATGGCACTCGATAAAAAACGCTATTTGTGGATGATTAGTCCAGCATTACCCGTGATTGGTATTGGTATTTTAGCTGGATATCAATTTTCACCAAAACCACTAAAGAAGATTTTTGCTTTAGGAGGTCCAATTGTTTTACACATTGTGATTCCAAGCATTGATACTCTAATTGGTAAAGATAATAATAATCCAACCACAGAAGATATTAAGTTGTTGGAACAAGATCCCTATTATTCTAGATTGGTAAAGTCTTTTATTCCTTTACAGTATGTTGCCAATGTTTATGCCTGTTACTTGGCTAGCCGCAAAGAAACCTCATTACTGGATAAGGTTTTATTGGGCATTTCAATGGGTGCAATCAATGGTATTGCAATTAATACCGCGCATGAATTGAGCCATAAATCTGACCGCTTAGATCATATTTTGTCACATTTAGCATTAGTCCCAACAGGATATAATCATTTTCGTATTGAGCATCCGTATGGACATCATAAACGAGCGGCAACACCTGAAGATCCTGCATCCTCAAAGATGGGCGAAACATTTTACGAGTTTTGGCCACGCACTGTATTTGGTTCATTAAAATCTTCGATAGAGATTGAAACCAAACGTCTTAAACGTAAAGGTCTATCTTTTTGGTCGAAAGAGAATGAGCTGTTACAAGGTTGGGGGATGAGTGCAACATTTCATACAAGCATGGTTGCTTTGTTTGGGAAAGGCACAATTCCTTATTTAGCTACGCAAGCTTTTTATGGTTTGAGTTTATTTGAAGTGATTAACTATATTGAACATTATGGTTTATTACGCCAGCAGGATGAGAATGGCAAGTATGAGCGAACCATGCCTGAGCATAGTTGGAATAATAATAATATTGTGACAAATTTATTTTTGTACCAATTACAGCGTCATTCGGATCATCATGCTTATCCAACTCGCCCATTTCAAGCTTTACGCCATTTTGATGAGGCTCCAGAATTACCAAGTGGTTATGCAAGTATGTTACTTCCTGCGCTGATTCCTTCTTTATGGTTTAAGATCATGGATAAGCGTGTTTTTGAGCATTATCAAGGAGATTTGAGTAAAGCCAATATTCATCCGAAACGTCGTGCGAAAATTTTTAAGACGTTTGGTGTCATAGACAAGCTTTTAAGTAAAGAAGCTGTTTGAGTAAAAGCCCTGAAAGGGGCTTTTTATAAGAGAGTGGTATTAAGTAATAATAAGAGTTGATAGTATCAAGATGCATTGAGTATAAGCTCCATTATGTTGAATGGGCAAAATAGTATTATAAAATTGAATACTATAATATTAAACAAAGAATATCATTACGGAAATAATCAGTAGACTTACCAAAATCTATTTTAGAAAATGTTTAGTTATTTAAAAATAAAAATTACTTTCGAGTTATTGATCATATTTAGCCTGTTTGACTGGATTATTTTGGCTACAAATTATTTATCATTAATATTATACACACTTGTGTGGAATGCTTGTATTTCAGCATCAATGTTGTAGCCAAAGCCGTTATAGAATTCAGTGCACTGTAACGGCTTTTATATGATTTTTAATATTTAATTTGAATATAGTCCTCTACTTTGTTAAATCTGTTTATAAAGGCTTTGCCATCTAAACATTGTAAATATGACTATTCATTGTATTGCTTTTACGTCACTTAAAGCTTTATTTTTATACAACTTAGTAACTTGTTCAAGGTCTTTCATATTATTTAAATAGTAATGTCTAAAGTTGTTTCTTTGGTTGCATTTTAAATTGTTTTCTACAATCGGCTTGGTAAAATTAAAACTAAGAATCTGGATAGGAAATATATTTTTATATTTCAAGTCTTGTTTCAGCACCACTTGTTAAAGGCGGCACACATCCTAGAAATTGTCTTTGTTCACTTTCAACTCTGTAATGGTGTGAATAGGCTTGATATATCTCAAAAATAAAAAGTATAACTTGATAGTCATTATTGTATTAATTGTTTAGTTTTTATGTATAATTCGCTCGGATAGTGTTAATTGATTCACACTTGTTTGCAGGTTGTGTGTTGTATCGCGTGTCTGAAATTAAAAATCGAATTCTCTATGAGATACTAAAATGAAAACTTTAAAAATCGCATTGGCTATTACAGCATTAAGTCTGTCTTCTATTACCTTCGCAAATCCAGGGACGATTACCATTAATGGTAAAATCTATAATGAAACTTGTGTTTTAACTGGGGGAACCAATGCTCTAGGTACAACCAATGTCGTTGTTACTTTAGATACGATTCCTAGCTCTAACTTCACAACAACGACACGTATGAGTGGTTTGAAAAACTTTGATGTGACATTGAGTAAAACTGATGGTACTGCATGTTATACGGCAACAGGTTTAAGTGCGAACTTAGCACCAGTAGTTACTTTGAGTACGTCAACCTCAGCTGATTATAGTGCGACTGAGACTACTGCATTAGTCAATAAAGCAGGAACAAAATCAACAACAAATCCTGTGTTTGTTCAAATTTTAGCTAAGCCTACTTCAGTCGGCGCAGGCACACTCGTTGATTACAGCAATACTTCTACACAAGCAAAAGCTGCATATGATTCTACTGCGAATAAGTTTTATTACGCAGCTCAATATTATGCGGGTACAGGATCTATTCTTCCTGCTGCTCAGGATGTAAATGCTGTTGTTACTTATAATATTACTTATCCATAATTTTAATAAAAGGAAAAGTTATGCGAAAGATTGTTTTAACGCTTCTCACTGTATGTTGGATTAATTTGACTCAGGCGGGTGTAAGCATTGATGGTACGCGCATCATTTTTCCTGCAGGTTCAACCAGTGTTGGTGTGCAGGTTCGTAATGAATTTAATACTCCAGCACTGGTTCAAACTTGGATTGATAATGGAAATATAGATGAAATTCCTACAGCTGAAGAAATTCCATTTGTATTGACGCCTCCACTGAGTCGAGTAGAGCCGAATCAAGGTCAGGTTATACGTATTATTCAGACTGAGTCATCAAAACTACCAGAAGATAGAGAGTCTTTATTTTGGTTTAATATGCTAGATATACCACCAGATAATCCTAATTTAGTGGGGCAAAATTTATTATCATTTACTGTACGGACTCGTATAAAACTATTTTATCGACCGAATAAATTAAAAGTTGCAGTGAATGAGGCATTTAATCAAGTTCAGTTTAATTACCTAAGTGATGAAAAAAAAGTCGAGCTAAAAAATCCAACGTCTTATTACATCACATTTGTCAGTTTAGATTTCAAAACGTCTTTAGGCGAGAGTAATTACAAAAAACCAATAATGGTTCTTCCATTTTCAAGTCAAATAGTTGATTTTAAACTAGAAAATAAACCGAATAATATAAACTATTCATTTATTAATGATCTAGGCGGTGTGCAATCAATTTCTAAAAGCATGAATTAATTTAGTATTATTTAGGTTGGATAGTCGTCAATGAAAAAATTTAAATACAAACACCTTTATATTCTAATGTTTGTATCCGTTGGCACTCATGCAAGTAAACCAAATAACCCAGAGAATATTCAATTCCCTTTAGATAAACCATCGATTCAGAAAACAGCTGTTCAACCTGTTGATGATTCAATTGAAAATTTACAGGCATTTGATACATCAAGTTTTGCATTTTTTAACTCAAGTTCGCTTTATGGGCAAAGTAATCGAAATATTAATCTTAAGGATTTTAATGTTAAAAATAGTATTATTGAAGGAATGTACTTTGTTCAACTAAACATAAATCAAAAAAGAATGGCCGATTCAACAGTAACATTTGCAAAACCAAAGAATAAAGATTCTGCAATATTGTGTATTGATCAAGGTTTATTGAATCATCTTGATTTGACTACGGAGGTGATTAAAAACTTACCTTCTGTAAATTGTTTAAATGTTAAAGATATTAGTAGCAGTGCATATTATGAATTTGATGCATCTAAATTAATTTTAAATATTTATATACCTCAAGCATTGCGTACAGAGCATCCAGACGGATATATAAATCCAAAATTATTTGATAAAGGAATAAACTCTTCATTTATTTCTTATAATTATAATACAAATCATAATAATGAAAAAAATACCCAATATTTGAGCTTAAATGGTGGTGTAAACTTGAATGGTTGGTACTTTAGACATCAAGGTAGCTTTGACTCAGAGGATTCTAGTCTAGGAACCTATAGATCAAATGAAAATGTATTACATACAGATATAGTACCAATTTATTCACGATTGAGTTTAGGGCAGTTTAGTACTCAGAATTATCAGCTAGAAAGTTTACCCATTATCGGAGCACAGATTGCTTCAGATCAAACGATGTTGCCGTGGTCACAACAAACTTATTCTCCAGTCATTGAGAATGTTGCGAACTCAAATGCAGTCGTCAAAGTTTATCAAAATGGTATAAAAATATATGAACGTACTGTTCCAGCAGGGCCTTTTAAAATTACGGATTTAGGTTCCGTTGGTAATGGAAATTTGATGGTTGAGATTGTAGAAAATAGTGGTGAAATAAAAACATACACGATGCCTCTACAACAAAATCTTAATTTAATCAAACCTGGTCGGTATAATTATAGTGCTGCTTTAGGACGTTATCATTTATTTAATAAAACAACGGATGAGATTATTTCTCAAGTTAATTATGGATATGGAGTCAGTAATAATTTAACACTTTTAGGAGGGATTAATGCCTCTGAACACTATAAAAGTTTATTGCTTGGTGCGGGTATTAGTTCAGCAATTGGTGGGATGAATTTTAAAGTCAACTCAAGTCAAGCTAACATATTTTCGGAGAAGTACCGTGGGGATCAATTCAATTTTGATTATCGGTATAGCTTTGAAAATAAAGGTCTAAGCCTCTTTTTTAATACTTTGCATCAAAGTAAAAACTATTTAACAGTTTCAAATGCATTATCTAAGCTTAACTTCGATGATTTAAGTGATTCTGAGTACAATAATTATATTTTTACAAATAACTTAAAAGATCAGTTTTCTGTAAACATTATGAAGTCTAATTTTGTAAATAATACGGCTAGCTTTAACTTGAGTTATTCAAATAATAAGTATTGGGATAAGCAAAAAAGTGCGCAACAGTACAACTTAAGTTACAGTAATATTTGGAAAAAATTAAGTTATACTGTGGGATATAGTCAAACAGATTATTCTTCATTCAATACTGATGATAAAACACTTTATATGAGTTTTTCATTACCACTAGATTGGAAAGAAAATCGATTATTTATTAACTCGAATATTCAAAATAGTAGAAATGATCGCAATATAAACACTGCAAATGTGAATGTTTCAGGTACTTTAGGAAATCAAAATAATTTTAACTATGGTCTTGGTTTATCAAATACTTACCAAAATAGTGATGCGGAAACCTCGCTACAAGCTTATGCAAACTATATGCTTCCTAAAATAACGTTAGGCGCTACTGCATATACGTATGATAATCATCAACAATATTCATTATCAGCACGTGGAGCACTTGTTGCTCATCAATTTGGTTTGACGCCAGTAAACTCATTATCTGATACATATACGATTGTCCATGTAGAGAATGGTAAGGGTGCAAAAGTCAATAACGCATGGGGCGTAAAGCTAGATCGTTTTGGGAATGCAATTTATCCGGCAAACTCAGCTTATAGTGAAAATGATATTAGTATAAACCCGCAAGATTTACCAATAGATGTGGTGCTAGATTCAAACCAAATTAAAGTCATTCCAAGAAGATTTAGTTCGACATTAGCAACCTTTAATACGAAGCAAACTTCAAATATTTTGCTGCGAATATCAACTGGAAAAGAGATTAAATTGCCAATTGGAAGTCGTGTCTTAAATCAAAATGGAACTTTTGTTGGGATGTTAGGTCAGTCGAATCAAGTCATACTTGAGAATAGAAATGATATATTTGAACAACCTTTAACGGTCGAATGGGGGAGTGAAATGAATGAAAGTTGTAAAGTTCCATCAATATCGTCACCAAAGACTAAAAAAGATAAGAAAAACTATCAATTTGAAATACTTAGTGTGGAGTGTCATTGATATGAGAAATCCATTACTTTTAAGTTCATTCGTATTATTTTTTTCACTTGATGTAAATGCTTGTAATACGACTGGAACTGAAAATCCTAATTTTACTTTGAGTAATTTGGGTAATTTTAAAACGAATGCGAATAATCAAAGAGTTACTGCAACCACGACCCCTGATCGTTATGGCACAATCATTAATAATTGTAATAATGCAGGATCTAATTCTTTTCAAATTAATGGTACAAGTTTAAGTACATCAGATATCATTAATCTAAATGGTCGTACATATTATAGAGTCAATACTCCACAAACTCCTGTAGCTGCAAGTCCAGCTCAAATTTATATTGCTTTCAGTGTTAAAGATAATCAGGATGCTGCAGCATTGTATCCGGTTAATTCATCTACAACATCATATAACTTATTTACTGGATCTAGCTCGAGTAGAGGTATGCGTTTAGAGCAAGTGAGTGTGTTGATTCGTGGAACGAACTTAACTTCTGGTACATATAGTATGAGTAATATTGTTTTAGGTACCTACACGGCTACAGGTACAAGAACTTCATCAGGAGGAGGAGCTGTAAGTGCAAATAAAAATATTACTATTTCTAATCTAAGCTATACAATTTCGCCATCCACGTGTGTTGTAGATAGTCCTAATATTACCTTACCTTCTATGCGAAGCTCCGATTTTAGCAGTGCTAATCAAATAGGTGGCACTACTAGCTTTACTATTACAGCAAATTGTCCTAATGATGCTGTTAATACGAGCTATTCAGCAACGATCACTGATAATTTTTCATCTGCTAGTAATTTGAATGGAGTATTAACAAATAGTATTTCAGCATCGGCTGGCGGTTCCAACATTAAAATTAAATTAACGGACACTTCAAATAATACGATACCAATAGGGCCATTATTATTAGAAAATAAGTTCACGTTTGGTATGTTAAATAACTCTAAAACTGTAACTAAAAGCCTCCAAGCAGCATATTATGCCGAAACATTGCCTGTAACTGTAGGTTTAGTCAAAAGTGTAGCTGTACTCAATTTAATTTATGACTAAATTTAATTGGTTTATATATTCATTTGATTAATCATTATGTTACAGATAATAATTGTTGCATCTAGCTCCTCGATGAAGCTGCACTAGTTTGTAAGATACGCTTATAAAAGCTTTTCCATCCAAATTTCGCAGGCATGACTATGACCTGTATTACCTTTTGGTTGTTTTAAATGCTCAAATCCTAATTTTTCGTACAATTTTACAGCTTGCCAAAGATCTTTAGTGGTTTCTAAATAGCAAAATTGAAATTTATTTTGTTGTGCAAATTTAAAACCATTTTGCAAAATTTGTTTGGCAAAACCTAAACCGCGAACTTCAGTAAGAAAATACATTTTTTGTATTTCAAGTCTCGTATTATCACCTGTTAAAGGCGATATACCACCACCGCCTAAAACTGTCCCTTGTTCATTTTCAACCACCCAATATTGAGAATGGGGCTGTGAATAAACCTCATAAAGATTGTCTAAAATTGGATCTGCAACAGCAAAACCAGATTCAGCTGCTAAACCAAACTCTTTAGAAACTTGACGAATAATATTAGCAATTTCAGTATTATCTTTGGCTTGAATCAGTCTAATTTGGTACATGTTTATAAAGTAATAAAATCAAAAAGAGATGGATTGTTATAATACGATATTCCGTATAAATCCATCTCTAATAGGGTATTTTATCTTAAAGGATGAAAATTATTTTAATTCACTTGAAGATTTACCCAATTCACGGCGGGCAATAATCAGTTGCTGAATTTGTTGCGTACCTTCAAAAATATCTAAAATTTTAGAATCGCGAGCCCATTTTTCTAATAACTCATCTTCGTTATACCCCACACTTGCTGCAAGTTCGACACATTTTAGTGTGATTTCATTGCAAATACGTCCCGCTTTGGCTTTTGCAATCGATGCTTCACGAGAGTTTGGTTTACGATTGTCTGCCATCCATGTCGCTTTCATGGTGAGTAGGCGAGCAGCTTCCCATTCAGCCTCCATACGATAAATTTGTGCAGCAATATGTGATGTTTGTAAATAAGGTGTGTTGTAGTCTGGATCTAGACTATCTATAAAAATCTCTTTAATCCGCTCTAAAGAGGCTTTAGCACAACCCACTGCCATTGCCGCCACTAATGGGCGAGTGTTGTCAAAGGTTTCCATAACCCCTGCAAAACCTTTGGCAATATCAATTTCAGGATTTCCCAATAAATTTGCAGCTGGAACACGGCAATCAATAAAGCTAATTGCAGCGGTATCCGAAGCTTTAATCCCTAATTTATGCTCTAGTCGTTCCACTTTCATCCCTAGCGTACCTTTAGGTACCACGAATGACTTAATGGCTGCTTTACCCAGTTTTTTATCTAGGGTCGCCCAAACCACAACAGAGTCGGCACGTTCACCGGAAGTGACAAAGATTTTTTCACCATTCAGGATGTAATCATCACCGTCTTTGGTTGCAGTTGTACGTATAGCTGCTGAATCTGAGCCACAACCAGGTTCAGTGATGGCCATTGCTGCCCAAGTGCCTTTAAAGCGCTCCAATTGCTCATCATTGGCAACGGCAGCTATTGCTGAATTACCTAAACCTTGGCGTGGCATAGAGAGTAATAAACCTGTATCGCCATAGCACATTTCAATCACACCCAAAGCGGTGGACATATTGACGCCATTTTTATTGCTTGAATCGGTGTTACCACGTTTATTGACCGCAGCACCCGCATTCATGCCATCGCCACCATCGTTCATACCATCTAATAAAGAAGCCAACATATTTAGTTCTTTGGGATATGCATGTTCTGCTTTGTCATATTTACGTGAAATTGGTCGGAGTACATTTAAGGCGGTTTCGTGTGCTTGGTCCAAAAGTATTTTGAATTTTTTAGGATTTTGTAAATTCATGATTTATATTCCTTTTTTATAATTATGGATTAAGCATGTAAGCCTGAATGTAAAATCGCTGTGGCACGTAAATCACGATACCAACGTTCTACGGGGTGCTCTTTGGTAAAACCATGACCACCCAGTAGTTGTACGCCGTCAGTACCAATTTTCATGGCTTTTTCAGCACACAGTAAACGGGCTAAATAGGCTTCACGATGGAAAGGTTGGCCAGCTTCTGCAAGGCTTGCAGCATTTAAGATCAGCATGCGCATTGCTTCAAGTTCAATGCTCATATCTGCAATCATAAATGCGACACTTTGACGGTGCGAAATAGGTTCACCAAATGCAATTCGTTCATTCGCATATTTTATGCAATATTCTTTTACGGCTTCGCAGGTACCCACAGCCATTGAACACCACATTAAATTACCGAGGTCAAGGAAGGCGGTATAATTAAAATCCTCATCGCCTAAGCGCTCAGCGGGAGTATTTTCAAATTTTAAAGTAACGGTTTCAGCGGCTTTTAAACCCATTGCGGATGATTTTTTAGCGATAATACTTGGGTCACGCTTCACAATGAATACTTCAGCTGATCCATTGAATTCAGCATTGACCAAAAATAAATCTGCGGTTTCACCTAAGATGACTAACGTTTTTTCACCTGAAATTAAATATTGGCCGTTACTTAATGTTGCTTTGGTTTTTAATTTAAATGGATTAAATGCAGGCGTGGCTTCTTGAATGGCAAAAGTTGCGTGTATCTCGGTATCTTCAGCAAAACTACTTAAATATGTGGATTGAATGGCTTCTGAACCCCATTGTGTAATGGCATTAATTACACTAAAAGTCGAAAGTATGCCTGCTGTAAGGGTAAAATCACCTTTTGCTAAACGTTCAGCAATTAAAATATTACTGAGAATGTTTTTTTCTGAAGCAACACCACCTAAAGCCTCTGGTAAGGCATAAAAATTTAATCCAAGGTCTGTAATGTGTTGCCAAAGTTCAGCTGGAAATTTTTCAGCATGGTCTGCATTATGTGCCAAAGGATAAAGTATTTCTGATGCAAATTGATCCATTGCATCAGTCGTCATTTGTTGTTCTTCGGTTAGATTTAAATCAAATAATGATTTTTGTTGATTGGGTAATCGTTGCTTTCCAACTGTAGTATTGGACTTAAATACTTTTTGTGTCGTACTTAATGTTTTAAAGCCAACTTTTGAGCCTTGGTATAACGATTTTTCTACAAACTTTCGAAGTTTCAATTGATCGAGTAGGTCACTGCCTGCCAATTTTGTAATAAATGCTAAGCCTAAGCCTTGAGCCTTGTTTGCCATATTACCCATTTATAATACTCTATGTTTTTTGTATTGGTATGTAATTATCCTGACATGCTCATGGCTAAAAAACCATGTCAAAGCTGACAAACTGATTGACCAAAGATAAATGGTTGTATGACTGATTTTTGTTGTATAAGTTTTTGATTTTTTAATATTTAATAAATAAAAAATATCCTACGGAAGTAGGATATTGACTTGAATGACAATTGGAGCTATTTCGCTAAGCGATTATTGGGGAGTATAAATTATAAAAAAGGCGTGATCATTTTACGGACATTAGTTTTGGCTTCAATGACGGTCATAAAGGTATACGCACCAATAAATTTGCGGCTAATAAACATAAATTCTTTGGGTGGAATACTAAAATAACGTGAAGCCATAGATTTAGATGCACGTTGCATGACGCGGCTATGCAATTGGCTTTTTTTCCAATCATAACGATTTTGCTCATCCATCACGCCTTCAGGTAAATCTGGATTATTGCTTGGCGTGCTAAAGGCTTCAGTTGCCAGTAAGAAGACTTTTGCCATATCAGGTTTAATACTGAGAGGCATTGCATCAAAGAATTCATAACCAGTCATGGCATTGACCATAGCTGCGGCATCATGATCATAACCAGCTTTAATTAAATTACGTGCTACGCTTAAGAGTTGTACATCAAACTGACGAATCGCACCGAAATCTAACAAAATAATCTTATCTTTAATCTCTGCACCGTTTCCGAGGCGAACCAGATAATTTCCAAAATTAGGATCGGTTTGCATTTCACCCCATTCAAAAATTTCACGTACTGCAATTTCAAGAGATGCCTCACCCAATTGATTACGACGTTCTTGAGGGAGTGACAACATAACAGGACTATTAATTGGTACACCACGTTCAAAAGTCATGCAAAGTACTTGGTCAGTACAATATTCATTAATAATTTGTGGCACGGCGTAACGAGAGTCATCATGTAAACGTTCTGCAAAGCGACGAGTCGTGGCGGCTTCAACACGATAATTGACTTCACGATGCATCATTTCTTTGACTTCATCGAACCATTGGTCAAACTCACGAGTTTGTGGAACCATTCGGGTCAACTTAAGCATATTTTTAAATAGACTCATATCTGAATCAATGGCATCGGCGACGCCTGGATACTGCACTTTAAGGACAATTTCCAGACCATCTGATTTACGCGTTGCACGATGTACTTGAGCCAGTGATGCAGTACCAATTGGCTCATGATCAATGGTTAAATCATCTAGTTTTGAACCGAGTTGGCTAACCAATTGTGTTTTGATGGCAGGCCAAGCTAAGGCAACAGTTTGATTGTTAAGTGTATTAAGCGCTTGTGTAATTTCTTCTGGTAAAAAATGTTCGCCATATAATGCCATCATTTGCCCAATCTTAACGATTGAGCCTTTGAGTTTACCAATTTCAGAAACAAGATAATCCGCTTGTTCTTTTAGTACTTTTTTACGTTTTTTTTCTTTTTCTTCTTCACTCGAGAACATAGAACCTGCACTAGAGGCTGCCCAACGTGTACCCGCTAACAATGAAGCTTTAGCAATTGATAAGCGTCGATCCATAGAAGAGGTTTTTAACTGTTTAAGCTTCTGGTTCCGATCTGACATGAAGATTAAATCCTTTAAGCAATACGAGCACATAAATCATAATAATGAATATTACATGGTCTGACCGTATTAAAATAGTTCAACTTACCGATTAATCGGTGAAATTAAAGTCAATGAATCGTATTTAAAGTTTTATATGTGAATAAGTTACATACGGAATTGAATTTTAATCTCTTGGCGATGCATTAAAGTTTGCTTATTGTCATGAATATATTTTGCAATCATTATTTTCACTGCGCTATCCATAAAACCTAAAGCATAACCTTTGACGATAATAATACTAGGTAAACTAAAGAAGAAGTATTTAGCATCCTCAATTGAAGCGGATTCAAATACCCCATGTTCTGTAAGGGTTTGTTGAAAATAATGTTTTTCTGAAACGACAGTTGGAGAAAGTACATCATTCCAGTAATTCTGGCGCATCGCCATTAAGTTATTATGCTTATAGCTCATCGAAACTTTAAATCTTAAAAATGGTGTAAAGTATATAATGATCGTTAAGAGCGAAATCAAGTGGCATAATGTTTTAAAATCAAGCCGTACTATTTTTACATTAACATTGTAAGTTTCAAATATTCGCTATTTACTGGAAAATAAGAAAATCAAGTTTAAATTTCATTACTCAGATATTGGGTGAACAATGTAAGTGTCGTTGAGCATCTAAGGTTTTTAAAACATTTGCTTTGTTATTCCAGATTATTCTTTTAAAATTCACTTGAATGAAAAATTTTCAAGATAAAAATCAGTTTTAAATTTGGGGAAGAGTAATGAATTATAAATTGTGGGGTGCAGCCTTAGGCATTTTTATGCCTACATCAATATTTGCGATGGGGTATAGTTCAGAATATGCCTCATGTATGAATTCGGGTGGGTCAAGTCAGAGTTATATTGCAGCGTGTATGCAGGATGAATTGAAACAACAAGATCAACGGGTAAAATCTTATTTTAATGTATTGTTAACGCAATATGACGCTGCTAATGAAAGAAAGGCTCAGAAAGAATTGCAAAAACAATGGTTTGATTTGCGTGATGAGCGTTGTGCTGAAAAAAATAAATCAGAATCAATCGGGCATAAATCTAGATATTATAATTGTGCTTTAAAAATGACAGTACAACAAGCCAATATTTTAGAACAAAAAACCTATCGTTATCGTTAGTTGTTGCTGAATTGATGCTAACGAAAGCATTATAAATATAAGCAAAACAAGGTATCATAAAGCGTTTAAAATATTGACCTTGGAGAAGCCTTAAGTGGATCAACTGACTATTAGCCCTGAACATTTACAGGAAGCCGCTGAAAATTTGACAACCATTCGCGATTTTATTCGCTTTGGTGTTTCAGCATTACGTCAATACGATGCACATTTAGGCCAAGGTACTGAAGACTTTTTTGCTGAAAGCTCTGCCTTGGTTTTACAAACACTGGCATTGGATTGGAGTGCAAATCCAGATATTTTAGATGCGAAATTACTACCAAGTGAAAAAGCTGAATTTATTAGCCTGCTTGAACGTCGTATTAATGAAAAAGTACCAACGTCGTATTTGTTGAATCTCGCGTATTTCTGTGACAAACCTTATTACGTTGACGAACGTGTGTTAATTCCACGCTCACCAATTGCTGAACTGATCCAAAACCGCTTTGCGCCGTATTTTTTAGATGAAAATAGTCAAGCGCGTGAAGCTACAAATAATTTACCTGAAAATGCTCATCCGAAAATGCCGCGTCGTATTTTAGATATGTGCACAGGTTCAGGTTGTATTGCGATTGCTTTGGCATATGCGTTCCCAGAGTCAGAAGTTGATGCTACTGATATTTCTAAAGAAGCTTTAGAAGTGGCAAACATTAATGCTGAACATCACAACATGCAGTATCAAGTTGCATGGATGGAATCAGATCTATTCGCTAAAATTCCGCCTGAAAATCAATATGATTTAATTGTATCTAATCCTCCATATGTGGATGCCGAAGATATGGCTGATCTTCCAGCTGAGTTTTTACATGAGCCTGAGTTGGCATTAGCAGCGGGGCAGGATGGTTTAGATCTTGTACGTAAAATGTTAGCGCAAGCCGCAGATTATTTGACTGAAGATGGTTTAATTATCATTGAAGTGGGGAATTCTGAGTGGGCGATGAAGCAAAACTTTAATATGATTGATTTCCACTGGTTAAAATTCCAAAAAGGTGGTTCGGGTATTTTTGCTTTAACTGCTGAGCAATGCCGAAAGTATCGTGATTTATTTGTAGAATCTGTTCAAGCATAAGGAGTTGTGAACATGGCTGGTAATAGTATTGGACAACTCTTCCGTGTAACGACTTGTGGTGAATCTCATGGCGTCGGCCTCATGGCGATTGTCGATGGTGTTCCGCCTGGGATCGAACTGTGTGAAGCAGATTTACAAAAAGACTTAGATCGCCGTAAACCGGGAACTTCTAAATTTGCGACTCAGCGTAAAGAACCAGATGAAGTGGAAATTATTTCTGGTGTGTTCGAGGGTAAAACCACAGGCACATCGATTGGTCTGCTGATTCGGAATACTGATCAAAAATCGAAAGATTATGGCAATATTGCACAAACTTTCCGACCAGGACATGCTGATTATACTTATACCCAAAAGTATGGTTTTCGTGATTACCGTGGTGGTGGTCGTTCTAGTGCCCGTGAAACGGCAATGCGTGTTGCTGCCGGTGGTATTGCGAAAAAGTATCTTTTTGAGAAATTTGGTATTGTTATTCGTGGTCATGTCACCCAAATTGGAACTGAAAAAACCAATACATTAGATTGGAATGAAGTACCGAATAATCCATTTTTCTGTGGTGATGTGGAAGCTGTTTCTCGTTTTGAAGCCCTTGTGACCTCTCTGCGTGAACAAGGTACCAGTTGTGGTGCCAAGCTTGAGATTGTGGCAGAAAAAGTGCCCGTTGGTTGGGGTGAGCCAGTCTTTGACCGTTTAGATGCTGACATTGCACATGCCATGATGAGTATTAATGCGGTAAAAGGTGTTGAAATTGGTGATGGTTTTGCTGTTGCCGCACAGTTTGGTCATGAAACCCGTGATGAGTTAACCACGGATGGCTTTTTAGCCAATCACGCGGGAGGAATACTCGGGGGGATTTCTAGCGGTCAAACAATTCGAGTTGCTATTGCGTTGAAACCAACAGCAAGTATTACTACACCAGGTAAAACGATTACAATTAATCGTGAAGATGCCGATGTGCTGACTAAAGGTCGTCATGACCCATGTGTGGGTGTTCGTGCAACACCAATTGCAGAAGCGATGCTCGCTATTGTACTGATGGATCATTTTATGCGTCATCGAGCGCAGAATGCAGATGTTATTGCGCCATTTAATCCAATTGAACCGAAATAATGATATCACTCTAAATAAAAACCAGACTTAATGTCTGGTTTTTATTTATTTAGGCTCTAAAACTACTGAGGCATTTGTCCTGTATAACCTTTCAGGAAACTTACATAAGCAGAAGACTTTTGACCATTGGCCTTAAGAATAGGGCGGTTAATTTCGCCTTTATCTGTTACAAGTTTAAGGTTAATTTCCTTACCATCACGAAATGAATTTAAGAAACTGACTGGTACGTGAATTGAATTTGTCGAGGTTTTTAAATGACCTGTTGTAGTATAAGCTGTTGGTGATATGGTTGAATATGCATAAGGTTGACCATCTACCAAGAAAACTAATTGTTTAATATCAAATTGTTCAGGATTATTAATTTCAGTTGTAATCTTGAAACCATTTCGTGTTTCTTCATTCCAGCGCATTGCAAGTTCTGGACAAACTTCATCCGCTTCACAAATTAATGGACCTTTTGTGATGACTTTTAAAGGTTGTGAGCTAGCGCAACCTGTTAAGATTACGAAGGCTGAGATAAGAGCGATTTGGATTTTCATATAGAACCTTTATTTTTAAGAATGTTATTGCTTTGTAAATAATACGTTTAAATTTACCTTTTTATATCTAAAAATGAAACAATGAATAATCATTAACCCGTTGTAAAATTGTATTGATTTGAAAAATAATCATAAGAGTCTAGGCTTATTCGTTTCTTTCTAATGGGAAAAATAATAGCCATTCTAATTTATAAATGTTCACAATATTTAGTATTTACTCAATCATCAGTTACTCAATTGTCTAAGTAGATTAAGCCGATTTTAAGGCGTTGGCGTTGAACTATCAATATAACGTTAGTTCGAGTTTTCTGATGAACGAAATTTTAAAAAATACATTGGTGAAAGTTCCTCAAATTACGGGGCTATTTTGGATAACAAAAATTTTTGCCACAACATTCGGTGAAACGGCAGGTGATGCATTGTCAATGTCTTTGAACCTAGGTTATTTATTAAGTACCACTATTTTTGCTTTTATTTTTATCGTATTTTTATATTTACAAATTTCAAGTAAAACATATAAGCCAGCCTTATATTGGGCAACTATTATTGCCAGTACGACAGTTGGAACCACCTTAGCTGATTTTGTCGATCGCTCATTAGGGATAGGCTATGTTGGTGGTAGTACAATTCTATTGGCGTTGGTACTTGGTTCATTATTGATTTGGTATAAGTCAGAAGGTTCAATTTCTCCACATAGTGTGAATCGCCCTCGTGTCGAAGTTTTCTATTGGTTAACCATTACCTTTTCACAAACGTTAGGTACTGCATTAGGTGATTGGTCTGCAGATACAGCGGGCTTGGGTTATACGGGGGGGATATATCTTTATGGTAGTTTAATTCTACTGATTTTAGCATTGTATCTGTGGACGAATATTTCTAGAACCTTATTGTTTTGGGTTGTCTTTGTTTTAACACGGCCTTTAGGCGCTGTGGTTGGAGATTTTCTAGATAAACCTATTGACCATGGTGGTTTAGCTTTGAGTCGATTTACTGCATCGTTCATTTTACTGGTGTTAATTACAATTTGTGTCGGTTTATCAAATCGAGTACCGAAAAAGTAGGCAACTGATCTTGAGAATTAAAGTACACGCTATTTGAAAGATCTGTACCACTTTTATAAAGGGCAAGATGAAGTGACTTTATGTCGTTCATCAATCTGCTGAGAGTTAATTTTAGCTACTAAAATTATTTGCTGACTTATTTTTTAGTATTATTTGTAGGAATATTATGCAAAGTGGAGCATTTAATTCTTTTATAGAACTAAAAAGATGATATAAATAAAAATAAAGTGTATGTGAAAAAGGAGTGTGAACCATGAAAACAACAGTTAAATATGTTGTCTTAAAAAGTAAAGAATATCAGCTTGGTACACCATTATTTGAAGAGACACTTGATGTTGGGAGTCAGTATTTTGATGAAATTCCTTCCGTTATTCATTATCAAAACCATGATTTTAAAGTGAAGTCTAAAGAGTTAACGCGTAAGCAAATTTTTGATGATTTTGAAGAGTCACAAACGATTTTGATTAAAGTGATCGCCATTCATGAGTAAATAATATTTATTATTATGAAAGTTAATAAAACCCACATTTCGTGGGTTTTATATTCACGAGCTCAGACTTTATTGTTTAATCACCAGCACAGGAATATGCGTATTCCCTAAAACATCTTGTGCAAAACTACCGAGAAGAAACTTTTTAAAGCCTTTACGACCATGTGAACCCATCACAATCAGATCTGTGCCTAACTTTTCAGCAGTCTCGGAAATAGTTTCGGCAAAAACTGGACCTTTAATCACTTGCGTATTGATGCTGATCCCGACTTCAGAACCAATAGTCTTGACTTTTTCTAGTGCTTCTTCAGCACTTTTATAGGCCTCAAGAATATAATCTTTTAGCATATCTGGACTGTAATAAAAATCTGCAGCTGAAAATGGGTCTTCTGATACGATACTAATCGCCGTTAATTGACTACCGAGTGCTTTGGCAATTTCGGCTGCATGCTTAGCAGCTGAGAGTGAAATTTCTGAACCATCAATGGGAACTAAAATATTTTGGTATGACATGGTCAATATCCTGCATGATTAAGAATAAAATTTAAGCTAATTTAGTTTGATTGTTTGACGATGAGTATGGGGATAGGACTAATCGTGAGTACTTCTTGAGCCACGCTACCTAAAAACAGTTTTTTCAAGCCTGTACGACCATGAGAGCCCATAACGATAAGATCTACATTAATTTCATCCGCAATATTTAAAATTCCTGTCGCTGTCGGAACTTCTCGAATGATTTTAGTATCAACATCAATACCGTGATGGCTTAGAGTTTCTTGAATATCTTTTAAGCGGCCTTCGGCATTGGCTTCTGCTTCAAGAATGTATTGGGTAACAGCAGGAGCGACCTTATAAAAATCTACGCCTGTAAATGGATCTAATGCAATTACACTCATGACCGTAACTTTACTACCAAAGGCTTTCGCAAGTTTTTCAGCATGTTCAATCGCTGCATAAGAGATAGGAGAGTCATCAACTGGAATTAAAATATGTTTATATGACATGGTTTTTATCCTTTGCGTATCGTATTTAATTCTTATGCTTATTGATAACACATCATGATGCAGCTCGCAATTTGAATTCATTAACATTTTTGATGCATTTGTAGGAGTTATTAGGGTAATAAAAATAACCATAATAAATTTATGGTATTTTGCTGTAATTTAGCATGAATGGTGAGGTGGCTTTACTGTTATAGTATCGTTAGTGGGAGAGAATTTGCGCTATGAGTCTTAATTATCAATATTTGTATACTTGTTTTCATGTGTTTGGTTCCTTGCCGACGCATAAAGTTTTTAAGAGTGAAACCAGCAATAAATCGAAATTAGTTTTTGCCGATAATTCGTTTATCTATGGCTTAGTATCAGATTGGACGGTGAATAATACTGATTTTTACAGTGGCAAGCCGACTTGGGAACAAGAGTCAGAACTTTTTTTAAAAAAAGAATTAACAATATTAAGCGTATATCGCTCTAGTCATCCTTATTTTAAAACTGAAATGACAGTTTAGTCAGCTTAATAAGTACCTATATTAATTTTATTATTCTTCGTAAGTCGTGATTCTTAAAAAAACCAACAAAGCGTGGGTTTTTTTAAGAATGTATATCATATTATTGTGTATGTTTTACAATTAACACAGGTACATGGCTTAATGTCAGTACATCTTGAGCAATGCTACCTAAAGCTAATTTTTTAAAACCTGTACGCCCATGTGAACCCATGACAATTAAATCAACATTTAACTCATCTGCTAGCTCGCTAATTGCATGACTTTCAGATAGATTTCCAAGAATTTTAGTCTCGGTATCAATCCCTTTGTTGGTAAATTTAAGTTTTAAAGCGGTTAATATATTCTTTGCGTGTTCTTCTGCTTCGGAATAGTAATCCATTGAACGAGGTGCTTTTCCATAGAAACTAATACTACTTAAAGGATCCATAGAAACAACGCTGACTAGCGTAACTTTACTTTGCAGTGCTTTTGCTAAGATCATTGCTTGTTCAGCTGCGGCAAGCGATACAGCAGATTCATCAACAGCAACAAGAATGTGTTGGTAATTCATGAGATTTCCCTCTTATTACCAGATTCTTTATCTTCTTTAAATATAGCATTACTCACATCTAGTGTACGGTAGATTTTGTGTGAGTTTATTGTTTTATTAGGCAAAAAATGAATTATTTTGTGGTATAAGTCGCTTATTTAATAGATTCTAAAACTGCTCAAGAAATCGATCTTTATATATTTAAAATATCTCAGAATTAAAATAATTTACCGAATGTTAAAAAAAGTCATTGAGTGATCGTGTAGTTTTTGTTTAAAATACGATTGAGACGCATTATCTTTAAAATGTGCAAGCTTTATAATTAAAAATGAAAATGAGGCAGGTATGAATTTATCTAATCAAAAACATGTTGTAGAACAAGTATATTATTACTTAATAGAACGACCAGAATACAGAGACTTAAGCCAGCATGAGAAATTGAAAGCTTTTTTGGATGTAATGAAAGATAAGGATTCGGAAAGAATCGTGATGGAAAATCATTCTACCTATATTGGCTCATTTGGTGGTATTGTAAGGAAAATTAATGGTATGAAAGCGCCAGAGTTTACCAATAAAGATGATTTCTTAGCGTGGGCATTAGGACAGGTGAATTAATTTACCTTGAGAGTCATAGTTAATTTTATCTTAGAAATAGATCATATATTTTATATTTAAAAGTAATGAGATCTCGTTACTTTTAAGCTATAAATATAAAGTATGTATTTATCATATATCGATCTAAAAAAGTCCGTACAGTGCTACGGACTTTTTATGGTTAATTAAGTTAAAACAAATAGCGATTGCTTTATTTTATAAAAATAAAAAGAGTGTGTTCTTTAAGCAGATTACAATAAAATTAATCAATGAAAGTTATTCTGTAGTTTTTGATCATGCTGAATGTATGAGAGAAAGTAGTCTTGATAGGTGAGTAGTGTTACGCAAATTATTTATTTTGTGATAAGGAGTATCCAAGTAGTTGATGGAATATCACATTTTTTGTTATTACAATATATAATCATAGTCAAACATAAATTAGAACTGAGTGACGAACAAGTAAGGGTTTTCATGTTAGTCAGGCGAACTCATCATTTTAGTCACTCTAGTATTTAATTTTTAGATATTAATTCGTTCATTATATTATTTAGAATAGGAAGCCTTTAATATGAAAAAAATTGCAGTGCTGATTCTTAGTTGTTTTGTAATAACAGGTTGTGCAACAACACAAAAAACAGAAGACGTTGAAACTAAAGGTTTGTTAATTTGTAAACCCAATGAACTTTGTCCAATCGTGACTGTCATTTGGAATCAAGACCGAAAAGATATTCTTAAAGTTAGGGTTAGTTTAAATGACATTTATAATAAGTATGAAATTGAAAAAGTAACATTTGAAAATGGGAAAAAATCTTATGCTTTCGATATGATTGGAAAAACTGAACAAGATTTTGCTTTTGGAGCCAATAGATCACGTAATATTTTTGTCGCGCCAGTTGGTTTGATGAATGACTTAAGTGGATCAAATCAAATAACAATGAATATTTATACTGATAAAGGTGTGATTTCTCGTTATGTATATAAAGATGGGAAAAAAGCATCTATATATGAACAATTTATGAGTGTTTATAAATAATATTATTTCTACTAGTTTTTCTATGAAAACCATCCAATGAGGTGGTTTTCAAATACCTATTAAAAATTAAGTAGATTGATACTTTTGATTAGTTATTAAGGCTTTTCATAAGTACCAATAGATCCGAGCATCAGTTACTTTAATTCACAAATATTTCTATGCAATTTTCTAGTAATGAGTTTCTTACGATTGAATTAAGAAATTATCAGCAGTAATTTGAGTCTTAACCATATTTTTTAATGCAATTTTAGATAATACTTTTGCTGACATAAAGTAAAACCCTTTATTTATAGTCTCAATTGTTTTGGATAGAATCCTTGGAAGATGATTGGAATTTATAACTTGTTGACCAAGTAACTAACGTGCCATTTTCCACACAGGTAAACTGCATTCTACCACCCATATGTTGCATTGGAAGTGGTCATCCTAAGAATAAATAATCCCATAGAGAGTATTGTACAACTGTCACAACTTCTTTTAATGAACCAGAAAGAAAGCTAATTTTCGGATTGCATTTTTACCGTACGAAGAGTGTGAATCACCTTGTTTTAATTAATTCTGTACTTAAAACAATTGGGACTTTCTTGTAGCTTTCAAGACCAGTAAAAATATCGAATACTTTCTCAGGCGGTAACTTAACTTTTATTTCTGATTTTTTTCATCGATTTGAATTATTTTTATTATTATCAGTTCTTTTTAGGAACTTATAATGACATAAATATTTTAACAAATATCATTTAAGGTCAACTGAGATAACATATCAATATATTTAAATTAATTTGATATTTGGGTCAAAGTAGGTCAAGCGATGTTGCATAGGTTGGTTAATCAGTGGAAGTCTAAAAGACTTACTTAAGAAATCCTTCAAGTTAAGGATAATTTTGATTAACTATTAATCCTGAAGTAGTGAGTCATTGTAGAGAGAGTTTTCTGAGTGACAACTTATTCTAAGCCACATAACTTAACATTGAATGAGCTAATAGGAATTATGTCGGGAAGACAGATTTATAAGGTAACTAATATTAGGGTAGCTATGTGTCTCATTGCACTTGAGTTGACTGCCTGTGGAGATGAAAGTAATAATCAACTATTTCAATAGTTCCTCTCCAAGAGGTAATGGGAAATTGATTGTGCGCAATATACTTCCTGTAGATAATTTTCATCATATGATTCTGAATATTTAAAAAGACACTTTGAAGATGTCTTTTTAAATATTAATTTTTGGCTATTTACCGAATAATGCAGAAGTATACTTTGGGGCAATAGCACTGTGTTTGCCACGTTCATTGTAGTAACGATCGACATGACATGTCTTTGTATTGGTATCACAGAAAATACCATTCTCAAATGTAAACTGAGTCTTATCAAATTCGCCTTGAGAAAAAATGCGATCAGCTTGTTTTTGACCTAGATATTTGATGGTCAATTCTTTAGAAACACCTTCTGAATTTGCACAAATATACTTGTCGCACAAAACCTTTTTTTCTGGATTTTTTAAATCTATTTCCATTGTACTGTTTGGTTGTTTTGAAGAGAATGATTGACATCCCATCAATACTAAAACCATAAATGATAAGCTTAATAATGTTTTCAAATTATCTCCTTAAAAATAAGTTGCGTAATAGATAGTTGCTACTATACATCGATCTTAAAAGTAGAGGTATTCATCTAGATATTTTAAAAGCTGTTCTTTTAAATCAAATACTATTTTATCAGCACTGTCTTTCTCTGCTTGGGTCTGAAGTATCAATCTGCTAAATAACAAGTAAACTAAATTCTAGCTAATAAAATCAGCTCTAGACCGAAGGTTAAGGTAATCAGATATGGAATGTTGAGAGAAAAGTGAGGTTGTTAACCATATAATTGAGCCAATTTTAATTTTCTGAATGAATATTATTTCCTTGTTTTTATTCATGTAATTAGGATTACCTTTATCTATAAATTATTTTTAATTCAGATTTTATGAAACTAACGCAATACAGCTTATGCAAAAATCTTGAAAATTTATTATAAGCATCAATATTGTAATTGAAGCCATTACAGCAATCAGCGCACTGTAATGGCTTCATTTTTAGATATTGCTAAAATGATGGAAAGTTTCTTAATTTATAGTTGTTGGGGTCACTTTAGGATTCGTTATTTAAGCTGTATAAAACTAGCGCAGAAAAATAAAAGAAATTAAAAAACACAATAAATCTAGTAGTTGTTGATGGTTTATATCAAAAAATAGGATCGGTTTCATCTGTTCCGATAGAGATTATATATACATTATTTTATCAATATTCTATTTTTAAAATTATAATACATTAAGTCTTGGGTGATTGATGGTTGAAAGAGAAATGCTTTATTCGTTGGAATGACGGTGGTTGGTAGTTTTGGGGAATTAGTTACGCTATAAATAGGTAAGAGGTTCATATTTTCAAATAAATGGATATTGTGTAAGTTGAGAGTGTAAAAAAAGCACCTTAAAGGTGCTTTTTTCTATTTGAATCATCTATTTAGAATAGATATAATTCAAATTATAGAACAACGATGTTAGTCGCTGTAGGGCCTTTTTGACCTTGACCAACAGTAAATTCTACTTGCTGACCTTCAAGCAAAGTTTTGAAACCTGAGCTTGAGATTTCGCTGAAATGAGCAAAAACGTCTGGACCTGATTCTTGTTGAATGAAACCAAAACCTTTAGTTTCGTTGAACCACTTAACAGTACCTTTAACAGTGTTAGACATAATAATATCCTAATAATCTAAAAAATTTGGGTCTATTGACCAATAGTTAACATGGAAATAGAGTGGAACATAAAATCTGAAAAACGAAGGATTATGAATAAAACTGCGAAAATACTATAAGATTTACTGAAACAAAACTATTTTGTAGTCAGGCGTTATAATACATGAAATAAATAAATATACAAACTATTAATTTAGTTTTTTATGTAATTTATGATTTTTCAGATTTTCTTTTATTTTACTCAGTAAATTTTGAGTGTTGCTAGTAATCTACTTACCAAGGATTCCAGCATGATTTGTCTTCTTTCATGTATTGCACTCTGCTCAGTCATTATTTCCTATTTAGGGCTTTAACTGATGCCGAGTATTATTTTGATATGCTTAAATTGGATTTTTTATAAATCAGTTGCATATAAGTACCTTAGCAGTCTAAATTTAGAAAAAAATAAGGCTTTATATCTAAAGTGAACGCAAAGTAGGTTTAGTCAATGTTTATTACAACATCCGTGCCACAAGATCGGCAAATTTTACAATTAGTTCCAATCTTGACTCAAGCTAGTCAGATTTTGTTAGATGAGTACCAAAATTACTGTGCAGGAAGCGAGTTTAATATTGATAAAAAAGATGATCATTCTCCTGTGACACAAGCAGATTTAAAAGTAAATGCATATTTGCTTGAACAACTGGCGATCATTACACCAGATATTCCTGTGATTTCGGAAGAAAGTGATTATTCAAAGCGTCATGAATGGAATGTCTGCTGGATGCTGGATCCTTTGGATGGTACTAAAGAGTTTATTCATCAGCGTGATGAATTCACTATTAATTTAAGTCTGATCCAAGATCATCAAACCGTATTGTCTATTATTGTTGTTCCTACAAAAAAAAATATGTATCTGGGGTATTTAACTGAATTGCCCTATAAGTATACATTTAGAGAAAAAACTTGGGAGCGGTATAGTGGAGGAAATGCTATGGCTTCAGAGCCGATTCAAGTTGGATTGAGTCATAGTAGTAACAACCCTAAATATCAGCAATATATTACTTATCTTGAACAATACCATCCAGTAACTCGTCGTGAAGCAGGTAGCGCTTATAAGTTTTGTATGATGCTTGAGGGGGAAATTGACATTTATCCGCGTTTTCATCCAACTTCAGAATGGGATACCAGTTCAGGACAAGGTTTGTTGGAAAGTATTGGTGGGGGATTGGTGAGTTTAGAGTTGGCACCATTTAGCTACAATCAACGAGATACTGTGTTAAATAAAGGTTTTATTGCATTTCGAGATCAAGTAAGTCAAAAAATTGCTGTTGATGCTTTAAGCAACATGATGTTGTGAGATTGTGTGTCTCTTTCTACCTGTTTATAGTAGGGATGCATTTGAAATATTAGATTGAGTTGATATGGCACTTGAGTTATTGCCTAAAAGTATGCTGAAAGCAATTGATTTATTGCCTGATGCTAAGACACCTGTGACTTTATTTACACGTCATTCGATACGTGAAATCGTGAATGGTCAGGGATTGGCGGGCTATGATTTACAACTTACATCACAAGGGCGCGATTTAGCGCAAGCTTGGGGTGCTTATTTGATTAATCATACGGATCGTATTATTCAGCATTGTATTTCAAGTCCTATTCAACGTTGTGTCGATACTGCGGCTCTGATGATTCAAGGTGCCGACTATATTTCTCTTGAAAATAATACTCATCATATTGAAATTGTCGAAAAGGGCTTATTGGTTGAACCAGGTAGCTTTGTTTTAGATATTAAGCAAGCGGCACCTTATTTTCGTCAACAGGGGGCATTGGGTTTTATCAATAGTTTTATAAATAATGCTTTGCCGGGAATGAAACATCCTATTCATGGTGTAGTGGATGTATTAGAGCTAATCTATGATACACACCCAAAAAATGTCAATGGATTAAGTCTTGCAGTAAGTCACGATACTATTTTGGCTGCAATTATTGCTGTGATTTCTGGGCGTAATCAAATTGATCGGAAGGATTGGCCTGAAATGATGGAGGGTTTATTTGTTTGGTTTGAGGGTGAAAGTTTCATTGAGAGTCATTTAAAGTGGATTTGGCGTGGACAGGTCAATGAACTTTCTATTCGTGAGTTTCAAAAATTAGAAAAATAATGAATATTTTATCTAACGTTATTTCAGCTTCAAAGAAAGAAGAGTAGGGCATTTGAAGCTAGGTTAAAAAAATAATAGGTTATAACTATCGACTAGCTACAAAGGGCCTTGATAGATCTGAATAATAAAAAATACCTGCATGAAATATGAAATATGTGAAATTTTTTTATAAAAATGATTAAAAAATAGAATAAAAATGCAGTTTTTTAGCGAAATGGTAGAAAAAACCACCATTTGAATAAATTAATTAAAGAAAGGGGTTGCGTAGGAAATTTTTTCCCCTATAATGCGTATCCATCGGCGGTGATGTTAAACAAAACCTCTGATAAATCAATAAGTTGATTGAGTTGTTAAGATTTCTGAATGAGATTTTAAAGTTTGATTAAAAAATGATTTATTAGAAAATAAGTTAAACAAAACCAGTTGACTTTCT
>NZ_NEGI01000002.1 GCF_002135345.1 Acinetobacter sp. ANC 4648 | reverse complement strand
AACAGTTGTGCTGGCGACAATAGCAAGAGTGAACCACCTGATCCCTTCCCGAACTCAGAAGTGAAACCTCTTAGCGCTGATGGTAGTGTGGGGTTACCCATGTGAGAGTAAGTCATCGCCAGCTCATTATTCCTAAAAACACCCCTTACAATGTAAGGGGGTGTTTTTTTATGCGCGGAAGTTAAGAAAATTAAGAAATATGTAAACTTATCGAACTTATTTTAAATTTAGAAGCATCATTTTTGAATTTTATATATCAATGGTCTAATTGCTAAGTATTTTTAAGGTTAAGTTGGATAAATTGCTATTGTCTAGAAGCTAAAGTATAACAATTCTAGAACAGCTAATAGATAATAACTCACCGTGAATTGTGAATGTACTAGTAGTAGTGATACTAGATATAATGAATTTTATTATTTTAAGTAACATTTTTAAAACAGTTTTATATTGAATATTTACACAGAGATAGAACTGTGTTTTCATAGCGATTATTAATTAATCACTAAAACAAATTTATTGGAAAAAAATAAAGTTTGGGGACTTTTATGAAAAAAAATTTTACTCTTAAGTTATCTGCTATAGCAGTTTCTACGCTTTTAGCGAGTTGTGGTGGTGGTGATGGCTACTTTGGTCAAAAGGATAACTCATCAGGTTCAGGAAATCCTAGTACTGAAATACCACAGATTAGTGCTGAACTATTATCTATCGGGCAAAGTAAAAGTAGTTTAAATGCAGGTACTAAAGATAGTTTAACTCTAACAATCCGTACTCTTGACAAAAATGGTGGTATTGTTCCAAAGTCAAATGTAAAAGTTGAAATTGTAGATGCACAAAATTCTGGTGCTAGTTTAAGTACGCTTACTAATATGATTAGTGATGATAAAGGATTTGTATCGACAGACGTTAACTTGGCAGAAAATTCGAATTTAAATTCTAAACTGAATCGCACTATTACAATTATTGTAACTTCGGGTAAAGTTAAGCAGGAAATTTTGATTCCAATTAGTGGTACAGTCGTTGCAATTTCTTCTGATGTAACCTTGTTAGAGGAAGGGCAAAGTGCAACACTGACTGTGAAGGCAGTAGATGCAGCTGGTAAAGCATTGGAAGGTGCAAAAGCTTCTCTTGTAAATGCTGCTGGTGTAGAAGTTTTTGCCTTTGTTACAACGGATAAAGATGGCAATGCAGCTTTTAAGGTTCCTTACTCTCAGGTCAGAAATTCTGTAAATCAGAAACTTGAAGTAATTGGAAAAATTACAGTTGATGGATTGAACCAATCTGTAACAAATTTACTATCATCAGGTGGTATCACATTAGTTGCAAATGTTGCGAATAATGTAATTCAGACGATATCTGATTCGACTCCTGTTGGTGTTGGAATTAATAAAAATATAACGGTTAAGGTTTCCGCTAGTACACAGGCGGAATTAATAGGTCAGAGTGTTAATTTTGAAACAACAAATGGCACAGTGACTGCTTTCTCTCCAATTACTAATATTCGTCAAGAAAATGGTCAATGGGTAGGTGAGGCTAGTACTACACTTGTTGGTAAAATTGCTGCTGTAGCGACAGTATCTGCTCAGTTTGGTAATAACGTTGCATATATTTCACAGCAAATAAGTGCTGGGGCACCAAAAACTATTTCATTGCAATCAGATGCAAGTGTACTTGCTCCTGGTACAAATACTAAAGTGATTGCGCTTGTAAAAGATAAAAATGGTACGCCAATCCCAAATACTAAAGTAAATTTTACTATACTTAAAGATACCTCACTAAGTGGGCGAATCTCACAGCCTTCAGCAATGACTGACTCCGCAGGTCGTGCTACGGTTATTTATACAGCGGGTTCTGCACAAACATTAGGTGGTGGTGTTGAAATTCAGGCATCAGCAGGAGAAGCAACTGCTCCTGCACCAGTATATTCAGAAAATCTATTATTAACTGTATCTATGCAATCTGCATTTATTACCGTTGCGCAGAATCACGAAATTTTAAAAGTTGCTGGTGATGAAACGAATTACTATAAAGAGTTTTCAGCTTCTGTTGTAGATACCGCAGGAAATCCAATTGCAGGGCAAAAAATCAGTATTTCTTTGGATTTAGCAAGTTTTTATAAAGGTAAATTTAATTGGGTACGTGATTATAGTTATGGTCAGGATAGCAGTGGTTCTTGGGCTTGGCTAAGTAGTCTGCGATGGTCTCGCGATTATATGACTTATATTAATGGCGTTTCAAAGCCCGTAGTGACTTATGTAGAATGTCCGAGTAATGAATTTCCAAATCCAATTTCGATTTTGGGTTCAGATAATTCTATTCTTGGTACTCAAGGTAGTTTTGTGACAGATGCTCAGGGTAAATTCTCATTCAAAGTACGTTATGGACGTAATTACTCGAATTGGTTACGTGTTAATTTAAATGCCTCTACAAATGTGTCTACAAAAGACAATATGACAGCATTATCTTTCATGCCTCCAGTAGCATCAGATGATGTCGATGATACTGATGGTAAATGGCGTCCAGACCGTGAAAGTCCTTACGGTATGGATATTTCTACATGCCTGAATTATAAATAATTTGATGTAATAAAAAATCGCAGTTACAACTGCGATTTTTTTTATTATTTGAGTCTATTAAATTAAATAGCTGAGCTAATTGATACACCTACAGTCGGTCTAACATTCATTGAACTACAACCCGAAATGGAAAAACAACACACTAAAATCAACATTAATTTATTCATTCAATAGACCTTGAGATTTTGCATTATTAAAAAGCGTGGTTGATCGAGAACCTGTTTTACAGACCATCAAAATAGGCTTGGGTAGACTATTATAATATTTTGAAAATTCAATAATATCGGATTGAGAAATTTGACCACTGCTAATTGGTTGATAGATTAGGCTTATTTTTGATTTTTCAGCAATACTCCTAAGCTGATGCGCAGTAGTCACATTACCTTGTTCATCATCAGGACGATTGACAACAACAGACTTAAAACCCTGAATAATCAGTTTTTGAAATTTATCAGTTGTCATTTGGCCAGAAACACTGATATTTGTTGCTAGTACTTGGCTTAAATCGGCATCATCTGCATAAGTTAGATTGGTATAAATTAAACAACAACACAATACTAAGCCGAGGGTGCTTTTAGTCATCCAAAAGATCCATTTGTTTGGCCAGTTGGAATAAATTATTTGAACGATTACCTGTACGACAGAACATTAAAATAGGTTTTGGTAGTTGATTATAATGATTCGCAAATGTACGTACATCGATTTCTGAAATCTGACCCGCAATGATAGGTTGATATACGTAGTCTAATCCCGCAACTCGTGCTGCTTCTTCAATTTGAGCACTGGTGGGCTGTTCTGCACCACCTTCAAAATCTGGGCGGTTATTGATGATCGATTTAAAACCTTTTTCAACCACTTGAGAGATATGCTCAGGACTAATTTGACCAGCAAAACCTACATTTTCACTCATGTTGCCACTCCAAATACGATAAAAATATTCTATGCTAATATAATAACACTAAGCTTTGCCTTGGACTAAAATGACAGAGCATCTTTATAAGAGAAAACGAACAAATAATAATATAATGGAGCGCGTATGTACGTGTATACAGTAGAACCACTCTATATTCAAAGTGGTCAAGATGTCATCGCTGCTGATTTTTATCGACCTAAGAATATTAAAAAACCTGCAGTCATTGTAATGGCACATGGCTTCGCTGCTTTACGCCAGTTTAAATTGATTCAATATGCACAGCGTTTTGCTCAGGCAGGCTATGCCGTAGTTCTATTTGATTACCGTTTTTGGGGTGGGAGTACTGGACAACCTCGTGAACTGGTGTCGATTAAATACCAATTAGAAGATTGGAAAACCGTGATTTCACATCTTGCAGCAAAAAAAAATATAGATGCACGTAAAATAGTTCTTTGGGGTACTTCTTTAAGTGGTGGCTATGTCCTTAGTCTTGCTTCTGAACTAAAAAATATTCAGGCAGTGATGGTACAAGTACCTTTTGTAGATGGTGCAGAAAGTGCCAAAATCTATCCGTTACATCAGCTTCCTAAAGCATTAAAACTGTCGAGTCAGGACTATATGAGTGGTAAAATGGGACGGGTCAGCAAAACTTTTCCTGTTGTTCATCCTTTTGATCTGTGCTTTTTACCAACCAAAGATAGTTATAATGGTTACATGTCGATTGTAAATCCAGATTATTTTTGGAGTGGAGAAGTTCCTGCACGCGCCTTTTTTAACTTAATTCGTTATCGTCCTATACAAACAGTTCGGAATATCAATTTGCCCGTATTGTTTATTGCTGCGCAAAAAGATAGTTTTATTCCGATTGAATCGAGTCGAGAAACGGCAACCAATATTGCACCATTCGTACAATATCATGAATGGAATATGTCACATTTTGATATCTATCATGCACCATGGTTGGAAAAAGCCATTTTGACCCAGTTAGAATTTTTACATCAACATATTGGAGTGAGCTAGATGATTATTGTATGTCCATCTTGTAGCGCTAAAAACCGTATTCCTGAAGATAAATTAGATTCTCAGCCAAATTGTGGTCAATGTCATCAAGCCTTAATTCCATTGGCTCCGATTGAACTGAATGAACAAAATTTTAGTCATTTTATCAGTAATAGTGATTTACCCATTTTTATTGATTTGTGGGCAGAGTGGTGTGGGCCTTGTAAGATGATGGCACCACATTTTGCTGAGGTGGCCAAGCATAATCCACATGTTATTTTTGCTAAAATTGATACCGAAGCCAATCCGCGTTTGAGTAGTGCCTTTCATGTTCGCAGTATTCCAACCCTTGTTCTGCTGAATAAAACCAAGGAAGTTGCTAGAATAAGCGGTGCATTACGCGCTAACCAATTACAAGAATGGTTAGACCAACAATTGAATACCCCAGAATAAAAGTCTGGGTCTGGAGTTAATGTGTCAGATTCTCATGTAAAACCTGAAGGTACACTTTCTTTACAAACGATTGCTATGCCAGCAGATACAAACTGGAGTGGTGATGTTTTTGGTGGTTGGATTGTTTCACAAATGGACTTGGCAGGTGCGATTCATGCAGAGCGTTTTAGTAAAGGACGCTGTGCCACTATTTCAATTAATCAAATGACTTTTCTGGTACCAGTCAAAGTTGGTGATGTGATTAGTTGTTATACCAAAATTTTAAAAGTAGGTAATACTTCTATTCAGATGCAAATTGAAGTATGGGATAGTCATGATAGTTCTCGTGCACCGACGCGAGTCACAGAAGGAGTATTTACCTTCGTAGCTGTAGATGTGCAAGGCAGCAAGCGTCAAATTGCTGCAGATGTGAGACACAAGTATTTAGCTACACAAAGTGTTTAACATTGAAATATAAAAAATCCCAATAGTGCTTGGGATTTTTTATATGCGATTGAGAATTCAGCGTAGTGGATTAGCCTTTATATTGTGTTTAGAAATTTATTTGCTTTTTAAGCGATCTTTAGATACCCAAGCCCAAAGCATTTCACATTGTACCGGTTCTTGACCTGTTTCATCTGTAATCACGACCGTAACTAATGTTTCGCCTTTATCTGAATTTTGTATGAGCTGAATTTGTTCATCGGTTAATGTTGCAACTGCGCGCATATCGCCTTTAGACGGGCGTTTATAATCGATTTGTATGCTTTTAATTAGCACAATGGATGTGTCAGGAACATTCATGCCCGTGACAAAACCTGTAGCGGTTTCAGCAAGAAGTGCCATAGCCACAGCATGCAATTGACCGATATGGTTTTGCATTGCTCGATGATTTTTAATTTCAACAATCACCTGAGACGGACTGACTTCAATATATTTAATGTGGGCCGTACCGACCATAGGAACGACTCGACCAAAAGCCTTGCTCCAGAGCGTACTCCGAATCCCTTTCGGAAATTTTGCAGTCGCTTTCACTAGTTTTGCTAAACGATTGGTCTGAGTCATATTAAATCCTATGTGTGGCTAAAAGACCTTAGTCTTTAAAGTTATTAAATTGTAAAGGTACGCCAAATTGTTGTTCTTTCAGGAACGCCATGACTTGTTGCAAAGTATCGCGTTTTTTATCTGTAACACGAATTTTGTCGCCTTGAATAGAAGATTGCACTTTGATGCCGCTCTCTTTAATGGCTTTATTTATTTTTTTTGCGGTATCCGAGTCAAGTCCATCTTTAAGTTTGATGATTTGAATGACATTTTTACCTGATGCAGTCATTTTTTGTGGATCAAGCGCTTGAATATCGACTTTACGTTTAAAGAAATGGTTTTCTAACATGCTAAAAACCTGTTCACATTGGAAATCACTTTCTGCTGAAATTTTAATCTCTTTATTTTTTTCAGAAACTTCAATCGAAACGTCCTGACCACGGAAGTCAAAGCGCGTTGCAATTTCTTTTTGAGTGTTTTGAACTGCATGGTTCACTTCAAAAATCTCTAATTCTGAAACAATATCTAAAGATGGCATAGTTTAACCTTTACAAAGGGAAAGAATATCTGAGATGCTAGGGATGTTTTCTTCATTTGCCAAGTGCTGTTTACATCAAAGGAGTGTGCAATGATCCGTAAACAAGAAATTACAACATTTGAGTTCCCAGAAAATGCGGTTATTTGGGATGTTCGTGATGCAAAAGCCTATGCTGACGGTCATGTTAAAGGTGCTGTAAATCAGCCGATTGATGATTTGGATGCTCAAAGCTTGACTCAAGTAAATTCGGATCAGTCCATTTACATACTATGTGGTGGTGGGAGTAAAGCTCCTCGCGCAGCTGAAAAGTTAGAAGGCTTCGATAGCTCTCGTGATTATGTTGTTTTAATGGGTGGTACACGTGCAGTACGTGATGCAGGTATTCCTTTAGAACAAGGTTTTTAAAAAAAGCGCCGTAAGGCGCTTTTTTATGTCGTGAAGAATATAACATTTTATAAGGCCTCCATTTGCGAGGTTTTATTGTTACTGCTACAAGGTTACTTTCAGTATTTAGACTATGGTTTGACAATAACACCATTAAAATATGGCTTTTTAGGTTTCACTTTCTTTTGAAAACGTCTCAGACTTAATTTTTGTAACAAATTTTGTGGAATTGGGCATACTTCGCCTAAAACCAGTGCTGCTAAAATTTCACTGCATAGGGGAGCATAGAGAAATCCTTTCGAGCCTAATGCAGATAGCGTATAAATTTCGGTATCCTCCTGCATTTTTCCAAGTAAAGGAAAGTAATCAGGACTTTGGGTACGTACCGATGCCCGGCCTTGCCATTGCGCTATAGGTGCTAATGTTTCAGCATATTCAGGAAAAGCACTATGGATAAGATCATAGTTATGCACATGGTCTTCTGCCAGTACGTCATGATCATCACGATGTGGATAAAACGAAGCACCCATAATTAAATGTTGTGGGTCGAGTTGCATGCAATAACCAGTATAACTATAGGCTTGATTGGTTTGAAGTGGCTGTTTTTGATTATTGACCCAACTCACTTGGCCACGATTAGGTTTCAGTCGAGGATAGTGATCAATAAACTTTGGACTATTCATGGCTGCACAAACCATAACATGGTCAAACTCATCCAAGACATGACCTTGATTGAGTAATATGAGCTGACCATGTTCCTGTTTTTGAATGCTATCAACTTGTGCATGTTGGAAATGAATCAATGGATGTTTCAAAATGCTGGCTTGTAGTTGATGTGGATAAATTGCTGCAGCTGGTTTTAATTGTAGACTGGCAAATTGTGTTTTGAGTGCTAACGCATTGGCATCTTGTTTTGTAAAAACCTCATCTGAATATTGTTGTGCAAGACTTAAAAAATCTTCAGCATCTTTTTGTGCTAATTGATTGACATGCAGTGCACGAAAGCCATCAAATTGTTGATAATGCTGTAAAGCATATTGCCATGTGGCGGTGACTAAATGTTCTGCACTCTGTGCTGCAGAACTAAGTTTAGGATTTAGTAAGGCCAGAGGATTTCCAGATGCCCCAGCAAGTGGCGCTGTTTGGTCGTAAATCGTGACTTGATGCCCACGTTGAGCAAATGCCCATGCACAGCTTAAACCCGCTATTCCTGCGCCAATAACAGCGATTTTATGTTGTTTATATTGAGTTCTTGAGTGTGATGATGCTTTTTTAGAACTGTATGTTGGATTCTCAGAAGCAGAAACAAGATCTTGATTTAGTCTAGAAGGAAGTTCCCAAATGGCTTTTAACATTTCACGTTTATGGCCAAAACCCTTGGGACGAGAAATAGAAATTCCCTGTTGTTGAAAACCTTGTTTCAATACACCAGCCACACTGAAAGATGTAAAGGTCGTACCAATATCAGATAGACGGATAAGCTCTTTTAAGGTTGATTCATCCCAAATATCTGGATTGCATGAAGGTGCAAATCCATCTAAAAACCATGCATTTATAGCTTTAGTTTTATGCATGCTAGGCAAGACATCATGTACATCACCTAGCCAAAGATCTAAAGAAAAGCGTTCATTTGGAAAATTAAGACGATGGCAACCTGCAATGAGAATGGGATAGTGCTGAATCAGCTGATCTGCAAGGGGTTTTAGTTCAGGCCAGACATTGAGTGCACGAATGAGGTCATTTTTGTTTAATGGAAATTTTTCAATACTGACAGCATGTAAATGACTCTGATTAGCTGGACGAACTTGTTGCCAAAGTTGCCATAAAGCTAAAATATTTAAACCTGTACCAAAGCCAGTTTCACCAATACTAAAATATTCAAAGTCATGTAGATTTGCTAGACGGATCGGTAAGTCATTGCCCTGTAAAAAGACATGACGGCTTTCTAGGAGACCATTATCTCTGGAGAAGTACACATCAGCAAATTTTTTAGAAAATGGAATTTCAATTCCATCAACGCATTGCCAATCTAAATCAGCAGTTTGAATGGCCTTAGACACAGCAAATTAACCTTTAAAGTATAAAGTCAGGGAGTTACCACTGACGACGACGTTTGGTATAGATATAACTGGCAATGAAAAAACCAAGTAATACACCGATAGCAATAGTGGCAGCGCCATATAAAAACATTTGTGCGCTGGCTTCACTTTGTAACACTTGAACTTGTACACCTAAGCTATCATTTTTAAGTTGTAATTCTTGGTTTTGAGCTAAAGCATCTAAATTGGCTTTCTCTAGTTGCTGTAAACGAGTGGCTTGGTCTTTCACCATTGCTTTGACTTTGGCATCTTGTGAGGCTTTTTCTTTGGCAATTTGTTCAGCGGTGAGTACTTTGTTCTCTTTTTCTTGTGGAGATGGCTGTACGATAGTATTCGCACCTGCTACAGCGGAAAGAATACCGGGTTTTGGAGCGACTTGAGGGGGAAGAGGCGCGACAGTTGTGCCTTGTGTTATAGGAGTGGTCGTTTGCGGAGTAGGCTCAGCCCACGCCATAGAACAAATAAGAGATAAGCCGAGTAAGCTTTTGACCACAACGCGCATCATATTATCCTTTTGGAAATGCTTTATTGAACGGCTTAACATCTATGTGTGCGTAGATCCCTTCTTTTAAAAAAGGTTCTGCTTGCAGCCAAATATCTAAGGCTTCACGGCTTTCAAAATCAAGAATCATAGTACTGCCATAAAAACCAGCTTGTGGGTCTTCACGGTCTTTGGGCATTGCACCTGCAACGATGACACGGCCTTCAGCATCTAACTGTTCGAGGCGAGCTATATGTTGTGGGCGTACAGCTAGGCGTTTTTCTACGGTACCTGCATAATCGGTACAGGTAATGATAAATAGAGGCATCTTAATGTTCCAATATGCTGATCGTCAGCGCTTATTCTTGGGAGGATTTAAAGTGCTTACGCAATACAATAAACTGGATAATAATAAACGATAACATCACTAACATGTCACCAAAAGCGGTAAAATTTACCCAAACTGCATGGTCTTTTGATGGATCTGGATAAATAAAACCAAAGAAACAATGTAGAAATGCCATGAAGCAAAATAAGCCGACCCATGCTAAGTTAAGTTTAATCCAACCAGCTTTAGTTAATTCTAAAATGGGATCAAACATACGTTGAATCAGTGGTTTTTTCTCTTTACCTATCATTGGGCTAATTAGAAAGGCCAGACTAAAGGCAAGATTTAAAAAGATCGCTTTATAAATCATAAAGTCGCCATCACGTAGGGCGAGTGTTAAGCCACCAAAAATGATGGTACTTACAACCACTAAAATTTGTGCTTTTTCGAGTTTAAATTTTTGCGAAATAAATAAATATAAGTACACGACTAAGGTTGAAACCATCAACGCTAAAGTGGCAACTAAGATATTCCGATTATCTAGTGCACCTGTAATTCCAATGGCTTCCAATACAGCTTGACTCTGTTCTGGCTTTATTAATTTATATACTGCAAAGAATATGATTATTGGTAAATAATCTAAAAATGCTTTCATGTTAAAATATCAAACTGTTCAGGTGAATAATGTAGTATAGAAGATGCAAGGCGTAGATTTACATACACATAGTAATATTTCTGATGGAACTTTGTCTCCAGAACTATTGGTGCTGTCAGCGCTTGAAAAAGGTATTCATACCCTTGCACTGACCGATCACGATACCATGGATGGCTTAAAACTAGCTGAAGAAGTTGCAAAAAATCAACCGATTCAAATTATTTCTGGGGTTGAAATATCGAGTCAATGGTCACGACCTGCGACCCAAAAAAGTTATGGGGTGCATATTGTTGCTTTGAATATGCAAAATCCTGAGCCATTACAACAGCTTCTTATACAACAAAAAAAAATTCGTGCAATCCGTGCCAAGCAAATTTGTGATTTACTCATCCCATTGATTGGGCAAGATATTTACGCTGATGTTTTAGCAAAAGTAGCAGATGAGCCTGACCGTGTAACGCGTACGCATATTGCAAAAGTCTTGGTGGAAAAAGGCATTGTTGCTCGTCCACAACAGGCATTTGATAAATACATTAAAGAAGGCAAAAAAGCCTATGTGAAATTTGATGGTTTAGGTTTGGCGGAAACGATTGAGGTCATTCATCAAAGTCTGGGTTTTGCTGTTTTAGCACACCCAACCCGTTATGATTTATCGGCAACCAATATTCGTTATTTAATTGAAATTTTTGCGCAGCATGGTGGTGATGCCATTGAATTACCGCCAGCCATTGAGCCTTTATCGACTCGGCAAATGGTGGATCGAATGATTGCAGAGTTTAATTTAAAAGTTTCGGTCGGCAGTGATTTTCATGGTGATAATATGCCGTGGATTAAATTGGGCAATATTCCAAGAGTCAAAGAAGGACAAGTTGGGATTTGGGAGAGTTTTAGCTAAATTTTTATCTAAACGCTCAATGTTGCTATCCCACCGTCTTGAAAGAGGGAGTCTAAAAGTCTCCTCTCTGTCAAATGAGTAGGATTATAAAAGATTATGATCCTGTGCTTGAATTGGAGGCGGGGTGGGTTTGCCTAATGTGCCTAGTAATTCAATTTCAATCGTACGAACCATCGAGTCTAAGGGAAGATCATTACTTTGGGTCCCAAAGGGTTCTTCAATTTCACTACTTAAAGCATCTAAGCCTAAAAATGTATAAGCTAAAATTCCAACCAATAATGGTGTTGCTAATCCCAATAAAGAGCCTAAGCTAAATGGCAACATAAAACAGAAAAAGTACACGGTACGGTTTAATAAAACTGAATATGCAAAGGGTAACGGCGTTGTAGCGATACGGTCACAGCCGGTTTGTACTAAACTTAGCTCGTTTACATGTTCATTTAACTGGGCATAAATAATGTCAGAAATTTCACCCTCTTTGAGCGCCTGCATCAATTCCCATTGAATTAAACTGAGCGTGTATTGTGGTGCATTATTTTGCTGATAGAGCTGTGCTAGAGCCTGTTGGCTCATGCCACTGGTTTCGATGAGCGAGATTGGGTTTGCAGTTTGATGACGTAGGCGGTCTCGTAGGACATTGGCAAATACAATCACGTGATGAATAATTCGTTCCCGACGACCTTGTGGGAACATACGACAATCACGGTCAAAATGACGCGCATTCGCAATCAACATACCCCATAACTTACGTGCTTCCCACCAGCGGTCATAACATGCGGTATTTTTAAAGCCCAAGAAAATGGACAGTACGACACCAATCAGGGTAAAACCAACTAAAGGTAATTCTGGGAATCGATAGAGATCAGTATATTCAACTCCGCCGACGATTGCGGAAATGAGCATCACTACACCTAAGGGCGGCAAAACTTTAGGTAAAATTGTGCCACGCCAAGAGAATAATAGTTTTAAGGTGTCGTTTTGTTCACGAACAATCATATTATTTGAATCAACATATTTTAAGTTGATCCTACTAGTTCAAAAGGCTTTGTCAATATGAATTCAGCATTCTCTGTGGACTTTTGAGTAGATCATGCTCTACAAAAGAAAAAGAAGATTCAGGTGCAATAATAATGTGATCGAGTACTTTAATTTCGACTAAATGACATGCGTGCAAAATTTCTTGAGTTAACTGCAAATCTTCAGCGGAAGGTTGGGCAATTCCTTTGGGATGATTATGTGCAATCACAATTCCAGTAGCATGAGATTGTATGGCATGTCTAAGTAATTGGTTGATTGAAATAGCACAATAATTTATTGAGCCAAAGAACAGTTTTTTAAAATTTATTTTCCGCAGTTGCGCATCTAAACAGAGTACTGCAAAGACTTCTTGTGATTCTCCAATTAATTCATAGCGTAGGTAATCCTGGATTAAATCGGAGCGACTTAGGTCTATACCTTGATAAAGTTGTTGTTTAATATAGCGTCGTCCCAGTTCTTTGACAGCCATAAGTTGCGAATATTTGGTTTCAGCAATGCCATGGAATTGACTTAACTGTTCTAATGAGGCATCGAATACTGGATTTAATCCATCAAAATGTTGAATCAGTAGGCGTGCGAGTTCCACCGCAGAATGCTGTTTGGAGCCAGATCTAAGAAAAATCGCCAAAAGTTCAGCATCAGAAAGACTTTCAGCGCCTTGTTGGAGTAAGCGCTCTCGTGGACGTTCTTGTTGTGGCCATTGTTTAATTGAGTGATTCATTATTATTCGCTTCGTTGATTTATTTTACTTTTATTTTCCCCAGCGAATTGCTTGGGTCACTGAATATTTAATGATATTGTGAGCGCCACTGCAACAGAAAGGTGACATGAGCGTGAGTTTTGATCTCAGTGTGATTTCCAATAAAAAAATTATTCTTGCTGTAACAGGGGGGATTGCTGCTTATAAAAGTGCGATCTTGGTACGTAGACTCAAAGATTTTGGTTTTGATGTTCGTGTCGTAATGACTAAAGGGGCACAAGCATTTGTTACCCCTTTAACATTTCAAGCACTCTCAGGTAATCCAGTCCATACTGAATTATTAGATCCTGAAGCTGAAGCAGGTATGGGGCATATTGAATTGGCACGTTGGGCAGATTTAGTTTTGGTTGCTCCCGCCAGTTGCGATACGATTGCTAAGTTTTCTGCTGGTTTAGCAGATGATTTACTCAGTACCTTGTATTTAGCGACTAAAGCACCAGTTTGGGTTGCACCTGCAATGAATCAACAAATGTGGGCAGCAAAAGCGACGCAACGCAATCTGAATACTTTGGTGGAAGATGGTGTACATGTCATTATGCCAGAGGCAGGTTCTCAAGCATGTGGTGATGTGGGCTTAGGGCGTATGCCTGAACCTGAAGATTTGGCTCAACAAGTCATGGATTACTTTCATCGTGCGCAACGTGCCATTGCAGAAAAATTTGGCATGTTAGCAGGGAAACGAGTTGTTGTGACTGCTGGCCCAACTCGTGAAGCAATTGATCCAGTCCGCTATATTTCCAACCATAGTACTGGAAAGATGGGCTTTGCAATTGCAGCTGCCTGTTATGCTGCTGGCGCAAAAGTAACGTTACTTGCGGGGCCAGTTAGTTTGGATACACCCAATGGTGTCCACCGTATTAATGTATCATCTGCGATAAAAATGTTAGATGAAAGTATGCATCAACTTGAAGAAGGGTGCGATATCTTCATTGCCACCGCAGCTGTGGCTGATTATCGAGTTGCTGAAATTGCGGAGCATAAAATTAAAAAAGCAGGCGATGAGCTGCATGTCAGTTTAGTGAAAAATCCAGACATTGTTGCAACTATTGCACAGCAAGAAAAACGTCCATTTATGGTGGGTTTTGCAGCAGAAACACGCAATGTTGAAGAATATGCCGCAGGAAAATTAGTTGCTAAAAAGCTGGATATGATTGCGTGTAATGACGTATCTCGTGCAGATATTGGTTTTGCTTCTGATGAAAATGCCATGGTTGTCTTTTTTGCTGATCAATACCACTTAGAAAAGCGTGATTTAGAGAAAGCCTCGAAACAGGACATTGCACAACAGTTGGTTGAAGCGATTCATGATGCGCAGCACCATGAAATTGAACCAGTTTAATATGAATTAGCGATAAGGTTTTATGAAAATGCAACGATGTCGTTGCATTTTTTATGTATGCTGAGTGGGTTGTACAACCAAAAGCTTATCTGTACATTAGGCCATGCTTAAATGCTAAGAATAACTACATTTTGAAAAGGATAGTCAATATGATCAAAAAAACCTTCGCTACACTGATGATGATTACAAGCTTGAGTATTAGCAGTATGACTTTTGCTGCTGATCTTGAACAGAATATGAAAACCCTTGGCAAGAATTACAAAGCCTTTAATCAATCTAGTAATTCAACTGATGCAATGCAAGCTTTAAATAATATGCGTATTGCAGCATTGGATGCAAAAAAAGCTAAATTAGTGCCCCAAGGTGGGCAAGTTGCACAACCTTCATCGGCTGCTTTATTTGATCAATTGGTGGCTGAAATTGATAAAACTAAAGGGTTTGTTCAGGCTGGTCAGTTGGATCATGCCAAAATGGAAGGTAAAAAACTAGGTGAAATTCGCGATCAAGGACATAAAATTTATCGTTAATTAAACTTGAATATGCCATAAAAAAAGACCGCTTAAAGCGGTCTTTTTTTATAATCAGACTTAAATACTTAAGCTTGACCTTCAGCAGCAGTTTCTTGAGCACGTTGCATATTGGCTTCAAATTCTGCATCAAAATTGATTGGAGTAAGAAGCAATTGTGGGAAACTACCTTTAGTTACAAGATCATTCACTGCTTCACGAAGAAATGGGAACAAAATATTTGGGCAATAAGCACCAAGAATGTATGGAAGACGATCTTCTTCAATGCCATCAATCAAGAAAATACCAGCTTGAGTAACATCAACGATAAATGCAGTTTCACCAGCATTATTTGCTTGTACAACTACTTTTAGAGACACTTCAAAGTGAGTTGGATCAACTTTTTCAGCAGCAGATGATAAGTTGATGTTTAACTCAGGCTGCCATTCTTTAGTAAAAACGCTTGCCCCAGGCACTTCAAAAGATAAATCTTTAGTGTAAATACGTTCTAAAGCAAGTTGCGGTTGTTGTTCTTCACTCATTCTTGATTTCCTTAATAATATGAGGTAGTGATTGACGAATTAAACTGCGGCCAACAATGAGTCAAGTTTACCTTCTTTTTCTAAAGCATAAAGTTGGTCAAACCCACCAATAAATTGGTCGTTAATAAAAATTTGAGGTACTGTACGATGTTTGGTATTTTGAATTAACTCCATACGTACTTCAGGTGCTTCATTGGACAAATTAATTTCTGTGAATGCTACGCCCTTACGCTCAAGCAGCTGTTTTGCACGTACACAATACGGGCAGACAGTGGTTGAATAAACTTTTACATCAGCTGTCATAATGACTCCTTAAGCTTATTTTGCTTTAACTAGGGGTAAGCCTTGGGCTTTCCAATTACTGATACCGCCATCTAGACGATAACTATCAGAATGACCGACTTGTTGTAGTGCAGTACCTGCGATTTGACCCATATTGCAAATGAATACAAGTGGACGGTCAGATGCTTTTAACTCTTCAATATGACTTGAAATTTTGCTATATGGAATGTTACGGCTACCACTGATGTGACCTTCGCGGAAATCTTTGGCATCACGTAAGTCAATCAACATCGCATTTTTAGCTTTTACTAAAATTCCAAGTGATTGTGCTGAAATTTTACGACCACTACGTTGTCCTTCAAAAACGAAGAACAAGACAATAAGTGCCCCTAAAATACCAAATAAAAAGGGGTGATTCCCCATAAATTCGAACCAACGTTCCACAAGTCACCTAATTACAAATCAAAACTGGGTAGAGTATAGCCTATATATATGGTGATCAAAATCACTGCTTCAAGGCTGGCATAAAAGAAAACTAATTTTTTTGTTGCGCCTCAGTAATTTCATTAATCAGACGTAAATAACTGTCCAAACGGCGCGGTAAAATTTCACCAGCTTCAGCTGCTTGTTTTAAAGCACACTGTTTTTCATGGGTATGTGTGCAATTACGATACTGACAATGTCCGATTAAATTAAAAATTTCTGGGAAGCCATTTTCAATTTTATCTAAATTTAAATGCCACAGTCCAAATTCACGAATTCCTGGAGAATCGATCAGTGAACCATTTTCCCCAAAACTAATTAAACGGGTAGATGTAGTGGTGTGCTGTCCCAGTGCCGAGTTTTCAGAAATAATATTGGTTTTCTGTGCCGCATTCGGAACAATGGTATTGATGAGTGAGCTTTTACCAACACCAGATTGCCCCACAAAGGCAACCGTTTCACCATCTATACGTTGCATTAATTCAGTTAAATCACCAGCAGACTGGGTCAGTAAAACTTCATAGCCCAAAGCTTGATATTCGGCTACCAGTTTTAATAGAGGATCATTTTCTTTAAGTAAATCAGTTTTATTTAGGACCAACAGTGCGGGAATATCTGCATCTGCACATGCAACCAGATAACGATCAATTAGTGTTGGGGCTGGATCAGGGATGACTGCAAATACAATCACAATAAGACTGATATTGGCCGCAACGGGTTTCACTTTATGATAACGATCAGGACGAGTCAGTAATGAATCACGCGGGTGAATGGCGGAAATAATTCCTAAACCAGTATTTGGATCGGCCTGCCATTTAACTTTATCGCCAGTCACTAAAAGTTCTAGATTAGTTCGTGTATGACAACGCCAAACACTGCCTAACTCTATTGACTTCCAAAAGGCTTCGGGTTCACCTTCTTTAGTTTTGGGTTGTATTGGCGGCTCATCGGGTACCGAAAGGGCTTGTACTTCGAGTTGTCGTCCATAATGTTGGACCACGAGACCTTCTAACTCATTGGAAGTGTCTACATCTTCTTGACGTGTTTTTTGTTGCTTCTGAATCCGGCGTTGCTGCTGTTCAGTTAAACGACGTTTACGAATTAAAGCCATTCATAACCTGAGTAAACCATAATAATAAGAAGGCAAAAATAGCATGATGGGGGCAGTATTTACAGCGAAGATGTAAGAAATTTGCTAGTATTATGGTTTTTTAGCCTAATAAGATTGCACATTTATGAGCAGCACCCCAGACACCCGCTTGATTTGGATTGACCTTGAAATGACGGGTCTCGATACTGACAATGACCAAATTATTGAAGTTGCTACAATTGTGACTGATGATAATTTGAATATTCTTGCGGAAGGTCCAGTACTTGCTGTGCATCAGTCTGATATTGTGCTTAATGCAATGGATGAGTGGAATACTCGCCAACATGGTCAATCGGGTTTAGTCAGCCGTGTACGTCGCAGTAAACTTACGGCACGTGATGCTGAGCTCCAAACATTAGACTTTCTTAAAAAATGGGTTAATCCTAAAACATCTCCGATGTGTGGTAACTCAATTTGCCAAGACCGCCGTTTCTTACATCGTTTAATGCCAGAAATGGAACAATTTTTCCATTATCGTAACTTAGATGTATCTTCGGTCAAAGAGTTAGCTAAACGCTGGCGTCCAGAAATTATGAGCGGTTTAAAAAAGAATGCCTCACATTTAGCTATGGATGATATTCGCGATTCGATTGTTGAATTAAAATATTATCGTCAATATTTTTTTATTATGAATCAACCTGATTAATCTAAAAGTAGTCATTAAAAAAGAGGCTTAAATTGCCTCTTTTTTACGCATTTTGCATTTTAAAATTTTAAGTTATACTGGTTTTGAGCTAAATAAATTGATGTGGTTACAAAAAGAAGCAGGCACTACATCAGTTTGCAAATAAACCACTTTACAATCCTTTTATATTTTTAATTATTACAATGAGTTGAATTATGCAAAGTAATAACCCGATTTTAACCCGCGCGGAAACCTATGCAGATTATGACCAGCCGATGACGGTACAAGGCGCAATTCAAAAGTCAGTATTGCTGACTGTAATTGCAGCAGTACTCGGTTTAGGGATCTTTTTTTATAGCTTTAGTAGTCTAAATGTTGGTCTAGCTTATGCGGCTGCTATGGTTGGTGCAATTGGTGGTTTGATTTTAGCGTTAATCACTACATTTAAACCAAATACAGCACGTGTACTTGCAATTCCGTATGCCTGTTTTGAAGGTGCATTTCTTGGTGGTATCTCTGTTATTTTTCAAATCAAGTTTCCTGGTATTCCGCTACAGGCATTATTAGCCACTTTTGTCACCACTTTAGTGATGTTTGGTTTATATAAATTCCAAATTATTCGCGCCACTGAAAAATTCAAAGCAGTGGTTATGTCTGCAACTATCGCGATTGCATTGGTGTTTGTTGTGCAATTGGTCATGCGTTTAGCATTTGGTTCAAGTATTCCTTTTATTTTTGAAAGCAATTGGCTAGGCATTGGTTTTGCAGCTTTTATTGCAGTGATTGCCTCTTTGAACCTGATTTTAGATTTTGATTTAATTGAAACTGCGGCAGCTCAACGTGCGCCAAAAGCCTTTGAATGGTTGTGTGGTATTGCGTTATTGGCAACCTTGGTCTGGATGTATTATTCATTTATGCGTTTATTGAGTCTGTTGCAAGGTGATGATTAATCTTGAGGTGATCTTCAAAATAAAAAAATCGCTCTAATTTAGGGCGATTTTTTATTCAATTTACGAAACATTGTAAAAAAGATGCATTATGCAATTTCGAAATGCATTGAGAATTGGCATTATGCATACAAACTATTTCGAGTGGAAATTCATGTCACAAGGACTTTTGGCGGGAAAACGCTTTTTAATCGCGGGTGTCGCAAGTAAATTATCGATTGCCTTTGGTATTGCACAAGCCTTACATCGTGAAGGGGCAGAACTTGCATTTACTTATCCGAACGAAAAATTAAAAAAACGTGTTGATGATTTTGCTGAGCAATTTGGTTCTAAGCTGGTTTTTCCTTGTGATGTTACGAATGATGCAGACATTGACAATGCATTTGTAGAGCTTGCAAAACACTGGGATGGTTTGGATGGTGTGGTACATTCAATCGGCTTTGCACCAGCACATACATTAGATGGTGATTTTACTGATGTAACGGATCGTGAAGGTTTTAAAATCGCACATGATATCAGTGCATATAGCTTTATTGCGATGGCTCGTGCTGCTAAGCCATTATTGTTAGTGCGCCAAGGCTGTCTATTAACTTTGACTTATCAAGGTTCAGAACGAGTGATGCCAAACTACAATGTAATGGGGATGGCAAAAGCCTCTTTAGAAGCAGGTGTACGTTACTTAGCGTCGAGTTTGGGTGCAGAGGGAATTCGTGTAAATGCGATTTCAGCGGGTCCGATTCGCACACTCGCAGCTTCAGGAATTAAATCTTTCCGTAAAATGTTAGATGCGAATGAAAAAATCTCACCGCTAAAACGTAATGTCACCATTGAAGATGTGGGTAATGCTGCGTTATTCCTATGCTCACCGTGGGCAAATGGAATTACTGGTGAAATTCTATATGTAGATTCAGGCTTTAACACCGTGGGGATGAGCCCAGAAATGATGGCTGCTGACTAAATTTTGCGATTTAAAGTAAAACCGATCAGGTGAAATGATCTTGTCGGGTAAAACGGCCTAGGTTTAGGTGATTTAATGAGAAAGATCCTTTCTAATTTGATCATCCTAACTTGGGCTTTTTTATGGAACATAAGCTTTAAAGCGTAAGATATGAGAAATATTTGATCGAATGACTCTGCTGTCAAAAAATAAAAAATAGATATTCAAAAAGTGATAGCGCGGTTACTCTAAGATCATACTTGTTGTCATGCTGTGTATAAAGGAAAAAACCATGTCTCGTGTTGCTCGCTATCATGCTGATCGTACCAATCAAAAACTCTATTTTGCGCGTTTAGCGTGTCAGCAAGCGGAACAAACGGAGCATGTACAACAAGTTCAAGCGCACCGAGAAGCAGCTGTATTCCATTTACATGGTGCTGTACTGGCTTTTTTACAGGAATTGGTGCGTTATTATGGACTCAACGACTTTACCCCAACCTTGCAGTCTATTGAAGTTCATATGGCAGCCAAAGGGCAGGTATCACCAGAAGTTTTAGTGATGCAAAAATTGGCCAAAGATGGCTTTATTGCAGAACTAAACCGTGCATACCGTTTGTGTCAATATACACCTGAACCAAGTGTACCTGAGCCTGAAAATGAGACCTCTTCAAATTTAATTATTAAGGTCACACAAACGCCACAGGCATGGTTACCAGATGCAAAAATTTTACGCGAATGGCATCATGACTTAACCCAATTGATTGATGGTTTTCGTAATGAGATGGTTGAATTCTAATCTTTTTTAGAAAATCATCTTGAAATTTAATGTTTGAGTACTTATATAAGATACTTAGCAGTTGCAAAGTGCATGCGGTACTTTGCCCCATGTTGAGCATGGAGGATGTATGTCTATAGAACAGTTAAAACAGCTATTTGGTAATCAGGAAGCCGTTCTTGAGCTGGTTCAACTTGAAAATGGTGAGTTGGCTTTGCGAAACTCAGGCTCTGAACAAGAACCTTTGGTCACTATTCAGTTTAATGAAGAAGTGAAAGCATTGCTTGGCGATCAAACTCCTGTCGTTGCTCAGCATATGTTTCAAGCAGCCTTATTTGCATTACTTGAAAAACAAGCCAACGAATGGCAAGCCGAAGTAGTTGATGAGCAACCCAAATATAGAAGTTAATTTAAAACCTTTTTATCCTGAAAACGCACTATAAAGTGCGTTTTTTATAGTTAGAATAAAATATATTTTGCTACTAAGGTGATACAAATATTGATCCCAAAAAGACAATGCCAAGGCCAACTAGCTGTAAGAAAAAAGGATTTTTGGCATCATTCCAATGAAAAATTAAGAACACAATAGAAATAGGATAGAATAATAAACAGCCCAGTCCCCATAAAATACTTGTTTTAAAGGCTGCAATTAAAAAACCAATACCACCAATAATAATGATCGCTAAGCCAAGATAGATAAGTAGCATGCTTTCCCTTTATAATTTGAATATTTCACATCATTTTTCTTATTAAGAGGTCTTTAGTCTTAGGACTATTTTGTGAAATTAGGTTGTTTTAGTAAATAAATCAATAGCTTTTCATCAGAATATAAAAGGCTGTCTATTGAAATAACAGCCTGATATCTAAATTGATAAAATTTTAATGGGTTGGATTGTGATGATGCGCAATTTGAATTTGATTTAAAATATGATTGCTCATATTTGTTGCCATTTCCTCTTTGGCATAATAGACCTCACCAATATGATCCGCACGAATCACTTCGGCTTCCTCTTTACTTTCTGCGCACACTAAAACTTGAATTTGTGGATTGAGTAATTTTGCTGTATCAACAATTTTATGAATATCTAAAATATCCATAGGTGAAATCACTAAAAGACGTGCATGTTGAATGTGGGCTTGAATGAGTACACTTGGCTCAGTTGCGCGACCAGAGACAGCGGCAATCCCTTTTTCACGTAAATTTTCAACTTTCTCACGATTTTCTTCAGCAATAACTACTTTTATGTCATTTTCCATCAACGTTTTGGTCATACGGCGTCCGACTTCACCATAACCAACAATCACCACTTGATCACGTAAATAGTCTTGATCGACTTCATCAGGCAGCATGGCAAGTGGGTCACCACTGCGTTCCAGTAAACGGGCTAAATGTGAACGTTCACGAATCCAGTTTTGCACAGGTTCAATGGCCGAGAAAAGGAAGGAGTTTAGGGTGATTGAGAATAGCGCACCTGCAAGAATTAGATTCTGTGCATCAGGGGTAAGTAAGCCAAGAGATAAACCCAAAGTGGCTAAAATGAATGAAAACTCACCAATTTGTGCCAGACTTGCACCTACGGTTAGCGCAGTATTTAATGGATAGCGGAAGAACAGTACCAGTGCCATGGCCGCAATAGTTTTACCAATCATAATGATGGCGATAACAGCAAGAATATGTAGTGGTTGTTCAATAATGATTCGAGGATCAAACAGCATTCCGACAGAAACAAAGAATAGAATTGAAAAAACTTCACGTAAAGGTAGCGTTTCTTCTTCTGCACGGTGACTGAAATCCGATTCTTTGACCACCATTCCTGCAAAGAATGCACCCAATGCCATAGAAACGCCAAAGACTGCGTATGAGCCATAGGCAATTGAAATGGCCGCTGCAACGACGGTAAGTGTAAACAGCTCTCTAGAGCCTAAACGTGCAACATGTTGCATGATCATGGGTACAAGACGTTTACCAATAATGAGCATAAAGGCAATAAAGCCGATCACCTTTAACAAGGTAATACTCAGCGTGAGCCAAATATTGTCATTATTCACATGGCCTTCTGCAGCATGACCACCGAGTAACACTGCAGTAGCAGGAAGTAACACCAGCACTAAGACCATCACCAAGTCTTCGACCAGCAACCAACCCACGGCAATTTTACCATTCACTGAATTGAGTAAACCTTTGTCACCTAAGGCTTTAAGTAAGACTACGGTACTTGCACAAGATAGACTAAGGCCGAAAACGAGGGCAGAACCCAAGCTCCATCCCCAAAAGATGGAAACCGCCATGCCGAGTAATGTTGCCACTGCAATTTGTAAAATTGCACCAGGAAGGGCAATGCGTCGAACTTGTAAAAGATCATTCAGTGAAAAATGCATACCAACACCGAACATTAAGAACATGACGCCCAGTTCAGCCAGTTGATTTGCAAGTGCTAGATCACCAACAATCCCAGGGGTGTTGGGGCTAATAATAATACCGGCAATGAGATAGCCAATGAGGGGGGGTAGACGTAACCGTGCAGCGATATAGCCAAAAATGAGGGCAATACCAAAACCGACTGCAAGTAAAATAATCAAATCTACATCATGAGGCACTAAAAATTCCTTAAATTAAGCAGGTGTAATTATGAAAACAAAGAAAAAGAAAAAAGAAAGCGAAAACGCTGGCTAAAGTTTAGCAAGCTGAGTAAAAAAAATGCAAAAAAAACGACCCATTTGGGTCGTTTTTTTTAGAAAACTAAAATTATTTAATTTTAGCTTCTTTGAAAATTACGTGTTGACGGATTTTTGGATCAAATTTTTTGATTTCCATTTTTTCCGGCATAGTACGTTTGTTCTTAGTAGTGGTATAGAAATAACCTGTACCAGCTGAAGAAACTAGACGAATTTTATCACGCATGGTTCAGACTCCTTAGACCTTTTGACCTTGAGCACGAATGTCCGCAAGAACCTTTTCGATACCCAATTTGTCGATAATACGCATACCCTTAGTGGTTAGACGAAGACGCACAAAACGTTTTTCGCTTTCTACCCAGAAACGGTGGTGATGCAGGTTCGGCTCGAACCGGCGTTTGGTTTTGTTATTGGCGTGCGAGACGTTGTTACCAACGACTGGACGCTTGCCGGTAACTTGGCAAACCTTAGACATGGTGTAACTCCATTGATTTAGCCAACAGCAAAACTGTATGGCCAGTCAAAAATAAACGGATGAATTCCTTCAAGGGGCGTTTTATACCAAAATTCCGCTTAAAAGACAAGCGGAATTGATTAAAACTCGACAGGATCAAGTGCGATAGATCATGCCTTGATCAGTTATCGTAGAAAGGTTTTCTCTAGAATTTTAACAAAAGGCTTGTTAAAAGGTGGCAAAATGAACTTAATGCTAAACAGCTTGGGAATAGACATTACTGAGCGTTCATGTGACAAACTAAAGAAACCTTCTGGACCATGATATTTCCCCATACCTGAAGCACCTACGCCACCAAATGGTAAATCGTCTTGTGCGACATGGGTTAATACAGCATTTTGACCAAAGTGCCCCGAATGCGTACGTTGCGAGACATAATCCGCACGTGCATTATCAAAGTCGAAATAGTATAAAGCAAGAGGACGCGGACCGCTATTGATAAAGTCAATAACATCGTCAATTTTCTCATATTCCATGATCGGTAAAATTGGACCAAAGATTTCATTTTTCATGATCTGCATATCTGGCGTAATGTCTGTCAATAATGTCGGTGCAATTTTACGCACATGAGTTAAGTCTTCATTCTGCGGATTTAGCTCTATATAGGTTGCACCTCGTATTCGTGCATCTTCCAAATAGCCTTGTATACGGTTGTATTGTTTGTCGTTGATGATCGATGTGTAGTCTTGGTTGTTTGCCAAAGTTGGATACATCTCATTAACCACTGTTTTATAACACTTAACAAATTCGGCTGTTTTACCTTTGGGTAGGAACATATAGTCTGGTGCAACACAGGTTTGCCCTGCATTCCATAGCTTTCCAAAAGCAATTCGTTGAGCGACTTCTTTAAGATCACTGGATGGATGAACTACAACAGGAGATTTTCCTCCAAGCTCTAAAATCACAGGAACTAAGTTTTCAGCCGCAGCGGCCATGACGGTTTTACCGACATTGGTTGAGCCGGTGAAAATCATCTTGTCGAAAGCTAAGTGACAGAAAGCATCAGACAATGCTCCACCACCAGTGACCACTGCAACCAATTCTTGTGGGAATGCTTCAGAAAGTGCATTTTCAAGAACATGGCCAAAATTCATCGATGAACTTGAAATTTTGATCATGGCATGGTTGCCCGCCGCCAAAGCACAAATTAGTGGTCCAAGCGAAAGTAGCAAGGGGTAATTCCAAGGTGTGATAATCCCAACTACACCTAAAGGTTGATATTGCACCCAAGCTTTCGCCGGTTGATGAATAATCCCAACATGACGTTTAGAAGGCTTCATCCAATGGGTTAAATGCTTGCTATAATACTTGATGTGTTCTAAACAGGTGAGTAATTCACCTATTTTAGTTTCAGTGACTGAACGGTTACCATAATCTTGATTAATTGCATCTGCAATTTGATCTTGATATTTTACTAAGACCTTTTTTAGACGTGCCAAACGTTCTATGCGTTCCTTAGCTGTAGGAACAGGATAGCGTTGATAAGCCGACTTTTGCTGAGCTAAAATATCATGCAAATGTTGGACTTCTGGCGAATAGGGAGTCATAGAATTTGTTTTTGTTTGACTGTTCATGACAAACACCATTTACGAAAAGATTAATTTAATCTATTTTTTAGAGTAAATACTCTAAATAGTCAAGTCACTTTATGTGTTAGCGTATGCTAACGGTTAAAAATGGTATTACGATGTCGAGCTCTAAAACATTGAAAACGAAAGATCGGATATTGCAGATTAGCTTGCAACTTTTTAATGAGCGTGGCGAGCGTTCGGTGACGACCAATCATATTGCAGCTGAGTTGGGGATTAGTCCTGGCAATCTGTACTATCACTTTCGTAATAAACAAGAAATCATTAAAGAGTTAATGGAGCAGTACCAAAAAGAAACTTTGGATATGCTGGCATTGCCCGATGACCGACCAGTCAATGCAAATGATAAAATTCGCTATTTCCAAGTGCTGAGCAGCCAACTGTGGGAATATCGTTTTCTACATCGTGATGTTTATCATTTAGTCGAAAATAATGCTGATTTTAGAAAAATTTATCCACGATTTGCGGGTAAGGTGATGCAACAAGGGCAAAAAATTTATCATGCCTTTGTAGAGGCTGGTTTAATGCAAATGACCTCTTCTGAAATTGAAGCATTGATCATTAATATTTGGATTGTACTGACCAACTGGACTAACTTCCTATATATGTCTGGGCATTTGAGTGATTCCAACCATCTCGATGAAAAATGGATTTGGTTAGCATTACGTCAAATGGTGTTTTTAGAAGGAGCTTATTTGCGTGGTGAAAGCCGTGAAACCTATGAGCGGTTACTAGAATCATTCGGTTCTTCCGAATTATTTGAAAGTTTATCGACCTCAAAAATTGAATGAAGTGCATTTTAAAACGAGGTGATTTTGAATCGCCTCTCAAAAAGGGTTAGAATGTTCGGCTGTTTTTAAATTTAACTTAGAAGTGATATACATCAACATGAACATGACTACTGCCAACACAGCACGTTTACTGATTACTTGTGAAGACAAGCCCGGTATTGTGCAAGCTGTATCGAGCTTTTTGTATCATCAAGGCGCAAATATTACGGCGCTTGATCAATATGCAACAGAAGCTCAGGGTGGGCGTTATTTCATGCGTGTTGAGTTTGAATTGGATCATTTACAAGCACGTAAAGATGCATTACTACAAACATTTGAGAATAATGTTGCTGGGCGTTATGCCATGCAATGGCGTATGGCGCTGGTTAGTGATGTGAAAAAAGTTGGTATTCTTGTGTCTCGAGTTGACCATGCTTTACTTGAGCTTTTATGGCGTCATGCACGTGGGGGATTACCTTGTGAAATTACACAAGTAATATCTAACCATGAGGATTTACGTGAGTCAGTCGAAAATTTTGGTATTCCTTTTATCGTTGTTCCTGTGAACAAAGACAATAAAGAAGAAGCATATGCCAAAATTGATGAATTGATGCAAGGTAATGATTTACTTGTACTTGCCCGCTATATGCAAATTTTGAGTGAAAGTTTTGTACAAAAATGGCAAATGAAAGTCATTAATATTCATCATTCTTTTTTACCTGCTTTTGTTGGAGCGAATCCGTACAAACAAGCACATGAAAAAGGTGTGAAATTGATTGGCGCAACTGCACACTATGTGACAGCCGAGCTGGATCAAGGTCCGATTATTGAACAAGATGTTGAGCGCGTAAATCATGACTTTACTGTCGAGCAATTGCGTGAACTTGGCCAAGACGTTGAACGAAATGTACTGGCACGTGCTGTGAAATGGCATTTGGAAGACCGAATCATTGTTGATGGCAATAAGACAGTGATATTTCAATAAGTTATAATTTTTTATATTCAAGAAGGGATGTTTTTATACATCCCTTTTATATTTTCAATTTAGAAAATCGATTAAAAGTATAGAAAAAGTAGTTGTAAATGAAAACACTTCTCATTTATACTTATCGCACTTTAATTGTTCGATCCGATGAGTTCGATTTACAAATTCATTTTTGTAGTCTATCTCTGGTTTAGGTATACAGATTCATATGAGTCAATCTTCCACAGCAAGTCTTGAATTTCCTCCTTCGATGAAAAAAACAGTGCTCACGGCATTGTTGGCCGTCGTGATCGGTCATATGGGTGTGCTCTGGGCAGTGAGCAATATGAAAGCACCTGAGTTAAAACCGATCGAAAAAACGCCGTTAAAAGTTAAATTTCTTAAAATTGTGGAAGATATTCCACCACCACCTGCTCCTGCTGAGCCGATTAAACCCAAAGTACAGCCACCCAAGCCTAAAGTTGAACCCGTACTGCCAAAGCCAGTGCTGAAACCCAAAGTGATTGCAAATAAAGCAGTGGCGGTCGAAAAAAAGATCATTCAGCAAGATGATACGCAAGAAAAGATTAAGCTAGAGAAGAAAAAAATTGAAAACCAACGTCTTGATGAGCAAAAACGCTTAGATCAGCTTAAAAAAGATCAAGCTCTGAAAGATCAACAGGCGAGAGAGCAAGCGGCTAAAGATCAAGCAGCACGCGATCAGGCAGCTAAAGATCAAGCAGCACGTGATAAAGCTGAAAGTGATGCTAAAAATGCACCGCGTAAGTTTAGTGCAGGAGATGTATCGTGGGCCAAAAAACCACGTCTCTCTTTTACCAATAAAGATTTGGAAAATGTTAAAAGAACAGTTGTAGTTAATATTATCGCTACAGCTGATGGAAAAATTACGAATGTAAAAGTGACTAAGTCGAGTGGTTTACCTGCTTTAGATGATAAAGTTTTACGTGCAGTTCGTGGTGCTAAATTTGTAGCTTCTAAAGATGGTCGCGCAATTTATGGCGATTTACCTTTTGAATTAGAGTTAACCAGCTAACATATTAATTAGGAGTTCGAGTATGAACTTTTCAGTTTATTGGCAACATGCAGATGCAGTCAGTAAAACACTGTACTTCGTGCTTTTGATCATGTCTATTGCGACTTGGACGGTATTTATTCTTCGTTTGATGGGAACCCGTCAATTGAAGCAGCAAGCCCAAGTACATCTTGCTCAAGCGGTGAGTAAATTAAAAGCAAAACTTGCGCCATTAGCATTTGAACAGCGTAAAGCGGTGGCAGAACAAGCACTACTTCGTCAAATTTCGGTAGAAAAATCTTCTGCTGAGAATGGTGTCGCAGTGTTAGGAACAATTGCTTCGATTGCACCATTTGTTGGTTTATTTGGTACTGTGTGGGGAATTTTTCATGCCCTTGTTGCTGTCGGTAAAAGTGGACAAGCTGGTTTAGCACAAGTAGCAACACCTGTTGGTGAAGCACTGATTATGACAGGTCTTGGTTTAGCTGTGGCGATTCCAGCTGTTTTAGCCTACAACATTTGTGTGCGTTTTAATCGAACTTTATCGAATGAGTTACAAGATCAAGCCCATGGTTTATTGATTGATACAATGCTGCAACAAGATTCATCTCCCCAGAAAGCGGAAGTGAATACTGCTGAAAATGTTCTAGTTGGAGGTCAAGCTTAATGGCATTTCAATTGGGGGAAGATAATGATTCTGGTATGAATGAGATGAACCTCATTCCGCTGATCGATATTATGTTGGTATTGATGATCATCTTTTTGGTGACAGCAACCGTTGCGAACCCATCAATACCATTAACCTTACCAAAAACCACAGCTGAAGTCATAGCACCACCACCAGAAGCCATTACCATTAGTATTAATGAAAAAGGTGAAGTGGCTTGGAATAGTCAAATTATTAGTTTGGATGAGCTGCAACAGCGCTTTGATGAAGAAGGGCAAAAAGCAACGAAACCAGCAGTCCAGTTGAGAGCTGATAAAGACTCACGCTATGATACTGTGGCACAAGTCATGTCTCGTGCCAGCAAGGCAGGTTTAAATGATCTGGCATTTCTGAGTGATAACTAAGCTTTCTTGATAAAGCGACATAAAAAAGCGATCTCATTGGATCGCTTTTTTATGTCTTAATATTACTTAAGCAATTCTTGAAATTTACTACTTAACTTTAATAGTTTGGGTGGAATAGAAAAATTACAATATCCCTGAGATGGATTACGTGCGTAAAAATTTTGATGATAATCTTCTGCAGGATAGAAGGTCGGAGCAGGGCTCAGCTCAGTCACAATATTTAAACCCTCTGCTTTTAATTGATTGATATACACTTCTGCTTCGGCTTGTTGCTGAGCATTAAAGTAATAAATCACTGAGCGATATTGTGTTCCAACATCGTTACCTTGGCGATTTAAAGTAGTGGGGTCGTGAGTTGCAAAAAAGACATCAAGTAGTTGTTTAAAGTTAATTTGGCTTTCATCAAAATCAATCAAAATCACTTCGGCATGACCAGTATTACCTGTACAAATATCATCATAGCTTGGATTTAAAGTGTGGCCACCAGCATAACCACTGGTGACTTTTTCTATGCCTTTAAGTTGTAAAAAAACTGATTCAGTACACCAAAAACATCCACCACCGAATAGTGCTTGTTGCATGATAAAAATCCTTATTCTTTTGATCAGTCAATACTATATAAACTGATCATGAAGTCATTATGTAATTTTATTTTTTATATGTAAAAAGAGCCTGAAATTCAGACTCTTTTTTTATGCTAAATTAGCGTGGTTGAACTGTACTTTTGTATTTCAACACGACATTTCCATGACGATCTAAAAGTTTTAAAGTCTGGCCATAGACTTGATAGCCTGCAACTTTACTTAGTGCTTCATTATATTTGTTGGATAATTCCATTGTTTCCATACACATCATTTTGGTTGCAGCCATTGGGCTTAAATTAATTTGGTTGCCTTTGATGACATAAGAACCCATTAAACGATTACAACCATCTGTACCACTGACACGCATATCATTGGAATTAAATTGAAGACTCGGTACATGGTTTGGATCGGTTTTATATTCAACAGCGCCGATGTGTGTCATGACCCATGTTTTATTTTGTAGAAGTGCTAAATTCTGTTCTTGCTGTATTGTGCTCGGCATAGATGTACAACCTACAACGGCTAAAGTTGATGAAATAAGTACAGTGGCAATAAGTTTTTTTAACATGAGTTATCCTTATATCGAATCCATTTATACTATCTAAACAAAAAAATGAGTAAATCGCTATGTTTAGAATGTATCTCTGTATAAATTTTATTCTGATTAAAGATTAATGTTGCGCTAATGGCAAGCCAGTTCGAATTATTTCTGAATAGCTTAAATGATCTGTATATGGAGAATGCTTTAAATTTTGTGTTTTAGGATTCACATGTGAATATTGATACCATTCTTTCATAGACCATTGATGGCTAATTGCACCTAAATCATAGAGATAGTTAGGTAAATATCCAGAGGCTAGCAGCCGATAATCTGTCGGTAATTGTTGTGGTGAAATGGCTTGTATCATATCGAAAACTAAAGTGGTGCAATTGCTGGTGAGGGTGTTGTACCACTGTGGCTGGGCACGCAACTCATCTGATTTTTTTAAATATTCTAAGAATAATGCCTGCATTTCAGCTTTTGGCATTTTAATGGGAAAAAAGTAAACTTGTTCACCACGAATATTGCTCCGCGTATAAACAATATCTTGTTCATCTGCTGCCACTAAACTGAGTTCAAATTGACGAAAAAACCCGCCAATGGCTGAAAAACTCTCTGATTTTTCTTTACGAATTTCGATCGAGAAGACCAAGGGTTTTTGATCGGTGAAATCAAAACTGACTAAGGTATGGGCAATTTGAGGACCCATCCAATAGGACGTGATGATATTGATGCCACTGATATGCTCTAAGTTATAGCGACGAGTATCCCAATGCTCATCGAATTGATCTTTGCTATACCATGTGAAATCTCGAATATTATGTAAGGTGACGATATTTCCTTGTTTTTCATAACTCAGTATACGCGCTACCTCAGGACTCCAATCTCTATTTTGCTGTGCTGGAATATTAAAATACCAAAATAAACTGCCGATAAAAGCGAGGATGTAAATAATGAGATCTTTACGTCTACTTAATACCTTTTGATGAATGTATATACCTAAAATACTAAGTGAAAATAAGCTCCAAATTACAATTATGATCCGACTCAACAGCCATCCGCCGGGTTGTTGAATCCATATTGCGATACAGAGCCAAATTGAAGAAAGAATGATAAATAAACTAAATAGGGAGTGTAGTAACCCCACTCCTAAAGCATGAACGAATTCTTTTTTTCCAATGTTATGCATATTTAGTTATTTTTAATGAATAAGTTTTAGGTTTGTTTTTGATATGTTGCAAACTCAAAAGCAATAGCTGTTTTGTCATCACGGTGTGATTCACTGGCTATTTTTTTAAATTCTTTCGGGATTTCAGGATAATGAGCATCACCTTGAACATCAAGTTCTACATGTGTCAATTCTAGACGATCCGTGATCGCAATTGTTTGTTTAAAGATTTCACCACCGCCAATAATAAAAATAGACTCAGGTTTTTCTGAGGCTTTAACATCTGGAATAGCTTGTTCTAATGCTTCTTCAATACTGTGTGCAACTTTAACACTTTCAAATGTCCAGTTAGGGTCTCGAGTAATCACCCAATTGATACGTTTCGGTAAGGCACGGCCCATCGATTCAAGGGTTTTTCGCCCCATCACCACCACACCACCTTGCGTGATTTCTTTAAAGTGTTTGAGATCTGCTGAAATATGCCAAGGTAAATCATTACCTTTACCAATACAGCGTTGTTGATCCATTGCTACGACATGCACAATTTCGAAATTTTGATAAGCCATAAAGAACTCTTTTAAATTCCTCCCAATAGGCAGATAGAGCTGAGTAAGGGAGGAGGATGAATATTTAAATCAATCTTTAAACTGCTACTGGAGCTTTAATTGCTGGATGTGATTCATAGCCGATGACCTCAATATCTTCAAATTTAAAATCAAAAAGATCGGTGATTTCGGGATTAAGTTTTAATTGGCTCAACGCTAAAGGTTCGCGGCTTAATTGTAATTGTGCTTGCTCAAAATGATTCACATATAGATGTGTGTCACCGCCCGTCCAAACAAAATCACCTACAGCCAGACCACAGACTTGTGCAATCATATGGGTAAGTAAGGCATAACTAGCAATATTAAAAGGTACACCTAAGAATACATCTGCGCTACGTTGATAGAGCTGACAAGAGAGCTTGCCATCTTGAACAAAAAATTGGAATAAGGTATGGCAGGGTGGCAATGCCACTTGTCCTGCTTCTTGAGGATTCCAACCAGACACAATTAAACGGCGTGAATTGGGATTGGTTTTAATTTCATTGACTAACCATTGGATTTGATCAAAACCATCTTGTTCATATAAACCATTTTCTTTTTTGCTTGCACCAAAATTACGCCATTGATGACCATAAACAGGGCCCAGCTCTCCTTCTGGACGACCAAAACGAGCAGTTTGTTCAGCGGTAGACCATTCATTCCAAATCGTTACTTTATTGTCCTTTAAATATTGGACATTGGTATCACCTTTTAAAAACCACAATAGTTCAATGACGATAGAGCGAAAATGAACTTTCTTGGTTGTGAGGAGTGGAAAACCTTTAGAAAGATCAAAACGCATCTGATGACCAAATACAGAACGTGTACCTGTACCTGTACGGTCGCCTTTATCGCCGCCGTTGTCGAGGATGTGTTGTAGAAGGTCTAAATACGCTTTCATAAATTTCCCAGTCTGAGGATCATAAATGACAACACAGGTGACAGTTTGTGTCGTTCAACGATGATTCCGTAATATTTCTAAATAGTCATAGAGTTTATACTAAATAGACATGGTTTTTAAGACAGATTATTTTGATCCTAATTTTAAAATAGACAACAAGAGAGAACAATGATGAATATGAGTTGGAGTGATATTCCTGAAACGATTCAACCCTATAAAGAGAAAATTTTGATCACGGCTACACCAAGTTTAGAAATGACGTTGGTTTCTGATGACAATTTGGCTTTGTGGCAAAGTAAAGTAGGCGGCGCGCCCTATGTACCTGTAAATCATCAATATCCTATTGATTCAAACAGTATTCCACTTAAATTGCTGGCACAAATTAATTTTTCAGAGATACCTTTACATCCAGACCTACCTGCAACAGGAATTTTACAATTTTTTATTGGTGGTGATGATTTATACGGTGCTAATTTTGAAAAGGGGCAACAACAGAATGGATTTCGAGTTTTATTTTTTGATGATGTGATTTTAGATAAAACTCAACTTCAGCAAGACTTTAGCTCCTATTTAACTCAATTTAAAGATGAAGAATACTATTCACCAATTTCAGGTCAATACCGTATCGAGTTTAAACCTGTGGTTCAATATATTAGTGTTGATGATTTTTCTTTTGGGCAGAAAGTATTAGCAGTAGAACAGCTTTATGATTTTGAAGAACAGTTTGAGGGTGAAGATTTCTATGAAGAATGGTTGGAACCCTATTGTGAAAAATTTTCTGCAAATGGGCATCGTTTGATGGGTTATCCTTTTTTCACACAGTCTGATCCACGAGAGTATGAAAAAAATATTCAAGACTATGTCTTGTTATTGCAAATTGATAGTGATGCAAGTGAGGGGAACGATATTATGTGGGGCGATGTCGGTGTCGGTAATTTTTTTATTCATCCCGATGATTTAAAAAAACGTGATTTTTCAAAGGTTTTATACAATTGGGATTGCAGTTAATTATATTGTAAAGCACTGTTTATTCTAAAAATAGACAGTTAAATTTTAAAAAATAATTCAAGTTGGTTTTAATTTGAGCGGTACTAAAACATGAGTACCGCTTTTTTACAAAAAATTAGTTTTTAAAATCTAATGATAAAGAGTGAGTTAAAGTATTCTTATTTACAATGATAAATTTGCTTACATTTTATGGTGTGAAAATTTAAGATTCGATGCTTACTATCCCTGCTTCACGAAATGAAGTCGCCGTTTTGCAACGGGACTAATTCTTTGAGAGACGTTAGAGGTTAAAGCATGATTTATGACCAACATGTTGATGTGTATGATAATGTTGCGCCTGCAAGTCATATTGTAATTCGATCCACAGCATCACAGAAGCATCGACCTGAAATAAAATCTCATTCAGGTTCTAGAAACAAAAAAGTTGAAAATGTCGGTTTCAGAAGTTTTAATTTTGAAAATTCAGACTCCATTGATGTGAGTAAGTTCACTCAAAAGTTAGCAGGTGTTTCGAGCAGAAGAAGCTCAGCAATGTGCGCAAAAAGTATTCGTATTGCGTTAGAAACCGCAGGTGCGCGCTTTGTAAAACACCCTGTTGCTGCAGCAGATTGGGGGAATACCCTGACCAAGATTGGATATCGACAAATTCAACCAGCATTTGATCATCCTAAAAAAGGCGATATCTACATCATCAATAGAACCAATAGACATCGATTTGGGCATATTGCTGGGTTTACTGGTTTAGAGTGGGTGTCAGACTTTAAACAGCGTAGCTATAATGTCTATAAAGATGCAGAAGTTACTTATGAATATTATCGAATAAATTTATAAAAATATTCAAAAGAGTTATTAGAGTGGATTGCTTGAATGTAAAAGGGAGCGAATGTGTATTAGAACTTCCTTTTATTTATTCAAAACGTTTTGCTCGATTTTCATAAATTGACACAATAAATAAGCCTATTGCAGTAAAAGCAATGCATTGAATCGCTAAATAGATTTTATTTTGTGCAGGTAATAGGTTAATTAACGTGATTAAGCTAATGATTGGAAGTATTGAAAATAAAATCTGAAAACCTTGTTTATATGGATGGTCAGTTGAAATTTTTAGACTCACATTTCGGAGCATATGAATCATCAGACCAATGCTTAGACTGATACCTGTAAACAGTGGTGTTAGTTGTTGTATTGATGAACAAGCATAGATAATCGTGCAGGTGACGATGCAGATGATGAGTTTAATCTGTCGCGTACATTGATTTGAATACCAAAAGTTAAACATGATTCAGCATTACTCAGGTTTGTTTTTATGTAATAAAGACAGCGGGGAAAATAGACAGACAGCTAAAGCCATAAAGCCAATACCTTGTGCGCCGGGAATCAGAATTTCGCCATTTTGCATGTTCTTAAAAATAAGTGCAATTAATAGCGCAATTGGAATCCACGTCAATAATCGGTATATCAAAGTTGTTGAATTTTGAGCAGCAAAATGTGTTTTGCAATAGCGGCAAATTAGAAAAATAATGCCTGTACCTAAAAACATCAAAATTGCATCAATAGGGAGTGGTCGAATTTTATAAAGAATCGCTGTTGTTATTGCGATTACGATAAGAATCAATAATTTTTTTGCCAGTGATGTTTGAGGGTTAAACCAAAATTCAAGCATAGTTCATCAAGATCAAAAGTATTGGGATAACTTTAGCATATGAAAAAAAATGAAGCACGGCTTCATTTTTTTTCAAGATAATTAAACGTCTACCCGTATTATTTACTATGTTCAGCTTACTTTTGGGTATTTTTCTGTGGACCCCAATCAAAAATTTTCTTTTGGTAAGCGTACCAAATCATCCACAGACCAATCAAAATCATGGGTAAAGATAGTATTTGACCTTTAGTCATCCAGCCAAACAAGATATAGCCTTGATCGGCATCAGGTTCACGAAAGAACTCCATAAAGAAGCGTGCACAGCCATATCCCATGAGGAACACTGCTGAAACTGCCATGCGAGGGCGCGGTTTAGCACTATAGAACCAAAGAATAATAAACAGTAATAAGCCTTCACAAAGCGCTTGATAAATTTGTGAGGGATGACGCACCAACTGCAGTGGATCTGTAGGAAAAATCATACCAAAAATAAAGTTAGGATCAGATACTTGGCGGCCATATAATTCACCCCCAATGAAGTTGCCAATACGTCCGAACATTAAACCTGTGGGTACACACGGTGCAATAAAGTCCAGCGTTTCGAACCAAGTTTTCTTATATTTATGACACCATACTAACATGGCAATCATGACACCCAAAAAGCCGCCATGGAAGCTCATGCCACCCGTCCAGACTTTGAATAACCAAATGGGATCAACTAAGAATTTATCAAATTCATAGAAAATCACATAACCAATACGTCCACCAATGACCACCCCTAAAGCACCATAAAATACTAAATCAGAGACCATGTCAGATGACCATTGATCACGTTGTTTAGCACGATAGGTTGCAAGTCCCCAAGCACATAGAAATGCCAGTAAATACATTAGTCCATACCAATGTACTTGTAGGGGACCCAGTGCAACTGCAACGGGGTCAATATTCGGGTAGGTCAGCATTCCAGTTCCTTGATCTTGTGTTTTGCACAGATTTTAGCTGAAACATATAAAAAATGTTGTACATTCAATGTGTAAAACTAAAAGAGAATAACTTATGTGTATTGTGGCACTGGCTTGGCAGGTTTTAGATGACCAGTCCTTATGTTTACTTTCCAATCGAGATGAATTTTATCATCGGCCGAGTGCTCAATTACATGCTTGGGAACATAGCCCAATTATTGCGGGACAAGATTTACAGTCGGGTGGAACATGGATGGGAGTGACTGCACAAGGTCGGTGGGCAATTGTGACCAATTATCGTAATGGTGCTGATAAAACGACGTATGCAACCTCAAGAGGACAACTCATTCAAGATTTTTTAGAGTCTGAACAAACACCGATACGCTTTGCACAGGCACTTGAAAAAATACAACGTGATTACGCTGGTTTTAATTTATTTATTGGCGATCGCGTACAAGCGGTGTATATGAGTAATCGAGGTGAAGCACCGCAAGTATTATCGAGAGGCGTGTATGTGGTTTCCAATGGTCTGTTATCGGATGATTGGGAAAAGACCAAGCATTTGCGCAAACGTTTTACTCAAGAGTTTCTACCAATGATGCAATTGTCTTCGCTGCCTGAAGCGAACCTGCAATATACAGCATGGGATATTTTGGAAGATGAGCGGAAAATTTTTCCTGATTTATTACCTGAAACGGGTATTCATCCAGAAATGGAGCAATTACTTTCCTCTACTTTTATTCAAAGTCCAATTTATGGAACCCGTTGTTCTAACTTTTTACGAATTACTCAGCAAAAAATAGATTGGATTGAAAAAACTCAACAAGGTGAACATGCTGGAGAGCTTATTCAACAGGTGCTGGAGCCCAGTTGATTTATGCAGAAGTATAGTTCGAAAGACATATATTTTATTTTACAAATATTGAAGATAAATAGAGCTAAATAGCGTCATAAAAGCCGAATTGACTTACTTTTATGACGCTATTTTAGGTTGCTGCTACTTTACGCTTTTCAATGATTTTGCCTAATAGCAGACCCATTTCAAAGAGTAACCACATTGGAATGGCTAGCATAATCATAGAAATAGCATCGGGTGGTGTCATAAACATAGCAATGAAAAAACAACCGACAATAATAAAGCGTCGCTTTTCAGCCAATGTTTTTGTGCTAACAAAACCAATTAAAATAAGGACTAGGGTGATAATTGGGATTTCAAAAGTGACCCCAAAGACTAAAAATAACTTTAAGCAAAATGCCAAGTAGCTATTAATATCAGTCATTGGCGCCACTGTATCTGGTGATACACTCATGAAGAAATGCAAGATAGAAGGTAAAGCGACAAAGTAGGCAAATGCAATTCCAGAATAAAATAGAAAAATGCTGCCAAATAATAAAGGAAATGCTAAATTCTTTTCTTTTTCATACAATGCTGGTTTTAGAAAGGCCCAAATTTGATAAATCACAAATGGCATAGCCAACATTAATGCGATAAAAAAATTCAGCTTAAAGGGTGCCATAAATGTTGCAGTAACATCTGTTGCAATCATGGTTGAGTTAAGTGGTAATTGGGCTCTTAATGGTTCAGATAAGGTCGAATAAGTTTTATTGGCAAACGGTAGTAAGCAAAAAAAGATAACGATGAAAATGCCGACTATTTTGAATAGATGCTGACGCAATACCATTAAGTGCTTGGTGATGGGCATTGCTTCAAGTTGAGTCGGCTCTTCAGCTGAACTCGATGGATTTTGAAGTTGTGGCGAAAGAGAAGTTGTCATACCGCCACCTGTAATTGCGCTTGGTATACTGTTTTAACGGGCGGAATATACACATAAGAGCACTGTTGTTGCTTTATCCACGTTTCTAACAAATAAAATGAAGGAACTGTCGGTTGTATAAAGTGATAGGTTAAAGATAAATTTTTATTGGACGATGATGCTGTGGGTAATTCTTTTTCTGCAGCAGTAATAGATTGTTGTTGTAATTCTTGCATCTGAGCCTGCACTTTCTGTTCCAGTTCTTGAATGCGTTGCATTTCATTTTGCATTTGTTCGCGAAACTCGGATAGACGTAATTCACGATCGATATCATTTTGAACATTACTGATCACACGTTTGAATTTGCTATACCATTTTGCAGCAAAGCGCGCAGCTTCAGGAAGTTTATCAGGACCTAAAACCAATAGAGCGATAATGCCAAAAACCAGAAGTTCAGAAAAACCTACATCTAACATGATTTACATCTCCCAGTTTAGTGTTTCACTGTAGAGTTCACATCAGTATGATTATTTTGATGTTCTAAAGTGCGTGGTTCAGTCAGAGAAGCAGCGCTTGCTTCTTCTTCTTTAATTGATTTTTTAAAATCTTTTACGGCACCACCAACATCTTTACCTAAGTTTTTGAGTTTTGATGTACCAAATAATAAAATCACCACGATTGCGAAAATGAGTACATGCCAAATTGATAAGCCAGCCATAGTTTTAACTCCTATTTTATTAAGCCTATATCAACAGTTATATGTGACAAAAAAGTGACGTAGATATTTCAATTTCAAGACAATCAATGATCTATAGTTTTCAGAAAAATAGTCAAAGCGTGTTAGCATTTAAATATTGCTTAATTTTGGATGTGAACGAGTGGCGTTATTATTTCCGCTGTTGTCTTTTATATGTGGATTAATACTGGCGTCAAGCACGTTATCGACTCAGCTTAAATCTTTACTATCTTCTGCGTTAGCCCGACTATTTATTCCGATTGTCATCATCTACAACATGGTGTTTTATCGGGAGGGCAGTTTAAGTTTAATGTTATTTAGTTTCTTTGCTGCATTCCTAATGTTCTTTGCTTTTTTAGCCATTTCTAAAGATCGCTTAGCATCACTCTGTTTTAGTTATACCAATATGGCGTGGTTAGGGTTCCCGATTGCGATAGCACTGTTTGGCTCAGAAATTAGCTCAGCGATGATTGCCTTATATATTGGTATTTCTATTTTTGGTAATACTTGGGCGGTCACTTCTGTTAGCTCAGAAGCACAATCATTTAAAGAGATTATAAAAAAGGTGATGCAGTCACCACCAGTCATTGCACTATTCATCGCACTTATATTTAGGGGGCTAGACTTTCAAAGTCTGCACAACCATCAATGGATTGATAGAATCTATAGCATCGCAAAATGGGGCATGAGTTTTGCTGGTATGTGTGTCTTGGGAATGTGGTTGCGTAATACTCGTGTTGATCGATATGATCTTTTACAAAGTTTTAAAGTTGCAGGCTTAAAATTATTATGTGGTGTCATTTTGTGTGGCTTAGCATATCAATTTTTACCGATTCCATATATTCATGAATATATCGGAGTCATGTTTTTATTGTTTTGTTTACCTCCAGCGGCCAATATTGTGGCATTAGAAACGCATTATCAGGGAACAGGAATTTCAGCTAAATATATTGCCTCAGGAACGATCGTGAGCTGTGGCATATGTTTTCTATATGGTTTAATTTTATATTTGATTTAGTTTTTAAAAAGTAAAACCCTTCACGCTAGCAGAGGGGATTTACTTTCTAATACTGAATCATATCTTGGAAAAGAATAGATTAGCTGACTAAACTTTTACGGAATAACTGCATCGCTTGACCACGATGACTAATCTTATTCTTTTCTTCTTTTGACATTTCAGCACTCGAAATACCCAGTTCAGGCAACCAGAACAGTGGGTCATAGCCAAAACCATTTTCGCCACGGGCTTGTTCTAAAACTTCACCTTGCCAAATGCCTTGGAATATTTGAGGAAGAGGATCATCTGTATGTTGAACAAGTGCCAATACGCACACAAACATGCCTTGAATCGCTTCGTTGCTCTGACGTAATGGTTTGAGATCTTGTAAAAGTTTAAGGTTGTTGGCCGCATCATCCCCATGTTCCCCTGCATAGCGAGCAGAATAAATGCCTGGGGCACCACCCAATATCGGTACACAGATACCAGAATCATCTGCTATCGCAGGTTTACCTGAAATACGAGCAGCATGACGGGCTTTAATAATGGCATTTTCGATAAAACTTAAACCATCTTCAATTGCATCTTCAATATTTAGCTGACCTTGAGGAATAACATCTACAGGTAGGTTTAATTCGGCAAACATTTTGGTAAATTCAGCAATTTTACCTTTGTTGTTACTGGCGAGTACCAGAGTTCCTTGTGATAACCAATCTTGTGTCGACATTATAAAAAGCTTCCATCTTGAATAGTCATCATTTTAGCTGATTTTATAATGAATATGATGCTAATAAAAAAGCACCCGAAGGTGCTTGAGATTGTAGGGCAAAATTATTGCGCTTGAATCCATTTATCGGCACGATCACGTGCGGTACGAATTTGATCAGGGGTTAAGTTTGCAGCCAATGCCGTCTTCTTGGTTTCAGACATATTAATGACTTTATTGTCTAACATGCCATCACGGGTAGAAAGTTCATACCATTGGTATGCACCCATGTAGTTTTTCTTTTGTTCTTCCATGACCGCTAAGTTAAAGCTGGCACGGTTGTCACCATGGCTGGCTGCTTTTTCAAAGTATTGGCGAGCGAGCGTTTCATTTGTAGATGTACCCATGCCATCGGCATACATCCGTCCAACATTTAATTGTGCAGATGAAATTCCTTGATCAGCCGCAGCCTTAAACCAAGTGAATGCTTGTTTCAAATCTTTACTAATTTCATTACCCGATTGATATCGGGTTGCTAGATAGAATTGAGCCGCAGGTTGTCCAGCTTTTGCTGCTTTCTGTAAGTCAGCAACACTCATATGCGCATATTGTGCTGCCATTGCAGAAGTAGATTGCTGTTGCTGTGGAATATAGTCTGCATGGGCTTGAACATTGAGCAGCCCAAAAAATAATGTACTGCTTAATAATATTTTTTTCATAGAGCACTCACTCGATAAATAGCGACTTCGCCGAACAAATTAGGCAAATGCTTACTCAACATACTACCTTGTTGGTTCCCATTCACTGCGAGTCGATTAATAATCTTAATCTGATTTTCTGCACATAATGCTTCAAAATCACGGAAGGTACATAAGTGGATATTTGGCGTATTGTACCACATATAGGGTAGTGCTTCGGAAACAGGCATTCTTCCCTTGATTGCTAAGAAAGAACGTGTCTTCCAATGTGCAAAGTTTGGAAAGGTGATAATTGCTTGTTTCCCTACGCGCACCATATCTCTTAACAAAACATCAGGTGCATCAACAGCTTGCAATGCTTGTGCCATAACGACATAGTCAAAAGACTGATCAGCAAAGCGTCCCAAACCGAGATTTAAGTCTTGTTGAATAATATTTAACCCTCGACTGACCGCAATTGCAATCTTTTCTTGATCAATTTCTAAACCGTATGCACGGATTTGCTGTTTTTTGCTCATTTGTGACAATAATTCGCCATCCCCACAGCCTAAATCAAGCACACTGGCACCTGGGGTAATCCATTTTTCAGCGAGTTGTTGATCTATACGCATTACACAGTCTCCTGAGGTGTTGCTTCAAGGTGCTCAGGGCCACCTAAAAATGCACGTAATGTTTTTACATACAGCGGAATAGGGAATAGAAATGAATCATGCCCTTGTTCTGCATCAATATCGATATAACTGACAGGTTTATGACTGCTAATCAGTGCATCCACAATTTCTTGTGAGCGTTGCGGACTAAAACGCCAATCTGTAGTAAATGACACGACTAAAAAGCGGCATTGGGTCTTCAACATCGCTTGCGTTAACGATAAGTCATATTCACGTGCTGGATCAAAATAATCCAAAGCTTTGGTCATAATGAGATAAGTATTGGCGTCAAAGTTACGACTGAATTGTTCACCTTGATAACGAAGATAGCTTTCAACTTGGAACTCAACATCAAAGCCGTACATAAAGTTGCCAGATTTTAAGTCACGCCCAAATTTTTGTTTCATGGCTTCTTCAGACAAATAGGTAATATGTCCGACCATACGTGCCAAAATTAAACCACGCTTAGGGTAACTGTCTTGTTCTAAATAGCGGCCGTTATGAAAATCTGGATCAGACAAAATCGACTGACGTGCTACTTCATTAAAGGCAATATTTTGTGCTGAAAGCTTGGGAGCGCTGGCAATAATCACGCAATTTTGTAGACGATCTGGATAGTCAACTGACCACTGTAAGGCTTGCATGCCACCGAGTGAACCACCAATAATGGCATACCACACTTCAATATTTAAACGATCAGATAGCATGGCTTGGGTCTTGACCCAATCACGAACTGTAACTAAAGGAAAGTCAGGGCCATAAGGCAGATTATCATTTTCAGGATTGGGTGATGTTGGTCCAGTGGAGCCGCTACAACCGCCAATATTATTCAGTGCCACCACAAAAAATTTAGAGGTATCAATGGCTTTTCCAGGTCCAATACAAGCATCCCACCAGCCTGGTTTTTTATCATCGGCATGATGGTAACCTGCGGCATGATGATGTCCTGATAATGCATGACACAGTAAAATGGCATTGGATTTATCTGCATTGAGTTTACCGTAGGTTTCAACCATGATGTCAAAACGTGGCAATATACGGCCACATTCAAGCTCTAAAGGTTCTTCAAATTGGAATTTTTGCGGGCTAACGATGCCCACCGAGTCAGCTGGAAAAGACACAGGAATAATTCGCCTTAAAATCTTTAGGATGAATAACAAAAGGATACCACCGAGGATATCCTTTCAAAAGTAATTTATAGTGCTATTACATATCGTTATTGCTTATACCGCAGCAGCAATTACTTGTTTAGTACTTAACACACCTTGTTCTATCAAGCGGTTGGTACATGCAATAATCGCTTCGATTGAAGAGGTCACAATATTGTCGTGTACGCCTGCACCAAATGCAGATTTACCTGTACCTTTGACTTGAAGTTCAATCAAGGCTAAGGCTTTAGCATGCGCACCAGAGCTAATGCTACGCTCTTCATAACTCAATACGTCAATAGGTAACTGTAAGGCATTTAAGATGGCAGAAATAGGACCGTTACCTTCACCGCGTAAGTGCTGAGTTTCACCATCGACCACCAAATCAAGCTCAATCACTTGATTGCCGTTATCATCCGATAATCTGTAATTTTTCGCAGAATAATGTGCATCTTTGACTGCCACATAGGTCTCTTGGAATAAGTTCCAAATTTCTTGCGAGGTAATTTCAGTGCCTTGTTCATCGGTATGTTGCTGAACTTTTTGAGAGAATTCAATCTGTAAACGACGTGGTAATACCACGTTGTAATTAGATTCTAATAAATATGCGATCCCACCTTTACCTGACTGACTATTGACACGAATAACGGCATCATAATCACGACCTAAATCTTTTGGATCGATAGGTAAGTATGGCATATCCCAAATTTCTTCACCTTTTTGGAATTCGAAGCCTTTTTTAATCGCGTCTTGATGTGAGCCAGAGAAAGCAGTAAAGACTAAATCACCTGCATACGGATGACGTGGGTGTACAGGTAAACCAGTACATTCTTCAACCGTGGCAATAATTTCATTGATATTAGAAAAATCCAATTCTGGTGCAACACCTTGGGTATACATATTCAAGGCAATGGCAGCAACATCTACATTACCGGTACGTTCACCATTACCAAAGACGCAACCTTCAACACGATCTGCGCCAGCCATAATGGCTAACTCTGATGCTGCAATCCCACAACCACGGTCATTGTGACAATGTACAGAGATAATCACCCCATCACGACGTTGTAAGTTACGGTGCATCCACTCAATTTGATCGGCATACACGTGCGGGCCAGAAACTTCAACGGTTGCAGGTAAGTTCAAAATTACTTTATTGTTTGGTGATGCTTCCCAAATTTCGGTCACTGCATCACAAACATCTTTGGCAACCTCTAATTCAGTTGCAGAAAAACATTCAGGGCTATATTGGAAGATCCAATCTGTAGCGGGGTATTGTGCTGCATATTCTTTAACTTTTTCAGCTGCATTCATAGCCAATTTTTTGGCACCAGCCACATCAACATTTAATACTTTTTGACGAAAGGTCGGAGAGTTTGAGTTGTAAATATGGACGATGGCGCGTTTAGCACCGTCTAAAGCTTCAAAAGTACGCTGAATCAAATGATCGCGTGCTTGAACTAAAACTTCGATATAAACATCATCAGGAATATGACCTTCTTCGATCAACTTACGTGTGAAATCAAAATCAATTTGAGAGGCAGAAGGGAAGCCAATTTCAATATGTTTAAAACCAATTTTGACCAACATTTGAAACATTTTAAATTTTTGTTCAATGTTCATTGGCTCAAAGATCGCTTGATTACCGTCGCGTAAGTCGGTACTCATCCAAATAGGCGCTTTATTGATTTCGTTATTTGGCCATTGACGGTCTGGTAAGTCCACACGTTGGTACATGCGACGATATTTTTTACTTGGATCTGCCAACATCATGTGAAACTCCTTGTGTAGTATCGGTTGCTCTAATCTTGGGTAAAGGCAACTTACTACGCGTATAGATTATGTCTATTCTAGCGATTTACAAGTATATTTCGGAGTCCTATCGCCTAAAGTGGCATAAAATTATGCGTGGATGTAACACGGCATAAAGTAAAACTCAGTTATCTTGTAAATGGATTAACTTGAGATTAATTTTAAAAGAGTTGGTTCGGAAATAATTCCCTTAATTTATGAGGAAAACTTAAAATAAGAGAAAAATTTCCTGAAAATTTTATAATTTTGAAAAATATATTCTATATTGATTTATTTTGTGGAAGATACTCTCGTTAAAATAGGCCTGAGCGTCTACAAAACAACTAAATTTCAGCCCATTTACGCATTAAATTATGATACATATTGGTCAATTTAATAACTTCTTTATGTTGATCACCCAGCTCTAGCCGTAAATTTTGCACAGTTTGATCTAAGTTAAACAGCATATAGCGATCAGCATCATCACGAATCATACTTTGTACCCAGAAAAATGAAGCAATACGGCAACCCGATGTGATTGCAGTGACTTCATGTAGGCTGGTAGAGGGGTAAAGGATCATATCGCCCGCAGGAAGTTTAACTTCATGGTAGCCGTAAGTATCTTCAATCACCAGTTCACCGCCTTCATATTCATCTGGTTCAGTTAAGAAAACGGTACAAGACAAGTCGGTTCTTAAGCGATCATTGGTACCACGGATGCGTCGAATCGAGTTATCAACATGAAAACCAAAAGATTCATTATTTTCGTAACGGTTGAACAGGGGCGGGATGATATCCAGTGGAATGGCAGCAGAAAGGAATAAGGGATGTTGACCTAAAGCCTCTAAAATAATGTTACTTAAATGATGAGTGAGTGGATTGTCTTCTGGCAGTTGTTGATTTTGTTTGACGGTTGCTGAAAGTGTGCCTGCGGTCACTTTGCCATTTACCCATTCAACTTGATTCATTTCTGTGCGGAAATATTGAACTTGTTCTTTGCTGAGTACGTTTGGAATATGATGAATCACGGCAATACACCTTTAAATATATAAATACTTGATTTATAAAAATAGCCTCTACGAATAGAGGCTATTTTACATTAAATCCATAAAATATTTATGGGATTTTTAGATTTTAATACTTGAAGTTCACAGACAATACTGCACTACGGCCTTCAGCTTCAGATGCATAATGAGATGCATAGGCTTTGGTAAAGTAACGTTTGTCAGAAAGGTTGTTTAAGTTGAGTTGTAAGTCAACATTCTTGTTTACGTTATAACGTGCCATAGCATCGTAGCGTACATAACCTGGAACCCATTTAGTATTAGCAGCATCACCATAGACTTTATCCATTGCAATTGCGCCAACGCCTAAATTAAGTTGTGGAAGTACTTGATAGGTTGTCCAAAGAGTTGCTGAGTTCTTAGGCACATTTTGCATTTGTTTACCCTTAGCAGGGTTGTCAGCAGTACATACGCCTGCACGGTTACAAGATGGACCAGGGTTTACATTTTCACTGTCGAGGTATGTATAACCAGCAGAAATAGCCCACTTATCAGTAACTTTACCATTTAAGCCAAGTTCTAAGCCATCAACTTTAGTTTCGCCGCCATTGGTATATGTACCTGCATCTATTTGAATACGGGTATTTTGTTTTTCAGTACGGAAAATCGCTGCAGTTAAGTTTAAGCGATCATTGAGTAAATCCCATTTTGTACCAATTTCAAAAGTGCGGCTTTCTTCAGGGTCTAGATCCATATAGGCTTGACCAATCGCCTCAGAACCATCACCAGCATCTACACCCACTGGGTTTGCAGAAGTTGCAATACTTGCATAAATTGAACCATTTTCAACAGGTTTAAATGTTAAACCAGCCTGATAAGTGAAAAAGTCACTATCATTTTTAATTTTAGCACCTGTAGCATTGGTGGTTTGTTCAGTTTCAAATTTATCCCAACGTAAACCAAGATCAAGTAACCATTTAGGTGTGAACTCAATATTATCCAGTAAATAAACTGAAGTAATATTAGTTTTGGTCGTTGTAACGTTCTTATCCGCGACTGATGTACCTAACCAAGGTTGCTTAGGATTTGGATTTGTTAGTGACGTACACCACGCATCATTAATCTTACAATTACTATTAAATCCACCAGTTGTTGAACCAGCATAACCAGGATAAGTCGTTAAATAGCCACCCTTGTCAGATTGCTGGTCGCTATATTCAGCACCTACATTAAACTTGTGCTTTAACATGCCTGTATTGAACTTGCCTGTTAACGCAAGTTGATCTGTAAAGATTTCAGTATCAGTAATACGTGAATTTATACGGCGCCATACTTTGTCATTGAGCACATTACCTTTGGAATCGTCAGGCTGAGTCCACAGGTAATCATTGGTTGCTTTGTTGTATACAGCTGTATTACTAATGGTTAGGTTATCTGTTAAATCATGTTCTAACTTAATGGTGCCAATTTGATTTTCTTGCTTTTGAAAGTCACGTTGTTGCAATCCATAGTAAATACCTTGTTTAACATCAACAGGTTTTCCTTCAGTTGCTTTTTTAGCAGCATTATAGCTATATGGAACACCTGAATCGGGTGTATCGTCAGATTTCAAATAGTAATAACTTAAAGTTGCACGTGTTGGAGTATCAATACCAAAGGTAATACTAGGTGCAATACCTGCACGTTTGTATTCAGCACCATCTTTTTGACCGGCTTTTTCATTATGATGACCCATTACTGCTACACGAGCTGCAATACCATTACCAAAATCTTTGTTGCCATCTAAAGTGATACGCTGATAGTTATCTGTACCGCCTGCAACAGAACCTTCTAAAAAGTCACCTTTTTTAGCAACTTTAGAAATCATGTTGATGCTACCACCGGTAGAACCTGCACCACCGAGAACAGAAGCCGAACCTTTGGTTACTTCGACTTGTTCAATGGCAAACATTTCACGATTTTGTGAGGTTGAGTTACGTATGCCATCTACATAGATTGAACTTTCAGAGTTATAACCACGAATAAATGGACGGTCGCCATTCGGGTTACCACCTTCACCTGCACCTAGGGTGATCCCTGAGACAGTACGTAATGCATCACTTAATGTTGTAACTTGCGTATCTTCAATCAGTTGTTTAGAAATAATAGAAACTGATTTTGGTGTATCTAGCAGAGGGGCAACAAATTTAGTATTTGCAGATTGGTCAACTTTAAAACTTTGTTGTTGTACGGCACTTGCCTGTGCATGAATCGTTGGGAGTTGTGTTACATCATCTTGCGCCATTGCTGTAACCGCAACGACAGATAAAGAAGATGCGATCGCAGAAGACACAATCTTTTTACGTGTTTTGATGAAAGACATGGTGAGACTCAAAATTAGAAATGTAAATTTGTATGCGAATAATAATGATTACTATTTATTATTGCATCAGTTTTGGATTGAAATTACCGATTGAATTTTTAATTTAAATTAACTACTACAATTGAAAATGAAGCTTAATCATTACATCTATTTATTATCTATATATTTTATATAAAAACCTAATGTGTCGGACTGTAACAAAATAGGAGAGATCGTGAGTAAATACTTATAAAACTGTAAAGTATGAAAATATTTGCAATAACCATAAATAAACCGCATTGATTAAAACGTTAAAAACTTGAAATTAAAATTTAAATTGCATGATTTTCACAGGTATTTTGTATATCTTCGCATGTTGTCATATAATGTGACACTTTAAAAATTGCAACTACTATTTCTATATCGAGGAAGCCATGCAAGTAACTTCTGAAGCGGTTTCGGGCGTTGCCCGTCGTTTAAATGTATCTGTACCGACGAGCCGTGTAAACGAGCAATTTGAAGCTCGCTTAAAACGCACTGCCAAAACTGCGAAGATTAACGGCTTCCGTCCAGGTAAAGTGCCTTTGGACGTTGTACGTCGTGAATATGGCGCGGGTATCTATCAAGAAGTGATTAACGATGTTATTCGTGACACTGTCTTTGAAGCAATTCAACAAGAAAAAATCAATGCTGTAGGCATGCCAAACATTGATAAAGTTGAAAATACAGCTGATGCTTTAGTTTATGAAGCAACTGTTGAAGTTTACCCAGAAGTAGATGTTAAGTTTGAAGGCTTAGAAATTGAGCGTAAAGCAACTGAAATCAACGACAAAGATGTTGATGCAATGCTTGAAAACTTACAAAAGCAACGCCAAACTTGGGCTGAAACCAAAGGTATGGCTAAAAAAGATATGCAAGTAACTTTCGATTTCGAAGGTACTGTTGATGGTGAGAAGTTTGAAGGTGGTGCTGCTGAAGACTTTAAACTTGTTCTAGGTTCAGGTCGTATGATCCCTGGCTTCGAAGACGGTATCATTGGTATGAAGAAAGGCGAAGAGAAAGTAATTGATGTTACTTTCCCTGAAGACTATCAAGCTGAAAACCTTGCTGGAAAACAAGCACAATTCAAAATTACTGTGAAGCAAGTTGAAAAAGCAAAACTTCCAGAAATTGATGCTGAATTCCTTAAAATCTTTGGTTTGACTGAAGAAGAAGGCGTTGAGAAATTAAAAGCTGACGTTCGTAAAAACATGGAACGTGAAGTGAAAAATGGCCTTCGTAACCAAGTGAAAAGTGCAACTTTTGATGCGCTTGTAGCTGCAAACGAAATTGAAATTCCAGCTGCGATGATGGCTCAAGAAATTGACCGTCAACGTCAACAAATGATTCAACAATTCACTCAACAGTTTGGTGCTCAAGGTGCGCAAGCATTTGATAGCAGCATGCTTCCAGATGATTTGTTTAAAGAACAAGCTGAAAAAGCAGTTAAACTTGGCATCTTGGTCAGCAAAGTTTTAGCTGATGCGAAACTTGAAGTTGATCCAGCTCGTGTTGAAGCATATATCAATGATATGGCTTCTTCTTACGAAGATCCAACTGAAGTGATTGAATACTTCAAAAATGATGAAAAACAACGTGCTCAAATTGAAGGCGTTGTCTTAGAAGATCAAGTGGTTGATTACATTTTAGCTTCAGCTAAAGTAACTGATACCGCTGTAAGTTATGAAGAATTGTTGAAAGAGCAACAAGCTCGTCAACAAGGTTAATAGCTTGTAGTAATAAAAAGGCGCTTTTAGCGCCTTTTTTTATGTTGTTGAAACTTTGTTAAATGTCCTGTATTCACAATGCATATCCAAAAAAAATCTGTTATTTAATGGGGAATATTTTGCATTTTCAGTAATTATCCCTCATATTGTGAATATGAGTTAAGTAACAAAAAATTCAGGAATAAATAACGTATGTATGTTCCAATGATTGATAATGCTTTAGTTCCGATGGTTGTAGAACAATCTTCTCGTGGTGAGCGTTCTTTTGATATTTTTTCACGTCTTTTACGTGAGCGTGTGATTTTCTTGACTGGTGAAGTTGAAGATAACATGGCGAACTTAATTGTTGCTCAAATGTTATTTTTAGAAGCTGAAAACCCAGAAAAAGATATCCATCTGTATATTAACTCACCGGGTGGTTCTGTGACTGCCGGTATGGCGATTTACGATACCATGCAATTTATTAAACCCGATGTGGTGACGTATTGTATGGGGCAAGCAGCCTCTATGGGTGCTTTTTTGTTGAATGCCGGTGCTAAGGGCAAACGTTATTGTCTTGAAAATGCGCGTGTCATGATTCACCAACCATTAGGTGGTTTCCGTGGTCAGGCATCTGATATTGAAATTCATGCACGTGAAATTCTATATATTAAAGAGCGTTTAAATCATTTGATGGCAGAGCATAGTGGTCAGGATTTTGCTCGAGTAGCACGTGATACAGACCGTGATAATTTTATGACAGCTCAAGCTGCTAAAGAATATGGCCTTGTGGATGAAGTGCTTTCGAAACGTCCGAAAAACTAAGTCGTTACAAGTGTTCAAACAAACAAAGATTCAAAATTTGGAGTGAAAATGTCCGAACATCCTCAAGGACAAAAGCATTGTTCATTTTGTGGTAAAACACAGTCTGAAGTTGGGAAACTAATTGCAGGCGAGGACGCTTACATTTGTAATGAATGCGTAGATGTGTGCTTAGACCTCGTCCAAACCAGTCAGCAGGTTGAAACTGGTGATTGGGCAACGCGTCCTTTGCCTAAACCACATGAAATTCGTGCGGCTTTAGATCAGTATGTTATTGGGCAGGATACTGCAAAGAAAACCTTATCGGTTGCGGTATATAACCATTATAAACGTCTAAAAGTGAGTCAATCGGGTCACAAACGTGAAGATGCTGTAGAAATTGCCAAAAGTAATATTTTGCTGATTGGCCCGACAGGTTCGGGTAAAACTTTGTTAGCACAAACGTTGGCTCGTCTTTTAGATGTTCCTTTTGCGATGGCAGATGCAACCACCTTAACCGAAGCAGGTTATGTGGGTGAAGATGTTGAAAACATTGTACAAAAGCTTTTGCAAAAAGCTGACTATGATGTAGAAAAAGCGCAAAAGGGTATTATTTATATCGATGAAATCGACAAGATTACCCGTAAATCAGAAAATCCATCGATTACGCGTGATGTCTCTGGTGAAGGTGTACAGCAAGCGCTTTTAAAAATGATTGAAGGTACCGTTGCTTCTATTCCACCACAGGGTGGTCGTAAGCATCCGCAACAAGAATTCATTCAAATTGATACTTCAAATATTTTATTTATTTGTGGTGGTGCTTTCTCTGGACTTGAGCGTGTCGTACAACAACGTCAGGAAAAAGGTGGAATTGGATTTACCGCTGATGTGAAAAGTAAAGATGATACTAAAAAAATCTCAGAACTTTTCCGTCAAGTTGAAGCTTCAGACTTAGTAAAGTTTGGTTTAATTCCAGAATTTATTGGTCGTTTACCTGTAATTGCAACATTGGAAGAGCTGGATGAAGAAGCATTAATGCTTATTTTGACAGAACCGAAAAATGCTTTAACACGTCAATATCAATATCTGTTTGAAATGGAAAATGTGGATCTTGTTTTTGAAGATTCGGCATTGCGTGCAGTAGCGAAAAAAGCATTAGCACACAATACTGGTGCACGTGGTTTACGTTCAATTCTAGAAAAAGTATTGCTTGAAACGATGTATGACTTACCTAGTCGTGTAGATGTAGGCACTGTAGTCATCAATGAAGCGGTGATTAATGACAAGGCTGAACCTGAATATCAAACAGCACGTCAAGTAAAAGTGGATCAGAAAATTGAAGAGAAAGTTGATTTAAAAGTGATTGATAGTAAATCAGCATAATCTGATTGACGTTTATTGCTTTGCAACTCATCTGAAACGTGCAAGAAGTTTAACTTTTTGCACGTTTTTTATGTCTAAAAAGACATTGCAATGTTAAGCTCGCTATGGAAAATAGAGTCTTGATTAAAAACGAAAAATAAAAAATACGTGATGAGGGATAATCATGCGTTACCTAGGTTTAATATTTTTAGCGAGTTGTAGTCTAACTGCATGTCAGAGCCACAAAGCTCCCGAACAACTGCATGCAACTCAAGTGCTCTCAACTTTAGATGCAATTAATTTTGAAAAAGAAAATTCATCAATGCATGCTAAGTTGGATCAATATAAAATTGGGAAATTCTCAGTAGGTTCTTGGGTCAATCAGGAGCCTGGTCAATTTTTTAAATTGGTCAAACCACAAAACCCACAAGCGGCAGTCATCTATTTTTATCGTCCAGACAGTCGTTGGAATCGACAAGAAATTATTGCATCTAATTTTTTCTTAAATGGTAAGCGTGTGCCGAGCTTGATTAGTAATCATTACTATTGGGTAGAATTGGCTGAAGGGGATTATAAATTGAGTTTAAGCCGTCCTCTAGCGGCAATACATTTCCAGAAACCTAAAATAGCTTATCTGACTGTCAAATCGGGTGAGCAATATTTTATCAAATATGAAGAAGAGCAATTCCGTGGTGGTCCAAATGGTGAAGCAGGGTTATTACGTATGGGGCCTTTGATACAAATGCCAACCCGTCAAGCCTTAAAAGAAATTGGTATGACCCAATTGAAAACACCGGGCTTAAATTTTGTTGCTCAAGTGACGCCTGAAGGTCGAGTGATTAAGCCTAGAGAAGAAATAGATAGTGGGGTTTACCATACCAGTGATGATGCTCATTTAACCCAACCTTTTAAAATTTGGAATCCATTAACTTGGTAAGTTGATAATCGAGTGTTAAAAAGGTGATTAATCACCTTTTTTATGGGGCTTATCAAGTCTTAATTTATTAGTGACTATTATTTATTATTGCTCATGATTTTAAATGTAATTCTGACACGATTAATATTGGTTTAGAACGGATTGAATAAAGCTGTTGTGGTTGAATTTTACTCAAATTCACTTAAGATTTTAAGTCGCTATTTAGTGCAAGATATAAGGGCTTTAAACATACTTCGCCTTGCGTAGCCATTTGAGTTCACGCAGGCGATGTGATTTGGTGAACAGTCTAATTATTCGATTGTGCTGCTTTTTTTAAGGCTTCAAGTTGAGCATTAATCTCTTTAAAATCCTGTTCAGAGTTTTGCATGCTACTGATTAAGCGTGAATTCATGATTTTCATAGATTCTTGAGCGACTTGTGGGGCTTTATTTAAAATTGATTGGCCTATCGGACTAGAATAAAATTCAATTTGAGCCTGAATTTCTTCTGCGTTATACACATCTTTATAAATTTTTTGATAGATCGGCTGCATTTCTTGCCACGAAACGGTCTTTTTACTTTGCTCATACATTTTATCAGCCAGTTGATTCGCCACGATTTGTTCTTGTGGTGTTAATTGTTCATGCTTAACAATATTTTGTACAATACTATATGCTTGCTGATCCAGCTGAGGTCGAATTTGTTGCATCGTTTTTTGTAAGAGTTGATCAAGGTTCATGACTTGCATCAATTTGTGTATAGCTTGATCCGTAGGTTGTACAGCAAAAGACATACTTGAAAAAAGACTGATAGTACAAGCCAACATCCACTGTTTAGTTTTCATTTATTTATCTCAGAGTATAAAAAAGCACCCTAATCATAGAGTGCTTTTAAAAGTATATTCAAGTATTTAGCACGATTTATAACGAAGTTCTAAACTGTGTATTTATACTTAGTTTACTGCAGCATCAACTACTGGGATTTTACCAATTTTGGCTTGCCAGATTTTTGGTGCAATTGCATGGATTGAAGTACCATTTACATCTACAGCAACCGATACAGGCATATCTTCAACTACAAATTTGTAGATTGCTTCCATACCTAAATCAGCAAATGCAACCACTTCAGCTTGGCGAACTGCTTTAGAAACAAGGTATGCAGCACCACCAACAGCCATCAAATAGGTTGCTTTATGGTCTTTGATTGCTTCGATTGCAGTTGGACCACGATCAGCTTTACCAATCATACCGAATAGACCTGTATGTTCTAAAACCTGACGGGTGAATTTATCCATACGTGTTGCAGTCGTCGGGCCAGCAGGGCCAACCACTTCGTCACCAACAGGATCTACAGGGCCAACGTAGTAAATAAATTTACCTTTAAGATCTACAGGTAATTCTTCACCTTTGTCGATCATTTCACACATACGTTTATGTGCAGCATCACGACCTGTATAGATTGTACCGTTTAGAAGCAAAGTGTCACCTGGTTGCCAAGCGTTCATTTCTTCTTGCGTAATATTGTCTAAATCTACACGTTTAGATTTTGAAGAATCCCAAGTCACTTCAGGATAATCAGAAAGTTTAGGTGCTTGAATATGCGCAATACCTGAACCATCGAGTTGGAAGTGTGCATGACGCGTTGCAGCACAGTTAGGAATCATGCCGACTGGTTTACCTGCAGCATGGCAAGGATAGTCTTTGATTTTAATATCAAGAACAGTGGTTAAACCACCTAGACCTTGTGCACCAATACCTAAAGCATTTACTTTTTCAAAGATTTCCATACGGAGTTCTTCAATTTTATTTTCAGGTCCACGACGAAGTAATTCGTCCATGTTGATTTCTTCCATGAGCGATTCTTTCGCAAGCATCATGGCTTTTTCAGCAGTCCCGCCAATCCCAATCCCAAGCATACCAGGAGGGCACCAACCTGCACCCATGGTTGGAACAGTTTTAAGCACCCAATCAACAATTGAATCAGATGGATTCAACATTGCAAGTTTAGATTTATTTTCTGAACCACCACCCTTAGCAGCAACAGTGATATCGACTTTATTACCCGGAACGAGTTTGTAGTGAATCACAGCTGGAGTATTATCTTTGGTATTTTTACGACCAAAAGCAGGATCAGCTAAAACAGATGCACGCAGTACATTCGAATTTTCTAAGTAACCTTGGCGTACACCCTCATTAATTGCATCATCTAAGCTCATGGTTAAATCGAATTTAACATCTAAGCCGACTTCAAGGAATACGTTAACAATACCAGTATCTTGACAGATTGGACGATGACCTTCTGCACACATACGAGAGTTAATTAAAATTTGTGCGATTGCATCTTTTGCGGCTTGGTTTTCTTCGCGGTCATACGCACGACTCATCGCTTGGATAAAGTCTTGTGGATGGTAATACGAAATAAACTGAAGCGCGTCCTTGACCGATGTGATCAAGTCATCTTGTTTGATAATAGTTGTCATACCAAAAATCTCTTGAGCGGGCTGTTAGCTGGCGGGCTAAATTATACGGCATAAAGCAAGTTTTGTGGGTATTTGGCTGTAGTTTTAAGCTAAAGTTTAATACATTCAATCATACATTTATGATCATCAAATTTGCTGATGCAGAAGTATATTTTCATGGAATAAGATACATATAAATTTTAGAAATATTTTAAATTTTTTATGGTTGTATTTTATGGTTTATAAATTACTTTTATTCCATTTGCTAAAAGATCTTTCAAGATTAAACTTTTGTCATAAAGCTGTCATAAAACTTTTAGATAATATGCACATTAAATAGTAAAGATATGCAATATGACAGTTACAAGTGTATTGATGGTGGTTGGGTTTAGTATTTATATCGCAGCGACTTGGATGTATGGCCAAAAAGAAGATTAAGTCTGATTGCTTGATCTTTTTTTTCATCGATTACTTTTGATTGATCAGTATACTTAACAATAATATATTGCCTAAATTTGTTAATATTTTGCGTAATAATTTTTAAAATAAATCCAAATTTATGTCAGAGCAACCACATCTTACAGATCAGTCTTTTCTTGCACAGAATATTATTGAAATTTATAAAAAACACGCTCGTGCATGGACGGAATTACGGGGTGACTTTCTTTATGAAAAGGCATGGTTAGATCATTTTTTATCTTTCATTTCGCCGCAATCAGATATTCTCGATTTAGGTTGCGGTTCAGGTAAACCAATTGCAAACTATTTAATTCAAAATGGTCATGTCATTACGGGTGTTGATAGTTCAGATACGATGATTGCGATGGCACAGCAAAATTTTCTTCCCCAGAAATTTCCAGATCATCAATGGATTCATGCAGATATGCGCGCTGTGAATTTACAAAAAAAATTTCAGGGGATTTTAGCTTGGGATAGTTTTTTTCATCTGACACCAAATGATCAGCAGGCCATGTTTCAGCAGTTTTCAAAGTCCGCAGAACAAGGAACAGTATTGATGTTTACCAGTGGCCCTGCTGACGGTGAGGTGGTTGGAGATATGTTTGGGGAGGCTTTGTATCACGCCAGCCTTTCGCAAGATAAATATCGTCAGTTATTGTCTGAGCATAGTTTTGAATTAGTGAGCATGGTTGCAGAAGATGTGGAATGTGCAGGGCATACAGTGTGGTTGGCGAGACACATTTAAATAATAACGATATAAGGTCAGCTGCTATTAGAATTTTATTGTCTGGTATTCGCAAAGATGAGAAAGGATCTAGTCTTTTTTACGATCATTTTCAGATTTTTAATCTATAGGCCATTAATCTTTTGTTGTTATATTTACTTATTATTGTAAGTGTTGATGATAAACTGTATTATAATGATAACTATTCTCATTTGTTTTCTGGTGTGACGATGCCCTTTGTCAAGAAAAGCTTAACTTTAATGATGTTATCAACAGGAGGGCTTTTTGTTTCCTCTGTGACATTTGCCAATTCAGATATCAGTGATGAGCAGAAAACAGCCACAACAACGCTTCCGACGATTGTAATTGAAGCAATGGCTGATGGTGACCCAATAAAAACATATGTAGATTATAAGCAAGCGAACGTTACTAGAAATGGTCTGGATAAAAAAGATATACCACAAACCATTGATACAATTGATGTTTCCAAGTATAAGCTGTATGGCGCAAATGATTTAAGTGTGATGTTACAAGGTACACCTGGTATTTCAACCAGTTATGATACGAGAAATGATGGAATATTTATTCGTGGATTTAATGCCGATACAAATGATATTTATCGTGATGGCATCCGTGAAAGTGGGCAGTATCGACGTAGTACAGCAAATGTTGAGCGTATAGAAATTCTGAAAGGTCCTGCATCAGTCTTATATGGAAGAAGTGCAGGTGGTGGGGTGATTAATATGGTGACTAAAGTTGCCAATTTTGACTCGAAAAGTTCAGTCGGGGCATATGTTGGCTCGTATGACAATGTGGGCGGAACGATCGATATTAATCAAGCATTCAATGATAATTGGGCTGTGCGTTTGGTTGGAGAAAAATCAGATACCAATAGCTTTCGCTCAGGAATTGGATTTAATCAGGAAATGCTTTCCCCGAGTGTGACCTATCGTAGTGATGATGGAAAACTGCTTTGGAGTACAGAGTTTACCTACGATAATTTAAATAGAACACCTGATAGAGGTCCAAGTTACGATAATTTACCTTCAGGTGTTTCTATTAAAACAGGTTTTGCTGGAAGCAATGATAATATTGTTGATGAAACCAAATCATTTAGAACAGATGTTAAATATGAATTTGCACCGAATTGGAATTTTCATTGGGCTTTGAGTCATCGTGAATCTTTTCAGGATTTTGATAACTTCTTTGGTGGCACATGGTGTTCTGCTGCTGGGTTGCAAAATGATGGTAAAAAATGCAACTGGCAGGGGAAAATACGTCAAAGCTATGCTTGGCAGCAAACCACAAATAAAACGTTGATGAATACATTTGATATTACCGGACAATTTAAAACTGGTGCTTTAGACCATAAAATTATGTTCGGTAGCGATTGGTCAAATGAAAAAAGAGAGCCAATCCTTGGGAATTATTCAAGTGGTGATAAGGCTGGGCTTTATTATCGTTATGTTAATCCATTTAATCCATCGGATAGCTCACTTTCATCGGGTTGGTCAACGCTTAATGGTACACGTCCGGCAGAAACATCACATAGTCAGACCGATGCAAATTCTTTAAGCTTCTTTCTACAAGATCTAATTTCATTTAATGAAAAATATAAAATGATGCTCGGTCTTCGCTATGACAGCTATGATTTTGCAACCAATGATATTCGCAATGATAGTAAACGATCATATCGTGATGAGAGTTTAAGTCCAAATATTGGTTTCGTTTGGCAGCCAGTTGAAAGCCAAAGTTTTTACACATCGTATAGTAAAAGTTTTTCACCTTATGGTGGTCGTGGATTGTTAGGGGTGAGTACAACTATAAATCCAAGCTTGTATGATGCTGAACCCCAATATAATGAACAATATGAAATTGGTGTGAAAAGTGATTGGTTGGATGGTCGTTTAAATACTCAGCTTTCTGTATATGATATTACTAAAAATAATATACGCTATCAGCCAGATTCGATTAATCGACCGAATGAGTGGGAAGTGGGGCAAAAGCAGCAATCTCAAGGGGTAGAGCTTAGTTTTATTGGTCGAATCTTGGATAACTTATATGTCCGAGGTGGTTATGGTTATACTGATGCTGAATGGAAAAGTGATAGCCGTACGACTGTAAAAGAAGAAGATCGTTTAAAAGGTAAAAAACTAGCTGGAATATCTGAAAATACAGGAAACCTATTTGTTCGTTATTTACCAGTAGAAAAGTGGTATGGCGAGCTAGGCGCAACCTATGTGGGTTCTTACTTTACATCAGATAAAAACACGACAAAAATGCCAGACTGGACACGCTTAGATGCTGCGATTGGTTATAAAGACGATAAATGGGGCGCAACGATTGCTGTGAATAATTTAACGGATAAAGAATATTGGCGCTCAAGTTCTATGCCGGGAACTCCACGCAACTATTTATTCCGATTGAACTATTTCTTCTAAGTTTACTTGTTTAAAGAATAATTTAATCATGGCTTCTTATATATTGGTTTGAAAACAATCAAACCAATATGATGGGTTGATGTAATATCTTAGTTCCAAAATAAAATACTTGTTCCACAAAACCAAAAACCACCGGATTTTTCAATGCGGTGGTTTTTAGTTTTACATCAAAAGACTTATGCTTTTTGTTGTTCTGCTTGAATCGCAGTTAAAGCGATGGTAAACACAATGTCATCTACCAATGCCCCGCGGGACAAATCATTTACAGGTTTGTTTAAGCCTTGCAACATTGGCCCAACACTCACTACATTTGCAGAGCGTTGTACTGCTTTATAGGTAGTGTTGCCTGTATTTAAATCTGGGAAGATGAATACATTGGCACGACCTGCAACTTTAGAATCGGGTGCTTTCGATTTTCCAACACTTTCAACAGATGCCGCATCATATTGCAATGGGCCATCAATCAATAAGTCTGGACGACGTTGTTTAGCAATTTCAGTGGCTTTGGCAACTTTTTCGACTTCTGCACCTGCACCTGATGTCCCTGTTGAATAGGAAATCATCGCAATACGTGGGTCAATACCAAAGGCTTTAGCTGAATCTGCAGATTGAATTGCAATTTCAGCCAATTGTTCAGCATCTGGATCGGGATTAATGGCACAGTCACCGTATACATAGACTTCATCAGGTAATAACATAAAAAAAACAGATGAAACTAATGAGTAATCAGGCGCTGTTTTAATTAACTGGAAGGCAGGGCGAACTGTGTTTGCAGTAGTATGCACAGCACCAGAAACAAGCCCATCCACTTGATCAAGTGCCAACATCATTGTGCCCAAAACAACGGTGTCTTGTAGTTGTTCACGCGCTTGTAATTCATTGATTTTACCTTTACGTAACTCAACCATATGAGTAACATAATTTTCACGAATTAAATCTGGATCAATGATTTCTAAATCAAATGGTAGTTCGATATTACGTGCTTTGGCAACTTCAATGACTGCTTCTGGTTTTGCAAGTAATACACATTGTGCAATACCACGAGACTGACAAATTGCTGCCGCTTGAATGGTACGCGGCTCATCGCCTTCAGGCAGTACAATACGTTTTTTCGCAGCAATCGATTTTTGTACCAGTTCGTGACGAAATGCAGAAGGGGATAAACGCGGCTGGTAATCGCCATTTAATAACTGAATTAACCAGTCTGGATCAATGTGGCTTGATACGAAACGGGTGACTTGATCTGCACGTTCAGTATCATCAACAGGAATTTCATTACTTAAATTTGAAAGCTGTTGGGCTGTTTCAAAAGTACTGAGCGTTGTATGTAAAATGGGTAAACCATTTTTAATCGCAGTTTGGCAAAAATCTAAGACTAAAGCATTTGGTTCATGGTGTTCAGTTAATACTAAACCAGCCAGTGGAATGCCATTACTACTGGCTAGGCTACTGGCTAATAACACATCAATACGATCTGATGCACTAATGATGAGTTCGCCTGCAATAAATTTATGTAATTCATGTTCAATATTTGAAGCAATGAGACTGCTATGTAATACGCGACGGTGTTGCGCTTTACCTTGATTAATCCAAGCGGCTTGAATATGCGTCGCTAAGTCTGAAACACGAGGTACACTTAAGGTGTCACTAAAAGGCACGAGTCCAATAATCGGTAATTGAGCCGAACCAATATATGCATGAGATTTTTGCAAATCTGCTGCAAATTTTTGAGTGTCATGAATCAATCGTAGACTCGGATCAATGGTAACAGGAATTTGTGCTGAATCCGCTGGTAAGCCACGAGTACGCATAAACAGCACCCCAGCATTACGTGATGATGTTGCACCACCAAAGTTGCGTAACTGTGTTTCTACTTTTTCAGCAGTTTGATCGGGACGTTTAATATCTGCATTACTGACAAAGATAACTTTGGCATCCAATGCTTGCGCCAATGATGCATTTAAGTTGCTGGCAAAAGAATCACGTGCAGTCGGAACTAAACCTTCAACAATGATAATGTCGTGCTGTTTGGCTACTTGACGATGCAGGCTTACTGCTTCTTCAAGCAATTCGTCTGTTTCACCCGCATTCAGTTGGTGCGTCATTTTGGCAAAGGAAATCGGCTCAACGGTATCTGACTTGGAAATATGACGATAAAGTGCAGTGGTGCGATCAGCTTCTGCCTTAACTTCTTGTGAAAATGGTTTTACAAAGCCGGCTTTAACACCTTGGCATTCAAGTGCATAAACTAAGCCTAGGCATGCAGAGGTTAAGCCTACGCCTTCTCCAGTAGGAACTAATAAAATTGTTTTCATACAAAGTTCTTTAATTAAGAGTTCTGAAAGTATTTTAAAATTTTTTCAATATAGAAGGATTACGATTGCTTATGCAATCGTAATTTCAGCTTCAGACTTTTTTGCAGCCTGTTGAACCTCACTTTGTACAACCAAGTCAGTTTCTTTGGCGATACGACCTTCTTCATCGGTTGGAATAACCCAGATTTGAGGGCCTATGCCTGTATCAATACGACCTTCAGTACCGCGTTTTAAGCCATCATTCTGGTCTTTGCTGAGATTAAATCCAAAGTGAGGTAAGTAAGACATGGTTTTTTCACGGATATAAGCCGAGTTTTCACCAATTCCACCAGTGAAAAAGAGACCATCAATGCGAGGTAGGCCACAGCTCAATGCTGCCAGAGATTTTGCTAAGCGATAGCAGAAGACTTCAATGGCAAGTGTTGCATCTTCATTGCCTTGTTCTGAGGCTTCAATGAGTGTGCGCATGTCATTGGATAGATCAGATAACCCTAATAGACCACTTTGGCTATTGAGCATTTTATCAATTTTATAGATATCCCAACCCAGATTACTGGCTAAGAAGCTATGAATACTTGGGTCAACATCGCCACTTCGAGTTCCCATGACTACACCTTCAAGTGGGGTTAAGCCCATAGAGGTATCGACACTTTGACCATTCCAAATAGCACAAGTTGAGCTACCATTGCCTAAATGTGCAGTTAACCATCCACCTTGTTTATAGCTGCCGGCTAATTCCGAACCACGTTCTGATACATAAGCATGGCTAGTTCCATGAAATCCATAACGACGGACATTATGTTCTGTATAAAGAAATTTCGGTAATGCATAACGATAAGCATGTGCCGGCATGGTCTGATGGAATGCGGTATCAAATACGGCAACTTGTGGTAATTCAGGGAATAAACGCATAGTCGCATCAATACCGACTAAGTGCGCTGGGTTATGTAAAGGGGCAAGCGGTGTTGCTTGACGAATACGTTCTACAATTTCAGGTGTCAGTAATTCTGCTTTAGTTAGTGTTCCACCATGAACCACACGGTGACCAATGGCTTTTGGTTTATATTGTGCCAATCGACCTAAAATGGTTTCTAATGCCTTTTCATGGTCTGCATATGGAATGGCAATTTCGAGCGGTAGGTTACCAGCTGTAACACCTTTAATACGCGCATCAGCAGAACCTAAGTTTTCTGCTAAACCAAAGATTCGATCTTCACGACGCTCTGAAACAAGCGCATATTTAATGGATGAAGATCCGCAGTTAATCACTAATACTGATGTAGACACGTTTTATTACCCGCATTGTAATTTGAAGTAGTCGTCCTATTGATCTGATTACGCTTTTTATTGGTGTAATTTAGATCAGTAACAATGTTGTACCATGTGTTGTTTTTCTGTTCTAGCTAGACTTTAGGTGATTAGACTTAAGCCTTATCGACCCTTGGTTGATTAATATTTAATATTTATCAGTTAATTACCCTAACTTAGCATCACTATCTTGTCGTTAGCGTATAATATTTGCTGAAAAACGCAGATTTTTGTAAGTCTAAACTTTTTTGTTTATCCAACTTTTTTTCTCAATGAATTTTGATCCATATATCAAAAATTAGAGCATTATTTTCTTTCATTACTTTGGATATCATTTCTTTGTTCTAGTTAAAACGATGCTTGGGTAGCTATTCAACTGGATAACCTACTGAACAGCTACTATATTGTGATGATCGTGGACTGGTGATTATTGGCGAATTTGCCCATCACCTAAAACAATCCATTTTTGCGAAGTTAAACCCTCTAGTCCAACTGGGCCGCGGGCATGAATTTTATCGGTTGAAATACCAATTTCAGCACCTAAACCATATTCAAAACCATCAGCAAAGCGAGTTGAGGCATTAACCATGACTGAACTTGAATCAACGCGGGCTAAAAATTGGCGTGCCAAACTAAAGTTTTCAGTAATAATGGCATCGGTATGATGCGAGCCATACTTATTAATGTGTTGAATTGCTTCTTCCATACCGGACACAACTTTTATAGCTAAAATTGGCCCTAAATATTCCTCATACCAATCTTCTTCGCTTGCTGGTCTGACAGTTGCACCTAAAATGCGCTGTGTTGTTAGACAGCCACGTAGTTCAACTTGCTTTTCAGCATAGAGCTCTGCAATGCGTGGTAAAAATTCCTCAGCAACCTTTTCATCAACCAAGAGCGTTTCCATGGCATTACAAACGCCATAACGATGCGTTTTAGAATTTAATGCAATAGGTAGCGCTTTATGTAAATCTGCATGTGCTTCAACAAAGACATGGCAGTTCCCATCTAAGTGTTTAATTACCGGAATAGTGGCTTCACGCGTAATTCGTTCAATGAGCCCTTTACCCCCACGTGGCACAATCACATCGACATATTCAGGCATGGTAATCAGTTGGCCAACTGCTGCACGATCCGTCGTGTTAATGACTTGTACACAAGTTTCAGGTAAACCCACCGTTTTTAGGCCATGTTGAATTGCTTCAGCAATGGCTTGATTAGAGTGTAGTGCTTCAGAACCACCACGTAAAATAATGGCATTTCCAGACTTCAGTGCCAGTGATGCAGCTTCAAGTGTGACATTGGGGCGTGACTCATAAATCATGCCGACCACGCCCAAAGGTACGCGCATTTTACCAATTTGAATACCAGAAGGGCGGTAAGCAAGGTCTGTGATTTCCCCAATTGGATCAATCAAGCGAATGACATCTTTTAAACCTTGTAACATGTCTTTAAAACGTACGGGGTTAAGCTCTAAGCGATCAAGCAGAGCACTATCCAGATCATTATTTCGACCTTGAATCATATCAATTTGATTGGCTGCTAAAATTTTTGGCTCATTATTTTCTAGAGCAGTATAGATTGCAGATAAGGCATTATTTTTTACAATCGTAGATGCTGCTGCCAAAATACTTGATGCTTGGCGAGCTTGTTGACCTACAGTTTGCATATACTGTTCAATTGAATCTTGCATAGTATTCTATTTGATCGCTAAAAAACTCTATTTGATAGTAGCAGTCGGTGTGGTAACAATCTATGGATTTTCAAGAAAAAATAGCGAGTCAATTCAAGCCAGTCGTGTGTATTTGGCATATTTGACCGTTTAAACTCGATAAGCGGTCAATTAAGCGATTGCGGATAAAACAAATATTTGTATAGAATGAAACAATAAGGACATTGACCCACTGCAAATTTTATTATTTGTGATGACTGGAAGAACAACGGATCTTGCAAAATAAAAAAATAAAGCAAGAATGGAGGCAGGAAATGAATTCCATTATCCAAATGGACGCGGAATCACAACAATCTTTTTCAAGTTTTGGTTTTTTCGACACTTATCATAAAAACAGCTTTAAACAACCTGCACGAACCACGTGGATTGATGGCTGGAAAATTGAATATATGGCGATTGCTGACCCAAAAACAGCACATAATACGCCAATTGTTATTGTCGGTGGGGCATTCCAAAATTTTAATTCCTATAAATATTGTGTAGAACAGTTCTTTGAAAGTGGTCCAGTTATTCTCATTGATCTTCCTTCTATGGGAGCAAATCAACAAATTAGGAATGTGGATTCTGGACTTTCAGCAGGAACATTGGAGCTACCTGATTTATCACAGATGTTGGGTCAGTGGCTTGATATTATTAGTGTCCCGAAAGTTGCTGTGGTTGGAATTTCTTTAGGTTCTGTGATTGCTTCTTTTTTTGCAGAGCAACGTCCAGATTTAATTGAAAAAATAATTCTGATGGGGGTTATGCAAAAAACGCGTAAAAGTTGGAGAATGTTGTTAGAAGAGTCGCTTGCGCTAATGAAAGAACAGCGTATGGATGAATTTGGCCAAGCTGTGATTCTCTATTTAGTGAATCATGCCAAACTTGATAAAACTCGCATGTCTCCAACAGCGAAGCGTTTATTTTTTAAACAGATGGCGGAGTTTACAAGCACTGAGCAAGAACGCTACGAAATCAATTGTAATCGTTTATTGCGTTTATCTAATGTGCCAGTACCCATATGTAATACGCTGGTTGCATGTGGGCAATACGATAGTTTTACCTTGCCGTATGAAAATGCTAATTTTGCGTTGCAATGTCCAGATATGCAGTTTGCCATGATTGCGAATGCTGACCATCTACCCCAGTTACAACGCCGCAAAGAAACTATGAATTTATTCACCACCTATCTCAAGGGTGAATCGGTTGAAAACTTAGATGGCATCATCAATTTAACCCGCGAACAAATGCAAAATATGGAACGCCGTGGCGAGGAGCGTATCCAAGTTTTAGAGCCAAATCGTCAATTAAGCCATCGTCATTCAGATCAAGAGGTTGCCGTTGCGATTGTAGATTTAAATTACTTTGGACTTTTGATGACACTGAATGATCAATCACAGTTAAATTTTGTTGATTCACACCTGCGAGATTTGGCTTTAAATTTGTGTGATGATGAAGGTGAATTTAAGATTGAATGCTTAATTTTCGAAACCTCTGAATGCGGCATACGTGCATTATTTAAACATGGTAGCTTTGAAAATGCAGATCGTTTATTGCGGTTTATTCAACGCCAAAAGCGACTGGTAGAGGTTGCTGTATAAGTTGTTGATATAGGGTTGTATGATGATAGATTTACATGGTGTAAATCAAAAAACCAGTCCGATTTGACTGGTTTTTTATGGGCTGATCATCGATTTTAGTATTGGAAATTAAACTTACAGGTGATTAATCTAATTTTGCATGAACCATCCAGACTAAGTCTCCCAAATGCTCATTAGCATTGGCATCGGATATTTCTTGAAAATAGGTACTTGGTTGTACAACGTCTACTTGATTGAAGCCAGCTTGCTGAAAGAAAGCACAGACTTCAGTAGGCTCAATAAAATGAAAACTAAAAGCACTACGTGATATGATTTTTAATAACTTACTACTATTCCAGATCAGTTTCGCCAATTTATTTTTAACTGGTTCTGGGTACAAATCGGTTAGATAGTGTAGTGTTTTAAAACCTTTTCCATAATGCACCATAGACTGTAATAATTGTTGTAACAAGGCTTTATCAAAGTAGTTAATGAGCCCCTCACTGATAATCACCAGTGGCTTAGTGGGATCAAACTCATCGAAAGCTGTTTTAAAATCTGACGTAAATAAGTCAGCAGAGAGTACATCTGGGCTATTAGCATCTATTTGTTTTAAAGCATCTTGTTTCGTTTTTGCCATATCTGGTAAATCTAATTCACGATAATCAATCGCGGGATAGTTTTTTCTAAACCACCAGCCGCGTGGTGAAAGCCCAGCGGCAATTTCTAAAACTTGTATCTCAGGATATTGCTCAATGAGTTGAGTCAAATGTTCATCCAATAAGGTATGTCGGGTTTTTAAGGTCGTCCGCATACTGCCACCGACATATTTTTCAGCCCAACTTTCAGCAGGGTGCGCTAGATAAGCCAGCGATTTTCCTTTAGCGGTAGCAAGTAATGGATGTGAAATTCCCATTTGATACCAGATATACCCCGTATAATGTGCAGTAAAGGAAATATGGCGATGTTTGGATAGTTGTGGCTGTGTCATGGTCATCCTTAACTTAATTTATTTTTCTAAGCTTTATTGCTGTAGTTTTGAATGCTTATTTATTTGTTTGAAAATACTCAAGCAAATTAAAAAAGGAACATCTGAGATGTTCCTTTATCTTTTAACGAGAATTTTTAAACTCTTCAATGGCTTTTCTGACAGATTGCCATTCATTGCCTAATTCAAGTTGTTCTCCAATTTTGATATTGGGGATTTTTCCACGCATACGTTCCAGTCTGGCTTGGTTGGGTAAAGGTAAATTTTCGATGCCTGCCAAAGCCGTGCGTGCCGATTCACGATGATTACAAACTAAGCCCATATCACAACCTGCATTTAATGCTGCTTGAATCCGTGCATCAGCACCGCCAACAACGCAAGCGGCTTGCATCGTTAAATCATCTGAAAATAAGACACCGTCATAATTGAACTGTTGACGTAAGATTTTTTGTAGCCAAAACTCTGAAAAACCAGCAGGATTCGGATCAACTTTTTCATAAATCACATGGGCTGGCATTAGTGCATCTAGCTGTGGCATGAGCTTGATAAAGCTTTGCATATCTTTGTTATAAATTTCGTCATAACTGCGTGTATCGATTGCAGCTGCGACATGAGAGTCTGCCTTGACGGAGCCATGACCGGGAAAATGTTTGCCTGTGGTTGCCATTCCTGCACGTTTCATTCCGTGCATAAAGGCATCGACCAGTGGAACAATATCTGCCATATTTTGCGCAAAGCCGCGATCTCCAATCACATCACTGATGTCGTTGAGGTCAAGAACTGGAGCGAAGCTGAAATCAATACCCACGGCTAAGACTTCAATGGCCATTAGCCAGCCACATTTTTCAGCAAGTGCTAAAGCTTTTTCAGGTTCAGTTAAGTAGAGTTCTCCAAACTGTCCCATGGCAGGCAGTAGACTAAAGCCTTTTTTTAAACGCTGTACCCGACCACCTTCCTGATCAACTGCAATTAAAATATCAGGGCGAATTTGGCGCATATGATCGGTTAAAGCGCGGACTTGAGCCGGAGATTCTATATTTCGTGCAAATAAAATCATGCCACCGACTTGCGGAGCTTGTAATAGTTCAATATCTTCTAAGGTAAGTTCAGTACCTGCGATGTCTAGCATCAATGCGCCAATCATAGAAAATCCGTGGTTGTATTTTTAAAAAGCAACAATACTCGAATTCTGCAATGATTTGCTACATTTTGTCAGTACCGATTATGATAAAACTACACCAGATAAAGTTGTTTCAGATTTTGAAACTGTTGAGTGCAGATTGAAAAACAACATAGAAATTGGATAATCCAAGGAAGTATTAAGAATTTATGAAACTTCAAACAATCGCTTGCGCCGTTGCTATTGCGACGGGTAGTTTGTTCTTTACCCATACCATCAATCAAGCTATGGCGGAAACTAATCCTACTTCCGTTGCTCAATCTATTCATCCGAGTCAAGAGCAAGCCTTGGTGACACGCCAGTTGGCAACACTGATCGATCGTCAACATTATTTAAATATGCGCTTAGATGCAAATACATCGAATCGCATTTTAGAGATGTATATTGATAGTTTAGATCCTGAACATACTTTATTTTTAGCACCAGAAATAGAAAAATACAAAAAGCAATATGGTGCGACTTTAGGTGCTTCACTTAAAGCTGGTGATTTATCGGGTCCTTACGGCATACATGCACAATATCGTGAACGCTTAAAAGAATTTTATACGTTTATGTTGGCAGAGCTGAAAAAACCGCAAAATTTACATCAGCCCAATGAATATATAGAAGTTGATCGTGAAAAAGCGCCATTTTTTGCGACTAAAGCTGAGTTAGAAAACTATTGGCACAAAATGCTGGTCTCTCAGTTGATTAATCTGACGATTTCTAAGCAAGAAGATCAGGCCAAACAAAAAGCATTGAAAGATGATCCTTCACTTGCTAATGGTCAGAATCTAGCGTCCCCAGAAGACTTAAGTCCAGTACAAATGTTAACCAAGCGTTATACCCGACAGTTAGAGCGGATTGGACGCACCAAAAGTGATGATGTGCTTGAACGTATTCTTAATGCGATGACCTTAACTTACGATCCACATAGTAACTATTTCCCACCTGTAGATGCGATGGAGTTGAATCGTCAAACCACCTTGCAATTAGAGGGGATTGGGGTGTCGATTCGTCCAGAACGTGGTAATGAAGATTACACCAAGATAGAAACTATTGTCGATGGTGGTCCTGCAAGTAAGTCGGGACAAGTCAAATCTGGGGACCGCATTATCGGTGTGGCACAAGATGGCGACAAAATGGTGGATGTCATTGGGTGGCCAAGTTCTGAAATTGTAGGTTTGATTCGTGGTAAACGTGGTACCAAAGTTGCGGTTAAGCTGTTAGGTGCAGGTGCATCAATGAATCAGGCACGTGTGGTGACTTTAACGCGTGATGTGATCCAAGAAGAAGATGCGGGCGTTCGTACACGAACTGTTGAAATTAGTCGAGATGGTCAAAAACATAAGTTTGGTGTGCTTGAAATTCCATCTTTCTATTTAAACTATCGTGCACGTCGTGCGGGGACTGAATATCGTTCAGTCGCTGAAGATACCAGTAAAGCGTTACAATCACTTGCAGCGCAAAATGTCGAAGGCATAATCATTGATTTACGCAACAATCCTGGTGGTTCACTGGAGGAAGTGGCTAAAATGATTGGACAAGTCATTAAAGATGGTCCAGTTGTTCAAATTCGTGATGGTAATGGTAATGTTAGTGTCTTCCAAGATACTGATGGTGGAGCGCAGATTTATTCTGGTCCATTGGCAGTGATGATTAATCTTGCTTCAGCATCGGCAAGTGAGATCTATTCTGCAGCAATCCAAGATTATGGTCGTGGTGTTGTCATTGGTAGCACCACAACAGGAAAGGGAACAGCACAAGTTCAGTTAGATAGTTTAGCCTATGGTCAAGCGACATTAACCCAACGCAAGTTTTATCGTATTACAGGTGGCAGTACTCAGAATAAAGGGGTCATTCCTGACATTAAATTGGTTGATATTTATGATGAAGAGTTTGGTGAACGTAAAGCAAAAAATGCTTTAAAATGGGATACAATTCCGACTGCGCCATTTAAGCGTGAGGGAGAAATTCAAAAATATATTCCACAACTCTCTGTTCTATCACAAAAACGTGTGGCCCAAGATCCACAATTTCAATTGCTAGATACACGTAAAGCTATTGCGCAAAAAAGCAAAGAGCAGAAGAAAGCAGTGTTAGATATTGATCAACGCAAAGCTGAATTAAATGCTTTAGAGTTAAAATCACTACAAGCTGAAAATACGCGACGAATTGCAACAGGACAAAAACCATTTTCAAACTGGGAAAGTTATCAGACATCATTGGATGCATTAGCTGAATCTCGAGCAAAAATGAAAGCAAATCAGCGACCTGCTTTACCTGAAGAAGAGACTTTTGTAATAGAATCTGCGAATGTGCTATTAGATTTAGCAAATTTAAAAAAAACTAACTAAAAAGAGTTTTAAGGTATAATTGAAAAAAGCATATTCCGGTATGCTTTTTTTCAATATGTTGCTTAAAAAATAACTTGACCTTCAATGGGATAGTGATATTTTAAGCTGATTATATTCTTTAAAAAAGGTGAACCTTCGCGCAGTGATGCGTTGTATCTTTGGGGTTTCGAATAACAATAATCGATTCATTTTGGAAGCGTTGTTTTATGATTCATGTGAGTTATGACAGTAATCTCGTTATAGGTTCTGCAGTTATTGCAGTTATTACCTGTTACTGGGGTATTTCATTTGAACAACTCATTTTTAAACAATCAAATTTAAAACGTCAAAGACGATTACTTTGCCTATGTGGTTTAATCTTTGGATTCGCGATTTGGAGTATGCATTATGTAGGAATGCTGGCCTGTTATTTACCTGCTGGTTATTCTTTTGACTTAGGTTTTACTGTTTACTCATTTATTATTGCAGCCGCTGCTTCCACATTTGCTATTTGGATTACCACACGAGAAACTTTGCCTTTAGCCAGATTGGTGCTTGGGGCAATGCTCATGGGACTAGGTATTTCTGGCATGCATTATGTTGGCATGATGGGATTGAAGGTACCCAATCAAGACATTCATTATGATCCTTTATTGGTTGTTTTTTCGGTATTGATTGCGATCAGTGGATCAGGTCTGTCCTTTTGGCTAGCGTTTAAATATAAAAAAGCCATTTATTATAAGAGCCTAATCAAATTTTCGATTGCATGTATGATCGCATTTAGCATTATAGGCATGCATTATACTGGGATGGCAGCAGCTTCATTTTATACCTTAAATGATATTGCTCATGTTCTGCCACAGAATCAAGAAGGGCATGGAATTTTACTCTTTACGATTATATTGGTGACCAGTTTAATTTTAGTCGCAGCATTTGCGGTTGCTGTACTTGAACTTCGTTTAGAAGAACGTAATTTACAACTTTTAAGAGTAAATAAAGAGTTAGAGAATTTAGCTCTACAAGATAATTTAACCAAATTACCGAATCGATTATTTCTTGGTGACTACACCGAATCTTTATTTTCAGCATACAAAAGTGATAACAAAATTGCATTTGTTTATATTGATTTAGATCGCTTTAAATCTGTTAATGATGCGTTTGGACATCATGTGGGGGATGAATTACTTGTTAAATTGGCTCAAAGATTACATGTTTTACTGAAAGCTAATCAACAGTTTATCCGTATTGGTGGTGATGAGTTTTTATTGGTTTTAGAACAATCTTCGCAAGCGCAAGCTGAATATGTGGCAGAGATGGTACTGCAACAAATTCAGGAAAGTTTTCAGATTTTAGGTAAAGAAATTAATATTTCAGCCAGTATAGGAATCGCATTTTATCCAGATCATGGTCATAATTTACAAGATTTATTGATTTGTGCTGATGCCGCAATGCTACGTTCCAAAGAGCAAGGACGTAATACCTATAGTATTTTTAATTATTCAATTGACCAACGACAAAGTAATCGGAGTCAATCTAAACTGATTAATGATTTGTATAAAGCCGTTGAAGAACAACAATTTGTTTTATTTTATCAGCCAAAATTTACAGCAGAGTATAGAATTTGTGGTGTTGAAGCGTTGATTCGTTGGAAACATCCAAACTTGGGTTTACTGGCACCAGGAATGTTTATTGATGGGGCAGAACAAACGGGCTTAATTATAAAAATGGGTTATTGGGCATTGGAACAAGCCTGTATGCAAATTCAAGCATGGACGAAAAAGGGCTATGAATTTTGTCCAATTGCGGTCAATCTCTCAGCAGTTCAATTTGAACATAAGCATTTAATTCCCACTTTAGAACAACTGATTCAAAAATATCAGTTAAAAGAGGATAGTCTAATTATCGAAATTACTGAATCAACCGCAATGCATCATATTGAGATCAGTATTCAAACTTTCGAAAAATTAAGAAACTTAGGGATCCGCTTAGCGATTGATGATTTTGGTACAGGTCATTCAAGCTTTTTATATTTAAAAGATTTACCTGTAGATGAGTTGAAAATCGATCGTGAGTTCATTCGTAACTTATCGGAAGGCTCGAAAGAAGAAATTATTTTAGAAAGTATTATTCAGTTAGCGATTCGATTGGGTTTAGTTGTTACGGCTGAAGGTGTTGAAACTGAACAACAAGCGACTATTCTAAAACGTTTAGGTTGCCAGCAATTACAAGGTTATTTATTGGGTATGCCCCTGCCGGTAGAACGTTTAGAAGAAAACTATTGTTATAAAATTTGAAAGTTATCGCTTTGTAAATCCCCTCATTTAAAATAGCTGTTGATCTGCTACAATATCGCCAATTTTTAATATTGATCAATTTGGTCTTTGTGCTGCGGTTCTGCAGTAGGTATTTTTCATGAGCTTTAAAAATGAATTAGCGGCGCAGGTCGCACAGCGACGTACGTTTGCAATTATTTCCCATCCCGATGCTGGTAAAACCACCATGACAGAGAAACTGTTGTTATGGGGTAAGGCGATTCAGGTAGCAGGCATGGTGAAAAGCCGTAAGTCGGACCGAGCAGCCACCTCTGACTGGATGGAAATGGAAAAAGAACGTGGTATTTCGATTACCACTTCAGTGATGCAATTTCCTTATAAAAAGCATGTCATTAACTTGTTGGATACACCGGGACATGAAGACTTCTCGGAAGATACTTATCGAACATTGACGGCGGTTGATTCTGCACTGATGGTCATTGATGGCGCAAAAGGGGTCGAAGACCGAACCATTAAATTGATGGAAGTGTGTCGTATGCGTGACACACCGATTATTTCATTCGTTAACAAAATGGATCGTGAGATTCGTGAGCCACTTGAATTACTGAATGAAATTGAAAATGTCTTGAAAATTCAGTGTGTTCCAATTACTTGGCCTATGGGTACTGGACGTGATTTCGCAGGAGTATATAACCTTCTCGAAGAAAAATTTTATGTGTATAAGGCTGGTTTTGGTTCGACCATTACCGATATTGAAATTCGTGATGGATATGATTATCCAGATCTGCGTGAAAAAGTTGGTGATTTAGCCTTCGCTGCATTTGAAGAGTCGCTTGAACTGGTACAAATGGCGAATGATCCGTTAGATCGTGAGTTATTTTTACAGGGTAAACAAACGCCAGTATTGTTTGGTACAGCCTTGGGTAACTTTGCGGTTGATCATGTTTTAGATGCTTTCCTCACGTGGGCACCAGAACCAAAAGCACATCCGACCAAAGAGCGCACTGTAGCAGCGACTGAAGAAGGCTTTTCAGGTTTTGTCTTTAAAATTCAAGCGAATATGGATCCAAAACATCGTGACCGTATTGCATTCATGCGTATCTGTTCAGGTAAGTATGAGAAAGGTCTAAAAATGAATCATGTTCGTATTGGTAAAGATGTGCGGATTAGTGATGCATTAACCTTTCTTGCAGGTGAGCGAGAGCAGCTCGAAGAAGCATGGCCAGGCGATATTATTGGTTTGCATAACCATGGCACGATTCAGATTGGTGACACGTTTACATCAGGTGAAAATTTACATTTCACTGGTATTCCACACTTTGCTCCTGAAATGTTCCGTCGTGTACGTTTAAAAGATCCTTTAAAATCGAAACAATTGCAGAAAGGTCTGAAAGAGCTTTCAGAAGAAGGTGCAACGCAGGTCTTCATGCCACAAATTAATAATGATTTAATTGTTGGTGCAGTTGGAGTATTGCAATTTGAAGTGGTGGCTTATCGCTTGAAAGAAGAATACAAAGTAGATTGTGTTTATGAGCCCGTTAATGTGAATACCGTACGCTGGGTTTCTTGTGATGATGAAAAGAAATTTAATGAATTTAAGAAAAAAGCCCATGACCAATTGTCTGTAGATGGCGGTGGCCATTTAACTTATTTAGCACCGAGTCGTGTGAATTTACAAATTATTCAAGAGCGCTATCCTGAGATTCATTTCCGTTCAACACGTGAACATTAAGTATTTCTGCTAAAATTTTTTGTAAATATAAAAACAGCTTCCTTGTGAAGCTGTTTTTATATCAAAATAACTTGTTAAAAAATCTATAAGGATTCATGCCCATGCAAAATCAAAAAATCATCATGCTGATACTGTGTATGAGTAGTTTGGGCTTGGTGGCATGTGATTCTAAAAAAGTAGATCAGACTGCTGCATCAGATTCAAGCGCAATAGAAGCGAAAGCCGAAGTGTTACCTTATTTGAATCTTCAGCCAGTCAAAGCTGATTATGCGTTACCTTTTTGTGAAAAGAAAAATTGTATTGAAATTGATATTCAAACCCTTAAAACTCAAGATCCTTGGATGAATCAGTGGATTGCAGCCAATCAGTCCAGCATTATTCAACGTCAAATTGATTTAAAGCAAAATATGACTTTGCAACAAGCCATCAATGCATACGTCAAAAAGTCAGATGCTTGGCAGGATGATTTTAGTCAAAATAAGGCCTATGAATTACATATGCAGACGCGCATGGCTTCGCAGCGTAACCAATATGTATTATTACAAATTTCAGTACATAGTCTACAAGCTGGTGTTTCTGTCAAAGAGCGCCAGTACTTCTTTGTTGGAGATCGTAAACTTAAAAAAAGCTTAAGTATTTTAGATGTGATCCAAGCAGATAAACAGAATCAAATGAATATTTGGGTACAAAAAAAATATCAAGCTTGGTTAGATCAGCAAACACAAGACGTTAAAAGCACAGCACCGAAAAAAATATTTTGGGGGCAAGCTGACTGGTTTTTTGATGGAGAGGGAATTGGTTTACATTATCGTGCCAGTGAAATTGTTCAAGATGGGGCCCAACTGGATATTTATTTCACAAAACAACAAACACAGCAAATCCTTAAGCCTGAAATTTATCAACAGATGTTCTAAGGGTAGATACAAAACTTGATTGAGCATTCGGATTAAACGAGCTAGGCTGCTGATGAGTAATCAATTTTAAATCTCGTATAAGGTTTGTGAGATGTTAATGAATAAACATACTTTGCTATTTGGCGTGTTGGTTTCAGTTTTTGCATTATCTGCATGCCAAAAACAGGATGCCAAGAAACAGCCACAAGAGACTGAACAATCGAGTACGTCTACTGTGCCTGAGGTAACATTAAGCTTACAAGGGGAAACTGAAAAGCTGCGATTCAATTTACCTGAATGTGATGGTAATCGTTGTCCAGAATTTTCAGTGGATCGTTTGCATACCAATCAGTTTGTGGTGGATGAGATTATCGATCAAGCCATCTTAAAGCAGCTTGATCGAATTTTAGATATTGGTCATCCAAGTAAAGTAATTAAAACTAAACAAGATCAAGTACATCAAAAGCATGAGTCTGCCGATCAACAACAAACGAGTGCTGCAATTCAAAATAATGCAATAAAAACACCCGCCGAGCAAATGGCTGAGCAAGTCCAGCCTTATCTGAATGCATTTTTAGCACTAGACCAAGAGTTAAAAAATTTAGGTGCGAGTAATAAAATTAATATTATGGTCAGCCCTAAAATTCTCAATGCAGAAGATCCTTTGGCAACGGTAGTTTTAAATACCAGTAGTTATCTGGGAGGGGCGCATGGTTCATCGTCACAAACTTATTATAATTTTGATTTAAAACATCAAAAACAAGTAACTTTAGATGATATTCTCATGCCAAATCAAAAAGCCAATTTAGAAAAATTAGCATATCAAGCCTTTAAAACTTGGGTCACGGATGCCAAGCTGGCTGAAAATATAGCAGACTATGAGCAAGTGTGGAAATTTACTCTGTCGAATAATTTTTATTTGGGTAATAATGGTCTTATTTTACAGTATTCTGAATATGAAATTGGTCCCTATGTGGTCGGTTTACCACGTCTTGAAATTCCGTATGAGAAGTTGCAAAATATTGTAAAAAAACAATATTTACCAGAAAAATTGCAAGCAGCTGTTGCCACAACACAGGTGAAGGCGCAATCATAATGACTACTTATGCTTTGTTTGATACGCACACACATTTTGATGTTGCTGACTTTGATCAAGATCGTGAGAATCTAGCGTATCAAGCCAAGCATGCTGGGGTAGAGGGTCTGGTTTTAATTGGAGTTGTACAAAAACGTTTCCCCGATTTAATTAATATTCATCATCAATTAAATCAGCTTCCAGATGCACCTCGAAGTTATTTAGCACCGGGTCTACATCCTTTTTATATCGAACAGCATCAAATTGAACACTTAACGGATTTAGCTCGAATTTTAGTAACTGAAGAGTGTGTGGCAATCGGTGAAATAGGTTTAGATACCTTTTTAAAACAGCATAAGCAGCCGGAGTTATACCAAAAACAAAAAGATTTTTTTTCTGAACAAATTGAATTGGCACAACAGTTTGATAAACCTATTCTTCTGCATATTCGTAAGGCACATGCAGATGTACTGTCGATTTTAAAAAGACATCAATTTAAACAAGGTGGTATCGCGCATGCTTTTAGTGGAGGGATAGAGGAAGCCAAGGCTTTTATTAAACTTGGATTTAAATTGGGTGTAACGGGACAAATCACTAATCCAAATGCGAATAAACTGCAGACTGTCGTTCAAGCAATCGGTGCAGAGCACTTGGTTTTGGAAACGGATTGTCCAGATATGCCCCCCTTATGTTGTCAGACTTCGAATGAATATCATACTCGAAATACACCCGCTAACTTAACTTATGTGCTGAATGGATTAGCTCAAAGCTTACACATGTCGAAACCAGATTTAGCTATGCATTTGTGGAAAAACTCACTTCAAGCTTTACATCTTTCTATTCAATAGTCTTACTATTAAAAATAACCAATCAATAACACGCTGCCCATTTTTTTGGCATACATTAGTATAAGCACTGAGCACAGCCGAATAATAATTTCATACTAAGCTGGAGAGTTAACTTATGCTGAAGTACAGTAATATCAATAGTTTTAATGCATTAAAAACACTGAAATTGGCATCCGCTACGTATAAAATTTTTAGTCTAAAAGATGCTCAGAGCCATTTCGGTGATATTTCACAACTTCCTAAATCTCTTAAAGTTCTTTTGGAAAACCTACTGCGTTTTGAAGACCAAAAAACTGTAACGAAAGAGCATATTCAAGCCTTAGTTGATTGGCAAAAAACGAAAACATCAGATCAAGAAATTCAGTACCGTCCTGCTCGTGTTTTGATGCAAGATTTTACTGGTGTACCTGCAGTGGTGGATTTAGCTGCAATGCGTACAGCTGTTGAAAAAGCAGGGATTGACCCTGAGCGTATCAATCCTTTATCCCCAGTAGACCTTGTGATTGATCATTCGGTGATGGTGGATTATTTTGCAACCAATAAAGCTTTTGATGAAAATGTTGAAATTGAAATGCAGAGGAATGGCGAGCGTTATCAATTTCTGCGTTGGGGGCAGTCTGGTTTTAATAATTTTAGGGTAGTTCCACCAGGTACGGGAATTTGTCACCAAGTGAATTTGGAGTATCTTGCTCAAGCAGTATGGTTGGGAGAAAGTGATGGAGAGACCTATGCTTTTCCAGATACGTTAGTGGGGACAGATTCACATACAACCATGATTAATGGTTTAGGTGTACTGGGTTGGGGTGTTGGGGGGATTGAGGCAGAAGCAGCGATGTTGGGGCAGCCTATTTCTATGCTCATTCCGGAAGTAGTGGGCTTTAAATTAACGGGTAAATTGAAGGAAGGGATTACTGCAACAGATTTGGTTTTAACCATTACCCAAATGCTCCGTAAGAAAGGAGTAGTAGGTAAATTTGTAGAGTTTTATGGTGATGGTCTGGCCGATTTACCATTGGCTGACCGTGCCACGATTGCCAATATGGCACCTGAATATGGTGCAACGTGTGGTTTTTTCCCGATTGATGAAGTGACCTTAGGATATATGCGCTTGACGGGGCGTAAGGATGATCGAATTACTTTGGTTGAAGCTTATTGCAAAGAGCAAGGTTTATGGCGAAATATGGGAGATGAACCTATCTTTACCGATACCCTTGGCTTAGATATGAGTAGTGTTGTTGCAAGTGTTGCTGGGCCGAAACGTCCTCAAGATCGGGTTGAATTACCGAATATTCCAGCGACTTTTAACGCATTAATGGAACTTGATTTAAAACCTGCAAAAATTGAACAAGAGCGTTTGATCAATGAAGGTGGTGCAGGTGCAGCAGTCGATGCCCAGCAATCCTCTCTACAAAATGATCATCCCCATTGTGTGATTGATGGTAAGCGTTATCCTTTGGTACATGGGGATGTGGTGATTTCTGCTATTACTTCATGCACCAACACCTCCAATCCGAGCGTTATGCTTGCTGCTGGATTGTTGGCTAAAAAAGCCGTTGAAAAAGGTTTACAGCGCAAGCCATGGGTAAAAAGCTCACTAGCACCCGGTTCTAAAGTGGTGACAGATTATCTTAACGCATCGGGTTTAATGCCGTATTTAGATCAATTAGGATATAACTTAGTAGGTTATGGTTGTACTACGTGTATTGGGAATTCTGGACCATTACCGCAACCGATTGAGGATGCGGTTCAATGCTATGACTTGAATGTTGCCTCGGTACTGTCAGGAAACCGTAATTTTGAAGGGCGTGTTCACCCATTGGTGAAAACCAATTGGTTAGCATCACCACCTCTAGTGATCGCTTTTGGCTTGCTGGGTACGATTCGAAAAGACATCACCACGGAAGCATTGGGCGTAGACCAACAAGGAAATAATGTCTATTTAAAAGATATTTGGCCAACACAATTGGAAATTGATACGGCACTACAAAGTGTAAACACAGAAATGTTTCATAAAGAATATGCGGCTGTATTTGATGGTGATGCAAAGTGGCAAGCCATTCAAATTCCAAAAACTAAAACCTATGTTTGGAATGAAAAATCGACCTATATTCGCCACCCACCATTTTTTGAAGGAATTGATCAACCAGCAAAATCGATTCAAAATATTAAAAGTGCACGCATACTGGCGGTACTCGGCGATTCCGTTACCACAGATCACATTTCACCAGCTGGAAATATTAAAAAAGACAGCCCCGCAGGACATTATTTACAAGCTCAAGGGGTTGATCCGAAAGATTTCAATTCATATGGTTCACGTCGTGGTAATCATGAAGTCATGATGCGTGGTACTTTTGCCAATATTAGGATCAAAAACGAAATGTTAGGTGGTGAAGAGGGCGGAAATACTATTTATATACCGAGCGGTGAAAAACTTTCTATTTATGATGCTTCAATGCAATATCAACAGGCTGGAATACCCTTGGTGATTATTGCGGGTAAAGAATATGGGACTGGTTCATCACGGGATTGGGCCGCGAAAGGAACCAATTTATTGGGCGTAAAAGCCGTGATTACCGAGAGTTTTGAGCGAATCCATCGCTCAAATTTAGTTGGAATGGGCGTACTTCCATTACAATTGATAGAGGGTCAAACGCGTCAGAGTTTAAATTTAACGGGGCATGAAACTTTATCGATTCATGGTTTATCTGATGATTTGCAACCACATCAAATGCTGGATGTGGAGGTAAAACGCGCAGATGGCTCACTATATCGTTTCAAAGTGTTATGTCGTATTGATACTTTGAATGAAGTGGAATATTTTAAAGCAGGTGGCATCTTACATTATGTGTTGCGAAATATGATTGCTTCTGAATAATTTTATGAAAGAATTTAGAGTTCTCCAAGCCCTGCTATATGCAGGGCTTTTTTTATTTGTAATGTCAGGCAAGACGTCATTCAAGAAAAACAGTAAAATAGGTTTAAATAAATTTATTTCGATGTATGCAATGACTGATCTGCTCCAAGATGATGAATATGACCGCCGTTTTGTAGGTGTAGCTAAAATTTATGGAGATGATACTTTTAGTCATTATGAAAAAAGCCATGTCATGGTGATTGGTATTGGCGGTGTTGGCTCATGGGCTGTAGAAGCTCTCGCACGTACAGGGTTAGGTGAACTCACCTTGGTGGATATGGATGCTATTGCTGCCTCTAATATTAATCGTCAACTTCCAGCGATGACGTCAACTTTAGGTCGTGAGAAAATTGAGGTAATGGCTGAGCGCTGTTATTCAATTAATCCGAGGATCAAAATTAATTTAATTGATGATTATTTAACGCCTGAGAATGTGGTTGAAATTTTAGCCAATACGCCCGATATCATTTTAGATTGCATCGATGATGTGAAAGCCAAATTGGCACTCATGTTACATTGTCGTTTTAATAAAATTCCATTGATTGTGTCTGGTGGCGCGGGTGGAAAACTAGATCCCTTAAAGATCCGAGTCGCTGATTTATCTAAAACAGAACAAGATCCGATGTTGGCAAAACTTCGGACTCAGTTACGTGCAAAAGGCATTTGTAAAAAGCCCAAAGAAAAGTTTGGTATTAGTTGTATCTATTCAATTGATAATCCTTTTTCAAGTGAAAATGTATGTGCCAGTGCTGGTCTCCGTTGCGGTGGTTATGGCTCGGCGGTTGTGGTGACATCAAGTTTTGCAATGGTGGCTGTAGCAGAAGTATTAAAAAAGTTAGATATGAAAAAAGCGAAGTCTTAGACTTCGCTTTTTTGGATATTAATCATTGAGCAGAATTGAATTATCTTGAATGTGATTCGATTTATTTCCTGAGATATCGGCTAATTTTTTATCGTAATAATTCAAAAATAAAATAAATAAAACAATGAGCGCAAGCATTCCAATTTTTTGAGCTTTATGCATTAACTGACCTCTTTTATCGCCTCATCAAGTTTTTAAATTCTAGTGAAATTTAATGTTCTAATCTAATATGAAAAACAGAGTTATCTATCTAATTTTGAGATGCATATGCCCACACTTAAGCAATTTAACTATCTGATTAGAATTGTAGAAGAAGGTAGTTTTACTGCAGCTTCTGAAAAATTATTTATTGCACAGTCTGCTTTAAGTCGACAAGTTAAACTGCTTGAAGAGGAAGTAGATTTCCAAATTTTTGATCGAACTGAAAAGCGTGTCAAACTTACATCTGCTGGTGAAGTTTTTTATCGAAAAATTAAAAATAATTTACAGAATATGGCTGAAATTATTGAGTTTTCACAGAATATTGCAAAAGGTGCAGATCAGATTATTAAAATTGCACACTCAAGTAGTATTTTGATGGATTTTACGAAAATTGATGCATTAAAATCGGTAGGTTCAACCTATCACGTTAATTTTGAAATCAATACTTTATCTTCGGAATACCAAGTTATGGCGCTATTAAAGGGGGAAATTGATATTGGCTTTATTCGGCCACCTGTTTTACATACCTTAGATGAGTTGAATGCTGTGACAATTTATGCTCAGCCTTTATATTTAGCATGTCATAAACACCATCCATATTTTAATCAGGTTGAGGCCGTAAAAGTTCTTGATTTAAGGGAAGAAAAATTTATTTCAACGCCACACGCAATGCGTGGTGGCTTAAGTTATTTGGTATCAAACTTATGTTTAACTCAGGGTTTTTTCCCTAGAAAAGCACAGGTTCAATCCAGAAAAATATCGCAATTACAATTAGTTGCTGCAAACTTGGGTATTTGTATCGTGCCTGAAGAATTCCAAAGTATTTTACCTGAACAGGTTCAGTTATTGCCTTTAGAAAATGGACGAGTACTTTCAGAAGTTATGATAGTGTGGAACAAAGAGAAAGAGCAGTTAATTCAGGATTGTGCAGCAGCATTAGCGGACTATTTTTTAAAGCATCAATTTTAATATGAAAAATAAGGCTCCCAATCAGGAGCCTTCATTTCTTATGCTTGATTTTCTTGCAAATAATCTTCAGTACGTTGCATCGTCTCTTTAATATTCTGAATAGCATTTTCAAGGTCAGCAAAAGTTTTTGCATTACCGCCACTTAAAGCCTGACGCCATTTACGAGCACCTGGAAGATTTTGGAAGAGTCCTAAAATATGGCGGGTAATAATTGAAAGCGGTGCGCCTTCTTGTAGACGTTTAGCAATATAAGGCAGCATTTGCTCGATAATTTCAAAGCGATTCGGAGCTTCTAAGCTCCACAATTGCCCAAGTTCAGCCAATAAATACGGATTATGATAGGCCTCACGACCAATCATTACACCGTCAACGTGTTTTAAATGCTCTTGTGTTTCGGCAAAAGTTTTAATTCCACCATTGATTTCAATGATTAAATTTGGACGATCTTGCTTTAAACGGTAAACGTCTTCATAACGCAAAGGTGGCACATCGCGGTTTTCTTTTGGCGATAATCCTTGAAGTAATGCAATACGAGCATGTACGATAAAATTATCACAACCTGTTTTGGCAACAGTGTCGACAAAATGTAGCATCTCTTCATAAGACTGCATATCATCAATACCAACACGGTGTTTGACTGTAACTGGGATCTCAACAGCGTTGCGCATTTCGGCAATACATTCTGCAACCAAGTCGGGCTCCGCCATTAAGCAAGCACCAATCTTATTATTTTGTACTCGATCACTTGGGCAGCCAACATTTAAATTAACTTCATCATAGCCCCAATCCTGAGCCATTTTAGTACAGGTTGCTAAATCTTTCGGATTTGAACCGCCAAGCTGTAACACAATTGGGTGCTCTTCGTGGTTGTAGTCTAAATGACGGTTTGCTCCACCAAATAGGATTGCACCTGTCGTCACCATTTCGGTATATAAAATTGCATTTGGATTAAATAGGCGCGCAAAAAAACGATAATCACGTGTCGTCCAATCCATCATCGGGGCAACCGAGATACGGGGCTGTAAAGCTTGGATTGAAGACATAGACTAGACCTAGAGTATTAAGAGCGCAGAATTATACGTGCTTTATTGAAAAAGCAACAGTAAAGCCTAATAATCATATTATTAATACAGCTTAACAATATGATTGTTATTACAAAAATAAGAATAATCTAGCCAATTGAAGTATTGTGAAATAAATGATATTTACGTATGTTAAATAATCAATAAAAATAATTTGGGGGCATAATGTTTGTTTTAGAAGAAATATTTAAAAGTAAAAAGTGTGAAAATACAGATCAATTTAATTTAAGAATTCATCGTGGTCTCAGTTGGTTTAAAAGAGCTGTGCAATTGGATGATGATTTAGATATGAAATTTATCTGTCTTTGGATTTCATTTAATGCAATCTATGCACAAGAGTTGGTTGTTACGCAAGATAAACCAACCTTTAGGACATTTTTAGAAGCGATTTTTCAGGCAGATGCTGAGCATAGAATTGATTATCTTCTTTGGGAAAAAATGAGTTTACCAATTCGAGTACTTTTAAATCATCCTTATGCTTTCCAAGAATTTTGGGACTACCAAAATAATAAAATTAGTCAATTTTCTTGGAAAAAAGAGTTCGAGCAAGAAAAACAAAAAGTTTATCAAGCGCTGCAAAAAAAGGATTCAGTCGATATTTTATGTATGCTTTTTAGTCGCTTATATACGTTAAAACAGCAAATTTTATCTGGTGGAGTTACATATAAAAGTTCTGTGAATCGCCAGCAATTACAAGACAGTTGTAATATTTTGTCTGCGTTCATTCCTATTTTTATTCGTCTGTTATTAGAGAATGCTCAAACTCTAGATTTAGAAAAACCTTTTTATCCCGTTGTGCAGATGTCTTAGTTTCTAGACTCTATCTTTAAAGGAGAATTTAACTTTTACTGATATATCATTTAATGGATGCAATATTTAGCTAAACTATCAGGGTTAAGAATAAATCAAATTTATGGGCTGAATGGATCTCTTGATCATTCACAAGATAGGCAATGTTTATATTACCTATCTTGTGCTGTTTAACGATAATTTTTATATTTAGCCGTGATCTTTTGTTTATGCTGTTTGTGTTTTTGAATGATAAAGCATATCGAGCAAAGCGAAGAAAGCAGAGCCGATGACTAGGCAAAGTCCCGCGATACAAGTCATGACCCATCCACCATGGTGCCATGCATATATACCGAGTGCCGAACCACATGCACCACCGATGAAATAGATGGTCATATAAATTGAATTAATTCGAGACTTAGCATCAGGACGTAGTCTGAAAATAATATTTTGATTACTACTATGTACCGTGGCTAAACCGAAGTTGATAATGCCATAACCAATCACATAACTGACTAGTGACTGTCCACCGAAATAAAGGAAGCCCCAGCTGATTGCAAGAATCATGATCCCAATCCAAGTCAGTGCTTTAGTGTGTCCACGATCTGCAATTTTACCAATTTTAGTGGTCGATAATGCACCAAAGACACCAATCAGAGTCGCTACCCCTACCAGTACATCGGGTAGGTTAAAGGGTTCAGAGGTGAGTAATACTGCGATGGTAGAAAATAGAATACTCATGGCTGCAAAGGCAAAACCACCGACCAATGCTCGATACAGTAAGCGAGGCTCTTGCTTGAGTAAATGACCCATCGATTGGAAAATTTTGGCATAACTCATTTTCATGATAGGGACATGCGGTAATTTTAATTTGAGTAAAAAAGCGATAATGAGCATTAATACTGCACTAACCGCATAGATTAGCTTCCAATTGAATAAGTTGGATAGCAGTCCTGCTAAGCTAGTGGATAGTAATAGCCCCACAAGAAGACCACTCATCAGGAAGCCAACCACTTCTCCAGTTTTTTCAGGTTTTACTGCCATGGTTGCTAAGGGAATCAAAACTTGTGCTGCTACAGAAAAAAGCCCTGCAATAATGGTTCCAGCCCATAACATAGGCAAATTTACTGCAAAGGCACAGAGTAATAAACCGATTGCAGCAAAGAACATCAGCACTGGAATGAACTTGGTTTTATTTACAATGTCACCCATAGGAACAATAAGTAACAGTCCTAGAGCATAAGACACCTGAGCAAAAGTAACAGTCAAAGCCACTTGTGACTCTGGCACATTAAAGTATTGTTGAATGGAATGTACTAGGGGTTGGCAGTAATAGTTGGCACCAGCACATAAACCGCAGGCAATGGCCATGAGCCATAATAAGGGTTTATTTTGGCTAATATCGAGTGGGGGATTCATAAGACTTCCTAGCTTGTTTGTTACATACAATAAGCAGTAGCTTCAATTTCAATGAGCATACCTTGTATCGCAAGACACGGAACAGGAATAAGTGTACAAGCAGGGAAATCTTGATCTTTCCAAAGCTGTTGCATTTCCTGAATTAAAAACTGATGCTTTTTAGAGCTGTGATCAACCACTAGAACTCTTAACACAGCAATATCTAAAAGAGCGGCATCGACCGCTTCCAAAGCATTTTTTAAATTTAAAAAAGCTTGTTGTGTCTGTTCAGAGAAATCTAGAGATAGTTGTCCTCGTTGGTTTTCACCACCTTGTCCTGAAATGTGAAGTACACGTAGAAAGTGTTTAACTTCAGCGATGTGACTATACGCAAAAGGTCGTGGATTATAAAGTGTCTTTGGGTTAACGAGTTGAAAGGATCGCATTGGAAAACCAATTTTTGAATTCATAAGTTTTTCCATATCTAGTTTGATAATTTTGTTAGTATCAAAGCTAAAGTTAACTTGAGGTCAAGCTTAAATTGATAGAAAAAATAGATGATCAAAAACAGTTAAATCAATGGCTCAGCATTGGTGAGTTGGCTGAACGAAGTGATGTCAGTGTGCCTGCTTTAAGGTTTTATGAAGCCAAAGAACTCATTTGGAGTACTCGAACTGCAGGAAATCAGCGTCGCTATCAACGAGCTATGCTGAGGCGAGTCGCGATTATTAAAGTTGCTCAACAAGTGGGAATAAGTTTACAACAGGTCAAGGATGCATTTTCTGTGTTACCGAAACATGAGGTTGCGAGTAAACAGGATTGGAAGAAGATGTCACAAACTTGGCAAGCACAGCTAGATCAAAATATTGTGAGTTTATTGCAAATTAGGCAGCAATTAGATAAATGTATAGGCTGTGGATGTTTGTCATTGAAACAGTGCCCCCTACGTAATCCAGAAGATCAATTTGCACAGGAGTCAGCAGGGGCTCATTTTCAAGATGTACTCAGTACTTTATTAAACCAGAATGTTTCATCTGCTGAAATTTTAGAGGATGAGTTGTGAATCTTGTATTGATCCCGACTGACCAATCCAAAAAGGACGATTATGAGTCCCATGACCAAACCAATTACATTGATAAAGTGGTATGGCTAATGGATTAAAATGCTCACTGAAAATTTCGGTAATACTGTGCGGTACATTTTTTTGTGGGCATTGATAGAAATCTCCAAGCACTACCGCTTTAAGCTGAGTTGTATCAATGCTTTGTAAAAGTTGGACTAATGAGCGTTCTAGACGATAGTAGGGTTCACCGACATCTTCCAATAATAAAATGCTGGGTTGCTTCACTTTAAGAGCATTTGCTGTGCCTTGTAAGCTGCATAGAACAGTTAAATTTCCGCCTAAAAGCTGTAGCTTGTTAAGTTTTGAATCTTGTTGAGCGAAGGTATTTAATGCAGATAAAGCATAATGGCTGTTTTTATTTGATTCAGTAGTTGTTTGCGCTGTCGAAAGTAAGCGAATGACCTTTAATGCATCATAAGAAAGTGGTTCGTTATTTAAATTTTTGACTGCAATTTCCTGAAATACAGGGCCGTGTAAGGCTTGGCCTCCTTGCATTGCAATATAATTCAGTAAAACAGTACTGTCAGAATAACCAATAATAGGTTTTTTTAAAATCCAATCACTTAAATACGGTACTAATTCAGCGGCACCTGTACCACCACGACCACACCAAATGGCATCTACAGTAGGGTCTAAACAAGCATTTTTTAAATCTAGAATACGTTGCTCTACAGTGCCAGCTAAATAACGATATTGCGCAAAAACATGTTCAGATAAACTGACTTGGTGTCCTAGGTTTTCAAGTAGATTCTGTGCCAATTGTATTTTTTCAATATCGACGCAAGCACTGGGGGAAACAACTCTGAAATGCATATTTAATCCTGACTAATGTGCAAGTTTCTTCTTAGATAAGGTAATCATCATGACACCAATGATATTCAGTAAGCAACCAAACCATTGTATTGCATTCATGTGTTCGCCTAAAAAAGCCACAGCTAAAATAATCGTCAGAATAGGGCCAATCGATCCAATCATGGCCGATTGTGCTGCGCCTAAACGTGAAATACTTTGCGCAATCAGAATGGTTGGAAGGACGGTAACCAATAAACCTAATGCAACCCCATACCAAATTACTTCAGCTGGTAATTGATTGAGTAAGCGAACAGGATTTGGGGTGACCATGATAAAATGAGTCAAAGTACCTAAACACGCAATACTTAAAGCTAAACCAGTAAAGTTCCAAGAACCAAATTTTTGAATCAGTCGTGGCGTAAGTAATAAATAACTTGCAAAACTAATGGCACTCGCAAAGATCAAGCTAACGCCTAACCAGAAGTTTCCTTCATGGGGAACCGTACTTTGTTCTTGTAGCATGACAATGACTGTTCCACCGTAGCTTAATGCAATCGCAAAGATGCTTTTGAAACTAAGTCGTTGTTTATAAATAGCACTTGATGCAATAACCGTTAACGTTGGATATAAAAATAAAATAATACGTTCCAAGGAGGCACTGATGTACATCAAGCCAGTAAAGTCGAGCCAACTGGAAAAGTAATAGCCGATTAATCCAGCTAAAACGAGCAGCATCCAATCTTGGATAGAAATATTTTGATTACGATGACGATTCAACCAGCAGATTAAAAGGAAGAAAGGTAGGGCACTGGTCATTCTTAGTGCCATTAAGACTGTACTATCGACCAAAGGGGAGAGTGCATAGGTCTGTTTAATAAAGATAGCTTTGGTGCTAAAGAGGAAGGCAGCACATAACGCAAAGATAGAACCTAATTGCGTGCTTGATAATTTAAACTTCATACCACTCACTTTATCGAATTTGTTTTATCTAGAGGCATAAAACATGTGAAGGATGAAGTATAAAGATTTTCGTTTTAGAGGTGAAATGCAAAAAAAGAATCAGTTCTATCAAAAAACGGAATGTTAATCAGCTGTAAAAATGGCAAATTTCTCATTTTCGGCTCAGATATTAGTAGTGATAAATAAAAATAAGATGATATATAAAACAAATTTATGATTGAAATTGCATCAATTTGGTGCAAATCAGTGATTTAGAGAGTGATTCCAATCGAACATCATCATTTGGCAAAATGGCGAATAAATTTTTTAAAATATTATCTTGATCTTTTTATACTTCTTGTTCATAAAATTACTCAGGTCAAGCCAAGTATATTGAATTGTTAATTAAATTGATTTTCTATTAAAAAAATGACTCACTATGCTGACCAAGAATAGTGAATTATCAGCCAATTAATCATCTCAATTATCTGTTATAAATTGTCAGAAATGCTAATTTAATTAAAAAATAAGCAATAAAAGTTAGATTCCCTATACAAATAAAGTCATTTGGAAAATCTAAAAAAATGAAGAATTTTGTTGATTAGGTCAATCAGACTAGGGAGAAGAAAATTTTGAGGATCAAATTATGAAAGACGTTCTACAAATAAAATGTTGTATGCAAGTGGAATTGGAACTCAGAATGTAGATTTAAATATCACTTAAATATATATATGGTATGTCGTGTAATTATATTTATGAACCGTCAGTTCAAAATATAGGCATTTATTAAATAAATATTGGGTAGTAATTTAAATTAGTTCAATTAGAATCCAAAAATTCAGAACAACGCATCCTAGAGGGAAGCATCGTTATTCGCGATGTTGACTTGAAGAAAAATTAGCTTGAGGAATGCTCATGCAGATCGGAATCCCAACCGAAACTGTCGTCGGTGAAAATCGTGTAGCTGCTACGCCAGAGACAGTAAAGAAGTTGATTAACGCAGGTCATAGCGTAGTCATTGAACGTGGAGCAGGTGTAAAAGCTGCTTACATTGACAGTGCCTATGAACAGGTCGGTGCAAAAATTACGGAAGATGCCTATACAGGCAGCCAGATGATTTTGAAGGTTCGTTCACCACAAGGTGATGAGATTCAAAAACTTGCGGCGAATACAGCATTAATCGCAATGTTTGACCCCTACCGAAATACACTACTTGACCAATTTGCCTCACAACAAGTGTCTGCATTTGCATTAGAGCTTTTGCCTCGTACGCTTTCTCGTGCACAAAATATGGATGTTTTATCTTCACAAGCCAACTTGGCAGGTTATAAATCTGTACTGTTGGCTGCTGCGGAATATCAACGGATGTTCCCTATGTTGATGACTGCTGCAGGGACTGTTAAGCCTGCGCGTGTTGTGATTATGGGTGTTGGTGTTGCGGGCTTACAAGCGATTGCGACTGCAAAACGTTTGGGTGCTGTGGTTGAAGCAACAGATTTACGTCCGACTGCACGAGATCAAGTTGAATCTCTAGGTGGTAAGTGGTTAGACGTACCAATGTCTGATGAAGAAAAGCAAAAAGCTGCTGATGCTGCAAAAAATGGTTATGGATGGATGCCAGGTGAGCAATACATTCAAGATCAAGCCGCTATTGTCGATAAAGCAGTTGCGAATGCAGATATTGTTATTACCACTGCACTATTACCTGGTCGTGATGCACCACGTTTAATTAAAACTGAAACTGTGAGCAAAATGAAACCGGGTTCAATCATCCTTGATATGGCAGTTGAAACGGGGGGTAATGTTGAAGGTTCTAAATGTGGTGAAAATGTTGTCACGAGTAATGGGGTGACAATTTTAGGTATTCCCAACATTCCTTCTACAGTGTCGACGGAAGCTTCAGCACTGTATGCACGTAACGTTTTTAATTTCGTAGAAACTTTGTTTGATGCAGAGAAAAATTTTGCAGTCAATCAGGAAGATGAAATCCAAAAAGCTCTACTGGTAACTCATGGCGGCCAAGTGCTGTTAAAGCGTGGTTAAGGAGAAATTTCATGGTTGAAACGATTACAATTTTCGTCCTTGCCATCTTTGTGGGTTACTACGTGGTTTGGGGGGTAACACCTGCATTACATACGCCACTTATGGCTGTAACCAATGCACTTTCATCAATTGTTGTGGTTGGTGCGATGTTACAAACTGTGGGTATGCCTGTTTTGGGTGTCGATGCCAATGTCGCATTTCAAAGTGTTAACGTTGTAAGCGTACTTGGTGCGGTTGCGGTATTTTTGGCAAGTATTAATATTTTTGGTGGCTTTGCAGTAACTGCACGCATGCTAGAAATGTTCAAGCCTAAGCAAAAGAAATAAGAGGGCATTGATATGGAATTTATTCAAGCAAATGCAAATTGGTTGTACCTCGTTGGCGCGATCCTCTTTATTTTGACGCTTCGTGGTTTGTCAGGTCCTAAGACGGCAATTCAGGGTAATCGTTACGGTATGATCGCAATGGCTATTGCGGTTATAACTACATTTTTTATTGCCAATCATCCTGTAATTTGGATGATTGGTGGCGCGATGGTGTTGGGTGCAATTGTGGGTGTTGCTCGTGCACGCACAGTACCAATGACACAAATGCCAGAAACTGTGGCTTTGATGCACTCATTGGTTGGTTTGGCTGCGGTATTGATTGCAATTGCAGCAATTCTACATAATAACCAATTAACTGCATTGTTTACTCAGAATGAAGCGGCTTTAACGGCAGCTGGCGTTCAACATACACATATGAGCAAGGTTCATTTATTTGAATTGTTTGTCGGCTGTTTTGTTGGTGCGATTACTTTTACAGCCTCAGTATTTGCTTATGGTAAATTGGCTGCGAAAAAATGGGCAAAAACCATTTCTGGTACATGGGTTAAGCCTGTTCAAGCTTTAGTATTTGTTGCGATGTTGGCATGTGGTATTTACTTCTTTACCACGGGTAATATGCAAGCATTTTGGGCAATGACAGCATTGGCATTGCTCTTAGGTTGGGTTTGGATTGCGCCAGTCGGTGGCGGTGATATGCCGGTAGTGGTTTCGTTATTGAACTCATTCTCGGGTTGGGCTGCGGCAGGTATTGGTTTTACCCTTGAAAATAACATGTTGATTGTTGCAGGTTCATTGGTGGGTTCTTCTGGTGCGATTCTGTCTTATATCATGTGTAAAGCCATGAATCGTTCGATCATCAATGTATTATTTGGTGGGGCAATGGGTGGCGCAGTTGCTGCAACAGCGCAAACTGGTGATAAAGTTCAACGTAATCATCGTTCAGGGTCTGCCGATGATGCTGGTTTCTTGATGTCAAATGCCGATAGCGTGGTCATTGTACCGGGTTATGGTATGGCTCAAGGTCGTGCACAAAATGCAGTAAAAGAACTAGCTAATATTTTGAAAGAACAAGGTGTTACAGTTCGTTTTGCGATTCACCCAGTGGCTGGTCGTATGCCGGGTCACATGAACGTATTACTGGCAGAAGCAGATGTAGCGTATGATGATATCCTAGAAATGGATGAAATCAATACAGACTTCCCTGCAACAGATGTGGTACTGGTGATTGGTGCAAATGACGTGGTTAATCCTGCGGCAAAAGATGATCCAACTTCACCAATTTATGGCATGCCAATTTTGGAAGCGCATAAAGCACGAACCATTATGGTAATTAAGCGTTCTATGGCAACAGGTTATGCTGGTCTAGATAATGACTTGTTCTATAATGATAAGACCATGATGATTTTTGGTGATGCAAAAAAAGTGGTTGAAGATATGACCAAGGCAATTAATGGTTCTGGTCACTAATATTGAAATATTGATGTTAAAAACCACCTTCGGGTGGTTTTTTTATTTTCAAATAAATTAGTAAGATCAGTTTTGAATTTAGGTTGAGTTCTAAGCATCCAATATATAAAAGATTATATGATGTAGCCTCTTTGGTTGACTGAAGTTATTTGGACAGAGTCTTGCTCAAAAATTGAGAGTAGATGTTTGATCTACATTTAGATATGGTTTGAGTATTTTTGAACTGAGTAATTGGGAAGACAGTCTGAATTGTGCTCTAATTTGGAGCAAAGATCATTTGATTTTATTTGAAATATGGATAATATGTTTCAAATTGAATAAAATATGTGACATTAGTTAATTATTATAATGATTTTAAACTCTATACGATTGGCAAAAGCCATTTAGGGTGCTTCAAGATGAAGATTTTAAAAAGTTTTATTTGTTTGTTCTTGGCCTTTCTTCCGACTCAAATATTTGCACAAGTACAATTGTTAGATGGTGATTTTAAAGTTCTAAATGCATTACATGATGTTAAATTACTGGTGTTGGGAGGTTTTTTTGTACTCTTGATGCAAGCTGGATTTGCAGTTGTGGAGGGTGGTGGTGAACATAATTTAAAATCAATTCAATTCTTATGTGTGAACTATGTGGCGGCAATTCTTGGTGGGATACTTTTTAGTGGTCTAAGTTTTGTGATGAGTGGAGTGGCAACATACGATGTAACGCATCCGATACTCACAATTGTGCATGGTTGGCACTGGAATTTAATGTTCTTTTATACGCTGATGACGACTACGATAACAACAGTCGTAGGACGAATTATTCCATCAACAATATCGATTCATATTTATGCTTTGATTAGTTTTATTATTGCAGCTTTTATTTTTCCTTTATTTAGTAGCTGGGCTTGGGGTAATTTATTTTATGGCACTGGTTGGCTAAAACAATTAGGTTTTATTGATTTTGCTGGTTCGACGGTGGTTCACTCAATTGCTGCTTGGATTGTATTAGCTGGATATTATGTTTTAAGAAAAGATCAAAAACATCAAATTAAGAAACGAGCTATTATTTTTGGTGATTATAAAATTTTATCCCTAGCACTTGCTGGATTTGTATTATGGTTAGCGTGGTCTGGACTTAACGTGGTTTATATTTCGGCAATTCATGTTGATATTGGTGAGATTGTAGCAAATGCAATTGCTGCCTTGGTTGGTTCTGTTTTGGCTGCACTTTGTTTGTCTTTACTGTTTCTTAAGCACATGTCTTGGGAGGCTTTAATTAAGGCGGCACTGGGTGGTTTAGTTGCTATTACTGCAAGTTGTGGATTTGTGAGTTTATCTGCGGCAGCAATTATTGGTATGACTGCAGGGGCTTTAACATTATTTATCCCGTCATTATTAAAACATTGGATACATGCAAAGAATATTCGTGAAGTGGTCGTTGTACATGGGGTTTGCGGGGTGTGGGGAACATTGGCAGTAGCATTGACGCCGCATCCTGCAATTGAAGACATGTCTCAAGGGACCTTGTTTACGCAGAGTATTGGTATCTTAGTTGCATTTATTTGGAGCTTTGGGATCTCTTATATACTGTTTAAGGGTATTGTTTCTTTTCAACCCAAGCATGCCAATCAAATTGATTGAATCACGACAAAAGGTGCGACAATAAAAAAGCGACCTATAGTCGCTTTTTTATTGAAAATTATGCTACAGACTCGGGAACACCACGCCATAAGCTTTCAAGGTCGTAAAATTTACGCGCAGTTGGAAGCATGACATGAACGACAACAAGTCCGAGATCGACTAAGATCCATTCGGCATCTTTTTCACCTTCGACCCCAATCGGGCGAAATCCTGCTTTACGCGCTTCATCAGCAACATTATCGGCAAGTGCTTTCACATGACGGGTAGATGTACCGCTTGCAATAACAATGGCATCAGAGACATTGCTAATCGCGCTTACATCCATTTCAATAATTTCTTTGGCTTTTACATCTAAAAGCGCTTCATGTACAACTTTTAAACAAGTCTGTACAGCTTTATTTTGAGAATTCGTTGCGAGTTCGTGAGAATTAGAAGCGCTGGGCGATGGTTCTAAATTCATATGAAGTATATTTTCCTGACAATCACTCATCGTCTAATATAACGCCTTTAGCTAAAAAATTCAAATCACAAAATTACCTAATGCGTTTTATTCAGAAGATTGATGATGATTAAAATATTTATCTTTCCAGGTAAAGGATTGATCTGAATGTGATTGTGGCTTGTATTCAGCAGAAATAAAACCTGTATAGGAACTTTGCGATAACCATAAAAAAATGGGTTCGAAATTAATTTGAGCGGTATCAGGTTCATGCCGACCAGGACAATCTGCAAATTGAATATGTCCAATCCAATCAATATTCTCTTTAAGAGTCTCTAGTAGATCTTCACCCATCATGGCCATGTGATAACAATCATATTGCATTTTAAGTGCTGGATGCTGCACGACCTCTAAAATTTCTTGAGCTTGTGCAATATTTTGCACCAAAAATCTGGGCATATCTGTACTGTTAATCATTTCAAATACGGGTTGAATATTATGTTCTGATAATAAGTAACAGGCGAGCTTTAAATTATTGGCTAAAGTATTTAAGCATGGCAGTAGATCGGCATCTTCAGGTTGTTTGCCGGCAAGAATATTAACACTTGGAATATTTAAGGCACTTGCATACTCAATAGCAAGTTCCAGAGCTTGGTGAAAGGCAATTTCTCGACCTGGAATTCCAGCAAGCCCATAGCCACCCTGCATTAAATCTCCAGCAGGTACATTGATGAGGCAAATATCTAAATCGTAAAGTTGTATTTGTGAGCGAAGATCATCAATGCTGAGCTCATATGGAAATTGAATTTCAATATGCTGAAAACCATGTTGATGTGCCAATGCAAAGCGCTCAATTAACGGGACTTCAGTAAAAATCATAGATAAGTTTACTGCGAGTTTTGTCATTATATTGCTCCTTGCATCACGGCGTTCACTACCAATGTAGTAGGCAATGCTTTATTTTTCAACTTGTTTAATGATACTGGCTAAATCAGCAGCTGAAAAACCATTGTTTTGATGTGCTTGCAACTGAGATAAGGCTTGCTGCGCGACAGGAATATTTAGATTAAAGTGTTGTGCTAAAGTCACAGCATTATTCAAATCTTTAGAGAGCGTCTGTACTTTCCATTGCACGGGGTCAAAGCAATGTGTTGCCATGCGAGGGACTAAGATTTGAAGCGGTTTGGAGTCAGCAAAACCACCTGCGAGTGCGGGTGCCAGTAAGCGTGTATCCACACCCGCTAAATCTGCTAATGCCACGGCTTCAGCAATTAAAGCACTGTTTGCAGCTACGATGAGTTGATTGCAAATTTTTGTTGCTTGACCAGTTCCTGTAGTGCCCATACGAGTGACTCGTTGAGAAAGTACATTGTAAACAGTGGATAAGTTTTGAATGGTTGATGCATCACCGCCAGCAAAGATCACTAAGGTTCCATTTTCTGCACCAGCTGTTCCGCCTGAAACAGGAGAATCAATCCAAATGACTTGTTGTTGCTGAGCTTGGTGTGCAAGCTGCTTGGTTTTATCCACGGACAGACTTGAAAAGTCGACGATAATTTGATTCTTGGTTAAAAAAGATCGGATCTGATTAAAAACATCATCTACCGCAGTATCATCAGCAAGACAAGTGAGGATAATTGGATAGTGGTTAATTTCCTCGAGTTGTAATATTTTTGCGCCCATATCTAGCAATGCTTCGCAGGCAGAGGACGTTCTATTCCAAATGGCAACATCAAAACCTGCTTGTAATAGTCGAGTTGCCATGCGACTACCCATTAAACCCATACCTAAAAATGCAATTTTAGTTTCGCGGTTAAAACTCATAATAGAATTCTCAAATAGCTCAGATACTCTTAAAAAGTTGGAACAGTTTCAAAGAGAAATAGTTTTGAAACTGCTCTGAGATGAAATTATTTATATTGACGTGGCAGAAATTGAATTTCAGGGTTTTTATCTTTTTTACGTGCAATCTGACTATTTTTTCCAAGCAATAATTTGAGTTGCCAAATTTTCTCTAAACGTAATGATTTTTGAGGTGCATGTTGCATTGCATCTAGTACTCGTTTTGCTGCCATCAACGCATCCGGTGAGCGTTGTAGCATCTCTTTTGCTATGAGTTGTGCTTTAGCTAGAGGAGTATTGTCTAAATGCGTAACGAGGCCAATTTCTTTGGCATAGTTACCATTAAAAATTCGTGCTGTCAGGGTCAATTCTTTAGCCAAATCTAAACCAATGATGCCTTTAATCGAGCGGGTGAGACCCATGTCGGGAACGAGTCCCCAACGGCTTTCCATTATCGATAATTGTGTATCAGGATGTGCGATCCGAATATCAGCGGCCAAGGCCAATTGCATTCCAGCGCCAAAGCAAAAACCTTCAATGGCAGCAATTACAGGTACAGGTAAGTCTTGCCAAATCAGGAAGGCTTTTTGAAATAAACTTTGGCCTGGTTTAATCAGTTCCCAAGCTGCATAGGCAGTGTTTTTAGGGCTATTTAAATCTGCTAAATCGATGCCTGCACTAAATACATTGGCTTCACCTGTTAAAATAACACAACGAATACTGCGATCTTTTTTAATGTGTTGTGCCGTGCTGACCAGTTCGCGTAATAATGCAAAGCTCATTGCATTACGTTTTTCAGGACGGTTCAAATAGACTGTTGCAATACCATCTTTCTTTTCTATACGCAGTAATGTTGTCATGTTTTTGACTCTTATTTTCTTAAGCAAGAGCATAGCATGTGATGCTTTTTGATGCATGACAGTGCAGTCATTATCAATTGTCGTACAAGTAATATTGGCTAATTTGAAAAAATTTGTTGAGCTGCAGCTTCTACTTCATGAATCACCAATTGTAATTCATCTAAGCGCTTTATCGTGTCTTGAATAAATTGTTCATCTGCTTTACGACGTTCTTTGCGCAGGATTGAAATAAACTGTTCAAAACTGCCAGTGACCTGTTGTAATTTAGGCGTGCCTACATAGCGGGTTGCGCCATAAAGTCGATGTAAGACATGTTCTAGTTGTGGGAAATCCTCGAGTTCAATTAATTGTCGTATTTCTTCGATTTCAGTCGGAAAACTATCAACGAGCATTTTAAGTAAATCTTGGGCCAAATCTTCTTTATTAGCGGCCAATTGTAAACTTTGTTTCCAATCTAAAATATTGGGATCCATCGCTTCTAGAATTATGGTGCTTTCAGTTTGTTGGACTGGTTTTATAAATTTATCACTGGTCCAATGCGTTAAAATTTGAATGATTTGCTCAATTTGAATTGGCTTCGTTACATAGTCATCCATCCCAACTTTAAGTAATTTCTGTTTTTCATCTGCCAAAGCGTGTGCTGTGAGGGCAATAATAGGCATTCGCATTCCCTCTAAAGTTGATTCTAGTGAGCGAATGGCACGTGTCGTATCAATCCCTGACATGACAGGCATTTGGATATCCATAAACACCAGATCAAAGGGTTTATCTCCTTGATCTATAGTCTGTTGAATAATGTTTAGGGCCTCTTGCCCACTTTGTGCTTTAGTGGTTTTAACATTTAATTCACCTAATAGTGCTTCAAGTACAATTAGGTTGGGAAGGTGATCATCAACCGCCAAGACGTGTAAATCTTGGCCTTTAAAATCGGCATGTTGCTCTGTTTCAAAAATGGGTTTATTTTCAAGTAAATGAATTAAAGCTGTTCGACTTAAAGGTTGGTAGAGTGGTCGTGCACGATACTCATTTAACATATCTGGTTCTAGGGTCATTTGATAACCATATACAGCTAAATGACCTTGATATCGACTACGAATCTCTTTGAGTAGTGCTTCGGTATCACCACTATGATCAACAATTAGCCATGTGTTTTCACTTTCTTGCGCAAGTGATTTTAAGCGACTAAATAAATCTAAAATAGATTGTGTTTCAGTGTGTTGGACGTGGTAGTTTTCCAAATAATGTCTTAGAACATTGGCTGTCGCAGGATGGGCAAGATAGGAAACCACATGTATATCTGAGAAATCTGGATGATAAATGGCTTCATCTTCTCCAACAATAAACATGGCTGTAAACCAAAAGGTCGAACCTTTTTCTGTGGGTGCTCGTTCTTGATTATCTTCAAAGCCAATTTGTCCATGCATTAAGCTGACCAATTGCTTGGAAATCGCAAGGCCTAATCCTGTTCCACCAAATTGGCGAGTAACCGATGCGTCGCCCTGTGAGAAGGATTCAAATAATCGCTTACGGTCTGTGCCACTGAGACCAATACCACTATCTTGTACACTAAAATGTAATAAACATTGACCAATATCATCATGTTCCATACGAGCACGCACGATAATTTCACCATCTGGGGTGAATTTGATGGCATTCGAAATTAGATTAGTTAGAATTTGTTTGACCCGTAATACATCACCAATCACATGCTTAGGCACATTGTCAGCATAGTAGAATGCCATATCAATTTGTTTTTGTGCTGCTAGGGGCGACAGCATATCCATCACATCGAAAATCGCTTCTTCTAAATCAAATGGAGCTGTTTCTAATTCAAGTTTACCTGCATCAATTTTAGAGAAGTCCAACACATCATTAATTAGCGCTAATAAATGAGCAGAAGACTTGCGAATCGTTTGTAGATAAAGGCTCTGATCGTTACTCAAGTTGCCTTGACGTAATAACAGATGGATAAAACCATCAATACTGTTTAATGGGGTGCGTAATTCATGGCTAATGTTGGCGAGAAAAACAGATTTTGCCTGATTTGATGAAATGGCATGGTCACGCGCTTGTTTGTAGGTAATATTTTGGACTTCTAACGTGTCTAAAGTACGACGTAAATCATCTTCAGTTTGTTCAGTATGTTCTTTGAGTTCTAAAAAGCTAAAGTGTAGACGTTTGACTACATTAGCAATATCACGCTGTAATAAACGCAATTCGCCAGTACTATTAATGACCATATGTTGATCAAGAGTATCGGCATTTAAGCGCTGTAATTGCATCCGTATTTCGTACATCGGAGCAATCCAACGTCTTGAGTAGAAATTTAGGCACAGGAGTAACAGCAGGAGGGTCAATAATGCGGTGGTAATGAGTACAATTAATACACGGTAATGTGAAATTTCTAAAGGCTGGTTATCTAACTCAATCATCAGCCATAATTTTTTATTATGATCCATCTTGTTGAGGCGGATGCCATAAATATTATTGTGTTGATTTAGGATTGGACCAAAAAAAGTATTATTTTGCGGCGGATTTGGCCATGTTTTTTGGAATTGAGAGCCGATGCTTAAATACTTAGTATTTTGTTCATCTACGATTGCTGCACTTAATAGGTGCTTTTCATTGAACATATTTTGCAAAATATGTTCAGCGCGATCACGTTTGCTGGGGTCTTGTTGAATCAAGTCAATCAGTTTATCGGCAATATATTGATAGCGACTTAAAATGGCGATAGCTGCAAAACGTTGTTGTGCTTTGGATGAGTTGGCCGTTTCAGAAAGAACCAATGCAGTACCCACGCAAGACAAAATCATGATGGGAACAAAAATTAATGCAATTAACTGTCCGTAAGCATGATTGAGTTTTAAACGTTTGAAGAGTTTTTTATTAAAATTTGACATGCATTCAGCCACACATTCCCCATGCAGGGCATATTAACATGCTTTATAAAAAATGCTGGCGCTTTCATTATATTCAATAAAAAGGCGTGGAAAGGTGTGCAGGCTGGAAAGTTTTTTCATACAATAGGCGCACCTCGATATAGGTACACACCATGAGCAATATACAACTAGATTTTTCCGCAGACGAATTTTTATTAGACCATTATGTCGGAAAGACACCGTTGGTGCGTTTACAGCGTCTCGCAAGTCATACTCAAGCAACAGTTTTGGCGAAACTTGAGGGCAATAATCCTGCCGGTTCAGTTAAAGATCGTCCAGCCTATAATATGATTATGCAAGCTGAAAAGCGTGGTCAGATAAAGCCTGGTGATACCTTAATTGAAGCGACCAGCGGAAATACTGGAATTGCTTTAGCCATGGTTGCAGCCATGCGTGGTTATAAAATGCAACTGATTATGCCTGATAATATGAGTCAGGAACGTAAAGATGCGATGCGTGCTTATGGTGCCGAACTGATTGAGGTGACTAAAGCAGAAGGGATGGAAGGTGCACGTGACTTAGCCTTGAAAATGCAAGCCGAAGGTCAAGGTTTTGTCTTAAACCAATTTGGTAATCCAGATAATGTTGAAGCACATTACTTAACCACGGGGCCTGAGATCTGGCAACAAACGGGTGGTCAAATTACCCATTTTGTGAGTTCTATGGGGACCACAGGTACCATCATGGGAATTTCAAAGTATCTTAAAGAGCAAAATCCAGACATTCAAATCGTGGGTTTGCAGCCAGAAGATGGAGCAAGTATTGCTGGTATTCGCCGTTGGCCAGAACAATATCTCCCAACGATTTTTGATCGTAGTCGGATTGATCGTATTATTGATATTCCGCAAATTGCAGCTGAAAAAATGATGCGTAAATTGGCACGTGAAGAAGGTATTAGTGCTGGAACATCCTCAGGTGGTGCGGTATGGGCTTCGATAAAATTAGCAGAAGAACATCCGAATGCTGTAATTGTCTGTATTGTTTGTGATCGTGGAGACCGTTATCTTTCCACAGGCTTGTTTTCAGTAAAAGATGAATAAACAGCTGAAAGTTTTTTTAAATTTTTGAGTAAATAAACATGCGTTTACCCGTTTTAGTGTTTGATATCGAAACTCTCACCGATCTAAAAGCGGGAGCGCATTTGTATGGATTAGATCTTCCACAACAGGATCTTGAACAAGCCTTGGCTAAATTACGTCGTCAAGAAGCGGGTACGGATTTTCAGCGGATTGCTTTACATGAAATCGTGTGTATTTCAGGTTTGTGGATTGATGAAAATGGGGTGATGAAATTATTTTCTTTTAGCCGAGAAAATAATTCTGAAGCTGAAATTTTGAAAAAATTTCTATCCATTTTTGATAAGCGAAATCCAACGCTAGTCAGTTGGAATGGCTCACAATTTGATTTACCTGTTATTTTATTTCGTGCGATGTATCATGGTTTATCTGCACCAAGTTTGTTCGATCAGGGTGAGATTGACACACAAAAACGTTATAATAACTATCAGAACCGTTATCATCATCGTCATGTTGATTTGATGGATGTGATGGCTATGTTTAATGGTCGGCATTTCCAAAAACTAGATGATATTGCTCACTTGTTGGGTTACCCCGGTAAGCGTGGTATGACTGGTTATTTGATTCCAGACTATGTCAAAAACCAGCAATGGCTTGAGCTGACCAGCTATTGTGAAGGTGATGTACTGAATACTTGGTTGATTTTCTTACGTTGGTCATTACTCAAAGGGCAAATCACTTTAGAAGACCATCGTTTATGGACACAAGCCACTATTCATTATTTACATGGTCAGCCACAGCAGAATGAGTTTCTAGCAGTATGGCATGACATGTCACAACATACCGATTTCACCGTTAAAGATTTTCCATCCTCCTCCATATAGGCTATTCCTTTGAAACATAGAGCTCAACCTCAATCCTCTCAACTTCCCCAGTATATTTTTAAAGTTGAGACACTTTCACATGAAGGGCGAGGGATAGCGCACTATGGTTCTGAAATAGATCATCCCAGTGTCAAGCAGGGTAAGAAGGTTTTTATCCGTTATGCATTACCGGGTGAAACGGTAAAAGTACAAATTACCCGTCAGGTCAGCAAGTTAGAAGAAGCGGATTGTATTGAAGTAATAAGTGATCCAAATCCGAATCGTATTGAACCAATTTGTCCACATTTTGGGATTTGTGGGGGCTGTAATATGCAACACATTCATCCTGATGAACAAATTCGTGTAAAACATGATGTACTTAAATCTCACTTGATGCATTTTGCTGGCTTACAACCCGAACAATGGTTGGAACCCTTGCGCTCAACGCGTACGGATTATCGGCATAAAGCGCGGATTGGGGTGCGCTATTTGCCGAAGAATAATAAGTTGTTAATGGGCTTTCGTGAGGCACAAAGTAATCGACTTACTGAAATTGCCACCTGTAAAATTTTAGATCAGCAACTCGATGCTGCGTTGCCAGAACTGAAGGCATTACTCGAAAGTCTAAAAGGCAAAGCGGCTATTGGTCATATAGAATTAGCCAAAGGTGATAGTGAAATCGCTTTGTTGGTGCGTCATACTGAAAAATTAAAAGATGTGGATGTCAACCTATTACGAGAATATGCGTCACAGAAGCAATGGCAGTTGTATTTACAATCTGCAGGTGTGGAGAGTTTACAACGTATAGATGATCCTAACGCAGCGATGCAATTACATTATCGTTTAGAGGACTTTAATGTTGAATTTGGATTTAATCCCACAGATTTTACCCAAGTAAATCCAAGCGTAAATCCTCAAATGGTCAAATTGGCATGTGATTTGCTTGAGTTACAACAGGGAGAAACGGTACTTGATTTGTTTTGTGGATTAGGTAATTTTTCTCTTCCTCTGGCACGTAAAGTCGGTGTAAGTGGAAAAGTAGTAGCGGTTGAAGGTAGTGAAGAGATGGTGAGACGGGGTACAGAAAATGCACTGAACAATCACATCACTAATGTTACATTTTATTCACAAGATTTAACAAAAGACTTTTCACAGTTTTCTTGGGCAAATCAAGGATTTGATGCATTATTAATAGACCCCCCACGTGCAGGTGCGGAGCAAGTAATGCATTATGTGCCTAATTTTGGTGCGAAAAGAATCGTTTATGTGTCATGTAATCCTGCAACTTTGGCAAGAGATGCTGGAATATTGGCACAATATGGCTATCAGTTAATTAAAGCGGGTGTGATGGATATGTTTACCCATACGGGACATGTCGAATCCATTGCTTTATTCGAAAAGAAATAAGAGATATACCATTAAAAATGAGTAATACAGTCAGAGGAGAATGGTATGGTCACAGTGCGTGAACAGTTACCTGGACGACTCACAGAGTTATCTGAGGAAGCGACTGTAGAACATGCCGAAGAAGCACAGCTCGATTTAGCAACATGGCTTGATCGGGTGAGCGGAATTTTAGACGGTGTTCGACTTGATCAGTTAAAAGAAGTCGCTCAACTGGTCTTAGATAAAGAATTGGAAACCGCACTCAATCATAAAACCAATACCTTTTCCACCGGTTTGGGGATTGCGGATATTTTGGCGCATTTGCATGTCGATGAGGATACGCTCTCTGCTGCGTTGCTATATCGGAGTGTGCGTGAAGGAATTACCTCGATTGAGGAAATCCGTAAAAATTTTGGTGAAAATGTATATAACCTCGTCACAGGTACTTTGGCGATGGGTAAATTATCTGAACTAATTGAAAAAAATAAGCGTTTAGAAGATCACTTTAATAATAATCAACGAGAACATTTATCGGGCATTTATAAGATGCTGATTTCTGTGACTGAAGATGTTCGCGTTGTATTGATTAAATTAGCTGAACGTACTTATTCATTACGTGAGCTCGCACATTCTTCAAGAGAACGTCAGGAACGTGTTGCACGTGAAATTCTGACCATCTATTCACCTTTGGCGCATCGTTTAGGTATTGCGCAACTAAAGTGGGAACTTGAAGATTTAGCATTCCGTTACTTAGCACCAGAACGTTATAAAGAAATTGCGTCTTTACTTAATGAGAAGCGTTTAGAGCGAGAACACTATATTCAATTTATGGTTGAAAAACTGAAAACTGAATTGGCAGAGAATGGAATACAGGCTGAGATTACAGGTCGGGTTAAACATATTTATTCGATTTATCGAAAAATGAAGAGTAAGAATCTGAGTTTTGACCAGCTTTATGATATTCGTGCATTACGTGTTTTGGTAAAAACAGTGCCTGAGTGTTATCACGCATTAGGTCTGGTACATCAAAATTGGAGACATATTCCACATCAATTTGATGATTATATTACCAATCCTAAGGCCAATGGTTATCGCTCATTACATACTGCGGTGATTGCGGAAAATAAGTCTCTCGAAATACAAATTCGTACTATGGAGATGCATGAAGAAGCAGAACTCGGTGTTTGTTCACACTTTAATTATAAGGAAGGCTCTAAAACCACCGATTATTCATTTAACCATCGTTTGCATTCGTTACGTGCTGTACTTGAACATTACCAAGAGCGTAATGAGTCTAGTGCTCATCCGAACGAAGATGAAATTGAAGATTTCGAACAAATTCAGAGCTTTGAAGGTTTTGAGAAAATTTATGTATTCAGTCGTGATGGTGATATTAAAGAATTACCACGTGGCTCAACGGTTCTAGACTTTGCCTACCACGTACATACTGAGGTTGGAAATAAGTGCTATGCAGCACGTGTAAACCAACGTTATGTACCACTCACCTATACTTTAAAAACGGGTGAGCAGGTTGAAATTTTAACTAAAAAAGATCGTGAACCGAATCGAGATTGGTTGGTTAACTCGCTTGGTTATATCAAGACAGCACGAGCACGTGACAAGCTACGTCATTGGTTTAGGCAGCAAGATCGAAGCAAGAATTTAGAAGTTGGACGTGAGATTCTCAATAAAGAATTATTACGCTTAGCTATTCATCCAAAAAGTATTGATTTAAGTGATTATTGTAATCATTTCAATGTCAAATTGGGTGAGGATATTTTGGTTTCATTGGTGAGTGGCGACATTAGTCTGCATGCATTGATGAACCAAGTTAATCGTCATATGCATTTAGATCAGGATGAGCCTGAACTGGTGCTCAAACCGGCGTTAAATCCACGTGCTAGTCATACGTTATCAGCACATGGGATTCTGATTGATGGTTTAGACAATGTTGAGCTACATGTTGCACAATGTTGTCAGCCAGTACATGGTGAGTCGATTGCGGGCTATATCACTTTAAATCGTGGTGTGAGTATACATAAGGTTGCGTGTTCTGATTATATCCGAATGATTGGTTTAGAACCTGATCGTGCTGTGGAAGCCGATTGGGAAATGCAACCTACACGTGGTCAGAGTGTGCAAATTGTGGTTGAAGCGTATGATCGCCGTGGTTTGTTAAAAGACTTAACGCAGGTGATTTTTTCTGATCAAATTAATATTCGTCAGGTGAATACCATTTCTGAAGCAGATGGTATTGCAAATATGAAGTTATTGATTGAAGTGAAAGGCTTGGCTCAACTTTCTCGTTTGTTGGCACGTTTAGAGCAACAGCCTGGGATTATTAGCGCGCGACGACTGGTACAGGGCAACTAGTCCTTTTGTACTCTTAATGGAAAATAGCTCGCAATGCGCGAGCTATTTTTTATGCTTTTTTACTTAAGTAGATATTGGATAGTCTATTTAAAAATTGTGGGCTGATTGATGAAAGTGTAAACATGATTTTTGTTTTAAAACCTACTGGTGTATGGGTTGCGGTTAAAATAGAATCTTTTGCTTGAGCTAATGTGAAAATTTGTTCGGCTACATCTTGTGGGGTTAACTCAACGCCCATGTTTTGAATACTGCCAGCATCCATGTCTTTAACCATGGCTGTTTGTACAAATAAAGGCATTACATCTAGAACCCGAATACCATACTTTTTCCATTCAATATCTAAACCTTCGGTAATACCACGTACTGCAAATTTACTGGCAGAATATGATAAGAGATCAGCTTGTCCATAAATAGCTGAAGCGGAAGATAAATTAATCACACGGGCAAAAGTAGCTTTTTTGAGAAAGGGTAGTGCGGCATGACAGCCATTTAAAACCCCTTTGACGTTAATATCGATAGTACGATGATGGGCATGGATCTCTGTTTTTTCAAAATCACCAGAATATAAAATTCCTGCATTATTAACTAAAATATTTAATTCACCTGCCCATTCCACAAATTCATTTAAGGCTGTTTGCCATTGTTCATAATTGGCAACATCCAATAATCCAGCTTTGGCATGAGTACCCAATTGGTCGGCGAGTATTTGAGCTTGTAATTGATTAATATCATAAATACCAACTTTATAGCCTTGTTGGTAAAATAGACGCGCAATAGCAGCACCAATTCCTTGTGCAGCACCGCTGATGAAAATACTTTTTCCCATAAGATAGTTCTCTTTTATTGTTTGCTATTTCATGATTTTGTGCAGCAGTTGAACATATTTTTTGTACTTTTGACAAGCTGTGATCAGCCACTACATATATTATTATTTCTTTTAAACGAGGACATTCTGATGGATCAATTACTGGCAATTATGCAACAACTCCGTGCAGAATGTCCTTGGGATCGGGCGCAAACACCTGAGTCTCTAACTGAGTATGCCATAGAAGAGGCATATGAGGTTGAGGAGGCAGTTCGATCTGGTAATGTAAATAATGTACGAGATGAATTGGGTGATTTGCTATTACAAGTGGTGTTCCAGTCACAAATGTATAGTGAGCAAGGTGCTTTTGATTTCAATGATGTTGTTGAGGCTATTTCTCAAAAGTTAATCCGTCGTCATCCGCATGTTTTTCAGAAACACCAGTTTGGTCAATTAACATCTGAACAAGTAGCAGCTTTGTGGAAAGAGATTAAGCAGCAAGAACGACAAGGTGAAAAAAAGAGTCGCTTAGATGATGTGAAGCATGCTCCAGCAATTATTCAAGCTGAGCAAATACAAAAAAATGCAGCTCAAGTTGGTTTTGATTTTGCCAATGCTCAGGAGGCCTTTATTAAGTTAGAAGAAGAAATTGATGAATTTAAACAGGCTATGAGTCAGCAAAATTCCGATGAAATGCTGGATGAATTTGGAGATTGTTTGTTTTCTTTTATTAATGTTGGTCGTAAACTTGGCTTGTCGAGTGAAAAAGCCTTATTAAGTACGATTTATAAGTTTAGAACTCGGTTTGCTTATATCGAAGAGCAAGCCCAATTACAAAATAAAAATATAGATCACATGAGCTTAGATGAAATGAATCAACTGTGGGATCAAGCGAAGCAAATATTAAAACAACAGGTTGTATATGAAAAATCAAACTAAATTGAATGCTGTATTCATTATGCTGCTGTTGAGCCTATTGCCGACAGCCTATGCTCAACAATTTGATCATGCCTATTTAAAGTGGAAAGCTGAACAAGAAGCACAAGATACGCAATTAAAGCAGCAGAGTAGCGCGAATTATTATTTGTCTAAGCCAAGTGTCAGTCAGCATGCATCAGCGAAGCATAGTTCTAATCGATCTAGTAAAACCTCAGCCGTCCCTACAGGAACTAAGATTAGTTTAAACTCAAGCAATCTTGAACAATTGCAGCAATTAAAAGGCGTTGGTGCGAAGAAAGCGCAAGCTATTATTGATTTTCGAAATCAAAATGGTGCTTTTAAAAGTATTCAGGAGCTAGATAAAGTGAAGGGGATTGGGCCTAAATTGCTTGAACAAAATAAAGCTGTTCTCGGTTTATAGTTTGTTTTAATTGATCTGAAGATTGAGAATTTCATAAAATATTCGATTCCGATGAAATATTCAAGCCGAGATGAAAAGAATCAAATTGCCCTTTGATTGGGTTAGAGCTATGATTAGCGTAATTATTATTTTTACGTCCTGACGTAGGAGACAACGTCTTTTGCAAACTTTGCGTGCGTCAAAGTGTGGATTATCCACCGCCCAATTACCTCCATCTATTTTAGATGTTATTGATTCTTTAACCAAAGCTGGCTATGAAGCATACATCGTTGGTGGGGGAGTGCGTGACCTCATGCTTGGGTTAAATCCTAAGGATTATGATGCAGTCACAAATGCAACTCCTGCACAGATCAAAGATGTCTTTGGCCGCCGTTGTCGAATTATTGGGCGGCGTTTTGAGTTAGCTCATGTCTATTCGGGACGAGAGTTGATTGAAGTTGCGACTTTCCGTGCACCACCTAAAACAGCAGTTACATCTGCTGCAGGTATGATTTTACGTGATAATAATTGGGGAACGATTGAGCAAGATTTTGCCCGTCGTGATTTTTCAATTAATGCCATGTATTATCAACCGCGTAAAAGTGAAGTTTTAGATTTTTGTAATGCAGTTGATGATATTCAGAATAAAACTTTACGCTTGTTGGGCGATCCTGCATTACGTTTTGAAGAAGATCCTGTACGGATGTTGCGGACGCTACGTTTTGCTGCGAAATTAAATTTCAGTATTGCTCCTGAAATTTTAGCAATTTTTACGCCTAAAATGACGCAATTATTACGTGATGTTTCTCCGCATCGTTTATATGATGAATCCCAGAAGTTATTCACTATGGGGTATTTGCATCGTGTGATGCCAATGTTGATTGATTTTGGTATTTGGGAACAGTTGTTTGCCGAGCTCCCGACTGAGATCACGCCATTTATGCAGCGTGCGGCTAAGAATACAGATCAGCGTATTCAAATTGGTAAAACCATCAATCCAGCATTTTTCTATGCCGTATTACTGTGGAAACCATTTTTAGAGCGTTGTCAGGTTCATTTAGCTAAAGGTATTGCGCCCGCTGAAGCACGTGCACAAGCTGGACTAGATGTACTAAAACGTCAAGCGACTCGAACTATTATTCCACGTTTTGCAGAGACTTTTATTCGTGAAGTGTGGGAAATGCAGACTCGTTTGTTGAATCCTAAACCGCAGCAAATTGAAGCTTTATCTAGTCATGCACGTTTTCGAGCTGGATTTGACTTTTTGCTACTGCGTGAAAAATCAGGTGATGATACGACACAAGGTATGGGGACTTGGTGGGATAACTATCAAACCATGTCTGTGGATGAAAAAGAGCGTGTGATTGGTCAGTATAATCGTCAGCGTGCCAAAAGTCGTCGTAAAACAGCAGATGTTTCGCCAGTCGAAGATACGAAAAGTAATACAGCAACGATTGAGCCTTTAGTCAAAGAGTCTGAAACTCGTAGTCGTCGCCCACGTAAACCAGCAGCTACAACATCATCGAATGATTTTAGAAGTCGTAATGATCAGCGAACGAAACTGAACACGGGTGAGATTAATGCCGATCACCCGATTATGAAACGTAAACGTGTGCAACGTGATTTGAGTCAAGTGGTTTTTGGACCGACTCAATGAGCGTTATCACCTATATCGGTTTAGGTAGTAATTTAGGTGATTCACAACAACTTCTTGCTGCAGCAGTACAAAAGTTAGCAGTGCTGGGGCATGTTAAAGTGTCTAAGTTGTATCAAAGCCTTCCGATGGGACCGCAAGATCAGCCTCATTATCATAATGCCGTGGCGCTATTAGAAACAGATTTGCTGCCATTAGCATTGTTAGATGAATTGCAAAAAATTGAGCAAGAAGCGGGGCGAGTTCGTTTACGCCATTGGGGAGAGCGCACTTTAGATTTAGACTTGCTGCTGTATGGTCAGGAAGAAATACAAAATGAGCGATTAACTGTACCACATGTCGGTATTTTAGAACGTGATTTTGTGGTTATTCCACTTCTAGATCTAGATCCTGATTTACAAATTAAACAACAGCGATTAAAAGAGTTGGCTTTAATTCAGCAAACGCAATTGAAAGTACTTGCTGATGAGCATTGGGTTGATATTTAACTTTTTACATGTGGTTTGAACATATATAGATAGAGGATACGTCATGATTAGTCTAAGTGATTTAAGACAATTTAAACAACAAGGACGTAAATTTTCATGTCTTACTTGTTATGATGCAAGTATGGCTAAAGCAATGGAACTTGCTGAAGTCGATACCATTTTAATTGGTGATTCTCTGGGCATGACGATTCAGGGGCGTGACTCTACGTTACCCGTTACTGTTGAAGATATGATCTATCACACTGCGTCAGTTCGTCGTGGTAATCAGCATGCGTTAATTATGAGCGATCTTCCTTTTATGAGCTATGCAACCTTAAATGATGCATTATATAACTCAAAAATGGTCATGCAAGCAGGTGCACAAATCATTAAAATTGAAGGTGGTGCTTGGCTCAGTGAAACCGTGAATGTTTTGACACGCAATGGTATTCCAGTGTGTGTACATTTAGGTTTAACGCCACAATCTGTACATGTCCTTGGTGGTTATAAGTTACAAGCCAAAACTAGAGCAGCGGCAGATCAATTGATTGCGGATTGTAAAGCAGTTGTCGATGCTGGTGCTGCATTGTTGCTACTTGAATGTGTGCCTGCGCAACTTGGCAAAGAGATAGCGGAATTATTTCCAACCGTACCTGTCATTGGTATTGGTGCTGGAGTTGCGACGGATGGTCAAGTTTTGGTAGTACAAGATATGTTAGGTTTAACTTTTGGTAAGGTAGCGCGTTTTGTGCGTAACTTTATGAAAGAACAAGCCGGTGAAACAGCCATTATGGATGCGTTTAAAGCGTATCATGTCGCGGTATTGGATCAATCATTTCCTGCTCCAGAACATACCTTCCAAGTCGAGCTGTAAATATGAAAACAGAAATCAGTATACAAGGATTATCTGCATCACTTCAGCCAGCTCGCTCGGCACGTAAAATCATTGGTTTTATTCCAACCATGGGCAATCTTCACCAAGGACATTTAAACCTAGTCCGTGAAGCACGTCAGCTTTGTGATGTAGTTGTTGTCAGTATTTTTGTGAATCCGATTCAATTTGGTCCAAATGAAGACTTTGATAACTATCCACGCACTCTAGAGCAGGATAGTCATCTACTCGCAGAAGTCGGTTGTGATATTGTTTTTGCACCTTCTGTAGAACAAATGTATGGCCATCACCCACGTTTAACCAATATTCGTGTCGGTGAAATCACTAATGATTTATGTGGTTTACAGCGGCCAGGTCATTTTGATGGTGTGGCTGTAGTCGTAACAAAATTGTTTAATATTGTACAACCTAATTATGCTTTTTTTGGGCAGAAAGATTATCAACAGTTGGCAGTGATTAAACAGTTGGTTCGTGATTTAAATATGCCAATTGAGGTCATTGGTGTGCCGATCGCACGTGCTGAGGATGGTTTGGCTTTGAGTTCTCGTAATGGGTATCTCAGTGCAGAGCATCGCCAAACAGCACCTGTGATTTATCAGTCTTTAAAAAATGCTGAACAAAATTTACATGCTGGGAATGCATTGCCAGATATACTTACTCAAATTGGTATCCAGCTCACACAGGCCGGTTTAGTGGTTGATTATGTAGAAGCACGTACACCGATGTTACAAAAAATTGATCAGTTTGATCAAGATATTGTATTATTTGTTGCAGCCAAACTGGGTGAGACACGTTTGATTGACAATTTACAGATCAAACATACGCTTTAAAACGGTTAACTTTAGGATCGCCATGCCATGAAACGCATACTTATCGTGACAGGACAATCTGGTTCAGGTAAGTCATCTGCTTTGCAGGTGCTTGAGGATTTAGGTTATTACTGCATCGATAATTTGCCTTTGGCATTGCTACCTGAAATTGTCGAAAAGCTGGATAAAGAAAATAATTTAGAACAATTGGCTTTAGGGGTTGATGTTCGTAGTACACATGCAGATTTACAAGAATTTGACCATGTTTTTCAACAATTACAAAGATTTGGTTCAGTTGATGTGATTTATCTGACGACTCAGGATCAAGGTTTAATTTCACGATTTAGTGCATCGAGAAGACCACATCCACTCTCTAGTCGTTTTCCAAGTCTGAATGAATGTATTCAAGAAGAAAAAATTTTACTGTTGCCTATACAGCTGAGAGCCACGGTACATATCGATACTACCGATAAAAGTGTACACGACTTAAAAGATATATTGTTGTCGAAGTTGGGACAGTCAGATAAACTGATCCTAATTTTACAGTCATTCGGTTATAAGCATGGCATTCCTTTGGATGCTGATTTTGTCTTTGATGTTCGCCACTTGCCAAATCCACATTGGGATTTGGAGCTTCGTAAATATTCAGGTTTAGATGAACCGGTACGTATGTTTTTAGAGGATAGCGAGCAAGCCAATGAAATGTTTGAAGATATCAACCACTTTTTAAATAAATGGTTGCCTGCATTTGCAGAAGGACATCGTCATTATATTACTGTGTCAATTGGCTGTACGGGTGGGCAACATCGTTCCGTTTATATCGTGGATAGACTGCAAAAGGCTTTAGAGTCAAAATGGTCTATTCAGGTCTTGCATAGGGAAATGAAGCACTGGTCATGATTGACACAACTGTTGACGTAATTAATAAATTAGGATTACATGCGCGGGCATCTGGAAAACTGATAGAAGTCACTACTAAATTTCGATCATCGATTCAAATTGGTAAGGGCGACAAATTAGTCGATGCCAAGAACATTCTTTCTTTACTTATGCTTGGAGCAGGTAAAGGAACCACTTTGCGTCTAGTGATTGATGGTGCAGATGAAGAAAAAGCTTTATCTGAAGTTCAAGCACTTTTCGCTGATAAATTTTACGAGGCAGAATAATCGTGGCACGTCGTACGCAACGTTTTACTGAAGATGATTTCGACTCTTTAGAAGGACGTGCAAGTAAAACTGAACAAAAGAAAGCCGTGCATCGCATGGCTGCTCTTGGTGCACAACTGGCAGAGTTGTCAAAAAAGAAGATTGAACAACTTCCTGTAGAGGAACGTTTAATTGATGCATTGTTAGAGGTGCAGCAGATTACGTCATTTGAAGCACGTCGTCGTCAATTTCTACGTATTGGTAAATTGTTGCGTAATGAAGATGAAACTGTCATTTTATCTTATCTAACACCGCAACAAGGCATCAAAAAGACAGCACAGTTGCTACGTTGGGTTGATCGCATGATTGCGCAGGGAGATCCTGCAATTAAAGAGTTTATTAAGACTCATAATGCAGCCGAACATCATGCTATTCGCCAACATATTTTGCGTATACAGCGTGATATTAAGCAGGAACTTGGAGAGGAGGCGATTGCTGAATCCAAACTCAAGTTGATTAATTATGCTCAACAAGTTGCATTGATTTCTGATAATGGTTAATCAGTTTTTAAGTGATTAAAATAAAAAAACGACCATCAAGGTCGTTTTTTATTGGATTAGAAATAAGTTTTTTTATGCGTTAAAAACAGAGGTAGTTTCTAAATGTTGTATAGGGTTGGATTATCCTATAATTTAATGAGTTCATGGAAAATAGGAAAATCAGTCAATTAAAATTATGATCGATTTGATCTAACGTTTTGAAATGTTGTTTTTTATAAATAAAGTGTTCTGTTTTGTTCCGGCTAAAATTAGCTGTATTCATCTTTTTGTTTTTATCACATGTTATAATTGAAATGTAATTTCTAATAAAAAATGATATTTAAAGAGAACAGCAATGAAATTTATTATTCCAATCATTATTTTAAGCAGTTTGTTTTTAAACGCTTGTACATCGAATCAGCATGTCTCAAATTCAACTCAGAGTGTGTTAAATCAAAATCAAAAATTTGTTGATGAATTGAAAAAAGGTATATCCTTATATTTTAATAAAAATTCTTCCGAACTTGATTCAAAATATCTCATTTATTTATCCACAGCAGCAGAAGTGTTGAATAGTAATCCATATTTTATTTTGGTTTTACAGGGTCATACGGACAGTAGTGGTTCTGCAAGTACCAATAAACGGATTGCATATATGCGAGCCAATACGGTACGTAGTCAGTTAGTGACACAATATGGTGTTTCACCTGAACAAGTGACAGCAGAAGGCGTTGGCTCAGCCAATCCTATTGCTTCGAATGAGACAGCTGATGGTCGCGCACTCAATAGGCGAGTAATGGCAACCTTAAGAATTAAATAATCCATATTGTAAGGAAAGTATTGAAGTTGCTTTTAAGTGGTTTTAATCCCTTAAAACCTGTGCGAATAGTTGCTTTCTACTTGATCAAAATCTCTTTACTAAAGTGACATTCATTGTATATGGAGTTCCAGTAGTTCTTCATTATAGCTTGAGTCATTTGTAGTGTGATAATACCGAATCAGTTGTATTCTAAAACTAAATATAACATTCATATTTATTTTCAAAAGTATCTCTAGTTTGGGTATTAAATATTGTTTGATCATAAAAAAGCAGCCTGTGGGCTGCTTTAAAAAGATTTGAGCTTATTCTTTATCGATATCGAAAGGTTGAACATCCATCTTTTTGTATGGAATGAGCTTGGTTTTGTATTTCCACTTATAACCTAACCAAATGATCAAGAAGAGTGGAATACTGATATATGTCGATAAAACACTCATCCAATCTCCATCAAGTGCAGCTTGGTAGTTCTGCCCTAAGACCACAATAGTACACAGGATAAAAGCAAACCAAGGTGCAAAAGGAAAGAATTTGGCACTGTAAGCTAAATCTTCAAGCTTATGACCTTGTGCTAAATAACCTTTACGGAAACGATAATGTGAAATAGCAATCCCTAACCAGACGATGAAACCACACATCCCTGACATATTTAGGAGCCAAGTAAATACCTGTTGCTCACCGATGAAAGTTGTTAAGAAGCAAAGTGCGGCAATAACTGTCGTTGCATAGAGTGCATTCATTGGCACGCCACGAACATCTAATTTTGCAAACCACTTAGGTGCACGGCCTTTGCGAGCCATGTCGAATAACATTCGTGTCGATGAATACATACCTGAATTACCTGCAGATAAAATTGCAGTTAAAATGACGGCATTCATTAAACCAGCAGCAAAGGCTAAACCTGCTTTTTCATACAGTAAGGTAAATGGTGAAAGGGTAATGTTACCATCGCCGACAGCTGCTAATTTTAAGTTTGGATCTGTATATGCGACTAATGTGCCAATAATGAAAATACACAAAATATAAAATAGCAGGATACGCCAAAAAATTTGTTTGATCGCAATCGGAATTGTTTTTCTTGGATCTTTCGATTCACCCGCGGCAACACCGACCATCTCTGTGCCTTGGAATGAGAATCCAGCAATCATCGCAACACCAACCAGAGCTTGAAAACCACCCACAAATGGAGCTTCACCAATGGTCCAGTTTTTCAAAATGCTTTGCGTTGGATCAAGCATGATTTTACCAATCATGAATAAACCAATTACAATAAAGACAATGATGGCAATGACTTTCACTAATGAAAAGAGGAACTCACTTTCACCAAATCCTTTTACAGTTAAAGCATTGATAAAGAAGATAATTGCAAGAAAGAGTGCGCTCCACCAAAAACCTGGAATATCGGGAAACCAAAATTTCATGATGAATTGTACCGCAACCAATTCAAAAGCAACGGTAATGGCCCAGTTATACCAATAGTTCCATCCTAGTGCAAAACCAAAACCTTCTTCTACGTATTTGGTTCCATAGGTGAAGAATGCACCTGATGTTGGATTGTGAGTGGCAAGCTCACCTAGGCTGGTCATTAAGAAATAAATCATTAAGCCAATGAGCGCATAGGCGAGTAATGCACCACCTGGGCCTGCTGTTGCAATGGTTTGACCTGAGGCAAGGAATAAACCTGTACCAATAGAACCGCCAATGGCAATCATATTTAAATGTCGCGCACCAAGCTTACGCTTGAGTTGCTGATGATCTATTTCGCTCATCGTTATTCCTTAAGATTTTTTTGAGTGTTGGCGAACAGCACTTTAAAGCCTTGTTGATCTGCTTTAGTCGTGCATCGACTAAAGTTTTGTTCAATGAGTAATGGGTAATTGAGAAAGCGGTTTGCGACTATCCATAATTCACCACCCGATTTTAAATGGCGACGCGCAGTTTTACATAAAGTTTCACTGGCATTGTAATCGGTATGGATCCCTTGGTGGAATGGAGGATTACTGACGATGGCGTGCAAAAATAGAGGTGCATCCTCAATACCTGAAACTGCTTTAATTTCGAGTTGTTCAAGAGGTAGATTATTTTTTTCAAAGGTCATTTTTGTTGAGGCTAAAGCAAATGCATCAACATCTAGCGCAAAGATACGGTTTTTAGGGTTTAATTTTGATAGGTAAGCGCTAATCACGCCAGCACCACAACCAAAATCTGCAATTTTCCCTGAAGTAACTTGAGATAAAAATGGCAGTAAAACGGCAGTTCCAATATCTAAACGATTTTGGCTAAATACCCCAGGCAGGGCACAAATAATTAAGTCACCTTTTGGTGTGCTGACCGTATATTTTTGTACCCAATCTGCTAATGCTTTTGCTTTAACCGTTGATTCAATGGTCATTTGCCACATTTGACAGTGACGTGCGCTATCTAGCTTGAGTGTAGGGCCATAAGGCTGTAACTGTTTTGCAGCACGTTCAACCCCACTTTTCTTTTCACCGACTAAGAAGATAGATGCACCTTTGGCTAAGCGGCTGACTAAATTATGCAGAATATAGTTGAGTAATTCTTTTGATTTCGGCACAAAAACGACAGCTTGATCGAAACTTCCTTCTGGAAGATCAACCCCAAAATGTACATTTGCTTGTTGGTTTTGGAAAAACTGAAATTCGTTGTAGTCCCATGTCCACAATAACGGCTCGATGTCATGCGCTAAATTCGAAAGCAAGTCATCTGTAGGTGCGTTAACGAATAATACACGTCCAGAAAGATAGTCATGCTGTCGAATGACAACTTCACTTTTAGGCTCCATTTTTACCATCCATCATCAAAATTAAGAACGATAATGCCCAGTCTAAGCTGGGCATCCTAACGAAATGATTCATTATTTTTTGTTTGCAGGCAACACAATATTTAAAATGAGTGCTGAAATACCACCAGTTGCAACACCTGAGCTAAAAATATTTCTAACTAATTCAGGTAGATGTTCTAGAATTTGTGGTACTTGTGCTACACCTAAACCCAATCCTAGGGAAATGGCAATAATGAGTAATGCACGACGATCCAGTTGAACACCTGAAAGAATATTAATCCCCGAGGCGGCAACAGCACCAAACATCACCATCACAGCACCACCCAAAACAGCTTGTGGTACCGCTTGGATAATACCAGCAACAGCAGGGAATAGCCCGAGGATCACTAACAATACAGCAATCCAAATGCCGACATAACGACTTGCTACGCCAGTAAGTTGAATGACGCCATTATTTTGCGCAAAAACTGAACTTGGAAATGTGTTGAAAATACCTGCAAGGAATGAGTTGGCACCATTGACCAAGACACCACCTTTAATACGTTCCATCCATACTGGACCATCTACAGGCTGATTCGATATTTTTGAAGTTGCTGTCACATCACCAATCGCTTCTAAAGAAGTGACGAGATAAATAAATGCCATGGGTATAAATAAACCCCAATCGAAGCTAAGACCAAAATGCATCGGTGTTGGAATTTGAATGAATGGTGCTTCTTTAAGACCTGAGAAATCGAGGTGACCCATGAATCCCGCAACAATATAACCAATCACCAATGCAATCAGAATAGCTGAGCTTTTGACCCAAACAATGCGAACACGGTTTAATAAAATGATGATCGCCAACACTGTGCAAGACATAATTAAGTTATCTGTACTTGCAAAGGTCTGATTAGACATGGCTTGATAACCGCCACCCATGCTGATCAAGCCTTCCTTAATTAAGGTTAAGCCAATCAATAGCACGACAATACCCGTAACTAAGGGGGTAATTAGTTTTTTAACCCATGGTAAAATCCGAGATACACCCATCTCAATAAATGAACCCGCAATGACCACACCAAAAATGGCGGCCATGACATCATTAACCGGTACACCAGAAGCGACCATGGCTGAACCAATACCAATCATCGGACCGATAAAGTTAAAACTTGTCCCTTGAACAATGAGTAAGCCTGCCCCAAAAGGCCCAACTTTTTTACATTGTAAAAAAGTTGCAACACCTGAGATCACTAATGACATAGACAAAATCATATTGGTATCTTGTTTTGATACGCCTAATGCCAAACAGATTAGTAAACCTGGTGTGACAATCGGGACAATAATGGCTAGTAAATGTTGTAGTGCAGCAAAAAAAGCGATAAGCGGTTTAGGACGATCGTTCAAACCATAAACAAGATCTATCTGACCTTGTGGGTCGGGAGAGTTATTTAAATCAGACATGAGAGTGTTGGTACAGCAGGAATTTGACGCTATTCTAGTCGAGTTACACACCTTTACAAAATAAAAAGACACAATTCATTAAAAAAACTTGTAACTGTCAATAAACTGTCACTACTAAAAGTTAGTATTTTTCTGTATAATTTGCCCTCAAATTTAAAGCGTATCGAATTTCATGTCAGATATTAAAACTCTCCGTAATATTGCCATCATCGCTCACGTCGATCATGGTAAAACCACTCTTGTAGACAAACTTTTACAACAATCAGGTGCTCTCGGTGATCGCGCGGGTGAGATTGAGCGTGTTATGGATTCGAATGCGCTTGAGTCTGAACGTGGTATTACCATTCTTGCAAAAAACACTGCAATCAAATGGTTAGACAAACGTACAGATACTGAATACCGCATTAACATCGTCGACACCCCAGGACATGCTGACTTCGGTGGTGAAGTTGAACGTGTAATGTCTATGGTTGACTGTGTACTTCTTCTTGTTGACTCACAAGACGGTCCAATGCCACAAACTCGCTTTGTAACGTCTAAAGCGTTTGCTCGTGGTTTAAAACCAATCGTAGTATTAAACAAAGTTGACCGTCCAGGCGCACGTCCGGATTGGGTAATGGATCAAGTATTTGATTTGTTCGACAACCTTGGTGCTACTGATGAACAGTTAGACTTCCCAGTTGTTTATGCTTCAGGCTTAAATGGTATTGCTGGTCGTGAAGTAGATAACTTGGCTCCAGATATGACGCCATTGTTTGAAACTATTGTTGACATCGTTGAACCACCTAAGGTTGATGTTGATGGCCCATTCCAAATGCAAATTTCATCTCTTGACTATAATAGTTTCGTAGGTGTAATTGGTATTGGCCGTATTCAACGTGGTTCTGTGAAAACCAATACACAAGTTACTGTGATTGATAAAGATGGCAAAACACGTAACGGCCGTATCTTAAAAATCATGGGCTATCATGGTCTTGACCGTGTAGACGTTGAAGATGCTTCTGCTGGTGATATCGTATGTATTACTGGTCTTGATGCACTTAACATTTCTGACACAATTTGTGATCCGAAAAATGTTGAAGCAATGCCACCGTTGTCTGTAGATGAACCTACAGTTTCGATGACATTCCAAGTAAATAACTCACCATTTGCTGGTCGCGAAGGTAAATTCGTTACTTCACGTAACATCCGTGAACGTCTTGACCGCGAGTTGATTCATAACGTTGCTTTACGTGTTGAAGATACTGATTCTCCAGACCGTTTTAAAGTTTCTGGTCGTGGTGAGCTTCATTTATCTGTTTTGATTGAAACCATGCGTCGTGAAGGCTTTGAGATGGGTGTATCTCGTCCTGAAGTAATCATGAAAGAAATTGATGGTGAAAAACAAGAGCCATTTGAAAATGTAACTTTTGACGTTGAAGAACAACATCAAGGTTCAATCATGGAGCAAATGGGCTTCCGTAAAGGCGAAATGACCAATATGGAACTTGACGGCAAAGGCCGTATCCGTATTGAAGCAACTGTTCCTTCACGTGGCTTAATCGGTTTCCGTTCTGAATTCTTAACCATTACTTCTGGTACTGGTATTATGACTTCAAGCTTCTCTCATTATGGTCCAGCGAAAGCAGGTACTGTAGCGAAGCGTCAAAACGGTGTATTGGTTTCAATGGTTAACGGTACTTGCTTAGCGTTTGCATTGTTTACATTACAAGACCGTGGTCGTCTATTTGCTGAACCACAGTTAGAAGTTTATGAAGGTATGATTGTTGGTATGAACTCACGTTCTGACGACATGACTGTTAACCCGACTAAAGCGAAGCAGTTAACGAACATGCGTGCATCTGGTACAGATGAAGCATTAACATTGACTCCTGCTATTCGTTTCACGCTTGAACAAGCGCTTGAATTCATCGAAGATGATGAATTAGTTGAAGTTACACCTAAATCAGTACGTATTCGTAAACGCTGGTTAACTGAAAATGATCGTAAACGTAACCGTGGTAAATAATTTTTAATTAGCCACGTTTGTTTAAGAAGCCGCAACGTTGTTCATCAGCGTTGCGGCTTTTTTTTTGTATAAAAATGACTACAATCTATTGGAAAGTTTAAAAAACCGAGTAAATTAGATGGAAATGTATATGCAAAAATAATGTATAGTTCGTCACAAAAATAGATAAGCAAAAGTTCTGGAGATTTATATGAGTATTGTTCAAGAATTTAAAGAATTTGCCATTAAAGGCAATATGATGGATTTAGCTATTGGTGTCATCATTGGTGGTGCATTTAGTAAAATTATTGATTCGTTGGTTAAAGATATTATTATGCCGTTGATTTCTATTATCACGGGTGGTGGTGTAGATTTTACGCAAAAGTTTATTGTTTTAGGTAGTAATCCAAATAATTTACAGTCCTTAGATGCGTTGCAAAAAGCTGGGGTTAACGTACTGACCTATGGGAACTTTTTGACGGTTTTCCTTAACTTCCTTATTTTGGCATGGGTCGTATTTTTGATGGTCAAAGGAATCAATCGTTTACGTAAACCTCAAGAAGCGGCTGCAGCTGCAACGCCTGAAGATGTTGCATTACTTCGTGAAATTCGTGATGAGTTGAAACGTCGCCCACAATAATAAGATTGATCTGTTATATTTTAAAACGGTACTTTTGAGTACCGTTTTTTATGTGTAGGATAATGCTTAAATGCTTAAATGCTTAAATGCTTAAATGCTATAAAAATATAAAGAGGTAACTATTATGTATAGAAACATGATTGTACTTTGCATGCTGCTGGGTTTGTTGGCATGTTCCGAGCCGCAGAAAACTGAAAATAAAAATGCACCAGTCGAAAAAAAAGAGTTAAGTTTTGCGGATATGCCAAATGAACAAACCAGATATGAAACGATTACCACGCAGGCTTTAGCGGGAAATGATGCAGCTCTGGTTGCTTTGCAAACACAATTAATCAAAGATAATTTTGAGTTTATTGAAAAAGATAGTGGAAACTCATGGTCGATTCATGATTGTCAAAATAATATGATTATTGATGTTAAAGGTGAGGGCGTGAGTACGTATACGGCCAAAAGTAAGGTCGGGGTTGGTGAAACTGGCAATGATTTTCCAGATTTTCTGTTACTGACCTTTGAATTTCCAACGATTGAGGAAACGACTGCAAAATTCAAATTGTTAAATGATGCAGTTCATTCTGGCGGTGGGTCTTGTAATGGTAAAGTACCAGCAACAGTGGTGATGAGTGGTAATGCAATTTTCTACTTTACAACGCGGTCCGAAAAATTTAGAGATTATATTAATCGCTATGCTGCTATTGTTCAAAATTTAGAAACTGAACCCGCGACAGTGGCAGAGTATTAAATGATGACTCCATAACTGAGTTAAAAATCCATCCGAAATTTGATTTCTAACAAATGCCAACCAAATTGACTTTTAATTGGCCCGTGTAATTCTTTTTCTTTTAAAGTGAAGACGGCTTTATCAATAGGTGTAACCAGTTGCCCTTTTTTGATTTCACCCAGTTCACCGCCTTTTTTGGAAGATGGGCAGGTGGAATTTTGCTTGGCAATAGTTGCAAAATCTGCACCTGATAGTATTTTCTTTTTGAGTTGTTCTGCTAGATCTTTATCTTTAACCAGAATATGACGCACGATAGCCGTTTTCATTTAGTTTTACCTTGAACAGATTTTGTAACTTTTACAGTGGTTTTACTATGCTGTAGTGCTTGGCATTGGGGGCAAAAAACACTGGCACGTTGACCAAGTTTGAGATTTTCTAAAGTTGTTTCGCAATTTACACACATTTCACCAGCACGACCATAAGCAAGTAATGTTTGTTGAAAATAGCCATTTTCCCCCATGGCATTACGATAGTCACGTAAGGTTGAACCACCTAAATCAATTGCTTGTTTTAAAATACGTTTAATCTCTAATACTAATTTTTCAATTTGTTGCATGTTTAGACTAGAGGCGGGCTGAGCTGGATGAATACCTAAATTAAATAAGCTTTCAGTGGCATAAATATTACCGACTCCCACCACCACGTGATTATCCATAATAGCAACTTTTATGCCGACATTTTTCGATTTGAGTTTATTGGCCAAGTAGGCAGCATCAAATGCATCACTCAACGGTTCAGGCCCTAACGTATCAATGAGTTTACGTTGACTATTCTGGTCTAACCATAAAATACAGCCAAAACGACGTGGATCATGATAACGGAGTTGAATATCTTCAAATTGAATAATCAAATGATCATGTTTACGCAATTCGATATCAGCTTCAGAGAGTTGAAAACTCCCCGACATGCCTAAATGCCAAAGCATTGTATCTTGTTCAAATTCCGCCAAAATATATTTAGAGCGACGTGTAAGTTGGATTAAGCGTTGTCCTTCAAGTCGGGTAATATCTTCAGGAATTGCCCAACGTAGTCTAGATTCACGCACTTGAACCGAAACTACCTTTTGATGAATTAAAGGCAAGAGACTGGTTTTTGTGGTTTCTACTTCGGGTAATTCAGGCATTGAGTTCTCAACAGATATGCTTTAAGCGACATTGCTCATTGTAATCAAGATTGAAGTATCTATAAAGTTGTAGGATAGGTATTTAGTATTTTGAGGATATATTTTGAGAGAATAATATTTTGATTAAAATCTCAACATTTAAAATTAAATTGAACAATTATCTAATCTTGTTTTTATATAAATAATTGTTATCAATAATAAAGTTTATTTATAACTTTTAGTTTCTTTATTCATAAAAATAATCTGATAGAGAAAATTAAATAAATATGTAATTTTCTCATTAATTTATTGTATATCAATGGTTTTAAACCGAATAAATACAATGCTTATTGTTTTTTAAAAACAAGATATTTCAACTATAAAATGAATGTCTTGGTGACTTAAATAACGATTCGATGAATTTAAATTTTTTTCTGAATGTTGGATGTCCCATGAAAAAAAATACGCTTTCTGTATTGGCTATATTAATCACTACATTAATGTCACATGCATATGCTCAAAATGCCTTTGACTCCCGTGCAGCAGTGATGACAGGTGATTGGAATGGGACACGAACTGAATTTGCTGAACAGGGTGTGAAGTTCGATGCCAATATTGCCATGGACAGTTCTTATTTGGCCAATGGTGGATACGACGCACATCAAGCCGCAACCTTTGCAAGCCAATTTTGGTTGGGTACTACTCTTGATATGAATCAACTGGCTGGATGGCAAGGCATCACCATTCGTGGGGTGATTACGGCACGGCAAGGTCAAAGTACGACTGTGAATGGTATTCAAAACCCAGCAGCACCGCAATGGGCCAATTCACAAGCAAACTGGGGCCGTGGTAATTCAGGCAGCCGTTTAAGTGAATTATCTATTGAGAAAAACTTTGCAGAACAAGGTGTGAATGTCAAAGTGGGTCGCCTCGGACTGGGTACAGATTTTAATACCATGGCATGTGACTTTCAGAACAATGCCTTTTGTGCGGCACAGATGGGTAAATGGCAAGGCAAAATTTGGTATAACACTCCTGTTTCACAGTGGGGTGGGCGTGTGAAATATCAAATAAATCCTGAATTATTTGCGCAAGTAGGGGTCTATGAATATAACCCTGAAAATGCTTTAGAGCGCCATGGTTGGAATTTAGATACTCGACATGCTGATGGTGTCAATATTCCTGCAGAAGTGGTGTGGTCGCCAAAACAAGCAGTCAATGCTTTACCCGCTAGCTATCGTTTTGGTGTGCTATATAACACAGCCAATGATGCCAAGAATCAATATGATATTGCATATAAAGCAGGTGCCGTCGGTGAAGATCGGACGTATGGCGGCTGGATTTCTTTTGAACAGCAATTAACTTCAGCAGGAACAGGCCGTCGTGGTTTACACAGTTTTGGTAATTTTACTTTTCATGATCGTACTACCACAGCCGTTGATCAGTCACAGCAATTGGGATTGAAATACATCGGCTTATTTGATGCACAGCCCAATGATATTTTAGGTTTAGCTGTCAATCGCGTGCATTTGAATGATCGTTACCGTGCTACAAAAGCCATCTTGAATAAAAGTGCTGAATATAATATTGAGTTAAATTATTCATATTATCCTGCCAAATGGTTGATGCTTCGTCCTTTAGTACAGTATGTGATGCATCCAGGTGCGACAGACAAAGTGGATAACGCATTGGTGATTGGTTTTGGCTCTAAAATTATCTTTTAAAAAAATAGGAACACGCTTATGCAAAGTACCAGATGTTTTAAATCTTTTAAACCCTCACTACTTTGCTTAACAGCATGTATCACTCAAAATATGTATGCTGATACAGAGACAATGAGCTCTGTTCAGCAACTTCCCACCATTACCATTACAGCGACTCGAACGAATACTGATTGGCTTGAAACCCCTGCTTCAGTTTATCGAATCGAGCAAGAAAATCATCAAAATAATCTGGGCGTTAATCTTTCCGAAACGTTAACAGGCGTTCCCGGATTACAACTGAATAACCGTGAAAACTATGCCCAAGATTTACAACTTTCTATGCGCGGTTTTGGCGCACGCTCAACGTTTGGGGTACGTGGTATTCGTTTATATGTCGATGGAATTCCTGCCACTATGCCAGATGGACAAGGTCAAACTTCAAATATTGATTTAAGCAGTTTGGACCACATCGAAGTATTGGGCGGACCATTTTCTTCCTTGTATGGTAATTCTTCTGGCGGAACAATTTTAACCACTACCAAAGAAGGGCAAGGGCCTGATTCGATTGAACTGGGTTATGCTGGTGGTAGTCACAATAAAGGTCGAGCCGACATTATTCTACAAGGAGGCGCAGAAAATCCTCATCAGCCCAGTTATGTGATTAGCTCATCTTATTTTGATACCGATGGTTATCGAGAGCATAGTGCAGCACGGAAAGCATTGAGTAATGCTAAACTGACTTGGAACTTAGAGGATGGCTCTAAAGTGAATTGGGTGGTGAATTATGTGGACATCAAGGCCGATGATCCACAAGGGCTGACCCGAGAGCAATGGCAAGCAGATCCCAAACAGCAAGTTCCGTTTTTAAAACAGTTTGATGTGCGTAAAGAGATTAATCAATCCCAAACAGGGCTCACTTGGCACAAGCCAATTAATGATCAAAATGAACTTTATAGTATGCTGTATTTGGGGCATCGAGAAGTGATGCAATATCAATCCATTCCTATTACAACACAACTGAATCCTCGTCATGCTGGAGGTGTGATTGATTTCTCTCGTGATTATTATGGGACTGATTTTCGTTGGACAGGTAAAGATTTATTGCCTAATACACGGTTTAGTGTAGGTCTGGCCTTTGATGCGATGGATGAGGATCGTCAAGGTTATGAAAACTTTATTTTAGAGAATAATAAGCCACATTATGGTGTCAAAGGAAAGTTACGCCGTGATGAAAATAATCGTTTATGGAATTTAGATCCTTATTTACAAGCATCATGGCAGTTTCTACCGACTTGGCACGTAGATACGGGCTTACGCTATAGTAATGTGCATTATGAATCTCAAGATCATTACATTAGTGTCGCGAATGGTGATGATAGTGGTCAAAGAGACTATCAAAAAGTTTTACCATCAGCCGCTTTGACTTGGGAAATCACACCACAGCTCACCACATATGTAAGTTATGCTCAAGGTTTTGAAACACCAACCTTTACTGAAATGGCGTATCCCACTGTTGGGACTTCTGGGATTAACTTTAGCTTAAAGCCTTCAAGCAGTGATAATTATGAGCTCGGCTTAAAAACTAAAAACACTTTAGGTAACTTTACTGCGGCTGTTTTCCAGAGTAATACACAAGATGATATTGTTTCAGCAGGAAATATAGATGGTCGTGCGACATTCCAAAATGCCGATAAAACCTTACGCCAAGGCTTAGAACTTTCATGGAGTCGTAAACTCTGGCGTGATCTCACTGCTCAAGCCAGTTATAGTTATTTAGATGCAATTTTTGATGCTGATATTCCAAATGCTGATCCCCAAAAAGTGGTTCAGCGTGGAAACGCTATTCCCGGCGTTGCAAGGAATCAAGCTTATGCCACTTTAGCTTGGCAACCTGAAACGGGCTTGAATGCAGGGATTGATATCCGTTATATGGATAAAATTTATGTCGATGATATCAATTCAGATGTTGCACCCAGTTATAGCGTGACTTCAGCAAATATTGGTTATGTCTGGAAAAATAATGATTGGAAAATGAGGACTTATGCCCGTATTGATAATTTGTTTGATAAAAACTATGTCGGCTCTGTAATCGTTAATGATGGCAATGGTCGCTTTTTTGAGCCAGCCGATGGGTTGAATTGGAGTGCGGGTCTAAGCCTAACTAAAATATTCTAACAGGGAGAGTAAACGTGTCTTTATTGTTTCAATCGATTCAGTTTGGTTCATTAAAACTGAGTAATAAAATTGTGATTGCACCCATGTGTCAGTATTCCGCGACGGATCAGGGTGAAATTAGCTATTGGCATGAAGAGCAATGGGCAAACTATGCCTTGTCAGGTGCTGGGCTTTGTATTGTTGAAGCGACTGCGGTACAGGCTAAAGGGCGGATAAGCTATGCAGATGTTGGTCTGTGGAATGATGTGCAGCGTGATCAAATTAAAGCTGTATTAGCAAAAGTGAAAACAATTTCGCCTATGCCATTTGCTATTCAGTTAGCACATGCAGGGCGTAAAGCATCAACCGATAAACCGTGGGATGGACGTGGTCAACTTCCACCAAATCATGCGCAAGGTTGGCAGACTGTTTCAGCCAGTGAAATCGGTTTTAATCCAACAGATCATCCTCCACATGCATTAACAAAAACAGAAATTCAAGTGATCATTGCTGATTTTGCCAGTGCCGCAAAGCGTGCCGTGGAAGCAGGTTTTGATTTGATCGAAATTCATGCGGCACATGGTTATTTATTGCATCAATTCATGTCGCCATTATCCAACCATCGTGAAGATGAATATGGGGGAAGTTTTGAAAATCGGATTCGCTTTACAGTCGCTGTTTTTCAAGCGATTCAGCATGCTGTTCCAAAAGGCTTTCCGATTGGTATTCGAATTTCCGCAACAGATTGGATGGAGAGCGATCAAGCTTGGAATGTTGAATCCAGTATTGAACTCTCTAAAGTGCTGGAAGCATTGGGAATTGATTATATCCATGTTTCTTCAGGTGGTTTACATGCCCAGCAAGATATTAAGATAGGGGCACACTATCAAGTTCCATTTGCTACTGCAATTAAGAACCATGTGAAAATTCCAGTTATTACTGTGGGTTTAATTACAGAAGCTGAACAAGCGGAACAAATTCTACAGAGCGGAGAAGCGGATGCCATTGGCTTGGCAAGAGCAATATTGTATGACCCACGTTGGCCTTGGCATGCTGCAGCACAATTGGGTGAAACGATTGCAATTGCACCACAGTATTTACGTTGTCAACCGTATGGCTTAAAAGCACTTTTTAAAGCTTTTACATAATAGTATTCATTTAAAGTATTTAAAATTTGAAGAGATACATTCTAGGATGTTGCTCTTCATCTATATTTATTCTTAAGGGAACTCAGAATGGTATTTTCGGTCATCGTACCTATTTTTATTTTACTATTTTTGGGTTATATCAGTGTCAAAGTTGATCTTATTAACAAAGTACAAATCACAGCATTAAGTGCATTTATTATTAAAATTGCTTTACCCGCACTGCTGTTACATGCCTTATCTTCAAAAGACTTACATGAAATTTGGTATCCCGAATATTTTTTAGTCTATGCTGGTGTTGCGATTTTTTTATTCGCTTTGAGTTTTTATCTCGGTTTAAAACTATTTAAAAATACGATGACTGAGACCTCAGTGCTTTCGATGGGTGCTGCAATGTCGAATACAGGCCTGCTAGGAACAGCAGTATTAACCTTATTAATGGGCAATCAGGCAACCATCTATATTTCTTTGATTGTTATTCTTGAAAGTGTCTTGGTTGTACCAACCGTCTTAGTGCTAGCTGAACTTGGCCTACAAAAACAATCCAATTACCGTGCCATATTAAAAAATACAGTGCAAACACTGTTTAAAAATCCATTATTTTTGGCTGTTATGTTGGGGATGAGCTGTGCAATTTTTCAAATTAAGTTACCTCAGCAAGTTGATCAAGTTTTGGCGTTAATCGGACAAACAGCATCACCACTGGCATTATTTGTGATTGGTGGTGGCGTTGTCGGTTTGTCGGTTCGCTATATCAATGCTCAAAGTATTTATTTAGTGATCTCTAAAAACGTTGTGATGCCGCTATTGGTCTTCGTTGGTTTATCGACCTTTACCCATGTCAGCCAAGAAATGATTTATGCTGGAACTCTCATCGCAGCATTACCAATGCCATCTATTTTTGGAATTTTAGGGCAAGTCTATGGTTTAAATGAAAAAGCGTTGACCCCCTTAATGTTGAGTACTATTTTAGGTTTTGCTGTAATTAGTACACTGATTACTTTGTGGTGGTAAATAAATAGTGTTAAAAAAATACTCTTCGAAAAGAGTATTTTGATGGTTAGTCTATTATTTTTTAGCAGGTGCTTTGGCTTGTTCAGCAATCAGTTTATTCACAACCTCTAAAGATTCTTTGGCACGTGGAACATTGTCTTTTACTAAAGCGGTATAAATATTTTTAGCTTCAGGTAAGTTTTGTTCCACAATATTGCCATTGGTCATCATATTGGCAACGGCCATTAGTGCCGGAATATAGCCTTTTTGTGCTAAATTTTGAATTGCATCTAGACCTTGTTTAATCGAAGCTTCATTCTTTGTTTTAAAGCCTGCGGTAATATCATATAAAGCTTTAGCATGAATCGCTTGGAAATTTCCTTTTTTGATTAAAGGATCAAGTTTTTGTAAGCCTTTTTTATCAGATTCAGGTTTGTTTTCTGAAAATAATAAAACTGCGAGTTCTACAGTTGCATCAGAAAAACCTTGAGCAGAGGCTTTTTCTAAATACTCACGCGCTTTTTTATCATCTTTGGTTAAACCCAATGAACCTGTGGCATAACTTTGGGCTAACACATAATTTGCGACTGGATAGCCTTTGCTCGCGGATTCTTGATAATACTTGAGCGCTTTCTTATCATCTTTAGCTGTACCTTGTCCCATTTGGGTTAAGAAACCTAAATTATATAAAGCCTGTGCATTACCTGTCTTCCCCATTTTATCGAGTTCTTGATAGGCTTCGGTATAATTTTTAGCTTTAATCAGTTCCTGAACTTTAATAAAAGCAGGATCTGTTTGAGTTTGAGGGATATCTGCTGCGAAAACGCTAGAACAGGAAAGAGCAAGCAACGCAGAAACTAAAATTTTTTTCATAGTGGGTCATGACCTTATTAAACTTCAACATAATTCCATTTATGTAGAATGAGAATATGTTCTTATGATGAGATTTATCATAATTTGAATTTTTTGAATGTAAACATCTGAATTGTATAAGATGATGTAATTATGTCTATTTTTATTAAAAAAATTAGCAATGAAGCTGTTCTTAATAAAATCATCCTTCAAAATATGACAAGACTCGAAGCAGTTTATGTGCTTGGAGTCTAGAACATTATTGAACGGCTTTTAATAATAATTCAATTTCGGCAGCAGAGCGTGCACCCGAAATTTTACGGCCATCTTTTAAGAAAAAAGTCGGTGTACCATCAATGGCTAAAGTTTTCGCGAGTTGAATGTTTTTATTAACAGGTGTGTTACAGCTCATGGTTTTTTGTGGGGCTTTTTTATTTAACAGATAATCTTGCCAAGCTTGATATTGATCTTTTGCACACCAAATTTGTTCAGAAATCTGGGCTGAATTTGGGTGTAAGCTAGTAATTGGATATAAAAATAGATAGATGGTGACATTATCCACTTGCAATAGTTCATGTTCTAACTTTTGGCAATATGGGCAATCTGGGTCACTAAATAAATAGATAATGCGTTCGCCATTACCTTTAACTTGTTTAATCGCTTGATCGAGGGGGAGTTTTTTTACATCAATCTGCGTTAAAACTTGTTCACGCTCTTCGGTAATATTTTTTTGAGCTTTTAGATCAATCAGATTTCCGACAAAAAAATACTTGGCATCATCATTGGTATAAACAATCCGTCCCCCCATATAGACTTCATAAATATCTTTGATTGGAGAGCTATTCACTGATTTCACAGCAATCTCTGGAAAATTCTTTTTTAGGTTTTGCTCGACGGTTTTTATATCTGCATGTGCAGCGGTAAAAGCCAATAAACTTAGGCAAAGGGCAGTGAAGTAAGTTTTCATGCTTAAACTCGAAGAATAATGAGTGCTATTTTGTAGAGAATGGTTCTAAAAATATATACTTATCGAGTAACAAAATTGTAGGACGAGTTAATTATTCTATCTAGTCATATTGTTCAATTGCATATGTTGTATGGCGATAGTTTGATATTTTAGCTAAATTGCCTTTGTTTTCTTCCCTAGATTTGTTTAAATCCCTTTTGCATAAAATTGAGTGAGTAGAGCCATGTTCATCAAAGGTATTAAAAGAGCGTATGACAAGATTGATCTTGATGAAAATATTGCTGATGAAGATAAGATAGATGCCTTACTGATGAAATTAGGTGGTGAATTTTTGGTGAGTAAAGATGATCGTATCTATATTTTTGAAAAAGACGGTCATACAGCAAAAATAGATGCGAAACATGCGCGCGACTATAGTTTTAAACAATATGTAGTCAAAGACATGAACAAGTTATTTCACGATTTTTAAGATAAAAAGCCTCCAAAATCGGAGGCTTTTAAATTTTTGATTTAAAATGCTTATTGTGGGCGAGCCACATCACCATTTAAATATGCAGGCAAATCTAAAATAGTTAAACTCAGTTGTTCAAGTGCCGCAGGTTTAGCCACAACCAACGCCTTATAGGTATCATCCAAAGCAATACTATTCACGACTTGTACACTATTGTTCAATTGTGTTGCGGGTGCAGGAACAGCACCACCGCCAAGCACCAAATGTAACCATGCTTTTGGTTTTGCTTTAAACCAAAGACGGGCAATAATTTCTTGACCGATATAACAACCCTTGTCGTAATGTACGCCTTCACGCTGATGCAAACGTAATTCTTGTGGTTGGAAGAGTTCCGCAGTACTTGCAGAAATCCAAGCCTGACCTGCATCAATCGCTTGAAGTTGCCATTCATTCACATCGGTTTCAGTACTACCAAAATCTGTTGTATTACCATTGATGGTTGGGAAAACCTGAGCATCCTGTTCTAATTTCATTTTAGAAAATGCACCAAATTTTTTAATATGCTTTGCAAAATCTTCCGCTTGGTCTTCAGTGGTGACAATCACGAAATGTTCAGGATTAAGTTTTTTTAACCATAAACCAAACTGAATCCGACCTTTTAAACTACAGATTGCCGTATAGCGAGTGATATTCTCAGCCAAGGCCTCAGCATTTAAAGTCACTTGCCCTTGTAAGAATTTTTGTGCATCCACACCAATTAAAGTGAATGAGGAGAAAGCTAAATCGCTCATAAGATACTCACTTATTTTCAATCTAATACTAAAGAATTATCCCGATTCTCCACTATTTTTCAAAAAAAATCATAATTAGTGCAAATAACTCAAAAAAATTGTTACTAAATGTTTCTAAAACCCTTATTTTTGTATCTAAGTTCATGAAATATAAGCGATTTGGGAAAAGGCTTTTCAGCAGTGTACTATGCCAATCATTAGGCAGCACTAATAAATGATGCAAGAGGCACGAACCAATGAATAACAATTACCGTAAAGCACTGCAAAACACCCAGCTCGAATATTTTGATGTGCGTCAAGCCATTGAAGATATTCAGCCAGGCGCTTATGCAAAACTTCCATATACCTCAAAAGTACTTGCAGAACAATTGGTTCGCCGTTGCGACCCTGCAATTTTAGAACAATCTTTAAAAGAACTGATTCATCGTAAACAAGAGCACGATTTCCCTTGGTATCCTGCACGTGTGGTGTGTCATGACATTCTTGGGCAAACAGCATTGGTTGACCTTGCAGGTCTGCGTGATGCAATTGCAGAGCAAGGAGGCGATCCCTCTAAAGTGAATCCTGTTGTTCCAACCCAACTCATCGTAGACCATTCTTTAGCAGTAGAGTTTGGTGGTTCTGACCCTGACGCTTTTGAAAAAAACCGTGCAATTGAAGACCGTCGTAATGAAGACCGTTTCCACTTTATCGAATGGACAAAAACAGCTTTTGAAAATGTTGATGTGATTCCTGCGGGCAACGGCATCATGCATCAAATTAACTTAGAAAAAATGTCACCTGTGATTCAAAATCGTGGTGGTATTGCATATCCAGATACCTGTGTAGGTACAGATTCACATACGCCACATACGGATGCATTGGGTGTGATTTCCATTGGTGTTGGCGGTTTAGAAGCTGAGAATGTGATGTTGGGTCGTGCATCATGGATGCGTCTACCAGACATTATTGGTGTGGAATTGGTCGGTCAGCGCCAAGCAGGGATTACTGCAACGGACATCGTTTTGGCTTTAACTGAATTCTTGCGTAAAGAGCGCGTAGTGGGTGCATATTTAGAATTTTTTGGTGAAGGTGCAGACAGCATGTCAGTTGGTGATCGTGCCACGATTTCCAACATGACTCCTGAATATGGTGCAACGGCTGCGATGTTCTACATCGATCAAAACACCATTGATTATTTGACATTGACTGGCCGTGAAGCAGATCAAATCAAACTTGTAGAAACTTATGCCAAAGAAATTGGTCTTTGGGCAAGTGATATGGCACAAGCTGAATATCCGCGTGTATTACGTTTTGATTTATCAACTGTTACCCGCAACATTGCAGGCCCATCAAACCCGCATGCACGTGTATCTACCTCTGATCTAAAAGCGAAAGGCATTGCAGGTGTGGTAGAACATCGTACGGATGGTTTAATGCCTGATGGTGCAGTGATTATTGCGGCAATTACCTCATGTACCAATACTTCAAACCCACGTAATACGGTTGCAGCAGGCTTGCTTGCACGTAAGGCCAATGAGCTGGGTTTAGAGCGTAAACCTTGGGTGAAATCATCATTTGCACCGGGTTCTAAAGCAGCGGCTTTGTACCTTGAGGAAGCAGGGGTATTACATGATTTAGAAAAGCTAGGTTTTGGTATCGTGGCGTATGCATGTACCACTTGTAACGGTATGTCAGGTGCGTTAGATCCTAAAATTCAGCAAGAAATTATTGACCGTGATTTATACGCAACTGCGGTTCTTTCGGGTAATCGTAACTTTGATGGTCGTATCCATCCTTACGCGAAACAAGCGTTCTTGGCTTCACCACCGTTAGTGGTAGCATATGCGATTGCAGGTACGATTCGTTTTGACATCGAAAAGGATTCGCTAGGCAATGACAAAGATGGCAATCCAGTTTACTTAAAAGATATTTGGCCGTCGGATGAAGAAATTGATGCTTTGGTCAAAGTCGCTGTGAAACCAGAACAGTTCCGTAAAATTTACATTCCAATGTTTGATTTGGGTGTGCATGAAAAAGCGGCTAGTCCTTTATACAATTGGCGTCCGCAAAGTACCTATATTCGCCGTCCGCCATATTGGGAAGGTGCTTTGGCTGCACCACGTACTTTAGCCAATATGCGTCCACTCGCAATTTTGGGCGATAACATCACCACGGATCATTTGTCACCTTCGAATGCAATTGTATTAGACAGTGCTTCTGGTGAATATTTGAAGAAAATGGGTGTACCTGAGGAAGACTTTAACTCGTATGCAACCCATCGTGGTGATCATTTAACCACGCAACGTGCGACTTTCGCCAACCCGAAACTATTTAATGAAATGGTTCGTCGTACTGATGGTACGGTAAAGCAAGGTTCGAAAGCGCGTGTAGAGCCTGAGGGCGAAGTGATGCGGATGTGGGAAGCAATTGAAACTTATATGAACCGCAAGCAGCCATTGATCATTATTGCAGGGAAAGATTATGGTCAGGGTTCTAGCCGTGATTGGGCTGCGAAAGGTGTGCGCCTTGCAGGTGTGGAAGTCATTGTAGCTGAAGGTTTTGAACGGATTCATCGCACGAACTTGGTGGGTATGGGCGTGTTACCGCTTGAGTTTAAAGAAGGCGTGGACCGTAAAACATTAAAGTTGGATGGTACGGAGTTATATAGTGTGATTGGTAATATTGCACCGCGTTCTGACCTGACTTTAGTAATTGAACGTGCCACTGAAGATGGACGTGATGAAATTGTAGAAGTAGCTGTGACTTGTCGTTTGGATACGGAAGAAGAAGTGCATGTGTATGAAGCGGGTGGTGTATTGCAACGCTTTGCACAGGACTTTTTGGAAGGGCAAGTGGCTTGATGTTTTAAGCTAAAAGCTATTGATATTTTTAATAAAAACTCTACTGTAAAGTAGGGTTTTTAATTTGAGAATAAAAATTGAAAGATATTGTAATTTAGGATCGAATTTATATATCTTGATGTTTTATGAAATGTAGAAAAAATGAAAAACCAACTTTAGTAGAAATAAAACAAGCTTTTATACAGGCAAAAGAACATTGTGAAAAAAATGAATTTTTACCAGATATGATGGATGATTCAAAAAATAAGTATGCTCGTCGCAGCAAGTCTTGGATAAACTATCTTGCCAAGCAACTTTTAGTATCAACGGAAAAAGATAGGCTTGAAACGGAAGGATACTTAGCATTCTATCAAGCTAATAATGAAAAAAGGCAACTTTTAGGTCTAAATGAATTCTTGTTTGATGTTGTGATTGCAAAAATGACCAATATTAAAACAGCAAGTGGATTTCGTAATCCTCATCCTAAAGATTGGTTTAACTTAAAAGTAGATGATATTGAATTAATTCAAATTTCATAGCTTTAGTATTATTCTAAAAGTTTATCTTGCAATTATGCCGCCATCACTTGTCGAAATGGACAATCAATAATCATCACATCCAAGATATACTACCTCAAAATATCGATAAGATAGAGACAAAATCATGGTTACAGCTGGCGAGAAACCCGGAACAGGCTTTTATTTCTGTACTCACTGTGGACAACGCGTATTTTTAGAAATTAATACAGATCGCCTACCGCCTTGTCTAAAATGTACTGGAACTGAGTTTAAAAAATAAAATTGCTTAAGTAAAATATATAAAACAGACGATTCTGTTTAAACAAAAAGCCCTATCACTAGATGGGGCTTTTTGTTAATTTATTATTCAAGATAAAATAATAACAGCCAATCACAATAAATAAGTTTGGAGATCATTATGGAAACAATCTTAGGTTTATGTATCGGCGTAGGATTAAGTGCTGCCTGTGGTTTCCGTGTTTTTGTACCATTATTGGTGATGAGTGTAGCTGCACTTATGGGTTGGTTTGAACCAATGAACGGTTTTGAGTGGTTAGCCATGCCAACGGTCTGTTTCGGCTTGGCAGTCGCAACACTGTGTGAGATAGGGGTTTATTATATTCCGTGGGTAGACAATGCACTGGATGCAGTTGCAACACCTGCAGCAATGGTTGCAGGAACACTGGCGACAATGGCCGCTAGTAGTGGAGAAATGTCACAGTTTGCCAGTTGGGCAGCCGCGATTATTGTCGGTGGTGGCACAGCAGGGACTATACAAATGAGTACTGTGGCAGCACGTGGCTTATCGACTGCAACAACGGGTGGTATTGCCAATCCTGTGGTGTCCACAGGAGAATGGATCGGGGCATTTTTACTGTCTATTTTCTCGTTGATTGTGCCTGTACTGGTGGTGATAGTCGTTTTGATTATGATTGTTTGGATAGTGCGTTGGATCAGACATAAGAAACAAGAAAATATTAAAAAACCCGTAGTGTGATTATAAATTCGATATAAAAAACCATGATTTTAAAAGCTTTAGTACGACTATGCTTGATATACTGTTTTTAGACAAAATATAAGTTTTGCTCGTAAATTATCGACATTCACTTTTGAGAGTTCCAATAAAAAATGATGAAGCTTAAACGAGTCACCGTATTTTTAATGCTCTCAGCAATCTTTACAACTTCACAAACTACTTTTGCTGAAGTCAAAAAACCGACAGCCGAAGCAGTCAAACTACAAAAAGATCAGATCAAATATAAAGCCTATATTCCTGCAAAATATATGCTGTTTGAGGCCATTGAAGGTGATCTAAATAAAGATGGCGCCAAGGATTTGGTTTTAATAGTAAAAGGCACAGATCTGAAGCAATGGGTGAATGATGAATATCGAGGAAAGCTTGATCGAAATCGTCGTGGCATGATCGTATTGCTTGCTGAAAAAGGAAAATATAAACAAATTATTAGTAACCTTAGTTGTTTTTCCTCAGAAAATGAAGACGGTGGTGTGTATTTTGCACCTGAATTATGGGTGTCTATCGAAAAAGGCTTGCTCAATGTTCATTATGGGCATGGCCGCTATGGGTATTGGAATTATAGTTTTAGGACACAGGATAATGACTTACGTTTAATTGGTTATGATGATTCTAGTAATCATGGGCCATATGTTGAAAGTGAAACCAGTATTAATTTTTTAACAGGTCAAAAAGTCATTCGAAAGAATTTAAATGAAGACCCTGAAGGTGATCCAAAATTTAAGGAAACATGGCGTAAAGTTCATCTAGTTCCTATTTATTTATCTAAAATTAAAAGGTTTGATGAACTCGATTTCTCGGGACATTAATGACTTATACACTTTGAGAATATTTTAAACTTTGATGGCTATTGACTGAATGTTAGATAACGTTGAAATGATCAAAAAATATGTTTAAAAAATTCTGATCATGATTGAATCTGCTCCATAAAAAACGGCGATATTTATTTAAAATACAGAAATTTCTTCAGATTTAAATGAAGTGAAAAATTGTTTGATTACCCTTAAATTTTAAAAAGTATGAAAACTCAATTTTTAACATTAAACCTGTATTTTATTTTCTACATTTAAAATGTGATTTAAATCCTAAAAGCGACAGTTTTTAAGTAACGACCTATCATTTACAGATTGAAAAACAAAATGATAAAGCATTGCAGTACTGATAAAATACTAAGTTGTTTTATGGGGATGAGTTAGAAAAATAATGAAAAAATTCAATCTAGATGTGCGTTATCCACATCATTTAAATGAAAATGACGCAGAACAATTTGGGAAAATGAATGGTATTGATGCCTTAATCAAATTTGATGGGATTAATTGGCGACAGCAACAAGTCCGACAGTTACAAATGGATGGAGCCAGTGCTAGTTTTACCGTGACAAATCAAATCAGTAAGCAGTCTTTACGTTTAACCTTAAATGGGTATTCAAAAACCAGTCAACTCGAATTTAAAATTGATAGTGATATACAAATTATTGTTCAACAGAAGGATTTATTTGGATTAATTACGCGTAAAACGAAAGACTATATTACGTTTAGACAACTGAGTTTAACGACAGTCAGAACATATCTGATTGATTTCTTAGACGGGCAAATTGAGGTTTTAGAGGAATATTATAAAAATAGTTTAAAAAAACCAATCAAATCTTGATTTTAATTAAATGTCATCAGAAAATTATCACAATAGGCAAGGATCTTGCCTTTTTTAACTTTAAAAGAATGGTAAATAAAATTTCCAATAAATCGCTATTTTTCGCAATAAAAAATCATAAATTTAGCTGATATAGTAAAAAATTCTCTCATTCAAACATTTAGCGAAAAATTTTCCTAAAAAATATAAAAATCAGTATTTCTTAGGGAAATAATTCCGAGCCTCTTTGATTAAAGTATATCTCAAGGGTGTGAAAGGGATCGAAAAGAGTAGCATGCACCGAAACGTATAACGTTAGTGTGTACTCACCCAAAAGGTCTCGATTCGGCTTAGGACGCTATAGATCACAAGTTTATAGGCATAAGGTTATGACTTACAAAGTCATGGTTGTTGAAGTAAACCACACACGTTTTCCCTCACACCCTAAAAAATTTTTAACAGAATAAAAAATAAGACTAAAATAAATAAAATTTAAAAAAGAAGACAAAAATATGAATTATCCAATGCTTAGCCAGTTTTTAATTTATTCACTGATGATGAACTATATGATTCTATTTCTATGGTTTTTTATTTTTATCTACGCACGTAACTTTCTAAAAAAATTGCATAGCCAATGGTTCAATCTATCGGATCAGACTTTTGATACTATTCATTATTCAGGTATGGCCATGTATAAAATTGCTATTTTACTGTTGAATTTAGTGCCATTTATTGCGATTGTGTTGATTCAAAAAACTTAAATACGAATTACTGAATAAAAAAGTTAATATCATAATTCGCGTAAAGAGAGCACTTATGGATGGCAAATACGAAAGTCATATTTGTATAGTATGTAAAAAGAAATTTCCTAGAAAAAAACTTATTGTAGGCGGCACGATCCGTGAAGTGATTGCTCAAGAAATTTTACAAGATTTCCCAGAATGGTCATCGATGAGCTATATTTGCCAAACAGACTTGAGTAAATACCGAATTCAATATGTCCATTCATTATTAAAGTCTGAAAAAGGTGAGCTAAGCAACTTAGACTGTGAAGTTTTGGAGAGCTTACGGCATCATGACCTGATTACCAAAGATATTGATGTTGAAGTTGAGCAGAAGTGGTCTTTTGGCGAGCGCTTGGCAGATAAAATTGCATCATTTGGAGGGAGTTGGTCATTTTTGATTTGTTTTGCTATTTTTTTGGTGATTTGGATTGTGGTGAATACCGTGGTAATGGTTACACATCCCGCTGATCCTTATCCGTTTATTCTTTTAAATTTAATTTTGTCCTGTATCGCAGCCATTCAAGCCCCTGTGATTATGATGAGTCAAAATCGACAAGAAGCCAAAGATCGATTACGTTCTCAGAATGACTATCAAATTAATTTAAAAGCGGAACTTGAAATTCGGCATTTACATGAAAAATTAGATCATCTGTTATCAAATCAGTGGGATCGGCTCGCACAGATACAAGAAATCCAAATTGACTTGCTCTCCGAAATGACGAAGAAGCACTAAATTTGAGAGGTCAAATGAATAGTTTGATTTCGCAGAGTGACCGCTCAAAGTATGCAAAATTTCATGTTGTTGACACGGTAGAGTTACATTGTTATTTTGCGCTGAATGTCTCGCTATAATTTTAAATTTTATGTCTGCTCGTGACAACTTTATTTATATGCCACCACTGGAACCGCTGTTTATTGTCTATGAGGATAATGATTTAGTGGTGATTGAAAAGCCCGCCGGTTTGTTGTCTGTTCCAGGGCGTTTGCCTGAGCATCATGATAGTGCTTATTTTCGGGTTCTAGAACAATATCCCAATGCTAAAATTACGCATCGTTTAGATATGGCGACTTCAGGTCTTCTGATGTTTGCAAAACATCGTGATGCAGAAGTCGCGATGAGTAAAATGTTCCAAGCGCGGACGGTAAAGAAACATTATATTGCATTAGTGCAAGGGAAATTAGAGCTTGAGGGCAGTGTGGATGTTCCACTTCTCACGGATTGGGAAAATCGTCCTCGTCAGATAGTACATTTTGAACTGGGTAAGTCTGCTAAAACGTTGTATCAAGCACTTTCATATCATGAAGTGGATGATATTACACGGGTCTTATTGACCCCTATTACAGGTCGTTCGCATCAGCTACGTGTGCATATGCAATATATTGGCCATCCGATTACGGGCGATAAATATTATCATCCTGAGTATCAAAAAACGCCCTTAAAGCGCATGGCTTTACATGCCAGTTATTTAGCATTTAAACAGCCGCTGAGTAGAATGGATGTCGAGATAAAGGGAAATGTACCTTTTTAAGCCAACTTAACCGCGTTGGCTAGGTTAATATACGCAGTATCTTGATTGAAAAAAGCATTTATTGCTGCGGAATAATGAAATGAGTTTACTAATTAAACGTTTATATGCTGTAGGCACCAAAGGGAAAGCCAAAGATAAAATCTTTGAAGCAAAAAGAAATTCGTTGGAAAAATTTGTATTAAATATAAAAAAAGTAGCGGATTCAGAAAATCCAACCGATAAGGCAGTCACCAAAGTATTTGTTGATACTTTAGATGAAGCTTATGCGTTATTAAGCCAAGATAATGGTCACTTACTGAATTTAACCAGTCAGGATGGGCAACGCGCTTTACATGAGTTATCTAAAGTGAAAGTCGAATACTTTTAATGCGATGCAAGTTTACTGACTTGACCTTCAAACTGAAACAAAACTGAGCTAAGCTACCATCTATGGTATAAAGCAAAAGAAAGATAATAAGGATCTCCCATGACACGTAATTTTGAACAATTCCCAGACGATGACAACGGTAACGTACTTTGGCAAATGGCTGAAGATGGTGATGATTTAACCGAAGCACATGAAATTGAATTTTCAATTGCATTCCAAAGTGAAGAACTTGCAGAAAAATGTGCACTTTATCTTTTGAAAGAAGAGCAAAAAATTAGTCTGTTTGAAGATGAAGAATCAGATATTAATGAATGGATCATCACTGTCTATATCTATATGGAACCTGAGTATTCAGATATCGTAGATTTAGAAGAGTGGTTCACGACCATTGCAAAACAACACGGCGGTGAATACGACGGTTGGGGTTGTATGGCTTATGTTTATGATGATGAAGAGATTGAAGAAGAGTAATTAATCTCTCCTCAATTGAAACTAAAAAAGCATGCCAAAAGGTATGCTTTTTTTGATCACAATAAAAATTGAGCATACAAACAAATACAAAAATAAATGAAGACCGTCGTACACTAGAATATCAAAAAACAATAACTCTGCTGGCAAATAAAAATGACCAATACCATAAGATTACATCGTATATTTAGTGCACCGCCTGAACGTGTGTATCGCGCTTTTTTAGACCCTGATGCATTGGTAAAATGGATGGCTCCACACGGCTTTACTGCCAAAGTAGATCACTTAAATGCCCATGTAGGTGGTAGCTATAAAATGTCATTCACTAATTTTTCTACGGGCTCAACTCATGCTTTTGGAGGAACCTATATTGAACTGATTCCCAATCAACGCATTCGTTATACTGACCAATTTGATGATCCAAATTTGATTGGTCAAGTTGAAATGAGCATTGAGCTTAAAGCGGTTTTGATGGGGACAGAAGTCAATATTATCCAATCTGGTTTGCCTGATGTAATTCCCATTGAAGCTTGTTATTTAGGCTGGCAAGAATCTTTACAGTTGTTGGCTCTATTGGTTAATCCAAGCATTCCAGATCAATAAAATATAAAAATATGTTTTGTTCGAGTCGATTGAATTTGTGGGGGGATTGGCTCGGATGCTATATAACCAAAGATCATAAAAAGGAGCATCGTGCTAGATGATAAATACTGAACAAATTCAAAAATTAGAGCAGAAAGCTCGAACAGCAATATTATCTGCATATCAGCAGGATGCTGATGAAAATCAAGTGCACTTATATGTAGAACATCATCTGGAAGAGCTTGAGCCAGATTATTGGGTGAACAATTTAGGTACAGCAATACCTCAACCTGTACAGGTTTTAAATATTTTGGAAGTGAGTCCTTATGTGGATTGGATGCCGGAAGAGGATGAAAATTATCGGATAGATTTCACTCTGCCAGAAGATGTGACGCAATATGTTTTGTGTGTTGAGTTGGATCGTCATGAGACATTCGTCGGAATCTTAATGGAAAGCTAATAGATACAAAAAATAGATAATCTATGAATATTTATATGAAACGTATTTATACCACAGCATCTGAAACGGATGCTCAATGTATTTTGGTTGATCGGCTTTGGCTATGAGATATTAAAAAAGAGGATGTCCAAATAGCCCTCTGGGCAAGGGAGGTCATGCCATCCAATCAATGCACTACGCAAGTGCTACTATGAAGGTGTTGATACGTGGCGGGATGATTTTCAACACGACTCTCAAATGATAGTTAGCAACACATACAAGCCAGATTTAAGAGCTGCAGAAGCTTCTTGCTAAGCAGGAGATATTACCTTAATTACTGTAGCTAAGCATGAAGTGCATAATTATGTAGTTGTACTTAAACAGCCGTTGGAAGCAGATGATATTTAAGGCCATAATTGATTGTTCAATCAAACATATTTAACTATAAAGTTAAAACCCTTATAGAAAATAAGGTATTTAACTTTATGAAAAAAAGATAAAAATGTTATAGTTAATTTTTTGTTTTCCTTATTTTTGAGGTTTTTATGTCTTTACCCAATTGCCCCAAATGCAACTCTGAATATACTTATACCGATGGTGATTTACTGATTTGCCCAGAATGCTCGCATGAATGGAAAGAAAGTGAAATTAAGGCTGAAGACACCATAATAATTAAAGACTCTAATGGTAATATCCTAAGCGATGGCGATACGGTGACAGTGATTAAAGATTTGAAAATTAAAGGCTCTTCATCTGTGGTGAAAGTGGGCACAAAAGCGAAAAATATTCGCTTATTGCCAGACGCGAATGATGGTCATGATATTGATTGTAAAGTAGATGGTTTTGGCCCAATGAAACTCAAGTCAGAATTTGTAAAAAAAGCTTAGTAATTAAATTTTAGCACTTGTCCTGAATCTAATGTTTGGGTTAAGGACAAGTTTTACAATGTAAATATTCTTAAAAATTACATATACAAAAGAATTAAAAAATAAGCTTTTTAAAGTGGGTAAAGTCATTTATATTTTATAATTGAAGCATAATTTTTATTCACAACAACGCTGTATATCAACAAGAATGGACAATAACGAGAGGTTTGAAAATGTCAGGCACTTATGAAATTAGTAAAGCAAAAGATGGGCAATATCGTTTCGTTTTAAAAGCTGGTAATGGTGAAGTCATTCTGACCAGCGAGTTGTATAAAGCCAAAGCCTCAGCTCACAATGGTATTGAGTCGGTTCAAAAAAATAGCCCAGACGATGCACACTATGAGCGTTTAGAAGCAAAAAACGGTAAGCCATATTTTAATTTAAAAGCACTCAATCATCAAATTATTGGAACGAGTCAACTCTATTCAAGTGAGGCTGCACGCGATCATGGTATTGAGTCGGTGAAAATAAATGGGCCTACAGATAAAATCAAAGATTTAAGCCTAGAATCGTAATCTAAAGATTTATTCAGAAGCATGTGAAAACATGCTTTTTTATATTCAGCATCATATTTTTATTGAAAAATAAAACTGTTATAAAACAGCCTATTTAAATAAGGAGCCAAGCTTAAGCTACGATCGAACTAATGATACTGGAGAGTGTATGCATAAAGTTAAAATAGGAATCAGCATCGGTGTAGTGGTCTGTTTGGTGATGTTCTTTGCTTCACCTTATTGGATGCTTTATCAAATTAACCAAGCGATAAAACACAACCAAGCTAGCGAAATATCAAAATATATTGATTTTCCAAGTGTCAGAGCCAGTTTAAAACCGCAAGTGGATACATTATTCAGGCAAAAAATTGGCATAGAGCATATTGATCATCCTTTGGCAATTTATGCGACTCGATTGACGAGCCAACTCTCTGAACAGATTGTTGATACTGCGGTTACCCCACAAAGTATTGCGTTGTTGATGCAAGGAAAGCAGCTGAAAGAATCGATTGAACTGCCTAAACTGGATCGATATCAATGGGCGTATAATCTCATTTTTCAGCAAAAAAATCCGCAGCAAATTATTCATTCTGATGTGCTCAGTCCCGAATCTTTGCATGCGCAAGCAGAGACCACACCAGCGCAATATCAGGCTCATTATGTTTCTTTAAGCACTTTTGAAGTCGTTGTACCCACGGTCGATGCAAAAAAAACTCGCTTTATCTTTCGAAGATATGGCATGCATTGGAAATTGGTCAAAATTGACTTGAGCGAGGTACTTCTGAATTTCTGATTTATTTTAACTTCTTATAAGAATAAATATTTTGTAACAGAAATGCGATGCAATTTAATTAACATTAATACAATAAAGTGATAAATTCATCACATAAAAATAAATGAAGGTTCATATCATGTCTATTCAGATTGATGGGAATACTGAAGTTGCTCAAGAGGTACTGCATCAAATTGAGCTATGGGATCAAGCTGTAGTTGGTAAACATATAGAAGATTTAGTGGATCAATGTGCCAACGATGTCAGTCTATTTGATGTCAGCTCTCAGCTTGAAGGTGTAGAAGCATATAAAACAGAATGGGATAAGCTTAGCCCTTACTTTAACGATGATATGCATATTACACGACGAGATATTAAGCTCTATACATCAGAAGATTTAGCTATTTTACATTGTTACTCTAAAGTCGAAAATACCGCACTAAAAGCTAAATTACAGATGCCTTGGTGTAGAACAACCTTATGTCTGCAAAAAAAAGATGGGCAATGGCGTGTGGTACATCAACATATTTCCATGCCAATTAACATGATGACGGGTAAAGCGGTTATGTTAAAAGTCAAACCAAAACTTAGATTAGTTGTTTAAAGGTACAATAAAAAAGTCTTGTTGTTACAAGGCTTTTTTATTGCAGAAAAGAAAGGCGCATATTCAAAAAACATTCGAGATGACTTGTTTATTGGTCTTATTTTTGAAAAAATCCATTTAATAAAATAAAGAATATCTTCATCATGCCCAATCCCTTTTTCGCTCCACATGAGTGGCTCAAACCATTATCTCCTCGAAATCCTCACGAATCTCACAGAGTTGCTACATCCTTAGAATTGCTTTTTGATTTGATTTTTGTCGTCGCAATTGCAACGGCAGGACAGCAATTTCATCATAGTATGATCGAAAATCACATTGCTGCGGGTCTAAGTAATTATCTGATGGTGTTCTTTGCACTGTGGTGGGCATGGATGAATTTTACTTGGTTCGCCTCCGCTTATGATAATGATGATGCGTTTTACCGGATCATGACCTTTGTGCAAATTATTGGATCCTTGGTCATTGCCGCAGGAATTCCAGCCGTTTTTCATAAGCATGATTTTGATGTGATTATTATTGGCTATGTAATTATGCGACTTGGCTTAGTTACACAGTGGTTACGCGTCGCAAAGAATGATCCTGAGCGGAGAACAACCGCATTACGCTATACATTTGGAATCATTGTTGTGCAGATGGCTTGGCTACTCATGCATTTTACACCAATTAATTTTTCGGTTTATCTGTTTGTTTTATTGGTTGTAGCTGAATTAATTGTTCCTGTATGGGCTGAGTCGCATCAGATGACACCATGGCATCCCCATCATATTGCGGAACGTTATGCCTTACTCACGATTATTGTATTGGGTGAGTCTATTGTTGGGAGCTATGCTGCGATTGCGGATGCACTACAAAACCAACTTTTCAGTATTGAGTTATTATTTCTGATGGTGGGTGGATTAGCCATCATGTTTACCATGTGGTGGGCCTATTTTGATCATGAAGTGGCAGAACGTTTAAATAGTCGTAAGCGGGCTTTTACTTGGGGATATGGGCATTTTTTTATCTTTATTAGTATCGCGGCGATTGGTGCCAGTCTTGCTGCTTCAGTTGATGTTACTGTGGGACATGCTGAAATCTCGGATCAACTTGCAGGCTATTTAGTGGCAATACCATTGGTTATTTATACCACTGCATTATGGATCTTGCATGAAGCACATCATTTACATGGTATTAAAAAATGGTTGTATCCACTGACCACCATTATTGTGTTATGTATTCCAATGTTTGCAGTGGATATTGGTTATAGCGTTTGTGCCATGGCATTGGTATATGCATTGCGGTTGATTTTTTCAAAATGCTATTTAGCACGTTAATTGAGGTTTCGTATGGAATTTAATGATTTATATCGTCTGAGTTCTCATGCGGTGATTAGCAATGCTTGTGGACAAGTTTTATTACTTAAAGCAACTTATGCTGCTGGTTCATGGGGTTTGCCTGGTGGTGGTCTCGATATGGGGGAAACTATTCGTGATGCGTTGCTTCGTGAGTGTCGAGAAGAAATGGCTTGTGATATACAGATTGATTATTTATCTGGTGTCTATTTTCATTCGGTGGTGACTTCACATGTATTTATTTTCCGTTGTCATTTAGCTGAAAATGCTCAAATACATTTAAGTAACGAGCATTCAGAATATCGATGGTTTAATTTGGAAGACCTCTCAGCGATTCAGAGAACACGGGTTGAGGATTGCTTAAATTTCAACGGGGATATTATTAGTCGTCATTTTTAAAGATTAAAAACTGGGCTTAGCTTCTTGAAGGTAATCTATTTGATTTAGTTCAATATATATTCCATTCGATAGAATGAGCTATATTTTTAAAAGTTTTGAGTAAATGAAGAAACCTTTGAACTTGATAAATCAAAGGCTTCGTTTTAATTTGAATCGTTTAACGTTGTAATTGCACTTTTTCGATAATTTCATCTAACTTTTTCAGGCGTTTAATTTCATCCCACAAAACTTTGGCTTCAGGATAGTGCTTAGACATCATGCCCACCCATTGTTTATACCGTCCCACCATATTAATTTCTTTTTTATAAGGGCCACTTAAAAAACGAACTTGAAGTACTAATAGTTCATTCCATCTCATCAGTGGTTCATCTGTATTTTGACGAATACATTGGGTTAAATCTGGTGTAGTCACTGCACCGCGACCAATCATTAAATCGTCACAACCAGATTCTAAACGACATTGTTTAGCATCGGTATTGGTCCAGATTTCACCATTAGCAATCACATTAATTGTCAGTGCTTCACGAATGGGTTGTAACTGATCCCAAAATGCAGGTGGGGTATAACCTTCGGCCTTGGTGCGCGCATGTACTGTCACCCAAGCAGCACCAGCATCTTGAATGGCATGGGCATTTTCTAGCGTAAAGTTTCGATCCATATATCCAAGGCGCATTTTTGCTGAAACAGGAATATGGCTCGGAACAGCCTCGCGAACAGCCTTGATCAGTTGGTAAACCACTTCAGGTTCATCTAGTAGCACAGAGCCACCACGGTGGCGGTTGACGGTTTTGGCGGGACAACCAAAGTTCATATCAATTGCTGGCGCACCCAGCTCTACTGCTTTAACCGCATTAGCTGCTAAAATTTCAGGATTATTTCCTAAAAATTGCACATGTACTGGCGTACCAGATGCAGTTTTACCATCATGCAATAATTCGGGACAATAGTTATGATACACATGATCAGGGAGTACTGAATCAGTGACACGAATAAACTCGGTTACACACCAATCAAAGCTGCCGACATGTGTAAGTACATCACGCATGATAGGATCGGTTAAGCCTTCCATGGGCGCGAGGATGAGTTTCAACGTGATATTACCTAATGATAGAAAACCTGCGTTATACGCATTTTGTAGAATATTGTCTAGTTTTTAAATGCTTCCCACACTCACTTTGAAAAGGTGAGTTCAAAAGAAAGGATGAAAACTATCGATGTAAAATCATCTCTAAAACAAACTTGCTCCCAATAAAACCGACTGCCAATAAAAAGAAGCCAAGTAGGGTAAATCGAATCGCTTTTTGTCCACGCCAACCAAATTTACAGTGACCAATGAGCAATGCACCATAAACAAACCAAGAAACAATACTAAAGGCTGTTTTGTGGGCTAAATGTTGAGCAAAGAAATTATCAATGGTAAAAAATCCAAAGCCTAAAGCCAATGTAAGCAGTGCAAAACCTGTAATCAAGATATCAAATAAGAGCGATTCCATGGCTTGAAGTGGAGGCAAGAAATTGAACCAAATTCGATTTTTTTGTTTTTTCTTTAGCTCTCGGTTTTGAAACCAGAGGAGGACAGCATGGATAGTTGCCATCAGTAACACAGCATAAGCAGATAAAGACAAAATAATATGAATGTCTAAACCTAGAGAGTGTTGTTCGATAAATTGATTGGCTTTACTAAAGCTAAATCCTAAAATCAGTCCCAATGCAGCAACAGGGATTCCAATCAGGTTTAAAGAAGCGACAGGTCGATAGGTACTATACAACAGACTCAATAACAGCATTAAGGCTGATGTAAATGACATTAAATTAAATACATCATAGTTAATGCCTTGTGGCGTAACCATGTCGATATATAATACACTTGCATGTAAAATCAGTCCTAAACTTGAAATGACAGCAATAAACCACGGGTTTGACGGACGCTTAGACATTAAGTGCATAAACAAATACCAAAAAGAAGTGGTATAGGCAATTAATGCTAAAATCGTGTAAACCAAGGGCAGGCTAATCATGTCAAACCTTTTTCAGGATGATGAATATTCATGTTATGAGATATAAATTCCATGCGAACTAAAGTATCCTATAGCATCTTATGCATAAATTTTCTATTTTAAGAAAGATTTTTTTGCAACAACCATTTTAAGCGGATTTTGCAATGTTTGATACCTTAACAGAACGACTCACGCAGAGTTTAAGAAATGTTACTGGCTCAGGGCAACTGACCGAAGACAATATTAAAGACACCCTACGTGAAGTGCGTATGGCACTGCTTGAAGCCGATGTTGCTTTGCCTGTAACTCGTGAGTTTATCGCGAAAGTTAAGGAAGAGGCATTGGGTCAAGAAGTCATGACTCAGCTTTCACCTGGGCAAGCGTTTGTAAAAATCGTCCATGACGAACTCACCAAAATGATGGGTGAGGCGAATGAAAGCCTAGATTTAGCGGCGAAACCACCAGTAGTGATTCTGCTTGCAGGCTTGCAAGGTGCGGGTAAAACCACAACTGCCGCGAAGCTTGCACGCTTCTTAAAAGAACGTCAAAAGAAAAAAGTAGCGATGGTTTCTGCCGATGTCTATCGTCCTGCAGCCATTAAACAGTTACAAACTGTGTCAGGCGAAGTCGGTGCTATTTTCTTAGAATCTAGTGCTGATGAAAAGCCAATAAGCATTGTCACACGTGCCATTGAACAAGCAAAAATTCAGTTTGCTGATGTCTTAATTGTCGATACTGCGGGTCGTTTACATGTCGATGAAGACATGATGGACGAAATTAAAGCATTACATGCTGCGATTAATCCGACTGAAACATTATTCGTAGTCGATGCCATGACTGGGCAGGATGCAGCCAATACTGCCAAAGCCTTTAATGATGCTTTGCCATTAACGGGTGTAATTCTAACTAAAACGGATGGCGATGCCCGTGGTGGTGCTGCACTTTCAGTGCGTGCGATTACTGGTAAGCCAATTAAATTCTTAGGCATGGGTGAAAAACTCGATGCTTTAGAGCCATTCCATCCTGAGCGTATAGCACAACGTATTTTAGGCATGGGTGATGTACTTTCTTTAGTCGAAGAAGTTGAACGTAAAATCGACAAAGAAAAAGCTGAAAAAATGGCGAAAAAATTGCAAAAAGGCGGAAGCTTCAATTTTGAAGATATGCTGATGCAATTTGAACAAATGAATAATATGGGCGGCATGATGGGCTTCTTAGACAAGTTGCCAGGCATGAGTAATTCAGGGATTCAAGATGCGATTGCGCAAGCGAACCCTGAAAAGCAAGTGAAAAAAATGGAAGCGATTATCCAATCGATGACCATTAAAGAGCGCCGTAACCCAGACTTGATGAACCCAAGTCGTAAAAAACGTATTGCAGCTGGCTGTGGTATGGAAGTGACCGAAGTCAATAAACTCATTAAACAACATAGCCAAATGGCGAAAATGATGAAAAAATTTGCTAACCCATCGGGTATGGCAAAAATGATGCGTTCATTGGGTGGTATGCAAAAACAATTCGGCGGTGGTGGGGGTATGGGACCATTGTTCGGTGGAAATAATAAGAAGTAATCACTTCTATTGTTGACTTAAAAAAAGATGCGCTAATCGCATCTTTTTTATATCTGGATGATTTTGATGACTGGATTATTTCAGTTTTAATCAAAATTATATCTTTTGGTTTTTAATATAAAGCTGTAAACCCTTGAGCAATAAATCAGTTTCAATACTCGGACTAAATTCTGGTAAAAATTTGGCAAATAATATTGAGTCACCACCAGTCAGAATTAATTGGCGAGGAGACTGCTGCATGACTTGACGTATGGTACTGACTAGGCCTAACAAAATACCGTGATGCACGGCATCAATCGTATTCCTTCCAGGATTTAGTTCAGAAAAGGCCACATCTGGAATTTTAATACCTTTGGTATTTTGAATGAGTGAATCTCTTTGTAAATAAAGATTCGGTAGGATATAGCCACCCAAATGTTGTAAACCTGCTGTTAAATCGATCGTTAATGCAGTACCACAGCTAATGATGCATAGGTTTTGCTCTGCCTCTGCGACGGCCAAAACTTGCAACCAGCGATCAATACCGAGTTGATCAACCTGATCATAGCCACAAATTAAACCTGAATATTCTGCATGGACTTTGGCAAACGTTACGGGAATATCCAGTAAGCCTAAAATTTGAATAATACGATCATTGTTTTTTTGATCTTGAACTGAAGAAATACCGACACGATGTAAATCTAAACTTTTAAAATGTTGAATCAAGCCTAGTAATAAATCTGCGGGGGATTGCAAGTGCATTTCTGCCACATGTTCCAATACCCCACCATTTTCAGTGATCCAGTATTTAAGACGCGTATTACCAATATCTAGCCATAATTCTTTCATTTCAGTGCCTTTTACTTCTTGGTCTAATCACAATATTAATCGGCTAAACGTAAACGTCCTTGATAGACATTCACCAAACCTTGAGCTGTTTCTAAATTGACAGAACCATCATCGGAAATACCTCTGAAAACTCCCGATATAGGGCCTTTCACTTGTTCAAAATGAACATTCTGATCCATAAAAGCAGCATAGTGATTAAAACGTGCAGCTAAATTATAACAGCCATGGTCAAACCATTGCCCAGCTTGCTGAATGGCTAAATATATTTCACTAATTATTTGAATACGGTTGGGGTATTGCACTCCTAATTGCATTACGGACGTGGTTTGTTGATCAATTTGATCTGGTGGTAATGGCATTAGATTGAGACCAATTCCGACAATCGCTTGATGCGGAGAAATTGGTTCAACTAAAATTCCTCCCCATTTCCCTTGTGGGCTATATAGGTCATTTGGCCATTTGATTTGTAAGTGCTTGAGTGCTTTTAGACTTGGACTTTGTAGTACATTTAAACCAATTTCTAAAGCTAACCGGCCATCTAAGGCAGTTCGTGTTTCGAGTAATGTGCTCAAATAAATATTACCGACGGGAGAGATCCATGTACGTTGGTGTTGACCGCGTCCTTGGGTCTGCATTTCACTACAGACCAAAATGGTTTTGATACCATTTTGTGCAATTTCTCGCACATCATCATTGGTCGAAGTGGTGCTTTGTTTTAGCAACAGGACTTCGGGAAGTTGCTGTGCATTACTTAATAATTGTCGAAGATGACGAGTCTCTAAATCCATGTTAAAGCGGAGAAGGATAGGGAAGATTTGTGGAGTTAATCATATATTTGGCTATTGGTGCAATCGCTAGATGTATACCATAAGGATGTGCTACCGATCGTAAATAATATTTATGCATTTTAAATATTTAAACTAACGATAAGGTACTGAGTTTATTTATAATAGTTAGATTTTTACAAATTATAATCTAAATCTAAAAGTATGAAAAATAATTCTTAAATAGAGAAAATATTAAAAAAAATACACTTAGATCAGTAAAAGATTCGCTTTTTATATGGTTGGCAGATAGCTAAAAAATAGAATGTCCCAATAGACAATATTTTCAATATATAGGAAATACATTGCAAAAAATGACATTAATATATAAAATTGTGAATTGTTTATCATTTTTTATGCTTAGGGTGTTTTGTCTTGCTAAAAATTATAAGTGTTAGTGCAGTTGCTATTATTCTTACGGCTTGTAGTATGTCTTCAAATTATAAAAGACCTGTAAATTTACTTTTTCAAGAAAAAAGTGCAGAAAAAAATCAGGTTATCCATGTTAAAAGAGATAAAAAACTATGTGGTGAAGATTCTGCTAAGCAGCAAGAATGTCCAATCAGTTTTTATGTGGATGATTTTAAGGCCGGAACATTTTATATAAACAATCAAGCGAACTATAACTTATATCCAAATACTTATACTTTAAAAGTAAAAAACTGTACTGCCAAATGTGATAGCCATGAAATTGATATCAAAATTGATGATGAGCTAACCAATCGTGAATTCATTCTTTCAGTAGATAAAGACGGTAAGCCTTTTATTATCCATATGGATACATTGCAATCTCAGTAAAAAATTCAAGCAATTACATCTATTCTATCTATAAGTATGATTAACCTGTCCATAGATACTCTTTTAAAACTGAAAAGATTGATCTATGGATAACTGTTGTCAAAAAATTGTTTATACACTTCAAAAGCATTACTAAAAACTCAGTTTATAAAGCAAATTCAAACAAAGCTCAGTTTTGTAATAAATGGCTGTTTGAGAATTTTGCTATGCAAATTTTTGAAGAAATGCTTGTAGGTAGATAGTCGTGTAACTGCTGAAATTACTGATATTCGTAAAATTTAAAAATAGATCATTTTGTACGAATTAAAGTTTAAGGTAAGAATCCATGACAAAATTTACGGTTATAGAAAAAGACTCACTACAGAAAGCTGAATTTGATAGCTCTCAACTGGTTTTGAGTGAAGCATCAATTATTCATACCAAACTGCATCGTGATGATGTCGCAGAGTTTAGCCAGCAAGGCACAACGTTGGTAATTCACCTTAAAAATGGCGAAGTTGTAATTATTGAAAATTTCTTTAAAAATTATGAAGATGGCTTGGTTTCTGATCTTGTTTTTGAAGAAGATAATTGTGTATTACTCTGGCTTGATGGTGTTTCTTCATTTAAGGAAATAGCTGGTCTCGAAGCATTATTGCCTGCGACTAGCTCAAGTTTAGGTGGTTTACCTTGGATTATTGGCGGAGTTGTGGGTGGAGCAGTTATAGGTGGTGTTATTACTGCGAATAAAGATGACCATAAATCTCCAGATATAGATCGAGTAGATGGTGCGATTACGGTGAAGGTCGATACACACGGTCAAATTACTGGTGCTACAACGGATGTCGCTGCAGGTTCCAAAGTCACGATTCAGATTACCGGCCAAACAGCAGAGGGTCAGCCACTCACAGCAACCGTAGAAACCACGGTCAATCCAGATGGCAGTTATACGGCAGACGTTCCAACGACGTTTGCGGATGGCGATTTGACGCTAACGGCAATCACCACAGACCGCAATGGTAAGCCAGTCGATGCAACAGATAGCTTGGGTCGAATAAAAACAGATGATCCGAGCACAGCAGAAGATGAAAGCAAAGGCCTAGATCGAGTAGATGGTGCGATTACGGTGAAGGTCGATACACACGGTCAAATTACTGGTGCTACAACGGATGTCGCTGCAGGTTCCAAAGTCACGATTCAGATTACAGGCCAAACAGCAGAGGGTCAGCCACTCACAGCAACCGTAGAAACCACGGTCAATCCAGATGGCAGTTATACGGCAGACGTTCCAGCGACGTTTGCGGATGGTGATTTGACACTAACGGCAATAACTACAGATCGCAATGGCAAGCCAGTCGATGCAACAGACAGCTTGGGTCGAATAAAAACAGATGATCCGAGCACAGCAGAAGATGAAAGCAAAGGCCTAGATCGAGTAGATGGTGCGATTACGGTGAAGGTCGATACACACGGTCAAATTACTGGTGCTACAACGGATGTCGCTGCAGGTTCCAAAGTCACGATTCAGATTACAGGCCAAACAGCAGAGGGTCAGCCACTCACAGCAACCGTAGAAACCACTGTCAATCCAGATGGCAGTTATACGGCAGACGTTCCAGCGACGTTTGCAGATGGTGATTTGACGCTAACGGCAATAACCACAGATCGCAATGGCAAGCCAGTTGATGCAACAGATAGCTTGGGTCGAATAAAAACAGATGATCCGAGCACACCAGAAGATGAAAGCAAAGGCCTAGATCGAGTAGATGGTGCGATTACGGTGAAGGTCGATACACACGGTCAGATTACTGGTGGTACAACGGATGTCGCTGCGGGTTCCAAAGTCACGATTCAGATTACAGGCCAAACAGCAGAGGGTCAGCCACTCACAGCAACCGTAGAAACCACTGTCAATCCAGATGGCAGTTATACGGCAGACGTTCCAGCGACGTTTGCAGATGGTGATTTGACGCTAACGGCAATAACCACAGATCGCAATGGCAAGCCAGTTGATGCAACAGATAGCTTGGGTCGAATAAAAACAGATGATCCGAGCACACCAGAAGATGAAAGCAAAGGCCTAGATCGGGAGCTTAATGTTAAGATTACTGGTTATGAGGATAATGTCGTTGGTGGTAAGACTGGCGTCATTCATCATGGGGAATTAACCAACGATAATAAACCAACTATTACTGGTACAACCCATAATGTACTTGAAGGTTCTATTCTCGTGGTAAAAGACCAACATGGGAATGAGATTGGTCGTACAACGGTTGGTTTAAATGGTGCTTGGGCTTTAGCTGAAACACAGCTAAAAAGACCTTTAGTTGATGGTGATAACAAACTGATAGCAACAGTTGTGGATGCAAATGATAAGGTTCTGTCCACATCAGAAACTACTTATGATGTAAAAGTGGATACAGTTACTAATGCTGGAAAACCAACCTATCAAACTGATACGAATGGACAAACAACGGTTAAGACCCAAATAAACCCAGATGATATTGATACTACAGATTTGACGAGTGTGAAACTGGTTGATGAAGATGGGAATGCTTTGGGGGGAACAGTTCATATTGATAACAGTGGTAATGTGATCTTTACTGGCGTTATTTTAAATGGAAAAGTACCTTCGATTCAGGTCATAGATAAAGCTGGTAATACAGATATCAAAGTTGCTGCAAATGTAACACCTGAATTAAATGTAGAGTCAAATGGTAATAATACTATTATTGGTGGAGCGGGCGATGATGTGCTTGTTGGTGACCGTGGTGGTGTAAAAACTAACTTTGTGAATGGCAAAGATTATAATGTTGCGTTGATTTTAGATACATCAGGAAGTATGTATTATCCGCTAAATTCTCAGAGTGCTGAAACGCGAATGAGTATTGCGAAAGAAGGTATAAAGCTTTTTCTTGATCAAATTGCAGGTAATGCTGGTACAACCAATTTTACATTGATAACCTTTGATTATGCTGCGAAGAGTTATGGCAGTTTTGTGGTCACACAGAATAATTTAAATGAAATTTTTAATATCATTGATAGTATTCCACAAGAAAATCAAGGAACATCTCCTGAAGCTGGCTTTGCGGAAGCACATAAATGGTTTACTCAACATAATAATGGTTTTGAAAATCAAACCTATTATATTACCGATGGTGATCCGAGTGATAAATCAGATGCTGCATGGAAAAATCGAGATGATAAATTTAAGCTCATAGCAGAAGAAAGTAAGGTATTTTCTGTTGGGTTAGGTGAAGTCGATCTAGCCAATGTTAAAAGATATGACAATACCGATGATAATGGTCATAAAATTGACAACTGGAGTCCTACTAATACAGGATCAACACAAGTATTAGAGACTAAAGAAGCATTAATTTCTTATATGATTGGTGGATCGAAAAACTTTGAACCTATAGCGGTAGGTGATGATATTGTTGAAGGCGGTGCAGGCAATGATATTCTGTTTGGCGATTCAGTAAATACAGATCATTTAACATGGATAGGCCGCGATGTCCTTAAAAATCCACAGTATTCTGGTTATTCCACGTTAGTCGATTATCTAAAAGCAGAAGTAACGGGTGGGATAGCACCAACTGAGCAACAAGTATATGGCTACCTAAAAGAACACTTTCGAGACTTTATTGCCGCTGATGCTGCTGACCCTACAACGAAAGGTGGGAATGATACGATTAAAGGGGGTGATGGAGATGACATTATTATTGCAGGTGCCGGTGATGATATTGTCGAAGGAGGAGCTGGTGATGATATCATTTCAACTGGACGTGGTAATGACACGCTTATTTATAATGTATTAGATGCTGTCGATGCAACGGCTGGAAATGGTAAAGATACCTGGGTTGACTATGAAGCAAATGATAAAATTAAGTTTGATAAAGACTTCTTTGTAGGCTTGCTAGAAGATCAGAGCAATATCAGTGAGTATATTAAACTGGATAATGATAATCATGGTAATGTTGTGATGAAAGTTGATCGTGATGGTAAAGTCGGTGATACACATGCTTGGAGTGATCTACTTCTAATTGAAAAGCAAGGTAATTTGAACTTAGATGATTTACTTCATAATGGTCAAATTATTATTGGCTAACTTAATAAATTTATATTGATACATATAATAAAAAGCCAATTGATACGTCAATTGGCTTTTTATATTTGTGAAGGAAAAAATTTGTTTTTTAGAAATAATACTTAAAATCAGCAGTTTATTGTGTGGATCTAAGCTCTTGTATAAATGTCTTTTTAGTAATAACGAGTGTAGTAAAAAATAAATGTATTCTGAATGCTGATATAAAATAAGACTATAAATTGGAAGTGAATATTTACTTGGCAACGCTAAGAATTAAGATACTGGCATATTAATTTTAAGACCATTTGGCAGAGAGATTTTGATGGGGCTTGATAGTCTAATGTTGTATTTAAGAAGTATAAATCTATAATATTCGTGAATTTTAGATGCAGAAAATCTACATGATATGGCGCATAAATATCACAAGTTGCATTAAAACTTAATGGTGATTTGAAAGTTAGGAAGTTCTAGTGGTTATACTAGTTTAGCGAGAAAACTAGATGTAAGAAATATTGCATCAGGATAGATAGGTTATAAAGTTTAATTTGAATCTGAAAAAAATGAGGGAACATTTGTGGAGTTAATTATATATTTAGCGATTGGTGCACTCGCTGGATTTGCAGCTGGATTATTTGGTGTGGGTGGTGGATTAATTATTGTCCCAATTTTATATGTGGTTTTTACGCATATGGGCTACGACTCCAGCATTATTATGCATCTGGCATTGGGAACTTCGCTTGCCACAATTATTGTGACATCTATTAGTTCTGTAACTGCGCATCATAAAAAAGGGGCGGTATTATGGCCTGTGTTTAAGAATCTTGCACCAGGCTTAGTGATTGGATCTTTTATTGGTGCGGGAATTGCCGGTATTCTTTCAGGTTCAAATTTGCAACTGATTATTGGTATATTTGCCATTTGGGTGGCCTTTAAAATGTTTAAAGGTGCCCATGTTGCAGTGGATGAATCCAAACATTTACCAACAGTACCGATGCAACTTTTGGCTGGCGGAGGAATTGGGATGGCATCGGCAATTTTTGGGATCGGTGGTGGTAGCCTGACAGTGCCTTATTTAAATAAAAATGGGGTGGTGATGCAGAAAGCTGTAGCGACTTCAGCGGCTTGTGGCTTACCGATTGCAATAGCTGGTGCAATAGGATTTATGTTTTTTGGTGCGCAAGAACATGTTGAAATCAAAAATGCGATTGGCTATGTGCATATTTATGCCTTTATCGGGATTAGTATTATGAGTTTTATTACCGCGAAACTCGGTGCCAAAGTGGCACATGCACTATCTGCGGTGATGTTAAAAAAATGTTTTGCTTGTTTACTGACGGTCATTGGTCTTTATTTCACTTATCAAGGGATTATGTCTTAAGGTTGAGAACAATCGGACTCAGTAAGACAAACCAATTGACATAAAATTTAAAAAATTGTCTGACAATGACATAGTCAAACCGTGCTTCGATCAGTTAAAAACATCATAATTGATCGAAGCACGGTCATAATAAAAAACAAGACAGGATATCTATGCAAGTGGATGAAGTAGAGAGCCTATCAGAACAAATCGCCAAACATATAAGTGAACAAATTATCAGTGGTGAGTTGGTCGAAGGTGAGAGAATACAAGAATTACGTATCGCCAAAGAAATGGATGTAAGCCGTGGTTCTGTGCGTGAAGCGTTGCTATTATTAGAGCGGACCCGTCTAATTGAAATATATCCGCGTCGTGGTGCGATTGTTTCGGAAATGTCTGCACAACAAGTTCGTGCCTTATTTGAGACCAGCGCTTTATTTTTGGGGCAAATTGTACAGCGCATGAGTGAGACGTGGCGCAGTCATGAAGCGGAAGCCTTACAACAATTACTTGATTTTCTGATTGAGCAAGTCAAGCAAGGCAATACTGAAAAATTTTATGATGCAATTTTTCACTTTTTATCTGAACAGCAAGAGATGGTCGCAAATTCATATTTAATGAAATTTTATCAAGAATTACTTCCATCTATCCGTCGCAGTTATTTTTTAACCTTAAATACTTCACGGCGTGAGCTACAAGAAGCTTTAGAACTGATAAAATTGGTGATCGATGCAATTTTAATCCGAAAATCACAACAAGCTACTTTATTTATGGAAGATTTTTGTCGACACTTGCGCAATCTCGTGTTGGAATCACTGACACGAATGAAACAAATTGAATTAGCTTGGGCGCGTAGATCGCGTCGATAATTAGGACACTATGCGATTAAGCAGCTTAAAACTTTCTGGCTTTAAATCATTTGCCGATAGTACAACATTACAATTTAAACAAAATCGTACCGCAGTGGTTGGGCCAAACGGTTGTGGAAAATCGAATGTCATTGATGCCATTCGTTGGGTTATGGGAGAGTCCAGTGCGCGGCAATTGCGCGGTGGCAGTATGCAGGATGTTATTTTTACAGGAACGGTCAAGCGAAAACCTGTGGGGATGGCCAGTGTAGAACTACGCTTTGAAAATACTTATGGCAAGTTGGGTGGTACATATAAGGCCTACACAGAGCTTGCTGTACGGCGCCAAGTGACCCGAGATGGAAGGTCAGAATATTTTCTGAATGGTACTAAGTGTCGTCGTCGTGATATTACCGATATTTTCTTAGGTACAGGTTTAGGGCCACGTTCTTACTCGATTATTGAGCAGGGCATGATTAATCGTTTAGTCGATGCCAAGCCAGAAGAGATGCGTATCTTTATTGAAGAAGCTGCAGGTGTATCGCGTTATCAAGCCCGTCGTCGGGAAACGCTGCAACATTTAGAACATACGTCACAAAATTTGGATCGTTTACAAGATATTGCTTCTGAACTTAAGTCACAACTGAAAACCTTAAAGCGTCAGTCTGAAACAGCCGTTCAATATAAAACATTAGAAACTGAAATTCGGACGCTTAAAATTGAAACTTTATCTTTTCAATGTGAACAAAGTAGTCGTTTGCAGGAAGAATATACTGTTCAGATGACAGAGTTGGGTGAGCATTTTAAACTGGTTCGCTCTGATATGACCACGCTGGAACATGATTTAAGCTCGACCAGTGAATTGTTTCAACGTTTGATTCAGCAATCCACACCTTTACAAAATGAGTGGCAGCAGGCAGAAAAAAAGTTATCTGAATTGCAGATGACCTTGCAACAAAAGCAAACCTTATTTCAGCAAAATACAGAAATTTTAGGGCAGCTGGAACAACAGAAAATTCAAACTAAAGAACGAATTCAGTTGATAGATCTACAATTGGAAACATTGCAAAGTCAGTTGGAAGTGCAGAATGAAGCATTCACTCATGCTGAAGCAGATATTCAGCAACGTAACCAGAGTCTGATCGATTTAAAATCACAACAGCTACATGCTCAACAACAATTTGAACAGATCAAAGTTCAAGTTGAAAAGCAACAGCAGCAAAAAGTACAGATGCAGACCCAAATTGAACAGTTGGCCAAGAATGTTGCGCGGATTGAACAGCAAAAAGAAATTTTAAAAACTCAAGCTACGCAGATTCAACACCAGTTTCACCAAGATGATGTGCTGCAACTGCAACAAGATCAAGCCAAAGCACAGCATGAAATTGTTCAACTTGAACAGAAAATGAGTGAGTCGAAAATCCAGTTAGAATTGGCTCAAGCACAGATTACCCAACAAAAAATGCAGATTTCAACCTTAAAATCTGAAGTTCAAATTTTGCAATCTGAACAAAAAAATTTAAATCAGCTTATGGCCAAAAATACGGTCAAAGTAGATGCCAATGCGGTACAATTGCTGCATGTCTTACAATTGAGCCAATTAGGCAAAATACATGCCCATTTAGTTGAAACATTTTTAGCGAAATGGTTGGCTGCACATCTGGTTGATGACATATCGTCATTTACAGATGGCTTGGCTCGTCAATTAAATCCAGTCACAAATATTACATCAATTCAAATCGAAGGCTTAAGCTGTTTGGCAGATTGGATCGAATCTCCGCAATCTTCTTTGTGGAGTGAAGTTGCTATTGCAGAAAATTTACCACAGGCACTGACAATGCAGTCGAAACTGCAAATTGGTCAATCTATCCTGAGTTTGGATGGTTATCAGGTGGGGCCAGATTGGGTCATCGGATTATTCTTTGATGAAGCGAGTCAGGCGGCACAAGGTGCATTGAGCCATCGTATTCGTTTAGAAGAAATTGAAAGTTCACTTACAAGATTAAATACGAAGTTGATGAATGCGGAAGCTCAACTTCCAAATTTACAAAAATATTTTGCTGATTTACAAGAGCGTTTGCATGTCGATCAGGAAAGACTAAAAACACAACAAAAACAGTTACAGCAATTGGATCTTCAATTTGCCAAACAACAAGCTGCAGCTCAGGCATTTGACCTACAAAAAGTACAGCTTAGTGATCAATTACAGCAGCTTGATGTGCAACTTGAAGAAGATGCCATGCAAAAGGATGATGTCGAAATTGATTTACATGCTTTAATGTTAAAGTTAGAGCAGAACTTACCTGAATATAAGACTTGGCAATATAAATTAGATGAGTTAAGTGAACGGGTTGATGAGCTGCAACAACAGTTCATCTTAAAGCAACATGAGCTGGAAGCGGCGCGTCGTTTGATTGTACAGAGTCAGCAACAAGTTGAATTGTTGGAAAAAGATTTAACATTCATGCAGGCGCAATATCAGCAACTATTAAACCAAATAGATCAGGCTAAAAAATTTGTTGATCCGATACAGTTGGAATTACCAAGTTTAGAGTCACAATATATTGAGCAACAACAACAGACTGAAAAGCTGGAAAAAATGTGGGGTGATTGGCAAGTTGAATTGAACAGCATTCAAGCCAAGCAACAACAGCTCACAGAAATGCGTCATTTACATCAACAAAATGATGAGCAATTACGTAGTAAGCTTGAAGATAAACGGTTGGCTTGGCAAGCAGCTAAATCAGATTTGCAACATTATTCAGATCAACTTAATGCATTGAATAGTGAGATGAAATCAGGTCTGTTGATTGACTTAGCCAGTCATCAGCAAAGAATGGATCAAGCACAGCAACAATTTGAAAAATTGGGTGCGGTAAATTTAGTGGCTTCGCAAGAATATGTAGAAGTATCACAGCGTTTTGAAGAATTGAGTCATCAAATCCAAGATTTAGAAAATACTGTGGGGCAATTGAAAGATGCGATGCACAGCATTGATCAGGAAACCAAAAAACTGTTTATGAGTACCTTTGATCAGGTGAATGTTGAGCTGCAAAACTTATTTCCTAAAGTCTTTGAAGGTGGAGAAGCCAGTTTAAGTCTTGAAGGTGACTGGCAATCTGGGGTTAAACTGATGGCTCGTCCACCAGGAAAACGCAATAGTTCATTGGCTCTGCTTTCAGGTGGTGAAAAAGCATTAACAGCACTGGCTTTAGTGTTTGCCATCTTTCGATTAAATCCAGCACCATTTTGTGTATTAGATGAAGTGGATGCGCCTTTAGATGATGCTAATGTTGGACGTTTTTGCAATTTAGTAAAAGAATTATCCGAACAAGTACAATTTATTTATATTACCCATAATAAAGTTGCAATGACGATGGCTACAGATTTATTAGGTGTTACCATGCCTGAACCAGGTACATCAAAACTCGTCACTGTAAATTTAGAAGAGGCAAGAGAGTACGGTCTAACCGCGGAGTCTTAGTATGGAAATCACCACAATTATTGGAATTGTTGTTGCAGTTATTATTATTCTAGTTGGCTTAAGAATGGTCATGAGAAAGTCAAATGATGCAGCACCTTCATTAGAATCAGAACTACATGTTAATTCAGACAGTAATCTGCCTGTGATTCCGCGACATGTTCGTGATCAATTACAATCAGAAACTGAAACATCTGCAAATGTACAACGTGTAGAGCCACATTTAAATTCGCTGGCATCTGTCGATCTTGCTGAAGATGCAAAAGCAGCCCCAAAAGTGGAAGCTGAAGCATCAGTAACACAAGCTGCTGTAGCGACTGAAACAGCATCGGAATTAGCTTCCTCATTAGATACTCAGACACCTTCAACTATCAAGCAAGAACAACAAAATCAAATTCAAGCTGTGATTACTCAAGAGAAAATAGCTCCAACACAAATGGGTGCTGAAGTTAAACCTCCACAAGCAGATGCTGAATTTAATCTCAGTTCAAATGTTGAAACTGCTGAAATTAAAGAGTTTGATGAAGAAAGCAGTATTTTAGATGTGCATTTACATGAGCAACAACGTTTTGATGATGAATGCTCTTTGGCTAATGCTGAAAGCTTAATTGCTTTAAATGTTCATCCCAATCCACGTAAGGCATTATCGGGTGATAAAACACTTAAAGTTTTACTAAAATATGGTTTACGTTATGGTGAAATGTCATGTTTTCATCGTTATGAAAACATTGAAGAAGTCAGTCCACTCATGTTCTCTGTTCTGCGTTTGACAGATGAAGGCCCCGCTGGTTTTGATTTAGAGACGTTGTCTGGCGAACAAGTACAAGGCTTGGCATTTTTCTTGGCTTTACCACATGCAGATGTGCAAAAAGGTTTTGATACTATGGTTAGTATTGCGGGGCTGATTGCACGTGAAATAGATGGTACGGTTTATGATGAAAATAATTTAGAATTTACGCCACAATTGAAAGAACATTGGCGCCATAAGGCCATTGATTTTCGTTCAGGACAAGAAGTTTAAATGCGGAATCAAAATTGATTTATAATGAATTGAAATAATCTTGGGCGGAATTTTCCGCCCTTTTATATGGTGAAATTATATGGAACACACTGCTGTATTGGCGCAAATGCGTCAGCTTATTCAACTATTGGCGCAGCATAATCATGCGTATTATGTCTTGGATCAGCCGACGATTGCAGACAGTGAGTACGACCAGTTATTTCATCAACTTAAAGCATTAGAACAACAGTATCCAGAACTCATTCAGCCAGATTCACCCACCGATAAAGTTGGTGCAGCACCGTTATCTAAATTTGAAAATATTACCCATACGGTACCGATGTTGTCCTTGGGTAATGTATTTAATCAAGACGATTTATTTGCTTTCGCACGTCGTATTGAAGAACGCTTACCCAACCAAAAAATTCAATACGATGTGGAGTTGAAATTTGATGGTTTAGCAATTTCTTTATGGTATGAAAACGGGATTTTAATTCGTGGTGTCACGCGTGGAGATGGTGAAACGGGTGAAGTGATTACGCAAAATGTTAGAACTATACGTAATTTGCCTAAAGTGCTGTCATCTGAGAAAGTTCAAGTGCCGACCCTGTTAGAAGTCCGTGGCGAAGTTTTAATGCCAAAAGCAGGTTTTGAAAAGCTAAACGCTGAAAATGAAGCCAAAGGTGAAAAAACATTTGCGAATCCACGTAATGCGGCAGCCGGTAGCTTACGTCAGCTTGATCCGAATGTTGCAGCTTCTCGACCATTGGCTTTTTATGCTTACGGGATTGCCCAATGTGAACCGAATAATGGTTTAACATCCATGTCTGAAAGTTTGGCATGGTTAACCAATTTTGGTTTTGCAGTAGGAGAGCGTCATTTTGTCTGCGATACCATTCAAGAAGTCCAAGAAAAATATGAACAGATCAATCAAGAGCGACCTCATTTATCAGTAGAAATTGATGGGATGGTGGTGAAAGTTGATGATCTTAAGCAACAACAGCAGTTGGGTTTTTTAAGTCGTGAACCGCGTTGGGCAATAGCTTATAAATTTCCTGCAGTCGCTGCTTTAACAACTATTGAGAATATTGATTGGCAAGTTGGTCGTACTGGAACCTTAACGCCTGTGGCCCGTTTAAATCCTGTTGCGGTGGGTGGTGTTACAGTTTCCAATGTGACGTTACATAACATTGGTGAGATTCATCGTTTGGATGTGCGTGTTGGTGATACGGTGAGTGTTTACCGTAGCGGTGATGTCATTCCCAAGGTTGAAAAAATCTGGCCTGAATTCCGTCCGATAGATGCGGTTGAAGTTCATCTTCCAGAAAGTTGTCCAGTATGTTCATCGCCAGTAGTAATGCCAGAAGGTGAGGCTTTGGCACGTTGTTCGGGCGGCTTGTATTGTGCTGCGCAACGTATTGAAGCCATTCGTCATTTTGTTTCTCGTAAAGCACTCGATATTGAAGGTTTGGGCGATCGCTGGGTAGAGTCATTGCTGCATCTTGATTTACTCAAAGATGTTGCCGATATCTATCATTTACATGAGCATCGTGAAGAATTGCTATGTATTGAAAAAATGGGGGAGAAATCGATTCAGAACCTATTTGATGCAATTGAAAATAGTAAAAAAACCACACTTGCCAGCTTTATCTATGCTTTAGGTATCCGTGGCGTGGGTGAGACAACTGCGCGTATGCTTGCCAATACGTTTCAAACTTTTGATGCTTTACGTAATGCTGATATTGAGGCGTTAAAGAAGACTCCCGATGTAGGAGAGATTACTGCGGAATGGATTATTGACTTCTTTAAAGCTCCGCATAATTTAGAAGTGGTAGAGCGGTTATTGGCAGCGGGGATTCATTGGGATGCACCAGTCGCACCAACTCGTCAACCTTTGAATGGTGAAAGTTGGGTGATTACGGGAACACTCAGCCAAATGAGCCGTGATGATGCCACACAAATGTTACAGGCTTTGGGTGCACGCGTGAGTGGTAGTGTTTCAAGTAAAACTAAATGTGTCGTTGCAGGCGAAAAAGCGGGCTCTAAACTTGAAAAGGCTGAAAAATTGGGTATCCAAGTGATGAATGAAGCTGAGTTTTTAGCGTTGATGGCAGAATATGGCCAAGGTCTCAGCGAAGTATAAGTTTAAATAAGACGCATTTTTAATAGTTACAAATTTTAAAATATGTATTTGAAGCTTGAAAACACCTTTGTGAAATGAATTAAATTTTGCAAAGGCTTATTTTATATGTGGAAATTGTTGGAACTTGCGCTGTAAATGCGTATGCTTCTCATTTTTATTTTATAAAAATCATGAACTTACAAATTTAAAATTTTGCAATCTGTGTTAAATGTGTCCATAATCACTATAAAAGGGTATGGAGTAATTGAAATGCGTGGCAATCCAGAAGTTATAGATTATCTCAACATGTTGATCGGTGGTGAGCTGGCTGCTCGTGATCAGTATCTTATTCACTCCCGTATGTATGAAGATTGGGGCTTAAGCAAAATCTTCCAACGTATCGATCATGAAATGCAAGAAGAAGCAGCGCATGCTGATTCGATTATTCGCCGTGTTCTGTTCCTTGAAGGTACACCGAATATGAATCGTGATGAGGTTGAAGTTGGAGAGGATATCATTGCCTGTCTCAAAGCTGATTTAAAACTGGAATATCATGTGCGTGAAAAATTAGCTCAAGGTGTCAAACTTTGTGAAGAAAAAGGCGATTTCGTGACACGTGAAATGTTACGCCAACAAATGAGTGATACTGAAGAAGATCATACTTACTGGTTGGAAAAACAAATTCGTTTAATTGAATTGATTGGCTTACAAAACTATATTCAATCACAAATGTAAAATTGATCTTTGAATCATAAGAACCCAGTTTTTACTGGGTTTTTTATGCTTTTAATTTTTCGTAATGATGGGAGGATAGTAATCAAAAGCCAAAATATGAATTAGTTTTGAACTTACCAACACTACTTTAAGAATTTTCATTTTAGGTAGATAGTCGCTGCCTGTTTTTAACAGAGAGCGAATTACTTTGAAGCTTGAATAAATTTGAGCTGAGATTATTTACCTTTGGCAAATTTTTGAATATCTGCCAGTACTTGCCCAGCATGGGTTTGTGTATTTACACTGCTATAGTGATAAATCACAATCCCTTGAGGATCGATTAAAAAGGTTTCTCTTTTGGCGATTTTAGTAATCCCTAAGTTTCGTACGATACCCAATTGATTGGCTAATTGATGATTATTATCTGCCAAAATAGGGAAAGGTAGTCCGAGCTTGTTTGAAAAGTTTTGATGAGATTTTACATCATCTAAACTTACGCCTAAAACGACAGCATTATTTTTGAGAAATTGAGGATATAGTGCTTTGAATTGATTGGCTTCTTGGGTACATCCAGGAGAATTATCTTTTGGATAAAAATAGAGAACAATCCATTTGCCTTTATATTGATTGAGTTCGTGCCATTTGCCATTTTGATCTTGTAATTTGAAAGCTGGGGCAGGTTGACCAACCCATTGTTTTTGATCTGATTGAACTTGAGAAAAAATAGAATTTTCAGCATGACTCAACGGGATGAAACCCAGTGTTGTACTGATACAAAGTAAACTGATGTTGAATATTCTTGTGTAGTTCATATTGTTCATCTCAGTTAAGTAATATTTTATTTTAGCAAATTGTTAGGGGTGATCTGTGCGAATTTTGATGATTTTAATACAGTTACTATGAGCAAAGTTTTTATATACTGCTGATGGTTCTGTGTTTTTATTTTGAGAGTAGATTGAAAAAAAGTATTTTACTAATTACAGGTTGGGGCAGTGGTACACAGCTACTTGATTCTCTAAAACTGATATTACAACATCGTAGACATTCTGTTGATCTCATCAATATTTTTAATGCTCTTGACCCTGAGGTGTTACAACAAAAGGTTGAATTGGCATATCCATACGATGTGATTGTTGGCTGGTCATTGGGTGGGCAACTTGCCACTTTATTGGTTGATCAGATTGAACGGCAGTATGCGGAAAAAAAAATATTAATCACCTTAGCATCTAATCCGTGTTTTGTAGCAAATGAGGTGTGGCCAACAGCAATGCCACAAGCAACTTTTCAAGCTTTTAAACATGCCTTTCAGCGTGATGCGATCACGACTTTAAAACGTTTTGGATATATGGTGTGTCAGGGTGTTGATAGTAGCAAAACAGATTTCGCTATTTTGCAAAGTTTAATTCAAGCTCAACCCATAAGTTTATTAGAACAAGGTCTAGTATTACTTGAACAGCTAAATGTGGTTGATATCTTAAAAAATTATCAAGGACAGCAGTATCATATTCTGTTTGAGCAAGATGCATTAGTTAGCTGCAAAGTAGTCGAGAATATCCAACAATTCAATGCAAAGTTTTTAGAAGTCGAATTGATTCAAGGCTCACATGGCTTCCCTATTTTTAATTTTGAAACAGTAAGTCATAAAATATGCCAATATTTACAGAAAATAGAATAAACATGCAGATAACTGGTGAAAATCGCAATTTATTTTTATTCCTGACAGGTTTAAGATCAAGGGCAATGTAATGTGCAATAAGCCTAGAGGTTAGGATGCTTGAGTTAACGGATTTAGAATTTGATCTTGCACATCTTTGGCATCCTTATACTTCTATGACTCAGCCTTTACCTACTTTTAAAGTAAAAAAGGCCTATGGCGCAATCATCGAACTAGAAGATGGACGTCAATTGATTGATGGTATGTCTTCTTGGTGGTGTGCGATTCATGGTTATAATCATCCCGAACTGAATCAGGCAGTCACTGATCAATTGCAAAATATGTCACATATTATGTTTGGTGGCTTTACTCACGAACCTGCGATTGAGCTTGGTAAACTACTGCTTAAAATTACTCCACCCAGTCTAGATAAAATTTTCTATGCTGATTCAGGTTCAGTTGCTGTCGAAGTTGCATTAAAAATGGCAGTGCAATATTGGACTTCACAAGGAAACACTCAAAAAACTAATTTTGTTACCCCACGTTCGGGCTATCACGGTGATACTTGGAATGCGATGTCCGTGTGTGATCCCGTCACAGGAATGCATCAGATATTTGGTTCTAGTTTACCGAATCGTATTTTTGTGCCAGCTCCTCAGGTCGGTTTTTATCAAGAGTGGAATCAAACAGATATTACTGAATTGGAACGGACTTTATCGCAACATCATCAAAGCATCGCAGGGTTGATTTTGGAACCAATTGTACAAGGTGCAGGTGGTATGCGTTTTTATCATCCTGAATATTTACGCCAAGCTAAATTACTGTGTACAAAATATAATATTCTTTTAATTTTTGATGAAATTGCCACCGGATTTGGGCGGACAGGGAAGCTATTTGCATGGGAGCATGCCCAAGTTGAGCCTGATATTATGTGTATTGGAAAGGGCTTAACGGGTGGATACATGACGCTTTCGGTTACTTTAACGACCAAGCATGTTGCAGAAATGTTAAGTCAAGGTGAAGCGGGCGTGTTTATGCATGGCCCAACTTTTATGGCAAATCCATTGGCATGCGCTGTCGCTGTTAAAAGCACTCAATTACTTTTAGCACAAGATTGGCAAAGTAATATTCAGCGTATTGAACAACAATTAACACAACATTTACAGGCTTTAGCACGACTTGATTTTGTTAAAGATGTTCGTGTATTAGGAGCTATTGGTGTGGTGGAGCTGACGTTTAATATCAATATGCAAATGCTACAACAAGAGTTCGTTAAACGTGGCATCTGGATCCGCCCATTCGGCAAGTTGGTGTATGTCATGCCCCCGTATATCATTACTGAAAATGAGTTGAAAACATTATTAGAACAATTGGTTGTAGTTGTTGAAAACCTGCAAGAGGTATCAGCATGAGTTTGCTTGATAGCTATGCAGCACAACTGGATGATTTAAAACAACATGGTAATTTACGTCAATTTACGAGCAATGTTCAGCAAGGTCGTTATATAAAAATCCATCAGCATCAAATGCTGAATTTAGCATCTAATGATTATTTAGGTTTAGCATCAGATACACAGCTGCACGAACAGTTTTTTGATGAAACACCAAATCAATTTAGAGTGATGAGTGCCTCATCCTCGCGTTTATTAACTGGAAATTTCCCTGAATATGCACAATTAGAAACCAGTTTGAGCCAAGCTTTTCATGAGCGTTCAGCACTGCTATTTAACAGTGGCTATCACATGAATATTGGAATTTTACCCGCTTTGAGTGACTCTCGAACTTTAATCTTGGCGGATAAATTGGTACATGCCAGTATGATTGATGGTATTCGCTTATCTACAGCGAAATATGTTCGTTATCGGCATAATGATTTACCACATCTAGCACAACTGTTAAAAAAGTATCATCAAGATGATGCTTTTGATCGAATTATTGTCGTAACAGAATCGATTTTCAGTATGGATGGAGATGAAACAGACTTAGCAGAATTGGTTCAGATTAAACGGCAATTTTCAAAAGTCATGCTGTATGTCGATGAAGCACATGCGATTGGGGTGCGTGGTCAGCAAGGATTAGGTTGTGCGGAACAATATGGGGTAATCGATGAGATTGATTTTTTGGTCGGTACATTTGGTAAAGCTTTAGCTTCTGTCGGTGGCTATTTAATTTGTCATGCCATCATTCGTGATTATTTGATTAATAGCATGCGGCCCCTCATTTTTAGTACAGCTCAACCCCCAATTTGTATGGCATGGACGAACTTTATTTTTCAAAAAGTGTTGAATTTAAATCTACAACGTCAGCACTTACATAAAATAAGTCAGTCTTTACAACAAGTAGTTCGAGCTCAAGGCTTTGACTGTCCATCGACCTCACACATCGTCCCTGTAATTATTGGGGAATCACAAAAAACTGTGGATAAAGCTAAGCAACTACAGCAAGCGGGTTTCTATATCATGCCAGTGCGACCACCAACTGTACCCAAAAATGGTTCACGGTTACGCATTTGTTTAACCACTCAAATCACTCAAGCAGATCTTGACCAACTGGCCATATTGTTGTGAGTATACGCGTGAATACTGTGAAAATTGATAAATCTCAAGTGGCGCAACGTTTTGCTAAAGCTGGAGCGAGTTATACTCAACATGCAGTCGTACAAAAAAAGATTTGTCAGCATTTGCTGCAGTTGATGCAGCAATATCTTGGGGATACTCAACTAAATCGAGTCTTTGAAATAGGTTGTGGTTCTGGCAATTTAAGCCATTTAATGCTGCAAAGCTTACCACTTCAACAATTGATATTGAATGATCTTTATCCGGAAGTGCAGCAACATTTTTCTCATCAAGAAAAAATTGTATGGCACGTGGGTGATGCTGAAAAAATTGAATTTCCTACGAATTTAGATCTGGTTGCTTCAAGTTCAGTATTGCAATGGCTTGCCGATTTAGATGTGATTTTTAAAAAATGTGATGTTGCATTAGACGATGGGAGCTATTTCTGTTTTTCTACATTTGGTCAGCACAATCTGAAACAAATAAAAACTCTGACGGGACAAGGTTTAAATTATCTCTCGATGCAAGCCATCCAAGAGAAACTCATTACGCATGGTTTTGAAGTGCTATATTTGTCAGAAACTATGGAAACGTTATATTTTGAGCATCCTAAATTGGTGTTACAGCATCTCAAAGCGACTGGAGTGACGGCCACTGCGGCTAAGCATCGTTGGACGAAACAATCTCTACAGCAGTTTTATTTGGATTATCAACAATTTTTAGAGACGAACTCATCTGCTCAGCAATGCTATCCATTGAGCTATCACCCTATTTATTGTATTGCACGGAGAAAGCCATGAGCGGCCCAGTTTATTTTGTAAGTGGTATTGATACTGGAATTGGTAAAACTTTTGCGACAGGTTATTTGGCAAAATTGTGGAGCGAACATGGGAAAAAAGTTATTACTCAGAAGTTAATTCAGACTGGTAATGTTGATATTTCAGAAGATATTCAGCAGCATCGTGAAATCATGGGAATGGGCTGGTTTCCTGAAGATATGACCAAGCTCACAATGCCTGAAATTTTTACTTATCCTGCATCACCACATTTAGCCACCAAGATTGATGCTCGTGAAATTGATTTTCAAAAAATTGCAGATGCAACTCTACAATTGGCTGAAAAATATGATGTGGTGTTATTAGAAGGCGCAGGTGGTTTGATGGTGCCTTTAACCACGGAATTATTGACGATTGATTATATTGCACAGAAAAAGTTTCCTGTAATTTTAGTCAGCTCCGGTCGCTTGGGCAGTATTAATCATACATTATTGAGCCTTGAAGCCTTAAAAATAAGAGGTTTGCCGTTATATGCCTTGGCGTATAATTTGAATGATGAGTCACAGGATGCAATTATCTCTAAAGATACTTCTGAATATCTTAAAACTTATTTAGCTCAAAATTTCCCTAATGCGCAATGGATTGATATTCCCGTGGTTCAGCATAAAGATCCATTGATGGATTGAAGATAAATGGGTTAAGTTTTTATTTTGAAAATAAAAAAGCCACTATTTGAGAGTGGCTTTTTCTAATGCAGTACTTTAGAAATTAAAACTTCTTAAAGCCTTTGTTCATACCAAATGGTTTACGTTGAGCAAATTTATTTTCACCACGATTTTGATTATCGAGAGTGTTACCATTGCGATCATTACTGTTGCCATTCGGCTCTGAACGTGGAGCACGTTGCTCGGTGCGTTCACTACGTTGTTCAGTACGTTGAGTATTGCGATTGCTAAAACGGTTGGTATTACGATTGTCTTGTAGCGCTTGGCGGAAATCTGGACGTTGTTGCTGTTGTCCTTCTTGGCCATTCTCAGACCCTTCATCTCGACGTTGTTGACGTAAATAACCACCACGACGAGCAGCTAAAGGTTTTTCTTGCATACGTTCAGTACGACGTTTTGCCATACCATATAAGCCAGTACCTTGACGTGGCTTAAGCTCGACCGCTTTGGTTAAGTTGTCGATATCATTTTTATCCAGTTCAATCCAACGACCAGTACGCAGTTCACGTGGCAGAATTACAGTGCCATAACGAGTACGCAATAAACGGCTAACTTTTAAACCTTGTGATTCAAAAATACGGCGAACTTCACGGTTACGACCTTCTTTAACCACAACTTGATACCAGCGGTTAATTCCTTCACCACCAATTTCAGAGAATGATTCAAACTTCGCTGGGCCATCATCTAAAACAACACCATTGGTCATATTTTGACGTATTTTAGGGGTAACTTCACCCATCACACGAACGGCATATTCACGTTCAATTTCATTGGATGGGTGCATTAAGCGATTCGCTAATTCACCATCATTTGTGAACAATAATAAGCCAGTCGAGTTGATGTCCAGACGGCCGACCATCACCCAACGATCACCTGGAATAGAAGGTAATTGTTCAAAAACTGTTGGACGTGACTCAGGGTCATTACGTGAACAGATTTCACCTTCTGGCTTATAGTATATGATCACGCGACGGCGAATTTCATCTTCAATTTGGAATTGAACTTTACGACCATCGATACGAAGCTCATCGGTTGGTTCGATCCGTTCGCCCACTTGAGCAACTTGACCGTTGACACTTACACGACCAGCAGCAATGACTTCTTCCATATAACGGCGAGAGCCTAGTCCAACTCGTGCGAGTACCTTTTGCAATTTTTCACTCATGACAGCATAACCTTAGAAATAATGATCAACAGTGCACCTATTTATGATTTTGGAGCTTGCGCATCCAATACCATAAAAGCTTCCTTGGCATCCTGCAGGGGAGGCAATTGACCTAAAGATGCTAGGCCAAATGCATTTAAAAATTGTGGCGTTGTAACTAACAACGTGGGTCTTCCTGGGAGTTCACGAAACCCTGATTCTTTAATCCAGTTCCATTCGAATAATGTCCGAAGTATTTGACTATTATTCGTTACTCCTCGTATTTGCTCAATATCAGCGCGAGTTACGGGCTGATGATAAGCGATCACTGAAACAATTTCTAACAGTGATGGAGATAATTTTGTTGGTCGTTCAGGCCAAACTTGGGCAATAGTATTTCGGTATTTTGCACGCACTTGGAAACGATAACCTTGCGCTGTTTCAACCAGTTCAATAGAACGACCATGTTGTAATACTGCAAGTTGTTGCAAGTATTGACGTAAATGCTGCTTTGAATACTGTTCTTGAAATGCTTCTTTTAAGCGTGCAATAGACACAGGAGCATCGCTGGCAAAAATAATGGCTTCGAGTTGCATTAGTACTTCATGATGTAATTCATCGACATGAAAAGCAATGTTTTGATCGATCGTCATGCAGATACTCCCTGAATGGCGAGTGGCGCTTCTACACCTGTAGCGATGATATGAATCTTTTGTTGACGCGTCAGTTCTAATATTGCCATAAAGGTGACCACCATGCCCATTCGACCTTGACTCGGTTTGAGTAGCATATCAAAACTAAGTACTCTACCTGAATCAATCATCTGTTCAATGTAAGCAATACGCTCTTCAAGCAAGACAGGTTCTTGTTCAATTTTATGAACAATGGGTTCTGGGCGGTTAAAAATGCAATATAACGCATCGCGAAGCATTTCAGCCTCATAACCTGCATAGACTGTCGTAATTTGCCCAAGACTAACATTGGGTACAAATGTATCACGATCTAAAACAGGCATTTGCCCCAGTCGTTCAGCAGCATGTTTAATTCGTAAATAGGTTTCTAAGCGATCGATTAATTCTTGTTTGGGATCTTTTTCAATCGCCATTGTTTTTGGTTTTGGCAATAATAACCGTGATTTTAAATCAGCTAGTAGTGCAGCCATCACCATATAGTCAGCGGTCAGTTCGATATTTAGGGATTTCATACTGTGCATATAAGACAAGTATTGTGCTGCGATAGGGGCTATATCTAGCTGTAAAAGATCAAAACCATTTTTTTGAATCAGGTAAATGAGGAAGTCAAGCGGTCCTTCGAAATGTTCAAGTAGAATTTCGAATGCGGCAGGGGGGATATATAAATCCTCAGGAATGGAATCTTGCCACTCATCTAACACACGAATGTGAGGAGCTAGTTCCATGATGTCATGGATTGCTTGTGTCATTACCGTTATTTAGCCACGCGAATTTTCAAAGGCATGTTAAGGCGATTCGAGGATCACTAGTCGAAATCGATAGAGGGAAGTGATGAACGAATTGCAAAATAGAAAGTTTTACTATTCTAAAGGAAAAATCAAGATGAATAAATTACTAAAGTGATAAAAGTGATAAAAAACTTAAAATAAATAGGGAATATTTATTTTAATGATGTTGCACTTATTTTTTGAAATTTAGAAATATACTTTTATATTTGATTTAACTCTCTTTTTATTAAGTATTTGCGGTGTATATCAAATTTTTTAGCTGGGAATTCGAGGGTTAATGGTGAGGTTAATATCTTGCATAAAGCCTCATTATTTTGAAATTTATATAGTTTTATTTTATTTCAGTATGTAGATAGCACGTTTGTCAGAATTGTTGCGATTATTGGAAGGTATTTATTTATGGAAATGAAGAGTCTTAAATTTATATCGATTACAGGTTGTGAAAATTTCTGTTCAATAACGTATTAGAAATGAGGTTTACTAAATCAGTAAAAACATTCTCATTTTTATAGATCATTTTATATTTTAATGCTGCCTAGATTACGGACTACTCAACATCGTTAGGCTAATCATTGCGAATTTACCCATGTATGAGCAGCCCGTAAATTATATATTCAGTTATTTTAATATATATATATATATATATAGGATTATTCAAAAGCACTGACATCACCCACACCACGGCGGATAATTTCAGGATTTATACCTGAAAGATCAACAATACTAGTAGTGCTTAGCGTACCTAAGCCACTATCGATAAAAACATCAATTCGTTTTTCTAGCTGTTGTTCAATATCGTAGGGATCATCAAGGGGTTCGGTTTGGTTGGGTAGAATGAGTGTACTGGTGAGCAAGGGTTCGCCTAATTCTTTGAGTAACATTTGACAGACAGTATTACTAGGAACGCGTAAGCCAATCGTTTTCTTTTTAGGATGCATTAAGCGGCGAGGCACTTCGCTGGTTGCAGGTAAGATAAAAGTAGTGACTGCTGGTGTATTCGCCTTAAGTAGGCGATACATTGCATTATCTACTTTGGCATACGTGGCAATATCTGATAAATCAGCACAGATAATGGCATATTGATGTTTGGGGCCTAAACCGCGGATTTGAGCAATACGCTCCATGGCATTTTTATTGCCAATTTGGCAACCAATCGCATAGGCAGCATCCGTCGGATAAACCACTACATCACCTGCGCGAATACGTTCTACAGCTTGACTAATGAGGCGTGGTTGAGGGTTGTCAGGATGTATTCTTAAATGCAACATATTATTGTTCTCCTGATTTATAGTGAACTTATTATCTATTGAATCTATAAAGTGTTTCAATGCGTCACTGTTGTTTTATGTTATTTAGTCTAACATTTCTCTTTGAAACTCATCACTTTGTAATGTTTTGCCACTTCGAGTGCATGCACATAGGCATTCAATAAAGCGTTTTGCATCACGTGGCAGCTTGGTTTTGCCACTAAAAAATAGTTGCACTTGGGCATAAACATGATCTTTAAATATGGCCCCATCTCCACCATCACCAGTGAGATTGTCCAAAGAAACGCGGAATTTTCGACCTAGCGCGGTAGAAAACAACCATTCAATCGCTTGCGGTTTGATCTCGACTTGTTCAAATAAGCTTTGTTGTTCTGCCGTTCGACCATCTGGTGCATACCAATATCCTAAGTCCGCAAGGGTACGGCGCTGATCACCCGCAATGCTCCAATGGCTAATTTCATGTAATGCACTATTTAAAAAACCATGGGCAAATTGAATACGTGCAGGGGTTGTTTCTGTTGCTGGAAAATACTCAGGTTCAAAATCTCCACGTACAAGCGTCACATTTAAGTGGGAAAACCAAAGATTAAAGTGTAAGATGAGCCAATCTACTTGTTGAACTTCTGTTTGTAAATTCGCCCAAGATGAAAGTTGCATTGGGTCTAAATTCACAGCGAAATGTGAAGTTGAATAAGTGTTTAATTGTAATGAAGTTGTGACTTCAGGTTGCGGCTGCAACTGATGCATGACTTGAATTACCCAAATGATCTGTCTAAATAAGTACAAAATTGTATCTTAATCTTTGACAGAGTATCCATGAATTTGTAGAATTGCCGCCTAAATTATGTCAGCAAATACCTTTCCGGCACAGATTGAGCCGTTTAAATGGGCTGAACAAGGTTATGCATGGTCAGGTCTCCTGCCATTGTCTCGCTTTGTTCGTATTTCCCGTGAAGCTGTTGGATCAATTGATGATCAATTGGTCACTATAGACTGTAAGCTATCAATGGATGCGTATCATCGTATCGCGTGGTTAGACGGTCATGCTGAAACTAAAGTTTCAACAGAATGCCAGCGTTGTTTGGAGTCTGTTGAAATTACTTTAGTTTCAGACTTTCATGTCGCACTCGTGGACGATGAGTCACTGATAGAGCGCTTGGATGAGGATGCTGATTTCATCGTCTTAGGTGAAAGTGAAGCAACGACAAAAGGTGGTTTTGATGCACCTGCGACGGCTGATTTACTTTCTCTGATAGAAGATGAGTTGTTATTGTTGATGCCTCTGTCTCCTAAGCATGATATTTGTGAGCATAAGCATCAACCTACCGAAGAAGACCTTGTTGAAGAAGAGCGGGATAATCCGTTTGATGTTTTGGCAGGTTTGAAGGGTAAACTTAACTAATTTTTGTGTTATACTGTAAAGTATAAGACAACTGAATTTGTTCTGATCCATTTTTTCGATCTTTGTAAGGAGCCATCATGGCCGTTCAGCAAAACCGTAAAAGTCGCTCTCGCCGTGACATGCGCCGTTCACATGACGCTTTAACCGAGAATGCATTAACTGTAGACCAAGCTACTGGTGAGACTCATCGTCGTCATCACGTAACTAAAGATGGTTTCTACCGTGGTCGTCAATTATTCGCTAAAGCAGCTACTGCTGAATAATTAACGATGTATTAAGCGTTAAGCTTAGTAGAAAAAATGGGAGCGAAAGCTCCCTTTTTTTGTTTTGAATTTTTGTTGTATTTGGCAATTAAAATAAAATTTATTTAGTGTTAAATTGCCGCATCGGAAACGAGCTAAGAATGAAGAAGGGACTTTTTATGTCTGCTAAACAACTCGAGCAAGCAGCTCAAGCAACTAAAACTGCATTTTTGTTCCCAGGTCAGGGTTCACAAAAAGTGGGTATGCTCGCTGAATTTGCTGAACAGTTTAGCGGTGTGCATGAAACTTTTGCTGAAGCTTCAGAAGCAATAGGTTATGACTTATGGCACATCGCACAAAGCGGTGAGGGTTTGAATCAAACTGAAAATACGCAACCTGTGTTACTGACGGCAAGTATTGCTTTATGGCGCGTTTGGTTGGAACTGGGTGGTGTTGCGCCGAAATATCTTGCAGGACATTCGTTGGGTGAATACAGCGCTTTAGTTGCTGCAAATTCAATGACATTGGCTGATGCCGTGAAATTGGTAAATTTACGCGGTAAGTTAATGCAATCTGCTGTTCCACAGGGTGAAGGCGCGATGGCGGCTATTTTAGGTTTGGACGATGCAAAAGTTATCGAACTGTGCCAGATAGCATCGCAGTCAGGTCAAGGTTCAGTGGATGCTGCCAATTATAATGCACAAGGTCAGGTCGTGATTGCGGGTTCGACTGCATTGGTACAAGAGGTGATGGCGCAAGCGAAAGAATATTCTGGTAAGGCCATTGCGCTGCCAGTTTCTGTTCCATCCCATTGTTCACTCATGAAACCTGCGGCAGAACAGTTTGCACAAGCATTAGAGCAAACGGCTATTCAGTTACCAAGCATTGCTGTAATACAAAATGTCAACGCTGCAATCGCAACGGATGTAGCGCAGTTGCGTCAAGCTTTAACGGCGCAACTATACCAATCTGTACAATGGACCAAGACCATGCAATACCTACAAGATCAAGGTATTCAATATGTAGCGGAATGTGGTCCAGGTAATGTATTGGCTAATCTTGCGAAGCGTTTGCCGAATATCGAGAAAGCATTTCCAATTGATACGCAAAGTCGTATGGAAGATGCACTAAATGCCATTTTAGTGGCGGAAGGAAAAATTGCATGACTCAAGAACGTAAAGTTGTATTGGTAACTGGTGCAAGCAGAGGGATTGGTGCAGCTATTGCGCAGCAACTTATTTTAGATGGCTATTTTGTGGTCGGCACGGCTACTTCAGAAGCAGGCGCAGACAATCTAACGGGCCAGTTTGCTGAAAACGGTACTGGTGTGGTTTTAGATGTCCGTGATGGCACAGCCATTGATGTATTGGTCTCGGATATTGAACAAAAATATGGTTCAGTGATGATCCTTGTCAATAATGCTGGGATTACCAAAGATAATTTGTTACTGCGTATGTCAGAAAATGATTGGGATGACATTCTCAATATTCATTTAAAAGCAGTATTTCGTTTGTCTAAGCGTGTGCTTAAGGGAATGACTAAAGCACGGTTTGGGCGAATTATTAATATTAGTTCTGTTGTGGCACATTTTGCTAACCCAGGACAAGCGAACTATTCAGCAGCTAAAGCAGGCATTGAAGCCTTTAGTCGTAGCTTGGCAAAAGAGATGGGTAGTCGTCAGATTACGGTCAATTGCATTGCACCAGGCTTTATTGCCACTGAAATGACTGAGCAGCTAAGCGAAGAAATTCGTAAAAAAATGAGCGATCAAGTGGCGTTGAACCGTTTTGGTCAGCCACAAGATATTGCAAATGCAGTAAGTTTCTTGGCTTCAGAGAAGGCAAGTTACATCACTGGTACAGTGTTACACGTAAATGGTGGTTTATACATGGCTTAATTGCGATGTATAAACTTTGAAAAATTTCTATATTCAATTAAACTAGTGGCAATTAAAAAGCCACAAGCAATGAGGAGAATTCCTGTGAGCGATATCGAACTACGTATTAAACAAGCGGTTGCTGAGCAACTTGGTATGAAAGCTGAAGAGATTAAGAACGAAGCATCTTTCATGGATGATTTGGGCGCTGATTCTCTTGACTTGGTTGAGCTTGTTATGTCTTTCGAAAATGATTTTGACATCACTATTCCAGATGAAGATTCTAACGAAATCACTACTGTTCAGTCTGCAATTGACTATGTTTCTAAGAAACTAGGTTAATTTGTTGCTGACATAGCAGTTCATGCTATGCGTAAAAAGCCACCAAACGGTGGCTTTTTTTGTGCTGAAGTAAAATAGTGATTACATATCATTACGCTTATGACACCAATGGCTACCATATTCAGCTTATTTTTTGGTTATAAAAATAGAGCTTAAGATTTTTATAATATTTTAATAATGATATGGAGAATTAGAATGGGTCTTTTTGATTTTGTAAAAGGTATTGGTAAAAAAAATACTGCACCAGCTGAACCGCAAGCGGCACCAACGACACCAGCTGAGCCATCAGCACAAGAAATTGCCAATAAATTATTGGGTCATATTAAAGCGTTAGGTTTGCCTGTAGAAGGGTTGTCGGTTACTTATAATAGTGTTTCTGATTTAGCTACAGTCAAAGGGCAGGTAAACAGTCAAGCGGATCGTGAAAAAATTATTTTGGCCGTAGGTAATGTTGATCATGTTGCCAAAGTCGATGATCAAATGACAGTTGCTACACCTGAGCCTGAAAGTAAGTTTTACACCGTAAAGTCTGGTGATAATCTTTCTAAAATTTCGAAAGAATTCTATGGTGATGCGAATCAATACAATAAAATTTTTGAAGCCAATCGTCCATTGTTAAAAAATGCAGATGATATTTTTCCAGGCCAAGTACTTCGTATTCCTGCTTAACTTAATAGATTATAAAAAAGGCGCATCATGCGCCTTTTTATGTATAGGTTTTAAGGTGGAACGAGGGAACTTATATATAAATAATATTAGAATAGATAAAATGGGAAACAATTGATTAAAAATAACTAGGTAGAAAATGAAAGGTCAAGTATTGGATTATTCCGTTCAAACCAATTCTGGTGTGATTAGTGGTGATGATCAAAATCGCTATCGATTTTCAGGAACAGAATGGCGTGGACAAAACGCACCATTTCGTGGACAAAAAGTAGATTTTGAAATTGATGGCGCTGGGCAGGCGAGTCAAATTTATACTTTACCGACATCCACAGCATTTCCAAATCAAATCGGTGAAAAAAATAAAATAGTCGCAGCAATTTTAGCTTTTTTCTTGGGAGGATTTGGGATTCATAAATTTTATTTAGGGCAGATCGGGTGGGGAATCATTTATTTACTTTTCTGCTGGACCTTTATTCCTTCAATTGTCGCTTTTATTGAATTTATTATTTATCTTTGTACATCAGATGAAGATTTTGCACGAAAATATGGTTGATCAAGTTATTAAATTAGATAAAGGGCTTTATGTGCCCTTTATTTTAACTAACTGATTTATTTAGCTGGATTTCCCCACTGATTATTTTCTTGTTTGGTATCTGTTGCCCACCAAATAATTAGAAAAATTGCACCAATAAGTGGAATAAAAGCAATTAAATACCACCAACCAGAGCGATTTATATCGTGAAGGCGTCGAACTCCGACGGCAAGAGAGGGAATGAATAAAGCTAAAGCAGCAATAGAGTAGATGACCATTTTAAGATGTAGAATTGAATCAATAATTTGGGCAATAACTAAAATAATAAATTGAATTAATACAAAGAACCAGAACTCTTTTCGACGTGCACGCCCAGAGAAGTTAGTGTAGTTTTTTAAGCATTTTACGAACCAATCAATAGGGTTGAATTGTTCTTCATGCTTATTGGGGTCTGAAATTTGATCTAACTGCTTAGATATATTTTGGAAGCTATTGTTGTGACCTGATGTGGTATAAATTTGTAGTGCATGACCAGAATCATCAATAGCAAAATCTACACGAGCACCTACAGTGGGTGGTTTTTGGTCTTTCCATTCTACGCCCGTAAAAGAATAGCGATGTTGATCATCACCACTAATCACACCAGAATTGGTTTGGATTGAATAGTCTAGAATAACGCCTTTCATATTTTTCTCTCTTAGTTGTTGTGTATGTTGATTTAATTATTATTTCTCACTCATAATAGCAACAATGAGTGTTTTTTCGGCAAATATTATTGTTGATTTTGTATAGCTGTATAGCTGTGTGGCTATGAGGGATGTGTTGGTTACTTGAATAAAACTTGAGATAAGTGCTTAGAAATTTTGAGTATTTAATGTTGCTTAATAATGGTTCACTTTTTATGATTAATTCACGTGTTTTTGGATTGATTTGCTGTATTTAAAATTAAAAAATCCCGCTATAAAAGCAGGATTTTTTTAATTTATTTAAATTACCAGCTTAATGCGCCGCCAGTTTGATAGTCAGTTACGCGAGTTTCAAAGAAATTTTTCTCTTTACGTAAATCCATCATTTCTGACATCCATTGGAATGGATTAGTCACACCAGCAAACTGTTCAGGTAAACCAAGTTGTGCTAAACGACGGTTTGCAATGAACTTCAAATATTCTTCCATCATTGCAGCATTCATACCCAATACACCACGTGGCATAGTGTCACGTGCGTACTCGATTTCAAGCATTGTGCCTTCAAGAATCATTTGAATGATTTCTTCTTGGAACTCAGTTGTCCAAAGTGAAGGGTTTTCAATTTTGATTTGGTTAATCATATCGATACCAAAATTCAAATGCATTGATTCATCACGTAAAATATATTGGAATTGCTCAGCAACACCATTCATTTTATTACGACGACCCATACTTAAGATTTGGCTGAAACCACAATAGAAGAAGATTCCTTCAAGTACACAATAGAATGCGATCAAGTTACGCAGTAAAATTTGATCGTTTTCAGGTGTACCTGTTTGGAAAGTTGGATCACATAAAGATTGAGTATATTTTAATCCCCAAGCGGCTTTACGTGCAACTGATGGAACTTCACGATACATGTTGAAGACTTCGCCTTCATCCATACCTAAAGATTCAATACAGTATTGATAAGCATGGGTGTGAATTGCTTCTTCAAATGCTTGACGTAAAATATATTGACGGCATTCAGGGTTGGTAATGTGACGATAAATCGCCAATACCAAGTTGTTTGCAACCAATGAATCGGCAGTCGAGAAGAAACCCAAAGAACGCATAACAATGGTACGCTCGTCTTCAGTTAAGCCATTTTCAGACTTCCAAAGTGCGATGTCATGGTTCATGTTTACTTCTTGCGGCATCCAGTGGTTTGCGCAACCATCTAGATATTTTTGCCAAGCCCATTCATATTTAAACGGTACAAGCTGGTTTAAGTCCGCACGACAGTTAATCATCGCTTTGTCATCAACTTGAACGCGCTGTGCGCCCATTTCAAGCTCTTCTAAGCCTGGTGCAACATCTAACTGTTCTAAGGAAGCAGATGCTCTTGCCAATGAATCGGTTGAATATTCTGCACGTTTTGAATGGGTTCTAGCGGGTTGTGCAGTTGCCACAGACGGTGATGGCTGCTGTGCATCACGTACCACTTGCGGATCAGTCTCTTTTTGCGGTTCGACGGGCGCAGACTGCTGAGCTTGTGCAGCTGGTTTCTGTTCATCATCTTCAAAATCGTCCCAACTCAGGATAGACATAACAATTCTCTCTTCGTTGTAAATATCTGTTATCGACATCTCACAGTCGAAGATGTCTCTATTGTACGCTTAATCTGTATAAGCAAAATTAAGTTTTGCCGATCATGGCTCTGATCTTGTTCGATAGAGCAGATTCATACACTACTTATTTTGATTACGTTTGTGCTGTTTTCGAATGGCAATAAATGCATAAGCCATTGGAACATAAAAAATAAGAAAGGCTAAGATCAGTGCAATTACACCAAGTTCGTAGTTATGGCTTAAATGGAACATATTCTTAGCCTCTTTCAATCCTCTCCCTAACCCTCTCCTTTAAAAATGAGAGGGAATACATATTTTGAATGTTTGATCCCCCTCCTTTTAGGAGTAGGAGGGGTTAGGGGAGGTCGTTGATTAAAAAATTATTGGCAAGCTTCACAATCTGGGTTATCAATTGAGCATGCTAATGGTACTGGTGCAGCTTGAGCAAAACCATCTTCTTCAGCGACTGGAGCTGCAGTTTGTACAATTGGAGCTGCAACAACAGGAGCTGCGGCAGAAGTGTTTTTAACTGCGTTCAATGCACCCGTATTGATGGTTGATTTTTCAGCAGAAGTTGCACCTAATGCACGGAGATAATACGTCGTTTTAAGACCACGTAACCATGCCATTTTATAGGTCATATCCAATTTCTTACCATTTGCACCAGAGATGTAAAGGTTAAGTGATTGAGCTTGATCGATCCATTTTTGACGACGTGATGCAGCATCTACAATCCAACGCGTTTCAACTTCAAATGCAGTTGCAAAGATTGCTTTTAACTCTTCTGGAATACGTGCAATTTTTTGCACAGAACCTTCAAAGTGTTTTAGATCATTCACCATGACTGAGTCCCAAAGACCGCGATCTTTTAACGCACGTACTAAGTACGGGTTAATCACTGTGAATTCACCAGACAGGTTAGATTTCACATACAGGTTTTGGAAAGTCGGTTCGATTGATTGTGAAACGCCACAAATGTTCGAAATGGTTGCCGTTGGAGCAATTGCCATCACGTTAGAGTTGCGCATACCATCTTTTTGAACCTTGTTACGTAACGTATCCCAGTCCAAACGCTGTGTACGATCAACTTCAAACATACGTTCAGGACGTGTTTTCGCAACTAAATCTAAAGAATCGATTGGTAGGATACCTTGATCCCACAGTGAACCTTTGAATGTTTCATAAGTACCACGTTCTACAGCCAAGTCACTTGAAGTGCTGATAGCGTAGTAACTAATCACTTCCATTGATTCATCTGCAAATTCAACCGCAGCATCAGAACCATAAGCCAAGTTCATTTCATACAACGCATCTTGGAAACCCATGATCCCCATACCCACTGGGCGGTGTTTCATGTTTGAAGTGCGTGCTTGAGGAACAGCGTAGTAGTTGATGTCAATAACGTTATCGAGCATACGAACTGCAGTTTTAACAGTACGTGCAAGTTTCTCGCGGTCTAAGATACCACCTTTCACGTGCTCTACAAGGTTGATTGAACCTAAGTTACATACGGCAATTTCATCTTGATTGGTATTGAGTGTGATTTCGGTACACAAGTTTGATGAATGCACTACACCAACATGTTGTTGTGGTGAGCGTAAATTACAAACGTCTTTGAATGTGATCCATGGGTGACCAGTTTCAAATAACATAGATAACATTTTGCGCCACAAATCTTTTGCACGAATAACTTTGTGCAACATATTTGTTTCTTTGGCAATACTTTCGTAGTGCGCATAACGTGCAGCGAATTCAAGACCCGTTAAATCATGTAGATCAGGTGTTTCAGATGGTGTGAATAATGTCCATTCAGCATCTTCAAAGACACGTTGCATGAACAAATCTGGAACCCAGTTCGCAGTGTTCATGTCATGGGTACGACGACGATCATCACCAGTGTTTTTACGTAGCTCTAGGAATTCTTCAATATCCAAGTGCCAAGTTTCAAGGTAAGCACACACTGCACCTTTACGTTTACCACCTTGATTGACTGCAACAGCAGTATCATTGGCAACTTTAAGGAAGGGAACCACGCCTTGAGATTTACCGTTGGTGCCTTTGATATATGAGTTTAAAGCACGTACAGGCGTCCAGTCATTGCCTAAGCCACCCGCCCATTTAGACAGCATTGCGTTGTCACGCATTGCGCCATAAATATCATAAAGGTCATCACCAATAGTGGTGAGGTAACAACTCGATAATTGTGGACGTAACGTACCTGAGTTAAATAGCGTTGGTGTAGAAGCCATGTAGTCGAAGCTAGAGAGTAAGTTGTAGAACTCAATCGCGCGATCTTCACGGTTTTCTTCGTTGATGCTTAAACCCATTGATACACGCATAAAGAACAATTGTGGTAGTTCAAAACGGACATCATTCGAATGGATGAAGTAACGATCAAATAAAGTTTGTAGACCTAAATAGGTAAATTGGTTTGAGCGTTCGGGTTTGATTGCTGCTGCCAATTTAGCCAAGTCAAAATTAAGTAGTTCTGGTGAAAGAAGGTCTAACTCAATCCCTTTTTTTAAGAAGGTTTCTAAAGCTTCACCTTCCGCAGTATCGGTTGCTAAACCTAAGAATTTTAAACCAGTTGCAACGAGGTCATCACGTAGTAAGCGTGCAGTGACGTAAGTGTAGTTAGGTTCTTGTTCAATACGGGTACGGGTTGCCATTAACATCGTGGTCGAGATGTCTGACTGTTTTACACCGTTATAGAGGTTTTTAACAGTTTCATCGATAATAGCTTGAACATTAATACCTTCCAAACCGACACTTGCTTTTTCAATGGTTGCTTGAAGTCTAGCTAAATCTAAAGGCTGAAGCTGACCGTTCAAATCTGTGATTTGTAAGGTTGGATGATGGTGAGCACCCATTTGTTTACGCGCTTCTGCGCGCTGTTCACGATAAATCACATAAGAACGAGCTACTTTTTGTTCGCCAGTACGCATAAGCGCTAATTCAACTTGATCTTGAACTTCTTCAATATGAATGGTACCGCCAGAAGGTAAACGACGATCAAAAGTATTCATCACCATTTCTGTTAATTGTGTAATACGGTCATGAATACGGCTTGAATCCGCGCTCTGTTGACCTTCTACAGCCAAAAAAGCTTTACCGATTGCGACAGAGATTTTTTCTGCATCAAAAGCAGCAACATCACCAGTGCGTTTAATCACCTGAAGTTGACCGGGAGTTGAAGTGGTTACGCTCATTTGGCATAGCTCCATTATCATCTATTCTTATGCGTATGAACCGTTTGAACTGAACGATTTTTCGTCTCAGTATTTGAGGGGGTAAACACAAGAGCTAGTGGTTATAAGTTGAATGAGACACAAGATACGGGAAAAATCAGTTCAGATCAATATTGACATTTTGATAATTTTTTTTCCCTAAACGCTAGAGTTTCTCGCGTCATTTTTTTCATGAAAAATTGTTTTTGTTATATGTCTTATTGGACAAGGGTATAGCATAGCAAAGACTGCTCGGAGTGCTTATAGATAACTATGTGGATAACTTGAATTTTGATAAATGAATAGTCAGAATATGATCAACGAAACACTTTGTTTAAAATTCACTCAAAAAATTCAAGGGTGCTTTGGTGCTTAAACTGATGGTTTTCTTAAAAAGTGATGATAATTCAATAAATAGTAAAAATATAACAAATTGCTACTGTCATGTATCAGTTTGGTGAATGAGGTCTTGTTTACAATGTAAACGTGTGTATATTGCAAAATATAGTGTATTGAATCTGCGAGATTTGTGCGCAGAACATCGTATTAAGTACAGGGGCAAGTATATGAGCCAAGAAGAAAAGTTACCAAAAATTTTAATCGTTGAAGATGACGAACGTCTTGCTCGTTTAACTCAAGAATATTTAATTCGCAATGGCCTTGAAGTTGGGGTTGAGCCTGATGGTAATCGTGCCATTCGTCGTATTATTGCTGAGCAACCAGACTTGGTTGTGCTTGATGTAATGTTGCCAGGTGCTGATGGTTTAACCGTTTGTCGCGAAGTTCGACCACATTATCATCAACCGATTTTGATGCTAACCGCGCGTACTGAAGATATGGACCAAGTTCTTGGTTTGGAAATGGGTGCTGATGACTATGTCGCGAAACCCGTTCAGCCACGTGTATTGCTGGCACGTATTCGCGCATTATTACGTCGTACCGATAAAGCACCAGAAGATGAAGTTGCTCAACGAATCGAATTTGATGACTTGGTGATTGATAATGGTGGGCGTTCAGTCACTTTACATGGTGAGCTAGTTGATTTCACTAGTGCTGAATATGACTTATTGTGGTTATTGGCATCCAATGCAGGTCGTATTTTGTCGCGTGAAGATATTTTTGAGCGTCTACGTGGCATTGAATATGATGGTCAAGACCGTTCAATTGATGTGCGTATTTCTCGTATTCGTCCAAAAATTGGTGATGATCCTGAAAATCCAAAACGGATTAAGACTGTACGTAGTAAAGGTTATTTATTTGTTAAAGAAACCAATGGTTTGTAATTAATTACATTGATTAATTGTAAAGCACTTCTTTAAGGATAAGTTGCGTGTCAAAACACAGTATATTCTTGCGTATTTATGCAGGACTCGTGATTCTTGTATGTTTGGTGGCAATATTTGGATTTTTATTGGTCCAAATAATTAATTATCAACGTGCACAGGAATATCGTGAATCTTTGACAGACGGAATTTCCTTTGTCATTAGTGAAGGTGTGGCAAGGCAACAAACCGAGCAACAAAGAATGGATTGGATATCGGATGCTTCAGATTTGCTGGAGCTTCCCATTTATTACTTAGATGCCAATAAAGTAGATTTATCTCGAACTGAAGAAAAACGTATAGAAAATCAACAGGCTGTCGTGCGTTATGATGCAGAAAAAGAAATTGCCTATTTGGTAATTGGGGTGAAAAATGACCCGAAGCATTTTCTGTATATTAAGGTAGACACGATTGGTGAACGTCAGATGAAAGCGTTGCCAGTCTTCATTTTAGATTATCTGGTGTATTACCCAGGCCAAGAACAAGAATATATTGATAAAATTCAAAAACATTTTTCATATAAAATTAGTATTCAAAAAATTGCAGATATCAATCTAGATTCTGAGCAAGTGGGCCGCCTAAGAGCTGATCAAAGTGTGATTCTATATCGAGATAGTGCCACTGTGCGAGGGACAACGATTTCAATTATCAATCCAATGCCGAATCAGCCTGGTTCTGTACTGGTGATGGGGCCTGTTCCCATGTTTAATTGGATGCCTTTTAAATTGGCAGCAGGGATTACGTTACTCAGTATGTTTTTATTGAGTTTGGGAGTGTATGGTTTAATTGTACCTATTCAGCGTAAATTGCGTCAGGTAAATGATGCATTAAACATCATGAAAACAGGAGATATGTCTATTCGTGTGCCTGTAGAAGGGCATGATGAAATGGCCAGCTTAGCCACAAGCTATAATAATATGTCTGACCATATCCAGCGTTTAATTGAGGCACAACGTGAGCTAATGCGTGCAGTATCTCATGAATTACGTACACCTGTAGCTCGTATTCGTTTTGCTATGGAAATGCTGGCAGATGAAGATGATTACGAATATCGCATGCAACAAGTTGAAATGATTGATAAAGATATCGAGGCCTTGAATACGTTAATTGATGAGATTATGACCTATGCTAAATTGGAGCAGGGCACGCCTTCTTTAGATTTTGAAAAAATTGTTCTGGTGGATGTGTTGGAGCAGGTTGCAGTAGAAACTGAGGCCTTAAAAACTAAGAAAGAAATTCGACTGAATCCATTGTCTTCAGATATTCGGGTTGATGCGGAAAGGCGCTATTTACATCGTGTTGTACAGAATTTGGTTGGGAATGCAATTCGATACTGTGATAATCAAGTGGTCATTAGTGGTGGTATTAATAAGGTTACTGGCATGGCTTATGTTTGCGTTGAAGATGACGGCCCTGGGATTCCTGAGGAAGATCGCAAGCGTGTTTTTGAGGCTTTTGCACGTTTAGATGATAGCCGTACGCGAGCATCGGGTGGCTATGGTTTAGGTTTATCGATTGTTAGTCGAATTGCGTATTGGTTTGGTGGCACGATAGCAGTAGATCAAAGCCCTGATTTAGGTGGTGCAAGGTTTACTATGTCTTGGCCAGCTCGAAGATTTAAAAAGAAAAAATAATTAGTCGATATATTTATAAAAATGCGCCTATATAGGCGCATTTTTTTGCTTGTTAGAGTCGATTTTTAGATTGGTATACTATTGATAAGTCGTTGCATCTGGTTCGATAATAGGTTTGCCTTCTTGTAAAGCGTGTAAAGCGTCCTGATTGAAATCAATGAGTAAACTATTCTTTTCAGCATCAACTCGATAAGTATGAATAATTCTTTGATCACCTTTTAGTGTGTCTACCATATATTGATCGGCAATATTTAAAATACCTTCTAAATTGGTCGTGGTTGCAGCGAGATCATGGCGGAAAATTTCATAAATATCACGTAGATCAAATATTGCATTCGAGGCATCTGGGTGTTTTTTGATATAACCTTCAATATGGCGAATCAGTAATTGAGCAAATAAAAAATAATTGGGTTTATGTGAATAATTTAGATTCATGTGCTTTGCTCCTTTTATTATTGTAATTAGCATACACAGGAAACCAACGACTATTGTATAAAGTTGATTAATGCTTGTTATTAAATTGAAAATTTAATAAAAATAAAGCAGACAGATAGCAATTAATGCTGCTTAATATTACTTTGAAAAGGTATAAACTCGATAGTTGGACTACGCTTTTTTAAGTGCTTTTGATTTGAATAGATGGTGGTGATCATCAAAAGTATTACTGGGGGAGTGATAGGGGAATGCAAAATACAAAAGGTAGGTGAAAAGTAGGCTTAATCTAAAATAAGATGTTAAATTAAAATTTTTAGGATGTTTTCATGTGGTTTATACACGATATTTTGATAATTTTATCTGGAAATCGTGAGTAACTGAATATTAAAGTGAGAAAAAATGTCATTAATCGATAATTTTTAAAAATAATAGAGTTGGTGTTTTTATGGGTGTAACAAAATATTTCATACGATTAGAATACCCAATGAAAGTCAAAAAGAAAAAATGGAGTACCATTTTAATGGTTCGAATCTAATATTATTGAAAAATATCAAAATTAAGTTACTGATTTATGTTCTAAATTTTAAATTTCATGACTGTTGTTCGAAAAAAATAATTATTAAGGAAAGGTAGATTAAATAAAGCGATTAACCATAGTTATATTTCTCTAAATTGAGTTGAATTGTTAGGTCTGTATAAAAAATCATCCAAAAGACTTAGACTTATAAGCTAGCAAGGTAAATCATAAATCAGGTACAATTGATCAGATTTATTTTGTGTTTGACATGTTTACTCAGTCAATACATACATTCTTTCTTTGTTAATAATAGGCCTGCCAGGAGTTATCCCCGCATGAGTGCCATTACTCCATACGATTGGGCAACAATTGCCTTCGTGATCGGCGTTACATTTCTATGCGTCTTTATGCTCACAGTTCCTTTACTCCTTGGGGGTAAATCATGGGGACGTGCGAAGCAAGAGCAATTTGAATCAGGTGTAGTGGGTGCTGGTGGTGCACGTATCCGCTTGTCTGCTAAATTCTATTTAGTTGCAATTTTCTTTGTGGTGTTCGACTTAGAAGCACTTTACCTCTACGCATGGGCAAATTCTGTGCGTGAAGTAGGTTGGGTGGGTTTTGTAACTGCTGCTGTATTTATTTTAGTTTTGCTTGTTGGCTTGGTTTATGAGCTATCAACGGGTGCGTTAAATTGGGCACCATCTGATCGTCGTAAAGCAGCAGGTATCAAACCTAAAGTAGGTTCACCAAATATGGATCTTGCAGAAATTACACGCTTTAATTCAATTGAAGAGTTGGTTGTAGACCCTACGGGCCTTATTCCAGCTCAATCTTCTGGTCGTGTGAAAGATAAGACACCGACTAAGTCACTTAATAAGGAGTAACTCGGGAATGAAATATACATTGACCCGTGCGAATCCAGAAGCTGACCAATATCCACTTCAAGAGCGTCAGGTTGTTACTGATCCGCTTGAAGAAGAAGTGAATAAAAATGTGTTCATGACTCGTTTAGAGGATGTGGCGCATACAGCTGTAAACTGGGGCCGTAAAAATTCATTATGGCCTTTTAACTTTGGTACATCATGCTGTTATGTTGAGTATGCAACCACTTTAACTGGTGTGCATGACTTATCGCGTTTTGGTGCCGAAGTGATTCGTGCTTCACCACGTCAAGCTGACTTGATGATCATTGCTGGAACGTGTTTTGTTAAAATGGCACCCGTTATTCAACGGTTGTACGAGCAAATGTTAGAGCCTAAATGGGTGATTTCAATGGGTGCTTGTGCCAACTCGGGTGGTATGTACGATATTTATTCGGTTGTACAAGGTGTGGATAAAATCATTCCTGTAGACGTGTACGTTCCAGGTTGTCCTCCACGTCCTGAAGCACTAATCCAAGCATTAATGTTGTTACAAGACCAAATTCAATTAGAGCGCCGTCCACTTTCAGCCGTAATTGGTGATGATCTTAAGCCTGTGTACAAGCCAAAGATGATGCCAGAACGTGATCGTAAAAACGCGGAACGTATTGCTGTGAAAAACTTACGCTCTATGGATGAAATTAAGTAGTTTTTTCTGATGAATATTTGACATATCCGATGGATATGATTATCGAAAAAAATTGACAGAATTTGTATTAAATAGGAAGCCAAGCCAATGGCTGAAACTGAAATTGCTATGCCAGAGTCAGCACCTGTTGATTCACGCCCAGCATTTGCCATTGTAGAAGATCTTAAAGCCAAATTTGGTGAGAACTTCTACGTGCAACAGACGTTTGAAGATTTTCCAACAGTCTGGGTTGAGCGCGCACGTGTACAAGAAGTTTTAATGTATTTACGTACAGTGCCGCGTCCATATGTGATGCTGTTTGACTTATCTGCGGTCGATGAGCGTTTACGCCAAAACCGTCATAATTTGCCTGCATCAGACTTCACTGTGTTTTATCATTTGTTATCGCTTGAGCGTAACAGTGATATTCGTATCAAAGTCGCATTAGCAGAGAGTGATGTCAACCTCCCTACGGCAACCAATATCTGGCCGAATGCAAATTGGTACGAACGTGAAGCTTACGATATGTTCGGGATCAATTTCGAAGGGCATCCAATGCTCCGTCGTATTTTGTTACCAACCTATTGGGAAGGTCACCCACTGCGTAAAGAATATTCTGCGCGTGCAACTGAATATACCCCGTATATGCAGAATCAAGCCAAGCAAGATTTTGAACAAGAACATTTACGTTTTGTTCCAGAAGATTGGGGTCTAACCCGCGGTAACGCAGACGAAGATTTCATGTTCTTGAACTTAGGTCCGAACCATCCATCTGCGCATGGTGCATTCCGTGTAATCTTGCAGTTAGATGGCGAAGAAGTGAAAGACTGTGTGCCGGATATCGGTTATCACCACCGTGGTGTGGAAAAGATGGCTGAACGTCAAACTTGGCATTCATTCATTCCGTATACCGACCGTGTTGACTACTTAGGTGGTTGTGCGCAAAACATGCCTTATGTGATGGGCGTGGAGCAATTGGCAGGAATTACTGTTCCTGACCGTGCACAATGTATCCGTGTCATGATGTCTGAATTATTCCGTATTAATAACCATTTATTGTTTATTGGTACTGCAATTCAAGATGCCGGCGGTATGACCCCTGTATTCTATATGTTTGCCGATCGTCAGAAAATTTATGATGCGATTGAAGCCATTACTGGTTTCCGTATGCATCCAGCATGGTTCCGTATTGGTGGTACTGCGCACGATCTTCCAAACAATTGGCAAAAACTCATTCGTGATATTCTCGAATGGATGCCAAAACGTATGAATGAATACTATACAGCTGCGCTACGCAACTCGGTATTTATGGGCCGTACTCAAAATGTTGCGCAATACGATGCGAAATCTGCATTGGCTTGGGGGGTAACAGGTACTGGTCTACGTGCCACAGGTATTGATTTCGATGTACGTAAATATCGCCCATATAGTGGTTATGAAAATTACGATTTTGAAGTGCCATTAGAATATGAAGGCGATGCTTACGCCCGTGTCATGGTGCATTTCCATGAAATTAATGAATCATTAAAGATCGTCAAACAGTGTTTGGATAACATGCCATCTGGTCCATATAAAGCGGATCATCCATTGGCTGTTCCACCACCGAAAGATAAGACTTTACAAGATATTGAAACCTTGATTACGCATTTCTTAAGCGTGTCATGGGGTCCTGTAATGCCTGCTGGTGAAGCATCTGTAATGGCTGAAGTGGTGAAAGGTGCATCGAACTACTACTTGACTTCAGATAAGTCAACGATGAGCTATCGTACCCGTATTCGTACACCAACTTTTACCCACTTACAGCAAATGCCTTCAGTGATTAACGGCAGTCTTGTATCTGACTTGATCATTTATTTAGCGACAATTGACGTCGTAATGGCTGACGTGGATCGCTAGGGGAAACGCATTATGATGATTTTGACTGATAAAAAGCCACGTGTGAATGTTGAAGGAATTTTGACTGCGGACGAAATTCATGAGATTCAACATCACGTTGCTCACTATCCGTATCCACGTGCAGCATCACTCGATGCTTTAAAGTGTGTACAACGCCGTAATGGTTGGGTTGATGATGCACAGATGAATGCAATTGCTCAGGTATTGACGATTAGTACTGCGGACTTAGAAGGTGTTGCCACATTCTATAACCGTATTTATCGCCAACCTGTAGGTCGTCATGTGATTTTATTATGTGACTCAATTGCTTGCTTCTTGATGGGTGCTGAAACTTTGGCAGAGGCTTTTCAACGTGAATTGGGTATCCAGTTTGGTCAAACGACAGCTGATGATCGTTTTACTTTGCTTCCAATTTGTTGTTTAGGGAATTGTGACAAAGGACCAACCTTGATGATTGATGGTGATACTCACGGTCTAGTTGAAGTGAGTTCAGTGAAACAGTTGTTGGAGAAGTATGTATGAATACTGAACCAAAACCAATTTATGGTGACGGTAATCCCGAAACCCATCCATTGACTTGGCGTTTAAGCAAGCAAGATGAAGTACGTAATGCAGATGATTACGAAGCTTTAGAAGGTTATGCTGGTTTTAAAAAAGCAATTGAGCTTAAACCTGCTGAAGTGCTTGATGTGATTAAAGCTGCGACGGTAAAAGGCCGTGGTGGTGCAGGCTTCCCAGCAGGAATTAAATGGTCGTTGATGGCACCGAATGATGGTGGTCCACGCTATTTAATTTGTAATGCCGATGAGATGGAACCAGGTACTTTTAAAGACCGTTTGTTGATGGAAAAACTTCCACATCAATTGATCGAAGGTATGTTGATTGCGGGTTATACCCTTGAAGCAACGCAAGGTTATATCTTCATTCGTGGTGAATATATTGAAGCTGCTCAGTACTTAAATGAAGCATTAGAGCAAATTCGTGCCAAAGGTTACTTGGGTGAAAACATCCTTGGAACAGGTTGGAACTTCGATATGCACGTGCATACTGGTGCGGGTCGTTATATTTGTGGTGAAGAAACCGCATTGATTAACTCGCTTGAAGGTCGCCGTGCTAATCCTCGTACTAAACCACCATTCCCGCAAGTTGCAGGGGCTTGGGGTCGTCCTACGATTGTGAATAACGTAGAAACTTTCAATAACTTACCTGCAATTATTTTGCGTGGGCCAGAATGGTATGTTGGTTTGTCTGCGGGTAAATCGAAAGATCCAGGTACAAAAATTTACGGTGCATCAGGTAAAGTAAAATTCCCAGGTTTATGGGAACTTCCTTTTGGTACGACTGCGCGTGAAGTGATTGAAGACCATGCGGGCGGTATGCGTGATGGCTTAACACTGAAAGCATGGTTACCAGGTGGGGCTTCAACTGACTTTTTGGCCGCGGAACACATTGATCTTCCGATGGATGCAGAAAGCATCATGAAAGCAGGTTCACGTTTAGGTACGTGCTTGTTGATGGTGGTGGATGAAACTCAGTGTATGGTTGCTGCAACACGTAACTTAGAAGAATTTTTTGCACGTGAGTCATGTGGTTTCTGTACACCATGCCGTGATGGTCTGCCTTGGGCTGTGAAAGCGCTAAAAGCAATTGAAACGGGTGAAGGTAAGATGGAGGATATCCAACATCTTCAAGAACTCACCAAAAAATTGTGGATTGGTAAGACTTTCTGTGCCCATGCACCGGGTGCGATGGAGCCATTGATGGGCGCACTCAAATATTTCCGTAGCGAATTTGAAGCAAAAGTGACGAATAGTCCGATTGCTCAAGCTAGCCACGTAGAACCAGCGTAAGGAATTCGACTATGGCTACAATTCATGTCGATGGTAAATCGTATGAAGTCAATGGCTCAGAAAACTTGTTACAAGCATGTTTGTCTTTGGGTATTGATATTCCATACTTTTGTTGGCATCCATCTTTAGGTTCAGTTGGTTCTTGCCGTCAATGTGCCGTTACTCAGTATGCAAATGCAGAAGATACGCGTGGGCGTTTGGTAATGTCATGTATGACACCAGCATCTGACAATACCTTCATCTCTATTGAAGATAAAGAAGCAACAGAGTTTCGTGCTTCGATTGTTGAGTTTTTGATGACCAATCACCCGCATGACTGTCCTGTCTGTGAAGAGGGTGGACATTGCCATCTTCAAGATATGACTGTAATGACTGGGCATGACCGTCGTCGTTACCGTTTTACCAAACGTACGCATTATAACCAAGAGTTAGGCTCATTCATTTCTCATGAAATGAACCGTTGTATTGCATGTTATCGTTGTGTTCGTTATTACAATGATTATGCAGGCGGTACCGATTTTGGTGTATATGGTAGTGCTTCACGTGTTTACTTTGGTCGTCCAGAATCAGGCACTTTAGAGTCTGAATTCTCAGGTAACTTAACTGAAGTCTGTCCAACAGGTGTATTTACCGATAAAACGCATTCTGAGCGTTATAACCGTAAATGGGACATGCAGTATGCGCCAAGCGTATGCCAAGGCTGTGCTTCGGGTTGTAACATTTCTCCAGGTGAACGTTATGGTGAAATTCGTCGTGTAGAAAACCGTTTCAATGGTGAAGTGAATCAATACTTCCTATGCGATAAAGGTCGTTTTGGTACAGGTTATGTGAACCGTGCAGATCGTCCACGTCAACCTCAGTTCCGTACCAATGGTACTGTGACGACTGTTTCTGTTGATCAAGCACTTGATCAAGTGATTACGAGTATCCAAGGCAAAAAAGTTTTGGGTATCGGTTCACCACGTGCCAGTTTGGAAAGTAACTTTGCACTACGTGAGTTAGTTGGTCCAGACAACTATTCAACAGGTATGTCTCAAAAAGAGCAAAACCTAGTTGAACTTGCATCTTCAATCATGCAAAGCCAAGGTATTTACACCCCAGGTATGCGTGAAATTGAAAGTTATGATGCAGTGTTGATCTTGGGTGAAGACTTAACCCAAACTGCACCACGTATGGCATTGTCTGTTCGTCAAGCTGCGAAAAATAAAGCCAAACAAATGGCTGCGGATCGTCGTACCCAAGAGTGGTTAGCTGAACCAGTTAAACGTATTGGTCAAGATGAAAATTCTCCAATTTACATTTTAGCTGCAACACAAACACGTTTAGCAGATATTGCTGAAGGTGAGGTGGTGGCATCTCCAAACGATATTGCACGTTTAGGTTTTGCGGTTGCTGCTGCTGTAACTGGTGATACTGTTAATGGTCTAGATGATGATGCAAAAGCATTTGCACAGACGATTGCAGACACTTTAAAAGCTGCGAAAAAGCCTTTGATTATTGCGGGCACTAGCTTGCAAGATGCTTCGATCATGGAAGCGGCTGCACAGTTAGTACAAAACTTAGGTGCTGATGCTGGCTTGTCTCTAGTTGTTCCTGAAGTGAACTCTATGGGCTTGGCATTGTTTGGCGGTTTAAGCTTAGAACAAGCATTTGCGCAAGATTATGAAGCTGTTGTGATTATTGAAAATGACTTATATCGTCGTTTGCCAACTGCTCAAGTTGATGCTGCACTTGCCAAAGCCAAAGAAGTGATTGTACTTGATCATTCTGAAACAGCGACTTTAGCAAAAGCTAGCATCGTTCTTTCAGCAGCAAGTTTTGCTGAAGGTGATGGTACTGTTGTGAGTCAGGAAGGGCGTGCACAACGTTTCTACCAAGTTTACGATCCAAGCTATTACAAACCAGAATATGCCATTAAAGAATCATGGCGTTGGTTGCATGCCATTGAAACAGGCGTGAAAGGCAAAGCGATTTCTTGGACATTATTGGATGATGTGATTGAGTCAGTCGTACGTAATGTACCTGCACTTGAAGCAATCCAAGATGTTGCGCCTGATGCGGGCTACCGTGTACATGGTTTAAAAATTGCACGTGAGCCACGTCGTTATTCGGGTCGTACCGTTATTCGTGCGCCATTAAACGTACATGAGCCGATGCAACCTGTCGATACTGACTCAGCATTAACGTTCTCTATGGAAGGTTATGTCGGTTCAGAGACTAAAGCTGCATTGGTACCATTTGCATGGGCACCGGGTTGGAACTCGCCACAATCTTGGAATAAATTCCAAGATAATGTTGGTGGTCATTTGAAAGGCGGTGATGCTGGTGTTCGTTTATTCGATCGTTTAGCGAAACTTCCTGCACGTAGCTATGTTGCACCCGCTGCAACTGTTGCCAATCCAGACAGTTTCCGTCTTGTACCAATGCATCATATTTTTGCATCGGGTGAATTCATGGCGAAAACGCCTGCGATGGAATCACGTATTCCGACTGCTGTATTTGCAGTGGGTGAACAGGATGCGACACGTTTGAATGTTCAAGATGGTCAGCAAATTACAGTGAAAGCAGGCGAGACAACAATTAGTCTTCCAGTTCAAGTGATTGACTATTTACCTACAGGTTATATCGGTTACCCAATTGGTCAGGCACCAACAGTTTCTTTGGCTGAACCTGTTTCTGTTGCGGTAGGAGTGTAATTATGAATGAATCTTTACGCGCTCTACCTACTTGGGCACAAGATTGGCCCGTTGCATACTCAGTGATTCAAGCGGTCGTTATCTTATTGGTGGTGGTGCTTTTAGCTGCATTAATGTCATTTGTTGAGCGTCGTTTACTGGCGTTATGGCAAGATCGTTACGGTCCAAACCGTGTCGGTCCTGGTGGTATGTTCCAGATCGTTGCCGACATGCTTAAAATCATGTTTAAAGAAGACTGGACACCAAAGTTTGCCGATAAGCTAACGTTCCGTTTAGCACCTGCAGTTGCAATGGCAACTGCTGTACTTTCATTTATGGTAATTCCTGTTAGCCCGACTATGGGTGTTGCCGATATGAGTATCGGCCTATTGTTCTTTATGGCAATGGCAGGGATTGCAGTGTATGCAGTGTTATTTGGTGGTTGGGCTTCAAACAATAAATATGCACTATTAGGCGGTCTACGTTCTGCTGCTCAGACCATTTCGTATGAAGTGTTCTTAGGTATTTCATTGATGGGTGTTGTTGCGATCGCAGGTTCTTTTAACTTGCGTGACATCGTAGAAGCTCAACGTGATGTGTGGTTTATTATTCCTCAATTCTTAGGCTTCCTTATTTTCGTGGTTGCGGGTGTTGCGGTGACGCATCGTCATCCATTTGACCAACCAGAAGCTGAACAAGAGTTGGCTGAAGGTTATCACGTTGAATACGGTGGTATGAAATGGGGAATGTTCTTCGTTGCAGAATATGTCAACGTAATCCTGATTTCTGCATTGATTGTGACGTTATTCTTCGGTGGCTGGTTAGCACCATTTAATTTAGAAATTCCATTTATACCGCCAGCATTCTGGTTCATTGCTAAAACAGCATTCTTTGTAATGATGTTTGTATTGGCGCGTGGTTCATTAATGCGTCCACGTTATGACCAAGTAATGAATTTTGGTTGGAAAATCTGTTTGCCACTAGCGTTAGTTAACCTTTTGGTGACTGGTGCTGTGATTCTTTTGAATCAAGCGGGCTAGGACAGCAGGGAGTTAAAAATGTATAAAATTCTAGCTGGATTTGGATCAATCGTACGGTCGTTGTGGATGGTATTCAGCCACGTGACACGTAAACGTGACACCATTTTATATCCTGAAGTACCTGCTGAGGACATCGTACCTCCACGTTATCGTGGTCGTATTGTATTAACTCGTGATCCGGATGGTGAAGAGCGTTGTGTGGCATGTAACCTCTGTGCGGTTGCTTGCCCAGTCGGCTGTATTTCTTTACAAAAAGCAGAGAAAGATGATGGTCGTTGGTATCCGGAATTTTTCCGTATCAACTTTTCACGCTGTATTTTCTGCGGTATGTGTGAAGAAGCATGTCCGACCACAGCAATCCAACTAACACCAGATTTTGAAATGGGTGAGTATGTTCGTCAAGACTTAGTCTACGAAAAAGAAAACTTATTGATTTCTGGTCCTGGTAAATATCCTGATTATAATTTCTACCGTGTCGCTGGTATGGCGATTAATGGTAAAGAAAAAGGTCAAGCACAAAAAGAAAGTGCACCAGTTGACGTACGGAGTTTATTACCATGATGTGGCCATTTTACTTGATGGCACTTGTGGCCATTATCTCTACGATTCGTGTGGTTACAAACACGAATCCAGTCCATGCATTACTGAGCTTGATTGTATCTTTGCTCGCGGTAGCCGGTATTTTCTTAACGATTGGTGCTCCATTTGCTGCAGCACTTGAAGTTATTGTTTATGCGGGTGCGATCATGGTGTTGTTCGTATTCGTAGTGATGATGCTGAACTTAGGTCAACATACGGTTGATCAGGAGCGTAAATGGCTTCGATCTGATGCATGGGCATTTCCTGCATTAATGAGTTTCTTACTTGGCTTGGTTCTTGTGTGGATGCTCGGTTCAGATTACACCACTACAACACATGTCTTAGGCAGTGAAATTGTGGGTCCTAAAGCTGTTGGTCAAGCACTCTTCACTCACTACCTATTATTGGTTGAAGTTGCTGCAATGTTATTGCTCGCAGCACTTGTTGCAGCATTCCATTTAGGCAAACGTGAACCAAGTGCAGAAGGGGATAAAGAATAATGGGCAACATTCCTTTAGAACATGGTCTGATCGTCGCATCTATCTTATTTGCACTTGGTTTTTACGGTGTAATGGTACGACGCAACCTTTTATTTATGTTGATGAGTCTTGAGGTGATGATGAATGCAGCAGCACTTGCATTTGTTGTTGCTGGTAGTGCATGGGTACAACCCGATGGTCAAATCATGTTTATTTTGATTTTGACCCTAGCTGCTGCCGAGGCGTGTATTGGTCTTGCGATCGTCCTTCAGTTTTATCATCGCTTCCATCATTTGGATGTGGATGCTGCGAGTGAGATGCGCGGATGAGTTATTTATATTTAACAATTTTATTTCCGCTGATTGGTTTCATCCTATTAGCGGCAGGGCGTAATAAACTTTCTGAAAATGTTGCGGCTATTATTGGTGCAGGTTCTGTCGGTTTATCAGCCTTATTTGCATTAATTGCCGGTATCGCATTTACCAACAGTGGTGAAACTGTTTATGTTCAGCATTTGTGGACATGGTTTAGTATTGCTGGTTTCGCACCTGGTGTAAGTTTACACCTTGATGGTTTATCACTGTTGATGATGGGTATGGTGACCGGTGTTGGTTTCCTCATTCATGTTTTTGCGACATGGTATATGCGTGGTGAAGAAGACTTCGCGCGCTTCTTCTCATATTTCAACCTATTCGTTGCGAGTATGTTGATTCTAGTCTTGGGTGATAACTTAGCGTTGTTATTCTTAGGTTGGGAAGGCGTAGGTCTTTGTTCTTACTTGTTGATTGGTTTTTACTATTCAACGCCAAGCAATGGTATTGCTGCTATTAAAGCATTTACAGTAACGCGTATTGGTGATGTATTTTTACTGATTGCATTATTCTTGCTTTTCCAGCAATTTGGTACTTTACACATTGGCACCATTGTAGAACACGCACCACAAGTATTGGCACTGGATCATAACTTGGCATTATGGACATCTTTAATGTTGTTCCTAGGTGCTGCGGGTAAATCTGCACAAATTCCATTACAAACTTGGTTGGCAGATGCAATGGCTGGTCCTACGCCAGTATCTGCATTGATCCATGCTGCAACAATGGTAACCGCAGGGGTATATCTGTGCTGCCGTATGTTCAGTGTGCTTGAAATGACACCTGAAGTAATGCAGTTTATTTCGATTACTGGTGCAATCACGTTATTGGTTGCAGGTTTTGCAGCATTGGTTCAAACCGATATTAAACGTATTTTGGCTTACTCAACCATGAGTCAGCTCGGTTATATGTTTATGGCTGTAGGTGCTGAAGCATATCAAGCTGGTTTGTTCCACATGTTGGCACATGCATTCTTTAAGGCATTATTATTCTTGTCTTCTGGTGCGGTGATCCTTGCTTACCATCACGAACAAAACATCTTCAAAATGGGTGGTTTGTTCTATAAAAACAAATTCTTATTTGCGTGCTTCGCCATTGGTGGTGGTGCACTTGCTGCTATTCCATTCTTAACCGTTGGCTTCTTCTCTAAAGATGCGATTCTGGGTGCAGTTTGGGTTCAAGGTCAAACCACAGCATTATATGGCTCATTGTATTGGGTGGGTGTTGCAGGTGCATTCTTAACGTCGATTTATACTTTCCGTCTGATTTGGGTGGTCTTCTTCGGCAAAGAAAATACGCCTTATCATGAAATTAAAGGTGCAACTTATTGGGCGCCATTGGGTATTTTAGCTGTTCTTTCAACAGGACTAGCTTACTTCCTTAAAGCACCAGTAATGAATGCTTTAAATGCAGCACACATTCCTGCATTTAATATTCCTGAAGCGTTAGAAAGTGGCATGCATGCAGCTGAATATACTGCTGTGGGTATTGCATTGGTTGGTTTAGCTGTTGCTGTGGTGTTATTTGCCTTTGCGTATAATGCGGTTAAATCATTTGCAGCAACCTCGTTTGGTGCTGGTCTGGTAAATATTTGCCGCAACGCCTTTGGCTTCGACTCACTGTATAACATCGTATTTGTTAAACCATACTTACTATTGGCGAAGATCTTTGGTCGTGATCCAATTGATGGTTTATGGCTTGTATTACCTGCGCTTGTGAAAGGCGGTAATAAGTTTACAAGTACCCGTCAAACTGGTTCATTACGTGAATATGCATCAAGTATGTCATTCGGTGTAGTGGTGTTACTGATGATCTTAATCGTGATTCAGGTCGTGGGGAAATAAGATGGAAATCACAAACAATTGGATTCTACCCGCACTGATTCTTGTACCGTTTCTTGCAGGTTTCACGTGTTGGTTGGTCGACAAATTTGATCAACATTTACCACGTTACATCGCGTTAGTGGGGATGCTCGTTACTTTGGGCTTAACCCTAGCATTATGGAGTCAAGGTGGTTTTAGCTATGAGTTGGGTGGAAAAGCACCAACTTGGGCTGCAGAATTTTATGTACCTTGGATCACTGCGCTAGGAATTAATATTCATTTGGCGATAGATGGTTTATCACTCCTTATGGTGGGTTTGACTGCATTACTGGGTGTACTTGCAGTTGGCTGTTCGTGGGGTGAGATTCAAAAGAATGTTGGCTTCTTCCACTTAAACCTACTTTGGTCTTTAGGTGGTGTGATTGGTGTATTCCTAGCAATTGATTTGTTCTTGTTCTTCTTCTTCTGGGAGATGATGCTGGTACCAATCTATTTCTTAATCGCACTTTGGGGTCATAAAGGCGCAGATGGTAAATCTCGTGTTTATGCAGCAACCAAATTCTTTATCTATACTCAAGTCGCTGGTTTAATCATGCTGATTGGTATTCTAGGCCTTGTGGTTTATGGATACATGATGACGGGTATGGTGGGCTTCGATTACAACTATTTACTGGCTGTGGCGAATACCCTTGATGCACAAGCACCACATATTGCTTATGCATTAATGCTCTGTATGTTTATTGGTTTTGCAGTAAAACTTCCAGTTTTCCCATTACATGGTTGGTTGCCGGATGCACATGCTCAAGCACCTACAGCAGGTTCTGTAGACTTAGCAGGGATCTTAATTAAAACTGCGGCGTATGGTTTATTACGTTTTGTAATTCCATTTTTCCCAGCAGCATCTGCCCAATTTGCTGATATTGCCATTATCTTAGGCTTAATTGGTATTTTCTACGGTGCTTGGTGTGCTTTCCAACAAACCGATATGAAACGCTTACTTGCGTATACATCAATTTCACACATGGGCTTTGTCTTACTGGCACTTTATGCGGGTAATATTCTGACATTCCAAGGCTTAATGATCATGATGTTGGCGCATGGTATTTCATCTGCAGCATTGTTCATTATGTGTGGTCAAGTGTATGAACGTTTACATACACGTGATTTACGTTTAATGGGCGGTATTCGTGGACAATTCCAATACCTACCATTCTTCCTGATGTTCTTTGTTGCTGCATTGGTCGGTATTCCTGGTTTAGGTAACTTTATTGGTGAATTCCTGATTTTGATGGGTTCATTTGGTAAATTCCCATTATTCACAATTTTGGCTGCAATCAGCTTAGTCTTTGCCGGAATTTATGGTTTGATTCTGATTCATAAAGCTTTATTTGGTACGCCAAATGAAGAACAGAAACAGCATTATACTAATCCGCTAAAAGATTTGAATGTACGTGAAACTGTGATTTTACTGATTTGTGCTTTTGCTTTGCTATGGTTAGGTGTTTATCCACAGACATTCTTGGATATTTCACATTCAAGTATGGCATGGTTAGCGCATAGCTCTATTCCCGTTCAAGAAGTTGTTGAAGCGGCTCAAAATGTCGTGTCACAACAAAATGTGGAGATCCAATAGTCATGAATTTTACCATGTCATTTTCGGATCTCATGCCTTTGGCACCTGTAATGATCGTAGCGTTGACTGCGGTTATTGTGATGATCTTAACGGCAATTAAACGTAATCATAATTTAATTGCAACAGCCTCAGTCGTGGGTTTAAACCTAGCGGTAATTGATATTTTATTCATGATGTTCGGTGGTGCGTATGCGCCGGCGAATGTGATGGGCATGTTTATGGTTGATCCATTTACATTGCTTTATCAATTAATCGCATTGGTTGCTGCACTTGCTTGCTGTACGCTTTCTCACGCTTATATTGAAAAATATCAAGATAACCGTGAAGAGCTGTATATCTTAATGTTGATCTCTGTAGCAGGGGCAATGTTAATGGTGACCAGTTCGCATTATGCATCGTTCTTTATCAGCTTAGAGTTAATGTCGATTCCAGTTTATGGTCTATTGGCATATACTCATCAGCGTTCAAAATCGTTGGAAGCAGGCATTAAGTACTTGGTACTTTCTGCAACAGCATCTGCAATGCTATTAATGGGTATGGCATATTTATATGCATATACGGGATCATTATCATTCTATGATTCCTTCCAAGCTTTGTTTGCTGCAATTCAGCAACCAATGGTGATCGTTGGTCTAGGATTAATCATCTTTGCGATTGGTTTTAAACTCTCATTGGCGCCATTCCATAAATGGACACCTGATGTGTATCAAGGTGCGCCGGCTCCGGTTGCAACCTTCCTTGCGACTGTTGCAAAAGTGGCAACCATTGGTTTAATGGTACGTTACGTTCTAAGCTCAGGTGCGATCTTAATCCCTTCAGTAGTTACGATTATTACTGTGATTGCTGTACTTTCGATTTTGGTCGGTAACCTGCTTGCTGTACGTCAAGTGAACTTGAAACGTATTTTAGGTTATTCATCGATTGCTCACTTCGGTTACTTGTTGATTGCTTTAGTTAGCATGACTTATGCAAGCTTAGGTAGCGTGAGTGTTTATGTAGTGACGTATACATTGACCACCATTGGTGCTTTTGGTGCTGTTGCGTTAATGTCAAGTCCATATAACAACGTCGATGAAGCGGAATCACTTGCTGACTATCGCGGTCTATTTTGGCGCCGTCCAATTTTAACAGCGACATTAACTGTGATGATGTTGTCGCTTGCAGGTATTCCATTAACTGCTGGTTTCATTGGTAAATTCATGGTGGTCCTAGCGGCCGTGACTACTGAACATTGGTTCTTAGCAGCAATGATCGTGGTTGGTAGTGGTATTGGTTTGTATTACTACTTACGCGTGATGATTGTCATGTATATGACACCACCAGATGTTCCACGTATTGATGCAGCTGATCATTGGGGACAAAAAGTAGGTGGTATTATGGTGCTCGGTGCTGCCTTATTGGTACTTTTGATTGGTGTTTATCCCGATCCAATTATCAATTTGGCATTAAAGTCTGAAATTTTGTCACCACTTCATTTGTTAATGAGCCAACAGCACTAATCTATAAAAACGATTATAAGTAACAAAAAAGCCCTCATTGATTGAGGGCTTTTCTGATTTATTATCTGAAAACATTTATAATACTAAAAAGTTACTTTTATATTTTAGGTGTTCTCCCATGCCGATTCAAGAAATTCGCCATCCACTCATTCGACATAAACTTGGCTTATTGCGTCGCTCAGATATTAGTACGAAAAATTTCCGTGAGCTTGCTCAAGAAGTCACGATGCTGTTGACTTATGAAGCGACTAAAGATTTACCAATGTGTGATCATGAAGTGGATGGTTGGTCTGGCAAAGCAGTGACCCAACGTATTGCTGGCAAAAAAATTACTGTTGTACCTATTTTACGTGCAGGAATTGGTATGTTAGAAGGTTTTCTAAATCTGATTCCGAGTGCCAAAGTATCCGTGCTTGGTTTGGAACGTGATGAAGAAACGTTAGAAGCACGAACTTACTATAAAAAATTAGTTCCAGATGTACAAAACCGTATTGCCATGATTATTGATCCAATGTTGGCGACAGGAAGTTCTTTGGTTGCTGCGATTGATGTGTTGAAGGCAAGTGGATGCAAAGATATACGTGTAATGGTTCTAGTTGCAGCACCTGAAGGAATCAAGCGCGTTGAAACTGCGCATCCAGATGTGACAATTTTCACGGCATCGGTTGACCAAGGCTTAAATGAACAAGGTTATATTGTTCCGGGGTTAGGGGATGCTGGCGATAAAATTTTTGGTTCTGTACAAAAAGATTAATTTTTGAATTTGATCGGAAAGGAGGCTTTATAGCCTCTTTTTCAATATACTGATGATAGCGTTTACAAAGTAGAGTAAAGTTAATGAAGTTAGAATTTCAATACGGAAAAGTAATGAAATACAATCCTGAAAAGGGATTTGGTTTTATTTCAATGGCGGGTGAAGATATATTTTTCCACATTTCAGATTTTCTGGCAGCAATTGAAGTTGAGCCAAAGAGAAATGAAAAAGTAAAATTTGTCATTGAAGAGAATGGCGATAAACTGAAAGCAACACGTATTGAGCGTGTAGATCCTAATCCTGCGAAAACCAAGCAAAAAAAAATCCTTGAACACAATGAGTCGATTACAACTGATTTGTTATCCAAATTTTTACGCTGATTACATTACTCGCCATGGTTGCATTGTTAAGCATAGGATATTTCAAAGTTCAATATGATTAGTCATAAAGTACGTGAAGACTCAATTATGGATTTAGCCGCAATAAATTGTTGTTGAACAGTGGTGAATAGCCCAAAGATTTTTTTTAAGATGTATTCGATGTACACTGAATAAAACCGTCCAAATACTCAAATGGATGGAAATGGTGATGGAATTCTATGTACAGTTCAATTTTGTTGAGACCGAATAAAAAAAGTGCCAATTAGGCGCTTTTTTTATGGAGAAGATGTCTTGTACTAAATTAAGTTGATACTTTTTAAGTGATCTATTCTGAAAGAAGATTAAAGTCAGCATAGATCACAGAATATTTTATACAACAATCTGGTTAAAAATATAAAAAGCCAATTAATGAAATTTTAGAGAGAGAATAATTAAGATTTATCATATTAAGCACTGTTTTGGTTCGATTTAATATAGGGGGGAATTGTAGGATTTATTCTTTCATATCAGTATATAGCATCAGTGATGCTAGTGATAACCGCTTTGCTAGTGGTCAAAAAGATTAAAATTGATTATGATTTAGAGGAGGTTTTGAGCCTCCTTTTTTATGTTTAAGTATAATCTTTTATTTTTGGGAATGAGATTTAAAATGTTTAAAAAAGGGGTAGTCAAGATTTATGACTCACAGCATAAATCTGGGATTATTACGTTGACTAAACCAAAAAGTGATTTAGTTTTCGTACTTGATGATTTTCCAAACAACACGCTTGAACCAAAAGAGGGTGAGCGTATTAAATGCATTACGGTCGATGATCATGGCAAAATTAGAGCAAAATGTATTGTACGTTTAGATTATAAAAATGCAAAAGAAGAAACAAAAAATATCAGAATGAGCATTCAGCAAAGACTACTTTTGATATCGGAAAATGCATCACAGCACACTCATGAATCAAATCATTTAGAACAAATTAATATTGAAAAAAAATTGCTTGGAACAAATTCTTACGATGAAATAAAACCATCTGTGGAATCTGTGGAATCTGTGGAATCTGTGGAATCTGTGGAATCTGTGGAATCTGTGGAATCTGTGGAATCTGTGGAATCTGTGGAATCTGTGGAATCTGTGGAATCTGTGGAATCTGTGGAATCTGTGGAATCTGTGGAATCTGTGGAATCTGTGGAATCTGTGGAATCTGTGGAATCTGTGGAATCTGTGGAATCTGTGGAATCTGTGGAATCTGTGGAATCTGTGGAATCTGTGGAATCTGTGGAATCTGTGGAATCTGTGGAATCTGTGGAATCTGTGGAATCTGTGGAATCTGTGGAATCTGTGGAATCTGTGGAATCTCATAACATTCAAGTGAATATGGTGAGCCAAACAGTCGGTCAATCACAATCAGGATGGCAAAAACTAAAAGTAAAATTCTTTTATCAACCACGTAAAAAAATGGTGATTAAGAAAACCCAAGAAAAAAGAGAATTTAATTATCGGTATTTACTGGGTGGCGTTGTGCTCTTATGTATTGTTAATTCTGCTATTTATGCCAATAGCCAATATAAAAAATATAAACAAGATCAGGAAGCAAAGGCGAAAATATATATTGAAGAACAAAAGCAAAAAAATATAGAGCAACGTAGAGCAGCAAGGTAGTATTTTATTATCTAAATCATTGGATTTAATATTTATCCTATTATCGATTAAAACCATTTTTATAAAAAAAGATGGGCAGGGGTTTTAAATGTATAACTTTGGCAGTGTTAAAAAATATCAATCTGAAAAAGGATTTGGTTTTATTACACATCAAGATTCAGGCGATGATATTTTTTTTCATATTTCTGATTTTCCGAAACATGGTGGTGAGCCAAGAATCAATGAATCATTAAAGTTTTTAATTGTTGAGGACAATGGAAAATTTAAAGCCAGCCAGATCGTTCGTATAGAAATCTCTCCCCCAGAGCCGCTGAAGTCGCATAAAATTAAAAAATCACAGCAACTGAATAATAGAAATGCTTCTAGTTATTCTAAGTTACGCTATGCAATTTTATTATTATCTTTAATTGCATTTATGATTGCCTTGAGTTTTGCTTGGAATCAGTATCAACAATATAAAATAGAACAACAGATTAAAGTTCAAACTTTGATGCAACAGCAACAAGATATAATTGTAGAGCAAAGGAAAGCGGTGGGAGAGCTTAAATCAATTCCATTTTCTGAAAAATCCAAGCGCGCATTGGATACAACTAGAGCTGCACCTATCCACACCACAACAGCAATGAATATTGATACATCAGATGGTAGTGTGAACAAGAAGAATGTGGCTCAAGCTGAGTTTAGCTGTGATGGTAGACAGCATTGCGGTCAAATGCATTCCTATGAAGAAGCTTTATTTTTTATTCGTAATTGTCCAAATACCAAAATGGATGGGAATCAGGATGGTATTCCCTGTGAAAAACAATTTGGACGATAATCTGTATTAATCAATAAAAATAAAGCTCCAAATGGAGCTTTTTATTTTAAATGGGGCGATCACAAAACTTCATGAAGGCTTTTAGTCCTGGCCCTTGGTATTTTTGTCGATGTGCGAGCATGAACAATGGACGCGTCAATTGCCAGAAAGGTGTATCCAGAATGACCAATTGACCCTTTTCTTGCAAAGGTGAAATTGCGAGTTTAGAAATACAGGACATACCTAGTCCACCTGCAACGATTTTTAAAATCGCTTCGTTATGCCCTAAAGTGAGGCGAATATTGGCATCTGGTAAATCTTTTAAGATTGCATTATCAAATACTTCACGTGTACCTGAACCTTCTTCGCGTAAAACCCACTCGACATGATAAAAATCATGTGCGGTTAATGGTCGGTTAAACTGAGCTAAAGGATGGTCTGGTGCGCAACATACCGCGAGTTCATCATCACGCCAATGGATACATTGTAATTGTGGTAAATGACAAGATCCTTCGATTAAAGCTAAATCCAATTGGAATTGATTGACGGCCTCAATCATTTGACGGGTATTCCCGACCTGCAGTTGTAAATAGGCTTGTGGTTGAATTTTTAAAAAATCAGCCATCAAGTCGGGCATTAAATAATCACTAATGGTAAGCGTTGCACCAATGCGTAAATCTATACTTTGTAATTCACCTTTGGCAGCTTGTTCGAAAGCATCACAACGACCTAATATTTCCAATGCTTGTGGCAAAAGAAAACGTCCCAGATCATTCAATTGTAGGCGTTTGCCTAAACGGTCAAATAACGGTGCCCCAAGACCATCTTCTAAGTCTGCCAAAGCCATACTTGCAGCACTTTGGGTCAGTCGAACGGCATCACTTGCTTTAGTAACGGTTCCTTCTTGAGCAACGGCTACAAAAACAGCCAGCTGGCGTAAAGTCATGCGCATGAATATAGCCTTAACATTTAAAAAATATTAATAAATTATGCGGTCATGCTACCATGAGGAGTATCTTTCATGCCACGTAGAAATCATGTCAATTGAAAAATTTAGCGTAGAAAAGGTTTTATCTGTACAGCGTTGGACCAATACTTTATTTAGTTTTACCATGACGCGGCCTGCACATTTTAAGTTCACAGCAGGGCAGTTTGCACGTATTGGACTAAAAGTCGGAGATGAGTTAGTCGTGCGGGCATATTCAGTGGTGTCATCACCTTTTGATGAAACCCTAGAATTTTTTTCGATTGTTGTACCTGATGGAGCCTTTACCTCTAACTTACAACATTTAGAAGTGGGTGATGCACTTTATCTTGAAAAAACAGCGTATGGTTTTTTAACTTTGGCACGTTATCAGTTACCTTTACCACACGATTTATGGTTATTGGCAACTGGAACAGGGTTGGCTCCTTTTATTTCGATGCTACAAGATTTTGATACGTGGTCTAAATATAAAAATATTAATCTGATTTATAGTGTTCGTACTGCATCAGAATTGGCTTATCTGGAACGTATTCAAGAAATTGCAGACAGCTTTGGGGAGGGTCATAGTGGCTTTAAATTTGTCCCAATTATTACTCGAGATCCTTTAGCGGCCTTACATGATCGTTTACCTATTTTGATTGAAAATGGCGAGTTAGAAAAAGCAGTTGGTCTGGAATTTAATCCTGAAACGACACATGTCATGCTGTGTGGTAATCCGCAAATGGTCGATGATACCAAAGATGCATTAAAAGCCCGTGGTTTAACCATGAATCGTCGTGGTGAAGGAAATATTGCGGTTGAGAACTATTGGTAAAGATATGGGTTTAAGCATAAACTCTATACTAAATCCCGCTTTGGCCGAAGCGGGATTTTTATGTCTTGCTATTTTTAGTGAACAAACATATCCATAAATTCACGCAATTCTTGAATGGCTGTTTCAGTATCTGTCGTTAACCACGTAGGTTCAAAAATACCAATATAATGGTCTAAACGATCTGCAGGTACGACTAATCGTATTGGACAGTCTTCCTCAAGTAAACGCCAAGGAACAATTGGAACTTCATTATCTAAAAAAGCAGAGATATTACGAATATCAATGATCATGGCATTAACGCAATCGGGAAAAGGCATAACTGAAAACTCTTCAGTTCGGCGTCGAAAATATTCTAAATCCCCCCATTTGAGTATCAAACTGGGTTTGCTAAATTCAATAACCCCGATCAAGTGTTCATCACGAGTGGTATGTAAAAAACATTGATGTGTGACATCAGTCTCCAGTTCTAAAGAAGCACTTTGCCGCAAGTAAGCCATATCTATAATAGCCGAAAAATTGGGTCAATATTATAGCGCATTTATCAAGCATTCTTGTGGAATATAAAAAATATACTCTCAACTAAAATAAATTACACACTGTAACTGAATAGCTTGGTAGTATGAAATTTCACCAATAATAAGATAGGGAGGGTGAAATTATGCAACATGATTTCAATAAACCATCTCATGTAACAACGCCAGAAGAAGTGAAACAAAAGAAACGCTTGCCTGTCTACATGCTTATTCTAGTCGGTCTTTTTTTCATTGCATTACTGGTTTACATGCTAGCGGATTGGAAGTAATACGCAATCTATACCCCATAACAAACTGGATATAAAGATGCATTTAGAATGGTCTATTAGGTATAAGTCTACGCTTTGTTGAATCATTATTCTGAATAGGTTGAATCATTATTCTGAATAGCTGGCCACCAAAATTTTTAAATGAAAAAACTCTAGTTCTATTTTCTAAATAGCTAGAGTTTTTTTGCAATCATTTACTTTGAATTTGTTGTATTTATGCAGTGATATATTGTATGAAAAACATGCAATAGGTTGTAATGGTAATTTATCGTTTCATGAACCACGAACTTAATTTTAATTATTATTGATATAACAAGAGGGAATGAAAATGAATGAGTTTTTGACAGGAAGTCCACATAGTGGACTTGGTGTAATGTATTACTGGGATCAATTTCACCCGATTATTGCAGCAGTTGTCATCTTGTTGGTGGGGTGGATCATTAGTTTAGTGATTGCGGCAGGTGTAAAAAAACTACTTCAAAAGGCCAATACCAATCATAAACTCTCAAATGCAGCAGGACATGCTGCTGTAGAGCCATCTCCAAATTATGAGTCCATTATTTCCAAGTTTGTATTTTGGTTTATCTTCATTCTTGCGGTGATTGCAGCATTAAATGTCTTGAACATTAACAGTGTCAGCGGCCCATTTAGTAATATGGTTGCGCAATTCCTAATCTTTGTTCCAAATATTATTGCTGCGATTATTGTCGCTTTTATTGGTTGGATTGTTGCCAGATTGGTTCGTGCAGGATTAACACGTGTCTTGGCAAAAACCCAGTTAGATGAAAAACTCAGTTCAGAGGTTGGGGTTAATCCGATTAGTCAGAATATTGCCGAGATTGTGTATTGGCTGATTTTATTGTTATTCCTCCCAATTGTTTTATCTATTTTAGGTTTACAAGGTTTACTGCTGCCTGTACAGAATATGTTGGGTGCAGCGATTGCCTATATACCAAATATCTTTATTGCTGGCGTGATTGTTTTTGTAGGCTATATTCTTGCAAAAATTGTTCGTGGGATTGTGGAAGGTTTAACCAATAGTCTAGATTTACAAGCTCAAGCTGAAAAAGTTGGCCTCTTTAAAAAGAGCAGTCTCGCGCATTTACTGGGCTCATTTGTCTTTGCACTGGTGATGATTACCGCTTTAATTATCGCTTTTGAAGCTTTAGGTATACAAGCTATTTCACAACCTGCAACAGCAATGCTTGCTGAGATTATGTATGCAATTCCACATATTATTGCAGCAGGTCTAATTTTAATTGTTGCATATGTAGTTTCTCGATTCGTAGCAAAATTGGTGGCAGAAGTTATTGCGGGAACAGGTGTTGATGAAATTCCAGCAAAATTGGATGTTCAACGCTTTTTAGGTGAAACTAAAGTTTCGTGCATTATTGGTTACTTAATTGTGTTCTTTACCATGTTGTTTGCGGTTTCAGAAGCTGCGAATAGACTCGGTTTTGAACAAGTGAGTGGCTTAATTTCTATGTTTATCCAATTTGGTGCCAATATTTTATTGGGTGCTATTATTTTAGTAATTGGATTCTGGTTAGCTAATATTGTCGCGAATGTCGTGCAGCGTGGCGAATATCATAGCTCGCGTTGGTTAGGTAACTTAGTCCGTGTATTAATTATGGGCTTAGTTATTGCCATGGGCTTAAAAGCCATGGGCATTGCAGACTCGATTGTGAATTTAGCTTTTGGATTAACCTTAGGATCTGTGGCTGTCGCATTTGCTCTGGCATTTGGTTTAGGTGGTCGTCAACCAGCAGAGCGTATCTTGACTGATTTAATTGATAAAGCAAAATGTGATGGGAATAAACCTAATGCTCTAGATCAAAAAGATAATAATGACCGAGTAGAATGACCCGAAATAACCTGTTTTTTTTTTTAAAGATCGTTCAGGATTAACTGAACGATCTTTTGCTATTTTAGAGTCGCATCAATTATTAAGGAGAAAATAATGACCCAAAACAAGCCCAATAAGTTTATTGCTCCAATCGTTATTGCAGGGATTACCGTTGGGTTTTTAGCAAGCGCTTATAAGTTTATAGTGAGTAAGCCTAAATCTCAGGATAAGCAACAGATTACTCAAACCGAAGAATATCCAACTCAGGATCAATGAGGGATTAGACTCTTTCCATACACACGTTCATGATTTTATAATTGCTTAAATGTATTCAAAAATGAACAGCTTTAAGTCTAGTATAAAAAGTCATAATGGTTGAATTAAAGGACTGTACAAAAAGCATAAAATGGATTAAATTTTAGTCATTAATATATTCTAAATATTAATGACTTATCCTAGGATGGATAGAAAATATTAAAAAGAGGGAGCATTGATGCAATTCATTCAATTTATACAGAACATCACTCAGCAGTTACATTCATTCAATACTGATCTCGATCAAGAGAGGTCTGATTCATGTGTGAAAATGAATCAGACGATTATTCGGGCGCAGCAAAATTCACATATCTGTCTATTTAAAACAGATTATTTAGAATAAATTTATTGTTTATACATATTGTGATGCGGCATGTGCAGAAGCCCATGCCCATTGGAAGTTATATCCACCTAAATGCCCTGAAACATCTAAAATTTCACCAATAAAATACAAGCCTTTTTGCTTTTTACTTTCCATTGTTTTAGATGAAACTTCGGTGGTATCTACACCACCTAAAGTAACCTCAGCAGTCCGATAGCCTTCAGTTCCAGACGGTTTTACTTCAAAAGCATGCAGGCGCTGTGCAATAGCTTCGAGTTTATCATCACTGATATTCCCGATTGCAGTTTCAGCAACATCGGCCCAAATTAAAGTCTGTAATTCAAGCACCACACTTTTAGGTAGATGATCGACGAGTAAGGTTCTTAGTAAAACTTTAGGCTGTGTGGATTTTTTTGCTTTAAAGAAATCCTGAAGATCCATAGACGGTAGGAAGTTAATTTTAAAGCGTTGCCCGACATCCCAATAATTAGAAAGTTGTAGAGAGCTTGGCCCACTTAAACCACGATGGGTAAAAAGTAATGCTTCAGTAAAGCTATTTAGTTCATTGGATAATGTAGCTTCAACTGCATTACCACTTAACCGTGTGGTTACTTCTTTAAACTGGTCAGAAAAAGTAAACGGGACTAAACCAGCACGTGTTGGATACAAATGATGTCCAAATTGTTTTGCTATCTCATAACCAATGCCTGAACCGCCTAAAGTTGGAATGGATAAACCACCTGATGCCACGACTACCGATTCAGCTTCAAAATACCCCAAACTTGTTGCAACTCGAAAATGATTATCTGTAATTGCACTGACTGCTTTAACTTCACAACTGCATTTAATATCGACTAAGCCAGTTTTTTCACATTCATTCAGTAACATGTTTAAAATTTCTTTTGAACCCTTTAAGGTAAATAATTGACCATGCTTACGTTCCTCATATTCGATGCCGTATTCACTGACTAAACCAATAAAATCCCAGTTGGTATACCGTGTTAAAGCTGAAATGACGAAATGTGGATTATGTGAAATAAAGTTTTCAGGTTCGACATACAAATTGGTAAAGTTACATTTTCCGCCACCGGACATGAGAATTTTTTTACCAATTTTATTGGCTTTTTCCATGACCAAAACTTTACGCCCACGTTTTGCTGCCAAAGCTGCTGCCATTAGGCCAGACGCACCTGCACCTAAAATAATGACATCGTACTGATTTGAAGACATGGCAAACTCATGGGAGATAAAAGCAGGGCATTATAGACAATTTTGAGCTATTTTTCAGGACTATTCACCAAGCGAGATTCGACCTTGTAAGCCGCCTGAATGAATCACTAAAATACGAGAATGTGCAGGAAAATAATTTTTTTGAATTAAATCAAAAATACCATACAACATTTTCGCAGTATAAATATGTTCTAAAGGAATCTTATAGCTTGTTTCAAAGTTTTGGATAAAGTGTAAAAGCTCAGGTTGGATTTTGGCATAACCTCCAAAACAATAGTCATCTAAAATTTTCCAATTTTTATTGATTGTATTCTTTTCAACTTCGGCTTGTAGAAAATCACCTTTTAATGCAGAAAAGCCAAGTACAGATTGGTGTGCTGAACTTGCTTGAATTAGGCCTGAAATTGTTCCTCCTGTCCCAACGGCACAGCAAATGACATCATAATTTTGTCGATCAGCAGCTGTTAAAATTTCTGTACAGCCTTGAATGGCTAAAGCATTACTGCCGCCTTCAGGAATAATGTAACTATTTGGAAAACGTTGATTCAGTTCAGTTAAAAATTCAGTTTGATCTTTTTGTCGATATTGTTCACGTGAAATGAAATTTAGTTGCATACTAAATTTTTGCGCTGTTAAGAGGGTATGGTTTAAAGGTTTATCGACTAATTCTTCACCACGAATAATGCCGATGCTTTCAAAACCAAATTGTTGTGCTGCAAAAGCTGTCGCTGCAATATGGTTAGAATATGCTCCTCCAAAGGTGATAATTTTTTTTAACCCTAATTTTTGTGCTTCCAGTAAATTATATTTAAGTTTAAAAAATTTATTGCCTGAAATTTGGGGATGGACTAAGTCTAAACGTTTTATTGTGAGTTCTATTGGTGAGTTGAGTTTGAGTTTTTGGTCGGGAATGGTATGTGCAATAGAGTCAAACATTTTGGTTTAGTCTTAAATATTCAAACATAGTGTACTGAAATTTGTAGTGCGTATTCATCACTAATATCTCGGCGAAGGCAAATTTTTAATAGATTTTAATCCAATATTGAGACTTTATCGAAATCTACAAACTAGGAAGAACGGGTATCTACTGAAGTCACAACAGACATTCCTGGACGTAGTTTTTCCAAATCTTTTTGATTGGGATCAATTGCGATACGCACGGATATACGTTGCACGACTTTGGTGAAGTTACCTGTAGTATTATCTGGCTTCAAGACACTAAATTCAGAGCCAGCTGCAGGGGAAATTTCTTCAACTTTTCCTGTAAATTTTTGGTGGTTCATTGCATCCACTTTAAATGTCGCTTTTTGACCAATCTGCATATTGGTAATTTGAGTTTCTTTAAAATTGGCTATAACCCATGTTTGCTGAGGAATAAGATATAAAAGTTGTGTTCCTGCTGCAACATATTGTCCAACACGAGGGTTAACCTCGCCCAGTTGACCATCCATAGGGGCAATAATTACACTATATTCTTGAGTGGTAACGGCTTGATCTAATTGCGCCTTGGCATTAGTAATTTGGGCTTTTAGGCCTGTTTCAGCCACTTGAGCTGTTTTTAAAGCTTCTTGAGCGACTAAGACATTGGCTTGTGCCTGTTTAAGCAGGGCAAGATTATTTTTAGTATCTGCTATCGCTTTATCTTGTTCAGTTTTTGAAGCTGCGCCACTATTTCCCAATTGTTGATAACGATTGAGCTGTGTTACAGCCAGTTCATAGGCTGCACGTGCTTGGTCAACTTTAGCTTGAGCTGCGATGATATCTGCCTTACGTTGTTCTATGAGTTGAGTTTGATTGGATAAGTTGTTTTGGGCCTGATCGACACTGGCTTCCGCTTGAGTCACCTTTTGATTATAAGTTGTTGCATCAATATGGATTAAGGCTTGTCCTTTTTTGACGCGATCAAAGTCAGTCACAAGCACATCTTTAACATAGCCATTAATTTGAGAGGATAAAATGGTGGTTTTACCTTTCACATAACTATTGTCTGTTGATTCAATCGCACTCTTAAAGGGGCCAATTTCCCACGCCCACAGAATGACGGTAATACCAATTAACAAAACGAAAAACATTAATACCAAAGTACGTGTCGCCGTCGGAATCAGTTTGCTTGAAGGCGGTGATAAAGTAGCCGTAGTATTACTCTGTACTTGAGGCTGTACTACTTCGGTTGTATTTTCAGGGTGGTTTGGATCTTTCGACATGATATTTTCTCAGTAAATCTTTAATTTTTTAGGTTCATTATCATTATTACTGTGCTGATCAGCTTATGTGGTATTTAGCGTTTGTTGCTTTCGTAGTGCATATTTAGTTTTGGTGATAATGAAGCCACCCCAGAGCAGTAATAACAGAGCAAAAATACCATTGAGCGCAATCACATCGTTATACGCACGAACTTGGGCTTCTCTTGTTACAATTTGATTTAAATTACGCAGTGCCTGATTTTTTTCGAGAATAGGATCTAGTGTATATTGCGCTGCACCCTGTTGGTAAGTCTGTAACCGTTGTGCCACGATGGGATCTGTTTGGGGCAGATGACTCAGCATTTCCACCCGATAATTTTGAGTGCGGATTTGTTGGTAGCTAGAAAAAAATGCACTTCCCATCAGACCACCAAAACTTTGTGTTGCAGAGAATAACACCATAAAGGTGACCATATGGGATGGCCCTTTTTGTAGTGCACTCATCATACCTGTCAACAATAATGGTCCAATAAACATACCACTGGCGAAACCCACAATAAATTGACTATGATAAAAATTAGCAGGGCGGACATCGCTGGTGAGGTGATAATCCAAACCACATGCAATTAAAATTAAGATTTCTGCAAGAATTAAGTGCCAAAGCATACGTTCTCGAGAAAAGGTCAAGGCACTGAATACAGTCCCAGCAACAATCCCAAAAAAAATAACAGTATATAGAGGAACAAATTGATCGGGTCCCATACCCATTGATTTAAGAAAGTTAACTGCTGCATAACTTTGCTCAGACATCAAAAAGCGAATTGCCAGTGCTCCAATAATGAAGCGAATGGTTGAAGAAGTCCCTAGCCATCGGGTCATAATCAGAGGGTTGACCCGAAAATGTTCATAGGTCAAACCAACAATAACCAAGCTAAAGCCAGCAATAAGTATGTAAGCTAGCCATGGGGATTCAAACCACCATAGAATAGGACCTTGGCTCAATACAATACAGAGTAGAGCAAAACCTGGTGCGAGTAAGGCAAAGGTAAAGAAGTCTTGCTTCTCAAAGACATCCATTCGAAGACTACGCGGAAGTTTTAAGGAGACCACCATAGCGAGGCTACACAGTGCCAAACCCAACTCAAAAATATATAAGATGCTCCAGTCATTCGCATCTAAAAGTGTGGGAGAAATAATCCAAGCAAGGGGAATACCGAGTTGTTGTAGACCTAAAGCTAAATACAGACCACGTCCAAAATTTTCACGCTTAAAGGCTTGTAAGATGTAATACATCCCTAAAGAACTGAGTGGTGCTGCCACTAGGCCACTGATAAAGCGTACAAAAACCATCATTTCATAGGTATGTACAAACAAATGTAAAATCAAAACGATAATGAAAAGTACCAAGCCAATTTCAGAAAAAAGCCTTAATCCATATTGCTGACGTGCTTTAAAAAGAATTAAGTTTGAGCTTACATTTGCCATTACATAAGCAGCAGGAATCCAAGCAGCCTCACTCGGGGTTAAAGCATATTCGCCTTGAATCAGGGATAGATTTGCAATAATAAAACCATTACTTAAGCTCCCTACGATTGCAATAAATAAACCGATAAAGAAATAGATCAAACGTTTTTGAGTTGAATGTGCAATAAATGCAGGTGAGCCAGGTAAGGTTGGACGTTCTTCAGGTGTCCAATCTGGTATTGGTTCTAATATCCGAGGCGTCTTTTCCATGTTCAGCCAACTTCAGTATTTTGATCGTGTATTAATCTGTCAGTAGTGTAATTTATCAAGGCTTTTTATTCTGAATTATTTTACTTTTAGATATCATTCTAGAATATATCTATAAGCGGGTCTTTAAGGATAAATCGGGGCAACCTAATCAATGAGAGGCAAATAATAGTACGCAGCAGATCAATATTTACCATATTTGGATCATTGCGATCAATCACTGGTCAAAATTATATGTCTGTAGTCGTTGTCGGTTAAAATGATTGGTGCAAATTTAATTAAGTGAGTTACAGCAAAAACTAGATGACTAAGTTTAGAATTTTAAGTTATAAAATAGAGATTATTTTTTGAACGAAAGTGTTATGCTAAAACTATAAAAATAATGGAAAAGGATATGTGATGAAAATACTATCCCTATGTTCTTATATAGTCATTGCGATGGCTATCATGGGTTGTGAAAAAAGTCCAATCAGTCAAACTAAAACAGAAGTTCGTTCCATTCAAATCGCGGGTATGCCTGTTTACGATAAAGATTATCAATTGACGAGTCGTGAAAATAATTCTGAAATTCAGCCATAGCTGAGGAAGAGTATGAGCAGACCATAAATATATGTAGTTCTGTATTTGATTATGATGATGTGAATAATATTTATCTTGTCAAAATTACAGCATCTTAAATAGATGCTGTAATTTTGCTACAGATAATCTGAATGGTATTAATGGAACACAGTTTCTAAAGCTTTTAAGCCAACTTTAGGATCAAGTAAACCATTATAAATATCTGGAATTTTTCGTTCTACGCCAAAAAATTCGTAAATTGCCAACATCGCACCACGGACCGAGTATTCCACCGTAAATACTACATCATCTTCAATTTCGACAAACTGCCCTAAAAATGCAAAGTTTTGTGAACCATGCGGAATGACTAATGGGCGATCACCTGGTTTACGGCAAGCAAATAATGCCGAAGCATATGGCATCATTGCCGTGGTAACTTTTGTAGTTGCCAAAACATGATCCAAAATATCATCAAATCCAAGTTGTTTGATGAGTTCTATTAATATTTCTTGACCAGTGGATTCACTCATTGGTTTTTGGATGTAATCACCAATATCATCAATTTGGAAACCATAACCCCACAAGGTATACATTCCCTCAGGTAAGTCAGCAAAATGTGGTTGAGCTGGGACAACAATAGATAAGTGCCAACCTGACTCAAACCATGTCATGAGTGCCCCCGTGCCAGGCTCATTTCCAGTATATTCAGTTATGCGTTTAAGCAAGACATCATCTTGTAGGGTAAGCGTGAATGACTCCCATTTATGTTCATCAATATTGCCATAGAATGTCATTGGGCGACCAAAATCAGGTGCTTTTTTCGCAAGTGTATCCCAGAGAGTCCAACCATGATCAAGTCTGTCTCGAATTAATGCTGGTACATCTTCATTACCACCATAACGTGAATCTGCTGTAATTGAACCCAATGTGAAAATTGCTAAATCTTGCATTTTTAGTTCAATTTCTTCCTTACCTTCTGGAAGTTTTACATATAAGCGTGTTGCACGACGTTCTTGAGTTTCTTCATTGGTTTCAAAGTCGGCATCAGTTACGTAGTGACCAAAGCGAACATCTACACCTTGTTCAACCAACCAGCGCTGTAATGGAAGAATCATAGAATCATATTGATTGTATTTAGTGCGTTTAACGCCAGCTAAGGTATGAATACGTGGTAATTCTTGGATAAAACGCAAGAAATAACGACGGAGTTCTGCAGCACTGTGCCATTTTTGAAAAGCAAATGTAGTACGCCACATACGCCAGAAATTAGTTTTGAAAAAACAATCATCAAAAAATTCATCAATACGACGACTGCCAATACGCTCTTCTTTAGAAGCCAGTAAACGAAGCATTTGAGCACGGTGTAAAGTGTTTAAGCCCAATTTTTCTGCTTCAGCGATAACATGATTGGAGTCAATCAAGCGTGCTTGGGCATGGGTTTTAATTTTTTGATTAAATTCACGACATTCTTCACGGACAGAGATATCGGGATTCTCTAGAGAGGGAATACTTGAAAATAAGTCCCATAAACAAAGATACGTTTCATCAGTTAACATTCGTCCACCGCGGGTAACCCACGCTTGTGAGGCATTGGGTGTGTGGCCACCATCCATAGAACCGCCCGAAATATCAAGCTCTTCTAAAATATGGATGTTTTGTGCCGGAACTTTAGCATCACGAATTGCGAAAGCTGCTGCTGCCATACCTGCAATACCACCACCAATAATCCAGAGGTGAGATTGTTGTGCATCTAAAATATTACGTTTCTTATTTAACACGGTTTCACCTGTAATTTTAGTTATGCTGCAAAAACTTAAGATTTAATCCATATGTTTAATATGTGATTATATTTATATAAAATATGTGAATTAATAATAAAAAATTTAATTCTATATTTTGATGTAAAAACTCATCTTATTCGGAAAAATGAATTTTTTATGTTCAGATTTGTTCGATATGGTAATTTTAAGTAATTGATATTAAATGAATTTAGAGTCTTTGCTCTATTCTTATTTAAAATGAAGCATTTTACTGAGTTTGAAATATCTCTAAACTTACTACTCTAATTTAGACCAACTAAGGCTTAAGTTAGAAATAAGGAATATAATCTTCATGATTAATTTTAGCTTTAACAACCTAAACAAAGTAATTTACGCGTAAAATATAGCTTCTTTAGTTTTTGAACTTAGCGCAAAGGTGTGTTGTGGAATCATTATTGATATTAGGTTCGATTACTTTAGCTTTAATGCTTGGTGCAATGAGTCCAGGCCCTACATTTATTTATGTCGCGAAAAACTCAATTGCAATTTCACGTAAACATGGCTTATTTACTGCACTCGGAACCGGTACTGGCGCGGCTTTATTTGGCTTCTTAGCCGTGATGGGGCTACAAGCTGTTTTATTGGCGGTGCCATCTGCTTATTTGGCTTTAAAAATCTGTGGTGGTTTATATTTATTGTGGCTAGCGTATAAAATTATTAAACATGCTAAAGAACCAATGGATACAGCAGAAGATTCAGTTCAGTTAATGACTCATACGCAAGCTTATCGTTTAGGATTTATTACTCAGTTAAGCAACCCCAAAATTGCGATTGTTTTAGCCAGTATTTTCACTGCACTTTTACCAAAAGAAATTCCAACGTACTTTTATGTGGTTTTACCGATGCTGTGTTTCTTTATTGATGCGGGTTGGTATTCATTGGTGGCTGTGGTTTTATCAGCAGAGAAGCCACGCCGTGTATATTTAAAATTTAAAAAAGTGTTTGATCGAGTTGCAGGTGGTGTGATGACTTTATTGGGCTTAAAGTTAATTTTTGGGATGAAGTAAGTTTTCTTTTTTAATTGTTACTTTAAAAATAAATAGTAAACAAGTAGTTGCTTCATGATCTTATTTTTTATTTGTATAAATAAAAAATATTACAAAATGGATTAGATTTTAGATTGATCTAAACATATCTTTTGATTAAAATTTGATCTGTTTTTGAGGTAATATACTCTAGTAAATAGCTCGTCATGACAATGTATTTTAAGTGCATAACTGAGTAAAACAGTTTGGTTCGTGAGAAAAATATAAGTTGAAGCACTTTTTCAACTATTAATATTGAGTAAGGGTATGGGAATATGTAGGTACAAGCGATAAACCTATAATTTGAACCTTTCATCCAAGGATGTCTTGTATGCAAAATAGTCCATTTAAAAATAATCAACTATATAACGAAGTGGTTTATAAAACTTTAATTGAATCAACCCTTGCGATTCCATGGAGTATCGACTGGGATAGTAAGCAGTTCAGTTATATTGGCCCACAAATTGAAAAATTGTTGGGTTGGCAACAAGAATCATGGAAAACAGTACAAGATTGGGTTGATCGTATGCATGAATTAGATCGTGAACAAACATTTAATATGTGTGTTGCACAATCGCTTGCAGGCATTGATCATGAGGCAGATTATCGCGCTTTAAAAGCAGATGGGTCATATATTTGGATCCGTGATGTGGTTCATGTGATTCGTAAAGAAAATGGTGATGTGGATTCCTTAGTGGGTTTTATGTTTGATATTTCCGAACGTAAAAAACAAGAAGAACAGTTAGAAATATTACAGCGCCAGCTGGAAGAGTTTTCTTATAAAGACGGTTTGACTGGAATTGCAAATCGCCGTTTATTTGATGAATTTTTTGCAAGAGAATGGCAAAGTGCAATACGGTTGAAAAAGCCACTATCCGTTCTATTAGTTGATCTTGACTATTTTAAGCAATATAACGATCAACATGGTCATATTAACGGTGATTATTGTCTCCGTGAGATTGCTCAATTATGGTCGACTTGCTGTAGTCGTCCACGTGATTTGGTTTCACGTTTTGGTGGTGAAGAATTTGCGATTGTGTTGCCAGAAACCAATACTGAAGCGGCTATTCAAGTTGCTGAAAACTTAAGGCAGGCTTTAAAAAATGCCAAATTACCACATTGTACATCGGCTATTTCAGAATTTGTTACCTGTAGTATTGGTGTGAAAACTATTATTCCAACGGAGCAGTGCGATCAAATGAATTTCTTAGAACTAGTCGATAAAAATTTATATCAAGCTAAGCAACAAGGGCGTAATCGTTATTTTGCGAATGAGAACTGATTTTTTTATTCAGTGCAAAGAAGTGTGAATTTATAGGTGAGAATACTTTATTGGAAGTGTAGCCATTTGCGAGATGAAAAAGTCGATCGGTCTTTCTTGAGTCAAATTTTAAATTAATTAGATTTGAAATAAAGTAAATGATGATTTCCATACTTATTTACTCATGATATTGATAATATGCCTCCGTAAATTATCAGGGGGAAATATGCTTACTAAATCACTATATATTACAATCTTGAGCTGTTTAGCATTCACAGGTTGTTCAACCACAGAAACGTCAAAAATAATTCAAGCACCACAAGTAATTGCCGTAACTTCAGCAATAAAATATACAGGCGTTAAAACGCCTGTATCTATTGGTAAGTTTGATAACCGTTCAAGTTATATGCGTGGTATTTTCTCTGACAATGTTGACCGTTTAGGTGGTCAAGCAAAAACAATTTTAGAGACTCATTTACAACAGACAGGTTATTTTTCAGTTTTAAATCGGGATAACTTATCTGAATTACAACAAGAAGCTGGTTTTGGTAAGGCGACTCAATCGATTAAAGGGGCTCGTTTTGTTCTCACAGGCGATGTATCTGAATTTGGTCGTAAAGAAGTCGGTGATCATCAATTGTTTGGAATTTTAGGTCGTGGCAAAACTCAAATTGCCTATGCCAAAGTTAATTTAAATGTGGTTGATGTCAAAACGGCTGAAGTGGTTCATTCTGTGCAAGGTGCTGGTGAATATGCACTAAGTGAGCGTGAAATTCTTGGTTTTGGTTCTACGGCATCTTATGACTCTACATTGAATGGTAAAGTTTTAGACCTTGCAGTCCGTGAAGCGGTCAATAATTTAGTTTTAGATATTCAAACTCATAAGTGGTTAACACAATAATAGGTTTGAAGCAATGAAAAAACTATACTTAGTGCTGGGTGGATTGGCGTGTTTAAATTTGGTTGGCTGTGTATCAGCACCTAAATCTTTATATAGCTGGGGTGTATATCCTCAGCAGTCTTATTTAATGTTAAGTATTCCTGAGAAAACCTCTCCTCAAGAACAGATTGCTAAACTTGAAAAAGATATCGAAAAAGCTAAAGCAAAGAATTTGGCTGTTCCTCCAGGTTTATATGCTCACTTAGGTTTAATCTATTTAAACATTCAGAATGCACCACGTGCTGCAGAGTATTTTGAATTAGAGCGTCAGGTATATCCTGAATCAACAGTATTGATGGATCGTCTTTTAAAAAAAATGACAAATACATCTGCTGGAGTTAGTAACAAGTGAAAAATATAAAATGTTTTTTAGCACTTTTCAGTGTTATTGTATTATTTACGGGTTGTGCTATTACTCCTAAAAACACACATGATTTATCTACTTATACTGCACATATGCCAAAATCGATTTTGGTAATGCCACCAATAAATGAGTCACCTGATACACGTGCAACTTATGGATATTGGTCTAGTGTCGCTTTACCTGTGGCTGAAGCTGGTTACTATGTTTTCCCTATTACAGTTGTTGACACGATGTTTAAAGAAAATGGTATTACGAATGGCTTTGATGCTCAGTCGGTTGCACCACAAAAATTGCAAGAAATTTTTGGTGCAGATGCGGCTCTTTATGTCAAAGTGAAAGAGTATGGTTCTAAATATCAAGTTATTCAGTCAATGGCAACGGTGGCTGTTGAAGCAAAATTGGTTGATTTAAAAACAGGTAATTTACTGTGGGAAGGTCAGGAAAAAGTTCAACAGGCGAATGATAATAATGGCGGTGGTTTAGTCGGAATGTTGGTGGGTGCTCTGGTTGATCAGATCTCGAGTCATCTGTCTGATAAAGCTTATGTTCTTTCCAATCATCTGAGTTCACAGCTGTATACACCTCAGCTGGGTCAGCAGAAAGGTTTATTGTATGGGCCGAGATCTCCGAATTTTTCTAAAAACTCGGTAAGTCCTCAGTAATAAAAAATCCCCTCTAATGAGGGGATCTTTTATTTCAATAAAAAATCTAAATTTTAAGACACTTTATCACCTGGTTTTGCACCGGTATCAGGCGACATAATGAAGATACCATCACCATTCCCTGCAGCAAGTACCATTCCGTTAGAAATACCAAAACGCATCTTACGTGGTGCAAGGTTCGCAACTAAGACCACCAATTTACCTTTTAAGTCTTCAGGTGCATATGAACCTCGAATCCCACTAAACACATTACGTGGCTCAGCTTCGCCTGCATCTAACGTTAATTGAAGTAATTTATCTGAACCCTCAACCGTTGCAGCTTCAACGACTTGTGCAACCCGAAGGTCAACCTTCATAAAGTCTTCAATACCAATAATTTCAGCTTCGCCGACTTTAGATTCAACTTTGGTTGGTGCAGCTTTCTTCTCTTTTTTCTTTTCAACTTTTACAGGTTCAACCGCAGCTGCTAAAGAGTCTTTAGATGCATCGACCATTGCAGCAACAGCTTTAGGGTCAACACGTTGCATTAGGGCTTGGAACTGTTCAATTTCGTGATTCACTAAAATAGTTTTACCTGAAGCAAAATCAAAGTTTTCAAGTTTTAAGAAGTCTTGCACTTGTGTTGCCAAAGTTGGCAGTACAGGGGACAAGTAAACGGCCAATTGACGGAACAAGTTAATTCCGACAGAACATACATCATGAACTTGTTGTTCTTGACCTTCTTGCTTCGCCAATGCCCACGGTTTTTTCTCATCAATATATTGATTGGCTTTATCTGCAAGTGCCATAATTTCACGAATGGCAGCAGAGAATTCACGTGCTTCGTATGCTTGCGCAATTGAATTACCCGCATCAATAAAGCTTTGAACCAATTCAGGCTCTGCACATGTTGCAGACAGCTTATTATCAAAACTTGTGTTAATGAACTTTGCACAGCGGCTGGCAATGTTGACCACTTTACCGACTAAGTCTGAATTCACTTTTTGTACAAAATCTTCTAAATTTAAGTCAGAATCTTCAACTTTATCCGACAGTTTAGAGGCAAAGTAATAACGTAAATGTTCTGGATTTAAATGTTCTAAATACGTTTCTGCTTTAATGAACGTACCACGGGATTTAGACATCTTCTGGCCATTAACCGTCAAGAAACCATTGACGAATAAACCTGTAGGCGTACGGTAGTTTGCACCTTCCAACATCGCAGGCCAAAATAAAGCGTGGAAATAAACGATGTCTTTACCAATGAAGTGATAGACCTCATTTTTAGAATCTTTTTTCCAGTAATCATCAAAGCTGAGTTCAGGACGTTTGGTTTTGATGTAGTTTTCAAAACTAGACATATAACCAATTGGTGCATCAACCCAAACGTAGAAATATTTGTTTGGTGCATCTGGAATTTCAAAACCGAAATATGGTGCATCACGGGAAATATCCCAATCATTCAAGCCATTTTCAAACCATTCATCCAGCTTGTTGGCGATAGATACAGGAAGACGACCTTCATCACGTGTCCATTTTTGAAGATATTCAGCAAAATTTGGAAGTTTAAAGAAGTAATGGTCTGACGATTTTTCTACAGGTGTCGCACCACTTAAGGTTGAACGTGGATTTAACAATTCTGTTGCATTATAGGTGGTACCACAAACTTCACAGGCATCACCGTATTGATCTTCTGCTTTACATTTTGGGCATGTGCCTTTAATGAAACGATCGGATAAGAACATGCCTTTTTCAGGATCAAAAAGCTGATTTACAGGACGGATTGCAATATTGCCTGCTTCACGGTTTTTAATATAAATCTCTTCCGAGCGATTTTTATTTTCATCACTGTTTGTAGAGTCGTAATGGTCGAAATGCACACCAAAACCATCAAAATCACGGATATGTTCTTTTTGCACATTGGCAATTTGCGCTTCAGGTGTAATGCCGTTCGCTTCGGCACGTAGCATGATTGCTGTGCCGTGAGCATCATCCGCACATACATAAGTCACGTTATGTCCCATTGCACGCATGGCACGAACCCAAATATCTGCTTGGATATAACCGAGTAAGTGACCCATATGGATGGGGCCATTGGCGTAAGGAAGGGCATTGGTGACTAAAATATTTCGCACGGATATAACTCTCTCGTTCGTCGTTATGCAAAGTGTTGCAAGGTCAATGATTTTACCTGAGTTAATAGCAAGATGCACAAAGGAATAGGTGAAATGTTTTCAAACAGATATGATTTAGAAATTAAATTATAAAAATGGATATGTCATCTTGAGAGCACAATTAAAAAGTATTGAATGTTTCGATGTGGATTTAACAACTTATAGCGGTGAAGAAGATGGCTCGATTGGTTTGGAGTTAACATTGTATATTGGTGAGTTTTCTTCGAAAGAGGCAGAAGTTTTCAATGTTTTTGTCTGTTCATCAGATTGGCTTGAAAAATATGAGAACAAGCCCAGACTAATATTGAATACGATTTTAGTCAGTAAGTTTGATTTAAAAGAAATCGAAAATCTAATAAATAACTATTTGATGCATTGTTCAGGTAATACGTGGGAAGAAATGGCATATAAGATATCTAAAGCATTTTCTTGGGGATTTGATAATTATCAAGAGTTAAAAAATCCATAATCATATTTGGAACTTAATATGATTCGCTTATAAGAATGATAAGCACTGAAATATTTTCAAAAGTAGATTTTTATATATTGCCAACTGAATAAAAGCGATAATAGTGCCTTAAAGAGATAGCGTATGAGTTACAAGCACATGATCAATGCCGATTTCGAAGATAGTTTTGACGATTTTGAACAACAAGAAGTGACCCGAATTCCGCAACATGAAAAGGGTAAACAACTCGGGCAAAGCATTTTAAAAGATGCCGATCAATATCTACAATCGATGTCTGCTGCTGAACATAAACACCTCATTCAGATGTTAAAAGGACTTGCAACCAATGAGCCTTATCTTGATGTTTTGGCGAATCAATTAGATCAGCCTGTTGACAGTAAAGTTGCCAATGATGCGTTGAATCTAGTGCATGTTTGGACATTGATTAATCAGCATGAAAGTGATGTTAACTTTAATCTTCTAGATGTCATTCAAACTGAATATTTCCAAGCTGAATTAATGGAAGCTTTTGATGCACTTGAGATTGGAGACAATAAAGATCAACGTCGCTTAGTGATTCAAGAAGCCTTTAAACTATATGAAATGCAATGTTTTGCAGGTTGTATTCCGCTTTTATATGCACAATTGGAAGGTTTGTTAACTGATATTTTGGTTGAAAAGGGATATTTAAAGCAAAATCATACTAAGTTTATGGATGTCTATAAAATTGTTCCTGGTTTAAAAGGGCATGAAATTAAGAGTTTGTGGCATAAGGCGAAAATTGCTTGTGAAATGAATGTCTATTTTTCTGAATTAGAAGCTTATAAAATGGATAATAGTTCGACTGTGACCATGACTCGCCATAATATTTTACATGGTATGGATGTTAATCATTTCAACAAAGAGCGTAGTTTTGTACTGTTTATTTGGTTGTTCTCAGTCACTAGTTTTATGGGCACACTGAAATCTTAGTGCTGATGAATAAACTTTTTGATCAATATAAATAATTCGTAACGTCAAAATTACAGAAAATTTTTAACAGATGTTAGATCCATCCGTGTGGCATGAATGCCACATGTTTCCCATCTTTGCATTGCATTTCAAAGTAGTCCTTAAAACTGGTACAAGAATCGTATATGGGAAACAAAGGTTTTACCGACTTTTGATCGTTCAAAAGTCGAGATCATACCTATGCAAAGGCATACAAGCTGAAGCAATAAAAGGAGACAGTGCAGATTAAAAAAATTGAATATTAAGCATTTTTTAATTTATGCAAATTATCAACTATATGGGTTTTAAATATTAAGCCTAGATTTATAATGGAACCAATATGCTTAAACTTCTCGCAGAAGATTTTATTCAAGTCGATAAAATTGATTTAGTTTTGCCTTTATACCAAGAGTTAGTGGCAAAGACCAAATTGGAGCAAGGCTGTATTGCTTATAATCTTTATCACGATCTTCGAGATCAAGGACATTTTGTCTTTGTCGAGGAGTGGGTTGACCGTGCTGCTTTAGATGTACATGTTCAATCCGAACACTTTCAACGCCTTGTTCCGCAAATTGATCAATATCAACGAAAACAGGCTATTTTTACTCATATGCAAAGCTTCGAAGAGCTACTAAAAAAAGAATAAGCTTATTTTTCTATTTCAATCAGTTGCTTGATCTTTGTTGCTTTTTCAAAGTGATCAAGTTGATGGGTCATAATCCACCACTGAGCAACTTGCATTAATAATTCAGGATTATCATTTTTATTGGCAAAAAAAGCATAAAAAGAGAGGCCAACATTGCTGCCTTTCTTTGTAATTTTTTCATCACATATTTTAATTATTTTCTCTTTAAGCATCGTGTTCATTGTTTAAGCCCTAATTTTAATTGGGTTAATTTGGATTGATGCAGTCAATAAGTAAAAAAGGCATCGTTACATTATGTATGGTATTTATTGCAAATTGCAGTTTTAAACCGAAATCTAGCCTGAATTCTATATAACTATAGATTGTCTTAGCTCAATTATGAGCTTTGAGATCTCTTAAAACATTTTAACAAAAACTGGGGCAATATGATGACAAACGATAGCAAATTAGATGATTTAAAAAATAAAGCGGCAGAACTTGGCAATGAATTGACATCTAAGGCGAAAGAAGCATATTTGGAAGGTGAAAAAGTGATTGATGATTTAAAGCATAAAGCTTCAGAAGTGAAACTTGAAGGTGAAAAGACATTAGACCATTTGAAAAAAGATGTGGAAGCCAAGCAGGCAAATGGAAAAGTGGTTGTTGAAGAAAAAATTGATACAGTAAAAGATAAAGCGGCAGATTTACAAAATAAAGCTCATGAAAAACTGGAACAACTAAAGACTGAAGCAAGCCATAAATTAGATGAAGCAAAACTTAAGGCACATGAACTTAAGCATGAAGCTTCAGTGAAGCTTGATGAAATTAAGGTTCAGGCTACTGAAAAAATTGATGAATTAAAGAAAAAAGCAACAGAGACTATCAATAGTTTTAAGTCGAATGATAAAGACTAACCCTTGCTTGTTGCATAGTGCAATTAAGTGACCAAAAACACTACAGTTTAATAATTTTTAGACTGTAGTGTTTGGGTTAGATCATATGACAGACTTTCAATAATTCAGAATAACGATATCAGGACTTCAATAAAATTGACCTGTTTGATTAAGTCTTTAACCTGATACCGAGTTGGTTCATCGAAATTTTTATAAAACAGTGAAAGTTAATCTAAATAGATTTAAATGTCTTTATTAATCCATTCAATCTTTTGAACCCGATTGTTCACCACTGTTACAGTATAGATTGTGTTTTCAATCTGATATGTATAATCCATAGCAATAGAAGTGCGGTTGTTATTTTCTTTCCACTCATAAGAATTCATGGAAAGAGGGGATTGATCCATACGTGTGACTAGTTCAGTATAACTATCACCAATCGTCACTAATTGACCATTCCCTGTACGTAAATTATTGGTCTGATTGGCTGCAAACAATAGACTAGAGCATGTTAAAGAAAGTAGTAAAATTAAAATGGATTTCATATTCAATACCTTATATTTATAAAAAAAGTGATGAATCTTCAAGGAGTGTTTTGAATATAACTTAACTTTACTTATTGAGTTGTATCTGAAATATTAACAACTAGGGATGTATAAAAAATAAGCCGCTAAAACAAGGGTAACTATATGATTTATTGTATTATAGTTGTGGTTTTAAGCGTATTCCTATTTTGGTTAAGTCGAACTTTAAAAAAATCATCGGCAATGCTGAATCAGGGGCTTGAATACGCTGTCCAACATGGACGAATTCCAAAAGAAGAACTAGAAAATTTATTGAATACAGGTGACTTTATACACTGGGCTCAGGAACAAGTCAGTCATCGAGCACCAGATGAAATCACACGAGTGGGGCAAGCGCAGATTTTTGGGCAGTTATTACTTGAATATTATCATTTAAAAAATCCAGAATTTTTAAATCAAGAGAAAGATCGAAGATCCGCTTTGTCACCAATATCCGTGCAGAGTTTAGATAAAAATGGTCGTGTTATGAAGATACTTCCTGAATTAGAGGTATATAACCACACTCAACTTTTAAATTTTTTTGATGTAGAGGCGGAGCGTGATCGGATCTTGATTATTCTGCATAGAGCAAGCACGGCACTATCTGACAAAGAACGAGTCATAGATGAGCTGGAAGTTTTGGCACTGAAATATGCGGATATGAAGTCAGCTGAGTTTCTTGGAGATTTCTATAACATGGGGAAATATGTGAAAAAAGATACAGAAGTAGCTCAATTGTTTTATGAAATTGCAGCTGGGCAAGGTTCTGAAATAGCGAAGCAACGGATACAACAATTAAAATCTGACTAAATGACTAGGATTTATAAGGACATTCAAAAAGCTTACTCTAAGTTGACTTAACCTGAGCACAATTTACAGCTAAACTATGCTTTTAGATGTATTCCATATTTGGAGCAAACTTATGTCATGGCTTTCTTCGCTTAAATCTGTTTTTTCGCCGGCACAGGAGGTGAAAGAGGAAGAAGTCCAAAATGTGCTCCAAAGCTATATTTTGCCGAATTCGACAAATCCTTTACAAGATCGAATCAGCCAAATTAATGTTGAAGGTCGAATTTTACAAATTACAATTAATACTTTTCCGGCAGAAGCAGATCATTTACAACAAATTCATGATGATTTGGCTGATGCGTTAGAAAAATGTGGTATTCAAGAGTTGAACATGCATGTCATTCAACAAAAGCATAATCAAGCTGAAGCTTGTACGAGCCACGAACATAATAAAGAAGGGCACAGTTGCTCAACTCAACCGAAAGTAGAAACTAAGCAACACACAAATTTACCGCCTGTAATTGATGCCTCTGGAACACCTGAAACAGCGGGAGCTCAAGCAGAGGTTGATCCGAATAATCCACCTATTCAAAAAGCTGCACCGCAACAACGTGATGTACCTAAACATCCGCGCATTCAAAATGTAATTTTGGTGTCATCGGGGAAAGGTGGTGTAGGGAAATCAACAACAACGGTTAATCTTGCTTTAGCTTTACAACAATTAGGTCTGAAAGTTGGCGTACTGGATGCTGATATTTATGGACCTAGTATTCCGACCATGTTAGGCAATCAGGGGCGTACCCCAATGATTGAAGCAGAAAACTTTGTACCTATCGATGCATATGGTTTAGCGGTTTTATCGATCGGACATTTAACTGGTGATCATAATACCCCAGTAGCATGGCGTGGACCAAAGGCAACAGGTGCATTGATGCAGTTATTTAACCAAACACTGTGGCCGGAACTTGATGTTTTAGTGATTGATATGCCACCAGGCACGGGTGATATTCAACTGACATTGGCACAACGCATTCCTGTAACAGCAGCGATTATTGTGACTACGCCGCAGAATGTTGCACTGATGGATGCAACCAAAGGAATAGAGTTATTTAATCGTGTACATATTCCAGTCATGGGTGTGATTGAAAATATGTCGACCCATATTTGTTCAAATTGCGGTCATGAAGAACCAATTTTTGGTACTGGCGGCGGAGATAAACTGGCTGAGCAATATGATATTCCTTTACTTGGTCGTTTACCGCTCAATGTACAGATTCGTGAAAATGCAGATGCAGGTAAACCCTCTGTAATTGCAGGTGATGATGCCGCAGAAAGTTATATCACGATTGCGCGGAAAATTATCGATGCTTTGCCTAAAGCAGCAAAAGACCAAAGCCGAATTTTCTAATAGATATTTGACCTAAATAGCTCACATAGATATTGCTATGTGGGCTGTTTTTATATCAATAAGGGGAAATAATTCCTGAAAATGTATTTTAAATCTTTTGGCGCATTCTCCATTTTTTAACAATCGACCAGCGCCAATAAATACGAGTAATTGCAAAAAATAGTACTGCAAAAATAAGTGCCTCAATCAACAAACCTGTGGCTAAAATTTTAGCTAAACTCAGATCAATATGGCCATGTCCGAAATTTTTAATCCAATGCATAATTTGATGAAAAACGCCAAGTAACATTTCTTTATTAATCATATGTACATGATAGATTTTTGAACCAATCCAAAAGGCAAAAATAAGGATAGGTACAATGGTCAGTGGATTCATTACCCATGCTAGTAACAGTCCAATCGGTAAATTGGCTTCAAAAATTAAAACGGTCAATATAATTAGTATGCTATGCAGAGGAATAGGTAATATTCCCCAAAATGTACCAATGAACATGGCTTTAGAAATCGATTTACGATTGACATACCAAAGCGTTGGATTTAAGGCTTTATTACCAAAAATTTTCATTATTTTCAAACTATTGACTTGTTCTGGAGAGGGAAGCCAAGACCGAAAAAAACGCTTTGCCATATAAAATAAGTCGTGTGACGAAAGTGAGGTTATTGTGCCTGAGTGTATAGAAAAACGACAGCTTTGAGGAAATATATTAGATGAAGACTACAGATATGTGAACAAGTCTAAAGCCAAAAGCTGAAAGTAAACTTAAATCATATAAATGATGAATAATGGATTTAAGATCATATTTTTAGCATAAGGTGACCAAATGGTTCAGTATTTCAAGAGGGTGGCTTTTTGCTCTAAATATATGAAAAATAATAATATATTTTTAATTTTTGAATCTATTATATGTTGTCTTACAATTATTTTTTGCCAAGTCTAATAAACTAATTTATTGTGCATTCAATTACATAGTGAGGTCATTTGATGATTTCATGGTTTTTTGTGGGTTTAGTGGTGACTATTTTATTAACACCAGGCCCAACGAATACGCTTTTAGCATCTTCCGGTATTCAAGTGGGAGTTCGTCGCTCTTTAGCTTTAATTCCAGCTGAGGCATTGGGTTATTTTATTTCAATTACGGTTTGGGGCGTGATTATTGGTACAGTTTCAAAGCAATTCCCTATTATTCCAACGATTTTAAAATTGTTTAGTGCAGGATATATCCTATTTTTAGCACTTAAGTTATGGCGGACAGCGACCCAAGCGGTAAATTTTGATCAACCGACGATTCGGCCTAGAGAGTTGTTTGTTGCAACCTTATTGAATCCGAAAGCATTATTATTTGCTTCGGCAATTTTTCCAGTTTTTGTTTGGAAAAGTATGGCAGCGTATACCGCGCATATGTTGATATTTTTACTGCTAATTGTACCGATTGCATTTTTTTGGACTTATATTGGTTCAGTACTTGCGAGCAATAAAGTGAGTTGGCTCAATCAATGTAATATGCAAAGAACAGCATCAGTCGTACTGATTAGTTTTTCTGTTCCTTTAAGCTATTCTGCACTTTTACATCTTTAACTTTATTCTCAAATAGAAACGATTAGTTCAGGTCGCATGAGCATTGCACGACCTGAGTTTTGTTAAGACGATACATTTCCTTCAATACCGTTTTAAGTTAAAGTACAGCGCAATAAATGTTTTTACCTATTTTCAGGATATTTCAAAATGGCTATTAAGTCTGATCGTTGGATTCGCGAGATGAGCGAAAATCACGGCATGATCGAACCATATGCAGCGAATCAAGTTCGTGTGAATGAACAAGGTGAAAAAATCGTATCTTATGGTGTTTCAAGCTATGGTTATGATGTTCGCTGTGCCCGTGAATTTAAAGTATTTACGAATGTTCACTCCGTTATTGTTGATCCTAAAAATTTTGATGAAAACAGTTTTATCAGTATTGAATCTGATGTGTGTATTATTCCACCAAACTCGTTTGCTCTAGCTCGTACAATGGAGTATTTCCGTATTCCTCGCAGCGTACTGACCATTTGCTTAGGTAAATCAACTTATGCACGGTGTGGAATTATTGTGAATGTGACACCACTTGAGCCAGAGTGGGAAGGTCATGTCACTTTAGAGTTTTCAAATACGACTAATTTACCTGCGCGTATTTATGCGGGTGAAGGCGTAGCGCAAATGCTATTTTTTGAATCTGATGAAGTTTGTGAAACGTCTTATAAAGATCGTGGTGGTAAATACCAAGGTCAAACTGGGGTTACTTTACCCAAAGCATAATTTGAGTTGTGATATAAAAAAGCAAGCCTTATGGCTTGCTTTTTTATATGTATTTTAAGTGAGTTTTTGGTAAATATAATAAGATTTTTTTATTAACTTTTTTTAAAACAATATTTTAGAAAGATAGGCCCTTTTGTCGGAAAGTATCAAGTCAGTATGATTATTAATGCTAATATTGACTAATAATATTACATACAGTAGCTGTAATAGAGACTTTAAACACAGTATAAAATATTACTGTTGTATATTTACCTCGAATCATAATTCGATAACTCCAAAAATATTAGACATAAAAATCAATCATTAACCAAGCACAGGGAGAGTGTGTTAATGCTTAAATTAAAATATCTGAATGTAGGTTTATTAGCTTTAATTAGTATAAATAGTTGTTATGGAGATACATTAAAAGTAATGACAGATGATCAACTGTCAAATACGGTAGGTCAGGCATTGATGAGTCTGTCCTATATTGCTCCTACAGATTCTAGTAACTTAGAGAAAAATCGACTTGGTGGTGCTCAAAATATAGGTTTTTATAAATTAGGACTAGAAGCAGAATTAGAATTAAATGCGAATATTAAAAAGTTACAGTTAGGATGCGGCGGTACAAATGGTGTTGGGGACTGTGATATTGATATTGATGATTTGAGTTTAAGTGGTTTGAAATTAGATGCAAATGGTAAGCCTGCATCAATGACAAGTGAAGAGCGCGCATCTACGTCTGCTAAATTAACCAATCCATTTTTAGAGTTTGCAATAAAAAATCCAAATCAAGCATCAACAAGACAAGTTGTGGGTTTAAGATTAAGTGCTGAAAAAGCCTTTGGCTTACTCACTGCGGGTACAGAAAATAGTACTAAAGCAAATGGTATTAATACAATTTCTGGGTATATGAAAGTTCAATCAGATTCTTCTGGGGTGATTAAGGGATATGCAACAACTGCTGCGACACGAGATAATCTTTTTGGCGATTACATTGTAAAGGATGCGAATGGTAATCCAGCAAAAGATGCAAATGGAAATATAATAAAACAATCTTTAGTCATTACTGGAACTTTACAAGCATTAGGATTGGGTGGAGCTGCGGAAGCAGATTTCAAAACATCTGCAGGTGGCTTTAATATACCAGAGATAAAGAACAATTATTTTGAAGTTCCAGCAATTATGGTAAATGAGAATCGTGCAAAATCAAAAGTCTTATCAGCTCCTGTGAATGTGCCAAATATTTATGTTGGAAAAGGGGCAAATTACCCTTTAAATGGTATTGTTAATTATAATTCGAGTGGACCTCATAATTCAGATTATTTAGAACCTACAGGTATTTATACACAGGGTGGGGTTGTCGAAGCAACAGTTACAGCCTGTAGAGTATTTGCATGTTTATTAGCAGGTGCGGGTAAAAAATTCTCAAGTGTATATATGAATGGGACAATTTCTAATATAACAGCAGATTTAAATTTGACTCAGTCACTAGGGTTGATTCATAACTTACCAATTAATTCACCATTTTCATTATCATTACAGCAGACTGCATTACAATGGCCAGGTGCAAAATCTGATGATATTGCCCAAAAAGGATGGTGGATGTCATTCGCAGATCCTGTAAATATAGGGTATGTAATTCCTAAAGATCCAATTGATATTTCACCTTTATTTCCCCAAATTGCAAGTGCTGTTTCTGAGTGGTTAAAGGATGGTGGTGGTCATGAGGCTCAAACTAGTGATTTAGGAGGTTTGCTCGGTGGTGCTGATTTATCAGTGAATATAGGAACAATTGATTTGAAAGGTAAACCCCTAAGTTTAAATTTAAGTAATTTAGAATTAACCAATCAAAACTTTAAAGCAAATTGTTATGGAAATTTAAAATTCTGTTAATTGTGTTGCATTTTTTTATTAAAGCGGAATTATTCCGCTTTTTTTATTGTTAAAGATACAGTAAATAATAAAAATATGATCAAAGATTAATTTATACATCTTATAGTAGGATTAATTGATTTTCATTTTTAATATATTTGAAGGTCAGTTTTTGTAAGATCTAAAAAATGCTTAATTAAAAAAGAAATATGACTATTTGAGATAATATAAATAGCGACTGAAAAGTAGGGATAAAAATGCGTAAAGGAATAGGTGCAGCACTAATTTCAATCGGAGCGATTGGGCCACTATATGCCCATTCATTGGTCCCACTTTCAGATGATCAAATGTCCAATACAACGGGGCAGGCTTTAATGAGTTTATCTTATATTGCTCCAAAAGATGATAGTAACTTGATGAAAAATATTGCAGGTTCAAATAATATTGGTTTCTATAAACTGGGTTTAGAAGCAAAACTTGAATTAAATGCCAATATTAGAAATTTGCAATTGGGATGTGGTGGGGTAAATGGTGCTGGTGCCTGTGATATTGATATTAAAAATTTATCATTAAGTGGGTTGCCCAGTTCTTATGATGCCAGTGGAAGTCCTGATTACGATACAAATCGGGCCTCAACCAGTGCAGAATTAACAAATCCTTTTATAGAGTTTGCCATTAGTGACCCAGAAAAAGCATCGACACGAGCAATAAAAGGAATGCGCTTCAGTGCTGAAAAAATTAATGCATTATTAACGGCTGGAATGGCAAATAATGCTGATGTATCAACTACAGATGGTATTCAAAACCTAAGTGGTTTTATGCAAATTGCTGCAACCAGCGGTACGGTGGATACTGCTGTGGGAACTTTTGGAAAAAAAGCGGATGAGATTATTAAAGGAAATATTAAAGTTATTGGTTTAATTAATTCAAGTTTTACAAGCTTACCTAATGATGCTCAAACACAAGGTATTACTTTGCCATCAATGAGAGTTGGATTTAATACGCCAGCCTTTCAAGTCAATGGTAAACGTCAGTCCAGCGCAGTCATCGAAGGGATTAATGTTGCTTTAGATTCTATACCCCTTGATAGTGGGCCAAATAATCAGTTGGCTGTTTCATTAAATCCTTCTGTCGTTGGTGTTAATTATGCCAGAGTTAAGCTTAAAGCTGGTTCTGCTGTAAAAAATTTAAATTTGAGTGTGGGATTTTCTCAAAGCCTGAGTATGATTCATAACATTCCCCTAAAGGGAACGGGTGGCTATTTATCTTTACAAGAAATCCCTTTAATTTGGCCTGGTGCAACCCTTGCTTCTGCAGATGTGGGTAAAACTATTTTGAGCCAAATGAGTGGTGCTACTGATGTTGCTCAAGCAGGATGGTGGATGTCTTTTTCTGAGCCGGTACAGTTGGGTAAATTAGAAGCTACAAAGCCTGTGGATATTAGTTCGGTGTATGCGCAGGTTGCGAGTTTGATGAATGTAGAGCTAGCAAAAAGTTCGCAAACCATAAACTTAGGGTTTAGTGAAGCATTCGCTGCATTGACAAATTCAGTTATAGAAACACCGAATGCTTTAGTGATTGATTTAAATAAAGCAACCAATCCTGCATTGGGAGGGAATCCTGCTTCAATTTTATTACAAAACCTTCAGTTGAAAAATCAAGGGGTAAAGACGAATTGCTATGGAACGCTCAAGTTCTGTTAAATGGCAAACACCTAAGTAAATAAAAGTGGCGTAATGCCACTTTTTTATTGTTAAAAAATATACGACATAATGAGCTATACAGCCAAAGACTCATAATGATGTTCAAAGATATGATTAATTAGTTTGTATTCTTAATAATTTTAAGAGTTTGATTTTGTGTTATTTAATTAAGAATATTTAAAAAATTAATTTAAAAAATATGTACTGAAAATAAAAAGAGGGGATAAAAATGCGTAAAAAAATAAGTGCTATTTTATTATCTTTAGGGGTAATGGTGGAAGTCAATGCTCATTCATTTGTTGCAATGAGTGATCAACAGTTGTCTGATACTGTAGGACAAGCTTTAATGAGTTTGACATATATTGCACCCACGGATGCTGCAAATTTAGAAACAGATCGTCTAGGTGGTGCTAAAAATATTGGTTTTTATAAATTAGGACTAGAAGCTGAATTAGAGTTGAATGCCAATATTAAAAAATTACAATTAGGTTGTGGTGGTGTTAATGGAGCAGGAGCATGTGATATTGATATCGACTATCTCAGCTTAAGTGGTATTTCGGATACCAGTAATGGACGTGTAAGTTCTTCGGCAAAATTGACGAATCCTTTTATGGAGTTTGCTATTAAAAATCCGAGCAGTGCAGCAACACGTGAAGTTGTTGGCTTAAGGGTTAGTTCTGAAAAGGCGATAGGAATGATTTCATTTGGTTTAGAGAATAGTGAGACGCCCACTGGTATTAATTCTTTAAGTGGATATATGGATGTTCAGGCGACAACTGGAACCGCAAAAGTTAACGGCTATGATAGTAATAATCCATTGACCCAAATTTACACTGGAGTCGCAATAAAAGGCCAAGCATGTGGTCTACTTTGTTTGGGATTTTCCACAACTGCCTATAATTTAAATTTACTAAGTGCAAAAACAGGCAGTAAAACATTGTTGGGTGCTTTAACGTTACCACAGCAAACAATTACAGGGAAACGAATTACCAGTGCTAATTTAAAAGCTTCAGCAACTGTAGAGGATATTGCAATATCTGGTAATATTGCAGCTAATGCGTCTGGTATTAAATTAGATAAAAATACAGCAGGATTAATCAAAAATTTAACAGTTGATGTTACTATTAATGAAGGATTAAAATATTTTCATAAAGCAGATCTGAATGGAACATCGGCATCGTTATCATTGCAGTCACAAGATATAAAATGGACTAATACTAAGTCTGTAGCGCAGAATGGTTGGTGGTTAGAGTTTTCTAATCCAATTGACATTGGTGATATTTCCCCAGAAAAAGCAGTAGATATTGCCTTACCCACGCTTAAAGAAACATTGGCACAGGTAAATGATTATCTTGCAACAGATGCAGGGAAAATATCTTGTGGTGCTGGCGGTCTTTTGGGATGTGTTTTTGGTAGTGCTATTGCAGTAGGTACAGTTGATTTAAAAAATGGTACGCCTGTTTCTATGGATTTAACCAATATGGTTTTAAAAAATCAAAATTTTGCTCCAAACTGTTATGGCGGGTTAAAGTTCTGCTAAGTGTTATTTTTAACAATTAAAAATATAAAAATGAGAGTATCAAGGTAGTTGTTTGTATTCACCTAGTTCAAAATAATCTTTGAAGTAGGTGTTACGTTCATCGGAAAAGGCACTGTCTTCACTATTAAATTTTGCCATATTAAAATTAATTGCATATTATAAACTGTGATAAAAATATCAAAACTGTTCGGGGCTAAGGATCGTGTCTCGGCAGTTGGATTAAGAAAGTAAATAAAAAAATATGGTGCGGAGCATCGTGTAAAAAAAGGAAGGTCAAGATGACTACACCAGATTATACGGTAAAATTTAAAAAAACCGTTTTGGCAAGTTTTATCGGGTTGTGTTTAAACCAATCTTGCTTCGCACTTGAAGCATTATCTGATGAAAATTTAAGTGACACGACAGGTGAGGGTATTGCAATACTTCCTCAAGATGCTTTTATGGTGTTTCGTGGTGCTGGTGCAAATGAGTCTGAGGATAATATCTTGACCGACCGAACCAAAGATTCGGGTTATATACATTACATTCCTGTTGGGCCTTTGTCTTCATTTGTTCAGGATACAAATAAAGATGGCAAAGTCAATACTTTGGATCACTCTGTAGGAAAGGCTGATCTTTATATGTATGGTTTAGCCGTTTCGAAAAATACGAATAATGATACTAATAGTCGATTAGATAGTGGTAAAAATGCACAAGGTTTAGCAAATGCTGCTATTAAAAGTTGGGGTACAGCTGCCAATCCATGGATATTTAAGGTAGATACTGATTTAAATGTTCCAAACTTCTTAACGGGATCAGATTGTTTAGGGTCTGCGAGTTCTGGATGTGCCGCAGCTGGATATAATAACTCAGTCACTTATCTTAATTTAGAAGCTCCTTTATATGATTTAGTCACGCCAATAACCCCAGAAACAGGGTCTGATGCATATAAGTTAAAATTGGCATTATGGGCAGATGCATTCGTACGTGACCAAAGTAAAGTCGATGGAGATCCTAATCAGTTTAGATTGGGCGAATTATTTAGTACAACAGCACCATCTGTTGCTGATCCAAATCTTGATCGAGCAAATCGTATCCGACTTCAAGCTATTTGGAACAATTTTAGTATTAATGGTAGCCGTATTCAAATGTTCCAAACACTAGGCGGTGCGACGAATACCGGCGGAATGAGTTCTTTTTATAATAATACCTTGGGTTTGGCCGGTGTACTTCGGTTTAATAGTGGTGCTGCTTCGGTGAGTGGTGTGACATTAAATAATGGCGTAGTTAGCGGACTAGCTACGGGTGGTTTTGCTGCACAATATAAAAATGCAACAGCAACTCGCGCACAAACCACAACCAATCGCTATTCAACGTTATGGCCAGGGCAGGTTAGTTATACTGCTGGTACAGGTGCATTTACTGTTATTCCATCTGATTTTAATAATCGTATTTATCAACTAAGAACAATTGATACAGTCGATACGATAACAGAAGGTTATTACAATCTACCTACGACGGGTATGAATAATGTCTTGCGCTTAAGTACGCAAGAAAGTGCGACTAGTCCACAAGGTTTATTATCAACACCCGCATTGGGAAATGGTGCCGCCCCAACATTTGATTCAAATGAGGGGATATTTATTTATAATTTAAATACAAATTTAGTTTTAGGTTCTTTATATCAACCTTTGACGGTTGGTTCTGATGGTAAAAACTTTAGTTTAGAGGTTGCACGTATACCGAATAAAGAGAGCATTTATAAGAAAATTTATACAGATTATACCGGTGCAGATAAAACCTATCTTGGTTCGACGTGTAATGTTTATCAATGTGGTAGCAATGGACTTGCGGGCTATCAAGGTAATAATGCGACACATAGTAGTATTAGTATCGGCTCTACAATTTATGATAAGCAAAATAACGCTTTGCAGGCTTTTAAAGGCGACTCTGGATATGATGCTATTGGTATTTCATTCGGAGCTTTAAAGGGTAATTCTATACAAGCTTCTACCAAATATTATTCTCAATTACAGGCAAAAATGCGTGATTATATTTCCTTGACAGGTGCAGGTTCAAGAAATACTTGGCGTTATGCGACGGGAGTGAGTGCAGGTCCTATTGATATTACAGGCACTAGTTTTTCAAATCCATCCTTTGTAACAAGTTGGGCGACTGGGACAGCGGGTTGTAATGAGGGTACTGGAAACTCGAATACCTGTTTTGATTTTGATAAAGGAAGTTGGTTTGATATCAATAGTTTTGATGTACCTGACGCAGCGACTTCTAGCACTGTAACCATAGGTGGTAAACAGGTTGTATTACCAAATTATAATCCTACAGTTGCACATGCTGGTTATGTTGTTGGGAAGGGTGCACCGACCGGATATGATTGGTCAGGGAATGGTCGCTCTTTTACTGTAGATGCATGGGGAGCTTTGCCAAATGCGAATTATAGTGGCACAAAGTGGACCTCAACATCTGCCGCTCCTACAATAGCTCCAACGGTATCAAATGCTATACCGATGAATAACATGGGCTCAGCTGTAATTGATGGTTTGCTTATCCAGCATATGAAAATTACAACAACAGGCCTATAAGTAAGAGAGATCATCATGAAAAAAATAACTTTTTTACTTTTAGCGCTATGTAACTCAATGGTCTTTGCAGAATTAAAGCCTATGGATAATCAGACACTTCGGGCAATAGAGGGGCAAGCTGGAGCGGATTTATCACTGAAATTAACGCTCAATCAAAAAGTCTTGACCAATACAGAATTAGCAAATGGGACAGCACCGATTGTAGATTGCGCCAATCTTGCATACTGCCATTTGGCTATTTCACCAAATAAAAGATTTGTACAAAAGGATGCAAGTGGAAATTGGACTGTGGCGGCTAGTGATCCGACAGTGAGTAATCCTGGACATAAGTTGTGGTTAGTGTTTAAGGGAATTCAAGGAACAATGAATATCCAAAAATTAGGGCTTGATGGTATTGATTTACAATATAGTAATATGATTAAGCCAGCAATCCAGTTAACGGTCAGTGCTGATAAGCCTTTGCAAATTCGTAACTATGGATTTAATGCATTATCGATAGAGCAAGATAACTTTACTTCTTATTATGATGCTACTGGTAAGTTGGTTGAAGGATCCAGCAGTACGGCAAGTGATTATGGTTATTTGAAAGCGAATGTTTATAGTGATAAAGCTCAGGTTATAGATCAATCGGCACCTACTTTAGGGCCTATAGGAACAACCGCAGATAAATATGATACAGGTAGAGAGACGGGTTTTGTTGGCATGATGATGAATGGAAATCTTGCTTTACAGGGGAAAATCATGATGTTTAGCTGTGATGGAAATCATCCTCGCTGTTAGTCTGTTTATAGATATGAAAAGGAAGATGTGATGATAAATAGAAAACAAAATCACGGTAAAGGATTTATCTTAAATACATTAACGCTCAGCATGTTTTTTATGAGCGGTTCTACCTATGCTTTACAAGCGCTAAATGATAGTGACTTAAGAAGTGTAAATGGGCAAGATGGTGTACATATTTCTACGACTTTTAAAGAAGCAAATATTGATACGCTGTATTGGACTGATAATGCAGGACGAGGAACGCAGGGTGCAATTGATTCAAGGCTGACGACAACTGCAGACACCGTTAAGATTCAAAAAAGTAATGCTTTAAGTGTTCCGCTAGGTGCAGATTATAAAATTAATTTAGGGAGTGAAGGTAATAAGACAGGACTAGATTTTGATTTAGCTGTTGCGCCTTTACTGCTGACGATTGATTCTTTTCGTATTTGCGATGTGAGTGCATATTGCAGTGAAAAAATTGGAAATATTGCAGTACAAACAACATCAGACCTAAATATTGGTCTTAAAACCAGAGATGGTTTATTTAGTAAAAATAGTCAAGCCGAGTTGCTTTTAGGGGTAAAAAACGCAAATATTTATTTAGGACAAACCAATATTAATAATCAACTCAATCAGCTTATTTTTAAAAATTTTAATTTTAATTTTAAAGGTAAAGGGTATGTATTTATTGATGAAGTTGCTGGTTTAAAATTACAAACCAATAACTCTATAGATGCCAGTCTTTCACAGGCTCCAAATGAGCAATATGGTTATGTTGATTTTACACGTGTCGCAGATTCTGCTTCAAATAAAATAGGCTTTAAAAATACAGGAACCTATGGTAATGGTTCTGAAACGACAAATGCAGGTTTGAATCTCGAAATTATGTTGAATAAGGGGGTAAATGCAACAACTCCTTATGCTTTGGATGCTAATACCAATAGTCCAGCAGGGGCTATGGGACTTATACGTGTCGGAGCTAGCGGTCGAATGGTTAATGGTTATCTACAACTCAGAGGGTTGGACTCAACAGGAAGTACTGACCTTTTGGGCAAGGCGGACTCTCCTTCGGGAACAACAAACAATAATATTATGGGAAGTTCTGGGATCGCATTTCGTATGAAAGCAGATTTCACTAAAGATGGCGATACCATGCTCGGCTCCGATGGAAAAGCAACCACATTGGAAATAGGTGGCGCTGGGTTGAATACCTATGGTTTTGAGTTTGGAAATTTGACTGGCTTACAACCTGGAACTCGCGGAACATTTGATAGTGGCAATATATATATTAATTTAATTGATACAAAAAATTTACAATTACCAGAAAACTATACGTTTCAAAATAGTCGATTTGGTAATAATAGCTATTTAACAACTTTAGATGATTACAAGCAGAATGTTCATCTATTATCTACAAATCCATATGCAGTGGCCATGAGCATTCGTGGTGGTGAGTTTCAGGCGATATCACGTCGAGGACGCTTTACTACAAGTGCAGGAGTGATTGATCCCGCTAATTTGTTTGTTAGTAATGGGTTGAACAATGAATGGGGCTTAGCGCTACCTTTTTATAATTTGAATGCCAATATTGCGATGTATGGAACGAAGGTAACAGCAAATACGGCGTATTACTACACGGATAAAGGTGTAAAAAGTCAAGTTGCTACTTCTGGTAATACAGCACGGCTTGGTTTTTCAATGGCAATGAGTACGGAAGGTATTGATAAGGACCTTTCTCGTGATTTAAATAGTATCGATCCTAATGACAAGCTTTCGAGAAAGTATAAGGATACTGTTGGCTATAATAAAGGTACTAAAACCACTTCTATTTTAGTGATTGATGGTGGTGATCGAGATGGAATTTCAGCAAATGGTATTCAGTCAACAGATTACTATATGGGTCTACGAAATGTAGATTTATTGATGAAAGGCACTGGTAATATAGGTGTTGAAAATGGCAGTTTAAATTTAAGTTTAAAAAACATGCTGATTGTGATGGCTGCTGAAGTTGCTGCGGGATATTTACCAGGCACAACATATAAATCCTGTGCCTTAGGAATAGCCTCTGCCGCGGCTGCATGTGCAATTAAAGATAAATCTTCAAGTGATAATTTTGCACTAAAAGATGATGTGGTTTGGGGAGTGAAGTTACGTCTTGGTGGCGATATGGATCTTTCTTTGATTCCAAATAGTGAAATTAAAGCTGATGGTTCGGGAAGTCGTTTAAGTATTGTCGGTGATATGACTTTGGCAGATGTAGGTAATACGATACAGATTAATGATCCAGTAAATGGTTCAAGTATTGGTCTAGATAATTTAACTGGAAAAATTGGTTTCAATAATGCGATTGTAATGGGGAAAGATCAAGAGAACGGTTTAGGTAAGGTGGGCTTTAATGCGGCTTTAATATTTAATCCAGATCAAAATCCAGCAGGTGTTTTTCGTGCAAGAGATTTAAACCTATATCCACCAAAAACTGGAGCAGGTGCACGTCTAGGCGAGCTTGCAATTACAGGTGGGCGTTTAACCAGTGAATTTAATATTACACCGCGTTAAATCCTATTATCGGTTTTTGATTGGATCAAAATTTAAAATGCATTAGACTAGTTCTGGTATGGGTTAAAATTAAAAATATTTTCCTAAGGATTAGGACAATGAAGAAAAAAAATATACTCGGATGTGTATCTTTATTATTATGCAGTCCGCTATCTATAGCCATGCAGCCTATGGATGATCAAAGCCTTTCTCAGGCTACTGGGCAGGATGGTATTAATATTGGTGTGCAAGTTGGTAAAATAGAGTTTCAGCAGATCTCTGTTATTGATACTGATGGTTTAACACCTGCAGCTACTTATAAAAATAAAGCATCTCTTGTTATGGCGGGAAGTACAAATAGTCCTGTAAGTGTCGGGTTTTTAGGAGTATCAGTTTCACAGCCTACGGTTAAAATGGTTCTAGATGCCGACGGTGGCTTGGGTCGTCCATTTGCAAATATTGCATTAAGTTTAGGTAGTAATATTACTGGAATTAAAGTTTCTCCTTTTTCTGTTTATCTTGCAGGAGAGAACTCAACATCCTTAAGTGGTGCTTCAAAGTCTATCTTTACTGGTAGTGGTTCTTTAAATAGTGATGTAAGCAAATTATTGACGATTGGTAGTACAGCAAATAATTTTGCGATTAATTTTAATAACACAAATAAACCCGCATTGAATATTCAATTAGGTAATGTTCCTCAAAGCCATTTGATTATGTTGAGTGGTGCAATCCAATCAATTTGTGGTACAGAAGATGGTGGTGGATGTCCTATAGCGCTGATTTCAGGAAATACAGGGGCAACATTTAATTTTCAGTTAAAAGCCAGTGATGTGAGCAATGGATTCTTGTTAAATGGCTTTTATGCTGGCGTTGAATCAGATGGTTTAGTCTTTGGTAATAGTGGTGCCTCAAGTAAGTTTGATGCGGCATTAAATAGTATGACCTTGGGTACATTAAATTCATCTGATGGAGCTGTATTTAATGGCTTGAAAAATGGCTCAATGGGCAATATGGGAGCTGTTGGGGCATCAGTAACTGATTTAAAAGTTAAAATAAATGGTTTGTAGAAATTAATTTTGAAATGTAATAAAAAATCCCACATACCGTGGGATTTTTTATTACTTAATCAGTCAATTATTTTACTAGCTTCGCCATTAACTCTTCTTTAGAAATATTTACGGATTCAGCATCGGTACGACCTTTATATTCAAATGTGCCTGCATCTAAACCTTTTTCACCAAGTACGATACGGTGTGGAATACCAGTTAATTCTAAATCAGAGAATTTAACACCAGGACGTTCGTTACGATCATCTAAAATCACATCAAAACCTAGGGCTTGTAATTCGCTATAAAGCGCTTCAGCAGCTTCTACAGTCCGTGGTGATTTATGTGCATTCATCGGTACAATAGCAATGTCAAAAGGTGCAATTGCAGCAGGCCAAATAATACCTTTATCATCAAAGTTTTGTTCAATCGCAGATGCAACGACACGGGTTACACCAATTCCATAGCAGCCCATAGTGACCGTTAATGGTTTGCCATCTTCACCTAAAACTTTACAGCCTAAAGCTTCAGAATACTTTTGGCCCAATTGGAAGATATGACCCACTTCAATACCACGTTTAATTTGCAGTGTGCCTTTACCATCTGGAGATGGATCACCTTCGACCACATTACGTAAGTCAAATACTTCACTAAACTGAGCATCACGTTCCCAGTTCACACCAGTTGCATGTTTATCAGCTTCATTGGCACCGGCAACAAAATCAGAAAGGACTGAAGCAGCACGGTCAATAATTACGGTTAAGCCTTTTTCGACTAAACCTTGAGGACCAATAAAACCAGCAGTTAGGCCATGTTCTTGCATTTGTGCATCTGTAGCAAAAGTCAAAGGCACGGCAATAGCAGCATGTTTTTCAGCTTTAATTTCATTCAACTCATGATCGCCACGCAGGAACAATGCAATCACAGGAATTTGACCATTTTCAGCTGCAATACCCTGAACTAATAAAGCTTTTACTGATTGAGCTGGATCAGTGTTTAAGAATGTAGAGACATCAGCAATAGTTTTTTGATTTGGGGTTTCTACAATACTTAATGCTTGAGTCGCTGCTGCACGTTCACCGACTAATATCGCTTCGGCTTTTTCTACGTTGGCAGCATAGTCAGATTCAGTCGAGAAAACGATGTCATCTTCACCACTTGAAGCCAATACGTGAAATTCATGCGAACCTGAACCACCAATAGAGCCTGTGTCCGCTTGAACAGGGCGAAAATCTAAACCGAGGCGTGTGAAAATACGGCAGTAAGTGTCATACATCACATCATAAGTTTCTTGTAAAGATGCTTGATTCACATGGAATGAATAGGCATCTTTCATAATGAATTCACGTGAACGCATGACACCAAAGCGTGGACGAATTTCGTCACGAAATTTGGTTTGAATTTGATAGAAGTTGATTGGAAGCTGCTTATAGCTTTTTAACTCGTTACGCGCGAGATCAGTAATCACTTCTTCATGGGTTGGCCCCATAACAAAGTCATTGTTATGGCGGTCTTTAAAGCGTAATAGTTCAGGACCGTATTGCACATAACGGCCAGACTCTTCCCATAAACTTGCGGGTTGAGTGACTGGCATGAACACTTCAAGTGAGCCAGCACGATTCATTTCTTCACGAACAATCGCTTCAACTTTATTTAACACACGTACACCCATCGGCAACCAAGTATATAAACCTGAAGCCAACTTACGAACCATCCCCGCACGTAACATGAGTTGATGTGAAATAACTTCAGCATCATTTGGGGTTTCTCTTAACGTAGCAAATAAAAAGCGACTCGCGCGCATGGAAACTATCCTGAAATTTTTAGATTTAAAGCAGAGATTATACGTTAAAAAAATCAGTGGGACATTTGATAATGTCAGCTTGTTTAAAATTATCTCGCTAAGATGCAATTTTCAGAAATTATTGCGATATAAAATTTTAAAAATTATCTAAAGAAAAAGGTACTGGAAATCACTAAGGGAAGGGGGTAGGATTTCAATAATGATTATGCTCTACTTTTTAATGGTATTACAAAAACTTAAAACGAGTCAAAAGCTCAATCACCATAGCACTGTCGATCATTAATACAGTTAAAATTAAAAATAACAGCATTATGAGATAAACCTCTTTTTATAGTTTTTTAGCAATATTAGGATGGTTAGATTGTATTTTGATGGTTTTAAAGTGTTATGTAGGGGATAAATATTACTTCTACAACTCGGTGGGAAGTTAATTTTTGACTGAAATATTATTGAATTAATTGTATTTTTTATATCTAAGAAATACGCTATATTTTGTGTGTTGATCCCATTAAAAATAAATAGTACTTGTGAAAAATTATTCGAATACTTTTAGACGTTGAATGATGTCGCTGTAATAGGTTTGTGTCGTGCTATAGCTAGTATGTAAAGACTCGATCGTGGCTTTAGTATTGTTTATATTGTCAGTATTATATTTGATATTATTTTTAAGTTGCGTAGGAACCGCACTTCCTTTTCGGAAATACTCCATTTCTTGGCGTTTAAAATTGATTCGATCTGCTTGTAGTTGCTTGAGTTGATCTTGTTGCAGCGCAATTTGTTTTTTGATACTCCCGAATTGTTCATTACGTTTACTTTCAGCAACTTTAATATTGCCGTAAGCTCTTTTTAATTTAGCATCTTGTTCTTTTTGACGAGCGGCGGAGGCTCGAGAGCTAGACTGTTTGACATCTTGTTCGGCACTATAGGCATGATTACGTTGAATCACCTGCATATTCGACCCTAGAACTTCATAACCGTTTCGAATATGTGCTGGCGTAACAGAAGTGCTGATATTGGCTACCCCATTTTTGTCATAGTAACGATACCATTTTTTTTGTACTGCCTCTGCAGCAAAAGCTGAGCTGGTCAGTGTGTATCCAGTAATTATTAAGAATGAATAAATAAAATATTTTGACGAGGACGCATTTTTTTGACTGAACATTGTTCCTCCAAATACTTTTAAGTGTATTTTACCTAATAATGAAGACATATTAAGGATTTAAATTAGAGTATGAAATATAAAAATGGGAAAATAAAGCGTCAATTATCAAAAAAATTGGTTTTTTAAAGTGCAAATGTAAAAAAACGAGCGGCTAACAATAAATGTTCATTGATAAACTTGGTGAATATATGTTAAAAAATGCAGATTAATTGTAAAAAATAAATGAGTTCAGCTCTATCAAATCCAAATTAAGGGGACGGGTCATTAAATGGACAATAAATTTCAAAATCTAAAAGTCATGGTAATTGATGATTCAAAAACGATTCGTCGTACAGCTGAAACTTTATTACAGCGTGAAGGCTGCGATGTAGTGACTGCTGTTGATGGTTTTGAGGCATTGTCTAAAATCGCAGAAGCGAATCCGGATATTGTTTTTGTCGATATTATGATGCCACGTCTGGATGGTTATCAAACCTGCGCTTTGATTAAAAATTCACAAAATTATCAAAATACACCTGTCATTATGTTGTCAAGTAAAGACGGTTTATTTGATCAAGCAAAAGGAAGAGTGGTTGGGTCAGATGAATATTTGACAAAACCTTTTAGTAAGGACGAGTTATTAAATGCAATTCGTAACCATGTTGGTGTTTAAAACGAATTGATTGGGGAAAAAAATGGCACGTATTCTAATTGTTGATGACTCACCAACAGAGATGTTTAGATTTAAAGAAATTTTAAATAAACATGGCTTTGAGGTTTTGGAAGCAACTAATGGCGCAGATGGGGTGACTTTGGCACAAGCTGAATTACCTGATTTGGTATTAATGGATGTAGTAATGCCTGGTGTGAATGGTTTTCAGGCAACACGTCAAATTGCGCGGGGTGCAGAAACAAAACACATTCCTATCGTAATTGTGAGTACGAAAGACCAAGATACAGATAGAGTTTGGGGAAAAAGACAAGGGGCGAGTGATTATTTAACTAAGCCTATTGATGAGAATCAACTAATTAGTGTGATTAAACAATATCTCAGTGTGGGATAACCTATGGCAGCGAATGGATTTATCGAATTACTTCGTTTATCAAAACGTGGCAATAAAAACTACAGCGATGATGAAAGTGAAGTAAACCGATGGTCAGGCATTGCATTCGAAATGATGGGGCAATATTTTATTGCTCCATTAGGTGAAGTTTCCGAAGTCATCTATCCTCCTAAATATACTTCTGTTCCTAATGTACAGGATTGGGTATGGGGATTAGCGAATATTCGGGGAAGACTTTTATCTGTTTCCGATTTAGCGTGTTTTATTTCAGGACAAAGAAGTCAATTTTTACCTACTCAAAAAGTCTTATGTATTAGCCATAATGATCAGTACGTTGGTTTGATTGTAGATCAGGTGTTGGGGATTCAACATTTTAATAAAAAAAGTTTTTTTTCAGAAAATCAAAATTTAGATGAAAAACTTAATCGTTATTGCCAAGGATATTTTCATCAGCACAACCATGCTTGGAATGTATTCTTGTTTAGTCGTTTATTAAATGATCCTAAGTATCTGAATGCATCAGAAAAATTTATAAACTAGCTTTGACGCTGAACTTGAAGTTAAGCGTCCCGGGGAGAAGCTGAATGGGCTTTAAACTTAAAAAGAAAAATACAGGTGATGCTACTCAAAAAAGTAGTCCAGTTGTTATAGCAAAAATAAAATCACGTATTGATCAATTTTCTAAATTGTTCGGTGATAGCGATAAAGCAAAACCATTTATTTTAATGGCTTTTATTAGTTTGATTTTCGCAGTCTATATTTTATTGTACCTGTTCTATAGCGTTCCTCGGAATAACGACTTAACTCGAAGTTTAGGTGAGTTACGTTTATTGTCACAAACGATGTCACGCCAAGCAACTGAGGTGACATCTTCAGTATCGGGCAGTGGTGCAATTCAAGCCTTAAAAAAATCACAGCAAGAGTTTGACGATAATCTTAAAGTTGTGAAAGCTACGCATGCAAATGATAAGAATTTGCAACAAATTGACTCAATTTGGTCTAAAGTTTCTGATGATATTACAACAGTAACGTCGCAAGAAAAGGTCATTAATAACTTGTATGAAACTAACCTTGCTATTAGTGATGCAATTCCAGGTATGCAGGCAGAATATAACTTAATGGTTGACCAAATGGCACGTGAGAATATGCCAAGTAGTCAGGTAGTTATTGCTAAAAACCAAGTATTTATTGCGGAACGTATTTTACGTTCGATTGGTGCGGTATTGGGTGGTTCAGCAGATTCACAAGCCTCTGCAGATGACTTTAATGCAGATACTGAAACGTTCGGTGCGTATTTAAATGCGCAGTTAAATGGTAATGCCGAGCTGGGTGTAACACGTATTGATCAACCTGCATTACGTGAATCATTAGAAAGTATTAAAGATGATTACGATAAAATTTTAAAAACTGCGGCAAGTACATTATCAAATAACTCAAAACAAATTGTTGAAGTACGTCAAGCATCAGCAGATATTTTCTCGCAGTCTGATAAACTTTTAACTGCTCTAAATCAACTGAAAACCAATGTGGGATCACAAGCGATATTACCTGCATTATTATTGATTTTTGCATTGGGTGTTTTCTTCTTTAGTGCGTTTAAACTACTAATGTTCCGTAGTTTATCGGATAAAGTCCGTGTAACACGTTTACAAGATGAATATGACCGTAATCAGAATGCAATCTTACGTCTACTGGATGAAATTGCAGACTTAGCCGATGGTGATTTACGGTCATATGCAACAGTATCTGAGGATTTTACTGGAGCAATTGCCGACTCGATTAACTTCGCAATTGACCAGTTACGTGACCTAGTTTCACGAATTCATGAAACTTCGCAAGAAGTTGCACGTTATACGCAAGATACGCAGAATATTACCAACCAGTTAGCAGAAGCTTCTGAGCATCAGGCGCAAGAAATTGCAGGTGCTTCAACAGCGATTAATGAAATTGCGCAGTCGATTGATCATGTATCCGCTAATGCATCTGAATCAGCTGAAGTAGCACAACGTTCGGTAAAAATTGCATCTAATGGTGCAGATGTTGTAAATCGTTCAATTGATGGTATGGACACGATTCGTGAACAGATCCAAGAAACATCGAAACGTATTAAGCGTTTGGGTGAATCTTCTCAAGAAATTGGAAACATTGTATCGCTGATTAACGACATTGCCGATCAAACCAATATTTTGGCATTAAATGCAGCAATTCAGGCCTCTATGGCAGGTGAAGCGGGTCGTGGTTTCGCAGTAGTAGCGGATGAGGTTCAACGTCTTGCAGAGCGTTCAGCATCAGCAACAAAACAGATTGAAACATTGGTTAAAACCATTCAAACGGATACCAATGAAGCCGTAATTTCGATGGAGCAAACGACATCTGAGGTTGTACGTGGTGCGAACTTAGCTAAAGATGCGGGTGTTGCTTTGGATGAAATTCAGTCAGTATCGGGTAATTTGGCAAAATTGATTGCCAGTATTTCGGATTCTGCAAAACTGCAGTCTGCATCAGCTGGTCATATTGCGAGTACGATGAACGTTGTACAAGAAATTACTTCGCAAACCACCACAGCAACATTTGATACAGCACGCTCAGTTTCTGAATTGGCCAATATGGCAGAATCTTTACGTCAATCAGTAACAGACTTTAAGCTCCCAGAATAATTAGATTCATCATCTTATGGGGTATGCAATATCCACGGTCATGTGGGTATTGCAAACAATAGGACATTTATTGCTTAAGTTAAAATGCTTAAGATAAAAGATGTTAGTAGGTTCTAGTTTCCATAAAAGGAAGCTAAACATAGAAGCCTGAGCTATGAAAGAAATATTAAAACACTTAGTTGAATCGACAGTCTTACCAGAAGATAGCTATCTTGAGCAAGATGCTGAAATTTTAGAAATTTTCATAGAAGAACTTGAAGAGATTTTTGAAAGTTTACAACCGTTGTTAAGTCAGTGGATACAAGATCCGACTCAAGATGAAGTTTTGCTTAATATCCGCCGCCACTATCATACCTTAAAAGGTTCGGGGCGTATGGTTGGGGCAAAAAGTTCTGGCGAATTGGCTTGGACTGTAGAAGAGGCGCTAAATCGAGTTATTGCCAAGAATTTAGTCATTTCTGCGACATTACAGAATTATGTAAATTTGGTTTTTAATACCTATAAATATAAATTATATAATGATTTTAATAATAATCAGGCCCATCACATTGATTTAAGACCTTTGGTGCTGTTGGGGCAGCAGATTCAAAAAAATCTCAGTATTGAACCAGCTTTAGAAGAGTTGTTAGTTTTATCTACGACCTTGAATACTGACAATGTTATCACTGGTTTGGAAATTGTAGATAGTTACTCTGAATCTGCTGTAGTCGCACCAGCAATAACAATGGAAACGGCTGATTCTATTCATGCGGAGTATATTGCTGCTGATAATGCACCGCTTACTCAACCTCAAGGAGAATATCCCAGTCAAAGATCAGATGAAGGAGATCAATTTCTTACAGAAACTTTGGCAATTTTTGTTGAAGAATCTGAAGAGCATTTGGCAACGATAGAGGCATTCTTACAATTAGAACATCATAATCCAGAACAATATAATCGGTTAATTCGAGCTTTACATACATTGCGTGGCAGCTCTTCGATGGCACAGGTCGATGATGTCTTTGAAGTGAGTGGTAAAGTTGAGCAGTTATTTAAAGTTTTAGTACAAGAAGATACTGAATCAAGTACCAATGAAAATGCGTTACTCACGCATTATGCCGAATTCGTACGTGATTATTTACATATTTTGAAGCATGATGGTGCTAGCGATATAAAATTACAGGAAATTTATCAAGTATTTAATCGTGCTTGGGATCGTTATGATTTCCAAATTGAGCAATTACATGATCAAGCCGGTGCACATGATTTAGTTTCTCAACTGGTCAGTTTGAATATTGATTATCTATTAGATGCTGAATTTGAATTTGATAAACGTGCCAAAGTTGAGTATCCACATTATTTTGAACAATTAATTGAGCAAACAACACAGTTAATCCAACATACCGAAAATCGTGCATCACAAGGTATTCATGAGTTCAGTGTTGAGTTAAAAGCCTGCTACGTATCTGTTTTAGGTACTCCTACATTATTAAATACAGATTATGTGTTTGAATTATTCTCTAAAGTTCATCAAGAGTTTATCCATTTATTTGATACTTTGGCCTCGGGACAACGGGTCAGTCTAAATGAAGCTTCAAAACAGGCTTTAGATGAAATAAACGCTTATTTACAACAAGATATTGATGTAATTGAGCCAGATGATACATCTGCACAAGTTGAACAGATTTATGTTGCTGAAACTGTATTTGTTACAAATCCAGCATTTGATTTGAGTTTAATTGCGTCACAAATTTTAGCAGATAAAAAACAATTTGATTCAGCTGAAAGTCATCGTGATTTTGATCTTGAAGTTCTGGATATTTTTATTGAAGAAGCAGATGAGTTGCTCATCAATATTGATCATGATTTAAATACATGGTCAAAAAATCTATCAGATACAACAGCATTAAAGAATTTGATGCGCCATTTACACACCCTAAAAGGTGGTGCAAATATGGTGCAAGCTGAATATATTGGTTGGATTGCGCATGAATTAGAAACGATTTATGAGCGCATAATCAAAAAGCAAATGCAAGCGACTCCTGAATTAGTTCAAGTTATACGGATTATTCAAGATAATATTGCAGACCGGTTACAGATTATTCATGAGCAACATGTTGATTATCCTGCTCAAAATGTATTGTCCATTTTACGTAATTTAGGCAAGCATCGTGATGAGACCACGACGACTGTTGAAGCTTATACTACAACGGCGACGACTGAAAATAATGACCTTAATCTTGTTGATGACTCGATCGATGAGACAGTCCATTCCAAGGCTGAGTTTGCTCTGGAAGATACGGTACAGGAGCATTCGAATGTTCAAGGTGAACCTGATCAGGCTGAGCTGATTGCAAGAGAAACATTCTTTGAAGAAGCTGAAGAATTGCTGGATGATTCAAAACATATTTTAAGTTTATGGTTTGATCAACGTAACAATCGTAGTTTATTGCTTCAATTACAGCGTATTGCCCACAGTATCAAGGGTGGCGCAAAAATGGTGCGTTTAGAGCAAGTTGCAGAAATTGCTTATGAACTTGAAAATGCATTTGAACAATTTGCAGTACATAATTTTAGTTCCAATGTATACGATTCGCTCTTGGAAATGGCCTTTAATTGGCTAAAAGATGCCATCAAAGAGCAGAATTATCAACATTATGACAAATTAAAAAGTAATTTAGCCAATATTACTTATGTTGATGTCGCTGTTCAGTTACCAAATAAACTTACCCGTACCGATTTACTGTCAGACTTCAAACCGACTGATTTTGTGATGGGGGATGGAGTTGAGCCACCTTCGATGTTTGGTGAGTGGGGACAATCGGATCATGCTGACCAAAATGATGAGATGATTCGTATTTCGGCAGATTTGATTGAAAAAATGATTGATTTGTCTGGTGAAAATGCGATTAACCGCTCGCGTATTGAGATGGATTTGGGACAGCTAGGCCATACCTTAGGTGATATGGAGTTGGCAATTAAGCGTCTAGTCGACCAGTTGCGTCGAATGGAAGGCGAATTAGAATCGCAAATTATTGCCAAACATGGTGACCTCAATTCTCGCTATACCGATTTTGACCCTTTGGAAATGGATCAATATTCATCATTGAATCAATTGTCTAAATCGCTTGCGGAGTCAGCTTCTGATTTAATTGACTTTAAAACGACGTTGTCTGAAAAAATTCGTGATACTGAAGGTTTGTTATTACAACAGTCACGTATTCAAGCTGAAATTCAAGAAAGTTTGATGCGGACACGTTTGGTTCCATTCTCGCGATTGTTACCACGTTTACAACGATTGGTTCGCCAAACCGCAACAACCTTGAATAAACCAACCGAATTATTGGTTAATAATACGGAAGGTGAACTAGATCGTACGATTCTAGAAAAGCTGATTTCACCATTAGAGCACATGCTCCGAAATGCCATTGACCATGGTATTGAAGATGAGTCAGAGCGTCAGCATAGTCAAAAACCGAAAACAGGCCGTATTGATCTCAATATTAGCCGTCAAGGTACAGACGTGATTGTGACCTTTACCGATGATGGTAAAGGAATTGATGCTCAGAAAATTAAAGCCAAAGCACTTGAACAAGGGTTGATTAGTACAGAACAAGAGCTGACTTCTGACGAAATTTTACAGCTAATTTTCCATCCTGGTTTTAGTACGGCACAACAAGTGACTCAGATTTCAGGTCGTGGTGTCGGGCTAGATGTAGTGCAAAGTGAAATTAAATTACTTGGTGGCCAAGTTACAGTTCATTCGGAGCTGGGTAAGGGGTCAACCTTTACCATACAAGTTCCAACTACAGTGTCTGTTAGTGATGCATTGATGGTGAAAATTGGTGATCAACAGTTTGCTGTACCATTGTCACAAATTGATCGAATTGTACGAATTTCACCAACGGCGTTGGATGAGTACTTTGCGAGTAAAGCAGAATTCTTTGATATCGATAATCAGTCTTATAAATTGCGCTATCTTGCTGAATTTGTTGCACATCAATCAGTTCCTCGCTTACATGGTATAGCACACTCATTACCTGTATTGTTAATTAAAGGTAGTATGGGGCAGACCATAGCGATATTAGTTGATCAGTTGATTGGTTCACGTTCGCAAATTGTAGTTAAACCGATTGGTCAGCAATTCTCTCATATTGGTGTAATCACTGGGGCAACAATTCTCGGTGATGGTCATGTTTGTTTGATTCTAGATGGTCAAAATATTGCACGACAAACTCAAGCGAATCATCGTGTGAAAGATGATGGTGAACATCGTGAAAATCAACGTCATCGTGATCAACGTCGCTTAGTGATGATTGTGGATGACTCGGTTACAGTACGTAAGGTAACGACTCGCTTACTTGAACGTAATGGTTATGATGTGATCACAGCTAAAGATGGGGTTGATGCAATTGAGCAGCTCGAAAATGTCAAGCCAGATTTAATGTTACTTGATATTGAAATGCCACGAATGGATGGTTTTGAAGTGACTAATTTGGTACGTCACCATGAAGTGCATCGTGAATTACCAATTATTATGATTACATCGCGTACAGGTGAAAAGCATCGCGAACGTGCATTTAGCCTTGGTGTAACGAACTATATGGGTAAGCCATTCCAAGAGTCTGAATTATTGGAAAGTATTGAAGCATTACTGGAAACAAGGTAGAGAACAGTTATGACTCAACAAAAGATGAGTAATGCGCTTGATCGTGTGAATACGCAAGAATTACAGCATTTAATTACCGTTTCGACGGGTTTTATCGATGCTTATATTATTGCTTGCTCTGGAAAAGAACCAATGTTATTACCTCAAAACGTTGTGTTGTCTGCATTGGATAGCCCAACTCAAGTCAATACCATAGATTGGCATGAGTATAGCTTGCCGGTATTTAGAGTGAGCGATGCTGATCGGGCTTTAGGTGTTGCACTGGTTATTGAGGGTGATGAAAAAGAACAGCGATTTGCATTGATGTGCAATGAAATGCCTGAATCTATTCGCTTACGTATTTCTGAAGTAGTTGATGATGAACGTGAGGCTTTAGATCCGACGATCATGCAATATGTTCGAATTGGTGACGCGCTTTATCATGTGCCAGATTTATCACAAATTCAGATCAGTGTTGGTTTAAGTGCATAAATCTGATATAAAAAAGGACGTTTAAAACGTCCTTTTTTATTGAGTATTTAATCACTATTCACTGAGAAGTTGTTCTAAAATTTGTTCGTAAATTTCTGCTAATGGATCTAATTCAGCAATATTTACATGTTCATTAATTTGATGGATAGTTGCATTGAGTACTCCTAACTCTAGAACTTGTGCTCCAGTGGGTGCGATAAAACGACCATCTGATGTACCACCACTGGTGGAGAGTTGGGTTTCAGTACCAGTCACATTTTTAATGGCCTGTTTGGCTGCATTTACCAACTCACCTACAGGAGTGAGGAAGGGTAAGCCAGAAAGAGTCCACTCAATCTCATGTTCAACCTGATGACGAGCTAAAATCTCCAGCACGCGCGCTTTTAATTGATCCGCAGTCAATTCAGTTGAATATCGGAAATTGAATGTTACGGTCATTGTACCTGGTACAACATTGGTTGCCCCAGTGCCTGCTTGAATATTCGAGACTTGAAAAGTAGTCGCTGGAAAATATTCATTGCCATGATCCCAAACTGTATCACAGAGTTCTGCTAAGGCTTTAGATGCGGTATGAATTGGGTTAATCGCAAGATGTGGATAGGCAACATGACCTTGTTTCCCTTTTACTGTTAAAACAGCATTAAGTGAACCACGACGGCCATTTTTAATAATATCTCCCAAGGTGTTAGTACTTGATGGTTCTCCAACTAAACACCACGTCATTTTTTCATTGCGCGCTTCAAGTGTTTCAATGACTTTGACCGTGCCATTAATTGATGGGCCTTCTTCGTCAGAGGTAATTAAAAATGCAATTGAACCTTTATGGTTTGGATGTTTTTTGACAAAGCGTTCAGACGCCACCACCATTGCAGCAAGCGCAGTTTTCATATCTGCACTACCGCGACCATAAAGTTTACCCTCACGAATTTCGGGTAAAAAAGGATCGGATGACCACGCATCTAAATGCCCAGTCGGGACAACATCGGTATGACCTGCGAAGCAGAATACTGGTGACTCAGTACCACGTCTTGCCCATAAATTATCAACATCTTCAAAACGCATATTTTCAATATTAAAACCTACTGCTGCTAAACGATCAGCCATAATGGTTTGGCAAGTATGATCGATTGGTGTCACAGAGGGTTGGCGCAGCAGTTGTAAGCTAAGTTCTAACGTTTCCGAGTGATTCATGTACAAACATCGATTGATCAAATTGTTCAATATAATAGTTCAAGATATAACTGAAACAAAATCTAAATCTGGGTTTTATGAGTTAGATAATAAAAAGCCTTATCAAATGATAAGGCTCTAAGGGACTTACTTGAAGATTTACAACTTATTTTCAACTTTTTCAGCAGAATTAGTAACAGCATGCCCTGCTTTTGAAACGTCTTTGCCGACGCCTTTAAATGTATTACAACCAGTTAAAACAAATGTCATAATTAAACAAGTCGCTAGAATTTTTTTCATCATCATCTCCATTAGAATTATTCTGACGTTTAATTAGATTAGTGGCTAAATTGGAACATGAATATTATAGTTTGAGTAGTTTACGGTGAATAATTGTTCTATTTTTGCGAATTAACTACATTTTTTAAACAGATAAGTAGCTGATCGGAGGTTGACGGTACATATAATGTAGTCGTGTTTTTGCTTGGAAATATAAGCCGTTAGTCCACCAGCGTGCAGGAGATGAGCTTTCGATTACATGAGGACAAATCCACTCTTGGCGTTGTAAGCAATAGAATTCAGCTTGTATCTGATGTCCCCAGGTTCCAAGACGTCTAGAATTATTCATCCAGTCGGGTTGAATTTTCGGAGTGAGATCTGGATGCCTAGGTAAATAAAGTTGCCCTTTTAAAATAGTGAAACGCTGTTCTATGCGATGCTCTAGTGCGGATTCAAATTGAAATTGCTGATGACTAAAATGGTGTAATTTACGAGATAAAGTGTCACTACGATTTAAGCCATACCAATGTTTTAAGCTCAAGTCAGCTTCCGCAAGATAGAATTTGAGTGCCACCTCCCAATGCTCAATTTTTTGGCTTTGCTTATTAAATAATAAAAAATCTAGCTCACCTAACGTATTTTTCCCAGCAATGATTTGAATACTGTGTCCTAACAAGCGATAGTGATGATATTTTTCATCACATAGCCAAAACCAAATTAAATGTTCAAAACGTAAACCAAGGCGGGTGCTTTTTAAACGAGCCAAAAAGTCAAGTAACACCTGTGGGTTTTGATCTAGTTCAAGCAGCCTAGTTTGATAATGACCAAATTGATCTTGCCAGAAATGGTCTGGATGCAGTTGAAAATCATATTTGAGATCCAGCTCATTTGGTATTGATCGAATAATATTAGGGCTGGCGATCGCAAAAGCCAGCTGTCTGACAATTGGATGTTGATACGCAAACCATGGTTCGAAATAAGGCGGCATAGTAATGAGCTCAAGTATAAATCAACAGCAATGAAATACAATTTTGCGGAAAGATCATGACTGAAAAACATATATACTAACCGAATTCATCTGATTGAGTTGCTGTATGAAAATAATGTTTTGGCGTAGCCTAGTGATCCTTTTCATCATTCTGGGTTTTATTGGTGCGTTATTGCCAGGTATGCCGACCACAGTATTTTTGATTTTGGCGGCTTGGGCTGCATCAAAAGGTTGGCCTGAAATGGATGCTTGGCTTATGCAGCATCCTAAATATGGGGCAACATTGCGTGCATGGCGAGAAAATGGCACTGTGCCTAGAAAAGCCAAGTGGATTGCTAGTTTTATGATGTTAATCAGTGGCATTATTATGTTATTCACCAATGCACCGTTGTGGGTTAAGATTTTTACAGATGTGACGATGTTGAGTGTTGCAATTTGGCTCTGGTTACGGCCCGAACCACAATTCATGCCAACTAAAGATGACTTTAATATTTAAATCATAAAGAGAGGCCTTTTTGTATTGAATCGTTCGGGTGAACATTATTGTTATTCGTGTTAAAAATTACTTTGATTGAAATTAAAGAAATTTTTTAATCTTTTTTGGTAAAAAGGGCAGTGCTAAATAATAAAATACGAATAAGATGCGGTTCACTAATATTGTATAGAATAAAAAATAGGATAAGGCATGCTAGTCAATGTGATTTTTAACGTGCGTTAAATGCGTAGCATAGTTTATGGTCACATGTAGATAAGTAAAACTTACTTGAAACTGAATTCTAGCCTATGTTTTATAGTTTGGTATTTTAAGCGATAAGTTTAACTATGCTAACAATAAATAGGCAGCTCAGTGTTGTCTCTATATATAGATCATCCTAGATATAAAGCAGCACATGCATATATACGCTATATTTTTATGAGTAAGAATAAATATCGATTGGTTGGTGACACAGGCTTAAGTCTATTTATCGTGATATCAGCAGGCTTAATTTAGACCAAAGTACAAAATTCAGCATAACTGTTGCAGCTTTTCTTGATTTAAGTATCTTCGAGGATATTGCACTAAAGAAAAAAACAGCTTAAATAGATAAATAATAAACAAAAAACATGGTTTTTAATCGAAATGATCTATTTTTTAATCACTCGAACTCAAAAAGTAGGATTCATTATGAAAAGCGTTTGACAGCCTGTGAAGTTTCTCTATAATGCACCACACAAACGATAAATTCGTAAGGGCGCTTAGCTCAGTTGGTAGAGCGTCTGCCTTACAAGCAGAATGTCGGCGGTTCGATCCCGTCAGCGCCCACCAAGTCTTTACGTTAGGAATTTAGTGCAGCGGTAGTTCAGTTGGTTAGAATATCGGCCTGTCACGCCGAGGGTCGCGGGTTCGAGTCCCGTCCGCTGCGCCACTTAATTCTTAATTCGTTTGTGCCACAATAGCAACATTGTGAAAATGCAGCGGTAGTTCAGTTGGTTAGAATATCGGCCTGTCACGCCGAGGGTCGCGGGTTCGAGTCCCGTCCGCTGCGCCATTTTCCAAGAATGCTTTTGAGGGCGCTTAGCTCAGTTGGTAGAGCGTCTGCCTTACAAGCAGAATGTCGGCGGTTCGATCCCGTCAGCGCCCACCATAGTTTGTTTGAACTTTTTTGTAGCAATACAAAAGCCGTAACGCAGCGGTAGTTCAGTTGGTTAGAATATCGGCCTGTCACGCCGAGGGTCGCGGGTTCGAGTCCCGTCCGCTGCGCCATTTATCTTAATACCTGAAATTAAGATTTTGGAAGAAGCATAGATAACGTATTTCGTTTTTTTTGCATAAGAAAATTCAATAGAATTTTTTTGCTCAGGGCGCTTAGCTCAGTTGGTAGAGCGTCTGCCTTACAAGCAGAATGTCGGCGGTTCGATCCCGTCAGCGCCCACCATAGTTTGTTTGAACTTTTTTGTAGAAATACAAAAGCCGTAACGCAGCGGTAGTTCAGTTGGTTAGAATATCGGCCTGTCACGCCGAGGGTCGCGGGTTCGAGTCCCGTCCGCTGCGCCATTTCTCTGGATATTTAGTCTTGAGAATAATGTTAAGAAAGCAATTTTCTGACATTAAAAATCTCTGTTTCGAGAGTTGAGTTTAAAATATATTTTTATACTCAAACAAGGCCATGCTTTGTTATTCCTCGCTCAGGGCGCTTAGCTCAGTTGGTAGAGCGTCTGCCTTACAAGCAGAATGTCGGCGGTTCGATCCCGTCAGCGCCCACCATATTTTCTTCTCAATATTCCATTTCTATTATTTTCGTATACTATACGGTTATAACAATTTTCATTATATTGAATTTCATGAGAAATCCATATCAACGCAAGGCTGCGTCGAATATTCAAAAAAGTACCAGCTCTGCAAAAGATCAATATATCCAGTTTATTCAAACTATTGTTTCTCAAACAAAACTTTATGTGCTTTATGATGAAGGCTGGGCTTTGTGTTCTACACCATCGGGCCAGCAAACTTTAGCTGTTTGGCAAACTAAAGGGCTTGCACAATTATTGATTAAAGATCATTGGGAGCATTATCAGGTTCAAGATGTTGGATTGGCGTCTTTCATTGAAGAAATGCTGCCGTATATTCGTCAACGTCAGACACATTTGTCCATTAATTTAACACCTGAAGGACAAAATGTTTTGGTTTCAGGTGAAAAATTTATTTTAGATTTAAAAACTTATTTGTATCAACTGTATTTGACTGAACCCGCTTTATTTGAAAATAATCGATTGCCTTTACCAAGAAAGATTCGTCTGAATAATAAATAGTCGAATTAATATTCTCTCAGGACTGCACCACTAATATAGGCGAAGTATTCTCGTAACCATGCGTTATAGCGTGTGGCCAATGGCGTTGGGGCATTGATGGTAATAAAGTTTTGATATCCTTGTTTTTTAGCAATAGCAGCAGCTCTGAGGGTGTGAAAATCACTGGTTACAATCGCAATCGATGCGTTTTTATTGATTTGATGCTGTGCTAAGATTTGGGCACTATTTTCAAGGTTGAGTGCTGTACTGGTGCTTTGATCTTCTTTGAGAATACGTGTCGTCGAGATGTGATAATTTTCAACTAAGTATCGTGACATAATCTCTGCTTCAGTTTTTGTTTCAGCATAATCTAAGCCACCACTGACCACGATAATTGCCTGTGGATGTTGTAAGGCAATCTGTGCTGCTGAATCTAAACGAGCAGCTAAGGTAGGAGAGGCTTTACCTTGTATAATGCCGCTACCTAAGACAATAATGACGTCTATTTTTGAATTTGGATTAATTGACTGGTTGTACTGGGTCAAATAAATAAAAAATCCAGCTAAACTCAATACCCATGCCATAAATAGGATCCAGCCTATTTTCCATATTTTTTTGAGTTTTTGATGTTGAGTAATAAAGTCAGTTATCTTTTTATAGAACACAGCATAAATTAGAAAAAATAAGCCAATCGTGAGTGGTAGTAGAGTGCCTAAATGAATTTTCTTTTGTAAGGTGAGTAATAAGCCATCTAGGAACAGTATTAATCCAAAAATAAAGAGGATGGCTCTAAGAAGCGAATGTTTAGTCATTGGTTTTCTAGGTTGATTCATTTTCCTTATCATAATCGAGTTAGCTATAAATAACCGCTTAGTAAATAAAAAACCGAGCAGGAGTGCTCGGTTTTTTATTTTTATTGATGATTATTTAAGTTAATACACATCTCGGCGATAACGTCCGCTTTGGCGTAATTCGTCGACTTTTTCTTCACCTAGAATTTCAATCAGTGCAAGTTCAACATCTGTTGCCATGCCCTGAATACTACCGCAAACATAAATCACAGCATCTTGTTCAATCCATGTTTTAAGTTCATCAGCATGTAGACGTAACTGATGATGAACATAAATTTTCTCAGCTTGATCACGTGAGAAGGCTAAATCTAAACGTTTAATCATGGCTGTATTTTGCCAAGCTTGGATGACATTTTTATAGAAGTAGTCATGGGCTTGTTGACGTTCACCAAAAATGAGCCAGTTGTCTGTGTAATCTAAACGTGTACGTGCATGTAGTAGGCTCATTAGGCCTGCAATTCCAGTACCATTACCAATGCAAATGATCGGACGATTATCTGCAATCAGATGGAATGATGGATTGGTACGAATACGTAATGAAACTGTGTCGAGTAATTGAAGATGTTGAGTTAACCAGCCAGAACCTAGACCTAATTCACCCTGTGCATTGCTGCTTTGGCGTACAACTAAACGTAATATTTGCTGTGTTGGAATACTGGCAATCGAGTATTCACGAGAAGCCAGAACAGGGAGTTGCTCAAGTAAATAATCCATATTCGCAAACGGCTCGACCTCAATCGTTAAATCACGATTCCACAATGCCTGTTGGATTGTTTGTTGTAATGAATCGACTAAGGTGTTTGCCTGAATTTGGTGTTGGGTTAAAAAAGCTTGAATTCGTTCAGGACTATTTCCGGGTTGAATTTCAGCAATGTCACCCGCCTGCCAACTGACTTCATGCTTGGCTTGTAATTCAATATTAAATGCAGGAGCGCCTAAACTGTTTGGATTCAGCAGTTCTCGGTTGAGTAATTGCCACTGATCAAAGGTCTTTTCAATCGACATTGCTTGTAATTCGAGTTTGGTTGCTTTTGCTAAAGCCTGATTCCATTGTTGAATATCAGCATTATTACCGTTATCTACCTCAATGGTGGAAAAGAAGGCATGTGCGCCATTTTGGCTTAACCAATCCGCAATGCGATGACCAAAACTACAATAGCTTTCTGGATATTCACGCGAACCAAGTGCTAAAACTGCAAAATTTAAATGTGATAAATCAAGTTGGCTTTTCAGTATTTTTTTATCAAAGCTTGATGCCAAATCTGGGGCTTCACCAGTACCATAAGTACTTGCGATAAAAAGAACTTGTTTGGCTTGTATTAAATCTTCAGCGCTCAAGAGTTGAATCGCTTTGACGGTTACAGGCTGATGTGCTTCTTGCAAGCGAGTTGCTGTTCGCCAAGCGAGTTGCTCAGCAACGCCTGTTTGAGAGGCATAAACAATGAGCCAAGGTGTTGCATTGGGATCCACTTGTAAATTGAATGAGGTATGGCGTGCAGCTAAAGTCAGTTTTTTTTGTTTACGACGTTTTAAATAGAGCATCCAGCCAGTTATAAAGAATAATGGCATCACTAGCGCAGCGAGCATGACTAAAAACTGAAATATAGGACCAAAGAAACTACCACGATGCACAGGAAGCATGCTGCTCATGATTTTTTCATTCAGCTTTTTATCTTCGTATAATTCTAATTTTTCAATTTTTGAGGTTTGATAGTTATAGGTGGCTTTATTTCTCGCACGTTCATGTTGTGGAATGACATCGACAAAAGAGACATCCATTTTCCCATCTGGTTTTTTCGGAATAGAGAGGGTGAGGGAAGAGTAGTCGCGTCCAACTTGCGTATTAAAACCCATCCAAGTTTGAGTTAAGGCCAGATTGATTTGCTCAGGTTTTAAACCCTGTTTCGAATTTTCATCTTTCGATTCGTGATTAGGTTTGGCACCGTTAATACTTTGTTTAGATTGATTTTCTTTTCCAACTCGTGGCTTTGCTTGCATTTCAGGTTGAGGTGGTTCTACTCCCATAACTTTAAACATGCCATTGCGCCACCAATCATATGACCAATATAGGCCTGTACATGCCAATAATAGGTAGAAAATAATGACCCAAGTACCTACAACGGCATGTAAGTCCCATAAAAAATTACGGCCTTTTAATTTGGGCTTAATGACAAACCATTGCTTAAAAGAATGTTTTTTTGGCCAACGTAAATATAAACCACTCAATACAAAGAAAATAAGGATTAATGTGCATGCTCCCGTAATTTGCGCTCCAACTTCACCTACGGTTAAATTACGGTGTAGTTGTTGAACAAATTGAAAAAATGCCTTGCCTTTAACTTCAGGTAAAATTTCAGCAGTATAAGGATTTAGCATCATGCTATAACCTTTACGCGAACCTTCTTTGACGATATTTATACTGGCAGGTTCTTCTGGGGCTTTAGCAACGGTAATGCTATTAATCTTCATTTTTGGTTGAGTAATTTGGAAATGTTGATAAATTTCAGCAGGACTGAGTTGAGGCTTATTTTCAACTTTTACCGTATAGCTTGCAGGATTTATCCATTTTTGGATGGGTTGTTCATAAGAATAAATTGCACCCGTAACTCCCATGATGGAGAGAATGAGTCCTGCTGTTATCCCTAAAAACCAATGTATTTGGAAAAATATTTTCTTTAGCATGGGCGTGAGTGAGTGTTAAAATTTTTAGATGGGCGAAATTATAACTGAATACTGAGTAGATAAAATGGATTTTGTAGATAATTCTTATTCTTATTCTTATTCTTATTCTTATTCTTATTCTTATTCTTATTCTTGTTCTTATTCTTATTCTTATTTTTATTTTGGGTGTAAAAAAACCTCCAATTTTGGAGGTTTTTATTTAACTATTTAAATTATACGGTTTTTGCTTCGCCTACACTTTCTTTTAAATGTTTACGTAAAGTTTCAAACGAAAAATTTTTGCTGTTCATGCGTTTTGGCAGAATGTAAGCACCTTGTTGACCTTTTACTTTAAAGTTGACTAGTAAAAAATCAGGGGTGTCATACCATTCGTAGATATCCTTCCAACCGACGACCATTGTACCTTGCTGCATGCCCATTTGCTGGAGCATAGAAATACCATGTGGTTGTATGCCTAAACGAATCCCTTTGATTTCTTGCACAGGGACTTCATTCATTTTGCGTTTTACATACCATTCGATACCAAACTTACGTACGAGAAAATAAATGAGTACAGAGGCTAAGGCAACCCAAAAAATAACGGTTGAATAGTTCTTAATAAAGATCAGACCTAATAGCGAAATCGCAACAATCACGCCCATAATCGCCCAAGCTTTGGTGCCAATTTTATAATTACTACGTGAAAGCACCAGTTGTGCATTACGTTGTTCGGCTTCTGTCACTTCATACGGAACAGGTTGTAAGGTATAAGCGTAAATATTCTTGGCAGTCATAGTGTCAGTAGTAAGTGAAATGTAGAACTCAGCAGAGTTTAGCATTAAATCTGTTCTATCAGTGAGTATATTGTACCAATTTACAGTGTGAATATTATAGCGATGCTAATTCTGTAGATTGGTTGTCTCGGTCATGACTTAAACTTTGTTTTAATGTGCTGAATTGTTTCAAAATACTAAACATAAGTGATAGTTGTTGCAGAACAATCAGTGATTTAGCTGAATCTTGATCCGATTGATTTAAACGGACTCGGATAGTTTGCAACATATTGTGTACGGTGAGATCAGGCATCTCATCTCTTAATAAAGCACCTTGAATATCATCGGTGGCTTGATCGAGTAGGGCCAAAACCTCCTGATCATGAATTTGTTCACGATGTGCACCTAAAGCGGCAATATAACTGAGGAAGGTATGATTTAAACATAAAAACTCAAATGCTAGGCTTTTTTGAGTCGGATCGAAATCTGGTTCGGTGGCTAAAGTTGAAATGAGTGAAGCGACATCGGCATCCGTATTGTGGGCTGCTCGACGGACTATACGATAATTTAAACTATGGTTACGACCATAATGATATTGGGTCACAATCTCTGCTAAATATTTACATTGTGCTTCTAATGAGCGTTGAATAGTGCGGGGTAACCGTCTAAATTTCCAGTCTGGAAAGATAAAACTCACCCCAAACCACGCCAGTGCACAGCCAATAATCGTATCCATCATGCGTGGTAGGGCTGCTTCAAAACCGAGACCACCTAAGTTAAAGTTAATTAAAGCCATGATGGTGATAAATGCAGTTGCTTGGGCATATTGCTTACTTCTCAATTCAAAGAAGAGCACAGCACTGATGACCAACATGACCAATTGGCCTTCTATTGACGGTATAAAATACAGAATGGCATAACCTAAAATAATACCACCCAAAGTCCCGACAATACGTAAACGAAGGCGACGTTTGGTGGCGTTAAAATTGGGTTGGCTAACAAATAATGCAGTTAATAGCACCCAATAACCATATTCAATATTGGTAATTTGGACAAAGATATAACCAATAAATAAGACGATTGATACGCGAATAGCGTGTCTAAATAGTACTGATTCTGGGGTTAGATTCTGCTTAATGCGTGCCACAATATCATCCCAACCCTTTAAGTCATCATCTTTAAGTTGATTTTCAATATGTTTGGCTTTATCTCGGTTGATATTGCGTAGGGTTTCAACATTACGCAATTGTGCGTCAATTGATTTTAAATTTTGATATAAAGAGAATAGGGCATTGACCCAAACTTGGTCATAACTGGAATCATCTCGCAGTTTTTCTAATGATTTTCTTAAATTACTAAAGGCATATTCAAAACGACTATTATGTTGATATGTCGTGCGATGTAGAATACTTTCACCTAAATCCTTACATGCTTTACCTTGTAACGTTAAAATGCGCTGAAAGCGAAATAGAATGTCACTATGCTCGTACATTTTGGCCAGTTTTTGATAGTCAATATGTGCTGAATCGGCACGCTCGTGAATATCTTGTGCGACAAAATAATATTGTAAGCTACGACGAGTATCACTTTGTCCACGGTCACCTTTTAAGCGCGTGAGCAAGGCTGTGCGCATTTCATTAAAAAGGCCGACTAATTTTGCATTTTCCATCGATAAGCTAATCATACTTTGCTGATAGCTAGATGCGGTCATATCGACATCAAATAAATTTGATTTGGAAAATAGGAAATCTCCCAATGCTGAATAACATTGCGAGAGTTTATCTTGTACTTGTCGAACAGGGAAAAGTAAAAAACTAATGGTCGAAATCAGTCCGTACCAAATTGCACCAGTGACCAATAATACGGGTTGAGCATACCAGTGTTCAAATAGATGTACACCCAGCATAGAATATACAGAAATCACTAAGCAACCATAAGAAATGGTGGCATAGCGCCTGCCTAAAGAGCCCAATAAGATCAAGCCAATACATGACAGGATTAAACCAATCGCAAATAAGACCGGATAAGGAAACAGGAGCTGAACTGAAGCTGCGGTTATAAAAAATCCAATATAAGTATAAATCAGATTCATGATCCGTACCGAAAAACGATCATCAATATCACTTAAACCTGCAGCAACCACACCTAATGTTAAAGGAATAGTCATGAGCTGATGTCCTAAAAAATAAGGAACAAAAGCTGTGCCTGAAAATGCAATAATCATGCGCAGGTTATACATAAATGTCGTGTTATAGGTTGTTTTACGAAGTCGAATCAGCCAAGCGTTCAAGGGTGAATCCTTATCAACTGGTGGGATGGAAAATATCAAATGTTAATGTGAAATTTCACCTTTAGATTACACAAATAATACTATGGAGCATGTAAACTTGTCTGTACTCGTTATGATTTAAATTAAAGACTATGTCAGAAAAAAGAGTAGAGCAGCAATATTCTACGGGTTGGATCATGTTATTGGCGCTATTCACGTCACTTGGGCCGCTGTCTATTGATATGTATTTACCTGCTTTACCACAAATGGCACAGGACTTTGGGGTTAGTACCCCGATGGTGGCCAATACTCTGCCAGCGTATTTTCTTGGCTTAGCCGTTGGGCAATTAATTTATGGACCAATTAGCGATCGGATTGGCCGGAAAAAACCGTTATATTTTGGGATGGCTTTATTTGCCATCGCTAGTTTATTGTGTTTATTCGCGACTGATGTTTGGTCATTAATCGCAGCGCGTATTTTACAAGCCTTGGGTGGTTGTGTCGGTGTGGTGATTGCTCGAGCTGCAATACGTGATTGTTTAGATATGCATAGTTCGGCACAAGCCTTTGCCAGTATGATGATCGTCATGGGGATTGCGCCAATTTTAGCACCGACGATCGGTGCTTGGATTCTTATCTTTTTTGATTGGCAGGCTGTCTTTATTGCACTTTTTATTGTGGGTTTGATTTGTCTATTCTGTGTTCATTTTTTCTTTCAAGAGACCTTGGTTTCGGAAAAACGATTGAAACTCACGTTTTATCAGGTCTTTATTTTATATTCTGCAATTTTAAAAGATAAAAGTTTTAGACTACCCATGATGGCAGGTTGTTTTACGGGTGCAGCCTTGTTCTGTTATATCAGTTCGGCATCTGCCGTTTTGATGGAGCAATATCATTTAAGTCAGCAACAATTTGCTTATGCTTTTGGTTTTAATGCCTCAGGTATCATTGTTTTATCTGCGATGAATAAACGTCTAGCGCATAAATTAACAGTAATTCAACGCTTGAAAATTGGGGGAATGATTCAAGTTTCTGGAGCGCTGATTATTGTGTTTGCGGGCTTATTAAATGATGCACCGTTATTTATACTGATGTGTGGTCTATTCTGCACCGTATCTGGAATTGGTTTCACTGGTCCCAATGCAATGGCCCTTGCTATGTCACAACAGGGCGCTCGTGCAGGAACAGCGAGTGCATTAATGGGTAGTGGGCAATTTGCCTGTGGTTTGTTGGGTGGGGTTGTACTGAATGTTCTGGTGTGGAGTTCACTATTAAATATGGGGATATTAATGCTGATGTTTACCAGTATTGGTTTTATAGTCATACTCAAATTAGGACAGCAACTACAACAGCCTAAAAATGCTTAATAACTTTAATTATTCGTAATTCTGATATTGGCATTGAAAAGAGATACTAATATGTGTCTCTTTTTTTTTAATCGGTTTTGTTATTTTCTAAAAAATGTAAATTTTGAAATGTACTAGCCATTGTGTTCCGTTTTTTTTTGCTCAAGGTAGGTGGGCGTTAAAATATTCTTATTTCATACGAGGACGTTAGATTTTCAAAAAACATATGAATTATATGCTGATGAATAAACACCCAGTCCGATGATGTTTTTCTATTTTATTTTATAAGAATTTAAATTTAAACGATTTTTATATTTTTGACACCCTATACAATAGTCGTATACCTCATGAAAGGTATTAGGTTAAATATAATTAAAATCAATGGTATATAACTTTTAATTTTGTATGGAGTCTGATTAATGTACATGTGTTTTCTTCGCTAATTTCAATCCATAAGAGATATTGTTAAATTGCTATAAAATGATGAACGATTACTGAGTTGCATTGTTTAGCCTATATACAATAGTCGTATATCTAGTAGCCAAGATGAAAATTAGATATTGCTCAAATCAAGGCTATATATAGCTTTAAGAAAAGTTAATCTAAAAATATGATTGATTGTTGGAAGGAAAACGGTAAAACTGATTTTAATAAAGTTGAGAAATTGTTAAATTACAAATGCGTATTTATACACATTATGTTACTTATTGGTTTTAGAGCTTTTAATTTAGTATCGATTTAAAAAGTAAAAAGGTTGGGTTTTGTAGCGTAGCAAAACGATTGGTAAAACAAAGTGATTGATTCTTTTAACTGGTTTCTGGGGAGAGAGTTGAGCATGAATGGATGTAATTATTATAAAATTTTGGAGTGTTAGATGAGTTTATTTCTGAGCCGTAAGTCTTTTATTCAACAAGGTCTAGCGGTCGCTGTAACTGCAATGATGATGACGTCTGCAAATGCTGCGACGGATAAAGAAGAAATTCAAAAACTTCGTGAGGAAGTCCAAGGTTTAAAATCGTTGATTCAACAACAGCAAAATGTTCAACAGAAACAACAAATATTGATTGAAGAAGTCAAGCTTCAGCCTGTACAAGTAAATGTAGCCTCTATAAAGCCATCTTTACTGTCTAAAGCAGGTGCTAGTGTTAATCTTTATGGTTTTGTCCGTGCCGATGCTGAATATCAGTTTAAAGGTGGTAATGGCATATTTAATCGTATTAATACAGTAGATAAGTTAGCGTCGAATGAAGATCGTTTTTATAGCACAGCGACGACGTCTCGTATTGGTTTAGATTTTACCGCTCCTGTAACCGATGCCAAAGTTGGCGGTAAAATCGAAATTGATTTCCGTGGTTCAGGTGATACCGTGCGTATTCGTCATGCTTATTTGAATTATAACAATTGGTTGATAGGTCAAACCACTTCTTCATTCTTGTCGACTGAAACTCAACCCGAAATGCTTGATTTTAATGCGCCTTTGGGTATTGGTACCTTCCGTACCCCAATGGTACGTTATAGCGATAAAATTAATGCAACTACGCAATATCAGGTTGGTTTAGAACAAGGCCGTGCTGACAATCGTTTTCCTGCAGCAACAGGTAAAGTTAGTCATAAATTTGCAGATGGTTCTGGCTTAATTACAGCTCGTGCTTTAATTCAAGAAGTCCGTGCGCGTGAAGGTCTAGTTATATTAGATCCTGTGACAAAAAAAGAGAGTGGATACAATTCCGCATATGATGATACTTCATTTGGTTGGGGTGTAGGTCTCGGCGCAAACTATAAACTGTCTGAACAATTGCTGTTAAATGCTGATTATTCTCATGTCAAAGGCGATGATAAGTTTCTTCTATATACAGATAGTGCTTATACAGCAAATGCTGCAAAAACAGATATTAAGCTAAATGAATTTAATGCTGTGACCGTGGGCGCAACTTATAAAATTAATCCTAAATTACGTAGTACTTTAGGCTATGGCGCAATCTTCTATGATGATGTCGCTAAAACTCAAAATGATACCTTACAACAAGGTTGGTTAAACGTAATGTATAACCCAACTAAACCAGTCACTTTGGGTGCTGAATATGTTTATGGTGAGCGTGAGCTAGGTAATGGCGATATTGGTGGTCGTGATAGCCGTTTAGGTGTAATGGCAAAATATGATTTCTAATTAAAAATTAGACAATTATTTAAAAACTGAGGCTTAGTCCTCAGTTTTTTTATGCTTTATAACGCTGAATTTACATATAAAAATATAAAAAACATATAAATAAAGAGTACTTATGTATCATTTAGTAAAAAAATGAAGATATTTTTTAGAATATCTGCATAATATCTCCTCTTTTCAGTTGTTACGTTCTTCGCTTACAGGTAGGCGACGAACAAAAATACTTTGACATACCCTAAATGGTAATGTGAGTAAAGACCGCATGAGTTAGGTGCTTATGATGAGATTCGCTTTCGTGATTAAGGCATTCTTCTGGTTAAATGATTCTTTTATCTGAGGCAGAAAAGCTTATTTAAATGTTTTTGTTTGAATGTATTTAGATGACAAATTTGCGCATTCTGCTACTCAATAAATTCATTTCAAAACTCTTTATATAAAGGGATATTTTGAATTTTGTTTTTCATTCCTTTTTGTTGTGCAGCTTTTATCAATAGATTTTTGCGAAGTATTATTGAAATGCTCTTTATTTGTATTGCAAATAAGGCTGTAGAACAAAAACGTATTACACCCAATATTTCATGGATATAAATGATGGAATTTACTTTTAATGCATTCTATACGCTTATAGCTGCGGTTATTGTTTTATTGTTAGGCCGTTTTTTGGTTAACAATATTGATTTTTTAAGACGCTACAATATTCCTGAACCTGTGGCTGGTGGTTTAGTTGCTGCAATTTTATCTTTAATTGTTCATAACTTATGGGGATATAGTATTTCCACAAGTAGTGAGTTGCAAACCAGTTTTATGCTAATTTTCTTTGCTTCAATTGGTTTAAGTGCAAATTTCGCTAAGCTTAAAGAAGGTGGTCTAGGTTTAATTGTTTTCTTAGTTTGTGTCGCATCATTTATTGTCGTACAGAACTTTGTCGGAATCAGTCTTGCAACACTCTTAGGTATTGATCCGTTAATTGGTTTAATCGCTGGTTCAATCACATTAACCGGTGGGCATGGTACTGCTGGAGCTTGGGGTGAGATTTTAGAAAAGCAACACGGTATTCACGGTGCTTTAGCACTTGGTATGGCAAGTGCTACTTTTGGTCTGATTATCGGTGGGATTATTGGTGGACCATTAGCGAAGTTATTGATTAACCGTTACCAACTTGCACAGCCAAATAGTATCGCACAAGCAAAATCACGTGATTCACAACTAGATTCTGGAAATGATTCAACTGAATTTGTTCCTTTTGAATATCCGCATCAAGTTCGTCTAATTACAGCAGATAATGCGATTACGACTTTAGGTATGTTTGCCGCATGTTTAGCATTTGCTGAATTCATGACTGGTTTTAGTAAAGGAACTTGGTTTGAATTACCGACTTTTGTTTGGACATTAGCTGGCGGCGTGATTCTACGTAATGTGTTAGAAAGTGTATTTAAAGTAAGTATTTTTGATCGTGCGATTGATGTCTTTGGTAATGCATCATTGTCATTATATTTAGCAATGGCATTATTATCTTTAAAATTATGGCAATTGTCAGACTTAGCTGGCCCACTTGTCGTCATTTTAGGGGCGCAAACCCTGACGATGGCATTGTATGCAGCATTTGTGACCTTCCGCGTAATGGGTAAAAACTATGATGCTGCTGTATTAGCAGCGGGACATTGTGGTTTTGGTATGGGAGCAACACCAACGGCTGTTGCTAACATGCAAGCGATTACCAATATGTATGGTCCTTCGCATAAAGCATTTTTAATTGTTCCTTTATGTGGTGCATTTTTTGTTGATTTAATTAATGCCACAGTTATTCAGTTTATTCTTAAATTCTTTGCATAGTTTTAATTAAAAATGAGCCCCTTAGGGGGCTTTTTTGATGAGTAAAGTAATTTGAAATGTCGTGTTAGTAGGAATCAATAATGAACGAACCACTTAATAATACACTCATGCAATGGGTGAAATTTTTAAATGCCCCATTGTGGGATTTTTTGGTCATTTTATTAATTGTCGTAGGTGTCTTTTACACTATCGCAACGGGTGCAGTGCAAGTTAGATTTTTTTTACAAAGTCTTAGAGTGATGAAGAGTAGTCGTAAAGAAGGCGAAGATCAGCATGGAATAACACCATTTCAAGCTTTTGTAACAGGTTTGGCAAGTCGTGTAGGAGTGGGTAATGTTGCTGGTGTTGCTATTGCTATTGCCATAGGTGGCCCTGGAGCAGTTTTTTGGATGTGGCTCACTGCATTTTTAGGGATGAGTTCTGCATTCGTTGAATCATCATTGGCACAGCTATTCAAAGTGCGTGATACACAGAATCAGCAATTTCGTGGTGGTCCAGCTTACTATATTCAAAAAGGTTTAAAGCAAAAGTGGTTAGCTATTGCTTTTTCATTGGCTTTGATCCTAGCGTATGGTTTTGTCTTTAATGCAGTACAGGCAAACTCAATTGTTGCGGCAACGAGTCATGCATGGGGATGGAATAAAGCTGATCTTGCCATACCAATTGCTGGTTTTACTTTAAATGTTTCGTGGGTGGGGCTAGCCTTAGTTATTTTGACCTCTACAATTATTTTTGGTGGAATTAAGCGAATTGCAAAAGTAGCTGAAAGTTTTGTCCCATTTATGGCAATTCTTTATTTATTGGTTGCACTATATATTGCAGCGATTAATTTACCAATGCTGCCAGACATATTTAAGTTAATTGTGACCAAAGCTTTTCAGTTTGATGCAGCCGCAGGTGGCTTTTTTGGTAGTATGATTTCTATGGCGATGATGCAAGGAATCAAACGTGGATTATTTTCAAATGAAGCTGGTATGGGCTCTGCACCGAATGCAGCAGCAGCTTCTGACGTTAAACATCCAGTGAATCAAGGCTTAGTACAAATGCTTGGTGTCTTTGTTGATACCTTTGTCGTATGTTCATGTACAGCCATTATTATTTTGACATCAGGTGTATATCAAAATAGTGGATTGGAAGGCGTTCAGTTGACCCAAATGGCCTTAAGTAGTCAAATTGGAAGTTGGGGCAGTGATTTTTTAGCGGTTATTTTATTCTTATTTGCTTTCTCTTCAATTATTGGAAATTATGCTTACGCTGAGGGCAATGTCCAATTTATGAATAACAATACAAGATTAATGTTTGTATTCCGTATTTTAGTTTTAGTGATGGTATATTTTGGTTCGATTACTTCTGTACCTCTGGTTTGGGCCATGGCAGATTTATCGATGGGACTTATGGCAACCATTAATCTCTTTGCAATTTTGCTTTTAACACCATTTTTAATGATGTTATTAAAAGATTACACTTCACAGTTAAAACGGGGTATTAAAGATCCTGAGTTTAAATTGGATCAACATCCTAAATATCAGAAAAAAGTTGATTCTGATATTTGGTAATTAAATAAAATTTAAGCCTCATTTATTCAAAGTAATGAATGGGGCTTTTTAGTGGATATTCATTTTTTAAGCGCTTTAGTTGATGGTGAATTATCTACGAAGCCATTCATTCATCATTCAATGCTATTTTCATTGTATGAAAATATATTCATTTTTGTACTTCAATTGAGGTGTTATCACATTTTACTGAGCTGAAAATTCAAGGCTTTGAGCCAAGTGCCTTAATATATAATTAATTGAAGACAGTTTAAATAAATACAACAGCAATATTAAAAAAAATATGCTTAGATGCAGCTGAGTTTTTTGGCTAAATTAGTGGGATCGATGAAATTTATAAAAACATTAATTTTGTTGAGCAGTTTTAGCTTAGTGGCTTGTCAGCACAATATTACACCAATAAATACTGCTCGTTTGCCTGTGATACATGAGGCTGAATCAAAATTAGATCAAAGTTTTTATCAATTCAAACAATCTTCCAAAAAACCTGTGATTGCTTTGGTACTGGGAAGTGGCGGTGCAAGAGGTTATGCCCACATTGGGGTGATTGAAGTACTCGAAAAATATGGCATTCAGCCTGACTTTATTGTGGGAACCAGTGCAGGTAGTGTTGTTGGCTCAATCTATGCCAGTGGAAAATCAGCGGAACAGTTACGTGCTATTGCAATGCAAATGAAAGTCGGTGATGTTCGAGAAATTAATATCGGGTTCAAAGGTTTCTTTGATGGTAAAAAAGTTGAAGATTATGTCAATGAACAAGTTGCAGAGACTTCTTTAGAAAAAATGAAGATCCCGATGTATGTGGTGGCCACTGAATTGAAACATGGCAAAAAAGTCATTTTTAATTATGGCAATACTGGACAAGCAGTTCGAGCTTCAGTATCTATTCCAAGTATGTTTATTCCAACTAAAATTGCTGGGCAAGAATATGTTGATGGTGGTTTAGTTAGTCCTGTACCTGTGAATGTCGCACGAGATTTGGGTGCAGACATTATTATTGCTGTAGATATATTGGCTCAACCCATTTATACAGAAACCAGTAATGTTTGGGGGCTGTTCAACCAAAATATAAATATTATGCAAAATAAGCTTGCGGCTGAAGAATTAAAAAATGCCGACATTGTCATTCAACCTGATTTACGTGAGAAAGCCCATATTTTTGATGTCAAAGGCCGCCAAGAAACGATTCAGGCAGGAGTGGATGCAACATTGCAGCGCTTATCAGATATCAATACAGTTTTAAATAACAAGAAACGTCAAGAGCAACAAAGTGAAAGCCCACTCAATGCTTTTAATTAGGCTTTTAGATCTTCGGGTATTTAAAAAGAATCGTTTTTATTTGCAGAGTTTTCTTTTGAAATTAAGCCAACTAGGGATTATTTAGCATTGGAAAGGATGCTTTATATCATTAAGCTGAAATAAATTCTGTAATCTAAGATATTTTGAAAAAGTGAAATTTCAGTTAGTGATCTATCCAATAAAGCTATAAAAAGAAGTATATTATATTCAAATGATTATATATTTTAAAAATGATCCCAGCGTTAATCATCATTTGCATTAATGGGCAATTGCCGAATTAAACATGTTTTTTATCTGAAAAGATATATAATAATAGTGTTATATCTCCTGTCTTAACCCGAGTCTAAAAACAATGTCTCCATTAGATCAAGTGATCCCAGCCACAGACGATCAGTCTGAATTAAGCATGTCTGTTTTAATGACACCAGACATGGCCAATTTTTCAGGTAATGTACATGGGGGAACTATTCTAAAGCTGCTCGATCAAGTCGCATATGCATGTGCAAGTCGTTATTCAGGTAGTTATGTGGTGACTCTATCTGTCGATAAAGTGAACTTTAAAGAACCCATTCATGTGGGTGAGTTGGTGACATTTTTAGCAAGTGTGAACCATGTGGGTCGAACATCAATGGAAATTGGAATTCGTGTGGAAGCGCAAAATATTCAAAAGCGTACCGTTCGGCATACCAACAGTTGTTACTTCACCATGGTTGCTGTCGATGAAACTGGAAAACCAAAACAAATTCCCGCATTAAATTTAGATAATGATTGGAAACGTTGTCGTTTTGAAGCAGCAGAGCAGCGTAAAGTCGCACGTTTACATGATAATCATAATCCATCATGTAGCATTTATAAAAAATCTGCTCAAGGTTAAGCATATGCTTGAATCAAAAGGCTACGGTAAAAGTAGCCTTTTAATTTGCAATTCAAGATACGTAAACTTGAGCTTCTAGTAAATAAAAAGACTGAATTACAGCAGTAGAATTCAGTCTTTTTAAATAACAAGAAAACTAAATTGACTAAATATAGTGAATGAATTATGAACGTGTATGTGAGGATGGCGTGGCCATGGTATCTTCTGCGGCACTTTCACTAGTAGCAGGTTGGCTGGTCGTAGGCTGGACTGATGTTTCATCAGTTGTAGCTGCTTCGGGTAATTTTTGGGTCGAAACGATTACTTTTTCAGTTTGGTCTACATGCTTGGTTGCAGCAAAAGTTGTTGTAGCAGCAGTTAAAACAAAAGTTGTTGTTAATAAAATTTTAACTAATTTCATATTAGGCATCCTTATTTAATTAAAAGACCAGCAGGAACATGTTTTTGAATTACATTCAAATTTCATAATGTACGTTCGTCTGGTACGGAAATCATGCTAAGGGCAGAATTTAAAATCGGCAATCTTATCAACAAACAGAAACAGTTTGGGTAACGTGATTTACACAATCATCTCGCTTATGTTGGATAATTGTGAGAAATAGAGTATTAGTTTCAATTTAAAATGTATGGAAATATTAAAAATAGAATAAAAAATAGGCGTTAAAATTACTTAGATTAAACAATGAAGCTGTGACTGAGGAAAAATATATATTTGATTTTTAGATTAAAAATGAATTTTAATTTAAAAAATAGATTAAATGGTGATTTTTAAAATAAAGATTATTATATTAAGATTCAGTTTTATAAGTGTTTTATATAAATTTATTCAATATTTGAATTTAATTATATATCTAATAATGAAAATAGCTAAGTTATCGGGTTAGGATGATAATTAGATTGTTTTATTTAAATTGATGAGAAGGTGACGTGAAATTAGTTCATTCCAAAGCAGTAAAAACCCATATTATTTCAGGATTTTTAGGTGCAGGAAAAACCACCTTATTACAAAAATTATTGCTTCAAAAGCCAGAAGATGAAACATGGGCAATATTAATGAACGAATTCGGTCAAATTGGAATTGACCAGCAACTGTTACCTCAAGGAGACGGTTTTGAAGTTAAAGAATTGTTGGGAGGCTGCTTATGCTGTATCACTCAATTACCCATGCAAATTGCATTATCACGTTTAATTCAAAAATCCCAACCAGATCGTCTATTTATAGAACCAACAGGTTTGGGGCATCCAGCACAATTGTTAGAACAATTAACGGAACCACATTGGAGGAATCAAATTGATATGCGAGCGTTGGTGACCGTCGTTGATGGTTCACGTTTACATGATATTGAGTGGAGCAGTCAAAATCTCTATCAAGATCAACTCAAAGCGGCACAAATTGTGGTTGTTTCACATACTGATACCATGAATACTGAGGATAAGCATGCATTAATCCAATTACAAAGTGAATATCTCGCATATGTTCAAACTTGGATAAAAGCTGAACAGGGCAATATTCAAATCGAATGCATTGATATCCCTTTTGTTGGCATCGAACGAAAGGTACAGCCACTGCTTCAAATACAAAAAAAATACGCTTCACAACAAGTACTGCCTGAAATTAAGCAACTTCCTTATCATTATGTAGAAACTGCTCAGGGTTATACGGTAGTGGGATGGAAATTTTCGAAGCGGTGGCAATTTAATTTCTATGATGTGTTGGATTTATTATGTGAACAACAAGATTGGTTGCGTATTAAAGGTATATTCAATACCGATCACGGCTGGATGACCTTTAATTTTAATCCGGAACAATTAAATTATAAGTCTGGCGCTGAAAATATTGATAATCGGATTGAAATCATTACCAAAGAAACTCAAGACTGGGACAGTTTTGAGGCAAAACTTTTAAAGTGTCGTATAGATCAGCCACAGCATTGAGCATAAATTTGGAAATCATTTAAGAAATTATTCACGAAATCTTATAGACTGAGCGCCATATTTGAGGATACTTTTTATGGCGTTAAAAGCGACAATTTATAAAGCAGATTTGAACATTGCCAATATGGATACTCATCAATATGTTGATTATCAGCTGACAATGGCATTGCATCCATCTGAAACGATTGAGCGTTTAATGGTACGTGTATTGGCCTATGCGCGTTTTGCCGATGAGCGTTTGGAGTTTACCAAAGATTTATTTGAAACCGATGAACCCGCTTTATGGGAAAAAGACTTAACAGGTCAATTGGTAAAATGGATTGAAGTTGGTTTACCTGATGAAGATAAAGTCAAAAAAGCTAGCGCACGTTGTAAAGATGTTGCTGTTGTCGTTTATGGTTCAGCAGTAGCTGAATGGTACAAACGGAGTGCAAAACTTAAAACTTTAAAAAATGTGCAAGTTTGGCAATTATCTGAAAAAACCACTGAAGCGATTCAACAATTATGTGAACGCACTATGCATTTACAATTAAATGTTATGGATGGTGAATGGAGTTTGATTGGTGATCATGCTCAAGCAGAAGTTGAGTGGACACAGTTACAATAATGCCTAGATTATAAATGAAGATGCAAGCCAAAGCGCTTGCATCTTTATGCTTAAATTTCGTATATCTAAGTAGAAGAATAATTAAAATGCTGAGCTAGTATGCATCCAGATATTTACCATTTGCTGATTGCACTTGCCATCGGGGCAGTGATTGGTACTGAACGTGAGTATCGTAGTAAATCTGCGGGTTTAAGAACCATGATTATGGTGAGTTTAAGTTCGTGTTTGTTTACTATTTTATCTATTAAAATTGGGGTAGAAAACCCAGATCGATTAGCCGCAAATATTCTAACAGGGCTTGGTTTTTTAGGCGCAGGTGTTATTTTTAAAGATGATAACCGGATTTCGGGAATCACCACAGCGACGACAATTTGGATGGTTGCAGCACTCGGCATGGCTGTTGGGGCTGGTTATGAATTACTGAGTTTATTTGGAACTCTAATTGTTTTAATTGTTTTAATTTTCCTAGTATATATTCAAGACAAAATTGATGAATTTCATCAAGCACGTAATTATATGATTTTATGTGAATATCAGCAGGAAACTTTAGATAAATATGAAGATTTATTTAAACAGCATGATATGAAAATTTTGCGTGGTGTACAAAATAAAACTGAAAAATACATAACAGGGCGTTGGATTTTAATTGGATCAGCGCAGAATCATAAGAAACTGACTCAATATTTACTGGGTGATGATGAAATTAAGGAATTAAGTTTTTAAATTAATCACTCCATTAAAATTTTTTTAGAGTTGGAGGCGGCAATATGCGTGATGCTTATGAACGTGTGATTCGCTTTAATCAAGACCGAGATGCAAGATTCTTGCCTTTAAAATATAAACTCATGTCGAGCAGTGCCTTTCGGTTTTTCCGTGGATCTTGTCATCTCTTCTACGAAGATTTAGCTCAACATCAGACTTGGGAAGACCAAGCCTTGGCTTGGATTTGTGGTGACTTGCATGTCGAAAATTTTGGGTCTTATAAGAGTTCACAAAATGTGGTGTATTTTGATTTAAATGATTTTGATGAAGCTGTATTGGCATATCCAAGTTGGGATGTGGTGCGTTTTATTTGTAGTATTTTTCTCGCAGGAAATGAGCTTAATTTACAGAATCACGATCTTAAAAATATTGCTCAGACTTTGTTAAATGAATACTTAGATGCATTAATCCAAGGTAAAGCATTTGCTTTAGAAAAAGAGACTCTAGATGGCATTCTAAAAAAATATATTAAAACTGTAGCTGAACGTGATCCTATAGTCTTTCTAAATGCACACTCACAATTTGATGGACATAATAAAAGAGTGTTAACGATTGATCAGAAGAAATATTTTTCAATTGATTCAAAAAAGAATAAACAGCAGTTAATGACTCAGTTTCAGGACTATTTAAATATTCAGAATGAACACGGTGAGATAGTATTTCAGGTCTTAGATGTGGCGATACGTGTTGCAGGAACGGGCAGTATTGGTTTAACACGCTATGTCTTTCTGGTCGAGCAGACTGTGGAAAAACAATTTTATTTATATGATGTAAAACAGGCTCAAGCATCTTCTTTAATGTTCAATCCCATATTAAAAAATCAGCAACCTGCATGGAAAAATGAAGCTGAGCGGATTCAGACGATCCAAAACTTTATGCAGTATATTCCTCCAGCCTTATTTTCTCGCTTTAGTTTTCAGGGACAATCCTATTTGGTCAAAGCTTTACAATCTGAACAAGACAAAATGGATTTTAAACAATGTATTGAAAAGTCGAAAAAATTTACCGATGCTTGCCATTATATGGCACGTTTAATGGCGTATGCACAAATTCGTTCAGCAGGTCGAAAAGGCTCTGATAATATTGATGAATTAATTGATTTTGCTGCACATGCGCAAGTTTGGAAAACCCAACTATTAGAATATGCGTATAATTACTATCAACAGGTATTACGCGATTATGAAAGTTTCTGTAATGCATATGCTTCACAGCAACAGATTGATCCGCAAGTTATAATTTAATGCAACGTTTAGGTATTGATATGTCAAATGAACTAGAAATTATTGATTTAAAAGTTGGTGAAGGCAAAGAAGCTGTTAAAGGTGCTTTAATTACTACGCATTACACCGGTTGGTTGGAAGATGGAACCAAATTTGATTCTTCCGTTGACCGTGGTAATTACTTTGAAACTGTAATTGGTACAGGTCGCGTTATTAAAGGCTGGGATCAAGGGATTATGGGGATGAAAGTAGGGGGGAAACGTAAATTAATCGTTCCTTCACATTTAGCATACGGCGAACGTAAAATGGGTAAAGTTATTCCTGCAAACTCGAACCTCATTTTTGAAATTGAACTATTTGATGTGAAAACACGCGATTAGTTTATTCGAGAATAAAAGCTCTCATTTTGAGGGCTTTTATAAGTAATGTAGTAATTTGAATGCTAAATCACGATGCTAAAAATAATATCAGAGTCTATAATTGCATTTATAATATCTAAGTTGTAGAAAAACATAATATTTTAAATATACTTATAATTATGTGGATAATATGAAGAAACTATTGAACTCGTGTAAGTTATTTAAAATTAATAAAATAATAAGTAATTTTAAGTTTGTTTTCAGGTTAAGCATCTATAAACTAGCAATGAAAAGAGATTGGTTCAGGAAGTCATTAAAATGGTTTCTTCGCACAGAATGTTGAAGTTTTGTCTTGAACTTTTAATCTGAATAAACAAAGATAATGAGCTGAAATTTATGTTAAGTCATTTTTTAAAACCCGCTTTTATTGCATGTCTTTCAATGTTAACTGCATCTTTCAGTATGATTGCTAAGGCAGAAACAGAGAAAGCGGATACGTCTACGTTAACGATTATTGGTTATCATGAAATTACAGACAAAAAAGATGCTTTAATTCCACAATATGCGATTACGCCAGCTCAGTTTGAACAGCAAATTAGTTCATTACGGAAAAATGGATTTAATTTTGTCAGTGTTGATCAGATCTTAAAAGCCAACCAAGGCAAATATAAACTACCCAATAAGCCACTACTGATTACGGTAGATGACGGCTACCAGTCATTTTACAAATATGCATATCCTGTGGTCAAAGCTAACAAGGTTCCTGTGGTATTGGCTGTGGTTGGGTCATGGTTAGAACCAAAAGCTAACCAAAAGGTCAGCTTTGGTGATGAGATGATTAAACGTGACGAAATTTTATCATGGTCAGAATTGAAAGAAATGCAGGACAGTGGTTGGGTTGAAATTGGTAGTCATAGCTATAATTTACACCATGGAATATTAGGGAATCCGCAAGGAAACTCCCAACCCGCGGCAACTACTCGCTTGTATGATCCTGCAACTAAAAGTTATGAAAATGATCAAGCCTATGCAGCTCGTATTTATGCAGATTTAAAGAAAAATAATCAAGTTTTAAAGGCGCATGGTATTCGTAGTCCACGTGTGATGGTTTGGCCTTATGGTCGCTATAATTTAGAAACGGTTGCGATTGCTAAAAAATTAGGCATGCCAATTACGGTAACCTTAGATGATGGTGCCGATTTCGTTACTAAGCCGCTGGATCATTTAAATCGAATTCTGATTGAAAATAATACTTCGTTGAATGATTTATTGGCAGATATTAAAACCCGTGAGATGGGTTTGAATGATAATAACCGCCCACAAAAAATCATGCATATAGATTTAGACTATATTTATGACAAAGATCCAATACAGCAAGAAAAAAATCTTGGCTTATTGTTAGATCGTATTGTTGCAATGAAAGTGAATACGGTTTATCTACAAGCATTCTCTGATCCAGATGCAGATGGTTCTGCTGATATGGTGTATTTCCCGAACCGCTATTTACCAATGCGTTCAGATTTGTTTAATCGGGTGGCTTGGCAAATTCAATCACGCACACAGGTGACGCGTTTATATGCGTGGATGCCTTTGTTGGCATGGGATTTACCTAAAACCAATCCAGTATCGAAAGACGTAGTAGTTACTCAACAAGCGAAAAAGACAGACCATTTAAATATGGGCTATCATCGCTTAAGTCCTTATTCGCCTGAAGCACGTGAAGTCATTCAAGGCATTTATGCCGATTTAGGAAAATCAGCGACATTTAATGGTATTCTATTTCATGACGATACCACGTTATCTGATTATGAAGATGCAAGTCCTCAAGCTTTAGCTGCCTATAAAAAAGCAGGCCTATCGACTGACTTAGACGCGGTACGTAAAGATGATGCAGAGATGCAAAAATGGACAGCGTTCAAAACCAATACCATTGATGACTTTGCGCTGCAACTTGCCAATCAATTGCGTTTTTATCAACCTTATTTGGTGACTGCACGTAACTTATATGCTCAAGTGGCCTTGAATCCATATTCTGAAAACTGGTATTCACAGTCTTTAGAACAATCATTAAAACGTTATGATTTTACAGCGATTATGGCAATGCCATATATGGAACAAGCACCAGATAAAACTAAGTTTTATGCAGATATTGTGAATCGTGTGAAAAAATATCCACATGGTTTAAAGAAAACTGTATTTGAATTACAAGCATTAAACTGGAGAACTAATCAACCCGTTCCTTCCGCTGAGATGGCAGATACGGTGAAGTCGTTGTATCAACAAGGTGCGATGCATGTGGCTTATTATCCAGATGACCCGTTCCAAAATCATCCAGATCCAGTGATTATGCGTAAGGTTTTTGATTTACAACCTAATCGCCTAGTGCCATAGAAGTATTAAACATGAAGACTTTCCACAGTGTTTGGCATATTGCATTGAGCTTTGTATTTTTCTACCCCTTGTTTATGTCTTATCTATGGATGATCGGTGCGATTCTTTTCTATAGAAAGGAACGTAAGGAACCACCTTATCAGCAGCCAGCGGCTCTAGAAAGTTATCCCCTAGTTGCTGTATTAGTGCCATGTTTTAATGAGAGTGATAATGCAGAAGAAACCATTACTTATGCGTTGTCGTTAGATTATCCGAACTTTGAAGTTATCGCTATTAATGATGGTAGTTCAGATAATACTGCAGAAGTTTTGGATCAATTAGCTGATAAGTATGACAAGCTGCGTGTGGTTCATTTGGCACAAAACCAAGGTAAAGCGATGGCTTTGCAAGCGGGTAGCTTGTTAACTGAAGCAGAATATTTACTGGGTATTGATGGGGATGCGTTATTAGATCCACATGCTGCAACGTGGATGGTTCGCCATTTCTTAGAAGATGAAACGGTCGCGGCTGTGACTGGAAATCCGAGAATTCGAACGCGTTCCACTTTGTTGGGCCGTATTCAAGTTGGTGAGTTTTCATCGATTGTCGGTATGATCAAACGCGCACAACGCAGCTTTGGGCGCTTATTTACGGTATCCGGCGTAATTACCGCATTCCGTAAAAGTGCGGTGCATGAAGTAGGATATTGGTCACCGAATATGTTGACTGAAGATATTGATATTACATGGAAATTACAGCGTGCTGGTTGGGATATCCGATTTGAGCCGAATGCATTGGTTTGGATCTTAATGCCTGAAACTTTAAATGGTTTATGGAAGCAGCGTCTGCGTTGGGCAATGGGTGGGGCACAAGTACTCATTAAGAATATTGATGTATTATTTAAACCAAGACTGAATTATTTATGGCCTTTAATGATTGAGTTGATTTTAACTTTAGTGTGGTCATATTTAATGCTGATTATGGCTATTATTTGGCTACTACATTTCGTTTTGCCTTTAGAGGCGGTGAGCCAAGGCATTAGCTCACCATTTTTACCGTATGGTAGTGGAATTTTATTAGGTGCAACCTGTTTATTTCAGTTTGGTTTAAGCAAATGGATGGATAGTAGGTACGAACCTAATTTATTTAAAAATTATTATTGGATGATTTGGTATCCATTTGTTTTTTGGTTAATCACGATCAGTGCCAGTATAATTGCATTTCCAAAAGTACTGTTACGTGGTGGTGGCAAACGTGCCCGTTGGGTAAGTCCTGACCGCGGCGTTCGCTCACAGGATTGATATTTTTGAGTGATAAAAAAATGAAACCAAGTAATTTGATTATTGATATAAGACGTCAATTACCATGGCATAAGCGCTATATGTCGAACACCTCAACAGCAATGTTATGGGCGATGTGGATTTTATTGTGGCGTCCGCTGATGTTAATTGTTGGTGTGATTGGTATTCAAAAACCACATTTATTAGATAATTTATTCTACGCTCTCGGTTTAGGTGTACAACATGGACTGACCACATTATTGGCCTGTGCTGTTGCATTATTGCTTTGGAGTAGATTTGTCCCTTCGAAAATGTTCAAAAAAACCGAGACTAAATCTTTGAAGGATTATGTTGAATATTTTGATTTACCAGAACAAAAAATTATTCAGGGGCGTCGTCAAAAGGTAAGTACTATTTATCATGATGAAAATGGTAAAATAACAGTCATTGAATAATATATTTAATATAAAAAAAGTCCCACAGTTGTGGGACTTTTTATTGAATGCTATTGGTCTAAACAGGATGTGTAAATAAAATGCTTGGGATGTGTATGGAAACAGCGTTATGCAAAAAATAAACTCTGCGGAAAGTATTCGTGGTTTAGCGTGTTTAGCTGTGGTTTTTTCACATTTAAGTCTCAGTTTTTTCCCATATCTACATTTTTTTGATCCACATGATCAAGCAAATAATGCATTTATCCATGCAGTTCATCATTCACCCTTTGCATTTTGGTATTCAGGTACTGCTGCCGTATTTGTTTTTTTTGTGCTGAGTGGTTTTGTTTTATCCTATGCCATCATGAAAAATCCTGAACAAATAAAAGATAAAATTAAAAATATGTTGGTCAAGCGCTATCCACGCTTGATGATTCCAGCACTTACGTCATGTTTATGCATTTGGTTTGTATTTCAGTTTATTCATATTGACAGTAGCCATGCAAATGGTTGGTTTCAGGCTTATGTCACGCAAAATTTTTCTTTAAAAAAAGCCATTTATGAAGGAACGATTGGTTCATTTTTCTTTTCCGAAAGTGAAATTAACTGGGTACTTTGGACCATGACGCTTGAACTTCTAGGTTCTTTTGTCTTGTTCTTTTTAATTTACTTATACCAATGTAAAAAAAGTTTATTTTTTATTGGATCAATCGTCACGCTTTACCTTATCTATATTTGGAAGGGTGAGGCCTTTAGCTTAGCAATTTCTAGTTTTGTTATTGGGATCTATTTTTATTTATATGGTCGTCGTCTTTCTACTTCCATAGCACTATTGATGTTGATTTTAGGATTATATTTAGCTGGTGCACATAATACCAGTTACTCATATGCTTGGATTTATTCAATTTTAGGTGAAAAGACTTATGAATACTGTAATTTTCTTGCAGGCATATTCATTGTTTATAGTATTTTGATGAGTCCAAAACTATCGACATTGTTAGATCATAAATTTTTTGTTTGGCTCGGAAAAGTGTCATTTTCGGTCTATTTATTGCATTTATTAATGATTTATTTAGTTTGTCTCCCATTATTGAATTTATTTTTAAATTGGGGTTATGCTTATGTACCATCTGTCATTTTAGCTTCAGGGCTATGCTTGGTAGTGACTTTGGCTGTTGCAGAATTATATAGTCGTTATGTCGATCAGCTGGCCATTAATGTGAGTAATCGCTTGGCCAAAATAGTATTAGAGAAAAAGTAAAATTAATTTCATCGTCTAGCTGCTTTAATGTTGTTACTAAAAGGCAGTGACACGGCTGTACCAGTATAATTCAAAGGATGAATTTTGCTGGTATAGAAGTAAAATTCTGACCAATGGTTGTTATAGCGATTGTATTTATGTGATAACCATCTGAGTAATACGCTATATTTAAATAACAAGAATGCGCTATACGTCGCATCGACTAAAGTAAATACCAAAATAACAAAGCAAAATATTAAAAATTACTTTGAAGTATAGGTCAAGATTAGGTGACCTGAATTTCGATGATGCTTAGGCCTCTCGATCAAATGAGGAAATGACATATGGCTAAATTGATGCTTCTTAGCTTGCTCATTATCACTATTTTTTTACTTTGGCGATTCATTTTTAAACCAAAGATGAATAGAGATTTCAGCTTAAATTTGGATGAACGAAGCAAATCGTTAGGTGCTTTTGAGCCGGTGATAGTCAGCGAAGCTAAACCACTTTTTGAAAAAGCCAACAAAGAAGAGCAATGCTGTTTTGATGCAGTCGCGCAGTTGTTTTTTGAGCAGAAAATTAAGCGTAAAAATATTGAAAATGCGGAGCAGATTCAAGCCAATTTTTTAAATAAAATGCCTGCACCAACACTAAGTCAAATTGGTGAATTTGACTTAGGTGAATGGTGTATCTATTGGACTTATAAAGATCAATCTTTAGAATATTATGTCGGGCGTTATGGTGTATTTTGTACTCATGTAGACCGTTATGGGACGGAGCATAAGCTTGAATCTAAATATGCGAACAACTATTCAGATTAATATCAGGATGTAAGTTTTTATTTTATAAGTAATTAACAATATACTTAAATATGCTGATCGAGTCTTTGTGCAATTTTATCCCAAATTTGTATTGCATCCTTGCGAAAATATCCCATATGTCCAATGTGTTGCATTCCCACATCTTCAGGTGAGATATTAATAAATTGTTTAGCTGAGCTACTGTAATGTTGCATAAAGGCATAACGTGAATTGGGTAAAGCCCAACTATCATCTAAAGAAGAGACGCCAATAATAGGCGTTTGAACTTGAGAAAATTTAAGTAACAGTTCACTGCGAAGTTGCTTATCTGCAAAAAAATAAGTGGGATGTTTGCACCATTTCCGCCATTCAGCATAAACACCTTTGGGTAAGTCTGCACCCATATTAAATTTGCTCCACGGTAGATAGCCAGTCAGTGCAACCAGTGGTGGAAAGACCACATTCCAAATGATTTTAACTTTCAACATTTCTTTAGTGGGCATATAGCCAGACCAACCTGTACCAGTGCCAAAGCTGATCATCATTTTCACATGCTCATGATTTGAAGTTAATCCCAGTGATTGCCCGCCGTAGGAGTGCCCAATCATGAACAGCGGAGTGCCATTCTGGCTAAGATATTGGATTGCACCTGAAACATCATATTTGCCCCAATCTAAATAGGACATTTCAAAACCTTTTAATTTTTTTGGAGCCGATGCTGCAACCCCACGATAATCAAAAGTAAAAACTTGATAGCCAAATTGTGTCATATATTCTGCAAAACGGCGATAAAATGCTTGTGGAACACCAGTCGCACAGACCAATAAAACATTGGCTTTGGCTGTTATTTTCGGTGTATAAAATGTTCCAGACAATGTATAACCATCGGTCGCAGGGAACTTGATCACTTGTTTTTCAAAATCAAGCTGTAGATTTGGTTGAACATGGGAGTTGTGCATGAGGTGATTGATTATCCAAAATTTTTAAGCGCTATTCATTCGGAATAGGCTGAAGTTATTATTTTATTTACCTTTAAAATTGGGGCTACGTCTTTCCAACATCGCTCGAACCCCCTCAGCTGCATCTTCAGAATGGAGTAATGGGTTTAATAGGTTTTGTAACTGATTAAAGGCGATTTCTGGGCTGTGTAAAAAAGCTTGATGAGCCGATTTTAAAGTGGCTTGTACCGCAAGTGGTGCTGCACTGGAAATACGTTCAGCCAGTTCAAGTGCACGAATTAATGGTGAATGATCTTCGACGACTTCGGTGATTAAATTCATTTCATAAGCATCTTTTGCATAAAACATATCACCAGTAAGGATGTATTTCATAGCTTTGACCCAACCTGCCGCTTGTACAAAACGTACTGTTGCACCACCAAAGGGTAAAATACCGCGCTGGACTTCAATTTGAGTGAATTGAGTATTACTATTCGCGACTACAAGATCTGAATTCAGCATTAATTCGATTCCTGCGGTATAGCAATAGCCCTGTACTGCAGTTATCAAAGGTTTAGTCCGTTGGCGACCAATAGTTCCCCAAGGGTTGACCGTTGCATCTGAAAATTCAAACAAACCATCTGCCAGTTTAGGTTGTAATTCAACTAGATCTAAACCAGCGGTAAAATGCTCACCATGCGCAAATAGAATGGCACAGCGCAGTTCAGGATGCTCTTCATATTCAGTGAGCGCTAAGGATAGGTCATGAATCATATGACTATCAAAGGCATTCCTTTTTTCGGCTCGATCTAAGCCAATTAAGAAAATTGAACCACGAATTTCACGGCTGACTTTTCCTTGCTGTTGATTTTTTTGATCTATCTGCTCATGTGTTGTCATTATTTTAGTTCCTTTTGTTGTTCTAAATGTTTTATCTGTTTTACTTGAATAGTGTCAACTGAAAGTTATGCAATGTCTTTTTATTTTTAGAAAAGTGAGAGATAAGTGACAGATTGAATTTGAGATCATTTATTAGATGGAAAATGATTTTTGGAATTTCACTGATAGAGAGGATTCAGTAGTACTGGATGAAGCTTATCTAAAACTTACTATAACGATATTGTTCCAAAATTTATTTAATGCAAATTGTAGATTAATAACCTATTGATTCATTTGCCTGAGATAAATTAAACGCTAAATAGAATAAGTAAATGATAGGCGGATCAGTACATTTTTGAATGAACCATAAATAGTATGAATTACAATTTATGATTCTATACTATTTATTAGCTTTGCTATTTTCAGTCATGATGACTATTCAATTTAAATGAACAATGACGCAGTTTAAAGTGTAATTTTACTTGCATTCATTAAGCTTTTTTTCATAATAGCCTCATCCAAAAATCTTAAAGTTATGTTTATGTCTCCATTAGAAATTGTTGCGGTTTTAATTAGTGTTATTGGCGTTACACTAACGATTAGACGGAACATGTGGTGTTGGTGCTTTAACTTTCTAGCATTTGTTTTATATGCTTATTTATTTTTTACTTTTAAGCTTTATGGCGAAACTATTTTGCAGTTTTTCTTTATTGTGGTGAATTTTTATGGTTTTTATCATTGGCTAAAAGGTAAGCAGCAAGATCATGAGATTCGCATAGAACCGATATCCCCTAAAATTGTAGTTTTTCAAATGCTTTTAGCTGCGGTGGGTGGTTTGTTATTTGGGTTATCGTTGCATTATTTTACCGATGCAGCTTTACCAATGCTAGATTCACAGCTGGCTGCATTTAGTTTGTTAGCAACTTATTGGACCAGTCGTAAACACATTGCCACTTGGATTCTATGGGTATTTGTAGATATCGTTTATGTGGGCATGTTTATCTATAAAGATTTATATCTAACAGCGGGATTATATGCTGCCTTTGTCGGATTAGCTGCATATGGTTGGTGGCAGTGGGAGCAAGTTAAACAGAAACAATTAACGGCTCAGTTTAAGGGAATTTGAGTGAATTGAATACGGAGAACGTGATGCTCATTGATTTTATTAAATATCAACTACAGCAGTTTGATAATCTAGCATCACGAATTCTTCCGGAACCTGAGAAATATGTTCAATTTGATTCGGTTTCTGATTTTTATAAAGAACCATGGTTAGATGACTTTCCTCAAGGAACCACATGGGCTGCGACAGGTTTGGATGATGGCGCAGAGGAATTTTATGCCATCATTCGCTATAAAAATCATTATTTAGAAATTCATCATACTCAATATACAACTCTGAAATTTGGCATACATGACTCAGGAAATGTCGTGTCGGGTTAATGACATGCTACGGAAAATTCTCTTTAATCTTGAAGGTCAAGCATGCATTGAAAACACAACAGGACTCTAATAATTATCAGGGTATCCATAATGTTGAGATGGTGATACAGAATACTTTTAATAAAATGATAATGAATAAGGATGAATTCAATGGCACATCGTTTTACTGTAAATGCGACCATTCATGGGGTTTCAATTGATGAATTTAAACGACTTGCGGCAATTACCTCATTGCATGAAGCCGTATGTCGACGTATTCCAGGTGAGCATTTAGAAATTTTAGAATCTCAAGTGGCTGGTGATTTGTATACATTACGCCGTGCGTATAATTTAGATGTGAATATTCCAGAAATTGCCAAAAAATTCCTCAAAGATGCTTTCCGTTTAAAAAGAACAGATATTACCAATTTAGACACTTTAGCATCTACGGTGGTTTTAGCTGCAAATCTGCCTTTAGATGCAAGTTGTGATCGTACCGTGACTGGTGATGATCAAAAAATACATCTGAAGTTAGATTGGAGTCTTAAAGTCAGAGTGCCTCTAATTGCAGGTATGCTAGAAAAACATGCGGAAGGGGAAATTCGTAAATTTACGGATATTGAAATTGAAATTGTTGAAGATGAATTAAAACAAAATGTAAAAGTTTAGAATTTATTTTAATCATGGGTTGATCACGATAGGGTGTAATGGGTTGTATATTCATAGTGATCAATTTATTCAGATCTATGAGTCCAGAATGATGAAAGGCACGATACGCCTGATGGGTATATATTTTTGAATATGATCCAGTCCGTGTTGAAATGGCATAATGATGAGCATGAATTTTTACCAGCGTACAAAATAAGGCACTATCGAGATTACTGAACCGATGATCAGTAGTAGGGCCATCTGATCGATGAAATATGGAAAGATTATCAAGATTAAACCACAGGCAAAAGGGACCGTTCTTTTTTGCTTTTTACCGTATAGGAAATAACCGAAGCCAATCGAACTAAATAAGACACCGAGTAATAGAGTAGAGGTGTTCATATTATTTATTTTTGATGAAAGAATCATGATTTTATAGCGAATTAAAATTAAAGCATGCTTAAAATAAAATTATTTCACTTTAGAATTATCATGAATAAAGCGATTTAGAATCTATTTTTATTTTTTTGTATGCGAATCAGGCCACTATATAAAATGCGCAGCAGTATCATACTGCTTATGACAGCACCAATAATGACGATTTTATGTTGCTGTGGCATTAAAAATTTCCAGAATACGTGTAACCAATGACTGATTTGTAAACCGACACTAACAATGACAAAAGCCCAAATAAAACAAGCCAGTATATTGATGACTATATAACGCGATCTAGAGTATTTTTTGATACCGAAGCTCATTGGGATCACTGTTCTGAGCCCCCAAGCAAAGCGCATGAGTAAAATACTTGATGTTGGATAACGCTCAATTAATTGACTCGCACGTTGAAATTTTTCATCTAATTTTGGCCGTTGTTGGATAAAGGCATAGCCGTATTTTGCACCAATTTGGTAATATAATTGATCGCCAATAAATCCACCCAGCATGGCTGCGGCAATGAGTAACCAAAAATTGAGCATATGTTGATGTACGGCAAATGCGCCGAGCAATAGAATTGTTTCACCTTCAAAAAAAGTGCCAATAATGATGGCAAAATAACCATAGTGTTGTAAGAGTGATGACCAATCAAGCATAGATAAATTCTTATTAGTAAATGAGGTGAGTTTTAGAAAAGCATCTTTTTATATGTTCATAGCATACGATAATATGCATAAATTAAGTAATTTTGATTTTTAGTTTATTGAATCAATTGGATCTATTTAAAAATTCCGCTGTACCCGAATTAGGAGTCCGTTTATGACTACAATTTTACCTGTCGCACAACGTGGTGAGGCAGTTTTAACCTTAATTGCAGTACATGTTGTTGAAAGCGAATTCAATAGTGCATGGTTAAATGGATTAGCAGAGGCTATGCAAGCCACTATGCTTGAGCGTAATGGGGTTGGTATTGCTGCACCGCAAGTGTATGTATCTAAACGCATCATTATTGTGGCTTCGCGTGCAAACCCACGTTATCCCGATGCACCTGAAATGGATGCTGTGGTAATGGTGAATCCTGAAATTTTAGAAAAATCTGAGCAAACAGTTTTAGGTGAAGAAGGTTGTTTAAGTGTGCCAAATGAACGTGGACAGGTCGCACGTGCTGAAATGGTGAGAGTTCGTTATTTCACTTTAGCGGGTGAAAAGATTGAAACTGAATTTCATGGCTTTCCTGCACGGATTGTTCAACATGAAGTGGATCATTTGGATGGAATTTTATTTGTAGAGCGCTTATGAAAATGTCTGATTTAGTGATCTTAAAATTTTTTCTATAATAAAAAATTAAAAAAACCTGCTCGTGATTTACGTAATAACATGACGGATGCTGAACGTGTACTTTGGTCAATCTTACGCCGTAAGCAAATTTTAGGATTACAGTTTTATAGACAAAAGCTATCCTTATTTTTATTAAACTAATAAAATTGAGCTAAATATTTTATTAGATATAGAGGGATTATGAAGACAAGTACTCAAGAAACTAAATCAATTGAAGATATTATTAAATTAATCGACAATAAAAAATTAGTACTTCCAGAGTTTCAACGAGATTTTAAATGGCCATTAGAGAAAACAGAAACATTATTTGATTCAATTTTAAAAGATTTATTTATAGGCTCATTGATTGTATCTAAGCCCGATTTTGATCTTGCTTGTCGTGATTTTGATTTAAGAGAAAGAGGGAAAAGGGAGAGAAAACCGAAATCAAAACAATACACTTATGATGATTTTGAGCAACAAGATACTTATACTTTATTAGATGGCCAGCAAAGGGTTACTTCTATTTATCGAGCGATTAAAGGTATAGATAAAATTTATGTAACATTTAAACATACAGATATGTTAACTACAGAAGATATTTGGGATGCTCATACAAAAAAGATTAAAACTAAAATAGATATTCCATTTGATCGATATATTGATGGTGTCACTTCAGTTAAGCCAAGTTATGATACTTTTTATATGTGTTTAGGGGATATATATGAAAATATTGATGAAGAGCAAGATGAATTTGAAGAAGCAGTTATTTATCCTATTTTGAATAATGAAAAAGCAGCTTTTATGAGCGATTTAAGAGAGGTATATAGAAGGTTTGCTATTAAGTTTTGGAGTAACTTTAAAACGGATATTTATAAAAAGACAAATTTAATTTCTGTACAGCTCTTAAATATGGATTTGGAAAAATTTTGTTTATATTTTGAAAGAAGTAATTCTCAAGGACTAAACTTGTCATTTACTGATATTATAACAGCAAAAATATATTTGACTTTTAATTTACGTGAAGCCCTAAAAAAACTGGAAAATGAATCATACTTTTCTGAAAATTTAGTAGATCCTTTGGTTCGTTATATTAATTTTGTCGCAAACAATGATGTAACAAAGAAATCAATTTTAAAAGATTTAACAGGTGATCATTTTAAAGAAAACTGGGAAACTACAGTTAAAGATGTAGTACGAGTTCAAAAATGGCTTGAAAATAGCAATCACTGGGTTTTTAAAGTAGTAAATATTCCATATAAAACGATGCTATTACCTCTGTTAAGTTTTGTGCAAAATTTGCCAAATAAAGATTTTTCTCAAGCAACATCACAACAAATCTCAACTTTGAAATTTTGGTTTTATGCTTCTATTTATGATAATCGTTATGGTGGAGCTAGGCATGGTTCAACTAATGTAGTTTTAAAGAAAGATTGTGAGATATTGAGGGATTTAGCAAAAAATGGAACAGTTCCATTAGAGTATTGGAATAATTTTAAGATCGAATTTAGTTATGATGAGTTTCTAAATATTGATGCAAATAATAATACTAAATTTTTGACTGTAAACTATTTAATGTGGAATGAAAAAAAGTTTAAAAATTTAGAAAATAATGCAAATATTTCTATTGATGAGAAAATTGATGTTCATCATATTTACCCTATTAAATATATTGATAAAAAATTTGTAGTAAACTCATTTGAAGATGAAAGAGTTGATAGTGTTTTAAATAAAGTTCGTATACCTAAAATATCTAATATTAAAATTAGAGATAAAGCTCCAAACGTATATATGAATGAACTGGTCATGCATAATATTACTAAGGATGAAGATAATAAATATTCATCTGAGGATTATGGTTTAGCTAAAAATGAGCTTATTAAAAGCTTGGAAACTCACTGTATACCATTTAGTGAAGACTTACTTCAAAGTGATAATGATGTAAAATTTGAAGTTTTTTTAAAGGCAAGATATCAGCTTTTTGAAAAATATCTTAAGTTACTTAGTGAAGCACATGTAAATCTAAAAACTGGACAAAGTCAGATTTGGTTATAATAAAAATCCCCTCATTTGAGGGGATTTTTTTAACTATTTAAGCATCAATCGAATCATCTAAATTCGGTGCTAACCAACGCTTCGCCTCATCCATTGTCCAGTTTTTACGTTTTGCATAATCATCCAATTGATCTTGAGAGATTTTACCCACGTTAAAATATTCAGACTGCGGATTGCTATAATAAAAACCACTCACGCTTGAAGGTGGCCACATCGCAAAACTTGTGGTCAATTCTGTACCAATCTTGGCAGTCGAATCTAACCAACTAAACAATGTCGCTTTTTCAGAATGCTCAGGACACGCAGGATAGCCCGGTGCAGGACGAATCCCGACATACTTCTCTTTAATCAAATCTTCATTCGATAAGTTTTCAGCGGCTTGATAACCCCAAAATTCTTTACGAATACGCTCATGCAAATGTTCCGCAAACGCTTCGGCAAAACGGTCACCTAAAGATTGCGCAAGAATTGCAGAATAGTCGTCGCCCTTGGCTTTATACTCATGCGCCATTTCTTCCGCACCGAAGATCGACACGGTGAAACCACCCAAGAAATCTTCCGCTTGGTCTTTAGTTGCAACAAAATCCGCCAAAGACAAGTTTGGTTTACCAGTTACTTTGTCAGACTGCTGACGGATATGATGGAAGGTATGTGTTGTCGTACCAGACTCATCATAGACTTCAACAGAATCAGCCGCAGAACGATTGGCAGGGTAAATGCTAAAGACTGCGCGAGCATCAAAGCGTTTATTGTCAATGATGTCTTTTAACATCTCTTGTGCTTGATTATATAAATCAGTCGCAGCTTCACCGACCACTTCATCTTGTAAAATTTTCGGGAATTTACCCGCCAAACTCCAAGAAATAAAGAACGGTGTCCAGTCAAAATATTCCACCAAAGTTTCAAGCGGATAATTGGTCAATGTTTGCGAACCAATAAAGTTAGGAATTGCAGGTTTATTGGCAGCAAAGTCAATTTTTAAACCATTTTCAATGGATTCAGCATAAGATAATTTCGCTGCTTTCGGTTGTTTATTGGCAATACGTTCACGCACTTTTTCATATTCAGCACGGGTTTCTTCAACAAGCTTCGGCTTCATTTCTTTAGAGAGTAAAGTTGTCGCAATACCGACCGCACGAGAAGCATCTGCCACATAAATCACAGCATCATTTGAATATTGCGGATCAATTTTCACCGCAGTATGCGCTTTAGAGGTGGTTGCACCACCAATCATCAACGGTATATGGAAACCTTTGCGCTGCATTTCTTTGGCAACAAACACCATTTCATCTAAAGATGGGGTGATTAAACCTGACAAACCGATGATGTCACATTTTTCATCAATCGCCGTTTGTAAAATTTTCTCAGCAGGCACCATCACGCCAAGGTCAACGATGTCATAACCGTTGCAGCCAAGTACAACACCCACAATATTTTTACCAATATCATGCACATCGCCTTTCACCGTCGCCATCAAGATACGACCCTTAGATTGCGAACCTGATTTTTCAGCTTCGATGTACGGGTTCAACCAAGCCACGGCTTGCTTCATCACACGTGCAGATTTTACCACCTGTGGTAAGAACATTTTACCTGAACCGAACAAGTCGCCAACCACGTTCATGCCATCCATGAGCGGGCCTTCAATCACATCCAATGGACGTTTGGCTTTTAGGCGAGCTTCTTCTGTATCAATATCAATAAATGCAGTAATCCCTTTGACTAGTGCATATTCAAGACGTTTTTCAACTGGCTGCTCACGCCATTCGAGATTTTCAACGGCTTTTTGAGCACCCGCTTGACCACGGTATTGCTCTGCAACTTCAAGCAGTTTTTCCGTCGCATCTTGACCACTTTCACCTTGGTTTTGATTTAGGACAACATCTTCAACTGCATTTTTGAGTTCTTTAGGAATGTCATCATAAATCGCCATTTGACCAGCGTTTACAATACCCATGGTCATGCCTTGCTTAATGGCATGATAAAGGAAGACTGAGTGAATCGCTTCACGTACAGGCTCATTACCACGGAATGAGAACGATACGTTAGACACACCACCCGAAATCATTGCATGTGGAAGGTTTTGTTTAATCCAACCTGTTGCTTCAATAAAATCAACAGCGTAGTTATTGTGTTCTTCAATCCCTGTTGCAACCGCAAATACGTTCGGGTCAAAAATAATATCTTCAGCAGGGAAGCCGACTTCATTGACTAACACATCATAAGAACGCTTACAGATTTCACGTTTACGTGCAGCTGTATCCGCCTGACCTGTTTCATCAAATGCCATGACAATGATCGCAGCACCGTATTGACGGCACAAACGTGCTTTTGCCACAAACTCGTCATAACCTTCTTTTAAGGAAATCGAGTTTACAACAGCTTTACCTTGGACGCATTTCAAGCCTGCTTCAATGATTTCCCATTTAGATGAGTCAATCATGATTGGCACTTTGGAAATTTCAGGTTCAGAGGCGATCAAATTCAGAAAATGCACCATCGCACCTTGTGAATCGAGCATGCCTTCATCCATGTTGATATCGATGATTTGCGCACCTGCAACCACTTGTTGTAAGGCAACATCAAGCGCTTCGGCAAAGTTTTCTTCACGAATCAAACGGAGGAATTTTTTAGAACCTGTCACGTTAGTACGTTCACCGACATTCACAAACAAAGAATCGTCAGTAATGTTAAACGGCTCTAAACCACTTAAACGACATGCAGGTTTAGTTTCAGGTACTTGACGAGGCTTGATGTCTTTGACTGCATTGTAAATGGCACGAATATGGTCAGGGGTTGTACCACAACAACCGCCTGTAATATTGATTAGACCGCTTTCAGCAAATTCTTTTAAGAATGCAGCTGTTTCTTCAGGGGTTTCATCATAACCACCAAAAGCGTTTGGTAAACCTGCATTTGGATGTGCTGAAACAAAAGTATCGGCAACGTCAGAAATCGTTTTGACATGCGGACGCATTGCATCTGCACCTAAGGCACAGTTAAAACCAATTGACAATAAATCGCCATGACGGACTGAGTTCCAGAACGCTTCCGCAGTTTGACCTGTGAGTGTACGACCAGAGGCATCGGTAATCGTACCCGAAATCATCAAAGGCAATTCATAGCCAATCTGATTAAAAACTTCTTTCACTGCAAAAATTGCCGCTTTACAGTTGAGTGTATCGAATACTGTTTCAATCAGCAGAATGTCCGCACCGCCTTCAATGAGGGCATGCGTTGCTTCAATATAGTTTTCTTTTAATGCATCAAAGGTAATGTTACGAAATGCAGGGTCGTTTACATTGGGTGAGATAGAGCAAGTGCGCGAGGTTGGCCCAAGCACACCAGCCACAAAACGTGGTTTATCTGGAGTTGAATATTTTTCACAGGCTGCTTTGGCAATACGTGCTGCTTCAAAGTTAATCTCATGGACAAATTCTTCCATGTGATAGTCAGACATTGAAACTTTTGTACCGTTAAAACTGTTGGTTTCAATAATATCCGCGCCAGCATCTAAATAGGCTTCATGAATATCTTGAATAATTTGCGGTTGAGTCAGTACTAAAAGGTCGTTATTACCTTTGAGGTCGGATGCCCAGTCGGCAAAACGCTCACCACGGTAATCAGCTTCTTCAAATTTATGGCGTTGGATCATGGTACCCATTGCACCATCGATAATTAGGATGCGTTTGCTAAGAAGCTCTTTCAGGGTGGCAAGCATGGACATAAATAACCCCAATATTGGCAAGATTGGTTGAATTAAATGGATGATATTTTAGCAGATTTCAATACTGTTTGAGTGATAATCAGCTTTATTGTGACTACAAAGTAGAGGCTTGGTGAAATTTCCATCACCAAACCGTGCTGCATGCAAAATTGTGAGTTATAAATATTCATCAATTTGTCATATAACTCCAGCAAAATAGGGCAAATTGCTGCTTTGCGCAGCACTTAGGTTGAAATATTACAAATATTATTTCAGGTGAAAGTGTCATATTTTGTAAATATCATGCATCCATTATGTATATTATATTATTGTTTTTTATTGAAAAAATTAACTTTTGTTGCGGTGTTTTAATTTGAAGTTGAAGACAAATATTGATAAAATACTCTTCATATAAGCTGTGTTTGTCATATAATTGTCATAATTTAATTGAACAATAAGGGGATTTTATTATCCTCTTACCCGTCTGCATGAATTCTAATATTCCTCCCGTTTCAGATTCTCTACAAACGTCGACGGTCACAAAGTCGACCAATGTACATGTGCCAACACCGAAATTTTTTATGCCGGTGTTTTTGACGATCATTATTGCAACGCTTATTTATATTGGCGTGCAAGTCAGTGCAGACTTGGCACACGTTCCACCTTTGAGCTTATATTCAGTAATTCTTTTAGCGACTGCTTTATTCATCGCTTTGGGTTTTGAATTCGTCAATGGTTTTCATGATACTGCCAATGCAGTTGCTACCGTCATTTATACCAATGCGTTACCAGCACCCGTTGCAGTCATGTGGGCAGGTTTTTGTAATTTTCTTGGGGTTATGGTTGCCAGTGGGGCAGTAGCTTACGGCATTATTGCATTATTGCCTGTCGAACTAATTATGAATGTAGGGAGTGGAGCTGGTTTTGCCATGGTATTTGCCATGCTAATTGCTGCCATTCTGTGGAATTTAGGGACTTGGTTCTTGGGTATTCCTGCATCAAGCTCACACACCTTGATTGGTTCAATCTTGGGTGTTGGCATCATGAACTACATTCTGCACGCATCTAGTGGTGCGAGTGGTGTAGATATGGATCAAGTTACTAAAGTTGGTAAAGCCTTATTATTTTCTCCCCTGATTGGTTTTGCTTTTGCAGCAATTGTCTTCTTGATTGTAAAAAAAATATTTAAGAAGCAACTTGAACTCTTTCAACCACCTGAAGGTAATAAACCACCACCACCTTTAATTCGTGCCATTCTGATTTTTACCTGTACTGGTGTTAGTTTTGCACATGGTTCAAATGATGGTCAGAAAGGTATGGGTTTAATCATGCTGATTTTGATTGGTATTGTGCCTTTGGCTTATTCGTTGAATAAAGGTTTGGACCATCAACATTTACAAACATTTGCACAACTCTCTGCACAAACTGCAACAGTGATTGATGCAAATCATCGTGACATACCGGCTGCGCAAGCCCGTGATGTTTTGACTAAATATGTTCAAACGAAAGAGTTAAATTCGAATGTTGTGCCTGCTTTGGCCAGTATGACGGAGCAACTTGGTGAGCGTGTCGGTCAATATGGTGATTTAAAAGATATTCCAGAAGCAGAAGTTTCATCATTGCGCAATGATATGTATCTAAGTACCACGGCTTTTAAGCGCTTGGATAAAGTTGAAAATAAACCTGTTATGCCTGCTGATCAGGCAAAAGTGGTTAAAGATTATCGTAAAAGCTTAGATTCATTTTTACAATACATTCCAACTTGGGTGAAAGTTGCTGTTGCACTTGCACTGGGTTTAGGGACTATGGTCGGATGGAAACGTATTGTAGTGACTGTAGGTGAGCGTATTGGTAAGCATCATATGACTTATGGTCAAGGGATGTCTGCTGAATTGGTTGCGATGTCTACCATTGCCGCAGCGGATGGTTTTGGTATGCCAGTTTCAACTACACATGTCTTAAATAGTGCTGTTGCAGGGACCATGGTTGCCAATAAATCAGGTCTTAATTTTGCGACTGTCAGAACTATTCTTTCGGCGTGGATTTTCACTTTACCTGCGACCATTTGTTTGTCAGGTGTTTTATATTGGTTATTCCTAAAAGTATTTTAATCTGAATTGAGAATAAAAAAAACGCTGCATTTGCAGCGTTTTTTGTTGTTTAATAATGACTCTAGATCATCATAGAACATTATCTTTTTAATTTAGCGAGGCTTTTATTGATCGGTAATTTATCTGCTGCAAAACCATAAATGGCTGCGAAAGGCAGAGCAGTACGCGCTAAATAAGGTACACGCCATAATCCACCATGGTTAGCACCTTCCATCATCAATTCTAAAGGATGTTGCATAGGGGTATTGGGATTGGCTACAGATACTGGATTTTGTAGATCATGTACCCATAATGCCGCCATAATTGCATTGGTTGTTTCAGGCTGAAATGCTTCCACGTTAAAAAGATCAGCACCGTTAAATGCGGCTTTAAGCAGAGGGTTTTTAGTTACTGAATGCGTGGTTGTCGATGGAGCAATATTGATACTGACATGTTGTCCTTGATGTCTAGCTAACGTTGCACGCCATTGTTGAATACGTTTGGCCAAGGCATAATTTGGCCCTTGTTCCAGTACTAAGCAATCAGCAATACCGTAGACTTTACCATTGTCAGATGAAATTAATTGCTGATTATTATCCTTAAATAGCTGTTTCATGGAAAGGATTGAAATACCTTTACTGACTGCTTTTTCTATTTTTGAGCGATTATTAAACTTTTGTATAGAACCTTCAATGACTTCTTCAGGAACGGCATAGATATCTGTCGGAGTACACATATACATCAACGATGAGTCTGGCTTATGTTGACTGACATAACTCATAATACTGTCCATAGCCATAGACACTCGGACGTGCTTTTCACCGTCTAAATAGGCGATTGCGGCCAAATCAAGTGGACAAGGGTTTTGGATTAGCCAATGTGCAATTTCAGGAATGTGTGTGAGTAAATTGGTACCTAGTTTCGTCTTAAGTTGATCTATCGGTGCATTTGCATCAACTGGCTCTAAGCTCGGTGCATATAAAGTTGCATTACCTGATTTGATAGTGGTTAAAATTTTGTCCCAAATTTTTTCATTCGGAAGATCGATAGCAATAATATTGGCTTTCCAGCGTGATAACCATGTTAAAGGCCCCGCTTCAGATGCTGCACCAAATAACACCATTGTTCGATTAGATAAATCAAACCATTCTGGATGTGCATTCATTTCACGTAAAGCCTGCGCATGACTGGCTTCAATAATGCCTGAATTTTGCCATTTTTGAATTTGATCTAATAGGGATTGTCCTTGTAGTTTCTGGCCATGATAAGGTATATACCACTCAGGTTGAGCCTGACTTTCACCCGTAATTTTGGCTGTATGTAACTGTTGAATAGCAGGAATACTCATAACATCCTTGAACAAATAGCGTTGCCCAGTACGATGAAATTCAAAACTATGCTGGGCTTTATGTAATCCTTGTTTGGCAATCGTAATTGGATTATTCACAGCACGAATACCATGTGTGACCAAGGCTTTAAAGTAAATCGGATAGTTTTTGCGCCAATTTTTTTCGGTGAGTAATTGCTGCGAAATTTTATGATCTACAATCGATAATGCTTCAGCAATAATTTCTTTGCCGACATGTGAGGTGCTGGCTTTGTTAGTCAGCGGGTTTAGGGGAAAGTGTAAACCTTCTAAAGAATTGGGCATGCTAAATCTCTCATTTTATTATTGCATTAATATACGGATGTATACATTATCTATGCCAAGTTAAAGTTCGAGTTAGCATTAAGTGACAAAATTATGAATAAAAGTAAATCATCTTCAATAAGATGATTACTCATAAGTAAAATAATTTTATCTAGATCAACCAGAGCAAAAAATTACAATAAGTTGGAATTTAATCCTTAGAGATTGTTCTAAATCCAACATGCGAAGTGGCTAGATCTAGTTCTTGAGGGTGACGACTACTTGCTCTAAATCGTGCACAATAATTGTTGGCACACAAAAAAGAACCGCCTTTAATTACAAATGCTTGTGCCTGAATTTTTTGATGGCGTAAATGCTGGTAATCTCCCATATGTTGATCATGTGCACCCGTGTAGGGTGAGCTTGTCCATTCCCAAACATTGCCAATCAGGTCATAAAGTTTGAAATGATTGGCAGGAAAGCAACCTACGGGTGCTACATCTGTAAATTGATCTTGATTGGTATTTTTAAAAGGAAACTCACCTTGCCAATAATTCGCAATCGGATGATGTGATGCATTTTTCGGTTCATCATGCATGGCAACATCATGTTGAGCATTTGCCTTTGCTGCATATTCCCATTCTAACTCGGAAGGCAATTGACGGTTTAACCAAAGTGCATAATGTTCTGCATCATTTTTTGTGACATAACGCACAGGCTCAGCAGGCTGTGGTCGTTTTCCATCTTTTCCATATGGCGTTTTCCAAGTATAGCCTGATTTTAATTGCCACCATTGCTGAGGGTTTTGAATATCTGGGCTAAAAACAGCTGCTTGATTCTGTTTCTCAGCATCAGTGATATAATGTGTGGCTTCTACAAATGTATGAAATTGTGCAATAGTCACTTCAGTTTGATCCATCCAAAAGCCTTGTACGGATCTTTTTTTTTCACCAAAATTGATTTCATCGGAATAGGCCAATTTAGAGCCTAATTCAAATGAACCATCAGTGACCCAAACCATCCCAGCATGCTTTTCTTTTAACCAATTTTCTGGGAGCCCCGAATACTGTTTACAATCTTGGATGTTGCCCAATTTTAGTAGTTTGGTTTTTACATCTTTTGGTTCTGAATGTGAAAAGTTACAGCTTGCTAAAAGCAAGCTACAACTTATCCATAAGATATTTTTCAATATCATTTTTTATATTCCAAAACGCCATTATTTTGCGTGTATTTGTTATATACATCGACCAATTTGTTTATTTGTTCTGGATAGATCTCTGCCAAGTTATTTCTTTCAGCTCGGTCATCTTTAATATTATAAAGTTCCCATTTGCCTGTCCCTAAATTCGGATTGGCTTGTAAGGCAATTTTCCAATCTCCTTGTTTGGCATATTTATTACCGTGTAGTTCATCTGCAAAGCTGAAATCGACTGGGCGAATGGTTTTACTTTTATTTTCAAGAGTCGCTTTCCATGAATATCCTGTGGGGTTATTAATTTGACGTCCCTTGTATTGATCTTTAGGCACAGCAATATTTGCATATTCAAGCACCGTTGGAAGCACATCCAGTACTGATGTAAATCCATGATATTTAGCTTCTGAACCTTTTTGATTTGGAAGTTTTACAATAGCAGGAGCTGTTGTTGCACCTTCACCTGCGGTTCCTTTCCAAAGATGAAAAGGTGTTGAGCTCACTTCTGCCCAACGGGGGCCAATAAATGTGTATGAATTTGCTGTACCCAGACCAGTTAGTGAATTATCGACCTGAGCCTCTGGATTGGCGCTGCCAGCAGAGCCTTCTGCACCATTATCAGAAACAAAAAAGATCAGGGTATTTTCGTATTGACCGCTGGCTTTGAGCTGCTGAATAATCCGACCAATGTTGTAATCTAGATTTTCAACCATACCTGCATAAATTTCCATTTTTCGGGCTTCAGTGGCTTTTTGCTCAGTGGTCAGTTCGTTCCATTTCCCTGATTTTGCTGGTGCATTTTGACTATCGATAGGAATAGCAGCAGAGAAATTATTGGGTATGATCCCAAGTTGTTTTTGTTTTGCTAAACGTGCTTCACGAATCGTATCGTAGCCGACATCATAAACGCCTTTGTATCTATCACTGAAAGCTTTTGGAGCCTGTATCGGCCAATGTGGAGCTGTATATGCAGCGTAAGCAAAGAAGGGCTGTTTAGAGCTTTTACCACTGTCTAAATATTGTAATAATTTATCGGTGTAATAGTTTGTAGAAAAATAATCATCCGGTAATTTTGCAATTGGAACGTCTTGACCATCTTCGGTATAAGTTGCATTCCGTTTATAACCTGTGGGTGCTTGTTTGTAATGTAAATCAAAACCTTGCAGTAGTGTAAAGGAATGATCAAAACCTCTGGCTTTGGCATTGGTTTCAGGAGTTAAACCGAGATGCCATTTACCACTGATATAAGTTCGATAACCATTGTCATGTAGTACTTCAGCAAGAGAGAGTGAACGGGTATTTAAATAGCCTTCATAGCCCGTTTGTCCTTTGAGATGTGCAGGTGTAAGCTCAGCCATTGCACCAATCCCCGCTTGATGGTGATCAGTTCCTGAAAGTAGTTGCGAGCGAGTAGGCGAGCACGTTGGTGCAGTATGATAGTCAGTTAAAATTCTCCCCTCATTGGTTAACGCATCTAAATTGGGGGTGTGAATTTCACTACCAAAAGCCCCTAAGTCTGAGTAACCTAAATCATCGGCCATAATAAAAAGCACATTTGGCTTTTGTTTTTCAGAAACAGGAGTTTTATTTTCTTTGTAATCGCTGTCATTACAGCCGACTAAATAGAAACTGAAGAGTACGATAGAAATAGAGCTAACTAAATTTTTTCTTTTCATGTGGATGATCTAATTCAAAATTTTGTCTTAGATTAAAAGATCAGTTTTGTATAAAAAAATAACTAATTCAGCATTCTTATGCATTATTTTTACTGAGTATTTATTTGTATATCTGTAGCTGAAAAATGAATAAAAAAAGAAAAGTTAATTTAAACTTTTCTTTTAAAAATGGTGATTAGTTCAACATGCTTTATTTTAAAAAGGTAGTTTGCTGAGTTGCTGCAAGAAATGAGGAAAGATACGTGGTTCAATAATGATCGTCATAATCACACCATAAGCGGCGCCCCAAAGATGTGCACTATGATTGATATTTGAATTGCCACGTTTACCTGACCAAATACTATAGGCGACATATAGAAATGCAAAAATAATGGCAGGAACTGGAATAAAAAATACGAAAATTAACTTCCAAGGCTGAAATAGAATATAAGCAAAAAGCACGGCAGAAACTGCACCTGAAGCACCTAAACTTGCCCAATGCGTATCATTTTTATGTTTTAAATAACTAGGTAAAATCGCAACAATTAAGCCGCCTAAATAGAAAAGAATAAAGCCCATATCAAAAAAGTATTGACGATAAAAGCTTTCAATTACACTACCAAAGAAGAATAGAGTAATCATATTAAAGAGTAGGTGAGTACCATCCGCATGAATAAATCCGTGCGTGATAAAGCGATCATTTTGGCCACGATTCGTGACAGCAGGTGGCCAAAATATGAGACGGTTCATCAATTTTTGATTAGAGAAAGCAATTAAAGAGATGATAACCGTAATAATTATAATACTAACAGTATGATTAAAAGGTAAGTCCAGCATAAGGCGCCTTAATAAAAAAGCAAAAATGATGAGACATAATGCCATTATTTAGAATGAAGCATGGACTTTTTTATTAATTCCGACAATTTTAGTTGATTTTTACTCAAACTGCCTCATCTTCAGTTAAAATGGCAAGGTCAGCTTGAGGATAATGATATGTCGACTGAGAACATCAACACTGCAGTTGCAGATGAAATTCCAAATTTATTGATTACACCTACTGGGCAAGAGTATTTATTTGATTTGCTTTCAAAGCAAAATACTCCCGGTATTGCTGTACGTATTTTTGTGGAAAATGCAGGAACTCCGCGTGCTGAATGTTGTATGGCATATAGTGCTCCTGAAGAAATTATTACGACAGATTACAAGCAGGACTATGCTGATTTTGCCGCTTATATTGATGCACCATCTATTCCATATTTAAAAGATGCTGTGATTGATTACAACAAAGATCGTTTTGGTGGTCAGCTTACTTTCCGTGCACCAAATTCTAAAGTACCGCGTGTTGGACCTGATGCATCGATGGAAGAGCGTATTACTTACATCCTTCAAGCAGAAATTAATCCTGGCTTAGCTGGACATGGTGGTAACTGTGCCTTGGTTGAAGTGTTGGAAGATGAAGAGCATGGTTTAACTGCAGTACTTAAATTTGGTGGTGGTTGCCAAGGGTGTTCAGCAATTGATATGACGTTAAAACAAGGCGTTGAAACCACTTTAAAACAACATATTCCTGAATTAGGTCGTGTTGTTGACCAAACTGATCATAGTCAGGCTGAAGGTGCATATTTTAAATAAAATTTTAAAATTACCTTTAAATATCATGATAAAAAAACCTCCTTTTTGGGAGGTTTTTTTATGGACAAAAGTATAATTTTCACCAAAATTCGAATTCTTGGAGGGAGCTTATAAATATGCTCTTGGCCAAAATTATAAGATGTGCATGGTATTTTTCCTTCAATAGCCCTTGGTCAGCAATATCTGATAGACCCTTCAGTTTTCCTTTGTTAGAAGGTCTCGAAATAAATCCAGCCGAAATACTACATCAAGTTTAAAATTTTCAGCGTTTCATCTGAATAATAGAATTTTTCTAAATAGATACGAGCTCTCGTTCGTAGCTGTTCAGAAGCCACCATTTTTTGGAGGAGGGGTTCGAGTAAAGTTTGTAATTCATTTTGAATTAAGGCTTCATCGATGTTCAAATCACGTAATAGGAGATCAAAACTACGTTCTTGATTGCGGACATACCATGCATAAACACCATCATGAACCTGTTTTTGTAAATAATCCGTTTGACGGATATGCTCCCAAATTTCATGCCCTAAGCCCACCGTTTTAGGTAAATCATTGACTTCGATATAATGGCGTAGGCTCGAAGGTGGCACTTTCTTAATTTTATGCCACAGATTGGCTTGGAAGTGATACAGCTTATTATCATCAAATTGTTGATTTAAAACCTGTTCACTGAGCTGACTAATTTTGGCAATATTCTTTTGTAGATAGTGTTTCACCGTATCATCAAGATTGGTGTCAGTGATGGATTCTAAAACTGATTTCCCCATTTTCATAAAACGGCCAACGCTGGGCACTTTTTTATTCATGACTGAATTATCAATATAGTCTTGAATTGAATGATGAATGAGTTGAGTCAACATATTTGAAAAGGATGGATTGTGAACGATTCGTTTAATCAATGCTTTGCGGTGATCACTTTTACTCGCAATATATAGCGCCATTTTATCTACAGTTGTGACCGGAATAATATCTTCAATTTGAGTATTATCATTGGCAGGATGAATCAGGGCAAAACGAATGTGTTCTGCAATTTGTTCGATTAAGAATGTACTTGTAGAGGTTTGTAGAATCTGTTTTTGAATCAAATGATTAATTTGTTCAAAGCTCCAAATATCTTGCAATGTCTGCTTTCTAAACCAATGATAGAAATGAATGAACTCAGCGTGTATGGTTTCTGATTGGGAGGTCTCTTGATCTATAAATGCCAATTGGGCTTCAATCAGTTGTTCAATCATAGCGTGACACATAAAAGATCCTTATTTATTCATATAATGTTCAGAAAGAGAATTATTCTGATGTTGGGTTTTTTCAAGAAAGGATAAATAAGACATGGATACGCGTTCAGGTGCTTCTAATATTGGCATATGTCCCACATTGTTTAAAATAATGGGTGTATCAGGACGTTTTAATAAACCTTTTAAATCTTGTACCACTTCAACATTTACAATTTGATCTTGTTTTCCCCATAAAATTAAGGTAGGTGCTTCAATTTCCTTCACCATTTTAGCAAAGGAATTTGGAGTATATAATTTATTAAGCTCTGTGATTTGATTGATAATTTTTGCAGTTTCAGATGCACGAGAAATTAAGATTTTTTCTTGCTCTCGTTTGATCACACTCGAGGTAAAGGGTGGACTATACATCACTTTTTTCAGAACAAAATCGAGATCACCTGGTTGTGAAACTAATAATTGCTTTAAATAAATTGGATTTTTTAAGTAGTTGGTATTGTTGTTTTGAAATAAACCGCCGGAACTAATTAAAAACAGGCTTTGTGTGTCAAATGGATATTGAGAAGCATAGAACATTGCAATTGATCCACCTAAAGAATGCCCTGCAATATTCAGTTTATTTTGAATATGTGCTGCTTCTACAAAACGCCGTAATTGTTCAGTCACATTTGGAACGGAAAGATCAAAATTTGCAGGAACGATAGTACTACCACTTGAGGGTAAGTCTGGAATAATAACGTGATAATACGGTGTGAGTTGATGTGCAACTTCATTCCAAGTGTCACGACTACTGGCTAAGCCATGGATCAATAAAATTGTGGGTTTGTTTTTTGCTCCACCTTCGCTATAAGACCAAACGACATCACCAACACGTATCGTTTTGGTACTTAAACCTGCCCATGCTCTTTCCTCTTGTAATATTTTTTGATAGTCGATGTATTCAGCGACTTCTGCAACAGCAGAACTGGGTGTGCTGCAAATGAGCATTGTTGCAGCAGCTAGTGATAGCGCTGATGTGGTTAATATTTGAAGGATTTTTTGAGTGAGCAAATGAAGCATGCATGATCTTCCTTGGAGTAAGGACGCCATTATATAAAAGCAAAAATATTATTGATCATTTGTTTTCATTGAACATTTGCCAATGTTAAAGAATTGATTGTTTTTTTGCCAACTTGGAAAAATATTTTCATTGGTAAATTTTGAATTATGAGAAATAGTGCTGTGAGTTCAAGGGATAAATCTAACTTAGTTATTATTTTGTAGTGACTCGTTTGATTTTAAATCAATTAACAAAAATTGTAACAGAGTTTATTTTTGGTCAGTGACATTCGAAAAACACAGCATTAGAATAGTCTAACTCTCCAAATAAAATGGAAAAGCATCATGCTAACTGCTCAGGAAGCTTTAGAGCGTTTAAAACAAGGTAATCAACGTTTCGTTAAAGGTGAAACGCAACATATCAAGTTTTTATCGCATCAACAACGAGCGGAAATGGCGGAAAGTCAGGAACCTTTTGCAATTATCTTAGGTTGTTCCGACTCTCGTGTACCTGCCGAAATGGTCTTTGATCAGGGTTTAGGTGATCTTTTTGTCATTCGTGTTGCTGGCAATATTGTTGCACCATCCCAGGTGGGAAGCGTAGAATTCGCTGCCGATAGCTTTAGTTGCCCAATTGTCATTGTGTTAGGTCATACGCATTGTGGTGCGATTCATTCCACTATTGAAGCGTTGCGTCATCCAGACAAGACATCATCATCTGCAAACTTAATGTCGATTGTGAACCGTGTGCGTCCATCAGTTGAAATTTTAATGCAGACTGAATTGAAAGATGATTTAGAGAAACTGTCGGTACATGCAATTCGTTCGAATGTTTTTGCTTCGGTAAATCAATTACGTCATGGCTCGGCTGTATTAGAAAACCTAATCGCGAAAGGGCAATTAAAAGTGGTTGGGGCAGAGTATTCGCTTGAAACAGGTGAAGTCACCTTCTTTGATTTCTAAAATATTTTTAATTGATGTATAAAATTAAAAAATATAAAAAGAGCCAGTTTTTTGATCTGAACTGGCTCTTTTTAATGAATAATTTGTATTAGGATTGTGCTTGTTATTTATTTTATTTTTTGAGTTTTCTGTAATTCAGTGACAGCGCTAGAAAAGCTAACACAATAATCAATATTACATAAATATTAGCAGTACTAATAAGCCCAATTTTATTTATAAAATAACCTGCAAAAATGGCAGGAATACTAAATGCTAAATAACTTTCAACAAAAAAAGCCGCCATTAATCCTGCACGTTGTTCTGGCAAAGCCAAAGGCATCAGACTTCTTAATGAACCTAAAAAACCTGTTCCAAAACCCAAACCAGTAATCAGTGATCCAATAAATAGTAAGGTAACATTTGCACTGTTAATTCCAAGCAAAAGAATTACTGCCCCAAGCATTAAACTGATTGTCCCTGTAAGTAAGATGCGTGCAGGATGAAGATTCCGTACCATTAAAATACCAACTGCACCTGCTAGAGTTAACGCAATGAAGCTCATGCCACTTAGCCATACCGATTGCGTTTGAAAGGTTTTTGCCAATAAGGATGGCATGAGCGATAAATAAAAACCACTGACCATCCAAACAGCAATATTAATCGGCGTGATAGAGAGTAAAGTATTTTTTGCTTGAGTTGGAACAGCTAGATGCGGTTTAAGTGAGTTTATTGCTCCTTGACGTTTTTGTGCTGTTTCTGGGGCTAAAAAAACCATCAAAAGTTCAAGGATTAATAAACAATACAGGACTTCAAAAATTAGTTTTAAGGGGATGGATGAAAATTGTAAAATTGTACAAGCCAGTAATACGCCTATTGCCATACCAAGCATGGGAGAAATACCATTGATTAAAGCTCCATTTTTTTTACTTAAATCGAGTAATGCTGCACCGATTGCAGAAACAGCGAGTCCCGTGGCAAAACCTTGAATGGCTCTAGCGGTAAATAACATCATAATATTAGATGCATTTAAAAACAGGAGCATTGAGATAATTTCTAAAATGATGGCTAGAATAATCACTGGACGACGTCCAATATAATCGGACAAAGCCCCCATAACTAACAATGAGCTAAGTAAGGTAAAGGCATAAACTGCAAAAATAAGCGTAAGCGTACTTGGAGAAAAATGCCAAATATCTTGATAAAGTCGGTACAGAGGTGTGGGAGCACTTGAAGCAGCTAAAAAAGTCATTGTTGTTATGGTATGTGAAGCTAGCGTAACTTTTGGGCTCAATCTGAAAGAAACTTTAAGCAGATTAAATTTTGAGTAAGTCATATTGCATTAGTGGTATAAAAGCTAATTATTTGCTTTTATACCACTAATGCAAATAATTAGCTTTAATGATCCGTACAAAAAAATGCAGAACTATTAGAATACGTCATCAAAAGTACGAAGAAGTAAGTTGAGGTTGTGATGACAAAAAATGTATCTGGCTTACGTCCAGGGGGACGTAGTGCAAGAATACAAGCTGCTGTACATCAGGCTGTTTTACAGTTGCAAGAAGAAATGGAACAAGACCTCATCACAGTTCCATTGCTTGCACATAGAGCAGGTGTGACTCCATCTACGATTTATAGACGCTGGGGGAATATTAATCAGCTATTCTCAGATGTCGCTTTGCTTGTTTTACAACCTGATAATGCCCCTAAAGATTTAGGTTCATATCCATTCGATTTATATGCATGGGTAGAACAATATTTTGAAGAATATTCATCACAAGTAGGGCGTGGCTTACTCCGAGATATTTTAGCTTCAAAAGATTTACCTGATTCTGGGAAGTGTGCTGAATATATTTGCCAGCAGCTAAATGTGATTAATGAAAGAGCTTTAGGCCGTAAAGAGCAGATAATTCCTAATCAAGAGATTATTGATCGGATCATTGCACCCATACTTTTTCAGATTTTATTTGTCGATCAACCACCACAGATGGATTATGTGACTCGATTATTAGATCGACTACTTCAAGAAAACAACTTATTGATTCAAGGATGATTAAGTTGTTTTGTAATGTGGCTTAAATAAAAAATTAGATTAATTAAACGATGAAGATTCAATTCAAGATACTGAATATTTTTATAAAGCATCTTTTATATAAGGATATGCATTGTTCAAGAGAATTTTTTGTGCAGCGGCATTTGGATGAATTAAATCTTTTTGGATCAGATTAGGATGCCCTGCAATACCCTCCATAAAGAAAGGTAATAGTTTGACCTTATATTTTTGGCTGACCACTTTATAATTATTTTCAAATGCAGTGCTATATGCAGTGCCATAATTCGGTGGAATTTTCATTCCAAAAATTAAAACAGTCGCTTTGGCTTGTTGCGAGAGTTGAATCATCTGAGCCAAATTACTTTGGATCATTTGCGGTGGTTGCCCACGTAAACCATCATTCCCTCCTAGCTCAATCACTACAATATTGGGTCTATGGATTTGCAATAGTTTTGGCAAGCGAGCTAAAGCACCACTCGTGGTTTCACCACTGACACTAGCATTAATAACTTTATGCTGTTTAGGAAATTGTTGGTTTAACCGCTGTTGCAACAGATTGACCCAACCTTGCTGTGGTGTAATACCATAACCTGCGCTCAAACTGTCTCCAACAATCATGATACTTTTTGCAAAACTACTAACAGGAATTAGACAGATCATGCTAAAAAATAAAGTATGAGCTATTTTTTTTACCGTGTTTAAATTTAACAATTTTTTAGTTTGCATATAGGGTTTCTTGACAATGTCTTTGGTTCAGTTTGATGCAACAAGCTCCATCATGCCACAAGTAATTATTTCCGCACAGCAGCTTACGCAAAGTATTCAATTACATAACAAAACATTAACTATTTTAAATGCATTAGATCTGAATATCTACGCAGGAGAACAAGTGGCGATTACTGGGCGATCAGGCTCGGGAAAATCAACACTGTTGGGTATTTTAGCCACATTAGATCAAGCTATTTCTGGCAAAATGTGGATTTGTGGCGAGGCGATACATGAGTTGAATGAAGAACAACGTGCCTTGATTCGCTTAAAATATATTGGTTTTGTCTTTCAATCCTTCCAACTCTTGCCACATTTATCTGCTCTAGAAAATGTCATGTTGCCTTTACGATTACAACCTAATTTTCACTATGCAACTGCAGAAAAAAAAGCACTAAATCTCTTAGAAAAAGTCGGTTTGGAACGTCAAAGCAGCCAAACACCTAAAGTCTTATCAGGTGGTGAGCAGCAACGTGTTGCAATTGCAAGGGCACTGATTACTGAGCCAAAAATTGTATTTGCAGATGAACCAACTGGAAATTTAGATGGACAGACTGCAACAGAAATAGAACATTTATTATTTCAGCTTAATCGTGAATTAGGCACCACCTTAGTCCTAGTTACGCATGATTCTAAGCTGGCCGAGCAGTGTCAACGACATTTTGAATTACTGGATGGAAAATTAATTGAACATGCCACTCAAGGAGTTATTTGATGATCATGGCATTGTTCAAACCTTTATTTAAACAGAGTTTCAATAGTACAGGGATTTATCTCCTCATCATTGCTTTGAGTTTAGCCATTGGAGCAACGACAGCATTAAAATTTAGTAATGAACAAGTTCAGCAAGCAGTGACCTTACAGGCTGCTCAGATGCAAGCAGCCGATTTACAGCTTAGTGATAATTATCCGATTGAAAAAAAGTGGCTTAAGCAGGCTGATGAACTCAAACTTAAACAATCTCAAGTGATTATGTTTGGTTCTATGGCTTCGACGCATGATCAATTTGTGATGGTGAATGTCAAAGCCATAGATCAGGTTTTCCCATTACGTGGGGAATTGCGGGTTTTACCTGATACTGAGCATATTCAAAGTGGCGAAGTCTGGTTAAGTCAACGAGCCATGGATTTGTTAAAAGCCAAAATCGGAGACAATATTCAAATTGCAGATGGTCATTTTAAGGTGACTGCAAAAATTGAACATGATTCCAATCAAGAATTAGGTTTTTCAGCATTTTCACCGACTGTGATTATTGCTTTGCAAGATGTTGAAAAAACCAACGCCATTCAGGCGGGGAGTCGAATTGAATATCGCTTATTAATGGCAGGGGATGCAAAAAATATTGAAAAATATGAACAATCCTTTCAAGCATTCGAAGATGCGGTAAAGAAAAAACAGCAAGCGGCATCAACTACACATCAGTCTAGTCAAATAGAAGCATCTTCAGATATTAATTCAACTGAATTTGAAACAGTAAGCAACTTGAAATTGCGCAATGCCAATGATGGCAATACACGCTTAATGAAACCTATTGAAAACCTAGATACATTCCTACAATTAGCAAATATTCTGACTATTTTACTGTGTGGAATTGCCATTGCACTCACCAGTCAACGTTATGTACAGCAGAATCAAGATCATATTGCCTTGATGCGATGCATTGGGGCGAAGAAAGGGCAAATTCTTCAAGCTTATATCGTTTTATTATTGGCTGTTATTCTGATTGCGATGATATTTGGTAGTACTCTAGGTCTAGGTTTAGGTTATGTTCTTTTGCAATTTATGTTGCAATTGATTCCCAACTTAGATCTACAATTTTCAATATTTTCCATGTTACTTGGGCCATTACCGATTGCTATTTTTACCAGTGCAATTGTTTTATTTGGCTTTGTTTTTCCAAGCTTATGGCAATTATTAAATACTCCCCCCATCCGTGTGATTCGACAACAACAAAAGTCCGCCCGTTCAATACTGTGGATGATGAGCACGGGTCTTATCAGTTTGATTATTTTTAGTTTAGTTTTGACTGAAAATTTGACTTTGTCAACGATGGTAATAGGGGCTGTAATTCTTTTAAGTGGCTTATTATATGGCATGGTATGGTTGATCTTAATCTCCTTAAAGGCACTTAAGAATCAAATTTCTAGCTTTGTACGTGTGCCAGCACAAACGGCATTGCAAGTAACTGCTTTAGCTTTGGGACTCAGTTTAATTACAGTACTTGCTGTATTGCGAACTGATTTATTGGAGCGTTGGCAACAGCAGTTACCTGAAGGAACTCCCAATCAATTTATTTATGGTTTACCACCTTTTGAAGTAGAGCACTTTAAACAACTATTACAAGCGCAGCATTGGCAAAGTACACCGCTTTATCCTAATGTTAAAGGACGCTTATTGGCTAAAAATGGACAAGTATTTTCACCACAATTTATTGAAAAGAGTAATTCCCTACGTCGCGAATTGAATCTAACCCAGACCAATCAATATCCAACCGATAATGTGATTGTGCAAGGTAATCCTAAACTCAATCAAATTGGTGATGTATCGGTAGAAGCTAAGCTTGCGAAAGAGTTAAATATTAATATTGGTGATCAGTTAACCTTTAGCTTACCAGAAGGACAATTAAACGCCAAAGTAGTCAATTTACGGACTGTGGAATGGCAAAGTTTTAGTCCCAATTTCTTCTTTATTTTTGCACCACAAACTTTAGATGAAAATGCAGGAAGTTATCTAGGAAGTTTCTATGTGCCTCCTCAAGAAAAGTCACAACTGGTGAGTGTGATCCAGCAGTTTAGCAATACGGTATTTATTGATGTTTCTTTAATTCTGGGTGAAATTAAACGGTTGGTAGATGTGCTGGCACAAATCATTACGGTACTTGCGATTTTAGTAAGTCTTTCAGGGTTTTTAGTCTTAATTGCATGTATCAATTTATTGTTGGATGAGCGTAAAAGAGAGGTGGCTTTGTTACGTTCATTTGGAAGTTCCAAGCGACAACTCAAAAATATGATGACTGTAGAAATCGGATTTATTGGTTTAATTGCTGGTGTTGTTTCGTGTTTATTTGCAGAAGTAATTAGTGCGATTGCAAGTTATCGAATGGGTTTAGAAATCCAGCCGCATTGGGAAATCTGGGTGATTTTGCCTATTCTAATGAGCGCATTATGCGCTGTAATTGGCCGTTATCGACTAAGTTATTTATGCGATATCCCACCTTTGCAAAGTTTGAGAGAAATTAATCAATAAGAATGGATTGATTTCTAAACTCCCATCTTAGATGGTGGGAGTTTGATTCAAAATGAGTGATTTAAAGGTTTAATTGACTACGCATTTGAGTAATTGCTTCTTGCCAGAGTGGCGTAATTGGTTGAACTAGGCTTTGGCAATATAAATATACTGCATAAGTAATTAATGCACCCAATATCAGTACGATGATCTGCGCAAGCATTCCTTGTCTAAGGCGTTGTAGTACATACCATGTTAACGCCAATAATGCGCCCATGAGCATACCGCCAATATGCGCTGCATTATTAATTCCCGTTGCAAAAAAACCAAACGCTAGGTTAATGGCTAATACAATAATGAGGGATTTTTGATCCAGAATAAAGCGTTGATTGGGAGTTGGGGGAAATAATGATAGTACGGTAAGCGCTCCACCTAGTCCCATCACTGCCCCAGATGCTCCTGCGGATACGCGTGGTATTAAGCTTGGATCAAAATTTTGTAGTAATTCATAACTATGTCGAATATCTAAATATCCGCTGAGTAAACTGCCCATTAAGCCTGCAAGTACATATAAACCGAGATAATAAATACGACCTAAAGTTTGTTCAGCAACATTGCCAAATACATAAAGTGCCCACATATTGAACATTAAATGCATTAATCCAAAGTGGAAGAACATACTGCTAAATAAACGAAATGGTTCCTCTAAAAAGGTTAAAGGTGCATAATCAGCCCCCCAACGTAATGCATCAGCTGTGCTTGGATCTGTAATATTCACCCCAGTTAAAATTTGCCAAGTAAATAATCCAACATTGATGGCAATCAGTAATAGGGTAATTTTTCCACTCATATTTTGTGTTTGTACAAAGGTAGGCGTGTGTTGATAATCCGACATGCGCTAGTTTCTATGTTTTTTATTGATAAGTTCAGCTTAGCATGAAATTCCAAAATATTCGGAGTAACACACTGACATGAAAGCCTTTATTGTTCGTAGTTTGTTAATCCTTGTTAGTATTCTGATTATTATTCAATTGTGGATTTTTTCAAGTCTAGTCTATTGGCGTACGCATGCTGTCGAAACCACGATGTTTATGCGTTGGACATATTTATCTGATTTCCAACCCATCAAACATCAATGGCGTGATTATAATGATATTAGCGATAACTTTAAGCACGCCATTGTTGCTGCTGAGGATGCTAAATTTGTTGATCATCATGGATTTGATTGGAATGGAATTGAAGGTGCATTACAACGCAATCTAAAAAAAGATAAAGTGGTGGCGGGTGGATCTACTATTTCACAACAATTGGCGAAAAATTTATTTTTTTATAATCGTCGTTCCTTTATTCGTAAAGGGCAAGAAGCTATTGCCACAACCATGATGGAACGGATGTGGACCAAACGACGTATTTTAGAAGTGTATATGAACTCAGTGGAGTTTGGGGATCATATTTATGGTATTGAGGCGGCAGCCCAATATTATTTTGGTAAAAGTGCCAACAATTTAAGCAAGGAGCAGGCTGCATTCTTAGCTGCAATTTTGCCTAATCCTAAATATTATCAAGATCATCGAGATGATGCCAAAGTCCAAAATCGTAAACGAATGATCTTGAAATATATGCGTTATACTCGAATTCCAGATTAATACTATGATTCTAAAAGATAAAAAAAGCACATTTTAATGCGCTTTTTTTTATGAAATTGTCACAAATTTGAAGCATACTTAGTAAAGTCTTTGATATGCAGGTCTATTGTATGAATACCGCAGTAACGAATAATACGCCTCTAGAATATTCTTATAATGAGCGTTATATCAACCGTGAACTTTCAATTTTAGATTTTCATTTACGCGTTTTAGAGCAAGCGGTAGATCCTTTACATCCCTTACTTGAGCGCTTGAATTTTTTATTGATTTTCTCTCGAAATATGGATGAATTTTTTGAAATTCGTGTTGCTGGTGTGATGGAGCAGCTCACCTTAGGTAATGAAAGTCGTAGCCCTGACGGTTTTACCCCAAAGCAAATTTTAGAAACAATTTCGAAAACCACTCATGCTGCAATTGAACGTCAGTATCGTATCCTAAATGATGAAATTTTTCCCAAGCTACGTGAAGTTGATATTTGCTTCTTACGTCGTGGAGAGTTGACCCCAGCACAATCAGTCTGGATTAAAAAATATTTCCAAGAACAAGTTGCTCCTGTATTAACCCCAATTAGTCTAGATCCAGCGCATCCATTTCCACGCTTAGTTAATAAAAGCCTCAACTTTATAGTGACTTTAGAGGGTAAGGACGCCTTTGGACGTCAAATTGATTTAGCCGTAGTGCCGGCACCACGTTCTTTACCACGTGTTGTTCGTTTACCCGATGAATTAACCGCTGGAAAAGAACATTTTGTGATGTTATCTGCCATTATTCATGAGCATGTATCTGACCTATTCCCAGGGATGACTGCAACAGGATGTTATCAATTTCGAGTGACTCGAAATGCTGATTTGGCTTTGAATGAAGATGTTGAAGATTTAGCCAAAGCACTAAAAGGCGAGCTGAGTTCTCGCCGTTTTGGTCGTGCAGTACGTTTGGAAGTGACCGAAAATTGTCCACAGCATATCTATGAATACTTATTGAATGAATTCGATTTAGAAGATGAACAGCTTTATAAAGTAGATGGCCCAGTTAACCTTGCGCGCTTAGTCTCTAATTTTAAGCTGCCGCATTTACGTTATGATTCACATGTTCCTGCTATTCCTAAGGTATTGAAAAAAACTGAAAATATTTTTTCAGCGATGCAAAAACAAGACATTTTATTACATCATCCATTTGAATCATTTGCTCCTGTAATTAATTTATTGCGTGAAGCAGCTCGTGATCCACAGGTGTTGGCAATTAAGCAAACTTTATATCGTAGCGGGGCAGATTCTGAGATAGTACAAGTACTTGCAGAAGCAGCACGAAATGGTAAGGAAGTCACTGCAGTGATCGAGTTGCGGGCTCGTTTTGATGAAGAGTCGAATATTGAAGTAGCCAATGTGCTGCAAGAGGCGGGTGCAGTTGTCGTGTATGGCATTGTGGGGTATAAAACCCATGCCAAAATGATTCTGGTGGTACGCCGTGAAAACAATAAATTGGTGCGTTATGTACATTTAGGTACAGGCAATTACCATGCTACCAATGCTCGTATTTATACTGATTATGGTTTACTCACCACAGATAAAGAACTGTGTGAAGATGTGCATCGCATTTTTCAAGAGCTAACCGGTATGGGAAAAATGGCGAAGCTGAAAAAATTGCTGCACGCACCATTTACTCTACATGCCCAACTAATTGCATTTATTGATGATGAAATTGCATTAGCAAAAGCGGGCAAGCCTGCCCAAATTATCATCAAGGTGAATGCATTAACAGAAGTTCAATTGATCAATAAACTTTATGAGGCCTCACAAGCCGGTGTGCAAATTGATTTAATCATTCGTTCAATTTGTTGTTTACGTCCCGGTCTTCCAAACTTATCTGAAAATATTCGGGTACGTTCTATCGTTGGACGTTTCTTAGAACATACGCGCGTATATTATTTTGGTAATGGTGGTCAATCGCGTATTTATTGTTCGAGTGCAGACTGGATGGATCGTAATTTATTTAACCGTGTCGAAGTCTGCTTTCCGATAGAAGATCCTGCATTGAAAAAGCGGATTTACCAACAAGGTTTAATCAATTATTTAAAAGATAATACCCAAGCGTGGTTGTTGCAAGGCGATGGTACGTGGATTCGAGCACAGCCCAAAGATGGTGAGGCATTGTACAATGCACAGCAGAAATTGATTGAAACAGTAACAGGATAACGTGAAACATAATGGACCATCACGATGTTTGAAGTGTGATGGTCCATTTAAATGTATTATGAAAGAAATTGAGAGGCAATAGAGGCTTTCAAGGTGGTTTTACCGAAAGAGGATTGAATTTCTAATTGGCCACCAATGCGTCCCATTCTAATTTTCATACTTTGCATACCTACACTTAAACCCATAAGTTCAGTTGCTTGAACATCAAAACCTACGCCATTGTCCTGAATGATGAGTTCAAGTTGATGAAGTTCGAGATAGTGCAGCGTTACCGAAATTTCAGTTGCTTTACTATGCTTCATAACATTTGTCAGTGCTTCTTCTAATACACGAGATAAGGTTAAACATTGAAGGGCTGAAGGTCGATTAATCCACTTTTTTGGAAAATTCCATTTAGAATCAATATCTAATTCATCAAAAATTTGAATAAAACGATGGCGTAAAGGTGCAAGCCAAATTTGTGGTGTTTCAGGAGTTTTATTTCCCATGCTTGATCCGCTATCAATAACTTGCCGAAGATCATTACGTAGTAACTTGAGTATGGATAAAAATTGCTGATTGCTCAATTGCTGTTTGCTTTGATCCACAATAATCATAGAGCGGACTAAGGACCCCCCTAAACTATCGTGCAAGTCATGGGACAGTTGAATCCGTTCTTGTAAGCGTGAATTTTGTAATTCAAGTTGATGTTGCGTATTCAGAGAGTGACTTAATTCCTCAGATACTTCGATAATTTTAATGGCTTGAGTTTTACTAAAGTTATCAATTTTTTTAACATTTTTTGCTAAACGCATCGCTAGTGTGATGGCAATAAATAGTGCTGTGACTGGAGCAGCGTAAGGTGTTAAAAAGAAGACGACTTTGGGTTTAACGAGAAATAAATATAAATCATATAAGCCAACCCATAAATAAATCATTAAGCAAAATGCCAATAAATACTGCTCTATTTCTTTAGATCCGAAGATAATAAATGGATAACTCAAAGCATTTAAAAAGAAGATGATTGCACCTGAAAAAAATACAAAGGAGAGTGCAAAACCAAGTTGACTATTGGGGATAAAGATAATGAAGATAGCTGAGCAGATAATTAGCCAGGTATAAAATTTTTCTACGCGTGGAAACCGTTTTTGTGCAAACCGCCAACAAAATAGACTTAGTGAAGTAGAGTAAATGAGAACAGTCATCACATTTATTTTTGCGATCGTCCAGACATTCAGGTGCAATGGTGTTTCAGTAATCAATAAATTACTTAAAAATATTGTCCAAGTAAAAGAAGCGAGGGCAAACCAACCAAAGGTACTGTCAGATCTACGGAATAACCAAATAAATAGTCCAATCAGCCCCAGTGTTGCAGTAAAGAGTAAGTTAATAAAATGTAAGGTTCGATGTTGCCAAATTCTGTATTCATAATATTTAGAAATTTTAGTCGACTCGCCAAGATGAATTTCGCCTAAACCAGAGGATTGAGTTGCGAAACCGACAATTCGAATCAATAGTGTGTTTTTACCTTGATGCAGGGCACTTTGCGGGATATTCCATAATTGCGGTTTATTCCAGCTGCGTGAAATGGGTTCAACCAAGGAGTGATCTTTCCACAGCAGTTCGTTATTTAAATAAACGGCTCCAGCCATGTTGAAATAATCTATGCTGATAGAGAGTGGTGCAGTGTTTTTAGGGCAGGTATAGTCCCATTCATATTTATACCAAGCAGAACCAGTATAGTCCTTCCAGCGTTTGCCCCAATTGTCAGGCAAGTTTACAGCATTCCAACCAGTGCTCGGTGGAATCTCAGGATTGAATGTCGCTTGTACAACTGAAATTTTTGGATTCTGAACATAACAATTTATAGGTGAATCAATTGGTACGAACTGATTCCCGTAGATCGGTGCACTATAGAGACAACTGAAAATAATGAGTAGATACAGAATTAATGTAATATACCCATTGAACGTGCTGTATTGATTGCTTTTATTCTGGTTGAAACAGATAGTTTTCGGTAAATATATTTGATATGACATTCGACTGTATAACGCGATAAGTTTAAGAAATTGGCAATCTCTCTATTACTCATACCTTTTGCCACCAACTCTAATATTTCATGTTCTCGTATAGAAAGTAAATCGCTTTCTATTTTATTTTCAATAGTTTGACTTTGAATTTTGGCTTTAGTTTCCATTTTTTCTAGAATCTGTCGAGCAATAAACGGATCTATTGGTGCTCCACCGCGTAAAATACTACGAATAGCCAGTGAAATTTCTAAATCATCTCGCTCTTTGAGCACATAGCCTGTTGCACCTGCTTGAAGTGCTCCTAAAATCGCATCTTGAGTGCTCCATGCCGATATGACCAATATCGAAATATCGCTATCATTTAGCCGAAACTGCTCAATTAGCTCTATTCCATTACCATCTGGCAAGCTCAAATCGACTAAAGCTAGATTGGGTAAATACTGATCATGTTTAAGTTTTGCATCATGAATATCCGAGGCCAAAATTATTTGATCAAGGGGATAACCTAATGATATTAAAATATTTTGCAAGCGAGTTTGAATCAGCGGTTCATCTTCAACAATGATGACAGGCACCGGCAACGTTAATTCATTTACCATGTTTGCTCTCACTTGGCTTTTGATTATTCTAAGCTACTGTGTCGGAATTTGAGTTGCAGTACTATCCCTAGAATTTGGTATTTTTAAAATAAATTTAACTTAAGTTATTGGACAAATAAATATTTTGAAAGAATAGGCGTGTTTTATGCTTAGCTTTTTAATGATATCTAATCTTATTCATTCAATAGATAGTTCTATGAATGCCTGAATTATGCTTTAAATTTTTTAAAAATGATCGTTAGTGAATAACTTAAAAATGATAAATCGTTAGATATAAAAAAGGGAGGCATATGCCTCCCTTTAATGATTGTGGGTATGCTTAATGCAAATTTGCGGTCACTTTTTGTAATATCTGTAATAACACATCAAATTCACTTTGTAACGGTGTGCTTTTACGAGTCACTAATGACAAGATGCGTGAAGGTGCATTCTCAATCGACTTAATGATGATTTTATCATTACTCTTTAACATACTGGTATGTAGAGCAATTTCAGGAAGTAAGGTAAACCCTAAATCTGAACTAACCATTTCAACCAATGTTGGTAAAGAGCTTGCTTTTAAACGATGATCATTTTTGCGTTCGCCAATAGGGCAAACACTGAGGGTGTGATCACGTAAACAATGGCCTTCTTCTAAAAGCATTAAATGAGACAAATCTAAATCTTCTAGACTTTTCGCATGTACCGCATTTTGATCTGCTTTATTACACACTAAGAATAAATTTTCTTTTGCAATTTCAGCAACTTTTAAGCCACGCGTATCAAAAGGTAAAGCTAAAACGATCATGTCTAAATTACCATGCTCGAGTTTCTCTACAATTTTTTCACTTTGTGCTTCATGCAAATGTAATTGAATTTTCGGCAGTTGCTTATGCACTTCTTCTAACAAACGCGACAAAATAAATGGCGCAATGGTTGGAATAATCCCAAGATGCAAGTCACCAGTTAAAGGCTCACTCATTTCACGACTTAAACGCATTAAGTCTTGTGCATCTGCGAGTAGAACACGGGCTCGTGCAACAACTTGTTCGCCTAAAGGGGTTAAACGTACATTTTGGCGATCACGTTCAACGAGTACGCCACCCAATAAACGTTCAAGTTCCATAATCCCACCCGATAAGGTCGACTGGGTTACGAATGAACGACGCGCTGCTTCAGTAAAGTGCAGCGTCTCAGACAGTGTCACAAGATAGGACAGTTGTCTTAGGGATGGTAATGCAGCCATAGTGTCCTGATGTTTATGATTTAAAGTGATGCGTAAATAAACCGCTAAGTTGAGGAATAAAGTGCGGGGGGATATCATGCCCCATTCCTTCAATTAATTCAAATTTAGCGTCTGAAATTGCTTTAGCAACGGCCTTACCATGACTTGGTGGGAGCAAACGATCTTTAGAACCATGAACCACCAAAGTTGGCTTTTGGATTTGTTTATCCAGTTGTCGTAATGAGCCTGTACATAATATGGCTAAAAACTGTTGAAGTACACCCGCAGGATGATAACTACGCTGATATAACTTTTGTGCAGTTTGCATGGTTTCCATCTGGTTGACATAACCAGGTGAGCCAATATGCTTAAATACTTTCAATGAATGATTGATAATACCTTGCTCATCACGAGATTCCGGCTTACCAATTAAACTGAAGAGTTGTTTTGGAAATGGTGGCGGAAGTAGAGGTTGATTATTACTGGTAAATAATAATCCGACCTTATCAATTTTCTCAGGGTATTTCGCAGCAAGAATCTGTGAAATCATGCCTCCCATAGATGCGCCCAGAATATGGGTTTTGTCTAAGCCTAAGCGCTCAATGAGTAGGGCAACATCATCGGCCATATCATATAAATTATAGGGCGCACCTTTATTATCTAAACCTAATGCAAAACGGCCCATTAATTTAAGAGTATTTAAACGTGGACCTTTGGTACGAATTTTGGAAGATAAACCAATATCCCGATTATCAAAACGAATAACGCGAAAGCCTTGATCAATGAGTGACTTACAAAAAAAATCAGGCCAAAATAACAGTTGAGCACCCAATCCCATAATCAGCAGAATGGTTGGATCAGTTTCGTTACCACCCATTTCTACATGTAGTTGAATCCCATTGCCTAAATCGACTTTGGTTTCTTGCATAAAAGATGCATAAGGTGAAATCTGGAATTGCAGTGCGCTATTCATTCTTATTGTCCTAAAAAGGATATTCTGTTTAAAAAAATATATTTCACATTAAAACCTTAAATTGATGCTGGAATCAAGTCAGGAACAAGTTTTGTTAAAGCTAAGCGTTGCTTGCCTGCTGTTGCACCCAGTAAGACAAAGCCACGTAAAGTTCCGTCGGTATCTATTGCTTTAGACAGCATACCATCGTCAAATTCTTCATTTTCCCAAGTCACTGCGACATCAATTGGTGCAGGCAATACGGTAAGAGGAGCGGCAGGAGTTTTGACTGCAACAGGCATAGCCGGATAATGCACGGTAGTGATTTGACCACTTAAAGTTTTGGCTAAAGCTCGCGCTTGTTGCATTATTGGCATCACATAAGGTAACAGCATGCCATTTACTTCTGCGCAATCGCCAAGTGCATAGATATCAGGGTGATTGGTTTGCATTAAGGTATTGGTAATAACACCCCGACTGGTCTGAATTCCCGCAGTTTTTGCTAATTCTAAATTAGGTTGTAGACCAATCGCTGAAAGAACAACATCGGCATTAAAAGATTGACCATTGGCCAAGGTCACAGCATAACCGTGTTTAGCAAGCTTTGTTATTTTTTCGACGGTTGTACCTAACGCAAACTGAATACCCGCTCGTTCTAAACCCTCTTGGAATACTTGAGCCACATGCGTTGGGAGTAAACGACCGAGCGGTTGTGAGGCTAAATCAATCACGGTAACTTGATGACCAGTATTTTGTAAATCATTGGCAAATTCACAACCAATTAAACCAGCACCTAAAATGACCACACGTTTATCATCACAATTTTTAGAACTGCACTGATCTAAGCTATTGCGAAAAGCACGATAATCCATGAGTGAATTGACCACATGGATATCATCACTTCCATCACCCGCAATAGCGAGACGAATTGGATTGGCACCAACCGCTAAAATAAGTTTTGAATAGGGTTGAATCGTCGTTTTGCCATCTTTATCAAGAACGAGTTCATGTTGTTCAGCATGAATTGCTTTGACCCAAGTATCTTTTTCAATTCGCATTTTGAGTTGCGTACTCATTTTTTCAGCATCACCTAGACCAATCTGATCAGGGACTTTATTTCCCACTAAGGCGTTTGAAAGTGTTGGTTTAGCATAATTTACCGCATCATCAGCACAAATCATGACGAGTTCTTGCTCAGGACTCAATTTGCGAAACTCTCTCGCAAGGGTATATCCCGCCATTCCTGAACCAATGATTACGATCGGGTGCATTATGTACTCCAAAATTTATAAAAACTGAATGTAAAAAAGACCATGAATTCATGGTCTTTCATTTATTTTTTAGATTTCTACCATTTCAAAATCAACTTTTGAAACACCACAGTCTGGGCAAGTCCAATCATCTGGAATATCTTCCCATTTTGTTCCTGCAGCGATGCCATCTTGTGGCCAACCTTCTGCTTCATCATAAATCCATCCACAAACGATGCATTGATATTTCTTCATTTGACTCTCCAAACTCTGAGCAGTAATCAGCAATACTGTCAGAAAATTCCTTCTACTGCATGATGATAGTGATATGACTTTATAATGTACATATTCAAGTAAATTTTTACGCAGTTCTATGACTAAAGTAAAGTAAATATCGGAGTTTAACCAACTAATCTTAAAGCTGAATGGCTGATAAGGACAAAAGATGTGTTTATTGGGCTAATTCCAATATTTTTGTTAGACAATCTATGTTGATAAGCGGCCTTTGAGAGATTGAAAAGTTGTGTATTTAACCTAAGTATTTAAGATTAAAGTAATTGAATATAAAAATATTTAATGTTGAAAAGTCATGTTTATACCAAGGTCTAAATGTATTGCTAGCTTAAATAATTTATAATAAGTACTACTACATATATACCCAATATTTATTATATAAATGGTCTCAATAAATTCAACTACTTATAAAAATAAAGTGTTTTAGTGAAAATGAAGAAGCTATTCAGTATATCGCTAATGCGTTAAAATTCACTCAATCTTTATTTTTTATAACTCTCCCAAATTATGAATATGTCTACTGTATTGTGGTCGAACATCCGTACTGTCCAAGATTTTCCTAAACAAGGTATTTGTTTTTATGACTTAACTCCTTTGTTCATGAATCAACTTGAAGCTTTAACTGATGCGTTAATTGCAAGTTTGCCAGAAGATCAATTGGCAGAAGTAGAAAGTTTTGTTGCTGTGGAAGCACGTGGTTTTATTTTGGCGAGTCTTTTGGCACAACGCACTGGTAAAGGCTTACTTTTGGTACGCAAGGCTGGAAAATTACCACCTCCCGTTGTTGGGGTTGGATACAGCTTAGAATATGGTTTAGATCGTTTAGAAATGTCTGCTGACATTGAACCACAAAAAGTCATTATTGTGGATGATGTCTTGGCTACAGGTGGAACATTAAAAGCAGTTAAGCAGCTGATGCATAAATGTGCACATACTGTTTTAGGCGCCAGTATTTTCTTAGACTTACCTGAATTACACGGTGATTTGGGAATGACCGTTTGGTCGGTATTGGATGAATCATCTAAGCCTGTTGACGCTGCCGTTGCTTAGTTTAAGTTGGAATTTAAAAGCCTTGTATTTACAAGGCTTTTTTTTATGCACGGAGAAAGGTTTGTTGCATATATTCGATTAAAGGATTCAAATTTTCAGGTTGAGCTAAGCGATGATGTCCACCCTCATGTGCATCAACTTGCATAAATTGTTCTAATATTGTGGTAGTTGCATGCATATCTAGTATTTCATCACCGAGCTCAATATAAGCCATTTGTGGAATATCATGTTCTAAATCAAGTTCACTAATCGCTTGGTAGTCATTGCGAAAATCCGGCTGTAGACTTGGATTAGCAATAATGGTTGGGATTCGATGTAAATGCGACATTTTAAGTGCCCAATATGCACCTAAGCTATGCCCAATCAGCATTTCAGGTTTAATTTTTTCTATAATTTGATTGTAGAAGCTTTCAACGGTTTGATAGTTTAAATTGCGATAATCAATATCGATACAAAACTTATTTTTTGCATCAATTGCATGAAATTTTGTTGATTCCCTTGAAGAATCCAACCCATGCAAAAATAAAATTTTAAAAGAGTTTGAGTTCATGGTTATTAGATTCACACTGTCTTTAATCACAAAGATAGAAAATAATTGAAACTATATTTTTCAACTATTTTTAATATGCCATGATTGTACGTAGCACAGTGATTTATGAAACTTAGATTTTGGTCTTAGAGACTTAAGTAACAGGTATTTTGGGGTATGAATAATCTTCAGCAATCGAGGGCTACTTTCTATTCATTTATATAGAGAAAATAGGTTGTTTGCTTTGCTAAAATAGAAATACATATTTGGGGATATCTGGGGTGATAGCTTTAGTTTTAATAACAAGACCTTTATATTAAACTACTCAAAAGCATTATTTTACTGTGCCGCAGAAAATTTTGAGAGAAGTATGAGTAAAAAGACAAGAATAAATTATTTTAATATGAAGTCATCGATTTTTTAATCATTTTAAATTTTTTGCACTGATCGCTTGGTTATTGTAATACGCATTATCTTGGATTTCTGCTATGCTACGCAACTTCCGTTTTTTACTACAATCGAGGCAGAGATGACGCAACATAACGCTCAATCGACTTCTGAACAACCTATTTCCGAAAACGATTTAATTGCACAGCGTCATGCCAAGTTAAAACAAATTGAAGAGAAGGCCAAACAAACGGGTGTTAGCCCTTGGCCAAATACATTCAAACGTGAGCATTATGCGCAAGATTTGCAAGATCAGTTTGCAGATCAATCCAAAGAACAAATTGAAGCAGGCGAACAGGTTCGTGTCAGTGTTGCCGGTCGTGTGATGTTGAACCGTGGTTCCTTTATCGTGATTCAAGATATGACAGGGCGTATTCAGCTTTATGTCGCACGTAAAGAATTAGCTCCTAATGTTTTAGAAGCCATTAAAAGCGTAGACCTTGGTGATATTATTGCGGTTGAAGGCTATATTGGTCGTTCAGGTAAAGGTGATTTATATGTTCATATTGAACATTTTGAGTTATTAACCAAATCACTGCGTCCATTGCCAGATAAATTCCATGGCTTGAATGATACTGAAGTTAAATATCGTAAACGTTATTTAGATTTAATTGTGAATGAAGAAACACGTAAAACTTTTGAAATTCGTGCAAAAGTGGTGTCGGGCATTCGTAACTATTTAATCAATGAGCGTTTCATGGAAGTTGAAACTCCAATGATGCATGTGATTCCAGGTGGTGCGTCTGCGCGTCCATTTGAAACGCATCATAATGCATTAGATATGCCTTTATATTTACGTATTGCACCAGAGCTGTATTTAAAACGTTTGGTGGTTGGTGGTTTTGAACGAGTTTTCGAAATTAACCGTAACTTCCGTAATGAAGGTGTTTCGACCCGTCATAATCCAGAATTCACTATGATTGAATTCTACCAAGCGTATGCAGATTATAAAGATTTAATGGCTTTGACGGAAAGTATGCTGGAAAAGTTAGCTATCGATATTTTAGGTTCAACGGATGTCCCTTATCAAGGTGAAGTATATAGCTTCAAAGGGCCATACAAAAAAATCTCGATGTTTGATGCAATTTTGGAAAATAATCCAAGCTTTACACCAGAAAATGTTGCTGATCGTGAGTTTTTGGCGAAGTTCATTCAAGACGAATTAAAAGAACAAGTCAAACCAGGTTTTGGTTTAGGTCGACTACAAACCATCGTATTTGAAGAAACCGTTGAAACGACATTACGTCAGCCGACCTTTATTACTGAATATCCTGCGGAAACTTCACCATTAGCGCGCCGTAATGATGATAATCCACATATCACAGACCGTTTTGAATTCTTCATTGGTGGTCGTGAATTGGCGAATGGCTTCTCGGAGTTGAATGACCCGATTGATCAGGCAGAACGTTTCCAAGCGCAAGTGGAAGAAAAAGATGCCGGTGATGATGAAGCAATGCACTACGATGCAGAGTTTGTAGAAGCGTTAGAGTATGGTTTACCGCCAACAGCGGGTGAGGGAATTGGTATTGACCGTCTGGTGATGCTATTTGCAGATGCAGCCAGTATCCGTGACGTGATTTTATTCCCGCATATGCGCCGTAAAGATGTATAAAATATAGTCATCAGATGACAAGTAAAATAGCCACCTAAAATAGGTGGCTATTTTATTTTAAGATGAAAATTTGTAATAATTCTGTTTCACCATTGAAAAGTAGGGTTAAAAAATCTATGGTGGGGCTGAGAAATAAATGAGAGAAAATAAAGCGCATGTTTTTAAAAAAATCACTTTATGCTGCGATATTGGTGACAATGTCTTTACCTGTTTTTTCACAGGGTTTGATTTTGAATGATCAAAATCTTCGTACAGATTTAAATTGGTTAAATCAACAAGGGGTGATTCAACTCAGCACCTCAACTTGGCCAATGAGTGGTGATGAGATTCAGCGTGCTTTATCTCAGGCAAAAATTTTAAATACCACACAACAAAAAGTGATTAATTCTGTTCAAAATGCACTGAAAGCAGATGCTCAAACAGCAAAAATAGGATTGTTTGCAGAGTCAGACCAAAAAAATATCCCACAAAATTTTGGTGACAATTATAAAGCACAATATGTAGGTTCACTTGAGTTGAATGCAGGTGGAGATAATTGGGATGCTAAGCTTCGTGTCAATGCTGAAAAAGATCCTCTGATTGACAATGGTCAAGATGTTAATGTTGAAGGCTCATATATTGCAGGAAAGCTGTGGAATCAGTGGTTGGTGGCAGGTCAAATTCCTACTTATTGGGGCCCTGGACATGATGGTAGTTTAATTCGTGGTGATGCAAGTCGTCCTGTATATGGTTTTACAGCCCAACGTGCAGAGCAAAAAGCATTTGAATCGAAGTGGTTATCATGGATTGGAGCTTGGCAGTACCAAGCTTTTGCGGGTCAATTAGATGACTATAAAGCGGTGCCAAATACTCGATTGATGGGTTTACGTTTAACGGCTCAACCTTTACCTTATCTTGAGCTAGGTGCTTCTAGGACATTCCAGATAGATGGTGAAGGACAACCTGGTAGTTTTAAAGCCTATTGGAACGCTTTTATCGGTAAAGATAATGAGTGTGTTGATACAACGTGTAGTGGTGAAGGTAACCCATCCAACCAGCTTGCAGGATTCGACGCACGTCTAAATTTACAGCCCTTACTTGCAGTTCCTGTAAGTTTATATGGACAATATGTGGGTGAAGATGAAGCTGGATTATTGCCATCAAAAAAAATGTATCAAGCAGGTGTAGATTATTCTTCTAGTTTTAAAACCATGCCATATCAAGTTTATGCAGAGTGGGCGGATACACGAACCAATGGTGATGCTCGTGCTATTTCATATAATCATCATATCTATACAGATGGTTATTACCAGCATGGTTTCCCATTAGGGCATGCGATGGGGGGTGATGGTCAAATGGTTTCTGTCGGTGGTGATATTCGTTTTGATGTGATGAACCGTTTAAATGGTCGTATTATTTATACCAAAGTAAATGAGTCAGCTGATCATTTTGGAGAGCATCAAATTAATTTAGCTTTTCCTGAAAAAGATAAAATTAAAGCGCTTGATTTAACGTGGACGCATTATATCAAACCGACCATTCCATTAAAAATTAATGGTTGGGTTAGTGATTCAGATAAAAAAGGCAATGATGCGGGTGCATCTATTGGTGTTGAAATTCCTTTGGAGAAGAGTATCTGGAAATACTGAGAAATAAGTCATTCGTAGAGCTTATCAACCAAATAGGCTTTATGATTTTATCTGAAAAATGCTGAAATAAAATACCTGATTTCAGGGATATAAAATGTAATTTTAATGCATGAGAATGTAGCTGCGTCTTTAATTGACCTTTTTAAAGATGTTATTCCTACCTTCAAAACATAAAAGATGAGTGCATGCTTTTGTGTATTTTAAAGCTTATCCATTTTGGATAAGCTTTTTTCTTTCTTGTTATGAGAATCATACTAGACTTTTTTTATATTGAATAAATCCAGTTTTGGTTGCGATTCGGTCATATAGCTGTTGTGCAGTTTGGTTATTCTCATGCGTCAGCCAATATATGCGATCAAAATTTCCTGTACAGACTGCATAACTATGTTCAATTAGCTGTCTCGCTAAACCTTGATTACGGTAGGCCTCATTAATATATAAATCTTGTAAATAGCAATATGGGCGTTCTGTCCACATACTCATATGTGTAATTAAATGAACAAAGCCGACAACTTGGTCATCCATAATTATGCCGTAGCCAAACATCTCTTTTTGGAGTGGATCTGTAATTCGATGCCAAGATAATTGGGTTTGTTCTAGACTGAGTGTTGACTCATAAAACGTGAGATAAGCTTGCCACAAGGGCAACCATTGATCAAAACTAATCTCTGATAAAGTCATAATTTGAATGGTCATATTATTCTCCTTAAAATTCTGTATATGATGTTTTTGCATATGAATATAAAAAAACAAGCAAAAGAAAAGCGTTATAAATCACTATAATGAATATAAATTTCAATTTGTGTAATAAGTACACTTTTTTGTGAGCTGGTGCTGTCAATGTCAATAAATGAGGAAAGACTTACTCATCTTAAACAGCTTGAAGCTGAGAGTATTCATATTATCCGTGAAGTCGCTGCCGAATTTGAAAATCCGGTGATGCTGTATTCCATTGGTAAAGATTCAGCGGTGATGCTGCATCTCGCTATGAAAGCATTTTATCCTGCAAAACTTCCATTCCCATTATTGCATGTCGATACGGGTTGGAAATTTAAAGACATGATCACGTTTCGTGATGAGATGGCGAAAAAACACGGTTTCGATTTAATTGTGCATCAAAATAAAGAAGGGAAGGATGCAGGCATCAATCCTTTCGATCATGGTAGTTCTAAATATACCGACATCATGAAAACCCAAGGTTTAAAACAAGCTTTAGATAAATATGGTTTCGATGCTGCTTTTGGTGGCGCACGCCGTGATGAAGAAAAATCTCGTGCGAAAGAACGAGTCTATTCGTTCCGTGATACCAAACATCGTTGGGATCCTAAAAATCAACGTCCTGAACTTTGGAACCTCTACAACGGTAAAGTGAATAAAGGTGAAAGTATTCGTGTATTCCCATTGTCCAACTGGACGGAGTTGGATATTTGGCAATATATTTACTTGGAAAGTATTCCTTTGGTTCCACTTTATTTAGCTGCAGAACGTCCTGTGGTTGAACGTAGTGGTACGCTGATCATGGTAGATGATGAACGGATGCCTTTAAAAGAAGGTGAAGTTCCACAAATGAAATCGGTACGTTTTCGTACTTTAGGCTGCTACCCATTAACTGGTGCGGTGGAGTCTGAGGCCGATACTTTACCTGAAATTATTCAGGAAATGCTTTTAGCCACAAGCTCAGAGCGTCAAGGTCGTATGATTGACCATGATGAAGCAGGCTCGATGGAAAAGAAAAAGCAAGAAGGCTATTTCTAATCGTTTAGATCATCGATTTCTAATGAATTTGTGGAGTTTGAGCAATGTCTCATCAATCGGATTTAATCAGCCAAGATATCTTGGGCTATTTAAAACAACATGAAAATAAAGACTTATTACGCTTTTTGACTTGCGGTAACGTCGATGATGGTAAAAGTACTTTAATTGGTCGTTTACTTTATGATTCAAAATTGATTTATGAAGATCAATTGCAAGCGGTAACACGTGACTCGAAAAAAGTGGGGACGACGGGTGATGCTCCTGACTTAGCACTTCTGGTGGATGGCTTACAAGCGGAACGTGAGCAGGGCATTACTATTGATGTGGCGTATCGTTACTTCTCGACGGAAAAGCGTAAGTTCATCATTGCCGATACGCCAGGGCATGAGCAATATACCCGTAACATGGCAACAGGTGCATCGACCTGTGATCTTGCAATCATTTTGATTGATGCGCGTTATGGCGTGCAAACACAGACTCGTCGGCATACTTATATCGCAAGCTTGTTGGGTATTAAGAACATTATTGTTGCGATCAATAAAATGGACTTAGTGGAATTTTCTGAAACGCGTTTCAATGAAATCCAAGCCGACTACGCTAACTTTGTCAGCCAATTAGGCGACCGTCAGCCAAGTAACATCATCTATACGCCAATTTCTGCATTGAATGGCGATAACGTAGTGAACGTTTCAGAAAATACGCCATGGTACACAGGCCAAACCTTAATGGGGTCGCTTGAATCTGTGCAGATTAACCGTGATACAGCGAAACGTGATTTCCGATTCCCTGTGCAATACGTGAACCGTCCAAACCTCGACTTCCGTGGTTTTGCAGGCACGATTGCGCTGGGTGAAATTAATGTTGGTGATAAAATTATCGCTTTGCCATCGGGTAAATCATCAACAGTAAAAGAAATAGTTACTTTTGATGGTAATCTTGAGCATGCATTTGCAGGTCAAGCGGTCACACTGACGCTGAACGATGAAATTGACGTTTCTCGCGGCAATATGCTAGTTCGTGCGGATCAGGGTATACCGACCATTTCACGTGCTGTAAAAGCGACTGTAGTCTGGATGGCGGATCAACCACTGGTGATTGGTAAGTTGTATAACTTAAAAGTAGGTACGCAAACTGTTCCTGCCAAAGTCACAGCAATTCACTTCCGTACTAACGTCAATACCTTGGAACAGGTTCAGGTTGAAAGCCTTGAATTAAATGCCATTGCCAATGTGACGGTTGAGTTTGATGTACCTGTAGTATTTGACCGTTATCAAGACAGTCGTTTTACAGGTTCATTTATCTTCATTGATCGTTTAAATAACGTGACGATTGGTGCAGGTATGGTTGAAGAGTCTGTTGAATGGTCTGCACATAGCAACCCTGTCACAGCGGAAGACCGTGCAGCACGTTTGGGTCAAAAACCTGCATCTATTACAGTTCCAACGAAAGCTTTAGAAAATGCACAAGCACTTGAAAGTTTGTTGCTTCAACAGGGTGTTGTTGCGATTGCGAAAGCGGATTTAGATGCTGAGCAAGTCGCATTGCTTCGTGAAACAGGAATTGCGGTGATTACCTCTGTGACTGAAGGTACAGATGTTACGTTTACGCAAGATGCTGCTGAAGAGTTAGCTGAGAAAATTGTGGAATTAGTTCGTCTCTAAGACTGAGCTGATTTAAAAAAAACCACTGTTAGGTGGGTTTTTTTATTTGTGTAAGTTTTAAGTGTTTGAATAGTATACAGTCATTTTATAGTTGAACTTTCACTTAAATCTCATCTCGATACAATATAAATATTGAGAGGGATTTATGAAAAAACTATTATTTTTAATGGGCCTATGTTTATCTTTTGGTGCGGAAGCAAAGCAAGGCACTGAAAATACCGAAGCAATTAAACAAAAAATTATTCAGCAGTCGATAGAGGATTATTCGGGAAACTGTCCTTGCCCATACAATACTGCGCGTAATGGTAGCCGCTGTGGTAAGCGTAGCGCATACAATCGGGCGGGTGGTTATGCACCCATTTGTTATGCGAAAGATATTACAGCACAGATGATTAGAGAATTTAAAGGACAAGGATGATCTTCTTACAATATGAAGCTGGAATTATAAAAACCACCATATGGTGGTTTTTTGTAATAAAAATAATAAACATAAAAGTAGTTAGACTAAATATGGTTTTTAAATTTGATAAAGACGCTTTTTAAATAGCATAAAGATGTGATAAGATATATCTTAATTTAAGTAAGCTATATCTTATTTATGCCTAAAACTCCCAATCCTGAACTACTTATAGACCTTGAAAATACACAAACAACACGCAAAAACCGCTTGTTCGAAGCAGGGCATATGAAGCTTTTGGTGTTGTATCTTATCTCGCTCGCACCTAAGCACGGCTATGAAATTATTAAAGAAATAGGTGAAATCGTTGGTGGCGGTTACATCCCCAGTGCAGGCACGATTTATCCGACACTGAATTATCTGGAAGATATGCAGTTCATCTTCGCAGAAAAAATTGAAAGTGATCGTAAGCAATATAGCATTACCCCAACAGGTGTAGAGCATTTAACAGCGAATCAAATGCAAGTTGAAGCTATTCTTGAGCGCTTTGAAACTCGTCGAAAAATTCACACACAAACTGAATACCTCGACGTAAAACGTGCGATGGAAAATCTCAAAGCGTCGCTGCGCCTAAAACTGCAAACAGAACTCAGCCCTGAACAGATATGTGAAATTGCAGAGCAGATTGACCAAGCTGCAGTCAATATTGCTCGTATGTAGGAGAGAGTGATAAAACAGCATGAATATAAAATTACTGTTGAACATATTGCCGATGCAAAAGGTAATCCATCGTTCTATACAGTGCCTTTAGAATTTACCGCTTACAATCATGACAACATTTTAAAGTCTTAGCACATCTACAAAAGCTTTAGCCGTTGGGTTGAAGCTATTTGCTGCGGTATTACTAGAAAATAAAGATGTGTCTATGTTTAAAGAGTTTTTACTGCAGTTTATCCAATTTATTCAAGCGCTGAAAAAATCTGCGCCAAAAGAAACCTAAGTGTTATTTTCTCCATATATTTAAAGGTCTTTTATGTCAAATTCGCTCCCCAAATTTCATCCTAAACATATGACATGGCTTATGCCTCTTATTCTATCCTGCATAATGAGTGGCGCAATTTCATGCTTTAACTTATTGTTGAATAAAGGTTTTGTAGATGGCTTTTTCCCGCTGTGGTTACATACGTGGGCGTTGTCTTGGTTAGTAGCATTTCCATTGATTCTGATTTTTATTCCCTTGGTACGTAAATTACTGATGCCTTTTGTTGCATCACCTAATAATTCAGCAAAGTAATATCAATAAGTATGGTAAAGCCTCGGTATTTTTGCGTGATTGAGTTGGATTTAGACAATAGTCCGACCTGACTTCATTCCTGTCGTTATCTATGTTCAAATAAAGATATAAAACATGAATAGTTAATAAATAGGAAAAAGTACATGTCACAACAATCCATGCAACAGATCATTATTATCGAAGTGGGTGGTCCAGAAAAATTAGGCTATGAAACTGTAGCGATTCCAACTATGCAAGTAGATGAAGTTTTAGTGAAAGTTCATGCCTTTGGAATTAATCGCCCAGACATTTTGCAACGCCAAGGCTTGTACCCAATGCCAAAAGGTGTGACTCCTGTACCGGGGCTAGAAGTAGCAGGTGAAATTGTTGCAGTGGGTGCAAACGTTACAAAATTTAAAGTGGGTGATAAAGTCTGTGGACTGACCAATGGTGGTGGCTATGCAGAATATTGCGTTGTACCTGAAAGCCAAACGTTGAATATTCCTGACAATATGAGCTTTAGCCAAGCCGCAGCGATTCCTGAAACCTTCTTTACCGTTTGGGCAAACGTATTTCAAATGGGCAAAGCCAAAGCAGGTGAAACAATTCTCGTGCATGGTGGAACCAGCGGGATTGGTACGACTGCACTGATGTTATGTAATGCACTTGAATTAAAAACATTTGCGACTGTCGGTTCTGATGAAAAAGTTCAAGCGATTTCACCGCTCACCACAGCCATTAACTATAAAACTCAGGACTTTGAACAAGTCATTAATGAGAAAACCGACAATGGTGGCGTAGATATTATTTTAGACATGGTAGGTGCACCATATTTAGAACGTAATTTGAACTTACTACGCCGTGATGGTCGTTTGGTCTATATCGCATTCTTAGGTGGGGCAAAAGCTAAAGAGGTGAAACTTGGTCAAATTATGATGAAGCGTCTTACGATTACGGGTTCAACCATGCGAGCGCGTACCACGGCTGAAAAAGCTGAAATTACTCAAGGTTTACAACAATATGTCGCACCACTTTGGGCAAAAGGTAAGTGTTTACCGATGATTTATAAAACGTTTAAGTTTGACCAAATTGTTGATGCACATATCGCAATGGATATTGGTGATCATATTGGTAAGATTGTGGTAGACGTGATCTAGTTTTAAACTTATCTTAACTTGTCGTTGAATAAAAAAGTAAATCTCTCATTTAAAAGTGAGAAATTTGCTTTTGGATAGCTAATTGCTTTTTATGCTAAATTTTCTCAATTAAAAAATCTGCAAAGCTTAGCTTAGCAAAATACAGTTGATGATTAAAATTGTGGGTATGTAGACAAGGCATTAAATGTTGAATATGCAAATTCAATCTTCATTTTTGTTCTGCTTTGATGTAACTTTTATGCGACAATAGTCCTTTATATTTTTGTACAAGGACTCCCATGACTGAGCAATCTCCTGAATCTTTAAGCGATATCGAAATTTTAGACATTTTACAGTCCATGAAAGACGATGAGCTTGATGTTGAAGCAAAAGAGATTATCCGTAATGGTGGTAAAGCAGGTCGCCAAGAAGCACATAAACAAGCTTTGGTGGCATTGCACACAAGTTTTGAAACCAAATTTGTTGAAGCGGTTTCGCTTGCATTGGGTTTGAATGAAGGCCAAGCTAAAAAAATCCGTTATAAGAAAGACCGTATTCGTATTTTGAAAGTACGTGGGATTGATTATCTTGCGATTGATGGTGCCGAAACTGCACAGGTGCTATCTCAGGTTGCTCAGGCGATTAGCCGTGAAGATGCGATTGTGAATGAAGGTTTACACAACATTTTTCCATTCTGGAAAGAAGGCTGGCCAATGGTGCAGTTCGATAATGCTTATAATATCTTAGCAGATGATATTTCAATTCATTACCAGGCAACTTTAGATCAACTTATTTCGCTGCATGGTAGAAATAAGTCTTAATAAAAAAGCACCGAAAGGTGCTTTTTTATGTTTTAAATTTGAGCCATATATTGAATAGTATATGGCTTTTTATAAAATAGTCTCAAGAGGTAATTATTTCTAAGCATTCATATTAAAAGTATAGAGGCATAATTGAACTGTAGCCGATCCTAAAAACTAAGGCGAATATTATTTTGATAAAATAGATAAGTTTGAGTTTAGGCTAAAAAAGCCCATCGCGAAGATAGGCATTAGATAGTTAAATATACGAATTTTTTCTAGCAGTGTATTTTATTCTTCGGGATTGCTTACTGGTTCTTCTGGTCTTTCGAGTAAACGAGTAACCAGTAGTTGGTCAATTTTAAAATGATCGACATCGACCACTTCAAATTTATACCCCCCAAAAATCACGCTATCTGCTGGGCGTGGAATTTTTCGAAGTTGCACCATCATAAAACCCGCCAGTGTTTCATAGTTTTCTTCATCTGGCATTTCATCAATTTCTAAGGCATGTTTCATGTCTTCGATTGGAGTACTGCCTTCAATCAACCATGAATTATTGTCACGTTTAAAAATTTGCTGATCTGCTTCTATTGGAATGACCCAATCACCCATGACGGTAATCATGATGTCTGATAGCGTAATTACACCTACCACCAACGCATATTCATTAATGACGACTGCAAATTTTTCTCTGGTAGAGCGGAACCGATCTAATAATTCGGACAGAGTTAAGCTATCAGGAATGGTGAGAACGGTACGAATAGTATTTTCATTCAATTGCAATAAAGACTGATTGTTCAAAATACGGACTAAGATGTCTTTGGCATCAATATAACCAATCACATCATCAATATTTTCACTGCATACTAAAAACTTTGAATAGGGATATTCCGCTAATTTTTGACGAATACTGGCTTCTGATTCTTTTAAGGTAAAGTAGACCACATTTTCACGAGTGGTCATACTTGATGGAACATTCCGTTCTTCTAGTTCAAATACATTTTCAATAAAGTGATGTTCTTGTTTTTGCAGTACCCCAGCTTGTGCACCAGCATCCATCACCGCTGAAATATCTGCAAATGTAATGTTGTCATCACGAATAGTATTGACCTTAAAGAGTCTAAATAGCATATTCGCAATGGCATTAATAACCCAAGCCAAAGGTTTACAAATGACGATGAAAACCTGAATGGGATTAATAACTGCAACTGCAATTTTTTCAGGTGCAATCATCGCCAAACGTTTCGGCATAAGATCGGCAAATAAAATAAATAATGAGGTCACTAAGGTGAAAGAAAGCGCGAAACCAATGCTATCCGTCCAAGGACCGACATAGACGCGATCAATGAGTGTGACAAAATAAGGACGAAAAGCAGCCTCCCCAAGGATACCACCTAAGATGGCAATAGCATTCAGACCAATTTGGGAGGCTGCAAAAAAATTAGCAGACTGCGCTTGTAGGTCTAATACTTTTTGAGCACGATCATCACCGGCTTCCGCTAAGATTTTAAGTTTAACTTTACGTGCACCTGCAAAGGCAATTTCGGTTAAAGATAAAAAACCTGCACCTGCAATTAATATAACAATGATCAGGATATTCTGGAAGAGACTCACGTATCACCTGTAATTTGTCATTATTATGAAATATTTTTAACACAAAAATCGTCTAGGTAGTGAATAAATCCACTACCTAAAAGAGAAGTATAAGCTTGAAATAGGAAGAGATTAAGACAAATATTGAAAAAATAGGCTTAAAATTTAGAAAAGTGCGAATTATTGGTTAAAAATTCACGATTTTCTTCTTCAACCATTTGGCGTGCTACATAGAGAATTAGCTGACGTAACCAACGATGTGCAGGGTGGTGGTGCAATAATGGGCACCAAGCCATCTTTAACTCAAACTCAGGAATGTAAAATGGTGGATCTTTAATAAGTAGGTTTTGATTGTTGGATTGTAAGCGTGCAATTCGACTAGGAAGTGTAGCAATTAAATCAACATTCGAAGCCAACAGTGCTGGCATTTGATAATGACGGGTAAAGACTGAAATTTTACGTTTTTGGCCAATTCGTTCTAAAGCTTGATCAATCCAACCTAAACCAGCTTGTTTCTCTGGATTGACTCCAAAACCAACGCCCATACCAGTCTTTGAAACCCAAATATGCTGTGCATCTAAGTAGCTTTTGAGATTCAGGTTTGGTGCTGCTGGGTGTTTGTTGTTGAGTAGACAAGAGAAACTGTCACGCCAAACTAAAACTTGATGGAAACTTTGTGGAATTTCATTGAAACGATTAATTGCCAAATCAACTTTGCCTTGTTCCATGTCACGGTAGGACACATCACTTGGCGTTAAAAAGTCAAGAACCACATTGGGTGCTTCTGAACGTAAGGCTTTTACTAGACGAGGTACTAAAGTGGCTTCGGCATAATCCGAGGTCATGATGCGGAAAACGCGGTTCGATGTATAAGGGCGAAACTCAGTCCGTGGTTCCAGAATCATCGATAAATCAGCGAGTGTATCGCGAATCCGTGGTTGTAATTCTAGCGCGCGTTCTGTTGGAGTCATACCTTCGGAAGAACGAATTAGAAGCGGATCATTAAATAAATTACGTAAACGACGTAAAATATTACTCATTGCTGGTTGGGTTACACCCAGCTGTTCTGCTGCACGGGTTACATTTTTTTCACGTAAAAGTACATCGAGATAGATGAGTAGGTTGAGATCGACCCGTTCCAGATTCATAAAAAAAATACCGAAGATAAAATCAAGAAATTATAGTGATTATGCCATAAGCACTAAGTGAAGTGTATAAAACTGCTGAAAAAAACAGCATAACTATGCAAATATAAAGCTAATTTTTTATATAAATGAGTTAGGCAAATTATATGGAAAGTTTAGGCTGTTTTTTATCTGCTTTAATTTATATAGATATTGATTGGGTTGGAGTGAAATTCACAAGATTAGCACTTAAAACCATATCAATATTTGAAAACAGGGCGGTTTGAGTATAGATATAAAGCGTCAAAATGAGCTGAAATAGACCCAAAATCTGTAAAGATAAAATAGTGCAACATAGCCTGAGACTTAAGTCTAATATTGTTAAAGTAAACAAAATGATGGTTTGATATACAATTGTAGTGTGGCTTTTATTTGAATAAGTGTTTAAAAAACAGTTTCTTATATTTTTTTAATATAATTATAATACGACTTTAATCTATATATTTTTTAAATAAATACCGAAAATTAACGCAGACTATTGGATTAATTATTTGACTCCAACTAAGCTGTGTCTATAACAACGAAGTGCTCTAAATCTGAACAAATAAATAGTGAGAAGATTTAGTCCTTCAACTGATGAAATCCTAATATTATTACAGGAAATATCATGACTCAATATCAAACAGCAGTAGATGCAATCCGTGAATTAAAAGCAAAATTCGGCAGCACTTGGCGCGATATTAGCCCAGAAGATGCTGCGCGTATGCAAATGCAGAATCAATTCAAAACTGGTTTAGATATTGCTAAATATACCGCTGCTATTATGCGTCGTGATATGGCTGAGTATGATGCTGACTCTAGCAAATACACTCAATCTTTAGGTTGCTGGCACGGTTTCATCGCACAACAAAAAATGATTGCCAACAAAAAATACTTCGGTACAACCGACAAGCGTTACATCTACCTTTCTGGTTGGATGGTTGCTGCACTTCGTTCAGAATTCGGTCCATTACCTGACCAATCTATGCACGAAAAAACTTCAGTATCTGCGTTGATCGGTGAGATTTATACTTTCCTTCGTCAAGCTGATGCAAAAGAATTAAACGATTTGTTCCGCGCACTTAAAAAAGCAAACGAAGCAGGCGATACAGCTAAAGCTGCTGAAATCACTGCACAAATCGATGGTTTCCAAACTCACGTTGTACCAATAATTGCAGACATCGATGCTGGTTTTGGTAACGAAGAAGCAACTTATTTACTTGCTAAAAAAATGATCGAAGCAGGTGCATGTGCACTTCAAATCGAAAACCAAGTATCTGATGCAAAACAATGTGGTCACCAAGCTGGTAAAGTAACTGTTCCGCATGAAGACTTTATCTCTAAGATCCATGCATTACGTTATGCATTCTTAGAAATGGGCGTAGAAGACGGTATTATTGTTGCGCGTACTGACTCTGAAGGCGCTGACTTGACTCAAAAAATCCCAGTGGTTAAAGAGCCAGGTGACATTGCTTCTCAGTACATTAGTTTCTTAGAAACTTCTGAAATTGATATTGCTGATGCACAAGAAGATGAAATTTTGATTAAACGTGATGGTAAATTACACCGTCCTAAACGTTTAGCTTCTGGCTTGTATCAGTTCCGTGCTGACACGCAAATTGACCGTGTAGTACTTGACTGTGTATCTAGCTTAGAAAATGGTGCTGACTTACTTTGGATCGAAACTGCAACGCCAAACGTTGAAGAAATCGCTCACATGGTTAACCGTGTACGTGAATCAGTTCCAAATGCTAAGCTTGTTTATAATAACAGCCCATCATTCAACTGGACTTTAAACTTCCGCCAACAGTCTTATGACCGTTTTGTTGCTGAAGGTAAAGATGTTTCTGCTTACGATCGTGCTAAATTGATGAGCGCTGAGTATGATGCGACTGAGTTAGCGCAAGATGCTGATGAAAAAGTTCGTACATTCCAAGCAGATGCTTCTCGTGAAGCGGGTGTGTTCCATCACTTGATTACACTTCCGACTTACCATACTGCTGCTCTTTCTACACATGAGCTTGCACAAGGTTACTTCGGCGACCAAGGTATGCTTGCTTATGTTGCTGGCGTACAACGTAAAGAAATCCGTGGTGGTATCGCATGTGTTAAACACCAAGCAATGGCTGGTTCTGACATCGGTGATGATCACAAAGAAATCTTCGCTGGCGACAATGCATTGAAAGCTGGTGATGACTCTAAAAATACTATGAACCAATTCGGTGGTTAATCCTTCCGAGTAATTCAGAAAAAACCCTGCGTAAGCAGGGTTTTTTTATGGCGAGAGAAAAGTTGAATTTTATAACTATTTATTATCAGATTTTAATTGAGTTTTGATAATTAGAGGAGGGGAGCTAGAATAGCATTGTGATATCGCTATGTTTTCTCATTTAAGGCGAGTAAGCGTTGAATCCATCAGTACTTTAGAATAAGGTCATTATTTAAAAGCGTTGTATAAATTAAATAGATGAGAGTTATCTCTATTCATTGTAGAATAGTGCACATTAAAAATGTGTGTGATTACACACGACCAAGCTGAAAATTCGAGGCAAAAGTGACATCAATTCCGAATGTGAATGCAGAGATTCTGCAACAGGCACAGCAACGTATTCAACAAGATTTAGAAGCAGCATTAGTAGCTTTTTCTTTACCTGAACCGTTAAAAGCCGCTGTTTTTCACACGGTCATGTTAGGGGGAAAGCGTATTCGTCCTGCTTTATGTTATGCAACTGCAAGTTTAAGCACAGATAAGTCCAATCATGCAGCAGTACGTCGTGCAGCAGTAGCGGTTGAGTTGATTCACTGTTATTCACTGGCACATGATGACTTACCTTGCATGGACAATGATTTATTGCGTCGTGGCCAGCCGACATGTCATGTTGCTTTTGGTGAAGATACGGCATTACTCGCAGGTGATATATTGCAGTCGATGGCTTTTGAAGTCTTGGGTAGTCGTTTGTTTGATCAAGCTAGCTCTGTTGCTGCACCGATTGTATTAAAGCAAATGCAGATTTTAGCAACAGCAAGTTCAAAAATGGTCTGTGGTCAGGTACTTGATTTACAAGCAGAAGGTCAACGTGTAGATCAAGAACATCTTGAAAGAATACATCGTAATAAAACTGGTGCACTTATTCAGGCGGCGATTATGATGGCTGCTGTGACTGTTTTTGAAGGGACGGATCATGCGATTCCGAAATTGCGTCAATACGGCCAAGCGATTGGTTTAGCTTTCCAAGTACAAGATGATATTTTAGATGTTATTTCAGACACGGAAGTTTTAGGTAAAACCGCAGGCAAAGATGAGCAAGTGGATAAATCGACCTATCCTGCATTAATGGGTTTGGAGCATGCCAAAGTCTATGCACAACAATTACATGATCAAGCTTTTGAAGCATTAGATTATTTTGGTGGAAATGCATTTGATTTAAATCAAATTTCACAATTTTTATTATCTCGTAAAAGCTAAATTTTTTAGTAATCAATAAGGGGCTATTTAGCTCCTTTTTTATCTTTATAATTTGTTTTGACATAGAGTTCGTTATTTAAAAATGCTTAATCTACTTCTATTCGATTATTTTTATCGAGTGAAATAAAATAAAAATAATTAAACGTGAAGAGTAGGATTTGAGTATCTATTTGCAAAAAAATATAGGTTAAATATAATTAAAGAATAATGTATTAAGTATAAAAAACAGACAGTGATTAAACACTGTCTGTTTTGATAATTTAAATCAATTTCTTATTAAATCGATTTCAATTTATTTAGTGATTACGACCCATGACGCCACGAATCGTATTCATAATATCTGCTGGTAATACCACAGTTTTGGCATTATTTGATTTAGCCATATCTTGCATGGCTTTTACATATTGTTCGCCCAGTAAATATGCGACGGGAACTTCTTTGTCACCGACAGCAGAGCTAATCATTTCAATCGACTTTTGCGATGCTTCTGCCAAAATGACTTGAGCTTCAGCATCACGGCGAGATGCTTCTAAACGACCATCTGCTTCTAAAATTGCCGCTTGTTTTTCGCCATCTGCACGGCTAACCGTAGCACGACGTTGACGTTCTGCAGCAGCTTGAGCTTCCATTGCAGATTGCATGGTGCTTGATGGAGTAATATCTTGAATTTCAACTGTTTTCAGGGTGATTCCCCAATCTGAAATATCATCTGAAATGGCTGCTTTTAATTTAGCTTTGATATGATCTCGTGAAGATAAGGCATCATCTAAGTCCATTTCACCCACAATAGAGCGTAGTGAAGTTTGTATCAAATTCTGAATTGCCCACGTGTAGTTTTCAATACCGTAAACCGCTTTTTCAGGTGTGGTCAAATTAATATAAGCCACTGCATTCATGAGTAATACCGCGTTATCTCGGGTAATCACTTCTTGTGATGGAATATCTAATACAATGTCTTTAGTGGTGACTTTATATGCCACTTCATCGACATAAGGGATGACAAAACTTAGGCCTGGGGTAAGTGTAGTATGATATTTTCCTAAGCGTTGTACGATCCATTTATAACCCTGCGGTACAATACGAACGCCTTTAAAAATTGTCACAGCTACAAACACGAATAGTGCTAAAACAACAATTGAACCAAAACCCATTTTTTGTACCTCTTTTCTTTGATTTATTTATAGTGCAGTAGAATGTGGTTGTACCACAAGATCATTACCTAAAATATCAGTAACACGGACGCGATCACCCACTTGTACTGGAGCCAGCGTACGGCAATTCCATTCATCTGAGCCTAATAATGGAATAGGAAAGCGCACACGAATTTGATCATGGGCTAAACCTGTCTGAATGACCATGCCTGTCTGCCCGATGGTGGCTTCACGTGGTAAGCCTGCTTTCGTTTTATCTATAGAGAGTGGCTTAATCCACTTAAACCAAGCAACGGTACAGACGATGGATAGAATAATCCAACAGATAATTTGAACAGTAAAACTCATGCTTGGAATGAGCCACAGCAGAATACTGACAATGATGGCGGCAATACCAAACCATAATGCAGCAAATGCAGGTAGGATTAATTCAGATAACATGAGCAGAATGCCCAAAACAAACCAATGCCACGGTTCAAAAATAAAGTTCATACATCTACTCTTGTCATTATCATTGATATAGAAGACAGGTCATCTATATCAATGTAGCAGATCAGAGCTCATCTGAATATGAAAACGTGATTTTTCTCATGTTTTCAATTAGAACTTCGCGGGTGGAGCTGGTTTAAATGCAGCTGGTGATTTTTTGAAATTATTAATTGCAGTCTGAATCGCAATGATTTTGATTTGAGCGGCTTTTTCACCTTCTAAGACAGCTTGGTTGCTGGCTTTGAGATCTAGCGTGCCTAAATGTCCAACTTTCGGTTGAATCACAATCGTGGCTTGTCTTAGTTCATTTTGAATACTTTGTTGACCCATAATGTTAATGGTTTGATCGAGCAAGCCCCACATGTTTATGGGTTGGCTACCCGATGGTCGTGCAGAAATATCTACTGCAATCACAATATCTGCACCCATATCTTTAGCTGTTTGAACAGGAATTGGGCTAACCAATCCACCATCTACATATTTTGCTTGACCAATACTGGTCGGCACAAAGACATTGGGAATACTACAAGACGCACGAACAGCTTGTCCGGCATTGCCTTTAATAAAGTCTGCTTTTTTACCCGTTTCTAAACGGGTTGCAACTGCTGCAAAACGAATCGGGAATTTCTCAATCGGTTTATTTGCAACATTTAGGTTGACATAATCTTGTAACTTTTGTCCTAAGATAAAGCCTTGGCTATTCAAAGTTAAATCACGAATGTCAGATTCTTTTAGTTGCTGTGCAATTTGTTGCAATTGATACGGTGTTTTACCGCTGGCATAAATACTGCCGACAAAACTTCCCGCACTGGTACCTGTCACAATCTTCGGTTTAATCCCGTGAGATTCTAAAACTTTTAACACACCAATATGTGCAAAGCCTTTTGCGCCACCGCCACCTAAGGCAATTGCAATAATCGGCTCTCGGGCTTTAATGGTTGTCGTTTGGGGCGGTGTTTTGACTGTTTTGTCACATCCAACTAAGGCAAGACCGAGGAGGCCTATGAATCCAAGTTGTTTAAATCGCATTTGTGTACATCTTTAAAGCAAAAATATGCGCACATGACAACAGATTGCTGCTTAATTTTCTAGCGTTTTTTAAAAAGTTTTTGTAACGGTTTGGCCAAACGTGCTGAAATTTTGGGAGAGAATTGACCCTCATAATGCGATAAAATTTCGCCTAAATCTTTTTCATAATTTCCAGTCGGGTATATCACACCTAAGCAACGGATAATTTTATGATCATAATCAAATGCAAACATGACTATCGGAATGTGTGCACCATACGCGATATGATAAAAACCACTTTTAATTTTTTCTGCACTTTTTCGGGTGCCTTCAGGAGCAAGTGCAATCCAGATTTTATTTCTAGCATGAATAATATCAATTACTTGTTGTGTTAAACCATGAGGCGAGTCTCGCTGTACTGGAATTACACCAATCCATTTGAAGAAAGACTTAAGAGGGGTTTTAAATAAACTGTCTTTACCTAAAATGGTGACCTGAATTCCAACTCCTAACATTGCTAAAAAAGCATAAAAACCATCAAAATATGAAGTATGTGGTGATATGATTGCAACCGCTTTAGGGATATTTGGGAATTCACCCTCAAATCCCCAGCCTTGTGCAAGATAGAGATTTCTAAAAAAATAACGGCTTACAAGACTTCCACGTTGTGGAACTTGCTCGGGTAGGATTGGAAAGTTCGATGTCATTGTTTTTATAGGGCTACTCAATGGTTTTAAAAGTTAAATCTTGCTCAGGATTGATGATGAGCAAAATTTAAATATGGTCTCTTTTTCTATATATAACTTTAGAGGAGATGTTTTGTAAAGTCTGAATGAATAAACACAAATTAAAATGATGATATCGACAGCGCCAAAATTGTATCTATTACTCTTTTCTTTATATTGGGCACAAGGCTTACCAGTGGGCTTTATGACCCATGCATTACCGGTAATTTTACGTTATCAAGGGGTATCTTTAGCTCAAATTGGTGGTTTTGGTTTATTAATGGCACCTTGGGCGATTAAAATTTTATGGGCACCGTGGATTGATCAGCGTGGACATAAAAATATTGGTCATTATCGAAGTTGGATTTTACCAACTCAATTATTGAGCGTGATAATTCTCATTATATTGTCTTTTTTACCAATTCAAGCCTTAAATCAACCTCTTTACCTAGGCATGTTCTTTATTGCTTTACTGTGTATGAATGCTATTGGTGCAACTCAAGACATTGCTACGGATGGGCTTGCGGTGAGTATCTTGACGGGTGAGCAACAACATTGGGGTAATATGTTCCAAGTAATCGGTTCTCGCTTAGGTTTTATTGTGGGTGGTGGGGCAATACTGTGGGCGATGGACTGGTTGAATTGGCAAGCAACATTTTTGATTCTTGCGGGTATTGTCTTGATCAATACTGTTCCAATTTATTTTTATAAAGAACCTCAACACGAGCGTATACAAGCAAAGCAGTTTCAGGCTATAGATCCGCAATCGTGGATTCAGCAGATTAAACATTATATAACTTATTTTTTGCACTCAAAAAGCATGCTGTGGTGGTTCATCATTTTGTGCACGATAAAAATTATTGATGGTTTATCAGGTCCAATCATTAAACCATTATTGGTTGATTTAGGTTTATCGCTATCGCAAATTGGAATTTATGTCACTATGTTGGGTGCATTTGCTGCTTTATGTGGAGCGGGCATCGCAAGTTATATGCTCAAATATGTGCAACGTAGAAATGCATTGTTACTATTTTCAATTTTAAAAATAGTCAGTCTGCTGGGCTTTGTTTGGTTGGCATATTTATTTGAAAATAAAGTCACAATTCAACCTTGGTGGATTTATTTGATTAATGCCTGTGAAGATCTATTCTCTGCGATGTTATTGGTCGTGATTTTGACGATTGTTATGCAATACAGTCGTAAAAAGTATGCGGGTACTGACTTTACCTTTCAGGTGTCGATTATGGCTATGTTAGGTGGTGTATTGTATATAGTTAGTGGAGTTGTTGGCGACTTATTGGGTTATCAATATTATTTAAGCTTGATCGTTTTTATTGGAATACTCTGTTTAGTTCCAATTTGGGTTTGGAAGCGCAGTTTAGATCAGATTTTTTAATGTGTTGTTTAAGCTTATGAATTCGAGCTCAAACTAAAACAAGAGACTAAAAATAGCCTGATTTTAGTTTGAGCATTTATTTATTTTGAAATACGATAGGTCAGTTTGGTTGTTTGATCACAAGGATCGGTATTTGGATTTCGGTTAATAAGCTTTGCGCCACGCTTCCCATAATAAACTTTTTAAATCCGCTTCGACCATGAGAGCTAATAACCACTAAATCACTGCCTAACTCTTCAGCAGATTTGGCAATGGTACGTGAAATACTTTCACCTTCTATAAGTTTAGTTTCAACGTCTAAGCCTTCCGCAGCAAATTTTTCTTTTGCAGTGTCTAGATTTGCCTGAATAAAGTTTCTTGCACGTTCAATCAGCTGATTGCTCGGGCCGCTGACCATATATTCTGCTGCAATATAGGGGTCAAGTGTCATGACTTGAACAACAGTGACTTTACTGTTAAAAGTTTTTGCTAACTCTATTACTGGTTTTATCACATTGAGTGAGTTTTCTGAACCGTCAACAGGCACTAGAATATTTTGATAAGTCACGTATATTTCTCCTTATTTTTTTACAAAAAATGAAACTGTATAGTGAGTAAAGATTAGGACGGCTTACAGTTTACTCTTTGATCATAATCTTTATTATATATAAATAAAACCCAGTCATTTTGTATGGATAATAGATATAAATTTGTGCTGATGCATATTGAAACTAACATAGAGTTGATGAATAAATACTCTTTATTGAACTAAAGTCGAGTAAGCGTTTTTTAAAGTTACTTATAAAAATTAGAGTTATTTGTATGTTTTATTTTTTGATCGATGATTCGGGTAATACAGCATACCGTGATGATGTTATTTTAAAGTTAAAAGAAATATTTTTTTAAATTGCATAGGTTTGTGCATGGTTAAATGGAAGGTTTAATCTGTTTCATGTATTCAATCAAGCTATCCACATCATTGGTCTGCAATTGCTCACGCATTTTTAAAATTTGCTTTTCATTTAGGTCATAAAGTTTAAGTGAAAGTAGCTGTTTTATTTGTTCAGCAGGGAAGCGATATTTAATAATTTTGGCTGGAACCCCACCGACCACGCTATAGGCAGGAACATTTTTAGTGACGACGGCACCCGTTGCAACTACACAGCCTTCACCTAATGTGACCCCTTGCATAATCATAGCACGGCTGCCAATCCAGCAACCATCTTCAATTGTGGTATCACCCGCAAGTACAAAACTGCGAGTATCAAAAGGAAACGTAGAAATCCAATCTGGGCGATGTAATTGATTGCCACCCATCATAATTACGCATTCAGCACCAAAACAGACGAAATTACCAATATGTAGTTGGTCAATTGGCTTTTCGGTACTTGTAGGTTTGTCATGTAGATAACGCACTACGCAGCGCTCAAATCCTTGATCCCAATAAGCTGAATAATAACTATAATTCCCTTGAATATGGATATTTGGATTTTTAACAGTTTTTGTAATAAATTCAAATTCGCACCAATGTTTAACTGGAGAATTAATCAGTTGATCCATGGGAAAATACAGCAGGTAAAAGGGTGTGCTTATTATAGCTGAAAAAAATTTATTTATTTTAGATGATCAAAAGGCAATGACTATAAAAAGAAAAACCCCTACATAGAGGGGCTTAACAAGTATTTAATCTTTAAAAATTAAAGATAAGCAACTTTCACGATTTCGTATTCCACTTCACCTTGAGGTGTTGTGATTTTTACTTCGTCGCCTTCGCTTTTACCTAAAAGACCACGAGCAATAGGTGAATTCACAGAAATCTTATTAATCTTAAAGTCAGCTTCATCATCGCCAACAATCTTATACGTTTTTTGTTCTTCAGTCTCTAGATTTTCAATGGTTACTGTTACACCGAAAACCACACGACCATTTTGTTCAAGGCTTTTAATATCAATCTCTTGAACTGCACCCAATTTACCTTCGATATCTTGGATACGGCCTTCACAGAAACCTTGTTGCTCACGAGCAGCATGATATTCCGCATTTTCTTTCAAGTCCCCATGTTCACGTGCTTCAGCAATTGCTGCAATGATACGTGGACGGTCAACAGACTTTAACTGTTGTAATTCTTTCTCTAGGGCAATTTTGCCTTCAGGCGTCATAGGATAACGTTTCATTGTTGTCCCTCACAGTTGTTATGTATTAAAAAATACGGATTAAAAATGAAAAAAATCCCGCCACCGATAGGTGACGGGACTTATCGGAACTTAATTAACCTTTAGTAAGGTCTTGCAAGCGGTATACATCCATTGGCAATTTAATTGCTAAAGCTTGGCATACAGCATCAGCACCATTCAGGGTTGTAGTGTAATACACTTTACCTTGAAGTGCAGAGCGACGAATCGAGAACGAATCTTGCTGAGCCTGTTTACCTTCAGAAGTATTGATAATGAGGTGAATCTCGCCATTTTTCAAGCGGTCTACAATATGTGGACGACCTTCAGTGACTTTATTAACTCGTTCACACTCAATACCTGCTTCGGTAATCACGTTATGCGTACCACTGGTTGCGACCAGTTTGAAGCCATAATCTACAAGCTGTTGAGCAATGCGTGCAACATGCGGTTTATCTGAATCACGGACTGAAATAAATGCATGTTTCACTTCGCCTTCAGTTGGCTTACCTGGTAAGCGATCATTCGAGCCTAACACAGCTTTGTAGAATGCTTCACCAAAAGATTTACCAACGCCCATAACTTCACCAGTAGATTTCATCTCTGGTCCAAGAATTGGGTCAACACCTGGGAATTTACTGAATGGGAATACGGCTTCTTTTACTGCAAAGTGAGTCGGAATAATTTCTTTTGTGAATCCTTGAGATTCTAAAGATTGACCCGCCATACAACGTGCAGCAACTTTCGCTAAAGATTCACCAATACATTTAGAAACGAATGGTACGGTACGTGATGCACGTGGATTCACTTCTAAGATGTAAACGTCAGTTCCTTTTACCGCAAACTGAACGTTCATCAAACCAATAACGCCAAGCTCTTTTGCCATAGCGACAGTTTGACGACGCATTTCATCCTGAACATCTTTAGATAAAGAATAAGGAGGAATGGAACATGCTGAGTCACCTGAGTGAATACCCGCTTGTTCAATATGCTGCATGATCCCACCGATCACAACGTCTTTACCGTCAGATACGCAGTCTACGTCAACTTCAATGGCATCATCAAGGAAACGGTCAAGCAATACTGGTGCTTCATTCGATGCTTGAACTGCATCACGTAAGTAGCGTTTCAGTTCGTCGTCGTTATAGACGATTTCCATCGCACGGCCACCCAATACATAAGATGGACGAACAACCAGTGGATAACCAACTTTAGATGCTTCAGCCATGCCTTCTTCAGCAGATTTTACAATGCTGTTGTTTGGTTGACGAAGTTGTAGACGTTGAATCATTTGCTGGAAACGTTCACGATCTTCTGCACGGTCAATCGCATCAGGTGATGTCCCGATAATTGGTGCACCAGCTTCTTCCAAAGCACGCGCCAATTTTAACGGTGTTTGACCACCGTACTGTACGATAATACCTTTTGGTTTCTCAATACGTACGATTTCTAACACATCTTCCAATGTAATTGGTTCGAAGTACAAACGATCCGAAGTATCATAATCTGTAGAAACCGTTTCAGGGTTACAGTTCACCATGATGGTTTCATAACCGTCTTCACGCATTGCAAGTGCAGCATGAACACAGCAATAATCGAATTCGATACCTTGACCAATACGGTTAGGACCACCACCAATGACCATGATTTTGTCTTTGGTCGATGGGTTGGCTTCACATTCCTCATCATAAGTTGAATACATGTACGCTGTATCTGATTCAAATTCAGCTGCACAAGTATCCACACGTTTGTACACTGGGTAAACACCCAAGTTCCAACGTTGCTTACGGAATTGTTTTTGTGAAATGCCCATCAAGTTTGCAATGCGGAGATCAGATAAACCTTTGCGTTTGAACGAACGGATATTATCTGTATTCAAATCACCGAAGCCCAAAGTTTTAACTTGTTCTTCAGTCTTAACAATGTCTTCAATTTGAATTAAGAACCAACGATCAATATTGGTTGCAGCAAATACTTCATCTAAACTGAAGCCATGACGGAATGCATCAGCGATATACCAAATGCGATCTGGACCTGGAACTTTAAGCTCTTGTAAGATTTTATCTTTCGCACCTTCAGCACCAACTTCAATTTGCTCATCAAAGCCGCATACGCCAACTTCAAGACCACGAAGTGCTTTTTGCATAGACTCTTGGAAGTTACGACCAATGGCCATGACTTCACCCACAGATTTCATCTGTGTAGTTAAAACTGCATCAGCTTGTGGGAATTTCTCGAAGTTGAAACGAGGAATTTTGGTCACAACATAATCAATTGCTGGTTCGAATGATGCAGGAGTGATGCCACCAGTGATGTCATTTTTCAATTCATCAAGGGTATAACCCACAGCCAGTTTCGCTGCGATACGCGCAATTGGGAAGCCTGTGGCTTTAGATGCGAGTGCAGATGAACGTGATACACGTGGATTCATCTCAATCACAACCATGCGGCCGTCTTTCGGGTTAATACCGAATTGAACGTTCGAACCACCAGTTTCTACACCAATTTCACGAAGCACCGCTAAAGATGCATTACGTAATAATTGGAATTCTTTGTCCGTTAATGTTTGTGCAGGAGCCACGGTGATCGAGTCACCCGTGTGTACACCCATTGGGTCAAAGTTTTCAATGGTACAGACGATGATACAGTTGTCATTTTTATCACGAACAACTTCCATCTCATATTCTTTCCAGCCAATCAACGATTCATCAATCAATAATTGATGCGTCGGAGAAAGGTCAAAACCGCGTTCACAGATCTCAATGAACTCATCACGGTTATAAGCGATACCACCGCCTGAACCACCCATGGTGAATGATGGGCGGATAATAGAAGGGAAGCCGAGTTTTGCTTGAATCTCAAATGCTTCTTCCATAGTGCTTGCAACAGCAGCACGTGGACATTCAAGACCAATACGACGCATCGCATCATCAAACAATTTACGGTCTTCCGCCATTTCAATGGCATCTTTACTCGCACCGATCAATTCAACATTGAATTTTTCTAAGATACCGTGCTTATCTAATTCAAGAGCACAGTTCAATGCAGTTTGACCACCCATGGTCGGTAAAACCGCATCTGGGCGTTCTTTTTCAATAATTTGTGCAACAGTCTGCCAAGTAATCGGTTCGATATACGTCGCATCTGCCATGGTTGGATCGGTCATAATAGTGGCTGGGTTAGAGTTCACTAAAATAACGCGATAACCTTCTTCACGAAGTGCTTTACATGCTTGTGCACCTGAGTAATCGAACTCACATGCTTGACCGATGACAATCGGGCCTGCACCAATAATTAAGATGCTTTTAATGTCTGTACGCTTAGCCATGATCGCTCCTCAATTACTTCTTAGATGCTTCAATAAGTTCGATGAAATGATCGAATAATGGGGCACAGTCATGTGGGCCAGGGTTCGCTTCAGGGTGACCTTGGAAGCTGAATACTGGTTTGTCTGTGCGATGAATACCTTGGTTCGTTCCATCAAATAATGACTTATGTGTCACTTTTAATGTTGCTGGCAATGTATCCGCATCTACAGCGAAGCCATGGTTCTGAGAAGTAATCATCACTGTGCCATCTTCGATGTTTTGTACAGGATGGTTGGCGCCATGATGACCATGACTCATCTTCATGGTTTTAGCACCTGAAGCGAGCGCAAGAATCTGATGACCTAAACAAATTCCAAATACTGGAATAGAAGTTGTTTCAATAATGGTTTTTACAGCTTCAATCGCATAGTCACATGCAGATGGATCGCCAGGGCCGTTCGATAAGAAGATACCGTCTGGATTCAATGCAAGAACTTGTTCTGCAGGCGTTTGAGCTGGAACGACAGTGAGTTTACAGCCACGGTCAGCGAGCATACGTAAGATGTTGGTTTTGACACCGTAATCGTATGCAACAACATGAAATTTAAGTTCAGGTTGAGTAAAACCTTGCCCAAGTGTCCATGAACCTTCAGTCCATTCATAACCTTCAGGGTCGCAGCACTCTTTGGCAAGGTCTAAACCATTCAAGCCACCAAATGCACGTGCTTTTGCTAATGCATCTTCTGCAGTGATATTTTTACCCGCAAGAATACAACCGTTTTGTGCACCTTTGTCGCGCAGAATACGTGTGAGTTTACGTGTATCAATATCTGCAATGGCAACAACATTATGTTGTTTTAAGTAGTCACCTAAAGATTGCGTAGCACGGAAGTTACTGTGCAATAAAGGTAAATCACGAATGATTAAACCGTTAGCCCAAACTTTATGAATTCGACCTGACTCAGTATCTTCTTCATTACAACCTGTATTACCAATGTGCGGGTAAGTTAACGTCACCAGTTGTTGTGCATAACTCGGATCGGTCAAAATTTCTTGATAACCAGTCATTGCTGTATTAAAAACGACTTCACCAGTCGTACAACCCGATGCTCCGATAGACGTACCTTTAAAGATCGTTCCATCAGCGAGGGCTAAAATGGCGGGGATGCTCAAACCAAAGCTCCTGAATTTTAGGCTTTAAAAAAGCGAGTAGACATAAAAAAAGGATGGTTTATCTTTATTGAAAAGATACGCCTCCCTTGGTCTGCTCGCTTGTAACTTAACACTGAATTATACGCATGAAAGGGTCAAAAGTCCACGTAAATCACCAAAAATATGTCAGTTTATTGTCTTGTTTTTTGTGAAAGATGTGTTTTTAAAAAAATCAAGGATTTTGGAATTGACTAAAATTTCAAATACATATTTTTATTGAAATCATATTTTTGGGGTATCTGTTTGATATGCAGTGGAATAAGTGAGCAAGGGAAAAATATATTTTACCAAACAATAAAAAAGTGAGGTGTTATCCTCACTTTTGAAATATTAAATAAGTGTTAACACTGATGTAACCAATCACGTTTATTGTGGAAATCAGCCTGTGGACTACTATGCTGCATGGCATAGTACTGATTCACATTTTCTAACTTTAAAACGGCAGTTAAGCCAATAAACAAATTTTCCCATTTAAGTTTGTGTGCAACCATAAACTCAGTTAAATCTAAACTAACATTTAAACCATAATGGGTACGTTTTAAATGATTGAGATCAATATCAGAAGCAAGCTGGGGTGGCATGCTTTCAGGATAACGATATTCTTCAAACTGGTATACTTGCCAAGCTTGTGAAGGGGAGAGATTTACTTCACGATAATAATCTTCACCTTGAACACCAATGAAAATTTCAAAGCAAGTCTGTTCCCACAGATAATCCTGACGCGGATGTGAATTGACTAATTCAGGATATTGAATCAATTGATTTGGATCGCTTAACCAAAAAGCCACATTTAAGCTGCATGGGCTTTGCTGTTCAATTGCTGCAACTAAAGAAATCGATTGAAAGCGACGATCAAAAGGATTCAGGTCATAACTTGCCATAAAATAATCTTCAAAGTTGTCTAGTGAGTAAACTTGTTATTTTGCAACATTTGCATGACGAACAAGATTAGACAGTTTTGGATTTTGTTTTGCTGCTTTTTTATAAAGCAAAGCGATTTTACCAATGGTTTGAACAACTTCTGAACCAGTAACTTGAGCAATTTCAGTAATTGAAGCAACACGTGCATCACGATCTTCGCCTGCGATTTTAACCTTAATCAGTTCGTGATCATTCAAAGCACGATTTGTTTCTTCAACGACACTTTCAGTTAAACCTTGTCCGCCAAGCATGACTACAGGGCTGAGTGCATGTCCGATTTGACGTAAACGTTTACGTTCTTGAATAGATAAAGCCGCCATAAAGATAACCTAATTTTAAAAACGACTCAGTATAGCAAAGCTCAACTCTCAGCGCTGTAAATTCTGTAGAAATAATCAATAAAGGTGATTTGAAAAAACATGTAGAGAAGAGTGTATTTAGATACAGATGAATACTGCATCATAAAAGAATTTCACGTACAATCAGAGATTAGACGTTAATTAGTAAATTGAGAGTTATGGCTACACGCATCACCAACCCAAAGTTATCTAAAAGTAGTCGTGATTGGATGAGAGAGCACTTAGACGATCCTTATGTGAAAAAAGCACAGAAGGAAGGTTATCGTGCGCGTGCGGCTTATAAACTACTTGAAATGCAAGAAAAATATAAAATTATTAAACCGGGAATGACTGTAGTTGATTTAGGTGCTGCACCAGGAAGTTGGTCGCAAATTGCTGGTAAATTGGTGGGTTCTAAGGGTTTATTGATTGCATCAGATATTTTAGAAATGGATGCTTTGACTGATGTAACTTTCTTACAAGGTGACTTCCGTGAAGAAGAAGTTTTCGAAAAATTGTTAAATCTTTTAGATGGACGCCAAGTAGACGTTGTAATTTCAGATATGGCCCCCAATACATCAGGTAACAAGGCAGTAGATCAACCGCGTCAAATTTACTTGTGTGAGCTTGCATTAGATTTTGCCAATAAGGTTCTAGGACCAAAAGGGCAATTTGTGGTAAAAGTTTTCCAAGGAATCGGTTTTGATGAGTTCCGTAAGCAGGTTGTTGATAGCTTTGATGTTTTGAAAACATCAAAACCATTGGCTTCACGTGCCCGTTCAAAAGAAGTGTTCTTAATTGGACAGGGGCGTAAAAAAGCTTTACGTTAAAGTTTACTTGCCAAGCTCTTAAAAATTGTGCATTTTGTACTTTTTTAAGATTTATTTATTGCGAATTCATTTACTCGCTTTTGGTTAGGGTCACCCGCTATTGGGCATGATCAAATTAGATTGATATGGGAATAAAGCTTTGAGCGATATCTTCAAAAATGCCGTATTGTGGCTCGTGATCCTAGGTGTGCTGATTCTTATTTTCAGTAACATCAGTGACCGCGACAAACCCGATGCGATGAACTATTCAGCATTCGTGGCAGCTGTTAATGCTGGTCAAGTGAAGCAAGTTACAATTGATGGTCTGCAAATCAGCGGTGAAAAAACCAATGGTACTAAGTTTGAAAGTGTTCGTCCTGCGATAGAAGACCCTCAACTTATGCCAAGTTTGACAAAAAATAATGTCATCGTTGAAGGTACTGCTCCACAGCGTCAAGGTTTATTGATGCAGCTTCTTATTGCAAGCTTCCCTGTATTATTAATTATTCTTCTGTTCATGTTCTTTATGCGTAATATGGGCGGCGGAGCAGGTGGTAAAAACGGACCAATGAGTTTTGGTAAATCAAAAGCCAAAATGTTGTCTGAAGATCAAATTAAGGTCACTTTTGCTGATGTTGCTGGCTGTGATGAAGCCAAACAAGAAGTTGTTGAAATTGTTGATTTCTTAAAGGATCCTGCAAAATTTAAACGTTTAGGTGCAAGTATTCCTAAAGGCGTATTGATGGTCGGTCCTCCGGGAACGGGTAAAACTTTGCTTGCGAAGGCCATTGCTGGTGAAGCAAAAGTTCCATTCTTTAGTATTTCTGGTTCTGATTTTGTTGAAATGTTTGTGGGTGTGGGTGCATCGCGTGTCCGTGACATGTTCGAACAAGCCAAGCGCCATGCACCGTGTATCATCTTTATTGATGAGATTGATGCAGTGGGTCGCCATCGTGGTTCGGGTACAGGTGGTGGTCATGATGAGCGTGAACAAACGCTAAATCAAATGCTGGTAGAAATGGATGGTTTTGAAGGTAATGAAGGAATTATTGTTGTTGCTGCAACTAACCGTGCAGATGTACTTGATAAAGCCTTACTTCGTCCGGGCCGTTTTGACCGTCAAGTGATGGTTAGCTTACCTGATATTAAAGGACGTGAGCAGATTTTGAATGTTCACATGAAGAAATTACCTTCAGTAACAGGTGTTGATGTTAAAGTATTGGCACGTGGTACACCCGGTTTTTCAGGTGCGGAGTTGGCTAATCTTGTGAATGAAGCTGCATTATTTGCTGCTCGCCGTAACAAGAATACCGTTGATATGCATGATTTTGAAGATGCTAAAGATAAGTTGTACATGGGGCCGGAACGTAAATCGATGGTGATTCGTGAAGAAGAACGTCGTGCTACGGCCTACCATGAGGCAGGTCATGCAATTGTCGCTGAAACACTACCAGGTACAGATCCAGTTCATAAAGTTACGATCATGCCACGCGGTTGGGCATTGGGTGTGACTTGGCAGTTACCTGAACATGACCAAACCAGCCATTATAAAGACAAGATGTTGAATGAGCTTTCAATTTTGTTTGGTGGTCGTATTGCGGAAGAAATTTTCATTAATCGAATTTCGACCGGTGCTTCAAATGACTTTGAGCGTGCAACTAAAATGGCACGTGCGATGGTCACTAAATACGGTATGTCAGACAAAATGGGTGTGATGGTTTATGAGGATGAATCTCAGCAATCATTTATGGGAAGCATAGGTAGTCGTACAATTTCTGAAGCGACGCAACAGCAAATTGATCAAGAAGTACGTCGTATTTTGGATGAACAATATAAAGTTGCACGTGATATCTTGGAAAATAACAAAGATATCGCACATGCGATGGTGAAAGCATTATTAGAATGGGAAACGATTGATCGTGACCAAATCCGTGACATCATGGAAGGTCGTGAACCGCAACCACCTAAAGTATATGTGGCTGAAAATCCTATTGTAGATGTTGTTCCTGCAGAGGGACCATCAACACCGCCGCCATTACCATCCTTACCTAAAGTTTAAAATTTAAAGCCACCTTCGGGTGGTTTTTTTATCAATGGAAATAATAAAGAGTAAGGTGAGAAATATCGATCTGCATAAGCAGAACACGCTAAAATAGTAGGTATGTCATTAGAGATGAGCGAGTTATGCATTTAGTATCTTTGCCAAATAAAATTTTACAGTGTGGCCATCAACAATTAGATTTATCTACACCGCATGTTATGGGTATTCTGAATGTTACGCCAGATTCATTTAGTGATGGTGGGCGACATAATGGTAAAGAACAGGCGGTTGAGCATGCGTTAAAAATGATGGCTGATGGTGCCACAGTTATTGATATTGGTGGTGAATCTACTCGACCGGGTGCGTCACCTGTCTCAATAGAAGAGGAGATCCGTCGTGTTGTACCTGTGGTTGAAGCATTGTCAAAATATGATGCGGTCTTATCTATTGATACCTCCGAGCCACAAGTGATTCGGGCGGCGGTTGCAGCGGGAGCACATATTTGGAATGATGTGCGCGCGTTAACACGTCCACAGGCGCTTAAAACTGCGGCAGAGCTGGATATTCCCATCATTATTATGCATATGCGTGGTGAGCCAACCACGATGAATAATCTAGATCAATATCAAAATGTAACCTTGGATGTGATTTACGAATTAACACAACGTGTTGATGAGGCATTACAGGCAGGGGTTAAGGCTGAACATATTATGATTGATCCTGGTTTTGGCTTTGCTAAAAATGCGCAGCAAAACCTCAAATTATTACAAGAGTTTTATCAATTGAACGCAATGGGGTATCCGATACTTTCGGCACTTTCTCGGAAACGCTTTATTGGTGAGGCTTTGGGTGGTGCGGATGCTCAGCATCGAGCTGTAGGTAGTGTTGCAGCACATTTAATGAGCATCCAGCAGGGAGCTTGTATGGTGCGTGTGCATGATGTTAAAGCCATGAGTGATGCGATTAAGATCTGGAATGCGATGTGCAGTGCTTAATGTGTGGAGTGTGCTTATATATTTAATTGAGCGCACATCTTAGTGGTTGTAAAAATTTGAGATAATACAAGCAGCCAGATGCTAAGGTGATTTAAATCAGGATTTTTAGAATAAAAAATAGCGATTAAGTACCCGTGTTCAAGCGTGGAAATCCATCTGTGATGTAATAATGATGGGGTTGTTTGAAAGCTTTTGAATAAAATATTGCTTAGATAGCATCTTTGGTGATGCTGAGCGATATTTACACTAGTTTCAATGCTTGCTGAAAGTATAGAAAAATTGAAATCAATATCAAGCATGTTGTCCGTGAGTTTATTTCTAACTTTTGGTGCTGATATTGATGCTGGTAGTTGTGCGAAATTACGACGCTTTTTACATGCTGAAAATTACGATATGAATTATTAGGTCAAAAGTACAGATCAGTAGATTTATTTGAATTAAGGGCAGCATTTTTTGATTGTGATATTCAATTAAACCAAAAATTATGTGCGGAATAAATAAGGAGTAAATGGATGGGCGTGGGATCGTAAAACCTAAAAAATAGACACAGCTGTTTGTTGTTTTGTAGGTATTGTGTTATATAAGCTCGCTGATTGATGTGCTGTTTTTAGGTTGATATGTTTAACGATCTACTTCTCCCCATGTTTGATGATGAATATTATCCCGATATTCTGGTTGCTGAAGTCAAGCAACTTATTGAACGCTTTGCAAAGAAACTTGCAAAAAAAAGCTTATCTGATGGAGAAATCTATCATTTGGCGAGTACGACTGTGGTTGAAATTAATGGAATGAAACCACAGTTTGAAGACCTTGATTCATCTTTAGATGGTACTGCTGCTGATTATATTATTGAAGCAATGATGATGGTAGTACAAGATCAGGGTTATATGGATATTGATATGGAAGAGCTGGTGTCAAATAGAGAGTGGTAGTCACTCTCTATTTTTTATTGAAATTAATCGTCTAATTACAGTAATACGTCTTTTAGGTGGCAACTTTCACCTACATGTTCATCAAAAATGGCATCTACTACTAAGTGATAACGTCCTTTTTCTTGAAAAGGAATTGCGCTTAAATTTAACCAAAATTGGGGATGCTGTTTTAATAACTCTCTAATCCGTTGTTCATCTTTTATATGCTTGAAATGCAGTGGGTATTGATAGCCGCCTGAAGTGCAGCGATATAAAATTAATTTTTGATCTTCAGTGATAATAGTTCCAGGGAAAATATCGTGGATTATTTCATCTGTATTTTGATTTACTATGGGGTCATTGGCAAAAGTAAGTGAGCTGAGTAGTAAGATGGATGTACTAATGAGCATCTGTTTAATTATTTTCATTTTATAGATTTTATCCCAATATGGTTCTTGTAGGCATAAAAAAACCAGCATAAAGCTGGAAATTTTATTGCACCATTTTAAGAAGTATTAAAATGGTGCCCGAGGCCAGACTCGAACTGGCACGCTTTGTGGGCGGGGGATTTTAAATCCCCTGTGTCTACCGATTTCACCACTCGGGCATGTGCGCAATAATAAAGTACAGATTTTATCTTGGCAAGAGTATTTATGCTGATTTGCTTTCTTTTCAAGCAATTAATGCATTTGAGAGTGAAAAAAACGTTTAAATGTATTTTATCTGTTCAAACTTGTTGTTTTGAGTGTTGGACAGGGCGTGCTTGTATTTTTACATTAAGCTATCCATGTAGCTATCTAAGTCTATAAATTTGTAGGTTTTACATAATTTGTTTTCGTATTGAATTAATTGAAGGTGTAAATCTAGAAAATAACGGAATTGCTGTTCAATGGTTTTATATTGATCGGTACCTTTTTTGGAGGTTTTTAATTTAAATTTAGTTTTGATTGCTTGTTTGTATGACCAAAGGCAAATACGACGAACTTGTTGCAAGTTATAGTAGTCGATATTTTGTGTTTCTTCGCGGAACATATTTTCTTTATAAAACTTAACGAAACCAAAGCTGAGTGTTAGAAAAAATAATACTCCTTGAAGAAGTGTGCTTTGGATAAAAGCAATATTCATGGCTTGTAATAAAATCAATATGGCGATTTTAATGGGGGTGTGGCGTAGTTGCTGATATAGGTGGGTAGAGCTATGCTTGATTTGTTTGATGATGATGGGAACAATTAGCATAAAAAAAAGCATGACAATTAATACTGAAACTCCTTTAGTTTGAAAGTCATCCCATTGAGGAAAGTGTGACTTGAAATATAATCCTAGACTTATGGAGGCGCTTATAAAAATCATCGCAGCAAGTACCCAAGGGATGGCCTCCTTGAGATCATTTAACATGCCTTTGGTTTTGATTTGGCTATAAAATAGATAATTTTTTTTAAATGCTTGAGGGTGTAGGGTTTGTAATTGTTGTAGATAAAGAGAAACTTGTTGGTTATTGAGCATAGTTTTGGAGTCGAGGGGTAGCAGTGGATTATAATATAAAGGCGAGGTAAATTTTAGGCATAAAAAAACCAGCATAAAGCTGGAAATTTTATTGCACCATTTTAAGAAGTATTAAAATGGTGCCCGAGGCCAGACTCGAACTGGCACGCTTTGTGGGCGGGGGATTTTAAATCCCCTGTGTCTACCGATTTCACCACTCGGGCATTTTAACAAGTTGGAGGCGGAGGTCGGAATCGAACCGGCGTACACGGAGTTGCAGTCCGCTGCATGACCACTCTGCCACCCCGCCATCTCTTGTTGATGCACATATTAGCAACCTTTGAAAAAAAAACAATACTATAGAGTGTGCATATGCACATAAAATCGACATATAGAATAAAATCGACTAAATAATCATGTATTATTTATAAAATTGATTCATATCTACCTTGGAGATGTGCCGTGGCATTGGTTTTAGATGGTCGTGCATTAGCAAAACAAATTGAAACTGACTTGTTAACACGTGTAGACGCGTTAAAAGCAAAAACAGGTCGCACCCCAATTTTAGCAACGATTTTAGTCGGTGATGATGGTGCATCTGCAACTTACGTACGTATGAAGGGTAATGCTTGCCGTCGTGTTGGCATGGATTCTTTAAAGGTTGAATTGGGTAAAGAAACCACCACTGAACAATTATTGGCTGAAATTGAAAAATTAAATGCCAATCCAGATGTACATGGTATTCTTTTACAACACCCTGTACCTGAACAAATTGATGAACGTGCCTGTTTTGATGCCATTGCTTTGGCTAAAGATGTTGATGGTGTGACTTGTCTGGGTTTTGGTCGTATGGCGATGGGTGAAGCGGCTTATGGTTCAGCAACGCCAGCAGGGATCATGACCATCTTGCAAGAAAATAACATTGAAATTGCAGGACAACATGCAGTTGTTGTAGGGCGTTCGGCTATTTTGGGCAAACCAATGGCGATGATGTTGCTCCAAGCCAATGCAACAGTAACGATTTGTCATTCACGGACCAAAAATCTTCCAGAACTTGTAAAACAAGCGGATATTATTGTGGGTGCTGTCGGTAAGGCTGAATTGATTCAAAAAGATTGGATTAAACAAGGTGCTGTGGTCGTTGATGCTGGTTTCCATCCACGTGAAGGCGGCGGTGTCGGTGATATTCAATTAGTGGGGATTGAAGATGTGGCATCTGCATATACACCTGTTCCAGGTGGTGTGGGCCCAATGACGATTACTACGTTGATTCGTCAGACAGTTGAAGCTGCAGAAAAAGCCTTAGGTTAATTTTTAATTTTAATCATAAAAGCTGCATGGGTAATTTACGTATGCAGCTTTTATTTTAAATATAAGTAAAAGATGAGGAATAAAATTTTGTCTTTATTAATTAAAGATTGGGACTGATCTTTGGTTTAATTTATTTGTATTTCAGCACAATCAGAAATTGAGTTGAGTAACACAGTTTTTGTCATCTATAACGTGTTTTAAGTATTTGATTGGTCATAGCTTGCTTCAAACTTCTATAAGTATGATTTGACCAGTTGTGGTTGAGTTATGTATTTCTAGATATTATGAATTAATTTTAAATAATGAATTGGGTTTGGTCGAAATGAGCTGTACTTTTCAACTTCCTAAAGCCCCTGAGCATTTGCTTCAAGCTTTACATGAAGTGATTCCACATTGTGAACTTTTAGCACAGCAATTGCCTGAAACTCCAATTTCACTGTGGTTAATTCCCCCTGTGTTTCCTACAGAACGTTTAGATGATGAAGTTATTCGTCGTATTTGGAGTGATACACCTTACTGGATTTTCTGTTGGGCATCTGGTCTTGCTATGGCGCAGTGGTTGCTTGCAGAGCCACATTACGTAAAAGATAAGGTCGTTTTAGATTTTGGTACAGGATCGGGTGTTGTTGCGATTGCAGCGAAAATGGCAGGGGCAAAACGCGTGATTTGTTGTGATATAGATCCCATTAGTTTGGATTCATGCCGTGCCAATGCTGAATTGAATAATGTTGAATTAGAATATTTAGATGATTTATATCAAGCAGAACCAGTCGATGTGCTCTTGGCTGCTGATGTTTTATATGATCAGTGTAATCGTTTTTTCTTAGATGAATTTTTAAAATTTGCACCAGAAGTCTGGGTGGCAGATAGTCGTGTAAAAAACTTTAGTCATCCCAATTATCAAAAATTAGATGAACGAAGTGCGACGACTTGGCCTGATTTAGATGAATCTAAAGAATTTAGGAATGTCAGTTTTTATAAGACGCTATAACAGCGTCTTGTTATTAATTTCACTCTGTTCTTAATTAAGAACAGGTATAGCGAATCACATGTAAAGTGCTTGGTCGCGTTTCTAAAGCTTGGCGCATCGCGTAATCTTCACTATTATTTAAACTTGGCGTATTAGAAAGACCAAATGAAGTTCGTGAATGCCCTAGTTTAACACCAGTTAGATCTTGCTCAGAGGTTTTAGGGTTAATAATTTCATTGGTACTGAGTACAGAAATTTTATAGGTTTTATTTGGACCGAGAACTTTTTGGCAGGCGCGTTGCAGTTTATCGATATCAAGTTTACGGTCTGAACGACCTGCTAAGGTATAAGCTAACGTAGCACTGTTGTCTGTTTTGTTTTCAATTTTATAACCAGTTACGCCATTATAGTGACGTGGTGTAGTTTGACATGCTGTTAAAGCTAAAATAATGCATCCCAAGCCTAGTATTTTCATATTTTTCATATTTGAAAGTTCCAGCGTTATTATTTATTGGAGTATGCCATAGCTGAAAAATTTTGACGATGATGGATTTACTCAAATTTAAGCATGTTGCTCATATTTTATCGACCAGTTGATATTGCGTTGATTATGAATACTGAGAGGATTCATGCATTGATTAGGCGTATGAAAAAGTTAGTTTTGTTTGGTAGGTTGAACTGTTTCATTCTTTTAAGAAAAAAGTGCGAAAGCTAGTTAGGTATATTCATCGTACTATTCTTGGGTATGGGTTGAGTTTTTTCTCAATGATTTTATTAATTATTAAATAAAAAATAAGGTTGTATTTAATTACAAATTTTAATTTATGGATTATTTAATCGTTTAAACACAAAGCTTGAATATTTTTATTTTAAATGTTGACGCTAGTCATTTTCATCAATATTGTAAATGTTCGATTTCGAAAATATAGTTTTAGTTCTGGAGCATTAATATGAGTTTGCTCGTAAGGCAACAACAAACAATTGAACTGGTCAAAGAGCGTGGTTACGTCAGTATTGATGAATTAGCACAGTATTTTTCAGTCACACCACAAACCGTACGTCGGGATATTAATCAACTTGCAGATGCGGGTTTATTACGTCGCTATCATGGAGGCGCTGCGATTGATTCAAGTGTGATGAATACTGAATACAGTATGCGGCTCAGTTATAACTTAGAAGCAAAACAACGGATTGCTAAAGCAGTTGCTGCAACAATTCCGAACCATGCTTCGATCTTTATTAATATTGGTACGACTACAGAAGCAATCGCACACGCTTTGCTACATCATCATGGTTTGAAGATTATTACTAATAATTTAAATGTTGCGAAAATCCTGAGTGTTAAAGAGGATTTTGAGGTCATGATTGCCAGTGGCCGAGTACGTCCAGATGGTGGTGTGATTGGACAAGCCACAGCTGATTTTTTTAGTCTTTTTAAAGCGGATTATGCTGTTATTGGGATTAGTGGAATAGATGAGGATGGTGCATTATTGGATTTTGATTTTCAGGAAGTTGCTGTATCAAAGGTAATTATTGCTAATTCTAAACATGTGTTATTGGTTGCTGATAGTAGTAAATTTGGGCGACATGCCATGATGCGTTTAGGGCACTTAAATATGATTGAGTGTCTGTATACCGATCAAAAACCTGATGAACAATATATGCAAATTATGTCTGAAAATAATGTCACATTAGTCGTTGCTAGGTAAATTTCAATATTTTATATAAACCCGTATTGATGCAATTGAGCAAGAATAAAGAATTGTAAGTTTGATTAAAAATTGATAGAAGTTTAATAATTAATCAGCTAATATTTTCTAAATCGAAAAAAATTGAACATACCGGTGGTTGCAAATGAAAGAGCTTTTAGAGAGCCAAGCTAGATATGATATTGTAGTTATTGGTGGTGGTATTAATGGTGTAGGTATTGCAAATGATGCTGTAGGTCGAGGTTTGTCTGTATTTTTATGTGAAAAAGATGATCTTGCTAGCCATACATCATCTGCTAGTAGTAAGTTGATTCATGGCGGTTTACGTTATTTAGAACATAAAGAGTTTCGTTTGGTTCGTGAAGCATTAGCCGAACGTGAGGTGTTGTTAAATAAAGCCCCACACATTATTCGACCAATGCGTTTTATTATGCCGCACCAACCTCACTTACGCCCAGCTTGGCTGATTCGTACAGGCTTATTTCTGTATGATCATTTGGGAAAGCGAGAAAAGCTAGAAGGCTCAAAGCTAATTAATTTCAATACTGAAAATAGTCCACTCAAAGCAAAAATTACGCGTGGTTTTGAATATTCAGATTGTGCAGTGGATGATGCACGTTTAGTTGTTTTAAATGCCATGCAAGCACGTAAAAAGGGTGCAAAAATTGTGACTCATACGCGTTGCATCTCTGCTCAGCACGAAAACGGCGAATGGTTAGTTGATTTAGAGAATCAGCAGGGTACGTATCAAATTAAAGCCAAAGTTTTAGTAAATGCTGCGGGACCTTGGGTGGCGCAATTTATCCAACAAGATTTAAAGCTCAAATCGCCTTATGGTATTCGTCTCATTCAGGGAAGTCATATTGTAGTTCCTAAAATTTATGCCGGTGATAAAGCTTTTATTATGCAAAATGATGATCAACGCATTGTTTTTGCTATTCCATATTTAGATGAATATACCTTAATTGGAACGACAGACCGTGAATACACTGGCGATCCCAATCATGTTGAAATTACAGATGAAGAGATAGATTATTTAATTAATGTTTCGAATGATCATTTTAAAGTCCAATTGGGTCGGGCGGATATTTGTTGGACTTATTCGGGAGTACGTCCTTTATGTGACGATGAGTCGGATAACCCTTCTGTAGTGACACGAGATTACACGCTTTCCTTGTCTCAGGAAAAACCTGAAGATGCCGTGCTACTCTCTATTTTTGGTGGAAAGCTTACCACTTATCGGAAGCTGGCTGAATCAGCCATGCTACAGCTCAAAGCGTTTTTTCCAGACATGCGAGCGAGTTGGACTGGAAAAGCTCTATTACCAGGTGCAGAAGACTTTATTTCTGCGGATGCTTTGGCTCAAAAAATTGTGCAAAGGGTCGTGGGTATTTCTGAGACTTTGGCGATGCGATGGGTGCATGCTTATGGTACTCGAGTTTGGCAGATGCTTGAAAATAAGACCTCATTAGATGATCTTGGGCAAAATTTTGGGCATGATTTGTTTGTACAAGAAGTAAATTATTTAGTCGACCAAGAGTGGGCTGTAAATAGTGCTGATATTTTATGGCGCCGATCTAAGCTTGGTTTGAAATTTACATCAAGTGAAATTCAAATTTTAGATAAGTATTTAGTAAAGCTACATCAACAGCGAGCGCAATCGACAAGCTCTTAGTTTTATTGCAGAGCTAATGAGCTTATTTATGCAGTAAAAAGGCCACTTTAGTGGCCTTTTATTATTAATGTATTTCTTTACCACCAAGTGCATTACAGTCAACAGTGGTATTCCACTTTACTGCAGTCCCCCATACAACTGGTCTTACGATGCGCCAAGGCCAGAAACCAAATCTTTGACTACCATTGTAATTAACAACTACATCTGCGCCTAATTTTCTAGCTGATGTGGCAAATCTAGGGTAGAGCTCTACCACACTTCCATATGTGCCTTTAGCTACTTTAATACGCTTAATGCTTCTGAATTGGTCTGTTGAAGGTATGCCTTCTACCAAGCAAATCGGAGTTGCTTGTGTGTTAGCCGCCACGTCAGTTTTGGTGGTGCTTTCTGCATTTGTAACATTAGATAAGGTGAAAAAAAGTGCCGTAATGGCCAGATATTTTTTCATTTTATTTTTCCTTAGTGTGATGATGATTTTAACTTTATTTATAAATTTTAATTTTAAAAAAGGCCACCGAAGTGACCTTTTAATTTATTGTAAATTAAGCAGATTTAACTGCTTTAAGTAATTCATTTTGACGTGTGATTAATTCTTTAGGTAAGCGTTCACCTAATTTAGCAAACAACTCAGTGTGGCTTTCAAGCTCTTTGATCCATTGATCTTTGTCTTGCGCAGTTACTGTGTTGAATTGTTCTTTAGAAAAATCTAGACCAGTCCAATTCAATTGTTCGTAAGTTGGAACAAGACCAATTGGAGTTTCAGTCGCTTCAGCACGACCTTCACAACGATCAATCATCCACTCAAGAACACGCATGTTTTGACCGAAACCAGGCCATACGAAGTTGCCTTCAGCATCACGACGGAACCAGTTAACATTGAAAATTTTGGGAAGTTTGTTACCTGCAACTTCAGCTTTAGCTGCAACTTGTTCACCAAGTTCTAACCAGTGAGCGAAGTAGTCAGCCATGTTGTAGCCAGCAAAAGGAAGCATCGCAAATGGGTCGCGACGAACAATACCTTGTTGGCCAACAGCAGCGGCAGTAGTTTCAGAACCCATCGTAGCGGCTTTATATACGCCATCAATCCAGTCGAAAGCTTCAGACACTAAAGGTACTGTGTCTGCACGACGACCACCGAAGATGAATGCAGAAATTGGCACACCTGCTGGATTTTCCCAGTCAGCATCAATTGAAGGGCATTGGCCAGCAGCAACAGTAAAGCGAGCATTTGGATGTGCAGCTTTTTCACCTGCAATATGCGGCTGACCTTTCCAGTTGGTTAGGTTCGCAGGTGCCTCCTTGGTTAAACCTTCCCACCAAACTTCACCATTGTCTGTAACTGCAACGTTGGTATAGATGACGTCTTTAGTCAGCGTAGCCATACAGTTTGGATTGGTTTTGATGTTGGTACCAGGTGCTACACCGAAGAAACCAGCTTCAGGATTAATTGCATATAAGCGACCGTCTTCACCTGGTTTGATCCAAGCAATATCATCACCTACAGTTTCAATTTTCCAGCCTTCGTAACCTGCTGGTGGAATTAACATTGCAAAGTTAGTTTTACCACATGCAGAAGGGAATGCTGCTGCGATGTAATGTTTTTCACCTTGTGGATTGGTCACACCAAGGATCAACATATGCTCAGCTAACCAGCCTTGTTGACGACCCATAGCCGATGCAATACGTAAAGCTAGGCATTTTTTGCCCAGTAATGCATTGCCACCGTAACCAGAACCGTAAGACCAGATTTCACGCGTTTCTGGATAATGCACGATATATTTTTCAGGGTTGCAAGGCCAAGCTACGTCTTTTTGATCAGCTTCAAGCGGAGCACCAACGGTATGTACGCAAGGAATGAAGTCGCCATCAGTACCAAGTACGTCATAAACAGCTTTGCCCATACGAGCCATTTTAGACATGCTTACTGCAACATAAGGCGAGTCAGTAAGTTCAATACCGATATGTGCAATGTGGCTACCTAAAGGGCCCATAGAGAAAGGAACAACATACAAAGTACGTCCTTTCATTGAACCATCAAATAAACCATTTAAGCGAGTACGCATTTCAGCTGGAGCTTCCCAGTTGTTTGTTGCGCCAGCATCTTCTTGTTTTTCAGAGCAAATGTAAGTACGACCTTCAACACGAGCAACGTCAGAAGGATCAGAATTTGCTAAATACGAACCAGGGTGAGTTTCTTGGTTAAGCGTTTGCATAGTGCCGTTAGCGATCATCAAGTCGATATAACGTTGATATTCTTCTGCGCTTCCGTCACACCATTCAATCTTTGCTGGTTTCGTTAATTTTGCAATTTCTTCAACCCAGGCAATAAGCTTAGGGTGACGAACGAATTCTGGTGCGTTCACTTGGGTCATGGTGAGGCCTATCTCAAATGTGTACAATTTTATGTACAAATAACAATTTGAATGATGTGATATACCATTCAAATTTAAGTATGAAAAAAAGTGGCTGTATTAAATCATAAATTCATGCAAAAAATAAGACTAAGGCCGTAAAAGATATGAAAAGGCATGCTTGATCTAACTTATTGTTATTATTTGTTTTAATTAAATTAATGCTGCTAAAAACGATTCATTATAATTTGTTATATGTATTATTTAATCAATAAATGTTACTATTAATCAATAGTTTGTTGTATTTAAAACCTTCTATTTTCTGATTGGTTTTATAAATGCTACTCATTTGTTTTTTACATAATGGCAATATTATTTGTTTAATATTTCGACGAAATTAGAGTGATTACTTTAGAATAAATTAGATTATGACTACACAATTAAAACCATTATCTATGATTCATAATCAAAAATCAGGATTTCATAGCTATAAATCAGCTGAAATTTATGAGCAGTTAAAAAGTATATGGGTAGAACAAGGGTTTGATGTACAGATTTTTGATATTAGTTCTGAATCGAATATTAAATTATTGATGCAAAAAATTCTGGAGCGACATCAACAATATAATGATCAGGGCGTAATTGTTGCAGCAGGTGGGGATGGAACCTTGAATGCCGTGGCTTCACAACTTCTCCATCAGACTATTCCCTTGGGAGTTTTACCTTTGGGAACATTTAATTATGTGGCGCGTGCGTTAAATATCCCTTTAGATATTTTGGATGCTGCAAAAGTTATAGGCACGGGCGAACCGCGTTCATCACATATTGCAAAAATAAATGATCAGATTTACTTAAACAATGCCAGTTTGGGCTTATACCCTTTATTTATTAAACGACGCGAAGTATATAATCGTAAATTTGGACGTCTACTGATTAATGCTTATACTTCTGGTCTCGATGTACTGATTCGTGACCGCAAAGAACTAAAGCTTCAGATTGAAGTGGATGGAAAAAAATATCCAGTAAAAACACCTTTAATTTTCTTTGGAAACAATCAATTGCAGCTTGCAGAAATGAAGTTAAGAATCGCAAAGAGTGCAGAGATTGGGCAGGTAGCTGGTGTGGTTATTGCTAAAGGGGATAAGCGCACTTTATTTAGAACCTTATTTCAGACGATCCGCGGGCAGTTAGAAAAAGCTTCCGATGTGTATAGTTTTAGTGCTGATCAAGTGAATGTTTATTCAGAAAAAACGAAATTAACAGTGGCTATAGATGGTGAGATTGTAGAAATGATGACGCCATTAAATATTCATGTGGAAAAAAATGCGTTAAACATTATGGTGCCTTATGTTACTTCATCTCTCTGATTTACATTTTGGAACAGAGCGTTTTGAATGTATGCAAGCTATTCAGCGTTTTTGTGCCAAATATCAGCCTGAAGTTGTGGTGGTGAGTGGTGATCTCACACAAAGGGCTAAATTTAAAGAATTTTATCATTGTAAAAGGTTTTTAGAATCACTCAATATTCCTTATTTTGTGGTACCCGGAAACCATGATATCCCACTGTATCATCTTTGGAACAGAACTTTTCGTCCATTTACCTTGTATCAACTTTTTTTTGGAAGTCTAGAAAAAACCTTCATGACGGAACATTTTTATTTAATAGGATTAAATAGTATTCGTCGGCGTTTTCATACCAAAGGCCATATTTCTGTTGAGCAAATTCAAAAGGTAGATCAGCAATTAATAGACGCTCCACTGAACAAATTTAAGATCATTGTTAGTCATCAACCTTTTTATACTGCCAAAGAAAACCATCATCTAAATGATTGTCCTACTTTAGCAAAATTCGCGCTGAAAGAGTGGGGACAGCATAACTTATATGCTTTATTACATGGGCATTTACATTTTGTGGCTGTATATGACTTAAATCGAGAATTTGAGTTAAACCTCGAGCATCCGATTTATGAGGTGCATGCAGGAACAGCAACGTCACAGCGCTTGCATAAAAAGATGCTTAATAGTTTTAATGTCCTGTGTAAGGATGGTACTTTTCAACATTATTTTTTTGATGAACAAAGACAAGAATTTCTTTTAAGAGCGGCTGAACAGGATGAAAGTCACTAAAATTATAGTGATTGAGTGAAAAATAAACAAAATAAGAAATATTTTTTGATTTTCCCCTTGAAGCGTTTTTTTCCATCCCCACCAAAGTGTCATCGAAATTAATTTTCTGATGATGGCGAATGGAATAAATAAGCCATTATCAATTCACTATAAAAGACTTAGTCTGATGGAGTTTCCTATGAGCAATATTCGTCCTTTACACGATAACGTTGTTATTCGCCGTGTTGAAAAGGAAACAAAAACTGCTGGTGGTCTTATTTTAAGTAATTCAGCAGCTGAACAACCTGCAGAAGGTCAAGTTATCGCTGTAGGTAATGGCAAAGTTACTGACAATGGTGTTCGCGCTTTAGATGTTAAAGTTGGTGACAATGTATTGTTTGGTACATATGCTGGAACAAAAGTAAAAGTTCAAGGTGAAGAGCTTCTCATTATGAAAGAGTCTGACATTTTAGCGATTCTTGAAGCTTAATCTTCAAAATACGTATACAGACCAATGTGTTAAAAATTTAAAAATATTTGGAGTTCAGCATGTCAGCTAAAGATGTAAAATTTGGTGATTCAGCGCGTTCAAAAATGATCGCAGGTGTAAACGTTCTTGCAGACGCAGTAAAAGTAACTTTAGGTCCGAAAGGCCGTAACGTTGTTATTGATCGTTCTTTCGGTGCACCACACATCACTAAAGATGGTGTTACTGTTGCTAAAGAAATTACTTTAAAAGACAAATTTGAAAACATGGGCGCTCAATTGGTTCGTGAAGTTTCTTCAAAAACCAATGACATCGCTGGTGATGGTACAACGACTGCGACTGTATTGGCACAAGCTATCTTAAACGAAGGTATCAAATCAGTGACTGCGGGTATGAACCCAATGGACTTGAAACGTGGTATCGATCTTGCAGTTCGTGCAGTTGTTGACAATATTAAAGCAACGGCTAAGCCTGCTTCTGATACCAAAGCAATTGAACAAGTGGGTTCAATTTCTGCTAACTCGGATACTACTATTGGTAAGCTTATTGCTGAAGCAATGGAACGTGTTGGCAAAGAAGGTGTTATTACTGTTGAAGAAGGTTCAGGCTTCGAAGATGCACTTGATGTTGTTGAAGGTATGCAGTTTGACCGTGGTTATATCAGCCCATACTTTGCAAACAAACAAGATACATTAACAGCTGAACTTGAAAACCCATTTATTTTGTTAGTTGACAAAAAAATTGGCAATATTCGTGAATTGATTGCGGTGTTAGAAGCTGTTGCAAAAACAGGTAAACCACTTCTAATCATTGCTGAAGATGTTGAAGGCGAAGCGTTGGCAACTTTAGTTGTAAACAACATGCGCGGTATTATCAAAGTCTGTGCAGTTAAAGCGCCTGGTTTTGGTGATCGTCGTAAAGCAATGTTGCAAGATATTGCAATCTTGACTGGTGGTACTGTTATTTCTGAAGAAATTGGCATGTCACTTGAGCAAGCTACGCTTGAGCATTTAGGTACTGCACATAAAGTGACTGTATCTAAAGAAAATACAGTAATAATTGATGGCGCTGGTGATGTAACTCAAATTGCAGATCGCGTTCAACAAATTCGTGCACAAATTGAAGAATCAAGTTCAGAATATGACAAAGAAAAACTTCAAGAGCGCGTGGCTAAATTAGCAGGCGGCGTTGCAGTTATCAAAATTGGTGCAGCAACTGAAGTTGAAATGAAAGAGAAAAAAGACCGTGTTGATGATGCACTTCATGCAACGCGTGCTGCTGTAGAAGAAGGTGTTGTTGCGGGTGGTGGTGTTGCACTGGTACGTGCAGTATCTGCGCTTGATGGCCTTTTTGGTGCAAATGATGACCAAACTGTCGGTATCAGCATTCTTCGTCGTGCGATTGAAGCACCACTTCGTCAAATTGTTGCCAATGCAGGTGATGAGCCTTCAGTTGTCATTAATGCTGTGAAAAATGGCGAAGGTAACTTCGGTTATAACGCTGCAACTGGCGAATATGGCGATATGCTTGAAATGGGTATTCTTGACCCAGCGAAAGTAACTCGTTCAGCACTTGAACATGCTGCATCTGTAGCCGGTTTGATGTTGACGACGGAATGTATGATTACAGACCTTCCAGAAGACAAACCAGCGATGCCAGATATGGGCGGCATGGGTGGAATGGGCGGTATGATGTAATTCATCCCGATCTCAGATCATAAAAAATCCCCGCTCAAAGCGGGGATTTTTTTATATAAAATGGCTTATAAAAATAAAATAATAACCCAAGTAAAAAATATAATGGCTAAAGTAACAAATTGGGCTGCACTACCCATATCTTTGGCATTTTTAGACAATTCATGCTGTTCTAATGAAATGCGATCAACCACGGCTTCAATGGCTGAATTAAACAATTCTACAATAATTGCCAGTAAACATACGGCAACCATTAGCGCTTGTTCAACCTGACTAATATTTAGAAAAAAAGTCATTGGAATTAAAATAATATTCAGCAATAAAATTTGACGAAAAGCAGCTTCATTTTTAAAAGCGGCTTTGAATCCTGCTATAGAATAACCCGTAGCATTCAATACTCGTTTAAAACCAGTTTTTCCTTTATAGGGAGAATATTCACTCATAACTTAAAATAGACAAAAATTTTAGGCAAAATAGCATAATAAACTTAAAATGTAATTAATCTTGAACCATTGCTAATACAAAAGTATTGCGATGATAAGTAAGATTTATAGAAATAATATATAAGCTACTTTTCTTACTCTAAGTATTTTTGAATGGATATTAAACTGTTGAGGTAAGAGAAACTATAGTTGCATTATGGTGTATTAGCACACGCAGTATTTTATACCGTTTAAAAGAAGCTTCTACGATTAATGGCTTGGATGTGTTCAATAGAAGAATGTATACAGATGAACATCGACGTTTTATACGGGTCTGTGGATTTGAGCAATTGAACGTTTAAGCGGTATGGTCTAAATCAGTTTAATTATAATTTGAGTATCCATGACTTTCGGTGGGTTGGATGTTGATCCTATTGAAGCAGTAAGTGAGCGCCGTCGATGAGCTGGGTGTTTTGCTGATGACTGAGGTAAATCTATCTACTTCAAATTAAGTATCAAGACTGTTGCTGATATCTTCAATGTGATAAAAGAAAGCAGCTTTTTATATTATATACGGATGGGCAGTTAAAGCAGTTGTATATTGGAGGCTGGTACTGGTTTATACGCTGTTTCAATATATCTCCTTATATTTTAAATGATTATGTTGTGAGTTATAAAATAATAAATTTATATACAAGATATTGAATTTATTAGTTATGATATTCAAGTGCATATATACATATTAGGTCATCAAATCCAAGATGAGTACCGCAAAAAAACTATCTAAGCAAGAAGTCATTAAATTAGAACGTGATTTGGCTAAGTTTGCCAATATGATGGATTCTGTGGTGCGTATTCCTTTTACCAAGCAAGGTGTTGGTGCAGATGCCGCATTGAGTACCATTCCGATTGCAGGAGATGTCGCAGGATTTGTACTGACTTGTTATGCCGTATACAAGGCTAAACAGATTGGTGTCCCGCAAGCAAAATTGAATGGAGTGATGCAATTGGCAGTCATGGATGGGCTGGTTGGATGCATTCCAATTATTGGAACGTTATTTGATATTTTTATTCGTCCCAGTCGTAAAGCTTTAGATGTGGTACATGAACATATACAGACAGAATATCAAATTAAAACAGATGTTCATGTTATTCATCCTTTTTTGCATGAAAAATTAGAACAAAAACAGCTTTATTCTGCATTTTGGCGAAATCCGATCGTGGCATGGTTGTGGCTGCATATTCCTGATATTTTGGGCTTAATCATTTTAATTTTTATGGCTATTGCGTTGTGGTTTGGATTAACCACGGTATGGCATTGGTATCAAGGGATAAACCTTTAGCATTCATTAAAAAATAGAGTCTATTCATGCAGGATTATATTTCAGCAAATTTACCCGCAATAGATTTTGATCAAACACTACAGTTTTATGCATTTTTAGGTTTTCAATGTAGTTATCAATCACAACAATGGATGATTATTCAACGTGGGACTTTACAACTCGAATTCTTTCATCATCCACAGCTAAATTCAAAAGATTCATGGTTTAGTGCCTGCATTCGTACACAGAATTTACAGTCTTTATTTGAGCAATGGCAGGCTTTAGATTGGACTCAATATCCCCATGCTGAAATCACTGAAATTGAACATTTAGATGATATTGATCTATTCTGTATGATTGATCCGAATGGTAGCTTATTACGTTGTATTCAGTCAAAACAAGTGAATTAAAATAACAAAGCCTCCTATAGGAGGCTTTGTTATTACTGAATATCGATTAACTTTGATTAAGGTAAGTTAAGTTGGCGTAAAGCCGCAACACGTTGTTCAATACTTGGATGGGTTTGGAATAAGGCAGCCAAACTAAAGCCTTGTTCCTTACCTTCAGTAATTGCAAAAGCTTTCATTTCTTTTGGCATTTGATCGGGTAATTCAGACTCTGCTTGTAAGCGTAATAAGGCCGAAATCATGGCTTCTTTACCCGCCAATTGTGCACCAGCTTCATCTGCACGGTATTCACGATGGCGTGAGAACCACATTACGATAGCAGAAGCAAGAATACCAAACACAATGTCTAATACGATGGTGATACCAAAATAAGCCAATCCAGGTGCTTCACCATCTTCACGACCAAAAACGTTACGGTCAATAAAATCACCGACGATACGTGCGAAGAACATGACGAATGCGTTGACTACCCCTTGAATAAGCGCAAGCGTAACCATGTCACCATTGGCAACGTGACCGATCTCATGGGCTAGTACTGCACGTAATTCATCTTTATTCATACGTTCTAGTAGACCCGTTGAAACTGCAACGAGCGCATCGTTTTTATTCCAACCTGTTGCAAAGGCATTAGATTGATACGATGGAAAAATACCCACTTCAGGCATATTAATGCCGACACGTTGAGATAATTGAGCAACCTCTTGTAATAACCAAACTTCGGCTTGGCTACGTGGAGCATTCGGGTCAATTAGCTCAGTGCCTGTGGTTTTCTTTGCCATCCATTTTGACATGAGTAAGGAGATCATTGATCCCGCCATACCAAAGACTAAACAGATGACCATCAGGTTGCCTAGTTTTAGACCGCCAGCACCGTGGTAGCTACCAACACCTAATAAAGATAGGATTATGCCAGCTACAACCAGAACCGCGAGGTTGGTTAGCAAAAACAAACCAATCCGCATCATCAAGTAATTCCTCTTATAAATAATAAATAATTCGATTTATAGGTCATAAACCATTTATTTAATATGCGGTCTGTCTCTAAAAAATTCAACAACAATCGTAAAAATCGATGTTTAAAAATAGAATTTAATTAGAAATCGTGATGTGAGCTGAAGCGGTGGCATGGCTAGTTGAATATGAGCCTGATGGGGCATCGGTAAAGGTACCATCGGAGGCCATAATAATGGGGCGTGGCGAATATTTAGCAGGCATTATAATGGCATTTTTGTTCTTGGACGATGAGTTTTCTATTTGAGTACTTGCTGTATCGTTATTCGAGGTTGAGTTATTTGGATTGGATTGGGCAATTATTTGTCCAGTAGAGGCATGATTGCTGACTTGACCTAAGCCATTTGAATATAAATTAGAATACCGACTAGATACACGGCGGACATAATCTTGGGTTTCTCTGAATGGGGGAATACCACCATATTTATCGACATTACCTTCGCCAGCATTATATGCAGCTAAAGCCAGTTGAGTACTGCCATTAAAACGTTTTAACAGCCAACTTAGGTATTTAGCACCACCAAAAATGTTTTGCTGTGGATCAAAGGCATTAGAGACTTTAAAGCGTTGGGCAGTTGCAGGCATCAGTTGCATCAAGCCTTGTGCACCGACAGGTGAGCGTGCACTCGCATTAAAGCCTGATTCAGTATGCATAACGGCTTTAATCAAGCCTTCGGAAATGCCATGAGTTTGCGCTGCTTGACGAATAATAGGGTCGAATGCATTTTTATTTCGACTATAACTTGGTAGAACAGAAGCTTCTGATGCACCCCAGTTGCTATAACTATGCATATTACTATCAGGATAATAGGTTTTTTTTTCGACTTTTAAATTACCGTATTTACTTTTTTTATTGGTGAGTAATGTGGTCCCATTGGAATCTTGGAGTTGGTAAATAGTTTGACCGGCAAAGACGTGCATTGAGAATGGCGTGATACTCAATCCCCCGAAAATACAAAATAGTGAGCTTTTTAAGAATATTTTCATTGTAGTAATTTATAGAGTCATTCCTGCATATCTTTGGAGTTTAGCAAATTATTATGGCTAGACAAACTGTGAATTGTTTTTTAACAAGACAAATAAAAAAATCAAGCCTTAATTGATGGCATATTAATCAAAAAAAATATTAATTTATTTTTTATAAGCATCGCTTGACTTGCATATCTTATTGTAAAATATAGATATTAAATAGTGATTAAAAAATGATCAATTTAAATGGGATGCCCACTCCAACGGGAGTATTTGGTGTCAAGCCCCAAAGAATCCACAATTTTATCCACAGGTTTTGTGGAAAACTGTGGAAAAGTCCAAAAGATAAGCGATTGGTATAAAAAATGAACTGCTACGTTCTTTTTAATCGAAGAATAAGACGTAATCATGACGGCATAAATTTAAGTTGTAAAAATAAAAATCTTTAGATGCGATTAAGCAACGAATCAGCTAAAATTGCGCAGTATTTTTTTTATGGTTAATTTCGTCTATGTACTCGCCAGTTGAGTCTGAACAAGGATTTAATTTCAAACCAGAATTGCCAACAAGTTCGGCATATCATCGTTTATTAAAAAAACTTCGACGTCAGGTTGGTCACGCAATTCGTGATTACAAAATGATTGAAGAGGGTGATAAGGTCATGGTCTGTGTATCTGGTGGTAAAGACAGTTACACCATGTTAGACATCTTGTTGCAATTTAAGCGTATTGCACCGATCAATTTTGAGATTGTTGCTGTCAATTTAGATCAAAAACAACCTGGTTTCCCTGAAGATGTTTTGCCAAAATATTTGGAAGAGAACAATATTCCCTATTATATTTTGGAAAAAGATACCTATACCATTACGAAGCGTTTAACGCCTGAAGGTAAAACGTTCTGTGCGGTGTGTTCACGCTTACGTCGTGGTTCACTTTATGGGTTTGCACAAGAAATTGGTGCAACCAAAGTCGCGTTAGGTCATCACCGTGATGACATTATGGCGACGTTTTTCTTGAATTTGTTTCATGGTGGTAGTTTAAAAGCGATGCCACCTAAATTACTGTCAACGGATAAAAAGAATATCTTGATTCGTCCACTGGCGTATGTGGAAGAAAAAGATATTATTAAATATGCGGAATTGCGTAATTTCCCGATTATTCCATGTAATTTGTGTGGTTCTCAGGAGAATTTACAGCGCGCCATTATTAATGACATGTTACGTGAATGGGATAAACAACATCCGAAGCGTTTACATAGTATTTTTGGTGCCATGCAAAATGTATCTCCATCACAATTGGCTGACCGTGATTTATTCGATTTTGAAGCGTTAGATCAACAACGTGAATTTGACATGAAATCTGACAGCGTTGAAATGAAAAATCGTTTAGATGTGGTGAATTTAAGTTTATCGGCAGATTGATCACTTTTGCCAATTTTTTGAACAAATCAGGTACTCATATTGATTGAGTACCTGATTAAAAAAAAGATAACGATAAAATCAATAATGAATGAACAGCGCGTACAAAAAATTTTAGCCTAAATCAAAATTATCATGCTATAACAATGGTCAAGCGAAAATGCTTCACCATATAATGTTGTTCGGATAGACAACACACTGAATAAATAATTTGAGGAATGAACATGCCTGCATTTTTAACTGATGATTGGTTTACAACTGTCGAAAAATTAACAGCTGACGCTGGAGATTTAAATTTGCCACCAGCATTGGCTGGTTTAGCAATTAATTTAGTCGTTGTAGATGCAGACGGCAACACAGAGTTGGCTTTAGATGGTGGTAAAATCGTTAAAGGTACATCTGCAAATGCAAAAACTACCTTAAACATGGATGCTGATACCTTACGTAAAGTATTCTTAGAATTTGATATGGCTGCTGCGATGCAAGCATTCATGACGGGTAAAATTAAAGTTCAAGGTGATATGTCACAATTGATGGCTTTACAAACCGCTAAGCCAAGCCAAGAACAAAAAGATTTATTTAAGAAAGTACTTGAGCACACAGCTTAATTACCTCTAAAACAAAAAAAAAGCTTAGCGATTTCAGCTAAGCTTTTTTTTTTGCATATTAAGTAGCGAAGAGAGTTAAATTTCTAATAACTTCGGATCGCTTTTAATATGTTCTACATATGCACGTATACGTGTCACATACTGGATTGCTTGTTTATAACGACCATTTTGTGCCTGATTACGCATTAAATACTCATAAAAATTCATCCAATCATTTGGATTTTTACCCTGAGCTTTAATACGTTTTTGAATACTATCCACAGCACCTGGTCCCATATTGTAAGCGACTAATGCAAACCAATGACGATCTGGATTGGGAATATGAGAGTATCGGTTTAGCATCATATCGAAATATTTAGCACCACCCTGAATACTTTGTGCAGGATCAGTACGATTGCTGACACCCATCGCTTTAGCCGTTTGGTTGGTAAGCATCATAATGCCACGGACACCTGTGGGAGAAACAGAGTCTGGTTTTAAATATGATTCTTGATAACCCATTGCTGCAAGAAAGTGCCAATCAAGATTATATTGTTGTGCAGTTTTCTTAAAGCTTGCCTGATAAATTGGCATACGATTGCTTAAATCACGTTGAATAATATTCCAGTCATCTTTTTTAACCACATTACGATTATAAAAAGAGGCTAGTTGCTGAATCGCGCCATTTTGTTTACTTTGGCAAACAAAGCCACTCGCTGTTGCTGTGAGGGGATCTTCAGCATGTTTAAATACCCAGTTTAATTCAGTATTTAAGCCATTTTTTTTCAGACTATTAAAATCACCACAGGTTGCTGAGAATGAAGTTAATTGCTTAGCTTCAACTGTTTGCATTGTGGAGGTGGTTATTGCGAAGTTAACTTTACCTTGTGCAACCATTTTTAATGCCGTGGCATTATCAGGGACGGTTTTAAAATCTAACTTAACATTTAGGCTTTGTGCATAGTTGTTGACTAGGTCATATGCAAAGCCATGGTTATATTTTCCATCCTTAAATACGATGCTTGGATTGGAAACAGCAACAACGGTCAATTTACTTGAACTGAGCACGGTGTTGTATTGATTAGTCTTACTTGCATTAATGCTATAAAAAGGAATTAATGCAGTGGATAAAATCAGAGTTTTTAGTGGAAGAGAGTTAAAAATAGAGTTAAGGCAACGCCTCGACCCAGAAAGTGAACTACTGCGCATGTTGTCTCCGCTACAAGTAATTTAGTGCCCTACAAAATCGAGGCAAAAAGCTGCCTAGACTTTATCAAGTTGATAAATTCAATAAGAGTGGGCATTCATGAACGTCATTCAAAATGACATATGAGATTTGGATGTTGTGTAGTAAAACTACAGAATTAAAAGATATATAAGCTAAAACATGCGCACATAATATAGGCAGAAAATAATATTGTCAAATTTTGTACAGAATACAGTATTTTGTTGCCACTTAATTGTTTGAATTATATTGTTAATTTATTTTTTGGTCGATGGATTTGCACAAATGGTATGTAAAATATTTTATGTTGTAAGTCATTGTAATTCTAATTGTGGTTTTGATCATGCAATCTAACTTAATCACATGTTCTGGACATAATAAATTCGACGCAAGATTACAGTTTGAAGAACATGCTGACTTAGCTTAAAAATAAACTGGAAAGCTCGTGTAAATTACTGAGATAGATAGCCAAGGCGGGAGTTGTCATGGATAGATAGGGATGGTTTTACTGAAAATGAACATTTCCATCTAAAGTAAATTGGGAACAAGACTTCCCATTTATGGGCTAGATATCATGATCAAGCATTCTATTGAAACTATCCCGAATATTTTGATTAAATTTAATGGAAATAATTTTTTGAGTGAGAAATTGTAATGTGAGTTATGAGTGCTCGAGTGTAATATGAAGATCAGGTAAATTGAGCTGAAACATTTTAATAGTTAAATATGATATTTATTTAAATACTGAAATTCAGTAGAGTTACATCGGAAATTAAATTTGCGATAGAAAAAGGCATCCTCCAAAATCTCTATTTAAAAGCCAAATTAGCAATAAGTGAATTATTCCTAGTGACCCTATTCAGGATGATCTAAATAAATTAAGAATTCTAAAAGATTGATCCTTACATACGAAATTTATTCTATTCATTCCTGTTAAATAAGTATTTAATTTTTACTTTCTGTATAGTGGATTTCAATGATATACCAATGTTTTTTCCCATTAGGTGTTTGTACATAAATTTCATCTTCTATAGACTTACCTAAACAAGCTTTGGCTAATGGAGACTGGAGAGAAATATAGTCTTTATGACCATAAATTTCTTCGTCACCGACGATACGGAATTTAATCGTTTCATCCTCGTCATTTTCTAGTTTAATCCAAGCACCAAAATAAGCTTTCCCATCTTGTTCAGGACTATATTCAATTTTATGAGCAACTTCGAAAAGCTTAGTCAAAAATCTAATTCTACGGTCTATTTCACGTAGTTTTCTTTTGTTGTAGTGATAGTCGGCATTTTCTGATCTATCGCCGAGACTTGCTGCCCATGACACGATAGCCGTAATTTCTGGACGCTCTTTACGGACTAAATCATTTAATTCATCTTGTAAGCGTTGATAGCCTTCAGCAGTAAGTAATTTACGATTCAAGATAAAAACTCCAAAATTTTATGCAAGACATCACAGTGTTTAAAATTTATAAATAAGCTTATTGGGCTTATCAACAAGTTCATCAAAATATTTGAGTCTTAGACTCCACTTTTTGAAAATCTATTGAAAGCAAATAGTATAAAAATCGCACTTTTCACTCAGAAAGTTTAAAAGATTGTTCAAGTATCATATTCTTATGATCATAAATATCAATCCTTTGTTTTGGTAGGATAATTTCACGAGTCATTGCTTGAGCCTCTTTTGTTTGGATGCCAAGATATGGACAAGTAATTGATAGTTTGTATTTGAAATATCTATTCATCATCATCTTTAGAGATTGTATGAGCTTAATTTTTCGGAATGAAATATCAATTTTAGGGGGAGAGATGGAATCTACGATTATTATCCACACCATATTTTATGATTCACCGATGGCTAGCGGATTGTTGCGGAAACAAGTGGATGATGAGGTAGAAGTAATGACACCTTTGGATAAAAGCAGTGGTCTATCAACTCGATTATTTATGAAAAATCTGAAATTTTAGAAAAATAAGCTTTTTTTGCTTTTATTTTGAACATTTAGCGTTGGGGAGTTATAAAAGTATTTGCCAAAGGTGTGTTTTATTTATATGATAGCCGCCATTGGAAGCGTGGCAGAGCGGTTTAATGCACCGGTCTTGAAAACCGACGAGGGTTTACCCCCTCCGTGAGTTCGAATCTCACCGCTTCCGCCAAATATGTAAAAAGACCCTTGATGATCAAGGGTCTTTTTTTTAGCTCTTATTTTTTTCATTTAAAAATCTACCTAAAAATTTGGACTGGATAAAATGTAGTGATCTGGTGTTGGATAAAATTAGAATATCAGCCAGTCTAATAATTTTTAAATTTTTCTTTTTAAGATTTGAAATATAACTTAATAATTAACTATATATTATTAATAAATTAAAAAAACATACTTTTAGACCGTTCCAAATATGTATTGAAAATACCCTTGATTGAACTAAACATTTAAAAAATAATAGTTTTATATTACATTGTTAAATAAATGAAAATAGGATTAGTTTCAAATAGTTATGACTTGATGTTTTTTGGCTTGTTCTAGCCTCCAAAGTGTTTTCTCATCTGCTGCTTCACCAGCGATAATGCTGATTTGATCAAGCGCAACTATCTTTTGGCTATTTGTATTAATAATAGTCAATGCGATTGGTTCATGCGTATCTTTTTCTACAGCGATAAGTTGTGGTTGCTTGTGTTCCTGTTCGTCCAATTTATTCCCTAGTTGTAACATCATTAAGATAATTAAACCAAATGCCTGTCCTTTTTCTGTTGGTAGATATTCATAACGTTCAGGCTTGGTTTGATACATTTTTTTTTGAATCAGACCATTTTTTTCTAAAACTTTCAAGCGATCAGACAAGGTTGCATGCGTAATATTGGTGGATTTTTTAAGTTCATCATATCTTCGAAGTCCTAATAATAAATCACGCATGATCAAAACCCCCCAGCGATCATTCAAAGCACTGGTGACCTGTGCAATGGGGCAACTCATACCATCAAAATCATTTGATTTCATAAAAATTCCTAGAATATTTCTCATTTTTTCAATCAAATAAGAAAAAAATTCAACTTGCTATTGATAACTCTAATTATAAGAGTTATTTTATAAAAACACAATAACTCTAATAATAAGAGTTGATATGCTATTACATAGGACGTTTTGATATGACCTCGCAATCTAAAACTGCTTTAGTGACTGGAGCATCATCTGGAATTGGTGAAGCTTACGCAAATCAACTGGCTGCTAGGGGCTATGACTTAATTATTGTTGCTCGTCGTGAAGATCGATTACAGCGCTTGGCATTGGATTTAAAACAAAAGTATTCAAAAAATATTCAAATTATTGTTGCGGATTTAGCTAATTTTACAGATTTAGAGAGAGTCTCTAGTTGTATTGCGGAGGCTGAAAATTTTGATCTGATCGTCAATTGTGCTGGTCTAGGTGCTTTAGGTACCAGTCAACAAGTTAAACCTCAGTCTGTAACCCAGATGTTACAAGTCAATGTAATCGCATTAACCCATTTATCATTGATTGCAGCGAAACGGTTTAGTCAACAAGGTTCAGGCAACATTATAAATATTGGATCAATCATTGCGGCAATGCCTGTCGCAGGAGCAGGAGCTTATAGTGGTTCTAAAGCTTATGTATTGAATTTTTCTAAAGCCTTACAAGCCGAATTGAAATCTCAAGGCGTTAGGGTTCAAGTCATTATGCCTGGTCCCATTAAATCAGAATTTTTTGCAAATACGCCATCCCCATTTCCTGAAGCATTATTTATGCAAGCTGAAACTCTGGTTGATATTGCTCTACAAGCCCTCGATAAAGGTGAAGATGTTATTTTCCCGAATTTAGAAGATATCTCTTTATGGGAACAGTATGAAATTTCTAGAAGTGCATTAGTTAGAGGATTGACTCAATCTGGTGCTGTACCTTCACGTTATTTATAACTGTAAATCATTTTTAATTTTATAAGAGTAATTGAATATGCCAATGTGGAAAATATACCATCCTGAAAATGCATTCAGCGATGAAGATAAACAACAACTTGCACAAAATATTACGCAACTTTATGCATCATTTTTACCCAAATTTTACGTCAATGTATTTTTTCAAAGCATTAGTCAAAATAACTTCTATATTGGTGGTCAGGCCAGTAATGACTTTGTACGAGTAGCTATAGATCATATTGCTCGTGCCATAAAAGGACATGATGCACAACAACAATTCTTAACGGCTTGTACACAAGTTTTGAATCCATATGTTCATAATCGAGGGTTTCGCTGGGAACTTCATGTTAATGAAACTTCTTTTGAATTATGGACAATCAATGGCTTAAAACCACCTTTACCCAATACGACTGCGGAAGCTAAATGGAAACAGGAAAATAAGCCCTCGGCCTATGAGGAGTAAATTCAATAAAAGCACCTGAATTTAGATGAACTTACTGTTAAAAATAGCAATATTAAATTTAAGAAAGATTTAAAAATAGAATTTTTATGTGGAATTCAGAAAAAATCTAATCAAAAAAGAAAATCTATCTATGACAGGTTTTCTTTTTTTCAAGGCATTATTTTTTTATGGAATATACCTTTTTATTTTAGGGAACATCAGTTGTACTGATTGGTTTTCGCTGGAATGATAGATATTTTATGAAGGTATTTTCATTCATGAGCTTGTATCTAAAATTTAAAATAAATTTCAATTAGCTCTAAATTCATCACATTAACCTATATTTTTGTATATTAATTAACTTTAAAAAACAAAGTGTTATGTCTTGATTTAATTTTAAATTATCTTTTTACCTTTATAATCTCAAGATATTATTCACGACATTTTAAAAGGATGTCGTTATTTTTTATTTTGTATTGGGGAATCATTGTGGCTTCACAGGCTTTAGCATTCAGAAATGCACTATTGACGATATCATTATCAGTTGGATTAATTGCCTGCGGTGGCGGAGGTGAATCACATACACAAGAGAATCCTCCTATTACAACAAAGCCTGATGAGACTGTGCTTAATGAGCGAATTAATCAAGCCCTCAAAACAGGTAGTGCCTCAAATCTAACAGAACAAGATCGTCAAGCTTTATTACAGTGGGCACTCAGTACAGCAAAACAACAACAGTTCTGGCAAAAGAGTTTGCTTACGGCTTTATATACAGGGGCTAAGCAACAAGATTTAAAGCCTCATTTACAATTCACACCAAACTCATCTATTAATATTTATCCAGCGGATCTCAGTACTGCACTACCTATTGCTGTTTCAGATAGCATATGTAACTGGCCACTCAGCTTACAGGCGAACAAAGGTTGTGGGTTAGGTGTTGCTGCTCAAGTCGGTCAAGGCCGTGCTTTGGCTTATGGTCAGAACATGTTTACTGGTGTGTTAAACAATAATGCTGATGTAATTCAGTTCAGTGAGGTCTTAAATAATAGTCTACGCTGGCTAATTACTGGTAATACGCAGACTCCATTGAATGCATCCCTAAATATTGCAGTGAGTGGCTATGACACAAGTACTGCAAAACGCTATTTTGAGCAACAGCTTGGAACAACAGTAACTCTTTTAGACTGTAATGTCCTAGATTCAAGTAATAGCTGTTGGAAAAATGCAGATCTGATCCTAATTGGCTCAAATATTGACACACAAAAATTTGATCGTGAGTTAATCCAAAATTATTTAGATGCAGGAAAGCCAGTCTATTTTCAGGCATCAGGCTATAATGTAAGTAGCAATATGGAAAAAGTCTTAGCTGCAATGGGTATGCAATCGAATGGTAACTATTGGCGAACTAAAGAGAGTTTGCTGTTATCTGATTCGAAAACGCATCAGCAACGTTGGAATAATATTAACCAAATTGATGCCACGATTAATACGCTACAATACTTTAAAGATCCTGCATCTGTCAGTTTGGGTGAAATTAACGTCAATAATTCAATAATTCAAAATATTAAGGCACTTTCCAGCTCCCTACAGACTTTAAATAATCAAGGGGTGTCAGCATTTAGTGAAGATAATAAAAATAGTATTTTAAAAGCATTGGTTTTAATTGCAGATTTGTGGCGCCCCAATATTAGCTATACAGCTTTAAGTAAAAGTAGTGATCCGCTGACCTTTATGAAAACCTATGCATCGGATGCTTGGCTCGATTACAACCGCAGTTATACTACTGCTGCGCTACAAGGTGCTGGGGATTATATGCCTGCAGAGGCGCAAAATATGCCAGTCAGTGATGGTTGGGAAACGATTACCGTGACCATTCCACAGGAGAGTGGGGTAACTGCAATTGGTCGTGCCAGTATTCCTGCTAAGGCCTTAAATATAAAAATTAAAGATGCTCAAGGTGCAAACTTATCGATACAAACCAGCTATTTACGAACTTGGGGTAATCCATTTGATGACAGTGGTTACAAACGTCCTCTCCGTCCAAATAGTTATAGTGTCAAACTTAATAACCAAATAGAGAATCCATTTATTAGTCCATTTGGTGGGCCATTGATGTTGAATTACAGCAATGCTAAACCAGGCAGTACAATTACTTTAGAGGTGAAAGGTGGTGCAAAATATGCTCATTATGATTTCACCCAAGCTATTTCTGAAAGTGAAATGATTGAAGCCAGTGCAATACTGCAAAGTAAAACCTTTGGGTGGAATACCTTTAAATTTGTAGGTGGTGAAATTCAACAAATTAATGCTTATGCGCTAAAAGCCATTGGTAACTCTTCACCACGTGATTACATTGAAAAGATTAAGACCGTTATTTATGACAGTAATCATATTGCAAATGGTTATAACAACATGCCATTGGATGGTAGTACACAACAATACTGCAATACTTTAGGTTGGGATTGTACCAGTGCCGTTCATCGTGCACCGAGTGTTCAACATTTTATTGGTTGGATTGCAACCTGTGGTTTTCTCTGTTCAGGCAACCCATCTGATGGATCAACGGGTCTAGATATTGGATGGGGCTGGGTACATGAACTGGGACATAATACTGTTCAAGCTGTATTGAGTATGACCTTCAAATCTACAGAAAATGGCAATACTATTGGTTGTGGTACTGAATGCGATAACAATATTTTGGCTGGCTTAAGTATGCTGCGTAAATATGAAATTTATAAGCTCGATAATAATGGTAATAATTTCAATCATCCTCAGTTATATACCAATATCAAAGATAATCGTAATACAAACTTAAGTGGTGAAGCACTACGTGCTGAGATGGAAAAACGTGTATGGCAAGGCAGTGACAATGCCAAGCAAGCGGTTTACTTACAGTTAGCACATAACTATACCAAATTACATCAAGCTAAATCACAACCTGATTTACAAGGTGTATTTGAGTTTATGCGCTTACTTAATATTTCACAGCGTCTTTATAATCAGATTGATTTGGCTAAGGCAACTGAAGCCGAAAAAAACAAATTAGGTTTAGCTGCATTTGCTAAAAAAGACTTGAGTCGACCTGATTTACTTTATGTACTCAGCTCGAAAATTATGGGCTATGACTTGAAAAAAATGTTCCAGCTTTATGGTTTACCTGTAACGGATACGGCACATACCTCTGTTGCTATGCTGAACTTACCGGAAGCACCATTGTACTTCTATGCGCAGCCTGCAAATAGATCAAATCATTTAAATGAGGGTACTTGGGTCACCCTTCCTATTGCGGGTTCTGTCCCAAACTATCCTTACTAAGTATTTTCTTCGTGACTTAGGTAAAAGGCTACTTTCATATATTGAAAGTAGCCTTTTTATTTATTCTCAAAATAAATAACGTTCGGTTTTGTAGATACTTTTAGTTAGATAAAATGATAAACTCAGGAAGTACTAATGAGAAATAATGAAGTACTAATGAGAAATAATGAAGTACTAATGAGAAATAATGAAGTACTAATGAGAAATAATACTGTATATTTATATTCATCTATTAATAAAGTAATTTCTTTGAATAAAAAACTTGAGAGTAAGGTCAATTCTATTGATTAGAGTACTATCAATTTTAAAATTTCATCATTCAAAATTATAATATGAATCTATCGAACCTATTAAAAGCATCATATATTCACCTAGGCGTTCCGGTGAAGACTAAGGGTAAGAACAAAAATAGTGATAAATAAGAATAACTAAACCTTGAATGAAAAATAATGATTATTCGGTTGAGAAAGTATAAAACAGGAAAATTTTTGAATAGAAATAATTTTTTAATTTAAAATAATTGCTTAATTAAAAAATAAAGTGTAGCTCTTTCAAAAAAGTATAATTGAATTTAATAATTATTGGAAAAGTAACTCAGTATAAATATCAAATAAAATTAAAAAAGTAGTTTTGTTAATGCTTATATTTTTAATATCTAGTTAAGTCTAAATAGGTGTTTTTCATGCTTAGTATTACGAATGTAACTGTGACCGATTCAAGTTACATATCAAAATAATAATGGGTTAACTCTTTCTAAAAAAAGGTTAATTTTTATTTTCAATAAATTATATTTAAGTTTCTGTTTTTATTTATTTTATTGTAAATTTTGTGTTTGATAAATTCAAGGAATAGCTTGGGCATATGATTGATCGAATTGAGTAAATTTGTTGATTTTAATCTAATATTTGTAATTTAAATTACAGTAGTAGTGTTTAAAAATACAAAGATTACATTTAAGTATTATTTCTTAATAATAAGAATACAAAAGTCAATAATTAAAAAAATAATTCACAGGATATAGTCGGTAAATAATATGAATTAAATTAATAGGTTCTCTATTTTTTAAATCCATTAGCGACAACTAAACAATTAATTTAAAAATATTTTACAAGTTATTGATAGTTAATAAATATTCTTAATATTAGTTAAATGCTGCAAATGTAATTCCAATATATGACAAAAATCAGTACGAGGATTAAAAATAATGGAATGGTTGCAAAGTGAACTAAAACATAGTCCTGAGATACTTCTATTTTTATCTCTTGCTATAGGCTTCTGGATAGGTAAATTCCAATTTGGAAAATTCCAGCTTGGTGGTGTGGCTGGATCTCTGCTTGTTGCAGTCATATTAAGCTTGATTGGTGTTCCCGTAGATAATGGCGTTAAAGCAATACTTTTCGCACTGTTTATTTATGCAGTTGGTTTTGAAAGTGGCCCTCAATTTTTTAAATCTCTTGGACCCGAATCAATAAAAGAAATTTTATTGGCTGTATTTATGGCTATTTGCGGCTTAATTACAGTGTTAGTTATGGCAAAAATTTTCCATTTAGATAAAGGGCTTGCAGCAGGCTTAGCTGCTGGAGGTATGACCCAATCAGCCATTATTGGTACAGCAGGAGATGCATTATCTCGTCTTGATTTACCTTTAGCTGAAATCCAAAAATTGCAAGCCAATGTCGCTATTGGTTATGCAGTTACTTATATTTTTGGATCACTTGGTGCAATTATTGTTTGTGTCAATATTCTTCCCCGTTTTATGGGGCGCGAAATTCGTGATGATGCACTCAAAGCTCAGTCTGAGCGTTTAAAAGGTGCTTTTGAACTTACTCCAGGTCAAGAATTGGCAGTACCTGAACTTGTTGGCCGTATCTATAAAGTTGAACAAGCAAATGGTAAGAGTGTCGCCGATATTGAGCTGAAAGGTAGTAGCGTTACAATTGAACGTCTAAAACGTAAAGACAAATTTATAGATATAAGCCCTGAAACAGTCTTGTTGACCGATGATATTGTCTTGGTTATAGGGCGACGTGCTGGGGTTGTTGCAATATCGAATCATATCGGAACTGAGCTGCAATCATCATCTGGTATGGAAGTCGTGATGGACACGACTGATGTGATCCTGAATAACTCTGAATATCTGAATCGGACACTGGGTGATATTAAAGCCAACACACCTGCATCTTTAAAGCACGGTATTTATGTTTTAGGAATTAAGCGGAAGGGTGAAGTATTACCATTAGCTGACGAAACTATTTTACGTCAAGGTGATGTTGTTACTGTCTATGGTAATCAAAATGATCTTAATCGCTTAATAAAACAAGCAGGCACGGCACTTCCTGAAAGCTTAAAAACAGATTGGATTTTTCATGGTGCTGGTCTAGTTGTCGGTTTAATTATTGGTTTATTTGTTATTCGCATTGGCGGTGTTCCTTTAACGTTGGGTGCCGGTGGTGGTGCTTTACTTTCAGGTTTGTTATTTGGATGGCTCCGTAGTCGTAATCAATTACACGGCAATATGCCTCTTGCTGCATCACAGCTTCTAAAAGATTTAGGGCTCGCAGGCTTTGTGGCTGCTGTTGGTTTACAGTCTGGTTTGCAGGCAATTCATACCATCAGAGATAGTGGACTGTCACTCTTCCTCATCGGTGTTGTCGTTACTTTAGTACCTCTACTACTTGCGATGCTTTTTGCTCGATATGTACTTCGTTATAACAATGTTGCTGTTATGGCTGGTGCACTATCTGGTGCACGAAGTGCAAACCCTGCTTTTGGTGGTGTACTGGATAAAGCTGGAAACTCAATTCCAACTGTTCCTTTTGCAATTACTTACGCCTTGGCAAATGTCTTTTTAACATTACTTGGACCTCTAATTGTTGGGCTGGTCTAACCAAATTTTTGAATACATTAAATTTATACATTTTTTATTTTCGATTATATTTACTCAAGGAGACTTCCCATGGGGAATGTTGATTACTCTAAATACGCAAAACTTAGTCCATTTGAACTTAAAGATGAATTGATTGCATTAGCTCAAAGTCGTACAGACCGTATGATGTTGAATGCTGGGCGTGGAAATCCTAACTTTTTGGCTACTGTGCCTCGTCGGGCATTTTTCCAACTGGGATTATTTGCTGCAACAGAATCAGAGTTTTCATTTTCATATATGCCTGAAGGGTTAGGTGGTTTTCCTCGTCCCGTTGCATTGCAATCACGCTTTGATCAATTTATTTTAGAAAATCGCGATAAGCCTGGTGTCGTCTTTTTAGGTAAAGTCATTTCTTATGTTCGTGACCAATTAGGCCTTAATCCTGATGAGTTTTTACTGGAAATGGTTGAAGGGATTTTAGGCTGTAACTATCCTGTCCCTGATCGGATGCTTCGTGTCAGCGAAACTATTATTAAAGAATATGTCTTAAGAGAGATGGGTGTTCAAGGTTTAGCGAAAAATTCCATTGATTTATTTGCTGTCGAGGGTGGTACTGCCGCCATGGCATACATTTTTAACTCTCTAAAAGAAAATAAAATTATTGAGAAAGGCGATCGAATTGCGATTGGAACTCCAATTTTTACGCCTTATTTAGAAATTCCAAAATTAAATGATTATGAGCTTGAGGAAGTATTTATAGAAGCTGATCCTAATCTTGATTGGCAATATCCTGAGTCTGAATTACGCAAACTTGAAGACCCATCCATTAAAGCATTTTTCCTCGTTAATCCGAGTAACCCACCTTCAGTGAAAATGAGTGATGAAGGACTTGCGATTCTGGCGGATATTGTTAAAAAGCGTCCAGATTTAATTATTCTTACTGATGACGTATATGGAACTTTTGCAGATAACTTTCAATCGATTTTCTCTATTTGTCCGGATAACACAATTTTGGTGTATTCATTCTCAAAATATTTTGGTGCAACGGGTTGGCGCTTAGGGGTAATTGCATTATCAGATAATAATATTTTAGATAAAAAAATTGCAGCCTTACCTAAAAAAGAAAAACAGGAACTAGAAGAACGCTATTCATCAGTAACCACAGATCCATCGAGTATGAAATTTATTGATCGTATGGTTGCAGATAGTCGTAATGTTGCATTGAACCATACAGCAGGGCTTTCTACACCACAACAAGTTCAGATGGTTCTATTTGCATTATTTGATATGATGGATTCACGTCAAGCTTATAGGAAAGCCGTTAAATCTGTTGTCCGTGAGCGGAATAAAACATTATATCGCCATCTTGGAGTTGATGCTCCGCAAGATCCAAACGGTGTCGATTATTACACGCTCATCAACCTAGAAAAAATTTCGCGTACACTTTATGGCAAGGAGTTTGCGACGTGGATCATGAACAATAAAAATCCGACGGAATTACTATTCCGTGTTGCCGAGGAAACGGGCGTGGTTTTATTACCAGGTTCTGGATTTGGTGTAATGCATCCTTCAGCTCGTGCATCTTTAGCAAACTTAAACGAGTATCAGTATGCTGCGATTGGTGATTCTTTACGAAAATTTGCCGATGAAAAATTCAAAGAGTATGAAAGTTTGAATAAGAAGAAATCTTCCAAATAATCCCGAATCAATAAGATAGGTGAAATTAAATAGGAGGCTTACTCAAATTTAATTTAATTTATTTTATGGTGCGGATACACAATGAAAAATAGAGGAGATTTTATCTCCTCTATTTTGTTACAGGCACTATATGTTTGAATCTATTACATTCTAGATTTAGCCAAGTATTTTTCCATTTCCTCAGCAGGAACCATTCCGCCACCCGTGCCCCAAACAATATGGTTGGCATGCTGTAATTGTTGCTCAGTAAAGTGATGTAGTGCTACGTACTCTGAGTGCTGATTGACGATGACAGGGCCTAGCATTCCAGCCAGAGCAGAAGGTTCTAATTTGAGGTGTTCAGACTGATTTAGCATACCCAGTAATAAATACATGGTTTCATCTTCAAGTGTATAAAAACCGTCGAGCAGTCTCTCCATAGCACGACCAACAAATCCAGATGCACGACCAACAGCCAAACCATCGGCCGCAGTGATATTATCTATGCCAATTTCTTGGACTGAAATTTCATCATGTAAACCTGTTGCAACGCCAAGTAGCATACATGGTGAATGTGTCGGTTCGGCAAAAATGCAATGTACATGATCACCAAATGCCATTTTTAAACCAAATGCAACACCACCGGGGCCACCACCAACACCACAAGGTAAATAAACAAACAGGGGGTGTTCTTGATCTACGATAATATTTTGTTGCTGTAATTGGGTTTTGAGGCGTTCTCCAGCAACAGAATAACCTAAGAATAACGTACGTGAGTTTTCATCATCGATGAAAAAACAGTTTGGATTTTGTAGTGCCGCTTTTCGACCTTGTTCTACGGCTACACCATAATCTTCAACGTATTCAACAACCATTACGCCGTGAGAACGTAATTTGTCTTTTTTCCATTGACGTGCATCGGCTGACATATGCACAGTTACATCGAAGCCCAATTGTGCACTCATGATGCCAATTGAAAGTCCTAAATTTCCTGTAGAACCGACGGCAATACTGTATTGACTGAAAAACTGCTTGAATTCAGGAGTATTAAGTTTGGCATAGTCATCTTCAGTGGTTAATAAGCCTGCCTGAAGAGCAAGTTTTTCAGCATGACAGAGCACTTCATAGATACCACCACGGGCTTTAATTGAACCTGAAATAGGTAAATGACTATCTTTTTTAAGCCACAATTTACCGTGAATTGATTGCCCAAAGTGTTGTTCAAGTTGTTGTTGCATATTGGGAATGGCAGCAAGTTCAGATTCGATAATACCACCAGTTGCTGCTGTTTCTGGAAAGGCTTTAACCAAATAAGGCGCAAAGCGTGCTAAACGGTCGCGAGCATCATCAATATCTGTTTGGTCAAGCCCTACGTAAGGCAAGCCTTCTGCAAGCGTAGTGAAATTAGGATTAAACCAAACAGTTTCTTTTAGTGCGACCAGATCCTTAACAATAGGATTTTGTAGAATAAGTTGGTTGAGTTGATCAGAATTCATAATAGTACTCATAAGCTTAAATAAAATTAGAAAGCAGGAAGGTGCAGCCCAGTGCGATCAGCGAGGCAATAAAAGTTGCCGATGTGTAATATTTGAAAGTTTCACTTAATGTCGCACCACAATATTGTTTGACCAACCAAAATAGAGAATCTGTCACAATGGTACAGCCAATTGCACCTGAACCAATCGCAATGGCCATAATTTCAGGGCTAATACTTGGATAGAGGTGTAACATTGGGGCGACAATTGCAGTTGCACCCATCATTGCCACTGTTGCTGAGCCAACTGCTGCATGTAGAAGTAAGGCAACCAACCATGCAAGTAAGATTGGATGCATATGTAGGTGCGAGAGGAGAACAGCCATGGAATCGGCTAAGCCACTGGCTTTTAAAATGCTATTGAATGCACCGCCAGCACCAATAATCAATAAGATGTTGGCGATAGATGAAAATGAGCTTTCTGTATCTTTTAATAAAGCGGCCATAGACATTTTACGGCGTAAGCCGAGCAGATAATAAGCCACAAATACCGCAATAAACATGGCTGTAATTGGGTTGCCGATAAAATCTAAGAATTGGTATAGCTGTGTTTGTGATTTAGAATGCAATTCGGCAATAGTTTTAATCAGCATTAATCCAATCGGCAAAAATACCGTGAATAATGTGACCTTTAATGACGGTAAAGTATGCTCTTCCCTAAGGGTTAAATTAGAGAATTCCACAGGCACGGCTTTAAACGGTAAGCGTTTGCCCAGTAATTTTAAAAAGAGTGGGCCTCCAACAAGCGCTGCTGTCAAGCCGACTATTAAGCCAAAAATAATGACTGTACCGACATCGGCTCCGAGTTTATTGGTAACATAAAGTGCTGCAGGGTGTGGTGGAACTACGCAATGTACTGCCATCAGTGCAGTACATAATGGAATTGCTAATTTAAATAAAGAAGTCTTGGTATGCTTAGCAATGGAAAAGGCGAGTGGAATTAATAAAACTACGCCCACTTCAACAAATAAGGTAATACCGCACAGTAAGCCAATCAGTACCATGATGACATCTGTGGATAAGCAACGACAACGTTGCAGGGAAAGTGCAATACGTTCCGCAGCCCCAGAGACTTCCATCATTTTGCCTAGAATAGTTCCCAATGCGATAACTGTTGCAAGGAAGCCTAGGGTACTTCCAATACCATTTTCAATGGCATTGATCATCTCGAGTGGCTGCATTCTCATTGCTAACCCAACAAAAAAGCTAGCAAGAAGTAAAGCTAAAAACGGATGCAATTTGAATTTTAAAATAGTGAAAATGATTAAACATATACTGGTCAGTAAAATACCGACATCCAAGAAATTGGCTTCCATACCTTGCGTCTCCATGACTAAAATTCCTAGTCCTCTATTGGAGTAAAATAAGTGTGGTACGTCAAATGATGAAATTTTACCTTTGAGTTAAAATAATTCATCTGAAAAAATATAATCATATAAATATTGATCTTTAAGTGAGTTTTGAGTTAAATTTTTTCATCTAATGTGAGGTGTTTATCTAATTTCTGATGAATAACATAATCTATGGATTGAAGGTAAATGAATGAGCAATCCACATAAGACTTTGACTGGTTTTCAATTGTCAAAACTTTTTACCTTTGAGGTGGCGGCAAGACATGAGTCATTCGCCTTAGCAGCAGAAGAACTATTTTTGACCCCGAGTGCCGTCAGCCATCAGATTAATTTGTTAGAAAAAGAACTGGATATAAAGTTATTTTTACGCTTGCACCGTAAGGTTGAGTTAACCAATGAGGGAAAACGTGTTTTTTGGGCTTTACAATCCTCATTGGATCATTTAAATACTGAAATTAAAGCCATACAAAATCAGGCATTGGCAGGCTCTCTTACTATTTATGCTCGGCCTTCTATCGCACAATGTTGGTTGGTGCCTAAACTGCCTGATTTTATCCAACGTTATCCATTCATTCAGTTATCCATTCTGACAGGAAATGAGAATATCAATTTTCAACGTACTGGAATTGATTTAGCGCTCTATTTTGATAATCAACCATCCTTTCAATTAGATTATCAATATTTGATGGATGAACACATTATCCCTGTCTGTAGTCCAGACTATGCAGCAAAATTTAACCTCATGGAAAATTTGGACAACCTCATACATTGTACGTTGTTGCATGACTGCCAAGCGTGGAGTAATGGTACTGGAACCGATGAATGGAATAGTTGGGCCCAATATTTTAATACCAATATTGATAGTGCTGTAGGAATGAGCTTTGATCGTTCTGATCTGACCTTAATTGCTGCTAAAAATAATTTGGGTATTACTATGGGGAGAAAAAGATTGGTACAAGAGGACATCGAGAGTGGAGAGCTGGTAATGCCATTTAAAGATATGTATCTACGCTGTGATCAGCATTATTATGTTGCGTCACAAAAAGATCGTAAGTGGCCAAAAATTGATGCTTTTATTGAGTGGCTGAAAGAAGCTGTGAATGATAAACAAGCTTAAGTTTTATAATTACGGATTGAATATCATTTTTATAGTTTTTCAAAGAAAGCCACATTTGGGATATCAGATAAATAGAATTAAGCTTTAGGCTATGCTAGAAGTCTTTTAATTTAAGCAGTCATCAGAACTCCCTTGTACTTGAGCAGTATCGCTTAAGTAAAAGGGAGCCAAGCTGAAAGTGCTTTAATTATTTAGATCAAACCAAATAAATTGGCTATCAACCTGAGCTTTAATAGTCGCTGCCTCATCAAAAAACAGAGCATCACCCGCTTTAACGGTTTGTCCTGCAATCTCGATTTCACCTTCAATTACATGGATATAATTAAATTTTTGGGTTGCTGTGACATCTAAGCTATGACCTTTTTCCAAAAATGCTGTTTTTACTTCTGCATTTTGACGAATATACATTGGTGCATTCGCATTCGGGCCAACGATTAACTGCCATGTATTTGGTGTTTGTTTAGGATCACGTTCAATCTGTTGATAAGTCGGTTCAGCATTTTGTACATTAGGAATAATCCAAATTTGCAGTAAATGAACAGCTTCATCACCTTGGTTGATTTCACTGTGTTGAATGCCTGTGCCTGCACTCATTAATTGCCATTCACCAGCATGGATTTGACTTTCATTCCCCATGCTATCTTTATGTGAAATAGTACCTTTGAGTACACAGGTTAATATTTCCATATTGTCATGTGGATGTGTACCAAAGCCATTATGTGCTGCAATAATGTCATCATTAATGACTCGTAAAGATCCGATTCCCATAAATTCAGGGTTGTACCAGCTACCAAACGAAAAGCTATGTTTCGATTCTAACCAGCCAGATTTGACGTGGCCACGATCTTCGCTGCGATGTAAATAAGTTGTCATGCTCAATCTCCGAGTCATTATTTTGTCATTAAAATAATTTTAATACTTAGAGTAATGAGATGAAACGGCAAAGAAGCAACATATTGTTTTGTTTTTAGAACGATAGTCGTAGATAAGTTAATCAGGAATATAGTGTATAAAAAGCCTACTCTAAAGTAGGCTTTTTATACTTAACGTAAAAGTTGAGCTAAATTATTCTAAGAACTTAACAGTGACCCCAGACTTCACTTTTTTCCCTAAGTCATTTGCATCCCAGTTGGTTAAACGAATGCAACCATGTGAAGCTGTTTTAGAAATTGCTGATGGATTCGGTGTACCATGAATACCAAATGATTTTTTACTTAAACCAATCCAAATGTTACCAACTGGTGCATTTGGGCCAGGAGGTAATGACAGTGGTTTGGTGTTATTACCTTGTAAAAAGTTACTTGGAGAATAACTATACCAAGGGTTTTTCGCTACACCAGTGACTTTATAAGTGCCAGTTGGTGATGGTGTATCTGAACTGCCAATAGTCGCAGGGAATGATCCGACCATTTGATTTTGGCTATTAAATAAATACAATTGTTTGGCACCTTTGTGCGCAACAATAAGATGAATATTTTCAGGTAAGTCATTGCGAATATTGGTCACAATGATTTTTTCGCCTGCTTTTTTAAAGGTTGCTTTAGGATTTAATTTCTTTAAAAAATCCTCATCCATGTGGAATTTTTCACCCAACATTTCAGTTACACGAGTGTAGTACAAGCCTTTCATTTTTGACTGTAAAGCATAATCGCGTGGAATCGATGCAGCATAGGGACCTTGAAGGTCAGCATCTGTAATAGTGTATTCTACAAAAGCAGGTTTGTTACCTTGTTTTTCAACTAAAGTATCCCACGTCTCTTTAGTTAAGACACCAGTTGCTTTGAGACCATTCATTTGTTGGAATGATGCAATTGCTTTTAGAGTGTTCATGCCACTTGAACCATCAATTGCACCTGGTGAAGCATGTGCATTGTTTAACATTACATGGGCACGAGCATAAACAGGAAATTGACCTTTACCAATATTTTCATACCATTCAGCATTATTTAGACCGTCTAGAGTCCAAGATGCTTTTGGTGCAGAGGTATTACTCGTCGTTGTGGCAGTTGAGGTACTGCTCGTGCTTGGTGTTGTTGTGGCTTTACTACCAATATCAGCAGTTTTATCTTCAGTTTTTTCAAGATTTTGTAAGGTATCAGCAGCTTTATTTAAATCTTTTTGCTCTTGCTGAGAAATTTGAACATCACTGGTACTAATGCTATCCACTGCTAAAGGATCAATTGGATCTTCGACAGGTGCAGTTGTAGCAACTTTTTTCGGATTTAATGATTGCTCAGCAGTATTAGATGCGGCAAATGCTGTACCAGAAAGGATGCAGCTTAAACTCAAAGCAAGAATTGAGCGAACGAACATGAAATTCAACCTTAAGAGTTATTCATACTAGATTTCGAAAACGGCACAAGTATTGCAGAAAATACACACTGATGCAGTATTTGTTTTGTGTAATTACTTAATTTTTAATTAGACATGCGAAATTTTTTTATGATAGAGAAATTACTAAATTTAAAGCCTTTTTGCTATGATGGGGCGAATTATAAATTTGGATTGGGAAAGTAAATGACGACCTTAAAAAATGATCGTTTTCTCCGTGCCTTATTGCGTGAGCCAGTAGATACCACACCAGTATGGATGATGCGTCAAGCAGGGCGATATTTACCTGAATATCGAGAAACACGAGCAAAAGCGGGTGATTTCCTTTCCCTTTGTAAAAATACCGAATTGGCTTGTGAGGTAACTTTACAGCCGTTGCGCCGTTATGATTTAGATGCAGCTATTCTATTTTCTGATATTTTAACGATACCAGATGCCTTAGGTCTGGGACTTTATTTTGAAGCTGGCGAAGGTCCTAAATTCCATAAAACCATTCGTACAGAGCAAGATGTTGCCAATTTGCCTCAATTTAATGCCAAATCTGATTTAGATTATGTCATGAATGCGGTCTCTACTATTCGTTCGGCATTAGGTGGCCAAGTGCCGTTAATTGGTTTTTCTGGAAGCCCATGGACACTCGCGACGTATATGGTTGAAGGGGGATCCAGTAAAGATTTCCGTTTTACAAAGCAAATGATGTATGCGCAACCTGAAGTCTTACATGCGTTACTTGATCGTTTAGCAGATGCTGTGATTGAGTATTTAAATGCACAAATTGAAGCAGGTGCGCAAGCTGTACAGATTTTTGATAGTTGGGGTGGGGCATTGGCGCATCGTGAATATCAAGAATTTTCCCTAAACTATATGCAAAAAATTGTTGCTGGCTTAAAACGTGAGAATGAGGGACGTAAAGTCCCCGTAATTCTGTTCACTAAAGGTGGTGGTCAATGGTTAGAGCCAATGATTGCAACGGGTGCAGATGCATTAGGTTTAGACTGGACTACCCATTTAAGTGTGGCCCGTCAAACTGTAAATGGACGAGTTGCCTTACAAGGAAATTTAGATCCTGCAACTTTATATGGTTCGCCAGCAAGCATTGAAAAAGCCGTCAAAGCGATGTTGGATGATGCTTATGCCAATGGTGAAAAAACAGGTTATATTGCCAACTTAGGTCATGGGATTACTCAATGGGTTGACCCTGTGAGTCCGAAAGCATTTATTGATACTGTGCATGAGTACAGTGCTAAATATTTAGGTTAAGTATTCAAGTATATTCTGCATGATCTATTTAAAATCATTATATGAATTTCTTTATAAGGCAGTATCTGCTGCCTTATTTGGTATTTTATTGTTAATTGCTTTTGTTGTTACTGCATCGATGGGAAGTCATGAATATCATGGCTTTTTTCGTTATGATTATTTATTATTTTATGCTTTGATTATCCAAGCATGTTTAATCTACTTAAAATTAGAATCTTGGGCGGAAGCCAAGGTGATTGCTTTATTTCATGTGATGGCTATGGGCATGGAAATCTTTCTGACGCACCCTCAGATCGCATCATGGCAATATCCACAACCCGCAGTATTGAAATTGATGACCGTGCCTTTATTTGCTGGATTCATGTATTCGGCAGTGGGTAGTTTTTTTGCACGTTCATTACGTTTGTATCAGGTATCTTTTGTCAGATTGCCTAGTTTTGCTCAAATGCTCAGTTTGGCCATTTTTTCTTATATTAATTTTATGAGTAAATTTTTTATTCCTGACTTTCGGAATCTCCTGTTTATCTGGAGTATTTTCATTTTTTGGAAAACAAAAATTCGATTTGAATTGCAGCATCATCATTTTCAATTGCCAATATTGCCGATCTTAATGCTGTTGGCTTTTCTAATTTGGATTGCTGAAAATATTAGTACTTTCTATAAAATATGGCTGTACCCAAGTCAGGTAGATACTTGGCATATGGTGGGCTGGGGTAAATTGGGATCATGGTATTTATTGTTATTACTAAGCTTAGTTTTGGTCTTAAAAATATTAGGAAGTCGTGATGCCGTAGGAAATTGGTATTTGAAATCTGAAAAATGAGCACAGCATTATGTCAGATTTTGATTTGCTATTTATTCTGAATGTGGTAAATCTTTATATCGTGTAATCAAACATTACACAATGTAGAACAATATAGTAAAACAAATGCATAATTAAAACTTGGAGAATAATACATGTTAAAAAAATTAGCGCTTGCTGCAGTATTTGCGGCGACATCCAGTATGGCGATGGCTGATAAAGATGTCGGTTGTGGTGTCGGTACTCAGGTTTGGGCTGGAAAAAGTGGTGTGATTCCGAAAATTTTGGCTGCAACAACCAACGGAATTTTTACTAATCAATTACTCGGAATTACATTTGGTACGCTTGGTTGTGGTAGCGGTACTGTAACCGCGCAAGTGGTAACATTTACCAATGAAAATGCAGAGTCATTGGCGCGTGATATGGCAGTGGGTCAGGGTGAGAGCTTAAATGTTCTTGCGGAACTCATGAATATTAAACAGCAAGATAAGTCACATTTCTTTGCTGTGAGCAAAGCAAATTTTGCCGACATTTACTCAACTGATAATCAAAATTCTTTACAAGTTTTAGCTTCATTGCAACAAGTGATGGCAAAAGACCAAGTTTTAAAAGCTTACGTTTAATTTCGAATTGACCCTGTCTACATGGCAGGGTTTTCTTTACCTTATATTATGTTTAAAACTATAAATATTGTTGATGTGAATGAAATATTTTGCTTTATGTAGTGCTGTGATTAGCACTGTTTTTACATTCTCTGTACAAGCTGAATCAGAGAGTATTCAAAATTATTTAAAGATTGCTGAACAAAAAAAACTGGATAAAAATATTACTTGGCAACGACTGTTATATGCTGAAGATAACTCCCAGAGTGAAGTTAATTATAATGACTACTTTTTAGCATCCGATGGTCGTTACAATATAAAAAATGAGCTGAATGCAGATGTTCAGGCCTTATTTTTAAATGCTGAACCGAATCAGTCTATCCGCTGTAAATTTCCTGCACGTAGTCAGTGGTTGATACAGCAGTTGGATATTCAAGAAATAAGCTTACCTAAAGTTGAATGCCCTGAATTTGAGCAATGGTTTGGGCAAATTAAGCCTTATAAAGTAACTCTAATTTATGCAACAGATTTTATGGGTAATCCAAGTTCGATGTTCGGACATACCTTATTACGGCTAGATCCTAAAGATCAAAAACAGCTCAATTTAGTCTCTTATGCGGTCAATTATGCGGCGACGGTAAAAGGCGATGATAATTGGTCTTATGCATGGAAAGGCTTAACAGGGCAGTATCCTGGTGAATATTCATTAATGCCATATTATCGTAAAGTCAAAGAATATGGTGATTTTGAAAGTCGTGATTTATGGGAGTATGAACTTAATTTAACCCCTGAAGAAACACAATTTTTAGTGAAACATATTTGGGAAATGCAAAAGGTCAGTTTTCCATATTATTTTGTCAGTGATAATTGTGCCTATCGTTTATTGGGGTTAATTGATTTAGTCCGTCCACAATTGAATTTAAAACAAAAGTTTAGTTATGCCTCTATTCCAATTGATACGATTAAAGCGATTGATCAGGAGCATTTGATTAAAGAAACGCTATATCGTCCTGCTTTAGAAACGCAACTGTTATCTCAGGCTCAGCAGCATGGGGCGAGTCTAGCGAAGCAAGCACATAAAATAGCCTTGGCTGAACCGCAATATATGCCTGATTTATTAAAGTCTTATAGTGTAATTGATCGTGCTAAAATTTTAGAAATGGCTTATGACGATCTATATTTGCAATTTGTTGCCAGACAAATTTCACCAAAGTTTGCTCAGCCACGGTTTAGGCAATTACTTGGTTTACGTAGTCAGCTTAAAATTGATAAACAAAGATCAGAACCACAACGTCCGCAAGTTGATCCAGTGGATGGACATCAGGCGCGGAATTGGTCAATAGATGTGGGTGAAGTGCAAGGTGATCGTTTTGTACAAATTGGACATCGTCAGGCATATCATGATTTAAAAGATCCACAAGGTGGTTTTAGAACAGGTACGCAACTTTTATTTTTAGATGCCGCAGTACAGTGGCGTAATCATGCTCTCAAATTTGAGCATCTCGATTTACTTACAGTGAATTCTTATAATCCAATTACACCATTTAAAACACCATTAACATGGGGTTTTAATATTGCATGGCAACAAGAAGCTTTAAGTCATGGAGATTTTAGTGAGCACGATCAGCATGGAGTATTTAGCTTAAAGGGACAGTCAGGTTACACCCTTGCAGATGATCAGCGCGAGCATTTATGTTTTGCTGAATTACAGACACAGTTACAAGCAGGCAAAGCTTTAGATCTAGGTTGGCGTATCGGAGTTGGGCCTACGTTCGGTTGTCAAAATTTATGGTCAGATCGAGTTAATAGTTTGCTACAGTTGGAGCTGCCATATTGGAGTGATTCACATCAGTGGAATGTACGTTTCAATAGTATGTTGCAGTATTCAATTAATCAGCAAAGTTCATTCAGAGTGAATTGGGAATATCAGCAACAACAGAACAAAGATTGGATGAAGTTAGGTTTAGGCTATGTGAGATTTTTTTGATTTTATAAGCGCCTATTTTGCAAATAAAAGACGCTTATAAAATAATGGATTTAGAAAAGATGAGGTATTCACTTTTGAGCTGTCTCATCTAATATTTTTTGGCTGGTTTCTTGTCCCGTTAAATATGCACCATGTACGGTACCAGCATATTTTAAACTACAATGTTCTCCAATAAAGAAAAGACGATTCTTAATTGGTTGGTTGAGTGTTTCAACCAGTTCAGATGTATGCAGTGGTGTAGGAAAGCTAAAAGAACCATAACTTTGTTGATCTGCTCCCCAACGGGTAATGATTATATTTTTAGGTCTGTTAGGGATGTTGGAGAACGTTTTATTTAAACCCTTATAGATAAAGTTCCATACTTCTGCATCTGTTGCATCATCGATGTATTCTGACTGTTTACCACCAAATAACATGAGGTACATTGGTTTTTTATAAATATTTGTTAGATTTAATATATTAAACCAATGTCCATCATGCCAGTAAAAATCACTAATATTTGTTGATGTTGTATTTAAATTAAAGGGAAGCAGTTCTTCAAATTCCATAAAAACTTTATTGAAAGAACCGAATCCCATGTTCTGTATTGCATTAAGATGAGGTGCGGGAAGTGATGGGGAAAATGTTATTTTATCTTTTTTTAATATACCTAATGGAACTGCAACGATCACTCGAGAGCCCAGATAACGTTTATTGTGCTGATCTATAAGTTCGATATGATCATCTTTTAGGTTGATTTTTAGAATCTCAGTATCCGTTTGAATATTAAGATTTTTTGAAATACTTTCTATAACTTGAATATATCCCTCAGGGAAGATGACTTCATCACCTTCAAAATAGCCTTCATATTTTTCATAATGTGCTGAAAGTTGGCTGAGGTCTGTCGCAAAGGGATCATTGGCAAGTCTTTCAAAGAAACTCAATAATAAGGTTCTGAGTTGCTTTTTAGGAAATACAGTTTCGGAATATTCAAGTGAAGCCATAATGTCATTGATTGCTTCTAATGCAGAATGCTGTTTTGACTCAGTCAAAAGTTGGCTTATTTTGCCAATATAAAGTTCGAATTCTTGTTGTTCTATCTCTGAAAATACTTGCCCATTGGTATGGTAATAGCTTGAATCCATATAATTAAATATAGTAGTGGCGATATTATTATTTTGAGTGATTTCCCAAATTGGATTGTTTTCAATACCATGTATCCAAGAAGCACCTAAATCAAAGGTATGGGAATCCTTTTTGATAGAGTGAATACGTCCTCCTATCCTTTCTTTAGCTTCTAGAATAATGACATTTTTCCCAGCTGCTTGTAATTCTTTTGCACATGCTAATCCTGCGATACCTGCGCCAATAATAAAAATTGTGTCGGGTCTATGGTTGTCGTGGATCATAAAAATTATCTCTATTTTTTATCATTATACTTTTGATATTAATGGGTAGGTATTTAGAATGAATTTTATTTTAAGTATTGAAATATAAAAAAGCTCTGAAGGATCAGAGCTTTTTGGTCATCTTTAGAGTTTAATAGACTTCTGGAACTGCCTGTAAAAATTCTCTACGTGAATCTCTGTCAGTTTTGAACTCACCCACAAAAGACACGGTACGCGTGGTAGATTCTTGTTTGCTTACGCCGCGCATCATCATACACATATGTGCAGAGTCAATGACAACAGCGACACCACGTGCTTTGGTTACCTCAGCTACAGCTTCAGCAATTTGCTGAGTGAGTTGTTCCTGAATTTGTAAACGACGTGCGAACATTTCCGTAATACGTGCAAATTTAGATAAACCTAAAACATTACCTTCAGGTAAATAGGCAATATGCACACGACCGTGGAATGGGAGTAGGTGATGCTCACAAAGAGAATAGAACTCAATATTTTTAACTAAAACCATTTCATGGTTATCGGAAGGGAAGACCGCATTATTGGTCACTTCTTCCAAAGTTTTGCTATAACCAGACGTCAAATACGAAAATGCCTTAGCAGCACGCATAGGCGTATCTTTTAGACCAGGACGATTCAAGTCCTCGCCAACGGCAGTTAAAATATTTGCGTAGGATTGCTGCATAGACATAAAACGTGTTCACTTACACTGATTGAACAAGGACGGCATTGTAGCAGAAAAACATAAAAAGTCTGACTACTAATTCAGCTGTAGACATTTCTAATATGGTTTACAGCTGTATACCGTTTATGGATTAAATTTAGGATTCTTCTCAGCACGTTTGAGTAAAACCAATACTGCACCAGTACCACCCTGTTTTTCCGGGGCGCTGACAAAGGCGAGTACATCGCGATGTTGACGTAGCCAACTATTCACATACGTTTTTAAAACTGCTTCAGGGCCTTTGCCATGCACAATTTTGATGACATTTTGATTCTCATCTTTAGCCATTTGAATAATTTGTAACACAGCAGAGCGTGCATCCTCAACGGTACAACCATGTAAATCTACAGCTTCATACCAACGTAAATTACCAGCTTTTAAATCTTCAAAAACTTTATGTTGTAATGTAGCGATACGATAACTTAAGCTCGCTTGGCTCGCGACTGGATTGAGCATTGCTTGCGTATCTGAAAGCTCGGCATTATCCATATCACGTGGGCCTTCAGCCGCAGCTCGCTTCGCCAAAGTTTTTGCATCTGGTTTTTGACGAATGCGGGACTTCTCGACTTTCGCAATGTTGCAATTATCAAATGCTTTTACACCGTGCAAAGCTTGTTTAAACAAATCAGTATCATTTGCTTCTTCAAGCACTGCTGTTACCTGAGCTTGTTTAAGCTCAGGTTGCGCAACAACTTTAGATGCATGAGGATTAGTGATTTGTTTTTTAAAGGCTTTCAAAAGATTTTGCTGCTCTTTTGAAAACGAAGAATCATTACTACTCATAACTTAAATCATAACTCAAAAGTTGATTTTTTAAGGTCATTTAGACCAATTCTGGCTGACCGAATAATGCGGTAAATGCATGATCAGGGCGAGGTTGTTTCATAAAGCTTTCTCCCACCAAGAAAGTATGAATATCATGTTCTTGCATCATTTGTACATCATTCGGTGTAGCGATGCCACTTTCAGTGACCAAGAGGCGTGCTGGATCGAGTAATTTTTTCAAACGCAAAGATGTATTTAAATCAACATCAAAAGTTTTTAAATTACGGTTATTCACACCTAATAAACATTGTTCTGAAAGTCTTAAAGCACGTTCTAATTCATTTTCATCATGTACTTCAACTAGAACATCTAAATTATATTCAAATGCTGTTTTTGACATTTCTTCCAATTGCATATCTGAGAGTGATGCTGCAATTAATAAAATACAATCTGCGTGTAAAGCACGAGCTTCAATTACGCCATAAGGATTAATGAGGAAATCTTTACGCAAAGCAGGCAAAGTACAATGCGAACGTGCAATCTGTACATTTTCATCTGCGCCTTGGAAAAAATCGATATCGGTGAGTACCGATAAGCAAGCAGCACCCGCTTGCTCGTATTGTTGTGCGATTTCGGCAGGATTAAAGTTTTCCCGAATAATCCCTTTAGATGGTGAGGCTTTTTTAATTTCTGCAATTACACCTGGGCGTTTATTTTGCAAAGCCTGTGCAAAACCACGGACAGGAGATGCTGCATGTGCAAGTTCTTCGATATCATTTAAGCTACGTTTTTTTAAACGTGCTGCAAACTCTTGGTGTTTGCGATCAATAATTTTACCTAAAATGGTATTGGCAATATCCAGCATGACATTTATTCCTGTATAGCCTTAAGCTTCATATTCTTTCAGCGTTTTGGTAAATTCAGACAATACACTCATTTTTTCTAAAGCTTGTCCGCCATAAATAATGTCATGTGCTAAAGCGACACCTTGTTTGTAGTCCTTACTGAGACCTGAAACATAGATTCCTGCACCAGCATTGAGGGCAATCATACTGGCTGCTTTTTCCCCTTTGGCTGATTTCTTTTTGCCTAATGCATCTTGAATGAGTGCAAGACTTTCAGCAGAATTTTCAACCATTAAGCCCATTAAAGTTTGTGATTCAATATCAACATCTTCAGGGTTAATGATCCATTCGGTAATTTCACCATCTTTTAGCTCTGCAACATAGGTCGAAGATGCTAAGCTGATTTCATCTAAACCATCTTTAGAATGCACCACCATGACATGTTCTGCCCCCAGTTGCTTTAACACTTCTGCCATTGGGCGACAGAGTTCATTTGAAAAGACTCCAATCACAAAACGACGTACTCCAGCCGGATTCGTAAGCGGGCCGAGTAAATTAAAAATACTTCGAAAACCCAATTCTTTACGTGGGCCAGCAGCGTATTTCATTGCTTTGTGATGATTGGGTGCAAATAGAAAGCCAACGCCCATTTCGCGAATACAACGTTCAGTTTGTTGCATAGACAGGTCAAGATTAATTCCAGCTTTTTCTAGTAAGTCAGATGAGCCAGAATTTGATGAAACACCACGGTTGCCGTGTTTAGCAATGGTGGCACCTGCTGCTGCAATAACAAAGGCAGATGCAGTCGAAACATTAAATAAGTTTTGACCATCACCACCTGTACCGACAATATCAATTAAATATGGAATGTCACTGACATCAATTTTAATTGCAAATTCACGCATAACACGTGCAGCAGCTGTGATTTCATCAATACTTTCACCTTTCAAGCGAAGTCCCATCATGAGTGCACCAATTTGGGCATCAGTAGCTTCACCACGCATAATGGTGCGCATGACTTCTTCCATTTGTGGCTGAGTCAATTCAATGTTTTTAGTAATATTATTTAAAGCGTGTTGAATATCCATGTTGTTCACTTATGCGTAAATTTCTAAAAAGTTTTTAAAGATTTGATGGCCATGTTGACTCAAGATTGATTCAGGATGAAACTGCACACCTTCAACAGGTAGTGTCTTATGTTTTACACCCATGATCTCTTCAATAGAGCCATCCGCTTGATTGGTCCAGCAAGTTAACTCCAAACATTCTGGCAAAGTCGCTTGGTCAATCACTAAAGAATGATAGCGTGTCGCAGAGAATGGTGAAGGTAAGTTACTGAAAATGCCTTTGTCACTGTGGTACATATTCGATAAACGACCATGCATCACTGTTTTAGCGCGAATAATATCGCCACCAAAAGCTTGTCCAATGGCTTGATGTCCTAAACAGACACCGAGCAAAGGAATTTTACCTGCAAAGTGCTGAATGGCAGGAATAGAAATTCCAGCTTCAGTAGGTGAGCAAGGACCAGGGCCTATCACTAAATACTTTGGTTGCCATCGCTCAATATCCTCTAATGAGACTTGATCATTGCGAACAACTTTAACTTCTTGATTTAACTCGCCAAAATATTGAACGATGTTATAAGTAAAGCTATCGTAATTGTCGATCATTAAAAGCATGAGACTTAACCTACTAACCTATTGAAATTCATGCGCTTAAGCGCGCTTTGTTGTTTGGGTACTCGTTAATGACTAAATTGAATGATTTTCATAGAAATGATTCATTTGACTTAGTGCGTATGTGGATAAAACGAGTGCCATGATCATAGCAAAAAATAGAGCGGACTGTTTAAATATTTGATGTTATACAACTTGAGTGCTTATATTTTTTTAGATTGAAATATTAAATTGTTAAAAATATAGAATATTAGATTTTATTTGAATAAAAAATGATTTAAACCTTTATTTAGAATGTACTTTATTTATAGCGTAATTTCTTTTGAAATAAATAAAATCTTTGTATTTCCTTGTTATAAAAATATAATTTTATTATCATTAAATTATTAAGAGTACCTAAATCTAATTTTTTTATAATCATTATAAATTCGACGTTAGTTTATGTTCGATGAATTGAATTTATTAAAAAAATGATATTTAATATAGACGGGTTGTAAATATAAACATTTATTGTGTTGTTGAATGCAATTGGGGATTGAAATTAGGTCTTGAGCTTAATTTTTTAAAATAAAATTGAAATAAAAGAATAAATTCACATCTATTTCATGTGGTTTGTTTTATTATTTGGGGCGTAAGTGTAGAATTCGTCACAAAAATAAGGCAATGATAGGGGACTAAATGAAAGAAGAAATACGAATTGCTATTTTTGGCTTAAGCCTGAATGTGCTTGAAAATATGAAGCAAAAAGTTCATTTAATGTATGATGATACTATTCATATTCATTGGGCAAATATAGCTGACCCTAAATTAAATATTCTTTTAGTTAATGATATGTTTTTCGCATCACCTACAATTCAAAATTTAGTAGGAACTCAAAAAATCCCATATTTAAGATTAATCAATAAACAAGATAAATCAGGTCGAATTGAAGGGGATAAATTATTTTTACCATTTATTGAAAGTGATGAAATTAGAAAATGGTTTAAAGATCGCTATTTACAAGTTCCAGTAAATCCAAAAGTAGAGCGTGTTATAGCATACCGTGCTAAATCACTTGATATTCATAAAGTAATTCAAGAATTTTTGAATGAACGAAATGGTAATTTACAAATTTTTGATAGTTACGGAAATATTGCCTTAATGAATACCCGAACTGAACAAATTTGGATGGAACAAGGTAAAAATATTCAAAGTACAGATACGACATTAAATTATACCTATGCAACGATGCAAAAAGCACAAAGTGTGAGTGATATTCAAGGCCTCGATTTACGGTATTGGCTGTGGAATACGCTTTGGAGATCTGAGAGTTTGGTTAAAGATAGCTCCTCTAAAGTATTTTATAAGTTGCAATATTGGCCACAGCCCAGTACAGCGAAAGACCGTCAAGACATTTTTAAAATCGCTGCTTGTTTTGAACGAGGGGCGAGTATGGTGCAAATCGAAAAGAAGTTGGGGATTTCAATGCCCATCATCCAAAAGTTTGTTTCAACCGCATTGTTTGCAAATGTGTTGAAAGAAATTGATGAAAGTGAAGCGCAGCTGATTATTCAAACAAAGCCAACTGAAAGTACATTGCGTGGTTTTTTTGGGAAACTAAGATTAAAACTAGGGCTTTAAAGTCGAGCCAAATATTTATTGAATATTTAAATGTATAACTGAATTAGGGGTGATTAAGTGATCTTACAGAAATATAAAATTGTATTTGGTGGAACCATGGGGGCAGGGAAAACTGAAGCGATTAAATCATTATCTGAAATTCCTATACTCTCTACAGAGGCTGTGAATACAGATGAAACAGCACATAGTAAGGCCTTGACCACAGTCGGGATTGATTATGGTGAGATCAAGTTAGAAGATGGCGTTATTGTTGGTTTATATGGCACACCTGGACAAGATCGATTTGATTTCATATGGTCGGTCATTTGTAAAGGTGCGATTGGCGCGGTTATTTTAATTGATCACTCTCGTAAAACAGCACTTGATGATTTGAAATTTTATCATCATGCATTTAAAAAACATGTTAATAACATCATTGTGGGTATAACTCATGTCGATGAAGATTCACAGCAATTACTCAAAAAATATCGAGATTGGATGTCGATGAATAACGATATCATGCCGATATTCGCTGTGGATGCACGTAAAAAAGATGATGTACTTCTGATGGTTGAAGCTTTAATTTCGCGCGCTGAAATAGAATATAGCGAATGAGTTTTTATTTTTATATAAGCTGAAATAAAATGATCAGAACGGTTTGATAAAATTTACAAAAATAGACAACAACGGATAACGCTAATTTGGCACTATTTTATGACACTTTTGTATATTTGCACAAAAACAGGGCACTCTTGTGATGCTTTCATAATTTATAGTAATAAGTATGTGTGAATATGGTGCAATTATAAGTACAGACAGTATAATAAGCCCTAAGAGAAACAAGTATTGCTTAAATTCTGATATAGAATTCAGTGTTTTAGCTTTTCTTTTAAAAGTTGGTACGAGAATTGCTTAATAGATACCAACTACTAACACGCACTTAACACGTGCAACAAAAATTCATTGGAGCAAATGAGCATGGCGAACAAGGTCCTTCAACTCATACAAGAAAGTGGCGCAAAATGGGTCGATTTTCGCTTTACTGATACTAAGGGTAAAGAGCATCACGTGACTTACCCAGCAGACACGATTGATGAGGATACTTTTGAAGACGGTAAAATGTTTGATGGTTCTTCAATCGAGGGTTGGAAGGGGATTGAAGCATCTGACATGATCTTACGTCCAGATGCGAAAACATGCTTCCTTGACCCGTTTTTTGCTGAAGCAACAGTTGTTGTGACTTGTGATGTTATCGAACCTTCTACAGGTCAAGGTTATGATCGTGACCCACGCTCAATTGCTCGTCGTGCAGAAGAATATTTAAAATCAACAGGCATTGGTGATACTGCATTCTTTGGTCCAGAACCAGAATTCTTCGTTTTTGACGAAGTAAAATGGGACATCGATATGTCTGGTGCACGCCATACTATTATTGCTGAAGATGCTGCTTGGTCTACAGGTAAAGACTATGAGGCGGGTAACTCAGGTCATCGTCCACGCGTTAAAGGCGGTTACTTTCCAGTACCTCCAGTCGATTCTTCACATGATATGCGTGCAGAAATGTGTGCGAAAATTGAAGATATCATGGGCCCTGGCCGTGTAGAAGTACATCACCATGAAGTTGCATCTTGCCAATTAGAAATTGGTGTGAGCTTCAATACCATGGTTCGTAAGGCGGATGAAGTACAACAGTTTAAATATGCTGTTTGGAATGTTGCGCATCAATATGCAAAAACTGCTACGTTTATGCCTAAGCCAATGGTGGGTGATAACGGTTCTGGTATGCATGTACATATTTCCATCGCTAAAGATGGTAAGAACTTGTTTGCGGGTGATGAATATGCAGGCTTGTCAGAGATGGCGCTGTATTTCATTGGCGGTATCATTAAGCATGCTCGCTCATTGAATGCGATTACCAATCCATCGACTAACTCATATAAGCGCTTAGTGCCACATTACGAAGCACCAATTATGCTTGCATATTCGGCTCGTAATCGTTCTGCATCTATTCGTATTCCTTACGTTTCTAACCCTAAAGGTAAACGTATTGAAGCACGCTTCCCAGATCCAATGATGAACCCATACTTAGGTTTTGCTGCATTGTTGATGGCTGGTCTTGATGGTATTCAAAATAAAATCCATCCAGGTGAAGCGGCTGATAAAAACTTATATGATCTTCCTCCTGAAGAAGAAGCGAAAATCCCGACAGTTGCGCACAGCTTGGATATGGCGCTTGAAGCACTTCAAGCTGACCATGACTACCTATTAAAAGGTGGTGTATTCACTAAAGAAATGCTTAATGCATATATCGACGTGAAAACTGAAGAAGTTCGTCGTTTAAACACGACAACACATCCAGTTGAATTTGACATGTATTACAGCTTGTAATTCAATTTTGAATTAAAGCAAAAAAGAAACCCGCCAAGTGCGGGTTTTTTTGTATCATAGATTTTTGAACTAATAATTGCACTAAAACTATGGCGAAGCGTAAAAAGCAAACAAGCTTTTATCCTTGGATAGATGCTGCTGATCACAGTAAAGGTTACAAGATGAATTTTTCCACTGTGGTGTATACGGAAGTTGCACGTACAGCTGAGGGTTTCATGCAGGTTGAGTTTGTAGAGCTTAAAAACCCTGAGTTGGCTTTGGATTTTGCTTATCCGCAAAGTTTTTATTTGAGTTCAGAGGGGTTAATCCTACATAAACTAGCCAATGGAAAGTTTGAAGTAATTGCAAAAACAGACAATTGTTAATGTGATTTGGTTTGTTGTGATGGCTAAAATGGCGAATGGCTAAATAATGATATATCGCTCTCAATATGATTTATAAATTACGTTAAACTTAATCATCTTAAAAGAGCAGTGGAAATATGCGAAACAAACGAGCATGTACAATACAGGATCAATGTCTTTCTCCTGAATTAAAAACATGGTTGTATGCTTCGGGTTCTCTGACTCAACAGCTCACTGATTTGGCTGGTGGGATATTCAAAGTCGATCCTATCAAGGAGCATTTTAAACGCCTTAGTGTTAGCGATGCACAATGGATGGGAATGCCACATCAGCATACCTCATGGGTGCGTGAAAGCTATTTATATGGTTGTGAAGAACAGCCATGGGTCAAAGCGAAAAGTATTTTTCCTATTTTGAGTCTCCAGGCGCGAGCACGTATTTTTAAACATCTAGGTAAAAAACCGATAGGCTGGTTTTTATTTCAGCGAACTGATCCTAAGTGTGAGCGTCGGGTGATTTTACTTGACGAAGGATGGACGCGGCAAAGTTGTTATACTTGGCATGGATGTAAATTTATTGTTCAAGAAACTTTCTTAGTTTCATTTGAGCAATTTATTCAGCAAAATATTTAACAGTCACTGGGTTAAGGACAGTCATGGCAACTGCACAATACATTACATGGCGTGAACGCCTAGAAGCCTATTATTATTTATGTCGTTTTGATAAACCAATTGGCACTGAATTGGTGTTTTGGCCCACCATGTGGGCATTATGGATTGCCGCTGAGGGAATTCCCAATCCGATTATATTGATTGCAATGATCTTGGGTACCATATTCATGCGTGCTGCGGGTTGTGCTATTAATGATTTTGCAGACCGAAAAGTGGATGGTCAGGTAGAAAGAACTAAAAACCGTCCATTGGCAACAGGCGTAATTTCGGCGAAAGAGGCTATCTGGGTATTTATTGTATTAATTACAGCAAGTGCATGTACTTTATTTTTTCTACCCATCGCAACCTTTTATTGTGCTTTAGGGGGATTGTTCCTCGCATTTATTTACCCCTTTATGAAGCGTTATACGCACTTACCACAGGTAGTGCTGGGGATGGCCTTTTCTTGGGGAATTCCAATGTCATTTACAGCTATGGGGAAACCTCTAGACTGGACATGTTGGTTACTATATTTCGGAAATTTAGCGTGGACAGTGGCTTATGATACTCAGTATGCAATTACTGATCGCGAGTATGATTTAAAAATTGGCGTTAAATCAACTGCAATACTTTTTGGTAAATATGACATAGAAATTATTTCTATGTTACAAGCCACAAGTGTATTTTTGATTGGTTTCGCATTGTATTTAGAAGATTTGCTTTTCCCATATGGTTTTATTGCATTATTTTTGGTCGTCATTGATTTTATTTACCAATGGACGAAGACCCGTAATCGCGATCCGCAGCAATGTTTTTGGGCATTCCGACATAATCGTTGGGTCGGATTAATTATATTTATTGGTATTTTTATATCTAGTCTTTAAAATTTTAGAGAAGCATTTTAAGTGGATGCTTTTTTCTAATCTTTATTGGGAATTGAGTGGTTTAGCAGAATAGAGTGAATAGTTAGTCAATTAATCACTTAAATAATTGGCTCTATTCAAAAAATTAAAAAACACCAAATAAAATACAAATGTTTTTTAATTGAATGGTTTAGCTTTAATATAGCATTTCTTATTGAATTGTGTTTTTATTGTACTGCTCTCACGAAGAGGGCATAAATCGAACAAAACTAGGATGTTAAAATGAAGCATATACTTAAAAGATCATTGTTGGCGATGAGTTGCTCTACAGTTTTCTTTTTAACAGCTTGTAATGATAATAATGATGATTACGTTGGGGTAACGCCAAGTCAGACATTTATTTCTGAAAAAAATTACGTCTTCGATAAAAGTTTGCAAGAAGCTGCATCTATCAAGGTTATGACTTATAACATGGTCAATGTACAGGGTAAGACTGCAAAAGCAACTGCGATGGTTTTATTTCCTACTGTTGCTCAACCAAAAGATGGCTATCGAGTTGTCGTGTGGGAGCATGGAACATTGGGTGTGGCGGATGGTTGTGCCCCAACTAATAATATTTTAGGTGCTAATTTTAAAGATCCTCTCGCAAAAAGTCTTTTAGCTGCTGGTTATGTCATTGTTGCACCTGATTATGAAGGAATGGGGGCACCTGGTATTCATCCGTATTTACATCTTGAAAGTGAAGCTAAATCTGCGATATCTGCAGTTAAGGCAGCACAAGATCATTATGGTAATACATTGAATAAGCAATGGATGTCTGTTGGTCAATCACAAGGCGGCCAAGCTTCACTGGGAACAGCACAATATGCGAGTGCAGATTTAAACTATAAAGGTGCGGTAGCGGGAGCCCCAGCATCGAATTTAGATAAAATTATATTTGATGTTGCACCACCGGCTTTGTTAGCTGCTGAAAATCAAGAGCTGAAGGCTGGTGCGACATTGGCATATCGTGCAGAAAATGGTTCAATTGGTGCGTATGCTACGCTATTAAGCTATGCCTCATTTGCTGCTGTAGGGATTAAAGCTTCAGATTCTCGTTTTGATTATCGTGAAATTTTTAATGATGTGCGCTCACAAAATATTGCGGCATTAGCAGAAGGGACAACTGGTGAAAATGGATTATGTTTAAGTAGTGCTGATCCAATTAATCACCCTGAAGATAGTTTACGATACAGATTTACCCAAGACATTGTCAAATTCCTGACAGAAAATCCTGATAAGCGTTTATTAGACTATCCTGCGTTGAATAAGACTAAGTTTTATGCAAGTGCTCAAATACAGAAGTTCTTGAAGGATAGCCAACCTGCAACAGTGAAAATCGATAAGCCAATTTTGATTATTCAGGGGACTGCGGATATGAGTGTTCCATATCCTGTGACTGAAGCAATGTATAAAGCGATGTTAGCACAAGGTACAAACGTGAAATTTTTACCTGTTGTTGATGCAACACACACTCAAGCAATTGTTAAAAAGAACCCAGAGTTAGTAGCATTTATTCAGCAATATATGCCAGCAAAATAAATATGAATTTTAAAAAAGGAGCTTAGGCTCCTTTTTTAATAGATATCTTTTTGAAGTTGGCGAACAGTGGGAATACTGGTGTATCTGATTACAGTGTAGCCAGCTTCTTGTAGCATTGCATCACGTTTTGCATCTTCATTTTCTTTGCCCACATGACTTGGATCATCTAATTCGATAATACACACCACATCAAGATGATGGTTTAAGATTACAAAATCAGTTACTTTTCGATTAAATTTATTTCGTGTTGCCATGTAGTTACTGGTCATTAATGCACTAAAGGCGACCTGTGCTAAAACATGATGCTCTGGGCAAGCTTTTTTTAAGCGTTCAAACATTTTAATTTCAAAATTACTAATAACAGGCTTAGCGTAATATTCTTTTTTAGTGCTGCTAATTTGCGTATCACGTTTAAATTTAATTTTTTCAAGATTGATGATGATGAGTATGGCAAGGCTTGCGATACACCCAATAATTAAAAATGTAATTTGGCTTAAATTAACCACAATAATTGTCTTTCAATGAGATAAGAAAAAACCCACTCAAAAGAGTGGGTTTTTAGAATTTTGGCTCTCCAACCTGGGCTCGAACCAGGGACCTGCGGATTAACAGTCCGTCGCTCTACCGACTGAGCTATTGGAGAATCTGAGAGCGATTTTAGGGATGCAAAGCAAGAAGGTCAAGTAGAAATTGCTTGATTGCATAGAAAAAAGTATTATTTGCTAAATAATTGATCATTCATCATTAATGTTGATGAGATTTGGGTGAAAATGAAACTTAAGCTCTTGTTGCTATGTATGCTATTTGGATTGGTTGCATGTTCACAGCAACAAAATCATATCGATAAAAATACTGAGCAAGCTACTGCCAGTGGGGTGGTTGTCGCAAAGCCCTGTCAAGTACTATCCTTTACTCAAATGATGGATGATTCATTGTGGCAAGAACTTTATAGAGATAATGAAATACAGCTGAAAAATCAGCCGCAGCGTTCAGAAATTCTTGAGTTAACTCGACAAGAGTTTGAAGAACATGCAAATTATGCAGCTGGTGCTATTGGAATTCCATTGGGGAATATTGGTGATTTAGATCTGGATTCTAATATGGCTTCCATTACTAATGATGGATCGGATTATTTAATTGATTTAAAAGAAGATAATTTAAGTTTTAGATTACCACAAAATTTTGATATGAATACCACGCTCAAGTTTAGAGAGAATCCTGATGCTGGTTTTGAAAATTTATGTGTAGATTCTGATCCGAGTATTGTTCAGATTGCAAAGTTCGTACTTTTTAAAAGTTCTTCGAGCATGTATCTGTATAATTTAAAAGATTAAGAGGTATTACAAAGTAAGAAGTTTCACTGAAATTTTAGGTAAAATTTAATTTTATTGATAATATACTTCATATTGGCATAAAAAAGCCCACCTCAAATAGAGTGGGCTTTTTAGAATCTTGGCTCTTCCACCTGGGCTCGAACCAGGGACCTGCGGATTAACAGTCCGTCGCTCTACCAACTGAGCTATGGAAGAATAGATGGCTCTCCAACCTGGGCTCGAACCAGGGACCTGCGGATTAACAGTCCGTCGCTCTACCAACTGAGCTATTAGAGAATCTGATGCGGATTTTAGGGATGAAAGCATACGCGGTCAAGCAAAATTAACAATTTTTATGATTGAGTGATTTTTTATTGTTCAATTCTGTGATAATCGCTTATATATTGATTATTTTTATATTTTTTAGAGCATTCAGTGATGAGGATTTTCAGCATTAAAATGATTAATCTGAAATTATAAGATGGATTTGAAGTCAAAATACAATCAAATAGAAAGTGCAATTAATTTATGATCTAAGTATTTTTATGTAAATAGATTGTGCTTCGAAACATTTTTTTAAGAAAGTAATTCAAGGAATTTCTTTAGAGCTTCATAAGCGATCCGAGTGTTGTTGCTATTGCTTTCTACTCATCATAAAAAAACCACCCTTTATGGGTGGCTTTTAAGCAAAATTAATCGCTTATTTTTCTACACCAGCTTCTTGACCCGCATATTTAGCATTTGCATAGTCCCAGTTCACTAGGCTTTCTAAGAAAGTAGTGATGTATTTAGGACGTGCGTTACGGAAATCGATGTAGTAAGCATGTTCCCAAACGTCAATGGTAAGTACAGCAACTTGACCGTGAGCAAGTGGTGTATCTGCATTGGCAGTTTTAAGGATAGAAAGGTTACCATTAACTTTATCAGCAACTAACCAAGCCCAACCTGAACCAAACTGAGTAGTTGCAGCAGCAGCAAACTCTTCAGCAAATTTTGCGTAAGAACCGAAAGTTTCATCAATTTTAGCTGCTAAAGCGCCAGTCGCTTGACCACCGCCATTTTTAGCCATACAGTTCCAATAGAATGTGTGATTCCAAACTTGTGCAGCATTATTGAAAACACCAGCTTTAGATGCATCACCAGCAACAGCTTTAATGATTTCTTCTAAAGACTTACCTTCAAGGTCTGTACCTTTGATTAGGTTATTTAAGTTAACAACATAAGTGTTGTGGTGCTTATCATGGTGAAATTCAAGTGTTTCTTTGCTGATGTGTGGAGCGAGATCATCATAACCGTATGGAAGTGCAGGTAAAGTAATGGTTGTCATGTTTTAAATTCCTTGCATTGAGCTGGGTTTTAACATTAAGTGGCTTTATTGTAATAGAAAATTCGAGTAATTGTGCATCACTTTAAATAACAATACACAATATAAGCTGAATTTATACGCATAAAGAAAATGTCAAAACAGCAGTATAAAAATTAGATCGGATTATTGAGTTCGAAATAACTATACTCAATATTAAACTGTTCTGAAATAGCTTTTGCTAAACGTTGTACACCATAGCGCTCAGTTGCATGATGTCCACAGGCATAATAATGAATATCTAATTCTTTGGCTTCATAGTAAGTCCGTTCACTGACTTCCCCAGAAATAAATGCATCACAATTCATTGCTGCGGCTTGAGTAATAAAGTCTTGTGCTGCGCCTGTGCAGAAACCGATTTTTTGAATCGATGTTTTATCTGCTGCTAAATGAATGGTATCAAAACCTAAACGTTCGGTCAGATATTGCTTAAAATTATCGGGTGACATTGCTTGTTTTAAATAGGCTATATTTCCAATCGGATAACGCTCACTCGGATTCAAATTTTCAATATTTTCTAATTCTAAAATTTCAGCAATTGCAGCATTATTGCCTAGGGTTGGGTGCGAGTCTAAAGGAAGATGGTAAGCAAGCAGGGAGATATCGTGTTGAATTAAACTTTTAATCCGCTTTCCGCGCATTCCTGTAATAGGGTAGGGTTCACCTTTCCAAAAATAACCATGATGCACTAATAATAGATCTGCATTTTGCGCAATTGCCGCATCAATTGCATCTTGTGATGCTGTGACGGCACAGATGATTTTATGGACTTTAGTCTTACCTTCAATTTGTACACCATTAGGTGCATAGTCTTTAAATTCTTGCATTTTAAGTGTTTGGTTACACCATGTTAAAATATCAATTAATTGCGCCATGAGTTACCTAGTCAATAATAAGTCATCTTTAGTACATCAAAGCATATTTTGAATTGTAACTAAAGCTGAACAAAATTCTTTGTGATTTTTATCTATCTTTTTCAATTTTGATTACAATAGATAAAATATTATTTTTATTCATAAATTAAAAAAAACTTCGAGGTAAATATCGTGCGCCGCTCCTTTTCATGGTTACCCTGGGTGTTACTGGTTATCGTTATTGCTAGCTTCATTGGATGGCAAAAACTGCATCAGCCTCAAGCACCTGTTGCTGCAGATGGCGTTAAAATGCCTGCAGAAAAAGTTGAACCCCTAGTTGGTACATCACGTACAGGTGGTGTGGTGTCTTATAATGCTGCAGTTAAAGTGGCTGCTCCAGCCGTTGTAAATATTTTTACGCTACAAAAAGTAAAACAACAAAGCCATCCACTTTTTAATGATCCTGCATTTAGAGAGTTTTTTGGTAATCAAATTCCCGATCAAAACCAAGGTCAAGCTGAGAATAGCTTAGGTTCTGGCGTGATCGTTCGCTCAGATGGTTATATTTTAACTAATAATCATGTGATTGCTCAGGCAGATCAAATTGTAGTTGCATTACAAGATGGTCGTCGTGCAGAAGCAAAAGTCATAGGAACTGATCCAGATACTGACTTAGCTGTAATTAAAATTGAGCTGGATAAACTACCAGTTTTACCTTTTAAATTGAGTGGTAATGAAGTTGGGGACGTGGTTCTTGCGATTGGTAATCCATTTGGTGTTGGACAAACGGTGACACAGGGAATTATTTCTGCAACAGGTCGTTCAGATTTAGGAATTAATACCTACGAAGACTTTATCCAAACAGATGCTGCAATTAATCCTGGTAACTCTGGTGGAGCACTGATTGATGTTGCAGGGAATTTAATTGGTATTAATACCGCAATTTTCTCGCAGTCGGGAGGTTCTTTAGGAATTGGTTTTGCCATTCCGGCGAAAGTTTGCCAACAAGTCATGAATTCAATTTTAAAAGATGGTCGAGTCATTCGTGGTTGGTTGGGTATTAGTCTCGTTCCACCCAAACAGGATGATGTACTACAGCCACGCGAGGCAGGTGTTGTAGTTGCAGATGTATTGAAAGGCGGTCCTGCAGCTTCGGCTGGCTTGAAAGTCGGTGATAAAATTATGAAAGTGAATAATGAAGTGATTACTTCAACTTCACATTTAATTAATTATGTTGCATTACAAGCACCTAATTCAACTATTCATGTTGAAGTTATTCGTGGTGGCCAACCAGTAGCATTAGATGTCAAAGTTGGTGAGCGAAAAGTACAAAGCCCTGATTCTCAATATATTCCTTTACCGCAACGATAATATTTAAAGCTAAAAAAGCTCTGCTGATTCAGGGCTTTTTTATGGCATATATTAAATCTGAATTCTGGTGGTTTATTCCGAGATCAAAATGGCTTATGGATCATTAAAATAACTTTTTTCAGCTTTTATATTATTCATTTGTCTATTCTGAAATTTTGATCAATAGACTTCTACTGGGTTGGCTTATTGGTTCCATTGAGAATATTGGTTGGATTAATTTTTAGAATTAGATCTGGGTATTCAAACTTTTAATTTATAAAATTTATGAAGCTCTAAGCGGCTCATGTTCAAGAATTTAAGAAATGATATAAAATAAGAATGATAATATATCTGCTACTAACTTATTTATGATCAATCTAATTCATATGTACGTTAGGTTGAATTCTATTTTATCTTGATGCTGCAATGGCCAATAAAAAACCAGTGACGAATCACTGGTTTTTGACATTGATGATGCTTTTAGCTTTCTTGTTGGATACCTGCAACTAACCAATCTTGGCTAGAGCCTGCAGGCTTAACAAAGTGCCAAACTTCAGAAAATGCTTGTGGTGGACTGTTGAGGTCTTCACTTACAGTACCTGTAAAACGAACACTAATAATGTACTGACCATTTTCACTAGATGAGTCAACCACCATCGCATTTAAGTTTGAGAACTCAGCAACATCTTGATCTTGGTTCGTCATAATATCGTTATACATCGACTGATAAAGATCAGGGGTTAGATAACGCTGAATTTCAGCAATATTACTTGCTGTATTCATTGACTGAATATGATTAAAACGCTGACGAGCAATACGTAAAAACGCAGCAGGTTCAGTACCATCTGGCAGTTGACTACCGCTTTGAGTAGAAGCACTACCAAATGGTGATTGCGTTGGCGCATCACCAGCTACAGATTGACCAAAAATATTGGTGTTTCCGCCAGCATTACGCGGTGCTGCATTAGCTTGACCAAAAGGTGCTGATCCTGGACCTGCACTATTTGGTGCAAATGGGTTGTTATTTGCTAATTTTTTTTTTGCTCCGAATTTACGGAAGAGAAAGAATGCACCAGCAGCAATGATTAATAGCCAAATCCAGCTTGGAATTCCACTTTTTTCTTTCTCTTGTTGCTGTGCAACTTGAGTTTCACTTGCTGCTTGAGCATTTGGTTTGTTGTCATCAGCCATTGCATTTGCTGCAACTGCACCAAGTGCAGCACCAGCAACACCAGCAGCGACCATACCACCAACACCTGGGCCAGATTTTTGTGGCGCAGTTGCAGGTGCAGCAGGTTGTTGGGCAGGTGTAGCTTGACGAGGTTGAGAGTAAGATTGGCTAGATGTGTTAGATCTGCTCATACCATGGCTTTTACCGCCGCCTGCACGCTTAGCTTCTGCTAAAGGTGCAAACACCAATGTTGCCATTAAAAGACCGGCCATCAAACTACGCTGTCGAACTTCCATCGATTTTTTCCTACTATAAACAAAATTTAAATGTTGAGTCTATTTATGAAGCCTTTTCGATGGAATTTCAATAAGAATTGCTATTTATTTCTCAATATCTTCACATAAATAGAACGAATGGTTTAATTCACTTCATCCGCAAGTTGCATCGCTTCTGTCAATGCTTCATGTAACCGTGCCACAGCAATAATTTGTACACCTGCAATGGTTTTTTGTGGTGCATTGCCGCGCGGCACAATAATGTATTTAAAACCATGTTTAATGGCTTCTTTTAATCGTTCTTGTCCATTGGGAACGGGACGAATTTCCCCTGAAAGCCCCACCTCACCAAAAACAGCCAATTGTTGAGGCAAAGCTTTACTGCGAATGCTCGATGCGCAGGCAAGTAATACGGCCAAATCTGAGCCTGTTTCAGTAATTTTTAGTCCACCGACAACATTGACATAGACATCTTGTCCAGAGGTTTGAACGCCGCCATGTCGATGCATAACAGCAAGTAGCATATTTAAGCGATTTTGTTCTAAACCTAATGCCACTCGACGTGGTTGACCATGTGCATCATCTACCAGCGCTTGTACTTCAACCAATAAGGGGCGCGTACCTTCACGGCTAATCATGACAATGGAGCCAGGAATAGCTTCATCATAACGACTCAGAAAAATGGCAGATGGATTAGCAACTTCCTTGAGGCCTTTATCGGTCATGCCAAATACACCGAGTTCATTCACTGCACCAAATCGGTTTTTGACTGCACGAATCATGCGGTAGCGCGAATCGGATTGACCTTCAAAATATAGGACACAATCGACCATGTGTTCAAGTACGCGAGGCCCAGCTAATGCACCTTCTTTGGTGACATGACCAACAAGAAATAAAGCCGTACCACTGTTTTTAGCAAAACGAGTCAGTAACGCAGCAGATTCTCGAATTTGTGAAACGCCACCTGGTGCAGATTGTAATGTTTCTGTATATAAGGTTTGAATCGAGTCTAGAATGGCCACAGCAGGGCGTTCATGTGAAAGGACTTCGCAAATTCGCTCAACACAGGTTTCTGCCATGACTTTGAGTCGATCGGTTGGTAAGTCTAAACGATGTGCTCGTAATGCAACTTGAGACAGTGATTCTTCACCAGTGACATATAACGCAGAACTATTTGCAGCAGCCATGTGTGTTGCGGTTTGGAGCAAAATTGTGGATTTTCCAATTCCGGGATCACCACCAATCAGCACAACTGAACCGGTCACCAAGCCACCACCGAGTACTCGGTCAAATTCACTAATTCCAGTGGCTAAGCGAGTCTCACTGGACACGGAAATTTTATTTAGTAAGGTAATGTTGGCGGCCTGACCTGTGTAGCCACCGCTTATATTCGCTTTTGCACGATGTGTTACTGTCGGTTCTATACGAACTTCGGTCAAGCTATTCCATTCACCACAATCTGAACATTGTCCTGCCCATTTAAGATGTTCTGTACCACATTGTTCACAGCGATAAACGGTTTTAACTTTTGCCATAATGATGTATTCGAAAGAGTTGTGTAGATTGAGTTCAATGGCACTATACAACATCATGCAAAAATAATTAACTTAAACCATTATACAAAAAGAGCCGCATTTCGGCGGCTCAATAGATGGACAAGGTGTAATATCTAGTACAATTCACCTGACTTACGTTTTACGAGGAAATCTTTGGTTTCTTTCACGATAATCGTTGAAAGTAAAAGTAAAGCGATTAAGTTCGGAATCGCCATTAAACCATTAAAGGTATCTGCAAATAACCAAACTAGATCTAGTGTTGCAATTGTGCCAATAAAAACGGTCGTAATATAAATGATGCGATAAGGCAAAATAAACTTTTCACCGAATAGATAGGTTGCACATTTTTCACCATAGTAGCACCATCCGAGAATAGTAGAATAAGCAAAGAAAATAATTCCAAAAGTTACTACCCAGCCACCAATACCAGGTAGTAATCGGTCAAAAATATGCGTGGTCAGGACAGCACCAGTCTCTGTTCCAAAGGTATTTCCTGCCACAATATAGCCCATGACCAGTACGATACCAGTAATGCTACAGACAATAATGGTATCAATAAATGTACCTGTCATTGAAACAAGACCCTGACGTACAGGATGATCCGTTCTTGCTGCTGCGGCAGCAATTGGTGCAGAGCCCATTCCCGCTTCATTAGAGAATACGCCACGTGCTACACCGTAGCGAATGACGGCACCAACTGCACCACCAGCAACCGCTTGGCCGGTAAATGCATCGACCAAGATCAATTTGAGTGCAGGAATCACAAGGTCAAGATTAGAGAAAATAATGGCTAAGCCACCTAAAACGTAACCAATCGCCATAATAGGAACAATAAATGACGAGGCTTTAGCGATAGATTGAATGCCACCTAAAATAACCAATGCTGAAAATACTGTAATGATGATTCCTGTTACCCAAGTTTCAATGCCCATACTATTTTGTACTGCAAGTGCCACAGTATTGGATTGCACAGAACTGCCAATACCAAATGATGCAATGGTACCGAATAACGCGAATAGAATCGCCAGCCATTTCCATTTCAGTCCATATTCAATGTAGTACATGGGGCCACCAGATTTTTGACCATTTTTACTGGTGATACGATACTTGACGGCAAGAACACCTTCACCATATTTTGTGGCCATACCGACCAAGGCAGTCATCCACATCCAAAACACAGCCCCTGGGCCACCCAATACGCACGCGGTTGCTACACCAGCGATATTTCCGGTTCCAATAGTGGCAGAGAGTGCTGTCATGAGTGCAGCGAAATGCGAAATATCACCTTCGTGATTTTTGCTTTTAGGATGCTTTCCAAAGACTTGTTTGAAGGCAAAGGGTAAAAGCCGGAACTGTAAAAACATCAGCCTGAAAGTTAAGAAAACACCTGTGCCCACAAGGAGAACAAGCATATAGGGACCCCAGACCCAGCCACTCAGGGTTTCCATAATCGATTGAATGTTTTGCATCATAAGCGTCTTCTTGTTTATCCATTTTCTTACATAACATGCTGTTTAAATAAGCAATTGTTATGCCATCCATGTGTTTTTTAAAATTAAGTTCAAGTGTTTTTCACTTGACGGTAAATGATGGTCTCTTATCAGTTATTAAACTTTAGTATTGTTTTTTTCAATGTTTCTCTTTTTTGACATAGATTTATCTGAGATACAAGTTTCTTATTCTACTTTTAATTTTTTTTAAATAATTGTTAATCTTTAATTTTTAGAAAAATTAAACAATATTTGCTTGGTTTTATATGTTGTTCTTAGAGCTTTCTTGGGAGCACTGTCTAGATAAGGGCTTTATTGATGAATGCTCAGTTTTGATTTTTCTTTTTCTTTTTTTTGAAAATTAAGATAATTTGTCCGATATTAAAGACTAAATCGAAATATAAAATGCAAAATGTAAATACTCCTCATTCGAGTGAAGACGGAGAGCTTCAACGAAGTTTATCGAATCGACATTTGCAATTAATTGCAATTGGTGGAGCCATTGGAACAGGGCTGTTCATGGGGTCAGGTAAAACCATCAGTCTTGCGGGGCCTTCCATTCTCTTTATTTATATGATCATTGGTTTGATGGTGTTTTTTGTCATGCGTGCGCTTGGTGAATTATTACTTTCAAACTTGAAATACAAATCCTTTATCGACTTTTCTACCGACTTAATTGGCCCTTGGGCAGGGTATTTTGTTGGGTGGACATATTGGTTGTGTTGGATCACCATAGGCATCGCAGATTTATCCGCTATTATTTATTATCTACAATTCTTTAATAATGGGCTGCCATTTTCACCAGTTGAAGGTGTAATGATTAGTGTTGCGGCGATTGTATTTATTATGGGCTTAAACCTCATGACAGTGAAACTGTTTGGGGAATTAGAGTTCTGGTTTGCATTGGTTAAAATTATTGCGATTGTCGTGTTGATTGCAGTCGGTTTGTGGATGATTTTTACTGGATTTACTTCTACAGCCGGTGAAGTAGCATCATTTACCCACCTGTGGAGTCATGGTGGTATGTTCCCGACAGGGGCACATGGCTTCTTAGCGGGTTTCCAAATTGCCATTTTCGCCTTTGTTGGGGTGGAATTGGTAGGTACAACAGCGGCTGAAACGAAAGATCCTGAACGTAATTTGCCCAAAGCTGTAAACTCAATTCCTATTCGTATTATTTTCTTCTACGTTTTAGCTTTAGTGATTGTAATGTCTGTCACGCCATGGAATAAAATTGATCCTGCTGTTAGTCCATTTGTAAACTTGTTTAGTCAGGCAGGTATTGCTGCTGCTGCTATCATCATGAATTTAGTAGTTTTATCTTCAGTCATGTCGTCAATGAATAGTGGTGTATTTTCGACTAGTCGGATGTTGTTTGGTTTGTCACGTGAAGATCAAGCACCGAAGGCTTTTGGTAAACTCAATACGCGTGCAGTCCCTGCTAATGCATTGTATTTCTCGGCAGTCTGTTTATTGGGTGGTGCGACATTACAGTACTTTGTTCCAAATGCAGTTGAAGCATTTACTTTAGCTACGACACTCTCGACCATTCTGTTTATTTTAGTTTGGATTATTATTTTGTGGAGTTATTTGGTCTATTACAAAACACGGCCTGAATTACATGCAAAATCGACCTTTAAATTACCCGGTGGACCATTGACCTGCTATGTCGTAATCGCTTTTTTTATAGGGATGATTTATGTCCTTTCTTTGGAGGCAGACACGTTTAGAGCACTGAAAGTTAGTCCAATTTGGCTAATCATTCTCGCGATTGGCTATTGGGGCTTTTATAAGAAAAAATAATCATATGCTTATCCATTAATTTTGATGAAAAAACGCCAGTTTCAAACTGGCGTTTTTTTGATTCTGGCTTTAAGCTGTGGCGCTTAGTACTTGGGTCAATACCGTGATCAAGGTATACTTATTAAAATTCAAAAGATAGGTGGTTAGATGCGTCTCGTCATTTGTTACATCAGTTTAATTGCGACCACGTTTATGATGATTGGGTGTGGTCAATCAGGTGCTTTACAGTTACAGACTGATCCTGATTATGACAAACGTGCTAAATATTTGCTTCATTCAAATATACAGAGTAAGTCATCTCATGTGCAGAAGACAGTTGTAGAACCAGCTGCATCAGAAGTACCCTCTAACTAGACCTATTTGCTTTCATTGAAAGGATACATTCATGAGTTTTTCCCGCATTAATGGGGTATTGCATGCAGAGCAATGTTCTTTAGAGCAGCTCGCGCAGCAATTTGGCACACCGCTTTACGTTTATTCAAAAGCAAGTTTTGAAAAACATTATTCTGATATGGATAAAGCATTTGCTTTTATTGATCATCAAATTTGCTTTGCGGTGAAGTCTAATTCTAATATTGCGGTATTGAATGTATTGGCTAAGCTGGGTTCAGGTTTTGATATTGTTACAGGTGGAGAACTGGCACGCGTATTGGTCGCTGGCGGTGAACCTACAAAAATCGTATTTTCAGGTTTAGGTAAAACTGAAGCAGATATTCAAAAAGCTTTAGAGGTTGGAATAGCATGTTTCAACGTTGAATCACATGCAGAATTAGCCCGTATTCAAAAAGTGGCCGCTAAACTTGGCATGAAAGCACCTATTTCTTTACGTGTTAATCCTGATGTCGATGCGAAAACCCATCCGTATATTTCAACTGGCTTAAAAGAGAATAAATTTGGAATTCCATCAGATAGCGTTTTTGAAACCTATCAATATGCAGCATCCTTGCCTAATTTAGATATCATTGGAATTGATTGTCATATTGGTTCGCAATTGACAGAAACTAAACCGTTTGTGGATGCACTTGACCGTGTAATTACAATGATTGATCAATTGAAAGAATTGGGTATTCAACTCAAACACATCGATATTGGTGGTGGTTTAGGTGTGACGTATAAAGATGAAGTTCCACCGACTGTTACTGAATATGCCAATGCAATGAAACCTGCTTTAGAAAAGCTAGGTCTAAAAGTGTATATGGAGCCAGGGCGTAGTATTTCAGCAAATGCTGGTGTGCTATTGACTCAAGTTGATTTGTTGAAGCCAACCAATCACCGTAACTTTGCGATAGTTGATGCGGCAATGAATGACTTAATTCGTCCATCCCTATATGAAGCATGGATGGATATTCAGTCAGTTACACCAAGTACAGATGTTGAAATAAAACAATGGGATGTTGTTGGTGCAATTTGTGAAACTGGCGATTTTTTAGGTAAAGAGCGTGAATTGGCTATTCAAGAAAACGATATACTTGCTGTTTTAGGTGCAGGTGCTTATGGTTTTGTGATGAGCTCAAACTATAATAGTCGTGGTCGTGCAGCTGAAGTGATGGTCGATGCTGATCAAGCACATCTGATTCGTGAGCGTGAAACCATAGAATCACTCTGGAAAAATGAACGGTTGTTGCCTTAAAGGAGTCATCTCAGATGTTATTAGAATTTACCAAAATGCATGGTCTAGGCAATGATTTTATGGTGGTTGACCTGATTAGCCAACGTGCTGTATTCGATAAAATGACCATTCAGCGTTTAGCTGATCGGCATTTTGGTGTTGGGTTTGATCAACTGCTGATTGTTGAAGCGCCTGATTTTCCGAATGTTGATTTTAAATATCGAATTTTTAATGCAGATGGCTCTGAAGTAGAACAGTGTGGTAATGGGATACGTTGTTTTGCGCGTTTTGTACATGAACGTCAACTGACCAATAAAACCAAGTTCAAAGTACAAACTTGTTCTGGAATTGTTGAGCCTGAATTAGGTCCAAATGGTTGGGTACGCGTGAATATGGGCTATCCAAAGTTTTTACCACAAGAAATTCCCTTTGTGGCTGAAACTGCTGAAGCTTTATATGACATTGAGCTTGCTGATGCGCAAAAATTAACGATTGATGTGGTGAATATGGGTAATCCCCATGCCGTGACAGTTGTTACGGATGTATTAACTGCAGATGTAGCCAGTATTGGACCACAGGTTGAATCACATGTGCGTTTTCCACAGCGAGTGAATGCGGGCTTTATGCAGATCGTAGATGAGAAACATGCCCGTTTACGTGTATTTGAGCGTGGTGTAGGAGAAACTATGGCTTGTGGTACGGGCGCTTGTGCTGCAGCTGTTTCAGGCATACGCCGTGGATTATTGGCTAATTCTGTTGAAATTGAACTTGCTGGTGGTAAGTTGCAAATTGAATGGAAAGAAGGCGATGTAGTGTGGATGACCGGTCCAACAGCAACAGTTTATGAAGGTCGTTTAGATTTACGTTACTTTCAAAGCTAAAAGCTAAAAGCTAAAAGCTTTTAAGGCTTAAAGTATTAAAGGACTTGAATAAGAAGTATTTTGTAAGTTGATAAATTGAAAAGCTCTGATTGGTCAGAGCTTTTTCAGTTACACTGTTTGATTGAATTTAACTGAATTAAATCAAGGAGAGTAAAATGCAATATGGTGCAATGCAGTTGCTCTCTATGTGGCTCAAAGACCGAAAAATTCAAAATCAATCTGAACATACGTTGGACGCTTATTTTCGAGACGTATCAGGGTTTATCGATTTCTGTTATCAAAAAAAAATAGAACTGAAACAGGTTGAAGCTTCAGATTTACGCGAATATTTAGCTTTTAAAGTAGAGCAAGATCAGCTGAGTTCCAGTAGTCTGCAACGTCATCTAACGTCTATTCGTCAATTTATGAAATGGGCGAAACAAGGCCAGTATTTAACAATCAATCCAGCTGATGATTTTCATATCAAAAGACAGCCCAGACCTTTACCGGGTATGATTGATATTGAAACGGTCAATCAAATTATTGACCAAGCTGCACCTGAAAAGCCGATAGAGCAACAACTTTGGTTGAGAGATAGGGCAATACTTGAGTTGTTATATTCGAGTGGTTTACGTTTGGCTGAAATTCATGGTCTGACCATTCGAGATATTGATTTTAATCGTTTACTTTTAAGAATTACAGGCAAGGGTAATAAAACTCGGATTGTTCCTTTTGGTTCTAAGGCCAAACAAAGTTTGATTGAATGGTTGAAAATTTATAGAATTTGGCGGGGTGAATTTACTCCAGAGTCCTCGGTATTTATTACGCAACGGGGTAATGTAATTACCCCACGACAAATTGAAAACCGAGTGAAACTTCAAGCGCAACGAGCTCAGGTTAATGTTGATTTACATCCGCACTTATTGCGTCATTGCTTTGCCAGTCATATGCTATCGAATAGTGGTGATTTACGTGCTGTACAAGAAATGCTCGGACATAGTAATTTAACCACCACGCAGATTTATACCCATATCGATTTTGATCGTCTTGCACAAGTGTATGATCAAGCTCATCCTCGAGCTCAAAAAATATTAAAATAAGCAATCTAATTATAAAGAGCATCTGTTCAAATTTGAGAGAAACAATTGATTTGCTGCTGTTGAAAATATCGATCTAAAGTATGTGTTTCTGCTTGTGGGTCAATTAGTGCTATATAAGTATCTGGGCGGAGTAAGTACACGGCATTTTCTAATAAACCCGCTTGTTCACACGAGATATCCCAAGTAAATGAATATAGAGGGATATTGTTCATTTTACACCAAACTTGTAATTGAGGTTGGGCCGTACCATAAACATGTACCTGCCAAAGCATTTTTTTTAATGACTCGAAATTATTGCCTTGTTCATATTCAATCCAAGGCAAGCGATCACCACCTTGCAATTTTCCTAGATTCTTTTGGCTGAGTGGACTGTGCCGATAATGAATATCCAGCTGTGAAATAAGACGAAAAATGAAGTGGCTGAGGTGGTGGTTATTATATATTTTAGGCAGCAGATATGGAATGATTTTTATCCGAATTAGACTGGGAATATAACCCTCTGCAGTAACGATACTAAAGAAACGGTCGGTACTCTTGATGAGTTTTTCAGCAAAAGCCCGCCGTTCAATTTGATAACTTTCTAATAATTGTTCAGAGGCTTGATTTTTAAGTACAGCTGCCAATTTCCACGCCAAATTAATCGCGTCGCCTATTCCTGTATTCATACCTTGTGCCCCAACTGGGCTATGTAAATGTGCTGCATCTCCGACTAAAAAGACGCGACCGACATGATAGTCAGACACAATACGGTGATGTACATGATAGGTAGAAAACCAATTTACTTTTTCAATACTTATTCCTAAATCTTGAATGGCAGTCTGATTAATATCCTCAAAGTTTAGGTTTTGTAATGATTTTACTCGATCTTCACGAATAATCCCGATCAGGCGTGCTTGGCCTAATTTTCCATAAGATAGCAGTAAAACAAAATCATGTTGATCAAAAGAGATATGTGCGCCACCATGAATGGTGAAGCCTTTGATGTCTACATCTGCCACATAAAAAACTTGTGAATAAGTTCCACCTGAAAAATTTAATCCTAGTTTGTGGCGAATCGGTGATTTACCGCCATCACAAGCTGCGAGAAAATGAGCATGATAATTTTCTTTTCCTTGAGGCCCAATAATTTGTGCGCTGACATGATCAGGATAGTCGGAAAAACTGATTAACTCCGTAGAACGTTCAACCATGACCCCAAGTTTCTCTAGATATTGAATTAAAATCCGCTCATGTTGGTCTTGAGGGTAAATTAAGAGAAAGGGATAGGGTGTCAGTTTTTGACCTTGTTCGACCAGTTTTAAAATGCCACGTTTTTTACCATTGACCCATAAATTGAGCTGTAAGTTTGCATGACCAGCATGAGTAATTTCGTCAGTAAGATCCATTTGTTGATAAAGTTCTAAGGTGCGTGCCTGTATACCTAAGGCTCTTGAATTGATTGTAGGTTTTGCAGTTTTATCAATAATACGGACTGGAATACCTTGTTTTGTTAACCATAAAGCAAGGACTAGTCCAGTAGGCCCAGCACCAACAATCAGAACATTATTTTTCATATTATTTTCCTGATAGTGATGAATTTATTAAATTAGTTGAACATTTTATTGTATAAAATAGGGCTGAAATCCACCTCTTTTTTAGAATAGCTTTTTTGTTATATTGTTTTTGAAAAAAATTGTAGTCTTTATTTATGCAGTATATGCCATCTTTTATCGCTTTACTTTTCTAAAAGGTACTCTATGTCATCAAGTGAGCATAGCAGTCTTGCATTTAAAATATTTTTATATTTAAGCAGTATTCATGGAATTGGAACAATTTATGCTTATTCTTGAGTATCAGCAAAGCTTATGCTAAAGAATTAGAAAAAGCACATTGCATTATAATATAGTCGTATTTTATTATTGCGAGATAAAAATAGAATAGATCGTAACAAAAATGATCAATATACAGGTGGAAAGTGAGTGTAATGAATAATATCCAGCAAAAATATGAACAATTAACGGCAGCGCAAAAAGAAATTTTCCGTGGTTATGGTCTAAGACAAATTAAACACTTTGTAGAGCTGAGTTTACCCAAAATAGAGTCTTGCCTACCTGAACATGCCATTGTGTTGGGACTGAATTTAAACGGGCAGGTACAAGCTGTAAATCAGCTTACTCAGCAAATATATTTATGGATATCAGACCAGCAATGGAAAGAGAGTCAGATTCAGTCAAGTCATATTGATTTAAAGCAAGACTTTATTCAAATCTGGAAAACATTTGATTTAGAGAAACAAGATTTAATTGAGTTAAGTCATATTCATCGTGATTTTTTGGGCGTGTAAGCTTTATCATGAATTTTTATACAGTAGATATAGTCATCATGGGCTTTTTTGACTCAAGGCTGGATGATCAAAAATGTGTGAAAATTTCATTGTTAACGTGGCATTGTTTTTTCTAAAAGTTGATTTTGTTTTGCTGTAAACGAGGCAGGTTTTTGTAGATTTTACGGTAAGTAGGTTGGGAATAGCACATTAGTCTCGTATTGAATATTGAGTTGATTTAAACATCGAGAAATTTTAAATTGATCACTAGGCATCAATAAATAATGCAAGGATTATCATCAAGGGTTTAAATCATTAAAATAAATAGTCAGTTTCGTTTGTTTTTGCGCATTAATCTCTAAAAAGAATTCTAAATTGGTTTAATTTTTATTCGGTTTAAGTCACTTTATTAGCAAATTTTCAATTCTCTATCTTAAATGACATTTAATTGGATCAAGATAGTACACTTTGGTGTCAAAAATACGAATAAACAGTTTATTTTTTTGAAGTCTTAAATTAAAGCTATTGATATGTGAAGTGTCTTTAAAAATCAATACTTAAGTAATTTAAAATAGTTACTAAAATTGAATAAATTATAGCTTAAACTTTTTTTATGAACTGTCCGTTCAATGATTTTTGTGCTTTTTTATAGCGCTTTCGATAATTGTGACTTGACCGAAATGCCAAACACATTGCAAGATAGGGCACCTAAAAATTTTAAAAGAAGAGTTATTATAACTTTTCTTAACTATTACTTTTGCTAAAACAGCCGAGGATTACATGAAGGCTCTTGTTGCTGTAAAACGTGTGGTTGATGCCAACGTTAAAGTTCGCGTTAAACCGGACAATAGTGGGGTAGACCTTACTAACGTTAAAATGTCAATCAACCCATTCTGTGAAATCGCAGTGGAAGAAGCAGTTCGCTTAAAAGAAAAAGGAACAGTTTCGGAAATCGTTGTAGTTTCTATCGGTCCTAAAGAAGCTCAGGAACAAATCCGTTCTTCTATGGCACTTGGTGCTGACCGCGGTATCTTAGTAGAAACTACTGATGAGATTGGAGCACTTGAAGTTGCTAAAATCTTAAAAGGTATTGTAGAACAAGAAAAACCAGAACTTATCCTTCTTGGTAAACAAGCAATTGATGATGACTCGAATCAAGTCGGTCAGATGCTTGGTGCTCTATTGGGTGCTGGTCAAGGTACATTTGCTTCTGTAGTTAATGTTACTGGCGATAAAGTTCAAGTGACGCGTGAAGTTGACGGTGGTTTACAAACTGTTGAACTGAACCTTCCCGCAATTATTACCACAGACTTACGTTTGAATGAGCCACGTTATGCTGCTCTTCCAAATATCATGAAAGCACGTAAAAAGCCGCTTGATGTTAAGTCTCCTGCAGATTATGGCGTTTCAGCAACAACTAAACTTAAAACAGTTAAAGTTGAACCACCTGCAGAGCGTAAAGCTGGTGTACAAGTGAAATCTGTTGACGAGCTTGTTGAAAAACTTAAAAACGAAGCGAAAGTGATCTAATACAGAAGGGTAAAATCATGAGTATTTTAGTTATCGCTGAGCACGACAATAAGACACTTAACGGTGCAACTTTAAACGTTGTTGCTGCAGCTCAAAAAATCGGTGGTGATATCACTGTATTGGTTGCTGGTTCTGGCGCTCAAGCAGTTGCTGATCAAGCGGCTAAAGTTGCGGGTGTAAGCAAAGTATTACTTGCTGACAACGCTGCTTATGCACACCAATTGGCTGAAAATGTTGCGGCTTTAGTTGCACAAGTGGGCAAAGGTTATTCTCATATCCTTGCAACTTCTACAACGACAGGTAAAAACGTACTTCCACGTGCGGCTGCACTTTTAGATGTAAGCATGATCTCTGACATCATTGCTGTTGAAAGCCCTAAAACTTTCAAACGTCCAATCTATGCAGGTAATGCAATTGCAACTGTAGAGTCTTCTGAATCTATCGTTGTTGCGACTGTTCGTGGTACGGCATTTGATCCTGTAGCGGCTGAAGGCGGTTCTGCTGCAATTGAAACTGTTGCTGATGTACAAGATGCTGGCATTTCTAAGTTTATTGCTGAAGAGATTGTTAAATCTGAACGTCCTGAATTAACAGCTGCACGTATTGTTGTTTCTGGTGGTCGTGGTGTGGGTTCTGGTGAAAACTACCACGCTGTACTTGATCCATTGGCAGACAAACTTGGCGCTGCTCAAGGTGCTTCACGTGCTGCAGTGGATGCTGGTTTCGTTCCAAATGATATGCAAGTTGGTCAAACAGGTAAAATTGTTGCACCTGACTTATATATCGCTGTCGGTATTTCTGGTGCGATTCAGCATTTGGCGGGTATGAAAGATTCTAAAGTGATCGTTGCGATCAACAAAGATGAAGAAGCGCCAATCAATGCAGTTGCTGACTATTGGTTAGTTGGTGATTTGAATACTGTTGTTCCAGAATTGGTTGCTAAACTGTAATTCTGAAATATAGTTTTAAAAACGCTCCGAGAGGGGCGTTTTTTTATGGTCTTAAATATTTAATTTATAGAATAAAAAATAAATATTAGAATAAAACTAAAATGCATGACTTTTGTAAAAATACTATCTTCAGTCAAGATGCTGAATAGGTATATTTAGTCAAATTTAATTCAAAATATGTAATTAAAATTACATATTTTAAAACCGTTTGGGTGCGATATTTTTGTATGGTGGATGGCATTCATTTTGTTTGAAATAAGTACAAAAAATCATGGTTATAGTTAAGCTGGAAAGGCACAAATTTAGAGTGATTTATGCTATAGTGTTCGACTGTATTTTTTTAATTTCAGTTCGGTTTGTTTGAACTAAATTTTTGCAAGATTGATGATATAAATCGGACAGTAAATTGCTGTTTGTAATAAGGAGTATGCATGAGCGTATCGGAAATCAGACCGATTGCCATTGAGGATGAACTAAAAAGCTCATATCTCGATTATGCCATGAGTGTTATTGTATCTCGTGCATTACCAGACGTGAGAGATGGTTTAAAACCTGTTCATCGTCGTGTACTTTTCGCTATGCACGAATTAGGTAATGACTATAACAAAGCCTATAAAAAATCTGCACGTGTAGTTGGTGATGTCATCGGTAAATATCACCCGCATGGTGATTCTGCTGTATATGAAACCATTGTTCGTATGGCGCAAGATTTTAGTCTACGTTATCAGTTGGTCGATGGTCAGGGTAACTTTGGTTCTGTTGATGGTGATAGTGCCGCAGCAATGCGTTATACCGAAGTCCGGATGCGTAAATTGACCCATGAACTTTTGGCCGACTTAGAGAAAGATACGGTCGAATGGGAAGATAACTACGATGGCTCTGAACGTATTCCTCAGGTTATGCCAACGCGTGTTCCAAATTTATTGATCAATGGTGTGACGGGTATTGCAGTTGGTATGGCGACCAATATGGCGCCACACAACATGACTGAAGTTGTGAATGCATGTCTGGCTTATGCAAATAACCCGAACATCAGCATCGAAGGCTTGATGGAGCACATATCAGGTCCAGACTTCCCTACAGGCGGTATCATTTACGGTAAATCAGGTATTGTTGATGCTTATCGCACAGGTAAAGGTCGTCTGCATATTCGTGGTAAGTATCACTTCGAAGAAGATCCGAAGAATGGTCGTATCACCATTGTATTTACTGAAATTCCGTATCAAGTGAATAAAGCTAGAACCATTGAGCGTATTGCTGAATTGGTTAAAGAGAAAAAGCTAGAAGGTATTTCAGAATTACGTGATGAGTCTGATAAAGACGGCATGCGTATTGCGATTGACTTAAAGCGTGGTGAAAACGCTGAAGTGATTGTTAATAATCTATTCCAAAATACCCAGCTTGAAAATTCCTTCAGCATCAACATGGTTTGTCTAGATAACGGTCAGCCAAAGTTGATGAATTTAAAAGATATCATCGCTGCATTTATTCGCCATCGTCAAGAAGTAGTGACTCGTCGTACCATGTACGAATTACGCAAAGCGCGTGAACGTGGTCATATCTTGGAAGGCTTAACCGTTGCTTTAGCCAATATCGATGCAATTATTGAAACCATTAAGACCTCTGCTAATCCAGCTGAAGCGCGTGAGCGTTTACATGCAGGTGAGTGGTCGGCAGGTGGTGTAGTTGCATTGTTGGAAAAAGCAGGTTCTGTTTCTGTTCGCCCAGAGATTATTGATGGGGAAGATTTATCTAAACCGTATGGTTTCGATGGTGGTATTTACCGTCTTTCACCAACTCAAGTTGGCGCAATTTTAGAATTACGTTTACATCGTTTAACGGGTTTAGAACAAGATAAGTTACATGCAGAATACTCTGAGATTCTCAGCCAAATTGCTGAACTCACTGCTATTTTAAATGACTTTAATTTGTTGATGAATGTGATTCGTGAAGAACTCGCATTAATTTTGCAGCAATATGGTGATGCTCGTAAAACTGCGATCGTTGAGTCGCGTATCGATTTCTCTCGTGAAGATTTAATTCCTGAAGAGCAAATGGTACTGACTGTTTCTAAAACAGGTTATGCGAAAACTCAACCCTTGTCTGACTATGCTGCACAGCGTCGTGGTGGTCGTGGTAAATCTGCAACTTCGATGAAAGAAGATGATTATATTCAACATCTGATTGTGACATCGAATCATGCGACTGTTTTATGTTTTACCAACGTTGGTAAAGTTTATCGCTTGAAAGTTTATGATGTACCACAAGCATCGCGCGGAGCAAAAGGTCGCCCAATGGTGAACTTATTGCCACTGGATGCTAATGAAACTATTACTGCAATTTTGCCTGTAATTGATGCACCAAAGAAATTTAAAGATCGTTTAGTTGATTTCAAAGCATTTGTAAAAGCCAATGCGGCTAAGCTTCAAGAAAATGAAATTATTAATGGTCATTTTGCTGAACTTGAAGCGGCTTTAGCTGAGCTTGAAGATGGTGCAGATGATTTATCTGATGCTTTACGTATTCAATTAAAACAATTAGGGGTAGAGCTTTCTACCACTGATTTAGATGATGAAATTATTGTTGATTTTGCACAGCAAGCTGAAGCAGTGCGTAAAAACTTCTATGTATTTATGGCGACTGAGTTCGGTACGATTAAACGCGTTGAGCTTGAACAATTTAGTAATGTTCGTTCAAATGGTTTACGTGCGATTGAGTTAAATGAAGAAGATACCTTAATTGGTGTCGCGATTACCGATGGTGAGCAGCAGATTATGTTGTTCTCAAATGAAGGTAAGGCGATTCGTTTTGCTGAAACTGATGTACGTTCAATGGGTCGTTCTGCCAAAGGTGTGCGCGGTATGCGCGTCACGATTGGTGCAGCACAAGTTGAAGATACCGAAGATACTGATGTAGAGTCTGATGATGAAGATGGTTCGGATTCAGTTTTAGTCAGCCGTATTGTATCGTTGGTTGTAGTACCTGAAACAGGTGAAGTACTGTGTGCTTCTGCACATGGTTACGGTAAACGTACTCCAGTCGGCGACTTCCCAACCAAAAAACGTGGTGGTAAGGGTGTTATTGCACTTAAGACTTCAGAACGTAATGGTGAGCTTGTCGGTGCGGTTGCGATTGATGCATCTAAAGAGTTGATGTTGATTTCTGATGGCGGTACTTTAGTGCGTACTCGTGCTTCTGAAGTCGCACAAACTGGTCGTAATGCGCAAGGTGTTCGTTTGATCCGTTTAGGGCAAGATGAAGTACTTGTGGGTGTTGTTGCTGTTGAAGCAGTTGAAGAAGAAGAATTTGTAGAAGTGATTGAAGGCGAAGAAGTCGTTGCTTCTGAAGCATTGATTGATTCTGAAATTTTGATTGCTGATGAAATGATTGCTGATGAAGCTGGCAACGAATCAGATTTAAATGAGTCTGAAGAAGAGTAAGTTTTAAGAGTGAAAAAAAGGATGCGTAAGCATCCTTTTTTTATTATAAATATAAAAAATTAATAAGGATCAGGAATGATTTGTTATTTATGTTTGGAAGATAAAAAGTTAAGAAAATCGCATTCAATTCCGAATAGCGTATTTAGACAGTTAAAAAAACAATCTATTATTAGCTCAGTTTTAATACGCTTAGATGCCCAAGGAGATAGTTTGGTCAAGCAAACTCAAAATACATTTGATTGTGAGTTGCTTTGTGCTGAATGTGAACAACATTTAGGAAAATTAGAAAAAGTATTTTTAGAATTTATACGATCTCAGAAAAATAAAAATAAATTAGGGAAGTATCTAGTTATTGAAAGTGATTGTTTGGATATAATTAAAATTGTGATTTGCTCAATATTTTGGCGTATGTTCTATGCAAAGAGGGTATATCAAGAATTTGATTTTGTGCATTTATCTAAGGAGTATGCTGAAACAATAAGATTAAGTATTCTAAGTAAGGATATTAATCGCCTACAGAATATAGATGTAAACATTTATCCTGTTAGAGATAAGATACATGATATGAAGCAATGTGTTGGATTTTTTCCATCTGATTGCAAATCTTTTTATTACTTGCTGATAGAGGGATTTTTAATTGAGATATTTAATCCTAAAAATTTAGGTAAAATAAAAAATAGCAAAAACAAAGTTACAACTGTAGAAATTGATCCAAGAAAAGATCAGAAGCTTGTCCAAATTTTCTATCAACCACATGTAAAGCTCAAAAATGGATTATTTCCTCAGAAAATTTTAAAGCAGTTTAATAGTTAAAAATGAATCATTTTTTAGATGAAAATCCATAAAAAAAGGAAGCCGAAGCTTCCTTTTTGATGCTTTTATGAATTAAGCAGCTTGTTTCATTTCAACTTCATAAGATTCTTTCTTTTCAGAATCAAATTGACCTTCCCATTTGCTGATTACTAGAACAGCTAAGGCATTACCAATTACATTTAATACTGTACGTGCCATATCTAAAATACGGTCAATACCAGCAATAAATGCTAAACCTTCAAGTGGAATACCAACACTGCCCAATGTTGCCAATAGCACCACGAAAGACACGCCAGGAACGCCAGCAATACCTTTCGAAGTAATCATTAACGTAAGGACTAAAATAACCTGTTGGGTAACACTTAAGTCAATTCCATAAAGTTGTGCAATAAAGATAGCTGCAATACTTTGATAAAGTGTTGAGCCATCTAAGTTAAATGAATAACCAATTGGAATTACGAAACTGGTAATAGATTTAGGTGCACCATAGGCTTCCATTTTTTCCATGATACGCGGTAAAACTGTTTCTGAACTTGCAGTTGAATAAGCTAAAATTAGCTCATCTTTCAACATCTTAATCAGTGTCCAAATATTAAAACCGCAAAATTTAGCTACAAGTCCTAAAATGACAAAGATGAAGAAGAAAATGGCGGCATAAACCAACAGTGCCAATTTAACTAATGGCAGCAGAGAGCTAAAACCAAAGTTTGCAACCGTTACTGCAATCAGACCAAATACACCAAAAGGTGCAAATAACATGATCATATGCGTAACTTTAAACATGGTTTCAGAAATTGCGTGTAAAACATCAATTAAAGGTTTTTTGGTTTCTTTCGATAATGAGCCTAAGCCAACACCAAAGATCACCGAAAAGAAGATGATTGGCAACATGTGCCCATCAGTGAGTGATCCAAAAATATTAGAGGGAATTAAAGATAAAATAGTATTAACCAGACCGTGAGCATGACTACTCACTTCTTGTGTGGTCTGTTGATATTGAGAGATATCAGTTTTAGTTAAACTTGACATATCAATACCAGCGCCTGGCTGGAATACATTCGCTGAAACTAAACCAACGATAATGGCAACAGTTGTAATAATTTCAAAATAGAGAATTGTTTTGAAGCCGAGCTTACCTAAATTTTGACCGTGACTTGCATTGGCAATACCTAAAATTAGCATTGAAACGACAAGTGGAATAACGATCATCTTAATCAAATTAATAAAGATCTTACCCAGTGGGCTTAGAAAATTATTAACTAAAACTTCACGATATTCGGGGGAGTAGTGTAAAAAAGAGCCTACAAGCACACCTAAAATGAGTGCAATTACGATTTGCCATGCAAGGCTAATCTTAATTTTATTCATATTAATCCCTTAAAATCAGATAGTTGGTGAAAAAAGCTATAAGAACATGATCGGCATCATAACGACCTGTTGCTGAGAGCATGGGAGTGAATAATAAAAAAAATATTCAGGAGGTACGGAAAAACGCTATTTTGCATTGATAAATGCATACAATCTAACTTTTTTTATGTAATACGTGTTTGATTGGTTAATTTTTCTACACTTTTGGTCGAAAATTCGATCTATTTGTTAAGTTTTATTTATTAATCTTATTTTATGTCTGGTGAGTGGCCTATTTTTTATAAGGTTGAGCGAGTCGGAAATAGCTCCAAATTAATAATATACTGCCAATCATCGTTAAATAAATCATTTTAGGAATAATCAGATTAGTAGGTACCCCCATCTGATTTAGTTGAATAAACATTTGAATCCCTTGGGTGGACGGTAGCACATCACCTAAGTATTGCATCCATTCAGGCATTGCCGAATGTGGCCAGGCAGTGCCAGAGAGTAAAAAGAGTGGAATAGAGGTAAAAACAATGAGGTGTCCTGCACGTTCAGGCATATCTAAAAATGAAGCAATGACCAAGCTGAGTCCAATCACACAACTAATGAAGATAGGAACGGCCAGTAGCATGCCCCAAAAATTCCCCCCATGCGGATAATCATAGAACCAAAAAGTAAAGCCAAATAGATAAAAACAGCCTAAGCAACCAATAGTTAAAATGGCACAAAATAAACCAAAAAGTTCAATTTTTTTAGGTCGCCAGTTATTTTGTCTATAGCCAGCAATTAGCATACTTAAACCTAAAACAATGGTTTGATGAATAATTAAAGGTGCAATTGCAGGGAAAACATAACTACCATAACCCGATAAGGTATTAAATAAAGGAATTTGATGAATAGATAGCGCTGGGGAGAAGTGTGAAATATGGCTAAATTTCTCAGTATGCTCAGCAATCGCTTGTTCAATTGATTGGGCTAAACCTAAGCCAATTTCTTTAGTTCTTAAAAAATAGGCACCACTTAGATATAAGCCTACACCACCGACTTCACCACGGTAAATACTATTGGATAAATTATCAGGTAACAATAAAATACCATCTGCTTGCTGAGTTTTAATCATCATTTCTGCTTCAGCAAAATTTCCAGTGACGGCTTTAATTTTGACATTCGGGCTTTTTGATACTTCATCAATAATGGTTGCAGTGACGAGACTTTGTTCTTCATCAACAATCACAATGGGTAGTGACTCAGCATGTTGTGCCTTGTAGGCGGTTGGATAGAAAAAACTATAGAAAAACACCGATAAAATTAATGTCGTTAGGATTGAGCTATTACTCGCAATATCCTTAAATGTTTTAAGGTAATAATGTAGAAAGTTTTTCCAGTTCTTTTTCATCCGTGTATTCCTTTTATATACTTTTTAAGGAAGACGTAGGCGGTGCCAAAATAAAAGAATGTATAGAGTATTAATATAGCCAATGGGAAAAGAGAAGTAGAAATAGGGCTTCCAATGACCCATTGCTCAGTTTGTAATTTTGCATAAGGAGTGTAAGGAATAATGTTGGCCCAGAATTGAGTAAAGAGAGGGGCATTATTCAATGGTAAAGTAACTCCAGCAAAACTTAAGGATGAACCCCCATATACCGCAATAAAACCAAAAGTTTTGTTTAAATTATGAGTTGCAAGAACCACCGTACTACTAATAAAAGCATACGCACTGTAAAAGAAAAACTGTGCGAGTAAAATTACCCACAGATGACCTGCGACAAACCAACCTCGAATTTCAATAAGCCAGAACATCCATGCCCAAGTCCATGCGCTAAAAATAAATACATAGGTTAAATTTTTAGATAATAATGCACGAAAGAGGCCCTTTTGATTGAGCCATTGCGTTGTTGTATTAAATTTAAATTCTTGTCCAACTGCAAAAGCCACACAACAACACAACAATAAATGCAAAATAGCGGGAATCACAAATGGTTCTAAATAAAATTCGTAACTTAGACTTGGATTATATAAGGGGGATATTTTGACATGCGGTGTTGGAATATCTAAATAAGGGATGGTATTTTCTAAATAGTTTTGTCCTGTGAAATTAACCATAGCTTCTAAAGTACTGACCAACATTGCAGAAGAAATTGCGTTACCTACACTAAAGTAACTTTGGTTAAAAGCGATGCTAATTTCGGCATCTTGTGCTCGAACCAATCGTTGTTCAGCACCTTCGGGAATATGAACATAGCCCCAAATCTGGGTTTGATTGAGTAACTTTTCAACTTCATCGGGGCTTTGTGAAATAGTGATAATTTTTAAAGTGGGATTATGACTCAAATATTTTTCAATATTTTGGCTTAATGTGCTTTGGTCTTGGTCAATAATAGCGATAGGTAAATGCTCAGGCTTACCTTGATAAAACATGCTAGTGAATAACACAATGATAAATAATGGTGCGAGTGTGACCAAACACAAGTCCCATTTATGTGTTAGTAAATAGCGTAGTTCACGCAGCAAGCCAGACCACATTAGTTTGTCTCTTTTACTTTAAATAGAACGCTCATCCCTACTTTTAAATCTGGTAGGGCCTGTACAGGAACCACATGGACTTTGAAACTGCGAATGTCATAACCACCTGTCTGGCGAGTGGTTTTAAGCGTAGCAAACTCACCTTCAACATCAATATTTTTAATTTTAAAGATCGCTATTTTGTTAAGTGCAGGAATAAAACCCTGTATAGTTTTTGCTTGATAGACTTGTGCATATTGGTCTTCCCGCACATTAAAGCTCACCTTTAAATGATCATCTTGAATAATACTTACCACGGGTACACCGATGACGACCAATTCAGAGACTTTGCCATAGGTTTTTGATACGGTGCCATTAATGGGGGCGAGTAATTTAGTTTCTGCCTCTAAAGCATTGGCTTCCGCAACAGCAGCTTGAGCAATTTGAACTTGAGCATCCGCAGAAGATTTTTGTTGTGGGGTGCTGCCTCGTTGCGCACGAAGGTATTGTTGATGGGCAGCTTCAGTCAGTTCTGTTGCAGAGATTGCGGCTGCGTGCATTTCATCCCGTCGTTGCCGAGAAATGACACCTTCTTTAAATAGATTCTCACCCCGTTGATAGGTGGTTTTGGCTAATTGTTCTTGTGCTTTTAAACTTTGCCAGTTGGCATAAAGTGTCGCAACATTTTCTTCTTGAGAACCTCGCTCAGCAGTTGATTGTAGTGCGAGAGCTGATTGTAAAAGGCCTAAAGCCTGCTGTTTTTTTGCATCAACTTCAGGGCTATATAAACGCACCAACTCTTGACCTTTGATGATTCTTTGACCTTCATGCACGTAAATTTCTTCAATCCGGCTGGGGACTTTGGTACTCACATAAACGGTATCCGCTTCAACTCGGCCTTGTAATTCAATTTCCTTGGGCTGATAACTTTTCCATAAACCAAAAGCAATCAAACCCAAGATTAAAATTAGCGCAATGATGCCTACAATTTTGAGGAGTTTAGGTTTTTTCTGATCAATACGCTGTTTGTTTTTATCTGCTTGTTGATGTGTAGATGAGTTATTTGATGTTATATCAGCTTCAGCATGCGTGGATTCTTCTTGAGAAGCAGCAGTTGGATTTTGTGTGGTTGGTATTTGAGATTCATCTGTAGACGTTCCTTCAGATAAGGCTTTTTCTGTATCTTGATCATGATTTTTTTGATCTTGAGTCATCTAATTTTCCCCATCAAGAATTAACGAATATAGTTGGTTTGAGATTGATTAACATAATTTTGAAATTGGTCAATTGAGCCGTGACTTTGCAATAATGTGGCCAAGGATATGACATATTTATAAGCATTCAGTGCCATTTCACTTTTCAGGCCATTCAGAGCATTTTGTGCATCAATGACTTGAGTTGCTGTGCCCATATCCTCTTTAAAAGATAAAGTTTGAATGCGTAAATTTTCTTGAGCTGCTAGCATATTTTGCTGAATAAGTTGCTGACTACGTTGTGCACTGGCCATTTCGCTATAAGATTTATAAATAATATTTTCAATTTCTTGTTTAGTTCGTTCAGTTAATAACTCAGAAGCATAGCGTTGTAGCTCCGCTGCTTGAATACTTTTGTTCTTATCTATGCCTGAAAATAAATTGTAGCGGGCAACTACACCGACAATCCAGTTTTGCTTTTCATCTAAACTATATTCACCAAATGCAAAAAGATTGGGTTTTTTTGCTGCGGATTGTACTTTGACATTGGCATTGGCCAGTTGTGTGTCCATTTGCATTTTACGAATCAGTGTAGATTGATCTTGATAGGTTTTTAACAATGTATTTAAAGATTGGCTCTGTACAGAATTGACAAATAAAGGTGTGGTTAAGTCGGTAATTTGGCTACTTTGTAAAAGATTATTCAGTTGGAATAAGCTAGATCTGAAATTGGCTTCAGCATTTTGTTCAAGACGTTCAGCATTATTCTTTGCAACTTCAAACTGCATGCGTTGGCCTTTACTGATAAAACCTTGTTGTTCTAACTTTAATGCATTGCTGTAATGGGTTTGCATGGCATTAAAATTGGAATAACTGGAATTTAATAATTGTTTTTGTAGTTGCGTATTAAAATATGCCTGAATGATTTCAAGGCGTTGTAGATCCTGCTGCTGTTTCGTCGTGAGTTGACTGCGCTGAGCTTTAATATTGGCCACTTCTTTGGCACTCGAGGTCAGTCCGCCAGTATATAACGGCATAAGTACTGAAACCGTTGGGCGAACCACTTGATCTTCTAGCACGACATTTGCTGAATCTGGAAATAAGCCTACGCCATTGTGAATGGTTTGATTTAAGCCATCTTTTAAAGGATAGGAAATATTTGGTGGTAAGTTGGTTTGGTCAATTCGATCGTTAATGCCTTGGGAAAGGGTTTGTTCTAGATTGTTTTTAAAAGAGTTTAAAGGGATATCGACTTCATTATGAAAGGCATAAGCACGAACATTGAAGTCGATGCGTGGTAGTCCTAAGCCTTTAACAGCATCTGCTTCAAGTTGAGAGGCTTGCTGGAATGCCTGACTTGCTTGGCTACTGTAAGAATCTTGCAAAATGGATTGTTCTGCTTGTATATAACTCAGACTCCCTGCGAAAGTTGTGCTTGCGTGGGTAATACTTGCAGTAAGTAATGCAACTTTTAAAATTGTTGTAATGGATGAAGCACATTTTTTTTGTATTTTTTCTAATTTTATCAACATCAATTGGTCACTCAGCAGCGTTGGGTAAATTATACATCGCAAAAAAATGCTGTGTCTTTAATTCAGTGGTTATATTGTTTCTTATGTAGGTATCTTAATTTTTAATCATTATATTTTATCAGGCTTTTAATGTGAGTCGGAGTATTTTATTTGATTACTCAGAAAATAATGGCTGGATTTTTAAATATATAATATTGCATTAATAATGATTGAAATTTTGACTTCAATCATCGAATTGCATTGAAATATTTTCAGGATAATTTACTGCAAGCACAGGTTATATGTGGTTAAATGCCATCATTTTATTGTGTTTCACTTTGAAAGGAAAAATCATGCGCGCGTACAATTTCTGTGCTGGTCCTGCTGCATTACCCACTGCCGTTTTAGAAAAAGCTCAACAAGAGATGCTGGATTGGCATGGTAAGGGGCTTTCGATCATGGAGATGAGCCATCGTAGTAAGGACTATGTTGCTGTTGCAGAAAAAGCAGAAGCTGATTTACGTCAATTGATGAACATTCCAGAGAACTATAAAGTTTTGTTCTTACAGGGTGGCGCATCGTTACAATTTTCTGCCATTCCTTTAAACCTTTTGGGTAAAAATAGCAAAGCGGATTATATCCATACAGGGATTTGGTCTGAGAAAGCATTAAAAGAAGCACAGCGTTATGGCGATATTAATATTGTAGAAGCTGGCACGAGCATCAATGGTAAATTGGCTATTACCGATCAAAGCACTTGGAATTTGTCAGCAGATGCAGCTTATGTGCATTATGCAGATAACGAAACCATAGGTGGTTTACAGTTTGCAGGGATCCCTGAGGTGAATGCACCGTTGGTTACTGACTTGTCTTCAAGTATTTTGTCAGCACCGATTGATGTGTCAAAATTTGGTTTGATTTATGCCGGTGCGCAAAAGAATATCGGTCCTGCAGGCTTAACATTGGTTATTGTACGTGATGATTTGCTTGATCAGGCTAAAACTGAAATTCCAAGCATTTTACAATATTCAGCACAAGCGAAAAATGATTCAATGGTGAATACGCCATCGACTTATGCATGGTATTTGTCAGGATTGGTTTTTGAATGGTTGCTTGAGCAGGGCGGTGTAGATGCCATACATAAAGTGAATCTTGAGAAAGCCAAACTTTTGTATGGTTATATCGATTCAAGTGATTTCTATGCCAATCCCATTTTTGAAGCGAATCGTTCAATCATGAATGTACCATTTACTTTAGCAAATGCGGATCTGGATAAATTATTCTTAAAAGAAGCAGAAGATAATCATTTGCTTAATTTAGCAGGTCACCGTTCTGTGGGTGGGATGCGTGCAAGTATTTATAATGCTGTTCCATTAGCGGGTGTGCAAGCCCTTGTGAACTTTATGGATGATTTCGCAAAACGTCATCAAGCTTAAGTCAATTGTTGAAATAAAGTAGAAACCCTCGTTAGAGGGTTTTTTTTTTGAGATATTTTTTGAAAAAGGGGATGTTAAGATGGTTTAGATTATGCTGTTGGAAATAAACCCAAATAGTGAAAAATCATTGCGGCAAGAAATATTCCTAAAATAAAAAAACACAAAGCACCCTTATCCAAGCTAAAGCGGAAACTACGATCTTGATGAATTAGACTAGTCGATTGTTCAGGTATAATTTTCATTACTGAGCCTAGAGCTTTAAATTATTGTTAGATCCTTTTGATAATTTATTTTTAGCACAAATATTTGATTAAATAAAGTACTGGTTTACAAGGGGATAACATTATTTAAATAGAGTAATTTCATATAATATTGAGTGTGGATTGTATCTTTTAACTTAAATACTTGTTTTAAAATTACTTTTTATATTTTACTAGAGATTATAAAATAAGAATTAAGTGATATTTTGTGCTGTGAATAATGGTAATTAAATATGCAGGTATGAGTTTTTAAAGCTTTTCAGGTTAGATATTTAAAAATAAATACTGGGGGTGCTATAAACATAGTTATTTTTTGAGTGGGAAATTGCATTAATAAATTTAATTAAACGGCATGAGTGAGTGCTGTAGTTTGATGTTAGAAAATGCTCAGCATTTTTAAAGCCAATTGAATTGGCTGCTTTAAGCCGATAGATTGAAAAATGAGATTCCAATATGATTTAGAACTTAAAGCAGCTTAAATTTATTTTTCCAAGAACCTAGTCAGCTTTAGCAAAAATATGGGCTTGAATCCAAATATTGCCACGAATATATTGACCAATTTCAAAGTTTTTATAGGCTATATCTTTGGTTGCAATTCGAACAAGTATAGCAGGTTGATTTTCTTCTAAAATTAAGGTGACATCGTACAGGGTATAGTCCTGTTGCATAAATTGCATTTGGGTTTTACCAACGACTTTACCTTGAAACCAAGCCTCATCTTCTTGGCCAATGGTTTCACCATACAAGTAAGCCACCATTTTTGAAAAATCGACAGTGACGGGTTCTTTGTCATCTTCAGATTTAGGCTCCCATGCATCAATCAATTCTTGCAAATTGGGAGGAGTAATTCCATTGTGGTCAAACAAAATATCATTCAATGCACGATGATGTTTAATTGAGGCAGGATCATCGACAACAATTTGTTCGTGGTCAGATACTTTTTCGAGTTCATAAGCCCAAGCATTAAATTGCACTTTGTATTTTTGATTTTTTTGATATTGCTCATGATTGACAGCATAGAGGCTATCAAAAGCATATACCGTACTATTTGGGCTCAATTCTAGGCACAGAACTGCTTGAGTATGGGACTCACAGGTAATAATACGATTGATACTAGCATGGACGACATAAGGGCTTTCAAAGGTCGGAAACGCTGTCTTGAGGGCTTTAGGTTTGCCATCTTCCACAGCAATGACTTGTGCCAATTGTACTGTCGATGTGCTTGGTCCTTGAATTAGCCATGACGATGCATCCATCTCAGATTCTTGTTTGCATAAACCCATAGGCATAATCGGGTCATTTAAAGCCAAACCTAACCATTTTGGTACTTCGCTAGTAGGATTGTCTGTTAATAAGTTCCAATGCTCTACATGGCTACCAAAATTTTGATCATTAATGATTATAATTTCAGGTTTGTTTTGATTGTTCATATTCACAGTTATAAATAGAATTCATTTAATCTATTAAATCGAGGGTGATTATTATATTTCAAGTCCCGAGATGTAAATTTACGATTTAAAAAGACAATTTATACACGAGCTAATACAGTGATTCTTGATTGAAAAAACATTGAGCTTTAAAAATGAACTTAAATAGGTGTGTGATTGTGGAGCTGTGATCAAGATATAGCTTTTTAGAAAGCTCTTTTCAATTATTGAATCGAAGAATATATGGCGACCCTACGGGGATTCGAACCCCGGTTACCGCCGTGAAAGGGCGATGTCCTAGGCCTCTAGACGATAGGGTCGTTAGAAGATGGCGGTATCTTATTGATCCGCCGCCATTGTGTCAAGTAGGTGAGGTGCGAGTTTGTTCAAAATATAGCAAAACAGTTCCGCAGTCTTTTGAGTATCGTATAAAGCAGAGTGTGCTTCCTTACCATCAAACTCAATTCCAGCTTGAATACATGATTTTGCCAGTACAGTTTGTCCAAACATCACAGCACTTAAAGTCACCGTATCAAATACAGAAAAACTATGAAATGGATTCTGATTTTTGGTGCCTGTTCGTGCAATTGCTGCTTTGACAAAGCCTAGATCAAAATGAGCATTATGTCCCACCAGTACAGCATGGGTACACTGTTGCTGCTTACGGACTTCATTGACTGATTTAAACATACGTTTTAACGCAGATTTTTCATCTTCAGCCATTGCCATACGCATTGGATTAAATGGATCGACACCAATAAAATCTAAAGATCGTCGATCTAAGTTTGCACCTTCAAACGGATTAATATGTGCATGATGTGCTTCACCCGGAACAAATTTTCCTTCAGCATCATAAATAATAGGAATGCATGCAATTTCTAAAAGTGCATCAGTTTCGGCATTAAAACCTGCGGTCTCTACGTCAACGACAACGGGTAAAAAACCACGGAATCGTTGACCAATTGCAGGTTGTGTTTCAGTTGTCACACTTTTCTCCATTGAATGGTTTTCCCAGCATATAGTGGAATAATTTTCTCACCATCCAAGTAATCAAAACTTTCAGGAATGACTTGATCTTCTTTTACCAAGGTAATGGTATTGGTATTACGAGGTAAACCATAGAAGTCTGCACCAAAATGGCTTGCAAAACCTTCTAAGCGTTCAATTTTACCCACTTGATCGAAAGCTTGAGCATATAACTCAATCGCTGTAGGTGCACTATAACATCCTGCACAGCCACATGCATTTTCCTTTGCATCTTTAGAATGCGGTGCACTGTCTGTGCCTAAGAAAAACTTAGGACTGCCACTGGTTGCAACTTCTAATAAGGTCTGTTGATGTGTCTGGCGTTTTAGGATAGGTAAACAATAGAAATGCGGTTTAATTCCACCCACCAGCATATCATTACGGTTAAACAATAAATGTTGTGGTGTAATGGTTGCAGCAACATGACGGTCATGTTCCAGTACAAAGTGCGCAGCTTCACTAGTCGTAATATGTTCGAGTACTAACTTTAATTTAGGGAATTGTCTTAATAATGGAGATAAAACATCATCAATAAAGCGTTTTTCACGATCAAAAATATCGACATGATTGTGAGTCACTTCACCATGTAATAATAATGGAACTTGGTGTTCTTCTAGTTGCTCAATGACAGCATAGACTTTACGCATGTCACTAACACCATTATCTGAGTTGGTGGTTGCTCCAGCAGGGTAAAGCTTAATGGCATTGACATGCTCAGATTCTTTAATTTTTTTAATTTCACTTGGCGCGGTATGATCTGTGAAGTAAAGCACCATGCGTGGGTCAAAATTTATACCCTCAGGCACATGCGCTAAAATACGTTCACGATAGGCATTTGCTTCTTCGACGGTTTTTACTGGTGGAACCAAATTAGGCATACAAATAGCGCGGGCAAATTGCTTAGCTAAATCAGGTACTGTACGTTGTAGTGCGAGACCATCACGGAGATGTGCATGCCAATCATCAGGTTGAAGCAAAGTAATCGTATTCAAGGTCATTCTTACAATCAAATAAAATAGATAATAATCGATTAAACCTTAAAATGGTAACTGCTATTTAAAATTTAGTATGTCAAATAAATGATAGTGAACACACATCTGCTTTAAAAGTGAGCTATTTGAGTAGGTGTGTACAGATGTTTATTTTCTTAAAAATATATTTGATTTAAGTTATCATTTTATACAGCTTTCATTTTTACTGTTTGTTCATCATCAATATTCAATCAAGTTATCTTTTATTTTAATATTTGATTTGTTTGTTATTTGTATAAAAAAATGTTAAATAATCCACATTGTTATAATAGTAACTTTATTAGCTTTGAATAAATTGGACTTAAAATTTTGTTGATATGGTGGAAATCCAATAGGGATGTTTAAGGATTCCCTTTATTTGAGCAAAATTGGAGTTGGAAGCGGGATAACTATCAAAACTAAAATTTAGTTACCGTTTATTGAAGAGTGTGATGAACGCTTAAATCTTGAGATAAATTTAGAGAGTGTAATATGGGCAAGTTACTGCCAAAATTTTTATATGTCGCTTGTATTGTGATGTTGAATTTACCCTCTCAATCGTTTGCAATACAAACAGTGGCTGCAACTGTAAAGAATAATAGTGCACCAATTGAAGTACAGCAGGTTTGGACATTAGAGAGTTTAAATAAAGCGAATTGGGCTGCAGACTTAGGCCGAGGACAATTCCCAGCCTATGCTCGGGCGCAAGTGATGTTAAATAATTTACATGCTTCACCTGGTGCAATTGATGGGAAAAGTGGTAAAAACTTTTTGAAAGCGCTTGCAACCTATCAGCAGATACAAGGTTTTCCACTTACAGGCGAACTCACCAAACAGACTTGGGATAGTTTAATTGCAAAACAATCTAATTCTGCTTTTGGAGTTTATGTGATTACTGAGCAAGACTTGAAAGGGCCATTTGCGAAAAGTATACCGCGAAACTATGCATTACAAGCGAAAATGCCAGGCCTGTATTACACACGAATGACTGAAATGTTGGGTGAGAAATTTCATATTGATGAAGAGTTTTTACGCCAGCTTAATCCTAAAGCAGCGTTTAATAACGTTGGGGAAAAAATTTTAGTACCGAATGTGCGAAATGAATTGCCACATGATGTGAGCTTGATTATTGCGCATAAAGGAGCTCGGCAGCTGTATTTGTTTAATGGACAAAATCGTTTAATCGCATCTTTTCCAGCGACAATTGGTGGATCAGAGACACCATCCCCCAAAGGAACACATAAGGTTGTGAAGGTTGCAGCGAATCCTTATTATGGTTATTCACCTAAGAACTTTGTTCAGGGTGCGAATAAAAAACCACTGGTCTTACCCTCTGGGCCGAATGGGCCTGTAGGAAATATTTGGATTGCACTCAGTAAAGCTTCTTTTGGTATTCATGGAACCCCAAATCCCTCTTTGATTTCTAAAACGGCATCACATGGCTGTATTCGCCTGACGAATTGGGATGCCAATGATTTAGGTCGTAAAGTACAATCGGGTGTGGTGGTGAAGTTTCTTGAATGAAAGTGCTCATGCTCTGTAATCAGTAAAAAGCATAAAGTTTTTAAATGATGATGTATAAAAAAACCGCCTCATTAGGCGGTTTTTTTATTAAGATCAAAAATTATTTATTTTTGTCTTTTAATTGAGGAACAGCAGAACCTGTACCCACCGCAAGTAAACCAGTATTGGTATAAATTCCTAATTTTGCACGAGTATCAGAAATATCTAAATTACGCATGGTGAGCTGACCAATACGATCCATAGGAGAGAACATAGAATCACCTTTCTCCATGGTCAAACGCTCAGCTTCATAAGTGAGGTTTTCAGATTGAGTATTCATAATGGTAAAGTCATTACCACGACGAAGTTCTAAAGTGACAGTACCTGTAATGGCTTTGGCAACCCAACGCTGTGCAGTTTCACGAAGCATAAGCGCTTGAGAATCGAACCAACGACCTTGATACAATAAACGACCTAAACGTAAACCGTTAATGCGGTATTGCTCAATCGTATCTTCGTTATGAATACCTGTTACTAGACGTTCATAAGCAATATGCAGTAGTGCCATTCCTGGCGCTTCATAGATACCACGAGATTTCGCTTCAATAATACGGTTTTCGATTTGATCTGACATACCAAGACCATGACGGCCACCGATACGATTCGCTTCAAGAATGAATTCAACTGGATCTTCAATACGTTGACCATTCAAAGCAACAGGCATGCCTTCTTCAAAAGTAACCGATACTTCTTCAGCTTTAACTTCTACGTCATCTTTCCAGAAGGCAACGCCCATAATTGGATCTACGATTTTAATACCAGCATTCAGGTATTCAAGATCTTTGGCTTCATGTGTCGCACCTAACATATTCGAGTCAGTTGAATATGCTTTTTCTTTTGACATTTTATAGTCAAAGCCATTGTCGATGAGGAACTGTGACATTTCTGCACGGCCACCAAGCTCATCAATAAAGGTTTGATCTAACCAAGGTTTGTAAATTTTAAGTGCAGGGTTGGTCAATAAACCATAACGGTAGAAACGTTCAATATCGTTTCCTTTATAGGTTGATCCATCACCCCAAATATTTACGTCATCTTCTTTCATTGCGGTAACAAGCATTGTACCTGTTACTGCACGACCTAATGGCGTGGTATTGAAATAAGGAATGCCACCGGTACTGATATGGAATGCACCACACTGAATTGCAGCAATGCCTTCAAGCGCAAGTTGTAAACGGCAGTCGATTAAACGTGCTTTTACAGCGCCATAAGCTTCAGCTTTCTTTGGAATTGCATCATAGTCTTCTTCATCTGGCTGACCTAAGTTTGCTGTATAAGCATAAGGTTCTGCGCCTTTTTGTTTCATCCACAATAAAGCAGCTGAAGTATCTAGACCACCAGAGAAGGCAATCCCAACTTTTTTGCCTACTGGTACATGCTGCAAGATGGTTGCATTATCAGTCATTGCTCGTCCTAACTATTTTAAAATAGGCACCATAACGATTGGTGGCCAAGGAGAATTTATAAACGCTGCATTGTAACACTTTTGATTCAGCTTGTTTTCGTAAAAAGGACAATCAATAAAAATATTCTTTACCATTAAAATTTATTTTAAATGAAGAGTGAACGAAGTTTTTTTATATAAAAAGATTAAAAATGTATACCAAAAATAAAATGTGATGCTAATTACATTATTAGATCATGTGACTTGTACTCTGAATGTACCTTATTCCGTTATCACTATAATAGACATTGTTGGTGGGTTTTCTTTTTCTATATTGAGGGGAGTGCGGGGGGATTTGACTCAGTGGAAACGGTGTAAAAGAAAGTGCTTTTAGCGGACTTTTATAGACGATCTAATAATTATGGATTGATGACAATGTTGATTATATTGGGTGGCTTACCCGCAACTGGAAAAACCACGATTGCTAAAGCACTAGCTACAAGACTTAAGGCGACATATTTAAGAGTCGACTCTATTGAGCAAGCTATTTTTGCTGCAGATGGAAATAGTGTGACAGAAATTGGAGCTGAGGGGTATTTTGTCGCATATGCCGTTGCTGCAGATAATCTTCAGCTGGGACAAACGGTGATTGCTGATTCAGTTAATTCACTTGAAATTACACGCCAAGCATGGAAGAACGTTGCAGCACAAGCACATGTAAAGACCATTGAAATAGAAATAATCTGTTCAGATAAAGGAGTGCACCGTAAAAGAGTGGAAGCACGCCTTGCAGATATTAAAAATCATTCATTACCCAATTGGAATGATGTGCTTAATCGTGATTATGAAACATGGGATTCTATTGATTTAGTTATTGATACTGCTTTGTATTCAGTCCAGAAGTCAGTGGAATTAATCCTTCAAAATATTGAAATGAAAAATCAAAGCAGGTGTAAGTAGGCACATACGACTAAAGTCGTATAAGTGGGGCGTGGTAAGATTTTTTTAATCAAAATTATGAAAATGAAAGTAAATTCAGTTTGTTAAATTGATTAACACAAAACCTTAGATGAATTTTATAGATTAATCCCCTCTATATTGGTCAGACCAATAAAAATAAACTCAGACCAATATTGATCTTTAAAGCAGCAGAAACTAATATAACAAAGCATTAAGCGCTTTATTTTTTAATTTTAATTAAATTGGTAGTACCAATATTAAGTTTGTAGATGGGTAGTCAGACCACTCTCAATACCTTCGCAAGCATTTCAAGGAGATGACAATGCTGCAACATTGGCAACAGAATTACGATCCTATGGGCAATATCTGGATTTCCAGTAGTATTGCGCTTATTCCAATTATTTTTTTCTTCCTAGCACTTGCTGTATTCCGTATGAAGGGCAGTGTTGCGGGTACAATTACTGTTGTTTTGGCATTGCTTGTCTCTCTTTTTGCATATCAAATGCCAGTTGCGATGGCATTCGCATCTATGGTCTATGGCTTTCTATATGGTTTATGGCCGATTGCATGGATTATTATCGGTGCAGTATTCCTGTACAAAATTTCTGTAAAAACAGGCCAGTTCGATATTATTCGTGCATCGATCCTGTCTATTACTGAAGATCAACGTTTACAAATGTTATTGGTTGGCTTTGCATTTGGTACCTTCCTTGAAGGTGCGGCAGGCTTTGGTGCACCTGTGGCAATTACCGCCGCTTTATTGGTGGGATTAGGATTTAAACCTCTGTATGCAGCAGGACTTTGTCTAATTGTAAATACAGCACCGGTTGCATTTGGTGCGATGGGTATTCCTATTATTGTCGCTGGACAAGTTTCAGGTGTGGATACGCATGAAATCAGCCAAATGGTGGGTCGTCAGTTACCGTTTATGGTACCGATTGTTCTGTTTTGGATTATGGGGATTATGGATGGTTGGCGTGGTATTAAAGAAACTTGGCCAGCCGTGATTGTCGCCGGTGGTTCATTTGCTCTGGCACAATATCTAACCTCAAATTTTGTTGGTCCTGAGCTTCCAGATATTACCGCAGCGATTGCCTCACTCGTGACATTAACCATTTTACTTAAATTTTGGCAGCCGAAACATATCTTTCGTTTTGAAAATGAAGATGGTCAAGTTGATCAGAATTTAGTGGTTGAACAACAAAAGAAATACAGCATCGCTCAAATTGCCAAAGCATGGTCTCCATTTATGGTTCTGACGGCGATGGTCACGATCTGGAGCATTAAGCCATTTAAGGATCTATTCGCTAAAGACGGTGCATTACATGATTTAGTGATCTCAATCAAAGTTCCGTATTTGCATCAACTGGTACAAAAACTACCGCCTGTTGTTCCTGAAATTAAAGATTATGATGCGATCTATAAATTTGACTGGCTTTCTGCAACTGGAACCGCAATTTTTATTGCTGCCATCATCACCATCATTTATTTAAAAATGAAACCGAAAGATGCAGTGGCAACATTTTTTGAAACTGTGAATGAATTAAAAATTCCAATTTATTCGATTGGGATGGTCTTGGCATTTGCATTTATTGCGAATTATTCGGGTATGTCGGCAACATTAGCTTTAGCACTGGCACATACGGGTAAAGCCTTTACCTTCTTCTCGCCATTCTTGGGTTGGATTGGGGTATTCCTAACTGGTTCAGACACATCAGCTAATGCATTATTCTCTGCATTACAAGCTACAACTGCTCAACAAATTGGTGTACCAGAAGTCTTACTGGTTGCTGCCAATACCAGTGGTGGTGTCACAGGAAAAATGATTTCACCTCAGTCGATCGCTATCGCTTGTGCGGCAGTTGGTTTAGTAGGTAAAGAGTCTGATTTGTTCCGTTTTACTGTTAAACACAGTATAACGTTTACAGTGATGATTGGTATTATTGTGACCTTACAAGCCTATGTGTTCCCATGGATGATTCCATAACACACAACTGAGAGCAGCCGAATGAAAGTCTCCGATAAAGTGGTTCAAAACTTACGTATGTTGATTGAACAGACCAATATGCAGATCGGAGATCGTTTGCCTGCTGAACGTAAATTGTGTGAACAACTCGGTGTCTCTCGTTCCTCTTTACGTGAAGCGATTCAGCAACTCACCAGTACGGGTATGTTGGTCAGTAAGGTTGGTGCGGGAACTTTTTTGCAGCAATTACCGACTAATTGGTCACAATATCAAATTGTTCAGCCTTTGAGTATGTTAATTGATGATGATCCTTCCTATCGTTTTGATGTACAGGAAGCTCGCATCATTTTAGAGGGTGGGGCAGCTTGGTATGCAGCACAGCGTGCAACCCAAGATGATTTAATTAACATTCGTCAGTGTTATGAAAAAATAACCTATTTTCAATCGCTTGGTGATGATGATCAAGCATCTATGGCAGATGCTAAATTTCATTTGGCGATTGCTGAAGCATCGCACAATTTGGTTCTGATCCAAATGATGCGGGGTTTATTTGATTTATTAAAATTTAATGTGGTTTTGGGGCGACGTAAAGTCTATTCGGAATCACAGCGTTTTGATCAATTGCATGATCAACATTATCAAGTGATGGATGCAATTGAACGTCAAGATCCAGAAGCTGCGCGTATTGCAGTCTGTGGACATATTGAGTTTGTAGTTCAACAAGTACGTTTGATTGACGAGGAAGATGCTCGACGTCAACGTGCAAGCCGATTAAACAGGATATAACCATGATTATTTCTTCTGCTAATGATTATCGTGAAGCCGCGAGACGTCGTTTACCACCTTTCTTATTTCATTACATTGATGGTGGTGCGAATGCGGAATATACACTGCAACGTAATGTAGAAGATTTATCAAAAATTGCGCTTAGGCAGCGTGTGCTCAATGATATGTCACAGTTGAGCTTGGAAACGAAGCTTTTTGATGAAACTTTATCTATGCCTGTTGCATTATCACCTGTGGGTTTAACGGGGATGTATGCACGTCGCGGTGAGGTTCAAGCGGCTGTTGCTGCTGATAAAAAAGGAATTCCTTTTACCTTATCTACGGTTTCTGTATGTCCAATTGAAGAAGTCGCACCAGCAATTAAACGTCCAATGTGGTTTCAACTTTACGTATTACGTGATCGTGGATTTATGCGTAATGCATTGGAACGCGCTAAAGCAGCAGGTTGTTCAACGTTGGTTTTTACGGTTGATATGCCTGTTCCAGGGGCACGTTATCGTGATGCACATTCGGGTATGAGTGGTCCAAATGCAGCAATGCGTCGTTACATGCAATCCTGTTTCCACCCACATTGGGCTTGGAATGTTGGATTACTTGGGCGCCCACATGACTTAGGTAATATTTCAAAGTACTTGGGTAAACCAACGGGTCTTGAGGATTATATTGGTTGGTTAGGCAATAACTTTGACCCGTCTATATCATGGAAAGACTTAGAGTGGATTCGTGAATTTTGGGATGGCCCAATGGTCATTAAAGGGATTTTAGACCCTGAAGATGCCAAGGATGCAGTGCGTTTTGGTGCCGATGGTATTGTGGTCTCTAATCACGGTGGTCGTCAGCTTGATGGTGTTTTATCAACAACGCGTGCTTTACCTCCGATTGCTGATGCAGTTAAAGGCGATATTAAAATTCTTGTTGATTCAGGTATTCGCAATGGTTTAGATGTGGTTCGTATGCTCGCAATGGGAGCTGATACGTGTATGTTAGGTCGTGCATTTATTTATGCATTGGGTGCTGCAGGTGAGGCGGGTGTTTCTAATTTATTGGATTTAATTGATAAAGAAATGCGTGTTGCAATGACTTTGACTGGTGCTAAAACGATTGCAGAGATTACCTCTGATTGTCTAGTCAAACTAGATAAAGAATTAGCGCAATAAAAATGGAGAATATAAGTATTGAATAATATTTATATTCTCCTTAGTTATATCGGTGATATGGATGTTACCGATAGTCGGTCTCAATACAGCAGTGAATGACATTTTTGCATATAGGATTTCAAGAGAGAGTTTCTTGAATAAAATAATATAGTAAAAATATTAAGGAATGGAACGCATAAAATATGCAAACTCAATTAGATTCAGGAAAAACCATCCAAAAGTTTATTGATATTGTGGGTAAATCACATGTCATGACCAGTGAAAGCGAAACTCGTTTATATCGTCAAGGGCGACGTTATGGTGCAGGACAAGTTTTGGCGGTGGTTGTTCCAGGAACTTTAGTTGAACAATGGCATGTTTTAAAAGCGGCTGTAGATGCAGATTGTATTGTGATTATGCAAGCGGCAAATACGGGGCTTACGGGGGGTTCAACACCATTCGGGAATGATTATGATCGTCCTGTCGTTTTACTTAGTACCCGTCGTTTAGCAGGAATCCAAGTGATTAATGACGGTCAACAAGTGATTTGTTTACCCGGTGCAACATTAGATCGCCTTGAAAAAGAATTATCACCATTTAACCGTGAGCCACACTCAGTCATCGGTTCATCATGTATTGGTGCATCTGTTTTGGGTGGCGTTTGTAACAACTCTGGTGGGGCATTGGTTCGTCGTGGTCCTGCTTATACGGAACTCGCACTATATGCACGCGTCAATGAATCTGGTCAGTTAGAACTCGTGAATCATTTGGGTGTAGATTTAGGTACGACACCTGAAGAAATTTTAGCTAAACTCGAAAAACAACAATATCAAATTAATGATATTCAACATGATTCAAGCTGTTGTGCATCAGATCAGCGTTATGCACACGATGTTAAACAAATCGATGAAAATACCCCAGCACGTTTTAATGCAGATCCATCACGATTATTTGAAGCATCGGGTTCAGCTGGAAAAGTGTGTGTGTTTGCAGTACGCTTAGATACCTTTGAAAAAATTCCAAGTCAAGTCTTCTATGTGGGGACCAATTCACAGGATGATTTAACCGAAATTCGTCGTTTTTTATTGAAAGGTTTACCACGCTTGCCAATAGCTGGCGAATATATTCACCGTGTCGCTTATGATATTGGTGCAGAGTATGGTAAAGATACTTTCATGTTTATCGAAAAGTTTGGTACAGCAAGAGTTCCTGCTGCTTTTGCAATGAAAGATAAAGTTGATGGTTATCTTGAAAAGTTTAGAATGAAAGGATTTTCAGATAAAATTTTACAATTGATCACGAAGTTTATGCCGAATCATTTACCGAAGCGGATGAATGAATTTCGAGATTTATATGAACATCATTTAGTGATTCGGATAGAAAATCAGGATGTTGAGCAGGTAGAACAATTTTTAAAAAAATATTTTGAAACTCAATCTTCTAAGCATTATTTTCTGTGTACAGAAGAAGAAGGGCGTAAAGCCTTTTTACATCGTTTTGCAATAGCTGGTGCTGCAATTCGCTATCGCGATACCCATCGTGGTGAGGTTGAAGATATTGTCGCTCTAGATATTGCTTTACGCCGTAATGATCGTCAATGGTTAGAAACCTTACCTAAAGCACTGGATGATTTGATCATCCATAAACTCTACTATGGCCATTTTTTATGTCATGTCTTTCATCAAGATTATATTGTCAAGAAAGGGGTTGATCCTTTAGCGATAGAACATCAAATGTGGCATTTACTTGATGATCGTGGTGCAGAATATCCCGCAGAACATAATGTTGGACATTTATATGTAGCTAAACCAGCATTGAAAAACCACTATCAAAAATTAGACCCAACCAATAGTTTTAATGTAGGTATTGGGCACACATCAAAATTAAAGAACTGGAAACCATCCTAAATTTAACTGAATAATAATCAGATGTAATACTTTAAGTGTAGTCTCAAATAGCTACACTTTTTTTATGTCAAATTGACAGTTACTTGCAGACAAATTTTTTAAAAAGTCATAAACAAAAGATCAAAAGTCGGTAAAGTAGTATGCAACAAGTTGCAAAGCCAAATATAAAAGGATCCATTATGACAACTCGCTATGCCAATATTTTAAAACCATTACATTTAGGCTTTACGACTATTAAAAATCGTGTCGTGATGGGTTCTATGCACACAGGGTTGGAAGATCGTTTTTATAATTATCCAAAACTTGCGGCATATTTTGGGGAGCGTGCTAAAGGTGGTGTTGGCCTAATTATTACTGGGGGAATTTCTCCGAACCGTCAAGGTTGGTTATTACCAGTAGGCGGTACGATGAATACTTTAGGAGATGTTGCTCCGCACCGTTTAGTCACACATGCGGTACATAAGCATGGTGCAAAAATTTTGATGCAAATTTTGCATGCAGGGCGTTATGGTTATCAACCTTTTGTCGTATCTGCGAGTCCGATTAAATCACCTATTTCACCCTTTAAACCGCGTCAAATGAGTGAAAAACAAATTTTAGATACTATTGCTGATTTTGCGAAAACGGCCAGTATTGCCAAAAAAGCAGGCTATGATGGCGTTGAAGTTATGGGTTCAGAAGGGTATTTACTGAATCAGTTTTTAAGTCGCCATGTAAATCAACGTAATGACCGTTGGGGCGGTAATATTCAAAATCGTATGCGTTTTGCAGTAGAAATTGTGAAAGCAATTCGCACTACAGTTGGTGAAAAATTTATTATTTGCTTTCGTCTATCATTACTAGATCTTGTCCATGACGGTAATACAATGGATGAGGTTATTGTCGTTGCTCAAGCTTTGGAAAAAGCAGGAATTACATTATTAAATACAGGCATTGGCTGGCATGAGGCACGTGTTCCAACTATTGTAACTTCAGTTCCACGGGCTGCATTCGTAGATTATACCGCTGAAGTGAAAAAGCATGTTTCAGTTCCAGTGATTGCATCAAATCGTATTAATATGCCAGAAACTGCGGAAGAAATTTTAGCAACAGGTAAAGCAGATATGGTACAGATGGCACGTCCACTTTTGGCGGATGCTTTCTGGGTTAATAAAACAGCAACGAATCGTGTTGATGAAATTAATACTTGTATTGCCTGTAATCAGGCGTGTTTGGATCATACCTTTAAAAATAAGCGTGCGACGTGTTTAGTCAATCCACGTGCTGCTTATGAAACTGAATTGGTTTATGTCAAAACTAAAAAGCCAAAGAAAGTTGCGGTAGTGGGCGGTGGTGTTGCGGGATTGTCTGCGGCAACAGTAGCTGCAAGTTGCGGGCATCAGGTTACTTTATTTGAGGCTGCGAAAGAAGTTGGTGGTCAGTTTAACTTAGCTAAAGTTGTGCCAGGTAAAGAAGAATTTCATGAAACGATTCGTTATTTTAAAGTCCAAATTGAAAAAACAGGTGTAGAACTGCGTTTAAATACTAAGGTTAATCGTGAACAATTAGAACGCGAAGGCTATGATGAAGTGATTATTGCAACGGGTGTTATTCCTCGTAGCTTAAAAATTGAAGGTAGTGATGCTCCTCAAGTTCTTTCTTATGCAGAAGTACTTCGTGGAGCACCCGTTGGGAATAAGGTTGCTGTGATTGGTGCTGGTGGGATTGGTTTTGATGTATCAGAATTTTTATTAAAACCAGAACATCAGCCGCAGCCTCAACCATTAGAGCATTGGAAGCGTGAATGGGGCGTAGATCAAAACCCAAATTATATGACTGAAGGTGGTTTTGTTCCGGCAAAAGTTGAAGCACCAATTCGTGAAATTTATTTAATGCAACGTAAAACCACACCACTAGGAATGGGTTTAGGTAAAACATCAGGTTGGGTACACCGTGCACAATTGAAAAAGCATGCTGTAAAAATGATGCGTGGGGTTCAATATAAGGCTGTGACCAATGAAGGTTTATGGATTGAAACCAATGGTTATGATCAATTATTACGTGTAGATACAATTGTGGTCTGTGCAGGGCAGGAATCAATAAAGGATTTAATGCCAAAAGAAGGTGAAAATACTTTAGCTAATTATCATATTATTGGTGGTGCTAAACTCGCCGCTGAGCTTGATGCGAAACGTGCAATACGTGAAGGCGCTGAATTAGCAGCTAAATTATAAAGATTTGATGAAACAATATGCGTTTGAATGCTTTAAGGTTATTTTTTTCTTGTCATCTATAGAAAAGCTTAGTATTCTTGCGCACATGGAAGCGTGGCAGAGCGGTTTAATGCACCGGTCTTGAAAACCGACGAGGGTTTACCCCCTCCGTGAGTTCGAATCTCACCGCTTCCGCCAAATTTTGAATTAAGCCCTTGTACATACAAGGGCTTTTTATTGTCTGTGATTTTGTTCCACACAGTAACTCACATAAAAAATTGGATTCAAATAGAGAAACTCAGATCAATTCGGATAGCCGTAGACACTGGACATTTTTGGGGCCTGTGAAATACATGTAAATTAAACTATAAATAGTCTTTGTCCTTTTGTTTAAAAATATAGATTTTATTTTGCCTAATGATTGGGCAGTTAGATGCTTTATGGTTTTTTTCTTTTTATATCTTTTTCTGAAAATTGAACTATACAAAAATGTTAGTCACCTTATACGCTCTTTGGATAGATAGGTGTTAGCTGAAAATATTGTATTTTTTCTATAGAGATATCTGTAAATACTATGCTAGATACCAATGAGACCATTTTGATGTTAGGACTTAATTAGGTTGGAAAGGCTGTGTTGTATAAAGACTTAAAGGTTAAACTTCCTCTCATTCATTTAAATTTTAAGAGACAACTTAGGTGTGAGGCCTGCCTAATTCTGTAAGCAGATGCAATCCATTGCTACTTTTTTGATAGTTAATCGCTATATCATATGATTTTGCTTTCTGCTCAGGGTCGAATAGTCTGGCGCTGTCTAGGCAAGACCCGATAACGTAATCAGGATTTGTACAAAGCCTGTTACCATACGCAATGACAATTTGAAATAGATTTAATCATCAGAAAATATGGAATGGCAGTATCAAAATATGTTTGATGCTGACCTTGCTTGCCATTCGATTCTACATATCATTAGGTTTTAGAAGCAAATCAAATGGCGATATTTTCTCTATTGATCAGTGTTTGATTGTAGCTGGATTAATTGATTGTGCGATAAATTTTACAGGCAGGTTTTCATATCAAAAATTATATTGTTAAACTCAGCCCTTAAAGATAGGTTTGTGCAACAAAGCCATTATGAACTAATCATTTATTTTATATGAAGTATTTACAAGTGTATAAAATTTTGAATTACTTTAATCTTATTCTAAATTACAATAATTAATGATGAGGAATTAATTATCTAGGACGATAAGGATGATCACCGCTTTACCAAAAAACATTGATGATACTCTTGAAATTCAGGTGCTTATTGGACTTGTTAAACATTTTCTTGAGCACGCAACTTTTTTTGGAATCAATAGAAAGGAGCTTCTGTTACAAGGCGGTTTGACTGAAGAGCAATTAGGGGATTCGAATCAGTGTATTTCACTCAGCTATTTTGAAAAGATGATTTCATATACTTATAACGTTTGTAATAATTCATTGGTTTCTTTAAGTTTTTCTAAAAAAATGGATTCAACCGCTTATGGGGTTTTAGGCCATCTAGTTCCTTTGTCTTCAACTTTAAGTACAGCCATTTATACCTTAAAAGAATACCAAGCCTTAATTGGGTGTATTGGTGATATTTCTATTCAAATAGAATCAGAGATCATTTATTGGAAATGGAAATGTAGGTCTAAAGATCCTATTTTTATTCGTTGTGGGACAGAATACAATTTTGCATGGTGGATTAGCTTAGTCAAATTGGTTCGTGATGAGGGGCATTCTGTCCTGAAAGCTGTTCATTTTACGCATACTTTGGCTGCCCCTGAATTACAAAAAATGTATGATGAGTTTTTTGGATGCCCCGTTTATTTTGACCAAAAAGAAGCTGCTCTGTTATTGCTACCTCAGTCACTTAATATGACGCTAAAAACAGCGAATTCAGGGCTGTACGACAGTGTTAAAATATTTGCTCAAAAATTGCTTGAACAACAAAAAGTTGAACAAACCTTTACTGAGCAGGTCAGAGCGCAAATTTATTTATTGTTGCATCAACAACGATTATCTCGTGAAAATGTTGCAGAACAATTGGCGGTTAATGTCAGAACGTTGAGTAGAAAATTACAACAAGAAGAAAGTGCCTACAGTAAAATTTTAGATCAAGTTAGATTTGAGCTAGCTCAAAATTATTTAGTCAATTATCAGCATTCGGTTGTATTTATTTCGAAGGCACTTGGTTTTTATACCAGTCACTCATTTATTACATGGTTTAGATTACAAACTAACGTAACACCAACTCAGTATCGTAGAAAACTAAATAATTAAAATATATAGTTTTTTTTGAACATATTGGTTTTTCCTAAAATGATTTGTCCTAAATTCGAAACTCTATGACTCAGAAGCGTAATTTTTTTATTCTTCGTTCAGAATATTATCAAGAGAATGATCAAGCAGATTTTCTAAAAATTCTATTATTTGTAAAAATTTAGATGATTTATTTTGATTTGGTTTTTGGTAGAGCCTGTGGCCTAAGTCTTAAGTCAGCAGGAAAGGGAATATAGATAAAAGTTACTCATCTGGCTAAAAGCGAAAGTGGACTTGTATCAAATACAAGAGCTTGCTATGAGTAAAAATCAAGGAAAAGATATGAAAATTCATCAAGTGTATAAACATTCTCTGGGTCTTATTTTACTTAGTTTTGCGGTTACAGGTTGTGGCAGTGATAACGATAGTGTCTCTAGTACACCTCCAGTAGTGGAAGAGAGCTGTCCAGCAGTTATAGACGAAAAATTATTTGCAGATATAGCTACTTTAGAAAGAATGGTACAAGTTGGGCCGGAAATAGCTCAGTTACGCTCTACAGGAAGCCAAGCGCATAATCAACTCATTGACTGGATTGAAGTAGAAGCAAAAAAAATAAATGGTATGCGCGTACAGTCAGACAGTTATGAAATTGAACGTTGGCAACCCTCTATATCCGCAGAAAATGGTAAGGGACGTAGCTTGTCACGTTCAGGGCAGTTGGTTGTGAATGGTAAAGATATTCCTATTGCAGGAGCTGTCCCTTATTCATTGGGAACTTCAGATGCTGGAAATACTGGGCAATTGGTTTATTTAGCCAGTAATCAGCCAATTACTGCTGAGCACAAGGGAAAAATCATTGTTCGTGAAATACCTACAGCACAGGATCCTATTTATGCAAATATGGTAGCACCACCTTATGCATTTTTATTTCAGTTTGCGAAATATTTAAGTTCAGGACTAAATGATCTTAAAACTCAACGATATGATAAGCCATTTTTAGCAGGCGAATTAATGAATAAGGATTTAATCGCTGCTGGAAAAGTTGGCGCTGCTGGCCTTATTCTTGGTTTTGATGTACCACGCGATCAAGTGAAAGACTACTTTGACCCTCATAATGGGTTGCATTATCGACTTCCCGCTGTTTTCTTAGGCTCGGATGAGTTTGCTGATATTAAAGCATTAGCAACAGGTACAACGGATGCACGTATAGTTGTTCATGCTGAGCGAGATAAAGCTATTACTCGCAACTTGATTGCAACATTACCAGGAATGAGCAAGGAAAAAGTGGTTTTTGTTGCCAACACCGACGGCAACACTTGGGTGCAGGAAAATGGGGTTGCTGGCATGGTGGCTTTAGCACAATATTTTGCAAAATTGCCAAAAAAATGTCGACTTAAAACTTATGAATTTGCATTCAATACTGGGCATCTTCATATGTCTAAAGAAGGCACTTTCCGATATATGGAAAATCTAGATAAAGAATATAATGAGAAAAAAGTCAGCTTTGTTTTTGCGGTGGAGCATTTAGGAACGCGCGAAATATTAGCAAAACCTCGTCAAGATGACGGGGTAGGGCGCACTTTAGAATTTTCTGGACGAGCTGAACCACAAGGTTGGTTTGTAGCTGAAGGTCATGCCTTAATGCAAAATATTGCAATAGACGCTGCAAAAAGACATCAATTACCAAGCGTTTTTATTGGTACGGGTCAAGATGTACCAGTGCCAGATCGGTCTCCGAAACAATGTAACTTTGGTGGTATAGGAAATGCATCGCATGCTAATTTGATTCCAACAATGGCAACTATCTCTGGCCCTTGGTCACTGTGGGCACCTTCATTTGGTAAGGATGCTATCGATTTTAATTTAATGCGTAACCAGCTCTTGGCAATAGGTGATTCAGTATTGGCATTACAACAACATTCTCAAGCCGAAATTGAAGGGCCTTATACCGCTTGGAGAGTTGCTCGTGATCAGGGAGGGAAAGTCTGCTCTCATTCTACAAATAGGGGTGTGGAAGATGCACCGGTCGAATAATAGATGATCTTGTTAGAAAGTAATGAGTGCTATTTGTTAAGTTAATATATAAATATTACTTAAATGTTTATTTATCTTAATAGAACAATCTTTAACTTATGTACGTATAAATTGAAGATAAAATCTATTACTAATAATAAAAAAAAAGAAGGCAAGTTAGCCTTCTTTTTTTTATTAAAACTACCCAATCTGATAAGAATAAGTACCATTACTGATACTGACTTTACGGGTGTGCTCAATTTTACAGCATGGGCACGTTAGGGTTCACCTCGAACTTATATACTTTCAGCTGCTATAGACTTTTAATTAAACTTATTTGCAGCACTATATTTTTATATGGTGCTGCATGTTGCAATTATTGAATACATCTAATCAAACCAGTAAATCATTTTGTATGAAAAACTAGTAATAGAAATCATGAGATCGTAACAATACGAGTTTAAAATTAAATTTTAATTATATTTATTTCTTTTTTATTTTTTCAATCGCTCTTTGTTGCACAAAAAATTAAAAGCAAAATTTTCTCTCAGTAGTTCAAATTTACGTTACAACCCAGATAGATATAAAATCTACTTAATTCGGTAAATTTATTGAATAAGTCTATATGGGCATCAATTTGATTAATTTGACTTTTCAGGGACCTTGTAACCTATTTATTGCTTAATAATTTAATACGAAAAATCTAATTTCGATCCAACGCCAACAATAATAATCCGACCACTGTGGCAAAGTGTTTTGTTTGTCTAAAAGTTTAACTATTGTCAGTAATTAATTTAGTACAAGAGTACGGTCATTTTTAGATGGAAGCTTAGTTATTTATAAATGAGATCACTACTATTATCTAAAAAGTTTGATGCAAAAATACTCCCTGTTTGATTTTCAATATTTTGATGCTATTTAACATCCACTTAGGAATCTGCAGGCGTTCTTTGCTAGTTTTGTTAAACCTAAAATTATTTTATCTTTACTTAGATCGATTATGAGATTTTCATGATTTCAGCAGTTTTGGATAAGTTAAAGTTCTATCGGGTAGTATTTTTTAAATACTTCTTGAGTGTTAAAAATTCATAATTTAACCATTAAGTTCAAAGAAATAAGAGCAAATATAAAAATAAATGCTCTTTACTTATGATCAGTGCATTGTGACAAATTCTTCGGCCGATGTAGGATGTATGGCAACAGTATTATCAAAATCTTTTTTAGTTGCCCCCATTTTTAGAGCAACTGCAAAACCTTGAAGTATTTCATCCATACCGTAACCAATACCATGAATTCCCACTACTTTTTCCTCAGAACCGACGCAAATCAATTTCATTTTAGTGAGTTGTCTATGCTCAGTTACTGCCGTATACATGGATGTAAAAGATGATTGATACACCTTCACACTGTCTTTGCCAAACTCTTGTAGTGCTTGCTCTTCTGTAATTCCAACTGTTCCTATTGGTGGGTGGCTAAACACGACGGTCGGAATATTTTGATAATCTAAATGTTCATTCGGCTTATTGTTAAATAGACGTTCAGAAAGTCTTCGACCTGCCGCCACAGCCACAGGAGTTAACTCAACCTTGCCTGTAATATCACCGACAGCATAGATCCCTGACTGTGTTGTATTTTGATAATCATCCACTTGGATAAAACCGTTTTGATTGAGTTGAACCTGAGTCAGACTAAGATTTATAGCTTCAAGTGATGGCTTTCTACCAATCGCCCAAATAAGGCAATCCACTGTATGTTGAGTACCATCTTTTAAGTGTAAAACAAGTGAGTTGTCTTCTAGTTTGGTTACTTTATTTACTTGGCTATGAATATGTACTTTAATGTTTTCATTTTGCATATGCTCTAATAGAGTCTCACCCAGAAATTGATCGAGTCCACGTAATGGTTGCTGCTTACGAATAAAGATGTGTACATCGGAACCTAAAGCCTTAAGTACCCCAGCCAATTCCACAGCAATATAGCCAGATCCAACAATAGCAGTACGTTTTGGTAGCTCCTCTAACTCAAAGAAACCGTTAGAATCAATACCGTATTCAGCCCCTTCAATTTCAGGCTTGAATGCATGTGTTCCCGTAGCAATCAAAATATGATCGGCTGTGAATTTTTCACCATTCACTTCGATGGTCTGTGCATCTATAAATTTTGCAAAACCATGAATTACATCAACATTATTTTTCTTTAAACCAGTATTGTATGATGTATGAATTCGACTGATATATGCTTGTCTATTTTCGATTAACTTTTGCCAGTTAAATGATTTTAATTCTGTTTGAAATCCATAATCTGTACCATACTTATTAATTGCATCTGCAATTTGAGCTGCATACCACATCACTTTTTTGGGAACACAACCCACATTTACACAAGTTCCTCCAATGTCTCCCATCTCAATTAATGCGCATTTTTTACCATATAGAGCAGCGCGATTGACAGATGCAATACCACCACTTCCACCACCAATCGCAATATAATCATAATGTTTAGACATAAAAGAAATTCCTATATTTTTAAATTAAAAAATTAATGATTTAAGTATTCATTTTGATGACAAATCTAAACTTAACATCTCCTACTTTTAAAAGTTGTAACACATCATTAACGCCTTCTAATGCTACGATTTATATATCAGTCTGAATGTTTTCTAACAGACTGAAATCAATTGTCTTTTCAAATTGATAGGGTATTCCTATGGGTAAATTTTGAATAATATTTTTCCAATCATAAACTTTTTAGAGAATAACCAAAGAGAATTTTTTCCAGCATTGAAAAGAATGGATTTCTCTTTTTGTTTAAATGGCTCTGTTGCATAACGCTTTAACTTTTAAAGTTTTATGCAACAGAGCCTTAATGAATTACTTTATATTTCATTAAAAATTAAATTGTAAAAAAACAAATTATTTTGTGTTTATGTTAAATCAATCACATTTCAGTGGTTGAAAAATAAATTCAATTTGGTTAACTTAAGGCATTGAATTTAAATTTTATTTTTTTTAATTTCTGGAATTAATGTTCTTTTTTTATAATAATTTAGTGAGTGGTTTGTGTTAAATGTAAATTTAAATTGTGTGAAATGTAAAGATTTTTTATAAATTAAAAATTATGATCAAAAAAGTTTCAATTTGTTTTTTGTTTGTGTTCCTACGTGCACTCACGTTGCCACAAGATTTTCCATTGCTCTACAAATGGATGCATGAACCCTATGTGATTCCACAATGGCAACTGAATAAACCCAAACTGGAACTGGCAGTATATTTTGAAAAAATGCTGATTGACGATCATCAACGGCTTTATATTATTCAAATTGAAGGACAAGATGTTGGCTATTTAGAAATATATGAAGCCAAGCGAGATAGACTATCTTTGTATTATTCCGCTTTAGAGCATGATTTAGGTTGGCATGTACTATTGGGTGAAAAAAATGTGGTGGGGAAGGGACATTTTAAAGCCGTGATGCGTATGATGTGCTATTTCGTTTTTGAATATTCACGGGCAGAGAAAATTGTTGGAGAACCCGATGAAAATGTGAAATCTTATGAGTATGTCGCACAAGAAATTGCTTTTGAAGCACAACAAAAAATTCAAATGTTAGAAAAAACAGCCATTTTGTATCATTGTTTTAGAGAGAAGTTTTATGAAAAATGTGGGGAATTTATACCACCTTGAATTAGATGATCTCCACTGATATTTTTGAATATTTTTTGTATTAGAGCATTTTTAGATATTTTTAAAATTCGAGTTCTATCGCTCGAGCATATTTGTATCATCCATTTTATTCAACACTGTTAAAAAACATTCAAAAAAAGAAACAAAAGTTTTACAATGTTAATGATAATGATTACTATTCGCGACAACATTAATAATTATGATTTAGGGAATAAGAATGCGGCTCTCACACTTTAGTCTTTGCTTTTTAACCACAGCTATTTGCACTCATCTGTATGCAAATGACGTGAATACTGCACCATCATTAGAAACAAAAAAAGCAGACACACAGTTAGCAACAATTGTGGTAACGGCAACACGTACACCGACAAGTATTGCAGAAGTTGCTGGAACTGTTCAGACCATTCGTGGCGATGAAATTGCTCAACAGGCAGGAGCGGGTCGCAAAATTGCCGATATTTTGGCGCAACTTGTACCGTCTTTAGCACCAAGTAGCGGAACAACCAGCAATTATGGTCAGACTATGCGTGGGCGTAATGTGCTGGTCATGATTGATGGGGTATCGCAAACAGGTTCTCGTGATGTGGCACGTCAGTTGAATAGTATTAGTCCAAATATGATTGATCATATTGAAGTAGTTTCTGGCGCAACCAGTATTTATGGTTCAGGGGCAACTGGCGGTATTATCAATATTATTACGAAACGTGCTGATAAATCAAAACCTGTAGCCTTTCAAACTAAGTTAGGTGTGACATCGGCGGATAATTTCCGCAGGGATAGTTTGGCGTATCAAGTTGGGCAGACCGCTTCATTTAGTAATGACAAAGTGGATGGCTTCTTAGGTCTAGATTATACCAGTCGCGGTTCTCAATTTGATGGTAATGGTGATCGTATTTCATTAAGTCCTTGGCAAGGCAGCACCATGGATACAGATACCATCGATGTAAATAGTCGTTTAAACTTTAATTTAACGGATGATCAAAGCTTAAGTTTTGGGGCTCAATATTTTAAAGACAAACAAGATACAGAATATGGACCAGATTACTCTTATTTAAAAACTAAAACGCAACCCTCTTATAAAGCGATTAAAGGTTGGAGCTTAGATAATCAGCCATTTACAGAGCGTTATGCATTTAATACTCAGTATCAAAATCAAGATGTTCTTGGACAAATTTTGAATGTAGAAGCGTATTACCGCAATGAAAAGTCACGCTTTGTGCCTTATGGTTATTCAGCGGATGGTGTTGCTGTGAAACAAAGCCAGTCCAATGTTGACTATGCAGGTATTCGCTCTACGGTTCAATCGGACCTTAAAGTTGCAGAGCGGGACTTAAAACTGACTTATGGTCTAGATTATGATTGGGAAAAAGATCATCAATGGGCTGAACTCTATAAGCCAAGTCATAATGGTTTAGTCTATACCCCAACGGGTGAAACACAAGGTTCAGGGCCAGATACAGAAATTCAAAATATTGGTGCATTTGTACAAGGAGATTATGCTTTAACGGATCGTTTAAATATTCAAACAGGCGTTCGTTATCAGTATGTTCAAGCAGATACAGAGAGCTATCTAACGGCACGTAAACCCTATACTTTAATGCCTGCTGATTCGACAGATTCTGATAAATTCTTATTTAACTTAGGTGCTGTGTATAAGTTGACGGATGATCAGCAAATTTATGCAAACTTCTCACAAGGCTATAGTTATCCTGATGTACAGCGTGTATTACGTGATGTTGCGGCCTATACATTAACAACCTCTGGTATTGCACCAATTACGGTAAATAGTTATGAATTAGGCTGGCGCTTAAATCAAGATGCAGGTTTAAATTTAGGTTTAACAGGTTTCTATAATACCTCTGATAAAGTGGTACAGTTTAACTCCGATCGCTCAGTGAATATTGTAGACACAGATCAGAGGGTTTATGGTGCTGAAGCGATAGTAAGTTATCCGTTTATGCAAAATTATAAAGTAGGTGGGACGTTAGGATATACACGTGGCCAATATAAAGATGCAGCACATGATTGGCATGAATTAAATGCTTTTGTTATTTCACCAATGAAAGGAACGCTATTTGCTGAGTGGAATAATGATGAGGGTTATGGCGTACGCGCACAAATTCAAGCCATTAAAGGGACTGATAAAGCTTATAAAGATGACCAAAAATTAAAAGCAATGGGTATAACCGATAGTAATAGTGCGGCAGATATTAAAGGCTATACCACAATGGATGTATTAGCTCATTTTCCTGTTGCTAAAGGCCGTGTAGATTTTGGTGTTTACAATCTTTGGGGACATCAATATAAGACAGTATTTGCCCAACAGGCAGCAGTAACCAATGCCAATCCATTATTAGCTATTCCTGCGGAAGGACGAACATTTGCGTTGAGCTATACAATTAATTATTAATTATTTCGATAAAAGTATTCATAAATTCTATGGATACTTTTAATTTTTGGGGATAGAACTGCTTTGTTGTGCTAACTTTGCATAGAAGGCTTATTTAATCATACAATTTTAAAATGAATAAGCCTACGCCTTAAATGAATTGCACTATCGATTGACCCGAATGTATAAGCCGATATTACGAAGTATTCATTAATCGTAAAAATACAGCATTTTGTTTCTCTTGAAAATAATCCATATTTTTGTAAATCCGTAATTTTAATGCTATGGTTTTATAGGATTAATTTTGTCCCATATAAAAATTTGAATTCAGCAAAGCTTATTACGACGAATGCTAATGTTTGTTTAGGTCTCACAATGATAAATAGTAATAAGAAGCCAAATAGTTTGATATAAATTTTATAAATACTAATATCTATTACCCATATCTAATATGAATAATAGGCTATTCTTTTTTTATTATGCAAAATTTCAGTTGCAGGAAAATTTCTAAAGCTAAGATTGCTGAATTGTGAGGTTTAACCATTTGCTTTTCTGCCGCCAAGTAAAAACTTGGCATACAACATTTGAATCTATATTTTAAAATTACTCAAATGTTGTCCGATTATTGTTTAAACAGAGGGAACACTATATGCTTAAAAAGCATGATAATTCACTCTTATGATAGTAAATAAAAACAGCATTTATTTTCAATTTTAAAATGTATAAAAAAAGGTATTTAAGCTGTATGAGCCAATCATCCTCAACACATTCAGCTTCATCATCTCCAAGCCAATTGGATTTGAACGGTTTCCATGATTTATCATTGAGGGAGCTAGCAGGGTGTGAGGAGTGTGATACAGTTTATCGTAAGGTTCCACTTGAGCTAGGTGAGCGGGCATATTGTGTATGCTGTGGCGCTGAGCTTTATCGGCAAAGTAAATCATTCACTGTATTATTAGCCTTAGTAATCACTGCACTGATTGTATTTGTCATTGCCAATAGTTTTCCAATAGTTAAGATTGAATTGCAAGGGAATGATTCACAGACCACATTACTCGGTTCTGCATGGGCAATGTTCCATGCTGATAGGGCTTTAGTGGGTATATTAATACTCATCACCACTTTCATTGTTCCTTTAATCGATATGCTATTACTCATTTATGTGCTTTCATCGATTAGTATATTTAAAACCAAACCCAGATATTTAGTTATTGCCCTACGGACTATTTTCTTATTTAGAACTTGGGGGATGATTGAGGTTTTTTTAATTGGTGTTTTAGTAACATTGGTTAAACTGAAAGGAATGGTCGTAGTGATTCCTGAGGTCGCACTTTGGGCATTTGCAGTATTGAGTGTGTTATTGGTTTATATTGTATCGGTTAAGGTAAAAGACATCTGGAATGAAATTGATCGGTGTTTACTATGAAAGCTGATGAGATAACAGATCAGATTAGCTTAATAAGTGATGAATCTATTCCTATGCGGCAGCAATATCCCAGAGCTACGGATTTGTCACTGACGTTATGTCATTGTTGTGGTTTGTTAAACCCATTAATACACAAAACACAAGAAAATCAAAAAAGATTAAAGTGCTCAAGATGCCATAGTACATTACACCACCGTAAGCCTAGAAGTTTAGAGCGAACCACTGCGCTGATGATTGCTGCTAGTATTTTATATATTCCGGCAAATGTTCTACCGATGACCATAACAGGTTCTCTGTTGGGCTATCAGCAAGATACCATCATGAGTGGTGTCATCTATTTTTGGCAAAATGGTGATTACTTAGTTTCTACTGTTATTTTCATGGCCAGCATTGTTATACCAATGCTGAAATTGGTACTTTTGTGTTTATTACTGCTAGCGGTACAGATGCAATCATCACAGCGCTGGCATTTTTCACCCGAACATTGTTCCATATTGTATCGGATTGTTGAATTTGTTGGACGTTGGTCAATGATTGATGTGTTTGTAGTTGCCTTGTTAACTGCATTGATTCAGATACAATCCTTAGCCACTATTTTAGCAGGGCCAGGTTCTGTCGCTTTTGGTGCTGTCGTGGTTTTAACTATGTTTGCCTCACTGAGTTTTGACCCACGTATTATCTGGGATAATTACTATAGCGCTAGAGGGCGATATGATGAAGAGCCTCAATCCTTAGAAAGTACAAGTATTATTCAAGTGGAAGCATCTCATTTGAATAATGATTTCTCTAATTTCAGCAAATAAAAGAATGATGACTATGTCTGAAAATAAAGTAAACAACGAGAACTCAGATCATCACGAGACAGATATTGGACAAGAGAATCAACAGCGATTACCTGAGCCACAAAAAAAGAAAGGACGATGGAGACCCTCATTAATTTGGCTCATTCCATTCATTGCATTCTTGATTGCTCTATCATTGGCAGTGAAGACCCTGCTCAATACTGGACCCACTATTCATGTTTCTTTCAAGACAGCCAATGGCCTTGTTGCAGGTAAAACCACAGTTCGTTTTAAACAAGTGGATATTGGTTTGGTACGTCAAATTGGGCTTTCGGATGATCGTTCACATGTCATTGTTAAAGTTGAGCTACGCAAGGATGCTCGTAATTTTGCTGCAAAGGACTCGCGTTTTTGGGTGGTTCGTCCACGCATAGACACGAGTGGCGTATCAGGGATTGATACGCTATTGTCTGGTGCTTATATTGAAGTAGATGGCGGAAATGCGAAAGAAGAAGAAGATAAGTTTATTGGTTTGGAAGTTCCCCCTGTCATATCCTCTGATGTTCCAGGAAAAGCATTTTTTTTAAAAGCGAAAGATTTAGGTTCTCTCGATATTGGCTCTCCAATTTATTATCGTCGAATTAATGTAGGGCAAATTACTGCTTATAAACTGGCTGATGATGGTAAAAGTGTTGAACTTCAGACTTTTATTCAGTCTCCCTATGATAAGTTTGTGACAACAGATGCACGGTTTTGGCAGGCCAGTGGTGTGGATATTAGTTTAAGTGCTTCAGGTTTTAATCTGAATACACAATCACTTGCCAGTATTATTGCTGGTGGTATTGCTTTTGGGTATCCAGAAAATTCAAATGCGACTATAGCCATGAACAATAGCCACTTTAGTTTATGGAGTTCACGCACAGAAGCATTGAAAGTTCCAGATGGGAAGCCTCGTCAAGTAATTATGTATTTTGATAAGTCGTTACGTGGTCTGGCGGCAGGTGCACCTATTGATTTCATGGGGATTGATATAGGAAGTGTTAACTCTATTAATGTTGAGTTTAATTCGACTTATACTCAATTACGCATGCGTGTTGAAGGTATTATTTATCCATCCCGTTTAGCTCAAGGCAAGGAGCTAGATCCTGATGGTGTGATTTTTAAACGCTTTATACAAAATGGATGGCGTGCTCAGATGCGTACAGGAAATTTACTGACTGGGCAGAACTATATTGCTTTAGATAAATTCCCTAACGCAAAAACAGCCGTACTTAAAATGCGAGCGAATGGAGTAGTTGAAATTCCAACAACACCAACAGAATTAAGTGGACTACAGGCTCAAGTTTCACAAATTGCAGATAAATTAAATAAATTCCCATTGGTAGAAATCGGACAGGATGTACGTAAAACTTTAAATAATATGAATACCACAATAGAGTCTACTGACAAGTTGGTCAAACAGTTAGATAGTAAGGTCGCGCCAAGTATGCAGGCAACACTTGATGAAGTACGTAAAACAATGCAATCAACTGAGTCCATTTTTTCAAGTGACGCACCTATGCAACAAGATGTACGCCGTGCTTTACAGCAGATGACTCGTGCAGCTGCATCTTTACAATTAATGTCAGATTATATTGAACAACATCCTGAGTCATTGATTCGCGGGAAAAAGTTAGAGGTTGAAAATGTTAAATAAAAAATACAAAACACCTAGCTTCGCGCTTTTTCCACGGCGCACTATTTCACGCCTTACGCTTCTATCGATGCTGATAGGATTGACAGCGTGTTCGAGTTCCCCTACACCCAACTATTATACTTTGACACCCAAAATTACACCTTTAATCAGTGCTACAAATATACGGATGATCGAGGTTTTACCCGTAGGCTTACCAGATCGGTTAAATCGTATACCAATGGTTTTACAGGAAATAAGTGGTAAGTCTAATGTTCTAGATAATGAACGGTGGACCTCAATTTTAGCTTCTGAGCTACGTGATGGTTTATCCGCGGGTTTACAGCAAAAATTAGGTGCAGTAGACCGCTACAATAGTGGTGTAAGGGGCAGTGGGGTTTCTTATCGAATTGCAACAGACTTTTCCCATTTCGATATTGTGGATCAACCCAGCACGAATCTTTTAATGGGCCCTATAGATCGTAAAATTGAGGTGGCCGTAGCGTGGACGATCAAACCTGATAATCCAAGCCGTGCGTTAACTCAAATGAATACACAAAATCTTCAATTAAGTTGCCGAATGACTTTTACTGATATTGTTGCGACAGATGGCAATAAAATTCAAGCGATTGTCGATGCTTCTCGTCAATCACTGAATCAGGTCATTAATGCTGTAGCTGCATCTGTGGTTGCTGTTGAGTCTAAAACAAAAGTAAATAGACCGGATGTTGTATGTTTCTAAAAAATGAGCTTTTAGATCATAAGTTGAGTATTAAGAGTATGCTTATCCATTGTGTATAAGTATAAAAATACCCACTGATGGTGCATGAAAAGTAATGATGATGTTTGTATAAAGTAGAATTTTTTAGATTTAAAGCATTGATTTTAAAGATTCTATACACGGTTAATGTATGACATAAGAGATAGTTGGTTTTATAATTCAGACAGTGTATCACTATCATTACAATAAAATTTAATGTGATATGACCTTTACAGTAAGGAGAAAATCAAAATGGCCAATTTTATACAGCCGATTCCCTTCAGTATGTTATTTGCTTTAGCACCATTTATCGTGGCAATTAGTGGTTGTAGTACGATACCATCTAAAAATACCCCACCCACAAGGCTGACCAATCCTAACCCAATTCTGTACCCCAGCATTGATTCGGGGCTCAGTGAAAAATTGTATCCTAATGAACAAGAGATCGCCACAGGGATTGCGGATGTTATTGAACAATCGATTCGTCAACAATATGCTTCAGGCACTGCCCGCCGTGATGCTCATCCAAAAGCGCATGGTTGTGTACGAGCCGAATTCCATGTGATGGAAGCACTACCAAATCAACTTGCAAAGGGCATTTTTATTCCTGGCCAAACATATCAAGCATGGATTCGTTTTTCTAATGGTTCACGTGATGCAAAAAATGCAGATATTAAAAGAGATGCACGCGGGATGGCAATCAAACTTCTAGGTGTATCAGGGGAAAAACTCTTAGAAGATGAAAAGTATGCGACTACGCAAGACTTTATTATGATTAATCATCCCGTATTTTTCGTCAATGATCCTCGACGTTATATGTCATTGATGCAAGATATAAATAGTGAGAGTTTTTTCAGAAAGCTACATCTTCCGTTTGGATTGGGGGCTAAGGGAACTTTTATTGCTTTAAACCTTAATACACAAATTTCCAACCCTTTACAAACTCGATATTGGTCCATGGTTCCTTACCAGTTAGGCATAGGCCCTGATCGTCAGGCAGTCAAGTATTCTGTGAGATCTTGCTCAGCAAAAACAGCCCCAATACCGAAAAAACCTAGTCATGACTTTTTGCGAGATGTGCTCCGAGAGAGCTTGCAAAAGGGGGATGCTTGTATGGAGTTCTTGGTACAACCTAGAACATCAAACAAGTTGGCCATCGAAGATTCTATGACGGAATGGAAAGAAAGCCAAGCTCCATTTTATCAGGTGGCTACAATTCGTATTCCGCAACAGGTTTTTGATACACCTGATCAGAATAAATTTTGTGAAAATCTTTCTTTTACACCATGGCATGCTTTACCAGAACATAGACCCCTTGGGAGTGTGAATCGACTGCGCAAAGTAATTTATGATCGGATTAGTAGAGTCAGACATGAAATGAATTCAGCTAAAAGACAAGAACCGTTGTAATCAGTTTTTGTCATCGTTCTCTTTGATTGAGGATTGTCTGATTCTAATTTAATGATAATTAATTTATAGTCAATGGATTATATGGGTTTAAGTATAGTGCCATGCTGTAAAATTAACTAATGGCTACATTGTTAGATTCCATTTTGAATTTAAAAATTAAGCCAGACTAGATCATATTCCGTAATTCATAGGCTGTATTTCGTAGTAAAGGTAAGATTTTTTGGATCAGATGCTCATCTGTGACCCGATTCATTTGTGACATACAATTTAAGGCCGCGACGGCTTGAGCATTGGCATTTAAAATAGGGACAGCAATTGCAACAATCCCAAGTTCATGTTCTTCTTTAGATAAACAATAATCCTGAGTGGAAACTTGTTGTAGGGCTTGATAAAAGTCAGGTTCATTTTGAATAGTATATGGTGTTAAGCGTTTTAAACCATGTTGATCTAACCACGTTTTTTGTTCTTCTCGATTTAAAGTTGCCAATAATACTTTACCTGTAGATGTTGCATGTGCAGGTAAACGATTTCCAAGATGCATACCATAAGGACTGACTTTTAAATTATCTTGCTGTGGTAAATAACTCCGTGCAATAGGAACGACTTCGTCATCATCCAATACGACAATAGAATAGGTGAGTGATGTTTGCACACAGAGCAAATTTAAAATAGGCTGAACGACTTTGGGTAAGTGCGCAGAACTTAAATAAGAACTAGAAAAGCGTAAAACTTTATGTGTGAGCCAAAAATAGTGATCATCACCATCGAGATAACCTAAAAATTTTAAGGTGCGTAAATAACGTCGTGCCGCAGTACGACTGATTGCCGTCCGTTCAGCCACTTGGGTCGCATTAAGTTTTTGTCGATCTACTCCAAAGGCCTCTAATAGGTTTAAGCCTTTGGCTAGCCCCGAAATATAATCATCATTTGAAATGGTTTCACCAGAAGCTTTATTTATAATTAAATCGTAACGCATGTTAGTCCTTGCTGAAAAAAACATCATTCCATGAAGTTTTGTCCGATATACGGTCATAAATACCGTATATCGGTAGATATATAACAACAACTATAGCTGAAAAATTATAAAAAAATTAAGTTAAGTGCATCGCTTAGGAAAAATAAATAATGGAAATTTTACAGACTCAAGTTGCAATTATTGGTTCAGGGCCTGCTGGTTTGTTATTGGGGCAGCTTTTATATAAAGCAGGCATTGAACATATCATTATTGAACAGCGTAGTGCTGATTATGTCTCGGCTCGCATTCGTGCAGGTATTTTGGAACAGGTTTCTGTTGATTTACTTGAAAAAGCTGGTGTAGATAAACAATTAAAAGAATTTGGATTACCACATACAGGTATTGAAATTTTAACTGGTGGTGAAAAGCATCGTATTGATTTATCTGGTTTAACGCAAGGTAAACAGGTCACAGTTTATGGACAAACTGAAGTGACTAAAGACCTTATGCAAGCCCGTGAAGAAGCGAATTTAACTTCATTTTATGAGGCTGATGACGTTAAAGTTTATGGTTTTTATGGAAAACCTTATATTTCCTTTAATAAAGATGGAAAATTCTATCAGGTAAATTGTGATTTTATTGCTGGATGCGATGGCTATCATGGTATTTGCCGAGCAAGTGTACCCGAAGACAAAATAAAAACTTTTGAGAAGGTTTATCCATTTGGTTGGTTAGGTGTTTTAGCAGATGTTCCTCCAGTTTCAGATGAGTTGATTTATGTTCAATCTGAGCGTGGCTTTGCGCTGTGTAGTATGCGTTCTGAAATTCGAAGCCGCTATTATTTACAAGTTCCATTAACAGATAAAGTTGAAGATTGGTCGGATGAACGCTTTTGGGAGGAACTCAAAAATCGTCTTGATAAAGAGAGTCAAGAGAACCTTGTTACGGGGCCTTCTATAGAAAAAAGTATTGCGCCACTCCGCAGCTTTGTCACTGAACCTATGCGATTCGGTAAGTTGTTTTTAGCAGGTGATGCCGCACATATCGTTCCTCCAACTGGAGCAAAAGGGTTGAATTTAGCTGCTTCTGATATTGCCTATCTTTCAGATGCATTAATTGAGTTCTATACGCAAAATTCTGAAGAAGGTATCAATCAATATTCAGAAAAATGTTTAAAGCGTGTATGGAAAGCAGAACGTTTTTCATGGTGGATGACACATTTATTACATCGTTTTGAAGGTGAAAGTGAGTTTGATTTAAAAATTAAACAGGCTGAACTGGCTTATGTGCTTGGTTCTCACGCGGGACAAACCACATTAGCAGAAAATTATGTCGGTCTTCCCTACGAAATCAACAACTTTCAAGCAGCAAGTTAATCAATAAAATAATGTGAAAAAACTTTATTTAAATTCTGGATATGAATTTTATTACCAATACTGAGAAGCATTAAATGTACGCTGACTGAATTTGAAGTAATAAAATTCTAATGTAAAAATCATGACAAGGAATATAGTCATATGAAATATAATTATTTAACCATTGCACTATTATTGATGCCAATGAGTAGTTTTTCGAGTGAAGTTGAAAGCAAGGATTTTAAATTTTCAGGCAATATTTCCGCAGTTTCTGCATATATTAATTATGGAGCAACGAATGATCCTGAAAATGATAGTGCCACACTTCAGACTACTTTAAAGTTCGATTATAAAAATTTTTATTTTGTATATTTTAATTCTAAGTTGGGTTATTCATTTAGTGAAATTCAACGTGATGAAAATAGATATAAACGAGCCGAAGAAAATGTCAGCGGTAGAGTTGATTTAACTGAAGAGGAATATGCGAAAGAAGTTGAAAGAGAATATAATAATTTATCTTTAACCTCTAAACGAGCATCTTCATTTAGTTTTTATGAAAATGATTTCATTCTAGGTTATGAAAATACATATAAAAAATTAAACTATGATATCAATTTAAAATATTTATATTATGCTGAAAGTGATCATACAGGCGGCATTGCAGCAGAGGCAACTTTTAAATATCCACTTCGTGAAGACAAAGATAAAATAGGTGTTAGTTTTGAAACATACTTAAATGATGTGTACTTTATGAATAAAGGCGATACATATATTGAGTTTAATTACGAAAATGTTTTAGCACCAAGTTATTATTTAAATTTATATGCTGGATTCTCATATTTTAATGGAAATGGTAAGTATGTAAAAGGTACAACTGAAGATCTTATATTTAAACATGCGACAGTAGAAGTTGCTCATTCTTTGGATGAAAAAGAACAAGTCTTTGGTTGGATGCAATATATTGTAGGTGGTAAAGACCGATATAGTGAAAATCAAAAGAATATGGTTGTTGCTGGTTTAAGTTACAATTTTTAATCTATTAGTAATTAAATTTTTTATATAATTAAGGTCATCGGTAATGAAGAAAACTTTTAAAAAAACAATTTTAACATTTAGTTTAAGTGTATTATTTATGAGTACAGCTTGGTCAAATAATGTTGAAAGTATCTATATCAATGGTAAAGTTTATACGGCAGTAGATAATGCACCATTAAAACAAGCGATTGCAATTTCTAATGATGGAAAAATCGTAAGTGTAGGTAGTAATGCCGAAATAAAGAAAATGGCTGATTCAGATACCAAAGTTTATGACTTGGGTAATAAAGTATTAATGCCGGGACTTATTGACAGCCATATTCATGCTTTAGCTTCTGGTGTCGAAATGACATTAGCGACAATGGGTGAAGGTGAAATAGACATAAAAGCTGTAGAAAAAAAACTGAGACAAGCTCAGCAAGATGGTACAGGTATGGCTGGCGATGTTCTAATTCTAAATGGTTTATCTTCTGAATACTGGGATTTATTGGATCAGTTATCTGAAGTGTTTAATCACAATGAATGGAAAAATCTGCCTATTGCATTGATTGGTAGTGATCATCATACAGCTTGGGCAAATCAAGCTTTATTAAAAAAAGCTGGAGTCGACAAAAAATTTGTTAAAGCTCTTTCCGTAGAAAATAAGCAAAATATTAAGCATAATCAAAAATTTGAACCTACAGGATTTTTAGTTGATTCAGGTTGGGATGTCGTTAGTGAAAAAATCCCACCGCTATCACATGATTTAATGTATAGAGGATCGAAGGATGCGGTAAGTTATTATAATAGCCTAGGACTGACAGCTTGGTTAGACATCGCAGCAAATGCACGGCCTCTTCAGGGTATTTTTAATATTAAAAATACTGAAAATACATTGGGTATGATTCCAATGTATAAAGAGTTATCTGAAAAGGGCGAATTAACCGCTCGTGTTTCAGGATTACATGTCATTAATTCAAAAAGCACTCCAATAGTTTTTGATACACTTGATAAAATTAATAGTAAATATAAGAATGTAAATAATTTTAATTTAATTGGGGTAAAAGTATTTGCAGATGGTGTCTTGGAGTATCCAGCACAATCCGCGGCATTATTAGGTCACTATTCCAATTCTAAAAAGAGTGGTGATTTATTATTTGATCCACAACAATTTAAACAACTCGTCGATGTAGCGGATCAACGTGGCATGCTTGTACATATCCATGCGATTGGTGATAGAGCTGTACGTGAATCATTAAATGCATTTGAATATGCAAGATCTAAACGTCAAAGTCATGTGCCACACTCTATTACGCATCTTCAGCTTGTAGATCCTACGGATTATGGTCGTTTTAAACAGAATAATGTTATCGCATCTATGCAATTGGCATGGGCTTATGAAGATAGTTTCAATAAGGAATTGGTTAAACCTTATATTAGTGAAGCATCTTATCAAGGAATGTATCCTGCACATTCATTATTAAAAAATGAAGCGATTATTGCTGGGGCGAGTGATGCTCCTGTTTCAACAGCGAATCCTTTTATCGCAATGGCTACAGCAATTACACGTATCGGTATGGATGGAGACTATTTAAATAAAGGTGAGGCAATAGATCGTGACTCAGCATTCAAAGCGTATACGATTAATGCTGCAAAAGCGCTTGCTTTAGATAAACAAATAGGGACGCTGGAATCTGGGAAAAAAGCAGATATGATTTTAGTCGATAGAGATATTTTTACAGTTTCACCAGAACAGTTGGCTGAAACCAAGGTGGTTTGGACGATATTTGATGGTAAAAAAGTGTATCAGCAATAATTTTTCTTACTAAAAATTAATATCATATTCATAAAAAAGCCCATTACTGAACTCAGCAATGGGCTTTTTTTACTTAAGACTGTGTAGAGCTTATTGTTTATTGGTGTGTTTCGATAATGCCCAATAGACAAATAGAGACAGAATAAAGAACAGTCCACCAGCAATTCCAAGCACTTGGCTATGTGAATGAGTAAATGCCTCCGATGCAGCATGTTTTAAACTTAGCATCAGGGATGGATCCAACTGCTGAGCAACTTGCATGGCTTCACCAATTGAAGCATTGGCAGCGGCTTTTATCTCCGTAGGAAGTGTGTTGGGAAGGACTATATTTTGCGTATAAAAGAAAGACAGCATTAATCCAAAGATGGTAATCCCCAGACCAGCACCGAGTTCATAAGCCATACCTTCAATTGCACCAGCAGCTGTGGCTTTATTGGCTGGAACAGATGACATGATGGCCGCAGTTGAGGATAACAGTGCAATTTCAACACTAATTCCCATAAGTACCATCCAAGCCCAAGCTTGCATATGCTGTGTATCAAAATTGGTCATGGCAAGCCCCCAAAAGCTGGCTGCACACATCAACATTCCCATTGTTGCGACAGGACGTAATGGATATTTGTTCATCAGCACACTGGCAAATGGCCCACCTAAACAGATAGCAATCATAAAGGGCAGGATAAACAAACCAGCTTCTAGTGGCGAATAACCATATACGAATTGTAATTCTTGTGAGAGGAGCAGCTCAAAACCAACCAATGCGATCATCGCAACGATCGCCATCACGATACTGGTAGAAATAACCGGATGTTTTAATATCGAAAAGTCGATCATCGGCGTGCGTGAAGCTAATTGCTGACGAACAAAAAATACCAATAAACTTAAACCAATAGCCAATATAATCAATAAAATGCTATTGAATTCATGCATGCTGGTTTTGATTGCATAAATAATCATTAAAATTGCAGAAACTAAAACCAGTGCTTGCATCAAATTTAAAGGTTGTGTTTTTTCACCTTTTTGTTTGGGAACAACAAATGTTGTCAAAATTAATACTAAAATAATAATCGGCACATTAATGAGGAATATTACACCCCATTGGAAATGTTCAAGAATGAATCCCCCCAGCAGTGGACCAAAGGCTGCACCACCACCACCGATAGTCCCCCATAGACCTAAAGCATAATTCCGTTCTTTTTCATCCAGAAAGGTATTTCTAAGACCTGCCAATGTAGCAGGTAAAATCATGGCTGCACCAACACCTAAAAATGCACGAGCAGCAATCAGCATTTCAGCCGTAGATGAAAATGCAGCAGCAAGAGAGGCTAAGCCAAAGACTGTAGCCCCTATGAGCATGAGTCGTTTAAAGCCAATCCGATCTCCCAAAGCACCCATAGGTAAAATTAAACCGGCCATAATCAGGGAGTAGATATCCATGACCCACAGTAATTCATTGCCTGATAATGACAGCGCTTCATTTAATGAAGGGATAGCAACATGTAACACCGTTGCATCAATAGAGACAGGCAAATAGATTAAGACGATGATTGCGAGGATCATCCATTTACGATACATATTTCACCTGATTTTAAACTTGGACGGTTGTTCAACTACTTAAAGTATAACTTAACTTGAACAAATGTCCAAGTTTACATAAACTACGTCTATTAAATTTTGGTCGTCATTCTTTATGCACTATCTAAATCGGGAACAGCGTCGAGAGATGATTTTAAATGCGGCAAAACAGCTTGCATTAAATGAAGGTTTTAATGCGATGACTGTTCGACGAATCGCAACTGAAGCGAATGTTTCAACAGGACAGGTACATCATCATTTTGCATCATCATCACATTTAAAAGCAGAAGTGTTTATTGAATTGATGGATCAATTAAATGCAATCGAGAATCAGGTAGTCACTACGACTTGGTATGAACGAATTTCACTATTGCTCGGGTGTGAAAATATTACGCAAGTGCAACCGTATTTACGTTTATGGAATGAAGCAGAGGTTTTGATTCATCAGGATGAAGAAATTAAAAAAGCCTACAATATGACCATGGAAAGATGGCATCAAATAATTGTGACTTTGATTGAACAAGGCATTGCGCAGAATGAGTTCAAAATTTTAAGTACCACCACTATTCAGGATGTGGCATGGCGTTTGATTGCTTTTGTTTGTGGCTTGGAAGGTATCTTTCAACTTGGTTTAAAAGGTCTTACTGAAAATATGTTTAAGCAACATACTGAAATGATGATCCGCTTAGAGTTATTCAATAATATTTAGATTTGTTCTTAACTTACTACAGGGATATGAAAGCCTTATTATTTTAAATGGAGACATTATTACGATAAAAATTGCTTAGCTTAGATGTATAAATGATACCTTATGCTTCGGTTTCTAGTTTTTAGCCATGTATCTCCCAATCACATAGTCTTCAATGCTACAACGCGTTATGATATTCAAATCAAACTATTGGAATGCGTTATGAAAATCGTTGCAGATGAAAATCTTGCATTTACCGAGTATTTTTTTTCAGAATTCGGAGAAATTCAGCAAGCAGCAGGACGTACTTTAACGCCTTCAGATGTACAAGATGCAGATGCGTTATTGGTTCGGTCTGTAACCCATGTTAATCAAGCACTGATTCAAAATTCACAACTTAAATTTGTTGGTAGTGCAACCATTGGTACGGATCATTTAGATATTCCAGCATTAGAAAAACGTCAGATTAAATGGTCAAATGCTGCAGGCTGTAATGCTCAGGCGGTGGCTGAATATGTAATTACAGCACTATTGCATTTAAATCCAGATCTATTCGATCAAAATAAAAAAATGACGTTGGGCATTATTGGTCTAGGTAATGTCGGCTCTCGTTTGGCTTATATGGCTCAATTATTGGGTTGGAACGTGATTGGGTATGATCCTTTTGTAGAGCAGCATAGCACTCAGCAAGTTGAGCTGGATAATTTATTGCAAACAGCAGATGCAATTTCTATTCATGTCCCATTAACGAAAGTAGGTTTGCACCCTACTTTTCATTTAATCAATGCTTCCGCTTTGTCCATGATGAAACCTGAGGCAATATTAATAAATTCGGCACGTGGTGCTGTAGTCGAAGAAGTCGCTCTTATTGCGGATATTCAAAATACACAGCGTCAGGTGGTATTGGATGTCTTTGAACATGAACCTGAAATTTCTGAACAATTACTAAATTTAATTAGTCTGGTTACGCCCCATATCGCAGGTTACAGCTTAGAAGGTAAGGCTCGTGGTACGCAAATGATTTATGAGGCTTTTTGTCAAACCTTTGGATTTACGGTCGATAAAAAATTTGAAAGCCAATTACCGTTGTGTGAATTATATTTTCAAGATGAAAATTTGATCCAAAATTTACAACAGCATCTCATACAAATTTATGATATTTCACGTGATGATGCCAATCTACGTGCATGTTTAAAGGGGGGTAAAATCGATCAAGTAGCTTTTGATCGCTTGCGTAAAAATTATCCATTACGTCGAGAGTGGGCTGCTCATGGAGGGCCTTACGCATGAGTACAGAACAAAGCATAAATTACCAACCCAGTTGTGATGTAAGTGCTTTAAAAGCCCGTGCGAAAATGTATAGTCAATTACGCCAGTTTTTTGCAGAGCGTGAGGTATTAGAGGTTGAAACGCCAATACTTTCTCAAGCAGGGACAACCGATGTACATTTGGCTTCAATTCAAGCACTACGGCATGTTGGTGGTAAAAAGAAAATTCATTATTTGCAAACCTCACCTGAATTTGCAATGAAGCGTTTGCTCGCGAGTGGGAGTGGGCCAATCTATCAAATCTGTAAAGTTTTTCGTGATGATGAACATGGCCGCAAACATAATAGCGAATTTACTATGTTGGAGTGGTATAGACCGAGTTTTAGTCTCAAAGATTTAATGTATGAAGTTACTGATTTATTGAATGTGGTTTTGGCAGAACGTTTTGGTCAAGTTCGACCCATAATTATGAGTTATAAACATGCATTTCAAGATCGCTTAGATATCAATCCATTAACGGCAACTTTAGTTGATCTCAAAACGGCAGCACAGCGAGTGGGCTTAAATATTGATTTAGGTGATGATCGTTTAGCCTATATCGACTTACTCTTTTCACACATGGTTGAACCAAGCTTAGGTTTTGATACACCTGTGTTTTTAACAGATTTTCCTGCTGAGATGGCATCATTAGCCAAAATTCAAATTGATGCGGATGGTGAACAGGTAGCAGCACGTTTTGAGCTGTATATTGAAGGCTTAGAGCTTGCCAATGCTTATGATGAGTTGATTGATGCTGATGTTTTACGTGATCGATTTGAAGCCGATAATGCTGAAAGAAAAAAACTCGATTTGCATGTAATGCCAATTGATGAATACTTACTTGCTGCTCTACCCAATATGCAGGAATGCTCAGGTATTGCTTTAGGAATTGATCGATTGTTGATGGTCGTTATGCATAAAATGCGGCTAGAACAAGTCATTACATTTCCAGCTGAAATATCATAGTCACTGTATTCTGGCTTAAGTTTTATATGCGTTGATAATCTTTCAAAGCTCATCATATTTTTAAATATTGTGCACACGAATGTAGTTCATCTACCTTAATGTGCACAAAAAGCCTGATTAAAATATTCAAATAATTCAGGGGTTTTTGACCATAATAGTATTGCTAGTCCGAAGAACAATATCATACCAATACAAATACTGGTTTTTAACCAGAGTAGAGAGTTAGTCATTTACGATGGACTCCTCATTTACAAAGAAATGTACCAATACACCCAAGAAGCTTAATACAATAGAGCATGCCCAAATAATGTTGTAGTTACCCGTCATATCATGATTTAGACCACCCAACCAACCACCAAAAAATGATCCAATTTGATGAGTAAAAAATACAATACCGCTTAGCATTGTTAAATATTTTACGCCAAACATATTTGCAACTATGCCATTGGTCAGAGGGACTGTAGATAACCACAGAATTCCCATGATTGTACCAAAAGCATAAACCGTCCAAGTGCTTAGAGGTAGGGCTAAAAAGGCAATAATTGTAATGCCGCGTAAGCCATAAAGTCCCATGAGTAGATGTGGCTTGGAATATTTATCACCTAAATAGCCAGCAGCAAATGTTCCAATAATATTAAATAAACCAACCAGTGCCAGAAAAATAGTGCCAGTGGTTGCATCAAAGCCATGATCGATGAGATAGCCTGGCAGATGTATACCTAAAAAAACCACTTGAAAACCGCAGACTAAAAAACCTAAAGCGAGCCATAAAAATGGTTTATGGTTAAAGGCAATTTTTAGAATTTGTTTAAAACTAATAGAGGGTTTAGCTGAGGAAGTTATTGTATTTGTAGTATTAGATTTTGGCGTTTTCAGCATCCATGCCAATGGCACAATAAAAGCAACCAGAATTGCGCTAATCACCAGAGCAGAAGACCAGCCCACACTTTTCAGCATTAACAAGGTCGTTGGCAACATAATGAACTGACCAAATGAACCCGCAGCACTGGCAATACCCATTGCCATACTACGTTTACTTGGATGTGCTGCACGACCTACAGCAGAGAGTAATACAGAAAAAGATGTTGCTGAGAGGGCAAAACCAATAATTAATCCGACACTTAAATCGAGTAACCAGACGGTAGAACTCACTGACATGAGTAATAAACCGATGGTATAAAGTACTCCACCAACAGCCACTACAATTTTACTGCCGTATCTATCTGCGAGCGCACCAGTAAAAGGTTGCACCGCTCCCCACAGTAAATTTTGTATGGCAATGGCTAAGCTAAAAACTTGATGACTCCATCCAAACTCATGACTGATTGGGACTAAATACAGTCCAAAACCATGACGAATACCTAAAGAGAGCGCCAGAATGAAAGCGCTGCCGATGAGCATGTAAATGAGAGATTTAGAAAAACGAGTATCTTGCTGAAGCGTAGACATAAACAATCCGTTGAGTCGTATTGATTAAATTGTAGATGATTCATGTAATTGTGGCGATAAAATATAAATTTATCGATTGATAAAATAAAGTTATGCCAATGTGATGATTAAATGAGTGGAAGTATTTAAAAAGAAAGCTCTCGTATAGAGGGATAGATAACATATATAAAATCTTAAAGTAGGTATGAGCTTCTTAATAAAATGTCATTACTTAAAGCTTTTATTTTTTAAGGCAGATTAAAAATTTAAGCTAAATTTATATTATAAAGGTTCTAAAACTCGGATTCATTTAAAGAATGATTGAGGTTGAACGGTAAGTGAAAATGAAATTAAAAAGGCCACAGCGAGTGACCTTTTTAATTTGGGTAGTATTTTAAATCAATAACAGTTCTACTTCATAAAGCGAGACAGATCTTCTTCAGGTCGAGCAGTGAGAATTTCAACGCCTGTTTTAGTCACCAAGAGTGTGTGTTCATACTGAGCTGATAAGGTATGATCTTTGGTTACCACTGTCCATTTATCACCCAGCAATTTAGTTTTCCAATCACCACCATTGACCATCGGCTCAATCGTAAAAGTCATACCTTCTTCTAAAATCATTCCGCTATTGGGTTGACCATAATGTAGTACTTGAGGCTCATCATGGAATACCGTGCCAATACCATGACCACAATATTCACGAACTACACCAAAACGTTCAGATTCAACATATTGTTGAATCGCATGCCCAATATCACCAATAGTTGAACCTGGTTTTACAGTTTCTATACCACGATACATCGCTTCTTGTGCCACTTTACATAAACGTTCCGCAAGGATAGTTGTTTCACCACCGACGATGTACATCATATTGGTATCGCCGTGATAGCCGTCTTTAATCACAGTCACATCAATATTTAGAATGTCGCCCTTTTTGAGTACTTTGCTGGCAGACGGAATGCCATGACAAACCACATGATTTACTGATGTACAAATCACATGTTGAAAAGCTGGACGTCCAGGTGCAGCACCATAACCTAAACATGCTGGAATGGCATCTTGAACATTGACAATATAGTCATGACAGATCGTATCAAGTTCTAAAGTGGTAACACCTGGAACAATATGCGGCTTGATCATATCCAAGACCTCTGCCGCTAGTCGTCCCGCCACACGCATTTTTTCTATTTCATCTGGAGTTTTAATTAACCGACGTGGTGCTTCATAAGTACTGTTCATGATCATTAAAAACTTTTGGAAATTTATATGTGACTATGGTATAAATAGCCGCCCAATTTATCAAATGCTTTTCGTGAATAATTTCACAAGAAATTTTGATGGTGGGTATTTAAAAATCCGCACATATGTCGTCACATTACTCTGGGTGCCTGAAAGGGTGGAGAATGCGGACATATGGAGGCCTAACCCAAAACTTTAAGGTAAAAGAAAATGGCAGATTATAACGTAGGCATGCGTGACCTTCTTCAAGCTGGCGCGCACTTTGGTCACCAAACTCGCTTCTGGAACCCAAAAATGCGTCAATACATTTTTGGTGCGCGTAACCGAATTCACATCATTAACCTTGAGCACACTGTTCCTGCGTTAAACGATGCATTGAATTTCGTTAACAAACTAGCAAGCAAAAAGAACAAAGTATTGTTCGTTGGTACAAAACGTGCTGCTTCTAACATCATTCGTGAACAAGCTCAACGCGCTGGTCAACCATACGTAGATCACCGTTGGTTAGGTGGTATGTTGACGAACTGGAAAACTCTTCGTCAATCAATCAACCGTTTAAAAGATCTTCAAACTCAAGCTCAAGACGGCACTTTCCTTAAGCTTACTAAACGTGAAGCTTTAGAACGTACTCGTGAGATGGACAAACTTGAACGTGCTTTAGGCGGCGTTAAGAACATGGGCGGTTTACCTGACGCATTGTTCATTATCGACGTTGATCACGAAGCGATTGCGATCAAAGAAGCGAAGAATCTTGGTATTCCAGTAATCGGTATCGTTGATACAAACTCTAACCCAGATAACGTTGATTATGTTATTCCGGGTAACGATGATGCGATCCGTGCAGTAACTCTTTATGCTTCAGCAATGGCTAATGCAATTATTGCTGGTAAAGAATATGCGCAATCACAAGCAAATGCTCAAGTTAAAGTTGAAGAAGCTGCTAAAGAAGCTCCTGAGGCTTAATGCGTTTTGACGTAAGATTGTCATTTTTGCGACATGTAATGGTGGCAAATTAAGCGTCAAGAGAGCAGACGGCCCAGAGAACACTTTGGGCCGTTTTTGTTGAATAGATTCAATTTTCTACCGTATTTAGGAGAACAACATGACTGCAGTTACAGCGAGCATGGTAAAAGAATTACGTGACCGTACTGGTCTTGCGATGATGGAATGTAAAAAAGCATTAACAGAATCGAATGGTGATGTTGAATTAGCGATTGATAATCTTCGTAAATCAGGTCAAGCAAAAGCTGCTAAAAAAGCAGGCAATATTGCTGCTGATGGCGCAATTACAATTGTTCAAGAAGGCAACAAAGCTATTCTTTTAGAAGTAAACTGTCAGACTGACTTTGTTGCTAAAGATGAGAACTTTGCTGGTTTCTCTGCAAAAGTTGCTGCGGCTGCGCTTGCTGCAAATGAAGTTGATGCTACTAAAATTGCAGAACTTAAATTAGAAGATGGTTCAACAGTTGAAGAAGCGCGTGTTGCTCTTGTTCAAAAAATTGGTGAAAACATCCAAGTTCGTCGTGCGAAAATTGTTGAAGGTGAAAACCTTGCAGTTTACAAACACGGTCTAAAAATTGGTGTAGTGGTTTCTTATACTGGTGATGCTGCAACTGGTAAAGGTATTGCAATGCACGTTGCTGCATTCAACCCTGTTGCTGTAACTGAAGCTGAAGTATCTGCTGACCTTATTGCTAAAGAAAAAGAAATTGCTGAAGCTAAAGCAATTGAATCTGGCAAACCAGCAAATATCGTTGAAAAAATGGTAACTGGTTCAGTTCAAAAGTATCTTAATGAAGTTGTACTTGAGAACCAGATGTACGTAATTGATAATGACAAAAAAGTTGCTGACGTATTGAAAGCAACTGCTACTGTTGTTACTCAGTTTGTTCGCTTCGAAGTAGGTGAAGGTATTGAGAAGAAAGCTGAAATGAGCTTCGCTGACGAAGTTGCTGCTGCTCAAGCTGCTGCTGCTCAATAATTTTACTGTGAAGTAAAAGTATTTTTATAAAAAAGCCCCGTTTAGGGGCTTTTTTATGCTTGAAATACGTGAAAATTGGAGTGCAGATGGCAAATAAAACAAATATAAGTATTGGGGCAGTTATTATTTAATTAATTTCAATCTATTTCAGTATCGATCTGCAACAACATAAAGTCAAAAATGCATCTTCGTGGGATGTTGTAATTCAGTAACCCAAATGGAATGTTAATATTCCTCCATTCGGTCGTCATCCGTCAATGCATACTGAGGATGATACTGCAAAATTACTCAATTTTTACCCAATAACAAAGTAAGGTGCAAGTGTTACACATCAAGTCAAGTGAGGATGGTGTTACCTGATGATAATGAAGGCTCGCACCAGCAAAAAATTATTTTTATTTTGGGAAATGGTTTGACGTTCTTGGTTGCACAGAATATAGATTTTGCATTTAGAATTAAAAACTTACATAAAGGGGGATGGGATCGAACTTTTTTGGTGAATATGAATTATAGTTATTAAAGTGGTTCGTTCATCGGTGACGTTATGACTCTCAAAAGACACTTTAAAATGAATGGTTAGGGTGTAGTGGAAGAACTTCTGAATGGTAGTTCTTCCGTTTAAAAAACAATCAGGTCATTATTTAGCTAGAAATCAGTCTGTTTTGGCGAGTTCTCCATTTAGGTATAATCTTACCTAGATAAGCATCCATGCACCATACAGGCCCAATAAGGAGAAACTGGAGGTCTTTAAGGAATGAAGGTTTTTTACCTTCAATTTTATGGCCATAAAATTGTCCAATCCATGCGACTACAAAAATGCCGATATAAAAACCACCCCCCACTGGAAGGATGTAAATTAGCCAAGCCATAACCAGTAGTAATGCAGCCATTGCAACAGCTAAAACAATATCAAGGCGTGCATAGAAAACCAAGGTTAGCACTAAAAGTAATGCAGTCAGCATGGCACTGAAATGCGCAATAATACCAATCAGTGAAAATAAAATTGCAGGTACACAAATCCAATGGATGGTTTTGTTGGTTTTATTTTGATGACTTTCACTATATTCATCAAACCATTCTGTTATTGATTTCATATGAGCACTCCATGCATGTCTTTAGAATTTTTAATGTATGACTTACTTTAAAATATAAACGAGGAATGCATAATGGTCAAAATAATTTGAAGTTAAGTCAAAAGGATCATGTTAGCCAAATCACTTGAATTAATCGAATTTTTAGAATCAAGCATATTTTAAGTTTAGTGTTGTGGTAATACGTGGACTTCAATTTTGGAAGTGAGCAGTCGCTATTTAAAGCGAATAAGCTAAATTTATTCTAGGTGGTTTATATCTATCATGGATTGGCTAAGCTTAAGGCGATGAGCGCTACTTTATATTTAGCAGTTGAATATTCTTATATATTAAACTTTGGAAAGCTTAGTTTTAAATCATTGGGTTTCACTGTGTATAGCCAATACAGTCAAACCCAATACGTAAGCAAAAATAATTTTAATTGCATAACTGTTGGAATTAGAACTTAGTGATTATTTGGATTCTAATTCATAAACAGGGTTACCTTCTTTGTAGGTTGCTAAAATTTTAATATCTTTTAAGTTTTGATTTGGGATTGTAATCGGGTTTTTATCCAAGATTACAAAGTCAGCGAGCTTACCCACTTCAATGGTTCCTTTGTCTTTTTCTTCAAAATATTGAAAAGCAGCCCAGTCAGTTACAGATTTTAAGGCAATATAGGGGCTAACTTTTTGGTCTTCACCCAATACATAACCAGAACGTGTGACTCGATTTACGGTTGCATCAATGGTCATCATGCTATGTGGGGGAATGACTGGTGCATCATGATGTTCTGTAAATATCATGCCTCTACGTAATGCAGAACCCGTAGGGGAGATTCGACTTGCCCGTTCAGGGCCTAAAGTTTCAAATCTATGCCAATCCCCCCAATAATAAGTATGCAATGAGAAGAACGATGGGATTAAACCTAATTTTTGGGCACTATCTAATTGATCTTCACGTATGGTTTGGGCATGAATTATGACATTTCGACGATCTTCCTTGCCATATTTTTGGGTAGCAGCTGTAATGGTCTGAATATATTGATCAATAGCGGCATCACCATTTGCATGGGCTAGAATTTGCCAATGATGCGTAAACGCTAAATCAATAGCATCTTGCACAGTTTGTTTAGAGTAAGCAGGATAGCCACGGTAGCTTTTGTCTTCACCTTCAGGTGGAATGAGATAAGGTTTAGTGAGCCAAGCAGTTTTTCCTTGCGGTGAACCGTCTAAGCTAATTTTTACTCCACCAATTCGGAAATGATTTTGATAAGTTAGACTGGTGCCATTTTTGAGCATATAGTCTTTTTCATTCATCGCATCGGGATAAGATACCAAATCAATTTTAAGCTGACCTGTATTGGCTAAATGACGCCATAATTCAGTTGTTCCTGAATCAGCACGGCCTTCTTGGACTGTAGTATAACCATTTCGCATATATGCATTTAAGGCTGTTTTTGCCATGTTTTGCATTATATCTGGTGGAACTTGTTTAAAGGCTGTTGCCATTGCAGAAAAGACAGCAGCTTCTTCTAATACACCATTGGGTTCTTGTGAAGCAGCGACTCTACGAATGACACCTCCAGAAGGGTTAGGTGTATTTTTATCTATTTTGAGCAATTCTAAAGCTTTGTGATTGACGGTCGCCAAATGTCCAGATTGGTGCAAGATAATAACTGGATTGGTTTTTGAGACTTTATCTAAGTCATCTGCAGTCGGGTGGCGCTTTTCATTTAATTGGGCATCGTCATAACCATTTCCAATAATCCAGCCCGAAGTTGCTTTAATAAAGCTAGTATTTTTTTCTTGCCAATCTTTCATAGCTTGAATAAGTGAGGCAATATCAGTAACAGTACCATCGGGAGCGGGGTATAGATTAGCTACAGTTTGTTGTAAACCCACGCTATTGACATGGCTGTGTGCATCGATAAATCCAGGAAGAAGGGTGTGATTGTGAAGGTTGAGCAAGGTTGTATTTTTACTTTTTAATTTTTTCGCTTGATCTAAATTTCCTGCAAATTTAATTCGCCCATTTTCAACAATTACAGCTTCGACATAGTTGGGAGATGTACCTTGCATGGTCAAAATCGGACCACCAAAAAATAATTGTGAATCTTGATCGGATATATTTTTAGATTGTATGGGATTGCTGGCACATCCGAAAAGTAACTGTGACATCAATATCGGCAAAGCTATTTTAGAAACTTTAAAATGATAACGGAATGACATAATTACTCCAACAATTAAAAACCAAAAATGAAATAAGTAATACAGCAATTTGTTTGAAACTAGCAGAACAGTAGTTTTTTGTATAGAAAAATTAAGTAAGGAAACGTAGTCAATCTAATGATTTTTCGAAGAAAGCAAATATTTTAATTAAGTACTAAAACGATTGCGAAAGCGTAAAATAGACAGTCATACCACTCAGATGAAAATATTAACTCAAGCAATAATTTTATTTGGTGACTTTGAACTAATTTGCTTACAGCTGAAAATGTTAATGGGGTTAAAGCAATGACTATAGCTCCATCAAGTGCAGAGTCAAGAATGGTATGCTGAAATTACCTGGCTGATTGCGCTCATGATGGTTGTACTAAGAATACCAATAGCCTTCAGAATAAAACCAATAGTAATGGTAAAGCATGAGCTAAGCTTAATGGTGTGATGATCTGATATTTGATCCGCTAGTTTTATTGTAGGAGGACTTTCAGCTAAAAATAAAAAAGCCACTGATTAAGTGGCTTTAATGTTAAATACAGATGCAGATCGATAAATTAAGAGTTTGGTCCATCAACTCGTTCAATATTGACACGACCAGTACCAGTACTCGTCATACCTAATTGTTTTGCAGCACCATAAGAGAGGTCAAGTACTCGGTTACCATGGAAAGGACCGCGATCATTTACTTTAACGACAACACTCTTACCATTATCTTTGTTGGTTACACGGATGTAGCAGTTCAAAGGTAGGCTGCGGTGCGCTGCGGTTAACTCATTCATATCGAATGTATCACCACTTGCAGTTTTGCGACCGTGGAACTGACGGCCATACCATGAAGCAACACCTGTTTGACTAAATTTACGAACGGTGTTTGAAGCAACGGTATTCAATTTATCAATAACTGAAGGTTCATCATCTGGAATTGCAATTTTAGCTGCAATAGTTTGGCGACGAATTTTATCACCCGTACTTTCAGTGATTGCTAAACTGTTCAAATTTGAAAAGTGTGAATTAAAGTTATTTGAGTCTTTGCTAATCACACGTGAAGCAAGACTTGAATTATCTGAATCATTGTTTAAATATGACGACTGAACCATTTCAGCATTTATGGAAGTCACACTTAAACCCATGGTCAGGGCAATCATATATTTAAGCGAAGCATGCATAGATTAACTCCTTGGAACCTGTGTTTAACTTTCTAAGTCGCTGAAAATTAACCATCGAGGTCTGTAAATTCACTTTTGCAACTGCATTTAACGGTAGGGGATAATATTCACGCAGCAATAAAGCTGTCTACTAATATTTGATAAACAGATACAAAAAGCACAAAAACTTACTTAAATTGATCAATAAATAATCATCATTGTAACATTTTATTTAAAAAGTGTGCTTTGTGATCAAATTGACAAAAATATTTCTTGACTTCGTTTCTGTGTATTGAAATGCGAGTCTTAGCGACTCGTAATTTCAGTGCCTAAAAGCCATAAGGCAGTAGCATACATACGACTTTTATTATAGGTGGTAATCACTTGGAAATTCGGAGAGGTGATGTAGTAAATCGGGCCATAATTTTCTTGTAATTGAATGACATTCACTAAATCTAAGTCATCCAGTTGGACAGCAGGATTCATGGGAGAAATGCCTTGTTTTTTCAGAATGCCATAAGGGGTTGGTTGCAATAAATCTTTGGCAATGACTGAGTCTGGCGTGTTTCCAATATAACGTGCGGGAAATGCAATTGGCTGATTACGTTGCCAACCATGTTGTGCAAGATAATTTGCAATGGAACCAATGGCATCGACTGCAGAGTTTCTTAGATCGACATGACCATTGCCATCGTAGTCAACACCGAATTTTGGAATATTACTTGGCATGAATTGTGGGTAACCAATCGCACCTGCATAAGAACCTACAACTGAATGGGCTGCTACACCATCTTTATATGACCATGCAATGAGCGCTGCGAGCTCATCTTGAAAATATTGGGCCCGACGCTCATATCCAAAACCAAGGGTTGCTAGCGCGTCTCTGGTGATGAAATTGCCTTTGTTGGCTCCAAACCCCGTTTCAACACCTAAAATGCCTAGAATAATAGCTTGCGGAACGCCAAATTGTTGTTCTGCTCGATTTAATGTATCTGCATACTGGTTTTTAAATCGGACACCGCGCTGAATAGTACCTTCGGATAAAAAATTAGACTTATATTCATACCATGGCTTACTTTCACCTGGGCGATTCATAATACTAATAATGCTTGGAATATTTTTTGAGCCATTCATTGCCCAATCAATTTGTTCACCACTTAAACCATAGGTTTGCATGGTCTTACTTTTGAAGTTGTTGTATTGAGGATCATTGGCAAAATCATTTGCCTGACAAAAACTAGAAACTGAAAATGCAGCTGCACAAAAAGCTAAATTTCTTACTTTCTGAAAAAGCCCAAAGCTAGACATGTGTTGTATTTTCCTAATTATTTATGTGTATAAAATTAACGATGTGTATGAATAGACATAACAATGCCAAAAGTCGCCATTAAAGTAATAATTGCAGTACCACCATAACTCATAAAAGGTAGAGGCACACCGACTACAGGTAAAATACCACTGACCATGCCCGCATTTACAAATACGTAAACAAAAAATGACAAAGCTAAGGCACCTGCAACAAGTCGTCCATAGGTATGAAAGCATTGTAAGCTGATCTGGAAGGTTCTAAAAATAATGGCAAGATAGATAGTCATTAGAATAAGAATCCCAATAAGACCAAATTCTTCAGAAAATGCAGCAATAATAAAGTCGGTATGCCCTTCAGGTAAAAAGTGCAAATGTGACTGCGTACCTTCGAGATATCCTCGACCAATGAAACCACCTGATCCAATCGCAGTTTTAGACTGGATAATATTCCAGCCTGTCCCGAGTGCATCTGCTTCAGGGTTTAATAAGGTGAGGACACGTTGTCTTTGATAGTCATGTAATAGAAATTCCCATGCAATAGGAATAACCACACTCGCTGCTGCTACAGCAGCCATAATCATTTTCCAAGATAGACCACTAAGAAAAAGAACAAAAATCCCACTGGCCAGAATAAGCAAGGAAGTTCCTAAGTCTGGTTGTTCAGCAATGAGCAAAAATGGAACACCAATTAAAAGTAGTGATATACACACATTTTTAAAACTAGGCGGAAGTGGATTACGCGATAAAAACCAAGCAATCATTAAAGGCATGCCAATTTTCATAAACTCACTGGGTTGCACACTTCCAAAACCGGGAATACCGATCCAGCGTTTTGCGCCGAGTCGTATTTCACCAAAGGCAACCACAGCCAATAAGCATAAAATAGCGAAGCTATAAAAATACGGTGCAAAGGCTTGATAAACTTTGGGAGGGATTTGTGCTAAAGCAAACATCACAATAAAGCCGATACAAAAGCTCATGGCTTGTTTGGAAACCAGTCCGATATCTTGTGCTGAAGCACTATAAAGGACGGTTAGACCGAGTATGGCGTTTAAAAATAAAAATAAACACAGCCATGGGTCAATATGTAATCTTTGCCAACGCGAGGGTTGCATGGCGGTACTTAATCCATCTCGGGGAGATTGGCGAAGAAATTTATACTGTGAACTCGGGGCCATTAGACTGCTGTATTACTGTGGAAAAGGCTTTGCGCATGCTATCACAATCCCTGTTGAAGGCAATCTGTATCCATATGTAGCAATAAAAATTTACGTGAATGAAGAACACAGTTATCTTCTATATTAAATCTAAAAAGGTGTATTGATATTTTTGAGTATTTTTAGGGTACTTAATGATAAAGCTATTTTAGGCGGCAACAAAAATGCCCTTTAAAAAGGGCATTAATGCGTAATGTTTTATCTTAAATCACATTTTATTGATCAATAAATAAAGTATCGTGATATTCAGCAACTGCCAAAATTTCATCGCCATTTAAATTGGGAATAAGTTTATCAATCGCAATATGTACTGCTTTCGTGACGGCTGCTGCACCAAGATCAGATGCTTTACGTTTAATCATGCCCAAATCTAAAGTTTTGTTAAAATCTTTCATGAAATGAGCGATGGTCACATCTGCAAACTGTTTGTATTGCTTAGAAAGTACGCCACGATCTATTTCATTACCATCACGGATTTCTGCAAAACTGCTTTTGAGACTGGTGACTAAGTTCGCATCAAGATTAACACCGACTCGGTTTTGTGCTTCAGGGTCTGTGAATAAGCTTTTTTCAGAAAATTCAATGGACTGACGAACCACATCATTGTCGGCTTTACTGAGTAACTGTTTCAGTAAAATCGCCACAGTAGACTTGATATAGCCTGCTAATTTTTCAGCAGTTTCACGTTTGTCACTGGCAGGAAAGCGACGTACAAGTTCAACCAATAAAGCATCAATGATTTCATCATTAATCAATAAGGCAGTTTGGTCACGTAGTGGATACAGTGGTTCATTAGAATTTTTTTTCTCAATACCAGTTTGAATATTCTTGAGCAGTTCTTCAGACGGTACAAAACCAAAAAAGGGCATTGTTAAAACCTCAATGTTTTATCTTATTGTCGTGCCAATCGAATTGGGCTTGGCATCCATGATTCATCTGATACACGACATGGATTAATATCTAATCCGCCACGACGTGTATAAGTTGCATATACCATCAGCTTTGTTGGCTTTAAATTTTGCCAAATATCAGCAAAAATTTGTTCCACACATTGTTCGTGAAAACCATTATGCTGACGATACGAGATAATATAAGCTAAAACACTGCGATAACAAGGTTTTTTACCTTGGTAGCGAATAAAAACTGTACCCCAATCTGGTTGTCCTGTAACAGGGCAATTACTGCGTAAGAGGTGGGAATACATTTGAACTTCTAGCTCTTGGGCATTTTGATCAAGGCTTAATAAGCTGGCATCAGGATGATTGACTAGACAGTCAGGTTCTTGATTATCTAAACATATACCCTGCGGTTGACTAATGGCTAAATCATCCACCTGAAATAAGTCCAATTTAACTTCAGATTCAGCAGTTTTGGATAAATCTTTTTCAACTGTACGAATAAAATCCGCTTTAGAATCAAACTGTGTGAAGTTCATACTATTAAAGTAGAGCTTTAATGATTTTGATTCAATTAGGTTTGGTGATGCTGCTGGTAGTGTAATACGACCAATTGCAACTTGAGGAATACCCTTGGTATTAAGCCAAGAGATTTCAAAGACATGCCACCAATCTTTGCCTTTATAGATACCTTCAATCTGTGCGTAATTTTCACGTGCTGGTAGCCGTGCAATGGGAAATAAAATTTCGGGTTGATATGTACTTGGGTAATCGGTTTCTTTACCCAATAAAGAGAGTTCTACAGTCATTATTCACGCATTCCTTCACCACGAGAAAGTAAATAGTAGGCAATGCCATACAGTGCCACACAACATAGGGTAATAATGCTTAGCGAGAATGAAACATTCACATCACTGTGCCCTAAAATGCCGAAACGAAAGGCATTTACCATATATACAATCGGATTTATTAAAGAGAGATTTTGCCAAAAAGGGCTTAATGAACTAATTGCATAAAATACACCACCTAAATACGTTAGTGGTGTTAATACAAATGTCGGGATAATTGAAATATCATCAAAAGATTTGGCATAAACTGCATTGATTAAGCCGCCTAATGAGAATAATAAAGAGGTCACAATGACCGTGTAAATGGTCACAAAAATATTATGAATACTTAAGTCTGTAAAGAATAGGCTCATTGCAGTGACAATGGCACCCACCAATACACCACGACAGACGCCACCAATTACATAACCCCAAAGGACTAAGTGTAACGGGACTGGACTCATGATCAGTTCTTCAATACTTTTTTGAAATTTGGCACTAAAGAAACTTGACGATACATTGGCATAACTATTGGTGATCACGGCCATCATAATTAAACCTGGGACAATGAACTGCATATAGCTAAAGCCACCCATTTGTCCAATGCGTGATCCAACTAAATTACCGAAGATTACAAAGTACAAACTCATGGTAATCGCAGGCGGTAGTAAGGTTTGTGGCCAAATGCGCATAAAGCGGCGAATTTCTTTTTGGACTAAGGTGAATAACGCAATTCTGAGTTGGATAAAGTTCATTGCGCTGCTCCATCAAGGTTCTTTTCAACCATTTTTACAAATAGTTCTTCTAAACGACTGGATTTATTTCGCATGCTGGTTACACCAATCCCTTGAGCTTCTAAAAGTTGGAATAGGTCATTTAAAGTATGACCTTTATCCATGGTAACTTCTAAAGTGACTGGATCAATTAAATTGAATTTGACCCCAATAATGTCAAGGTAAAAGGGTTCAATTGGATTTTTTAAATCAAAAATAAAAGATTCTTCATTCAGCTGATTTAGGAAGGCCTTCATCGTGGTGTCTTCTTTAATCACACCACGATCAATAATCGCAATACGACGACACAGCATTTCTGCTTCTTCTAAATAATGTGTGGTAAGAATAATAGAGGTACCTTGCTCATTCATTTCTGTAAGGAAATCCCACATTGAGCGACGTAGTTCAATATCTACGCCCGCTGTAGGTTCATCTAGAATGAGTAATTTAGGTTCATGCATCATGGCGCGGGCAATCATTAAGCGACGTTTCATCCCACCTGAGAGCATGCGTGCTTGAACATAACGTTTTTCCCACAAGCCTAATTTTTCTAAATAAAGTTCGGCCCGTTGTTCGGCAATTTTTTTAGGAATACCGTAATAACCCGCTTGAGTTACCAAAATATCAAAGATTTTTTCAAATTGGCCAAAGTTAAATTCCTGTGGAACAACACCTAAACATTGCTTGGCACGTGATGGGTGAGTGTCTAAGTTGTGCCCAAAAATTTCTACTGTCCCCGAAGTTTTACGTGTCAAAGAGCTGATGATACTAATCGTTGTGGATTTGCCAGCGCCATTTGGACCGAGAAGAGCATAGAACTCACCTTCGGGAACAGTTAAATCAATGCTTTTGAGCGCTTGAAAGCCATTCCGATATGTCTTAGACAAATCTCTTAACGTCAATGCATCAGTCATGAAGTACTCACTTGGTTAATAGTGAGTATATTGTGAGTGATCTTACGCAATAAACCAAGCGTGCTTCACGGAATTATCTGTTTCAAATAAAGAACGCTGTATAAAGCTTGAACAAGAGTGTTGCTAAATAATTGATATTTGCTTTACCTTCTGATTTTTTTTGTTATGATGTGCGCACTTACTAGAAGCGGCCATAGCTCAACTGGATAGAGTACAGGTTTCCGAAGCCTGTGGCGTGGGTTCGAGTCCCGCTGGCCGTACCATTGATTAAAAATAATTATTTTAATTCAGAATTCATGTTTCTAAATTTTAATTGAGTAATATTTTATTATTTAAAATAAATGGCTTATGTTTTTATTATATTCTGATTGAGTGAGTTATCTTTTTCAGCCAATTATTATTTCGCACCTGAAACAATAGATCAAGAATAATTACTTTGGATATCTGTTCACAATTGTAATGACATCTTGATGCTACTGCTGGATTGGATTATATTTAACTCATAGTAGATCGAGAAGATTCTACTCTTTAGTTGGACGGATCAATGACGGCTTGTTGAATTTGTAAGATGATCTTCAAATAAAAAATAAGCACTAGCCATCCAACCCAAAAAGCTCACAGACATGTGGGCTTTTTCAATATTTATTTGATGTGTTTGCTGATCAAAATTTTCTAAAAACTGTTGAAGATGGCACATCTGAAGTCTTGGTAAGTTGAATTTTTATTGATAATAATGATTTTTAATATATTTATTTTAATAAACTTTAAAATTGTATTGTTCATTAAAATTTATTACTTTGGGTTAGGCAATTACAATCTTTGAAATAGCTAAGAAAGGTTTAAATGCTGTATCGAATGATTAATGCGTTGCATACTCTTATTGAGTTCAATCGGGGAGATTCGAGTTTCTTGCAATGCAGTAAGCCATTGCATTTGACATGGTTTGAGCTCAGTTAAAGTTTGAGTCGAGTTGATTCGATTAATTAATTGTTTTGCCATCAATCCGCAATGCTGATGTAGTAGGGTTTGCATAAGCTGCTTCATTTCATTAAATGTAAGTGGCACTAAATTTTCAGTAGATTCTGGAATGCAGGGAGCGTGTATAATTTGAGAAATCCCCATGCTTGACGGCGATTGGGTATTTATGAACGTTGCTTCTACAGTTTTTTGTTTTGTTTCACTGTATAGATTTATTTCTGAAATAAGTTTTTCATTTTTAAACGAATAAATGTCATTGGTTAGGTCGTCATCAATTAATCCCATGTCTTTAAGTTGTGTCAGCATTTCAATTGGGGCAAGTGAGCGTTTGATTAACTCATTCATACGCTGAAAGTCTTCAGTGCCAATCAATAGTAAAAGACGTCGTTGCCGTGCATTAAGAGCTAAAGTTCTATTTTTTAAGGCATCTAGGCCAAGTTGTGTTTTGTAATATTTTTGCATGATTAATTTCAACCCCACAATAAATTAATCATGCATAGTAATGTGTAAAAATTACACTTTTATGTAGTTAATATTACAATTCATAAGCTTAAGATTCTAATTACTTTGTATTTTCTAGTGCTTTACGCAAATATGGGTCAAGTTCTTCTTGTCGAAATAGCCAATTTATATAGTCAGAAGGAAGATCAGCAATTGCTGTACCACGGTGCTTACCAAAATTAATGGTACGTGGAATACGAGCATCTTCAGAAGCTTCAAATAATTCTTCAATAGTTTGAATATTCAGTTTATGAATAATGTGCATTAAAATATTTGCAGTCAAAATAATGTCTGCATCGGCACGATGTGCACCTTTGAGCATTTCACGGGCTTTTTCACTGCCTTTACTAATCATATAAATAAGTGCAGAAATATTATGTGCTTCAGCATCTGGCCAAACTAAACGCGCCAAAGCTAGTGTGCAAATAGCTTTAATATGAGATGTATCTACGCCGCACTGTTGAATAGCCCGAATATCATAATCAATGTTATGTCCAATAATATAGATTGTTTCATTGGGTAAAGTGAAGCTGCTAAAATTAGGCTGATTTGCAATTTCTGCTTCTAAAATATGATGCACCGCCATAGAGGCGTACGAAATTTTTTCATCACCAATACTATAGAGTTGATCAAACATTTGACTGCGATCTAGACTGAGTTTACCTGCTTCGATTTGAATAGGTGCATATGCAATCTCGATGGGCAATCCATTTAGCGTATGTGTTTCAGTATCGAGGATGATGGCTTGCATGACCTGCTCCAAAGCAAGAGTAAAGTGTTGCCAATGTACCTCTGACATATAAATGTTTCAAATTAAAATCAAAAAATTATGCATTTTTTCTATTTTTGTTGGAGTAGATGGATAAATAATCATCTTATTTATACTCTAAGATGAATTTGCTCTTTTGAGATAAACTTAATGAAGAAAAAGAAGTGGAGTTTTAAATTGAATATCATTTATAAATAAAGTCTGAGTGTCGGATCACTTGGCTAAAAATATTCAATAATTCACTTGCTATAGTTTAATTTTTTGCGTAAATATTGACCATGAACGAAAATAACTCGTTCCGATACTTTATAAACAACAATAGTAAAAGTTCGGTTTAAGGAAAAATCATATGAAAAAAAATGTACTCACGGTTCTTATGCTTAGTTCAGGTTTAATTTTAACGGCATGTAATGACAGCAATAATGATACAGAGCGACCTCCATCCGCCAATATAGATGTGAATCATATTCAAAATCCAGTGGTTGGTACGCCTGCAGCATATTCTTTGACTGATATGTCTGCTGTTGCTGCTGATAGTGTTGTTATGACCTATAAAATGAAAGGTATAAGCGGTACTGAAGTACTGGCAACATCTTTGGTCTTTACCCCTAAAACAGCTGCTCCAGCAGGAGGTTGGCCGATTGTTGCGTGGGCACATGGGACTACGGGGGTAGCAGATGTATGTGCACCAAGTCGTAATGTTATCAATCCTGCCGTTCAAAGTATGATTGCTAAATTTTTGGCACTGGGCTATGTTGTTGTTGCACCTGATTATGAAGGTTTGGGTGAGCCTGGAGATAAGGAATTACATCCATTCCTAAATTTAAAAAGTGAAGGATACTCTATTACTGATGCAGTTGTTGCGACACGTAATTGGCTAGGGAATAAAGCCTCATCAAAATGGGTGACTGTTGGTCATTCTCAAGGTGGGCAAGCCGCTTTGGGTGCAGCGCAATATGCAGCACGGGCTAATTTAGATTACAAAGGAACTGTAGCTGTAGCACCAGCTTCACATCTGGGATTGATTTTAAGTGCAGGTGAACTATCAGTGGCGAGTGCGCCGCCAGCGGCACAAATTCCTGTCTATGCATCATTAGATACTTTTACTGCACTGATCACTGCAGGCTTGAAAAACACCAATCCGAATCTTACATATAGTCAAATTTTTAAATCTCCAACCGATCAGATTGCTCAACATGCAGAATCAGTTTGTTTTGATACGCTTGGCAAACAATTTGGTGTGGCGATGGGGCAGTATGCTGCAATGAATGGCACATTAAATGGTTATCCACGTACTACGGATGGATTTATGAGCTTGCCTCTAGTCAAAACTTTCCTTGATATAGATTCGCAGCCTCTGAAAGTGCAAATCAAGACGCCGATTACTATTTATCAGGGGGGCGCAGATACAACAGTTCCGATCATTGCAACCAATGCTTTGAATGCAACCGCTCAAGCTTTTGGGACGCAAGTGAATTATATTACCAATCCAAGCTGGGATCACAGCACCGCATATGCACTGAATATTGACAATATTGTGGCTGATGCAAAAGGGATGCTTTCAGCGCGATAAGTGAGTTTGCATTAAATAGCTCAGGTTTTTAAAGCTTGAGCTATTTTTATATGAAACTGAATAAACTTCATTCTGTTTAATCAGAAAGTTCATGTTACAATGTGCGCAATCTTAGCACGGCTTAAAAGCCCTACATATATAGGACCTCGCTAATGTTTGCCAATATCTCAGTTGCAGAATTTGATCCAGAAATCGCTCAAGCAATCACAAAGGAAGATGCTCGCCAAGAAGCGCACATCGAACTGATTGCTTCTGAAAACTATTGCTCACCGGCAGTAATGGAAGCTCAAGGATCAAAACTTACAAACAAATATGCGGAAGGCTACCCAGGCAAACGCTATTATGGCGGTTGTGAATATGTAGATGTCATTGAACAATTAGCGATTGACCGTGCTAAAGCGTTGTTTGGTGCAGATTATGCAAACGTTCAACCACATGCAGGTTCACAAGCGAATTCAGCTGTTTACTTAGCGCTTCTTAATCCTGGTGATACCGTTTTAGGTATGAGCTTGGCTCATGGTGGTCACTTGACTCACGGTGCGAAAGTTAGCTTCTCTGGTAAAACATATAATGCGATTCAATATGGTTTAAATATTGAAACTGGCGAAATCGATTATGCAGAAGTTGAGCGTTTAGCCCTTGAGCATAAGCCACGTATGATTGTTGCTGGTTTCTCTGCGTATAGCCAAATTGTAGATTGGCAGCGTTTCCGTGATATCGCGGATAAAGTTGGCGCATATCTTTTTGTAGATATGGCGCATGTTGCTGGTTTAGTTGCTGCGGGTGTTTACCCAAGCCCAGTACAAATTGCTGACGTAACAACAACAACGACTCATAAAACGCTGCGTGGTCCGCGTTCTGGTTTAATCCTTGCGAAAGCGAATGAAGAGATTGAGAAAAAACTTCAATCTGCGGTATTCCCTGGTAACCAAGGTGGTCCATTGGTGCATGCGATTGCTGCTAAAGCAATCTGCTTTAAAGAAGCAATGACTCCAGAATACAAAGAATATCAAAAACAAGTGATTGTAAATGCTCAGGCCATGGCTGAAGTATTAATAAACCGCGGTTATGATATCGTTTCTGGTGGTACTGAAAATCACCTGTTCTTATTGTCTTTAATTAAACAAGATGTAACAGGTAAAGAAGCGGATGCATGGTTGGGTGCTGCTCACATTACTGTGAACAAAAATGCTGTACCAAATGATCCACGTTCTCCATTTGTCACTTCAGGTATTCGTATTGGTACGCCTGCGGTAACAACGCGTGGCTTCGGTGAAGCTGAAGTTCGTGAGCTTGCTGGTTGGATCGCTGATATTTTAGATAGTAAAGGTGATGAAGCTGTCATTAATACTGTGAAAGAAAAAGTGTCGGCTGTTTGTGCTAAATTCCCTGTTTACGCACACTAAGTTCTGACTTTAAAGAGGCCCCTCATGGGGGCTTTTTTTATAATATTGGGAATACAAAGTAAGATACACATAAGCCTATTTCTGTTATAAAGAATTAGAGATGAGAAATAACAACAACATGCCGTTGCACATATTAAGATGCATTTAGTTTAAGGAGTCATATCGATGGCTAAACCGAATATTATTATTTCTTCACAGGATTTACATCGTTTAGAAACAATGCTGGAACATCAAACTAAATTGACTCCGACCATGGAGCATTTAGAAGATGAGCTTGCACGAGCTACAGTTGTTGAGCCTAAAGATATTCCTGAAAATGTTGTCAGCATGAATGCAAAAGTATTGATTACAATTGCTCCAGCAAAAGAACCAACAGAAATTACATTGGTTTACCCACATGATTTTAAAGGGGATAAGGGGCAGGTCAATGTCGTTGCGCCAATTGGTGCTGCTATTTTAGGTTTGGCAGAGGGGCAGGAAATTGAATGGCCACAACCTGATGGGCATATCATGAAAGTAAAAATTGAAAAAGTGCTCTATCAGCCTGAGCGCGAAGGTGATTATCTATAATACTCATATAGATACATAAGCCCAGTTTTACTGGGCTTTCTCATTTTTTAAATCTAGAGTCGAAAATATTGCTTTTACTAGACTAGAATATTACATGGATATAATCGTGTATTTATTAAAAATTCAATTGGAGGTATGTGTGATTGAATAGTAAGTTCAGTAGCCATAATCTATATAAAAACTAAACTATATGGCTATTTTTTGATTTAGAAGAATAGTATTTTAAAATACTTTAATAAGCTTTAGCGATTTTTATATGTTTAATGAGATGTAATTGGGCCTTGTACATATTTTTGAATATATTGTTCTCGAATATCGGCGCGCTGTTCCGTAGTTGTGGCTTTCTGCATTTTTTTGCGTAATTCATTGCGTTCTAGTGAGCTCATTTGTTGCCAAGCTTCACGCATTTTTTCTTTTTCCTGTTCAGGCAGTTGAGTAAACCAGTCCATCCGCTGCTGTAGTGCAACACTTTGTTCTTCTGGGATTTCTTTTAAATTTTGGTAGCGCTTAATCAGCGCACGTTGTTCTGCATTCGACAGAGCATCCCATGTTTCATTGACTTGACTGTTCGCATCTTTAGAAAAAATCCAAAAACGTTCAAAACCTGCGAAACTAGTCTGTAAAAAACCAATTGCACAAAAAGCTAAAGCTAATTTTTTAGCTGCCATGGATTGTTGTGTCCTCGCCAAATACAGATATCATTTCAAGATCTTCCATCATTTGTGGTGAAAGTTTTGGACTCATAATGACTTGTTGTGAATGTGGTTTTTCATTCAGTTGCATAACGTTTGGTAATACAACAAAGCCTGTAATGGCTGCAGCAAGTGCAAAACCGGTCATTTTCCATGAGCTGAACCGATTGGTTGGCTTTTCATGAATATGATCCAAGACATTGCTCATCACTACAGCTTTGTTTCGGTGATTCTTTGCAAGACCATCAAGCTTAGAGGTCACTTGGTGTGTGAAATCTTCATGATTCATCAGATGATTCTCCCATAACAGGATTTAAATGAGATAAATGAGTTCTTAAACCTTGTATTGCACGATGATAATGTGTTTTTACACTACCTTCACTACAGTTCATAATTTGTGCTGTTGTTTGAGTGTCAAATCCTTCCCAAGCACGAAGCATAAAAGCTTGTTGTTGACGCACGGGAAGTTTATTTATTGCTGCTTGAATTTCTTCAATGGCAACTTCCTGAGCTAATAAATTTAAAGGGTTTGGGGTGGATTCATCAATGATATCAAATGCTTCTTCATCATCATTATTTAAATCAATTTTCCTAAATAGTGAAAAAGGCGATGCCCTACGCGCTTCTTTACGACGCCAATCTTGTAATTTATTATTTAAAATAGTGTAGAACAGGGGATACCATTCTTCGGTATTTTTTGCTGAATAAGATTTGTGTAAGGAAATAAAAGCTTCCTGTACTAAGTCCATGGCAATACCATTGTGACCTTGAGTCGCACTTTCCATCATGACTAAGGCACGTCCAGTCACATCTTGCATGAAATATTTCAGGCGTTGTTCAACGGTACTCGCTTGGGTACTGACTTTTTCCGACTGTGACTGCTTTGGTGCTAAATCCATAGAGATGGAAAATCCCGTCATTGGGTACCCACCATTTATTTTAAATCATTATGTATATAACGTAAAAAATAAATGATCGGTTGACAACTTAAGCAACTATTTTATCAGTGTAAATGATTTACTTAAGTACAGGGATGCTTATTACAATAAATTAAGGTTTAAAGTCTTTGGCGCACCATTTCAAAGAAACAAATTGAACCAGCAACGGCTACGTTTAATGACTCTTGACCACCTGGCTGTGGAATAGAAACAGCTTCTGCGTGCTTAAGTGCGAACTCAGAAACCCCTTGACCTTCATTACCAAGAATCCAAACGCACTGTTTGCGTAAGCTTTTTGAGTAAAGGCTTTCTGATTGATGATGAGAGCTAGTCACATAAACAGGGATAGTGAATTTATCTAAAAGATCTTCAAGAGCAATATTTTCATACGTTTGTAAAGAAAAATGTGCGCCCATGCCTGCACGTAATACACGTGGAGACCAAATAGAAGCCGAACCTTTAGTGCAAACCACTTGTTCAATGCCAGCCGCAGCCGCAGAACGCAATAAAGTACCGACATTGCCTGGATCTTGAATGTTATCTAGGATCAGTGTGTCTTCTTTAAAGTTTAACGCTTCACTTGAGCTTGGTAAGTCAACAATAGCTAGACATGCTAAAGAGGTGCCTAAGGTACTTAAATCATTATATAAAGATTCACTGAGTACAAAAATATTGCCTTCATATAATTCAGCAATTTTCTCTAAGTCAGGATGACTCATTGCCACTTCAGTGGTGAAAATTGAATTAATTTTACGATTTTTTGCTAACCAAGCTAGACTGAGGTGAGTACCTTCAAGTACTGTTTGGCGTTGTTTTTTGCGAAATGAACTTTGTTCAATCAAACCACGTAAGTGTTTAATCTTAGGGTTATCTTTAGATTCAAGAAAAAAAGCTGGCATGGGAGAATAATCCATGGAAGTAAGCTTAAATACTTACTCCCATTCTATAAATTAATGGTGATAATCAGTTGCTAGTTCGACTTCGTTTTTAGAGCCAATAATAACAGGAACACGTTGGTGTAGCTCTGTAGGTTGGATCTCCATGATACGGACTCGACCCGTTGTAGAGGCGCCGCCAGCCTGTTCCATGAGCATACTCATTGGATTAGCTTCGTACATTAAACGTAGACGACCTGCTTTTTTCGGATCTTTAGTATCGTATGGATATAAGAAAATACCACTACGGCAAAGAATACGGTGAATATCACCCACCATACATGCAACCCAGCGCATATTAAAGTCTTTTTCACGGACTGATGTTTTACCTGATTGTAATTCTTCAATATAACGTTTTACTGGCGCTTCCCAGTGACGTTGATTTGATGCATTAATGGCATATTCTTGTGTATCAGCTGCCACTTGGATGTTTTCAGACGTGAGCAAAAATTGCTGAGTTTCTGGATCGAAAGTAAAGAAGTCAGTACCTGCACCCACAGTCAGTGCCATCATGGTCGATGGACCGTAAAGAACATAACCTGCGGCTGCTTGCTGTGTGCCCGCTTGGAAAAAGTCTTCAGCTTGAGTCACTGCATTTTTTGCAGGAAGAATCGAGAAAATAGTACCAACACACATATTGATGTCGATGTTACTTGAACCATCCAGTGGATCAAATAAGACTAGGTATTCGCCATTTTCTTGTGCAGGGGTGAAGTCATCGAGTTCTTCAGATGCTAGACCACCTACATTTTTATGCGCTTTAAGTGCATCAATTAAATAGTCATTGGAAATCACATCGAGTTTCTTTTGGGTTTCACCTTGCACATTTTCAAGCTCTGCACTGCCTAAAACACCTGCTAATGCACCTTTTTGTAAAGCAAGATCAATGGTCTTACATGTATTGGCAATGGTTTCAATTACATCTGCAAGTGCAGGTGTCAGGTTCCCTTGTTGTTCTTCTAAATACTGGGATAATGTGCGATATGACATATCAGGGGTGCTCCAAAAGCAATAAAATTCTAGCAAATTAAAGAATGCGGCTATTTTAGATGAGTTCGACTCAAAATAAAAATTATCCTGTGTTATTTGTCGCGATTTTACTCTTGCAAGTATTTTAGAAAGTGCTATGTTGAAGATAGAAGCATCAAGTACAAGGAGCACTAAGATGACAACGAAAAAATTTGAGGCGACACCCTCACCAAGTGAAGGCATTGACTTAAAAGAAATTAGTGTTGAAAATGTAAAAGATGCATGGAAAGAATATCAAGCAAAACCTGAATACAAAGAATTCAATAAGCATGATCTGATTGAATCTATGCAAAGTCCCATGCCAGAATCATCTAAAAATTAATTTATAAAAAAGCGCCCATTAAAAATGAGCGCTTTTTTATTGCTACGATTCAGGGTTTTATTTTAATAAAGGCGGAACCGCTTCGTAGTTTAATTCAACACGACGATTTTCTTTCCAAGCCGCTTCATTGTGTCCTGGATTAATTGGCATTTCTTTACCATAGCTGACTGCTTCAAGTTGGTTTGAAGCCACGCCATTGGTCACTAAATAGCTTTGAACAGATTTGGCACGACGTTCACCCAAAGCCATGTTGTATTCACGGGTACCGCGTTCATCGGTATGCCCCATTAAAGCTATTTTAGAGTTAGCATTTGCTTTAAGGAACTGCGCGTGTGCTTGCAGTGTTTGGTAATCTTCATTTGAAAGTTCACTGCTATCATAGTCAAAATGTACAACGCGTTTGGCTAAGAATGCTTTATTCTCTGCAGTAACACCTTTGGCAGATGCACCAGCAAGATTTTGTGCATTTAATGCCGCATCTTCACTTAAGCCCTCTGTATTTACGGTAGTTGAGCCATTTGGTGTGGTTCCTGTAGTAATTTCTGCAGCAGGTTTACGGCTAGCACAACCAGTCATAATTAAACTTGCGGCAAGTACAGGTAGGGCTAGATATTTAATAGATTTCATTGTTTATCTCCATAACGTATTTTTTAAATCGAACAGGAATTTTATAATTCCTGTATTTATTTGGGTGCCCAAGCAGGTTCACGAACCTCACCTTGTTCGCTCGGTAGATTCATGCGGAAGCGACCATCGGTAGACATGATTGCGAGCAAACCACGATTACCTTCACGTGTGGCATAAACCACCATTTGTCCATTTGGAGAGAAGCTTGGTGATTCATCCAGACTAGTCGGTGTTAAAATATTGGTAATGCCTGTAGAAATTTCTTGAATAGCGACTTTATAGTTACTACCAGATGGACGGTGGACGAGTGCGATATATTTACCATCTGCACTTAAGCTTCCTCGAGCATTAAAAGCACCACGGAAGGTTAAGCGTTTAGTCGAGCCATCTTCAAAGGTATAACGATAAATTTGTGCTGAACCACCGCGATCAGAAGTAAAAATAAAAGATTTTCCATCGGGTGCATAACGTGCTTCGGTGTCAATGGCACTGTCATTGGTCATGCGCTTTACTTGGCGTGTTTCCAAATTCATTTGGTAAATTTCTGGATTGTCATGCATTGACGCAGTAAATAACATACTTTTCCCGTCTGGAGAAAAGCTAGGTGCACCATTTAAACCACGGAAGCCAGCTAGTTTTTCACGCTGACCAGTTGATAAATCTTGTATATAAATTGCAGGGCGTTTAGTTTCAAATGAAACGTATGCAATTTTCTTGGCATCAGGTGTCCACGCAGGCGATAGAATTGGATCGCGTGAACTTAAAACTGTTTTAGGCTGTTCACCATCCGTATCGGCAATTTGCAGCGTATAACGTTGTTCAGGTGTCGCTGGATTACGTAATACATAAGCAATACGCCCTGTAAAATCACCCTGAATTCCGGTTAATGCTTGGTATATTTCATCACTGATCATATGTGCTGCTGAACGAATACGAGAGGCAGGTACAGTCAATAATTCATTCAATAAGAATTTTTGTTTTTCAATATCATAGAGTTGATATTGAACCGCCAAACTACCATCGGCATTTTGTTTTACATCCCCTAAAACGACATAAGGTACGCCTGCGGCTTTCCATGCTTCGGCATTAACATTGTTTAAACTTGCTGTAGCGGGTAAGTTTTTTGAAGCACTACTAAAACGTCCAGAGCGGTTTAAATCTTGCTCTATGATTGGATAGATTGCTGAATCATTACTAAAGGGAATAATTGCAATTTTAGGTGCACTTTCGGGTGCTTTGGCAATTTCTAAATGGAGTTGGGCATAAGAGCTTGTAATTAGAGCAGGACTAAATGCTGCCATAATTGCCAATCCGAATAGATATTTAGGCATCATTTTCATGGGTCGTCATGTACTCAATTAATGGTTTTTAACTATGTGTAACTTTTTAGCATAATCACATGATTTTAATCTATATAAAGCATGTAAGTATGAAGCCAAAATGAATTTTAAATATTTTTTCTATAAATTTAGATGCAGAAATGCTTTACGAGGAAGAGTGCTGCATACATTTAGTATTTATGTTGAGAACGAATTTAATGTTGCACTTAACAAAAAATATTTTGTGAGAAAAAAGACACCCTGCCAGAGCAGAGTGTATAGATTTAAGCTCTATTCATTATTTTACTGTGAATGATGCAGTAAAGCTGCGAGCCTCACGTCTGGCATCTGGATCAGATGGCATTGGGTAGGGTGCAGCTGAGCGAACCGCTTGTTCTATGCTGGCTTTGACATCAGGGTCAGAGGCATTCACAATCACTGACGCAACCGCACCGCTGTCAGTAAGTGAGACACGAGCAGTTGCTTTTTGACCTGAAGATCCAGATGGCATACGCCAAGCATTCTTAACTTTATTTTCAAAATCACGTTTTGCAGTTGAAGCAATTTGCTTTAACTCAGCTCGTTTATTAGCAGCTTCTTCGGCAGCTTTTCTCGCTGAAGATGCTTGAGCCTCTGCTTCGGCGCGCTCTTTAGCTTCTGCTTTTTCTGCTGCATCAGCTTTGGCTTTATTCGCTGCATCGGTCTTGGCTTTATTTGCTGCATCAGCTTTGGCTTTATTTGCTGCATCAGCTTTGGCTTTATTTGCTGCATCGGCTTTTGCTTTTTCCGCTGCATCAGCTTTGGCTTTATTTGCTGCATCAGCTTTGGCTTTATTTGCTGCATCAGCTTTGGCTTTATTTGCTGCATCAGCTTTGGCTTTATTTGCTGCATCAGCTTTGGCTTTATTTGCTGCATCAGCTTTGGCTTTATTTGCTGCATCAGCTTGAGCTTTATTCGCTGCATCAGCTTTGGCTTTATTTGCTGCATCGGCTTTTGCTTTTTCCGCTGCATCAGCTTTTGCTTTATTTGCTGCATCAGCTTTGGCTTTATTTGCTGCATCAGCTTGAGCTTTATTCGCAGCATCAGCTTGTGCTTTAGCTGCAGCATTGGCTTTTTCAGCTTCAGCTACTTTTGCTTTCACAAGAGCTTCCGCTTTAGCTTTTTCAGCTGATGTTTTGGCTTGACGTGCTTGTTCAGTTGCTTCTGCTTTCGCTTTTTCGGCAGCTTGTGCTTTTGCACGAGCAGCATCTGCAATTTTGTCTTTTACTGCTTGAGCAGCAAGTAAAGCGGCTTGTTCTGCGAGTAGTTTCTGTTCGGCTGCTTTTGCCGCTTTTTGTATATCAATTTTTGGTGCTTCAACTGGTGTAGGTGCAACTGTTGGGATTTTGGGAGCATTTTGCTGTGGTTCAGCAGTTTGTTGAATATCCTCAGCAACTTTTGCATCGGTAGTTTCTGTGGAATCTGTTTGTTCAAGTGGTTTAGCTTCAGGAGGGATTAAGTCTTCAGGACGAATTAATACAGTTTTGATTTGTTTGGGTGCTTCTGGCGGTTTACTTAAACCGAGAAAAAGTAAGCTCGTGATTGCTACTACATGGATACCAAGGGTAAATCCAAGTGCAATTGCTGTTTCTTTAGATGGAGACTTTTGAAAATCTTTCATAACTTATTCATCAGATTTTGTAAGTAAACCAACTTGGGTTAAACCAGCATCTTGTAAACTTGACATAAGTGCAATGACATCCCCATAAGGGCGTGAACTATCACCACGGATCACCACGTTTAATTCTTTATTGGAAGCTTGTGCATCAGTTTGCGCTTCTTTCAAAATATCAGTCAACTGAGCAAGTTCTAATTGTTCACCCTTATGTTCTTTATATTCTAAATAATAAAGTCCATCTTTATTGAGTGAAACCATAGCAGGTGCATCTTTTGACTCAATCGAAGTTGCATTTGCCTGTGGTAAGTCGACTTTAATGCCACTTGTAATCATGGGTGCAGTCACCATGAAAATAACCAATAAAACTAACATTACGTCGATATAGGGCACGACATTCATATCACTTTTTAAAGGTTTTTTAATACGCTCAAAGCGTCCAGCACGTTGAATTGCCATTATTCAGTTTCCTGTGTAGTTCCCACAGACTGACGTTGTAATAGCGCCACCATTTCTTCTGCAAATAAGGCGCGGTCAGAATAAACCTCTTCACCTTTAGATGTGTAATGGTTAAATGCCAATACAGCTGGAATTGCAGCAAATAGGCCAATGGCTGTTGCAATGAGTGCTTCGGCAATACCCGGTGCAACTGTGGCTAACGTGACTTGATCGACCTGAGCCAAACCAATAAAGGCATTCATGATGCCCCAAACCGTACCGAATAACCCGATATAAGGTGCAACAGAACCAATACTGGCGAGGGCACTTAAACCATTTTCTAAACGACTTTGGTCGCGACTTAAGCCGACACGTAAAATACGTTCTGTACCTTCAATCAATGGTGTAGCTTCTGCTTGACGTTTTTTAAGCTTTAAAAACTCGCCTAAACCTTGATAGAAAATATCTTCTAGACCTTCACGTTTAGAGTTGAGCTGTGCATTGTTAAATAAAGTATTGAGCTCTGCACCAGACCAGAATATCTTCTGAAAATGATCATCCCCTTGTTTGGCTTTTTTATAGCCCATATGTAACTTGGCAATTAGATACCAGCTCAGTAACGATGCTAATACTAAAATCAGCATGACCAGCTGAACCACTGGGCTTGCTTGTAAAATTAAATCAGATAGGTGTAGTGAGGATTCTAGTTGTGTTGCCATAGTTACATGTGCCAATAATATTTTTATTCGTGAGCTAATTCTTTTTGAATTAATTCACGGATTTCGTGAGGAATTCTACAAGGTTTCATTTCAGCACTAATACATGCCAACTCCACCTCGCCAGAAGCAAGCATGATTTCACCACGATAAATATTTTGTTGCAATACAAAAGACGTAGCTTTACACGAAACTACACTCGCTGTGACCGTAATTAAGTCATCCATGAGTATAGGACGGGAATATTTCAATGCAATTTTGTGTACCACAAAGTTGTAATCTTTTTGATGCCAATAATGGTGGATACCAGAAGCACGTAACCATTCGGTACGCGCACGCTCCATAAAGCGGATATGGTTAGCATGGTAAACAATTCCACCTGCATCTGTATCTTCAATATATACACGGATTTGGAATTCAAATTTGTTCGCCATGATGCTGTTCCATTTCTTACTTAGATAGTGTATTTGAGCAGCTTGCTAGGCTAATTTTGCAGTTGAATAGTTTTGAAAGTTAGCTAAGAAGCAAGTGCTGTAATGGCTTGCAGTTTATCACACTGTTTTTTTTGTTAATTGGCACAAGAGACCAAATATAGAGGCGTAACTTATGGTCTTTTGATTTTTAATATATTGATTTTTAATGAGTATTATGTTTTTTTGGCGTGATAATACCAGAACGGAATGTACAAAGTGTTGTCTTACAACAGTCAAATAGGGAAAAAGTTAATTTAGATTTAAATATTTCTTCTACCGATACAACAGCGATTTGGTCATTTGGGGTGGCGATGATTATTGCTATTGCTTTGGGAGGATTAGCAACTTGGTTAGCGTATTAGTATGGAAAAAGAAGTTTTGATTTAACAAAACAATCTTTTGATAGTTTGATTAAGCAAATTAAAAGTTATGTTGGATACAAATTGGGCACTAATTGATGCACAAAATCATCAATAGATTAGTGCACAAAAATTGAAATATTTAAAGTTTTCTATAATAAATTTAAAGAAATAGACATGAGGTTTATGGTTGAGGCGAAAGATTTTGCTACTTAGATTATAAAATTTTCATAGAAATACAGAATAAAACTAAGGCAATCTAATCTCTAAAAACAATAATTTAATTTCAGGTCTTTAATTTAGCAGAAAATTTCCAAGATAGTGTGAATCCAGTTTTAAACAAAATTTTGATGAGTATGGGTGAGTTAAGAAATGGTTTATTAATAAAAATGATTTAATTAAAGATTTAGATTTTTTATAGAGAAAATGTTGAAAATTTAAGCGCATTTTTAATCAATTGTTGAAAGAAGAAATAGTACTGGAAAAATTGATAAAGTGAGCTTGCGATTTACAAGCTCACTTTATGAAATATCATTTAGGTTCAGGTGGTGTCATTCCAAACTGTAAATAAGCCTGATTCGTTGCAATACGACCACGTGCAGTGCGCATAGCATAACCTTGTTGAATTAAATATGGTTCAATCACATCTTCTAATGTTCCTGAATCTTCTGCCATTGCCGCAGCCAAAGCTTCAACACCAGCAGGCCCACCATCAAAACGTTCCAGTAGCATGCTTAAATAACGACGGTCTAAGGTGTCTAAACCATCTTTATCGACATTGAGCATGTCTAAAGCACGCTGTGCCATATCTTGCGTGATTTCCCCCGTACCCTTGACTTGTGCATAGTCACGTACGCGACGCAATAAACGGTTGGCAATACGTGGTGTACCACGAGCCCGGCGCGCAATTTCTTTAGCGCCATCTGCTGTAGTGGGTAAATCCATTAAATGTGCGGAACGCCCCACAATATGGGTTAAGTCTTCAACCGAATAAAATTCTAAACGCTGTACAATACCAAAACGGTCACGTAGCGGAGAAGTCAATAGACCTGCGCGTGTCGTGGCAGCGACGAGGGTAAAAGGCGGTAAATCCAATTTAATTGAACGTGCTGCGGGACCTTCACCAATCATAATGTCGAGTTGGTAATCTTCCATTGCTGGATAAAGAATCTCTTCAATCACTGGTGAAAGACGATGAATTTCATCAATAAATAGAACATCACCTTCTTCAAGATTAGTGAGCATTGCCGCTAAATCACCAGCGCGCTCTAATACAGGGCCAGAAGTGGATTTTAAATTGCCACCCATTTCACGTGCAATAATATTGGCTAAAGTGGTTTTTCCTAAACCCGGTGGACCAAAAATTAAAGTATGATCCAGTGCTTCGCCACGGCCACGTGCCGCGCCAATAAAGATTTCCATCTGCTCACGAACCACAGGTTGACCAATATAGTCATCCAAAGATGTCGGGCGAATGGCACGATCAAAATGATCTTCAGGTTTTTCAGAACCACTGATGATACGGTCTTGCATAAGTGTTTTAATCTATCTTTATTTGTTCATTGATTTAAGAGAAGCTCGGATAATATCAGCCGCTTCAGTGTAATCACCTTTGGCCGCAGCCACAATTTTTTGTGCTTCTAAGGGCTTAAAGCCTAAAGATTGTAAAGCCGCTTCAGCCTCAGCAACCGCAGAGTTTCCAATAAATTGAATTTGCGGAGAAGTAGAGTTTGCTGTCATTGAGCTTGTCGCCATGGCTTTGAAGCGGTCACGCAGTTCAATCATCAAACGTTCAGCCGTTTTTTTGCCGACACCTGGAACTTTCACCAGCGTATTAATATCTTCATGTTCAACAGTATGAATCAATAGGTCGACACTTAATGTTGATAAAATACCCAATGCCATACGTGGACCTACACCGTTGACTTTCAGTAAGGTACGGAAAATAGTTTTTTCTTGTGATTGCGCAAAGCCAAATAATTGTTGAGCATCTTCACGAACGACCAAATGCGTCCATAGCGTGGTTTTTTGCCCTTTTTGTAATTGGCAAAATGTCGACAATGGCGTATCAATTTCATAGCCCACGCCATTTACATTTAACAATACTGTAGGTGCTTCGAGTGCAAGCACCTCACCAATAAGACATCCGATCATTGAATTTTTTCACTTATATCAAAGTTAATTTTTAAGCAGCATTCTGTTAGGAATTTTCAGCTTATATCTAAAAATAATGAATTTTGTTGAGAGTATAACGAAGCTTCAGTAATTACTAGCACTACAGAATGGTCTTGCTTTAAAAGAATCCAACCTTGTTACCTTGTAACTCTTGCGCTAAGTTATAGGCTTGGTGGTCGGAAAATTTACTCACAATATCTAAGGTTTGCATAATATTGTCATAATGGCTGTCATTAAAGTGTGCACCAAAACGATCTAATATCGACATTAAACGTTGATCTTTAAAACTGAGTGTTTTATTTGGAGTAGTCAGTGGAATAAAAGCATCCAAAATATGTTGTAAACTTTGATGAGCAATAATTTCTAAACCAGATTTTTGCGGATGTTCAAAAATTTTTTCACGCGCGAGATTCTTGGCTTTTTCTATCCCAATTTCAATATCCGTTGCACAATATTGCAATAAACTTCCTTTGAGCTGTCCTGATAAAATTTCAAAATGGTGTTTGGCAAAAGCGCTAGTGACTTCATCGACGAGACGCTTCATCACACGGCCACGTAGCGCTGCAATTTTTTGCTGCCATGTGGTATTCGGTGTCGTCAGTTCAGTGGGTCGAGCATACTCGCCAATCAGATCTAAAAATATCGGTTCCACTTCCTCATAGCTCAGCATATTTAAAATAATGCCATCCTCAAGATCGATAAGGGCATAACAAATATCATCAGCTGCTTCAAGTAGATACGTTAGTGGATGACGACAATAATGATATTCACCGAGTTTAATTAACCCCAGTTGTTCAGCAATTTCTTTTAAAATCTCTCTTTCAGCTTGATAGCAACCAAATTTAGCACGGTTACTTGCAGGTGTTTCCCCTTGAGACTCAATGGTTTTGGATAGCCAAGGGTATTTTAAATATGCCCCTAAAGTGGCATATGTTAAACGCATACCACCATCATTTGGATGGTAATCAATTTTAGTCAGCAGGCGTAAGCCTTGTGCATTACCTTCAAATTGACGAACATCAGCCTGTTGTTCAGGGCTTAAATCTTGTAAAAAACCAGTATGTGAGACATCGTCAAACCATTCTCGTATTGCATATTCACCCGCATGTCCAAACGGAGGATTACCAATGTCATGTGCTAAACATGCTGCTTGAATAATTGCGCCAACATCTGCAGGCGAAATCCAAATAGGGAGATGATCTTTAATTTTTTCAGCCGCCAGCATACCCAGTGAACGTCCAATACAAGAAACCTCTAAAGAATGGGTTAAACGAGTATGAATACCATCATGCTGGGTGAGTGGATGGACTTGGGTTTTTCGGTTTAATTGTCGAAAACTTTGCGAAAATATAATGCGGTCATAATCTTTATGAAAAGGGCTACGTGCCTGTTCTGAGTTTTGTTTTTTACTTCCCATACGAACTGTTGCAAGTAGTTCTAACCAACGCATTTGAGCCATTTATCATTAGTCACTGATTATTTAAATCTATCATGCCAAAAAAGTCACAGCAGCACTAGAGTCAGGCGACATAAGTTGTCTTATCAATTTGTTGCACGCAGACTATTTTTACATTGAATTGATGTATCTAATATTCTTAGAGTGTAGGTCTCGATACCGTATATTGCTTGGTTTTGATGGTTAAATCAGAATTATAAATAGAACTATATTATAATTTAAGAAATATTTTGATCTTGGAAGTTTAATGCGCGGCTTATATTTAATTACGAATGATGATCCTTTAGAGCTTTTACTCGCTAAATTAGAAGGTGCAATGGCAACACGTGAAGTTGCTATTTTGCAGTACCGTCGTAAAAAAGTTGCCAAAGAAGATCAGTACTATGAAGTTGAATATATGAAAGCGATGTGTGCCGAATATCGTATTCCTTTTGTGATCAATGATGACTTAGAACTTGCCGAAAAATATGGTTTAGGAGTGCATTTAGGGCAAAGTGACGGTTCGATTGCAGATGCCGTAGCACGTTTACCTCAAGGTGTGGTTATTGGCCGAACTTGTTTGAATTCGCTTGAACTTGCCGAAAAAGCGATTGCTGAAGGTGCAACTTATGTGGCTTTTGGTGCAATTTATGCCACTGAAACCAAACCTGAAGCAGGCAATATTGGTTTAGAGACTTTGAAAAAAGCCAAAGCTCAGTTGAATGTTCCTATCTGCGCTATTGGTGGATTAACGGTTGAAAACTCAAAAGAAGTGATTGAAGCAGGTGCTGATCTTTGTGCAGTGATCAGTGATATATTGGGGCTGCCAATGAATGCAATTCCAGATCGACTGAATGCTTGGACTGAATTATTTGAGAAAACCGCTTAATTGTAGTTTTTGTTTTATTGATTAATTATTTTATTTGAGTAGAGAGAATTCATGAGCTTATCTCCAAAGCAAGAGCAATTATTTAAACAAGCCAGTAAACATATTCCAGGTGGCGTGAATTCTCCAGTACGTGCGTTTAATGGTGTGGGTGGTACACCAGTCTTTATTGAAAAAGCCAAAGGTGCTTATTTATATGATGTTGATGGTAAGCGTTATGTGGATTATGTCGGTTCATGGGGGCCGATGATTTTAGGGCATGCGCATCCTGCTATTATTAAAGCCGTACAAGATGCTGCGGTTGATGGATTAAGCTTTGGCGCACCAACAGTTCATGAGACAACGCTTGCTGATATTATTTGTGAAATAATGCCTTCGATTGAAATGGTGCGGATGACCAATTCAGGTACAGAAGCAACTATGACTGCGATTCGTTTAGCGCGAGGCTACACTGGCCGAGATAAGATTGTTAAATTTGAAGGTTGTTATCACGGACATTCAGATTCTCTATTGGTCAAAGCTGGTTCGGGTATGTTAACCAATGGTGAAGGAGAGGCAACATCTGCGGGCGTGCCTGCCGATTTTGCTAAACACACTTTAACCCTTCCATATAATGACATTGCAACATTGAAAGAATGTTTTGCTAAATTTGGTTCAGAAATTGCAGGAGTGATTGTTGAACCTGTTGCGGGCAATATGAATTTGGTTAAACCAATTGATGGTTTCCTTCAAGCAATTCGTGATGTATGTGATGAGCATGGTTCAGTGTTTATTATTGATGAAGTGATGACTGGTTTCCGTGTCGGTTTAGGCGGTGCTCAAGCACATTATGGGGTAAAACCAGATTTAACCACTTTGGGTAAGATTATTGGTGCAGGCTTACCTGTGGGTGCTTTCGGTGGTAAACGTGAAGTGATGGAATGTATTGCTCCACTGGGTAAAGTTTATCAAGCGGGCACTTTGTCTGGCAATCCGTTGGCAATGCGAGCGGGTATTGAAATGTTTAAGCATTTACGTATCGATGGTTTTTATGAACACCTAACTGCGCAATTGGCGAAACTTCTTGCAGGTCTGCAAGCGGTTGCAGATGAAGCTGGAATTGCATTTAAAACCCAACAAGTTGGTGGAATGTTTGGTTTGTATTTTACCGACCAAATAGACATTACTAGTTTTGATTCAATGTTAAAATGTGATGTAGATGCATTTCGAAAATTCTTCCATGGGATGTTAAAGCGTGGGATAAATCTCGCACCATCAGCATTTGAAGCAGGCTTTATTTCAAGTGCACATAGTGATGAAGATATTGCATTTACTGTGCAAATGGCGAAAGAAACATTTGCAGAAATGAAATAATTTTTATAGCAAAGCTTATTTAAACAGTCATGAAACCAAAAAGCGTATTATTGAAAAATATACGCTTTTTGGTTTTTCTAGTAGAGGTATTGAATATAGGCATGACCTCAAACTAAGATAAAGAAGCCATTTTATAAAAACTGAAAAGAGCCAGTCTTAAAATAATTTAATCAACTATCGCTACACGAGACATTTATGATGAATTTAACAAGACTCACGTAATGAATCTTGTTTTAGAGTTGATTGTTTAGCCTTTAATTAATCAAAAATTTTATGCACGGCCTGAAATGGTAAGGTGACAACATCAAAAGCTACAGCAAAAGGGAAAAGTATTAATTTATCGGCAGTTTTGGAAGAGGCATTTGAGTAATCTTTTACTTGCTTACGAGTATAAATACTGATTTGGTAAGGTTTGCTTAATGTTTTAAATGAAGCACTATTACTGGCAGCTGGATATACGACACCAGCGAGTTTTAGATTAAAGCAAAAGCGTTGTGCTTTTAATCTATGATCACTTGAATTTGTACATTCTTCTGCACCATTTTCAATGAAAAATTCACGATCTGCTTTGCTTACATCCTCAGAAAGTTTGACATAAGTAAGTGGCAATGAACCAGAAAAATTGCCATCATTATTGGCAGAATAAAAAGTTAAGTCTTTTGTAATTTGAATGTTTTTAGCATCTAATGATGAAATAAGTTTTGCAAAACGTCCGCCACCTTGCGTAAGTACATAACTATTTTTTTCACCGACAATAACAATACTGTCATTAGGTAAGTTTGAAACCGCTTGAGCTGGTTTACCAAAGGCTAGGACATTATCGTCAATTAACGTGGTTTGTACATTTTGAGTGCGGACACCATTGTCTTTTTTTAATAGCGTTGCTGTGGCACAGCCTGTCAAAAATGTTGAGCTTATGATGAGCGTACTGATGATTGAATTCTTAAATATTTTAGTCATTTATTTATACTCAGAGATTAATTTTTACCTCTTTATAGCATCTGCAAAGCTTAAAGTTAAGTTGTGATGTACCTAAAAGCTTAAAATAGCAGGCTTGATATTTTATTCATAGACGCTAGGTGTTATGGCTTCAAGGTCGAGATAAATGTGATAAAACTGATAATTTTCATTGTAATTTTATGCCAAGATTCATATCATTGCTCGCTTGTTTGCACGATCAGCGGATTTGAACCTTGAGTAATTTTCTAACCGAAAACCTGATACATCGTGATGAAGATTTTATGGTAATCCATAAACCTGCAGGTGTACTTACCGTTCCAGGTAAAACGGAAGATTTACAAGATTGTGTCATCAATAGATTATTAAAAATAGAACCTAAAACCTTACTTATTCATCGTTTAGACCGTGATACTTCAGGTATTTTGGTCTTTGCTTTAACAAAGTGGGGACAAAAAAGTATTTCTCGTCAGTTTCAAGAACGACAAACCTCAAAGACTTATCAAGCTTTAGTTGCAGGACATTTAGAAGGTGAAGGCACTATTGATGTGCCTGTCATTTATGATCCTGCGCGTCCCCCCTTACATATTGCAGATCCAAAGCATAACAAACCTGCGTTAACGCATTGGAAAGCAACGGAGCATTTTGAAATTCAAGGACAAGCGGTGACTCGGGTCGAACTGACACCGATTACTGGACGTTCACATCAACTCCGTGTACATATGCAATACTTAGGGCATCCAATTGTGGGGGATAGCTTATATGCAACACTGGAACAACAACAGTTAATGAATCGTTTGTGTTTACATGCAGAACAGCTGAGCTTTTCTCATCCTCAAACAGAGGAGCAAATACAATTTATTTGTCCTGTTCCGTTTTAAGTCAAAATTTAATTTAAACAAGATTGCAAAAGTCCATTTTTTAGTGGGCTTTATGTCAAAAAGTATTGCGTAAAGGTGTGAAACTTTGTTCAAATATTCTCCTGATTTGAACATCCGTTTTTCAGTCCTAACTTGAGATAAAGGTGGAAAAATTGCAACAATTTGCTATAGGTCAACGTTGGTTATCAGATACAGAAACTGAACTTGGATTAGGGGTCTTGATTGATGTCGATGAACGATCAATCAGTATTTTGTTCCCTAAAAGTGATGAAACGCGTGTTTATGCACGTAACAACGCACCTCTATCTCGAATTGTCTTTAATGTGAATGATGAAGTTCAAGATCAAGAAGGTCAGACTTGGACGGTTGAATCATTTGATGATCGTCATGGCGTAATTCGTTATAACGTGATTCGTACCTTAGAAGATGGTACACAAGAACGCAAAGCATTGAATGAAACCCGCATAGGTGCTTCTATTCAATTGTCGAAACCTTTAGATCGTTTGCTGGCGAGCCAAATTGATTATAAAGAATGGTATGACTTGCGTATTGAAGCAATGAAAATGCAAGCCAATATGCAGAATAGTCCTTTACGTGGCATGATTGGTGCTCGTGTTGGTCTGATTCCACACCAGTTATATATTGCACATGAAGTGGGTAAGCGTTTTGCACCGCGGGTATTACTTGCTGATGAAGTCGGTTTGGGTAAAACTATTGAAGCTGGTTTGATTATTCATCAACAGCTCAAAACGGGACGTTCAGAGCGTATCCTCATTTTAGTACCAGATTCACTGCAATATCAGTGGATGATTGAAATGCGTCGCCGTTTCAATTTGCAATTCTCATTGTTCGATTTAACTCGTACTGCTTCGATTAAAGAACATGACCCTGAATTGAATCCATTCTTAACTGAGCAATGTATTATTGCCAGCATCGATTTGATGATTGATCATGATGATTTACGTGAACAAGCGATTGAAGCAGGTTTTGATTTATTGGTTGTAGATGAAGCTCATCACTTGATGTGGTCTGAAGAAGAAGGTGGTAACGATCGTTATGACCTAGTCGAAGAGCTTGCTGAAAAAACTGATGGCGTTTTACTGCTTACAGCAACACCAGAACAATTGGGTGTGGAAAGTCACTTTGCACGTTTACGTTTACTTGATCCACAACGTTTTAGTTCACTTGAACGCTTCTTAAATGAAGAAGAACAATATCATCACACTGCAAAAATTGCAGAAGCGTTGATGTCTGATTTCCCACTTGAGGCCGAACATCTAGATGCTGTTGAGAAGTTGTTGGGTCATAAGATTGATGATGAACCTGAGCAACGCTTCCGTGCGATTCACGAATTATTAGATCGTCATGGTACAGGTCGTATTTTATTCCGTAATACCCGTGAAGCGATTCAAGGCTTTCCAGGTCGTGACTGTCAACCAGCGCCTTTACCAGCACCAGCAAATTGGTCTAAAGATGGTAAATTACGTGAGCAAATGTGGCCTGAAGAAGCCCAGTTGGATGGTGCTTGGATGGAAACAGATCCGCGTGTCTCGTGGATTATGGAGATGTTACGTACACAGCTTAAACACAAAAAAGTGTTATTGATTGCACGTAGTGGCCCAGTGGTTGAAGCTTTAGAAAATGCATTGCGTATCCATGCAGGTATTCGTACTGCAATGTTCCATGAAGGTATGAGCTTGCTTGAGCGTGACCAAGCGGCAGCATATTTTGCAGAAGATTCTTATGGTGCACAAATTTTATTGTGTTCTGAAATTGGTTCAGAAGGTCGTAACTTCCAGTTTGCTTCTGATTTAATTTTATTTGATTTACCTGCGAATCCTGATGTACTTGAGCAACGTATTGGTCGTTTAGACCGTATTGGTCAAGAAAACAGAATTCAAATTCATGTGCCTTACTTGGTGGGAACAGCACAAGAGCGTATGTTCCGTTGGTACAATGAAGCCTTAAATATTTTTAGTAATATTTCTCCAACAGCACAGACCTTACAAGAAAACTTTATTCTTGATCTTAAAGAATGTTTATTGGCAGATTTAGGTCAAAAATTTGAAGATCTACTTGAAGCTGTAAATGTGCAGCGTCAAGCACTTGAAAATGAATTACAAGCTGGACGTGACCGTTTGCTTGAATACAATTCATGTCGTCCAATCGTGGCACAAGAAATTGTGCAAGCGCTTGAAGAGTATGATGACAATACTACTTTGCCAATGTTTATGAAGCGCTTTATGGCGTCGACTAATATTGATTTTGATGAGCAAAGTAACGGGACTGTGATTATTAAGCCGACCGATCAAATGCAAGTTCAAGGTTTAACTTTGGATGAAGATGGGATGACGGTTACTTTCTATCGCGATCAAGCGCAAATTCGTGAAGATGCGCAATACATTACTTTAGAGCATCCATTTACTGAAAGTGTAATGGAAATGATTCGAACTCAGTCTTTTGGTAGTACTAACGTCGCCATTCTTAAGACTAGTGCACTTAAACAAGGTTCTGTGTTACTTGAAGTATGGTTTAAAGTGGATGTGGTTGCGCCGAAAGCATTGAACTTACCATCAAGTCTACCTACCCAATTGATTCGTGTATTGTTGAATGAAAATGGTCAAGATTTATCTGCCAAGATTGATCCTGAAATTATCAAGCCTTATATTCATCACTTAGACAGTAATAGTTGTCGTCAGGTCGTTAAAGCGCGACGTGATGTGGTCGAACAACGTTATGCACAAGCATTGGATATTGCCAAAGCAGCGTTACCTGACCTGAAACAACAAGCCAAAGAAATCTATAGTAGTAAATGGCAATATGAAATTGATCGTTTAACTTACTTAAAACAATTCAATCCAAGTATTCGTACCGATGAAATTGAGCGTTTACAGAAATTCCAGAAAGAAGGTTTAGATCTTTTGAACGGGCTATCTGTTACACCTGAAGCGATTCAAATTTTGGTAGTAGTTAAACCTTAATCGTTTAAGTATTTCGTAAGTCATAATAAAAAAGTACCGTAAGGTACTTTTTTATTATGTGCTGTGATTAAGAGCCTGCGGAGATATGTAACGTCCAAAGAGATTGGGTTGTGGTTGCTCGACGACGTTTATTTTGTTCACTATATGTGTTCAAGCTCATTTGTTCTCGTTCGACTTCTTCGAGATAATTGGAGAGTTGCTGTGGAGTCGCTTTCGTGTCATCTAATATTTCAGTGATGGGCGCACAATATGCGTCATATTCATCATTGAGTACTTCAGCAACCTCAATTGGATCCCAATCTCGGTTGAGTATTTTTTGGATGGTATTCATAAGGTGTCGAGGATCTATGTGTTTCTCCATTGCATCGCTCTTTATTTTATTGATGTAGTTCTCATTTTATATCATATTTGCGACTTTTAGCTCTAATTTTATGTAAGCATAAAATATTGGAGCAACAATGAGGCCAGCTAATCCAAAGATGGATTCAAAAACAAGCATCGCTAAAAGTACTTCCCATGAGGCAGCATGAATTTTTGTCCCAATAATTTTAGCATTCACAAAGTATTCTAATTTATGAATCAAAATGAGATAAACCAAAGCAATACCTGCTGTGGTCACTGAAATGGTTAAGCCCGTCAGGACAATGATGGTGTTGGAAATTAAATTTCCGACAATCGGAATTAGTCCAAAAACAAACGTTAAAATCGTCAGCGTCTTAGCAAAAGGTAAATGCACCCCAAAAATGGGTAGTGCAATATGTGCAAAGATCATAAATAGAAGGGTGTTAATCAATGAGATTTTAACTTGGGCAAATACTACATTTTTAAATGAAATTGATAAGTTTTGAATACGATGAATGAGTGCTAATTTGAATGCAGGTTGCTTCACATCGGTTTGAGTTTGGTGAAGTGAAACCAGAACACCAATAATCGCGGCAATAATCATTGTGGCAAAATTATGCACAATGTCTGTACCCGTATTCTTAAGAATGGACAAATTATCTTTAATTAAAATTAAGGTCTGATCTTTGAGCTCAGTTAGGCTATAGGGGATGAATCCAGGTAGAAAATGAACTATTTCATTTTGTAATTTTTGTAAGGTAGCATCGATGTCGCCATTTAGTTCGTCTAAGCCAGCTCCTTGTAAATCATGTTGGACAAAACTAATTAAACCAGCAATTCCGAGTCCGATACAGGTGATGATCAGCACGCCAATAATGACACTAATCGTTAATCGGGCACGTTGTCCATCAATATATTTCTCGGTTACAGAACCTAAGCTATTAATAATTTCATAAACAATAAAACCAGCAAAGAAGCTCACCATTAAATGTAATGGAATGAGTGAAATCAAAAAGATGAACATGAGCAGATAGCTAGCAATGAGACTTTGTTTGTCATTTAATAATTGCATATCAACGATACCCAAACGATGCGTTTTAACGCATATGAAAAGTGTGTAGCTACGTAAAATTCAGCGTTAAATTAGATGGTTTATCTAAGGTTTGACTTCTTTTTACACCTGTAATCTTAATTCTATGTGAAAAAAATGGCAGAGTAATTTTAGTATTGCACATTTCATTCAGTGCAGCAGATGATGGATGTCACTGACCAAAAACTAGAGTGACTTTTATTCTGGTAATGTATCTTTACTTAATTTTAATCAACATCGGGTGGTAGACAACTTATTTACTGGGAACTTAATGTCTAATACTTGTAGCGATTACATGATAGATCTTCATTAATGGCTGATCTATGATGATTTAACCCATAAGTAATCGCATGTTTGATTTTATTGAATATGAAACTCAGCCAAGTGACGTGCACCTTCTAATAACATGCGAATCATCACCATAGTTTGTTCTGCAACTTCTTTGCGCTCATCGATTGGGAGGTCAATTACTTTAGCACCCATATTAAAGACTAATTGGGTAATGGCTTTAGCAACTAAATCGGGATGAGCCAATTTGCTCTGATTAATATGTTCTAAACGAATCAAGTCATCTTTTAATTCTTGTTGAAAATAGTTCAGTTGCTTTTCTACTGCAGTTTTATAAGAATTTGAACCAGTGTAGCCTTCACGCAGTAAGAGACTTAAATTACCTTCATCCGCATCGAGTTGCTCAATAAATACTTCTACCGATGTGCGAATAATACTGTTTTGTTTTGAGGCCTTAACACGTGCTTCATGCAAAATTTGACGCAATACAATCCCTGAACGATCAATCAGTTCAATGGCAAGTTCATCGATATCTTTAAAATGACGATAAAAACTATTGGGTGCAATACCTGCTTCTCGCGCAACTTCTCTTAGACTCAAAGATGCAATACTTTTTTGTGGCCCAATTAAATTCAATGCTGCTTGGAAAAGTTCATCTTTAGTAATTGTTGCTTTTCTACCCACCGTACGAACAATCACTTTTTCAAGTTCATGATGCTGTTCTTGATTTTCTAAATCGATGTAAGGTGTAGCAGACGGCTGATTCATAAATATCAAGTAAAAAGTAATTAGAATCTATTATAGCCTTTGAAATTACAGAATTGAAATGTCTAGATACAATACGATCGTATATACAAATATATATACATATGTATAATAATTAAAATCAACTGTATCTTGAGTGGAATATGCTGACGATTGAAAAACGTAAATCGCTGTTTAGTACTTTGGCTGAGAATATCTTAGACCAAAATGCAGCGAATTTTTGGTTGCAAAAAGTTAATCCACTGTGGTCTGTACATCAGGCTTTAGGTAAGGTGGTACAAAAAGAACATACTGCAACACATACAGTCTGCTTAACATTACAAACCAATCGTTATTTTAATCAGGGGCAAGCAGGGCAGCATCATCCAGTGACTGTTGAATATCAAGGTCGCCGTTATGAACGGACTTATAGTTTAACTGCATTAGATGCTAATCATGTACTGCTCACTGCCAAAAAAGTAGAACAAGGCATTGTGAGTCAATATCTAACCGAACAAGCAAAAATTGGTGATGTGCTTGAATTTGGTCAACCGTATGGCGATATGCTTGCCACTGATACGCAACCCATCGTATTACTTGCAGCAGGCAGTGGCATTACGCCGATGTTTAGTCTGATCAAAGCATTAACAAAAACCAAGAAAAAAAATCAACAGCCGATTCAATTACTGTACTGGGTAAAAAAACATACTGATGTTGCATTTAAACCGTACTTTAAACAGCTGGCAGAACAAAACTCAAATTTCAAATTTCAAATTTTTTATACTCAAGAAGAGCGGGCAGATTCGCGGTTGAATGAGCAGCATGTCAATTTAATTCAAAATTTAGCCAGCCATACTGTTTATGCATGTGGGCCATCTGGCTTTGTTACTAAGGCATCGACATTGTTTGCAGATGCCCAAATTTTTAAAAGTGAAGCATTTAGCTTAACTCCGACGATCTCCGATGATGTTGGTTTTATTCAGGTGACTTTAACTAAATCGAATAAAAGTATCAGTATTCCTAAAGGCCAATCGATTCTTGTTGGTTTAGAACAACAAAATATTAAACCTGAACATGGTTGCCGTATGGGAATTTGCAATAAATGCGTATGTAACAAAGCACAGGGTGCAACCAAAAATTTGGTAAATGGCAGTGAAAATACTGAGCCTGGCCATCCACTCAAAATTTGTGTAAATACAGCCCAAACTGACTTAGTCATTGATCTTTAAGCGAGCACATCGATATGAATATGCCAGTGAAATTCCAATATTTTAAAAATAGTAAGAATCGTGAGTTAACACAGACTGAACTTGATGCATTAGCATGTGAGCTTGATGCGATTAAGCAAGAAGTCCTCGATGATATTGGTGAAAAGGATGCCGAATATATTAAGCGTGTCTATTCAGCAGTTCGTTATAGCAGCATTTTAGGACGTGCTTGCTTATTTGCGGGCTGGTTTCCACCAGCATGGCTACTCGGTACTGGCTTACTGGGTTTTGCAAAGATCATGGAAAATATGGAATTGGGGCATAATGTCATGCATGGTCAGTATGACTGGATGAATGATTCACGTTTTAATGGTCAAACCTATGAGTGGGATATTGTCGGTACTGCTGATAACTGGCGTGAAACGCATAACTATAAACATCATACCTATACCAATATTAAAGGTATGGATGATGATATTGGTTATGGCTTACTACGTTTATTTCCAGAACAACGTTGGAAGCCTGGGTTTTTATTGCAACCGTTATATAGCATTCCATTTTGCTTGTTATTTCAGTGGGGCGTTGCAATTCAGAATTTAGAAATTGGTAAAGTGATTTATAAACGTAAATCCTTTGCTCAATTTGTTCAAGAATGGAAACCGACCCAAAAGAAAATTGCAAAGCAATTTTTTAAAGATTATGTTTTCTTTCCATTAATTGCTGGCCCTGCGGCATTACCCGTATTGGCTGGGAATTTAGTTGCCAATGGTATTCGCAACGTCTGGACTTTCAGTATTATTTTTTGTGGCCATTTCACCAAAGATGTCGAAGTTTTTCCGAAAACTGTTTTACAGGATGAAAGTCGTGGTCATTGGTATATGCGTCAAATTCGTGGTTCTTCAAATTTGACGGGTTCAGATGCTTTTCATATTTTGACAGGGCATCTTAGTCATCAAATTGAACATCACTTATTCCCTGATATTCCGGCACGTCGTTACCGTAAAATGGCACCAAAAGTTCAGGCTGTGTGTGAAAAATATGGTTTGAATTATAATAATGCCAGTTTATTTAAACAGTATGGACAAGTGTTAAGTCGTATTGTGAAGTATGCTTTTCCATTTAAAAAGTAGGTTACTATTTTTTTGAAAGTAACTTTTGAATGCTTTGTTTATAGGTCATACGAGCAAAACTGATTAGACGTAAAAAAACCGCATATTTAGTATGCGGTTTTTTAATAGATGATTGAGTTAAGTTGTTTACTCAGTTATTTCTAAATTTGATTGATTTGTCACTGGTATTATTTGATATAACCTTTATTAATCCATGCTTTAAATAGCATTTGATGTAACTGTAGAATCCATTGCATAATGATATTTTGATACTTGTTCCATAATCCTAAGCCGAATGCATTGATGATAAAAGCAAGAAAAAATGCCCCGATCATATCTATGGGAAAATGAACACCTAAATAGACCCTAGACCACGCGACAGCCCATGCCAGAAACATTAAAGCTACACCGAGTTGTCGTTGTGGAGAAAAGCAATATGCAAAGGCGATACTGCTAAAAATTAGCATATGTGTGCTGGGAAAGGATGCATTGGGTGCATGTTCTATTAAAGTGCGACCAACATGCATCACAAAAGGGCGTGGATGATAGAAGAAGTATGAAATCACTTCTGCGAGAATAATAGCCACGCTGGTAAATATAAATGCTTTCATAATTTGCTGTTTGACCGCATTACTACCGCGTAGCCAAAAGTATGCAAATACTAAGATCATTAAATATAAAGTATCGTTGGCGATAAAAATAGCAAAATTAACCAGCCATTCATTGGCATTTGCAGGTGCATTAATATCATTAAAAAGAGATAAATTGAGTTCAGACAGCGACATAATAATCAAATTACAGCATGTTCAAAAATAGCCGATTAATCTAGCAGAATAACGAGAGATAAAATGAAAAAAGACCACAATTATTGTAGTCTTTTATTACAAGGGCTCATGTATTTAAACGATAGGGCTTGAGCGCTTATTTAAATTGAATCGTTCCATTGGCACTCACAGTAATTTTAGATTCACCCGCAGACACGGCCTGTGCATCTGACATTTCTGCAACTGCAAATTTAGCCATGCTTGAACGTTGCATGATCGGTTGTGGGTAATTGTTACTGGTATTTAAGTTTAAACTCACCAAGTTATAGCCAGGCTTGCTCCATGCTTGGCTTAGGACTTGCGCACGTTGTTGAAAGTTTTTAGATGCTTCAAGCATCAGCTCATTTTCAACTTGTTTACGTTGCTCATCAGAAACACTGAAGTTGATGGATTGGGTCTGAAAAGTTTGTTGTAATTCGCTAATTAATAGGCTGGCTGCTTTAAAATCTTTACTTTCAATTTGAACTTCAGCACGGCCACGCCATTCTTTTAGTTTTTTGTTGTCATTATCATAAACAGGATAAGTACTTTGTGAACCTGTTTTGATTTTAACTTGTGGATATTTTTTTCCTAAAACCATAGCTTGATTCATGAGTTGCGTAATTTGCGTTGAAAGTTGTGCTGGTTGTTTATTGTTCTGCTCAATATACAAAACTGCATACATTTCATCATTTGATACTTGACGCGTTGCTTCAGCTTGGATGTTAGCAATATTATAGTTTAAAGCTTCAGTTGAGTTGGCAAAAGACATAGTGCTGACTGTGGTACCTAAAATGAAACAAGAAAGAGCCAAGAAGCGCATGTATTTATCCTTTGAATAAAAATAATAAAAAATGTAACAGTTAAATTATGCTAACCATAATGCGTGAATGAGTAATGCAAAAATTGTGGTAAGTTTGTTGTGAATACATATTTTTTTGCAAAAAAATATTTAAAATAAATAGATTAAAAACAAGTTGTTGGTTGAATTTTAATACGATGTATCGTAAATATAAATACGAATAATGCAAATTTAATATAAACAAGCTTTTCTTTATATTGTCACAGAGTATGATAATAATTCAAAAGAATAGTCTGATGAATGTTTTTTTCGATAAACAGATTGTCGATAAGTACATAAAAGATATTTATTTTCTTTGAAAAAACTGTATTATCGCGCTCCTAGTTTATTCAAGATATTTGTCTAACTAGATTCTATAAAGCACCGAGTCAAAGGACCGCAAGTCACCCGACTTATTTCTTTCAACCCATATCAGAGATGGTAATTCGATATGAGCGTTTCTTCTGTAAATCCTGCCCCTAATTCTACTAACGAATACTATTTGGCTCGCCAAAGTCAGATGGAATCTAATGTTCGTAGCTACCCACGTAAATTACCGTTGGCAATAGCAAAAGCTTTAGGATGTTGGATTACTGATGTTGAAGGTACAGAGTACCTCGATTGTTTAGCTGGGGCAGGGACATTGGCTTTAGGCCATAATCATCCTGCGGTGATTCAAAGTATTCAAGACACTTTAGCGAGTGGTCTTCCATTACATACTTTAGATTTAACCACGCCTTTAAAAGATGCATTTACTGAGGCACTACTTGAGCAATTACCTGGCGGTAAGGCTGAGTATTGTCTACAGTTCTGTGGTCCATCTGGTGCAGATGGTACAGAAGCAGCAATTAAATTGGCAAAAACCTACACTGGTCGTAGTACGGTCATTAGTTTCTCTGGTGGTTACCATGGTATGACCCATGGTGCATTGGCGATGACTGGTAACCTATCTGCTAAAAATGCAGTGAATGGTTTAATGCCAGGCGTACAATTTATGCCATATCCACATGAATACCGTTGTCCACTGGGCATTGGTGGTGAAGCTGGCGTAGATGCTTTGACCTATTTCTTTGAAGATTTCATTGAAGATGTTGAAAGTGGCGTAACTAAGCCTGCTGCTGTGATTCTTGAAGCGATTCAAGGTGAAGGCGGTGTGGTAACGGCACCGATTAAATGGTTGAAAAAAATTCGTGAAGTGACTGAACGTCATAATATCGTTTTAATTCTGGATGAAGTTCAAGCTGGTTTTGCCCGTTCAGGCAAAATGTTTGCTTTTGAACATGCTGGCATTGAACCCGATGTTATCGTTATGTCTAAAGCGGTGGGCGGTAGCCTGCCACTTGCTGTACTCGGGATTAAACGTAAGTTTGATGCTTGGCAGCCTGCTGGTCACACCGGTACGTTCCGTGGTAACCAATTGGCAATGGGTACGGGTCTGGCAACGATCAATACCATTAAAGAGCAAAATTTGGCGAAAAATGCTCAAGAACGTGGCGATTTCCTACAAGCTCAATTTAATAAATTAGCAGTGGAATTTCCATGTATTGGCAACGTGCGTGGCCGTGGCTTAATGCTCGGTGTTGAAATTGTAGATGAGCGTCAAGAGAAAGATCGTTTAGGTGCTTATCCTGCGGATTCTCAATTGGCTGCTGCAATTCAAACCGCATGTTTTGACAACAAATTATTGTTAGAAAAAGGTGGTCGTGGTGGTACAGTGATTCGTTTGCTTTGCCCATTGATCATTACGCATGACGAATGTGTAGAGGTTATGGTTCGCTTTAAGAAAGCCATTGCTGAAGCACTTGTTGCTGTACGAGGCGCATAATGGTTGATTTTGCAGAACATCGTAAAGCGTTACTCTGCAATGATGCTCAATCCATTGCTGACTATGAGTCAGCAATGGGTGAGGCGACGAAAGCCGTCGCAGCATGGTTGCAAAATGACAAAATGTACACTGGCGGTAGCATTAAAGAGCTCCGTAGCGCGATAGCGTTTAATCCTTCAAAAGAAGGCTTAGGTGTACAAAAGTCACTGGATCGTATGGTTGAGCTTTTCCTCAATAAAAGTTTGAAAGTACATCATCCGCATTCTTTAGCACATTTGCATTGTCCAACAATGGTCACCAGTCAAATTGCTGAAGTTTTGATTAATGCAACGAATCAATCAATGGACTCATGGGATCAAAGCCCTGCGGGTTCTTTGATGGAAGTTCAGTTGATTGATTGGCTTCGTCAAAAAGTAGGCTATGGTGCTGGTCAAGCAGGTGTGTTCACTTCGGGTGGTACGCAATCTAACTTGATGGGTGTATTGCTTGCACGTGATGCATGTATCGCAAAAAACTGGAAAGACGAAAACGGAAAACCGTGGTCTGTTCAGCGTGATGGCATCCCTGCGGACGCGATGCGTAATGTTAAAGTCATTTGTTCTGAAAATGCACATTTCTCTGTGCAAAAGAATATGGCAATGATGGGCATGGGCTTCCAATCTGTTGTTACGGTTCCTGTGAATGAAAATGCGCAGATGAACGTTGATGCATTGGAAAAAACCATGGCGCACCTTCAAGCTGAAGGTAAAATCGTGGCATGTGTCGTCGCAACTGCGGGTACAACCGATGCAGGTGCAATTGATCCATTAAAAGCAATTCGTGACATTACCAATAAGTATGGCGCGTGGATGCATATTGATGCTGCATGGGGCGGTGCACTCATTCTTTCGAATGACTACCGTGACATGTTAGATGGTATCGAATTGTCTGATTCAGTGACTCTCGATTTCCATAAGCATTATTTCCAAACCATTTCGTGTGGTGCATTCTTGTTGAAAGACGAAGCGAATTATCGTTTTATGCATTATGAAGCTGAGTACTTAAACTCGGCTTATGATGAAGAACATGGTGTGCCTAACTTAGTATCTAAGTCACTGCAAACGACACGCCGTTTTGATGCATTGAAATTGTGGATGACTGTTGAATCATTAGGCGAAGAGCTTTACGGTTCAATGATTGATCATGGTGTGAAATTAACCCGTGAAGTGGCAGATTATATTACTGCGACGAACGGTTTAGAAATGTTGGTTGATCCACAATTCGCTTCTGTATTATTCCGTGTAATTCCTGAAGGTTATCCAACAGAATTGCTCGATACATTGAACCAAAACGTGGCAGATGAATTGTTTGCCCGTGGTGAAGCAAATATTGGAGTGACTAAAGTCGGTCAAGTTCAATCCTTGAAAATGACCACCTTGAGTCCAGTAGCAACTTTAGATAACGTGAAGAATTTGCTGAACCTTGTGTTAGCAGAAGCAGATCGTATTAAAGATGCCATTGCTGATGGTAGCTATGTAACTGCACTTGATTGATTTGAGTTTTAAAAAAAGAGGTCTGACACAGACCTCTTTTTTATTGCTGATATTTATAAATGTGCATAGTTAATTATTTAGATATTTATGCTATTACGACACAAAAAATAATAAAAATAAGACTGTATTGATGCCAACAACATAAAATTTTACATTTGTAAGAATGCGATTAGATAAAATTAATGTTTTATAAATGTACTTAATTAATTGAATTATATTCGAATAATTGTAAATTAACCACTCGGGATTAAATATCATAAAAGCGTCATAAAGCTGTAACTTCTTTGTCATATTTTAAAATCAAAATGCTCTTATCGAAAAAGTACAAAACTTCATAACAAAGTGGCGTACTCCAAATTGAATCAATGAAGAGAGAAAAGAATGCGCTTAAATCACATTGCACTTGCATTAGCAGTTTCAGGAGCAGTTGTTGCTACAGCAGCAAATGCAGCTCGTGACACAATTCAAATTGCTGGTTCTTCTACAGTATTACCTTATGCAAGTATTGTTGCAGAAGAATTTGGTAATAACTTTCCACAATTTAAAGCACCTGTTGTGGGATCTGGCGGTTCATCTGCTGGTTTGAAACAGTTCTGTTCAGGTGTTGGTGATAACACCATTGATATTGCAAATGCATCACGTAAAATTAAAGATACAGAAATTGCTGCGTGTAAAAAGGCTGGTGTAAATAAAATTCAAGAAATTAAAATTGGTTACGATGGTATTGTATTTGCATCTAACTCAAGTAAAGCTGCGTATAAGCTTCGCCCTCAACATGTATTTGCAGCTTTGGCTGCAGAATTACCATCTAATGGTAAATTAGTGCCAAACCCATATACACGTTGGAATCAAATTGATAAATCACTACCAAATGAACCGATTACTTTAGTTGTTCCGGCCTCTAACCACGGTACACGTGAAGTCTTCCAAGAAAAAATGGTTGAAGCGGGTTGTGAAACTTATGATTATTTTAAAAAATTAGATAAAGATGCTCAGAAGAAAGCATGCTCTAACTTCCGTAAAGACGGTAAAGTCATTGAAATTGCAGGTGACTATACTGAAACATTGGCACGTTTAAAAACCTCTCCAAGCGCCGTTGGTGTATTTGGTTTAGGCTTTTATGACCAAAATCGTGACAAATTACGTGTTGCAACAGTGAACAATGTAATACCGTCTGAAAAAACGATTTTGAATGGAACTTATCCTGTTTCTCGTCCATTGTACTTCTATGTGAAAGGCGAGCACATTCAATCAATCAAAGGGTTAAAAGAATACACTGAATACTTTTTAAATAAAAAAGTATCTGGTAAAGGTTCTAAACTAGATAAAGCAGGTCTAATTTCATTGTCTGATGCTGAACGTGCCAAAGTACTCGCAGCATTTAAAGCTGGTAAATAAGCCTAAGCATAGATGAAATGAGGGGTTGATGGTAAGAAATGACCATCAGCCTTTTGGTTAAACAGCGTTTTTTCAAATAATTAGAGTTGAAAGAACAGTGGAGAATACATGAATCTGCTACTCATTGGCGTGTTATTAGCACTGGTGGCTATCGCATATCAAATCGGATTACGTAAAAGCCGAAGCCTAGCAGGTAAGGGGAATAACTCAGCGACATTACATTCGCGACCAGGCTATTATGGTGCTTTGGTGGCATTGTGGTGTGGTATCCCTGCTTTCTTGATTTTAATGATTTGGAATTTAGTTGAACCAAATGTTTTACAATATTTAATTTTACAAAATGTGCCGGCAAATATTACAGCCAATTTAGATGTTGCTGGTATAGATGTATTGGTTGACCGAATTAAAGCAATTGCTTCGGGTTTTGGGGTGAGTGATACTCCCGCAGCTTATGAAGTTGTAGCAGCAGAACATTTGGCTAAGTTTGAAAAAGTAGGTGAATTAGCAAAATTTGCCGTGGTCATTTGTACTGCAATGTTAGGCTTAATTTGGGCGAAAAAAAGAGTCAGCCAAAAATATCGTGCACGTAATCAAGTCGAGCGTACCATCAATATTATTTTGATTTTATGTTCTGGGGTTGCGATTCTGACGACGATTGGTATCGTTATGTCGATGTTTAAAGAAGCTGTACATTTTTTCCATTTCGTTTCTCCAGTCGACTTTTTCTTTGGTACTGAATGGAATCCTGGCTTTAGTACGTCAGGCAATGCAGAAGGTAGCTATGGTCTATTGCCATTGTTGTGGGGAACATTAATGGTCAGCGGCATCGCGTTATTGGTTGCCGTACCATTGGGCTTAATGATTGCAATTTATTTGGCTGAATATGCCTCGCCAAAATTCAGATCTTGGGCAAAACCTGCCATTGAAACACTCGCGGGTATTCCGACTATTGTTTATGGTGTTTTTGCACTGATGGTGATTGGCCCTGTGTTTAAGTCAATGGGTGAAGCTGTTGGTCTAGAAATTAATGCGACGAGTGCTTTAACCGCTGGTTTTGCTATGGGAATTATGATTATTCCTTTCGTTTCATCTCTCTCGGATGACATCATTACTCAAGTACCGCGTTCGTTACGTGATGGTTCTTTAGGTCTAGGTGCAACAAAATCTGAAACGATTCGTCAAGTGGTATTGCCAGCCGCATTGCCAGGAATTACTGGCGCATTTTTATTGGCTGTGTCTCGTGCAGTCGGAGAAACCATGATTGTGGTGCTTGCGGCAGGGAATAGCCCATTATTGCATGTCAATCCATTTGAAGCCGTATCCACAGTCACTGTGACCATTGTGAAACAATTAACAGGTGATACAGATTTTGCTAGTCCACAAGCCTTGGTTGCATTTGCACTTGGTTTGACCCTGTTTGTGATTACCCTGTGTCTTAATATTGTTGCACTTTATATTGTGCGTAAATATCGTGAGCAATACGAATGAGTAGATCAAATACACCTTCAGTGGATCAAAATGTATTTGATCCTCGTGCAGCAGCGGAACTACGTGAAAAGCGTAAAGCTAAAATTGCAAGTTCATTATCTAAAAGGCATCGAAAAGAAAATACCTTCCGTTGGCTGGGCTTCTCTTCGGTGATTATTGGACTGGCTTTCGTTATTTTGTTATTTGGTAGCATCTTATATAAAGGTCTTCCTGCATTTTGGCAAGCGAGTATGACAGTTCCCGTTTATTTTGATCCTACGGTAATCGATGCCGGTCCTCGACCAGTCCAAAAAGTGGGGGAGTCTCCAGCACACTTTCAAGAACGGTATATTGAGTGGCAAACTAAAATGGGTATGGTGGATTGGGACGCCTTAATCGCCAATGGTTTAATTGCCAAAGATCCAGCGCTAGCTACTCATCGTGATGAATTAAGTAGCTTATATACCAGCTCAGAAGCGTATCGAATTCGAGATATGGTCTTTAAAGATCCAGCGTTAATTGGAAAAACTGTAGAATTAAACTTTTTAACAGATGCCAATATTGATGTCTGGTTAGCTGGTAATATTGATCGTTCACTTCCAGATGAACAGCAACAGCTCAGTCCTGAAATACGCCAGCTTTCTGATGAACTCGCAGCTAAGGGAATTATTCAACGTACGTTCAATACGCAACTCTTCACGAATCCAGACTCACGAAGTTCGCCTGCTACAGCTGGTTTGGCAGGGGCATTTATGGGCTCGTTATTTATGATGCTCATCGTCATCTTCATTTCTATCCCATTAGGGGTGGCGAGTGCGATTTATCTTGAAGAATTTGCACCTAAAAATTTCATTACCGATATTATTGAAGTCAATATTAATAATCTAGCAGCAGTCCCTTCGATCGTATTTGGTTTGTTGGGGGCAGCAATCTTTATTGGCTGGATGCATTTACCTATTTCTGCGCCATTGGTGGGTGGTTTAGTGCTTAGCTTAATGACGTTACCCACAGTGATTATTACCACTCGTGCATCATTAAAAGCAGTACCACCATCTATTCGCCAAGCTGCTTTGGGAATAGGTGCATCACGGATTCAAACAGTTTTCCATCATGTCTTGCCTTTAGCATTACCTGGAATTATGACTGGTTCTATTATTGGTGTTGCGCATGCGTTAGGTGAAACTGCACCCTTACTATTGATTGGTATGAGCGCATTTGTTGCCAATATTCCATTATCACCTTTAGATCAATCTACAGCTTTACCCGTCCAAGTTTACTTATGGCAAGGCAATGAATTACGTAACTTCTTTGAAGGACGTACAGCTGCTGCAATTATTGTATTACTCGCACTTATGGTGAGCTTAAATAGCTTTGCAATTTGGGTACGTAAGAAATTTGAAGTTCGTTGGTAGAATAGGACAGAATAGATGAATACGACAGAAATTAAAAATTCCTTAGAACAGGATAAAACCGTGAATTCAGAACATGCTCAATTTACTTCAACAGGTACAGAACAAAAGCGTCAAGCTACTTCTTTTGTTTCTCAGTTTGAATCATCACCAGCGAAAAAAGAAAAAAATAGCACGGTAAAGCTCAGTGCTGAAGATGTTCATGTTTATTATGGCGAAGCAGAAGCGATTAAAGGTATTGATCTTCAAATTTATGAAAATGAAGTGATTGCATTCATTGGGCCATCTGGCTGTGGTAAGTCGACCTTTTTGCGAACCTTAAACCGAATGAATGACACCATTGATAGTTGTCGTGTGACCGGTAAAGTTTGTTTAGATAATCAAGATATCTATGATCCAGATTTAGATGTGGTCTTACTTCGTGCACAAGTGGGTATGGTATTTCAAAAACCCAATCCATTCCCAAAATCTATTTTTGATAATGTAGCATATGGTCCGAAACTACATGGATTAGCACGTGATAAATACGACCTAGAAGAAATTGTAGAGAACAGTTTACGTAAAGCGGGTCTGTGGGATGAAGTGAAAGATCGTTTGAATCAACCCGGTACAGGGCTTTCAGGTGGTCAGCAACAACGTCTTTGTATCGCACGAACCATTGCGGTGAGTCCTGAAGTCATCTTGATGGATGAGCCTTGTTCGGCACTGGATCCTATTGCAACGGCCAAAGTAGAAGAGTTGATTTCTGAACTTTCACATCAGTACACCATTGCGATTGTCACACACTCTATGCAACAGGCAGCACGAGTCTCTGATCGTACCGCTTATTTTCATTTAGGCGATTTGATTGAAGTCAATTCAACTGAAAAAGTCTTTACGCAGCCAGATCATCAATTAACAGAAGCATATATTACTGGGCGTTTTGGTTAATATTAGATTATGTTTTAAAAAAGAGCCTTATGGCTCTTTTTTATGCTTTAGGAATCAGAATTCTTGTGTATATTTTGCCTGAAGAAAATACAGTTGCGCTATTGAATTTTTACACTAAAGCCCACATCTTAAAGCTATAAATACGAATATATGAGTTTGATCCCTTTATGCTATTTCACTTACCTAAAGTTCCTGCCGAAATTTGTGTGAGCCATTTGAATGCACGAATGAATGAACAAAGAAAAAAAATTGCACAAACTACAGCATCTAAATTTGAACTTTTACAGTTAACACAACAATTCAGTAAAGAAGCACGTAGCCGCAAGAAAACCAATCAAAAAATTTATGTATTAGATTTTAAAGGTGATGTTCAGGCCTCAGCAGTAGAGAATATTCGTGAGGAAATTACGCTTATTTTAGCAACCGCAAAAGCAGGGCGTGATCGTGTAGTCGTTCGTTTGGAAAGTCCAGGTGGTATGGTGCATGGTTATGGTCTGGCTGCTGCACAATTGGTTCGTTTACGTGATGCAGGATTCCATTTAACCATTTGTGTTGACAAAGTTGCTGCAAGTGGTGGTTATATGATGGCGTGTATTGCCAGTGAAATTATTTCTGCACCATTTGCGATTGTGGGTTCAATTGGTGTAGTCGCTCAAGTTCCAAACTTTAATCGTTTGTTAAAAGAGCACCATGTTGACTTTGAATTGTATACTGCAGGTGAGTTCAAACGTACTGTGACGATGTTTGGTGAAAATACTGCTGAAGGTAAAGCGAAATTTGAAGAAGAGCTACAACAAACGCATAATTTATTTAAGCATTTTGTTGAAAAGTATCGTCCGCAACTAAATATTGAAAAAGTGGCAACAGGTGAGCATTGGTATGGTCAAGATGCACTTGATTTAAACTTGGTAGACAAATTACAAACCTCAGATGAATATATTTTGGCATTGTTAGCACAGCATGATGTGTATGTGATTCAAACACGCCGTAAACCTACATTAGGTGAAAAATTGGGTTTGCAGGCTGCACAAATGGCAGATGCCTTTATTCCAGCTGCGATGAATAAATTGGTGAATGAAGTGATTAAACACAATACTGCTTTACCGATGTTTAAAGATAACCGTTTTTAAGTCGATTTTTTTTTAGCAAAAAAGCCGATACTCAAAAGTATCGGCTTTTTTAATTTCAGATATTGAATGTTTGATTAAAGAATAGACTTAAATGGTATATATTTAATTAATTCAATATCTTTCATAAAAATGGTCATATGATGTGTAAAGAACAATTATTACTTATGGCGCAATATAATATTTGGGCCACTAAACGATTAGCACAGCATCTTAAAACCGTTAATGATGAGGATTTATATCGTGATAGCGGTTTATTTTTTAAAAGTATTTTTGGAACTTTAAATCATCTTCTCTTGGGAGAGCATTATTTATGGTATCCACGTTTTACAGCAGGAATTTCACCAACAATCGCATTATCGACCAGTATAGAAACTGAGTGTTTTTTATGTTTAGAGCAGCTAATTACAAAGTCGCAGCATTGGATTGATTTTATTCATGCTTTAACAGATAAGCAACTTATTGGGAATTTAAGTTATAGGCGCGTTAATGGAGAAGAATTGTGCTTACCATTTACAGCGACATTAATGCATGTGTTTAATCATGGAACCCATCATCGTGGTCAAATTACGGCAGCACTGACAGCTTTGGGTTATGACTGTCCAGAATTAGATTTGGTCTATATGTTGGCTGAGCAGAGTAGAGTTCATCATCAAAAATAACCAAAGGACCTGATTTAAATTTTGAAATCAGGTCCTTCAGATTAATATTGGTTCATTTCTAAAACTAACTGATTAATTAAATCAGCGGCTTCTAATTCTCTAATCTGTGCAACATTACTACCTGCCCAGAATGCACCATACCCAATATCACCACTTTTGAGTGCTAATGTATTTAATTGTTTAGCTAAATCATATGCATAAGGATAGGCTGCAACTTGTGGGCGGTTGGGTAAATCAACCTGAGTATGCCAATCATTAATTAGACCACGTGCAGGACGTCCTGAAATACTGGCCGTAATTTGTGTTAATGGATGGCTAAATAGCGCTTGTCGATAAGCTGCATTGGCACTAGAGGTTTTACATTGTACGAATGCAGTACCCAATTGTACGGCTTCTGCACCAAACTTCAGCATTGAATTTGCCTGTTGACCATTCATAATCCCACCTGCAGCAACGATGGGTAATGAGCAATGTTGTTTGATCAATTGAACCAAATTTTCTGTTTTAATTGCGCCATCAAATGTTTGATTGAAGATACCGCGATGTCCACCTGCTTCAATTCCTTGTGCAATAATAATATCAATACCAGCAACTTCAATGGCCAGTGCTTCAGCTAAATTAGTAGCGGAAACCATGGTGATAATATCTGCATCTTTGAGTTGTTGAATTTGATACTCATTTGGAATACCGAAATGGAAACTTACAGCCTTCGGTTGAGTTTCTAACACTAAATGAAGAAACTCATCATCATCTAAAAAACTTGGATAAATACATTTTAATTCACTTGGAGGTGTAGCTCCAAACTTTTCAAAATGAGGAGTAATATACTGAATCCATGCATTATTTTCACTAATGTTTAATTTGGCTGGTGTATGGCAAAAAAAGTTGAGTTGAAAAGAGCCATCCGTCAGTTGTTTTGTTTTTAAAATTTGTGCTCGGGCTGATTCAATTGAACTCGCACCGATACCTAAGGAACCGAGTCCACCTTGATTCGTAACTTCGGCTGCAAGTTCTGGTGTAGATACACCCGCCATTGGTGCTAAAAAAATAGGATGTTTAATCTGTAATCGATCTAGTAAAGTCATAAGGCGATTCCTTCTTGTTGCTATAAAGTAGCCATGCAGTTGCAAACAAGCAAATAATATTCATTATTTATTCTAGAAATATAGAAGCGAAAAGTTTCAGTAATTGTAGATTTTAAAACTTAAACAGTTGTTACCTTTATTCAGATTAAACATCTAAAAAATATTTTGATTTAGTTATTTAGGTAATATTTTTACTCTATAGGGAACAATTAAACCAAATTTTTTAGAATATAAGAGCATATATATTAATTGCATTAAAGAGGACTAACTTGGAATAATGAACCAATCCAACTAGAAAAAGCCATTGCGATAATGCCCCAAACGGTCACTCTTAAACTTCCTTTGGCCAACGATGTTCCCGCATAATAACTCGACAATGCCCCTAATCCAGCTAATGAAAAAATACCTACAATTAAAACTGTCATTTTCAAATATTGGTCTGGACTAATCAGAATTGAAATCATTGGGAAAAGTGCGCCAGCTGAAAATGAGATGGCCGATGAGAATGCAGCTTGAACTGGTTTTGCTGCTGTTATTTCATTAATTCCAATTTCATCACGGGCATGGGCTTCTAGTGCATCTTTTTCAGTAAGTTGTACCGCGACTTCATGTGCAAGCTCAGGACTTAATCCTCTGTGAATATAGATTTGAGTGAGTTCTTTGAGTTCTAAATGTGGATTTTTTTCTAATTCCTTAGCTTCAAATTTTAAATCCGCTTTCTCAATATCTACTTGAGATTTAACAGAAATATACTCACCTGCAGCCATCGAGGTTGCACCCGAAATCAAACCAGCAATACAAGCAATAAGCAGCGTATGGGTAGAGGCTCCACTTGCAGCCATGCCCATGACTAAACTGGTGACAGAGATAATCCCATCATTCGCGCCAAGTACAGAGGCACGTAACCATCCCGTGCGATGAATATAATGTGGTTCTATATGATGTGAGTGGTTCATATGCTTAAATTATTTAATGATTTTAATTTAAGCATAATTGAAATATGTAATTTTGTCATGATTGATTCTGGCATAGTCGCAATTTAGCATGACAAAATTAAATGAATAGCAATGTACAAAATAATCCAAAGTTTAGATTAATCTAACTGGCTTGGCTTCTGTGTGTTGAGTAGTTGAATGAGTCCAGCCATGATTGCGCCTATGGTTGCCAAAAGCATGTCTTGATGGGCATCCCAAACATCACCTTGTTGGCCATTGTAGTTTTCTGCTTGTTCGGGTGACAGAGCAATCGCAATCCACCATTCAATCCATTCATAAAATAAACTGCTCGCCATGACAAATTGAATCACCAAAATAAATAATATTTTGGGCTTTAATGTCGGTAAATAGACTTGGAATAAACGATAGAAAAAAGGATAGAGAAATAAGCCGTAGACAAAATGTACCAAGCGATCGTACATATTGCGTGACCATCCCATTGCTTGGTTTAAATCAAAATGGAAGACTGATTTGATCCAATCATTATACGGGACATAGGAGTATAAATAGTGTGCAGCAGAGACATGAATTAGAAGAAATAAAATATAGCATAGAAATGTTGTGTAGCTTAACCCTACCTTTTTTTGACAAAAGAATAAGGCAATGAGCATCAGTAATGTACCAACCTGATGTAATAAATAAGACTCCATTTCCAGTGGGTGGATACTTGCAAGAATAATTGCAAGCCCTAAAATGGCGAGTAAAAGCCAATGTTTTAAAGTCAATTTATAATAAATCATTGCATTTTGATCTGTAATTATATTTCAGGCATTGTAATTAAAAAGCATAAAAAATGCGAAGCTAAAGCTCCGCATTTTAAAATTTACTACATCACTAGGTGAAGATTAAATTTTCGCAATTAAATCTTTAATTTGTTTCGCTTGATCAGCTGCATTACCAGTATAGGTTGCAGGCGTCATTTCAGCTAAACGAGCACGGTCAGTAGCAGGAACTGCCGAAAGTTCATTGCCATTGACAAAATCAACCATCATGTCACGTGTCATTGCTTGACCACGGGTTAGGGCTTTTAATTTTTCGTACGGTTTTTCAACATTATAACGACGCATAACGGTTTGAATTGGTTCAGCCAATACTTCTTGAGCATTGTCTAAATCATCATTGATACGTGCTGCATTCAACTCAAGTTTGCCCACACCTTTTAAGCATGCATCAAAAGCGATTAAGCTTTGTGCAAAACCAACACCCATGTTGCGAAGTACAGTTGAGTCGGTTAAGTCACGCTGCCAGCGCGAGATCGGTAATTTTTCGCCTAGATGTGCCAATACTGCATTAGCAAGGCCTAAGTTACCTTCAGAGTTTTCAAAATCAATTGGATTGACTTTATGTGGCATGGTTGAAGAACCAACTTCACCATCTTTTAAACGTTGTTTGAAGAAACCTAAAGAGATATAGCCCCAAACATCGCGATTAAAGTCGATCAAAATGGTATTGAAACGACGTAATGCATCAAAAAGTTCCGCCATGTAATCATGTGGTTCAATTTGAGTGGTGTACGGATTGAAATCTAAACCTAAAGATTCAACAAATGCTTGTGAATGTGCAGGCCAATTGATGTCTGGGTAAGCAGAATAATGTGCGTTGTAGTTACCTACAGCGCCATTGATTTTACCCAAAAGTTCAACATTGTTGAATTGCTTGATTTGGCGTGCAAGGCGATATGCCACGTTTGCCATTTCTTTACCCAAAGTCGTTGGGCTCGCCGTTTGACCATGGGTACGAGACAACATTGGTTGTTCAGCATGTTGTTCAGCAAGTGCCACAATGGCATCAATCAGTTTCTGCATAGATTCAACTAGAACATCACGGCCATTTTTCAACATTAAAGCGTGAGATAAGTTGTTAATATCTTCAGATGTACATGCAAAGTGAATAAATTCACCTGCATCTTTTAATTCAGCAATCGGTGCAATTTTTTCTTTAAGAAAATATTCAACTGCTTTCACGTCATGATTGGTGGTACGTTCAATCTCTTTAATACGGTTAGCATCATCTTCAGAGAAGTCTGTAACAATTGCATCTAAAGCAGCATTGGTTTCTGTACTGAAAGCAGGAACTTCAGTAATTTCAGGACGATTCGCAAGCGCTTGTAACCAACGCACTTCAACAGTCACACGAGCATGGATTAAACCAAACTCAGAGAGAAAAGGGCGTAGAGCATCACATTTGCTCGCATAACGTCCATCTAATGGAGAAAGTGCGGTTAAAGCGTTCATATAGATTCCTTGAATTTTGGAATTAAACCGAAACAAAAAAGCTTGCTACAAATCAGATTTAAACCACCTGATACTGTAACCGAGCCAGATCTTGAATATCTTGAAGTAACTTACGCTTACTGAAAATCATATTCCATGAGCTACCGCCCAATTGACGCCATAAATGCGCCATTTGTAAGCCAGTAAATAAGCAAGCGCGAATTCGGTTGGTATGTGAGGCATCTTTAAAAGCCTCTGCATTACCACGAACTAAAATACGGGGATTAATTTGCCCTGCAGTGTCTACATAGGCTTGTGCTAAGTTGGCAATAATACTGGGATGTAGATAGTTATTATCAAAGAACGATAGCTGTTTTAGGATTTTCTGTTGAGATTTTTCAATAATTTCTACACAGTGGGGCTGACTATATACTTTTTTTTCTAAGGATAATAAAGCCATTGCATAGGTCATGGGCAATTTTGCATTGGCCATTTTAGGAATTCGAGATTTTGGTGAGGGTGTGAAGGGTTGGGTAATGCTACTTTCGAGGGTTTTTAAGCCTAAGGAAATATCGGCCAGCTGACTAAAAAAATCTAAAGTTTGATTTGATGTATTGTCAGCAGGGCGAATATTTAAACTGGCTTTAATCAATTGCTCAAAATAAAAGCTACCGCTTTCACCAATGCTTTGTCGTCCCGACATGGCATTCATATGTGTGAGCTGCGTTGCTTGGAACACAGCTGCTAATGCCAACGCACGATTTTGGCGTTGATTCAAAGTACGAGGCTGTTGAAAGGGTAACTCAACCATGCCTAAATTCCTTTAAACAATTTTTAAACTTTAATCAATAAAGTCTGGTTTTGGTGCATTGGTATGGTGAATCACACCACCACCTAAACACATTTCACCCACATAGAATACCACACTTTGACCCGGTGTGACTGCTCGTTGTGGCTCATCAAATTCAACACGCACACCATTCGGTGTAGCATCATCTTTAAAAATTGTACACGCTTGATCGGGTTGGCGATATCGAGTTTTAGCTGTGCACAGGAAACCTATTGCAGGAATTTCTTGTTCTCCTGCAACCCAGTCAATGCTTTCACTCCATAATGTCGTACTGAGCATTAATGGATGTTCATGACCTTGACCGACAACCAGACGATTTCCTTCGATATCTTTATGCAGAACAAACCATGCGCCTTCAGCAACATCTTTAATTCCACCTAAGCCAATACCACCACGCTGACCGAGCGTATAGTACATTAAGCCGTGATGTTCACCAACCTCTTTTCCTGTATCTAGGACAATTTTACCGGGTTGAGCGGGTAAATATTGTTTAAGGAAATCATTGAAACGACGTTCACCAATAAAACAAATACCTGTAGAGTCTTTTTTCTTGGCTGTGGCTAAACCAAGTTCTTCTGCAATTCTGCGGACTTCTGGTTTTTCAATTTCACCAACAGGGAACAATGTTTGATTAATTTCACGACCATGTACCGCATGTAAAAAATACGTTTGGTCTTTGTTTTGGTCTACGCCACGCAGTAAAGGAGCGTATTGATCACCTTTAGAATTGGTCATCGTTTCACCACGACGACAATAATGTCCAGTCGCAATAAAATCTGCACCTAAATTAACTGCATGGTCTAAGAATGCACGAAATTTAATTTCTTTATTACATAGAATATCTGGATTAGGCGTACGACCTGCGGCATATTCTGCGAGGAAATGTTCAAAGACACGATCCCAATATTCCATGGCAAAGTTGGCAGTATGTAATTTAATCCCAATTTTATCGCAGACTGCTTGTGCATCAGCCAGATCATCCATTGCCGTGCAATATTCCGTACCGTCATCTTCTTCCCAGTTTTTCATGAAAAGTCCTTCAACTTGATATCCCTGTTGAAGGAGGAGTGCTGCAGAAACAGAAGAATCTACACCACCAGACATACCGACGATGACACGTTGTTGCATAGGATTAGGCATCCAAATTTGAAATTAAAGGAGAATTTTGGTGCTCATAAACGAGCGATAAAGGATATTTTTGACCAGAAAGCGCATCTTGTACAGCTTTAATCACCAATGGGCTACGTGCACGGGCAGATTCTAGCAGTTCTTCTAAGGTCATCCACGCAGGGCCGATGATTCCTGTGTCTAACTGAGCTTCTGGAAAATACTCAAGTACATGCGCTAAAAAGCAAAATCTGAAATAAGTACGATCTGGAAACATTGGTGGTGTATAGGTATAGATTCCCAATAAAGAATCTATCTCTACAGCATGGCCTGTTTCTTCCATAGTTTCACGAATCGCTGCTTGAATAATGGTTTCGCCAGCTTCTACATGCCCCGCAGGTTGATTAAATACGGTATGTGTAACGCCTTCTGTATGTTCTTCTACAAACAGAAATTTTCCGTCTTTTTCAACAACCGTTGCGACAGTAACGTGGGGAGTCCAAGTGGTCATTCAGCAACACCGTGGGAGTAAAGTTGTATTCTACAAAATTTAGGGCACGGTGGCTATGCCGATTGGCTTATTCTTTCGAGCTTTGAAAAGAAGTAAGGTTAATAATATAGTTTTTCATAAAATATGGAATGATTAGGAAAATATTAATTTAAGAGAGTTTTTGGCAAGTAATGAACAGTTTATTTAAAATGACTTTAATTATAATATGCTTGTTTATTTTATTTAAAATATTAATATTAGTTCATTAATTTTTGTAGAGTTTCGATTCAACAATAAGCGTGAAATATGGTCATTTACTAAAAAAGCCTAAGCCTATTGGAAGTAACAATATGAGTAATTTATTTTTAAAGAAATAAAAATAACTTTATATAAGCCATAATTTGTAAGTTAATTTAATAAACCTCTATCAAATAAAGCTCTAGGAATTACCACGATGCACATAACTATTCTGACATTTGATCAATATAACGAACTGGATTCTTTAATAGCTCTAGGAATTTTAAACCGAATTAAAAAACCTAGCTGGAAAGTTACTATTGCAAGTCCTAGTGAGTATGTTTGTTCAATGAATGGTGTTGTAATCCAATCTAGCTCTTCTTTAGAAGATGTTAATACTGCTGATGCGGTCATTATTGGCAGTGGAATGAAGACACGAGATATTGCAGCAGATAAAGAATTAATGAGTCGCTTAAAGCTTGATCCTTCACGCCAATTGATAGGAGCTCAATGCTCAGGGACATTGATTTTATCAAAACTAGGTTTATTAGATAATATTCCAGCCTGCACTGACATAACTACAAAGCCATGGGTTTTAGAGGCTGGAGTTGATGTGTTGAATCAGCCTTTTTATGCAAAAAATAATATCGCGACAGCTGGTGGGTGCTTATCATCAATTTATCTTGCAACATGGGTAATTGCTCGTTTAGAAGGTATAGAAGCAGCTAAAAATGCTATAGATTATGTTGCTCCTGTTGGGGAAAAGGAAGATTATGTTGCACGTGCAATGAGAAATATTGAACCTTACCTTTAAAGTGATTCATGCGATAAGAGAATTTCCCATCAAATTTTTTATTTTATACAGTAGTAGTTATCAAAGTATTGGCATTCTGACCAATAAAAATGTCTAGTTAATTTTTTGAGATTAAAAACTAATTATTGAATTGGTCAATATAGTTATTTGCGACCTTCACATAATGTCTTGCTGAATAAGGCAAAAACTCTTTTTCTTTATCGGTTAAAGGGCGGACTTTCTGTACAGGACTACCGACATATAAATATCCACTTTCCAAACGCTTACGCGGTGGAACTAAACTACCAGCACCAATCATGACCTCATCTTCAATAATCACATCATCCAAAACTATAGTTTTGATACCAATTAAGACACGATTACCAATGGTACAGCCATGTAAAGTCACATGATGACCAATGGTGACATCTTCACCAATAATTAGTGGTGATCCATTGGGTTTAGCATCATTTTTGTGACTAACATGCAACATACAGTGATCTTGAATATTTGAATTTTTTCCAATTCGAATATGATTGACATCACCACGGATCACGGCAAATGGCCAAACCGATACATTCTCAGCTAGAGATACTTCACCAATAATGACTGAGAGCTCATCGATATAACACGTGGAGTCAATTTTAGGATGATGCTCTAAATAAGGACGAATGTTCTTTTTCATTGACGTATTCCATGTCTAACTATTTATAGTTGAAACGATTATAAAAGAAAAAGCATCCAAATTTAACAAATGGATGCTTTCGTCTAATGCTTAGAACGTATTAATTAAAATAAGTTGCTAAAAAACATTTTAATATGGTCAATCATACGAGAGAAGAAACCAGCTTCCTCAACTGCTTTTAAGGCTACAAGTGGCTTTTCAGCAATGACTTTACCATCTAAAGTTGCAGTCAATTTACCAACTACTTGACCTTGTTGTAATGGTGCATTCAAGTTTGGTTGAACTGTGATTTGCGTTTTAATCGCATCTGCCTGACCTTTAGGCATGGTGACATTGAAGTTTTCAGCTAAGCCGATTTGTACTTCATTGGTTTTGCCAAAATATACTTTTGCTTTAGCAAGAGGTTGGTTTGCAGGTTTTACGCTAACAGTTTCAAAGTTTGAATAACCCCAAGCCAATAAGGAACGTGTTTGATTAGCACGCTCATTCATTGATGGTGCACCAAAAATAACAGAAATTAAACGCAATGGGCCACGTTTAGCAGATGTTGTTAAACAGTAGCCAGCTTCGTCAGTATGACCTGTTTTTAAACCATCAACGCTTGGATCTGTATATAAAAGTGCGTTACGGTTCCCTTGTTTAATGCCGTTAAAGGTAAATTCTTTTTCGGAATAAATTGGGTAATATTTTGAACTGTCATGAATAATATGTTTAGCAAGTGTTGCCATGTCTTTTGCAGTTGAATAATGACCTTCTGCTGGCATACCCGTTGCATTAATAAAATGCGTATTGGTCATTCCAATTTTTTTAGCTTCTTGGTTCATTTCATACGCAAATGAACCCTCATTTCCAGAAATATGCTCAGCCATCGCTTTAGATGCATCATTTCCAGATTGGATAATAATACCGCGGAGCATTTCAAGCACAGTTGCAGTGCCATTTAAAGGAACATACATGCACGATTCGGTACTGCTGCCTCTACACCACGCTGACTCATTCATGCGCACCTTTTCATTTTCGGTGAGTTCGCCTTTTAATAATTTTTGTTCAATGATGAAGCTGGTCATCATTTTAGTCATAGACGCAGGGGCTAATTTTTCATTTTCATTTTTTGCTGCGAGGACTTGCCCTGTTTCATAGTCCATCAAAACATAAGATTTATTATTCAGTTCTGGTGGAGTAGATAAGACAGTTGCTGCATAAGAAAATGAAGGTAGGACTAATAATGCAGCAATGGCGCTTTTTCGGGTCATTCTAGGTAGTTCCAATCTTATGTAAGCACTAAAATAGCTTTGCATTTTAGGGTAAAGCAAAGCCGACTTCTATATGTGAAACCGGCTTATTGCAGACTTATTGTAACTAATTTCATTTTAAGCGTTGTAATTTAAGACATCTTTGCAAACTTCAGTATTTTCTGTATCGCCTGCATTTTTTGCATCATCACGCGCTTCTTTTAATGCTTTTTGAAAACTGGCTTGCTTACTTAACTTAGTTATTGAGGTTGCAGGATTTTTTTCTTGAGGTAGATATTCTTTGAGTAAGTTGGCATAACCTTGATCAAAAGCTTTATTTTTTTCGACTAAAGCAGGGCAAATTTCGGATAGTACAAAAATTGCAGCAAGTTCTTCAGAGGTCACTTGTTGTTGTGTTACTTCAATATTTTCAGCATGTTCTTCGGTTTTTTGTTCTGCTGCATAAGCATGCGGTAACAAGGTGAATGAAGCTGCTACAATTCCTAAAGCACACAATTTTGATGTCGTATTGAATAGTTTGGAAAGCATGAAAAACCTCAAAATTAAACTTTATGATTGGCATAGATTAAACAATTTTGATGTGAAAAAAAGAGATAAATGTATTGAAGATGTTGATTTATTGAAGTGCTGTGGATATTGACCCTATACCATTTATTATAAATACTTAAATTGGAGCATAGGGCAATATATTGAAAATACAAAAGATACAGAGAAATTAGCTTTCGATTTCTAACATTTCACCACAAACTGATTTTTGTTCATCTTGACCCACTTCGATAGCATCTGCTTGTGCTGCTGCTAAAATGGCCTGATATTCAGTATCTTGAGCTAATTGAGCTAGTGTCATATTTTTTACTGACATATTTTTCAAATAAGACTCACTTAATTGTTGTGCTTTTTTTTCAAAAATTGCATTTTTCCCCATAATTTTTGGGCAAACTGTGGCTAAAACTTGTGTTGCTGCAACATCTTCTTTAATTAATTCATCAGATTCTGCAGTTGTTAAGCTTTCGGCAAAGGCAGAATGAGTAGATAAAACAAATAGACTTAAACATAAAAAGCGATTAAGTGAACGAGTAAACATGATTTCCCCACAAATTTGATATAATTTTAGCGAGCTAACTATATATAATTATTCAATAACTTAAAATAAAATAACTCATTAGTCATTTTATTACTTAACGAGAATTAATGTGAATATTTTAATTTCCAATGATGATGGTGTATTTGCACCCGGCCTCCAAGCCCTAGCTAAAGCTTTACGTCCTTTAGGTCGTGTAGTTATTGTTGCACCTGAAAGTGAAAGGAGTGGTTTTTCGAGTGCTTTGACTTTAGATCGACCACTTAGACCTATTCAAGTCGCACCTGATATGTGGGCAGTCAATGGTACACCTGCGGACTGCGTTTATTTGTCAATGAATGGATTATTCGATATTGAATTTGATCTGGTAGTGAGTGGTATTAATAATGGTGCAAATTTAGGCGATGATGTTCTGTATTCGGGTACGGTTGGAGCTGCATTTGAAGGGCGCTTAATGAAACAAGCAGCTATTGCTGTATCATTAGCGGGAAGTAATGTACGCTCTTATGAACGCCCTGAAGAATATGCACAAGCGGCGCAATGGGTACATGATTTTATTGCAAAGGGTCTTCCGCAATTACCGCCTCGTCATATTTTAAATATTAATATTCCCGATGTAGCTGAAATTCAAGGTGCGCAAATTACCTATCAAGGACGAAGGATTCAATCTAAACCCATCAGTAGTCATGTTGATCCGCGCGGTCGCCAAGTGTATTGGATTGGCCTTGCAGGGGAGGCGATAACAGATCCCAAAAAGAATTTAATGCATATTCAATCTGATTTTTTTGCTATTGCCAATGGTTTTGTGAGTATTACACCCATCCAAATGGATGCGACCAATTACGCTATCTTGGCCAGCTTACAGACTCAAATGCTGCAAAACCTCGACTAGTCGACTCAAAATGTTATAAGTTTGTGAAAAAGTATAATTTCACAGGGAATCTTCATACTTTTTTGATAGTCTTAAGCTAATTTGACGATTAATTTTAGATATGAGAGGGAAATCAATGCTTTTGGCTCAACCGCAGTACGTTAAAAAAATGTCTAAGATATGGATAAACATCGCTTTAATGTCTGTCACAGTGACTTCAATTTTGGTATTTACTGGTTGTGCATCGAAACCACAAATTCATAATACGGTTCGCTATGCCAATGCGCCTGAATATTATACAGTTCGTTCTGGAGATACTTTGAGTGGAATTGCGACACGATATGGATTGAGTTATACCAGTGTGGCTGAAATGAATGACATTGCTGAGCCTTATCGTATTTATGTTAATCAGTCTCTTCGGCTAAAAAAATCTGGCAGTATGCAAAACAATCGTTCGACCACACAAGCCTTGAGTAATAATGAACCGAAGATTCAAAAACAAAGTATTAATCTTCCAAGCAATCAAACCAATTCTATCGCCCCAGTTGTTAAACCAACTGCACCTATAACAGCGGTACAATCGACAAAATTACGTTGGGTTAAGCCTTCGAATGGTACTGTGATTGATAACTATAATTTAGCAAATAATATTAAAGGAATACGTTTTGGTGGAAACCAAGGTGATCCTATTTTTGCTGCTGCTGATGGTCAAGTGGTTTATGCCGCAGATGGTTTGAAAGAGTATGGGAATCTAGTTTTAGTGAAACACATTGGTGGTTATATCACTGCGTATGCACATAACAGCAAAATGTTAGTTAAAAGTGGTGAAAATGTTAGTGCAGGGCAGAAAATTGCAGAGATGGGATCATCGGGCGCAAACCGTGTGATGTTGGAGTTTCAAGTACGCTTAGAGGGTAAACCGATTAACCCAACAAATATTTTACCAATGAATTAAATATTTTTGATGCAAAATGTAAATTTCTTCGTATAATACAAAGAGTTGCTTTTATTAAAAAACAGAGAAGTAGCTCATAATTTCAGAGGGAAATTTATGTTAGATCAACTTCGAGCAATGGGTGTTTTTGCTTGCGTTGTTGAAAAGAGCTCGTTTAGTGGTGCCGCACGAGATTTAGGCATTACGACTAGTGCAGTGAGTCAACAAGTTCGTTCATTAGAAAACGAAATGGAAGTTACGCTTCTGCATCGTTCGACACGAAAATTGAGTTTGACTGAGGCTGGACAAGCTTTTTTCCATAGCTGTCAAGAAATGCTTGCCGCGGCAGAACGTGGAAAAATCCGAATTAATGAGTTGAGAGATGATTTAGTCGGTGAATTACGGATTGCAACCACCCCAGAGTTAGGGGCAACGCATGTTGTTCCTGCTTTATCACATTGGATGTCTGCACATCGAGGTTTGATGGTACATTTTGAAGCTGATAATCAGTTTATTGATTTAATTCAAGAACGTATTGATATTGCAATTCGAATGTGTGCAAAAATTGAAGATTCAAATCACTTAAGCTCTATGCTACTCGCGCGTGTAGATCAAGTTTTAGTGGCCTCACCAAGTTATTTAAATCAGACTTCGCCCATTTCACGTCCTGAAGACTTAATGCATCATGATTTAGTCCCAGTGAATATTATGAAAAACTTTCAGCATTTTAGCTTTCAGCATGGTGCGACAGGTGAAGTTGTTAATTTAGAGATGAAAACCCGTTTGCAAACAAATAATGTATTTGTTGCAAAATCACTATGCCAAAATGGACATGGTATCGCCCGTATTCTTTATTTAGATGTACAAAAAGAATTGATGAATGGTTCTTTAGTTGAAGTACTACCTGAATGGAAATTACCAGCCTTTACTTTGAACGCGATGACATTAAAACGCGAACAACAGCCGATGAAAATTCATCGTTGTTTAGATGCTTTAAAACAGTATTTTAGTCAGTTACCTGGCGGACGAGTTTATCAAGAAGCATCTTAAGTTTGTTTTTTAGCCCTTTAAAATGCAATCAAAAAAGCCGCTGAATCAGCGGCTTTTTTGTGACTTTATTTATGCAGCAAGAAAGTTCTTAATCGCAGGGACTAAGCGTTTGAGTAAATCATCTGCTTGTTCATGTGTCATATTTAGAGCAGGGAGTAAACGAACTACATTGCCTGAAGTTACATTAATAATGAGATGATATTCGTCGCGTGCGATCTCTACCAATTCCGCACATGCCTTAGGTAGTTCAATGCCAATCATCATGCCAAAACCACGAACAATGACATTCTGATTTACAAGTTGAGTACGGAACTGTTCAACTAAATAGGCGCCAATTTCTGCAGCATTGGCCACAATATTTTCTTTTTGCATTAAATCAAGGACGGTGTAAACCACACGTGAACCTAAAGCAGTACCACTATAAGTGGAACCATGGTTACCCGCAGTGAGTACACCTACGCCACGACCCTGAGTCATGACTGCACCAATTGGGAAGCCATTGCCTAGGCCTTTGGCTGTGGTTAAGACATCAGGAATAATATTAGTGTGTTGATACGCAAAGTATTTGCCTGTACGACCATTACCCGTTTGTACTTCATCCAACATCATTAACCAATTGTGTTGATTGCAAATCTGACGAATTTCTTCTAGATAGCTAAAGCCTTGAGGTGCTGTATTTACACCACCTTCGCCTTGAATCGGTTCGACTAAAATAGCGACGATGTCAGGATGATGAAGTGCGGCTTCTTCAATGGCTTGAATATCTCCAAACGGCACACGAATAAATCCTTCAACTAAAGGGCCAAAGCCTTCTTGAATCTTTTTATTTCCTGTAGCTGCAAGCGTCGCCATGGTACGACCATGGAATGAACGATCTGCAACAATAATTTTCGGATGAGCTATCCCTTGTAAGAAACCAAATTTACGGGCAATTTTAATAGCACCTTCATTTGATTCTGCACCACTATTGGAAAAGAAAATTTCTTCCATACCTGCAACTTCAGCAAGTTTTTGTGCGGCAGCAGTTTGCCAAGGAATTTCATAAATATTACTAGTATGAATGAGTGTTGCAGCTTGTTCTGCAATAGCTTCCGCAATGACAGGATGTGCATGACCTAGGCCACAAACAGCAATACCTGTGAGCGCATCTAAATATTCAGTACCATTTTCTGTGTAAAGATAAGAGCCTCGACCGCGAACAAAGCTGATCGGTTGACGACCAAATACAGGCATCAAATGAGAGGGTTGATCAGGTTGTACCGGAGCGAGGGTGATGTTATTCATAACTAACTCTTATCTGCTAGGTGGAAAATAAAAGTTTATATAAGCAAAATCTGCTAGATATTTAAAGCCTTAATACAAATTAAATTGGAAATAATTTTGAAGAAGTATTCTTTATTGTGGTTTTAGGTATAATGCAGGCAGATGAGTTGAGGATTTAATCAATGACTGAACAAGCGCGTGATACAGAAGCGTTAATTCGCGATCAAATTGCTAAACATGCAGTACTTCTTTATATGAAGGGTACTCCACAATTTCCACAATGTGGTTTTTCTGCACGAGCAGTTGAAGCACTTAGCCAAATTGGTCGTCCATTTGCTTATGTCAATATTTTGGAAAACCAAGATATCCGTGCTATTTTGCCACAAATTGCAAATTGGCCGACATTTCCGCAATTGTGGATCAATGGTGAGTTGATCGGTGGTAGTGACATTATGTCAGAAATGTTCCAAAATGGTGAGTTAAAACCATTAGTAGAACAATATAGTCCTGCAGCAGAAGCTTAATTTAAAGCTGAAGATATTAAAAAAGCACCTAATATAGGTGCTTTTTTATGATTGAGGATTAGTTACGATCGTTAGACGATTTTAGGCTCACTATTGCATCTTGTGATGACACAGCTTCAATTTTTTCTTCAACAAGTGATGCTAATTTCTCAATTTTTTTAGATTTCTTCTTTTTTTTCTTTTTCTTTGGCTTTTCAGTTAGGCCAGCACCATCTTCGATGGCTTGCCAGTATTCAAGTTGTTCCATCACTGCTTCATAAATGGAGCCTTTGCTATAGCGACCTTTCTTATTTAAGGTTCCTACTGGGCGAGCCATTAAAATTTCTAAAGCTTGATCAATGGTATCAATGGCATGAATATGGAATTGACCACTCGCGACAGCATCCATCACATCTTGTCGAATCATTAAATGCTGCATATTTTGACGTGGAATGATTGCTCCTTGTTTACCAGTTAAGCCTTGCAATTTACACGCATCGAAGAAGCCTTCAATTTTGGCATTCACACCACCAATCGGTTGTACTTGACCAAGTTGGTTCATCGAACCGGTAATAGCCCAAGACTGATCAATTGGAATCTGACAAATGGCTGAAATTAATGCCGACAATTCGGCCACTGTGGCACTGTCACCATCCACTTGCCCATAGCTTTGTTCAAACGCCAGTGCCGCAGAAAAATGCAGAATTTGTTCACGACCAAAATGTGCTTTTAGGAAACTGGACATCAATAACACACCTTTGGCATGCAAAGATCCACCCAATTCAACGCTGCGTTCAATATCTAAAATATCGCCACCGCCTTGATATACAGATGCGGTTAAGCGCGAGGGTAAACCAAATTCTACATCTGCATATTGAATGACTGAAAGTGCATTGATTTGTCCTAGACGATGGCCACGCGTTTCAATCAATTGTGTGCCACGTGACAAATCTTGCCAATACAGCTCGCGTAAATAACCGAGACGATATTGACGATGTTTCAGTGCAGTATTGATATGGAATGCAGTCACCATTTTTTCACCTGACTGCGCAGCGTGATGATGTGACTCGCGGATTAAATCACCGAGGGTTAATGCATGGAGTGACAGTGAGCTTTGATCTTCAGCTTGACGACTGGAGTCGGTGAGTAGTGCAGACAGAGCAGAGCGATCAAAAGGTAGTAATTTGTCTTGTTGCACATAATCAGCAATCAATTGCATGTAAGCTTGTTCATTTTCGTCATTACGTTGCAATGTATCGGTAAAATCGGCACGAATTTTAAACACACTGCCCAGCTCAGGCTCGACTTCTAAAATTTCATAATAGATTTCAGGCTCGGCTAGTAATACCACTTTTAAATTCAATGGAATAGAGGCAGGTTCAATGGAAATGCTGCCAGTTAAAGTGAGCATATGTTCCAAAGAGGAGAGTTTTAATTGACCTGCTTTCAACGCGCGCTTTAAACCTTGCCATGCATAAGGTTGTTCTAGCAATTGTTCTGCTTCTAAAATTAAGAAGCCACCATTGGCTTGATGTAAAGAACCTGGACGAATTAAAGTGAAATCTGTGGTAATGGTACCATTTTGCGTGAGTTGCTCGACATGCCCCAGCAAGTTGTAATGCGTGGGGAAATCTTCAAAAATAACAGGAGCACCCGTATTGGGTTTGTTATGAATTACAACATTGGCTTGGTAACGAGAGGGGATACGATCAAATAAAGCAGAGGAAAATTCATCACCTTCCTGATCTAGAATCGTTTCCACATTATTAATAATATCTTCGGCATATAACTTGAGATATTGTTCGAGCCCGTGTATTGCTCCAAATTTATTCAAAATAATTTCAAAACGTGGAAGCACCACTTGTTTGGCGATATCACGATTTAACTCAGATACTTGGTCTCGGGCTTCATCTTCTAAGTCACCGAGTTGCAAACCTAAACGCTGTAGTTTTTTATCCATATAGCGAATATTGGCTGTAATTTCAGCACGTTCTTTACTGCTTAACGCATTTAGTTGCTGCTGAGTCAGTTCTTGAATTTTATCATCTTTGAAATAAACGGGAATAAAACAATGCTCGTCATCACGATTAATCAGTTTTAGGTCAAGTTCTGCACCTTCTTTGGTCAGTTCCACTAAAACTTGTTGTTGCTCATCACCGGTTGCTTGGCGAATCCGCTCAATCCGATTATGATAGGTTTCAGCACTAAAACGACGTTCAAGTTGTTTTAAAATAGTTTGCCAAGTCTGATGAAGTAAGGTTTCAAATTTACTACCTTGCCCCGCAGGGAATTCTAGTGCGATCGGCTGACGTGCATGTTGAAAGTTGTTGACATAGACCCAATCATTTGGCGTTGGCATACTTTTAGCGTGTTGCATAAGTAAACGCTTAATCATAGTGCGTTTGCCTAAACCAGCGGTACCCACGGCAAAGATGTTATAGCCTGAATAAGGTAAAGCAATGCCAGCTTCAACAGATGCTTTGGCACGATCTTGTCCTAAAAAATTGTTTAGTGGTTTAATTTTTTTAGTTGATGTGGGCATTGAGCTGGTGTTCGGGACGTGCGATAGCTGTTCAGGCTTAAGTGCAGTCTGAACTAAGGTAATTTGAATATCAGGTTGCTCAAATACCGATGGAAATGGTTTTCTAATTTTTTCGAAGTTCGTTGTTGTCGTCGTTGTATCAGATAATGTGTTTGTTGCAATTTGATCGTGTTTTTGGGTCACAGGTGAAATCCGAAACTAAAGAGCAGTAGAAAGTTTAAAGGTATACAGGTTTACATGAAAATATCAAGCTGACTTGGACGAAATATCTGCAAATTATAAGAATGATTTCATAATAGACATTGAATCCTCTTGCATTAAGCGGTTGAATAGCACTATTTAATTTTGCAGAAAATAATAACGCAATGACAACGCAAACATCAGGTTGGAAATCTGCCTTTCAGGCTTTTCTCGATCGTCGTGCCTTAATTATGCTGTTTTTGGGTTTTTCCGCAGGCATTCCAATCCTTTTAATCTTTTCGAGCTTATCTTTATGGCTTGGTGAAGCAGGTATTGATAAAAGTGCGGTGACCTTTTTTAGTTGGGCGGCTTTGGGCTACTCATTCAAATTTGTATGGGCACCACTGATCGATGAATTACCTGTCCCTGTGTTAACTAAAACATTAGGTCGACGTCGTGCATGGCTACTCATTGCCCAGATACTGATTATTTGTGCCATATGTATCATGGCTTTTTCAGATCCAGCTTTAGGTCAAAGTTATCTTTATCAAATGGCGGTCGGAGCAGTTTTACTTGGATTTTCAGCCGCCACGCAAGATATTGTGATAGATGCTTATCGTATTGAGCTAGCAGAAACGGAAATGCAAACTGTTTTGGCATCGACCTATAATGCTGGTTATCGGATTGGGATGATTATTGCTGGGGCGGGTGCATTATTTCTTGCAGCTTCTTTAGGTACGGCAAAAGGTAATTATATTTACGAGGCTTGGAAATATACTTATTTAGCGATGGCCGCAGTCATGCTTGTGGGTATTATCACCACACTTTCGATTCGTGAACCACAAGTATATCGTGTGAATAAACAGTATAAAAAGACGGATTATTACCGTCTAGTATTTGTGTTTATTGTAGCAGTTGCAAGCTTTGTCTGTTTTTACATTTATTCAGATTACATTATTCAATTTATTCAAAAACAATGGAATATTGAGGACAGCTTTCTCAAATTTTTAACTGAAGCAGTTCGGTTTTTGACTTCGGGTGCAGGCGCAATTTTGATTGCAACACTCCTAATTAAAGTCGGTGTTGTAAATAAACAAATGGCATACGAGACTTGGGTCAATCCGATTGCAGATTTCTTTAAACGCTACGGGGTGAAACTGGCTTTAGTGTTACTGCTATTGATTGGTTTTTATCGTATTTCCGATATTATTGCTGGTGTAATCTCTAACGTTTTTTACCAAGATCTTAATTTTACCAAACAGCAAATTGCAGAAGCAGTAAAAATTTACGGTGTTATTTTTAGTCTAGTTGGTGGCTTTTTGGGTGGTTTGTTGGCACAACGTATGAACATTATGAAATTAATGTTTGTTGGTGCAATTTTAGCTAGTTCGACCAATTTAATTTTCATTGGGTTAGTAAAGTCAGGTCAACAAATTGCAGATGTTGATGTACAAATTGGTGCACAAAATTATACTGTACAAGCCGATGAAGTAGGTTATTGGAAGTTAAAAGTTCCCAGTGCTGAGTTAGCTCAAGCAGATCATATTCAAGTGAAAACGCAGTTCAAGCATCGTCAGAAATCTGAGGTAGTCGCACAATTACCCTATTTAAAGCAATCGGATCAGCCTCAATTATTGGTTTTTCCTATTTCTCAGGATAATCAACTTTCTCCGGCGGAATTAAAACAAAGTGTTGTGCTGAAAGGGCAGTTAAATGGAATTGATCTTAAAAAACTAGATCCAGCCAAAAGCATTATTTTTGTGCTAAATGGCAAAGACTATCCTGCAAAAATTGATGATCAAGGTGTTTTTAGTGGAGCGGTTGATGGTCAAGCGCTTGCTGCTGCGCCAGATAAAACGATTTTTGTTAAAGTCACTGATCCTCAATTCGCAACAATTGCACCGCTGCATTTAAGCTATCAAATCCAAACTGAGGCACAGTCTAAAGCAGATCGCTTAAGTATTGATATTGAACCCCTTGCAGTGGTTAATGACCAATCACAAGATATGGTTGAAATCAAAGGGAAGGTTGTCAAAGAATATAGCTCGAGTTGGTTATATTTTGCGATTATTGTGGATAATTTAGCTTCAGGTTTAGCAGGTGCAGCATTTATTGCATTCTTATCGAGTTTGACCAGTGTTTCATTTACAGCAGTACAGTATGCCATCTTTAGTTCTTTGATGACTTTAACCCCTAAAATTTTGGGTGGTTATTCAGGTACAATTGTTACTAATATTGGTTATCCAAAATTCTTTTTGATGACTACGCTAATTGGTATTCCAATTTTAATCCTTGTCGTTTGGGTAGCGAAATTACTCAAAGTACATCAAAATTCGATTCAAATTGAAAAAGGTGAATAATATGCGCATGCTACATACGATGTTACGCGTAGGCAATTTAGAGCGATCTTTAGCGTTCTATACCGAAGTGCTTGGTATGACATTACTTCGTAAACGTGATTATGCAGAAGGTCGTTTTACTTTAGCATTTGTGGGCTACGGTGATGAAGCGAATACAACTGTTTTAGAGCTGACACATAATTGGGATATTGCAAGTTATGAATTGGGCAATGCTTATGGTCATATTGCGATTGCAGTAGATGATGCCTATAAAGCTTGTGCAGAAATTAAAGCACTTGGTGGTAATGTTGTTCGTGAAGCTGGCCCAATGAAAGGTGGTGTCACGGTTATTGCCTTTGTTGAAGATCCAGATGGTTATAAGATTGAATTGATTCAACAGGATGAAAATGCCAAGAACAATTAATCTTCAACACTTAAGGAATTTCTTAAGTTTTCTAAATAAATAGTGAATATTTAAGCGAAATACTAGCTTAAATATATAAGCCCAGTAAGATGAAGTTTACCTTTAGGTAAAATGATCTTATTGGGTTTTTTATACCAATAAAAAACAGGATGTTGTGAATGAAAATGTTGAAATTATTGGCTCTAGATCGGTTTACGATTTTATTGATTGTAATGGTGATATTAGCAACTTTTATCCCTGTATCTGGCCAGACTGCACGTGGCTTTGGTATTGTAACCAATGTTGCGATTGCCATATTATTTTTTTTACATGGGGCTAAATTATCTCGTGAAGCCATTATTCAAGGCATATTGCACTGGAAATTGCATGCAGTCGTGTTTGCTTTTACTTTTGCTTTATTCCCAGTGTTGGGCCTGTTAGCGAAACCGATTTTGTTACCACTCTTGGGGCAACAATTATATTGGGGTTTTCTGTTTATGTGTTTCTTGCCATCGACAGTACAGTCTTCGATTGCATTTACTTCTGTCGCGAAGGGGAGTGTTGCTGCAGCAGTATGTAGTGCGTCATTTTCAAATTTAATTGGTATGTTTATTACGCCTATTTTAGTCAGTTTATTTATATTTGGGCAATCCCAGCATAACTATGATCCAACTTCTTCGATTATAGAAATCACGTTATTATTACTTGTACCTTTTATTGCAGGGCAATTATTACGGCCTATTGTATTTCCATACATGCAGAAAGCTCCGAGCCTTGTGAAAGCATTTGATCAAGGTACTATTCTAATGGTGGTTTATGGCGCATTTAGTGCTGCTGTGGTTGCAGGACTATGGCATCAGGTTAGTTGGGAAATATTATGCTATTTAACAGTCGCTTGTTCGGTTTTGTTGACCATCATTATGTTATTGGCTTTATATGTTCCACGTTGGCTCGGTTTTAATCGCGCAGATCAGATTGCAATTTTCTTTTGTGGTTCGAAAAAGACCTTGGCTAGTGGTGTACCGATGGCGCAAATTCTATTTATTGGACAGCCAATTGGGATGATTGTGCTACCGATTATGATTTTCCATCAAATTCAACTGATGCTGTGTGGAATCATCGCAAATTACTGGTCGAAACAGCATACTCCACAAGAATAGAAGTTGAACATAGCAATCCCAGTCGGTTTCTAGGCTAGTTGGAATACATGGATGTTTATGAGTGAGTAGCTGATTGGCCAGAATATGAGAAAGGATGTAGAGCGTATAAGTTAATTTTAAACCGTAATTTTTATTTATAAATACTTTTAATTCGGTTATAATAATGCCCACTTGTTGTGCTTAGCCCTGACGGATGCCGTTTCGGTGGGCCAAAAGAAATGGTCTGTTGTGGTGTTGATCTGCTGGTTTTGCAATATAAACTTGCATTCCTCAAATATATTTGAGAGTGATTAATTGCGATGACAGAAAACCTTTCTTAACTTAGGAGAATCGACCATGCGCGCCGATATTCACCCAAAATACGAAAAACTAGTTGCTACTTGTTCATGTGGTAATGTAATCGAAACTCGTTCAGCACTTGGTAAAGAAACTATTTACCTAGATGTATGTTCAGCTTGCCACCCATTCTATACTGGTAAACAAAAGAATGTGGACACTGGCGGTCGTATCGACAAGTTCAAACAACGTTTTGCTGGTATGTCACGTTCTATCAAACGCGACTAATCTTGCAAAAGAAAAAAAACGGGAATTTGCCCGTTTTTTTTGTATTTAAAATTGCTATCATTGAAAAATGTACAAGATCTATTGATCTTGTACATCCGTTAAATGGTCCAATTTTTTCTGGAAATACTCGCCTTGTAGGAAGCGCACATCGACATTCCATGCATTCGCAAATACATTCATATCATTCAGATTTTTTAATAATAATTCAACGGGTTTAATCATTGTATAGCTTTCTACTAATTCTTGTAATTTTTGCACTGTAGCATCACTATTTAACATCTGTGTATACTTTTCATCTAACGTTAATAGTGAAACATCAATTTGTTTTAAGATGGCTTCACTGGAAATAGATGTACCGAAATTACGAATTGAAATTTCGGCCCCATGATCACGTAATACTGCAATTTGTTTTTGAGATTCAATAATATTTTTGGCAATATCATCTTCATCAAATTGTAAAATTAATGGATTTGATAATTTACTACCGACAATCGTAATCAGTTTAGCTACTAATTCGGGGAACTGTTTGTCATTAAATAAAATATGACGATTTAAATTCACAATCAATTTTGCTTCAGGGTATTGCGTAATGAAATTATGTAGTTGCTTGCAAGCCTCGACCAAAATCCAGCGATCTAATTTAATTGAAAGTTCAATATCTTCGTCTAATTCAAGTAAGCTACTAATTTTTTGCCATTGATTTTCATAAATGAAACCACTGGTTACTTCATAGGTGTATAAGCTAGTATCTTGCTTATCATAGAGTTGTTGATACTTAAGATGAATATCGCCTTTCTCTAGATTTTTTTGAATCGTGGTTAGAATTGGAGAATGTTTTAGTGTTGGCTCGATATTTAAAGTTGTTTGCTGCGTAGTCGATACAGAAGCGGATGCTTGTGCTGTAGCTTGCGCCAAATCTACGGCTGTAGGTGTACTTGGTATCGAAACTTCAGGAACGATTGATTTTAGGTGTGTAGTAGGAAGAGTGAGATCATTTGGCACCAAATCAATCTTAGTGTCTTGTAGTGTTGCTAAAAGCTGTAATTCAGATTCAGATTCCCGTTTTGGTAATGGCGTATTATAAGCAGTCGCGAGCACTTTTTCAAAACTAGATTCGTTAAAGGTATTTAAGATAATTGGACTAAATCCAAGCTTCAATTGTAATGAATAGGTTGAATCACCTATTGTAATTAATTGTGGTTTTTCAAGGGCGAGTAATCCGGAAAGTCTCGATTCTAAGATTTGTGAAGACTCTGCTTGGACTAATATTGCAAAGAGCCCTGTATCTATTTTAAAGACAGTACTGTTGGTTTGTTCCTTAATAAATCCAGCTATTTGATTAAAATAGTCTTTTGAGGTGTTCCAGCTGGCATTTAAAATAGAATCAGGAATTGAGGCTAAGCGGAATAAAATCAGTGCATTTTCTTTCGCTGGTTGATTGAGTAAAGTGCGACTAATTTGCTGAAAGATTGAGTTTTTATTGTTCGAATTATTTGATGCTGTCAATTCAGCTTGGGAGGTGTGGCTGAGTGTCGCAGATTGGGTTTCTATGGTAATTTGGATCGCATCATCTTCAGATCCAGGTAAGAATTCAATCTTCAAAGGATTTTCACTTTGTGCATGTTGATTCAGTGTATCTATTTCAAAGCGCGCAAGTTCGAATTGACCTTGAGATACTTTTTTAAAACGATTTTTAAAATCAGGTAAGTTTTTAGGTTGAAGAATATCTAAAATAGGTAAACCAATCAGTTCATCCTGCGATGTTAAGCCAAAAAGTTTTAAATACTCATCATTGGCTTCAATATGAATACCTTCCTGAAGCACCGCGACAGCTTTATGTTGCTCTTGTACTAAAGCCTGAGCTTGATTTTTAGCATTTTCTAATTCGTTTAATAAATGACGCTGGCCTTGTAGTGTTCGGCTATAAGACAGTGCTCGAATCAGCCCAATATAAAAACGTTCAGGGTAATCTAAGTTGACAACATCATACATACCTTTATGAATATAACTTGGATATTGTGTAGTCTGATAATCCTCTGGTTTGAGGAGGAGTACAGGGATATTAATTTGAGATGATGCTTGGATTAAGGTAATCGTTTGTTCGATTTTTAGATCGTAAGCACGACCAAAAATCACGACATCCCAATTGGTATTTAATTGTTTTTCAAAACTATGTAGGTCGTCTAATAGGGTTGCATGTACCAGATGATCCTTATTTTGAAATACTTCTAAAATCTCATTATAGCGAATCTGGTTATCATCTATGATGAGCAAACGAGTTTCTGAACGTTTTAATTTTTTAGATAATAATAAATTTCTCACTTTAATGCGTCCCATACATCTTGATTATTTAAATCAGTAGATTGTTGATGAATATATTGATTAATTAAAACCTGTTGCTCATCATTGAGTAATTCAAATTCAAACTGAATAAAACTTTGTGTGATTAAAAGCGTTTTAATTAAGTGTATTTTAATTTCTTGATCCGTTAAACGCAGATAAACAGCTTGCTGCTCTTTAAAAAATGGAATATTAGGTAAAATTAACGAATGTTTGGTATCATCTAAATGCTGGTTTCTTAATAATAGGCAAGGATGATAGTTCATGGTAGAGCGATCGGCTGGAACCTTGACAGAACAAGGGAAAATATCTTGGGCTAAAACTTCAATACCCACTTCATAGCTTTTATTGACCGATTGTTTGATCCAACGAATAATGGCGCCTTTCCATTTTTTTTGCAGGTTTTCACTCACCAGAATGAATTCGCCTGTACGTAAGCTTTTAGGTGCTTCATTTGCCCAACGGATACGATAGCCATTAATACTAATATCTAAAACTTGGGTTTGATAAATGTGCCTAGCTTCTCGATCCAAAACTTTAATATTTTTAAGCGTTGATGTATCCGTAGATCGAGTCATATTAGATTGAACATTTGATTCAGATTGCATGCCATAGTGATTGTTTAATAACAATGTTTCATGGAAGTTTTTGGCTTTCGATAAATGGAAATGGCCACTCAGTAAACCAAAACAAATTTGCAGTTGTGCTGAATATTCATAGCGTTCATGTTGCCGCTCGCTAGTGGTTCCTAAGACATTTTGTGCATGAAACTTTAATGCAGTAGAGAGATGAATTTGTTCATTTTTAGATAAGTATTCAGTATCTTTGTGCGTGGTAGAATTAATGTGTTCTAACAAATTTTGTGTAGAAACGTATAAATTGGCTTGAAAGCTATCATGCTGTTTACGATTATAGACAGGTGGATGATCTTTACTGTTATCCACAATATAACGAGATAAAGTATTTTCTCTAGGAGAGATGTGAATGAGTTTTGACCAGTCAAAGCTACATTGATGTAGTGCCTGAACTTCTGATGGTCGAATTTGATGGGTATTAAAAATTTCTAAGAGTAAAATTTGAGCATAACCTTGTTGTATAGTATTGATATTCTGATGAATACCTTGTAACTGATTAATATTAATTAAATGTTCTTGATTTCTTTCTGCAAGATCATACAAGTAATGTGTGGTTAGCCATTGGTTGGACAGTGGAATGCTATATAACATTTGCTGTTGGACGAGCAATAATCCTAACTGTTCGAGTGCATAATGGGTTGCTAGCGTACGTGCTGTTTTTAAATTTCGTTTTTGGCTAAACTTTAACAAAGAAAATTTTTGCGTCTGCAATTGTTGATCACTGCGACGTACGATATCAATATAGATATTGCTAAAATAAGTACGTAAGCGTGTCGTTAATTCAATAATTTGCTCATGCCGATCTGAATGAAAAAGCCCTTGATTTAAAAAATGCTTTTCTAAACTCATCAACACATTTTCAACGATAGGGTGTAACACTTGAATTAAATCAAAACGTAAGGTTTCGCTACATTGCAATTCGGCTAATTCGTGAATCGCTTTAAGCACAGATTCTGAGGTATCACCCAATTGCATGATGGACAGATTGGAAGCCCATTCCGTCATTGCAGGGACAGTTGCATCAGTAAAACTGAGTTGATCTTGTTTTAGAACCGTGGAAGAATTAAAAATTTCCGAAATCTCTTTATTTATCATTGTTAATACCTAAAAAGTTGAAACTCCATAAAGCGGTGTTTTATTTTTCTCTCCCGCAATCTCTCTAACCAGTTTAGGCACCAAATAGCCTGGTAAGCTGGCCAAAACCTCATTGTATAGCCGATCAATTTGATCTGGCTCTAAGTCAAAATGTTGCGCACCTTTAACTTTATCTAAAACATGTAAGTAATATGGCATAATTTGTGCGTCAAATAGTCGATGACTCAAATCAATCAAAGTTTGAGCTGAATTGTTGACACCTTTTAATAACACAGCTTGATTTAAAATTAAAATATTCTGCTGTGCTAAGTGAGTTAATTGAGCACAAGTAGCATCATCTAGTTCAGCAGGATGATTTGAGTGTATCACTAGAATTACACGTAGCCTACTGTTTTTCAATAAAGAAACAAGCTCATCGTCGATTCTATTTGGTATTACAACAGGAACGCGTGAGTGAATTCTCAAGATTTTGATTTGTTTGAGAGATGATAGACGTTCTAGCCAAAGTGCTAGTTTTCGGTTGGATAAAGTGAGAGGATCTCCACCACTTAAAATCACCTCGTTGACATCAGGATTGTTTTCTAAATAACTTTTGATGTTTAGCCAATCTTCATTTTTAGGTAGATTTTCTTGATATGGAAAGTGACGTCTGAAACAATAACGGCAATGAACTGCGCAGGCACCCGTTAAAGTCAGTAAAAAACGTGATTTATATTTGTGTAAAACACCGGGAAGTTGATTGGCTGCCTCTTCACCTAAGGGATCTGTGACAAAATCTGCATGTTCTTCAAGTTCTAAATGGTGAGGTAAAACTTGTAATAAAAGCGGATCAAGAGGATTCGCTTTTTGCATTCTAGCAACAAAAGCCCGCGGTACCCGTAATTTAAACTGTGTTGAGGCTAAAATTGCCCCAGATAAGAGTTGCTCAGGTGAGAGTTGCAGTATTTCGAGCAGCTCTAATGGGTCAGTAATTAGATCACTGAGTTGAGATTGCCAGTTTTTCTCTTGATATAAATAGTTTATCATTACACGTGTTAAAATAAGGTAGTTAAAGGTCTATAGATAATTCATCTATTTTCAGTGTCGCAGTGTAAGCGTGTGTTATCAGTATAAAAAATCTTCGATCGATAATAGATATGAAGAGCTTTTATATATTAACCAATCGTGGATTTTACCCGCAATCTGATAGGACAGGGATATTTTTTCGTTGCTTCGTTATGTATTGCTCATTTAGAATACTAAAAATGTAAAATACGTGCCTTGCATCGTCAAGAAAGGTCACTGTCGCAAAATTGAATGAATTGCCGATAGTCCTACTGCATGAATAGATTAAGTTAGTAAGTTTTGGAGCGAGCCTGCATGGCCAATTATTCTACAAATGACTTTAAGCAAGGTCTTAAAGTAATGCTTGATGGCAACCCATGTTCAATTATGGAAAATGAATATGTAAAGCCAGGTAAAGGTCAGGCATTTAGCCGCGTAAAACTACGTAACCTTAAAACAGGTAAAGTTTTAGAGAAAACTTTCAAATCAAATGAATCACTTGAAAGTGCTGACATCGTTGAAGTAGAGATGGAATATCTTTATAACGATGGCGAACTATGGAACTTCATGGATCCAGTAAGCTTCGAGCAAATTGCTGCTGATAAAATAGCAATGGGCGATGCAGTAAAATGGTTAAAAGATGATTCTAATGAAAAATGTACAGTGATGCTGTTTAATGGTGTTCCATTAACTGTAAATCCACCAAATTTCGTGGTCTTGAAAATTGTTGAAACTGATCCAGGTGTACGTGGTGATACTTCAGGTGGCGGTGGTAAACCCGCTAAACTTGAAACAGGCGCTGTAGTTCGTGTTCCTTTATTTGTACAGCAAGAAGAAAGTGTTCGTGTAGATACGCGTACAGGTGATTATTTAGAGCGTGCATAATAGTTTAAAAATAGACTATTATCGAAGGGATGATGAAAATCATCCCTTTTTTATATCTCAATTTAAGCCCAAGATGGGAAAGCTAGCCAAAGAGGAGCAAGGGTATATTATCTGGATTTAGTAAGTGGTGTTTTATAAAAAAGTATGTCATTACAATGTGGTATTAATCGAACATATTCAAATCAAATTTCATGCCAAAGTCTTAGATTAAAACAAAAAAATCAGGAGTAAAGTCATTAGGGAAAAATATACAAAACACATGAAGTGAATCAGTCAAAAGAAACTGCTTTTGTAATTAAGATATGAGGTATTAATGGAAAATATTCAAACGAAGCCCTCAGCCATGTCGAAACTGATGTGGGCTGTTGTTGCTGTAATTGGTGCAGTATCATTTGGAATACTTGCAGTCAGCAGAGGTGAACATGTCAATGCCGTATGGTTGGTTTTGGCAGCAATTTGTGTATATAGCATCGCTTATCGATTTTATAGTTTATTTATTGCCACTAAGGTTTTTGAACTCGATTCGCGTCGGTTAACGCCCGCGCATCGTATGGCAGACGGTTTAGATTATGTACCCACCAATAAATATGTACTGTTTGGGCATCACTTTGCTGCCATTGCTGGCGCAGGGCCACTAGTAGGTCCTATTCTTGCAGCGCAAATGGGATATTTACCTGGAACATTGTGGTTACTCATTGGTGTGGTGTTTGCTGGTGCTGTACAAGATTTTCTGGTGTTATTTATCTCCACCCGACGAGATGGTCGTTCACTGGGTGAAATGGCGAAGCAAGAACTTGGCTCATTCGCTGGTGTGATTGTCATGCTCGGTGCGTTGGGCGTTATGATCATTATTCTTGCTGTTTTAGCATTAGTGGTCGTGAAGGCGTTAACCAATAGTCCATGGGGCGTATTTAGTATTGCGGCAACAATACCGATTGCATTATTTATGGGTGTGTATATGCGTTATATCCGTCCAGGAAAGATTGCTGAGGTTTCAATCATTGGATTTGTCTTAATGATGGCCGCGATTATTTATGGTGGAGATGTCGCACAACATGCATATTGGGGGCCTTTCTTTACTTTAACGGGGACACAGTTAACTTGGTGTCTTATTATTTATGGTTTTGTTGCTTCAGTCTTACCCGTTTGGTTGCTTTTAGCACCGCGTGATTACTTATCTACCTTTTTAAAAATTGGTGTAATTGCAGGACTTGCGGTTGGTATTATGATTGCCATGCCAATGCTTAAAATGCCAGCAGTGACTCATTTTGTTGATGGTACGGGACCTGTATTTGCAGGTTCGATGTTTCCATTCCTATTCATTACCATTGCCTGTGGTGCAATTTCAGGTTTCCATGCTTTAGTGGCCTCTGGAACAACACCAAAACTCATTGATAACGAAGTTAATATTCGTGTGATTGGTTACGGTGGGATGTTAATGGAATCTTTCGTTGCGATTATGGCAATGATTTGTGCAACAGTACTTGAACCAGGAGTGTATTTTGCCATTAATGCACCAGCAGCGGTATTGGGTACAACTGTTGAAAGTGCAGCAGAAGCAGTCCGCAATTTAGGTTTTGTCGTGACACCTGAAACTTTAGCTTTATTGGCGAAAGAAGTCGGTGAAAATACGATTCTATCACGCACAGGTGGTGCGCCTACATTTGCGATTGGTATGGCACACATTATTACCGAAATTTTTAATAATCGTTCGATGATGGCATTTTGGTATCACTTTGCTATTTTATTTGAAGCACTATTTATTTTAACGGCTGTCGATGCTGGTACGCGTGCATGTCGTTTTATGGTGCAAGATACTGTGGGTATCGTCATTCCAGCACTGAAAAATTCACATAATTTTTTGGGAAATATGATTGGTACAGCGGTTGCTGTAGCGGGATGGGGTTTTTTCGTTTATCAAGGTGTGGTTGATCCATTGGGTGGGATCAATAGTTTATGGCCATTATTTGGTATTGGTAACCAAATGTTGGCTGCAATGGCGTTGATTTTGGGTACAGTCATTTTATTTAAAATGAAGAAAGAAAAATATGTTTGGGTAACGATTATTCCAACCATTTTTTTATTCATTACGTGTATGACTGCAGGTTGGCAAAAAATCTTCCATGCAAATCCAAAAATTGGTTTCTTGGCGCAAGCGAATAAGTTTTCTGATGCGATTGCTAAAGGTGAAATTTTGAAACCTGCAAAAACACTTGAAGAAATGCAGACAATTGTATTCTCTAATCAAATCAATGCAGCGCTCTGTGCATTCTTTATGATTGTGGCAATAGTGATGCTGATTGCTGCCATTGGTGTGATTCGTCGTGCATTGGCAAGCCCAGTCCCTACAGTGAATGAATCACCAGCAGTCTATGCTGACCCTGAACAAATTGTAGTTACAAAGGCACACTGAGTAGAGGTGGTAATGATGAATCTTAAATTTGCCAAAGGTGGAAAAGCGGTGATTTATAAAATCATCAAAATGACCATTATGTCGCAGAAAGAGTTAATTTTTTCTCCAAGAAATTGGTCGCGTATAGCAACTTTATGGCAGCGTTTACAACAGAGTTTTCGTTTGATGGTTGGTGTGCCAGATTATGAAACTTATTTGGAACATATGAAAAAGAACCATCCCGATTTGGAGGCAATGGATGAAAAAACGTTCCACCGTTATTGTGTAGATGCACGTTATCCGTCTGCAAGTGGTGGTTTAAAAAAATGTCCTTGTTGATATGATCAGTTAACAAAAACGGTATTTAGATACCGTTTTTTGTTTTATTCATTTTAAGTTGGGGTGGTTGGTCCATTATAAGTGAATATCTCAATGAAGGGTTTTTCGTGATAAAGACTATTTTGCAAATAAAACGATGCTAACGTCAGTCTCAGCTAAATGAGGCATAGTTTTAAACATTAAGATTAGTATTTATTTTATTCATTATATTTGGAATTTTTAGAATTAAAGATTTGATCTTTTGGGTAAAAATAAAAAAACAGTGTATGTTAATCATCTATCTGATTTTTATTGGGGAATAAAAGGTGATTTGGGGCTCCACAAAAACAAAAAGTTTGGAATCAATTGAATTCATTGCTGAAAATGAGCTTATACCTTTTTATCCAAAAATTGATGAATTTCTAAATCAAATCAATCAAATTATTTTAGGTAAAGATCAACAAACTAAACTGACTTTATGCAGTTTATTGGCAGGAGGCCATGTACTTTTTGAGGATTTACCTGGTTTGGGGAAAACAACGCTCGCCAGTAGTTTATCGCATTTGACCGGTTTGAATTTCCAACGAATTCAATTCACCAATGACATGCTCGCCAGTGATGTAATTGGGATTAATATGTTTAATCAAAAAGAACATCAATTTGAATTTAAGCAGGGCCCAATTTTTACTCAAATTTTACTCGCTGATGAAATTAATCGCTGTAGTCCCAAAACTCAAAGTGCCTTACTTGAAGCCATGGAAGAGGGTTATGTTACGGTAGATGGCACGCGTTATGAATTGCCTAAACCTTTCTGGGTGGTGGCGACACAGAATCCGCTTTTTCAAAGTGGAACTTATGCTTTACCAGAGTCGCAACTTGATCGTTTTTTAATGCGTTTATCTTTAGGTTATCCATCTCGTTCAGCGGAAAAATTATTATTGCAACAAAGTTCACGTCATGCGCTGATGAGCACATTGAACGCCGTATTTTCTCAAGTTGAAATTTTGACATTGCAAACTTGTGTTAAACAAATTTTAGTGAGTGAAATTGTTTTAGATTATCTGCTGGATTTGACCGAAGAAACTCGAAAAGGACGACATGGTTTATCTACACGGGGAGTCTTGGCCTTAAAACATGCAGCACAAGCACATGCACTTGTTGAAAAGCGGAACTATGTCATTGCTGATGATGTTCAAGCCGTATTTGTTGCGGTGACTGCACATCGTATTGGTTTAGGTGAAGCTGAAACATTCAATCTAATGCAGAAAGTTTCAGTTAAAGGCTAATGGATCTTTGAAATATGGTGATGCAGAAAAAAGTTAAACAGTGGCTGAGTCAGCGTTTTCAATATCAAGCACCTAAAACACTGAAACAAAATGATGTGTTGGTTTTCATCTATCAACAAGGATTTTTATATTTAATCCTGATTTTGATCACCTTTATTGCTGGTGTGAATTATGCCAACAACCTGATTTTAGGTTTTTGTTTCCTAATCAGTGCCATATTGTGCATTAGCTTTTATCTGACTTTTAAGCAATTACATGCTTTGAATATTGAAATTATTAGTCCTGAAGTTGGGCGAGTTAATGAGGTCTTTAGTGTTAAATTTATTTTGAAGCAACCCACTAAAATGCCAAAATATCTATATTTCAAATACGCAGATCAATTCCAACAAGTCCTTTTTGATGAATTGCAACAAAGTATTGAATTACATTTGATTGCAGAGCAGCGTGGTTTATATCAGTTTCCACAAATTCAAATGTATTCTACCTATCCACTAGGCTTGGTTCGCGCATGGACATATTTTTATATTCAAAAAGAGGTGTGGATTGCACCACAGCCAAAAGCATTAAATCAAAATTTTTATGCTAGTGCGAGTTTAGGGCAACCTGATTTAGATGAATTTCATGAATTACGTAATTTTAAAGTGGGGGATTCTTTGCAAGCGGTTTCTTGGAAGCAAGTTGCACGAGGTCAAGGAATGTATATTAAGCAATTTGAAGATCAATCTGATGCACAGACCCTATATATTGAATATGCACAGATGCCGAGTAGCGACCATGAGGAAAAGCTCAGTTTAATAATGGGCTTAGTCGACCAATGTGAGCAACATAAAATTCCCTACAGCATAAGATTGCCGCAGATTGAAATTGTACAAGGTTGTGGCGAACAACAATATTTACAAGTTCAGCAGCAGCTTGCACGAGCTTAAATATATGAATCGAGCCATTCAAATTTCAATTATTTTAAGTTTGAGCTTAATACTGGTCGCACAATTGGCATTTATCCCGATTGCCTTAAGTCTAGTGTTTTTATGCATGATTCTGAATTTGGTTGTGAAGGATCGGTATACGATTGCGACCACGCACATTAAATTTTTTATTTTTAAATGCGTAAAAATTTTCAGTGTGATTTTTGCATTAGGTATTATTTATTTAAATTATAAAACTTTTCTTGGTGTTGATGCAGGAATGGCAGTACTTGCGGCCTTTTTATACGCCAAAGCTTTAGAAACTAAAAATAAGCGCGATTTAATTATCTTGTTCAATTTTGCATTGTTTGTGAGTGCGGGACTATTTTTATATAGTCAATCAATATGGATGGCGTTGCTAGTTTTTTCTTGCTTAGTCAGTTGCTTGGTTGGTTTGTATCGAATTCAGACGTCACAATTTGAACAGAACATGAGTGGTTTTCAATTATTGAAAACCGATATTCAACATATACTCAAAGTCATTGCTTTAGCTGTACCATTTTTTATTCTTTTGTTTCTATTTTTTCCAAGATTACCACCACTTTGGCAAATTCCAGTCGCGAGCTCACAGGGCGTTACTGGAATGAGTGATCGAATGTCACCAGGTGAAATAGCTGAGCTTTCACAGTCTAGCGCTTTGGCTTTTCGTATTTTGGGAGATATGCAACAGTTACCTAAGCGACCAGAATTATATTGGCGGGCCATAGTACTGGATCAATATGATGGTACGACATGGACCAGTAGTGAAAATAATCAGCAGCCTCAAGTAATTGAAAATATTAAAAAGCCTAAATGGATTTGGAGTTATCAGTATCTTGCAGCGGATGATCATGTGCAATGGGTCATGGCTTTGGAAAGGTCAATTCCTGCTCAGGAATATTTTCAATTACATCAAGATGGAGCAATTACGCCGACTCAAATGGTACAACGAACGCAACCGATTAAATTACAGTGGTTAGGTTCTCGAATTAATGATTTAGAACATTTATCTAAATTAGAACAAGATAATAACTTAAATTTTATTCAGTCCAGTGATCCGCAAGCACAGCAATTAGCACGAGATATATTTACGCAAAGTCATCAAAACCCTGCTGTATATATACAACGCATTTTACAGTGGTATCAGCAGAATAATTTTAGCTATACCTTGGCCCCAGGAAAGCTAGGTAATAATCGAATTGATACGTTTTTATTTCAATCGAAACAGGGTTTTTGTGAACATTATGCCTCTAGTTTTGCCATGTTAATGCGTTATGTTGGTATTCCCGCTAGGGTTGTACTGGGTTATCAAGGTGGGCAGCTTGCACCAGATCGACAAAGCTGGGAAGTGCGTCAGTTAGATGCGCATGCATGGACTGAAGTTTATCTACAAGGTAAGTGGCACCGCTATGATCCAACTTTCATAATTGCACCGCAACGTATTGATCAAGGTATGCAAGACTATATTTCGGAGCAACGATTGGTCTTAGGTGGTGAGGGTAGTACATGGCGTTATCCACAATATTCAATGTTGAAAAGCTTCAATATTTGGAGTGATTACGCAAGTTATCAATGGCAAAGTAAAGTCGTGGGATATGATGCAGCGAAGCAAAATGGCTGGCTAGAAAAATTTGGTCTAAACTCAAGTTATCGCTATGCACTCATTCTCATCTTTGGCACTCTCTTTCTTGGAGCTATATATTTTGTGGTATATCGGTGGAATATATCTCGAAATTTATCTGCACTGGATAAAGTCATTCATTCTTTTTCTAAGTCATTAAGCGCAGAACACAAAAAAATGCAGAGTGAAACTTTTCAACAGTGGATGTTACGTTTATCTGCATTTTCGGATCGGACGCATGTATTTGAGCAAGTAAATACGGTATTTCAAAAAATTATGTATCTAGAACAAAAAGATAGCACGATGATATCTTTTTTAGAGAAATTGCTTAAAGAATGTGCGACTGAATTGAAAGTTATTGAAAAAACTTGTCAGGATACTAAAAAATGAATATCATTCCCTCCACATTATAGGTGTATAGCTCAGTTGGTTAGAGCGCTACGTTGACATCGTAGAGGTCAGCAGTTCGAGTCTGCTTATACCTACCAGATATAAATCAAAGACTTATAAGCTAATCAAATGCTTATGAGTCTTTTTTTTGTCTATTTTTAGCATTTATTATTGTGTCGGACTTGGCTAAATTGGTGAAAAATGGCAATATTTATTAGCCATCTGCGACAAGTTTGCGACAAAATGAAAATACCGAAACCAAGAAAAAGGGGTGAGACATATAACATTACTGTCTCATATGAAAGTAAAAGATATTACTGCACCCGTGATACCGCCAAAGAATGTGAACAATGGGCTGCACTTAAGTTATTAGAATTACATACACAAACTAGAATTGAAAATGGGGAGATTAAGCCTAAATTTTCTTTTAGAGATTTAAACAATAAATATTATGAGAGCGTCGGCCAATGGAAAGAGTCGAAGTCTTCTCGTGCTTGGATTAAAGGTCAATACCGTAATTTTGAGAGTAAATTTGGCGCATTAGCACAAAAATCTATTTATGACATTACTCCGAAAGATTTAACAAATTGGCGCAATAAAAGACTTCAAGAAGTGGGTGAAAATACGGTTCTAAAAGAAATTTCTCATTACAGCGCAATGTTTACTTATGCCCAGAAAGAACTTTTCATCTTAAATGAAAATGCTTGGATGCTAATTACAAAGCCCAAAAAGCCTAAAGCACGTTCACGTCGTATTCATGCATCCGAAATTGAACTGATACTTAAAGCATTAAATTATGAGATAGGACAGGTACCAGTCTTATCGCAGCATTATGTTGCTTGGGGCTTTTTGTTTGCTATTGAAACTGCAATGCGTCGTGGTGAAATACTTTTAATGGAAATGAAAGATATTTTTGATGGATATGTTCATTTACCTAAAACCAAGAATGGAGATCCTCGGATTGTTCCATTGTCTGATGAAGCAAAAGAATTACTTAAATTAATTAAGCATAAAGGGCGTAGGGTGATACCGCAGTCAGAAAATGCTTTTCGTTTAATGTGGGAAAGAAGCAAAATTACAATTGGATTAAATAACTTACATTTTCATGATACTCGACATGAGGCTATTACACGGATGGTTCGAGTGAGAAAATTACCTGTTGAAGTTTTAGCTAAAATCACAGGTCATAAAAAGATAGATATTTTGGTAAATACTTACTACAACCCGAGTGCGGATGATTTGGTTGCAGCTTTTAATGGATAAAAATAAGCCCACATAAAGTGGGCATTTTATTAATTTTTACGTTTGGGTCCACGTCTAAATTTAGGATTCCTAAGTAGAGCATCTGCAGCATCGGGATCGTACATGTGTTTACCATTGCTTCCCTGGTTGATAGAAATACATCTCGTTCTTATTGTTTCGTCAGAATATCCGTATTTTGCAACAAGTTCTGCAACGGAAACTAATTTACGCTTTTCAAGTTTTAAAGCCGTGACTGTTCCACCAAGAAGAATTTGACCAAGAACGATTTGAGGTGCTGAGTCAGCTTCAATGGTGACAATAAACTCAGGCATCAGATTTAACTCCTTGTTTTGGTCTAGAACTATATTTCATTATTATGGTTTCCTATTTTGATTAATGTATAACTCACTTAGCGTCATCGCAATGACATATGGCTTAAAATTATTTAGCCCGTTTTATTGATAGTTGGTTAAAATTCGGATTGGTAAATATCCAACATTTGACGACTCGTTCACGAACTTCTGAAATTGCATTTTTAACTTCATCTGCAGGGAAGTTTTTAGACTTCACTGGTTTGTTCATTTCTATAAATTTATAGCGTCTGCTTGAGCGAAGAAGCGTCCGCATTTCATTGATCTCGGGTAATGATTGATAGTTACGTGCTGCAACTTTGTAGACTTCGTTGAGGTTGATTGCGATGCTCTGAGCATCATGGTCATGATGATTCAAGCTGAATGCTGCGCTTCGACTGACATTCATATATTCGTAGGCATCCCAAAATTGTTGAACCATTGGATGATCACTGCTTAATTGCTCGATACGCTCCCGTGCCATGGTGTCTAATATTCGTTTGGCATCACAAACTTCTTCTAAGTCGATAACATCTTTTAAAACGTGTTGTTCAAGTGCATCAATCATTGCAGATACTTGTGCATGGCACAGAGCAATACGTGTATGGGTGATGCCTTTTTGATGAAATTCTTCTTCGTGTGCTTGAATATTGTCTGTATAGGTTTGCAGAATTTTTGCTTCATTTTTTAAGCAATGGGTCATGTAAGTACATGCGTCTTCTAAGGAAATACGAGAAAGACGATCGGCAATTCTTTTCTTGTCAAGATTATGGCCTTTTGTTGTCACCGTAATATGCAAGGTACGGGACAGAATGGCTTCTGAGGCTTGGATAGGCGTGTTTTGACTGATCATGATTGCACCACGGAATGGTGGCTCATAGGTTTCATTACCTGCGGTTTTTAAGCCTTTAGAGCGAATTGCTCGACCGTTAAAAGCATCTTTCAATTCATCCCAACTAAACTTGGCTTTTTGAGCACCACCATTTTGATCGTTACGGTCGCCTTCAATCAAGACTATTGGCATATTGGAAGCTTGAGCGAAGTTACGATAAATTGCCACACTGGTTGATTTGTTCGGATCAAAGCCTTCGTAGGCTTCTCGTCCAGTGAACTTCCACAACAATTCAAGCAAAGTCGATTTACCTGCACCTGCTTGACCTACAAACTCAAAGAATGGGTATGAGGAATTGAGTGCACGAATCTGCTCGGCAAAATACGTACCTGTCCACCAAGCGAGAATGATTAAACCATTTGCGCCATTTAAGGTGTAAAAGTCTTTCCACCAAGATGCTTGAAATTCCTTTTTTGGATTGAGATGAATAACAGGTGAATTGGCTAAAGATTTAAGTTCTTTTTTCCCTGTTTTATAGAAATCATGTTCATTTTTGTGGATAACTTGACCGTTATGCACAGCGTACTGATCGAAGATATAGGCTTGATAATCTTTACTGTAGCCAATGAAATCTATGGTTTTAACTTCACGTAGTTTTTCAGTTTTACGTTTAATAAAAGTTTCGAGTTGTTGGTCGCTACCCGTCCACATGGCACCTGAAAGGACAGACATAACACGAGGTTTAAATTTACTGCGTGAAGCCATGTGCTCTGCAGTAAAAGTAGTTTTGGTTTCACCCCATGGGCTTTGTAGGTGAAAGTAATACCAAGATTCATCTGTAATTTCATTACGTTGGAAATACAGCGGTTCAAGCTGTGCATTACAGATTTCTTTGGCTGAAGAGCAAGTTTTTAATGCCTGAATGCGGACTTCTTCTTCTGAGAGCATTTGTTCTTGTTGGGTTTCTTCTACGTACTGGACTGCCTTGTTGTATTTTTCATAATCCAACTCCCACCAGTAGGTACGGAACTTATGATTGAAAAAGAATTTACTGAGGTTGCTACCATAAAAATTGTAGATGAGTAATCCTGCTTCTTCAGGTGTTTCGACAATTTGAAGCTTGCCGTAATGGAGATATTTCTCCTGGTCTTTTTCAGTCAATTGCTCACGTTGAAATAGATCATTCCAATCGAGTGATTTTCCATTGATGGGTACAGGTGGCAAGGCAGCAGTTGAGATCCAACCTTGATCCGTTGCTTGTTTATGGTGTTTAGATAAAAACTTCTTGCCTGCGTTGTCATTGTCTAAAGCCCAAACTAAACGTGGCTTATCTTTGTTGAGTTCATGACAGCGTTTATTGATCGTTTCTAATAGCTGAGTTGGATAGTTACCACTGTTCATGTTACTCAAGCTGATGATGCCTGACTGTGAAAGGGCAATGCTGTTGAAGATGCCTTCTGTGATCCAAATACTGCTTGCATGGCAGAGTTCATCTAAGGCATGTATTGACCATGCCAAGCCTGTCCATTTACCAATGAAGTTGGCTTTTTGACGACCAAAGCGGTCAGGACGGTCGATGATACGTTCCCAATAAATACCTTCTGCTAATTTGAAGCGAACTGTGGCACTGACAAGGCTTTTATTTTTAGGGGATTGAAAGAGTTCCTGTGTGTATCTGCCTTTTAGATTTTTAAGATCAAAGCCACGTCCTTCTTTTAAATAGGCATCTGCTGCTGCATTTGGATTTTCAGGCGTTCTAGGATGGTACTCAGACCAATCTTTAAAAAACTCTTCACAGATGTCTTTGACGTATTCTTCATAGCCACATTTATTGATGCGTCCACATTTCACCATGCGAGGTGTTTCTGCATGGGTATAGAGTTCCTTTTCATTACAGTTTGGGCATCGACCTTGGCGATACCATTCACCGATTCTTTTAAAGTTGAAAAGTTGGTTGAGTCTGTCATCAATACGACGCTGAAGATCCATTATTAATGCCTATAAAAGTTTCATTTGTAGAAGTCGGTTGCGGTATGTCGTTGCTCTAGTCAAGTCGATGGTTGACGAATGGAAGAGCGCAGAGATAAAGCCTTCAACATAATTTTTTTGGTGTTCATCAATTGAAATTTGAAGTTCTAAACTTTCGATGTGATGTTCGAGTTCTGTTTCCCACTGACGTTTATGCTGTGGCAGTCCTGTTTGAATGTCAGGATTTGGGTTGATGCTGTTTTGTATTGGTCGCACCATTTCTAGGCTTGCTGCAAAACTTGCAAGACACTGATCATTGCGACAAGAGACAATTAATTCATGTAATAGTGGCGATGGTCTTTTACGGCTTGATACGTGCATACGAATGCCACAGTGGGGGCAGTAAAAACCAATTGATTTACTCATCGTTCAATTCCTTAATTTTTTTGATTAAACGACTTGGAGCAATCACATTTGAAATGACAATGTGAAAATGAACCAAAGTCATGCATGTCAGCTCCCGACACTCACCTACATAACCTTTTGGATTTTCTGAATAAACGACCGTTCCCAAAATCTTTAATGGCTTGTCACAGACGGGACAGCAAATTTTTTCATTAAAAATGTGTCCATATATTTCAGAAAGTGCGCTTGGCATGAATTTCCTAAAACTCGTGACTTATGATGATTCTGAATTTCGGGAAGAAGCCTCTGAAAGATTTTTTTCAACAAGGTGCTTTATCCATTCGTTTAAAGTTTTGTCTTCTTTCGCTGCTTCTATACGTGCAAGTCGTTTGATTTCAGGTGTGGTACGAAAGCTAACTTGGACTTCTTTTCGAGATTCTTGAGTAGCCATTATGCGTTTCCTTTGGAAGTCACAGTTTTCAACTGTGGTGGATAAAGAATTTTGTTAAAATGGTAAATGAATAAAGCAATATTATCCCAATTGGGATAATTGATATATGGATTTATCCCAAATGGTAAATGAAAATAACGATCAAAGAGGCGAACGTCTTCGTGAGGAACGATTACGTTTAGGTCTTTCTCAAAAAGATTTTGCTGCTTTATTTGGTAAGAAAAATATGGCTGTAATGCGCTATGAAAAAGGCGAGCGTGTCATGGGGCAAGATGATCTGGAGGCTTTAAATAAAGCTGGGGTGGATGTTTATTACTTAATTACAGGTGAGCGGACTCAGCCAAATTTACTTTCGGATGATGCAAAGGAACTGCTTAAACTTTGGGACAATGTAGAGCCGAGTCAAAGAGAAACTTTGATGACGTTGGTACGGAATTTTGCTGAGAGTTTTCCTAAAAAGTGAATAAATGAGTAAATGAGTAAAAACTCATTTACTCTAAGCTGTTATAAGAAAAATAAAAATGCTATAAATTTAGCAATTTAAAATTGTTAATTAAAAGATAAATTATGTTTATAACGAATGTGATAAGTTATGGAGATGCTTGGGATACTTTGAATAAAAATTACTCCGAAATTTTTGAAGAATTACATAATATTATTGATCAGATAACCATACCTAATATTCAAGAGTATGAAAATATTAAAGGTAGTATTGTGAATGGGTATTCAATACGTAGGTACTGGCGTTCAAATATGAAGCTACGTGATTGGATGATGATTTCACATACGAAAAATTATTCAAATCATGACCTTTCACTTTTAGGTTTTCTAAAAAACAACATTTCTTTAAATTTTTTTAATGATCCTGAAGTTATAAATCGATGGCTTTACAGTATTACTCCGATTGCTTATAAAAATGGAAGTTTAAGTATTCCGATAGCTGTTGTACCAATTCCAGCGACATTTATTGATGTTGAAAAGGTAGGAAGTAAATCTGCTTTAAATAATAAAGTCTTTACACAGATTTATCTTGATCTAAATAATTTAGAGCCTCTAGATCACAATGTTCCATTTCTAATTTTAGGAGTTGGAAGTAATGAAACAGAATTTGATGTTAGGGAGATTTCATCAGTCAAAATTGAAAAAATAAATTTAAGAGATATTAGGATTGATAGGTGCATCGAATTTTCACCCGAATATTATCAAGCTGGTTTGGCAATTCTTACTTACTTCGGTTCTGTACTTAGAGAAAAATATCCAGAACAAAATGCGACAGTTAAAATTGAACAACATGATTTAACTGTTCGCATGATTATAGAAACAGAAGATGGGAATATAGAAACTTTAGAAAAAGCATTACATGAATATGAACTTGTACTCAAAGGTCAAAAGAGTGCTGAAGAGTTTTATCTATCCCCAATAAAAGCATTAGAGTTAAAAAATCAGCTTCATTTATTTAAGTTCCAGATCGAGTCTCAAAAAGAAATCATCGCCTTACAAAGAGGGCAAATTCTTAGTTTAGAAGACATAGTTGATAAAGCATTGGCTCCAATAACACATCCACCAGTGACTATTATTAATCAATTAAATAATACGCAATCTTTGAATATGAACCATCAAACTACGCTTAATCAATCATATGATGATTTAGATGAGCTGATAGATCTTGCTGACAAAGATTCTCTGAAAAAACGTCTTGAACGTGCTCTTACAGCTTTAGATGCTGCACAAAATTTAGATGAGCCAGAAGAGGTAAAAAATTCTGGTGGTATGAAGCAGCTTGCCAAAATATTGAATGAAGCGAATGAGATAGGATCTGAGGTTAATGATTTAGTAGAAAAAGGTGGACAGGCAGTTGAGCTAATTAAAAATCTAGGTCGTAAATATAACAGTGTGGCGGAGTGGTGTGGTTTGCCCGTTATTCCTAGTGTGTTTGTAAAGGAATAAGTAAACATGGAAAATTTTAAAGATTGGATCCCATTATTAGCAGGTATTGCTGCCTTTATAGGTATATTTTATAAACGTGAAGAAGTCCTATCTTTAAGACATAAAGATTTTTCTGCACGTCTAGATGCAACAGTTCGATTTTTTAATGAGTTTTATGGAAAACAGAATGAAAAAAAATTAGTGTTGGATCGTGCAGCACAAGATGTAGTTAAATTAGACTTAATGGATTTTAAATTTTTATGTTATTTGATTAAATTGGATGAAAAATTTTTAATTAAATTAGAGGATTTAGTACATCATTATAGTGTTGGTCATGAGTTTATAGATTATTCACCTAGTAAGAATGACGTTGATATAAATAGCTTTATATTGAAAGTACCAAAGAATAGAACGGTTAAAAAACAAAACATAATTTATAATGCTCAATATTTTTTATTTGCATTTATAGCATGTATTCCCTTTTTAATTTCACCATGGATTTCTCAAATTTTATTTGAAAAAAAAACGCCTTTAATTTTCACTATTGCCTTAATTATTATGATGTTAGCTAGTTTAATGACAGCAGTGGTTGCATTGCTACAATCTTCAAGTTTAGCTCATGCAAATAAGTTTATAGAAAAAATAAAAAAAGCAGATCGTGAGCTTAATTCTTAAAGAAATAATAGTCAGCCCTCCTAAGAGGGCTTCTTTTACCTTTTATCATCCACAGTTGTTTGAATTTGACGTACTTGTTCCTGAATAATAAATAAAGTTGCTGAAATAGATTCACCTGTGAGTGAGTCGCAGTTTTCAGTGCTTTCAATTAATAAAGCTAAATGTTGATCTAATAATGACAATCTAGTTTGAATATCCATGATTTTTTACCTCTTCTCATTAATGGTTGAAAAACCACTGTTAATGAGATCGGATAATTCATTGAAAAGAGACCAACTTTTTTCCGTGTTTTCAAGTATTAGAATGGCTTGAACTGCGCTTATGCTTAAGTTGTAGCAGTCAAATGATTGATTATAGTGATAATCAATTTCTTCTCTTAATTTTGACCAAGTAATATTGGTTTCAATAAAAGTTTTATAAGACACATCTGGGTTGATGAGATTATAAAGTTTTTTTGAAGAAACAAAGAACTGTCGTTTATTGGTCTGCGGATTTTTAACTCTAAGAATAATTTTTGAAATTGTCATTTTTATATCCTTATCAAGTGTTCAGGAAGGACTTGTTCAGGCGTATGCCATTGCCATCTTTTAATATTGAGTCGGTTACTTGCTGAAGCTGTATAAGCAATAACCGTGTTCGTCTTGTTGCCCCAAAAGTGCAGACGTGGATCGTCAAAAGCAATGTCCAACTTGTGTTGACGAAGTTGGCGATATAGGGCACGGTTTTGGCTTGGGATTGTTGCTAGCTGTTCAGGTGTTGCTTCTGGCTCTACAGGCGTATCTGTACCTACGATTGTTTCAGTCTCTGTTTTTGGTTTAGCAACTGTTTTGGTTTGAGATACTGATATGCCAAACAATTCTTTCAATTTTTTATAGTTGATGGTGTAGTAATTGACTCGCATAGATTTGTTTGAATCTAGCTTATGGATTTCAATTAAACCTAATTCTTTGAGCTTTGAAACAGCACGTTTAATGGTTGAAAGGCTGAAGAAACCGAGTGTTGATGTCCATTCCTCAAATGTATGAAACCACCACTTGCGGTTGTTGTGTTGAGTTAGATTTTTCTTACGTTTGTATTTGCCTGTTTCATTGAGTAGGTAATACAGCTTTTGTAAAAAGGATGCAGCAGGTAAGCCTAGTTCTTTGCTGAGCATAGGCGAAGCAATAATGGGATATTCGTTGTTTTGAAGGAGTATGTTTTTCATATGTCATACCCCGTACGATAAGACTGCATATAACACGCTTTGCAACGAGCCGCCCACTTTTGAACACCGTTTTTCATGCCATTTTTAAAATAAAATTCTTCGTCAAAAGGGAAGTAGTCGTTACACATGGGGCAACATTTTTCAGTGCCTAGTTCGGTTTGAATATAGATTTTTCTAGGCATGACTTAACCTCGCTTTTTAGAACGAAGAAATTTTAAAATTTGAATACTGAGCTTTTGAGGTTTGGCAAAGTCAGACGCATGTAAGCGTTGAATGCAGAGGGTCTCTAGGTTTTTATACGCAGGTGCTGAATGCACACTTTTGTTTTGAGTGTTCATGGTCGTTTTCTCAGTGACAAGTTATAAAACCTGACAACATCCTTCCTACGGGATGGTGGCAGACTAAGCAGGGTGTAGGAATACCGTTCACTGAGTACGGCCAGCACAAGGCTGCCCTGCCTAGCCTACCGTAAGGACTGACTAAACAGTTGGCAAAAAAAATGCCGCATAAGCGACTTTGTTTTGCGCTCAGTGATGATAAAACAGGTTCCTACGCCTGTTCACAGTTTCGCTGTGATGTTTGCAATATAACGGTGATTTTTTTTGAAGTCAACTAATGTAGAAAATTTCATTCTTTTATATCTCTAATACTTAATTCTATTTGTATATAGAAGAAAGTGTCATTTTGATACAATGCTTTGGCTCATAGTGAGCTAATGGATCGGGTCATGTTGAGACGATGCATGGGGGCAAGCAGACTTTTAGTTTTAATAAATTTGAGGTGGAATATGAAAGATGAAAAAAATGAAATTATAAGTATTAAGGTTAACAATCTATATGGGTTTTTAAACCATAGTATTCAATTAAGAGAGGATGGATCCACTATTATTTATGGTCCAAATGGATCAGGAAAAACAACTTTTTTAAAAATTATATATGCACTATTTGACAAAAATTTTGAAAGTTTATTTGCTTTTGAATTTGAGTCAATTGAAATAGGGTACGCAGAGGGAGATGTACTTAAAATTGATAAACTTGAAGTAGAGGGTTCAAATGAACTATCTGCTATGGCAGCTCGTTCTGAATTAGTTAGAGATTTACCAGAGAATTTAAAAAAAAGAAATGGTTTTTCCACAAAATTTATTTTTTATATTTGGATTGATGATGGGTTCCAAGAGGTTATCTCATTATTTCAATATGAAATTTTAGGTTTTTTAAAGAAAAGTAGTTGGATATTTGAATCATTTTTTCTCAAAGAAAAATTCAAAAAGACATTTGAAATTGATAATGACGATGATAAAGCTGAAAAAAAGAAAATTTTTGATGAACTTTTAGAACGTTATATAAATCATCATGATTTTTATTTTATTGATATTAATAGAACTATCAATATAGATGTATTAAAAAGAGATGATAAAGATTTAACTGATTTATATAAGGTTAAAAGCTATGCAAATGAACTTTCTAACATTATAAAATACGCTGTAGCAAAATCTGAAGAAACAACTGAAAAAAGTAATAAATCATTCCCTCAAAGAATGATTGAGTCTTTCAGATCACAGGATACCAAAGAAGTTAACGAAGTAGATATCAGGAACAAATATGAAAAGACTCAAAAAGAAATTGATAAAATAATAAAAATGGGACTTTTATTTAGGGAGAATAACATTTCACTTCCTGATGAAGATGTAATGCTTAGTGATAATGAGCTAACTGTACTTTCAATTTATTTGTCTGATTTAAATAGAAAAATTGAACTTTATACGGATATAGTTAATAAAATTGAAGTTTTTAAAGATATCGTAGGGAAAAAGATTAGAAATAAGACGATGCATATTAATATGGATAAGGGATTTTATTTTAGATCGAAGTTTACAAATCCAGAGGAAGATTTAAAATTAGACCTACTGTCTTCAGGTGAGCAACATCAAATTTCGTTGTTCTATCAGTTAATATTTTTAGCCCAAAACTCTACATTCTTTTTAATTGATGAGCCAGAGATCTCGTTACATGTTGATTGGCAGAGAGGATTTCTTAATGGTCTACAAAAAATATCAAAAATTAGAAATCATAGATTTTTGATAGCGACACACTCACCACAAATTATTAATGGAAATTTAGATTTGTGTGAACCCATGGATATGGGTGAGGATTACGAAAATGAGTAAGCATAATGCATCCTTACCCTTAAATACTGATAATGATCTTATTGCGGAGCAAGGGGTTCAAACATTAGATAAAACACCTTTAATTGTTTTAGAAGGAGGAAATGACACTAAATTTTTCAGATATATGTTTCGTGAAATTCAATTTAGCCCTAAGACTGAAGTTAAGAAGGGATGGGAGGGAGTATATAATTTTGTTGAAAAATGGAATAAAAAATTAGATGTTGGTGAGTTAAAGAAAAAACACAATAAAGTAATAGGTGTTATAGATAGAGATTATCATGACTATTCTAATAAAATTTTTTTCCCGAATAATATAATTAAAACTGATTATCGAGATTTAGAAATAGTTTTATTTGAATCAGATACAGCTTTAAATCGTATTTTAATTAATTATGGCAGAGATCCCACTAGCTACCCAGTAAAAAGTAATAATGATATTGATTTGGATTTAGTTCGTTCAATAATTTATGAAAAGTCTATGGCTTTAAGCAAAATTAGATATTTTAAAGTGGTAAGTCAGATAGAAAATTTTGGTATTAATTGTATTACAGATGAAGGAAAAGGGTTTGAAAACTTCTTTTGTCATAAAACATTTAATCTAGATGAAAAAAAATTAGCTTCATTACTTTGTCAAAGAAATAGGCAAGTAAAAGAAGAAACAATTTTAAGTTGGATTAATACAAAAGTTGAAATTGATCCTAAGCTGCTGTGTAGAGGACATGACATTATTTCAATTTTAGCCAGGTCATTTAGAAAATATTTTAATAACCTAGGAGCTCAGCTAACTTCTTCAGAGGATATTGAAAAAGAGTTATTGTTAGCATTTCCATTTAATGAGTTTAAAGAGCTAACTTATGTTCAGGAGCTCCTGAACCAGCTAGAAATTAAACCTTCTATATAATATTGATTCTACGGCTATAAATTTTATAGAAGAAATTTATAGTCTTTTTCTTAGATATTAACTATTCCATTAACATTGTTAAAATGCTATATATTGTACATATCATTATGAATAAAAAGATATTTTATGGCTGAAACGGTTAATACGAGTGTAATTGCGCCAAAAGCAGCATCACAAATTTTTGATTTCTTTAAGTGGAATTTCAGAAAAATAGGACCTGCTGATACAAATTATGATTGTATCTTTCCTGAAGAGCATAGCTCTTTAAAAAAAGATGGTGAAGAATTAAAAAAACATACTCATCCAACAGATGCTGTTTTTTACTATGCCGATCCATACTTTCATAAGAATATTTACTTTAATGTTGATTTCAAAAGCTATAGCGATACATCTATTTCTTTACCTAAAGTAAGAAATGCTGTTAATTCGATGGCTAGATCAATTCAATGTGCTCGAAATAGTTCAGAATGGTCAACTCGATTTATGGTCAAAGAACCATTTGAAGTTAGAGGTTTTTTATTTGCATACAATCATGATAATAGCTTTGAAAAGAATTTTTATAGCTTTTTTAATGTCTATGATGATTTTGCCGAAGCAGATGATAAAAAAGGGAAAATTAACCCATCTAGTTTGAAACTAGCCAAAGGACAAAAAATTCATATTGCAGATCCAGAACTTATTCATTATTGGCAAACAGTTGTGATTAATGCGAAACAGGATATTACAGATAAAAAGATGGGGGGTCATTATTTTTTCCATTATCCACAATTAGTTGAATTTAGAAATAATAATAATAAATTTGATAATCCTGCAACTATCGAAATGCTGTCAGGTCCATTCATTATAATTGGTTACGATGAGATAAATAAATTCGATGAAAATATAAATAAAATAATACGCCTTAATGGAAAAGGGTATTTTATTTATTATAGAGAAAAAGGTGCAACCTATGAAGAATTTATATATTTACTTGATTTTTTAGATAAATTTCAGTTAATAGAAGAGGGAGTTCCGATAAAAATCAAATTTGCTAATAAAAAAGCAAATGAATTGGCAATATCAAATTTTAATAATGCAAAAGATCGTTTCCAGAATGATGTTTGGGGTAAACGTTCTAGTATTTTTGATTTAATTAGTGCCGAGTTTTGTGAATTATTTAAACAGGAATTCTCAACAGAACAAATTGGATGGGAGCGAGCTGAAAGTGAAGCGTGATTCAGTATTTAATCCAAATGATCATGAAGTGTATGCAGCACTCACTAATCATAAAGTCAGTAAAATAGAACTTGCTAAACTCTTTTTGAAGAGAGGAATTATTATTTCTCCTAAAGATGAAAAAGATAAATCAGCACGATATTTTTCTTCTTTTTTCTTGAGTTATTTTGATCTACAGGATATCCATGACTGTGTATCTTCAGCATCAAATAGACGAGAAATGTTGAGAACTAATGGATTTCAATCAGAGTCGAAAATTAATATTAGTGAGGTTATTGAGACTTTAAATACATTCAAAGAGTCGAAAGAATCAACAACTGAAGGTGAGGGAAAACTGACTGTTGATTCTGTAAAAGTGACTCAACAAGGTGATGATATTTTAGTTAATTTTTCTTATTCATCTTTTAATTGGGGAAACTCAGAGTTCACAAGACGAGTAAACAAAAGAACGGCTTTTCGTTTAAGAAAGATTGATGATAAAACTTTATATCTTGACACTGGTACAAATGAAGAGGCTAAACAATGGTCTGCAGAACTATCAGAACTCTTAGAAACTAGTAATGCGTTAGTAAAAGATGATGAAATAAACCTGCTTGGTGTTACGAGTCAAAAAAGTAAAAGAACATTCTTTGATCGCTTAACTAAGGAAATAGATGGATATGAGCTCGCTGATGTCATAAAAGTTGATGTGATAAAACCAAACGATGAAGGTGATGACCCTGAAGCAGAAAAACCTGGCTATAAAATCAAAAGTGCTAAGTTTCATGGAGAAGGATTGATGCAATCCAAAGAACTTGATGAACTTATATCTCAAGGCTTTCATCTTTATAGAATATCTTGGGAATGTACTCAAACAAGCTCATTGGACCTTGACTTATATCAGTTTGAAGCAAGATTCAATGATACTGAAAATTGTAGCGGTTTTGAATATATTGTAAAAGGTTTCAAAAGGCATACAAATAACGGCTATACTTCCAAACCTACTAGCTTATCTAGTTCTGAAGAAATTAGTATCAATACTAAGCTATTCCAAGCTGCTAATAAAATTCTTGGAACTTTAAGTATTCCACCTATAAATACACCAGACTCAATAGAATTAGAGTGTAATGCAGAAATTAATGTAAGTTCGGAGTTGACAGTATTAACTGAAGATAATCACTTACGTGATGGCCCTATCGCCTAGAGATAAGACTATGTTGAGATTGAATATTTATCGCATCCACTTACCAGTAGCTTTAGATACTTTTATTCGTGGTTTAGTGAAATATAAAACTAACTCTGTTGCAGATCATGGAATTAGGAATCGTAGTTTTGATAACGATGAATATAGCGGAGTCTTTTTTCAAAAAGTTATTGTAAAAACGAGAAGTTTTGATAATTTGGATGGTGATCAACCTCTTCATTATGAATACTATCAGAGTTTTGAATTTGAAGTTATAAATAGACAAGATCATATATATTTGATTGTTTACGATGCCCCAAAATCAGTAAAAAAACTTTTGAATGTGATTGCTGATATTGCAGGGGTAGGGTTCTATTTCTTTGATGATTTGTTAAATCTTGAAAGTATTGCTTACAATAAAACAGGTTTTGTAGATTTTAAAGTCGTTAAAGCTAAAATTACAAATATATCGATCTTAAATAAATCGATTGCTTCAATGGAAATACAATCAATTAATAATGCTGTCAAAGATTTTGATGAGTTTTCTAATGATGAGAATAGAAAGATTGTTAAAATCAAAGTACGATATTATTTAGGTGGGATAGTAAATAATATTGAAATTTCTAATAAAGGTAATTTTATTATTGATAGTGATACTTTTGATAGAAATGAATTAAACGTACTCATAGATAAATTTTATATATTTTCTTAATAAATTATTTTTTTTTAATCAGATTCAAACTCTATTTGACTTGTCAAACCGCCACTTTTAGAAAAACTATGAGTGGCTTTTTCTACAATTCATTTCAATTGATCGTTTTTCATACTCATATCACTTTACACTTAAGTCTCTAGACTAAACCCACAGCAGGATTTATTAACGTTCCCACTTGAAAAGGTACAAAGTTATATGACCCATTCGACGGTGTATTTTGAGTACAATAAAACCTCATAGCATTAATGGCAGGGGCTTGTACAAATCCAAAATTATAAATTGACAATGATGTTCCGTACAAGTCAAAACATGAAGTTAAGCCGACGTTTGCTGTACTAACAGCTGTTGTAACAAACCAATCTTTGTTACCAATAGCAAAAATCGGATCGGTATTAGCTGTGATTTGTGAAGACAAACTTATCATGCCTTTCATCCACATCTCACCATTGATATTGGCTATTTTTAATGTTGTGTTTGGTAGGCTAACTCTTGCGTTAAATGTAGCAATGGTTTTGACGTCAATCCAATTGACGGGCTTATTTGCACTAGAATTAGCTTTAATTTGAGCCTGTAATTTACCTAACATTTGAGCTAGGGTATCTGAAGCTGAAATCGCTACATTTGTGCCTTCTACATAAGCTGAATGCACAACATCAAATATTTTATTCTGACCAGTTAAACTACTAAACAGTCCAGATAAAGCCACAGGCGCAACGTCACCACTCTGTAAAGCTGTGTTTGCCTTTAAGCCTTGTGCTGCTGTCGCTGCACCTATACTTTGTACCGTAATTTGAGCAATTAGTATTGCTGCTGTTCCTGACTCCTCAGCGTTAATATTGGTTCGAGCATTAAACTTTTGTAATACAGTTAAAGCTTGATTTGCAATATCAAAGCGAACACGATTTGCAACGGTATAATCTAATGCTTCTAATAAATTTTCATTGTCTTTAAGTGCTGTGCTGATTTCTTGAATTGCGTTAATGATTGATTGATCACCGTTCACAAGATTAGCGATTTGCTCTTGTACATAGACTTGATTGGCTTTGGTATCGATTAATGTCGTAAGTAATGAAATGGCAGTGAGATCTGCTTTGTTTAACAGTGTTAGTCGGTTTTCTTCAACTTTGATTTGCGTTTTTTCTAATTCAGATTGGTCTGCTTTTTTAGTCAAATTGAGCTGATTTACTTCAGCTAAAATTTGCACCGGTTTAATTTGGTTTTCTAATTGAGTTTTTACTGTTTCAGCAGAACCCAAAGGATCAGCAGAAACATCTAAAGCAGATAAAACAACATGTCCCGTTTTTTCATTGACAGACTTGACTGCACCGCCAGTATTGAGAAGTAAAACAGTACCTAAATCGACATTTAAAATGATATCGGGATTTGTAATTTTGTGATTGATTGGCATTGGGCTATTCGACCAAAATGGATCGTGATGACTTGCTTGCCGAGTATGGTGATGAAGAATTTGCCAATTTATTTGATTGTGATTTTATTGATGATTCAGGTTCTTATTTTCCACTCAAAGATATCATTCCAAACATGGTGGATTCATGGGAGATTTGGAACGATTTTAATCCAAATGAAACACCGCATTATAAAGGTGAAGTATGGATTGGTTATGATCCATCGTTTACAGGTGACAATGCAGCACTTGCAGTCATTGCTCCACCGCAAACGCCTTTATCTCCGTATCGAATATTAGAAGTAAAACAGTTCAAAGGGCAGACTGCTCAAGAACAAGCACTGTATATCAAAAAAGTTTGTGGACGTTACAACGTCACTTTTATTGGAATTGATAACACTGGCAATGGCCTTGCTGTTTCTGAATATGTGTCTAAGTTTTTCCCTGCACTGACCAGACTGAACTATAACCCTGAATTAAAAATTCGTATGGGGCTTAGAGCCAAAGAGCTATTTCAAAAAAGGCGACTCAATTTCGATGCCGGTCTAACAACGGTCGCTAAAGCCTTCCTTTCGATTAAAAAAGCCATGACCAGTGGTGGTGGTAATAAAACTTTGGTAACAAGTCGCTCTGCTGAAAATGGGCATGGTGATTTGGCTTGGGCAATTATGAATGGTTTAGAAAGAGCACCGATTGTCGATATTACCGATCCATCTCAACAAGGCGCAACACGTAGCCGAATCAGAGTATTTAATTCATGAATATAAAATCAATGCTATCTCAGCAGTTGGATCGGTTTGGTTTGTTGCCAACACAACAAACAGCAGCTGCTTCAACCAGTAAAATTATATGTAAGAATTTTGGCGAAGCTGAACCTGTATTGGATGGGCATGCTTTGTTTGAATATGGCTATTGTCCAAAATGGCAAGATTGGTACGAGCTTCCATACGATATGTTGGCCACCGCTAAATTGTTTCGGGCAACGAGTCACCACACCAGTGCTTTAATTGTGAAGCGTAATATTTTGACGAGTGATTACATTCCTCATCCGCTATTAAGTCGGCATGAATTTAATGCTTTGGCTTTGAATCTTTTAACCTTTGCCAATTGTTATGTACATGTGAAACGTAATCGGTTCGGTGGCATTGTGGGTCTTGGATCTAGACCTGCATTAAATATGCGTCGTGGTTTGGACTTATCCAGTTATTATCAACTTGATTGGGATCAAACCAATAATCATCAATTTGCACCACAAGATATGATTCATGTTTATGAATCTGATATTGGGCAAGAAGTTTATGGTGTGCCTAATTATTTAAGCAGTATTAATGCGATTTTATTGAATGAAGCTGCAACGCTATTCCGTCGTCGTTATTATAAAAATGGGGCACATGCAGGTTTTATTTTACATATGACTGATGCGCTACAGACTCAGTCAGATGTCGATGATTTAGAGGATTCTCTTGAGAACTCAAAAGGGGCAGGGAACTTTAAAAATCTATTGATCTACACACCTGGTGGTACGAAAGATGGTGTTAAAGTTATTCCCCTCGCTGAAGTTGCAGCCAAAGATGAATTTTATAATATTAAAATTGCCAGTCGTGATGATCAACTCGCAGGGCATCGCATACCACCGCAATTGATTGGTGTGGTACCACAAAATGCAGGGGGCTTTGGTGATGTCGAAAAGGCTGCAAAAGTTTTTTATTACAATGAAATTGTGTATTACCAAAACCTACTGAAACAGGTCAATGAAAGGTTAGGGATTGACGTCATAAAATTCAAAAATTATGAGCTTTTATCTCTAGGTGTTTAGTCAAATTATTTATATGTAGAAAATTTTGGCATAAAAAAGCCCAACATCCTGTTGGGTTTTTTTACGTATTTGGTGCTTAGGTTATATACATATTTTGTTAATAGTGTATAAATAAAATAATTAAAATTTATGAAAAAATTGAGGTTAATGTTTTGATTTTAGGAATATTTTTACGTCATATAAAAACATACAAAGGGATTAATTTTATTCCTTTAAGTGATGGTAATAGTTTTTGTGGATTAGTTGGAGATAATGGCATTGGGAAAAGCACAATTCTTGAATCATTAGATACCATTTTTAACAACAGAGATTGGAATATTAATATTGAGCATAAATCTAAAACAAAGGATAACCTTCCCTATATTTTACCTATATTTTGTATAGAGAAATCAAAGTTAGATAATGATTTAGATCATACTGATATTTTAAATATAGTTAATAAAGCTACACGAGAAATAACAATTCCTGAATTTCCATCAAGATCAAAAGAAGTCAGTACAAGAGTTTTTGATCACATAGCTAGATTTTTAGTTAATGCAGATGAAAATGACAAATATTATTTAATTCCCTTAGGAGTGAAAGAAGATCGCAGTTTATCTTTTGGTATTTTTGAAAGATTTATTCATCAAAGATTAAAAGATAATTACCTCTTAGGAGATGATAATTCTGATGATGAAAATTTTTTTGAGCCTATTTATAAAATTCTGTCAGAAATTTGGGAGAAAATTTTAGGACTTTATAATTATATTTACATTCCCAAAGAGTTAAGTGCCGAAGATTTTACTAAATTGCATAATAAAGAATTCCAGATATTGATGGGTAAAACTCTTACTGAAACTTTAGATACTTTCATTCCACAAAATTTTGTGCAAAAAATAAATGATAACTTAGATCAAATTATTACAGCAATTACAGAAGACTTAGATTTCTATACATATAGAACAATTCATACTCGGCAACAAAAACTAAAAAAAGCAGATATATATCAATTAATAACAGATGCATATTTTGGTATAAGACATATCCATCAACGATTTAACACTGATAGTTGGATTCCTATCAGTAAACTTAGTTCTGGAGAAAAACAGAAAGCAATTCTAAATATTGCTCATACTTTATTAATAAAAAAACAAAGTTCTAACAAAGATAAATATGTGATATTAGGATTTGATGAACCAGAGTCATCATTACATATATCAGCATGTTTTGATGTATTTCAACAACTATATGATACTAGTAAATATTGTAATCAGTTAATTTTTACAACTCATTGGTATGGCTTTTTACCTGCGGTTATTGATGGTAATACCGTTATTATTTCAAGAAATGATAACCAAGATCATCAGTTTGATTTCATTAACATTTATAAATATCGAGAAGAAACAAAACAAGCTCAAGAAAAGTCAGGGAAAAATAATAAACTTCCTTCAAGTATAAAACTTAAAAGTGTTAATGATTTGGTCCAATCTATAATATGTGGAAGTATGGGAGAAGAACCATTTAATTGGATAATTTGTGAAGGATCTTCTGAAAAAGTATATTTTAATTACTTCTTTAGTGATTTAATTGAAAATAATAGACTAAGAATATTGCCTGTTGGATCTTATAAAGAAGTAAAGCGTTTGTATAACCATCTGTCTATAGCATTTCAAGAGTTTAAGGATGAAATAACAGGTAAAGTATATTTACTTTGTGACACAGATAAAGATTTAGATAATAAATATACTCCTCTACAAGAAAACCAACATCCCAATTTGAGATATAGAAGATTTGTAAATAATACAAGAAATGGAACAACTCGGCTAGAAGTTATTAATACATCTGTTGCTAGTGATCCTACAGAACTTGAAGATGTTTTAAATGCTAAAACATTTGTTAAGACATTAGAACAATTTAAAGATGATTTTCCTAAAGAGTTGAAACTATTAGAACCCGATATTTATGAAGTTTTTGAGGAAAATGAATTTTTACCTTCAGCTTGGGCATTTAGTCTTTCTCCTCCAAATAGAATTAAATTGATGAAATTTTTTGATACTAATAAGGGAGAAATGAAAGTTCAATTTGCAAAAAAATATATTCAAAATGTAGACGATATAAATGAACTACCTTGGATAAATGATATTAAAAAATTTTTAATTTCAACATGAAAATGAACTTCATCATTTGCAATTAGGTGAATAGCTAAAATTTTGGCAAACACTTTATAGTTTTTTTAAAATTAACATAATACATCTTATGCAAAGTCAAAATGGGAGCTTAGGCTCCCATTTTTTTCAATTTTTTTTAAACTTAATTTTCTTAAAGTTCAATTTGAAATTTCAATAATTGAACAGCTAAGCTAAACGCAGTCTCCTCTCCCACCTGCCTATTTACTAAATGTCTCGTTTTTGATGCATGCAAAAATCAAGTGTAAAGCTTATGTTTTAAAGGCTTTCAAGCATTTTGATGAATTAATTTTGATGCAAAGTGATGCGATTTGATGCAAAAGGAAAGGGCATTGAACTATGTGAGGTATTTTACTGTTTTTATAAGTCTAAAAATAAAAGTTCAATTTAGGTTACTAAGCTTTAAAGTGGTATATAAGTTATTAATATATAATAAAATAGTTGGTAACCTTTATAAGGTTACTTCGGGTTACCAAGTCAATCAAGAAATCATTTAATTATTAATAATCATAAGGTTAATAGGTTACTATTGGTAACCTAAAAAACGGGTTACTGGTAACTCGAAAGTAACCTAAAAGTAACTTTTATAAATAGTATATAACTTTAATATATTCATATAGATAACTGTATAAAATAATATTGGTAACTAAAGTAACCTGTTTTTTTTATGATGTGAAATTTTCGACTACAAAAATATAGTTATAAAGGATTTGTTCTAACCTTCGAATTTATTTGCATAATAAATGCTGACGTGCTTATTAAATCTACTGAATGTAGGCTGTTATATAGGCGAAAAACAAAATATTTGCTCAAATAATGTTTGATTGCCTGTGATATTAAATTGAGTAAATACGACTGGAATGCGACAGGGAAAGATTAAGTTATTGATATTATTTTAGTTGCATTACCCTTGACATCGTAGAGGTCAGCAGTTCGAGTCTGCTTATACCTACCAAGATTCGTTGAGAAATCAACATATTAAAGCCCACTATTTTAAGTGGGTTTTTTTTCGGGGTATTTTCGGGGAATTAATTGTTTCCTAATGTGGATAAACCCTACTTTAAATTTAAAATATACTTTTTAACGGTAGCTGATTTTTTCAGGTTTCGGTGCTTCATGACCTTCAATATAATGATCAGTCATTTTCACAGTTGCATGACCCGCTAATGCTTGTGCATATTTTTTACCATATAGCTGAGTGGTGTTATATAAACCAAGCGCACGCAAACCGGGAATATGTTTTTATATTCAAGCAAATTTTCGTGAAATTGAACTTAAACATATAATCAGGAAGATTTATTGAAATTCATATCGATATATATGATTTTTTATTTTGGTACTCGCTTCGGATGCATATTCTTATATAAACCTACCATCTATTCCTATTCCAAGTAGACACACAGTGTGTTTATCATCCAACAATAAAGAGTAGTCCAGTAAACTAATAAAACATCACTGATGTAAAGTTTAATAATTACTCATTAACAGCCACCTTAAAATTGATATCTGTAACTTCTTTGAGATAGTTTTCTGTGACTCCAAATAGAGTTAATTATTAAAAATAATCGTCAAAAGCTGGCTGGTTTCCAAGTCGGTTGAATCAGTCATGGCCTTAAAGTGATTAGTAGAATGAACTGGCTGAATTTTATCTAACACTTTAAAAAAGGTTTGCCCTAAGTAAAAATATCTGCTCTGAGCATACTCATGCTAGAGCTTTTCTGAGTAGAAGATTAAATTTTTTGCTGTCAATGCTAGATCTAGATAATGAAATGAAGGTCAGGCTTACAGGAAGCCTATGATCATGTACATACAGATATTAAAAATAATTACCCTAGCGCTTTAAGTATTGTGTTTGTTTTAATTTTAAGTTGTAAGTTTTTACTCTTATTTGTGATTATTGTCGACAATATGGTTGAATAATATTTATTATTAGCTTATTTTTAGTCATATTGAATTTAATTGTTGACACTATGCTCGCCGATCCCCTTGTGCAATCGACCAAACAAGTCTCAACGGAGACTTTAACGGATCAGATCTTTAGAAAGATTCAGAAGGCCATTGTTAGTGGTGAGATTGCAGCTGGAAGTAAAATATCAGAGCCAGAATTAGCTCGGGTTTATGGCATCAGTCGTGGGCCACTACGTGAAGCAATCCATCGTTTAGAAGGACAAAAACTGGTTGAACGAACTGCGCATATTGGAGCACGTGTGGTGTCCTTATCTCGACAACAATTATTGGAGCTATACCAAATTAGAGAAAATTTGGAGGGTTTGGCCTGCCGTTTAGCTGCACAGTGTATCGATAAGCAAAAAATTCTGACCTTAAGAGCACTTTTACACGTGCATTCACAGGATCAAGATTTTAAAGAAGGCAAAGGCTATTATTTACAAGAAGGTCAGGATGACTTTCACTACTGCATTATTAAAAATTGTGGCAATAAAACCTTAGAACATATGTTGTGTAATGAGCTATATCATTTAATTCGGATGTATCGGGTACAGTTTTCAAATACCCCAGACCGTCCCAATAAAGCACTTTCTGAACATATTCAAATTTTAGATGCGATTGCAGAAGGGGATGCAGAACTTGCAGAGCTACTGATGCGTCGACACATTGCAGCATCATATCGAAACATTCAACAATATTCAGTGTAAAACAAGGAGACTCATATCATGTCAAAATCCACAGCAGGTCAAAAATTTAGAGATGCAGTTGCCAGTGAGCATCCATTACAAGTTGTGGGTACCATCAATGCCAATCATGCTTTACTTGCACAACGTGCAGGGTATAAAGCGATTTATTTATCAGGTGGTGGTGTCGCGGCAGGTTCACTCGGTTTACCTGATTTAGGTATTAGTAATCTAGATGATGTATTAACAGATGTGCGCCGTATTACTGATGTATGTGATCTTCCATTATTAGTTGATGCAGATACTGGTTTTGGTGCTTCAGCATTTAATATGGCGCGAACCACAAAATCATTGATTAAATTTGGTGCAGCGGCAATGCATATCGAAGATCAAGTGGGTGCTAAACGCTGTGGACATCGTCCCAATAAGGCGATTGTATCTACTGCAGAAATGGTTGATCGTATTAAAGCCGCGGTTGATGCGCGTACAGATGAAAGTTTCGTCATTATGGCTCGTACAGATGCTTTGGCTGTGGATGGGTTACAGGCTGCTATTGACCGAGCTGGTGCATATATTGAAGCAGGTGCTGATATGTTATTTCCAGAAGCCATTACAGAACTAGAAATGTACAAACAATTTGCTCAAGTCACTCAAGTGCCAATTTTAGCCAATATTACTGAATTTGGTTCAACGCCATTATTTACCACAGAAGAACTGGCTTTGGCCGATGTGAGCATTGCACTGTATCCGTTATCTGCATTTCGTGCCATGAATAAAGCTGCAGAAAATGTTTATGAAACATTACGTAGAGAAGGGACTCAAAAAAATGTAATTGATACTATGCAAACCCGTCAGGAACTGTATGAACGTATTAATTACCATACTTTTGAGCAGTATTTGGATGCTTCATTTAGCAAAACAAAATAATTTAGGCATGCACATAGTTCGTAAAAATAATATCTGAATCGCAGGTAAGCGATAGATAGAGATGAAAAATACAAGGAATATAACGATGACTACAGAAACAACAACAGGCTTTAAACCTAAAAAATCGGTCGCACTTAGCGGACAAGTGGCAGGAAATACTGCACTATGTACTGTAGGACGTAGCGGCAATGACCTACATTACCGTGGTTATGATATTTTAGATCTTGCTGGCAATAGTGAGTTTGAGGAAGTTGCGCATTTATTGGTTCATGGCAAACTGCCTAATCAAGCTGAGCTTCGTGCTTATAAAAGTAAACTGAAAGCTTTACGTGGTTTACCAAGCGCGCTAAAAACAGCTTTAGAACAACTTCCACCTTCTGCTCACCCTATGGATGTTATGCGTACTGGTGTCTCGGTTTTGGGTTGTTTAATACCAGAACACGAAGATCATAATTATGCAGGTGCGCGTGATATTGCTGATAAATTGATGGCGAGCCTAGGCTCTATGTTGTTGTATTGGTATCATTTTAGCCACAATGGTCGCCGTATTGAAGTCGAAACCGATGATGACTCGATTGGCGCGCATTTCCTACATTTGTTACATGGTGAAAAACCAAGTGAGCAATGGACTCAAGCCATGCATACTTCGTTGATTTTATATGCGGAGCATGAGTTTAATGCATCTACATTTACATCACGTGTGATTGCTGGTACGGGCTCTGATATGTATTCGGCTATTACTGGCGGGATTGGTGCACTACGTGGACCAAAGCATGGCGGTGCGAATGAAGTCGCTTTTGTGATCCAACAGCGTTATGACAATGCAGATGAAGCAGAAGCTGATATTCGTAAACGCGTAGAGAATAAAGAAGTGGTGATTGGCTTTGGTCATCCAGTCTATACCATTGCAGATCCACGTAATGAAGTAATTAAAAAAGTTGCTCATGAACTTGCAGTCGCGCATGAAAATCAAAAAATGTACCTCATCGCAGAGCGTTTAGAAACGGTGATGAAGGAAGTGAAAAATATGTTTCCAAATCTCGATTGGTTTAGTGCAGTGAGTTATCACTTGATGGGTGTACCAACAGCAATGTTTACCCCATTATTTGTAATTGCACGTACCGCGGGTTGGTCTGCACATGTGATTGAACAACGTCAAGATGGTAAAATTATTCGTCCAAGTGCCAACTATACTGGCCCTGAGAACTTAACGTTTAAAGCCTTAGCTGAACGTGATTAAGGAGATTTTTAGCGTAAATTTTAAGTGATACCTAGCTGGATACTTTGCTGTGCATTTAAGCCATCGAATATATTCAGCTAGGCATAGATCTAAACTGTAAAAAGTTTGTAATAATAAGTGATGTGTAATTTTGATACGTTGTTTATTCTAAGTATAAAAATATTGTTTTAATAATTTTGAAATAACGTAAAACATTAAAAAAATTAATTTGTTAGCTATGTATAATATTAAACGGTTCTTAATTATAAGAAATACAGTCATAGAGTAACTATATTTTTTTATAAAATGAAGGCGATTTTTCTTTTTAGAGTTTCAAACCTTATATGTGAATCTAGTTCATTATATTCCCTTTATATCCTGACTATCACCATGATTTTTATTAATCAGTATCCTTCAGTATTTTATATTTTTAATATGGATACTTAGTGATCTATTGGATCGGTATCTCCTTATTATCTTCTGATTTATTCTGTTTTATACTGATTGTTATACATAGCGTGGGGTGTGCTGAAATTAATCAGGAATTAACTGAGGTATTTTTAGTTTTTAAGAATAGTAATGAAGTTATAGTTTTAAGATTGATGGATAATGGGTTTATAAAAAATTAGATTATGTTTGAAATAATAGAAATTAATTTTAGTAGTTTGTTTTTATGTAATAAAAAATAAATTTTAATAAATGTTTAAAAGTGGTTATTTAAACTAAATTTATAAATATTAAAATTATATATTCTTAATGTTGATATGCAAAATTAGTCAATTATTGAATTGAAAAATTAATAAGTATGAATGACTAGATGACTAATTTAGGTGCCTAAAAGACAAAAAAATATATGGATTGCTGTGTAGTTTATTTTAGTAGAACAGTATCGTTCTGAAAATAATAAATAGTGGCATTGGATTGCTGCTTATTGTAGATGCAATAACAATATGAGTTGTTATGTCTATGCATTTGTTAAAAGAAAAAAAATGAGGAATACCCATCTATAAAATGAATCTAGTGGCTTGCTTATATCAGAAGTCAATCAAAAATAAATCATATCGATATGGAGATCATATGGTGAATGAATATACATATTCTAATGGGGTAGCAAAAAATAGAGTCTTGATTCAATCGCTTGGTGCAATTTCCTACTTGGTTTTTTCAAGCTCAACAGTATTTGCAAAGCATATTGATATCAATCAAGACTGGAAATTTGAGACGAATACCAATCTGAGTTTGGGTGCAAGTTGGAGTATGCAAGAGCCTTCAGTTGCACTGCTTTATAAGCCTGATGCAAATAAAATTGGTAAAGAAGGTCATAGCTTGGATGTAAATGCTGATGATGGCCGAATGAATTTTAGTAAACATGATGCCATTTCACAAATTATTAAGGGTTTTACTGAGTTTCGCTTGAATGGTGAACAGCAGGGCGCTGTACTCAGTATTAAATATTGGTATGACCATGCTTATGAAACGGGGCATGGTAATTTCAAAGCATTTGATGATTCAGCATGGCCAAGGCTTGCTAAATTTAAGGGTATAGATCTTTGGGATGCTTATTTATGGAAGAATTTTCAACTCAATAATGGGCAAACATTAAATGCAAAATTAGGTAAGCACACTTTAAATTGGGGGAAATCCCAGTTTTTTCAAAATGGCCTAAATTCAGTTAGTGCATTTGACTTTGCTGCAATGAACAGACCGAGTGGTGACATAAGAGAAAGAATAATACCTGTTGAAATGTTCTCTTTGGTTGCAGGACTGAATGATCACCTCAAGGTTGAAGCATTTTATCAATTTAAGTTTCGTTCTTCAGTAGTTGATGGCTGTGGTACATTTTTTGAAATTTCTGATGTTGTTCCAAGTAATTGTGGGCCAATGTTGATGGCAGGAGGTGGAGATAAGCTATCAGATACTGCATTGCAAGCGCATAGTTATATTCCACGAACAGAAGATCGGATGCCTAAAAATAGTGGTCAGTATGGTATTGCTTTGAAGCAGGTACTACCCAATTTAAATAATGCTGAACTTGGTGTGTACTATGCTAATTATCATAATCGGATTGCAAACTTTGATGCGACGACCATTAAAGCGTTAGAGGCTAAAAATTTTAATACAGCCACCTTTTTTGCTGTTTATCCTGAAAATATTGAAATATTTGGATTGAGTTTGACTGGAAAAGTAGGAACGACCTCTATTTTTAGTGAGTTAAATTATAAGCCGAGTCAGCCTTTGCAATTGAATGGGCCCGATGTTGTTTATTTTCAAATTTTATCAAATGAAACGCCATTTACTCCTGCAGGGGTAGCGCCAGAGCTGAACCAATATATAGAAGGCTATGTACGTTTACCTGTAACTCAATTTTCAATAGGTGCGAGTGACAGTATTTCTAATATTTTAGGAGCAAAAGTACTGCTATGGTCTGCCGAATTTGGAGTCAACCATATTGCTGATATAGGCAATCATCGTATTGGCCGGAGTAGTGCATTTAGTCGCAGTGAACTTTCCACAGGTGCTTATAATCCTGTAACGAGGGCATTTAAATGTACGCCATATGGTACAGCAAATCTCTCAAATGCAGAAATTGATCGTATGAATGAGCATTTTTGTAATAAAGATGGTTTTTTTAGTGAATGGTCTTTAGGTTATCGAGTTCGTGGAGCACTAAATTATGATCATGTTTTTGCTGCAACGGTGCTTACACCGAGCCTGATTTTTCGTCACGATCTGCATGGTTATAGTCAAAATTTTCAGCAAGGGCAAATGGCTATCGGTGCTGCATTGTCTGCGACTTATCAGAAAAAATATTCTGCTGAAATCGCTTATTATAATTATTTCGGCTCGAATGAGTTTAGTGTAATTGACGATAGAGATTATGCTTCGTTAGCTTTTAAAGTTAATTTTTAATTCATTTAGATCAAGGTAAATTTAAAATCATACTGATCGTTTAAAGCTATCATTTTTGTTCTTAACAATACCAGTCACATTTAAACTTGATCTTATTTACTTTTTATTGATTTATGATTGCCACTCGAAAGCATATAAGCTTAGGTTTATTAATCACATTAATATTATTTGATAGTTTTATAGGAGATTTTATTTGTCTAAGCTTTAATACTATGAATCAATGAGGTGGCATGAAAATTTAAATATTATGGTATTGCAGTGAAATAAAATTTCATGGAGACTAGTGTTAAATTTTAAAAATATACCAAAAGGATTTGGGGCAGGGTTCGTAGTTTTTCAGTATTGTTTGTGAATTCAATGAATATGTGTAACTCGAAAAGTTAAATCACTTTTGTTGATGTTGCAGCCTATTTAAAATTGATATTTTACCAGTAAAAATACGCCTGTTACCTCAGCATCAAAAGAGGTTTAGATGAAAGATATAAATGTAAAAATACAGGAAAATTCAACGCCAATTGGTGTACTTTCTTTTTTGTCTAAGTTTTTACAAGAGCAAGGGTTTGATCCGTGGGAGTTATTTAATCCATTTGGAATTCATCAGGACGATTTTAATAATAATTTAATGCCGATATCTTTCCAATTGCATGGAGAAGTATATGAAGCCGCAAAAAAATTAACTGGCTGTGATCATTTAGGTTTGCTGGTTGGACAGAATGCCTGTCTTTCAAATATAGGTCCTTTACGTTTTTTGGTACTGAATGCCGCAACTATGCGTGATGCGGTACAAAGCCTACTTCATTATAGTGACCTGTGGCATAAGGGGATGCATTTTATTTTAAATGAAGATCAGGGCTATGCAGGAATTTGCGTATCTATAGAAGGAGATATGCCAAGTAAAGAACAATTTCAAACGGCTTATTTAGTGGCTATGGTTTCTATGATTGAGCTGATTCTCGGCAAGTCATGGCGACCGACTCTAGTACGTATTTCATACCCTAAACCAGAGTCAGCTCACCTGTATGAGTCATTTTTTCAATGTCCAGTCTGGTTTGGGCAATCACAATGTGAAATGTTATTTCCTCAGGTTCAGTTGGATCAAAAACGCACAGGGCATGATCATCAATTAGATGATTTTTTACGTGGTCATTTATCAGAATTACATAGTCATAAAAATTTTGATTTAGATGTACGTGTTTGCCAAGTGATAGAAGCGTTATTACCGCATGGAATGTGTACGATGGAACGTGTAGCTAAGCACTTTTTAATGCATCGCTTTACCTTATATCGTTATCTGAATGAGTATAAGACCAATTTTGAGTCATTATTGGATGGTATAAGAAAGGAAAAATCAATTAAGTTATTAAAAAATAAAAAATTATTAATTATTGAGGTTGCCAACCAATTAGGTTATGAGGATCAAGCCAATTTTACTCGTGCATTTAAGCGTTGGTACAATATAACCCCGGGTCGTTGGAGACGGCAATCCATCTGAACCTATAGTTTTGCATAGTATTATTGAAAATGATCACATTTTTATGTAGCAATAAAATGTCACTTTGGTGGTGCGTTGAAATTAAAAGAATAAATAAAATATCTATGAATAAGAATAATAATGACCAAATGATAATTTTAAGTGACGAAATGACAAAATTAAAACAATAAGAGCTTGTAGTTTTAGAGCTTAAAATTGAATGTTATTTTTATATATAAACTTAAAATTTAATTGATTATCATCGGAAGATAAGGACATTTCAATGCATGGGAATATGATGTTTCAGCCACTTTTAATTAGTAATTTAATTGAACATGCTGAAATGTATCACGGAGATACTGCCATCATTTCTAAGAATACAGATGGTAGTATGACCCACAGTAATTGGGCACAAGTTGCAAAAAATGCGAAACGTTTTGCCAATGTTTTACAATCATTTGGATTGTCTTTGAGTGATCGAGTTGCAACCATTGCATGGAATAATCATCGTCATTTAGAGTCATGGTATGCCATATCAGGGAGTGGCTTCATTTGTCACACTATTAATCCACGTCTTTTCGCCGAACAGCTCATTTATATCATTAATCATGCCCATGACAAGGTGGTGATTTTTGATAAAACATTCTTAGCTTTAATCGTTTCAATCAAAGCATCTCTACCATATGTAGAGCATTTTATTTGTCTTGATACTTATGATCAGGACATTAAGAAGGCTTTCCCTGAAGTGCAGTTCTATGATGAGTTAATTGCCATACAATCTGATGACTATGTCTGGCCACAGCTTGAAGAGACATTGGCGAGTTCATTGTGCTATACCTCGGGAACGACAGGAAATCCGAAAGGCGTTCTGTATAGTCATCGTTCAACAGTATTGCATAGTTATACGATTAGCTTACCCGATTCACTTAATCTATCTGCACATGACACGATTTTACCTGTCGTTCCAATGTTTCATGTCAATGCGTGGGGCACACCTTATGCCGCAGCCATGGTGGGTTGTAGTCTGGTTCTTCCCGGGCCAATGTTAGATGGGATAAGTTTGGTCAATTTAATTGATCAATACAAAGTCACTAATGCATTGGGTGTGCCGACTATTTGGCAAGGCTTATTAACAGCTGCCCATGATCTGGGTAGTCGACTTATTAGCCTTAAACGTAATGTGGTGGGTGGAGCGGCATGTCCACCATCCATGATTACAACGTTTCGAGATCAATATCAATGTGAAACGATTCATGCTTGGGGGATGACTGAAACTAGTCCGGTCGGTGCCGTCAATCAGCTCAAGGCAAAGCATTTAGAATTAACTGAAACAGAGCAATTTAATCTCCGATTCTCACAAGGCCGTCCACCATTTGGTGTGACTTTACGCATTAGTGATGAAGATAACGGTGTGCAAGAATTGCAGCGTGATGGTCAAACCGCAGGTCATTTACAAATTAAGGGACATTGGATTATCGACTCTTATTTTGGCAAAAATGAAAATGCATTAACCGTCGATGGTTGGTTTGACACAGGAGATATTGCTACGCTGGATCAAGATGGATATTTATCAATTAGAGATCGTTCCAAAGATTTAATTAAATCAGGTGGAGAGTGGATTTCATCGGTTGAGCTCGAGAATATTGCTATAGCACATCCTGAAATTGATAGTGTAGCTGTGATTGCTGCTTGTCATTCAAAATGGGATGAACGCCCAGTGTTGATTGCTAAAAAATCACTTGAAAGTCAAATCACTGAAGCTGATATTTTAGATTATTACACAGATAAAATTGCGAAATGGCAAATTCCAGATAAAGTTATTTTTGTAGATTCAATTCCAATGGGCGGTACAGGAAAAATTCTAAAAAAAGATTTACGTGAAAAATTTGGTTCAGTACTTATCGATGTATAGATTCTTTGAGTGTTTTTGGAGTGGTTATAATTAAAATAACCTCATCTTAGGATATGTTCGTTATTCGAATTGGAATATAGCAACTAAATAAACTTAAAAAAGGCTTACAGTGAAGTTATAACCTGTAGGTCTTTTTTATTGGCTAAAAATAAGCGGTATAGTTTCAGTTTTATAAATTTTATAAAAAGAAAGCATAAATTATGCCAAATCAATAATGGTGTAGAGTCATTTTAAGGCTAAAAATGGGAGGGTAAATTTTAAATTATTTTAATTCTGGATTAACATGATTATTTAGTAGTCACCGATTTTTGAAATAAAATATAGGCTACGAGAGAAAAATATTGTTTCTGCTTTAAATTTCGATTTATTTTGAAATTTTCAGTGTGTAGAAAACCTAAAATATTAACGAGTTAAATATATTTAAAATTGTAGTTTTAATTTTTATGATTTATGTAGAATACAATTGGTGTGATTGCTTTTTGATCAAAATTTGATGCGACATATTATATTTTTATGAGTACGGTATGTTTTAAGTTATTTTAAAGAGCAAGATTAGCATTACAAAAAAATATGTAAAATACTGCAAAAAACATAAAAATATAAACAAAGTTCACAATTTTTTTATACAATAGCCGCAATTGTAGGCTCGAAAAATGACTTATGAACAAAATTCTCAGGTTTATTTTCTCTTTGTGCGTTTTAGCACTTTACTGTTTGTCTCAAACTGCTCTTGCAGCTGCATATGCAACTGGCGGGACTGGTAAATATAAAAATGAAATATTATGGCTCACTTGGGGCGGTACTATTAATGGTACCCCAGGTGTAAATATAATAAATGGCAATAGCAGTTCAGCTTCTATTGCAGTTTCTAGTGCTCAAAACTTAGATGTTAAATGTACGATAAATAATATTGTTAATTCTATACAAAGCTACAAACCAGGAGGTTATCCCCAAGGTGATCGTCTTGATTATATGTATAACATCAATGGGCAAGCCGGTGCGAATCAACTAATTTCAGGGATCGTTAATACTACGGACGGTGCTAATGTTAGTTTTGATATTACCTGTGTGACCAAAGTTGGAAACGATCCTTTTAAGGCACTAGGTTTTGTTATTGCTGATGCTGAATCGATGGCTGTGGGTGAATCTTTTCAAAGTACGGCTCAAGGGCAATGGTATTTAATTGATAAATTTGTAGATCCTTCAGCGACTCCTTCTGCTTATAGTCTTGCAGCATCACCAGCTGGCACGGGTCAAACACTGAGAATAACGACAACACAAGGTAATGCAAAACAGTCTGCAGTTACTTTTTTAAAATTTTCTACTCCAGCTGATACTCAGACCATGAGCTTTAGCCTTAAGGGGGGGGGGAAAACGGCAATGGCAATTGGGCTAGTCGTTCCCTACGCAGATTTTAGTGATGCACCTAAGTCTTATGATAGTGCCATGCATGTTGTCGATAGTATGATGGTCGAGGGTAAAGCACTCACGCCTACTTCTAACCTAGCAGAGAGTGTGTCAATTCTTTCTCCTGAACATACGCTCTTTTTAGGATCAAAAGGTCCAGATGTTGAACCTGCTGCAATTTTTAGTGCTGATGCAACAGGTGATGATAAAAATGGAGTTGATGATGAAGATGCTTGGCAACTATGGGAAGGGTCAAGTAGTTATACAAAAATAAGTACAGTCAATAAAAATAAACCTTATCTGGCCACTTTCTCATGTACGGGCAATGGCACAGTTGCAGGTTGGGTTGATTTTAATCGAAATGGAGTATTTGATAATGGAGAAAGAGCCGAATCTAAATGTAGTGGTGGTCAAGTAGTATTAAATTGGACCATTCCAAATGATGTGAAAGCAGGACTATCCTTTATTCGTTTACGGATCGCATCGAATGCCGCGGAAATCACCTCACCTGTAGGAAAAGCCAATGATGGAGAAGTTGAAGACAGTCAACTAACGATTGGGGCGCCTAAGCTTAATATTGCTAAAACAAATAATGCTACCGCAGATGGCTGGGTTATTAATCAGCCTAATGCAGAATATACGCTGACAGTTACAAATAAAGGAGATGTGGACACAGAAGGTGAAATTACTGTTTTAGATAAAATGCCTGTTGGTTTAACTGCAAAATGGACTGGTACATATAACACGAATGGATGGGCATGTACTTTTGACATTAATCAGCTGATTACCTGTAAAAGTAGTGCTGTGTTAAAGCCATCAGGCAGCTCAGCTATAGTTTTGCCAGTAAATATACCTCGTGAAGCTGTAACTACTTCTCCGACAAAATTTACCAACTATGCTAGTGTCGGTGGTGGGAGCGATCCAGATAAAGGTATACCTGAAACACCTTCTCCTTCGTGTTCTGTTGCCACAGGTTATTGTGCCACTACAGATGTTAATGTTAAGAAACCTGGAGTCGATGTTAAAAAGACCACAACAGCAACGACAGCCAAAGTTGGTGATAACCTCGACTTTACAGTTCGAGTGACGGTAACCAATTCCCAAACTACAGACGTATTAACCTTGACAGATACATTAGGTCAGGGTCTGAGCTTTGTTACAGGCAGTGGCGTATTCCCAGCAGGTTGGACACTGACAGGTTCAGGTCAAGCGATCAGCATGACTGCACCCAAAGGTGTGGTTCCAGGGAGCTATGACATTACCTACAAAGCCACAGTAGGTGCGAATGCCATTAACAATGTTGTGAACAAAGTTGTACCGACAGGTCCAGATAATCCAAGCTGTACAGTAGCGTGTGATACCACGACACCTGTAACTAAACCTGGAGTTGATGTTAAAAAGACCACAACAGCAACGACAGCCAAAGTTGGTGATAACCTCGACTTTACAGTTCGAGTGACGGTAACCAATTCCCAAACTACAGACGTATTAACCTTGACAGATACATTAGGTCAGGGTCTGAGCTTTGTTACAGGCAGTGGCGTATTCCCAGCAGGTTGGACACTGACAGGTTCAGGTCAAGCGATCAGCATGACTGCACCCAAAGGTGTGGTTCCAGGGAGCTATGACATTACCTACAAAGCCACAGTAGGTGCGAATGCCATTAACAATGTTGTGAACAAAGTTGTACCGACAGGTCCAGATAATCCAAGCTGTACAGTAGCGTGTGATACCACGACACCTGTAACTAAACCTGGAGTTGATGTTAAAAAGACCACAACAGCAACGACAGCCAAAGTTGGTGATAACCTCGACTTTACAGTTCGAGTGACGGTAACCAATTCCCAAACTACAGACGTATTAACC
>NZ_NEGI01000014.1 GCF_002135345.1 Acinetobacter sp. ANC 4648 | reverse complement strand
TTTAAGCGAGTGTCTACGAGCTGCCACAATAAAAGATTTGCCTCGGTTGTTTCCCTGATTACAAGCTCCCTTTAGATTCCAAAATTTAGATTTAGAGCATCCCGAATGGGTGCGAATGAAATTAAGTTGATGCTAGACCGAGCATAGCGAGCATAAAAAACTTATGAGCGAAGCGAATTCCGAGTTGCTTTTGATCTTGCTTTTTCAATATTGAAATCACATTTGGTATTAACTAAAAATTGCCCCTTCGAACTGAGCGTAAGCGAAGTTCAATAGAGTTTGAGCGTAGCGAAAACATAGGGCAATTTTTCATTCTCTAGGCTTTTAATTATTTTTAAGCTTTTAAATGCTTTTAGATACCCTAAGAGCCTTTATTAGCAAGCATTGTAGCTCTCAATATCCTAGGTTTACCTTGCAATACTCCTAGGTTTACCTTGCAATACTCCTAGGTTTACCTTGCAATACTCCTAGGTTTACCTTGCATATAACTAGTTAATATTATACAAAGTAAATACTAGATTAAAAAAACACTAGGATAATAAGATTTGAGACCGTTAGTAGTTAAAGATAATGCACTGATAGACGCTAGTTATAATCTAGATTTGGTTGAGCAACGATTAATCTTATTGGCTATTGTTGAAGCTCGGCAAAGTGGCAAAGGTATTAATGCAAATGATCCTTTAACGGTTCATGCTGAAAGTTATATTAGCCAATTTAACGTACATCGAAATACAGCCTATCAAGCATTAAAAGATGCATGTAAAGACTTGTTTGCTCGGCAATTTAGCTATCAAGAAATATCAGCCAAAGGCAATACAATAAATAAAATGAGTAGATGGGTTAGTGAAGTAGGCTATATAGATAATGAAGCTGTAGTTCAGCTAATTTTTGCTCCTGCTATAGTTCCCTTAATTACTCGATTAGAAAAGCAGTTTACTAAATATGAACTACAGCAAATTAGTAACTTAAACAGTGCTTATGCTGTACGTTTATATGAAATTCTTATTGCATGGCGTAGTACTGGCAAAACTCCAATTTTACACTTAGAAGAATTTAGAAAAAAAATGGGAGTTCTTGATACTGAATATATTCGTTCGGACAACTTTAAAAAATGGGTGATAGAACTACCTATTAAACAAATCAATGAACATACCGATATTGCAGTTAAGTATGAGCAACATAAAACCGGTAGATCTATTTCAGGTTTCTCATTCACTTTTAAACAGAAGAAACTTAATGCTCCGCTAATCGACACAAAAAGAGATCCTAATACTTTCGATTTATTTTCAAAGATGACAGATGCTCAACGTCATATGTTCGCTAATAAGCTTTCAGAGCTTCCTGATATGGGTAAATATTCTCACGGCACAGAAAGCTTCCAGCAATTTGCTATCCGCATTGCCGAAATGCTACAAGATCCTGAACGATTTAAAGAACTCTATCCATATCTTAAAAAAGTTGGATATCGATAAAACAGTGATGTAACGTTACATGACAACCTAATGTTTACTGATACATATTTTTTATTTGGGCTACATGATGAAAGCATTGTCTGTTATTGAGTTGGCTAATCTATATGGAATGAATCGCCAAAGCATTTATAAACGTATTAATAAAGGGGATTTATCTAAAAATAGTGATGGGAAAATTGATTTTTCAGAAGCTCTACGTGTATTTGGGGAACCATCTAATAAAAATAAGGATGTAACCACGTTACAGTCTGCTACGGTACAAAAAGAGACAGAAGTAGACATGTTAAAACAACAGGTAGACATGCTAAAAAAACAACTAGAACTTGCTCATGACCGTGAGATTTTTCAAAGAGAACAATTAGAGGCTAAGGATAACCAAATTGATGCTATACAACGCCTACTAGAAGCCCCTAAACCCTATATGACTACGTTTACCGATCAAAAACCTGTACAAAGCAGTATGGCCAAAACTGATCCTGAACAGGGCACAATAGAGCCTAAACATGACGGATTGACTACTCCGGAACAAACGGAAAATCATCGCATTTCAGTGCCGGAACACGTTAAACCAGAGCAGCCGAAAAGAGGGTGGTTAAGCCGGTTTTTCTTGCCGAATGGCTAACTAACCTGTTTAGCTGTGCTAATTAAAGCCATGCAACATTGATCAAAGAATAGGCGTGGAACACGACTATTCACGTAAAAAGCCCAATCGGTTGAGATTGGGCCTTTCTGAAACATTTAAGCGAATGATTTATATAGAAATAAAAAGAGCATTTCGTATAAGGTGTATTATGTTAATTTTAGGAAATCTAATATAATACCAACGAGACACTAGTAAACCGAGGCATTCATTTGTTATGCAGCTTGATTGTTGGGGTGAAGAGAGTCATCCAAAATCTGTATATCTATACTTTCTAATAGTGCGTTGTATTGACCTAAATCTTCTGACTGAATTTTGTTTATGATAGCTTTGGCTGATTTTTGCATTTCAGGTTGCTCTGAGATAGTTTCTCCACGCTCAAGTACACCTGTCATATGTGAATATTCATTATGAATTCTATCTGTTAAAGTCTTATAAATTTGCTCCCCCCAAAAACTTTCTAATTGAGAATCAAGTTTGTATGATGGAGAGGGAAACTTATAAAAGGTATAAATTTCTAAAAATTTTCGAGCATTATTTCCAAAATTGTAGAAAAGATGGAAGTTTGAATCATCAATTTGAGTTACTGTTGCACACTTATAAATTTGATCAAATAGAAAATTAAATTCAGTTAAAAATTTACTTAAATAAAGAGGCATTTGTCGAATAATTGAAAAATTATCATGCCTTTGAATTAGAAAATAACTAGCTCGTCTTTTTTCTTCTTTAACTAAGCCAATTGAGCCATCTGGCGTTGCTCCAGTAAGCCTTCTTAAATACTTTAAAAACTCTAAATTATGTGTAGATATAAATAGTTGCGAGAATTTTTTCTCTTTACAGATCCGTTCTTCGATAAGTGAAAAAATAAAGAAAATATGATTGCTATCTAAACTACAAATTGGATCATCAATCCAAATAATTGGACTACCTCCATTGTTTAAAGAATCTTGAACTTTTGCTAAAAAATAGCAAAAAGCAATCAGACTACATTCTCCCTCACTTAAATTATGAGCTTTTACTTTATTCCCGTTTCTAACACGTTGTATTTCAAAGTTGAAGACTTTGCCATTGATAGTGTCCGTTTCTATAGCTTCAAGGCTTAAATGCTGATGTCCAAAATCATGATTAAGAATATTATTTATTTGAGCACAAGCTTCACCTTCGGTTTTTAATTTATCTTCTTCACTTTTAATTTCAGCTTCAATGGTAGTTTTTCTTATATTTAAATTCCTTAGAGCTTGAACCAGAGGATCAATTACTAGGAAAGCGGTGTGTATATTTGTTTTTAATAAGGTATAATTTATATCTTGTAGAAAATGGTAAACATGATTTAAACGAAGAGCTTTTTGAGCCTCTTCTTGTTTAAGTTTAAGTTCACTGTTGAGTTTAATACAGGCCTGCCTTATCGCTGAAATTTTTTGGAGAGTAGTATTTATTTCTCCAGAATAATCATTTGGATATTCCGCATCTAATTCAGTAAAGATTTTTTCATTTTTTTGTTGCAACAAACTTTTAAGTTGTTGAATAGAAATTTTTTGCTTGTCTAAATTTGCTTGTAGATCTGCTTTGAGCTGTAAAAGGTCAGTATGATGTTGTCTATAATAATGACTAATATCAAAACTGATTTTAAAATTTTCACCATCTAGTAAGTTTTCTAAATGTTCAATACCTTTCGATATACGAGATTGAAGTTTTTGGGTTTCTTGATCAAAATGATTTCTTAATTGTGTTTGCCTATCACCAGTAATTTCATTAGTACAAAAAGCACAAGTGGTTCGATCCTTATGTAGCTGATGCCCTGTTTGTACCCATGTATTTAAAGCACTATTTTTAACTAATTCTTCAATTTTTTGAGAACCACCAACAATGGTTTTTAAAATTTCATCTGTAGATTGGGTAAGAGAAGAAAAATTTAAAGTGTAAACTGAAAGTTCAGGTGGATTTTCTAATTGTTTTTGAGTTATTAGCGCTTTATTTTCTTCTATTTGAGCATTAGTTAAAATTTGAAAAGCAGAGTCTTGAGTAGAAGCTATATCCTGTTTAAGCCTAGTGATAGTATAATTAATCTCACCAAAAATAGAGTATTGATTCTTTATAGAATCAGGCTTTCTTGTTGCTTTATCTGCTAAAAGATCTTCTAAATACTTCTCTTTTTTACGATGTTCTTTTTCCGATTCTTCTACTTTATTTTTTTGATCATTAATAGCTAAATGAAGTTGAGACTTAGCATTTTCCTCATTTGAGCCTAATTCATCTTTTAACTCTTGTATACGATTTAAGATTTGTTGATTATCACCACCTAAAGTGACAGAAAAAGATTTAATATTCTCGTCTTCGTTATGAAGAAATTTTAGATTTTCTTTCACAAAATCTGAGTTGTAAACGTATATTGGATGTTGAAAATTGGACAGTAAATTTTGAGTAATAAGACTTCCATCATTTAACTCAATTTTAAAACTAGGATTTTCATATTTTAGAGATAAGTTTTTCGTTTCTAAGGATCTTACAATCTTCGAAAGGCTTGTTTTACCTGAATAATTTCTACCATAAAAAATATTAATATCTTTGAAATCATAAATTTCAGTATTTCCCCCATTTTGATAACTTAAATTAGAATCCCAATCAAAACTCTTAAAAATTGAAAAGTTATCAATTTTTGAAATACGCTTGAACTTCATTATAATCCCCTAATATTATTAAAATTCAAATATTTATTAATTCATTTAGTATACTTTTTGGTTTTTAAATATTCAATAAAAGTGTTTTGTAACATTAAGAATAAACTAATATTTACCGCCACAATATAGAGTGTAAAAGTTAGTCACAGACACTAGATGATGTAAGCATTTAACATAAAATCTCTTATGCTAAAAACCCAAATAGAAATGACCAGTTCTTCCAATGAAAAAACTTAAATTTCCATATATTATTCAATATTTTATTTAAATCCATCCCTACACATCATAGACTAAGCCATTTATTTTCGCGGAGAAAAAAATGGCTTCCTCACAAGAACAAGAAATTGTTCAAATATTTATGGAAAATGTATACGGAAAATCACCTGATACATCTCAACAAAATCAAAATCATGATGGAAAAAAGGGCCATTGGTTAGAAAAACAAATGGGTATTAAACCCAATGCTTCCAATGCACCAGATTTGTTAGGGTTTGAAATGAAAAATCAGACCACTTCAAAAACAACATTTGGAGACTGGAGTCCTAATTATTTTATTTTTAATGACAAGGAGATTATTCCTAGAGAAAAAGGAGTAACCGCTGTACATAGAAGGAATACTCACTTTCTTCCTATCTGGGGGCAACCTAATATAGAAAAAGAAAATCGTCTTTCTTGGTCAGGAAAACCTATTCCGAAAATTGACCAATGGAATGGTTTTGGTTGTATTCTCTTAGTATGCCCAAACAATGATATTGAAATTGTTTATGATTATCAAAGAGATCTTAGGCTTGATAAAGAATCAATTGTTCCACAACGCTATAGGCAGTCACCTATAGTAATAGCCCGATGGGATGCAACTAAATTAGCTAAAAAAGTTAATGATAAGTTTAATCAAAAAGGATGGTTCACCTGTAAAACTGATAATTTTGGTGTCTATAATCAGATTTGTTTCGGGGATCCTATTACTTTTAATAATTGGATTTATTTAGTAAAAATTGGAGTCGTTTTCTACGACTCTGGTATGTATGAAACAAACCCTAGACCATATGCTCAATGGCGAGCTAACAATAGTTATTGGGATTCTCTAATTCGTCAAACTTATCCATAAAATAAGGGCCTTTTAGGCCCTTATTCATTAGGTCTTATCTACTTTAATTTTGTAATCAAGCACTTCAACAAGTTGTTTAGCAATAGCGTCTATCACTTTAACGCATACTGAGTTTCCAAATTGTTTATAAATCTGTGCTTGTGATACAGCATCAACAATAAACTCATCAGGAAACCCTTGTAATCTCGCACACTCTCGAGGAGTAAGTTTTCGAGGATTTTTACCTAGGTGACTTTGATCAATTAATATCTCGGAACCATCTTTATAGTATCGGGCACTAATCGTATTTGTATAAGCGTTATCAGCTGTATAAACAGAGCACCCAAAACCATTCCCCTTAGTTTTATGCTCTTCCTTACGACGTTGATGTCCCGCCCATAATTTATCGGAAATGGTATATTTATCTTCCTGAGCATCTAAAATATCTTGAGGCTCTAAAATATCTCCAACCCTTGTAGGCTCACAAGTAGGAATAGGCCATTTAAATATTTTATCAAAATCAAAATTTTCACCAAAATAATCTTTATCAAAACCAACAATAAAAATCCGTTCACGATTTTGGGGAATACCAAAATCTGCTGCTCTTAGTACTCTAAAATCAATCCAATAGTTAAGCCTTTCTCCTAATGCATTTCTAGCATCTTGAGACATCGGAACATCATCTAAAGATTGATCACTTTCCCCAGTCAAAATATTTAAAATAGTTTTTAAGGTTCGTCCTTTTTCATGACCTTTTAATTGTTTAACATTTTCAAGTAAAAAGACTTTGGGTCTTTTCCCCCCTAAAATTCTTTGTATTTCAAAGAACATAGTTCCTCGAGTATCCTCAAAGCCCTTTTTTAAACCTGCTTGAGAAAATGATTGGCAAGGAAATCCTCCCATTAAAATGTCATGATCAGGAATATCATTAGCTGAAATTTGTGTAATGTCTCCCGATGGAACCTCACCATAGTTAGCAGCATAGGTTCTTTGGGCAAACTTATCCCATTCAGAGCTAAATACACACTTACCACCTAGTTTTTGGAAAGGTAATCGAATCCCACCGATACCTGCAAATAAATCAATGAAAGTAAACTTATAATCATTATTTTCATTTCTAAAAGGCGCTTCTTCATGAAGCTCTAAAATTTTAGAAAGCTTAGATTTTGACGGCTTATGTTCTCCAAGCTCCCAACCTCGTATCGTTCTTTCCCCATTTTCTTTTAATTCTAATAAACAGGCTAACTCCAATTGAGTTAATCCCATACGAATTCTTTTTTCACGTATCAGCGTTGCTTCGAGGGGTAAAAATTTTTCGAGTGCGTTCATAAACCAGCTACTTATCCTGTTTTTTGCCAGGATATCAGAATTATAGATATATGCAACTACCTAGCGACATGGCTCGTCGCATTTGTATATCAACTGAATGGAATATATCCAATACCAATGTTTGAAGCTTATAGTTAAAAACAGGTCATTTTAAATGGTTTATCGCATAGACATTTCATGGGCTAAAAAATTATGCCCTTAGCCTAGAATTCCTTGAATCTTAATTTGATCAGAACCATCAGGCGTTTGTAAGTTCAGTGTTTCTATAAAGAACTTACATTTTGAGTTCTCAACATAAGTCGCCTCATGCCACTGATTCATATCCCACTCACGTCCATAAAATCGATCAAAATCATCTTTTATAATTTGAATGACTTTTACTTTTTCTGAGAAAAATTCATCAGGACATTCTTTTAACAACAAATTAAAAAAATCACTTCTAATCTGAGTACTTAAGGCTGTTATTTGAGTGCCTCCTACCCTTTTAGGGGAGAATATCAATAGATAACTAATTCCATCATCTAAGACAAAGCCATATAGAACCTTCACAGGGTAATAGCCATTATGTTGAGATGGATAGATTGCCTCACGTAACATACTTTTTTCCATGTTCATTTAATCCTAAAAATTTTGTGCACTTGTTTCCCATTTCTCATATGAAATGAAATAAAAACGTCTTAATAAACCTTCAGGTGTTGGGATGACCTTTCCTCTAAAAGTAATTTTCTCAATCCGATGAAACAGCCTTTCTAATCGGGCTGTCAACTGTGCAGGACACACATAGATCACCTCATCAATGACGCCCATAGACATCATTTCAGCATAGTTCGCCAAAATCTCGACATAACGTTTAGGCGTTTTCACTGTTCTTTCTAGCTCAATTGCAATTTTTCTCCCTTTTGGGGATATTGCAACAGCATCTGGGACTTGCAACCATGTCGAACGGCTTAAATTTGCGTTCTGTAGCATCTTAGAGCTACTTTCCCACTCACTCCACCCCTGACTAAGTGCAAGCACTTTAACGCGCTGTAAAGCCAAGCTATGCGTCATAGTGATTAGTTTCACACGCCCCACCTCAAAAAACTTTACTTGCTCATCTTCAGGCGTTGCTAAAAGTGCTCCAGTCGGAGTTACCCCCCAAATTTTGAGATTCCACGGCCCCACCTCAAAATCAACGGTATGAGCTTTTATCAACTCATTAGCTTCCATTTTTCGCAAAATCCTTTGCACACCATTCGGTGTCATTTTTAAAAATTCAGCCAAGACTATTGCTGTGCTATAACCCTCTTCAAGTAAGAAAGACAGTACCTTGGCTTGCTTCTCTGCCTTAATTCGGTCCCGTTCTGCTTTGGAGCTGATTAAATTTGACATTAATCACTCCAAATTACTGAAAATAAAAATGTTAGAAGGATTTATGTTTTCTACATCTTTCGAATTATCAAAGTTCTCAACCCGTTTGGAATCAGCATTTTTTTCAACTTTAATCGGATAAACACTTGAAACTCTTGCTATGCCATTACCATAAAAAATTCCAGTTTTCGGGGGAAGTAACAGCATTGTATTTACATCGAATAAATTTCTTTCTGTTTGCCTAATTTGTTTCTCTGCCGTCACTCGATCAGTCAAACTAAGCGTTTTTTCGACATATCGAGCTTCATCATCCACCAAAATTTCCCCAGAGAAATCGGAAAAATATTTCGCTGTTTCAAAATCCACTGCACGGTACATAAACTTCAAACTACAATTCGACATAACAGAACCTGCGAATGCCTGTGCATCCATGTTCGCGGGGACATTGGTTAGATCAGTAATACTTTGATGTGCCAGAATAAAATGTAGCCCTTTGTCTCGAATAACTTTAAGAGAATCCCCAAAAATTTTAGAAATTTGGAAAGAAAACTCATCCAAAATGACACAGACTTGCTTCGGCATTTCGAGGTTGTTATCTCGTTCACTCACAATTTGAACAATCCGATCAAGAAGCATACGTTGTACTTTGACATACTTGGGGTCTTGCCAATCGCCTGCAATATAGAGAAATTCCCCATTCTCTATAATTTTTTTTAATGAAATTCCATGAGTTGCATTAACAGCTTTAACCCGGCCTATTTCCTCAAGCTGATTGGCAAAACTCTCAGCCTCATTTTCTTTACTTCTAAAATATTGATCATATTCCTGACTAATCTTGGTTGCTGTCAGCCCCAATTGATAATTTTCTCCAACAAATCTTGCCATCCTACGATCTTTACCACGGTAATAATCAGCTGCATCACCTCGATCTTCGAGCAAAAACCCAGCAATTAAAAGATTTTCAATTTGCTCAGGCGTAGCATCTTCAAAAAGATTTAATTGGGCTTCACCACGACGGAGATCAATAAAATAGTATCTTGCACCAACTTTCTCAGATGCCTTTTTGCAAACATGTGGGAACCACTCATCTCCTGACTGTTTTGGATCAAAAATAATGGTGGCTTCACCTTTTTGTATCGCTTGTGAAGCCAGAAGGCCCAGTAAAATACTCTTACCAAACCCAGATGCTCCAGTGATCTGCGTATGAAGGAGCTTTTCTCCGTTATAGAAAATTGGTTTATTTTTAATATCTAAGCCAAAAAACCATTTTTTAGAGTCAAAAAATTTCTCAGGATCATATTCTTTGGTCTGTTTAAAATTTGCTTCAATATCTCGGATATCGCTCTTTTTATTGCGTTCTGTGCCTGATTTTTTTGTACAAAAAAATTTTATTTTTTCCCATATCGGTGTAAAAAATCGATCAAATAGAACAAAAATAAAAAAACTGCTCATACTAAAAGTTAGAAACAACCAAAGTTCATTGCTATCTACTTTTTTCAGAAAATAAGCAGGAAACCAGAGAACAAAAAATATAAGTATAAAAATGAAAAAAGCATAAAAAGAAACTTTCGAACCCAATTTTTTCAAACTTGTTTCATTTGGCTTCGCACTTAACACCATAAAAGCAAAAATGCCGACAAAAATAGAAATTACGTGTCGTAATGGGTGTGCGAAAAAGGCACTCAAAAAAACTGAGATCTCAGCAGAAAAAATAATGAGTGTGAAACCCCCAGCAATTAAAAACCAAAATCGCATAAATAATTATCTTTTAGCTCTAAATGGGAAAATAATAAGCTCATTTAATAATAAAAAACAATATTTATTTTTAGTAAGTTTTTGAAAAATATAGTTTTTGTGGTATATGGTCATAACCTAAAAACGATTTTCTATATGATTTATAAAGTAATATTCTGATTGAAAAAAAATAAAGACAAAAAGGCTTAAATATATGACATAGATTTTAATTATTAATTATTAATTATTAAAATCTAATATTCTGACAAATCACGATCAGCCGATACGCGGGTTGCCCCGAAGGGGGGACGAACGACAGTGAGGCATCCTCGTAGCCCCAGCGAAGAGGACAAGGGGGGAGCCACAAAAGGGAAAAAATGGAAGCAAAGCGCACCCATTTTTTAAGGCGTCCCAACGCCTGACCTTGAAGTGGGGGGCTAGCCCATCCCCGTCGTAAGGAACGCACGACCACCCTCTTACGGTTAAGAAAGTTCGTTGAGTTCATTGCGTAGCAAATGAAGCTCAATACTTTTCAGTAAGGGGGTGGTCGTGCGCGGTAGCGCAACGACGGGGGTTTCGGTATAGGTAAAAACGCCCTAGCGTAGCGGTTGCGTTACCGTGAATCTAGTCAACACCTTCGGCACCTCGCCTCGGCACTGCGTATCGGCATATAGTTAGTTCCTATATGAGGTGCTGATATGGAGTGCTATATTTTTTACCTTGCTTCTCAAAGATGAATTTTAAGCGAGTGTCTACGAGCTGCCACAATAAAAGATTTGCCTCGGTTGTTTCCCTGATTACAAGCTCCCTTTAGATTCCAAAATTTAGATTTAGAGCATCCCGAATGGGTGCGAATGAAATTAAGTTGATGCTAGACCGAGCATAGCGAGCATAAAAAACTTATGAGCGAAGCGAATTCCGAGTTGCTTTTGATCTTGCTTTTTCAATATTGAAATCACATTTGGTATTAACTAAAAATTGCCCCTTCGAACTGAGCGTAAGCGAAGTTCAATAGAGTTTGAGCGCAGCGAAAACATAGGGCAATTTTTCATGTTCTGGGCTTTTAATAATCTTTTAAGCTTTTAAATGCTTTTAGACAGCCTGAAAGCTAAGCTAGGTAATGGTTTCAGGCTTCATTAAACTAGGTTTAAGGGGTTATAAAACTAGGTTTAAGGGGTTATAAAACTAGGTTTAAGGGGTTATAAAACTAGGTTTAAGGGGTATTTGAATAGATTGTATGTTGACTATTTTAAATAGCCAGTCTATAACCTAGTTAAATAAATTAAAAAGCTGGTTAAATGAGCAATAATAAATTAGTCGTTAAAGATAATGCCTTAATAGATGCTTCTTTTAATCTCTCATTAATAGAACAGCGTCTTATGCTTTTAGCTATTGTTGAGGCTAGAGAAGTTCATGATCTAACACCAAATACTGCAATAGAAATTGCGGTGAGTGACTATGTGCATCAATTTAAGGTCGAAAGTAATAATAGTTATAGCTTAATCAGAGATGCAGCTAGAACCTTAAAAAGACGAGAATTCAGCTATTTAGATAGATACAAAGGAAAAGAAGCATACACCACCGCAAACTGGGTGAATAAGGTTACTTATGTCGATACAAGCGGTTTAATTGTTTTATATCTAAGTAATGAAGTTATAAGTTTAATTAGTCGACTAAGCGAACAATTTACCAAATATCATTTAGAGCAAGTATCTGATTTTAAAAGTAAATATAGCATAAGGTTATATGAATTATTAATAAAATGGTTAAGCACAGGAAAAACTGAAAAATATAATATTGATGATATTAGAGCTAAATTAGGTGTAGGCGTAAATGAGTACGCCACAATGTCTAATTTTAAAACCAATGTGCTTGAAAAAGCAATTTCAGATATAAATAAAAATACAGATATAACAGTTAGTTATGATCAGTTTAAAAAAGGTCGTATTATTACTGATCTTCAATTTAAACTTAAACAGAAATCAACATTAAAAGCTATTCCAGCCTTAAATAATAAAGTATCAAGTCAACAAAATTTCTATAAAATGAGCGACTCTCAAATCAATATGTTTGGCAATCAATTAGCAGAACTTCATGATTTAAGTCATTTGGCCGTAGGTAATGAAAACTATGAAGTCCTTGCAGCTCGAATTAAAGATATGTTGAGAGATCCAGAGAAGCAAAAACTGTTTTTACCTCATTTAAAAAATCTGGGATTTAATCCTAAAATAAATAATTTAAACTCAATTTAATGTCTTATTTGGCGTAATTATGGCAAAGCTAACGATTAGTAAAATGGCAAATCTTTATGGACTTTCTCGTGGTGCTTTATATGACAAGGTATCTAAAGGAATATTAACAGCCACGCTCAATGAACAGGGACAAAAAGTCATTGATATGGTTGATATGATTGTTCTATATGGTGAGGCTAAGACTGATAAAGCTGTTCAAATTGAACAACAGCCGACAGTTCAAAACAGTTCAATCCAAACAGAATTAGACAGCATTGAACTGTACAAAAAAATGTTAGAAATGTCTGAAAATTCTCGACTAAAAGCAGAACAAAGAGAGGATAGGCTTTTCAATGAAATTAGTAGTTTAAGAGAAGAAATAAAAGAATTAAAACTTGTTTTAGGTTATACCCCTTCCACACACAAAGAAAAAATTGAACAACAATCGACAGTTCAAAACAGCTCAATTGAACAACAAGACCATACAGAATTAAACAGTAAAAAAGACAGTTCAAACAGTGTCAAAACACCAAATAAACAAAGTGATATTCACATAAATAAAATAATAGAAGAAGAACCAGAAAAACGAGGATTCTGGAGTAAATTCTTCTTACCCAATGGCTAATTTTTTCGGTTAGAATAATTCGCTGTGTGTTCCAGCACGAACAAAAACAATCATATCGAACTTAGACAGGCACTCAATGCGATAGACCAATAGAAAATCTCCACCGACATGCAATTCACGGCAGCTTTTCCATTGATTACCATTTAAAGCATGATCTAACCATTCTGCCCCTAAAGGTTCATCATTGGCGATTAAAAGCATCATGACTTCCTTCAGCTTACCCATGTCATAGCGACCACTGCGAGAAAGCCGTTGCCAATCTGCTAAAAACTCTTTGGTGTAGTCCGATGATCGAGGTAAAACGGCACGTTTGGATTTAGCTGTTTTTTTCGAGGTCATTAAACAAGTCTTCTACAGTTTCAAAACGGGCTTTTTTAGCTTGGATCAGTTCATCTGCTTCATTCATGGCAGCAACAGTCTGTGCATTCGGTACACGAACCTCAAAGGGGATTGCTTGTTCTGCAACAACACGGGTTAAAAAGATTCGTACAGCGTCAGAAACAGACATTCCCATTGATTTTAAAGCTTGCTGTGCTTGAAGCTTAGTATCATCATCTATGCGAACGTGCAGCATTGAGGTTTGAGAAGTCATGTCTTCACCTTAATGTTATGTAACTCAATTGAGATACACTATAGCATGTTTTTAGTTTAAGAAAGCCATTGTACTGAATTCTCATTTTTAAAATTAGCTAATCAAAAGTGTGAAACATTGATCAAAGAATAGGCGTGGAACGTGAATAATCACAAAAAAACCGTTCTAGTGCGCTGAACCCTAGAATGGCTTTGACTAAACTATTGAGGCTAAAGGGAAAATTTCAAGCATTTCGTATAAGCGGTATTATGTTAATTTTAGAAAGACTTAATTAAATCTATAAGTTGAATTTGAGGGTACATGAAAGAAATAAATCATGAAGGTTTTGTAGAGCTAATAGTTTCTTATGAAGAATTTATAGAATTAATTAGACCAGACAATAAAGAAAAATTAAGTTCTTATATTGGGGCTGCAAATCATAAATTAATTTATAGGGGGCAGTCAGATTCTAATCATCTTTTAATTCCAAGTTTATTTAGAGATGTTTTTGAATATTCTTCTTTTACTAATACATTTAATGATCTTTGCTTTTGTCAATTTGCACACTTAAAAAGCTTTGTTGCAGGTTGTGATACAAATGCTGTAGCCATCCCAAATGATTCTTATGAATTTAGAGAAAAGTATTTGGCAGATTACAACAGTAGCGCAGCATATGATTCAAGAAGTTGGCCTGACAAAGCTTTGTATGAACTATTAGGTTTTGCTCAACATTACGGCTATCCAACAGAATTATTAGATTGGAGTTACAGTCCATTAGTTGCATCTTATTTTGCAGCATCTGGTGTGATATCTAATAGAGAATCTTCACTGGATAGTTATATGTCTGTTTGGGTATTTGATCTAGAGAAAAAAAATCTTCTCAATGATCACAGAAGAACTAATTTTGAAGTAATAAATATTCCAAGATCTTTAAATCTGAATATATCCTCTCAACAGGGATGTTTCACTCTTGTAAGACAAGATATTAATAGAAATCAGAAAATTACCTATGCTGATAAGCGGATTCAGGAGATGAGATTGCTTCCAGATCTAATGGCTGAGAAAAGACAAAATGGACTTTTGAAATTAACAATTTCTAATAAAAATTCATTAGAAATTCTAGAATTTTGTGACAGTTATTCTATTAATGCGGCATCCCTGTTTCGAGGGCCTTATGGAGCAGCCCAGTATGCAATTGAAGGGATAAATAAAAATAGATTTGCAAGTAAAAATAGTCTCTCTATTAAAGGAAGTATACCGTTATAGACGGCCTGATTTAACATAATGGGCGTTATGCGAAATTTTCAAAAAATATAGTAAAATGGGGGCTTAAAGCTTCCATTTTTGAGTTCGTATAAGGTGTATTATGTTAGTTTTAGTATGATAATCCCATGAACTAATTGACACTTCAGATATTTATAGTATTGTTTGCTTTGGCAGTACACGCACAAATGAAGAGCCAGACTTTTTTCTGGCACCGGTGTATATCACGTCTGGGGCAGTCTGAGCGCGACTGTACTGCCAATTTATTTTCCGCGTCCAGGTTCGTAAACTGTATAAAACCACAGTCTGGTTTCTGTACTATTTCCTCCTTCATTTTTTTTAAATCTTGTTTCTCTTTTTAATATAACCATAACATCGGATGAATTACGCTCTTTTAAAATAACCTTTGCTGTTAATCCAATAAAATCTATATGGCAGATATAATTGTCCTTTCTATTTTCATATCGTCGCATAGCAGTTAGCGTACGCCATTTGGATACATCATTTATGATTCTTGCCGCAATAGGTAGCAAATTAAAGCTCGTTTCAATTCTTGCTATAGGGCGGCCTTGGCGAGTGATATGACTCCATCCAGTCCTGTTAATTATTACTTGACCAAAGTAAGGGTTAGTTGCTCCAATCAATTTCCATTGTTGGTAGAATTCAATAGCTTTCCTTTTTAAAGGAGAGTTTAAATTCCCTTTAAGACTTGATGGCAAAATACTATCTAAGGAATCTGATTTCCCCATATCAATTACATATTTATCAGTGTAATTCCCTGATGTCCTTGCTATGCGTCTTAAAGGACCTTTGCATTCTTGTGATATTGAGAATCTATTTTTTAGAGGGATACTAATAATGGTATTGCAATCTTCAAAATATGTTTCGTTCGACTTTAGATCGGCCCAATATGAATATTCCCCCCCTTTTTCATCTTCAGCGACAAATATTAAGATACAAGGAATTGAAGATTTATTCCATATCTCTTTCTTTTTATTCAGATTTCTTATCTTAAGTGTTATCTGATCTTTATTTCGGCTACTGATGTAGCTATCTCCACTTTTCACTTGTATATGAATTAAACCTCCTGTGAAAACCCATGATTGCTTACTTTTGTTATCAGGATTCTGGGGATCCGAATGTTTTGATCGGATATATATAAGACCATCAAATCCATCATCATTTTCTTGTGAAATAGATTCGAATCCCCATCCCCATTTAAGTAAAACTCTCTGTACATAATTAATGCCAAGAGCTCCAGTTCTATTACTTTCAGAAGTCATATAATTCTCTATGAATATGAACCCTTGGATACCCTTCAGGTTCGGTTTTATAACAGTGATTATACGAAGTGAGGGCTATAGATTCTCAATTTTTTGTTGTTATTCACCAATTAAAATGTCTATGCGATAAACCATTTAAAAGTTACTGTTTTTATCAACACACATAAATTCCATTTAACATAATGGAGCTTATGCGAAATAGCTTTTAATAATTCAAATAAATTCAGAAACTTATTTAATTTAAAATCACCGTAAAAACTCAAAAACAGCCGAATTGAAACATCTCGGCTGTTTTTTAATCAGAACTGGTAGATTTCGCCAATAAAATAGATCATTAAATGCTCATATTTTCGTTTTTCCTTGAGTTCTCAACTGTCACACCGCTGAAATAATCCACAATTTCTGCGGATAAACCTTGGGGTAAATTTTAAGCAGCTGTGTACGCCTGAGCGCACAAAGATTCAGGCCCTTTGCGACTATACGTTGACTGATGAATTTCTTATCATGGCCACATAGAGAGCAGGATGCTCCGACAATAACAAGAATAGATCGACATAAGGATCGTGAGGTACGACAGGAGTCAGACCTAAGCACCAAATACGTAAAAAAGCCCAACAGGATGTTGGGCTTTTTTATTGCTTATTACTTCGGGTAAGAGCTTTTATATCAATTATAGAGGAGCTTAAATAATGAAAAAATTAGAAATATTTTTTTTGGTCGTTTTAATCCTTATAATTTTATGTGGCATTCAATGGATGTTTCATGGCTTCGCATAAGAGATTTTCTGCTAAAACTATACTAACAATGCTATTAATCAAATAATTTTAATTATCAATGTATTATATATGAATTTAAGTTGAAATCATGATGTAATAGTTAAAGTATTTTTAGATTGTTAAACATTTATTCAACAAAGAATTACAGCAGGTAACAACCAATATAAATACTATTTTCTTACTACATAAGAGTCTAATTAAAATGAAAAAACTATCTATTGCTATCGTATCTTGTATTGCATTAACACCAATGTTCTTAAATGCTGCACCCTCAAAAAAGCCAGTAAATAACTGGACATGTGAAGATTTTCTTATGGTTGATGCGAAATATCAACCAACAGCTATTGGAGTCAGTGTAGCTTTAAATATGAAAAATAAGGGTATGGAGAATCAAATTATCAATATGCAAGGTATTGAGACTGTTACTCCTATTCTTGTTCAAGAATGTACAAAAAATAAAAAGCAAAGTTTCAAACAATTATTAGCCAAAGAGTGGGCAAAAATTAAATAATAAAAAAAGCCCAACAGAATGTTGGGCTTTTTTAACATAATTGAGTAGATTCTTTAAGGATTGATACTTAGCTTTAACATAAAAGACCTCATTCAGTATCATCTGTGCAAGAATATAATTTAAGAAATTACTCTTGTATTCTTGCTAATACAATAAAATTGAATATATCTAAAAATGATTTAACTGAAACTTGTATCGAGTAAAAGTTATTAGATAATAATCTTATTTTTTAAATACATTTATTTAGAAAATTTAAAATTAACATAATACAAGTTATACAAAAGGCCCATAAATAATCTGCCCCGTAACTTTGGACGGTCCGATCAAACAAGTTTTAAGGACTGATCTATTTTAGCTGTAATATTGAGTTTATTTAAAACAACATGATAGTTGTTTAATAACCATTGATTTTATTGTTTGTTAAATTATATTCTTATCTATGAAGCTTTAGATTTAAAAAGTTATTTTAAATAATATATAAATATCATGTATTTAAATTAAAAGGAAATCAACTATGTCTAATTCTAAAAAAGAAGCCAAAGCAATACAAATTGATATTGGTATTTCGCACAATGATCGAGAGAAAATTGTCGCAGGATTATCTAAATTACTTGCTGATAGCTATACTTTATATTTAATGACACATAATTTTCATTGGAATGTTACGGGACCACAATTTAACAGTTTACATAACATGTTTATGGATCAGTATACTGAACAATGGAATGCTTTAGATACGATAGCTGAGCGTATAAGAGCATTAGGATTTCCTGCCCCTGGAACGTACAAACAGTTTGTTGAATTGACTGCAATCAAGGAGGTTGAGGGTGTCCCAAAAGCACAAGAAATGGTTAGCTTATTGGTAAATGCTCACGAAACTGTTGCAAAAACAGCAAGAGGAATTTTTCCAATTGTCAATGAAGTAAACGATCAACCAACAGCAGATCTAATTACACAAAGACTTGAAATACATGAAAAAACGGCATGGATGTTAAGAAGTATTCTAGAAGATTAATAGATATAAAAAACTCTTGAAGATCTTAGTACTGAAGAGTTATATACAAAAATAGAATTCTTAGTAAATCAGGATTAAACCCTAAAAAACGATTTGTTTCTAAGTTGGTTTTTAGAGTTTAATTTTCATTTTTTACAATTTAAACAGTTGAAATATATAATTATATTTAAAATAAATTCGCATAAGCGCCATTATGTTAAATAGGGGAATTTATATAATCAAAAATTCCTTAATGTGACAATATTATGTACAAGCTTTGCTTTCAGCTTTTTCCGCATCAAGAAATTTTTTACTGCTCTTAGGGTGAGTTGCTTGCATAGTAATTTAATTATTTTAATAGATCATAGCCATAGATTTTATTTTAAGCTATTTTATAAATTACTTTTAGATTTAAATATTTAAAGGTATTTTTTCTTTTATAAAAATTAACAGGAAATATTATGGAAAATTCAGAACTAAAACCAATAGGTTCATTACTATCAAAAGATAATAACGCTTATTATGTAGACGTAATCACAGATGAAACCTCTGAATCTGAAGACTTATTACAATCAACATCTAATACTGCTCATACTGTTTCTTGGCCTGTAGTATCTGGTAGTAACACTTTTATTGATTGTGATTCTGACACTGTTGTTGCTACACATGTCGAAAAATACCTGCTAAATAAGGATGGTAATCTTTGGTACACGTATAAATTAACAGTTAAAGTTAATAAGTCGGGGGATTATTACTTTACTGATGCTTCAAATGATACCTATAAATTATCAGTGTCATTTGAATCTTCTAAACATTCTTTAAGTTATAACTCTGATAATCCAACAATTGTTTCTGTTCAATATGTAGATTATTGAGTTTTTCTAAAATTAACATAATACAGCTTATGCGAAATTCAGACTGTTATCTGAATTTCGCATAGATCCTAGTATTTTTTAGGATCTATCTCACACCAGTCATATACTTTTGAATCCCCAAAAGCATAACAAGACTTCTTACTCATCACCCGAACCACTGTTTTTCCATCACTGGTCTTTCTGACTTGAATCGGATATTCACTTAACTGCTTTAAATCAGCTCTACGCTCTTGAATCTCATCTAAACTCGGTACGATCATCATAAAAACAACAACAAAAGCCATCACAATAGAAAAAATGCCACTACAACACAGTGCAATAAACTTCCAAGACAACTGCTTAATATTTTTCTGAATAGACTGATTCAGTTGATTCAATTGCTTGGCTGTCTCGACCATATTCTCAGAACCTTCTTTCAGTCCTTCTTTCACAGCATCTGATACGCTTGCTTGCGTCTGCTTTGCAATCACTTTCTGAATCTGTTCTTGAGTCAGATTAAGATTCTGAATCGCCTGATTAATCGCATTTTGCTGTTCTTCAGCAATCGTCATCAGTGCATAGAGTTTTTTTTCTTCTGGAGTCATCGCTCTATTCCTTTAGATTCTTTCAACTTGGCTTGTTCCTGTTCTAACTTCTGCTGTTCTTTAAACTGTTGTAATGCCTGTGCCTTAAATTGCTCAAAATCCGCCTTAAACGCGGCTTTACCTTGCTCAATATCCTGAACTAGACCTTTACGCTGCTGGATCTGTTCCAGATCTTGACTCAAATCACCTAAATCATAATGCTGAACCAGTCGATCTGCTTGTCTAGACTGGCTCAGGGCTTCTCGAATAATCGGATCTTTGGCTTGGCTCGGTAACAGCTTTTTTTCAGGGTCTTTTTCAATGCCTTGATCTTTATAGCTGCGCATATCGATTCGAGTATCGAGTCCTGCACGTTCCAGATGCTGATTGCTCATCACTTCCCAGCGTTGTCTTAAATCCCTGATTTCATCTTTTCGGGTTCGATAGTCTTTGCCTGTATTGTCTTTTTTGGCTCCACCTTGTTCAGGCGCTTTACTGTTGTAGCGTTTGAAATACTGTTGCGGATCTCGCTCGATCCCATCTTTCAGCCGTTCATTAAACATCAGGTGTGCATGCGGTTGTTCCAAACCATCCATGGCTTTGGGATTATGGATCGCCAATTGATAGGGATATTTCGTCCCAATCTCTTGCGCAATAAAATCCTGAATCAATTCAAGTCGCTGTTCAGCGTTCAATTCTCGTGGCAAAGCAATCTCAAATTCGCGGTAGGTACTTCCATTTTTTCGTTCATACAGATCGGCTGCCTGCCAAAATAACTTTGGATTTTCTTCCGCCCATGGCGGCATATTGCCAGACTCGGAATATTCCAAATCTGCCTGTTTTTGTTTGGCATACTTTTCATCACGCTCGATATATTCGGCATGGGCTGCCGCTTTACCAACACCGCCTGTTTTCACACTGAGTCGTGCAATGGCCATCTGCCTACCTCACTGTAGATGCTACTTTTGCTTTTTTAAAATTTGCGTAGCAAATTTTCGTGATTAGGTTTCTCTCGAAGAGAGAAACGTCTAAGCGCGCCATCAAAAATTTTGATGGAAATACGATTGAGATTTACAAGGACAAAGTTAACAAAAATGATCAAGACACTTGATTGTTTTTTGTTATCGTCCTGTGTAATCGAATGAGTATTTTATTGAGGAATGAAAAATGAATAATAATTGGTTAACAGAAAAAACCACCTATCTTGCGGCTTTAAAAAAACCATCCGATGCGCAACAACTTTTACTCGAACTTTCTAAAATTAATGATCGCAATCCAGAACAAGAAAAAAAGTTCAATGCTCTGATCAAAGCTGAAAAAGCCATGGATCGCGCCAACAAAGAAAAAATCGTAGTCCGTAAACTGCTCAATGCCGAAAAAGAGGCTGAACGCAAAGCTCGAACCAAACACCTGATTCAACTCGGTGCGCTGTTTGAAATTGCGCAACTGGATCAACGCAATCCAGCGGAACTTTTAGGCATCTTGTTAAAAACCGCTGAAATCGCGCAAAACGATCCAAAATGGGAAATATGGGCAGAGATAGGTCAAGACTGCTTAAACACGCGCAAAACGCAAAAGAACGAAAAATAGCATGGGTTTATTTCCCTATCCGATCCTTTTAATCCTGAAAATCACAAAACACACTCGTTTTAAGCCTGTTTTTTAAAGCTTGTATGCTTCAAAGGTATACAACAGAACGAGTGTCTACGAGTGAACTGAAAAAATTCGCGCTTCGACTTTCTGAAAAACTGCTTTTTAGGTTAATGAAGCCCAGAAAGCATTAATCACATGCAAAAATTTGAGCCTAGACGAGCGTAGCGAGAAAAAAAGCTTTATGAGCGAAGCGAATTCATTCTTGTTGTTGTTTTTGATTGTGCTTTTTTCAAAAGTTGAATGTGATCTGGTCTTTGCTAAAAATTGCCCCTTCGAACTGAGCGAAAGCGAAGTTCAATAGAGTTTGAGCGCAGCGAAAACATAGGGCAATTTTTCATGTTCTGGGCTTTTAATAATCTTTTAAGCTTTTAAATGCTTTTAGACAGCCTGAAAGCTAAGCTAGGTAATGGTTTCAGGCTTCATTAAACTAGGTTTAAGGGGTTATAAAACTAGGTTTAAGGGGTTATAAAACTAGGTTTAAGGGGTTATAAAACTAGGTTTAAGGGGTATTTGAATAGATTGTATGTTGACTATTTTAAATAGCCAGTCTATAACCTAGTTAAATAAATTAAAAA
>NZ_NEGI01000013.1 GCF_002135345.1 Acinetobacter sp. ANC 4648 | reverse complement strand
CTCTTAAATTACCCAATCAACCATAATTCTATATGTGAACAATAGATTACTCATCAATCAATATGAGTAATACATATGAGCGTCAAGGACATTTTATCTGCAATCGTACTTTTTGAATCAATCTTAAATATTCTATCTATGATTAGTGAACTGAACCTATTAACAATATTTACAGTTTTGCTCATGTTAATGGTTGTATATTATTGTTCATCTAAATAGAACAATTCTGAACAGTTATGAGCAATATTTCAATCAATCAAGCAAGTAAATTGTTTAAGGTTAGCCGTAACACTATCTATGCTCGCATAAAAAAAGGTGAGATAACTAAAAACACTGATGGCAATGTTTCTGTTCAAGATATGATGCGTTTATTTGGAAATAAGTCAGATAAAAAAGTGATAGAACAGGCTGTCACTGAACTATTGAACAGCACTAATAATACAGTACAACAAATTGAACATAAGATAGAGCAACCTAAGAGCAATAATGAACAGCTTTTACAACAACAAATTGAACAATTGAAGGCACAAGTTGAACAACTTGAAAACCAGTTAGAGTACGTCAAAGCGAATGAAGCATGGCTTAAACAACAATTAGATCAGAAGCTCATCGAGCATAAGCCTCATGAGAAGAAAGGTTTACTAGGTCGTTTATTTGGATAACTTTGTTGCTACATATCCAACTTGTTCTAGATATTTAAACCATTCTTGAACATAAAAATTATCTTTTAGCTTTTCTCTTATTCTTATAGCGTAATCTTTCAGGTCTTCGCCTACATATGCTCTAAAGTGATTTTGAAAGCTTTCTAACCGACTTAGTTTGTCACTGAACATATCTAATTGTTTATCTGTCATATTATTAAATAGATCAATGGTTTGATCATCTTTTACTTTCTTTTTAGTCATTTTAAACATGATATAAGCAATTGTTTTACCTTCTTTAAATTGCTCATATTTAATTTTATATTCGACTCTATGAGTCCTATTAATCTCATTAACAGCTTTATCTAAAACATTGGTTTTAAATAAACTCATTGTTTTATATTCTGTTTCTTCAATTCCCAACATTGCTCTTAAATCAGATATAGCGTACTTCTCTGTATGACCTACACTGAACCATTTAGCCAGTATCTCGTACAATCTAATACTGTACTTACTCTTAAAATCAGACACTTGATCTAGCATATATTTGGTGAATTGCGCTTCTAGTCGGCTGATCATGCTTATGACAGTAGGTGTAAAGAACATCACTACATACCCTTTATCATCCATATAACTAGCTTTATAAATCCATCTTTCTTTATAGCGTTCATTTGCAACACTATCGTAATAGCTGAACTGTCTTTCAAATAGCGTATTAACAGCATCTTGTAGAGCTTCATAAGCCGTACTATCAGATACATTAAACTGTTCTATATAACTTTTAACGGACACTTTAACAGGTGTTTCAAGGCTAAGTTTAGGTAGTTCCCTAGCTTCTGTTATACCTAATAGCATTAATCTTTGTTCAACCAATGAAAGGTTAAAACTAGCATCTATTAGACTATTATCTTTAACAACTAATCTTGTTTTATCACTCATTTTCTTTTGAACCAATAGAGATCAATTTTTCATTATGAATAGGTTTATACCATGTCTATTTTAAATAGCAATATTATTGACTATCTATAAGCTCGGAAAAACTATCTTTATAGAGACATATCCACATCGGAAAAACTATCTTTATAACTCGGAAAAACTATCTTTATGCAACTTGAAACGCTTATACAGTAAGGCATAGAGGTGAGCTAAAAGCATTTAAAAGCTCTTTATATTCAGAAAAGCCTATCTTCTCTTCTAAAATTTTTATTTTTATTATGTATGTTTTGATAGCAAAAACTAACTAGGATTCTAAGATCGTAAATTTATACTTAAACATTGTATTCAAGTAAGTTAATACTACATATCTGTAAATGGCTATAATTTGCTTTATACGAGCTTTTATTTAATCAAGGTAGTTAGGTAGCTTGTATTGGTTTAAAACACCATTATTCGCCATTTTGTGAGCATATAGAGCTATGTTTGAGTGTGCTTCTACGTTATTCACTAGAGTGATGTAACGCAGTATTAAATTAAGATCAGTTAAAAATTTTATAGCGTTGCATCGTTCTAGTATCCAACCGACTGTATGTATTCAATTAAGTATTGAGAAGTACAGAGGGCGTGGAGGATATTAATCTTATCTTTGATAAATCTTTAAACTCTCTTACCAAATGTTTTCTTATTCCAAAAAAGTATAAATTTAATCTTCTATATTATTCTTTTAAATATATAATTTTTAACATATATTATTTTTAGGCAGTTGAACTGTAATAGGATTGAATCGATTTCATAAAAGAGAAAATCTTCTACAATTTTAAATTTAATAAATATCTACTTTCGATTAGAACTATTAAAAATAATGAAGTTTTTAGAGGACTTAAATCTTTGACGTAATTCCTCTTAATTTCACAATGGAAAGAGAGCGAAGCTTCGAAAAAAATACCCCTTAGATAGCACGGAGTGCTTGTTAGAGAGCGATTAGGAAAGAATCCTTTAAGGGGTAGGGCTAAACAGAATTATCCCCCTACCATTTGATAAGGTACTGTAAATCATACCTAGTCTACGTTTGTAAAATAATAAAATTCTCGATTTCCACTCAACCTAAAATTAGATTCAGTAGGGGCTATGTACTTGATCATCAATGATTCATTGATATTTCGTAACTCTTTGTTATATATTGACTAAATTGTCATTATGTGGTAATATTTTACCCATACTAAAAGAACCAATAAACAATTGCCTGTCTGGTAATACATCAAAGTAAGTTTTTGATTTAATAAATAATTATTCTAATAATGACAGTGCTATTCTATAAGTTATTGATTTATATAGGCTGAAATTGACTACATAATAATCAATAAAGTGCTTGTAAGCCTTACAGTATAAGGCTGTTACCAATACCAAAACAAAGTCGGATAAACAGAGTATCTATAACTAGATATAAGTCTATATTTTTATCTAATTTCGACCTCTTTTCTCTAATAACAATACATTATAAAACTAATTATCCCTTTAACCTTTTAATGTGTAAATTAATAACAACTAGCCAGTATCTTGGCTACCCAATAAATAACAAAATAAATCCTAAAAATGGAAAGAAGTACGACATAAAGCAATCAAACATGAAGGAGGTATATCTAGCTCTAGTACATGCTAGAGATAAGATGAATCGACCTATAGCACTTAGATACACCTTAGGATTAGATAATGACCATTCTTTTGATATAAGCAAATTAACTAGGAAGATTAAGAGTGTATTTAAGGATACAGGTTATAGTTTTATTTATAGTTTTGAATATGCTGAACAGCAAAAAGGGCTACATTTAGAAATGATATTGGTAGTAGATCAAAACAAATATAATCCTATACAAATATTTAGCTTACTTAGAAAGATATTCTTTAATTTAGGTGGTGTAACAGTCAATATTGAATCTGATTATAAGAAAGTATCTTTTAACTTTCATGAGCGTAAAGAAGAATATTTATTAGAGGTAGGCGGTAGTAAAGTAGGACACAGTTTAAGAGATGAAGAACAATTTAAAGACTGTATATTTAGAGCTTCATACCTAGCAAAACAAAATGATAAAGCATTAGTACAATACAAGAAAACATTTGGAACAATAACAGGATAATAATAGTGACTAGAATCACACAGTCTATAATTAACACAGCATACAATAAATTTTTGAATCAATTAGTTTTATGGTCTTACCTATATAAGCGAGTTGAAGCGGATAAGAAACAAGGATTTAGTCCAGTTAAGAACTATGAAAAGATGATTTCATTTCAGGAACGAGTACAAGAATTATTACCTGATATTGAAAAATTGGACAGGTCTAAGATTCGATCTTATTACCCATTAGTTGATGATGTTGCTTTGATTCAGTATTTCAAGGATACAGTAGGGAGATGATCAAGCTCTTTTCTCCCTGAAAATTAGATTGTAGATTGTTTTATTTTCTTTTAGAAAAATTTATAAATGGTATTAGGCTATCTTTAACTTTATTTATATTTGCTAATACATCATTCTTTTTTACTAGTTTTGGTATTTCACTTCTATTTGAAAATCTTTTTAGCATCAGATAAGTATTGAATGAGGATAGATCATTATCTAATAAATCAATGCTTTCTATTACGTTTTTATCATTGTTAGTTAGTTTTTTTATTAAGCTCATTTTGGATAAGTTTTCATATATCCATTCTTTCACATCGCTAAAAAACTTTTTTTCAATTTCTTGTTGATCACTTACACTTATGGTGTAAGACGTTATTTCACTTAACTTCTTATATGATTTTTCAAGGTCATCTAACTTGTACCATAGGTCTTTACACTCATTTGCTATAACTTCTTTTTGCTTTTGTGTATGCCATTGACGATATAAAAACCAAGTAATTCCAATGGGTACTAGCCCTGTAATTAATGGAATAAATTTAGAAGCTAATTCCCAATCAAAACTACAAACGACCATCCATTATTCCTTTAAAACTCTATATACAGTAGCAATGCCACAATTGACGGCTTTTGCTATTTCTTCTTTTGTCAGTCCTTTATTGGCTAACTCTTTGATTCTAGCATGTTTAGCCGTATCTGCTTTCTTGCCACTTGGCTTGTATCCACTTCTCTCTAAACCTTGCTTAATTCGTTCCCTACGCTTGTCATTGTCCAATCTAGCCATAGTTGCTAATAAATCTATAAGCATGTTGTTTACAAGGTTCAGGATAGAGCTTGTAATGGTATCGTTTGAACTAATAAGCATGTGTGTAGTTGGTAGATCAGCTACAACCAACTTCAATCCTTTTTCTTTTATACGTCCTTTCAACACATCAAAGTCAGTTTGAGAAAGCCTAGATAGGCGGTCTACGCTCTCAACTAGTAACGTATCACCGTTCTTTGATTCATCTAATAGTTGATTTAATACAGGTCTATCCAACTTAGTGCCTGATTCATTCTCTACATATTCGTTCACATCACCTTTAATGGATTTAGCAAACTCTCTTAAATCATCTAATGCCCTTTCTGCATCTTGGTCTTTGGTACTTGCACGTACATAAATTCTAGTTGTCATTTCTCATTTAACTATGTTTATTTAAGTATTATAATAATACTATCATTTAATAAACTTTTATAGTCTATTGATAGATTAATTATCATTTAATATTGTTATCTTTTGAGTATAGTCTAATGATAGAGATTACAAACTAGTATTTACTACTTACAATAGACATATATATTAAAAAATCAAAAGATTAAGTTATGGCTTTAATTAATTGTCCTGAATGTTCACAACAGATTAGTGATCAATCGAATTCCTGCCCTCATTGTGGTTATCCGATGAAGCCTCAGAGATCAGATCCACAATCTACCCCTTTGTTTTATGATAAACAAAAAAGAGAGAAAGAATCGAAATCGTATGGTTGTGGAACTTTTCTCCTAATTCTTTTTGTAGGCTTTATTTTGTATCAGTGCCAAACAAGCTACTCCGATTATCAAGAGAGAACTCAGCAGAACTTAGCATCTACTTCTGCAAGTTCAAGTTCTAAGGGTAGTATTCCCTCTCAGTTTGTAGACATTGCTGAAACTTTTGATGATGAACCTATGTTAGATCCTGATGTCAAACGGGATGATTTCTTGCTTGGCTTATCTGCAATTCGTATGCAACGCAATACATGCGACACAATTAGTTCTGTAGCCTTAATGCATGGTGGTGGTATTCGATTCACATGTAATAACTTCTCATTAAAGTATGAGATAACCAAAGAAAATGGAAAATTCATAGTTAAGTAACTATGCAGTTAATGCTTCCCTTATAGCTTTAAAAAACCAAGAAGAAAGAAAAAATGATTACTTTAAATTTTCACTATAAGGAGTTTCAGAAAGAACCTTAAAGTCAGATTCATTTCTTTTTAAACCCAACTCCCTACAGAGATAAGCATAAATTTCTTGAGAAAAACCACCAAGTTTAGGTTCAGTGATTCCATCACTAAGGATAAGCTCTGCACCAAGAATACGATACTTATCTTCACCTATTTTAGAATCAACAATGTAAGTTGATAACTCTGAATCACAAGTAAAATGTAGAGATTTAAGTTCATCAATCAACTCTCGTAATTTACGATTTTGAGTTGAATCTAACTTATTAAGAAAATTCCAAGCAGTTGTCTTAAAAGTCATGATATATCCTCTTCTAATTTAATGATGGATTCTTGGGGCGGGGCTCTATGCACGTACAAGCTTCTGGAAAGCTCTTAAATTACCCAATCAACCATAATTCTATATGTGAACAATAGATTACTCATCAATCAATATGAGTAATACATATGAGCGTCAAGGACATTTTATCTGCAATCGTACTTTTTGAATCAATCTTAAATATTCTATCTATGATTAGTGAACTGAACCTATTAACAATATTTACAGTTTTGCTCATGTTAATGGTTGTATATTATTGTTCATCTAAATAGAACAATTCTGAACAGTTATGAGCAATATTTC
>NZ_NEGI01000012.1 GCF_002135345.1 Acinetobacter sp. ANC 4648 | reverse complement strand
CCCTGAAAATTGACCTTGCGCATTACTCATCGCAGTCTTTTCGACACCTTCTAACATCCATTTAGCAATCACACTGCCTGACTTGATTCCTTGTTGATTTAGATCAAATTCAATTGCTGCAGGAAGTACAGCTAAATCAGCTCGTGCAAAAGTGGTGATCGGTGAACCCCACTGCAATAGAATCGGTGTACCCACATCAGGCAATGCACCTGTAGTCAATAACCATGACCCTGTTTGATAGTTGACTGTGCCACTACCAACTGAATTACTCGCACCAACCAAGCGTCCCGTACCATTGTCTTTCACTACATAAAACTTGCCTTGCGACATATAAGAAATAGACAAAGCACCAGGTGCAGGAATTGGCAGTAATACACCAGTCCAATTAGTTCCCTGATTATTCTGCGTGACAGGTAAAGCATAAGATTCAAACGGCTGTGTCGGTGCAACTGCTGGGGTAAATGTAATATTTAAAACCTGATTGCCCGAACCAATGGCATTACTCCAAACGATGTGACCTGTCTGATAGTCAATTGTTCCCACCTGTACACCAGCACTCGTTTTTAAGGTTCCACCCATATCGGTAATGGCTTGACTAAATAAGGTAAACAATACGCTACCCGGCATCACACTTGAGCCGAGGTGTAAGCTTTGAGCCGTATTTACATTGGTGGAGTACTGCACCGTGATATTGCTGTGATGACCAGCAATTAAGGCGGTATTTTCACTGACCGCATTAAGGTCAAGTAACGGCGTTTCAACTTGAGAGGATGGAATCAATTGTGAAAAAATACTCGCGGCATTCACGGTAAAGCTCCCCACACTCACATCTTCAACCAAATCTGTACTGGCATAGTAACGACCACTATCCGCAACGATAGTTTCTCTAATCAAGGTGGAGGGTTTAGCATTGTTGTACCACTGCAGTGCGGAAATACCGATAAAATCTCGACTGAGCGCATCATTAAATGAGTAGGTCGCAATCTTGTACTCAACATTAGTATTGTTGACTCGTACCGTTCCAATACGAGTTTCAACGGCAGTTAATCTTACAAATTGTGAGGTTTCATTGACGGTAGCTTCATTCACCACCAGCACCAAGGTATCGCCTACGCTATTTTCAGTTTCCGACTTATCCATGGCAACTTGAATGGACTTCATACCGGTATAAGCTGCATCTAGCAATGAACCGACTGCTTGAGCACCTTTAGCCAAGTAATTCTCAACACGGTTTTGGGCAGCTTTACGCTCATCTGTCCAAGATTTAGTACTAAATAACAAAGCAGAGACATTCGGATCTTTAGGATTTTGTGAAATAAAAACTGTAGCACCCATCAACTTATCGGTATCTGCCGTGTTCACTGCAGGAAAAATCTTGCGCATGGAGACATCACCCATGGTTCGATCTAACTCTGAAATGTCATCAAAAAGATTATTACTCTGCCCATCAACAATAACTTGACCTGAATATTTACCCCCACCATCATCGGTATCGGTTAAACGCTCAGGTTTGTAGATCACCAGATTCTTTGGTTCAATCGGCATCACTTATCTCCAAAAATCGCAATGTCACGTTGTATAGGTCATCTTCAGAAACGGTCGGATGTTCAAGTACCGGTTGTGCTTCAATGGCCTTGTCTTGATGATTGAAAATCACATTAAATGAGCGTTTGTCATGAAAGTAATCAAACTGCAGCGTGAACTGCTCTTGCAGAAGTGACCAATCTTTTAAACTACTAACAATATGCCGTTTAAGCCACGCCATATTTTTATCTGCAGTTAAAGTGAGGGGGCGACCAGACTTCTTCCTACCCTCTTGAATGATCAGACTGCCATCTACTGCACGATCCTGCTTTTGTTCAATCTGATTCCATTCAAATTCATCAGACCATAAAAAGCCGTCGCTTAATTGGACGGCTTCGGAAGTCGTTATACGGATGATCTTCATTACATCCCCTTTTTCAGCATTTCAAATTCACTCAACATTTTTTCCATTACATCGACATCATTGCCAGAACCCGAAAGTGATGCTGTTTGACTACCATTGGTGATTTCAAGTCGACGGGTAGATACAGGCCCCACCTCTCCGCTTCTCACATTCGCATACTGGCTATACTGTTCTAATTGCTCACGGATATAGTTGGCATTTGAAGTGCCACCACCACCACCAGCGAATGAACCCACCACATCCAAACCATTCTTAGCCAACCAAGTAGAAGAAGCATTTTTATAACCATCACCAGACTTGGAGTTTTCGATAATTTCTTTTGCTTTCGCAGTAGCTCTCTTATTGTCATAACCCATGTCTTTCAGTTGTTGAGCCACTTCGCTCTCAGTGAAAGCTAAGCGGGTTTTTTCACCTTTAACTGTTTCATGCATTTTGCCAGTCATAGCCTTCATGGCATCATTCCACGCCTCAGTGGATGATTTGGCTTCTTCACGGGCAGTTTGACCAAGATCACGGAAACCTTGACGAGCACCATATGCTGCATCGCGGACGCGGTGCATGGAGGTTTCCATATCGCTGCCTGATTTTACGGTTGCTTTGCCTGTTGAGTCGACTTCAATTCTTAAATCTCGATTTGCTCCCGCTACATTTGCCGCAGCTATCACACCCACATCACCAGAAGCCGCAACCTTTTGGGTCATGCTTTCGTATGCCTTCTGAACACCTTCGGCTGTGGCTTTTCCACTATCTCTAATTGAAATAAAATCCATCAAGGCTTGTTGTGCTGCAAGCTTAAGGTTTTCTTTTGTTTCAACCCCGAGGCGCTTAAATGCTGCAGTAACTGGATCAATATCATCTGGAAGTTTTTGGGCCTGCAACTTAATTGCAAACAAGCCTTGCTCAACTTGAGAGGTTGATACTCTCCCTTGATCACCAAATTCTTTTAACTTGGATTTTGCGAAATCAATTTCTGCTTGGTTTTTAGCTGTTGCTAGCCATTTAAGCCATGCTTCATAGGTGATGTCTGCTGCTTTTTTACCAGTAACCCCCATTGTTTCAAGACCATTTGCATAGTCATTCAGGCTTGATTTGTCAGAAGCAAACTTTTTAGAAACCCGATTTAAGGCAACATCTAAGTCTATCCCAAGCGCGGATGCTGCTATACGCGCCTTATCTGCCGCATTGGCTGTAACTCCTATCGCAACAGCCCCATCACCCATGGCTTTTACAATAACTTGACCAGTTGTATCAAATTCAGCCTTTAAACCTTGAGCTGCTAATTGCGCATTAAGCACCTTAAGCTGTGCAATACCAGCTGCATCTGCCGATGCGATCATGGCATTAGCAACTGCCTGTGCAGCTGTAATCTTAGCCTCGGTAATTTTCTGACTTTCTGCCTGAAATGCTTTTTCCTTTGCATCTAATTCAGCAAGACCCTTAACAGCAATATCAATAGCAGCCTGATTGCCAGTAGCACGCGCATCGGATAACTGTTGATTTAGCTTGATTCGCTCGTCGCTAATCGCCTTATAAGCTGCAGCATGTGCTTGTTCTTGCCGCACCAACTCATCAATCGTTTTTTGATTATCAACAATACGTTCCTGATTCTTTTCCTCCTCAGTCTTACGTATATCGGCAATTGCAGCTTGTGTAGCGGATTTACTCTCAAGGGCTATTCGTTTTGCTTCAGTCGCATTTTTTTCAGCCTGTGCAAACAATCGATCTGAAACATTTTGAGCTTGTGCAGCTAAATCATCAAAACCTAGGAAGCCTAATACAGCCGAGCTTAGTGCATATACCCCTGCCGAAACAAACTGAAGTGATGCTAATACCAACTTTAAAGCAATATTGACTCCAGTTGCTGCATCAGAAACTAAACCAAGCCCTATGCGTAATGCATTTAGAAGTGTATTAAAACCACCTACATCCTCACCACCACTAAGCAAAGTACTAAAGAGAGGTGACATCGCATCAAGTGCTGATGTAAATGCACTAAAAACGGTTTCACCCATTTCAGCAAAACTTATAATTAAAGTTTTGATCGTGGCATAAACTTCTGAAAGTGTAGTTTTAATTGTCTCAAGGGTGGATGGATCTATTTCAGCAAGCTTATTTCCAAACCATGCAAATCCCTCTCCCACATCATCAAAAAATACTTTTATTATTCCAAGATTATCAGCAATGACTGAGAGTGCTTGAGCTGCTGTAGCAGAAGCCCCTTTTGCCTGATCCATCTCACCAATTAAGATCTGCCAAGATGTTGCGATCTTTTGTAAGGCGTTGCTAATGGTGAGTGGAAACTGATCGTAAGTTTTTTGAATACTATCCGCTTGGCTTTGAACTGCTTTGATCACTCGCTCTGATGAAAGCTCACCATTTTCAGCCATTTTACGCAGTTCACCAGTGGTAACACCTAAGCCCTTTGCTAACGCTTCAGCTAAGCCATAACCATTTTCCATAATAGAGTTAAATTCTTCCCCTCGAAGAACCCCACCCTGCATAGCTTGAATAAATTGCTGAACTGCTGCTTCACTTGCCTGTGCTGAACCTCCACCAACTTGAATTGCTTGTGTTACCGCTTTGGTTAAGTTCAATACTTGTTGCTGTGAGATCCCAATCTCTTTGCCAACAGTATTTAACCGGGTAAATAAGCTACCTGTGGCATCCAGACTACTATTCGTCACCAAAGCGACTTGATGTACACCCGCCATTGCAGAACTAAAGTTTCCGCCTTCTTTGGTTGCTATATTGATTCGAGCTGAAAGGTTGGTGTATGAATCTGCTGCTTGAGCAAGCTCTCTTATACCCAGACCTATGCCAAGTGTTGCCATTGCCCCAACTAATGCAGTTACAGCAAACTTAGTGGTGTTGATTCCACTAGTTAGCGTACCCATGCCCAGATTGGCTTTGTTGCTAGATGTCTCTACACCACTTAGTTCGGTTTTTAATCGTGCAATTTCCTGCTCTGTCAGTCTGGTAACTCGCGCTACTTCTTCGGCAGGCATTTTGCTATTTGCCTTGAAATCTTCGAGTTGTTTACTCAGATTGGCAATAGCATCATTAATTACTGTTGGGGGTTTTACTCCTAGGGCCGAATATATTTCGTGTCCAGCTTGTTTAGCGCTATCTGATGCTTTATCAATACTGCTGCTAACACCACCCATCGCGTTTGTTGCTTTGGTATGAAAATCAGTAAAACTTGTTTTGGTTAAATTTAATGCATCCTCCAACCCATTTACTTTTGCAGTGGCTGCATTAAATTCTTCTAAAGATACTGCATCAGTGCTTTGGCTTAAGGCTTTTAATTGACTAACGGCAAGTGATAATTCTCGCTCTAATGATTCAATTGCTGTTGCGCCTAGTGATCCGATTCGTTCTACTTCAGTTGCTGAAACAACAGCCCCATCCCCCATACTATCAATTGCTCTGGATGCATTTTGAGCTTCAGTAATAATGTTAGTAAGATCAACGTTTGTAAATTTTTGGACTTCTGAAATTGTTTTAGTTGCGGCTTTATCCACACCAGACATTGCATGAATTGCTGTTGTTTCATAAACGCCAAATGCTGCCTCAACCTCAACAATATTATTTTTTAAATCCGTCACGCGGTTTATGGCATTTTGAATATCTTCTGGCGATGCCTTTGTTTGAGAGAGCTTTACTAATTCGGCCTGTGCGCGGACTAATTCATTTTTTAATGCCATAATCAGTTGCTGACTAAGCATCGACATATCACGGATCTGTTGAGCACTTATACTGCTTTTATCACCTAAACTTGAAATGGCTTCTGTTGCATCATGCAGATCTTTAACCAGTTCAACAACTCGTACTTTTTCAGCTTCACTTCTGATTGTATCAAATACTTTTTTGGTAACTTCTTCAGCTTGCTTGGTGTTTGTGACATAGTTTTTGGTGTCAGCGTCCATCACCAATTTAAACGTTAAATTTTTACCAGACATGATGACCTCTGAATTTTAGGCAATAAAAAACCCTAAGTAATTTAACTTAGGGTTTGGTTTATGTGGGAGTGATTGGGTGCGCCTTTTGGCGCGTTTAATTAATTCTGTATTGTGGTTAAGATATTGTTTTTAAAATAAAGATACCTACTTTGGTATTTACCCCATTTATAAACCCATTGCTCATTAACGCCAGATGCAGTGGTTGTTGTATTAATCTTATCTGGATAACCCCAAGTAGATTTTTCTGCTTCAGTTTTAATCATACCAATTTTAGGCTCTTTTCTAGCTGCTCTTTCTGCACTTTCTCTTTCAAGGGCGGCTTGTCTACTTTTTTCTTGGTTTTGAGCTTTTTGAACTTTGTCTGTTAACTCTTTGCTGCCAGCACAAGGTTTTCCTTGGTAAACAGTTTTACCATTCGTAGTACATGTATAAATTTCTTTGGCAGATATCTGCTGCACCCCAAAAACAAATAAACATGAGGTTAATAATAAATTAATCTTATTTTTCATCATGCACCTGACATTTTTTAAATTCATTTTCAGCCTGCTCCAATTGCTTCGCGTAGTCAATAAACTTCAATTGAGCAGCAAGCTCACTCTCTTTCCCTTTCATAAACTCCAAATAACCATCTATATGGCTATTCATTGCTGTTAAGTAGAGTAAGCGTGAGGCCTCTAAACACCCTGAATATTTCAAGCTATCAGCTTTACGCTTAATTTCTTGAAGTCTAGACACGGGCTGAGCTAATGAAATGCGGCTAGTCGATCCAGCAACCCTCTCAGCATCACTCCATTCTGAGAGTATATTTTCAAATTCTTTTAAATGTACTTCGCTAAATGTTTTGGTTTCATTTGACTTAATCTCAGCTACCTTTTGAGCAACATCAGGGCTTATGCCTTTTTCTTGCAAATCTAATTTAGCCTCATCGATTTGTTTATTTTTTTCGTATTGAGCCTGATTTTCCAACTCAACCTTATTTGAGTGATATTTACTCCAAGTAAAAACACATAAACCAATTAGGATTAATAAAATTACTATCAATATCACCGGGCTATTCTTATATTCAGCACCACAAGTCCGACAATGAGTTTCAGTGCTTTTCATTGGTTTTTTACATGCTTTGCAATACTTAACCCCCATCATCTACGCTCCCACACAATTCTATAAACATTGTTACGCAGCACAGTAATTGTATAAATCGAATTATTGACTTGATATACGTAGTCCACGGCAGAGCCATAGGTTCGACCCTCATCAAGAAAATATCGATTTACTGAAATCGGTCGATCTCCTTCAAAGGCTCTCGTAACTGTCTGATGCGAATCACCTAAACCAACAATCACTCCAGATGGTGAGCGCATACTTCTAGCTTCGGTTGCTGCAAATGCTGTTACACAGCTAAATATAAGGGCTAAGCCTAAAATAATACTTTTCATTTAGAATCACTTCGTTATTTTGTGATCAGGATATCTAAATGTTACATATTGATCAACGTGAATCTCTATTTTTCAAATCATTAGCAAATTTCTCAAACCCATTCTTATCAGCATGATAAGCAACTCGAACAGTATTCCCCATGCTCAAAAGGCTATTTCGGTCATTACGTTGAGCTGCTTTCAAATACTCAATATAAGCCCCAAAGGTATAATTCATAATCTCGGAATGAATGTGCCCTTTGCTAATCAAGAATTGGAATGAGTCAAACCATGTAGACTCTGATTTATCCACCTTCCTCTTTTTGGAATCTTCTTCTTGATCAAAATAAGCTTTATTAACTTGAACAACATCTTTAAACAACGAGATAAATTGATCAGCATCTTGAGAAATAAGATTCGTTAGAAAATCCAAATCTCGATCGATGACCAATTCGCATAATAATAAACCTTGTAATTTATGCAGTTGGATAGCTGCTTCCAGACTCTCATCTGAATAATTTTTCTTTAGCGCTTTTCGTATCGGTTCAGCCTGATTGGACCAGTGATCCAAATCTTTGACCGTAACTTGACTAACAGTGATACCAAGCTGATTTGTTAAGGTTCTATTTGATGCTAGAAAAAAATCATTCATGATGAAATCCTAAAATGCAGGCACAAAAAAAGACGCTTTTGCGCCATCCTGTGCCTGCTTGGTTTTATACTACTTTTGGAATCGTTACCACATGACCATATAGACCGAGTGTTGCATCGGTACCTTTACTCACATCTGATAAAGCCTGACCTGATATTTCATACTTACCCAAGTCTTCATGAATCAACGGAAAAGTAGTTTCTGGTGACTTTTTAGTACGCCATAAACGAACTGCCATACTGTCTCCATTGGCAGTATTTACCCCTTTAAAGAATAATTCATACTCTTTATCGAAGTTACTCGCCAAAGTGGTATGTGTTACAGCACCCGTGGTATAGGAAACTAAAATAGGATCAGTCAAACCTGTAACATCCTTAAAAATCACAGTACCAAAGACTTTATCGACGATATACTTATCAGGATCTACGGTAGTCGCACCAGCCTTGAAAGTAACGGCTGTAAGGTTATAACCATCCAACTGAATTTCTTCACCGTCTTTAACCGTACCAAGCGATTCATCAGTCACCGTCTTGGTAGCAACTTCACTTTTCATGCCTGATAAAATGTATTCAAGATTTTCAGGATTAACTTCTTCTAACTGGCCCTTGAATTTTACGGAAGTGGTTTTCACCATCAGAAAATCAGTAGTACGTTGTCCACTGGTACTTTCTTGATGCTCCAATACATCAGCACCAATTTCTAATTCAAACTCAGGTACGTTACCAATATGGCGCATTGCGGCTGCGATACCATTGGTAATTTCTGCTAAATAGAATTTACCTTGCAACGAAATATATTGTTTAGACATCCGCTTTAACCTCCTTGGTGATTTTGGTTGGTACGACTGGCTTAGGTTCAGAAGCTTGCTCCACTTCTTTAATTACACCACCAACCAATAACTGTGTAATTTGAGCTTCAGTCAAACTACCGACGATATCGCCACTCTTAAAGCGGCCAACTGTCTTTAATGCCATGTATTGCTTTGCCATAAATGGCTCCTAAATAAATAATGATGATTCAAAAACCAATGTGATATAGACGCAAGTAGGTGAAAAATCTTCACTAATCCGTACCAGTGAAAGTGGACGGGCACTTGAGTCAGGCTGCCATCCGCTTAAGAGTGGAATGACTTGAGCAACTAATTCACCAGCCTTATCAATTGCCTTTGATCCATCAGACAGTTGAGATGCTGCGTGCCGCTCTACAATCGTGACATCCCATTCTTGTTTCAGTTGATTCAAGCTTCCTCGACCCGCTTCATCCGCTTTCCTGATACGTAAATAGTTCACATGAGCACTAGGCGTAACCTGAGATAATTCAGAAATTCCACCGATATTGATCGGGGTATAAATCTTTTTAAACTCAGATATTTCTTCCAGTTTTTTAGCAATTTCTGCACGAACAGCAAAAAAATTACTCATCAAATATCACCCCTTCAATAGAGTTCAAAATGCTTTGCTCCTCATCCACAGTGATACCGAGCCAAGGTCGTCGTGGCATATTGACCGTATAACCTTTCCCCATAGTTTCCTGCATGAAGTTAGATCGACCACGTTTAACAAATCGATTCCCAACTTCACCAGTGCGCATGTTTTGACGAAAGAATGTTTTATGGATTCGCGCTTCGTGTTTGACCTTGCCGCCAAGGTGATGAATTGCTCCATACACAACATCGGTACCAATTTCTACGCCATCAGCAAGAACGTTATGGGTAATAGAGTTCATCAATCTTGATGTGTCTCGCAAGGTGGTACCACCTTGACGCATTACACGTACAGATAAAGGCCACTTACCCTCTAAGCCCTCGCCACCCGTCCAGCGATTTCGAATACCTTCAGTTACAATGTTGCCAATGTCATTGAAGAGTTCGCTCTTATGTTGCTCAAAATCTGCAAGGTTTTTAAGAATAGTAAGAATGGGTGAATCACCATCCACATCGATTGAAATTGCTACACCACTCATATGCACCTCACATGGTCGGCATCTTATTCAAGGTGCTATCGCCAAACACACCACCCGTATAAGACGTACCAATCGGGAGGGTTTCAGGCTTATTTTTGGGTTTGTCATCCACGATTTCATTTGTTGCGGCTTCTTGGATTTGCAGATGTGCCTTGTTGTCAGCAACGCGCTTTAAGAATGCAATGGCATCCTCATAACGCTTTCGGACTTCCTCTGTAGGCTGTTCAAAATGAAGGCGGTAGCGTGCAATATCACACGCCATACGCTTTAAATTGCTAGGCACATTAGGCAATGGTAAAGGGTAACGTCCACCGATATGGCCGTTAATTTCTTCCATTGCATCCTGAATTGCATCATTAATTGCTTGAGTTCCTTTTGCTGCATCTTCATACATCAATTTCAGATTCTCAATTGAAGCCCCAAATCGTGCAACTAAATCTTCTTCAGTCGCATACATAGATCACCTACTTTTCAGTTGGAGGGGTTGCTTTCTTGGCATCTGCTAGAGATTTTTTCAAAGTAGCCTGAGCATCAAATAAAGCCTTTTCCAATTCAGCATTCTTAGCAGTCAAATCAATTACTGATTGCTCAGCCTTTTCTTTTTCCACTTTAATATCTGAATTGAGCTGGGCTAGATCCGCATTGGCCTTTTCCAATTCAGCGATATGATCTGATGACGCGTTACCCTGAATTACTTCAGGCTCTTGGTATTCTTCAATAGCGTCAGATGCTAAAAGGGCTTGAAGTTGTTTAGCTTCAAGCCCTTTGATTTCTTCGCCTGGTCGATAGCGACCGATACTTTGTTTTACAATGTACTTTGGCATGTTGTTCTCCTTAAACGAAACCACGGCCACCGACTAGACCGTTTTTATTATTCGGAATAGCAAGCGGTGACGACTCAGCAAGCATTTGAATGCTCGAAGGGTTTTTCTCTTGCCATTGGCTCAAATAGAACTCCAAGGCTTGACCAAAAGCTTCAACGTTTTGCAGTGCGCAGTGTGCGATCCAGCCATTTGCATCGGAGATAAGACCAAAGAAATCTTCTGGAATAAAACGCTCAACACTACCACCCATGTTGTGCTTCGCATCATAAGTCCAAATTTCGATATTATCGATGGTGCCACGGAATTGCGGCTTATCAGACTGATCGAAGGTTGGTGTAAGTGGCACACTAATTCCTGCGTACGGTGCAATAAACTTTTCTTTAAATTCAGGATCTTTAATCAGTGTGTTGTACACCTTAGAGGTGGTTAAAGCCATGATCGGTGATGTACCTGCATATTCAACAGACAAATCAATCATGGTTTGAATATCTTTAACTGCAGTTGCCCCAACCTGCCCCCATTTGATCAACGGTGTAAAATTACATGCTGCATTACGCTCGTAATCCACCTGATACATCGGAAAATCCGCCGAAGCGAAAGTCGTTTTTCCGTAAAGCAATACATCACGGGCAATCAGTAATTTTCGGTTTTCAATGGACTGACGTAAATATAGTGCTTTTTGCGACTGATCAATCAACAACAAGTCTGAATCTGATAAGCGATTTGAACCTGTGGCAATCACTCCAAATTTACGCAATTGTGAAATCAGCGCTGTATTCTGCACTTCGCTTGGCATTACCGTCATCATTGGCTTTAAATAAGCTGGTTTAACGAATTTCACGTTACCAGATTCACCAACTTTGATCTGACGACCTGCAGCTGTCGGTGTGACAAATGGTGCAAGCGGTGTGGCTGTATTTAACTCACCTACAGGTACTTCTTTTTTAGTGTATGAAACACGTTGTGGAAAGAAGCGATCCGTTAACCAAGTGTCTACCTTTTGCGTAGTATCGGTTAGTAACACCAACTGAGGTACATCAAGTAGCTCAACCGGTGCATTTTGAAATGTAAAAGACTGACTCATTCTTTAATTCCCCACTACTTTACGTAGTTCAATTTTATTGATTAATGCTTGTGCACGTACTGCATCAATCTGAGCTGTAATTAATGCAGCACCTTTAATTGTTACTACATCAATATCAAATGCACCTTGCACGTAAATCGGCATTTCAAGATTATTTAATGCATGATAGGTCGATTGCTCAACCGTAAAATCCGAAACCGCGATAGCATTCCAGTCTTCAACCACACCAGCAGTTACAGTCGGGTGTTTTGCTACATTTGCAGTATCTACAAAGAGTAAATCCCCTCGTTTATAAGCTGTTGCAGTAGTAACTTTTGCATTTTCAGTGCGTAGGCCATCACCAACCACCAATTGAGTGGAGACAATGGTTTGAGTAATTGTTCCCATTATTTAGACTCCTGTGCAGCTGCAAATTTAGTGAAAGCTTGATCCAATGCACTCCCACCACCTTGCTGACCACCTTCACCATTAACCGCTTGGTGATTAAATAAATAGTTCAATGCTGGATTGGTAGGCGGTGTTTGTTGCTCTACTGGTTTGGTCGTAGAGAACTGCTTTAATTGGCCCGCCATCAAATCAAAGGCTGAATCAGGTAGAGCGCCAAACTGTTTCTTTTCATCATCTGAAAATTTCTTGTTCAGATCCCCTTCAAGTACTTCAATCTGTGCATTACGTTTATCTGCAGCAAACTGTTTATTTTGAGTTTCAAGCTCAGAGTTTTTAGTCTCTAGCTCCTTAATTTTGGCCTGAGCCTGCTCTAATTCGGTCACGTTGGTGTCCTCTTTGGGTTGTGTAGGATTGTGGCTTGCTGCCACAGCCATTGTGTTTTCATCTGCACCTAAGGCACAAAATGAAACCTCTCGAATACGACCACCACGAAAAACGGTGATAGGTCCATGCAATAACTTACCGTTCACCTGAACAGTGTTACCCGCCTGAATTTCATCAATACTTGCAGGCTCAATACGTACTGACATTTGCCATGGAAAACCATCGTCAGAATCAACAGCGACTTGTGTTCCAAACTCATTTGAAAGCAAAGTACCTGTGACTGTTAAGCCTTGGTCATGACTAATTGCATGTGACTCAATCGCACCAGCACGTTGTCGTGAACTATGTTCAAGCAATGCAGGAATACGACCTTTGATTTGCATAGAGTCAAGGTCAAAAATGACCTGCTTCCAATACCAATGATCAGTAATTACTTCACCGCTATATGCAATTCCTGAGAATGTTCGTTTCTTTTTGCCTTCCTCAACTTGATCAACACTCAGTTGCCCAAGTTGAAAGCAATACTGATTAAGCTTTTTATCCTTATCTGGCATTTTCATGCTCCATAAAAAAACCGCCCTTTCGGACGGTTCTTAATTAAATACTTTTTATCCAAGCAATTTCTTAAATAAATAATCTATTGCTCCAGCAATTCCTAACATAGTTGCAAATCCAAACCACATCCCAAGTCCAAGCCCCATAAAAGCAAGAAAAGCAGTAAAAGCTGAAGCACTAAGTGTGCTCATATACAAAATAAAGCCACCTAAAACTGTAAAAAATGGAACATGGAAATAAATAATTACTGTAATTAAGTCTTTTGAGACCAAGGCGAAACCTTTTGGTGTTGCAGGTGTAATTAGCATTAGTGAAACTCACAATAAAGTTATATATAAATTAATATAACCCAGAATCAAATCACCAAAGCCTTTAATTTATAAACCACTTTCCCATCAATCATTTCTTTAGAAATAACCTCAAATGACAACCCTATCGGAAACAATACTCCTTGCCCTGCATTTAGCTTTTCAAGATCAATTCCCAAGCCTTTAGCATTTTCAATTTGAATCACAATATTGGAACCACTACCCGCCATCAATAACGGTGCATCCAACGTGACCAATTTTCCAACTTCAAGCGTTGCAGCTAAAGCGAGTGAAGTATTACCTATCACTGTTGACGTTGTATTGCTTGCCACGGCTTGAATAGCTTTCATATCGGTAATGAGCCATCGTTTCAAAACATCATCAGCCAGCGAGCTTGTCGCTGAATTTAAATACCCAGTTAAGGCTGAATCATTGCCCTGCACATAATCTAAAAATGTTCGAATAGCGCTAGGTCTAATCTTTGGATCTAGTGGAATGACCGTATCAGAAATCGTTTTGAATAAATCCCGACTCTTATCATTCATTGGAGCAAATAAACTGGTCAACTTTTTGGATGCAGTCCATTCAGCTTTAATGATTTGCTTCTGTTCAAGTAAATACACTTTATCTAAGGATGAAGCACCAATCTTCTTATCAACCAATGATTCCAACTCACCAAATTGCAAAGGATGTGAACTCCAATCCAACTCAGCAGCAACTTCAGGTAATTGATCCTCAGGGGTAACACCATATTTCAATGCTTGGGCTTCAGTTAAAGCTATCACGGTACATCGGCAACGAAATCCCAACGGTGGGTAGTGTGTAAGCCAAAATGAATGCTCAATTGGTAAGACAATCCGATTCAAAGCCAAATGTGCAGGGCGTACACGACTATCATTAATAGCCGAATACATCAAATACGGGCGTTTAGCCTTATTTCTTTGCTGTTGTTGCCACCGCCCATGACCATAAGCATTTTGGATATTAGTTCGAAAAACATTATCCAAATAATGCTTTGGTAAAATGATTTCAGAATCAGCAATGAGCTTTTGAAATTCTTTAAACGTCCCACCATCAACTATAGATTTATTTACAGCTTTAATGACGGTTTCAAGCTGCTCAAGACTTGATAGAAAACTGACCGTGGTTGCCATCTGTCGTGTCTTAAGATCCATTGAGTAGAATTCATCAGGTAGAACGATCTTCTTACTATGCGCGTACTGTAGAGCCTCAAGAAACGTAACTGGCTGCATAACTACTCACCTTTACTTGAAGTCATATATCCCAATACATCAGCAGCAAATAAAGCCTGATCTAAATTAGCCGTAAATTGTGATTGCGTTGCACCAGGTAACAATTGCATCAAATTAAATGCCAAAGCTTCAGGTGTCTCTGACTCAGCTGTTAATTGTTTGATTTGCTCATTTGTCAATAATTGCAATTCACCCTGACCATCCGTTAATTCTTCAACTTCTTGCTGAGCAGCGGAAAGCTTATTGGTGGTTGCTTTAAAGCTAAATGCTCGTTTTGGTAATGCACTGAATTGCTTAGATTGATCAAGAACAGTGGATTCAACTTTAAAGTGCTCAGGCTTAATACCGTAAGTTTCAGTAATGTAGGTTTCATTAAACTGCACACCCAAGTCTTTCAACTTCAAATCACGCTCAACTACTTTTACATTTAGATCTTGTTCACCACCCAGAATAATGGTGTGCTTTTCAAAGCCATTGAGTAAGCATATTGCGTTAATAATGTCTTGAACGACTGGTGTGATCATTCTTAAATCAGAATTACGTTTATCCATTCGCACATTTTCATGTACTTCACCCAGTGCACGGCTACCACCACCATCATTACCTGATGTTAATGTCTGGCCTAACACGACTTTCTGGACACGTTTAGTCATGACTAAATCAAATGCCTCAAAAGCCGTACTACCTGCTCCAGAAAAGTTCGTACCTACTGTCTGCACATCATCACTTGGATCAACAGCAATAACGGACTGAGCATGTGCACTTAACAATGCTCTGGTCATTTCCTCTGTATCTTTGGATTTACCTAAAAGCAATGGTGAACCAAAACGCTCTAAAAATTTCACCCAGAACTTTGTTGAATTGGTCTTAAAAAACCACACCCAATAGAGCTTTGAAAGTAATGGATCCCCGTAGGGTTGCTTGTAGGTTGGTTTGCGACGGGTTAAGAAAAACTTTAATGGATAAGTCTTAAATACATCGATCTCGACGCTAGACTGTGGCTTTCTAAAAATTAGACTACCATTCGATTTTGGCTCAAACCATTCCATTGGCTTGGCTCCAATTTCAGCAATGGTGAAATAGTTATTTTCATCAACTTTATAATTAATCTCCATCACTGAATAGCCATAAGGACATGCATCCCAAGCGCTAGAAACAATCTCAAACTGCCAGCGAGTAAACAACTCCTTTAAGAACACAGTCTGCTCACCCTGATCTTCAATGAATCGCCATGGCGCATTTAAAACTGCATCTAGGCGTGTCTCCATTGCTTGAGAAATTTCATCATCAAACAACAAAACAGATAAACGCTGACGAGAAACACCTGCTTGTTTTAAAACCTCATCAATATCAGCTGACCGCCCCATAGCAAATGCAAGATTTTCGACTGCTACTTCAGTTAATAAACCTGCTGATTTTGGCTTAGCTTTTTCAGCCTTAGTTTTACTCACCTTTGCCATAATATTTCCCGTTAATAGGTTCTTGATCCTCCAGTGCTAGGTTTAGCT
>NZ_NEGI01000011.1 GCF_002135345.1 Acinetobacter sp. ANC 4648 | reverse complement strand
AACATCACCGCCGATGGATACGCATTATAGGGGAAAAAATTTCCTACGCAACCCCTTTCTTTAATTAATTTATTCAAATGGTGGTTTTTTCTACCATTTCGCTAAAAAACTGCATTTTTATTCTATTTTTTAATCATTTTTATAAAAAAATTTCACATATTTCATATTTCATGCAGCTATTTTCTATCTATATTGCACTTTCAAAGCCAACTTAGCACCACTTACTATTATGTATTAAACAATTTTTTCAATATTGCTAAAAATTATCCTTAAACACTCTAAAAGTACATATTATTTACATAATCTAAATATAAGCAGCATCAAGCCCCTATAGATTTTCCGTACTTATATATAGACAAGACTCCAAATACATCACCTTCTCTAGTTTTCTATATTTAAATATCTCAATAATCTTAAATCCACCATTAAAGCAAAGCTAATTCCTCACAAAAAAGGAAAAAACAAAGGCCTCATCAACATCAATGAATTAAAGCAGTATTTTTCAAACCAAATAAACCACATTCATTAATATAAAAATCGTATTTATTATCGATAACCATATAAAGATATTGAAAAGCTCAGAATATAATGACACCCAACCAACTATATTCTTAAACCCAAAATAAAAAAGGCCGCCTTAAATAGCTGCCCCTTTATAGTACTTAATAAACCTATTTCATTATCTGCTTTGCTGAAGCCTGTCTAAAGACCTGTAAAACTTGCTGTCCTGCTCGCCCAGTGGGACTTAAACCAAGCTTTATCTGCTCCTGACGAATCGCCTGACGGGTTTTATCTCCAATCAATCCATCAGCATCACCAATGTCATAACCTTTTTGCAATAAGAACTTTTGAATTTCACGCCGCTCTGCACGTGAAGTACCTGCATCATCAGTTGGCCAAGCCGTCACAAATGCCCCCTTACCTTGTAAACGATCAGATAAATGTGCGATGGCCAATGCATAACTTTCCGCTGCGTTATAACCATAAATTGCATCAAAATTCTTAAAGACTAAAAATGCAGGACCCGTTGCTCCAGCTGGCATCATCAATCCTGCTTGAGAGCTGCTAGATAAATTACCTTGTATTAAAGGACTGCCATCCACACGGGTAAAACCACGTTCCGACCATGAACCTAATGACTTCTTATTACGACGACTTTCCGCACCCACCGATGTAGCATCAGGAATTTTAACCTCAAAGCCCCATGGCATACCTGTTTGCCACCCACCTTGTTTAAGGAAGTTTGCAGTCGAAGCGAGTGCATCAGCTGTGCTTGAAACTAGATCACGACGACCATCACCATCAAAATCAACCGCTAAACGCTCATAAGTCGATGGCATAAACTGAGTATGTCCAAAAGCACCCGCCCATGAACCCTTGAGCTGATCTTCACGCAAATCACCTCGCTGTAAAATTCGCATGGTGGCAAAAAACTCACCACGGAAATAATTTTGACGGCGCCCCTCACAACTCAAAGTACCCAAGGCTTGTAATAAAGGATATTTTCCTGAAATTTCACCAAAATTACTTTCCACTCCCCATACCGCCACCACAGTTTCTGCAGGAACACCATAAGCTGCTTGCACACGATTAAGTACATCACGATGCTGCGCTAACATTTGTCGACCCTTCTGCACACGCTCTTCATCAACCAACCCAGAAAGATAATCCCAAATAGGAGTTGAAAATTCGGGTTGATAATTCAGCTTTTCAATCACGGAATAATCTGGCGTCAAATTTTGCGTATATCGATCATATATAGCAGCACTCACACCCGAAGTGATTGCTGCTGTACGTAAATTTGCGAGACAACTTTGAAAATTATTATTCGGAGAAAAATCTGTACTCTTAACTGCACTCGGAACTGAAACGACCGAAGGCATTACTGTGCCATTAATAACAAGTTCAGCATGTGTCTGAGTCACTGCCATAAAAAATGAACTGAGGACTAAAGGTAAACGTTTCATAATACCCACAAGATAGTTTTAAATTTAAATTATCTATCCACCTTAACATTGCAAAACAAAAATAACTGAAGCAAAACGTAAAATTTGAATTCATAATCATTCGACTTTAAATTCAAAACGCTTATCTACCCCCACACAAAACAAGTTTTGAATTCAAAAACTCAACCAATAAATTAAATTCAAAGTAGATCTTTTAAATTTAAATATTTATCCACAGCACACCATTTATCAAAACAGAGATGAAATACAATTTAAACCTCAACAACTGTGGATAACTAATGGTTTTTTGATATTTTATTTTTTAAATTCATTTCATCAAAAATTTAAATTTAAAAATTAATCATCCATCTCCATGTGGATAACTTATTTTATCGTTAGTTTCACAACAATTTTTAAATTTAAATACTAGAACCTTGTTTTATATTTCCATCGATCTTTTTATAGGCAATTTTTTATATTTAATATCGTTTTTTCTGCACATAAAGAACTCTAAATGCATTTCTAGGATTGCAAATCACAAGCTCATTCATTCTCAATGAATGAGCCAGTCCTCAGAAGGATGGCAATCATACCGAAATATAGACAATAAAAAAGCGGTCATTGCTATGACCGCTTTTTTAACACTCAAACCTGAGTTTAAATGCTCATTTCTTCACTAAGCGCGAGAGGCTCAGGCAAAATTTTGGCTAATTGACGACATAAAGTCGTAAGTTCAGTGCTGTCATTCGGCATTAAAGTGATATGACCAATTTTACGTCCTGCACGTTCAGATTTATTATACAGGTGTAAATGTGCGCCATTTAAAGCTAAAACATCTTCAGATTTTGGATATTGACCAATAATATTGATCATCACTGTTGGACGAACCACTTCAGTCGAACCTAGTGGTAAACCTGCCACCGCACGAATATGATTTTCGAACTGTGAGCAAATCGCACCTTCAATCGACCAGTGGCCTGAGTTGTGCACACGGGGTGCCATCTCGTTGGCATATAAACCTTGATCGGTTACAAACAATTCAAGCGTCAATACACCAACATAATTCAAATGATTCAGCAAACGAGTGATGTAATCTTGCGCCACAGGCTGTAAATCTGCACTATTCGGTGCTGGTACAATTGAATGCGACAAAATACCATGGTGATGATGATTTTCAGCCAATGGCCAAGTTTTTACGTCACCATTTTGGCCACGTACTGCAATGATCGAAACTTCACGTGAAAAGGTCACGAAACTTTCTGCAATTAAACTTTTGGCTGGACCGAGTTCTGCCCAAGCTTGTTCAATTTGATCTTCAGAGCGAAGGACAAATTGACCTTTACCGTCATAACCGCCCATCACCGTTTTTAAAACAATCGGTAAACCTAGTTCAGCAACAGCCTGCTTTAGACTTTCTAATGAATCAACCGCTCTATACGGTGCAACAGGAATATCTAATTCATCAAATAGTGCTTTTTCTGACAAACGACGTTGTGCAATAGCTAAAGCTTGACGAGGAGGATGTAAATCTTTTTGCTTAGTAAGTACATCTACATCTATTAATGGCGTATTTTCAAACTCAAGGCTGAAAACATCTGCGCTATTGATAAAATCCTGTAAACCATTTTCAGCTTTGCTTGAAATGACTTGGCCTAAGGCAGCCGATGGACAATCTGCATTTTCTTCAAAGAAAGTACATTGAATATTCAGGGGTAGCGCAGCTTGTGCCATCATACGACCCAATTGACCACCACCAAAAATACCGATGGTTTTATCCATAATCTTTATCCCATTTAAGCTTGGCTTTAGATTTGACCCGGAATATTTTTGCTTGCGACTTTTTCAGTTTGCGCAGCACGAAATTCAGCAACATTTTTTGCAATTTCAGGACGTGTGAGACCTAAAATTTGTGCTGCCATAATTGCCGCATTGGTTGCGCCAGCAGGACCAATCGCTAATGTGCCAACTGCAATACCTGCTGGCATTTGCACGATAGAAAGCAATGAATCGACACCATTTAAAATAGACGATTTCACAGGAACGCCCAGTACAGGTAAATCAGTTTTTGCTGCACACATACCTGGTAAATGCGCTGCACCACCTGCACCTGCAATAATTACCTGAATACCACGTTCACGTGCTGTTTCAGCATATTCAAATAAACGGTCAGGCGTACGATGTGCAGACACGACTTCAGCTTCAAAAGGGACACCAAGCTGTTTCAGCATATTGGCAGTGTGTTCTAAAGTTGCCCAATCAGATTGAGAACCCATGATAATTCCAACTAGAGGAGCATCTTGTGCAGCGGCCGCATTCATTGCAAATATTCCATAAACCAATGTAAGGAAGGATAAATCTTGACGATAGCCAAGCTTTAAATGAATCAGAAGCTCAGTATTATAGACTGAAAATTCATCTCACGAAAATTTAACAGATACTGTGCCGCTATATTTTCGATATTTTTTAAAAAAATAATTCATTCGAGCTTTTTTAAAGTATTAATGATGCGATTAAAAAGTGATATGTATCTCAGTGTTGGGTTGTAAATATAATCATGTAGAATTCTCAATGTTTTAAATTTATTCTATTTTGCGTCTTATTTACTGGCTTCTAAAAACAAAATAAATACAGCCAAAAAGACATAATCCGGCCCACACATAATCTAATTTAAATGGCTGTTTAAACAATAAAATCATAAAGGGTACAAACACCAGTAAAGTCACGACTTCTTGAGTAATCTTCATCTGACCCAAAGACCAACCCTGTTGTGCCAATAAACGTGTAGCAGGAATCATAAAACTGTATTCAAGCAGGGCGATTGCCCATCCAAAGAGAATGGCTTGCCACAATGGTGCATTATGTAAAAACTTAAGATGACCGTACCAAGCCAACGTCATAAAGCAATTGGAGAGGATGAGTAAAAATAGAGGAAGGGATAAAGCCATTTTTAAAAGATAAGGAGGAAAACATGGCAATAGATTACACGCTTAGCCTTAAAAAATAATAGAGCAATCGACAATATAAATTTATAGAAAGCCCTGATTAAGGTTAATACAATTCGATCACACCAACAGTATTCTGAACACAAATTAGATATTCCGTTTCAATTTTTTCAAATTAAAATCAGTACAGAGCAAATATTAAATCAGAAAATATTCTTCTTATCTTCACTCATATTTCATGCTCAACGGCATAGCCAAAAACATACCAAGAAAAACTATCTTTTCACGAAAAGCCTTGATATCGTTGCTTTCAAATCAAATTAATCACGACAACAGCACAAAAAATTAAGTGATGTGTCTAAAAAGCAGTGGAGTTAAGTGTATGCATCTGCATATTTTGGGTATTTGTGGCACCTTTATGGGTTCTTTGGCGCTATTAGCACGAGATTTAGGGCACAAAGTGACGGGTTCAGATGCAAACGTCTATCCACCGATGTCAACCCAACTTGAAAATGCAGGCATTACCTTAATGCAAGGCTATGACCGTAGCCATTTACAACCCCATCCTGATTTGGTGATTGTCGGTAATGCAATGAAACGCGGTATTGATGCTGTGGAATATATGCTAAATGAAGGTCTAGCTTATATTTCAGGTCCACAATTCCTCGCTGATCATGTTCTACAAGGCAAGCATGTCCTTGGTGTTGCAGGGACGCATGGTAAAACCACGACCACCACGATGTTGGCTTGGGTACTCGATCAAGCGGGTTTAAATCCAGGCTTCTTGATTGGTGGTGTACCTTTAGGCTTTAAGGAAAGTGCACGTTTAGGTGGTGGCAAATATTTCTGTGTTGAAGCCGATGAATACGATTCTGCATTTTTCGACAAACGCTCTAAGTTCGTACATTACCATCCTAAAACAGCTATATTAAATAATCTTGAATTTGATCATGCCGATATTTTTGATGACTTAGCTGCGATTCAAAAACAATTCCATCATTTAGTCCGTACCATTCCAAGTGAAGGTCGCATTATTGCACCAATTACTGAAAACAATATTGACGAAGTATTAGAAATGGGTTGCTGGACACCTGTAGTTCGTACTTCATTAGATGCTAATGATGCTGCTGAAGTCTATGCAGAACAGTTAGTCGTAGATGGTTCACACTTTAAAGTCCTACAACACGGTGTAGTGAAAGGCGAAGTGAAATGGAACATGACAGGGCAACATAGTGTTGCTAATGCTTTGGCAACCATTGCTGCTGCTGAGCATGTTGGTGTTTCAATTGAAACGGCTTGTGAAGCATTGTCGAATTTTGGTGGCGTAAAACGTCGTATGGAATTACTGGGTACAGTAAATGGTATCGAAGTGTATGATGACTTTGCCCACCATCCAACAGCGATTGATACAACTTTGGAAGGTGCTCGTAAGCGTTTAGCTGAACGTAAACTTTGGGCGATTATTGAACCTCGTTCAAATACCATGCGTATGGGTAGCCATAAAGATGGGTTAGCGTATTCGGCTCGTTTGGCTGATGAAGTCATTTGGTACCAACCAGAAGGCTTAGACTGGGATTTACAACCGGTGATTGATGCTGCAACTAATAAAGCAGTTATTGCCCGGACTTTGGATGACATTATTCAAACGCTAGTGTCACAAGCAGGTGAGGGTGATGCGGTAGTAATTATGTCAAATGGCGGTTTTGGTGGATTACATCAAAAATTAATAACCGCATTAAAAATAAAATAAGTGATTTTAAAGAATGAAGCCCACAATGTGGGCTTTTTTATCATCAAAACAAACATTTTGGGTCATGATATAGCCAATGCTTTTCAGAAAATTAAATTTTGTATGAATGATTAACATCAATTATTGAGTCAATCGAGACTCTATTCCCAAATATTCAAAATCATTTAACTTGAGCCAACCTTCAATAATTTCACTTTCTGAATCCTGACGTTTACTGTAATACATGACATAGATCCATTCTTACTGAGCAACATCTTTATATAAATCATAAGCTGTTACATTATCATCATGAGTAATAAATAAATTTTTAGTGTTACAAAATACATAAGGCGCTGAATAAAAATATACACGTTGCTTAGATTTAACTGCCATTCTCCAGCGAGGAAAAGACTGACTGTCTTCTTTTGAACACACTCATTCAGAACAAAGCAATCAACTGCATAAAGGACACTGGTGCTAGAACATAGAAGAGTGATTAAAACCCATTTGTTTATCATGTTATGTCTTCAAAATTCTATAAAGTATTTCAATAATTCAAAATAAAATAAAAAATCTAAGCATGCTGAACTTAACTTTATATACACAATTCTGAAGTCATTTACTTTAATTTTGAAATATTTTTACACAAAGCTCCACGTAGAACAAAACATTACCAGCACTTTTCCTACTGAGTTTATTTTAACAAAATGATAGCTTAAAAAAACAACCAAAAAGCCTTATGACGAATAAAGTGTTTTACACCACTTTAATTAATAATCACAAGAAGGAACAACAACATGAAAGCAATGGTTTACTACGGTCAAAATGATATTCGCTTTGAAGAACGTCCTCACCCACAAATTATTGAACCATCTGATGCTGTAATACGCGTAACAAAAACCACAATTTGTGGTACAGATCTTGGAATCTGGAAAGGTAAAAATCCAGAAATTGAAGAGCAAGCTATTAAAAAGGCAGGTCAATTCAATGGTCGAATCTTAGGCCATGAAGGTATTGGTATTGTTGAAGAAGTTGGATCTGCTGTTAAAAATTTTAAGAAAGGTGACCGTGTCATTATTTCCTGTGTCAGCCGTTGTGGCACATGTGAAAACTGTCAAAAGCAACTCTACGCACATTGCCGTAATGAAGGTGGCTGGATCATGGGTTATATGATTGATGGTACACATGCAGAATATGTTCGCACTCCATTTGCAGACACTTCACTTTATCTACTCCCTGATGATTTAAACGAAGAAGTCGCGGTATTTTTATCTGATGTATTACCAACAGCGCATGAAATTGGTGTGCAATATGGTGATGTTAAACCTGGAGATAGTATTGCAATTGTTGGTACTGGACCAATTGGAATGGGCTGTTTATTGACAGCACAATTTTATTCACCTGCAACGATTATTGCTATTGATATGGATGATAATCGCTTAAAACTGGCTAAAGAATTAGGTGCGACCCATATTATTAATTCTAGTCGTGAAAATGCCATTCAACGCGTATTAGAAATCACGGAAGATCGTGGTGTAGACTGTGCCATTGAAGCTGTAGGTATTGAAACCACTTGGAATACCTGTCAGCATATTGTCAAAGAAGGCGGACATATTGCGAATGTTGGTGTGCATGGTAAATCAGTAAATTTTGAATTGAATAAACTTTGGATTAAGAACCTCACTATTACCACTGGTTTAGTCAATGCCAATACGACGGGTATGCTGTTAAAAACATGCTGTTCTGGAAAGTTACCATTAGAAAAACTTGCAACCCACCATTTTAAATTTTCAGAATTTGAAAAAGCCTACGATGTGTTTAAACATGCTGCCGATGAAAATGCGATGAAGGTAATTATTAATCACTAATTCAACGCTTCAAAAGCCTCTTTTAAGAGGCTTTTTTTATGCTGCAACATCTGTAAAACTTTTTTCACGTCTAAACATGACATCGACATACGAACAGGTCGGTATAATTTTTAACTTATTTTCACGTGCAAATCTAACCAAAGTATCTAATAACTGACGGGCAACACCTTGACCACGTAAAGAATCATCCACCCATGTATGATCAGCAATAATGTGATTATCTGCACGCCAGACATAGCTAATCTCAGCAATCCTCTGGCCTTGAGCATCATCTAAAAAAAATTCACCTTTTTGCTTATTATCTATATGTTGAAATTGCATTTTCATCTCTTTTAATTTTTAAATATACTCGTACTGTATCAAACCCATTCTCAGATTTCAAAAATCATGACTGTAACTTTTAGATACTCCAGTCATGCAGACATCAGATTAAAACTTAACATCATGCAACTTTAGACTTAAAATTTAAGAGTATTCTTTTAAATTACTGACTATGTCATCTCAATCTTCCGAAATTTCTATACAGCCCACTCGTCAATGGATCAGCGTAATCACTTTAGCTTTTGCAGCGTTTATCTTTAATACCACGGAATTTATTCCCGTGGCATTACTCAGTGATATTGGCAAGAGTTTTAACATGCAAGCGACTGATGTCGGGATCATGATTACGCTCTATGCATGGGTGGTTGCCCCTGTATCACTGCCAATTATGCTTCTCACCAAAAATATTGAACGACGTTTTCTGCTGATAGCTTTATTTATGGTCTTTATTGCCAGTCACATGCTGTCTTATTTTGCTTGGAACTTTAATGTTTTATTGGCGAGTCGGATTGGGATCGCTTTTTCACATGCACTATTTTGGGCAATTACCGCGTCACTCGCCGTTCGTGTTGCACCCAAAGGCAAAGAATTTCAGGCTTTAGGTTTACTGGCTACAGGTACGGCTTTGGCCATGGTTTTAGGCATTCCATTGGGGCGCATGATTGGTGAGATTTATGGCTGGCGCAATACTTTTGCCCTCATTGCCATCTGTGCTGCCATCGTCTGTATCACCTTAGCCAAAACATTACCCTTATTACCCAGTATTAACTCTGGCTCATTAAATAGTTTAAAGCTTTTATTAAAACGCCCCAGCTTGTTGATCGTCTTTGCACTCACTGTCATTATTATCACTGCACAATTTACAGCGTATAGCTATATTGAGCCTTTTACTTTAACCATTGCTCATTTCAGTTCCTCACAAACTACAACCTTATTACTCATCTATGGTGGTGCAGGTTTCATCGGCTCTTATCTGTTTGGAAAGTTTGGGCAAAAATATCCCAAACTGGCGATTCCGTGCAGTAGTGGAATATTAGCAATTTCAATGTTGCTGTTATTACCATTTTCACAAGGCTTTGTCAGTTTAAGTAGCTTAAGTTTATTTTGGGGCATGGCGATCATCTGCTTTAGTCTCGCCATGCAAGCCAAAGCACTCCATCTCGCTTCTGATGCAACAGATGTCGCCATGGCCATTTATTCTGGTTTATATAATGTCGGTATTGGTGGTGGTGCACTTCTAGGTAGTTACGTCAGCGTAAGTTATGGGCTAAATCATATTGGTCTAGTCGGTGGCATTCTGGCTGTATTAGGTACAGTTTTGGCATTACTTTTAGTACAACGCAAAGATTTTATATTGTCATAAGCAGCATACAAAATTTGCACAATTGCAATAAATATGCAATCCTGTGGCTATATTAAGAGATGTAGTACATTTCTTTAAATAAATTCGTTTGAACAAGGGGAGTAGCCTCCTCCAAACAGCAGTGATTTAAGTATCCGTATTTAAATCAATGCTGTGTCAGAATATCGTCATTACACTTTGCAAAAAGTCGGTATCTGAGCATCATCAAAATATAAGATGATGTAGGCAAGACCTTGATCATGTTGAGATAGATGTTTTAATTCATCTGGCAACTGGTCAAGGTTTTTTTATGCCGAATCCACTTGCTAGATGTGGAGATTTTTATGGAATCAATTGGTAATCTATGGCTATATTTAGCATTCTTCGGTTTAGTGACCGTAATGCTACTTATTGACTTTTTAGGCTTTAAACAAAAACAAGGTCAAGATGTCAAACTCAAAACTGCAGCATACTGGAGTATGGCATGGGTTTCAGTGGCCGCTTTATTTGGTGGTGGCTTATGGCTGTATCTACAGCAAACCGCTGGTATCACCATTGCAAATACCAAGGTCATGGAGTATTTTGCAGGTTATTTATTAGAAAAATCACTCGCAATTGATAATGTCTTTGTATGGCTGATGATTTTTGCAGCCTTCGCTATTCCTCCTGCGTTACAGCGTCAAATTCTGCTTTATGGTGTCCTTGGCGCAATTGTACTTAGAACCATTTTTATTTTTATTGGTGCATGGTTCGTACAAGAGTTCTCTTGGGTCTTATATATTTTCGGTGCATTTCTGGTTTATACCGGCTTTAAGTTCTTAAAAGGGCATGAAGAAGATCCAAATATTGAAGATATGCCGATTTTAAAATGGCTACGTAAACACATGCGTATTACACCAAAAATGGAAGGGGATAAGTTTTTTGTTCGTCAAAATGGTGTGCTCTGGGTAACGCCGTTATTTCTGGTTTTAATCTTGGTTGAAGCATCTGACGTCATTTTTGCAGTGGATTCTATTCCTGCAATTTTTGCAGTTACCAGTGATCCCTTTATTGTATTGACTGCAAATTTGATGGCGATTTTAGGTTTACGTGCCATGTTCTTTTTACTGGCTGGGGCTGCGTCGAAGATGCATTACTTACCCTATGGACTCGGTATTATTCTCTTATTCATTGGCTTCAAAATGTTAATGCTTGATGTGTTCCATATGCCAATTTGGATTTCTCTTGGCTTCATTATCGTGACCTTAGCGATTACCGCATGGTTATCAATTCGTTATAACAAAAAGCAAGAATTACAGTCTTAAGTACTGATTATTGCAAAAGCCTTCCGAATCGGAAGGCTTTTTTATGTTTAAAAATAAGTTTAGAATGAATAAAACTAATTTAAAAATATCACACATCGATCAGGTTTAAATCAGGCCATCGCTCTAAAAATCTCTTAGCACTTACACGCTGCATAAAAACCTCGGAGCTGACTAAAGTTTTATTCCAACGTAATTGAAGACCCAATAAATCAGTTAAACCAAACGGTGCAATCACATCAAAATCACCATTTTCAAGCAATCGAACTGCTATGGCTGTTGCGGTTTCGGGCCATAAAGACAAAGCTTCCATAATCGAATGCAATGGTTCAATACACTCGCCACTCTCTAAGCGATACCATTCATGAACAAAAGCTTGATTGGTCACGTCCCATTCTATTTTTGGAAATTTTTGTGAAAGCTGTCGACTTAAATACTGAGCATGGGCTTGATTCAAATCCTCAGGATCATGAAAAATAATATCAATCTCCGTATGTACCAGTGGCCATAATTGCCCATGCAATTTTGCCCAAACTGAATTCCGAATGACTCCAGCACTGACATAAGCCTGTGGTTCTACTTCAAACAGATATTGTAAAACATCCATCAATTCAGTATGACCTCGAATAATAACCTCTAGATCTGCATTTAATTTTTTTGCTTGGTACATTCTTAAATCTCTTATTCATTCATCATTTTTAAGTACTAAGCGTTAGACTCATTCAACTTAAATCACAACTTAAGGTCGCGGTAAAACATGACCTTATGAATTTTCATCGCACAATCTGCCTCAATACAACTGAACTCAATTACAGCCATTTAACAACTCAGCAAAACTGTTTAAATAAAGCAAATACAGTCTAAAACTGTGCTTTCAGGTACAATCAATCGAAAAATAAAATTTGCAGGTTTTCCATGTCTCCGACTCAAACTCAGCGCGCTATCCGTGGTCGCTTTTTAGATATTCAAAGCACTGTTATACAGGCAGCAGATATTGCCAAACAGATTCGCTATTTGGAAGATGGTTTGCTGATCACGCAACACGGTAAAATCACATGGTTTGGGCCATGGAATGAAGGCCAAAAGCACCTGAGTGATACGGTTCAAATCGATCATTATCCTGAACAACTGATTGTTCCCGGATTTATCGATACTCACATTCATTTTCCACAAACAGAAATGGTCGGTGCTTATGGTGAACAGCTTTTAGAGTGGTTAAATACTTATACATTCCCAACTGAAATGCAGTTTAAAGATAAACATTATGCAGATCAGATTGCCCAATTTTTTGTAAATGAATTACTTAAGAATGGTACCACTACAGCATTAGTATTCTGCACAGTGCACTCCGAATCTGTCGATGCTTTATTTGAAGCCGCAGAACAACATCAAATGCGTTTAATTGCAGGTAAAGTGATGATGGATCGTCATGCACCTGAAGAACTAACGGATACCGCTGAAAGCGCATATCGTGATTCCAAAGCTCTGATTGAAAAATGGCATGGTAAAGGCCGTAATTTATATGCCATTACACCGCGTTTTGCGCCTACCTCTACACCTGAACAATTAGAAAGAGCAGGGCAGCTCAAAGCTGAATATCCTGATGTATATGTACACACCCATTTAAGTGAAAACAAAAATGAAATTGCATGGGTTAAAGATTTATTCCCTGAACAAAAAGGCTATTTAGATGTTTATCATCATTATGGCTTAACAGGAGAACGCTCTGTTTTTGCACATTGCGTACATTTAGAAGAGGCTGAATGGGAGTGTATGCATAATACCAACTCTGCAATTGCATTCTGTCCAACCTCAAATTTATTCCTTGGCAGTGGTTTATTTCCATTGGAAAAAACTTGGAAAAAACAGGTGAAAGTGGGTTTAGGTACAGATATTGGGGCAGGCACTTCCTTCTGCCAACTGCAAACCATCAATGAAGCCTACAAAGTTCAACAATTACAAGGCAATAAATTATCTGCTTTTGAATCACTTTATCATGCAACAATTGGTGCCGCAAAAGCACTACATTTAGAAGATCACTTGGGTAACTTTAATGTCGGTAAAGAAGCTGATTTTGTCGTGCTGAATCTAAACGCAACGGCATTACAACAACTGCGCCAACAACGTGCTAAAAATATCGAAGATGCTTTATTTGCACTGTTTACGATGGGTGATGACCGGAATATTCAGGCCACTTATATTTTTGGCGAAAAAGCGTATGAGCAAAAAATCTGAACCCAACAATCGTTCCCGAAGCACAAAGAAGAAAGTGCTTTTAATTACGGCTGTTTTGGTTGTGTGCACATTGCTTTTAAAACGTGATGCACATTAAAAACCACCTATTTACATTTTCAATTATCAAAAATGATGCATATTGAAGTGATATGTTTTAAAATTGCTACATATTTCAGGTGTTGCAGGTCAACGCCTTTTTTTATTTTTTGTTTAGGTATTTATCTCCATGACCATCCAAATGAAAGTGATGATTTCAACTGAAGAGATTCAAGCGAAAGTCAAAGAACTTGGAAAAAAAATTGATGCTCATTATGCCAACAGTGACAAAGAACTCGTTCTGATCGGTTTATTGCGTGGTTCAGTAATTTTCATGGCAGACTTATGTCGCTCAATTCACAAAGAACACGAACTCGATTTTATGACTGTATCGAGTTATGGCGGTGGAACATCATCATCTCGCGATGTCAAAATCTTAAAAGATTTAGACGGTGAAATTCGTGGTAAAGATGTGCTTGTGGTTGAAGATATTATTGACTCTGGAAATACTCTGAGCAAAGTATTGGAAATTTTAGAAACGCGTCAACCCAATTCAATTGAACTCTGTACTTTAGTTAGTAAACCTTCACGTCGTGAAATTGACCTCCATGTTGAATTCCTTGGCTTTGAAGTTGAAGATAAGTTCATTGTCGGTTATGGCTTAGATTACGATCAAAAATATCGCCACCTTCCCTTTATTGGCGAAATTGGTCTTTAATATTGAAGGATGAAAATAATTAAGCGGCGCAAGCCGCTTTTTTATGAGGTGTATGTTGCTTCATCAACATAGGAACAAAAAGGCAACACACTGTAGCAAACCTATACTTTTAAGATTCATTAAAATAATCAAAGATAAAGTATGTTTTCAATTCTTTAACACTAGAAAAGATAAGAAAAAGGAGAACTCTCATGATGGCATTCATTGGTGCAATTATTATTGGTTTTTTTGCAGGTTTAATTGCGCGTGCAATTCATCCTGGCGATGATAAAGCTGGCTTTCTCGTCACCGTTGCCTTAGGTATGATAGGTTCATTAGTGGCAACCTATGGAGGACAATTACTTGGACTCTACCCTAAAGGTGCATCTGCTGGCTTCATTGCATCGATCATTGGTGCAATTGTGGTATTGTTTCTTTATAACTTCATTGCCAAACGTACTTAAAATTAGATGAATTAAAAAAGCACCGGATTACGGTGCTTTTTTAATTCTTAAAGACCGAGATTTATCCAAATCTGCTCAATTTTTTCAGCAGGGTAGGCACCCATAATGGTATAACCCGTTGAAAAAATAATTGCAGGTGTACCCTGTAAGCCTAAACGTTTACCTAGTTCTAAATTACGTTCAATAGGCGTTTCACAGTTTGCAGCAGCAGTAGGTTTTATCCCATTTTGAATTAATTTTTTCCATGCAAATTCTTTGTTTGCTGAACACCAAACTTGCTTAGAGGGTAAAATGGATTGTGCTTTGATTGGATACATAAAAGTATAAATTGTGACATCATTCAGCTGAGCTAAATTGCCTTCAAGAGTCTTGCAATATGGACAATTTGGGTCAGAAAAAATAGCCAGCTGTCGCTTTCCATTCCCCCTTACAGTCTTAATCGCATCATTCAATGGTAATTTTTTAAAGTCGATACGATGCTGTTGAATAGCTAAATCTTTAGTGAGATTCTGCTGATCCTTAAGACGAATCATTGAACCAACAAAAATATGTTGTGCATCTTCATTTACATAAACAATTTGATTGTCTAAAGTGCCACTATACAAACCTTGCATTTCAGTGGTTTTCAAATCATTCACTTTGACATTCGGATATTGCTGCATGAGTTTAGTCTTAACAGTTTCAACACTGGCAAAACTGACACTCATCATTGCTAAACCTAATGTAAAAGCTACCATTCTTTTCAACATAGAAAACTCTTTTTCTAATAGCAATTTTATAACTAGAGATTCTAAACTTAAAAAGAAAATGCAATGTTTTAAATCTGTTTAAAACATCAAAATTTAACGCGTTTCACGTGGAACACTATAAAAGTAATAACTTAATGCCTGATCAAATTTCAAGATGACCTCAGCACTCTTTTTTTAAACGAATAACAGAAAGTTCAAAACTAGAGAATAGATGATTAATCCAGTAATAAAACCAGAATAAGGTTGATCTCACGTTGATTAAGTTTTAATCTACCTCAGTATCTCATTTCCTCCATGCCAATCCTTTACATACATCAGATTGGCATTTTTTATTTGCAGACAAAGTTTTTATTTATGACTCAGCAATCATGGCGACCATTTATTCTGGTCAGCCTAGCCTTGTGTATTGGTACAATTGGTACGGCGTTAGCCAGTCCACTTTATCCAATTTACCAGCAACTTTGGCATCTTCTTCCAAGCCATATTACCTATATATTCGTGGCCTATATGTTCGGATGCATGACTACCTTACTATTTTTAGGGCGTAGCAGTAATAGCATTGGTTTTATTCGTACCTTACAAATTGGATTATTCGTTGCTGTTATCGGTTTAATTTTTTCCGTTTTTGCTACTAATACTTATATATTAGGAGTGGGCCGATTTATTATTGGAATTGCATCTGGCTTAATCAGTACTTCGGCAATGCTCGGCTTAATCTATACCATTCCAGATTCACACAAACAGCATGCTGCACAACTAAGTTCTATTATCACTGTCCTTGGCTTTGGTTTTGGGCCATTGATTGGTGGTAGTATTGCTCAATTTTCAGACTCGCCTTTAGTCACGCCATATTTACCTGTAATCTTTGGTGCCGTACTTAGCTTAATCAGTTTATTCAAGATTAAAGTAGCTCATTTTGAAAAACAAAAATTTTCAATGGCGCCACATTTAGAATTACCAGAACTCCAATATAAAAAACTGTTTTATATTGCAAGTTTTACCGCCTTTTGTGCCTTTGGCTCATTCAGTTTATTTGCCTCACTTGCACCCTCATTTATTCAAGATGTAATTCCTTGGCATGGTCCAATAGTCAGTGGTTTCACTATTGCCAGTATTCTAATGGTTTCAGCTTTCATTCAATTTATTGCGAAATCAATGCCTATGCATAAAACCTTGAATACCGGTTTATTTATGCTGATCTTAAGTTACGTCATATTGAGCATTTGTATGCTCATGCACTGGAGCTGGTTATTTTTTATAAGTGTCATATTGGTCGGAATTGGACATGGTTTAAGCTTGTTGGGTGCATTTGCATTAGTGCATCATATGACTAAAGTGGAGAATCGAGCAGCTGTCGTCTCGACTTATTTATTTCTCGCTTATTTAGGAACGATTGCTCCAATTATTGCGGTGGGTTATTTATCGGATCATTTTGGACTAATGGTGGGTGTACTCAGTTTCTGTTTAGGTATGGGCTTGCTGTGTATTTATCTATTATTGAGTCATCTCAAACTTAAAACCCTATAAAAAATAAAAAAGGCAGCTATTTTCAGCTACCTTTTTTATTTAATCTATTACTTTATAAATTCAACTTTCACAGCATCAATATCCGTTGGTCGATGTTTATGCGTATCAACTTCACCTAAGATTTTAACTTTGGTACCCGCTTTTAGCTGTGCAGCAGTCGCTAACTTTTCATCAATATCAACCACAATTGTGCCTGATGCATCTTTAAGCTCATAATGTTCATGTTTAACTTGACGAACAATCGTTCCTGTAACACTAACAGCCGTTTCATCCCCTAATTTTTTTGCTTGTGCTACCGTCACTGGATGTTTGGCAGCAGCAGCCATGATTCTTTGATCGTCATCATGACCAGCCCAAACATTCGCAGTCACAGCCAGTAAAATACTAGAAAGGATCAGAGGTGATTTTTTCATTATACATTGCTCACTTTTTTTATGAAATTGATCTGACAATAGACAATTTAGAGCGTGAAGTAAAATGAAGTTACTCAATTACAACCCTTTATAAAAAAAGCCAACAATTGTTAGCTTTTAAAATCTATAAATTTTAATAAAAATAATCATTTTCCAGTATAGACTATCATATAAATAATTTATTAATTTAAAATCAATATTTTAAATAAGATACATGCTATTTTATATGCATATCAACGATGCAAAAAATAAACCTAATATTTAAGTCTATTAGGCTTATTTATGATTGAGATTATCCGAGGATAAAAAATGGTAGCATTTGATTTAGATGCATTGACAGCCTATGGCTAAGAGCACCCCAATCCTATTGATAGTTGCTTCTAGCCATAACAAATTATATTAACGAGATTGAGCTACCACTTTAGCACGTGCTGCATGCAATTTTTTGTAGCTATCGACAAGACGTAAATGACGATCAAGACCTTCAAGTTTCATACTTGTTGGTGTTAGACCATAGAAGCGTACACTGCCATCCACTACACCTAACACAGTATCCATGCGCTCATTGCCAAACATACGACGGAAATTAATGACATAATCATCTAGCTCGAGCTCATCATCTAACATTACCTCAAGTATGACATTCAGACACTGATAGAACAATCCGCGCTCAACCGTATTGGTGTTATATTGTAAAAAGGCTTCCACCAAATCTTTAGCTTCTTCAAATTGCTGTAAGGCAAGATAAATCAGCAGTTTTAACTCTAAAACCGTGAGCTGTCCCCAAGCTGTATTGTCATCAAACTCAATACCAATCAACGTTTTGATCTCGGTATAATCGTCTGATTCACAGTCTTCTAGACGTTCAAGTAATGCTTCAAGGCTTTCATCATCCAAGCGATGTAAGTTCAAAATATCTTCACGGAACAACAATGCTTTGTTGGTATTATCCTCGATTAAATCTTCAACTAGATAAATTTCTGAATAATCGGGCACTAAAATACGACAAGCCGTTGCACCTAAATGCTCATACACCGCCATGTAAACTTCTTTACCCATATCTTCGAGAATGCCGAACATCGTTGCAGCTTCTTCAGAATTGGCATCTTTACCTTGGCCAGTAAAATCCCACTCGACAAATTCATGATCTGCTTTCGCACTAAAGAAATGCCATGACACTACACCGCTAGAATCAATAAAGTGTTCAACAAAGTTATTCGGCTCAGTGACTGCATTACTGCTAAAGGTTGGCTGAGGTAAATCATTCAAGCCTTCAAAACTACGACCTTGCAGTAATTCCGTCAAGCTACGCTCTAATGCCACTTCCAATTTTGGATGTGCGCCAAAAGATGCAAATACACCACCCGTTCGCGGATTCATTAAAGTCACACACATCACTGGATACTTTCCACCCAATGAGGCATCTTTAACCAAGACAGGGAAGCCTTGTTCTTCTAAACCTTTAATACCTTCCACAATGCTTGGATATTTCGCCAATATCTCTTGTGGTACATCTGGCAGTGTCATTTCACCTTCTAAAATTTCACGCTTTACCGCACGTTCAAAAATTTCAGATAAACACTGTACTTGAGCTTCGGCCAAGGTATTACCCGCACTCATACCGTTACTTAAATACAAGTTTTCGATTAAATTCGATGGAAAATATACCACCTCACCATCAGAGTGACGCACAAATGGCAATGAGCAAATACCGCGTGCAGTATTTCCTGAATTGGTATCGTACAAATGCGTACCGAGCAGCTCATTTTCAGGATCGTAAATCTCAAGGCAATATTCATCCAAAATTTCTTTTGGTAGTTCACCCTTTGGACCTGGCTTAAACCATTTTTCTTCAGGGTAATGTACAAACTCAGCATTGGCGATTTCTTCACCCCAAAACTGATCGTTATAGAAGAAATTACAGTTTAAACGCTCAATGAATTCACCTAATGCCGAAGCCAATGCGCTTTCTTTGGTCGAGCCTTTACCGTTGGTAAAACACATCGGCGCTTGCGCATCACGAATATGCAATGACCATACATTTGGCACAATGTTACGCCATGAAGCAATTTCAATCTTCATCCCCAAACCAGCCAAAATACTAGACATATTGGCAATGGTTTCTTCTAAAGGCAGATCTTTACCCACAATATAAGTGCTATGTTCTGAAGCCAAACTCGGCATTAACAATGCCTGTGCATCAGCATCAATGCTTTCAACATGTTCAATCACAAACTCTGGTCCAGTTTGTACCACTTTCTTTACGGTACAACGTTCAATCGAACGTAAAATACCTTGGCGATCTTTGTCGGAAATGTCAGCTGGTAACTCGACCTGAATCTTAAAAATTTGCTTATAGCGATTTTCTGGATCAACAATATTATTCTGAGACAGTCGAATGTTATCAGTGGGAATATCGCGACTTTGGCAATATACCTTCACAAAGTAAGCCGCACATAACGCAGAGGAAGCTAAAAAATAGTCGAACGGCCCCGGTGCCGAACCATCGCCCTTATAGCGGATTGGTTGATCGGCGATTACCGTAAAGTCATCGAACTTGGCTTCAAGTCGAAGGTTGTCGAGATAATTGACCTTGATTTCCATGCTGGCACCTAACTAGTCCTATGTATCACCACGGACACATAAGATTCCAAATATTGAAACATAAGCCGAATCACGGATAAGGAATTGACTTAAAAAAGTGACTAGAGCCATGAGTTCAGTGATTATGCCTAACGACTGACTCGAGTCATGATGGCCAATATTATAAAGGTATTTACTTTAATTAATGACTTTTGTCTGTCTTTCTAGATTATTTATAAAAACTCTTAAAACAAGAACAACTTAGATAAAATTTTGACGGGTTTATTACTGATTATTTTAAAATATTGCTGATTGTTATATGGTATAAATAGTCTTAAATCTATATAAGTACAATAAAAAAGCACTAAGTTATTATCACTTAATGCTGTTTAATTAGCTTTAAAATTTATTAAAAAAATGGCTAAATTTGAAATTACTTTCCAATACAAAACGAACCAAAAATCTCACCCAATAAATCATCCGCACTAAAGTCACCGGTAATTTCAGCTAAAGCATTTTGCGCTAGACGTAACGACTCAGCAACCAACTCACCAGCATGATAAACAGTCAGCTGTTCATGTGCTTCCGCCAGATACTGCTGCGTGCGCTTCATTGCATCTAGATGACGAGTTCGTGCAATAAAGGTATCTTCTTCAGGCTGGAAACCCGCATGTACTGTTACAGCGTCTATAAGCACTTGCACACCCATTTCTTGCTTCGCTGAAACAGTAATATGGCGTAAGCCCTGAAAATCAGTTAACTGAGGCTTTTGATCGGTTAAATCACATTTATTTCCAATTAACATTAAACGTTTTGGCTCAAGATGTTCAGCAAAATAATTTTTAGCAAGTTCGAGTGGATCTTCCCCTTGGCTTAAATCATAGACCAAGAGCAACAAGTCAGCTTGTTCAATTTCTTGAATTGCACGACGAATCCCTTCTTTCTCGACAATATCACCAGTTTCACGCAAACCAGCAGTATCTGTTAAAGTGATCGGCAAGCCATTTAAGGTTATTTTTTCATGTAAAACATCACGAGTTGTACCTGCAATATCAGTCACAATGGCACGATCAACCCCAGCTAAAGCATTCAATAAGCTAGACTTACCTGCATTGGGTTTACCTGCAATTACCACCTGTAAGCCTTCACGCAATAACTGCCCTTGACGAGCAGATTGCTGAACTGAAGTCACCGAAGATTGTACATCTTCAAGTAATGCTAGAATTTTTCCATCCGCTAAAAAATCGATTTCTTCTTCTGGAAAATCAATCGCAGCTTCAACATGTAAACGTAGATGAATCAATTTTTCTAAAACGGTATTTACCCGCGTTGAGAAAGCACCTTGCAATGAACGTACAGCAGAACGTGCAGCCGCTTGAGAAGTTGCATCAATCAAATCAGCAATGGCTTCTGCTTGAACTAAATCCATTTTGCCATTTTCAAAGGCACGCATGGAAAACTCACCTGCTTTTGCCGCAATTGCCCCAAGTTCCAATAAGCGCCCTAACAATGCATTTTGAATCACAGGCCCACCATGCCCTTGCAACTCCACGACATCCTCACCAGTAAAGGAGTGCGGATTCGGAAAGCAAATCGCTAAACCTTCATCCATGACTTCGCTATGCTCATCATAAAATTGACGAAAACCTGCAAAGCGCGCTTTGGGTAAAGTTTTTTGTGTTAAAGCCTCAGCAATTGCATAAGCCTTAGGTCCAGATAGACGAATCACGCCCACACCCCCACGACCAGGTGGAGTCGCAATTGCAGCAATCGTGGTTTGAGTCGCTAAACTGGTCATTCAAATTTCTCTATTTCAAAACAATAAAAAATCCGCCTAAGATTACCATCTTAAGCGGATTTATTCAGCTATTCAGTTAAGACTAATCAGCCGAAGTTACATCTTTCTTCAAACGCGCTTTTTCAACACTTTTGTTAATAAAGCTTTGTTGCAAAATCGTGATTGAGTTGTTCACAATCCAGTATAAAACTAAGCCAGCAGGGAAGAACAGCATAAATACTGTAAACATAATTGGCATAATTTTGAACACTTTGGCTTGCATTGGATCAGCAGGTTGCGGATTCAACGATTGCTGAATAAACATGGTTAAACCCATGATCAACGGCAAAATAAACCACGGATCCATTGCAGACAAATCTTGAATCCAAAGCATCCATGGTGCATGACGAAGTTCTACAGATTCCATCAATACCCAATACAATGCTAAGAAAATTGGCATTTGAATCAATAATGGTAAACAACCTGAAAGCGGATTAACTTGTTCACGTTTATAAAGTGCCATCATTTCTTGAGAGAAACGCATGCGGTCTTCACCGAATTCTTCTTTCATGCGTTGCATTTCAGGTGCAATCACACGCATTTTTGCCATAGAGCGATAGCTCTTAGACGACAATGGCCAAAGAATCAGTTTCACTAAAATAGTCAATAAAATAATTGACCAGCCCCAGTTACCTACAATGTTATGGAAAAACTGTAAGCCCATAAACAATAATTTAGCAATCGGCCATAACCAACCATAATCAACAGTTTGGTTTAAACCTACAGCCAAATCTTTCAATTCAGACTGAACTTTTGGACCTGAATAGAAAGTTGCATCAATCGCCATTGAAGTACCTGCGGGTACATTAATCGCAGGAGAAGTGAAACCAATCACATTTAAATTATTATCTTTATTCGATTCAAGAGTCGCTTTAAATGGTTGACCATTAAAGTCTCCAGGAATCCAAGCGCTTACAAAATAATGCTGAACAATTGCAACCCAACCACCTTGAGCTTCTTTATGCAATTTTTCATCACTAAAATTCGCAAATTTTAATTTATTGTAAGGCTCTTCAGGCGTACCCCAAGCACCACCTAAATAAGTGCCTAAAGTGAAAATACCTTGATCAGACTTACCAGGATCCTCTGAATTATCGCGAACAATATTGCCATACAACTGACCTTGCCATAGTTGTGGACTACGGTTAATCACTTGATGATTGACAGAAATTGGATACGCACCTTGTTTAAAGGTAAACGTTTTAATCACTTCAACATTATCATTAGTTTTATATACTAATGGTACTGAAATGATTTTCTCTTCTTGACCGTCTTTATTCTTAACTAATTTAGCATCAGTTAAATTATATACCGTTTTTTCTACTTCATATAAAGGTCGAGCATTCGGATTATTATCCGTACCATTTAAACCTTTAAAACCAGTCTGCGCGATATATTTACGTGTCGAATCATTTTCGAGCATCACAAAAGATTGATCACTATCTTTGCTTTGATCATGATTCAGTAATTCAACACGTTCTATATCACCACCTTTGGGATTAATAGAAATATTGTAAAGATCTGTCTTAACAGTAATCAATTTTTGTTGAGCAACAGTATTCGCCGTTTGAGCTGCAACATCTGCCTTAGCAGGATCAGAAGCAATATGTGCTTGTGAGGTATTTTGCGAAACGACTGCCGCTGGTTGCTGCACAGCATTACTGGAGTGACCGTAGTCTTTTTGCCAAGCTAAAATTAATAAATAGGCAGTGACAAACATGGCCCCGAGAATTGCAAACCTGGCCCATTGTTGCATAACAATTACCCCAAATGGTTAGAGTGATTTTGGTTCATAAAACGTTCACGCAAGGGTACAACAACATGAAGCGTTTGAGAATCTATTTGCTGAAATGAAATAAAACGAATTGCTTTCTTAGGTACAGGATCATAACCATGTCCACCCCAAGGATGACAACGACATAATCGCTTAGTTGCTAACCAACCACCTTTAAATGCGCCATAAGCATGAATTGCTTCCAATGAATATTGAGAACAAGTTGGAATATAACGACAACGAGGACCAATTAAAGGACTAATCGCAATTTGATAAAAACGAATTAACCAATGCAGTAAACGAACCATTGGTTATCTCTAATTTTGAGAGGAAGAAGTAACTGTTTTATGGTGCTTTTTAACAAGGCGTTGCAATTTTTGCCACGCAAATTGTAACTGCTGATGTAACTCAGCATTAGAAACTGCATCTGCACCTATTTTAGGCATCACTACAATATCTAATAATTCAATTTGTTGTTGATGTAAGCGAAAGCTTTCACGTGCAATCCGTTTTATTCGATTTCTTTCATGCGCACGGCGCACTTTTTTCTTAGCAACGACTAAACCCAAACGACTTTTCGGTTGTTCGGTAAATTTTGCAAGAAATAAAAAGTGGGGTTGATGCACTTTAAAAAGCGCATCATCAAACACACCTTTGTAGTCTGCAGCACAGCGGAGTCTCACCTCTGGACTGAAACTATAAAGTGGCATAACACCCAAGTCGGTCATGAGCTCTACTTATACAGTTAAGCTATGACGACCTTTTGCACGACGACGAGCTAAAACTTGACGACCAGCTTTAGTTGCCATACGAGCGCGAAAACCATGAACACGCTTACGCTTTAATTCAGAAGGTTGGAAAGTACGTTTCATATCGAAACTCCAAAAATGATCTTTGTATAAAGGTTCGCGATTTTATTGCGCATTGTTTGTTCTGTCAATGTATAACTGGTTTTAGTTACATATAAGTTCCAATTTTAGCCAAAAATATGAAATCCAATAATTAATGTGCAAAAATCTATAAATATATATATTCACATGCTAACTCTTTATTTTATAATGTTAATATAAGTTACTCACAACCATATCAACAAAGTTATCCATAAAAACAAGTATGCTTTTGAATTTGGATTGTGTTTTAAATTTAAATTCAAAACCTGCTGGTTATCCACAGATGAGCTTCCTCCTTATAAATAAATTCAAATTTAAAATTTATATTTATTATTATTAGGGTCTTGTTTTTCTGTTGATAACACATTTTTTAACTTATTTTACAGTGGTTTAATTTGTGGGTAAGTGTGGTTTAATCACCTTGATGGATTGTGGATAAGTTTGTGTTGGAATTTATCCACAGGCTCCTGTTAGGGTTATCCACAAAGGCTTTGAATTTAAATTTTAAAAAGTAATTTTATTTTTTGAACTAATTTAGCTGAATTAGTCATGACAGATGTGGATAACTTGGTTAGAATGGCGACCCCCTATATTGGGTGGTTATTGTTTTTAAATTTAAAACGGAATTGAATAAGGGGTTTCACATGCTTTGGACGGACTGCTTAACTCGCTTGCGACAAGAGCTCTCTGATAATGTCTATGCAATGTGGATTCGTCCTTTGGTTGCAGAAGAAGTTGGAGAGACATTACGACTTTATGCGCCTAATCCATATTGGACACGCTACATTCAAGAGCATCATTTGGAATTAATTTCTATTTTGGCAGAACAATTGTCTGAAGGGCGTGTTCGTAAAGTTGAAATTACAGTTGATTCACGACCTGGTGCAATTTTATCTGCAGCTGAGCAACCTGCAACGACCGCTGCTGCGTTAGAATCCTCATCATCTCAAATCACTATTGCTAAACCAAAAAAAGACAAAGAACACGAAACAGTATCGCCTAAAAATTCTAAAAAACGATTGCTCAATCCATTATTTAATTTTGCTTTATTTGTTGAAGGCCGTTCGAACCAAATGGCAGCAGAAACTTGTCGAAAAGTTTTAACCCAACTGGGTGAGTCTCAACATAATCCATTGTTTTTATATGGACCGACAGGTTTAGGTAAAACTCATTTGATGCAAGCAGTAGGCAATGCATTGTTACAAGCAAAACCAAATGCACGTGTGATGTACATGACTGCTGAAAGTTTTGTCCAAGATTTTGTAAGTTCATTACAAAAAGGTAAAGTTGAAGAATTTAAGAAAAATTGCCGTTCTTTGGATTTACTGTTGGTCGATGATATTCATCTTTTGGCTGGAAAAGAAGCAAGTTTGGTTGAGTTTTTCTATACTTTTAATGCATTACTTGATGAATCTAAACAGATTATTTTAACTTCTGATCGTTATCCTAAAGAATTAACTGAGCTTGATCCGCGTTTAGTATCGCGTTTTTCTTGGGGATTGTCAGTCGGTGTTGAACCACCGGACATTGAAACGCGAATCGAAATTTTACTGAAAAAAGCAGAAAGTAGTGGTATTGATTTGCCACGTAACTGTGCTTTATTTATTGCACAACAAGTGGTTGCCAATGTTCGTGAGCTTGAGGGTGCATTGAATAAAGTGGTCGCTATTTCACGTTTTAAAGGTACTTCAATCGATTTAGAAGTGGTTCGGGAATCGCTTAAAGATGTTTTAGCGATTCGTGCACGAACCATCAGTACTGAAAACATTCAGCGTGTGGTGAGTGAATATTTCCGTATTCCTTTGAAAGAATTAGTCGGTCCAAAACGGACACGAATTTATGCACGTCCACGCCAATTGGCCATGGGTTTGGCCCGTGAATTAACGGGAGATAGTTTCCCTGAAATTGGTATGGCCTTCGGTGGTCGTGATCATAGTACGGTGATGCATGCTTGTGAAAAAGTGCAAAGTTTACGTGGCGAAGATCCAATCTTTAATGAAGATTATAAGAACTTATTACGCTTACTACAAAGCTAGTTTTTGATCAAATTCTGTTCTTGCAATGCGGCATAATCTGCCGCATAGTACACAGCTAAAAAATAAATTTACCCGTCTCCCATTACCTAGTTTTAGAGGAATCCATCGTGCGTTTGAAAATCGCTAAAGAGAGCTTAGTCAATGTTTTATCCCATGTGGTTGGAGCAGTTGAACGTCGCCACACTTTGAACATCCTTTCAAACGTAAAAATTCAAGCGACAAATCAAGCTTTAACCATTACAGGTTCTGATTTAGAAGTTGAGTTGGTGGCTAGTACAACCTTAAATGACGGTGCATGTATTCAAGCGGGGGAGACGACTGTTCCCGCACGTAAATTGATGGATATTTGTAAGTCTTTACCTACGGCTGCGCTGATTGATCTACAAATTACGGAAGATCAGCGTTGTATCTTAAAGTCAGGTAATAGCCGTTTTGTTTTAGGGACCTTACCTGCTGAGGATTATCCATTACTAACTACTGAAAATAGTCAAGGTACTCAAGTTCAGGTGACTGAACGTGAATTAAAACGTTTATTTGAAAAAACAGCATTTGCTATGGCTGTACAAGATGTACGTTTTTACTTAACTGGTACTTTGTTAGAAATTGATGATAATCGCTTACGTGCAGTGACAACGGATGGGCATCGTTTAGCTTTGTGTGAAACGAAGGCTTCTTCATCCGCAACACAAGCTATTCAAGCGATTGTTCCGCGTAAAGCCGTGGCTGAATTACAGCGTTTATTAAGTATCGATGATGAGCAATTAACTTTATTGATTGGTCGTGAGCTTTTAAATGTCACAATTCAAACCCCAAGTCGCGATAAGGAACAAGGTGATATTACTGTACGTTTTACCACAAAGTTGATTGATGGTAAGTTCCCTGATTATCGTCGTGTAATTCCACGTGGTGGTGATAAGGTGGTGACTATTGCGCATGATGTGTTTAAACAATCATTGCAGCGTGTAGCAATTTTAAGTAATGAAAAGTTACGTGGCGTATTCTTAAATTTTAATGCTGATTCTTTACAGCTTCGTGCCAATAATCCTGAGCAAGATGAAGCGATTGAGGATTTAGCTATTCAGTATGCAAATACTCCAATGGAAATGTCATTTAATGCGCAGTATCTTCTAGAGGTATTAAGTGTTTTAGATGGTGATGACGTTGCTATGACGATGACGGAAGCAAATCAATCCGTATTGGTTCAAGATCCAACACAGCAGGATCAAATCTATGTCGTAATGCCAATGCGTGTTTAATTGATTATTTATTTAGATTAACTATGCATATTACGCGTTTAAATATCCAACGTGTTCGAAATTTAAAAACGGTTGCACTGCATGGCTTGCAACCGTTTAATATTTTTTATGGACAAAATGGTTCAGGTAAAACATCAATTTTAGAAGCTATTCATTTGTTGGCGACGGGTCGTTCTTTCCGTACGCATATACCTAAAAACTACATTCAAAATGAAACTACAGATGCGATTGTATTTGCACAATCGCTCACTGAAAAAATTGGTATGCAGAAACTGTCATCGGGTGAGCAGCTAATAAAAGTTAATGGCGACACTGTTGCCACGCAAGGACAACTTGCCAAACTTTTACCATTACAGCTGATTGATCCACTTAGTACCGATATTATTGATCATGGTGCTAAGCCACGTAGGCAACTTTTAGATTGGCTGATGTTTCACGTGGAACCTGAGTTTTACCATGCTTGGCAGTATTATTCGCGTGCGTTAAAACAACGCAATAGTTTGCTTAAATCGCAACGCAACTTAAGCCTGTTAGATTTAGAACCGTGGAACAAAATGCTCAGCGATTATGGTGAAATTTTACATTCACAACGCGTTGAAATTGTTGAGCAATGGAAAATCTATTTGCAGAATGATTTAGCCCAGCTGTTACCCGATTTAAGTATTGAATTGGAATATAGTGCAGGATTTCATGTTGAGTGTGGTTTAGCCAATGATCTGATTAATTATCATCAAAAAGATTTAGATAGACGCTATACCGAGTATGGTCCACATCGAGCAGATTTACGCTTTAAAACCCCTCTGGGAGATGCCGATGTGGTACTTTCAAGAGGGCAAAAAAAATTATTGATTATGGCGCTAAAGCTATCACAAATTGCCATGTTACATGCTTGTAATAGGGAAACTGTGGTACTATTAGATGATGTGACAGCAGAATTAGATTTAACTGCACAGCGCCGTTTAATTGCGCAATTAAGCCAACTTGGTAGTCAAGTTTTTATGACTACTTTAGACCATGAATCAGTAAAAAAACATTTACATGATTTGTCTATTTCCTACCAATTATTTAATGTCGATCACGGTCAAGTTCAAGTTGTTGTGCCATGATTTTAGATTTTAGCCATCTTTGGATAGAGCTATTTTTCACTAGGGAGAAACCATGAGTTCAGAAGATCAAGCAGCTTCTCAAGTAGAACCAATTATTGAAAAAGCTTATGACTCCTCTAGTATCAAAGTATTACGTGGTCTAGATGCGGTTCGTAAACGCCCAGGCATGTATATTGGTGATACTGACGATGGTTCAGGTTTACACCATATGGTGTTTGAAGTGGTCGATAATGCGATTGATGAAGCATTAGCGGGACACTGTGATGAAATTATTGTGACCATTCATGAGGATGAGTCAGTTAGTGTTTCTGATAATGGTCGTGGTATTCCTACTGATATTCATCCTGAGGAAGGTGTATCTGCAGCAGAAGTAATCTTAACGATTCTACATGCAGGTGGTAAATTTGATGACAATAGTTATAAAGTTTCAGGTGGTTTGCATGGTGTTGGTGTTTCAGTAGTCAATGCTTTATCAAGTAAATTACTATTAAACATTCGTCGTGCTGGTAAAGTTTTTGAACAAGAATATTGCCATGGCGATCCAGTCTATAAATTACGTGAAATTGGTGAGACCACTGAATCGGGTACGACGGTGCGTTTCTACCCAAGTGAATTAACATTCTCTCAAACAATTTTCAATGTGGATATTTTAGCGCGTCGTTTACGTGAGCTTTCATTCTTAAACGCGGGTGTTCGCATTGTACTTCGTGATGAGCGTATCGATGCTGAACACATCTTTGATTATGAAGGTGGATTGGCTGAGTTTGTTAAATATATTAACCAAGGCAAAACTCACCTGAATGATATCTTCCACTTCACCACTGAATCTACTGAAACGGGTATTACGGTAGAAGTTGCATTGCAATGGAATGATAGTTATCAGGAAAATGTACGCTGCTTTACCAATAATATTCCACAAAAAGATGGTGGTACGCATTTAGCAGGTTTCCGTGCAGCATTAACTCGTGGTTTAAATCAATATCTCGATAGCGAAAATATTCTCAAGAAAGAGAAAGTTGCTGTGACGGGTGATGATGCTCGTGAAGGCTTAACTGCGATTGTGTCAGTGAAAGTACCTGATCCAAAATTTTCTTCGCAAACCAAAGAAAAATTGGTATCGAGTGAAGTAAAAACTGCTGTAGAGCAGGCAATGAATAAGTCGTTCTCTGAATATTTATTAGAAAATCCACAAGCTGCAAAATCGATTGCGGGTAAAATTATTGACGCAGCCCGTGCGCGTGATGCTGCACGAAAAGCGCGTGAATTAACCCGTCGTAAAAGTGTGTTAGATATCGCGGGTCTGCCAGGGAAACTGGCGGATTGCCAAGAAAAAGATCCAGCACTTTCTGAGCTTTATTTGGTCGAAGGTGACTCTGCGGGTGGTTCTGCAAAGCAGGGACGTAACCGTAAGATGCAAGCGATTTTACCACTGAAAGGTAAAATCCTAAACGTGGAACGTGCGCGTTTTGACAAGATGATTTCTTCGCAAGAAGTAGGTACGCTAATTACTGCACTCGGTTGTGGTATTGGTCGTGAAGAATACAACCCTGATAAATTACGTTACCATAAAATCATCATCATGACCGATGCTGACGTAGATGGTTCACATATCCGTACTTTATTATTAACCTTCTTCTTCCGTCAAATGCCTGAATTGGTAGAGCGCGGTTATATTTATATTGCACAACCACCATTGTATAAATTGAAGAAAGGTAAGCAAGAGCAATATCTGAAAGATAATGATGCTTTGGAAACCTACTTAATTTCGAATGCCATTGATGAACTAAATCTACATATCAGCGCAGATGCACCGGCCATTCGTGGTGAGGCTTTGGCGCGTGTGATTGCAGATTATCAAACGTCACAAAAAAGCTTGAATCGTTTAACGCTTCGTTATCCTGCAAGTTTACTTGATGCTTTATTGGGTCTAGAAGCATTTAAGCTTGATCAAAACCATGATCAAGCATATGTGCAACAGTGGTCTGAACAATTGCGTGCTGCAATTGAGGCATATCAGCCAAGTTTACGTCCTGAGATTACTTTAGAAGCATTTGAGAAAGAGCATGCAGATGGCGAGAAAGTGACGCATTATTGGCCGCGTGTGACGGTCTATGTGCATAACTTACCGCATCATTATCTGCTTGATTCTGGTTTGTTGGCTTCAGGTGAATATAAGCGCTTACTACAAAACTCTAAGAGTTGGTTTACTTTACTTGAAGATGGTGCGTATTTACAGAAAGGTGAGCGTAAAATTAACGTCACAACTTTCCATCAAGTGTGGCAACATATTTTATCTGACTCGCGTCGTGGCATGATGATTCAGCGCTACAAGGGTCTGGGTGAGATGAATGCGGAACAGCTTTGGGAAACTACCATGGATCCTGAAAACCGTAATATGTTACAAGTGACGATTAATGATGCCATTGAAGCAGATCGTATGTTCTCTTGCTTAATGGGCGATGATGTAGAACCACGTCGTGCCTTTATTGAAGAAAATGCACTCAATGCCGATATTGATGCTTAATTAATTTCAAAATATAAAAAAGCACCTTTTGAGGTGCTTTTTTATTCGGTAAAATTTTATCTAAAATGATATGTTCTTTGTATATTTTCAATTATTTTATAAAACTGACTTATTACTGTGCCAAGATTAGATTAATTCTCTAATTTTATATAAAACAAGAGGCTATAATTATGGATAGGCAATTAGAACAAACACGTGATAGTTGGGTAAATGCTTTTTTTACTGGAAATTATGATGTTTTAGCAGCACATGAAGATCAGAGTTTTAAAGTAATTAATGAAAAAGAAGGGATTAGTGAAAGCAGTTTAATGCGCTATGAAAAAATTGCACATGCAGTCAAAAATGGTGTTTGGAAACCGCAAAAACCGAATGTATTAAGTGAAGAATTTGAGTTTGATCATGATTTGACTGAATGTAAGATTACGATTTCCTTAGAAAATGAAGCAACCATCATTCAAGAATTATGGGTCTTTAAAGAAGACTGGAAAATTGTAGAACTTAGATTTTGCAAAGTAAATCAGAGAGTTAAAATAGATTAAAGTTATGTCTATTTAATTGATTTTTAATGCATTACTATTTGAATTAAAATTTTTGGTTTTCAGTATTTTAAAATAATAATGCATTAAGGCAAGAGAATATAATCATGGAACGCAGTACAATTGAGTTATGTTAATATTTTGATGAGTTTAATTAGGAGAGTGAATGTAGTAACAAATATTCAGTATATTCATGCTTAAAGGTGATTTAATGGATTCGATTGACTCAAATTGCAGTTATCTAAGATAATTATATATTTAACTTTATTAAAAATAAGCTTAGGTTATGGTTGAGCGTATGAATACAAAGAGTCTGCTAAAAATAACAAAATCAATGTAAAGATTTAACCTCAAAGGCTTAAATATATCCATCCAATTAGAAAATAACGGCCAATTTCTATTTAAATTTTCGCAAGTAGAATCGAATAAAATTAAGAATAAAAATCTTGAAATATCAATTTAAAGCTCAGTATGAATCAAGTTTTTAGTGGTGATGATGGCTAATATGGTACAGCATATTGCTATTTAAAGTATTTAGCTCGTCTGAATTCACTTAAACTGGATAAAAAATAAACTAAAATTATTATGATTTTTTGTGGATAACTTTTTTCGCGAGCCTAGTATTTCATGCAATGATAGAATAATTTACAAAAAATAAGCGCTTAAAATTTATTTTAATGCAGATTAGTGTAAAAATTATGTGTCAAAAGTCATTTATCCACAATATTTTTCTTAAAAAATAGTTTTTGTGATTTAAATTCGAAAAGTAGTTTTGCTACATATGTGGATAAGTATTTGTACGCAGTAAATAATTTAATGCTTTAATGTTGATTATTATTCCTTTATTCGAAGAATTAAGTATTGTTTAAATTAAGTTAATGTGTTCCACGGTGGGGGTTATTTAATCATAACTAAAAGTTATGTGTTAAAAATATTACTATTTTTTAATAACTTATAGTTTTTATTTTTTAATTAAGCCGGTGGAAATATGAAAACCAGTTTTATCTATGGATCAATAGAGTAAAAGCTGAGTTGAGGTCTTTAAGGTGTTTATTTCTAAATCAGCTTTAATCTTGCGCATGATCTTTATCTAGAAGATAAAAAACTGCCCTCGAAAAGGCAGTTCTTATTTAAAATAATGGATTAGTCAGCAGAAGCCTCTAATTCTTCTAATGCCATCATGAATTCAAGTATTTGTTCTTCTGCTTGTGCTAATTTTACTTTAAGTTCAGTTTGCTCATTCATTAGTTTGAGTAAATCATCCTTACGATTAGCCTCATATAGCGTGCTATCACCTAATAAAACTTCTATTTCTGCTAAACGAAGTTGAGTTTTAGTGATTTGAGCTTCATTTTTCTCAATATTCTTGCGGATAGGGCGACTCAATTCACGCTGACGAGCAGCTTCTTTGCGTTGTCCTTCTTTATCAAGCTTTGAAATACTTGGTTTTATTTCAACTTTTGATTTTACAGGTGCAGCAGGTTGCTTCCCACCATTTTTGATCATGTCGATACGTGCTTGGCGTAACCAATCTGCATAAGCAACCAAGTCACCATCAAATTCGCGACTTTCACCACCATGAACGAGGATCAGTTCATCGCAAACACTGGCAACCAATTGGCGTTCATGCGATACAAGAACCACAGCTCCTTCAAAATCAGTCAAAGCCATAGTCAAAGCATGACGCATATCTAAGTCTAAATGGTTGGTTGGTTCGTCTAGAATTAATACGTTTGGACGTTGCCATACAATTAAAGCCAAGGCTAAACGTGCACGTTCACCCCCTGAAAAGCTTTCACTTGGTGTATCCATACGTTCGCCAGAAAAACCAAAGCTACCTAAGAATGAACGTAAGCTTGCTTCACTGACTTTTTTCTCTGCAATACGTGCCAATTGTAACATTGGGCTAGCATTGCCATCCAGAGCATCCATTTGGTGCTGTGCAAAGTAACCGACATTGAGTAGTTCAGAATCTTTACGTTCACCTTGGAGTAATTGCAAATCACCAACCAATGATTTAATCACGGTCGACTTACCAGCACCATTCATACCGAGTAAACCAATACGACTGGTTGGGGTGATTTGTAGGTTCACATTGGTCACAATAATTTTGTCACCATAGCCGATATCTGCATTTTCAAGTTCAAGTAACGGTGAACTCATTTTACTTGGTTCACGGAAACTGAAGGTAAATGGTGTATCCACATGTGCAGCAGATAATTCCTGCATCCGCTCAAGTTGTTTAATCCGGCTTTGTGCTTGCTTGGCTTTGGTTGCTTGTGCTTTAAAACGGTCAATATATTTCTGTAAATGTGCACGTGTTTCTAATTGCTTTTCATAGGCTTGTTGTTGTTGTGCTAAGCGTTCACTACGGGTACGTTCGAAAGTCGAATAGTTACCGGTATACATGATCAATTCTTGATTTTCGATATGTAAAATATGGTCGGTAATCGCATCTAAGAAATCACGGTCATGCGAGATTAGGATGAGTGTACCTTCATACGCTTTCAACCAATCTTCTAACCATAGAATGGCATCTAAGTCTAAATGGTTGGTTGGCTCATCGAGAAGCAATAGATCTGAACGACTCATCAATGTACGTGCAAGGTTCAGACGCATACGCCATCCCCCTGAGAAGCTTGAAACATCAAGTTGAGACTGATGTTCAAAGAAACCCAAACCTGCCATCAATTGCGATGCTTTTGAGGGTGCTGAATAACCATTGATTTCGTCAAAACGACCGTATAGATGCGCAAGTTCATCATCGCTTAATGTATCAGGTTGATCTAATTTATGTTGAATATCCCAAAACTCTTCATCACCTGAAAGTACGAAATCAATTGCTTTCATATCCAATGCTTTGATTTCTTGTGCCATATGCGCAACAGTCCAGACTGCCGGACGAGTTAATGAGCCACTATCTGACTCCATGCCACCAAGGAGTGCATTGAATAAGGTTGATTTACCTGCGCCATTTACGCCAGTTAAGCCAATTTTCCAACCGGGATGGAGTTGCATTGACGCTTTTTGAAATAAAACACGTCCACCGCGACGTATAGAAAGTTGTTCTAACTGAATCATTGATGATCTAACTATGAAATACAGGATGGCGTATTTTAAAGGATAAACACGCTCATAACACAAAATAATGAATTATTAAAAAATATGATTTTTATCGGATTTAGAGTTTTAGCTCTATTTTTGTTCAGTAAAGCAAATTATATTAGATTATACAAAGTTGTACGTGAGTATAAGGATTTACCATGATAAAAAAGTTACTTGCACTAACAGTGTGTATTTGTTCAGGGGCAGCTCAAGCGAAGCAAGATATCTGTGTATTTGATTTACTTGGCAAAGCAGGCGAATCTTATAAAATGATGGAGGAGTGGGCACTGGCTGCAAAAGTATGGAATGCTGATGTTCGACTAATCGCTTATCAAAATGAAGAAAAAGCGGATAATGATTTTAAAAATGGCAAATGCTCAGCAATTTATATGACCACCATGCGTGCACGTGCATATAATAAATTTGCTGGTTCTATCGATGCTTTAGGTGGCGTTCCGAGTAATGCAATTGCCAACAAAGCTATTGTTTATGTTCTGGATAAAAGAAATATTAAAAGATTAAAAACCAATATTGATAATGTAGAGTATGAAGTCGGCGGTATTGGACAAATTGGACCAGCCTATATTTTTGTTAAAGATCGCAGTATTAATACTATTGAAAAAGGGGCTGGTAAAAAATTTGCTGTTTTAGAATATGATAAAGCTCAAATTGCAATGGTGAAACGTGTCGGTGCGATTCCTGTACTTTCAGATGTTTCTGATTTTGTAAGCAAGTTTAATAAAGGACAAGTTGAGATGGTTGGCGCACCAGCCTATGCATTTAAACCCTTAGAAATGGAAAAAGGTTTAGGTGCGAATGGTGCACTATTTAATTTTCCAGTGCTGAATGTCACAGCTGATTTAATTTTTAATACAGATAAATTCCCTAGCAATTTTGGCACGCAATCAAGAGATTGGTTTATTAAACAATTACCGCGCCAATTTTCGATGGTTAAACGTTTAGAAGATAGCATTCCAGCAAAATATCGAATGAATTTGTCTAAAGAAGAAAGAGAAAAATATCAAAAATTGTTAAGAGATGGTCGTATCGAGTTAACGAAACAAGGTGTTTATGATGCAACCATGATGTCTGTTCTAAAAAAAGCCCGTTGTGCTGTGGAAAGAACTAACTTTGAATGTTCAATCAGTGGTGAATAAGACTGTTGAGTTTACTGGATAGAAGAATCTTTAGATCAATATTGTTGTTTGAATAGTAAGTTTATATGCAACATTAATGTGATTTTATCTATAAAACTATATTAAAATGTAAAATTGAACAGATAGTTCAAAATATAAATATATGAAATATAATAAGTTAAAAATAATTATTAAAAAAGTGGAGTAAAAGCTCTATTTTTTTTCAATTAAGCTGATTAATATTGCATGCATGGAAAGATACTTATTATTAATCATAAAATCGATAAGGATGTAATTATGAAAAAAATGACTTTAGCAATCGCTGCAACTTCAATTGTAGGTTTATCTTCAACCGCACAAGCAGCTGTGAATATTTGTGTTTTTGACTTATTAGGAAAATCTGGTGAATCATTCCAAATGGCGCAAGAATGGGCATTAGCATCGAAAGGTTGGGGTGCAGATGTTAATCTACTGCCTAAACAAGATGAATCAGTTGCAGACAATGATTTTAAAGCAGGAAAATGTGACGGCGTATTTATGACGGCAATGCGCGCTCGCCAATATAATAAATTTGTGGGATCAATTGACTCACTCGGTGGTGCACCAAGCAATGCGATTGCACAAAAGGCAATTACTTTTGCACTAGATGGCCGTAATGCCGCAAAAATGACTACCAATCTTGGGGGTAAAAAATATGAAGTCGCAGGTGTTGCACCTTTAGGTTCAGCCTTTATTTTCGTTCGTGATAAAGGAATTAACTCAATAGAAAAAGCGGCAGGTAAAAAGTTTGCTGTACTTAGCTATGATGATGCACAAAAAATTATGGTGCAGCGTGTGGGTGCTCAAGCAGTTCCATCTGATGTGACGAACTTTGTGGCTAAATTTAATAATGGTCAGGTCGATATGGTGGGTGCACCAGCATATGCATATAAACCTTTAGAAATTTATAAAGGGTTAGGCAAAAATGGTGCTATGTTTAACTTCCCTGTATTGCAGGTAACCGCAGATTTAATAATCCGTCCAGAAAAATTTCCAGCAGGTTTTGGTCAGAAATCACGTGATTATTTTGTGAAAAATTTACCAAAAAGTTTTTCAATGATTAATCGTTTAGAAGCAGGTATTCCTGCAAATTATAAAATGAACTTAACACCAGATGATAAACTTAAATATCAAAAACTTATGCGTGATGGTCGTTTAGAACTGACCAAAATGGGCATTTATGATGCGAGTATGATGTCTGTATTGAAAAAAGCGCGTTGTTCTGTCGATAAGGCCAATTTTGAATGTTCATTAGGCGGAGAATAATTTAAAATTTCAAACACTTAGCCCAGAATTCGTTCTGGGTTTTTTTGATTTCATGTCATGTTATTTGCGCCATTGAAATACCAAGGTAATTCCGTATCCTAGTGAAAAGAGTCATTATACAATTTAAGTTGAAATTAAACTGAGATTAAATTTTGAGTTCTTGTTTTAAAAATAAAAAAGTGCTCGTGCAGTATTCAATTTTTAAAGTGGAATGCTGCTATTGAATTAATAATAACTCTATTTAGATGTGTACACATCTGTAAATTGGCAATGGAAAATTAAAATGAAATGCTCTAAGTCGCTTTTATTATTGATAGGTTTAATGGCTACTGCTTCAGCAACTCAAGCCAAGCAAGTCATGTGTGTATTTGATTTAGTAGGTAAAAATGGTGATGTATTTACTTTGATGAAAGATTATCAGCTCGCTGCTAAAAATTGGGGTGCAGATATTGAGTTGAAAGTTGGCCAGAATGAAGCCGTTATTGCTGAAGATTTTAAAGCGGGTAAGTGTGACGCGGTAAGCATTACAGGGATGCGTGGACGACAATTTAATAATTTCACGGGCTCTTTAGATGCTATTGGTGCGATACCCGATGTTGGTCTTGCAGTAAAAATTATGCAAGGGTTAGCCAATCCTACTTTTGCCAAGTTTATGACACATGGAAAGTATGAAGTTGTTGGGGTGATTCCAGTTGGTGATGCTTTTTTAATGGTGAATGATCGAAATATTAATACTGTGGCGAAAGCTGCAGGTAAAAAAATAGCAGTTTTAGATTATGATCAAGCGCAAAAAATTATGGTACAGCAAATTGGTGCTCAAGCTGTCAGTGCAGATGTCACTAATTTTGGTAGTAAGTTTAATAATGGCCAAGTTGATATTATTGGTGCACCCGCAGCAGTTTTTAAACCATTAGAATTACACAAAGGGTTAGGTGCCAAAGGTGCAATTGTGAATTATCCATTACTACAAGTAACGGGTAATTTAATTATTCGCCCAGATAGTTTTCCAGCAGGTTTTGGTCAGCAATCACGAGATTGGGTCAAGAGCCAATTGCCCCGTGCCAATTCAATTTTAGGTAAAATGAAAGCAGATATTCCAGCAAAATATTGGATGCAAGTTCCAGCTGGAGACAAACCTGGTTATCAAAAGATGATGCGTGAATCTCGGATTAGTTTAACCAAACAAGGGGTTTATGATCGCCGTATGATGAAATTGTTATGGCAGTTCCGTTGCAAGAATGAACCACAAAACTTTGAATGTGCTTTACAAGATGAGAACTATAAATAATTTGAATTAATTCCGAGAGAATTACTCTGAATAAACTTTAAAGTTCTCAAACTGACCATATATTGAGTATGCTATACTGAATATATGGTTTTTTATGTTCAAAACCGACCAAATTTGTTTGAGGAAAATCCGCCATGAATGCCCAAGTGCTTGAGATGACTGATAATGCTGCTAAAAAAGTTCGTCAACTTCGTGACAGTGAAGGAAATCAAGACCTGATGTTACGTGTATATGTGACAGGTGGGGGCTGTTCTGGTTTTTCTTATGGTTTTAATTTCGCTGAAAGTGTGAATGAAGATGATGCTAAATTTGAGAATGGTGATGTTACCATGTTAGTGGATTCTCTCAGTTATCAATATCTCATTGGCTCTAAAGTAGATTATCTTGAAGGGCTAGAAGGTTCGCGTTTTATTGTTGATAATCCCAATGCAACAACGACTTGTGGTTGTGGTTCATCCTTTTCAATCTAATCTATTCTAGATTTTTAAAAGCCCTCTTTATAAAAGAGGGCTTTTTTATGTATGCCTCTAATGGATCGTATCTAAAATAATTTTACTGAGTTGTTTTGCATTCTGCACAGGAATCCAGTGCGTCGCATTCATAATGACTTCTTTATAGGGTGCATTTACATATTGTTTATTGAGCTCCACACTTTTAGCCCCAATCGCTGCATCATATTTTCCCCAAATAAATAAGGTTGGGACTTGGATAGCTTGAGCTAAATGCTTATTTGAACTAAATGGAATTGCTCGATACCAATTTAAGGCGCTACTTAAACGTTTTTCCTGCACGATATCTTGGCGGAAATCTTGTAACTGTTGCTCCGTCATACCTGAGTTTTTTAAAAGTGCCTCTCCAATTTTTGGAAATTTTTCAAATAATAATTCAGGAATAATAGGGAGTTGAAATAAGCCCATGTAATAAGACTTGAGTAATTGATTGCTGCTCAGCATCGAGCGTATAAAAGCAGCTTTATGTGGAACAGAAATAGTAATGAGATGTTTAATTTTTTGAGGATATTTTTGTGCAAGCTCCCAAGCGACTACAGCACCCCAATCATGGCCAACCAAATAAACAGGTTGCTGGATGATTTCCAATAGAGCATTAATATCTTCAACTAAAGCAGAACTACGATAGGCTGATCGTGCTTGAGGTTGAGCCTTTAAGCTATAACCGCGTTGATTGATGGCAAAGGTTCGAAAACCTTGTGCATTTAAAATTCGACTGGTTTCTTGCCAGCTTCTGTTGGTTTCAGGAAAGCCATGTAAAAGTACAAAGGCTTGACCTTCTAATGGTCCAGAATCAATGACCTCAAAATTTAAGCCATCTCGTTGATAGTGCTCTAATCGTTGTATGGTTAAATTCATTTTTATCTCAACTTAATTTTTCTTTATATTGTGAGTTTTATTAAAAATTTTTAACAGCAAAACAGGACAGTCTTAGGGATGAAAAGGTCGAACATTGTTCTACAATCTTCGACCAAAGCTTAAGTACTAGATTGCTGTTATGGTGCCTAAAACTCTAAAACCTTGCGCACCAGTCACAGCCGGTAAATTACCACTGAGTTGATGCATAAAGCGCATTGCTAACCATGCAAAAGCAGTTGCTTCCACCCATGTTGGCGATAAACCCAGAACCTGAGTGGTTTGAACCGTCCAGTGATGTTTACGTAAGCGCCAGCGTAATTGTTCTAATAAATATGAATTATAAGCACCACCACCACAAACATAGACTTCACCCGTATCTAATTCTGAGCGATAAATAGCTTTTTTAATGGCACGTGTAGTGAGTTTTAACAGTGTTGCTTGCACATTTTCTGGCGTATCTTCTAATTCACTATATTCCAAATCATTACGCCAATCGGCCAGTTGTTCATCTAACCGTTCTAGATTGAAATCTTCACGACCTGTACTTTTTGGAGGTTCTTTAGAAAAATATTCATGGGCTTGTAAACGGTCTAATAAAGAACGAATTGGTTGTCCATAAGCAGCCCAATTGCCATTATCATCATAAGGTTGTCCAGTGTAACGATGGCACCAAGCATCCATGAGAATATTGGCTGGGCCAGTATCAAAACCATAAACACCCTCAGCATCACCCGCAGGGAGCATGCTGACATTGGCAATACCCCCCAAATTTAAAATCACACGATGGATACTCGAATGTTGAAACAGTGCTTGATGAAATGCAGGGACAAGCGGGGCACCTTGACCACCAGCAGCCATATCACGCCGACGAAAATCTGAAATCACAGGGATTTGGGTGATTTCAGTAATAATATTGGGATCACCAATTTGTAAAGTAAAACCATGTTCAGGACGATGACGAATGGTTTGGCCATGTGAGCCAATTGCTTTAATTTGAGTTCTATCTAAATTATTGTCTTGTATCAGTTGATTAATACTCTGACCAATCATGGTTGCCAGTGCAACATCGGCTTTACCCATACGATCAATTTCATTATCGTCAGGTAAAGTTAAAGCCATGAGCTCATCACGTAAATGCGGATCAAATGCAACTGTTAGGGTGGCATGAACTTGTAATGGGTCAAATGAAGCTGCAACAAAATCGACGCCGTCCATGCTGGTTCCAGTCATTACGCCAATATAGATTGTTGTCATGAAGATACTTCGCCTGCATTATGCTGAAAAAATGTTAGTATATCGTACAAATTGAACAACTGATGTATTTGGGTTTTGTGATGTCAAATTTCCTGCCAGCTGAAGAACAACTTGCCCTCATTCAACGAGGCACTCATGAAATTATCTCTGAAGAGGATCTGCTTAAGAAACTTAAAGAGAATAGACCTTTAAAGGTTAAGGCGGGTTTCGATCCGACTGCACCTGATTTACATTTAGGTCATACTGTACTAATTAATAAATTAAAAACTTTCCAAGATTTGGGTCATGAAGTAATTTTCCTAATTGGGGATTACACGGCCATGATTGGTGACCCAACGGGTAAAAGTGCGACGCGTCCACCTTTATCTCGTGAACAAATTTTAGAAAATGCTAAAACTTATCAAGAACAAGTATTTAAAATTTTAGATCCCAATAAAACAAAAGTGCGTTTTAATTCAGAATGGTTTGCAGAAAAAACTGCAGCTGACTTAATTCAATTGGCATCGCAGCAAACTGTGGCACGTATGTTAGAGCGTGATGATTTCACTAAGCGTTATAACAACCATCAGCCCATTGCGATTCATGAATTTTTGTATCCATTGGTACAAGGCTATGATTCAATTGCCTTGGAAGCAGATGTTGAATTGGGTGGTACAGACCAAACTTTTAACTTGTTAATGGGACGAACTTTACAAGGTCGTTATGATCAAGAAGCGCAGGTTTGCATTACTGTACCTATTCTTGAAGGTTTAGATGGCGTGAATAAAATGTCTAAGTCTTTAGGCAATTATATTGGCGTATTTGATGCACCTGGTGCGATGTATCAAAAAGTACTGTCGATGCCAGATAGTTTAATTGAACGTTATTTTGATTTACTGAGTTTTAAATCTCTAGATGAAATTTTGGGTCTTCTTAAAGAAATTGAAGAAGGGCGTAATCCGCAAGAGATTAAGAAAATTTTAGCTGTAGAGCTTGTGGAACGTTTCCATGGTAGTGATGCTGCTGCCAATGCACATAAAGGTGCAGGAAATATTATTACTGAAGGTGAATTACCTGAAGGTACGCCTGAGGTGACGATTTCACGGGGTGAGTTTGGTGGTGAAATGTTTATTGCCTCTATTCTACGCTCTGCGGGATTAACCAAAAATGCGGCTCAAGCCAAAGATGCTGTAGCACGTGGTGCTGTGAAAGTCGATTGGGAAGTGGTTGATGCCAATTTTTCTGTAAATGAGAACAAAACCTACATTATTCAGGCGGGTAAAAAAGCGATTGCTCAAGTGACCTTCATTGATTAATGATAACGCTTTGATATATAAAAAAAGCCATCATTATTGATGGCTTTTTTTTCACTATAAATTATCTTTAGCACTAAATAGCATATAGAAATTAAAAAAACTTCTATAAAAACATATGTTAATTTTTTCTATTTATATTGATTTAAATATCAAATATGCTTATATTCAGTGTTGTAAATTTTAGCGTTTATCACATTTTTAGATATGTGAGATGAAAATAATAAGCGAAATAAAATTATAATATTGAAACAATATAATCGGTCTTATGACTGTATTAACTCCAAGGAGAAAAGATTTTGGGAGAGATCTTTTCTCCTTTTTTATGTATATAATTTTAAATGAAGTAATGATAAAAAATTTAATCAGACTGAAATAAACCGTATGATTTACTTCTAAAAAAATGGGCATCTTGGAGTAAAGTTAATAATTCAAATAAACGAGGTTCCACGTGAAACCAAGATCAATTGGGATAGGTTTAGGTTCACATTAATTATAGTGTGATATTTCGCTATTTTTGTGATGAGTGTCGGGCTGCTTAATAGATAGTATGAATTGCTTAAAGTAGACTAGTAGACTGAGTTGTAATACGTAGGGCATTTGACCATGTTATATCTGGTCAAATGCCCTTTTATTTATTCAATTTCAGAGAGATCTAATTTTACTGCCTCTAAAATATCTAAAACCACAGCAGTTACATCTTGGCATAAATCTCGATCATTAAAGATTTCATAGGCGCTAATGGTGATATCGGTATCACTTGGTAATTGTTTTTGCTCTTCTTCAATTAGGTGCTGAATCGGTAATAAAGTTTGCTTAATCGAGAGGTGTAAAACATCTTTAAATTCGATATTTTCATCCTCAAACTCAAGTGTCTGTTCATTATAAAAAGGCAATAGAATTGCATGGAGATAGGGTTGAATCTCGGTAATATCAAATATTTCAATATCGCGAGTTTGTTCAATTGTGCTGATATGATCATTTACTTCAAGAATAATATGATAATAGCTCACGGCGATCTCCTTTAAGTTTTATCATTCGACAATAACACGAAGTTGTAGATAAATAATTCAAATAGATATAAATCCATATGTAAATTATGTGTTTTATTGTCTGTTTTTAACATTGTTAATGTCTTGAGTTTAACAGCTCTAAGTCAGAATTCGTTAATTTAAAGTTTTTCAAATCTTGTTCTTTCATTACGGGGTACATCAGGGCTTTGGGGTCTTGGTTGTGGTTTAGCCCCAAGGCATGACCAAATTCGTGTGCGATAGTGAGTCGTAAATCTTCATCTGATTCAAATTCATAAATATTAATTTCTTGGCCATTAAAGAGTCCTTTATCAAATTGGCGTGCGTGGAAACGATGATTGAATTGATCAACAGATTGATTGAATTGCTGATTCATTATATTAACATTGTCGACTTGTTGGTTTAGCTGGCTAACTTTTAGGTTGAACTCATTAATACGCTGTTGTAATTCAAATTGTTCTTGTTGTAGTTGCTGTTTTTGCAAATTTAATTGCTGGCGAGTAGTATCGCTTAAAGTGTGCTGTGTTTGATTAAAGTCTTGAATTATTTGGTTGTATTGCTCAACTTTCGTTTGATAATTAACTTGATAAATATTAAGTTCATGTTTGGCTTGTTCAAGTTGTGAATCTAAGTGTGTTACTTTTTCATGTTCTGAATCTGTGTATTGTCGGCTATTTTCAATGATCCGTATTTCTTGTTTACGTTGATCTGATTCAGCTTGGCGATCATCATAAATTAAATTGATACTGAGCTTTGCATTAGGATCATAGATAAATTGGTTTTTTATCGTGCCTTGTTGCCAAATTGCTGCCGCCTGTTGGGTCAATTGCTGAAGTTGTTCAGTGGATAGGTTAAAGCGAGGATCAATGCTTCCAATACGATAACGTAGCCGAGTATCTAAGGGATGTTGAATCCGATCTAGGAGAGAGTTGTAGGTGAGTTGAGGATGGATTCTGCATTGAATCGTAAAATAAGCGGTTGCTATAACTAAAATAAAAATCATCCAAATACGCATTTTTTATATTTTTAAATAGTCTAAATATTAATAATTTATACAAAAACGAATAATTGGCAAGCATATATTTAATCGTACCTCTTTATCTTTTTTATCTTAAGCTTTAATCGCTATACGGACTTTATGTAATCAAGAAAAATATTCATTTTTAAACATAAAAAAACCGCGCTTTCGCGCGGTTTTTTTAAAACTCAATTAAAGCGATAAATTATTTTTTATCATCTTTAACTTCAGTGAACTCTGCATCTACAACGCCATCATCAGCTTTTTGCTGTTGTTGACCTGCATCACCACCGAACTGGTTAGGATCGAAACCTTCAGCTCCGCCTTGACCTTGAGCAGCTTCATAAGCACGTTGGCTGATCGGCATAATGATGTTTTGTAAAGCTTCAGTTTTCGCCTTAATGTCATCTACATCATTTTCTTTGGTTGCAGCTTCAAGCTCAGTAACAGCCGTTTCAATTGCTGTTTTTTCATCAGCAGTGACTTGCTCACCAAGATCTTTCACTGCTTTTTGCGAGCTAGAAACTAAAGCATCTGCTTCGTTACGTGCTTTCGCAAGTTCTTCAAATTTACGATCTTCTTCAGCATTTGCTTCAGCATCTTTGATCATCGCTTCAATTTCAGCATCGCTCAAACCAGAGTTTGCTTTAATTTGAATCGATTGCTCTTTACCTGTGCTCTTGTCTTTAGCAGACACTTTCAAGATACCATCAGCATTGATGTCGAAAGATACTTCAATTTGTGGCACACCACGTGGAGCAGGTGGAATGTCACCCAATTGGAAGTTACCTAACAATTTATTTTGCTGCGCCATTTTACGTTCACCTTGGAACACAGAAATGTCTACAGCAGGTTGGTTGTCAGCAGCAGTTGAGAATACTTGAGATTTCTTCGCAGGAATCGTCGTATTTTTCTCAATGATTGCAGTTAACACACCGCCCATTGTTTCGATACCAAGTGTCAATGGAGTAACGTCAAGTAAAAGTACGTCAGTTTTGTCACCAGACAATACTGCACCTTGAATCGCTGCACCCATTGCAACAGCTTCGTCAGGGTTCACATCTTTACGAGGCTCTTTACCAAAGAATTCCTGTACTTTCTGTTGAACCATTGGCATACGTGACTGACCACCTACCAAGATTACGTCAGAGATGTCAGAAGTCGAAAGACCTGCATCTTTAAGCGCAATACGACAAGGCTCAATCGTACGAGCAACTAAATCGGCAACTAAACCTTCAAGTTTCGCACGTGTTACGTTGATCACTAAGTGTTTAGGGCCAGTCGCATCTGCCGTGATGTACGGAAGATTAATTTCAGTTGCATTCGAAGAAGAAAGCTCGATTTTTGCTTTTTCAGCTGCTTCTTTCAAACGTTGTAATGCAAGTGGATCTTGCTTCAAGTTGAAGTTTTGTTCTTTCTTGAACTCTTCAACTAAGTATTCGATTAACGCATTATCAAAGTCTTCACCACCAAGGAATGTATCACCATTGGTCGACAATACTTCAATCTGTTGGTCGCCATCTAGATCTGCGATTTCAATGATTGATACGTCAAAAGTACCACCACCTAAGTCATAAACCGCAATTTTACGATCGCCTTCTTTTTTGTCCATACCGAACGCAAGTGCAGCAGCAGTTGGTTCGTTGATGATACGTTTAACTTCTAAACCAGCGATTTTACCCGCATCTTTCGTTGCTTGACGTTGTGCATCATTAAAGTAAGCAGGAACGGTAATAACAGCTTCAGTTACTGTTTCACCTAAATAGTCTTCAGCTGTTTTTTTCATCTTTTTCAAGATTTCAGCTGAAACTTGTTGTGGTGCCAATTTTTTATCATTGACTTCAACCCAAGCATCACCATTGTCTGCTTTGATGATTTTGTACGGTACTAAACCGATGTCTTTTTGAACCGCTTGGTCTTGATACTTACGACCAATTAAACGTTTGATTGCATACAATGTATTTTTTGGATTAGTGACTGCTTGACGTTTTGCAGATTGACCCACAAGAATTTCGCCATCTTTGTATGCAACAATTGATGGTGTAGTACGCGTACCTTCTGCGTTTTCAATTACTTTAACTTTGTCGCCTTCTAATACAGCAACACATGAGTTAGTTGTACCTAAATCAATACCGATAATTTTAGCCATTGATATTTTTCCTCTTAATTTTTTGCAATAGTTTATGCTTGTTATCCGATATGAGAGCCTTTCAAAATTTTTCAAGTAAAATTCTTGAAAATATTTTATAAACTCTCGAATTTATTACTTTATTGACCGACTAAGACCATTGCTGGACGAAGTAAACGGTTATTTAAGGTATAGCCTTTTTGTAATACGGTGCCAATTTCATTGGCTTTTGCCTCTGGATCGATACCTACTGCCTGATGAAGCTCAGCATTGAAGCCATTTGCTGTATTTGCTTCTTGTACACCAAATTTTTCTAAAGTGGTGAGTAAAGACTTTAAGGTGAGTTTGATCCCTTCAACGACTGCATTTTCTTCATCACCCGCAGCTTGAATAGCACGTTCTAAATTGTCGACTGATTCAAGCAGTTCTTTAGAAAATTTTTCAAGCACAGTCTCTTTGTGTTTTTCAGATTCACGTTGAATACGTTCAACACTTTTTTGTGCTTCGTAAACTGCATTTGCAGTACGTACTTTTTCAAGTTTTAAGCTTTCTTCAAGTTTTTGAATTTGAGTTTGTAAATCTTCAACACTAACGACAGCTTGAGTTTGATCATTTTGCTGTTCAGCTTGCTCTGGTTGAATGTCTTGAGCTTGTTCAGTTTGCTCATTAGCCATTGATGATCTCCGTTTAAATGGGTTCTTAAACATGTACAGTCCTTTGGCTTCAGTAATCACTGGAGTAATCCTGAACTGCCATGATTGTTTAATTCACTATGGACTAAAGTGTGGGCGAGCAGCAAAAATTCAAGTTTTTAGCGATATAATTTAAAATTATTCAGCTTTTAAAGATGTTTTAGCTGAAAAAGATCGATTTTTTCTAAATAATGACGTCATATGCTTTAATTCACTGAATTTTTAATACTCATTGGTTTTCTAAATATGTGTTCAGAGCTTGTTAAAGAACATCATATGAACTGAGTCTATATGTAAAAGTCTTAACCGAATAACGTATGAGTATTATGATATTGTCTAGATTATGTATCCCAAATTCAGTTTAAAACTAAAAACTGTTTATTTATAAAAAAGTCATTAATTCTGATTTTGGGGATTATGCTCAGCCGATTATCTATCATCAGCTTTATTTTTGCGGTTATTCCGCTTGTCCCATTTTTGCCCGTGGGGTTTATTTTGATCCCAATGGTGATTTTGATTTTGTTCCAGATGGTATTGGTGTTGTTGCCATTGCTGTTTTTTGATTTGATCGAGTTGCCATTGTTGACGATGCTCTTGTTCAATTCGTATTTGTTTTAAACGATAAGCTCTTTCTCTTTCCCAGCGAGCACGTTCATAGCGATCATTACGATTGTTATAATGACGATCATAGTGATCATCATAAGTTCGATAAACACCAGATGGATAACTACTATTGTAATTGTAATAAGGTCGATCATTTGGAAAGGAAACACAACCCACTGCCAAGAAAGCAATGCTGAGTGAAAGCAAAGTTGTTTTAATCGCCATAGCTGTAATCTCAGTTTTATCCATCAGAAATAGCAAAAAAAATCCTGATTTATAAATAAATAGTCAATGACATCAATATCAACTCAGATTAGCGTATCTAAGATTCGTATTTGTATATTGATTGCTAGACTTATATAAGAATATAGTCAATCAAAGCCTGATCATGTAGAAAATATGAAGATATTAAAATGGGAAGGGATGTTGAATGGTTGCTTTTAATAAGAATCTCCAAGAATTAATAGAAAAAGCACAGGGTACAGCCGGGCGTTCACTGGATCGATTGCCACGGTTTGCGCAAGAATCATTGGTCAAAGTTCTAGGCTATCCTTATCAATATCCTCAGCTGGATAGTTTTACCAAATGTTTGATGGCTGCGCAGTTGAAGCAAGGTAAGCTTGGCTTTATTGGTGATGATGTTATTCATTCGCGCAAGCAGTTTGAAGTACAAATGCACTCTATCATTCATAAGCCGACACCTATTCAGTTTGTGGAAGATATTCGTCTGCCTTTACAGAGTGGCAGTATTTACGCACGTCATTACCATCCTGCACCGAATAAAAAGTTACCCATGATTGTATTTTATCATGGGGGGGGCTTTGTGGTGGGAAGTGTGGATACGCATGATGAAGTTTGTCGCTTAATCGCAATCCATGCCAAAGCACAGGTGTTGAGTATTGAATATCCACTGGCACCAGAGGTTGGGCCACGGGATGTGATCCAGTCATGTGAAGATGCGCTGGCTTGGGTCTATCAAAACCGTCGCCATTTTAAAATTTTGAAAAATAGAATTGCAGTAGCAGGAGATAGCGCTGGTGGAAATATTAGTGCTGTGGTTGCTCAGCGTACGGTCAATGCCGTATATGCACCACATGCACAATTCTTAATTTATCCGGCAGTCGACTTTAAAAGCCGCCATCCTTCTTTTTATGCTTATAAAGATGGTTTGGTACTGACAGGTACCGATATTGATCATGTAACTGACTATTATGCGGATCGTTATAAGGTTGCGATGGATGATAGTATTATTTCACCGACTTATGGGAATTTAAGAAAACTAGCACCTGCATATGTTATTACGGCTGGACATGATGTATTGCATGATGAAGGCAAGATTTACGCATATAAGCTTCGTCAAAATGGTGTTAAAGTTGATTACCATGATTATGAAGATCAAACCCATGGCTTCATTAATCTGACCCCTGTTTCTAAAAAAGCTAAAAAATACCTTATCGAAATGAGTAAAGATTTTAGAAAATTTTGGGATAAACAGTAATACATATATAAGTAGTCTAAAAAAGCTGAATTTTAAGTGAAATTCAGCTTTTTACTTTTATAGAGCTAAAGTGTAGTTGTATACATTAAATAAAGTGTATTGCTTCACAATAAAAACAATCCAACTGATTTCAGTTTAAAAGAGTCATCCACAGCAGGCGCATGATTTATTGGAATCTGTGTGCTATTTAGAAACACAGGTTTTGAAAGATAAAGATAACAGTATTAATTATGCTGAATCACGAATATAAATAGACATAACTTTTAATGGTAACTTTCTGAGAGGAAAAGATGTTGAAAAAAGCATGTATGGCATTGTCTTTAATTGTGGCGAGTGCAGGTGTATTTGCAAATACCAATATGCAGATTAAAACCAATATGGGGAATATTGATATTGAGCTGTATGATGATAAAGCACCAATCTCTACTAAGAACTTTCAACACTATGTAAAAAGTAATTTTTATAATGGCACGATTTTCCATCGAGTTATTCCAGGCTTTATGATTCAGGGTGGTGGCTTTGATAGCAATATGAAAGAAAAGCCAACACAAGCAGCCATTAAGAATGAAGCAAATAATGGCTTGAAGAATACACGTGGCACATTAGCCATGGCTCGCACTAATGATCCAAACTCTGCAACCAGCCAATTCTTTATTAATGTGGCGAATAATGACTTTCTTAATCAAGCACCAATGAATCCTGGTTATGCGGTCTTTGGTAAAGTCACGAAAGGCATGGATATTGTCGATAAAATTGTCAAAGTACCGACTACAAATTACGGAGTGTTTGAAAATGTACCTAAACAAACCGTAAAAATACTCAGTATCCAAACTATAGCAACCAATACTCAGAAATAATGAAAAATTAAAGCAGAAATAATTCAATCATATTTCTGCTTTATAATCAGAGCCTTACATGATAACGGCACAAAAATGAACCAATATAGTGCATAAAAATACAACACTCAATAAAACAATCAGTTAAAAGAGCTTGCACGTGTAGGAAATTCCCCTATACTGTGCTCATCCCGACGCGATACAGCGAAACGAACGAAGCACGAAGTGTTAAGTTGTTAAGTTAATCGTGTTAGATCTTGTCTCTGATGAGGAGCAAGAAGATCATTAAGAGCTTATGAAGAACAACTTGTGTGGATTTTTACTGGTTGATCGATCGAAATTATTTTCATTGATTGATGGTAGAAATTACTCGAAGTTTATTTGAGAAATATTTGTCAGAAAATTGATGAGCCAAGATTGGTAGCCTTTAAGCTACTACTGATTTTAAACTGAAGAGTTTGATCATGGCTCAGATTG
>NZ_NEGI01000010.1 GCF_002135345.1 Acinetobacter sp. ANC 4648 | reverse complement strand
CCTTCCCGAACTCAGAAGTGAAACCTCTTAGCGCTGATGGTAGTGTGGGGTTACCCATGTGAGAGTAAGTCATCGCCAGCTCATTATTCCTAAAAACACCCCTTACAATGTAAGGGGTGTTTTTTTATGCGCGGAAGTTAATGAATTAACGAGAGAAGTTGTTAGCATTAAATTTATATAAATGACCATCAAAAAAATTCTAATCTAAAAAATTAGTTAGATTAAAGTACATACAGCATAGTTAAGATAGAAAAAATGGAATGAAAAGTGAATTTTTAAGTCAATCATATATTTTTTATTTAGTTGCAATATGACAAGTTTTTATTGCAATAGTCTTTAAATATATTAAAACAGATAGAAGATAGTGATTTTATTAAAATAGGCTCTAATCAAAAGTTAATTAATTTATTAAAATAATATAGTAATGAATCTTAAAAATTTAATAGACTAAACAAAGATAATATAGATAAGTTGTTTAAAGATATATTAGGCATCGAAAATATTTCTCAATCTTGGATTTTTAAAGATAAGAAATTTAGTCTTACTGAGGTGTGAGCAAATTTATTAAAATCTCATCATGAAATTGCACATACTTGATTTACTAAACTTCAATTAGACTACAAAATAAATTTTGAAAAAATGAAATTTTATTTGAAATGGCTGAATTAATGGAGATAAAACTGAGTAGTGAAATGGAACAATATAAATAAATTTTATTTTCTAATAGTAAATTTTTATGTGAAATAGAAGTGATTTGGGCATTATCTAAAAAGTATATGTCACTTATTTTTTCACATCTAAGTTATACAGATATTAAGGAGGACTCCCTTTAACTCAAGGAGTGATAAATGATGAGATATCTAAATTAAATAGGTTTCAATTAAAGATAGAGAGGGTACTTCAACCTCATAAATATTTAATCGATATGTTTGAATGTAAGAATTTGATTTTAAAAATAATATATTGTAGTTTATTAGCTTAAAGAAAAACCCCAATGAAAGTTGGGGTTTTTTTAATTAATGTACTGCTGAAATTTTATCTAAGAAGTGTTTTGTCCGTTCATGCCGCTCTTCAGGTTTATTGAAAAAATCTGAAGTTGAACAGTCTTCAATGATTTTACCTTGATCCATAAAAATTACACGGGAAGAAACTTTACGTGCAAACCCCATTTCATGGGTGACACACATCATAGTCATACCTTCTTTAGCCAGTTGACTCATGACATCTAATACCTCACCAACCATTTCGGGATCAAGTGCGGACGTCGGTTCATCAAAAAGCATACATACAGGATCCATACATAAACCACGTGCAATGGCAACACGCTGTTGCTGTCCGCCTGAAAGTTGACCAGGGAATTTATCTTTATGCACAGCTAAACCTACACGATCCAAGTATTGAAGGGCTTTTTTCTTTGCTTCATCTTTGCTTCGATTTAGTACTTTAATTTGCCCAATCATTAAGTTATCAAGCACAGTCATGTGCGGAAATAGTTCAAAGTGCTGGAATACCATGCCTACGCGAGAACGAAATTTAGGTAAGTCCGTTTTGGGATCTTTAAGTGCAGTACCATTTACAATAATGTCACCTTCTTGGAATGGTTCTAAGGCATTCACCGTTTTAATAAGGGTGGATTTACCTGAACCAGAGGGCCCACAGACTACAACCACTTCACCTTTTTCTATAGCAGTTGAGCAGTCAGTTAAAACTTGAAAATCTCCATACCATTTTGAGATATGTTGTATTTCTATCATTGGCATATCGATTCTCCTTAACGAATTATGGCTATTTTTTGATGTAAACGCTTAACCAAACGTGAAAGCGCAAAGGAAATACAGAAGTAAACAATCGCCACAACCAGATAGAATGTAGCTTTGGTTTCTGAACCATAGGTATTTGCAAGGGTATTGGCATTACCTAAGAAATCAGGTGCGCTGATCACATACACCAACGAAACGTCTTGAAATAATACAATGGACTGAGTCAGTAATACCGGCAGCATATTACGGAACGCTTGCGGTAATACAACGGTTGACATGGTTTGACCATAGGTGAAACCCAGTGCATAGCCAGCATTGACTTGACCTTTAGATACGGACTGAATCCCCGAACGAACAATTTCTGAAAAGAATGCTGCTTCAAAAATTGCAAAAGTCACAACACTTGAAAAAAGCGGGCCGTAATAAGTATCTGATTGAAATTCAAAGAATTTAGGCAGTAAAAAATAGAAAATAAAAATGACTTGAATCAACGGTACGCCACGAAAGAAGTCGACATAAATTTTTGCAAAATTACTGGCTAGTTTATTTTTGGAAAGCCGCATCATTGCCAATGGTGTACCAATGAGAATTCCACCAATAACTGCCAAAATGGTGACTGTCACTGTAAATTTAAAGCCATGCAGTAAGGTAGTAATGACATCGTTGTTTTGTAATACACTAAAGTCCATATTACTGATCTCCTGAGCCAAGGCCAGGAACAGCCATGCGTTTTTCAATCCATGCCATCATGAGTTTGATGCTATAGGTAATGATCAAATACACGGGTGTTGATAAAATAAGAATCACAATATCTTGCGAAGTTTCTTCACGCATTGTTTTGGTGTAAGCAAAAAAATTGAGAATACTGAGTGCATATAAAACTGCAGAATTTTTGAATACGTTCATGGCTTCTGAGGTTAGGGTAGGCCAAACTGTTCGATATGCAACCGGCAAAATAACATAGCGATAACTTTGTGCTTGAGTCAGACCAATAGCAAAAGCCGCATTTTTTTGACCAGTAGATACGGTGATAATACCGGCACGAACTTGCTCAGCAATACGTGCAGCAGTATATAAGCCTAAGGCAAATACTCCAATTACAGCAGGCTGATCATTTAGAAGGTTTTGCCACCATCCACCATGTACCATTTCACCACTACCAGTACTTAAACTTAAAGGTAGCAGTTCTGGAAATACAAATGCCCAGAAAAATAACTGAACAATGAGTGGAATATTACGGAATAACTCGACATAACAGGTGCCAATTAAAGCCAGTGGTTTATTGGGAACGGTACGCAGAATACCGATAATAGATCCAATTACAAAGGCAATCACAAAGGCGGCAAGTGCTGTCCATACCATGGTCCACACACCAGCACCTAAAAGTTGTAACCATGTAGGAGCATCCGCAACAGGTGAGTAACTTTCACCACCGATAGCTTTACATATAGTTTCAGCCCATGTGGCTTTATCTAGATTATATTCATTTGAGGGGAGACAATAAGCTGTCCAATTAAGTGAGCCAACCGACATGTGTGCTCCTTTTATTTTTAAATTTTAAAATGATTTGTAGATCAAAATACGCAAATATTTTGATCTACAATGAATTTTTATCTTTATAACTTAATTTTAGCTAATACCAGCATCGGTTGGGTGTGCTTTAAGTTTTAAATATGAAGGGCTCATTGGCATATTTAGATTAATATTTTTAGGTGGAATTGGCGATTGGAACCATTTTTTATAAAGAGCTGCCATTTGACCGTTTTTCCACATATTGTTGACCACTTTATCTGCAATAGCTTTATATGCTGTATCACCTTTAGGCAACATAATGCCATAAGGTTCAGAAGATAAAATAGGGCCTACAATTTTAAACTCTTTGGGATTCGATGATTTAGCAATTAAGCCCGCTAGAATATTATCATCCATTACAAATGCTGCGGCACGACCAGAAGCAACCATCGCAAATGAATCCGAGTGATCTTTACCGTAAATATTATTTACGTTAATTTTTTCACCTTTTTCACCCATTTTGATGTATTTATCAGAAGTTGTACCTTGAGTAGTGACAACAGCTTTACCATTTAAATCAGCAATCGTTTTAATCGGTGCATTGGCTTTTACTGCCATACGAACTTCGGTAGCATAGTAATTGGTAGAAAAACTGACCTGTTGTTGACGTTGAACTGAGTTGGTGGTTGTGCCGCACTCCATATCAATATTTCCAGCCAGCATTTCAGGAATACGGGTCGAAGAGGTAACTGCTTTATATTCTACTTTCAAATTTGGCATTTTGAGGTCTTTTTTCAGTTCATTTGCAAAGTTGTTGCAAATATCAACTGCATACCCCATAGGCTTACCGCCTACAATATAGGAAATAGGGTCTGAAGATTCGCGGTAGCCAATAATGACCTTGCCCGATTGTTTAATTTTAGCCAGTGTATCTGCGGCTTGAACCTGAGAAAAAGCACCGCCAGCCAAAAGAACGCCAAGTGTTGTTGTTAAAACTTTGGTAGACAATTTCTTCATCATGAAGACTCCATTTGCTATTTATTTGATCGGTATGTAGTTATTAAATCTGCTCTATTTGTTGATAAGCAAATATCGAGCCAAAATGTATGATCCTTCATACATCATTTATCTATTTATATTTATACCTTCACTTAAAATAAGTAAAGGATAAAAATAATAATTTTGAACAGCTAATATGTGAATTACATCACTTTTTCATATTTATATTCTATTTGAAAAATAAAAAATAAGAAGTGGATTTAGTATTTATTTCAGCATATAGCTTTTCAATTTATATTTTTGCAAATGATGAGCTTCACTATCTTTTTCATATGCTTTCGATTTTAAAATTCATGTACTAGTTTTCAGAGTAATTAAATGTTGATAACCCCTAATGCGAGGTTAATAAATGAATATTTATTTTTAAAATAAAAACTGCAAAATAACAAAATGATGTGCTATAAAAATAAGTAGGCATAATTTTTGCTTATGCTTTTGTAGTATTAAGGATATGTATCAATATGAAGTTATCGCTTGGATTAAAGCTTGCAAACTCGTTGTCATTAACGCCACAACTGCAACAAGCCATTCGATTGCTGCAATTATCCAGTCTTGAATTAGAGCAAGAAATTCAGATTCAGCTCGAGAGTAATCCTTTACTTGAAAAAATTGAGGATGATGATTTAAGTGAAAATTTAGAGCCTGCTAAACAGGATCAACAAGAGCAAGAGTTGTCAGAATCATTAAATGCAGATTATTTACCTGATGAACTGGCAGTAGATACCGACTGGGATGATGTTTATACACATCAATCTACATCACTAGAGCGTCCAGAATTTGAAGAGCGAGAAGATAATCGTCAGGGACATACTTCATTAAAAGAACATATGTTAGGTCAGATTAATCTTTTGCATTTTTCAGCTATCGATAAATTGATTGCTTATTGTATTGTTGATGCTTTGGATGAAAAAGGTTTTTTAGATGCAGATTTGGCAGAAATCATCCTATCTGTTCAGCATTTATTAACCCAAGTTGGGCATGTCGTTGAGGTTGAGGAGGATGAGATTTTGGCAGTACTAAAGCACATTCAGCGTCTTGACCCCATTGGCGTTGGTGCGCGTAATTTGGCTGAATGTCTATTTGTACAAACGGATGCATTGCCTATATATACACAATTTAGACCCGAAGCTTTATTATTATTAAAAAATTATGAGTTATTAATCAGTAATGATCTGAATAAATTAGTTAAACAAACGGGACTGAATTTTGAGCAGTTAAAGGCCGCTGTGGATTTATTAAAAACGCTAAAGGCGCATCCTGGTGCGGAGTTTGAGCATAAAGATTCTGATTACCAGATTCCAGATGTTGTGGTATCTAAGAAAAATGGCTCTTGGAATGTACAGTTGAATCCAGATGTTATACCGAAACTGCGTATTAATCCTTTTTACTCAGGCATGATTAAACGTGCAGACCAAAGTAGTGATAATCAATATCTGCGTAATCAAATGCTGGAAGCAAAAAACTTTATTAAAAGTATTGATGAGCGGCATAAGACTTTACTCAAGGTTGCAAGTTGTATTGTGCAGCATCAACGTGATTTTTTGGAAATGGGCGTTGAGGGAATGAAGCCTTTGGTTCTAAGAGAGGTTGCAGAGGAAGTCGAGTTGCATGAATCAACTGTATCACGAGTAACTACCAATAAATATTTACTTACTCCTCGTGGCTTATTTGAGTTGAAATATTTTTTTTCCAGTCATGTTGGAACAACTTCTGGTGGCGAGGCATCATCTACAGCCATTCGGGCTAAAATTAAAAAGTTAATTGGAGATGAAAATCCACGCAAGCCCTTGTCAGATAATAGTATTGCTAACCTTTTAAAAGATGATGGTATTGATGTTGCGAGAAGAACAGTGGCGAAATATCGTGAGTCGTTACATATTGCATCTTCTTCAGATAGAAAAGTCTTGATCTAAATTTTGAAGTGTGATTATTCTAGAGATTCATTATGACGAAATAATGAATCTTTTTTTGTTTTTTGGAGTAGTGAAAATGCTTGCATGAATTCATTGCAGAAATGATCCCAAAAGTATTCTGTAATGAACTTTTCTATCATGAAAATGCTGTCATGCAGTAGTTTGAACTACACGGCTCGTCACATCCTGCAAAGGAAAGGGATAAGATTATGCAAATTACAATTCGTGGACATCATTTAACAGTTACACCAGCTATAGAAGAGAATATCCGTCAAAAATTTGAGTCTATGACTCAGCATTTAGATCAAGTCAGTAGTATGCAAGTCAAACTGACCAAGGATCATCAGGTCGATAAGCGTTCAAAAAAAGGCAGTGAAAATCACATTGCAGAGGCCATCATTCGTCTTCCTGGAATTGAGCTTTTTGCTCAGGCATCTGCGGATGATATGTATGCTTCAATTAAAAAAATGCTGGAAAAAATTAAAAAACAATTACAACGACATCGTGACATGCAAACCAATTTCCAGCCACTTGAGATACAGATAACTTAATTTTTTAAAACTTTGAATAAAAAAGAGGTTGAAAAATACCTCTTTTTTTTATCGATAATTTTGTACGAGTTAATGAATTATATTTATTAAATAGAGTAAAATAGACGGTTTTTACACTGTCAGTCCTATAAGAGGTCGATGCAATGAATAGTGAACAGCTCACTGAAATCTTAATAACAGCTTTCCCTGATGCTGAAGTCGCTGTCAGTGGACAAGCAGGTAAGTTTGAACTTCGTATTGTCGATAATCAATTCGAAGGTAAACGTCCAGTCGCTCGTCAGCAAACAGTATATGCACCATTGAACTCATATATTGCCAGTGGTGAAGTGCATGCTGTGACTATTCGTGCAATGACGAAAGAAGAATGGCGTAAAGCTAGTCTGTTTGGAGCTTAAGCGTTAATGGATAAGTTTTTAATACAAGGTGGTATGAAACTCGAAGGTGAAGTACGTATTTCGGGTGCCAAAAATGCAGCATTACCACTGCTCGCTGCAATGATTCTTGCAGACTCACCAATTACTTTAACCAATGTTCCAAACCTTAAAGATGTCAATACTTTAGTGGAATTGATTGCTGGTCTTGGTGTTAAAATTAGTTACACAGGCGATACCGTTGTAGCTGATGTTTCTACTTTAGATAATCAATTTGCACCGTATGAATTGGTCAGAACCATGCGTGCATCTATTTTGGTGCTGGGTCCATTATTAGCGCGTTATGGTAGTGCACAAGTTTCACTTCCAGGTGGTTGTGCTATTGGTTCACGTCCAGTCGATCAGCATTTAAAAGCATTAGAAGCTTTAGGTGCACATATTGAAGTCGAAAATGGTTATGTACATGCTAAAGTTGATGGTCGTTTAAAAGGCGGTGAAGTCATCTTTGATATGGTGACTGTGGGTGGAACTGAGAATATTCTGACTGCTGCGGTACTGGCTGATGGTGTAACCACAATTCGTAATGCTGCGCGTGAACCTGAAATTACTGATCTTGCGCAAATGTTAATTAAAATGGGCGCAAAAATTGAAGGTCTAGATACCGATACGCTGGTCGTGACGGGTGTAGAAAGTTTACATGGTTGTGAGTATGCAGTAGTTGCTGACCGCATTGAAACCGGTTCATATCTTGCTGCTGCTGCAATTACTGGCGGTAAAGTTAAAACTACGCATACTGATCCAAATTTACTTGAAGCAGTCTTAGATAAATTCGAAGAAATGGGCGCAGAAGTAACCCGTGGTGAAGATTGGATTGAACTAGATATGATGGGCAAACGTCCGAAAGCTGTTAGCTTCCAGACGTTACCACATCCAGAATTTCCGACAGATATGCAAGCACAAATCATGGCTGTAAATGCAATTGGTCGTGGTTTCGCAACGATTTCTGAAACGATTTTTGAAAACCGTTTTATGCATGTACCTGAGCTTTCACGTATGGGCGCAAATATTCAGATTGAAGGTAATGATGCTGTGGTCACTGGTGTAGAAAAACTTTCTGCTGCGCCTGTAATGGCAACTGATTTACGTGCTTCATTCTCCTTAGTTCTCGCAGCTTTAGCTGCAGATGGAGAAACATTGATTGACCGTATTTACCATATTGACCGCGGTTATGAAGATATTGAAGCGAAGTTACAGGGTTTAGGTGCCCAAATTAAGCGAGTAAGTTAATGAATGATATGAGAAACGATGATCTAAACTTTGACGTAATGGGCAATTTTGATCATGGTTTAACTTTAGCATTAAGCAAAGGACGTATCTTAAAAGAAACTTTACCCTTGCTTGAAACAGCAGGAATTAACTTACTGGAAGATCCAGATAAATCCCGTAAGTTAATTTTTCCAACCACGCATAAGCACGTGCGTATTTTAATTTTACGTGCTTCAGATGTACCAACTTATGTAGAAAATGGTGCCGCTGATTTAGGTGTTGCTGGTAAAGATGTATTGATGGAACATGGCGCACAAAATGTTTATGAACCACTCGACTTGAAAATTGCGGTGTGTAAACTTATGACGGCTGGTAAAGTCGGGATGGTTCGTCCAAAAGGTCGTTTAAAAATTGCGACTAAATATGTGAACTTAACCCGTCAATATTATGCCAGCTTAGGTGAGCAAGTTGATGTGATTAAACTTTACGGGTCGATGGAACTTGCACCACTTGTGGGTTTAGGTGATTACATTGTCGATGTAGTTGATACGGGCAATACTTTACGTGCCAATGGATTAGAGCCTTTGGAAGAAATTTGCCAAGTTTCTTCACGCTTGATTGTGAATAAAGCCAGCTTTAAACGTAAACAAGCCTTGTTAAATCCGATTCTTGCGCAGCTTGAGAAAGCAGTTGCAGAGCGTCAATGCCAGAAATAAAGCTTCTATTCTTTAGAATAAAAAAACCGTCGATGCATCGACGGTTTTTTTATTTGAATAATTGATTGCAAGCTTAGATAGCTTTTTTATAAAAGCTTCATTTTATTTAGTCATTTTAAAAGTATTTTTCCATCATGGTATACCGATAGATGGCGATATCCTGTCCAAAAGTTCGCTAAAACAAGGTAAACTAAAGCTTCCTTTTTTCACGATGTGGATAAGTTGATGCGACGTTTATCGACTCAAGATCAAAATTTCAAACAAATTTTTGCAGATTTGTTGGCTTTTGAGACAGTGAGTGACCCTGAGCTTTTAAAAACAGTAGACCAAATTATTGCAGATGTACGCCAACATGGTGATGCACATGTTCTTAAACTGACTCAGCAGTTCGATCGACATCCAGCGTATCACTTTTCAGAGTTAGAGCTTTCACAACAGCAATTAAAAGTTGCTTTTGATGGATTAACGACAGAGGTTCGCGAGGCGTTAGAACTCGCAGCCCAGCGGATTCGTACATTTCACCAAGTACAGAAACAAGATGGCTGGTCTTATGTCGATGAATTGGGTAATACATTAGGTCAAAAAGTCACACCACTAGATCGAGTTGGTATTTATGTACCTGGTGGATTGGCTTCTTATCCATCATCTGTGCTTATGAATGCTATACCTGCACATGTTGCAGGTGTACCTGAAATTATTATGGTGGTACCTGCACCGAATGGGGTTTTAAATCCATTGGTATTGGCTGCGGCTCATTTAGCTGGCGTAAATCGTGTTTTTACCATTGGTGGAGCACAAGCCGTAGCGGCATTGGCATATGGTACAGAAACTATTCCAGCGGTCGATAAAATTACTGGGCCAGGGAATCGCTTTGTTGCTGCTGCAAAACGAGCAGTATTTGGTCAAGTCGGGATCGATATGATTGCAGGGCCATCAGAAATATTAGTTTATGCTGAAGGCCAAAATAATGCCGAATGGTTGGCGATGGATTTATTGTCACAAGCTGAACATGACACAGTTGCGCAAGCGCTATTTATAACCCCAGATAAACAGTTACTGAATGATGTTGCTGAGGCGATTGAAAAACATTTAGATGCATTACCTAAAGCTGAAATTGCGCGTACTTCTATTGCTAATCGTGGGGCATTGATATTGGTCAAGAATCGTCAAGAAGCAATTGATTTAATTAACCAAGTTGCACCTGAGCATTTAGAATTATGTGTGGATGAAGCCCAAGCTATGTCGGAAGATATTCGTCATGCTGGTGCTATCTTTATGGGGCGTTATACTCCAGAAGCCATTGGTGACTATTGTGCAGGGCCAAATCATGTTTTACCGACATCAGGTACAGCACGTTTTTCATCACCATTGGGTGTTTATGACTTCCAGAAACGTTCAAGCCTGATTATGTGTTCTGAACAGGGTGTAAAACCTTTAGCAAAAACGGCAGATATTTTGGCGCAACAAGAAAATTTGGATGCGCATGCACGTTCTGCACGCTACCGTTATCAATAAGCTTTGATGATATAAAAGGCTGATTGATCAGCCTTTTTTTTAGCATATGACCGTTTTATTACGAGATATTTAAAAATGAATATTACAACAGAACAGATGCGTTTTTGGAGCCCGACAGTACGTAAATTAGAACCGTATGTGCCAGGGGAACAGCCTAAAATCCAAAACTTACTCAAATTAAATACCAATGAAAATCCGTATCCACCCTCTCCAAAAGTGGTCGAGGCTGTACAAGCCGTTTTAGCACATTCAGCAGATGTATTACGTCTTTATCCTGATCCGGATGCAACACTATTAAAGCAAGCGATTGCACTACAACAAAATGTCGATGTGGCTAATATTTTTGTCGGTAATGGTTCGGATGAGGTTTTAGCGCATATTTTCAAAGCTTTTTTTATACAAGAACAGCCCATTTTATATGCTGATATTACTTACAGTTTCTATCCTGTTTATAGTCAATTTTTTGGCGTGAAAACTAAAGAAATTCCACTGAATGATGATTTTGAAATTGAGATCGATGACTATCAGCAAGCCAATGGCGGTATTATTATCACCAATCCGAATGCACCGACCAGTATTGCTTTAGGTCTGCCTGCAATTGAGCGTGTATTAAAAGCTAATCCTGATTCAGTTGTGGTGATTGATGAAGCTTATGTTGATTTTGGTGCTGAGACGGCAGTGAATTTAGTGGAAAAGTACGAAAATTTAGTGGTCTGCCAAACGACCTCAAAATCACGTTCATTGGCTGGATTACGTGTGGGTTTTGCGATCGCACAACCGCATTTAATTGCGGCCTTAGAAGCAGTAAAAAATAGTTTTAACTCATATCCGATAGATCGCTTTGCCATTGCTGCGGCAGTGGCTTCGTTTGAAGATCAAGCTTACTTTGAAATACAATGTCAAAAAGTGATTGCCAGTCGTGAAACCTTGGTGGCTAATTTAGAGGCGCTAGGCTTTATTGTTTTACCTTCAAAAGCCAATTTTATCTTTGCATCTTTGGCATCGAAAGATGCTGGTGAATTAGCTCAAAAATTACGTGAATGTGGCATCATTGTTCGCTATTTCAACAAGCCAAGAATTGATCAGTTTTTACGTATTACTGTCGGTACAGATGAGCAAAATCAGCGTTTAATTGATACATTAAGGAACGATATTTTAGCTTAAATAGAATGTTGGATTATTCTGGTTTATGCCATGTGTTGAATAGATCAAGCATGGCAGAAACTTTATCAAAACATTCCTGATACTCTGCATCACAGTTTGAAGCAATGGTGATTCCACCACCTGCCCATAAAGACACTTCATCTTGATATTTTTGAATCGAACGAATCAGAATATTCCATGAGCCTGTGCCATCAAAATTAAAATAACCCATTGAGCCACAATATGCGCCACGTGGTGCACCTTCTAATTCCTCAATAATTTGCATAGCACGAATTTTAGGCGCTCCTGTAATTGAACCACCAGGGAGGGCTGAGAGTAAGACATCAAAAGGATTAACTTCTTTTTTTAAGGTTGCGGTCACTTCACTGATCATGTGATGTACCTGATTAAAACTTTCTATTTCAAATAATTTAGGTGTTTTTACTGAACCCGTTTCGGCATAAAGACTCAAATCATTACGTAATAAATCCACAATCATGACATTTTCAGCTTGGTCTTTTTGTGAGTTGGCTAGCGTATTTTTAGACTGTAGATCTAAAATCGGATCTTGATAGCGAGGCATCGTACCTTTAATCGGTTTTGTTACAATTTTCTGATTTTGTTCAAAATTAATAAATAATTCTGGTGAACAACTTAATAGTTCAAAATCATTAACTTTTAAATAGCCTGAATAAGGTGCATTGGTCAGTTGCCAAAATTGTTCTGCGGTATCTAGCAAAGCACCATTTGCTTTAGCCGTAAACTCTTGTGTTAAATTAATTTGATAGCAATCACCAGCTTTTATATATTCTTGTACCTGTAAGAAAGCCTGTTGATATTGATCTTTAGACCAGCGCGCCTGAGTACTGGTGACCAGTTCAAATACTGTCGGTCTTTGTTCTGATGAGACTAATTGATTAACTAAGGCATATAGCTCGGTGGCTTCTGGTTCAGTGCTATAGAAAATCCAGTGCTGATCTTCAAATTTTAAAAAGCTTTTATATATACCTAAAAATAGATTGGGTTGTGCTTTAAAGTGATTGGAGACTTGCGCTTGAACAGAAAAATTATAATCAATAAAACCAATATAACCACCCTGAAAATCTGAAATAAAATTGTTTTTAGTGTTTGAGTCTATGCAATCTGAGCGTTTTAAAAAATGCTTTAAAGATTGATTTGAGGTATTTAAGGTAAATTCAACGAGATTAGTTCGAGTATAAAAATCAAATTGATCATGCTGATATATACAGTACTCTGAGGGCAAAAATGCAACTATAGGGGCCTCGTTATTTTCAAGATAAACGCAACCAAATAAAGAATCTAGCTTTTTTAAAATATCTGATACTTTTGACTCAGAAAATATTAAAGATTTCTTGAAAAATGAGGTATTTAGCATCTTGAATAGTAAAAAATAATTTCTAGCATTTTACTACAAATTGCACACTGATTCACACATATACCGTTTGTCGGGTAATTATCTTTTTTGATAAACAGTAGTTGAACAAAAAGTAACATGCAGTTAATTTGAAAAGGCAAAACGGACTACTCAAGGATTGATGTTTCTGTTGTAAAAAAAGCAAAAAACAATAGAGATTGCGGAGAGTGGTTAAAAAATGAAAAAAAATGCTCTTGGGAGAGTACAAATGAAATTATTTACTAAACTTGCTTTAGTTTCCGCAGTGACAATCAGTGCAAATGCAATGGCAATGCAAGCAATGGATGATGCATCGCTAAGTGCTACAACTGGTCAAGATGGTATTTCCATTGGAATTGGCATTTCAAAAATTGAAATTGATAAAGTACATGTTTTTGATGGAGATGGTTTAGCTGCTGGTTATACCGATACTGTTAATCTTACAGGTGGTAATCCAACTGTATACACCAAAGGTCATGCTGGGGCTATTACAGTTAATAATATCGTGCTTAGTGCAAATACAAGTGCACTTTTGCCAAGCCATAATCTTGCTGATGTAACGATTGATACAGATGGTGGTGCTGGTAGTCCATTCTTGAATATTGGTGCTGCAGTTTCAGGTTTAAATATTCATTTGGGTAAAGTTGAAGTAAATGATGTTGCTTCAGGTAATGCTACGACTCCATATAAAGTGGGTGCAGGTACTGCAACGATTTTGAATAGCCTAGATTTAACCACGGGTGCTACCTCAGCAAATATTCAGTTAGGTAATACACCACAAGGTGCGATGATTAAATTGGCTGGTAGCATGACAGGTGGTTTAACGATTAGTAATTTATCATTACATGATGCATCTGGAGCAGGTGGTGGTGATATCGTACTTGGTTCAATTCATTTAAATGATACGAATAGTGTTGATCTATCTACAGATGCAGCAATTGCAGTTAAACCTACTGGTTTAGTGATTACGGCAATGACAAAACCAACAGATATCTATATTCAAAAAATTGGTTTAGGTTCAGCAGCTAATTCAATTGGAGATGTAGCTATTAGTGGTTTGAAAGTATTTAATGGCCCAACAGGAGCTACACCAGGCGCTATGATTACTATTTCTGGTCACTAATTAGTATGAGTAAAAAACGCGTGTAAACACGCGTTTTTTTTTAACAAAAAAAATGTTAAATACATCAAAAAGTAAAAAAAATACTGTATTTTTTTACAAAAAAAGGTATCTTCTATTTACAGGGAAAGTAGAGTGTTTGCTCTAAAAATAATATCAGCACTTAAGGCATTCTTTGCCGATACTAGAATAGTTAAAATATGTTAGAAATTACTTTAGGTTCGGCAATGATCTATTATTTTGCCAGCCATGCATTAGATATTAAGCAGAAGCCAGCAGATGCTGTGTATTACACAGAACTTGCTGATCCTCGAGATAAATCCTTTACAAGATTCCATCGGGAAGCTGTAGAGATTAAACCAGCTTTAGAAAACCAATTTAGAGGTATTGTACGTCAAGCCTATGACTACAGTTGTGGTTCTGCTGCACTGACGACATTATTGAATGGCCATGTTGGGACACAGTTAACTGAACAACAAACGATGGAAGGTTTGCTCCGTTTTGGAGAATATAATCGTATTGTAGAACGGCGTAGTTTTTCATTATTAGATATGAAACGATTTGTAACTGCTATTGGCTTTGAAAGTGGCGGTTTTAAAGGTGAGTTTTCAGATCTTATTAAACAAGATAAACCAGTCATCGTACCTATTTCTTATGCGGGTTTTAAGCATTTTGTAGTCTATAAAGCCTATAAAAATGGTCGTGTCTATGTCGCAGATCCAGCTTTAGGTAATATTAGTTTTGACCAAGAACGCTTTAAACAGATTTGGGAAAACAATACTTTATTTTTAATTAGCGTACCAAAAGAGCAACAAAAAAATTTATTAGCATTGCAGGATGCAGATTTACGTCATGTAGATGATGCAACAATTAATCGTTATGCGCTGGTAGATGCCCAATTTTCAACAGATTATATGAATAAAGTTGCAGATAGAGCATCTACTATGCGTCGTGTAATTGACCAAAACAAGAACTCAGATACATACAATCAGCCAATTACAACCTTTATGCGTCTCTATTATAAACGTAAATAATTAATGGATTTAAAAATTAAATAATCAAACTTTTGGTAGGAATCAAATGAATAATCAATGGATGAAAAGAACTTTACTTGCTATTAGTATTCAGGTGGCAATTGGAGGGGTTTATGCAGCGGAAGCAGGATCAGACGTAGATGTAGCTGAAAGTCAAGATGAACAGCCCGTTGGCGAAAATCAAAGTGATATTACGACAGCAAATCAAACGAAAGCTATAGCACCAGTTATAATTAATAAAGATGAAACACCATCATTACTGCCTAAAGAAGGTAGTCAAGCTGCTCAAGCTTTAAAACAACAAGAAGGTGATGCGACCAAGGAAACCAATTTACAAGAAGTTTTTACCTCGAATGAACGTCAATATTCTCTAATTAAGAAAAGTGAGATTTCGATTTTTTATGATTTAGATTATACATATTACCGTGATTCGCAAATTAATGCGGCCTTGAATGAGGGAAGCTTATATCAACTTCGTGTTGATGAAGATGCCAGTCATACGATTACCAATACATTTTCTGGGCAGTATGGTTTATCAGATAATTTAACTTTAAGTGCATCTATTCCTTTAATTGCAAAATCAGATAATTTAAAAGATACCACGACGGCTGGATTAGGTGATATTGGTTTTGGTGCGCGTTGGGAACCATTTCCACTGAAAGCAGGGCGTTTACCATTGATTTTATTTGGTAGCCTGTCAACTAAAACAGGTGATAGTCCCTATGAAATCAATCCTGTAAAAGAACTGTCTACAGGTAAGGGCTATTACTCCGTTGGTGTTGGTGCAAGTACTCGTAAGTATATTGACCCTGTTGTGCTTTTTGCATCTGTTTCTGCGAACTATGGCTTAAAAGAAACTGGGCTAAATCAAGTGCGTGGTGGTGGTGATCAAACAGTACGTATTCTAGATACATTTGAACCAGGAATCACAGGTGGTTTCTCATTTGGATATGCTTACTCATTTAATTATGATGTTTCTATGACCATGTCTTACCAACAATCATTTAATAGTAATACTTCGTTTACCTATACCAATGGTGAGTCTTATAAAGCAGCAGGTCAAACCAGTTCTATGTTCTCAATTGCATTAGGTGTACGTGTATCACCAGAAACAATTGTAAATGGAACTTTGGGGATTGGTTTAACTGAAGATTCGCCTGATGTTTCATTAGGTTTATCTTTCCCACTTGATATTCTAGGTTTTGGTAAGAAGAAAAAAGCAATCTAAAGGGATGTTAGTATGAGAAACATACGATTACGCCCGTTAGTTACTGCTATTCTCTTAACGGGTTGCTCTACACCAGTATTTGCTCAGTTGGGTTTAAACTTATCTGTTGATATTCGTTCATTGACAATGGGGAATGCGGTTACCGCAGATCCTCCAGGGATTAGTGCAATTCACTTTAACCCAGCAGCACTGACTAAATTGAAAGGCTTACAAACCGATGTACAAGGTATTGTTGCTAATTTTGATATTCAGAAAGAATTTTCTGCCCCACAAGGCTATAACGTCTTTGGATACTCTGATGATCCATTGATTTGTAATGATGCCCCTGATAATCCTTCAAGTTTATGTACCGATTATAAAGATAAAGCCAATGGTGACGTTGAATATGCAAGCTTGTATGTTCCGATATTAAAAAAGATGGTGGATTTAGGTGCAGGTTGGCCTGTAATCGCTCCAACAGCAGGGATTTCATATAATCCACCGGGATCGAAACTTACTTATGCAACAGCAGCCTATGCACCGATGGTTGCTGGTTTTGGTTCAGAAGATGGAAATCCTGGTAATTTCATGGGGCAACAGGTCGCAATTGAGCGTATTACTTATTTGTCGCCTTCTATCGCCTATCAAGTAAATGATGAACTTTCGATTGGTGCATCTGTTGGTATGTCTTATCAGGCAGTTGCAATGAAAACGGATCTTCGCTTTCCCAATGAAATGATTGGTGTATTGCGTATGGTGGATGAAGCTGTCTGTGCGCCATTTAGGGAAAATTCTAACGTCATTACAGATTTGCTTTTATTTGGTATGTGTAATACCAATGAAAGCATGAATCCATTTAGTAAATTTGGACAAATGCAAGTTTCAATGGAGCAGAGTTTAAGTCCAAGTTTTAACGTGGGGGTTTTGTGGGATCCGAGTGATGATTTTGGCTTTGGTATAGTTTATCAAAGTGCTGCAAAAATGCGTTTAAAAGGAAAATATTTCATTGATAACGCCAATGCGCCACGAGAATTAATCAAAGGTCTAAATTCTTCTGCCACGGGACAAATTTTAGCGGCAATTCTAGGATTCCCTGGCTATATTCCACCAACAGAATCTGGCTTAATTGCAATGGATTTAGAATATCCAGCGCATGTTCAGGGCGGGATTAAATATAAAATTTTGCCTGATTTACAAATTAACTTCGATTTAGGTTGGACTGATTTTAAAGCATGGGAAAAGTTTAAATTTGAATTTGATCGACAAATTTCAGCTTTAAAAATTGCGAAATTATTATCTAATAATGTATCTGATCAATCGTTGTCTTTACCCTTAGGTTTTCAATCGCCGTGGAACTGGGGGATTGGGTTTGAATATTCAGCGACTGATCGTTTAAAATTTCGTGCCGGTTATGAGCCACGAACCAGTTCGATTCCAGACGGTAAACGAAATACGTTGGTACCGATTAATAATGCGCAACTCTTTGGTCTAGGGCTTGGCTATCGCTTTGATGAAGATACTGACATTGATTTATCCGTTGGTTTCTTACGTAGTCGAGATAATATTCCAGCTAATAGTAGTGATATGGCCAATAAAACGGGTGTCGATAATTTACTATTAAATCCTTATGCGGGTTTGAATATTAAAACAAATACCAAAGTCACAATTCTTGGTTTAAATTATAGAACGAGATGGTAATGTTTCCGAAAAAATTAAAAGTTTCCATGTATACATCATGCACTTTATTTCTTGTTGGAATAGCTTCTACGGTGTATGCAGGTGGCTTTTATACAATTATTGGACCAGACGGGCATCCAATGGTGGTACAACAAAAAAAGGCAGTGCAAAAAAAAGTTGATGAACCAAAAGCAATATCTGCTACGGAGGAGAGTCAACTTTCAAAGATACAAAATCATACAGTTCAGAATGCTGGTGTGGTTCAAACAAGGGATTTACCCTCGGTTACAAATAGTATTTATCCTGATCAATTCAGTTTACCTAAACGGTCTGAGCTAAAAGAAGATCAAGTTGATCTTAATCCTCAGACCATAGAGCTCAAAAAAAATGTTGAGTTATTGCAAGATAATATGAGTACTCAACAACAAAGTGATAAAAGCCAAAAAGAACAATCGAAACAAATATTAGCTCAAAAACAGTCATTGACTCAGATTCTTCCCTCCGGAGAGATACCAGTTCTGATTCAAAAAACAACTACCTCTGAATCTCAATCTATTCTTGAAAGTACGAAAAATACTGGTTCATTAGAAAGTCAATACACCATTATTGATGGTGTAAAATACGTCAATAATGAGTTTTTAGAAGATAAGGAATTTAATTTAGAAGGGAAAAAACGCTTTTACATCATGCCAAGTGTCGTTGGCGGTACTAGCCGTTTTGATACAGTTGAAAGAGAAAAAGGTTTAAGTCGTTCATTTCTAGATAAATTGAAGAATGATAAACCCATTGTAAATTCGCCGATGATTCTGGCTTCGACTTATTATCGATTACCGAAAGAAGAAGTTGTAAATACCCTAGAACAGACATGTTTTACTGATAAAAAAATGACGAAGGCGAAGTCTTTAACGCTGAATAATCGCGAAGCGGGATTTTGGCCTGTAGCACCGATTAAAGAGAAATTTGTCTATGAAGTGGTGAAAATAGATCCTCAGGTTCAAGATATTCTATTTACCTCATTTGCATCTTCACAGAAAACGCCAAGTTATTATTGGCCATTGGTCGTGTTTTTAGATCAGAAGGGATGTGTTATTGAGGGTGTCAGTGGTTTTAAAAATCAAGAATTTGCTGAAAGTGATTTTCAGCATGCAGCGATTGAAGGGGTATTAAAAAAACCACAATCCGCGGCATATCTGTTTATGACCCCGTTATCATCAGCTATAGATGTTGAAAATAAACAATTGTCCAATGAAGGACAAATCAAGCTTAGTGTTATTCGATAAGCAAAGAGATTAGGATTATGAAAAATAAATTTATTATACCTTTTGCCTTAACTGGGTTGGTGGCAGCCTTATCAGGTTGTGGTGGCGAAAGTGCCGTTATCCATGAAGACCCAAATAAAGGGATCGTAACATCGACTAATGGTTGTCTACCAACTGCGGAAAAGTGTCAATCTTTTGTGGTAGATTATCCTATTGAAGGGCTCAATTTTGACTGTAGTAGTGATCAAAAAAATCATTTTATTACTGAAATGGTTCAAAATGTAGCAATTGGGGGTTGTGGTGTTGGAGATAAAGTTAATTTTTATATTCAGGGGTCTGAAACAAGTAAAAAAATAACTCTAGGTTCGGTTGATTTAAGTAAGTTAAATCCATTAAAAGTAACTGCACAACCGACGCAAATTGGTTTAATTGATATAGCGACAGCAATGACAGGCAAAGCACCTGTATCGATGTCTATGAGTGATGATACATTTAAAGTTATGGTGGGTTTGACACGTATTTTTCAAGCCGTTGCTGTTACTCAAGATACAAATTTAGTCGGGGATATTCAACCTTTAGAGTTATCGAAACAGTTTAAAAATAATTTAAGCAAAATTGAGTCCTCTGTGGATGTTGGCAATTTTCTAGATGGAAGTTATGTCAATATTTTGCAACCTTGGTTAAATGTAAACTTAGTGAGTGAAACTGCTGCACAACAAGTGGCTGAGCAGCTCATTAATCTTGCCAATGTTAATATTTATACAGCAAACTTTCTTGCTGTTTCAGGTCCAAATGTTGATTTAGGTGGTTTTTATGGTTCGAGCCCTTCAGGTAAAGAAGCCATTGCAAACTTATATTTATTAACGACACGTCAAGGCTATACCACAGGTTATGCCGTACAGTGGATGGGAACACCGATTACCACTGGTGATCAAGTCATTAGTTCAATTGCTCGTATTAATTTATTAACGCAAGTCGCACCTGAAAAGTTAGATGCCGATGCACAATCTAAATGGATTGATCCTTTTAGTAAAAGAATTTCAGCACCCTTTAAATTACATTCAGCAAATAACTTAGCGAATAATTTAGAAATTTTTCAAGGAACATTATTCAATGGAACCACAATTCCTGGTACCGAATTTATGTATAAAAGGGTCACGGGTGATACGAAACCGCCAGTAGATCCAAGTGTTTATGGGAAGTGGAAACAAAATATTGAAAATGATCAATTTACTGGTTCTATTGATGTATATAAGACCAATCCTGCAACGTATTTAGATAAACGTGTATTTCAAACCGTTAATACTGTGAAGACGGGTGAGCAATATATATTCCCACTGTATGCTAACCTTATCTTTAGTTTTGAAGATAAAACTCTTCCTAAGGTTAAACTGGGCATTGTGGTGGATGAAAAAGGGGATATTCGAACCAATATTGGTGCGGATGCCACTAGTACTGATTTAAGTTCAGCTACATGTTCTGATGTGAATCCGACAACATATAAAGACACAGCTAGTGGGGTTCAACAATATCGTATTGGAACAACAGGTGCTGCAAACTATGATAATAGTGATAAATCATTAACATTACGGATGATTTTATCTAATCCAGTTTTTGGTAATTTGGATGGTGTCTTAGTTGGGTTAAATGAAAGTTTGATGTTCTTACCACAGACTGGCTCAGGTGATGTGCCTTCATTTACTTCGGGTGGTGTGCGTATGAATTTACAAAATTTAATTGTGGATAAGTCAACAGCACACGGTATTAATATTACTGGTTGGAATGGACAGTATGCAACTGAGGCTCAGTGGGGCAATCTGCAAGCCATTTCTCAATCTATCTTTAATAGTGCGAATAAAGATAAAGCCAATCAGGCTCAATTAGATTTAGCCAAGCGATCAAGTGGTACTATTAATATCGAACTACCAAGTTGCTATACTTTAAAAACCAAATAAAGATTTAAGTTAAAAAAACCATCCTTTTAGGATGGTTTTTTTATAGTATAAATTTTTTATTCAATTAACCAGTGTGATCTAAGCGACTGCCTAATGTTTCTAAATGCATCGGAAATTGAGCATTTTTACGATCTTCAAAATAGTGACGTAAAGTTCGTTCAACACTTGGAAAGGCTAAACTCTCCCAAGGAATTTCATCTTCTGAAAATAAACGACTTTCAATAGTTTCCTCACCTGCACCAAATTTTCCATCCACAAGTTGAGTTTTAAATAACACGTAAATTTGACCAATACGAGGGATGTTATACATGCAGTATAGTTGTTCTATTTCTACCTCAGCTTCAGCTTCTTCACGGGTTTCACGTGCGGCACCTTGCTCCATGGTTTCAAAAAGTTCCATATATCCTGCAGGTAAAGTCCATAATCCATAGCGTGGTTCAATTGCACGTCTACAGAGTAAAACTTTATTATCCCATAAGGCTAAAGCACCACAAATGACTTTTGGATTAATATAATGAATAGTTCGACAATTTGAACACATTTGGCGAACTTTATGGTCTCCCAAAGGAATCTGGTCTATTGTTTTATGTCCGCAGGCAGTACAAAAACTCATAAGCTTCATTGAATTTGCAAGATAACTCAGCATAACCGAAATTTGCTATTTTCGCATCATTTATAGCCTCATCCATAAAATTTCATATATGATAAAGTCACAACAAAAAAGGAAGAGAGCACCATGCAGGATCACTTATTAACACAAGAATTGCAGCAGCGCTTACGCTTTTCCAAAACAATGAAGCCTGCAAATGCAGCCGTGTTAATAGCGATTACCAATGAATCGGATCCTAAAGTTTTACTCACGCGACGTTCTGTCTATTTAAATAATCATGCTGGTGAAGTCTCTTTTCCAGGGGGAAAGCGTGACCCCAGTGATACCAGTAATATTGTGGTTGCTCTCAGAGAAGCCTGGGAGGAAACTGCACTGAATCCATTTGATGTTAAATTATTGGGTGATTTACCCATGGAAAGGGCTAAGAGTGGGATGACGGTTAAACCCGTAGTCGGTTTAATTCCAGCAGAAATAAACTTAATTGCGCAGCCTAGCGAAATTGATCGTATTTTTTTTGTATCTTTAAAAAAATTAATGGAATCAAAACCTATTCCGTATGAAGTACGATTGGCACATCAATCCTTATATTTTCCAAGTCTACGTGTTGAGAATGAGATTGTCTGGGGGCTGACGGCCCGAATTTTGATTTCGCTGTTTCAATATGGCTTAAATTATCAAAAATCATGGCCTTTTTTGCTAAATTCACCTGCGTTTAAATCACAGATTTTTAATAAAACAACAGATCATTAATTGCGACTGTTGAAAAAGGATTTTATTTTATGATGTACACCTTTAAAGGACATTCTCCGAAAGCAATACAGCAACCTTGGGATGGGTGGATTGCAGATAGTGCCACGGTGATTGGACAGGTTGAGCTAGGGCAGCAGGTCAGTGTTTGGTTTGGTGCTGTGATTCGTGGGGATAATAGTGTGATTCGCTTGGGTGACTTTAGTAATGTGCAAGAAAATGCAGTGTTACATACCGATGCTGGGATCGAAATGAATATTGGTCACTATGTCACGATTGGGCATCAAGCGACTCTACATGGTTGTACCATTGGTGATAATAGTTTGATTGGCATTAATGCTGTGGTTTTAAATCATGCTGTGATTGGCAAAAATTGTATTATTGGTGCAAATACTTTGATTCCAGAAGGTAAAATCATTCCTGATAATTCCTTAGTGATCGGTTCCCCAGGAAAAGTGGTGAAAACTTTAGATGAGCATGCTGAAGTCCGCTTGAAAATGAGTGCTCTGCATTATGCATCGCATTTTAAGGATTTTATTGATTTAGAAAAATTTGAATTTTAAGATTTTTGTATTTTATAAATTAAGCTGAAGCATAGCTGTAATTTTATAGTCCAGCATATCTTCCTCAGATTCTGCCTTGGCTTTTTTGTTTCTATGTCTAGAATTTCTCGCGCTATTAAAATGAGTGGAGTAGAATACTCGCACTTTTTAAGATAGTTGGGTTGTGCATGAAATTGCTGGCATTGGAAACTGCCAATGAGCAGTGTTCTGTTTCTATAGTTGATGAAACACAAACACTTTTTTTTCAGCTAGATGAAAGAGCAAAAGCACAAACGCAAACTATTTTGCCGTTGATTGAACAAGGTCTGGCTCATACGAATTTGGTATTGACTGATTTGACCGCGATTGCATTTAGTCGTGGACCTGGTTCGTTTAGTGGGGTTCGAATTAATGCTGCAGTGACACAAGCTCTTGCTTGGGCAAATGATTTACCCGTTATTGCTGTATCAACCTTGCAGGCATTGGCACAAGCGGCTTATCGTGAAGCAAAATTAATGGCTGTTACTGCCGTTTTGGATGCACGGATGAAAGAAGTGTATTTAGCTAGTTTTCAATGTGATGAGAATAATATTATGCAATTGGTCGATGAAGAAAAATTACTCGATTATGACCAAGCTGCTGAATATCAAAAATTTACACTCATTGGTTCTGGTTCAGTTTTAATTAAGCCTGAAGCTACAGAATACCAGTATATTCATGCAAATGCGGACGATATTGCAGAAATTGCAAGATACAATGCAAAGCAACAGCAATGGGTAAGTGCAGAATACGCATTGCCTGTTTATTTGCGTGATAATGCTTGGAAAAAAATTCCAGAACAAGGTAAACCATAATATTTAGGAAAACACATGGATCTTTTACTGCTCCTTAAAGCAGCCATCATGGGTATTGTTGAAGGCGTCACTGAGTTTTTACCCATTTCTAGTACAGGGCATTTAATTCTTGCTGCTGAATTGATGAATTTCTGGACCAAAGAAAAAAGTGATCTTTTTGTTGTCGCTATTCAGATGGGAGCGATTCTTGCCGTCGTTTATGAATATTGGGCCAAACTTTGGGGCGCTGCCACGGGTTTGCTCACTGGTGAAAAAAAAGGAAGACATCTTGGGGTGAGTCTGATTGTTGCATCTATTCCAATTATGATCGTAGGTTTAACTTTTGGTGAAACCGTTAAGGCATTATTGTTTAATGATATTTCTGTTGCAATTGGTTTGATTGTGGGTGGTGTGATTATTTGGTGGGTCGAAAAAAATCCGCCAGCAGTCAATGCAGTAGAAGTCGAAAATATTTCTTTAAGAGAAGCGATTTATATTGGTTTAATTCAAGTCTTGGCATTAATTCCGGGAACCTCGCGTTCTGGTGCAACCATTATTGGCGGCATGATGTTGGGAATTTCACGCAAAGCGGCTACTGAGTTTTCATTCTTTTTAGGTATTCCTGTCATCGTTGGCGCAGGCTTACTTGATTTATATAAAAATTATCATATTTATGAAACTACCCAAGACTGGACAGTATTTTTTGTTGGTCTCATTGTTTCATTTGTTTCTGCTCTTATTCTCATTCGTGCTTTAGTTGCTTACGTTGCTAAGCGTGATTTCATGATTTTTGCTTGGTATCGTATTGTATCTGGTTTAATCATTTTACTTTTTGCTTTAACAGGTTGGAAATTATGGTAAGCGAAATTCGCTTATTTACCGAACCAGACAATTTACAGAAAGCACAGCACTATCAAGCTGTGCTTTCTTCACGTTTGGTTGATGTAAATATTGATGTCATTGAACAATTAAATGCTCGATTTTTACGTTTAAATCCTGAATTAGCATTGTGTGTAGATAAGCAAGGCTTGTGGCTTTCTGCCAATGGCATGAAAATGCAGCCTGATTGGAAAGCTGAAAGTGCACGCTTAAAAAGGGCAAGCCTCAAATCTGAAATGATTGCTCGAGCTTGTAATTTAGCAGAAAAACCAAATTTGATTGATGCGACAGCTGGACTGGGTCATGACAGTTTACTGATGGCATATTTGGGTGCACAGGTGACATTAATCGAGCGGCATCCGATTTTATTTACTTTGTTGGAAGATTCAAAACGTCAAAACGAACATGATCCATTCTTAGCTAAAGTGGTTGAGCGAATTAATTTGGTGTTTTCAGATTCAGCAGCATACTTACAACAGCAAATTCAGCAAGACCATCATTTTGATGTGATATATCTAGATCCGATGTTTCCACAAAGAGATCAAAATCAACAGGCAATAAAAAAACAAGCACAAGTCAAAAAACAAATGCAATTGCTACATTTACTTTTACCTGAGGATGGTGAAATGGATTTGGGTGATGATTTACTTGAATTGGCAATACAACTTGCTAAGCGAGTCATTGTGAAACGCCCGAGATTGGCCGTATATTTAGCTGAGCGAACTCCAGATCATCAATGGCTAGGTGATGCATGTCGTTTTGATGCCTATTTTTCTAAATAGTTATTGAGTAATTTGGTAATCGAGTTAAAAATAGTCAAAAAATTGTTATATAGTTCAAAGTAGCATTGATAAAAATTTAGCCGAGCATACACTAGGATAGGCTGATAAAAGCCTTCTGCCTGAACAGAATTTCTATGATAGACCTTAAACCCTCGATTAACTTCTGGCATGATTTAAAAAGTAACCAACGTGCAGGTTTGTGGTTATTTTTAGGGTCTCGAAAATCGCTTCAAATCGTTCGACCATCCATTCTCCAACTTATTTTTTGGGGGATTTTAGGCGCTAGTGCGAATACCTTATTTAGTTGGTTGGTCGCAGGCGATGGTGGCGTATTTAATAAACAAGGTCTCGTCAGCTATGCGTTATGGCCTTTTATTGCCCTGATTGTCGGTATTTTCCTTTCTCAACGAACTAACAATCCACGCTTGATGTTAGTTCCAACCTTGTTGTGGTTGGTACTTGACACACATATTGCGCTATTACAAAGTTTTATTCAGTATTTGGGAAGTTTAGATTTTCTTCCTAACTTTACCTATGATTATTTACCCATCATTTTTATGGTGTTATTTGTTTGGCAAAGTTTAGCTGTCGTTTGGGTGTTTGCGCGTGAGCTAAAGTGGCCATGGTGGGAGCGTGCTTTAATTATGCTCGCAACCTTATTCACTTTAATTGTGTGGCAAATGTCTGTTCAAGATCAACCGATATGGAAGGTTGAGGAGTCTCCACCGACATTATCTGAAACTGCTTTTTATACGCAGAGTCGCCTATTAAATAAATCGATTGAACAGATTCAATTTGGTGAGTTTGCACAGACACATTGGTATTTTTTAGGTGTGGCTGGGGTGAGTTATCAAGATGTTTTCAAATTTGAAATAGAACGAATTAAAGAACAGTTTGATACTCGGTTTGGGACTTTTGGTCGTTCGATAGACTTGGTAAATAATCCTGAAACATTGACTGAAATTCCAATTGCTTCTAAAACCAGTATGGAATTAGCGTTGCGTCGTATTGGACAGCAAATGAATAAAGAAAGTGATGTCTTATTTTTATATATGACCTCACATGGTTTACCGAATCAATTTGAAATGGAAAATGATCCAATTGCTTTGGATGATGTTGATCCAAAATGGTTAAGAGAAACTTTAGATAAATCGGGAATTCGCTGGAAAGTGATTGTGATTTCAGCTTGTTATTCCGGTAGTTTTGTACCTGCGTTACAGTCTCCTGATACTTTAATTATTACCGCATCTGCCGCAGATCGGGCATCTTTTGGGTGTTCAAATGAAGCCGATTATACTTATTTTGGTCGTGCGTTCTTTGATCAGGCCATGCGTGAACAAAAAACCATTAAGTCAGCCTTTAACCAAGCGGCTGAAACGGTTGCGAAATGGGAAAATGCCCAAGGTTTTGAACCATCAGAACCACAATGGGTGATTGGTAAAAATATGGAATTAATGTTGCCACAATTAGAACAGCATTTATTCCCTCAAGCCAATGTGAAATCAGTCAATCAACTAGAGCCGACAGCAGCAACAACTCAGAAAACACATCCAGAAAGTTTAAAAGTTGCTCACCAATAAAAAGGGAAATGTGATGGAGCTTATTCAAACCAATCGCTGTTTTGATGGCGAGCAACGTATTTATCAAATTGCATCTCATGCGCTGAATGGTACGACAAAGGTGGCTGTATATTTACCACCTCAAGCATTGCAAGGGCACAAATGTGCCGCAGTATTTTACTTGGCTGGTTTAACCTGTACTGAAGAGACCTTTGTTATTAAGGCGCATGCACAACGATTGGCAGCCCAATTGGGGCTAATTTTAATTGCACCAGATACATCTCCACGTGGAGATAATGTTGCACAAGCCGAGTCTTGGGATTTGGGGCAAGGAGCTGGCTTTTATTTAAATGCCACTCAACAGCCGTGGGCTGAGCATTATCAAATGGAAAGTTATATTGTTGATGAGCTTTATCCGCTCATTGTACAAGAATTTCCTATCTTACAAAATGCACTTGGAATTTTCGGGCATTCAATGGGAGGGCATGGTGCTTTAACATTGGCATGGAAATATCCTGAAAAATTTAAATCAGTTTCTGCTTTTGCACCTATTTGTGCACCTAGTGATTGTCCTTGGGGGCATAAAGCATTTTCAAACTATTTAGGCAGTGATCAGGCTGAATGGGCAAAGCATGATGCGACTCAGTTAGTTTTAACATTGGGGCAAAAATTTGCTGAAGTTTTGATTGATCAAGGACTGAATGATCAATTTTATAGTCAGCTACAGCCTGAAAAATATCAGCAAGCCTGTAATAAAGTTGGACAAAAGCTGACGTTAAGATTACATGCTGGTTATGATCACGGTTATTATTTCATTCAAAGCTTCATGGATGATCATCTACAATTTCATGCCTTACAACTACAAAAGTGATGGCTTCAACTGGTGCTAGATATCTGATATAACATTCGTTTTTTATACAGTTTGTTGGTATAGGAAATAAAGAAAGGCAGAAGAGATGTTTAGCACAGTGGTTTGATTTTTTGACTATTTATTATTCATCTAAAACGATATAAACTAAAAATATAAAATATTTATGCTCAATCTATTTATTCTTAAAACCTAAAAAATAAGAGAAAATAATGCAACAACAACATGTGCAGATTTTTTCAGAACCACAGCATCTTGATATTACGTCATCTAGATTTACAAAGCTTCCGCAACAAAGCCCAGATTTAGGTAAAGTATACCGATTCAAATTTCATGGTGAAGCCATGGAATATTTTGGCATTTGGATGGTGAATATTCTGCTGACAATTGCAACTTTAAGTTTGTATGCACCATGGGCGAAAGTAAGACGACTCAGATATTTTTATAGCCATACCGAATTTTTCCAACGTTTTTTTGATTTTACTGGATTACCCACAAAGATTTTAATGGGTCGTTTAATTGCGCTGAGTATTTGGGCTTCATTTGCTCTTGCTGGATATATAGAAATGACCATCGCTGTATTTGGTGGTCTGTTTATTTATTCGGTACTGCCTTGGTTATTAAGGTCAACCATTCGTTTTACTTCGCGTAATAGTAAATATGCCAATAGTCGCTTTTATTTTAACGGTACAAATAAAGAAGCTTATAAGCAGTTTTTCCTTGCCTTATTCATTATAGTTTTTACATTGGGCTTATTTACCCCTGTAGTGATCTGGCTATACAAGCGTTATTTATTGAATCATCTTTATGCAGGACAATTAAAATTTAAATTAAACAATTCATGGTCAGCTTATATGTCTGCCGTATATATTCCCATATTTATATTGATCGGAATTCTTATATTATTCGTTCTCATCATTCTAGGTATGAATATTTCTTATAATATTAATTTAACTCAATCAGGTATATGGATATTTTTAGGAATTTATATCGGTATTTTATTTTTTGTTAGACCACTGATACAAGCCCGAATTTTTATTATAACCTGGAACAATACTACGCTGAGCAAGAGTCAATTTAAAACTGATTGTAACCAATGGCATTATGCTTGGATTGTCGCAAGCAATTGGATCGTAAAAATTTTAAGCATAGGTTTAATGTCAGCTTGGGCTGCAATTCGTTTATATAAATATCAGGTTGAATCATTAAGTTTACATTTATACGATGATCCAGATCAAATGACGAATCTATTGCAAACAGACCATAACGCGATTGCTGACGAAATTAGTGATATTTTTGATTTAGATATTTCATTATAAATAAGGGAGATAGAGTTATATGCAATCTGTTTCCGTGATCTTTTATGATGGGGTGCTGTCGAAAGCATATCAAGCTGAATTAATGGCTGTAGATCAGTATTCAGTGATAGTCAGATATCATGATCTTGTAAACAACGGTAGACAAAGCCAACTGTTTAAAATAGAGCATATGACGCTGATTGGAGCGTTGGGTAAGAAACATCCAGTGATTGAATTGGATAATGATGCTCGAATTGAATTATTGAGCAATGAAATTCCAGAATGGTTACCACTCAAACATAAAAATTTTCAGCAAAAAATAGGAGTATTAGAAAGAACGCCAGCATTAATTGTTTTTAGTGTGATCTTTATAATTGCATTGGGATTCTCTGTGTTGAAATGGGGAATTCCTTGGGCAGCTAAAATAGTCGCGTTTCAATTACCAGAAAATACCTTGCATCAATTGGGTGACCAAGCCGAAGTCTATGTGATGGATTGGACTAAACCAACACAACTTGCTGCAGGTCAGCGACAACAAATTAAAACTCAATATTTGAATAAAATTGCACAAGGGCATCCAGCAAACCTTATTTTCCGTAATGGTCAAAGGCTAGGTGCTAATGCCTTGGCCTTGCCCAATAATACGATTATCGTGACCGATGAATTGGTTGAGCTGGCACATAGCGATCAAGAAATTTTAGCTGTATTGGCACATGAACAAGGCCATTTAATCCAACGACATAGTTTGCAGCAGGGCTTGTCTAATTTAGGGTTTAGTGTGCTCTATATTGCGATCACAGGCGATAGTTCCGATGTATTGACTACGATTCCAGTGGCACTACTAGGTGCGAGTTATTCTCGTCAGTTTGAGCAAGATGCCGATCTATATGCATTAGAGTTGATGCAGCAACAAAAGATTGAAGTTTCCCATTTTGCCAATTTTTTACAACGTTTAAATGATGGAACGGCTGAGATGCATAAAGAACATCAGCAAGAGTCGAAAAACAAAGACTCAGAGACCCTAACTATTTTATCTTCGCATCCCGCGACTGAAGAACGAATCAAAATGGTGCGTGCTTTCGAAACTCAACATCCATTTGTAACGCATCGACAGCCTGCTCAATAAATGACTCATAGTTAATCAAGTTTGATGTTGCCATGCTACGCTGAATTCTTGTTGTGCCATACGATTAAGGTGATCAAGTACAACTTGTTCTATGTGCGTATAGTCTTCAAGCTGCGTGTTTAAATCGACAATTAATCTATCTGTTTCAGCAGTTAAGACAATAGTGGTTTCAGGCATAAAAATACTAAAGATAGTTTCTGTTTCGGTGACTTTAAATTTATGTTTCCAATGATTGAGTAGTCTTTTCGCGATGCGCTTTGCTTCAAGAGTGGGAATAGAAGTATGACTTTTCATTTTATTGATCCTTTGTTCGAATTACTAATTTAGCAAAATTTGGATTGGAATAGTGTGGTTAAAATAGAACGTTCAGTTGCATTTTTGCGTTATTTAACTGTATTTTTGACTGTTAAAAAGAATCTAGATTTGAAAAGTCGAAACAAGCCAAGTTTGCTATAATCAGCATATCAAAAAATTAACAGCTAGGTTATTCCATGTCCAAGCCTTATTTAATCGCACCTTCAATTTTATCTGCAGATTTTGCTCGCTTAGGGGAAGAAGTCGATAACGTACTTGAATCAGGTGCAGATGTTGTCCATTTTGATGTGATGGATAACCACTATGTGCCGAACTTAACTTTTGGTGCAGGTATTTGTAAGGCGTTAAAAAAATATGGGATCAAAGCACCAATTGATGTGCATTTAATGGTTTCACCTGTAGATCGTATGATTGGTGACTTTTTGGATGCTGGTGCAGATATCATCACGTTTCATCCAGAAGCATCGCATCATATTGACCGCTCATTGCAGTTGATTAAAGATGGTGGTGCAAAAGCGGGTCTAGTTTTTAACCCTGCAACACCATTACATTATTTAGAATATGTTTTGGATCGAGTAGATCAAATTTTAATTATGAGTGTCAATCCTGGTTTTGGCGGTCAAAAATTTATTCCAACAACTTTAGATAAATTACGAAAAGCGCGTCAAATTATTGATGCATCTGGCCGTGATATCCGTTTGGAAGTAGATGGTGGTGTTGGTCCTGCGAATATTCGTGAAATTGCAGAAGCAGGTGCTGATATGTTTGTTGCGGGTTCTGCAATTTTTGGCAAACCTGATTATAAAGCTGTAATTGATGAAATGCGTTCTGAACTTGCGAAAGTCGGTTCAGTGAGCGTTTAGATTTTTCACAGACTAACTTTGTGCTTTGTGGATAAGTCTGGAGATAACTCTATGGATAACCATGTTGATAACGGTGTGGTTAAGTTGAGTATAGATTAATCAAAACAAGATCAATCGTTTATAATACAGACAAAATATGTATAAAAAGGGCTCAAGTGAGCTCTTTTTACATCGTAAATAGTTGCTAAATCAGTGTTGTATTATTCATCTATGGTTAATAATTCTGCTGTTTAAATTTTATCAGTTTGCAATTTTGGTTTAAAATATAAAATCACAGATTTGCTAATCCGAAATTTATTGGCTATGCTCTGATTATTCATCATAAATATGACCATAGGTTCTATTTTGTTCATACAGCTCTGCAAACAGGTGTGGTTTGTTTGTCTTATGATTTTCATCATAGGGTGGAGTGGTGTGTCTGTTGCTTCAACGAAGAGTATGCATCTGGTAATGCAGATTCAACATGAGCAGATGAAGCAAGTTCATCTAGAGAATTTAAACCGTGATCTATCCAGCGGTAATTCTTTAAGCACTGAACATGAGATGTCAAATATGTCAGCTGCACAGATGAGCAGTCATTGTCAGCAGATGATAATTCCGAACAAGATAGTATCCGCAGATTTAAGCAGTATGGCATTGAATGCGACTTGCATATCGGTATCAGATGCAGGACAAATACAACATCAACAGTGCCCAGATTGTAGCCTCATGGCATGTCAAGCGATGATTGTATGGTTGAATGCTACGACTGTTGAGCTGACTCAGCCTCTACTGGTTTATCAAAATCAATTTTTACGTCATGATTATCAAGCTCAGCATCTTACTGGGCATTGGCAAGAAATTTTACGCCCTCCTAAAAACTTAGCCTAATTTTTTAAAATTCATTTTATTTTTAAATATTAAGGTTAAGTTATGTCTATTCATATCAAGCAAACCCTGCTTTTAGGACTGTGTCTCTCTGCATCTACATGGGTATTTGCAGAAGTTAAAGAATATCATCTCAATATTGCCGAAGGTACGGTCAATATTACAGGTAAGCCGGTCAAACGCATTACTGTAAATGGCCAATTTCCTGCACCACTTTTAGAGTTTGAAGAGGGTGATGATGCGGTTATTCATGTACATAATCATTTAAAAAATCAAGATTCTTCTATTCATTGGCACGGTTTATTACTGCCTGGCCTAATGGATGGTGTGCCCGGTTTTAATGGTTTTAACGGAATTAAGCCGAATGGTGATTTTGTCTATAAATTCAAAGTTCGCCAAAGTGGAACCTATTGGTATCATGCGCATTCTAAAGGACAAGAGCAGGACGGATTATATGGCTCTTTAGTCATTTATCCGAAAGATAAAAAGCCATTGGCAGCCCATGAAAAGGCCGATCGTGATTATGTGGTGATGTTGTCAGATTTTCATGATCAAACCAGTGATAAAATTCAAAAAAATCTAAAAATATCAGCAGAATACTATCAAGATCAGCGTGAAACGCTAGGTGACATCTGGAAGCAAGCACAACGTGATGGCGTTAAAGCAACATGGTCTGACCGTAAAATGTGGAATCAGATGCGGATGTTAAAAACTGATTTGTCTGATGTAACTGGTTATACCTTTTTAGTGAATGGAAAAACACCTACACAAAATTGGACAGGCATGTTTAAGCCCAATGAAAAAGTAAGACTACGCTTTATCAATGCTTCGGCGATGTCATTTTTTGATGTACGTATTCCAAACTTAAAAATGACGGTCGTAGCAGCGGATGGGCAGCCTGTAAAACCTGTACCAGTAGATGAGTTTCGAATTGGAACAGCAGAAACTTATGATGTGATTGTCGAGCCACAAATAGGGCATTATCAAATTGAAGCAGAATCTATTGATCGTTCAGGCTTCGCAATTGCAACCTTGCATAATGAAAATACTCCAATGGGACATGGTATTCATATGCCACAACCACGTCCGCGTTCATTATTAACGATGGATGATATGGGGCATGGAAGTACGAGTATGGATCACTCTAAAATGGATCATAGCTCGATGAGTAAAGAATCTATGCAAGACATGGATCACTCAAAGATGAACCATGCAGAGCTACAAGCAATGGATCATTCACAACATGAAAATACTCAACCCACGTCGACAAAGCAAAACAATACTGTGGTATACGGATGGGCCAATGCTTCAACACCGAAAGGTGATAAGGCATTACAATATAGTGATTTGAAAGCATTGACACCACAAACGGATACCCGTGAAGCGGAAAGTGAATTAGTGATTCGTTTGGGTGGGACGATGGAACGCTATATATGGACAATTAATGGTAAAAAATTCAGTGATGCTGAACCTTTAAAAGTCAAATATGGTGAACGAATCCGAGTGAAATTTATTAATGACAGTATGATGGCGCATCCGATGCATTTACATGGCATGTTTATGCAACTTGAAAATGGTCAAGCATCTGCAGATATGCCCAACAAACATACTGTAATTGTACCGCCAGGTAAAACGGTGACTACATTGCTGACTGCTGATGAATTGGGAGAGTGGGCGATTCATTGTCATCTTTTATATCATATGAGTGCAGGAATGATGAATAAGTTGATTGTTGCTAATGTGACAGATGGAGCGGTTTCTACTCAGAAAATTAAAGCACTGCAACTGAATCAAAATGTGGAATCAAAGACAGTACCATCAACTGAAATGAAGGGAGATTCACATGCGCATCATTAATCTTTTTTCAAAATCAGTTCTGACCATTTCGATTGCGATGAGCAGTGGTTTAGCCATTGCACACGAAGGGCATCAGATGGGGATCTCAGATTCAGCGTCCGCTACGAATGTAAGTTCAAATAATTCAGTGGTAACGGACAAGACTGATCATTCAATGCATGAAATGGTGACAACATCGCGAGACTATGATGCTGAATCATCACACCAAGGTCACGATCACCGTAAAGAACATGGTGCGCAAATTTATGCAGTAACCACTGTAGATAATAAATGGTTAGTCAATGAAGATGGTAGCGGCGCTTTAAAATCTAAATTGGAAACCCGCATTGGGACAGATGAAAATAAAATTTTTATTAAATTGCATGCAGATAAACATGAATCTGAGGATATGAAATTTGATGCTAAAGTTTTATACAGTCGTATGATTTCAGATTTTTGGGATGCTCAGGCTGGTGTACGTTATCGTTATGAAAAAGTTGAATTAGGTCAGGATCGTAAAGATATTGAAGAAAAATTAGATGGAGTATTTGGTTTACATGGTATGGCTCCATATTTTTTTGAAACAGATGCTTACTTGTATGCAGGTGAAGACAATTTTTCAGGATTCAGTCTGGAAACAGAGCGAGATCTTTTATTAACTCAAAAATTGATTGTAAAGCCTTATCTTGAGCTTGATGTTGTATTTAGTGATGATTCTAAGTATGCACAAAAAACTGGTCTAAGCAGTGCTACCGTGGGGCTAGAAACTCGGTATGAAATCAATAAGAAAGTAATGCCATATATTGATGTAGCTTATGCTTATGCTAAAGGTAATCAGCAAACAGCTTGGCAGGATATATCCTCTTCTGAAAAAGGTTGGAACTATGGTGTTGGGCTGAGATTTAAATTCTAAGGTTTTAATTATCCTAATTTGAAGCAGTCAATAAAATGCCACTTTACTAAAGTGGCATTTTATAAGGCTTCTTGTATAAAATTTTTCTAATTCATATTTTTACGAGGAAAGTGAAAAGGTTGTGAAAACTTATATAAGGTATCTACTCTTGATTTGACTCAAGTATCCGCAATTCCCCCCACGTGTACCAGTACATTATTTTCTAAATTAAATTCAAGGTCATGCTCAGTATCTAATCATAGTGGATTAAAATTCGAAGGGTATGCGGTGTTGATACTCTTAAACTTAATATGGTCTAAATATATGTATTATAATAATTTATATCTGTAAAGTTTAAAGAGTTTTGACCCGATTTTTCAGTCTTTTCATAATAAGGCGCATACAGTTTTGATCGCGTTCAAAAGCTTCTTTTTGAATGTTATGCAAATGATCTTCAATCTTGAATAAGAATGCTCGGTAGGTTTTTTCACATTCATCTAATAATTGATCTTCTGTAGGAAAATTTTCAATTTCATCACTATTTTCATCAAACTCATCTCCTAAAAAGACTTCTTTTGATTTATTTTTATTAAAAAGTGAATGTACAAACTGAGTCATTGAACTAAAACCAGCCCACTTTTCAGAAATCTATCCCCAATATGTATGTTTCATTTTCCGAATTCTCAGTCAATTTTTGATTCATAAAATAATTATAGAGATGCGCCTTAAGAAAAAAGAAGAAGTGAACGCATAAATTTTAGTCGAAAAATGTAATTTGTCCTTATTTATAATGTCTTTTTTTATATAATCATCAAATCATTAAGGAGGAACGACCTCCCTCATTATTCTTAAATTAAGATTAATGAGAAAATTCGTCAGGACGACCTGACTCTAATTAACTGGAGGCAGGCATCATGGCTTGGTTTGTTCTTATTTTAGCGGGTTTATTTGAAGTGGTTTGGGCATATTCAATGAAAATGTCTGAAGGCTTTAGTAAGTTAACCCCAAGTATTATTACACTTGTATTTATGGTGCTCAGTTTTGGTTTACTTGCGTATGCAATGCGAAGCTTACCACTAGGTACTGCGTATACAATATGGACGGGGATTGGTGCAGTCGGTTCATTCCTGATTGGTATTTTTATATTAGGTGAGCCTGCAACAGCAATGCGAATGTTGGCTGCGGTGCTAATTGTTGCGGGTCTAGTACTGATGAAGCTGTCATCATCTTAATATTATTGTAAAAGTGTTTTTATTTAATTATGGGAGAAGTTGATGAAACTAGTATTTACTGAAATGGCTTCTCCCGTGGGTTTACTGAAACTGGTTGCCAATGATCAGGCACTTGTTGCTGTACTGTGGGAAAATGAAAATCCTAAACGCGTACGTTTAGCGGAATTGGTCGAAGATAAAAAACATCCAATTTTGCTAGAAACTCAAAAACAGTTGAGTGAATATTTTACTGGTCAGCGTACTCAGTTTGATTTGCCTTTAAAGTTTCAAGGTACAGAATTCCAAAAGAAAATTTGGCAGGCTTTATTAACGATTCCTTTTGGTGAAACTCGTAGTTATAAGCAGATTGCTGAACAAATTGGTAATGTCAAAGCCGTTCGTGCTGTGGGTGCAGCCAATGGTAAAAATCCGATTTCGATTATTGCGCCGTGTCATCGAGTGGTGGGGGTAAATGGTAAATTGGTAGGTTTTGCTGGTGGTTTAGAAAATAAAGAAATTTTGTTAAAGTTAGAGTCAAAATAATTTTATATAATCTCCCTAACTTATTAAAAATAAACCAATAAACTTTTAGGGAAAGTTATGTCTCAAATCATTAGTGCAATCATGCCATTATTTTGGATGGTCATTGTATTTTCTATAATTTTCACCTGCATTAGAGTATTTAAATCCAAGATTAAAGGTAAAGTGGGTGAATTTGCAGTTAAAGTTCAAATCTCAAAGTATTTGGATAGTCGTTATATCGATTTACATGATTTGACCTTTAACGATGATCAGGGAACCACGCAAATTGACCATGTCTTAATCAGTCCATTTGGTATTTTTGTGATTGAAACTAAAAATTATACCGGTTGGATTTTTGGTAGTGAGCGTCAAAAGACATGGACACAAAAAATTTATAAACAAGCCTATAAATTTCAGAATCCCTTACATCAAAATTATCGACATGTGAAAGCGATTGAAAAAATATTGGAAGATGTGATTGAACCAGAGATGATCCATTCTTTTGTGATCTTTCATCAGGGTTGTGAATTTAAAACTGAAATTCCGAAGCGAGTTTTTATAGGACGAGATTGGATCAATTACGTTAAACAATTTGATCAACAGATTTTAACTGAGACAAAATTAAAACGTATTCAATTAAAACTTGAAAAAGAGGCATTGGTACGATCTTTTCAAACTGATCGTCAGCATGTGCGAAATTTAAAAAATCAGCATAGCGAGGTATCACAATAGTCTGAGCAATAAATATAGCTAAATTCCAAATAAATTGTCACAGTAATCTTTAAACAATAGATCAATATCTTTACCCTAAATTTTTTCCTAACCGATTTTACTTGAGCTCACATTTTTTTACTTGGATTTAAGTCAGGGCTATATTTGGGTAGCCATACAAGGTAATGACCTACTTTCTGGAGTAACTCTTGCAATGTTTTACCTTTATGAAGCGTTGCATTGTCCATGATAAAAACACTTTTTTCTTTTAATTTCGGCAATAAATCATGCTCAACCCAAGAACTTAAGCAAAGTATCAGTTTTTTAGATCAATGCTTGGAACTTAAAAAAGTCAGTGATCAGGCACGCTATAAAGAAGAAAGGGTGGGCAAAGGAGGCTTGATTCATCCTCAATATTTAATTTCTTTACTGAACAAATATGCAGAGGATGATGTAGTTTTTACTGGTGATGGCGGATCACAGCTGGTTTGGCTAGTACGTCATATTGATGCCAATGGTAAACGCAGTTTGTTACATGGAACTATGGCCAATGCTATGCCTAAAGCTTTGGGTATTCAAAAAGCATTTCCAAATCGTCAAGTCATCGCGATTGGCGGTGATGGTGGTTTAGCCATGTCATTGGGTGATTTACTCACCACGATTCAAGAAAAATGACCTATCAAAATTATCGTTTTGAATAATAGTTCATTGAACTTTGTGGAGCTTAAGCAGAAAGTTTACTGAATGATTACAACGATTTACTCAATCCTGATTTTGGAAAACTTGCTGAAGTTATTGGATTGTATGGAGTGACTCAAACGACGGGTGAGGGCTTAGAGGTCGTGGTTGAGAAATTACTGCAGCATAAGGGTCCTGCATTGTTAAAATACATACTAATCTAATGGAGTTGGTGATGTCACCTGACCCACATCTAAGTCAAGTCTACTTCAATCTATGCGATTAAAGCCTTAATGGCTGGACGTGTGGATGATATAAAAAATTTAGTAGTCAATAATTTTATGAAGTAAAAATATTGTATTTATTAGGCTAATCTTGAGATGAGCTTTTTATTTATTCACAGTTTCTGATTTTAATCTATGTCATTTTAGAGTTGATCAATAGCGACCTAGCCTCGCATATAATCATGTGAAGAACTCGTTATTGGGCGCTTGTGGCAGATGGCTTTAATCGCTGTAAATTTAATTGTGATCTAGGATACCGATTAAATTTACAGCTCAGTTGTTGGAAAGCATTCCATCTTGATTCTGGATTTTTCAAGTGTCATCCCATCATATGGATAAAACTTGAATGGTATTCAAAACTAGAATCGCTTTGGAATTTTTTGCCCATTTGGTACAGGACTTTCAGCATTTTTGAGTACGCCAAACAACCATGCTTCAGCATGATTAACTGCTACTTTTAATTCATCACCTTGTGCCAGTCGACCTGCAATAAAACTTGCTAATGAACATCCTGAACCGTGATATTCACCTGCTAAGCGCTGGCATTGAGTTTCAGAAACTAATTCACCATTGATATATAAAGAGTTGCGAATATAGTCAGGTGTATCTTCATGTCCACCTTTGACTAAAACAGCTTGTGCGCCCATTTCAAAGAGCTTGGCTGTTGCTTTCTGTAATTCATGTTCACCTGTTAAAGCACGTAGTTCAACGGTATTTGGGGTGATAACCGTGGCTAAAGGAACAAGTTCTACAAAAGCTTTGACTAATGTTTCTTGATTACCCAATGATCCCCCGCTATTGGCAACTAAAACAGGATCGAGTACATACAGATAATCGGGATGCTCACCTAAAAATTCAGCTAAAGCAGCAATATTATCGGTAGTGCCTAACATTCCAGACTTCACACATTTAATTGGTAAATCACCAACTATTGCATTGGCTTGAGCCAAAAGCACCGCTTTAGAGGTGGCTTCAAATCCAAATACTTGTTGTGAATTTTGAATGGTGAGCGCAGTGCAGGCAATTGCAGCATGTGCTCCACTCTGACCAATAGCTTCAATATCTGCTTGTAAACCAGCACCACCTGAAGGATCTAAGCCAGAAAAACAAAGTACAGTAGGGCGCACAATGATGTCCTTATGATATAAAATTTGCGTTAGTATAGGCAACTTTGAAAGAACTCTCGATAGTAATTTCTTTAAAGCAAATGATGTAGCAAAGGGTCAGTGTGTGATTAAGAATATTTTGATTGATTTAGATGGAACATTGACAGATCCGAAAGTGGGCATTACTACTTCGGCTCGCTATGGCTTAGAAAAAATTGGGCATCCTATTCCTGAAAGTGAAAATATCGACTGGATTATTGGTCCACCATTAAAAGCCTCTTTGGCAAAATTACTCAAAGTTGAGGTCACTGATGTGTTAGCTGAGCAGGCTTTATTGGGCTATCGCGAACGTTTTGCAGTCACTGGTTTGTTTGAAAATCATGTGTTTGATGATGTTGCAAAAACTTTAGCAACCTTACAAAACAAAGGATATCGTCTATTTTTAGCAACTGCTAAACCTGAAGTTTACGCACGACAGATTTTAGATCATTTTGATTTATTGAAATATTTTATTTATCCATATGGTAGCGAATTAAACGGTGAACGAACCAATAAAGGCGATTTGATTGAATATATCCTTCAAAAGGAACAGTTAAATGCATCTGAATGTTTAATGGTTGGTGATCGTGAGCATGATATTTTGGGTGCGCGTCGTAATAGTATTGAAACGATTGCAGTTGAATATGGATATGGTTCAAAAGCAGAATTAGATGAAGCAAAACCGAAAGCGCGAATTCAACAGTTTTCAGAGATTTTGAATCATTTAGACTAGTCATTTTACGTTGATATACGGTGGGTGTTGAAAAGCTAACAGTATTTTAAAGTGCTTTTAATACGGATAAAGTTGAAGATTTTTGGAAAAAGGTCTTCAATTTTATCCCAGATCTAAATATAAGGTTTCTTTCACTTCTTCCATCACAATATAGCTATGTGATGATGCAGAGGACGGTAGTTTTTTAAGTAAATCACCCAATAGTCGACGATAGGCACTCATTTCTTTCAGGCGTGCTTTGACTAAATAATCAAACTCACCAGAAATCAAGTGACATTCTAATACTTCAGGAATTTCTACAAGGTCGCGGGCCACTTGATCAAAAACATCACCAGATTTCGCCGATAATTTAATTTCTAAAAAAACCAATAAACTACGATTCACCAGTTCAGGATTAAGTCGAGCATAGTAGCCCATAATAATCCCTTCACGTTCTAAGCGCTTGACTCGTTCAGAACAGGGTGTTGTGGATAAATTAACCCGAGATGCCAACTCACTAATTGCAATCCGCCCATCACGTTGCAAGATCTCTAAAATCTGATGATCAATTCGATCTAATTTACGCATCAGTTTTTTCCTTTTTTTAGCATTTTTTCATAATTAATTTATTAATTAAACTACATTATAGTGCTTAAAAGAGTGAAAAAAACTATTTATTGCAAAATATACTAGTTAAATAAACTAAATATACGTAAAGGAAGAGCGATGCGTGTAATTGTCTTAGGTAGTGGTGTTATTGGTGTTGCAAGTGCGTATTACCTAGCGCAACAGGGAGCAACGGTCACTGTTTTAGATCGCCAATCTGGCCCTGCAGAAGAAACCAGTTTTGGTAATGCAGGACAAATTTCACCAGGATATTCTACTCCTTGGGCTGCACCAGGTATTCCTTTTAAAGCTGTTAAGTGGATGTTCCAACATCATGCGCCACTTGCCATTAATATTGATGGCAGTATTTGGCAGTTGAATTGGATGGCGCAAATGCTTAAAAATTGCAATCCAAATAGTTATGCTATTAATAAAGAGCGTATGACACGTGTTGCCGAGTATAGCCGTGATTGTTTAAGAGAGTTGAGAAAAGATACTGGTATTAGTTACGAGCATCGTTCTAAAGGTACCTTACAAGTCTTCCGTAATGAAGCTCAACTTGACGCTGTACAACGTGATATTCAAGTGCTTAAAGAGTGCGGTGTCGATTATGAACTGTTACTTAAAGATGAGCTTGCCAAAGTAGAACCTGCGTTAGAATATGCCAAAGATAAATTGGTCGGTGGATTACACTTGCCGAATGATGAAACAGGTGACTGCTACATGTTCACTAATGCTTTAGCCGATTTGGCCAAAGGCTTAGGTGTTGATTTCAAATTTAACCAAAATGTTGAACGACTTGTCGTTGAAGGCGATGAAATTAAAGGTGTTGTGGTCGATGGCAAAGTTTTAACTGCGGATCGTTACGTCTTGGCATTTGGTAGTTACTCTCGTGACTTCCTCAAACCACTCAATTTGAATTTACCAGTGTATCCAGTCAAAGGTTATTCATTGACCATACCTATTATTGATCCTGCTTTCGCACCACAATCTACCGTATTGGATGAGACCTACAAAATTGCGATTACGCGTTTTGATCAACGTATTCGTGTTGGTGGTATGGCTGAGCTGAGTGGATTTAATCATGGTTTAAATACAGACCGTCGTGCAACTTTGGAAATGGTCACTCAAGACTTATTTCCTGGTGGTGATCTAGCTCAAGCTTCTTTCTGGACAGGGTTACGTCCAATGACGCCTGACAGTACACCGATCATTGGTGCAACAGGTTATAAAAATTTATTCCTGAATACAGGGCATGGTACTTTAGGTTGGACTATGGCTTGTGGCTCGGGCAAGTTAATTAGTGACCTAGTGATGAATCATACGCCAGATATTAGTACGGATGGATTGTCGATTAAGCGCTATCCACACGCTGCTTAAAAAAGGTTTAGATTTAACAATTCAAGGAAGAATAAAATGCCACGTCCAATTACTGCAGTGATTCATAACGAAGCACTGCAGCACAATTTAAGTATTGCAAAACAGCATATGCCAAATAGCAAGGTGTTTGCAGTGGTCAAAGCCAATGCTTATGGTCACGGTATTGAACATGTCTATCCATCCTTTCAAACAGCAGATGGTTTTGCGTTGTTGGATATTGCTGAAGCTAGACGATTGCGCACATTGGGTTGGGCAGGTCCAATTTTATTATTGGAAGGAATTTTTTCTGCACAAGATCTACAGGATTGCCTTGATTTAAATTTGAGTTTTACCATTCATAGTGAACATCAACTCAACTGGGTTGAACAATTTTCGAGAGCCGCTCATTTTGATGTTTATTTAAAAATGAATAGTGGGATGAACCGTTTAGGCTTCCATCCAGAGCATTATCAAGCAGCTTGGGAAAGATTAAATCAGCTGGATCAAATTCAAACCATTACGCATATGATGCATTTCTCTGATGCAGACAATCAACGCTTTGGTGAATCTGGGATTGACTATCAATATACCATTTTTGAAGAAACCATTCGAGACTTACCTGGCGAAAGCACGATTTGCAATAGTGCCGCGATTCTCAGGCATCCTGAATTGCATTCCGATACAGTGCGTAGTGGCATTATGCTTTACGGCAGCTCACCTGATTATCCGATACATACGGCTCAAGATTGGGATTTGCAACCGACTATGAGCTTACGCAGTGAAATTATTGCAATCCAAGAGCTTAAAAATCATGACAGTGTAGGTTATGGCTCTACTTTTATTGCAGAGCATGCCATGAAAATAGGTATTGTGGCTTGCGGTTATGCAGATGGATATCCACGGGTTTCACCGACTGGAACGCCTGTACTGGTCAACTCGATTCGTAGCAAAATTATTGGGCGTATCAGTATGGATATGCTTGCAGTCGATATCTCACATGTGAAGGATGCTGTGGTTGGGAGTGAGGTGGTACTTTGGGGTAAATCTTCAAATGGAACTATTCTCCCGATAGATGAAGTCGCTGCAAGTTCAGGAACAATTGGCTACGAACTGATGTGTGCAGTTACTGCACGTGTCAATTTTATCAATCAAGAATAAGGACATAACCATGTCAAACAATGATATCCAAAAGATTAACAGCAATGAAGTCATGAGTGCTGTAACTGTGTTTAACCAAGTGGTGTATTTATCAGGCCAAGTGCCAAAAAATACAGATGTAGATGTTGCTGGGCAAACGCGTGAAATCTTAGCGACTATTGATGAATTGTTGGCATTAGCCAATACCGATAAGACACGATTATTGTCTGCCCAAATTTATTTAAAAAATTTACCTGATTTTGCGACAGTGAATGCGATTTGGATTGACTGGTTACAAGGTTGTGTGGCACCTTCTCGCGCTACAATTCAAGCAGATTTGGTTAACCCGAATTGGCTCATTGAAATCGCAGTAACAGCAGCACAAAAGTAAAGTGGTGTTGTTGAGAAACAAATAAAACACTCAGAATGAAGATGAAATGTTACCCATTTCTTTTCATTCTTAGACAGGTAAATCAAATTGAGTAGAAAGCTCAAACGCCATAAGCATGATTTACCTGTTGAAGGATATGTTAAAAAGGATATTTTATGACCACGTCAAGTCAGCACGAAGATGCACAATCTTCGCCCCATGAGCTTCAGCGAAAATTATCAAACCGTCATTTACAGTTAATTGCCATTGGTGGTGCGATAGGAACTGGACTCTTTATGGGTTCAGGGAAAACAATTTCTCTAGCAGGGCCTTCAATCTTAATCATTTATATGATTATTGGCGGTATGTTCTTTTTCCTGATGCGTGCATTAGGTGAAATTTTACTGTCGAACTTACATTATAAATCGTTCATTGATATGGCCCATGATTTAATCGGACCGGGCGCGGGTTACTATATTGGATGGTCATATTGGTTAGGTTGGGTTTTAGTCGGTATAGCAGATTTAGCAGCCATTATTAATTATTTAAATTTTTGGTTGCCCGAAGGAATGGCATTTACGCCCATGGGGCAGGCACTGATTAGTGCTGGTTGTGTCATCTTTGTATTAGGGATTAACCTTCTTACCGTTAAACTGTTTGGTGAAATTGAATTCTGGTTTGCACTAATTAAAATTTTAGCCATTGTCGGTTTGATTGGGATTGGTGGATTCATGGTCTTTAGCCATTTTCAAGCGCCAAGTGGTTCTGTAGCTAGTTTCAGTAATGTATGGTCGCATGGAGGTATGTTTCCCAAAGGTGCAAGTGGTTTCCTCGCAGGCTTCCAAATCGCTTTATTTGCCTTTGTCGGTGTTGAGCTGATTGGTACGATGGCAGCAGAAACCAAAGATCCTGAAAAAAATCTCCCTAAAGCTGTGAATGCTATTCCGACCCGAATTATCTTATTTTATGTACTGGCATTATTCATTGTGATGTCAGTAACGCCATGGACAGAAATTCCTGCAGATCAAAGCCCATTCGTTACGCTGTTTTTACATGCGGGAATTGGTGGTGCTGCGTTAATTATGAACCTTGTTGTCTTGTCCTCAGTCATGTCATCTATGAATAGCGGTGTATTTTCTACCAGTCGGATGTTGTTTGGCTTAGCAAAAGAAGGGCAAGCACCTGCAAAATTGGCAGAGCTATCTAGTCGTGCAGTACCTGCAAAGGGTTTGTTATTTTCATGCGGCTTTATTATGGCGGGTGCAGCATTGCAGTACTTTGTACCGAATACCGTTGAAGCATTTACTCTGGCAAGTTCTTTATGTGTGATTTTGTTTATTAGCATTTGGAGCATTATCATGGTGTGCTATATACGCTATCGTAAATTGCGTCCTGAGCTGCATGCAAAATCAACATTTAAAATGCCTGGTGGTGTATGGATGTCTTATGTGGTACTAATTTTCTTAGCATTTACATTGGTCATTTTAAGCTTAGAGCCAGACACCTTGAAGGCCTTAATTGTGAGCCCATTATGGTTGATTATTTTGGCGGTAACTTATCGTATTTTGTATAAGCCACGAATGAAAAAATTTAATCAAGAATTCAAATAAACTCTTAATTAAGATTTTAAAAAGGAGCTTATTTAATAATAAGCTCTTTTTTTTTGCGATAGATAACAAATCATTAAAATTATAAAACTGACATTTGTCTAGGAATATCATTTAATAATAGCGACTTAAAATTAAAATGTATTGCATGCGAAATTATAAAATTGATGTACTGCGTGGTGTTGCTATTCTTTTGGTTCTTTTACATCATTTTAATATTCCTTATAAATTACAGGATACTTTTTTAGGGATACAGGTTTTTGGAGAAAGTCTAAGTCAGCTCATTGCTCGAAATGGTAATTATGGTGTGACCATATTCTTTGTAATTTCAGGTTTTTTGATTACCCAACATACCCTAAAAAGAGAACAAGTATTAGCAAAAATTAAAGTAAAAGATTTCTATATTCGCCGTATTGCTAGAATTATTCCATGTTTGATTTTACTTGTGGTACTGGTCACTATTTTAGGAAGTTTAGGTTTAAAACCTTTTTTAAATCAGACTCCAAATGACATGGAAGTCTCTTATGGTCTCACTGTACTGTCGGCTTTTACATTTTGGATGAATATCTTAATTATTAAGTACGGTTGGGTGAATTATGCCTTGGGTGTGTTGTGGTCGCTGTCGGTTGAAGAGGTTTTTTATTTAGCTTTTCCACTGCTATGTGTGTTGTTGGGACGTGGTAAAGGTTTTATTTTGTTGCTACTGGCCATAATTTATTATGCGCCGTATTTTCGCGCGGTACATTTTGCTGAGGAAAGCGGTGCATACCTTTATCATTATTTTTCCAGTTTTGATGGAATCGCGATAGGTTGTTTAACAGCGTTGATTGCGCAAAAGTATCAGTGGAATGGAAAATTTAAGCAGTTGCTTATTGTGTTTATTTCTTTACTGATGATAGGTCTTTATTTGTATGCGCCAATTAAAGAAGTCAGTACATGGGGTATCAGTATTTTTGCCTTGTTATCTGCGGTATTGATTTTTTGTTTTGCACAAAATCCTCAAGCAGAGACGCCATTGAAAATTTCTAAAGGAATGGTCTGGATTGGACAGCGTAGTTATGAAATATATTTATTTCATTTGATTGTTTTAGGTCTATTGAAGGTTTTTTATTTTCCTAAAGAGGCATTACCGACTGAAAAATTGATGTTGTTACCGATCTTTTTTATGGCGACGTTTATATTGAGTTGGGCGATTGAAAAATACTATTCAACGCCATTAAATTTAATCATTCGACAGCGATTTATAAAATAAGGTTTGTAACCAGTAGAATATCATTTTGACTTAACCAATGAAGATGACATAAAAAGATAATTTATTTTTCAAGTATAAAGTTTCCAGCTAAGGAAATAAAAAACCTCCGAAAGGAGGCTTTTTATTTGGAATAAAATCATACATCAAAACTGTGGTTTGACCACAACTAGAATTACCACTGCAAATAAAATCAGAGTTGGCAGCTCATTAAAATAACGCCAGAACTTATGTGACTTGTAATGTGCATTGCCAATCAGTTTTTTACGATAATAACCACAGACAAAATGGTAAATCACTAACAAACCAACTAAACCCACTTTGAGGTAAAACCATGTCGCTTCATGGTAGTGACGCGTGGCATCACCCCAATCGACTAAAAAGTGTGCCGTGATGAGGGTGGCAAGCATAGCAGGCCACATAATACCGCGGTACAACTTACGCTCCATAACTTCGAAACGTTGATGACTGACAGCATCATCACTCATTGCATGATAAACAAATAAGCGTGGTAAGTAGAATAATGCTGCAAACCAACACACTACTGCAATAATATGTAATGCTTTTACCCACAAAAAAGCATCAGAAGGTGCATCCATCGGAAATCCTATTTAGGGATTATGCATCCCATTTCTTGAATACGAGGCAGGCATTTACACCGCCAAAACCAAAACTGTTACTCATTACAGTATTCAGTTTTGCATCACGTTTTTCAAGTACGATGTCATAACCTTGGGTGCCTTCATCAAGTTCAGTTACATTGATGTTCGGTGCAATAAAGTCATTTTGCATCATTAAAATAGAATAAATTGCTTCTTGGACACCCGCTGCACCTAAGCTATGACCAGTCATAGATTTGGTTGAGCTTAATGGTGGTACGTGACCTTCACCAAATGCACGCCCCATGGCTTGCAGTTCAGTAATATCACCAGCAGGCGTAGAAGTACCGTGTGTATTTACATAGTCAATTTGATCTACGCCATGTTGTTTCGCTTCTTCTAAAGCCATTAGAATACAGCGTGTTGCGCCTTCACCACTTGGCGCAACCATATCTGCGCCATCAGAATTGGCTGCATAACCAACTACTTCAGCGATAATATTGGCACCACGTGCTTGCGCATGTTCAAGTGATTCAAGGATAACAAAACCACCACCACCAGCAATGACAAAACCATCACGGTCAGCAGAATACGGACGAGAAGCTTTTTCAGGAGTATCGTTGTATTTAGAACAAAGGGCACCCATTGCATCAAACAATAAGCTTTGTGACCAGTGATCTTCTTCACCACCACCAGCAAGCATTAAATCTTGTTTACCCATTTGGATGAGATTGTAAGCATAACCAATGGCATCAGCAGAGGTGGCACAAGCACTCGTAATTGAGTGTGCGATACCCTGTAATTTAAAGGCAACACCAACGTTCGCAGTAATGGTGTTTGACATATTACGAGGTACAAAAAATGGACCTACTTTACGCGCACCTTTGCTGTCTAGTAGTTCTTTCATTTCGATGACAGAGGCAGTTGAACCACCACCTGAGCCACCAGCGATACCATAACGAGGATTACCCGCAAGTTGCTCTGCTGTTAATCCCGCATGTTCGACTGCAGCAGCTGCTGCATTATAAGCATACATGGCACATACGCCCATGAAGCGTTTTAGTTTACGATCAATATGGTCAAATTCTTGTTCTGCTGCAGCACTTACATGGCTTTTAAAATTTAGTTCAGCATATGTTGGATTGTGGCGTGTCCCTGAAATCCCGTTTTGTAAAGAATGAGTAACAGTCTCAAGTGAGTTACCAATACATGAGTTAATACCCATACCAGTGATTACAACACGTTTCATCTACAGATCCCTTATATGGTGATGGTTTTTAAGTTGCTTCAGCGTGATCGTCAGGATATTGTATTGAATACCAAGACAACTTTGGTAAAGCTGACTTTAATTTGAAATGATGTTCATCATAGCAGAAAGAATTTTGAATTCTTATGGCAAATCTATGCCTGATGTTGAAAAGCAATACAGGTGAATTTGTTCACGCGATTAAAACTAAAAGATACATATTAAAGTTGTCTTAAATCGAGACTACACCTAGTATTCATAATAAATGACAAAGACATAGAACAAGGGCGATCAATGGCAAATTCTAATAATAAACAATCGAGCAGATTAATTTCTAATGTGTTTGGAGTGGCTAAAAAGCTCAGTCATACCGGCTTAAGTGTCTTGAACCATGTTACACCAAGCAGTGTAAACAGATTATCACCTGGCTTTACCGATAACCAAGTGATCCAAGGTACAGCTCGTGAGAAAGGTGCTTTTGAGAAAAAAACCTATGCCAATCCGCAGCAGATGATGCGAGAACATTTGCCACAAATGTCGAGTCAGTTGCTGGGGCGTCATTATAAAAAAATCAATCATATTGCTTCTTTTATTTCTCCAAATTTGAATGACAAATTGGCAGATTATTTCTTTGAGAAACTCAATGATTTTGTTTCTGAGTTGAGCTCGGTTGATGCAATACTTAAAGAGGTTGGGGCTAAAAGCTTAGAGGAGTTAGCGAAAGACCCTGAACGTGCACAGCGCATTAGTATGGCTTTAGCCAATCAAAATAAAATTATTGCCTCTATCCAAGGAGTGTTAACAGGTGGAACAGGGGTGATTGGTGCAGCAATTGATGTACCCACATCTTTGGCATTGGCGCTGCGCAGTGTGTATCAAACGGGTCATGCTTATGGTTTTGAACTCAAAACTGAAGATCATGCTGTGGTGGAATATATCTTTAAGCAAATAGATATGGGGTCTGTCGCTGAAAAACAGGCGCTACTTGTGGCGGTACGCACTTTCTCAAATGTGTTACAAAGTCATGATGTTAATCAATTACAAAATTTACTCGGTTCTGCAAATGATGCTGAGTTATTAAAAAAATGGATTACTCAAGAAGATGGTTCATTTAAGTGGGCTTGGTTAAATCATTTGCCACAATTACATATTTTTTCAAAATTGAGCCCTTTAGCTGGCATGGGCATTAGTGCCCTATATAGTTGGAAATTGGTGGATGATGCAACAGATAAAGCACAGCTGGTATTTTCACAAGCTCGTCAATTTTTAATACAGCATCCGAATCAAAATATAGATACTTTATCTGCCTATGAAAAAGCAGAACAGATGCTGGTACAAATTAGTCCTGTGTCACATCAAAATATTGCAGCAGTAGAGCCAGAGATTAAATTGGCTAATCCTGTCGAAAATGTGGCTATCGTCGATATTAAAATAGGAAAAAAACCGACTATTGAAAATACAATCGACAATGTAGAGCAACAAGTACATGACGATTTGCAACGCTTGGCTGTAGCGTCTGTTAGTGATGCTAAAAATCAGATAAAAGTAGAAAATGCATCTGATTTAGAACAAGAAAAAATGGTGAAAGACACATCATTACAAACTCTAGATAATAGTGTTATTACAACATCAGTAGTGAAAAAGAAAAGAGCACCACGTAAATCAACCGATAAAACTAAGGCTGCCGCTTCTAGCGTTGAATCAGAAAACAGTAAAAGCTAATTTTAATTTACTTAAAGTAAGGTGATGTGACCTTATTGTAATGGTCGATATTTGATACATGTCGAATGTTGACCATTTATACTTCTTCGCTTACAATTGTATGCCCTCAAAAATTGGTATTTTTTGGGGCTTTTTATTAACGGGAGATTTGCCAAATGGCAACAACAAATCAGTTGATCCGTAAGGGTCGTACGACTTTGATTGAAAAATCAAAAGTTCCTGCGTTGAAGGCTTGTCCACAACGTCGTGGTGTTTGTACACGTGTTTACACAACTACACCTAAAAAACCTAACTCAGCAATGCGTAAAGTTTGCCGTGTTCGCTTAACTTCAGGTTTTGAAGTTTCTAGCTATATCGGTGGTGAAGGCCATAACCTACAAGAGCACAGTGTTGTTCTTATCCGTGGTGGTCGTGTTAAAGATTTACCAGGTGTACGTTACCATACCGTTCGTGGTTCTTTAGACTGCGCTGGTGTTAAAGATCGTAACCAATCTCGTTCTAAATACGGTACTAAACGTCCTAAGAAATAATTTCTTAAGATAAAAGTGCTGTATTCGTATCGCTTGTCTGATTTCTGCATTAATTTATTGAAATTCAAGCGACGTATAGTAAGGCCAGCGTACCGTACACGACACTTGTACAAGCTGCTGGATTACCCTGAAGTGTCATATTATTAGGTGTTAAAATGCCAAGACGTCGCGTAGTCGCTGCCCGTGAAATCCTTCCGGATCCTAAGTTCGGCAGCCAAACAATCGCTAAATTCATGAACCACGTAATGCAAGATGGTAAAAAATCTATTGCTGAAAGTATCGTTTACGGTGCTTTAGACCGCGTTCAAGAAAAAAACAAAGTAGACCCAGTTGAATTTTTCGAGACTACTCTTGAAAAAGTTCGTCCTATGGTCGAAGTAAAAGCACGCCGTGTTGGTGGTGCTACTTATCAAGTGCCTATGGAAGTACGCCCATCCCGTCGTACTGCCTTAGCTATGCGTTGGTTAGTAGATGCTGCTGCTAAGCGTTCTGAAAAAACTATGGCTTTACGTCTTGCTGGTGAGTTGCTTGATGCAGCTGAAGGTAAAGGTTCAGCGATCAAGAAACGTGAAGATGTGCATCGTATGGCTGAAGCCAACAAAGCCTTCTCTCACTACCGTTTCTAATCGGCTAAAACAGGCCTTAATCAGGAGGATGGCAAGTTAGTTTTCACTGATTTGTCATCAAAGCGCTTTAAGTTGCTATGCAGCTTAAAGCGTCCTGTTTTAAACAACAAAATTTAGGAATGCAAGAAATCATGGCTCGTAAAACCCCAATTTCTCGTTACCGTAACATTGGTATCTCAGCTCACATTGATGCTGGTAAAACCACGACTACTGAACGTATTTTGTTCTACACAGGTGTATCTCACAAAATTGGTGAAGTACATGATGGTGCAGCAACAATGGACTGGATGGAACAAGAGCAAGAACGTGGTATTACCATTACTTCTGCTGCTACAACTTGTTTCTGGTCTGGTATGGGTAAACAATTCCCAGAACACCGTATTAACGTAATTGACACTCCAGGACACGTTGACTTCACAATCGAAGTTGAGCGTTCTATGCGTGTTCTTGACGGTGCGTGCATGGTTTACTGTGCTGTAGGTGGTGTTCAACCTCAGTCTGAAACTGTATGGCGTCAAGCAAATAAATATAAAGTACCTCGTTTAGCATTCGTGAACAAGATGGACCGTACTGGTGCAAACTTCTTCCGTGTTGTTGAACAAATGCGTACACGTTTAGGTGCTCATCCTGTACCTGTCGTTATTCCAATTGGTGCTGAAGAAAATTTCCAAGGTGTTGTTGACCTAATCGAAATGAAAGCAATCATTTGGGATGAAGAATCTCAAGGTATGCAATTCGAATATGGCGAAATCCCTGCTGACCTAGTTGCTACTGCTGAAGAATGGCGTACTAACTTGATCGAAGCAGCGGCTGAAGCTTCTGAAGAGTTGATGGATGAATACTTAAACAACGGCGACTTGTCGAAAGAACAAATCGTTGCTGGTATTCGTACACAAACTTTGGCTGGTGAAATCCAACCAATGCTTTGTGGTACTGCATTCAAAAACAAAGGTGTTCAACGTATGTTGGATGCTGTAATTGAATTCTTACCATCGCCTACTGAAGTTAAAGCAATCGAAGGTATTCTTGACGACAAAGCTGAAACTAAAGCGATTCGTGAAGCATCTGACGAAGCTCCGTTCTCTGCACTTGCATTCAAAATTATGAATGACAAATTCGTAGGTAACTTAACTTTCGTACGTGTATATTCTGGTGTACTTAAACAAGGTGACCCAGTTTATAACCCAGTTAAATCTAAACGTGAACGTATTGGCCGTATCGTACAAATGCACGCAAATGATCGTCAAGACGTTGAAGAAATTCGCGCTGGTGATATCGCTGCATGTGTAGGTCTTAAAGACGTTTCAACTGGTGATACACTGTGTGATGAGAAAAACATCATCACTCTAGAGCGTATGGAATTCCCAGAGCCAGTAATTTCTTTAGCTGTAGAGCCTAAGACAAAAGCTGACCAAGAAAAAATGTCTATCGCTCTAGGTCGTTTAGCAAAAGAAGATCCATCGTTCCGTGTTCGCACAGACGAAGAATCTGGTCAAACGATTATTGCTGGTATGGGTGAGCTTCACCTTGACATCCTTGTTGACCGTATGAAACGTGAGTTTGGTGTTGAAGCGAACATTGGTAAACCAATGGTAGCTTACCGCGAAACAATCAAAAAGACTGTTGAGCAAGAAGGCAAATTCGTACGTCAAACAGGTGGTAAAGGTAAATTCGGTCATGTATATGTTCGTTTAGAGCCTATGAGTGTCGAAGAAGCTGGTAAAGAATACCAATTCGTTGAAGAAGTTGTAGGTGGTGTTGTACCTAAAGAATTCTTCGGCGCGGTTGATAAAGGTATTCAAGAACGTATGAAGAATGGTGTATTAGCTGGTTACCCTGTTGTGGGTATCAAAGCGACATTATTTGATGGTTCTTACCATGATGTCGATTCTGACGAATTATCGTTCAAAATGGCTGGTTCATACGCATTCCGTGACGGTTTCATGAAAGCAGATCCAATCTTGCTTGAACCGATCATGAAAGTTGAAGTTGAAACTCCAGAAGATTACATGGGCGATATCATGGGTGACTTAAGTCGTCGTCGTGGTATGGTTCAAGGTATGGAGGATTTACCTGGTGGTACTAAAGCGATTAAAGCTGAAGTTCCATTGGCTGAGATGTTTGGTTACGCGACTCAAATGCGTTCTATGTCTCAAGGTCGTGCGACTTATTCTATGGAATTTGCTAAATATGCTGAAACTCCACGTAACGTGGCTGAAGGCATTATTTCTAAGTTCCAAACTGGCGGTAAAAGAGGTGACGACGAGTAATCTTTCGATTACTATTAGTCCAAACTAATTTATAGTTAAAAACCAAATGCTCATGGGGAGACCCATGGGTAGTTTAAAAAGGAAGCTCTCATGGCTAAGGCTAAGTTTGAACGTAATAAGCCACACGTAAACGTGGGTACAATTGGTCACGTCGACCATGGTAAAACAACTTTAACAGCTGCGATTGCAACTGTATGTGCTAAACAATTCGGTGGCGAAGCGAAAGACTACGCTGCAATTGACTCTGCACCAGAAGAAAAAGCACGTGGTATTACAATTAATACTTCACACGTAGAGTATGACTCTCCAGCTCGTCACTACGCTCACGTAGACTGCCCAGG
>NZ_NEGI01000001.1 GCF_002135345.1 Acinetobacter sp. ANC 4648 | reverse complement strand
CAGAAGTGAAACCTCTTAGCGCTGATGGTAGTGTGGGGTTACCCATGTGAGAGTAAGTCATCGCCAGCTCATTATTCCTAAAAACACCCCTTACAATGTAAGGGGTGTTTTTTTATGCGCGGAAGTTAATGAATTAAGAAAATGAGCGGTACTGGTGCTGTGTATTTAGAGATTAAAGGTAAATTAACGCTCTAGCTTACTTCCTCATGCTTAAACTGATGATCATTTTTTAAGTTAGAGAGGGGGGGAGTTTTCTTCTAACATTTAAAAGCGTTTTAGATTGTGGGTTATAGTAATCAATTCGTATTATTGGCCATAATTTGTTCTTGGCCTTGAGCTTCAGCAATGAGCTGGTCAGCGGATTCTCTATTTTTTCTTAACCCAGGCATCCGAAACTCAGTATGTCCATAATCATGAATTTTTGTCCAACGTCCGCCCCATGTTAAACCAACTGATTCAGCAACTTCACCATAAAGTTTATAGCCTTGCCATGCCCATGGGTCTCGTTCAGAAATAACAACCTTCCCATTACGCTTAAATGCAACATCTGCAGCTAGACCGAATTGATGATAACTTTGATAGGCTTTTGCTAAAGTTGTAGCAGCATTGCCGGATAAGCGAGTTTGGCGTTCTGGACTTCGGTATCCTTCTAATAAAACCATTTCATAGCCATGACGTTCTTTCATGATTTTAAAGACCATGAGTAAACGTTGCTTATATCGTGGATGCATTTTGATCCACTTACGATCAATCATCGCTGTATCATAGTGACTATGTGATTCTGCTGCTTCAGACTTATTATTGGTATATATTGGGGCATTAATCTGTGGATTTATTGAGTTGGCTTTTTCCATTTGAATAGCTTCAGTAATTGCAGCATCGATGAGGCTTTCATCAATAGTGGGTGGTGCTGTGAGTACTTCACCATTTAATAGTGCGTAAATTTGTGGATCGACTTTTTTTAAGTAGTCAGCTTCTACTTTTGTAGGATTAATAGGTCGTGTAAATGCAAAAATTAAAACGCTTGATAATAAAAAAAACCCAGCAATTAAAATCCACCATTGTTGTAAATGCCAATGTGATTGTGTCTGTTTAGATGAAGTTGCATAATTCATTTGCTGTGCAAAATTGCGAGCATTCATCAATTTTTTTTTACTCTGTGGCAATAAATTACCTATAAATTCATGTGCTTTAATACGCAATTCATATGACATCATTAAGCTTAAGCCGATGACGAGACTAATAAAACAACATGCAATAACAATAATCACTTTTCGCTTTCTTGTGACGTTCGCGTTACTGAAATTTGTACAGAAGCTTGAGGAATTTCAATTTCCTGATCATCTACCAATGTATTTTCTTTAGTAATTTTTTTTGCAGTGGATTCCGATAATTGCTCTTTTGTTTGGGGCTTTTGCAGAACTTTAGCTGGTATTTGAGAGTGAGATATTTGTTGCTTATTGGGAGTACCGAAAGCATTTTCAAATGGAGAACTGGGTTGTTGATGTGATGATTCTATGTTTGGTTTTTGATGTTTAAATAGGCTACTTAGCTCTTTATCTTTGATCGGTATATAGTTATTTTCAGTATCCTGCTCAATATTTTCATTATTTTCAATAGCTGCTGAAGAATGCTGTGTATGAGCCAGCTGTACAGCATTTTCATTCAGTTTCTGGCTGGATTGATTAATTTTCTCATTATTTGTTGAGTTTGAAAATTTACTATAAAGGATAAGGACAATGCCAGAGAATAGAATACCGGCAATAAACCCCAGTAAAATATATAAAATTATACTGGATGAATTTTTTTTGGATTTAGCCTGTAATATGCGAAGTGAATTTCGATTATCTTGCATTGTATTATTATCTTTTTTAAGGTAAATAAATAGTGATATTGGCCTGTTCAGCTGGCGTGCTGATGACATTTTGAAAATTCGATAAGGCTGTATTTTCTTGTTGGGATAGCATTAATCGAAAACCGGTAAAAGCCAATATCGAAAATAATAATAAGAAAATAAGAATCCATAAAAAGGGGAGTTCTTTATGGATAATGTTTTTAATTTGATCTGGTAATGCAGAAAAAGGTGAAAAAGCCGCCTTTTTTCCCTTTAAATATTCAATTTCATCACCGACACGAGATACCAAGTGATTTAAGCTCTCAATCGATTCAATTCGATATTTGCCTTGAAAACCAAGTAATAAACAATAATGGAAGACTTCTAAAGCCGCTAAGCGATCTTTACCACGACTCCGCATATGTTCTAGAAATTCAAAGAAACGATAACCAGCCAATTGTGAGCCAAATAAACTCAATTGTAATGGGCTAATTAACCATGAATTTTGTAGATTGAAAAAACTAGGATCTTGTTGAGTGGCAATTGTTTCATCAAGTAATGCACAAAAAGCATATTTTGAGTCGTGAATATCTTCAGCTGTAAATTGCAACTTTTTTGCTTGCTGTTCAAAACGATTTAAAAGATCGAGAATTTTTGCTTTAAATGCATCCGCATTTTCAGGTATATATTGATTTCTAATTAAGAAAACAATATAGAAACCATCATGTAATAGATCTACTAAATTGGTGGCTTGTGATATTTTAGAATGTGTTTGAGGGCTAAACCCAGTACCAATTTGCCCATCATCAAATAAAGAAGGAGCAGTATTTGGTTGATTCATTTTTTTCTCCTTAAGTATTCATGACCGCGATTAATTCCACACTGATATCTTGGAAACCTGCTGGCACATAGATACAAATGGATTCAGAGTCGAGCATACGTTGATACAGATCATGATGTGGCTCAATTTCGAAATAGTTCACACCAGAACGAACAGGAATCGCTGTTGGGACTTGCATCAAATGATGGATTGGAATTGCTGGCAATGCTGCAACTACTCGTTGCTCAACGTCAACGGTATTTCCTACTTTAAAGCGTAAAGGTACAATTTGTATTAATTCATGAGCTTGCATCATGCCGCTCGATACTGCGATATATAAGCGAGTTTCTCGTGTAATTTTATCGGATTCAAGACTTCCGACCCAATAAGAAGGTCGAGTTTCTTTGAGCGCAATACTAATGTAACGACTCGAAATAATAGTATCTAAAAGATCTCTAAGAATGATATCTAACTGGCTAAAACTATCTTGTAAGTTATGATGTTTATATTGTGGTAGATGCTCAACATCATAAGCTGTTGAGAAAGTGAGTAAAGAACCCGTTAAGCGTAATAATTCAAAGAACAAGCGTTCAGGATGGATTTGAGGATTTTGTAATAAATGATTCAATGTTGAATATGCTGTATTTAGTGCATTTACCAACCAAAATGAAACAATATCTCCAGAGCGAAACTCAATGAGCTTTTGTTCATTTTCACGATTATTAGTTTGAATTGTTTTAATTTTAGCTTTGATCACGTTTAGCGTACGTTTTAAATTACTGCTTAAAGCTTCGCAAGATTCGATATGTAGAATAGGTGGAATAAATTTATAATCCAATTCAAAATTGCCTGAACTTTGTCGCTTAATTTTTCCGACAGGTAAATATAAAAAACCGTCCAAATCATGATTTGGATCAGAATTGATGTCTAATAGTTTGAATACTGCACGTCGTCTCAATTGAGTAATTTCAGCAGGTGATGCATCTGTAAAAAGATCATGAGTTTGATTGAGATAGGAATGATATCGACTTGGTTGTCTTGTATCCTCATCAGCAACATTTTTTTTGTTGGCTTGTAAAATAGGCAATGCCAAATAAATCTGGATTTCTCCATGTAAATGGAGATCATCTAATTGTACCGGTTCCGGTAGTAAGTCACGAGAAGGAGCAATGTAGATTTCACCATCTTGCCAAATCATTTCGATGCATTCTAAAGCGAGGACATGGGTACTCAGTTGAGTTTCATCAAAACGGATTTTTTCTACCCCATAAGCAAATGGAATAGTGGCACGAATAGTTTGGCTTAAACGCTGCTCGTGATATGTATCTTGAAGTTGAAAGTGTTGAGGTCTTAAAAATAAGCCTTCACCCCAAAGAATTTTTTCCGCATTAAACATGAACAATTACCATTTGTTAGATTCATTACTATTTTGTTGCACACCTAATAACTCCTGAACGGACTCTAAAGGGTTTTCATTTTTAATTACGTGACCCAACCACTCATGTAAGGGCATTTGATTCCATTTAATCGTTTTTTGCAGCATATAACTAACGGGACTATGAGGTTCATTGGCTTGAAAATAATCAGCAATTTCTTGTAAGACATTCATTGCTTGCTCACGATTTTGCAAGTGGCTTTGTGGTTGTGGTTGGAATGATTGCTGGCTTTGGGTATTCATTATGGGTGTCATGTGTTGAGCAGCTAAAGCAATATTTTGCTCAGTGTCTTTTGGGATTATTTCAGGTTGAATCTGGGTGCCAAATGCTTCTACTTTATATATTTTTTTTAAGGCTTTTTGAATGTTGTCTAATTGAGAGTCGATGTTTGCAAAACTTGGTGCTTCAAGTTCCATCAGTAAATCAAGAACCTGTTTTATGGTGTTCCAATGCTTTAGTATTTCATTAAAGTATTGATAATTTTGATATTGAAAACTTTTAGACGTATTAAATAGGGCTTGTTCGAATTGCTCCATTTGTAGTGAGCTATTAATTTCATCAGCCCCATCGTGATTTTTCAGACGGTTGTTTTGTTGATATAAAAAATTTTCGTAATCTAACAATGAGTAATAAGGTTGAATATTAAGTAATGCAACCTGTTTAATTAAATTTGGTAATTGATGGGTTAAACCTTGTAATACCAATAGGGACTGTTCTAAATTTTGTGTAAGTACTTAATTTTCATTTATCCTTCTATGGATAATTATAAGAGGTACTTCAAATGGATGAAGCAATAATCAAAAGTATGGTCGTTGAATTAGCTAAAAGCTTAAAGACACCAGAAGATCTAAACCAACTGACCGCTGTCTTTAAAAAGTTCATGATCGAAACAGCGTTAAATACTGAATTGTCTGAGCATTTAGGCTATGAAAAACATCAATCTAAAAAAGGAGTAAATACTCGAAATGGCTTTAGTGCTAAAACAGTATCCACACCAGACGGACAATTAAGTCTTGAAATTCCACGTGATCGTGAGGGTTCATTTGAACCTCAGATTATTAAAAAGTATCAGACACGTATTACCAGTATGGATGATCAGATTTTATCTCTATACGCTAAAGGAATGACGAACAGAGAAATCGTCTCTTTTTTCAAGGAAATGTATGATGCTGATGTCTCTGCATCCTTGATTAGCAAGGTTACTGATGCTGTACTTGAACAAGTCACAGAGTGGCAGAATAGAGCATTAGATAGTCTTTATCCTGTAGTCTATCTTGACTGTCTTGTAGTCAAAGTTCGCCAACATTCCAATGTAATTAATAAGTCTGTTTATCTGGCTTTAGGCATTAACATGGATGGTCAGAAAGAATTATTAGGTATGTGGATTGCTCAGACAGAAGGTGCCAAATTCTGGTTATCGGTGATGACTGAGCTTAAAAATCGTGGTGTACAAGATATTCTGGTTGCTTGTGTTGATGGATTGAAGGGCTTCCCTGATGCAATTGCCGCAGTATATCCTCAAACAGACATTCAATTATGCATTGTACATGTCGTTCGAAATAGCCTTCGTTTCGTTAGCTGGAAAGACTATAAAGCTGTTACATCAGGTCTAAAGTCAATTTATCAGGCAACTACAGAAGAAAATGCGCTGGCAGCCTTAGACATCTTCAGTGATCAGTGGAATCATCAGTACCCAAAGATTGCAGCGTCATGGCGAGCTAATTGGGAAAATATTCGTACGATATTCAGTTATCCAGCAGAAATTCGTCATGCAATCTATACAACTAACGCTATTGAATCTTTAAACAGTGTGATTCGTCATTCAACTAAGAAGAGAAAGATCTTCTCTTCAGACGACTCAGTGAGGAAAGTCGTATATTTAGCAACATCAAATGCTTCTAAGAAATGGACAATGCCTATTCAAAATTGGCGTTTAGCAATGAATTGGTTTACGATTCATTTCGATGATCGTTTAAAAGATCATTTATAAAAAATGGAACTTACACAAAATAATTTACAGACCCAAAATATTTGAGAATAAATTTTTTAATATCATAAAAAAAAGCCCCGACATCCTGTCGAGACTTTTTTATATTCATTACCTGAGGCACAACTCCTGTCATACCTTGCTTCCTGCATATCACTTATCATTATTGTTTTATGTTAAGAAACGTCCTGTTCCTTGATGATTTAATCATAATAAACTCTCTTAAATATAGATATACGCTAATGTCAGCATTTCTTGTACGCTAAAGCGTACAAAAATCGGATTAGGCGTTGGCATATTGAATAAGTTTATGAATCACAGATTGAATGGCTTTGTTATCAAAATCATTCCCCTCAAAGGTATAGTCTTTAGTACGACTAAAAATATCTCGTATTTCAATTACAGCATTTGAATCAATCATGCCAATAAATCCACATACTTGCTTAAGTTGGTCTATAGAGCGTGAACCGTTGGTTCCACCATAGCTGACAAATGCAGCGGGTTTGCCTTGCCATTCTTTATAAATATAATCAATCGCATTTTTCAGCACAGGACTATAGCCGTGATTATATTCAGGTGTAACAAAAATAAAAGCATCGCCTAAGGCTATTTGGTCGGCCCAATCTTGTTGTTTGGGTTGGTCATAGATTCCACTCGCAGGTGAATGCTTCCCTGCAAAAAAGGGTAGATCCCATAGTTTTAAATCGATGATTTCAACTTCTAATGTACTAAAGCCTAGTTTTCTTATTTGCTTATCTAACCAATCTGCAACTTTGATGGCAACACGTCCTTCTCGGATACTTCCAACAATGATGTATATTCTCATATTCTAAGCCTTTATATTTAAAATTATCTGCTTAACTTAATATGAATATGATTGATTAAATATGATGGATTTGTATCTGTACATGGCATAAAAATAGCTCCAGTAGGAGCTATTTTAGAGTATGAATACAGATGGTTATAGGAATTTAACGCCTTGTTGACCCGCAGGTGTTACTTTGAAAATTTCAACTTCAAAGGTAATGTTTTTGCCTGCCAATGGATGGTTGAAATCCACTTCTGTAATATCATCATTAATTGATTTTACTACACCAAATAAGCTAGATTTGGCTTTATCTTCAAATTCAATCATATGACCCACAATTGGGCGCTGTTCAAATTTAATGGTATCAAATTTCTGAATATTTTCAGCGTTCCATGGGCCGAAAGCATCTTCAGGTGGAAGACTCACAGTACGACGATCACCTGCACGTAAACCAAACAGTGCTTTTTCAAAGCCAGGCAGTAAACTACCATCACCCATTACGAGGCTAACAGGTTCTTCACGGCTACGGGTATTATCAATCTCGACACCATTTTCAATGGCAACTGAGAAATGTAAGTCTACCTTCGAACCTTCTGCAACACGGGTTTCATCGTTCGGATTAATCATTTCAGTCATTTTGCGCTTCCGCACGTTGAATACGTTGTTTTTCTAAAAAAAACGTATCAATTAACAATAAAATAGTACCAAGGGTAATCGCACTATCTGCAATATTAAATGCAGGAAAGTGGTGATTTTGGTAAAACACATGAATAAAATCGACCACATAACCTAAAGTGACACGATCAATTAAATTACCGACAGCACCACCTAAAATTAGTGCAATTGCAGCAGGTAATATCAGCATATTTTTAGGCATACGCAGCAGCCAAAAAATAAAGATGATCGATACAATGCCTGCTAAGCCAGTAAATAAATAATGTTGCCAGCCACCTGCATCGGACAGAAAGCTAAAGGCTGCACCATAGTTATGCAGTAGAGTCCAATTTAAAAAGGGCAACACAGGCACCGGATCTGCATAAGTCAGATGAGTCGTTGCAATCCACTTGGTCCATTGATCCAACACAATGGCAAGGACTGAAAGTCCAAGCCAAATAAGGTTGTGCGGATAAAACTGAAATAAGCCCTTTTTTGTTTGAGGGTTAGGCATATTTTCTCTCTTCGCCTTGGCCTGTAGGAAGATTGATAATACAACGTGCACATAAACCTAGGTGTGCAGCATGTGTATTTACATCTGGAAGGACATGCCAGCAGCGCGCGCATTTTTCGCCTTCTGCGGCAGATACTTTAACGCGTAAGCCTTCTAAATCTGTTGCTTCACCTTGTTCAGCATCGAATGTATTAACAACCACAGTTGAGGTAATCAAGACAAAACGTAATTCATCTTCCAGTTGGTCAAGTACAGTTTTAAGCTCTGTATTGGCCCAAAGTTCAACTTTTGCAGATAGATTTGAACCAATCAATTTGGCATTACGTGCTGCTTCAATTTGCTTATTTACTGCAGATTTAACCGCAATCATGGTTTGCCAATCTGCTTCTGAAATCAAGTTTGCTGTTGATGCAACAGGAATTTCATACCATTCAGTGGTAAACACATATTTCTCAGATTGCTCTGGAATTAAAGGCCAAGCTTCTTGCGCCGTAAAGCTTAAGATGGGTGCCATCCAGCGAACAAAAGCTTGTACCAAATGATATAACGCCGTTTGTGCAGAATGACGTGCTTGAGAATCTGCTTTAGTGGTGTACTGACGATCTTTAATGATGTCTAAGTAGAAACCACCCAAGTCATTAATACAGAAATTGGTCAACGCATTAGTGACGATATGGAAATTCATATCTTCATAGGCTTGCTGAATGGTTTTCTGTACGTCAGCTGCGCGCTGTAAAATGTATTGATCTAATGCGATCAATTGATCTACAGGCAATGCATCGGTTGAAGGAGTGAAACCATTTAAGTTTGCCAATAAAAAACGAAGCGTATTACGAATACGACGATAGCCATCTGATGCACGGCTAAAGATTTCTTTACCTGCGGTCATTTCATAACGGTAGTCTGCAGATGCAATCCAGAAACGTAAACCATCCGCCCCCATATCTTTAATGATGTCTTGAGGGGCAATGATATTACCCAGTGATTTAGACATCTTACGACCTTTCTCATCCACTACGAAACCATGGGTGAGTAGGCCTTTATATGGTGCACGTTTATTAATGGCAATCGAGGTTAATAATGAAGACTGGAACCAACCACGATGTTGATCTGAACCTTCAAGGTACAAATCAGCAGGATCAGTGAGTTCTTCACGTTCACGCAATACTGCAAAATGTGTTGTACCTGAGTCGAACCAAACATCTAAGGTGTCACGAACGGCATTGTACTGTTCAGCATCTGCACCAATGAATTCAGAAGCATCACGGTTATACCAACCGTCAATTCCTTCTTTTTCAATCATTTTAGCAACTTCTTCAATCAGTTCAGGCGTACGAGGATGTAGCTCGTTGGTGTCTTTATGCACAAAGAATGGGATTGGCACGCCCCACGTCCGTTGACGTGAAATACACCAATCTGGGCGACCTTCAATCATCGATTGGATACGGTTTTTACCCCAATCTGGGACAAAAGCGATATCATTTTCAATGGCATTCAATGCTTTCTGGCGTAAACCTTGCGCATCCATGCTGATGAACCACTGCGGAGTCGCACGGAAGATAATTGGTGTTTTATGACGCCAGCAATGTGGGTAGCTGTGATTGATGGTTGTACAAGCCCAGAGTTTTCCTATTTGAGTCAGCGTCTCTAAAATTTTAGGAGTAACTTTATTAATGTGCTCGCCTGCAAAAATAGGTGCAGTGGGTAAATACACCCCGTTACCGCCAACAGGGTTATCTACTTTTAAGTTGTATAACAAGCCAACTTTATAATCGTCCACACCATGGCCGGGAGCCGTATGTACTGCACCTGTACCGCTGTCATCTGTTACATGCTCACCTAAAATAATTGGAACTTGACGCTCGCTAATTAAAGGATGTTGTAATAAAAGTCCTTCTAAAGCGGAACCTTTAAACGAAGGATAAAGAGATACAAATGCAGGAACAGTATTACCATCTTTAATGTCTTCTTCTGTAAAAATGATTGTTCCAGCTCTGAAGTACTTCTCTAATAAACTTAGTGCATTATTTTCAGAAGTAATTACTGCTTTTATACCATTGGGTGTCAGTACTTCATAAATTGAATATTCAATATCTGAATGTAAGGCAACGGCTTGGTTTGCAGGAAGTGTCCAAGGAGTAGTTGTCCAAATAACAACATCTGTTTGAGTTGTTATAGTAGTTCCTAAACGTGTAGATAAATCAGCAAGGTCTACAACAGAGAAACCAACATCAATTGCCTTAGACTCTTTATTTTCATATTCAACTTCCGCTTCTGCAAGCGCAGAGCCACAGTCTAAACACCAGTTCACAGGTTTTAAACCCGGTTCAATATGACCCGCTTTGGCAATTTCACCCAATGAACGCACGATATTGGCTTCTTGCGCGAAGTTCATGGTCAAATAAGGATTGTCCCAGTCGCCAAACACGCCCATGCGTACAAAGTCTTTTTTCTGTAATTCGACTTGGGTGTAAGCATATTCACGGCAAGCTTTACGGAAGGTGGACGCATCTACTTTTACGCCGACTTTACCGATTTTTTCTTCTACTTTAAGTTCAATCGGTAAGCCATGACAGTCCCAACCTGGTACATAAGGGGCATCGAAACCATCCATAATACGGCTTTTGATAATAATATCTTTTAAGACTTTATTAACCGCATGACCCAAATGTATTTGACCATTAGCATATGGAGGGCCATCATGAAGCACATATTTTTTCTTGCCAATACGCGATGCACGAATCTGCTGATAAATGTTGTCGGCATACCATTCTTCTAACCATTTAGCTTCACGTACTGCGAGATTTGCTTTCATGGCAAATTCAGTACCTGGGAGGTTTAGCGTGGCTTTATAGTCCACTGCATTTTCAGAAGTTTGCTTATCGCTCATGCAAGTTGTCATCCAATATTATCAGCACGATTGCTGACGCGTTTTACAATAAAAATAAGAATTAAAAAGGAAATTTTGGGGTGCTTTTGCGAAACTCAAGGAGTTTTACAACATCATCATCAATTCCAGCTTGAAGTGCTTCTAGCGAAGGATAGTTCTTTTCACCATGTAAATAGTGCAAGAACGTCACTCGCATTAACAGACCGTACAGATTAGCAGAAACAGCAGGGAAATGAACTTCTAATCTCCACTCTGGATGTTGCTGTTTGATTGCTGGGCGTGTTCCGACATGACCTGCTCCAAATAGAGCATCAGACTGATAGCCTAAGATCCCTGATTTTTCAGGATCATTATTTTTCACTTTAGCTGTGAGCGAAGTTGTTTCACAAATCACTTCAGTGGCATAAATACCGTTTAAACACGGTTTATGACGGCCTAAACGGACATTAATCGTTGGAAAGTTCAGCGTGCGCCCAATTTGATCACCGTATTGTACGCGACCAATCATGCTATAGGGGCGACCCAATAGTTTAGCTGCAAGTGCTAAGTCACCTGCTTGTAAAACCTGACGAATACGGGTTGAACTGACACGTTCACCTTCAAACTCTATGGTATTTAAATTAGTAACTTCAAAGCCGTATTGTTTTAAAAACTCACTGTTGCCTTGACGATTTTTACCGAAATGAAAGTCATCACCTAAAACTAAACTTTGAGTGTTGAGTTTGTTTTTGAGTATCTCTGCGAAAGCTTCAGCACTTAAACTACGGAATTTATTATCAAATTTTGCAATTGCAATATAATCTACGCCCAGTTCAGAGAGATATTCTACTTTTTCTCGAAGGGAGCTAATCCGCGGAGGTGCATCGTATCCTTTAAAAAATTCTAAAGGCTGTGGCTCAAATATGATGACCGTAGTTTTTAAACCTTGAGTTTGGGCAATGTCTTTTAATTGCGAAATCATGGTTTGATGTCCCAAATGGACACCATCAAAATTGCCAATCGTCACTGCAGTTTTTGGCAATTGTAAGTTCGGCGCTAAAGCATTTAGACGTAACAGCTTCATGATTTCAAAATAAGCTTAAAATTTGAAAGGATATATTGCCATAATCGCACAATTTCGTCTCGTTGTTGTGTTTTTACTCAAAAAATTATATATCAATAATTCTGATTCATTGTATAAATATAAATCAATTTTACTTATTATTATAACATTCTATAATAAGCTTATCTGCTTTTATGAGGATTCAAGCGATGAAAATGCCATTTTATCAGTTAGCCCAGCCCCGTGATGTGATCCGTCAGTTTACGCCAAACTGGTTTACTGTAACTATGGGTACAGGTGTGGTTGCATTGATTTTACCTGAGTTTCCATTTGCTCATGTATTTTTGCTGCAATTGGCGACATGGTTATGGCAATTTAATACGCTTTTATTTATTACATTTACGTTGCTCTATCTTCTACGCTGGTATTTTTATCCTCAAGAAGCCAAGCAGGTTTTTTCTCATCCAACGATGGCACTCTTTTTAGGTGCTATTCCGATGGGCTTGGCAACGGTGATTAATGGCTTGTTAAAGTTTGGTCTACCTCTATATGGTGATATTGCGGTTGATGTTGCACAAGTACTTTGGTACGTGGATGTTGTGCTCGCCATCGTGATTGGTATTGGTGTTCCATTTTGTATGTATAGCCGTCAGGAACATCAATTGCAGAATATGACAGCGATGTGGTTATTGCCCATTGTTGCCTGTGAAGTCGCAGCAACCTCAGGTGGCTTATTGGTACAACATCTTGCTGTAGGTCAACAGGCTTTGGGTACTTTGTTTGGTAGCTATATGTTATGGGGCATGTCAGTACTTCCTGCCTTTGCCATTCTAACCATTTTGATGTTGCGTTTAGCACTACATCAGTTGCCAAGTCGAGAGTTAGCTATCACTGGTTGGTTAGCTTTAGGCCCAATTGGTACCGGTGCATTGGCTTTATTGGTTTTGGGTGCTCAAGCACCACATGTTTTACAAGCATTTGGTTTAGAAAGTTTAGGTGTATTCTTTCAACATGCGGGTATTTTAGGTAGCTTTATCTTGCTTGGTTTTGGTATTTGGTGGTTTGCGATTGCCGTATTCACTACTCTCACTCACGTAAAGAAAGGCTTACCCTTTAATTTGGGTTGGTGGGGACTGACTTTCCCATTGGGTGTATTTACCCTCGCAATCTTAAACCTTGCACATCAGATTGATGCTCAGTTTTTGCAAGATATTGGTTTGGCTTTTGCAGCAATTCTAATGATGCTCTGGATCATGGTTATGCGTAAAACATTGCAGGGAATGTATGCAGGTTATTTATTTTTCTCTCCATGTTTAAAAAGTTTTTTAGAAAAACAATAAGCTTTTGAGCAGCCAAAAATCCTCCTTTAAAAAGGAGGATTTTTTATATCTCAGATTTGCACGATTTTATTTTTTGGATTTTAATATCGTTAAGTTTTTAAGATGCTCCGTATATGAAACATGATTTAGCCTTAATAATGGCACTGCCAAATGAATCTAAAGGTTTATTCGAACAAGAAAATATCCATGTTCACTATAGTGGTATTGGCAAAGTAAATGCAGCATTTAAAGCATTTGATGTCATTCAAAAAACTGGCTGTAAAACCTTATTGAATTTAGGAACAGCGGGGAGTCCGATATTTAATGCACATGACTTAGTTGAGGTCAGTTGTTTTGTACAACGCGATATGGATGTTTCTCCGCTTGGTTTTGAAGTGGGCGTGACACCGATGGATGATGATTATCCTGGTGCGATAGACCTTGAGCCTTATTTTAAGCATCTTCCTCAAGGAATTTGTGGTACAGGAGATAACTTTGAAATAGGAAAACCTAAGGTCGACTGTCATTTGGTCGATATGGAGGGTTATGCCATCGCGAAGGTATGTAAAAAGCTCGGTGTGCGTTTGGTTTCGGTCAAATATATTACTGATGGTGCGAACGACACTGCACATTTAGATTGGGAAGCTAATTTATTATTGGGTGCTCAGAAGTTATTAGTACTTTATAAAAGTTTATAAGAAAGTATCTGAGGCTGTATATTTTTAGTTCGGCGACCACAGTTAATTATGGTCGTATGCCAAAATAAACTCATCTGAGAGGATCATTTTTAGATGAGAGTAATTTAAATTTTATTTAGTGCGCGGTAAAATTCCATATAAAAGCATATGGATTGTATGTTCAACGGCACGTTGATACATACTGCGATTTTTTAAGGTTTTGCCAGTCACCATTTCTATTTGAGTACTGAAATCTGCATAATTTTGAGTTAATCCCCAAATATTTAAGATCAGTAATTCAGCATCAATTTGATCTGAAATTTTTCCTTGCTCTTGCCAATTTAAAATGACTTTCGCTTTACGTTTAAATAATTTTTTCAAAGGGCCTTTTAATATTGGCAAAATATGTGGAGCACCTTGAATAATTTCTAAAGCAAACAGTTTAGAGGCTTTAGGTTGAGTACGTGAAATTTCAATTTTTGTCATTAAATAATGACTCAATGCTTCAGCAGGTTCTAATTCAGATTCCAACATTTGTAATGGAGCAAGCCATTTTTGCATGACGGTAGTTAAGACCTCAACATATAATGCTTCTTTATTTTCATAGTAATAGAAAATATTAGACTTATGCATTTCTGCAAGTTGTGCGATCTCATCTAAACTTGCACCATTAAAACCGTAGAGTGAAAATACATCTAATGCAGCCGCTAAAAGTTGCTGTCTTTTTTGAGTACTCTTTTTTTGTTCCATCTTATGAAATTGCATTTAAAAGGAATTTTAAATTGTACGGTAAAATGTTTGATTTGTGCACAGATGATCATACTATTTTATCATTATTCCGACAGTCTATATTCTGCTGGCATCATTGACTTGTAAGATATTGCCTATTTGAAACTTCTGCACTGAATTGGGGCTAAATCAGAAGCTTAGCTTTTTAAACTAATGGTTATGCTTAAACTTTATTCAGCACAACGCATATTGTTTTTTTGATCGAATCAATTGAAGAATAGCAGCAACATTAATTTAGAATAATCAGTTGCTGCTGTTAAATTTTAAGTTGCTAGAACGGCATGTAGAACCTGTTGTTCAAATTCAGCAAATTGAGCACCTTTTTGCCTAGGACGTGGCAAGTTAATATTAAATTGTTGTGCAATATGTCCTTTGTCGAGCAGAATGATACGATCAGCTAATTGTACTGCTTCACTGACATCATGCGTGACTAAAATGGTGGTCAAACCTTGTTCTTGCCAGAGTCTTTCAATCAAACTTTGCATCTCTAAACGGGTCAAAGCATCCAAAGCACCCAATGGCTCATCTAAAAGCAAAACACGCGGTGTATGTGAGAGTGCACGAGCCAAAGCGATACGCTGCCGTTGACCACCAGATAGTTGTGATGGCCACAGGTGTGCTTTATCTTTTAAGCCAACTGTTTCTAAAAGTTGTGCAGCTTTTGTATGTTGTGTTTTATCAAGGCCAAGTTGCACATTTTTTAGAATATTTTTCCACGGCAACAGTCGAGGGTCTTGAAACATGACTCGAATATCATCTGCAGTAATTCCTTCACGGAAATTTTTTATCGATTTGAATTTAATCTCACCATAACTGGGTTGTTCTAAATCAGCAATTAAACGAAGTAGAGTACTTTTACCACAACCACTCCGACCGACAATCGCAACAAACTCACCTGCTGCTATATGCAGATCTAAATCTTCTAAAACTTTGACCTCACCATAAAATTTATGCAGTTGTTCAATATTAATTTCTGCTCCCACTTTATGTGAGGTGCTATTTTTCTCAGGAGTCATTGGAATGAAATCACTTACATATTGGCTTATGCTTAAATCAGTCATGAGCTTTCCTTTTTATTGTTGATAACCCGCGTGCCAACGCAGTAAATATTTTTCAAGATATTGAGCAAAAACATCTGCAAATTTACCAAGAAATGCGTACAACAGAATGCCGACGAGGACGATATCGGTTTGTAAAAATTCTCGTGCATTCATAGTCATATAACCAATACCAGATTGTGCAGAAATGGTTTCTGCCACAATCAATAAGACCCAGACCAGTCCAAGTGCAAAGCGTAGTCCGACTAAAATTGAAGGCATTGCACCGGGTAATATAATTTCTTTATACAATTGCCATTGGGTTAAGCCATAGCTTTTTCCCATTTCAATAAGTTGGGGATCAACAGAACGAATACCGTGGTAAGTATTGATGTAAATGGGGAAAAACACCCCAATTGCCACTAGAAATAATTTGGCAGATTCATCGATGCCGAACCATAAAATCACCAATGGGATTAATGCTAAAGCAGGAATGTTACGAATCATTTGTAATGTGGTATCTAACAAATGAGACGCAATTTTAGAGGAACCATTTAACAGCCCAAGTACTAAACCTAACCCACCACCCACCAATAAACCAAGTAGGGCACGACCTGCACTGACTTTGACATGTTGCCAAAGTTCACCACTGATCAGTAATGTCCAAAATGCTGAAATGACAGCAGTGGGAGCTGGCAAAATACGACTTTCTAATAACCCTGATTTGGAGGCGATTTGCCAAACCAGAATGAGTAATAGTGGAACAATCCAAGGCAATAAATGTTGTACGAGCTGTTTCGTTCCACGTGAAACGACGCTTTTTTTATTTTTTACGATTAGAGCATTCATGCGAACTCCTGAAGATGTTTTTGCTGTTTGGTTGCATCAGGAGCATAGTTGTTGGCAATAATTTCACCAAAAGGCCCAGTTAAATTGGGTTGAGCTAATTTTTTACGTGTTGCTAAGGGCAATAAAGGGAAGACCAATTCTGCGAATCGAATCGATTCTTCTAAATGTGGATAGCCTGAAAAAATAAAGGTATCAATACCGAGATCTGCATATTCCTCAATACGATCGGCAACAGTTTGCGGGTCACCAACTAAAGCAGTTCCTGCACCTCCACGAACTAAACCAACACCTGCCCAAAGGTTGGGAGATACTTCTAATTTAGAACGATCACCATTATGTAATTCCGCCATACGGCGCTGACCGACTGAATCCATTTGTTTAAATTTTTGTTGGGCCGTCACAATGGTAGCATCATCGACATATTGAATTAATTCATTGGCAGCAGCCCAAGCTTGTTCATTGGTTTCACGAACAATGACATGTAAACGAATACCGTAATTGAGTGTGCGACCTTTAGCATGAGCTTTGGCTTTGACATTGGCAATTTTTTCTTTCACTGCAGCAGGAGGCTCACCCCAAGTTAAATAAGTATCGACCTGATCTGTTGCTAAATCGATAGCATCATCTGAAGAGCCACCAAACCACAGTGGTGGATAAGGTGCCTGTATGGGTGGATAAAGCAGTTTTGCATCGTCTACTTGTAGGCGTTCACCATGGAAAGTAAAAGATTCGCCAGTATGTGAGCGCGTTAAAATTTCACGCCAAATTTTCACATATTCTGCGGCGGTTTTATAACGTGTGGCATGATCTTCATATAGGCCATCACCTTTTAGTTCTTGTTCATCACCCCCTGTTACCAAATTCAGCAAAACGCGCCCATTGGATAGACGGTCAAAAGTTGCCGCCATACGTGCAGCTAAAGCAGGTGTTGTAATACCTGGACGAAGGGCGACGAGGAATTTTAAATTTTGAGTGGCATCAATGAGACTGGCTGCGGTAATCCATGGATCCTCACAAGAACGCCCAGTGGGTATGAGAACACCTTCATAGCCTAGGTGATCAACCGCTACAGCAATCTGTTTCATATAAGTATGATCCACCTGACGAGCACCTTTACTCGTACCTAAATAACGACTGTCACCGTGAGTGGGAATAAACCAGAAAATTTTCATGTATTTCATCCTTCGAAATTTATATGCGTTAAAGTGCTTTACCCGTCCAAACTGCTTGTTTGATATTGATACTGTTTGGAATAATTTTAAGTTCGCTAAAGCGATTGGCGAGTTGTTGTTGATCTGCAATGACTTTTGCAGTTAGTGGGGCTGCATAAGAGGGTATAGGACGTCGATCAATAAAAATTTGACTGACTTGAGGCTTTAACCCAGTACTTTCAGCAATTAATTGTGCTGTTTCATCTTTATGCTTTTGTACCCATTGATCAGCGACATTAATTTGTTGAATGATGTCTTTTATTGCTTGAGGATGCTGTTTGACAAAATTAGGTGCTGCTAAATAAAAGGTATAGTTTGGACTCAAGTCTTTACCTGAAACTAAAATTTTGGCTTGATCTTCCAGTTGAGTAGACGCAAAGTACGGATCCCAAATTGCCCAAGCATCTACTGCACCTTTTTGGAAGGCTGCACGGGCATCGGCAGGAGTTAGCCAAATAGGCTGAATATCTGACCATTGCAAACCAGCTTTAGCGACAGCTTGTACCAATAAATAATGTGCACTAGAGCCTTTTTGAAGGGCTATACGCTTGCCTTTAAGTTGATTGAGTTGAGTCAATTGTGAGTTTTTAGGTACTAAAATGGCCGAAGCTAAAGGCTTCGCTGCTTCATAAGCAATATAGTACAGTGGCTTATGAGCAGCTTGAGCATAAACTGGTGGTGTATCACCGGTAACGCCAATATCTAAAGAGCCTACCGCCAGTGCTTCTAAAATTTGTGGGCCTGCTGGGAATTCATTCCAAGTAATTTTTGCGTTGGGAAATTCTTTCTCATATAACTTCTGTTGCTTAGCAATGGCAAAATTAATTGAGCTTTTTTGAAAACCAATTCGTAATTGTTTTACACTTGGATCAACAGCCCAAGCCGCTGTAGAGCTCAACATTGCACAGCCAATGAACATAGCCGTTATGCTATAAGCTGATTTATGTAACCGAGTTGCCGCTTGATGCTGTGCAAGATATTGAGTCATGTATTGATCCTCTCGTCTGTGTATTTTCTAACTTTTAATAAGCCAAAATAGCGGCTTGAATATTGATTTTATGTGGAATGAGTTTTTGTTGATAAAAAGCATCAGCGACATATTGCTGTTCTTTTACGACATCGTTTGAAATGGGCTGAACGCCAAAACCCATACGAGAAATAGAAGTATTCAGTACGCTCAAAGGTAAACCAGTAGGTTTTTCTAATAATTTTGCAGCATCATTTTGATGCGATTGAACCCACTGGGTAGTTGCATTCAGTTCATTTACGACTGTTTTTAAAATTTCAGGATGTGTTTCAGCAAATTTACGATCTGCTAAATAAAATTGGTGATTACTGACTAAGTGTTGCCCTGTCGCCAGCACTTTTGCACCAAGTTGTTGTTCAGCCGCAGCAAAGAACGGATCCCAAATTACCCAAGCATCGACAGCACCTTTTTCAAAAGCTGCGCGTGCATCGGCAGGGGGTAAATACACCACTTGAATATCTTCGAGTTTTAAATGATTCGCTTCTAAAACTTTCAAGAGTAGGTAATGAACGTTTGAACCTTTGTTTAAAACGACACGTTTACCTTTCAAATCTTGAATTGATTTAATGGTTGAATTTTGCGGAACAATCAATGCTTCTGCCAGAGGCGCTGCTGGCTGATTCGCGATATATACCAAATCTGCATTGGCTGCCTGTGCGAAAATTGGGGGGGGCTTCACCAGCCTCACCTAAAGAAACACTGCCGACATTCAAGCCTTCAAGTAGCTGAGGACCTGCAGGAAACTCTACCCATTTAATTTTGATACCTTGTTGCTTTAAGGCTTTATCTAAGTCCCCGCGGATTTTAATAATTGGTAATAATCCGTATTTTTGATAGCCAATATTGAGCGTAGTAACTTCAGTTTTTTTTGCACAAGCAGAAAGCAGCATTACACTTGCAACACCCAAACTTAATACCGAAATTGTTTTTAAAAATAGGGGGGTATTGCGCTGCATGAGCCTCTCCTTTAAGGTAAATGCTGAATAAGCACATACGCTAAACGGCTTTTTATTTTAAAAAAAATAAGATTTCAGGCTTTAGTCATGAATAAAAAAGATAAAATGAAATGTGAAAAATTTATCTAAAAATATGAATTAGGGAAATAGAGTCGATAGTATTGTTTTTATTAATAATTTTATGTTCATTGTATTTTTACAACATAAAGAGTACAGGGATCTACCGAATACATCCCCGTATCTCACGATGCTAGAGTTTTAGTGCTGAATTGCGTATATGCTTAATAAAAATTAAGATAATGCAGGTTCGTATATTGAGCTCTAAATCATTTTTTTAAAAACCATTGAATTACGTTGATAGTTGTATAACGCTTGGCGTGCTTCAGGCAGATCATCGACACTTGCGCTTACAAAGCCATGTTCTAAGAACCAATGTGCTGTGCGTGTAGTCAGAACAAACAGCTGTTGAATTCCCAGATGATGTGCTTTTTCTTCTAAAAAATACAAAATTTGGCTGCCACGATTGGACTTTCGGTAACTTGGATGTACAGCAACACAGGCGATTTCTGCGGATTGAATTTCATTGACTGCTGTAGGAATCGGGTATAGCGCTGCACACGCTAGAATTGTCCCATCGCGCTCAATAACTGCAAACTGTTCAATTTCACTTTCTAGGCGTTCGCGAGAGCGGTAGACCAAAATACCTTCTTCTTCGAGTGGACGAAGTAAGTTCATTAAACCACCGACATCACCAATATTGGCCATGCGTACTTCTTCATAATGCGCATCTGTGATCATCGTACCATGACCATCTCGGGTAAATAACTCTTCAATTAAAGCACCATCATAGGCATAGGACAGCAAATGCACACGATGCACCCCTTTTAATGAAGCGGCTTTAGCATTATGTAGATGCAAGGCAATCTCAAAATGAGCATCTTGATATTGCATAATGTGCTGATCAAGTTGCTGTGGGGTGATTTCACGTAGTAGCTGCCCATGTTCATCTAATAAACCTTGCTGCTGACCTAAAAAAATTAACTTATCGGCTTTAATATGAATAGCTGTTTTGGTGGCGACTTCTTCAGCCAGTAGATTAAAGACTTCTCCAGTAGTGGAATAACCCGTTGCACCCAATACTACGATATTATGATTATCTAAATGGCGTTGAATCGCTTCGGTATCAATGCTACGGACTTCACCTGTCAGTTGGAAATCTATTCCATCGCGGATGCCATACGGTTTTGCCGTGACAAAATTTCCAGAGACAACATCAATGCGCGCACCGAACATGGGTGAATTGGCGAGACCCATCGACAATAATGCTTCAATCTGTAATCGGATGGAACCGACTGCACTCATGATACAGGGCAAAGCTTCTCGAGTGGTTACTCGACGGTTGATATGAATGGGACTTTGGATACCTTTTTCTTTCAGATTTGCATTAATTTGTGGACGCGCGCCGTGTACCAAAATCAAGCGAATGCCAAGTGAATGGAGCAGGGCAATATCATGAATAATATGTTGAAAATTTTCATGTTGTACCGCTTCACCACCAAACATTAGTACAAAGGTTTTACCACGATGTGCATTGATATAGGGTGCAGAATGACGAAACCAATGCACATATTGCTGAGTTGTGCTGTGTATTGTTTCTAAAGCGTCAGTTTGCATGCCTATTCCAATGAAAAAATGAGGAGTGTTCTGCTGATTCTAAACAAAAAACAGAATTACGGAATAGTAGATGAAAAAAAAGCCCTTTTATACCTTGAGAAAAGTAGATTTTTACTCAGGGTATAAGGGGGCTAGTACATCAATTGAATTGTTTGCTGTCAAAAAATATCATCTCACTAAAATTATCTGTTAATTTTAGTAAGAATAAGGTTTAGCCAATGATTCGAATAATTTTGTGGTTACGTTCATTCACTAACACGTAGTCACCATTAATTTTATACCATTGCTGATATCGCCCTGGTTTAGGTAAATGGCGGTCGTTTTTATAGTTGACTTGATAACGTGATGAGCTGAATTGATTCGGTAAATATTGCCCTGAACGCCATTCACGGCTTGGGTTTACTCGGTTGTTATAACGATCATAACGGTCATGTTCGTAGCGATTATTGTTGTGCTGATTATATTGATTATTCCAGTGGTTTGGCTGTGAATAATGGCGATTATCCTGATAATCTTGTGGTGCTGCTATTGCAGACGTGGCAATCATGGCACTCAGCGATAACGCGATAGCAGTTAAAACTTTTTTCATGTGACTCACCTTAAATTAACTTTTGTCCTTCGATGAGATCAAGTTACGCAATAATTGGAGATAAACGGTGAGGGAGATTTAGTTGAATTGTGAAATGTATGAAGATTTCATGGAGGAATGTAGCTTACAGACTGAAACTAAGTGAATTGAACCCGATAAAGCAAAAAAGCTCAAACGATTGTTTGAGCTGATCAATAAAAATTAGATTATAAAAGTTACTTACATTCCTTTAATTCCGACAATACTATTACTATCCGAATCTACTAAAATATAGTCATTGTTAATTTTATACCATTGCTGATTACGTGATGGTTTAGGAAGGTTACTGTCTCTATAATCGGCTTTATAGCTATTACCACGATAATGTTGTGGCATCACATAACCAGTTTGCCATTTATGTTGTTGTAGACGACGTACACCACGTTCTTCACGTTCGCGACGTTGTTCATTAATATTATCTTCATCTTGTTGGAAATCGAGAAATTTTTGACCATGACCTCGGTCATTGCCACGTTCATTGTCAAAATGGGGTCCTGCATTGGCAACATGACTGGTTAGCAATGCACTGAAAAAAATGGCTAATATAGTCAAAATATTTTTCATGTTAGGCCCTCGTTTATTTATGCTATTTTTCACATCACTAATGTACTGCGAAATTGCAGAGAAACTGTGAAGGTAAAGCATCAATTCATTTAAAAATGCAGAGATAATAAGAACATATTTTGCAACAAGATAAAAGAAATTCATCGTAAGAAATTAGATTGTAATGCTTTAGTCGAATAAGTATTTGAATATTGTAGGTGAATTAAATTTGTAAAAAATTATGAAATCCTCAGAGATATTGGCATCCATTGAATTTGCTGGATTGAGTTTTGGATCAGATGCGATCTGCTTTAGTGCCATTGTTGCGTGATATTTTTTAAACAACAGATCGCCTCAACAATATCATGGGCTTGCTCAGCATCATTTAATGCATAAATAAGGGAATTGGGTAATTGTAAATCTTGAATAGATTGGATCATTTCAGTTTTACGTTTTAAATCACGCATAACAATGCCTCAATTGAATCAGTTGTTGGCTTAAAGCTGATCATAACGAGAATATATAAATTTAAAAAACCGAATAATTTTATAATAATGATTGGATATTTAGATTTAAAGGTGGAGGTTGAGCCCTCTCCGAATCAGGGAGGGCAATCAGCAAGCTTTATTTTAGATTAATCTTGAGCATCAATACTTTGGCCATTCATATCTAGGCTATCTTCGCCCATTAAGTACAGGTAGCCAGGTAAAATTGCTTCTGGGGTGGGCAAAATTTTGGGATCTTCGTCAGGATAGGCTTTGGCGCGCATTGCAGTTCGTGTACCACCGGGATTAATACAGTTATAACGAATATTGGGGTAGGTATTCTCTTTAGCAAAAATTTGGCTGACTGCTTCAATCGCAACTTTGGAAACAGAATAAGCTCCCCACAGTGCACGAGCTTCACGTCCTACGCCTGAACTTGCAAAAACCACAGAGGCATGTTCAGATTTTTGCAATAAAGGTAATAATGCTTGCGTTAAAACAAATGGCGCTCTCAAGTTTACAGCCATGACATCATCCCAAACATCTTCAGGATAATGCGCCAATTCTACACGTTCACCTAAGATACCAGCATTATGCAGAATCCCATCTAAACGCCCGAATTGCTGTTCTAAGGTATTGGCTAAGATTTCATAATCGGTTGCACTGGCAGTTGAAAGTTGTAATGGTAAAATTGCAGGTTGTGGTGCACCTAGAGCTTCAATTTCATCATAAATAACTTCAAGTTTATTTAAGGTACGGCCATGTAATACGACAGTTGCACCATGTAGTGCATAGCTGATGGCAGCGGCTCGCCCAATACCATCTCCTGCACCAGTAATTAAGATAATCTTATCTTTTAATAAATCTGGACGAGGTTGATATGCTGAATACTTCATGGGAGACCTCCTATAATTGTTATGATGTTTTAAAATTTTAACTTAAGCAATTGTTTGCTTGATATCTACCAATTTATTGATGACCTGATGTAGTTCAGCAACATTTTTTACTATACAGTCTGCTTGCCATGCGTTTAAGTCATCTTTGTGTTGCAATGGTAAATACCCATAAGCCGCGAGTATCGTATACATTTTAGCGTTACGACCTGCATCAATATCTCGTGGATGATCACCGACATAGATAATTTGTTTGGCATCAATCTTTAACTGATTGGCTGCAAGGAACATCGGTTCTGGGTCGGGTTTGGTTTTAGCTACATCTTCAGGGCACACTAAAACTGCACAGCGTTCAGTTAAATTTAAGGCATTGAGTAGTGATTCACTGAGCCAACGCGGCTTATTGGTTACGATTCCCCAAGGAATATCATGCGCTTCTAATTCTTCTAGCAATAGATACATGCTTTCAAACAGATCGGTATCTACCGCAATATCATTCCCATAAATATCTAAAAAGCGTTGACGATGGGCAAGAAAGATCGGATCTTCAACTGCTAACTCAGGATAAACCAATTTCACCATAGCGCGTGCGCCTTCGGAAACCTGTGTTCGAATTAGATCTGCATCTACAATATCACGACCTTCTTCACGGCACATCGCTTGAATGATACGGATAAAATCTGCAGCGGTATCAATTAAAGTGCCATCAAGATCAAACAATACCGCTTTCATTACACACCTTCATTTAGAGTATAAACCATATAGTTTACATCGACATTTGGAGCTAACCAGTAGTGTTTGGTGAGAGGGTTGTAATGTAATCCGGTCATGTCTTTCATGCTTAAACCTGCATTGCGGATGTCATGTGCAAGTTCAGATGGTTTAATGAATTTATGATAGTCGTGTGTGCCTTTTTTGAGTAATCGCAGTACATATTCTGCACCAATAATCGCAAATACATAAGCTTTTGGATTGCGGTTAATGGTCGAGAAGAATACATGACCATTGGGTTTAACCAATTTTTGACAGGCTTGAATGATGGATGCTGGATCAGGCACGTGTTCAAGCATTTCCATACACGTCACGATATCATATTGTCCAGCTTGCTCTTCTGCGAGCTGTTCAACAGGTACTTGGCGATATTCAATGTTACTGACATTTTCTTGTTCTGCATGTAAGCGTGCCACATTCAATGGTGCTTCACCCATATCAATACCCAAAACGTGGGCACCACGGCGCGCCATGCTTTCAGCGAGAATACCGCCACCACAGCCGACATCTAGAATTTTTTTGCCGCTTAAACCACCAGAATGTTCATCAACCCAATTTAAACGTAGGGGATTAATTTGGTGTAAAGGGCGAAACTCAGATTGCTGATCCCACCATAAGGCAGCAAGTGCTTCAAATTTAGCAATTTCTTGTGGATCAACATTAAGTTTCGACATAAGCAACACCTCTGAGTAATTTGTTTTAATCAAAAATTAATTCAAGCTGTGCTAGTGTAACCATAATTCTGAAAAAAGCGATGAATCGCGTAAAAAACTTCACAGAAGGAAAACGAATTTCCCATATTTGTTTTATAGTTAGTGCATAAGCTATACAAAATGACTGAGAGGACAATAAGCGTAATGAAAAAATTTATTTTAAGCGGCATGACTGCCATGATCATGGCATTTTCAGCACAGGTAATGGCTGCAGATTATGTTGCCGGTAAAGATTACACCGTCATTCAAAACCCAGGGAAATCTGCTGTTCCAGGTAAAATTGAAGTGCGTGAATTCTTTTGGTATGGCTGCCCACACTGTTTCAAACTTGAACCATATATGCAGACTTGGTTGAAAAAAATTCCGAAAGATGTGTATTTTGTACGCACGCCCGCTGCAATGAACAAAGTTTGGGAACAAAGTGCACGTGGTTATTATGTATCTGAAGCATTAGGTGTACGCAAGTATAGCCATATTCCATTATTCCATGCGGTAAATAGTGGTCAGCAAATTTTTGATCAAGCATCACAAGCGAAATTTTTTACCCAATATGGTGTGCCTGAAGCGAAATTTAATAGCTTATACAATTCATTTGCGATTACCGCGAAAGTTGCAGAATCGAATAAATTAGGTCAACAATACCAATTGTCTGGTGTACCAGCCGTAGTCGTTAATGGTAAGTATGTTGTGCAAGGTGAAAATGAAAAAGTTACTCAAGTGGTTGATTATTTAATTAATAAAGAACGTACTGGTAAATAAGCATTGTTATTTAAAAACCCGCGTTGAGCGGGTTTTTAAATTTTATGAATCTTCAAATTGATAACAGAAATGAGTTGTTTAATTTTTAGGCCGTTCCCAATTTGAAATCCCTCTAAAAATAAGCTGAATTTGGGTCACTGTTTGATTTTTTAAGGCCATTTTTTCGAGTTCTAATTCAATACTCGGTGTTTGGCGAACTAAACTAATCCACGACATTGCCCAAGTAAACGAGAGATTAATTAAGATATTCGATAAGACTTTTAAATCATGCATATTGTGAAAATGTTGCACGCTGTCTATTTTTTCTAAGTCAGTGGCAAAGTCCTGATTGAGATAGTCAATTTCTCTTGAGATCGCATGGCGAACCGCTTCAGCTCCGCCCCAGCGTTCTGCAATCATAAAAATCCAAGGTGCGGGATTCTGATCTACAGCAGAAAAAAATAATTCTAAACTAGCCTTGGTCTTGGTTTTAGGCTGGTTTAAATAGGTTTGTCCAAGCTGATGCAAAATGGTTTTTAAATCGAGTGCGACTTGATCGACCAGTTCTTTGCCCAATTCATCCATATCTTGAAAATGTCGATAAAAAGCCGTAGGCACTAAGCCGACTTCACGTGCAACTTCACGCAGACTGATACTCGAAAATGATCGACCTGAGGTACTTAAACGCAAAGCAGCGTCCAATAAGGCTTGGCGGCTTTGTTGTTTTCGTTCATCACGAATCGACATTCTGATACCTAAGATTAATGGGATGCGGTGAGTCTATCAAAAATTGGTAAAAATTAAACGACGAATGTCAGTGTACATGTGTTGACTGAGTGCTAAATTTGAGTATAGTGTGCATATGTTCACTAAAAGAACACATGTTCACTCAATAAATAGCAAGCACAAAGAGGAACGCAACATGAGTCATTATATACAGTATCAGCCAGAATGGATTCGTGAGGATTTTATCGATTTTATCGCTGAAAAAATCAATCCAGTTTGGGCTTGGAAAAAGATTAAAGCTTCAATTATTAAAACGCGTGCTTTCAGTGCAGGTTTTTATCAAATTCAACTGCGGCCGAACCACAATTTTAAATCACAACAGTTTAAAGCAGGGCAGAGTGTACTTTTAACTGTGGTGATCGAAGGTATTCGTCAGCAACGTAGTTATTCGATTGTTAAAATTTTAGCGAATGGTGATGTTCTTATTGCGGTGAAACAGCAAGGTAAAGTTTCCAATGCTTTAACCCAAATGGATTTTGGCAGTATTGTAGAATTATCACAAAGCCAAGGTGAATTTGTTTTAGACGATTGTTCGCATTCTATTTTATTACTGGCTTCAGGTAGTGGCATTACCGCGATTTATGCACTTTTACAGGATGCACTGTCACGTAATATACAAAATATCGATTTAATTTATTTTACACGTGATGATGCTTTTCATCTCGATTTCGAGCAATTGGTACAGCAATACCCTCAATTTAACTATCATCCTGTCAACACCAGTCAGCAGAAGCAGCATCTAACCCTTGAGTTATTACAGCGATTCGTTCCAGATTTCCAGCAACGTCAAAGTTATGCGTGTGGGGCAAAAGCGATGATGCAAAGTTTAAATCAGATCTATCAGCAATTTGGAATTTCTCAGCAGTTAAAGCAAGAGTATTTCCAAGTGATGGTTGATGAAACTTTAGCTGTTCAACCCGTGACATTTTTACGTTCACAGCAAAAATTTGAAGCGAAATCTAATTTACTAGAAAGTGCTGAGCAGGCAGGGCTAAGACCAACCCATGGTTGCCGTATGGGCATATGTAACACCTGTACCTGTACCAAAGTGAGTGGTTCAACCAAAAATATTCTGACGGGTGAAATTGATCATTCCAGTCAGACTCAAATCAAGCTATGTATTAGTCAGGCCGTGAGTCCTGTGGTGATCAATCTTTAAAAATAAGATTTTAGGTCGGACACTTTAAATTAATTAAAACATATTTTTTAGGCTTCATTTTAGCTATGAGCTTGAGGGAGTGTTGTTTCAAAATTTCAGTCTGTGATTTAAAAATATTTGAATCAGGTAGGAGAAAAATAATGAATATATCCGTCAATTTTCCAAAAAATAGTCCATCGCAACACTTGAGTCCAGAACAAACAGCCGAGTTTGGTCGTCGTATTGATACAATCCGTCGTGAAGTAATGGAGCATCTAGGTGAACAAGATGCGCAATACATTTATAAAATTCGTAATTTTGTTCGTTATAGCGAAATTGCTTCACGTGGTATGTTGATGTTTGCGGGCTGGATTCCGCCTGTTTGGGTGGTTGGAACAGGCTTGTTGGGAATTTCCAAAATCGTCGAAAATATGGAATTGGGTCATAACGTGATGCATGGTCAATTTGACTGGCTCAATGATCCGAGTCTGAATGGTGCCAATTATGACTGGGATACGATGGCTGCAGGTGATGATTGGAAATACACACATAATTATGTGCATCATACTTATACCAATATTGTTGGCAAAGATCACGATGTTGGTTATGGCTTGTTGCGAGTAAGTGAATCGCAAAAATGGGAACCGCGATTTTTATTGAATATTCCTTTAGCAATGCAATTGATGGTGTTTTTTGAATGGTATGTTGGCTTACAAAATTTGCATTTGGAAGATGCACTAATCTATAAAACCAAAACCTGGCAACAGGTTTGGCAAGATGCAAGTAAGTTTCGTAAAAAAGCACGCCGTCAGATTCTAAAAGATTATGTATTTTTTCCTGTGATTGCAGGACCGAATGCTTTACCTGTTTTAGCTGGGAATGCGATTGCCAATGTGATTCGTAGTTTGTGGTCTTCAGCCGTGATTTTTAATGGCCATTTTACTGAGGATGCTGAGACTTTTGAAGCAGACAATACGGAAAATGAAACACGTGCGGAATGGTATTTACGTCAAATCCGTGGTTCAAGTAATTTTACAGGTACGCAATCCTTACATATTTTAAGTGGTAATTTGAGTCATCAAATTGAGCATCATTTATTTCCTGACATGCCTGCCAATCGTTATGCGCAAGTAGCTCCTCAGATTAAGGCTTTATGTGCTGAATATGGCATAAATTATAATGAAGCAAATTTCTTTCAGCAATTTGGGAGTGTATGGGTGCGTTTAGCAAAATGTTCTCTGCCAAATTCGATGACACATACATTTATGCAGTCTTTACAAAAAGTGAAAGGAATTTTTGCTTAAAACCAGATGAATGCATTGTTTCAAATAAAATGAATATTGAGCATTATCTACATTGGTTAAATCTTACTTTTCAAGGATGAAAAGTCATTGAAATGTTATGTTGGAGTGGAAGTTTTGTCTAAGTAATTTGTCAAAGCATTGTGTTAGTAAGCCGCTAAATGAAAGAGATACATAGGATTTTTATCAAACTGGCGATTTTATTTCAAAGGGCTGAGCAGACTATATGCAAAAACCATCAAGCTGTAACGAAATCATCGCATCGGCTTCTGTTATAATCGTGCGCAATTAATTTAAGTCATTATAAGGATGAATTATGCGTATCGACCAACGTACGTTAGACCAATTACGTGATGTTAAAATTACCCGTAACTATACGCGTTATGCGGAAGGTTCAGTATTGGTTGAATTTGGTCATACTAAAGTACTTTGTACAGCAAGTATTGATAATTCAGTTCCTCGTTTTCTTAAGGGTAAGGGACAAGGTTGGGTAACTGCTGAATACGGTATGTTGCCACGTTCAACTCATACGCGTAGTGATCGTGAAGCTGCTCGTGGTAAACAAAGTGGTCGTACTCAAGAAATTCAGCGTCTGATTGGACGTAGTCTTCGTGCCATGGTTGACCTGAAAAAATTAGGTGAAAATACCATTACTATTGACTGTGATGTGATCCAAGCCGATGGCGGTACACGTACAGCAGCAATTACGGGTGCAGCAGTAGCACTCATTGATGCCATGAATGTGTTGCTTGAGAAAAAGAAAATTAAACAAGATCCTTTAAAGGGGTTAGTTGCTGCAATTTCTGTAGGTATATACCAAGATGAAGTATTACTTGATCTTTGCTATGAAGAAGATTCAAGCTGCCAAACAGACTTAAATGTTGTCATGACTCAAGCTGGTGAATTCATTGAAATTCAAGGGACTGCGGAAGAAAAACCATTTACTCGTGCCCAATCAAATGCAATGCTTGAAATGGCTGAAAAAGGCATCCAAGAATTAGTTAAAAAACAACAGGAAGCATTGGGTTGGTAATTTAACTCAATAATTCCTGAACTAAAAAACGCATCTTCGGATGCGTTTTTTATATTTAAAATAGAAAATTAATTAAATTGCCATGAAAGCATCACCAAACTGTCATTGCGCTTGTATTGACTATGAGCATCTTTCATTCATGGATTTGACCGATGCGATTTTTAATTCTTAGTTTAATGTTTAGTAGTAGTTTAATGCTCAGTGCATGTAAGGATGGCAATGACAATAAGAATTCAACACCAAATCCACCGATCTCAAATTGCAAAATACATTGCGCCCCATAATAAATAAGAATGAGAAGGACAGAATAATGAATCGTCGTGAATTTTTGCTTAATTCAACTAAAACTATGTTTGGAACAGCAGCCTTAGCCAGTTTTCCCCTAAGTATCCAAAAAGCTTTAGCGATCGATGCCAAAGTAGATACAGGCACCATCAAGGATGTCAAACATGTGGTCATTTTGACTCAAGAAAATCGATCTTTTGATAATTATTTTGGAACGTTAAAGGGGGTTCGTGGCTTTGGTGACCGTTTTACGATTCCCTTAAGCAATGGACGTAAGGTGTGGGAACAGTACGACGCAACTCAAAATAAAGTATTGCCGTATCATTTAGACAGTAGTCGAGGCAATGCACAGCGTGTCAGTGGAACGCCACACTCATGGTCAGATGGCCAAGCGGCTTGGGATGCAGGTCGCATGTCCAACTGGGTTAAATATAAACAGCCTCAGTCGATGGGTTATTATAAAAAACAAGAAGTTGAATTTCAGTTTGCTTTAGCCAATGCATTTACAATTTGCGATGCATATCACTGTGCTATGCATGCTGGAACCAACCCAAACCGAAAGTTTATTTGGACGGGGACGAATGGCCCAACTGGAGCAAATGTTGCCAGTGTGGTGAATGAATTTGATGAGATCGGTCCATCAACACAAGGTTATGAATGGATGACTTATCCTGAGCGGTTACAGCAAGCAGGGGTGACATGGAAAATTTATCAAAATATGCCAGATAATTTTACGGATAATCCTTTAGCTGGTTTTAAACAGTATCGTCGTGCCAATGAGCTTTCAGGTCAGCCAGTGAGTAATTCAGCCATTTGTCCAGCTTATGATGCTGCAATCGATGCTAAGCAGCCACTTTATAAAGCGATTGCAAATACAATGCCTGACGGTGGTTTTTTAGGTACATTGAAAGATGATATTGCTCAAGGTCAGTTACCACAAGTCAGTTGGATTGTTGCACCAGCGACCTATAGTGAGCATCCTGGACCTTCCAGCCCTGTGCAGGGTGCGTGGTATATTCAAGAAGTTTTAAATGCATTAACCAATAATCCTGATGTGTGGAGTCAGACGGTTTTGTTGGTGAATTTTGATGAAAATGATGGTTTTTTTGATCATATACCCTCACCAAGTGCTCCATCGCGAGATGCCAATGGTGTGCTACAGGGGAAAACGACGCTGTCCGATCAACAAATGTCTTACGAATATTTTGATCATAAAGCTGTAGATACTTCAAAATCACAACCGAAGCCAGATGGTCGTGTGTATGGGCCGGGGGTGCGTGTACCGATGTATGTTATTTCACCTTGGAGTCGCGGAGGATGGGTTAATTCTCAAGTCTTTGATCATACTTCTGTAATTCGTTTCTTGGAGCAACGTTTTGGTGTACAAGAGCCGAATATTAGCCCGTATCGTCGTACTGTATGTGGTGATTTAACCTCAGCCTTTAATTTTAAAACACCTAATTTATTGGCTCTTCCGAGTTTAGATGGGAAGAAGAGCAAAGCAGAGGTAGATGCAATTCGTACCTCTCAGGCTGCAATGCCACAAGTATCACGACCCTTAAGCCAGCAATACCCAGTACAAGATATGGGAATTCGTCCCTCACGTGCGTTGCCTTATATATTACATAGTAGTGCCAAAGTGGATCTCACGGCTCAAACAGTTAAGCTGATATTCTCAAATACAGGAACGCAAGCTGCTGTGTTCCACGTCTATGATCGTTTAAATTTAGACGCAATTCCACATCGTTATATGTTAGAAGCAGGTAAACAATTAGATCATAGTTGGGCGGCTCAACAAGGACAATATGATTTATGGGTCTTGGGGCCAAATGGTTTCCATCGCCATTTTATGGGTGATCTGAATAAAGCCAGCCAAAGAGAATCTCTAGCAGAAGTAAGAGTGTGTGTAGAAGAGTGTGATCCTAAAATTTATTTGAAAGTTCGTAATGATTCAACTAAATCTACAAAACTGTTGATTAAAGCCAATGCTTACTTACCCAACCAGACTTGGAATATCGAGACAGCATCAACTGAAAAAGAGCTACATTGGGATATGTCACAATTCGGTGGTTGGTATGATTTCACAGTCACCATGGTAGATGATCCAACGTATAAACGTCGTTTTGCAGGCAGGATTGAAACCAATGAAGACTCAATTTCAGACCCATATATGGGCTTTATAGAGTCCTAGTTTGAGTTTTTGAAATATTTAATAAGGTGCTATATGCACCTTATTTTTTTATAAAATTTTGAGTTATTGAGATCGATAGACTTTTTTATAGATACATAACTACTTGCAAGATGTTGTTGTTGATATACAAAATCTACCACAATCTGTCATATCCTCCCGTTAGGCTGAATATAAATTTTTTGTAATGAGTTTGCTGATGAAAATATTGATTATTTTATTTGCAGTAATTACTTTTTTAATCATGGCTGGTGATCCTCGCTCTGGAAATGTTGAAACTCGAGATTCATCTTTAAATAATAATTTGTCTAAAGAAAATCTGAAGTAAGAGAATGAAGACTCCGAAGAGTCGTCCTAAAAATTAACTTTCCGCTGGAGTCTTTAGCATTTGATAACTAAAATTTTTACCGTTGAGTACATCCATGTTCAGGTCTTTATATTGATTTAATATTTGTGTTTGATCAAAGTTACATTCTTTTTTCGGCATTACCGCCGTTTGATGCACTGCGTTATAGCATGAGCTGACTTTATTAATAAATGTATAATAAGGTGAAAGAGGAATATGTGCCGCTTCTAAAACTTTAGGGCCTAAGAAATGCGCCGCAATAAAATCTCCTTGTAATTTTTTACGGTCAATTGGGAAGTTACTCCAAATGGCTAAAGGCGTTTCAAAAAACCTAACATCCTTTTTCTCAGTTTTTTCCTGTGCTGAAGCAAAGAAGCCATATTCATCATACACGGCTTGTAAATTTGGTAGATGGTCACCAAAGAAAATGATGATGGTCGGGCGATCTAATTGTTTAACATCTTCAATTAAACCTTTTAATTTATCATCTGCACGTTTCATGCCGGTTAAATAAGTATTTAATTGGCGCTTGGATGCATCACTAATACCCGCTTTGGTAATTTTATAGTTGTCTTTCCCAAAACGATCATCACTGTACATTGGATGGTTTTCGACACTGATCGCATAAATAAATTGTGGTTGCTCTGTATTTTTTAATTGATCGTGAATGCTGCTATACAATAAATCATCTGTTGCCCAACCCGCCTGATTAATAAATTTTTGGCGATCAGCGGCATTGACCATATTTTCAATTGAGGTAAATCGGTTGAAACCTAGATTTTGGTATACCGCGCTACGATTATAAAAATACTTACCATTATTATGCATCGCTGTGGTGTCATAACCTAATGTATTTAGATACATAGGAAGAGAGTATGTCGGACGTTTAAGTTTAGAGACATAAGCCAATTCATTCTGATTCAGTAAAACATTTAAACTGGTTAAAACTTCAAACTCGACATTCGCCGTCCCTCCTCCAAAACTAGGCGAGAGCAGTGTGGAGACCTGATTTTTATGAATGGTTGGGGTAATATTTTTTGGAATGCTTTTATCCAGCTGAGTTGCATCCCAATGTGATTCGCTCATCACAAAAATAATATTGGGTAACACTGGGTTTTTCTGCGGATGAGTCACAGGAGGATTGGTTTGGGCGACTGGTTCAGCATATAAAGCCTGAACTTTATCTTCAGGAATATTTTCAGTTTGAAAGATTTTGGTATTAATACTGTCGACTGATTTTGAAAAAAAGAAAGTGGTAAAACCTAAATTTTTAATGGTCAGATGATCACCCACCCAATCACCACGCGTATTCGGTAAAAAGGCAGTGTATTGGCACAGTGACGATTTCTTCGCAGGTGAGCAGGCCTGACTAAAATTATTGGTAAAATTTGCAGTCACAAAAAATGAAAGTATAGAAACTGAAAAAACTGCATTGACTAACAATAGCTTATTCTTTCCAAAACGCTCTTTTTTATATAGAAAAATGAATAAAGCTAAAAATAATGTAATCCCTGTAAAGACAGTGATTTTTAGAAAAAAAGGAGAGGCAATAAAGGTTTCTTTGACTAACAAAAAATCATTGGGTACAAAGCTAGATGATAAATATTGCTCTTTTTTGATGTTAATAAAAGTCAGAAAAAAAACCAAGAATTGGCTCAGTAAAAGGGTTGCAAAAGTTTTTCTTAAAAATAAGTAAAATAAGCTAATAAAAGAATAATTTAGGAGAACAGAAAAACCATATTTATATAGGCGCAATTTTTGATAAGGCTCACTGAATTGTAAGAACTTACTGAGATCTTCTTGGTATAAGAAAAAAATGAACACGGATAAAAAAGCCACAAGTAGGAATAATACTTGCTGTTTCAATGTCGCCATTTGATCTAATTTGCGCTGCTTTGGGATGGGCAAATATTATAGGCCGTTTAGATATTTTTACAATGTAATCAGGTTGCTTAAATTGTAATCAATAAGTGTGGTTTAGGTTTGTGGATAAATACAAGATTATCGAGCACAATTAGCGAAATAATTTTTGAGTAAGGAGTGCATCAATGCGCATTATTTACAGTTTTATCGGCATGAAAAAAGAGGAATTATTTAAAATTCCTCTATACATAATTTAACGAGTTACACGTCGGATTGCCTCATCATAACTTGGGTTCGGTTTAAATTGATTAGCTTGTTGGTAATGACTCAAAGCAGCAGCGTAGTCCTGATGATTTTCATAAATACGCCCCATATTATAATGTGAATAGGCTTTGGTATTGTTACTGTTTGCTAAAGCAATGGCTTTTTGATTGGCCCATAATGCCTCTGCAGAACGATTAAGTTTTTGATAGCTTAATGCTAAATTACTATAGGTTTGTCCAATATTTGGATTGTAATCAATCGATTGTTGATAGAGCATCGCAGCTTGCTCAAACTGATTATTTTTATAGGCTTGATCTGCTTTAAGATTTAACGTTTTGGCATGGGCTTGATCGGCGCTTGAAACAGTAATCTGATGTACTTGGGTTGCTTGGTTTTGATAATTAGAGACAGTGGAGCCAATTCGGCTTGCACCAGCCTGAGTACCTGAAATTTGGTTGATATCTTGAATTTCTCCTTCTGGTGAAATACGAAATACCATCCATAAGTTTCCAGTTTTTTCTGTAGGAACATAATAGGAACGGATTAAAGATTCGCCTGCATAAACCATGACTTTGGCTTGGCTATTGGCAAGATTATGGGTATCAGGAGATTCACGATCGGAATAATCATGTACAGAATAAACATAATACTGATCGGCTAAACGTTTTTCGATAGTTATGGTTTCTGGACCATAAGAGTCAACATCATCTACATCTAAGTTGGCATTCGTGCCTTGCTTACTGTTCCAATAAATATGTTGATTTTTATAACTTAAATGCGAATCTAAATCTGAAGGATTCTGCCCCCAATTGAGTACGATTCGCATGCTATTCAAATCTTTGAGTACTGGACTTAATGCATAGGTCATACCATCACATGGACATTTTGCCACCAAAGTTGAATAACCCTGCTTTTTAATAATCAGTAGATTTTCGACAGTATCGTTGAGGTTACTCGCGATTATTGTTCGTCCCTGTGCATTGGTGCTATTGGATGCAGATCTTTCCCCATTTTTTTGTAAAATCACTTCTGCATTGGCAATGTTCTGATCTTTTACCGTTGCGCTGAGTACATGTATGTCTAAAGGTGCAGCAATACTGAATGAGGAAATCGAGAGGCTTAAAAGACTATATAAGTAGCTTGTTTTTTTCACTGTTATATTCTCTATGTTTATAATAATTTGGATAAATTAAATATAAAAGATCACATTAGCTTTTCAAAAGTACATTTATGTAATCTGTCGTTAAGGTGGTAAATATGCATCATAAATAAAAAAAACGACAGCAGAGGTACTGCCGTTTTTGAACATTAAATCGACTATTTTTTTAAGTTTTAGCCATTAAAACGCATGGATAAATCCACGGCTTTGACATCTTTAGTAAGTACACCCATTGAAATATAATCGACACCTGTGGTTGCAACTTCGTGCAAATTATCAAGCGTAATATTACCCGATGCTTCCAGTTTACAACGACCTGCAACGTGTTTGACTGCATCAATCATTTGCTGTTGGCTGAAATTATCCAGCATCACAATATCTGCCTTTGCTTGAAGCGCTTGATTTAACTCATTCCACGTTTCTACTTCTACTTCTACTAGTTTACCAGGTGCAATCAGATGTGCCTTGGCAATGGCTTGAGTGATGCCACCCGCCGCCATAATATGATTTTCTTTAATTAAAAAAGCGTCAAATAATCCTAAACGATGATTTTGACCACCGCCAACGGTAACTGCATATTTTTGTGCAATACGTAATCCTGGTAAAGTTTTACGGGTATCTAATAGCTTGGTATTTAAACCTTCAAGCTGTTTAAGATATTCTGCAGTTTTGGTTGCAACGGCCGATAGGGTTTGAATAAAATTCAAAGCAGGGCGTTCTACCGTCAATAAACTACGTGCCGAACCTGCAAGTTTGAAAATAGCTGCATTGGCTTGGACGAAATCACCGTCATTTTTCAGCCATATGATGTTTACTGTTGGATCATACGCTTGAATTAATGCATTGACCCATGGCTGTCCTGCAAGAATCATATCTTCACGGGTAATTATCGTTGCAGTGGCTTGCTCATCTTCAGGCGTGAGCAGGGCTGTAATATCGGCATCGCCAATATCTTCCTGTAGCGCGTGTTGAATATTGATTTGAATCGATTGTTCAAGCAAAGATTCAGGTATGCTCATGGAATCCCTTTCGTGTTCAGCCTTAAAATTGAGCGCTATATTAGCATTCTCACCGAATATTTTGAGAAGTTTTTATTTAAGATAGTTCAGCGTAAACTAAGCTTTGCCCGAATAGTGAGTTCGGCCTTGAAAAAGATAATCATCGTCTAGGAATGAGTGATGCAATCAGCAGCAAAATTTCAAGTTGTAGATGGACAGCTCATCGGTGCTCGTCAAATTTCTACGCCTAATTATAGTCAACGCCCTGAAGAGACGGAAATACAGCTGATTGTCATTCACAATATTAGTTTACCTCCTTCACAATTTGGTGGTGGCTATATCGAGCAATTTTTCCAGAATCAACTGGATTGGTCGGTACATCCTTATTTTCAAACGATAGAAGGGATGCAAGTTTCAACACATTTATTAATTTTGCGCACGGGTGAAGTTCTGCAATTTGTGAATTTTAATGATCGGGCTTGGCATGCTGGGCGTTCAAGTTATCTTGCTCAAAAAGAATGCAATGATTATTCCATTGGCATTGAATTAGAAGGCAGTGATGATACTGATTTTGAAGAAATTCAATATCAGGTTTTAGCAGATGCTGTGGCAACCTTACAGTATGCATTTCCAAAAATAGCCCAACATTTAGCAGGGCATTCTGATATTGCACCCGGACGGAAAACAGATCCTGGATCGCATTTTCAATGGTCATATTTCAGAACATTATTGGCTCAGAACAAGCGGTCTTAAAAATCATCACAGCATTCATGAATTAACAACGTAATTTTGAGAAACTTTCATTACAATAGCGACTTTATAATTACTAGGTGAATACGATGGCGCTGTGGCGATCCACCTTTATTGTCAGTGCAATGACCATGTTGTCACGAGTGTTGGGACTTGTGCGAGATATGGTTCTTTTGAATGTCTTTGGTGCAGGTAAAGATTTCGATACTTTCGTGGTTGCCTTTCGTATTCCAAATTTTTTCAGGCGATTATTCGCTGAAGGTGCATTTTCACAAGCTTTTATTCCCGTATTAACAGAATATAAAACAACAAAATTACACGAAGAAGTTCAGATTCTGATTAGTCGGGTATTTGGTTGTTTGTTAACGGTCATGTCTTTGCTAACATTATTTTGTATGGTGGTAGCACCTGCAATTTTGTATGTCTATGCACCTGGTTTCCATCATGATCCTGCCAAATTTGATTTGGCAGTTGATATGTTTCGTTTAACGATTCCATATTTGATGTTTATGTCACTTACGGCTTTTGCCAGTAGTATTTTAAACAGTTATGGATCATTTTCGACCCCAGCATTTGCCCCAGTTTTACTCAATATTACCATGATCGCTGGTGCTTGGTGGTTGGCTCCGCATATGGCAGAGCCAATTATGGCACTCGGATGGGCAGTGGTTATTGCAGGTATATTACAACTAGCAATTCAAATTCCTGAATTGTGGCATAAAAAATTATTGATCCCACCCAAGATTGATTTCAAGCATGAAGGCGTAGATCGTATTCTAAAACTGATGCTGCCAGCTTTGTTTGGTGTCTCCGTTACCCAGATTAATTTATTGTTAAATACGATTTGGGCATCTTTCATGCAGGATGGTTCGGTATCGTGGCTATATAGTGCCGAACGGATGACAGAGTTACCTTTAGGCTTAATTGGGGTAGCAATTGGTACAGTGATTCTACCTTCACTTTCAGCGCGTAAAGCAGAGCATGATCAAACTAAATTTCGTGCCATGATCGATTGGGCAGCCCGAGTCATTGTCGTGGTCGGTGTACCTGCCAGTATTGCGTTATTTATGCTGTCTACACCGATTATTCAAGCATTATTTCAGCACGGTGCTTTTGATTTGCGAGATACACAAATGACTGCAATGGCACTGCAATGTATGAGTGGTGGGGTGTTGGCATTTATGCTGATTAAAGTATTTGCACCCGGTTTTTATGCCATGCAGGATACGAGAACTCCCGTACGTGTCGGCTTAATGGCAGTTGCGGCAAATGCCATTTTAAACGTTGTCTTTATTGGAATATTTAAACTGATTGATTGGAAAGCTGAGCATATGGCACTTGCGATTGCATCGTCAGGTTCTGCTTTCGTGAATGCTGGAATGCTGTATTACTACTTGCATAAACGTAATATTTTCCGTTTTGGGGCACATTGGAAAAAATTATCTATCCAGTTTGTAATTGCAAATTTAGTCATGGTTGCAGCACTTTGGTATGGATTGACTTGGTACGATGGGGCACTTTCTCAATGGATTCGTATTGCTGAAGTTGCAGGGCTTTGTGTGATTGGTGTTGTGGCATATGCTGTGGCATTACTGGCTTCCGGATTTAGACCGCGCCATCTGAAACATTAAAATGTATATTGAAAATAAAAAAAACATCGCAGTGATTTAAACTCACTGCGATGTTTTTTTTATTTTAGCTGATCTTTTAAGGGCTTACTTTTAAAAGCTCGACATCAAAAATTAAGGTACTATTCGGTCCAATCGCATCACCTGAACCAATTTCGCCATATGCCAATGCTGCTGGAATAAAGAAGCGATATTTAGCACCTTCTTTCATCAATTGTAAGCCTTCAGTCCAACCTTGAATAACTTGGTTCACTTGAAAATCAACGGCTTGATTACGAGCAATCGAACTGTCAAATACTGTTCCATCGAGTAGGCGACCTTCATAATGGACGGAAACTTTAGAATTGGTTTTTGGAGATTTTCCTGTTCCTGGCTGTAGAATCGAATATTGCAAACCTGATTTTGTCGTTATCACATTTGATTTTTTTGCATTTTCAGCCAAAAAAGCATCTCCTAGTTTTGCATTTTCTAGGGCTAATTGTTTAAAATTATTAAGTTGTTTTGCATCACTTTGTTGTTTGTATTGAGTTAATGCTTTTGCCATTTCTTCATCAGTTAATGTCGCTTTTTGACTGGTAGAACCTTGTTTGAGTCCCAGAATAAAAGCATCGAGATTAATATCTTTTAAGGTTTCTGCATTACTGCGCCCCATGACATAGCCATAGCTATAGCCGAGTTGTTCTTGCTGGGTACTCTTATTGGTGATGACAACAGCATGGCTCATGCTAGCTAAGCTGAACATTGATAACAATAAAACAGTATTTTTCATATTTAATTCCATCTTCCGACTATTATTTCACTTTCAATTATTCAACTTTAAAAATTAGAGTGCTATTTAAAGGAATCATCTTTTACAGACCTTCATCGTCATATGTTAATTTTGCAGAAATATATAAAATTGTACTAGAGCCTTCTATTCATGAATTGTAACCCTTGGCTGAAATCCATGATCTAAGCACAATATAATGGCTTCAGTACATTCATTGGAGTTGTCAAAATCTTATATTCATTAATTTCCCTTAGTACACGTTACTGTAGGGACTTTGCTTGGATTTTAATCGGTCTTTTGTTCGATTATTTGTATTACACTTCAGAAGAAGTAGTTTTCAATTTAGATTGATTTATTTTAGATCAAAAAAGGAGAGCAAAAGCTCTCCTTAATATTTTTTATTTTACTTTGATTAGTTCAACATCAAAAATAAGTGTACTAAAAGGTGGAATATTGGCTTGCGCTTGCTCACCATAACCTAAATAAGACGGAATATATAAGGTTGCTTTGCTACCTTCTTTTAAGTGCTGAAAACCTTCCGTCCAACCAGGAACTACTTGACCTAAAGGAATATCAATCGGTTGATTACGTTCAAATGAATTGTCAAATACAGTCCCGTCAATCAGTGAACCTTTATAGTGTGCAATCACGGTAGACTCAGCCGTTGGCTGTTTACCTGTACCTTCTTTGGTGATTTTATATTGCAGACCTGTTTCAGTGGTAATTACGCCAGGTTTTTTTGCATTTTCTTTCATAAATGCCATATTTGCATCATAAGCTTTGAGTGCTTGTTCAGCTTGAGCTCTTTGTTCAGGTGGAATCTTGTCTAAATTTAAACGTAATTCTTCTATACCTTTCGCAAACATTTCTTTATTAATTAGAGCCGTTGCTTTTTTAATTTCAGCTTCAGAGAAACGAGAAGGTTTCTTCTCCGCAGCATCTAGCATACCCGCTGCCATTGCTTTAGCATTCACTTCAGCAGGAATCTGCGCACCCATTTTAAAACCTTGTGCATAACTTAATTGATCAAGCGCCGAAGCGTTTTTTGACATATCAAAATTTTGCGATTCAAATTTAACAGCACTATCGGCTGGGTGTTGAGATGCATAGTAAACAGGTACAAGTGCAGCACCGCCTAAAATAATAGCAACAGCGATGGGTAAGGCTTTACTCATAAGATTTCCCAATTTTTAATCTTTCAAAGAGTTAATTTGATCATCATAGCTTAACCACAGCAGCATATAACGTCTATATTAGAAACGATATCATTTTCTAACCAAATCATCTAAGAATATATAGGTATAAAAATAAAAAAAGCCAGATTTTAAATCTGACTTTTTCTAAATATTTAAAAATTAATCCTCTGCTTTGGATGTATATGCATAGTTATATGCATAACCTCCACCAAAGGTTTTTTGCACATCATTCAGAATGAAACCAGTGACTTTCGTTCCTGCTTGTTCGAAACGATTGACGGTAATTTCTAATTCTTTTAAAGCGGTTTGGTTATAACGTGCAACAATTAAATTTACTGCGGCATATTGCGAGATAATGATACTGTCAGTAACAGCAAGTACTGGTGGTGAATCAATTAAGATGTGATCGTATGTTTCATTTAAATTGGCTAAGAAGTCTCGAAACTTATCTGAGCTTAATAGTTCTGCAGGATTTGAAGGGTTACGACCACGATTTAAGAAATCTAATCCAGCAATATTGGTCGATTTAATGACACTTTCTAGGGGAGCATCGTCAATTAAATACTCCGCTAAGCCTTTTTCATTGCTAACCCCAAAGTATTTATGTAAATAGCCACGGCGTAAGTCAGCATCAATGAGTAAAACCCTTTTACCTGTTTGAGCCAAAATCACTGCTAAATTTGTTGAAACAAACGATTTACCAATCGAGGGTGCGGGTCCTGTAATTAACATGACATTATTCTTTGCCTGCATAAAAGTGAAATGCAGTGCCGTACGAATACTTCTTAAGCTTTCAATTGCAATATCTTCTGAATTCTTCTCAGCCAGAATTGGAATAACCTTTTGCTTTTTAAGTTTATCAAGGCGGTTTAATTGATATGGAGAGCGAGGAACTGTTGCATAGACAGGTAAGTTGAAAAAGTTTTCAATTTGTGATGAATCCTTCACACCCGATTGCATCATATTTCTGACTAATGCGATTAGCACACCAATGAATCCACCCATAAAAATAGATAAGATGAGAACAATCAGCTTTTTCGGTTTAATTGGTTCGATAGGTTCAACTGCAGTATCAATAATGCGGACATTACCAATCTCACCAGCTTTGGAAATTTTCAATTGTTGATAGTTATTTAATAGTGAGGTGTACAATTCCGTATTAACTTTGACATCGCGGTAAAGTTGTAAATATAATCGTTGAGTTTCAGGTAAGCGTCTAATCGATTGAGCAAGTTCATTTGTTTTTTGATTAAGAGATGTGATTTGAGCATTAATTTCAGCCATTAAAGGGTGATCAGGGGTATATTTTGCTGATAACTCTGCCTGTTTCTGTTTTAACTCAATTTTCATTTTCTCAAGCTCAATATTTTGCTTCAGCATAAGTTCTGATTCTTGAGTTACATCTACCGTATTATACTTTTCTCTAAATTGATTAAATTTGATTTCAGATTGTTCAAGTTGTTGCTTTAACTCTGGAAGTTGTTTGTCTAGGAAGCTCAGAGTTTGTTTTGATTCTAGTGTTTTTCGTTCAATATTTTGCTTATGATAAACATTAAGAATATGATTAAGTACTTGAGTAATTTGTTCTTTATCATTGCCATTATAACTAAGACCAATAACGCCTGTCATTTTACCTTTTTCAGTAACACTATAATTATATTGAAATATTTTAACCGCTGTTGGTAATGCCAGTTTGGTTAACGTAAAATTCTGCTTTGGTGGATTATGACTAGATACTTGTACATTCCAAAGTCCATGAGAGTCAGTTGTGCGGTTTACTTGATTTAATAAGCCTTTAAAAATAACTTGATTATTAAAGCTCAAATTAAATTGATTATGACCAATAAAATCAAGTTTTAATGGTTTATCTAAATAATATTTAGGAACTTCAAGTTGCTGTATTGAAAAAGATCCTTGATTATTTTTATAAACAATAGCATCTTTATTGTAAATTAATTTAGTTTTTTGATCTGAAATTAAACGATGAAGAAGATTGTTTTCATTATTTTGTACCAGAATATCGAGATTCAGATTTTTAATTACCTGCCCCAATATGAGTCTTGAGTTTAAGATTTCGATTTCAGCATCAGCTGGTGATTTTTGTCCTGTTGCACCTGATAAAGCACTTAACTGGCCGAGTAAGGCCGCAGATGCAGCACTTTTACCATCTTCAACCAATATAAGCGCATCGGTAGAATATATTTCAGGAGTTATGCGTAAATATAGTACAGCACAAATCAAGCTTAAGGTGATACAAAGAGTGATGACTTTCCATTGAGCAATAAGAGAAAAAAATAACTCTTTTAAATCAATAGTATCATCGTTGGTATTTATGTTCTGGGTCATGAGAATACAACTAAATTAAATTTTTAAATGTTTTTGCCAATCTGCTACATAGGATTGAATATTATGACAAGTATCTTCAAAAAAAGCTTGATCGTGTTGATAAGGATCAGGCACATTTTTCCCTTGCCAATGACCTAATCGAAACACTTTTCCTTTTGCAAAGGGCAAACTATTTTCAATATGCTTTTGTTGGTTATGACTCATCACCAGAATTAAATCTGATTTTTTAATTAAATCTGAATTGATTTGTTTGGCAATATGGGTTCGCATATCTATTTGTATTTGATCCATACAATGGATGGCCTTGCTATCTGCATTATGCCCAACCATGGCAGAAATCCCCGCTGATTCAATGTGTAAATCAGGATGTTGCTGTTTTAAAAAAAATTCTGCCATAGGACTTCGACAGATATTTCCAATACAAACAACAAGTATATTTTTAATCTGCATTTTAGTTTTTACCCAATTGATCAAAACTATATAAGGCACTGGAAAATGGAACAATTTGATTAATAACACGCTGCCAACGAGTTAAACCCGTCGCATCGATATATACAATGTCATTTTTTTGCATTTGGAATTGATTAGATAATGCTAAATTACCGATGCTACTCAAATTTAACTGATAAATAGTTGATGTACGGTTTTGTAAATTTGATCGCATAACATAAATACGTGCAGCACTTGCTGAATATGGGCTAATCCCTTCACTTTCACCGAGTACATCACTTAGTGTCATACCTTGATCACGAAGTATAAGCGCCTGACTCTTATTTGATTCACCCATAACATAAAGTTTTTGATTTAGTTTGGCATTTACGAAAATAGTATCATTCGGATGAATCAGTAAATTGTGTAGTGAGAACCCATTTTTTTCTAAAGAAATGGTATTTAAATTATAAGTTTGACCATCTCGGATAAGTTGTATATTGGTATTGTCACCTGTTTCAGTATTTATACCGCCGGCTTGGCCTAATGCTGTATATATGCTTATCGGTTGATCGTTGAGTGTATATTGACCGCTACGCATGACTTGGCCATTAACAAAATACCGACGTCCTTCGTAAGATAAAACACGAACTACAACATCAGGATGTTTTAAATATTTAGCAAATTGATTACGTAAATAGCGGTTAGTTTCGGCAAGTGTTTTCCCAGCAATATGAACTTGACCTACCAAAGGAAGTTGTACATTACCATTAGGGTCAATAGGATAACCAACTGCTTTAATGTTTGTCACATCTTGTATCGGTGGTGTGATTTCAGGATAAGCCCAAAGTTGAATAGATAAGACATCACCGGCACTTAAGCGATATATGTTTTGATGTTTTCTAAATAGTTGTTCAACATTATTGTGGTAATTTTGATTTGCAGTAAAGTCAATGATTGGAATATTGTCTTGTGTAAGTTGAACGACTGAAAGTTCTGCTCCCTGATCAGTTTTATAATGTCCTTGATCGGGTAAGTCATGGGTTTGAAAGCCCGAAGTTACAGCACAACCGGAAAAAGATAATGTTATTGCTAAAAAAAATAATGTGCGTTGATACTTCACATTCAATACCCTTATTTGTATTACTATTTACAATGCTATTTAGAATTTATCCAGAGACTGAATTGTATTATATAATTTAAGCATTGGGTATGGTTAATGTGTATTAGCGATAGGTAGTAATTAGTCAATTAGCATGTGAAATTTGAACCATTTCATGTAAAATATGAAAACATTACTTTCGTTGAACGATAAAAGATTATTCTTAGTGTTTAGTGTGTTTCTGCTTGAACAGCTTAAATTAGCAATAATTGATCTGGGTTGCATTGGTTACCTCTAGTCATTGAGTTTGGTGAAATATAAATTTATCTTTTTGATTTAAAGTGTTTTTTGATAAACAGTAAAGCAATATTAAATTGTAATTAAAATAGTGGTAGATAGGGTATTTATGAAGATTTTAGTCACTGGAGGAGCTGGGTTTATAGGTTCTGCTGTGGTACGGCATATTATAAAAAATACTCAAGATGAAGTGTTAAATATAGATAAATTAACCTATGCGGGTAATTTAGATTCATTAAAAGACATTGATTCAGATGTTCGTTATCAATTTAAACAGATCGATATTTGTGATGCTGAAGCACTCAAATATGCATTTGAACAGTTTCAGCCCGATGTTGTGATGCATTTGGCTGCAGAATCGCATGTTGATCGTTCAATTGATGGGCCTGCAGAATTTATTACAACCAATATCGTTGGTACCTATACTTTATTAGAAGTTACTAGAAGCTATTGGTTACAATTAGATGAAATAAAAAAAGAAAAATTTAAATTCCACCATATTTCAACAGATGAGGTATATGGGGATTTAGAGGGAACAACAGATCTATTTACTGAAACAACATCCTATGCGCCCAGCTCACCATATTCTGCAAGTAAAGCAAGCTCTGATCACTTGGTACGGGCTTGGCAAAGAACTTATGGATTACCGACGATAGTTACCAATTGTTCAAATAATTATGGTCCGTACCATTTTCCAGAAAAGCTTATTCCCTTGGTTATTTTAAATGCTTTAGATAGTAAAGCTCTACCAATTTATGGCAAGGGTGATCAAATTCGAGATTGGTTGCATGTAGAAGATCATGCAAGAGCTCTATATCAAGTTGTGACAAAGGGTGTTGTAGGTGAAACTTATAACATTGGTGGTCATAATGAAAAACAAAATATAGATGTCGTAAAAACAATTTGTAAAATTTTAGATGTATTAAAACCACAATATAATGGTCAGTCTTATGAGACCTTGATTACCTTTGTTAAAGATCGCCCAGGGCACGATTTACGTTATGCTATTGATGCATCTAAAATTGCAAAAAACTTGGGCTGGATGCCAGAAGAAACCTTTGAAACAGGGATTCAAAAAACAGTTGAGTGGTATTTAAATAATTTAGAATGGTGTCGTCGTGTCCAAGATGGTAGCTATCAACGTGAAAGATTAGGTGTAAGTGTATAATGTCGATAACAACAAAGGGTATTATTTTAGCAGGTGGTTCAGGTACACGCCTATATCCAATTACTAAGGGTGTTTCTAAGCAATTACTTCCTATTTATGATAAACCAATGGTTTATTATCCATTATCCGTATTGATGTTAGCAGGAATACGGGAAGTCCTAATTATTTCTACTCCTGATGATATTGATGGATTTAAGCGTCTTTTGGGTGATGGTTCACAGTTTGGTATAGAGCTGAGCTATGCAGTTCAACCTAGTCCTGATGGCTTGGCGCAAGCTTTTATTCTTGGTGAAAATTTTATTGGTAAGAGCAATGTTTGCTTAGTGCTTGGTGATAATATTTTCTATGGTCAAGGCTTTACATCAATGTTGCGTCAGGCCGTTACTCGTCAAAAAGGCGCAACAGTATTTGGCTATCAGGTTAAGGATCCTGAGCGTTTTGGCGTGGTTGAATTTGATGAGCAAAAATGTGCAATTTCATTAGAAGAAAAACCGAAACAGCCTAAATCTAATTTTGCTGTTACAGGTCTTTATTTTTATGATAATGATGTAATTCAAATTGCAAAGCAAGTGAAACCATCTGATCGTGGTGAGTTGGAAATTACCACAGTCAATCAGATGTATTTGGAACGTGGTGATTTAAATGTTGAATTGCTGGGACGAGGATTTGCTTGGTTGGATACAGGTACACATGAGAGTTTACTTGAGGCTGCACATTTTGTAGAGACAGTTCAAAATCGTCAGGGCTATAAAGTTGCCTGTTTGGAGGAAATTTCACTTCATAATGGTTGGTTGACCAAAGAGCAAGTGTTAGAAATTGGCCAAAGTATGAGTAAGAATGATTATGGTCAATATTTGATTTCTTTGGTGGAGGATCAAGTATGAATGAGCCAATTTATGTAACTCAACCTGTTTTGCCTGAATTAGCTGAGTTTATTCCTTATCTTGAGCAAATCTGGAAAAATAAAATTTTAACTAATTGTGGGCCACTACATCAACAATTAGAAAAAGAATTATGTGAATACCTTGGTGTTGATTATATTTCGCTATTTAATAATGGCACAATTGCATTGGTTACTGCTTTGCAAGCCTTAGGCTTAGAGCAGGGTGAGGTAATCACTACTCCTTATACTTTTGTTGCTACAGCACATTCCATTGTATGGAATAAGTTGACTCCAGTATTTGTAGATATCGATCCTGAAACTTCTAATATTGACCCAAAAAAAGTTGAAAAAGCTATTACTGCTAAAACTGTTGCAATTCTACCAGTGCATTGCTATGGAATCCCTTGTGAAGTTGAGCAATTACAAGCTTTGGCGAATAAACATAGTTTAAAACTAATTTATGATGCAGCACATGCGTTTGGTTGTGAGTATCAGGGTCAAAGTCTATTGAATTATGGTGATCTAAGTGTGATTAGTTTCCATGCAACTAAGGTTTTTAATACCTTTGAGGGTGGTGCTATTATTTGTCATACAGCTGAAATGAAACAACGTATAGATAGGCTTAAAAATTTTGGTATTGTGGATGAAACGACGGTTGATGGTATCTCTCTGAATGGAAAACTTAGTGAGGTACATTCAGCACTTGGCTTATTGCAATTAAAAACAATAGATAAAACCTTAGAAGCACGTCAAAAAATTGATGAGAATTATCGTAACTTTTTACAGAATATCGATGGTATTAAGTGTATTTCACGACTACATCTAGAAAAAGATAATTATTCTTATTTCCCAATTGTGATTTCAGAACGATATCCATTAAGCCGTGACGAATTATTCGAAAAACTAAAAGCGAATAATGTTTTTGCTCGTAAATATTTTTATCCATTAATGACAGACTTAAATGTTTATCAGCAATTTAAGTCTGAAGCACCAAATGCTAAACAATTATCTGAGCAGGTATTATGCTTGCCTATGTATCCGACATTGATTATTGAGCAAATTCAAATGATCGTTGATGTAATTCAAGAGTGTGCTAAATAATGACAAAACGAATTCTTTTTTTAGGCGCTGCACCTTCTCAAGTTCCTCCTATCGAATATGCTAAAGCACAGGGATATTATATAATTACCTGTGATTATCTACCTGAAAATCCGGGTCATAAACTTGCAGATGAATATTATAATGTTTCTACTACAGATCAGGATGCTGTACTTGAACTTGCAAAAAAATTAAAAATTGATGGTATTGTGGCATATGCATCGGATCCTGCCGCACCAACAGCAGCGTATATTGCTGAAGAAATGGGATTACCAGGTAACCCATATGAATCAGTACTTACGCTAGCTCGAAAAGACTTATTCCGCGCCTTTTTAAAGGAGCATGGATTCAATGTCCCTCGATCTGAATCCTTTTATGATCTGCAAGAAGCAAGCAAATGGCTTGAAGAGATTAGTGTTCCTGCTTTTATTAAGCCTGTAGACTCATCTGGTAGTAAGGGCGTGACAGAAATCACTTCAAAAGATCAGCTCAACGCTGCATTTGAATATGCATTAAATTATTCGCGCGAAAAGAAAGTTGTTGTTGAGGAAAAAATTGTTAAACAAGGTTATCAGGTTGCAGGTGATGGGTTTGTAGTTGATGGTCAATTAGCTTTCCATTCGTGGGCGGATGAGCATTTTGATAAATTGTGTAATGGTCTAGTTCCCATAGGACAAACATTCCCAACATCACATGATGAAAAATTATTGCAAGAAGCTCATAAAGAGACACAACGACTACTTAATTTATTGAATATGAAAACGGGTGCTTTGAATTTTGATTTCTTGTTTTCGCAAGATGGCAAATTTTACTTTCTTGAGCTAGGTCCACGTAATGGTGGCTGTTTAATTCCTGAGGTTATTCGTTATGCAACAGGAGTAGATTTAATACAGGCAACCGTAGATGCTGCTCTCGGCTTAGATTGTAGTTATGTACAACAAACCTCAGTTAAGGGCTTTTGGTCAAGTTATATGGTACATAGTTTAAATACAGGGAAATTTGAAAGTTTAAATGTATCAGAACGTGCTCAAAATATGATTGTTGAGTCGAATATGTATACAGCTGAAGGTGATCAAGTAAATTTGTATAGTGGCTCTAATGATACCTTGGGTATGATGATTTTACAGTATCCAGATATGGAGACTATGTTGGATATGGTCGATAATATGGAGCATGATATCCGTGTTAGAACAATACAATAATTATGATTGTATAGATTTAGTTTTAGCTGAGTTGAAAATTAATCCGACTTTTTTAGTTTTGTCGGGTATAACCCAAAAAGAATATTTTCTAAAAATTGATCAAAATTCAGTGTTTATAAAATATCATCATGCTGATAAATTAGCAGGCTTTATTTCATTTTATTGTAATAATTATGAAACTAAAGAAGCTTTTATTACTTTGGTGCTAGTGGATATTGAGTTCAGAGGGTTGAAAATTGGTAAAAAGATGTTTGGAGATTTATTTGAGTTTATAAAGAATAAGAACTTTGAAAAGTGTAGTTTAGAAGTTAGGCAAAATAATGTAAGTGCTTTGAAACTCTATGAGTCATTAGGTTTTGAGCAGAGCCTTAAAATGGATGACAGCGTTATAATGACAATGAAGGTTTAGCTTCGATGAAGATGAACTCTTTAAGACTAAATATCTTGGCTAGCTATGCTAGCCAAATTTATTTAGTCGTTATTAGTATTGCAATATTACCTTTATATATGAAATATATGGGAGCTGAGGCATATGGTTTAGTTGGCTTTTTTGCAATGCTTCAAGGTTTATTTAACTTACTTGATTTTGGCTTGACTCCTACAATTAGCCGACAAACTGCACAATATAATGCAGGTGTAGAAACAGCCCTAGGCTTTCGTCAGCTCTTTCGTTCATTAAGTCTAATTTTTAGCATAATCGCCTTGGTAGGTGGGGGCTTGTTATTTTACTTTGATGGATATATAGCAACACATTGGTTAAAACTTGAAAGCCTAAATATAGTCGATGTACTATTTTGTTTACAGGTCATGGCAATTTGTGTAGCACTACGCTGGATGACAGGGCTTTATAGAGGTGTTGTATCCGGATTTGAAAAAATTGTTTGGTTGAGTGGGGTAAATGTTGCGATTGCTACACTTCGCTTTCCTAGCGTATTGCTTTATATGTATTTCTTTGGTTTTAATATAAAAAGTTTTTTTATTTTCCAGTTGATTGTCGCAATTCTAGAATTTTTCATTTTAGCTATTTATACTTTTTTGTTGTTGCCAAAGCTAAAAAAAAGAGAAGTAATTGGCTGGTCATTACAACCCGTAAAATCTCTGTTGAGTTTTGCCTTAACGATCGCATTTACTTCTGCAGTATGGGTTTTATTGACTCAACTGGATAAGTTTATTTTATCAGGAATATTGCCTTTATCTGAGTATGGATATTTTACCTTAGCTGTTTTAGTAGCTGGTGGCATATTACAGATTAGCGCTCCAATAAGCTCAGCTATTATGCCTCGTATGGCACGTTTGCATGGGGAGCTAAATTTTGAAGGAGTTAGACAGATATATTTGGGTTCTACTCAGTTTATAGTTGTTGTGGTCGTAACAGCGGGTATTGTATTGGCTGCTTTAGCAAAACCAGTGTTATATGTGTGGACAGGTGATGTATTGTTGGCTGAAAGAGCAGCACCAATTTTACAATTATATTCTTTAGGTAATGCTGTGTTGGCATTAAGTGCATTCCCTTATTATTTACAGTACGCTAAAGGAAGCTTAAAGTACCATTTCATTGGTAATTTAGTCAGTGTGGCTTTATTAGTTCCTGCTATAATTTGGGCTGCTCGAACATATGGTGCTATTGGTGCAGGATGGGTTTGGTTCTTAGTACAGTTAATTTATTTAGTCATCTGGGTTAGTTATGTTCATATGAAAATAGAACCTGGTATTAATATCAAATGGTATAGAGCTTTTATACCAAGCGTAATTTCTGTACTAATTACAGTGTTATTATTATCTCATATTATAATTTTCTCAGAACAACGATTTGTGGCATTTTTACAAATTGGGTCAATTAGTTTGATTTGCCTTGCTGTTTCAGCTTTCAGTTCTGATACGGTCAGAAGTTTTATAAAGTCAAAATTCTTAAAGAGTCGTGTATGAATATACCAAATAATATTCAAGTTTCTGTTTGTATCGTTACTTATAATCAAGAAAAATATATTGCAGAATGTTTAGAAAGTTTGGTTACTCAGAGAACAAATTTTAGTTTTGAAATTATTGTGGGTGAAGATTGTTCAACAGATAATACCCGATCAATTGTAAAACAATATGCAGAAAAATATCCTGAATTGATAGTTCCGTTGCTATATGAGAAGAATGTGGGTGCTGTAGAAAATGTAAAGCAAGTGTATCAAAAAGCTAAAGGTAAATATATTGCACATATGGATGGTGATGATCTTGCTAAACAAGATAAATTGCAAAAACAATTTGATATTTTAGAAAATAATTCAGACTGTATTATTTGTGCACATAATATGTTGTTAGTAGATCAGTTTGGTAATGAAAAAGGTCTTGATCATGTATTACATAAAGAGAATAAATACAATCAATTAGATTTATATCTCATTCATACTTTATTTCGCCATTCATCTAAAATGTTTTTAAATAATATTGATTATTATATTCATGATATGCATCCAGAGTTATTAGATATTGAATTACATATTATTCAAGCAACATATGGAAATATTTATATGCTTGAAGAGACACTAGGTAAATATCGAGAAAATGTAGGTGTTACTTTTAAAGATCAATTTATGAATCTACAAATTATTAAACGTGTAGAAAGCTTGTATGAAACAGTAGACACTACAAAATTTACAGTTACACAAAACAAAGATATTCGGAAAAAATATGCACACTTGTTATTAAGTTATGCATATTTGTGTTCAAAAACAATTCAAGATGAAGAGTTGTATTCTAAGTTTGTTAAAAAGTCTTTAAGTATATATAAGTTAACAATATATCAGGTAGTTTTTATGCTTGGTTTGCTCAAGCCTAAAGTTTTTTTTAAATTAGTGTCTATTACTAAATCGCGTAAATGAAAAGTTATAATGGAATAGTAGAATGAAAGTTTTATTAATTTTTGGAACCAGACCTGAAGCTATTAAAATGGCTCCTTTATTTCATGAGCTTAATCAGTCTGATAAGTTTGATACTGCTGTATGTGTAACAGGACAGCATAGAGATATGCTAGATCAGGTTCTTAATATTTTTCACATAAAACCAGATTTTGATTTAAATATAATGAAAGCTGGTCAAGATTTAACAGATGTGACTACAAGGGTATTGGAAGGTCTTAAGGTATTATTTGAAACATATACTCCTGATCTTGTGTTGGTACACGGAGATACTGCAACAACTTTTGCAGCAACACTTGCATGTTATTTCAATAAAATTAAAGTGGGACATGTTGAAGCGGGCCTAAGAACAAATGATATTTATGCACCATGGCCAGAAGAGGGGAATAGACGGTTAACAGGTTCTATTTGTAATTTGCATTTTGCACCTACTGAAACTGCAAAATATAATTTGGTTAAAGAAAATATTAGTGAAGATCAAATTGTTGTAACAGGCAATACTGTGATTGATGCGTTGCATCATATTATTAAAATAATGAACGTGAATAAAGATATTCATAATGAATTAAACCAGAAGTTTAGTTATCTTGATTTTAATAAAAAATTAATATTAATTACTGGCCATAGACGTGAAAATTTTGGAAAAGGTTTTGAGAATATATGTAAAGCTATTCATGATTTAGCAGTCGAATATCCAAATGTTCAGTTTATTTACCCTGTTCATATGAATCCGAATGTAAGAGAGCCGGTAAATAAGTATCTATCTAGTATTAAAAATATTTTTTTGATTGAACCATTAGATTATTTACCATTTGTTTATTTGATGAATAAATCATACTTAATTTTGACAGATTCAGGCGGTATACAAGAAGAAGCACCATCTTTAGGAAAGCCAGTTTTAGTTATGCGTGATACAACTGAAAGACCTGAAGCGGTAGAGGCAGGAACAGTAAAGTTAGTTGGTACGAATACTGAATTGATAAAGAGTGAAGTAAAGCGTTTGTTAGATGATGCTACTGAATATAATAAAATGAGTGAGTTACATAACCCATATGGGGATGGGCAAGCATGTAAGCGTATTGCAGAGTATTTGGGTGAATTAAATGGAAAGTAATGAAATCACGTTTTTTTTACCAAAAAAAACGATGAATGAAGCAACTATTTATTATGTAGATATTGTGAAGCAGGGTTTTATTAAGGCAGGATATACAGTTAAACAAACTGAAACTCTTGCTGAGTTGAAAGGGCAAAAGAAAATTTTTGTTATGTCTGCAAAGTGGTGTTTTATTGTTAAATTATTACATCCCCAAGCAAAAATTGTTACCTGGTTTCAGGGGTTAGGTGCTGAAGAAGCGTTGATGACGAGAAATTCATTATTAAGAAAAAAGCTTTGGAACTGTGTTGAGTTTTTTTCTATGAAATTTTCTTGGTTTAATATTTATGTTTCAGAAAGAATGCATCAGTACTATAACGAGACTTATCACATAGAAGATAAAAACTTTTTTATCATGCCATGTTTTAATAAAGCATTAAATATTGAATCTTTTGACAGTATTAATAAGTATGAAAATTCATCATTTGTATATGCAGGTGGATTAGATAAGTGGCAGTGTATTGAAGAAACACTAGAGTTATATTCTTTAATTGAAAAAAAATTGAGTAATACAAAACTTACTTTATTAACTAAAGATAAAGATAGCGCTGAAAGGTTGATAAAAAAATATAATATTAAAAATTATGAAATTAATTTTGTTTCTTTGGATGAATTGGATGCAGAGTTAATGAAATATAAATATGGTTTTTTAATTAGACAAAACCATATTGTTAATAATGTTTCAACACCTACGAAAATGAACTCATATCTAGCAAATGGTGTAATACCAATATATACAGATGTTATTGATGATTTTAATATAAAAATTTCAAAATTGAAATCTTGTATTAAATTAAATAATAATGATAGTGTTTTTGAGTGGGCGAATCTTATTTTTGATTATGATGAGAATATGGCCTTATGCAAAGATGAGATTAAAATAGATATAGGTAATATTTTTTCAGATTACTATTTGAGAGAAGTTTATATTAATGATTTAAGTGAATTTTTGATATCAATATAAAGGGTTGATGCGAATGTTGAAAATTAAGCCCTTTTATACTGTTATTTTTTTATATGTTTTTGCAAATTTTTTGTTTTTAATTTTAGGGTTGTATAATAATAATATTGTAAATATGGAGTTTTCTAGTTTTTATATTACAACACCTATATTATTGTATTCGTTTTTTTTACAAATTTTTTCTTTGTTGTTTTTAGTCTTTGTATATTTTATTTTTAATAATAAGAATTTTAGTCAGAACAGAATATTTGGAAGAATATCTGGTATCTTTTTATTGTTTTGGCAATTAGTTTTTTTATTTTTTGCTTTAGTTTTTGGGTTGGGAGTTGTTGGTTCTGATAATAAGGTAAATCAGTTTTTGGTAATGATTTCTAATTTTTTATCTGCTGATATTTTATATATTTTAATGGCTCCCTCTCTTAAGTCTAGTAAGATTTTTAATATAAATACTATTGTCTATCTTATCTCAACATTGGCGCGAGGATGGATGGGGGGAGTGCTAATTGCATTTTTCGTATATTTATGTCGAGTTGGGTATTTAAAAGTAAGTATTAAAACTATTTTATTTTATATTTTTATTTTTATTTTTATTTTATTAAGTTCTCCATTTTTAATTGATTTAAAAACTATTATCAGGACTGGCGGTGATTTTGAGTTTGATATAAAAGGATATAGTGATAAATTAGAATTTGCGATAGATTATCTTTTAGGCAGATTTCAGCATTTAGGTCATACTGCATTACTTCTTGAAAATGCAGATGAATATAGAAAGCTATATGAATTAAATAAAATTTTACCATACTGGCTTGAAGGTATTCCTCAGAATTTCTTTTATAAATTATTGGGTAGTAAAGAGTTATTAACCTATTCAAATATGATGGCTGTTCGTGATTTCGGAGCCTATAGTAGTGAAGCTTGGAATGCGAATACAGGATTAAGTGGCTGGTTAATATTATTGCGTGAAAAGAGTATTTATTTATTTATTTATTGGTCGTTATTAATAATTCCTTTATTTTATTTTATATATAAGTATGCAAATAGACAGTTTTTTAATGTGATATCAGTTTTTATGATTATTTATTTGTATCATGGCTGGTTTGGTGCATTCTTTAATCTAATGTTTTTGGCATTTATAATTATTTTTTTGAATAAGTTGAAATTTAAGACAGGATAATTAATATGAAAAATAGATGTAAAAAAATTGTATTAATTGGTAATACATCAGCAAGTTTGTTGGGTTTTCGCTCAGAATTAATTAAAAAATTAATTTCTGAAAATTATAAAGTCTATACATTTGTATGCGAGTATACAGAAAGTGAATTAGATAAAATTAAAGAGCTTGGTGCTCAGCCGATTATTTATAAAATGAATCGTGGTGGATTAAATCCTTTAGCTGATTTAAAAACTGTATTTGAGTTGAAGACTAAAATTTTTGAGATAAAACCCGATATAGTTTTTTCTTATTTTACTAAACCTGTGGTTTATGGTTCGCTTGCTGCAAAAATGAATAAAGTCCCGAAAATAGTTGGAATGATTGAAGGCTTGGGAAGTCCTTTCACTATTCATAAAAATGGACAAAGTTTAAAAATTAAACTCATTAAAGCTGTACAAATAGTTCTCTATAGAATCGTATTCCCTTTTATCGATAAAATTATTTTCCTGAATAATGATGATCCAAATGATTTAATCATGGCGAATAAAATCAACCATAAATTAAATGCAGTAGAAGTTTTAGGCCCAATTGGTCTTAATTTAAAAGAATATGAATATAAAAATTGGGATGATAAGCAAGCTATCTCATTTATTTTTATTGCACGACTTTTAGCTGAAAAGGGTATTTTTGAATATATTGAAGCTGCAAAAATTGTAAAAGTTAAATATCCTCAAGTGATTTTTAAAATTATTGGTGGATTAGATACAGAAAACCCTTATGGTCTAACTCAACAGCAACTTGATCAAGTGATAAATTCTGGAATTATCGAATATCCAGGTTTTGTAACAGATGTGGCTAAACGTATACAGAATAGTGCCGTTTTTGTATTACCCTCATATTATCGAGAAGGTATTCCACGAAGTACACAAGAAGCAATGGCTATAGGACGTCCTGTGATTACAACCGATGTGCCAGGTTGCCGTGAGACAGTTCGTGATGGGATAAATGGTTTTTTAGTACCGAAATGGAATGTTCAGGTGCTAGCTGATAAAATGTGTTATTTTATAGAACACCCAGAAATGATTAATATCATGGGGCTAGAAAGTTATAAAATTGCCACTGAGCATTTTGATGCAAACAAGGCAAACAAAAAATTATTTGAAATTATGGGTTTAAATGAATCAGATGAAAAGATTGGTTGATATTATTATTGCGTTTATGGCACTTTTGCTTTTATCACCAATATTCCTTTTTGTTGCTTATAAGGTTCGTCAGAATTTAGGCTCTCCTATTTTTTTCCTACAAAAGAGACCTGGGAAAAATGGAGAGTTATTTCATATGATTAAATTCAGATCAATGAAGGACGCACTTGATAAAGAAGGTAATCTTTTACCAGATGAACAGCGCATTACCCCTTTTGGACATAAACTGCGTTCAACAACTCTGGATGAAATGCCACAACTTTTGAATGTTTTAAAAGGTGATATGAGTATTGTAGGTCCAAGGCCTCAATTGCCTGAATTTATGGAATATTATACTTCTCATCAAATGCGTCGGCATGAAGTGAAACCAGGTATGACTGGATTGGCTCAGGTGAGTGGGCGTAATAATTTATCATGGGAAGAAAAATTCGATTTAGATGTTCAATATGTAGATACTTTTTCAACAGTATCGGACTTTAAAATTATGTTCAAAACAGTCGAAGTATTATTTAATAAGGAAGGTATAAATGCACCTGATCAGACCGTGGGTGCAAGCCGTTTTTCGGGGAATGAATCTTCGGAAATCAAGTCATCATCAAATCATTGAAATTTTTTTTATTAAGTAAGTTGTAGAATCTCTCATGATTAAAAAAGCAATTCTTCCTGTCGCTGGGTTAGGCACTCGTTTTTTACCTGCAAGCAAGTCTATTCCAAAAGAAATGGTGACAGTGGTTGATCGCCCGGCGATTGAATATGTGGTTAAAGAAGCTGTGGCGGCAGGAATTGAGCAAATTATTTTGGTGACACATGCTTCGAAAGCATCTATCGAAAATTATTTTGATCGAAACTTTGAATTAGAAACGACGTTAGAAAACAAAAATAAATTTGATTTACTTAAAGAAATTACTGAGATTTTACCTAAAAATATTAGTGTGATTAGTATACGCCAACCTCAGCCATTGGGTTTAGGACATGCAGTACTTTGTGCGAAATCTCTCATTGGTCATGATGCTTTTGCTGTGCTATTACCGGATGTATTGGTAAAAAGTATGAATACTGAAAATGATCTCGAGAGAATGATTGCTCGTTTTGAGCAATCACAGTCGGCTCAGATTATGGTAGAAGCAGTACCTGAGCAGTTGGTTGATCAATACGGCATTGTTGATGTAAAAACTACACCTGCTGAAGGTGAAAGTGTTGTGATGCAAGGTATTGTTGAAAAGCCTAGCGTCGGAATGGCACCTTCAAATTTATCTGTGGTTGGGCGCTATATTTTACCTGCAAAAATTATGCAACTTTTAGAAAATACACCTAAAGGTGCAGGCAATGAAATTCAATTAACTGATGCGATTGCTGCTTTGCAAAAACTTGAACCTGTTGAAGCATATCGTATGCAGGGACAGACCTTTGATTGTGGTAGCAAAATTGGTTATTTAAAAGCCGTATTGCATTATGGTATTGAGCATCCTAAATTGGGTGATGAATTTAAACAGTTAATACAAGAATTGAAATTATAAAATTTAGACTGGATTCGTAATGAAAATCACTGTTTTAGGGACAACGCTGCAAGCTGGTGTTTTGGCTGGATTGTTCTCTGAAAATGGACACCAAGTTACTTGGTGTCCAAATACAAGCTCTGAGTTGTTAATACACTATCAAGATGATGTAGTGAATCAGCTGATCAAAAAGCAAATTCAAACAGGCTTTTTAACATTAAAGCATCTGGACCAAGTTAACTCGGATCAAGATGTTTTTCTGTTTAGTTATGCCGCGACCGAAGTGAATCAAGCCATATTAGCTGCTCACAAGATCACTCAGTTGGCTGTTGCTCATCCAAAATTAATGATTAATAGTTCTACATTTGGCTTGTATGGTACTGAAAAATTAAAACAAATTTTAACCATTGATGCTTGGGCTTATTTACCAGATGTAATTCAGGAAGGTAATGCTGTCAATAGTTTTACTTTGGCCAAGCAAATTATTGTAGGGGTTGACAGTGATTTGGCAGCGAATTTAGTACAAGAATTACTGAGACCTATTTTTCAATTTAAATATCAATATCTGTTTATGCCGATTTTGGATGCAGAATTTACTAAGCTGAGTATCTCGGGGATGTTAGCGACTCGGATTAGTTATATGAATGATCTCGCTTTAGTCACTGAAAAGCTGGGTATTGATATTTTGAATGTACAGCAAGGTTTAGCTGCAGATAGTCGCATTGGTTCGGCCTATTTATCGGCGGGGGTTGGTTTTGGTGGAGAAAATTTTTCTCATGATATTTTGACCTTATCCAACACTGTTTCAGGTACAGGTGTGAACAGTCAGTTGTTAGAACAAGTGTGGGAAATCAACGAACAACAAAAAGAAATTTTATTTAGAAAGTTGTGGAACCACTATAATGCTGATTTAAAAGGAAAGGTTGTAGCAATTTGGGGGGCATCGTTTAAGGAGAATACCTCAAGTATTAATAATGCCCCGATTCATGTCATGCTTGATGCACTTTGGGCTCAAGGTGTGATCGTGCATTTACATGATCCTCAAGCTTTAGATGAGATTAGAAAAAGGTACGGTCAGCGTAATGATTTGGTTTTATGTGAAGATCAATATCAAACCGTACAATCTGCAGATGCACTATGTCTTATGACTGCATGGAAACAATATTTAAGTCCAGATTTTAAACAGTTAAAAGCTTTGATGAAACACGCATTTATTTTAGATGGACGTAATGTTTACAATCCCGAATATGTGAAAGCACAGGGTTTTATCTATGCGGGAGTCGGGCGAGCATGAGTGAATATCAACAAGGCTCTGACAAGCTACTACAAGATTTAAGTCATTCTGCTAATGAATTTAAAGAGATACATTTAAATCATTTATTTGCAGATAATACACAACGGTTTGAGCATTTCTCACATCAATTTAATCAAATTGTATTTGATTATAGTAAGCAGCGGATTGACGGAACCGTTTTGAATACATTGCTTGAGTTGGCTCAAACAAAAAAACTCAATGCTAGGATTAAAGCACTTTTTTCCGAAGCTAAAATTAATTATACCGAGCAACGTGCAGCCATGCATTGGGCATTGCGTTTACCCAAGAATAGTGAAGATTTTTCAGCACTTAGCCAGTTAGTGCATTCGCAATTGGATCGTATGTATGATTTAGTCAATAAAATACATGCGGGGCAATATCGTGGATGTACCGGTGAAGTTATTCAAGATGTGGTGAATATCGGTGTAGGCGGATCTGATTTAGGTCCCGTGATGGTTAGTCATGCACTTTCAGATTACAAAGTAAAAACAGCTAAGCCTTTAAATGTACATTTTGTTTCTACCATGGATGGTAGTCAGCTCTCTGCTTTATTACATAAGCTTAGACCTGAAACGACACTATTTATCATCTCGTCAAAATCTTTTGGCACGATTGATACACTATCAAATGCGCAAACTGTTCGTCAATGGTTAGAAAAATCATTGGGAGATAAAGCATGTGTCTTAAAAAGTCATTTTATTGGAATATCAACTAAACCAGAAAAAATGACGGAATGGGGAATTGCACCGGATAATCAGTTGTTACTCTGGGATTGGGTGGGTGGGCGTTATTCTTTATGGTCTTGTATTGGTTTGCCCATTGCTCTCAATATTGGTGTTGAGGGTTTTAAGCAGTTACTAGCTGGTGCATATGCGATTGATGAGCATTTTCAGCAAGAGACTTTTGCCAATAATCTTCCTGTATTGATGGGAATGTTGGGAATTTGGAATAATAACTTTCTTAATATTCAGACGCATGCGGTATTGCCCTATGATGGCCGTTTAAAATATTTTGCGGCGTATTTGCAGCAACTTGAGATGGAATCGAATGGTAAATCCATCCAAAAAAATGAAGAAAAAGTTAGCTTAGATACTTGTCCAATTATTTGGGGCGAAGTAGGGCCGAATGCTCAACATGCTTTTTATCAACTTTTGCATCAAGGTACTCATTCAGTCAGTTGCGATTTTATTGCGCCCGTACAACGCTATAATGCCAATCAGTTTACCTATGCTGAAAATGCAGAGGCTTTGGTTGAGCAACATCATTTGGCTTTATCCAATTGTTTAGCACAGTCACGGTTATTGGCTTTTGGTAATCAGGCACTTGATCCAGATGAATTATCAACGTTACCCGCGTATAAACAATATGTAGGTAATCAGCCGAGTACGACCATTTTATTAGAAGAATTAAGTCCTTATAGCTTGGGGATGCTGATTGCTTTGTATGAACATAAGGTTTTTGTCCAATCGGTGATTTGGAATATTAATCCATTTGATCAATGGGGCGTTGAAAAAGGCAAAGATATCGCAAATCAACTATTACCGATTTTAAATAGAACAGAACAGGATTTATCGCAATTAGATGCCTCAACACAGGGCTTAATTCGCATTCTGCTAAGTCAGCAAGAGAGTTAAATATGGCAACTATTTTAGTTACAGGTGGCGCGGGTTATATTGGTTCTCACACTTGTATTGAATTACTGAATGCTGGGCATAATGTGGTGGTATTGGATAATTTATCGAATAGTTCTGTTGAATCTTTAAATCGAGTTCAAGAGCTTACGAATAAAAGTTTAACTTTTGTTGAAGGGGATATTCGTGATGGAAAAACTTTAGATCAATTATTTAATTTATATTCCATTGAAGCCGTGATTCATTTTGCGGGGCTAAAAGCAGTAGGGGAAAGTCAGAAGATTCCACTTACTTATTTTGACCATAATATTGCTGGTTCAATTAGCTTAGTACAGGCGATGCAACGTGCAGAAGTACATAACTTGGTGTTTAGCTCGTCTGCGACAGTGTATGATGAAGCCAATATCTCACCACTGAATGAAAGCATGCCTACCGGTATGCCAAGCAATAATTATGGTTATACCAAACTTATAGTTGAGCAATTATTAGAAAAAACCTCTCAGGCAGATGAACGCTGGTCGATTGCACTACTACGTTATTTCAATCCAGTGGGTGCACATAAAAGTGGTCGTATTGGGGAAGATCCTCAAGGAATTCCCAATAATTTAATGCCTTATATCACGCAAGTTGCTGTTGGTCGTCGCGATAAACTTTCGATTTATGGTAATGATTACGAGACAGTGGATGGTACTGGTATCCGTGATTATATCCATGTCGTCGATTTGGCGAATGCACATTTATGCGCACTGAATAATCGTTTAGAGCAACAGGGTTGCCGTGCTTGGAATATTGGTACAGGTAATGGTGCTTCTGTTCTTGAAGTTAAAGATGCGTTTGAAAAAGTAAATGGTGTTGTAGTGGCATTTGAATTTGCACCGCGTCGAGAAGGTGATGTTGCCACCTCGTTTGCAGACAATACCCGCGCAGTTGCAGAGCTAGGATGGAAGCCACAATATCAGCTTGAAGATATGTTGGCCGATAGCTGGAATTGGCAAAAACAGAATCCTATTGGTTATAAAAATTAAATTATTATATAGATCTAAAAACAGGAATCACTCAGACTCCTGTTTTTAGATCAGCTTGAATCTAATCTTGAATTAACTGAGTCAACTCATCAACATATTCTTGCATCGGCTTAGGATTTTGATCTGCACGACTTTCAATATTGAGGCGTAATAAAGGTTCAGTATTTGAAGCGCGGACATTGAAACGCCAAGCACCAAAATCTAAACTAACACCATCTGTATAATCAATATTGGGATTTTGATTGGAAAAATGATCAAAAATCTTTTGAATCGTGTCTGCTGTATCTTTGACTTTAAAGTTAATTTCACCACTACACGGGAATTTTCTAATCATGTCTTCAACTAGACTAGACAGGGATTGCTTAGTTTCTGAAAGTACCACAATTGCCAATAACCATGGAATCATCCCGCTGTCGCAATAAGCAAAATCACGGAAATAATGGTGTGCACTCATTTCACCACCGTACACGGCGTTATGTTCACGCATCGTGTCTTTAATGAAAGAATGTCCCGATTTAGATTGCACGGCAATACCATCATATTCATTCAGAATATCCAAGGTATTCCACACCAAGCGTGGGTCATGCACGATTTTTTCGCCTTTCTGCTTAATTAAAAAAGCTTGGGCCAACAATCCGACAATATAATAGCCTTCAATAAATTGGCCTTTTTCATCGAATAAGAAGCAACGATCAAAGTCGCCATCCCATGCAATTCCAATATCCGCTTGATGTGCTAATACTGCATCTCGCGTGCTATCACGATTTTCAACCAGAATTGGATTCGGAATACCATTCGGAAAGTGTCCATTCGGTTCATGATGAATTTTAATAAATTCGATTGGAAGATGGAGTTGCTTAAATTTTTGCTCAAGTGCATCAATGACATGACCTGCAGCACCATTACCTGCATTCATGACAAGTTTGAGCGGACGAAGTTTCGCAGGATCGATGTAAGTCATTAGGTGATCAATAAATTCAGGCAGAATGTTGTATTGTTCAGTTGTACCTTTTTGCGAAAATTCTTGGAAATGACCTGACTCAGCCAAAGCTTGAATCTCTTTTAACCCAGTATCTGCTCCAATAGGACGTGCATTTTCACGAACTAATTTCATGCCATTATAATCCATTGGATTATGGCTCGCAGTTACTTCAATTCCACCTTGGACATCTAGATGAAATGCACCGAAATAGACCTCTTCTGTTCCTGTCATGCCTAAATCAAGTACATTGACACCCGCATCATTTAGTCCACGAATGGTTGCCTGTTTTAAATCTTCACTGCTTAAACGTACATCGCAGCCAATCACGACTTTTTGAGGGCTATAAATTTGGCCGTAGGCACGCCCAATTTTATAGGCAATTTCTTCGTTTAACTCTGTACCGAGTTTGCCACGGATATCATAGGCTTTAAAGCAAGTGAGGTTTGTCATAATACTCATTTCTTATCGTTAAGCACGCAGTATACAGAAGGATAAAGCAGCACTAAACCCAACTTTTAGGATGATTGAATTCAAGCATGACTTTGTATCTTAATACAGTCAGATAAATATGCTTCAGTGAATGTTCAGATATAGAAATTTCGTGTCATGGAATGCATTAGTCAACGTTATTTTTCCACATGCTGTGTAGTGTGTGGATGTTTTTTAAGCAAATTTTAAGATATCTGCGTTTGTGTTGTAGTTTACATTTTTCTATTCAAGAGCATACTTTGATGCTTTGCTTAATTATTGAAATTTATGTTCAGATACAGATAGTTCTAGTGTAAAATAAAATTTTATAGGGTGATATTCCTAGCATATATAAGCCAAAATATGACTTCCTGTAATTTAAAAAAGTGCAATGTTCTAGATTGGGAATCATTGAAAATAAATCGAATGCTGAGAATAAATTAAAAGCTATTTTTAGGTACAAGTTCCGAATGTTTAAAGCTAAAAGTCCCTCTATTTCTTTTAAAAATTTAAGTACCCTTCTTGGTTTAACAGTATGTATGCATACATCTGTATATGCACAAGATCTAAATTATTTGAAAAATATTAAGAATAGTGTTCAGAACCTGATTAAGCCGCAAGATGACCAAAGCTATAAAACGGTGCAGATGCAAGAACTTACTAATTTTCAATTTGAACCTGACGTACGATTGAATGAACTTCCAGTGATTGAATCATCGATTGTTGGTCAGAAAGCATCCCTCAATAATTTATATACAGAAGGTCTTTCAAAGACTGTAAATAATGCGGTCAAAAATAGACAATTGAGTATTGATGAAGCGGTACAGGTTGCGGTGCAAAGGAATCCTGCTATTGCAGAAACAATTGCTACTTTAGCTTCACAAAATGCCAATATCGATGTTGCCAAAGCTGGATATTACCCTCAATTACAAGCAGGAATGAATACTGGCGACTTTACGGGCAGTGATAAAGGGCGCCAAGTTTATACTATTCAAGCGAATCAACGACTCTATGATTTTGGCAAGGTCGAATCGAGTGTCAGTACACAAAAAAATAAACTAACGGTAGAGCAAGCCAATGTACTGGGCAGTATTGATGATATTGCAACGCAAACAGCACGTGCTATTTTAAGGATACTCAGATATCAAGCTACGGTTAAAATTGCGCAAGATCAGGTGGTGGGGGTCAGTCGATTATATGAAATTGCACGTCTCAGAGCCAATGCGGGTATTAGTAGTAATGCCGATCCAGTGCAAGCGCAAAGTTATGTGGAATATTCAAAGTCATATTTAATTGCACAGCAAAATTTTTTACGACAAGAACAACAAAAGTTAAAAACATTATTGGGCTTTGATGTTGAGCGTGCTCATTTTATTATTCCGGATGAGTTGGTCAGTAAATCTGGACTTTATGATGTTCCAACGATGAATACAATTCCTGCAATGATTGCGGCTCAAGCTGAAATTGCAGTCGCAAAAAGTCAAAAAAAACAAACTGAACTGAGCCGTTATCCAACTATTTCTTTGGTTGGTTCTCTGAATAAAGCACTCAATGGAAGGAACCCCAATACAGGGATCGAAAATGATTCAGATAGCTCGATTGCCATTTCAATGAGTAGTAATTTTTATCAAGGCGGTGCAGTTGCTTCTCAGGTGAAATCAGCGGGATTTGCTGAACAAGCAGCACGTTCAAAACTAAATGCTATTTATTTAAATATCTTAGACTCCACCCGCACGGCACGTGAAAATATTGAAAATACCAATAAGCAGATCTCAGTTTTACAGAATCGCGAACAATCCACCGCCAAAACGCGTGAATTGTACGAAGAACAATACAAACTCGGAAAACGCTCTATTTTAGATTTACTTAGCTCAGAGCAGTCGTATCATAGTTCAAGAGCAGAAAGAGAGTCTGCTCGCTATGATATTTATGACACTGTAGCGGTGTATATTCATGTTACAGGTAAGAGTAGAGACGTTTATCATTTAAATAATACAAAAATTCAAGGGTTTGAAATTCAGCCATGAATAAAACATTAAATTATCAACCATGGCTGCAGGCCATATTCACGGTTGCACAACATTATCGTCTTCAACCTTCAGAAGAACAGATTCGGTTGCAACTGGATTGGAATCAATATCAAAATATTGATGACCTTTTGGTGATTATTACGCGCCAAGTTGGACTTAATTTTCGTAAAGGTGATTTTACAACAGATGCCTTAAATCCATGGCGCTTACCCGTGGTGATTGAGTTTAATGATGGTCAAATTGCAGTTATTGAAAAAGTAGATAACCAAGGCAATGCCAGTTTACAGCTCAGTGGGGATCAAGGCCTTTCTCAGACATTTAGTTTGCAAGAGCTACAGTCGAATGCCAAACAGATTTATATCTTTAGACCAGAAACTTCTGTTCCTGATGCACGTGTAGATGAATATATAAAGCCCTATGAAAAGAGCTGGTTTTGGGACATTGTCTTAAAAGACTGGAAGCGTTATACCGACATTATGGTTGCGTCGATGATTGCCAATATTCTGGCACTCGCCACGATTATTTTTTCGATGCAAGTCTATGATCGTGTTGTTCCATCACAATCTGTACCAACCCTATGGGTACTGGCGGGTGGTGTACTGATTGCTGCTATTTTTGAATTTAGTTTAAGAGTTGCACGGGTTTATTTGTCAGATATTATTGGTAAACGTGCAGATTTAAAAATTTCAGATCGTGTCTTCGGGCATGCGCTGCGTATTCGAAATAAAGATCGATCAAAATCTACTGGTTCTTTTATTTCACAAATTCGTGAATTGGAAGGGGTGCGTGAGCTAGTCACTTCAACCACGATTAGTGCTGTTGCAGATTTACCTTTTTTCTTTTTATTCCTTGTAATTTTTTGGTTGATTGGCGGAAACATTTTTTGGGTGATGGTCCTAGTTGTTCCATTAATGTTGATCCCAAGTTTTTTAGCGCAGAAAAAACTTGCACAGTTGGCCAAAGAAGGGATGCGTGAATCTTCAATTCGGAATGCTATTCTTGTCGAAGCCGTGCAAGGAATTGAGGATATTAAATTACTAAGAGCTGAAGCGCGTTTTCAAAATCAGTGGAACCATATGAATGAGGTCTCTGCTGATATTAGTATGCGTCAAAGAAAGATTACTGGTTGGCTTAATGCGTGGACACAGAAAATTCAGGGATTAACCTATGCCATTGTGGTGTTGGTGGGCTGCTTTGCTGTCATGAAAGGTGACATGACCACAGGTGCTTTAGTCGCGTGTTCGATTCTATCTTCGCGGATGCTTGGACCAATTTCACAAATCACAGGTGTATTAGGCCGTTGGCAACAGGCTAAAGTGGCTAAAGAAGGCTTAGATGAGCTGATGAAAAAGCCAGTAGATCGTCCTGATCGTGCGCAATTGATTCATCGTAAAGTCATCGTAGGTGACTATGATTTTAAAGGGGTGATGTTTAAGTATGGTGAGGATGATCCGCGTCCAACTTTAGTCATTCCACAATTGAAAATTCGTGCCGGTGAGAAGGTTGCTATTCTAGGGCGCAATGGCGCAGGTAAATCAACTTTATTACAGTTACTTTCTGGCATGCAAATGCCCGTTCAAGGAAGTATTAGTTTAGATGGAATTGATCAGTCTTTAATTGATCCTGATGATATTCGGCGTGATATGTCTTTGCTGAATCAAAATGCACATTTATTCTTCGGTACAATCCGTGAAAATTTAACCTTAGGCGCGCCTTTAGCCACAGATCAAGACATTATTCGGGCTTTAACAATTACCAATGCCATAGAAATTATTGAAAAAAAGAAAGAAGGTTTGGATTATTTGGTGCTTGAAGGCGGTGTTGGTTTCTCTGGTGGTCAAAGACAAGCGTTATTGCTGACACGGCTTTTATTACGTAATCCGAACATTGTATTATTGGATGAGCCAACAGCATCCATTGATGATGTCTCTGAAAAGTTACTGATTCAGCATTTAAAAGAGTGGTTAGGCCATCGCACTTTGGTGGTGGCTACGCATCGTCCCGCAGTTTTGCAACTGGTTGATCGAATTATTGTGATTCATGATGGAAAAATTGTGAAAGATGGCCCGCGTGATGCCATTTTAAATCCTGGAAATCAGCCTAATGTAGGAGGAGTTTCAGCATGAGCCAAGAACATCAATTACCAGAAGTACCCAAGCCACAGCTTAAAAATGAAGTAGCCTCCGATATCCTACAGCGTCCAACCAACCCATCTGCTATGCGTTTCACAGAACCGCCCTTACCCAAATCAACGTTTGTGATTTGGATTGTCGCGATTGGGTTGTTGGCCTTTATTGTTTGGGCATGTCTGTTTAAGCTTGAAGAGGTTTCGACGGGGACAGGTAAAGTCATTCCGTCTTCAAAAGAGCAAACGATTCAGTCTTTGGATGGTGGTGTGCTCACCAGCTTAGAGGTTAAAGAAGGTGATATTGTTCAAAAAGGACAAATTCTCGCTCAGATAGATCCGACCCGATTTGAATCACAAGTGGGTGAAAGTCAAACCAAACTTCTTGCGACACAAGCGACGGCTGCGCGTTTAGAGGCCGAAGTGAATGGGACCACATTGAGTTTCCCGAAAGCGGTTTTAAGTATGCCTAATTTGGTACGTGAAGAAACAGCATTATATACCTCACGGCGTTCAAATTTGGATGAATCCATTGCTGGTTTGAAAAATGCTTTAGTCTTGGTTCAGAATGAATTACAAATGACTCAGCCCTTAGTTGCTAAAGGTGCAGCTTCAGAAGTGGAAGTTTTAAGGCTTAAACGTGAAATTAATAATTTCGAGAATCAAATTAACGATAAACGAAATGACTATTATGTAAAATCTCGTGAAGAGTTAGCTAAAGCCAATGCAGATATTCAGTCCTTACAACAAGTGGTAGCAGGTCGTACTGACGTTGTTAAAAGATCAACCTTTAAGGCACCTGTCCGTGGTGTTGTGAAAGAAATTGCAGTGACGACTATTGGTGGTGTTGTTCCGCAAAATGGGAAGCTGATGACGATTGTGCCTATTGATGAGCAATTGTTAATAGAAGCTCATATTTCACCACGTGATATTGCCTTTATTCATCCAGGCCAAGCTGCGCTGGTTAAAATCACGGCGTATGATTATTCAATATTCGGTGGTTTAGATGGAAAGGTAACCGTTATTTCTCCAGATACCATTCGTGATGAAGTGAAACAAGATCAATTCTACTACCGTGTTTATATTCGTACCGATAAAGATAAATTGATGAATAAGGCTGGAAAAACGTTTTCAATTACTCCAGGTATGGTGGCCACAGTGGATATTCGGACGGGGCAGAAAACCATCATTGAATACTTACTCAAACCTTTTAATAAGGCTCAAGAAGCATTGCGTGAGCGTTAGTCACTCTTTTTAAAATTTTGTCTTTAAAGCCAATCTTCAGATTGGCTTTTTTATTGGGAGTTTTAAGGGGGCGGAGTTTAGTATTGCCTATGCAGCAGTTAATTTTATGATCTTTAATGGATTAATCCATCAAGACACTTTGTTGGATATCGGCTTGTTTACGTAAGAAATCCCAGACTAATTTAATTCTAGGTTCGTGTTGTAAATCGACCAAGGTTAGCATCCAAAAAGTATGAATAAAACGTACCTGCTGTGTTAATACTTGTTCTAGTTCAGGTTTCTTCTCAGCAATAAACATAGGCAAAATCGCCAGTCCCGCACCAGCACTGACAGCAATTTGCTGCGCTAAAATACTGCTACTACGAAAATTTGCAGCTAATTGTAAAGGTAAACGTTCTAAGCAATATAACTCGGGGCTATAGACTAAATCATCAATATAATTCACAAAGCGATGTTGGGTTAAATCATCTAAACAGTGAATAGGAGGATTTTTTGCCAAATAGTCATTACTGCCATAAATTTTTAAACAGTAATCTGAAAGACGAGTAATAATATAGGGACCAGATTTAGGGCGATCAATTGAAATCACGATATCGGCTTCGCGATGTGATAGCTTAATCATCTTCGGTACAGGAATGAGGTCGATTGTTAATAAGGGATATTGTTTCGAAAATTCAGCCAGTAAATGTGCCAAAAATACCGTACCAAAACCTTCTGGTGCGCCAATTCGGACTCGGCCCTGTAAGGGTTGATGCGGTTTTTCAATTTGTAAAAATGCATACTCCATTTGTTCAACCCGAGGTACTAAAGCCATTCCTTCGAGTGTTAATTCATAACCCGTAGCTTCACGTTTGAATAATTGTGTACCTAAAGCCAGTTCTAACGCCTGAATACGCCGTGCAACAGTACTATGTTCAACGCCAATTAAGCGCGCAGCATTGGTCAAGGTTTTGGCACGAGCCAAGACTAAAAAAAAATGTAAATGATCCCAATCTGCTTTCATCTTATTCTTCACTTCCTGTGCAATTTTGCACAGTCATCGTGCATCAATTTGCATTGGTGGTCAAAGTTTTCTTTGATAGGCTGATACCACATTAGAATAATGATCATACGTTTTCAGTCCGTATTTTCGCCAAGTCATCACAATAAAAAGTATCCCCCATGGAGAGGTTATGAACTCGATTCAGAAAATACAATTAACAACTGCTAAATTGCTCATCAATGGTGAATTTATTGAGTCAGGGACTCAGGAATGGCAGGATATTGTTAACCCAGCGACTCAGGAAGTCATTGGGACGGTTCCATTTGCAACTCGTGAGGAAGTGAATGCTGCAATTGCTGCAGCACAGAATGCATTTGCAAGCTGGAAACAGACTCCGATTCAAGCACGTATGCGGATTATGCTTAAACTGCAAGATTTAATTCGCATCAATGCCAAAAGCATTGCGCAAGTATTGACTGCTGAACAAGGTAAAACTTTGGCCGATGCTGAAGGGGATATACAACGTGGTTTGGAAGTGGTTGAACATGCCTGTTCCATTGGAACCTTGCAAATGGGCGAGTATCTTGAAGGCGTAGCACGTGGTGTAGATACCTATACCTTACAGCAACCATTAGGTGTATGTGCTGGTATTACACCGTTTAACTTTCCAGCCATGATTCCATTGTGGATGTTCCCGATGGCAATAGTTTGTGGCAATACCTTTGTTTTAAAACCCTCGGAACAAGATCCACTTTCAACCATGATGCTCGTTGAACTAGCTATTGAAGCGGGTGTTCCAGCAGGTGTGTTAAATGTGGTTCACGGAGGTAAAGAAGTCGTAGATATGCTGTGTACCCATTCGGATATCAAGGCCATTTCGTTTGTGGGCTCTACTGCAGTCGGAACGCATGTTTATAATTTAGCAGGCCAATATGGCAAACGTGTTCAATCGATGATGGGTGCAAAAAATCATGTGGTGGTGATGCCTGATGCCAATAAAGAGCAAACTTTAAATGCCCTAGTTGGTGCTGCATTTGGTGCAGCAGGGCAACGCTGTATGGCACTTTCTGTTGCTGTGATGGTGGGTGATAGCCAGCAATGGATTAGCGAATTGATCAAAAAGGCTAAAACTTTGAGTGTGAATGCTGGGCATGAACCGAATACTGATATTGGACCTGTGATTTCTCCACGCGCTAAAGCACGTGTAATTGATTTAATTAATAGCGGTGTTGAGCAAGGTGCTTCGCTACTACTAGATGGTCGTGATATTCAAGTTAAAGGCTATGAACAAGGTAACTTTGTCGGTGCTACAATTTTTAATCACGTTACGACGGACATGCGCATTTATCAAGAAGAAATTTTTGGTCCAGTACTCGCCATTATTTGTGTCGATACTTTGGAAGAGGCAATTACGTTGGTCAATGCCAATCCATTTGGCAATGGGGTTGGATTATTTACTCAAAATGGTGCAACAGCACGAACGTTCCAACAGTTAATCAACATTGGTCAAGTGGGTATTAATATTCCAATTCCAGTACCGGTTCCTTTCTTTAGTTTTACTGGTTCTAGAGGATCTAAATTGGGTGATTTAGGCCCGTATGGAAAGCAGGCTGTACAATTTTATACACAGACCAAAACTATCACCAGTCGTTGGTTTGAAGATAATCAAGAAACGGGTGCTGTAAATACCACCATCAGTTTGCGCTAAGGAGGTAAGTATGAAAATTGCCTTTATTGGTTTAGGAAACATGGGCGGTTCCATGGCACAAAATCTGCTGAAAGCTGGGCAAAAGGTTTGGGGTTATGACTTAAGTACAGTTGCATTACAACATTTCAAAGAAAGTGGGGGCATCGTTTGTAGTAGTCCTCAAGCAGCAGCCAAAGAAGCAGATATCGTTATTAGTATGTTGCCAGCAGCTAAGCATGTCCGCGATGTTTATCTTGGAGAGGATGGTGTCTTAGCAGTGCTCAAAGCAGGCAGCTTATGTTTGGATTGCAGTACGATTGATCCTCAAACCATTAAAGATATTGCTACTGCAGCTGAAATAAAACAGATTATCGTGTGCGATGCACCTGTCTCTGGCGGCACCATTGGTGCACAAGCAGGTACTTTAACCTTTATGGTGGGTGCATCTGAGCAAACCTATCAGGCAGTTAAACCCGTATTGAGCTTGATGGGAAAAAATGTGGTGCATTGCGGTGCTGTAGGTACAGGCCAAGTGGCTAAAATTTGTAATAACCTGATTCTCGGTATTTCCATGACTGCTGTGGCTGAAGGGATGGCACTGGGTGTGAAGCTTGGTATTGATCCACATGCCTTGGCGGGAGTGATTAATAGTTCGAGTGGTCGTTGTTGGAGTTCAGAAGTGTGTAATCCATGGCCAGATATTTGTGCTAATGCACCAGCGTCTTGGGGTTATCAAGATGGTTTTGCCACACAACTGATGTTGAAAGATTTAGGACTTGCTATTGAAGCCGCTGGTCAGGTGAAGCAGCCTATTTTACTGGGTGGCTTAGTCCAACAGCTCTATCAACAATTGTGTTTACAAGGTCATGCAAACTTGGATTTCTCTAGTATTATCCAGCAATATTTACCTGCTCAGAAGTAATGGTATTGTCATTGGATGACTGTTTACTGAAGAAATTAACCCATGTGTCATGAATAACAACAAATCCAGACTGAGGTTAACCCTATGTTGAAATATCAAGAAACAGTATCTGCATTTGATTTACATAATGCGGCAAATAGTTTGTTATCTGGTTCTTTAGATGCCCTTAATGCCTGTTATGAGTGCTGTGACCGTCATGCAGAATCAGCACAGGTGGCTTTGTTTTGGCAATCTAAGGACGGTCGAAAAGCTGAGTATACATTTAATGAATTAAAACAACGCTCAAGTCAATTTGCTAACTTCTTAAAGTCTCAAGGTGTTAGGAAGGGTGATCGCATTTCTGGATTATTGCCACGTACACCTGAGTTGATTATTACGATTTTGGCAGCTTGGCGTATAGGTGCTGTTTACCAACCTTTATTTACTGCATTTGGTCCAAAAGCCATTGAACATCGTGTTGCACTCGCCAAAAGTAAATTGGTGGTGACGGATATGGGGAATCGTGACAAGTTAAATGAAGTCGCTGATTGTCCAGCAATTGTTACTGTGGTAGGAGCACGAGATCATTTACCAAAAGGAGATTTTAATTTCTGGGCTGAAATTGAGCAGCAATCAGCATATTGTGAACTGGAAATGCTGAATAGCGATGATCCTTTTCTATTGATGTTTACATCAGGCACAACGGGTCCAGCGAAACCTTTACAGGTACCTTTAAAAGCGCTGATTGCATTTGGGCGTTATATGCAAGATGCGGTGGGTTTAACGCCGGATGATGCTTTTTGGAATATCGCTGATCCTGGTTGGGCCTATGGTTTGTACTACGGTATTGTTGGGCCGCTGTTGTTAGGGCACGCGACCCTGTTTTATGACGGTGGCTTCAGCGTTGAGAGTTTATGTCAGATTGTTAAAGAATATCAAATTACTAATTTGGCGGGTGCACCAACAGCGTATCGAATGATGATGGCGGCTGATCCTGAAAAAATTGCACCCTTACGTGGGCAGTTTCGTAAGGTCAGTAGTGCAGGTGAACCTTTGAATCCAGAAGTAATCCGTTGGTTTAAACAGGTGTTGGATGCTCCAATATTTGATCATTATGGACAAACTGAAGTTGGGATGGTGGTGTGTAATCATCATGGTCTCGAGCACCCCGTTCGTGCTGGAGCAGCAGGTTTTCCAAGCTTGGGTTATCGGATTGCTGTAGTAAATGAGCAAGGCCAAGAGTTAGCAGCAGATACAGCAGGAATATTGGCTGTAGATATAAGCCAGTCACCAATGATGTGGTTCTCTGGCTACCAAGAAAGCCGTAAATCCCCTTTTATTGGACACTACTATTTAACGGGTGATACTGCAGAAATTCATGCGGATGGCAGCATGAGTTTTGTCGGGCGCAGTGATGATGTGATTACCACTTCAGGTTATCGGATTGGACCATTTGATGTGGAAAGTGCCTTATTAGAACATGCAGTTGTGGTTGAGGCCGCTGTGGTGGGTGTGCCAGATCCAGAGCGCACGGAAATCGTTAAAGCTTTTGTTATTTTAGTGGATAAAGTTGAGCCAACCCTTAAATTAGCCGAAGAACTTAGCCAATTTGTGAAAAAGCGTCTTTCGGCTCATGCCTATCCGAGAGCAATTGAATTTGTGTCTGAATTACCAAAAACACCGAGTGGAAAAATCCAACGCTTTTTACTGCGGAATCAGGAAATCACTAAACAACAAACTATAAATACCGCAGCTGGCTAATGCAGGGAAAGGGAAGCATCTATGCAATTAACTGAAGAGCAAATTTTAATTCGTGATATGGCCAAAAGCTTTGCACAAGAACAAATTAAACCGTATGCCAGTGAATGGGATAAACATGGCATATTTCCAGCCCAAGCTTTGCAACAAATGGGCGAGCTGGGCTTTTTAGGAATGTTAGTACCTGAACAATGGAGTGGCTCTGAAACAGGAAATTTAGCTTATGTATTGGCGCTTGAAGAAATTGCTGCTGCAGATGGTGCGACTTCAGCCATTATGAGTGTACATAATTCGGTAGGTTGCGTACCGATTCTAAAATTTGGGAATGAGGCGCAAAAGCAACGTTTTTTAGTACCTTTAGCTCAGGGGGAAATGATCGGTGCATTTGCCTTAACGGAACCACATACAGGCTCTGATGCTGCAGCGATTAAGACTCGTGCAGTCAAAGATGGTGATGATTATATTTTAAATGGTGCAAAACAGTTCATTACTTCGGGTCACAACGCGGGCGTCATTATTGTTTTTGCAGTGACTGATCCAAGCGCGGGTAAAAAAGGGATTAGTGCTTTTTTGGTTCCACGTGAAGCGTCGGGTTATGAGGTGATTAGAATTGAAGAAAAACTGGGTTTACATGCATCTGATACCTGCCAAATTGCTTTGACTGATGTTCGAATTCACAAGAGTTTACTGTTAGGCAACGAGGGGGACGGTTTAAAAATTGCCTTAGCAAATTTAGAAGGTGGGCGTATTGGTATTGCAGCACAAGCAGTGGGTTTAGCACGCGCAGCCTTAGAAGAAGCCACACATTATGCAAAAGAACGAATGGCCTTTGGTAAACCTATTTTTGAACAACAAGCGATTTCATTTCGGCTAGCCAGTATGGCCACTGAAATTGAAGCAGCAAGACAACTGGTGCATTATGCAGCCCGTTTAAAAGAAGCGGGTGAGCCTTGCCTAAATGAAGCATCTATGGCGAAATTGTTTGCTTCAGAAATGACGGAAAGAGTGTGTTCAAAAGCCTTACAGGTATTTGGTGGCTACGGCTATTTGAAAGATTTTCCAATTGAACGTATTTATCGAGATGCTCGAATTTGCCAAATTTATGAAGGCACCAGTGATATTCAACGCTTAGTTATTGCACGTAGTTTATAAAAAATAAATAAGGATTATTTTATGCAATGGGACACCATTTTATTAGAAAAACGTAACGGTGTGGGTTTGATTACTTTAAATCGCCCGAAATCACTCAATGCGCTTAATACACAGCTGATTAGTGAGATGAATCAGGCACTGGATCAGTTAGAAACAGATCCTGAAATTGGTTGTATTGTGCTGACTGGCTCAGAAAAAGCTTTTGCTGCTGGTGCAGATATTAAAGAAATGGTGGAATTAAGTTTTCCCAATATTTATTTTGATGATTTCTTTACGCTGGCTGATCGGATTGCACAACGTCGTAAGCCTTTAATTGCAGCAGTTAGCGGCTATGCCTTAGGTGGTGGCTGTGAATTGGCGTTAATGTGTGATTTTATTTATTGTGCAGAAAATGCCAAATTTGCGTTACCAGAAGTGACGTTAGGTGTATTGCCTGGCATTGGTGGAACACAACGTTTAACGCTAGCAGTGGGCAAGGCTAAAGCGATGGAAATGTGTTTAACCGCACGACAAATGGGCGCACAGGAAGCAGAAAAAAGTGGTTTAGTTGCTCGTGTCTTTAGTCAGCAAGAATTACTAGAACAAACGTTACAAGCTGCGGAAAAGATTGCAGAGAAATCACTTATTTCTGTGATGATGATTAAAGAATCCATTAATCGTGCTTTTGAGGTCAGTCTAGCCGAAGGCCTGAGATTTGAGAGACGAACATTCCATTCAGTGTTTGCTACTTTAGATCAAAAAGAAGGCATGCGTGCATTTATTGAAAAACGCCCAGCCAAATTTACCAATCGATAGGGGCTAAAAATGAGTAGTAAAACTAATTTAATTAGTAGTAAACAAGGTACTTTGGGCATTCTGACTTTAGATCGTGCTACGCATTTAAATGCTTTATCGTTAGAGATGATTCAGGGCATTACTACACAACTTGAACAATGGCGGCATGACAACGGTATTCAGGCAATTCTAATTAACTCCAATAGTCCAAAAGCATTCTGTGCTGGCGGAGATATTCGCTATTTATATGAGTGTTATCAAAATAGCTCAACAGACTATCAAGAGTACTTTGCTTCAGAATACACAATGCTGACGGCGATTCGAAAATTTCCAAAACCTATCATCGTGTTTTTAGATGGTTATGTTTTGGGCGGTGGTTTTGGTTTGGCACAGGCATGCCATATTGTGGTGAGCAGTGAAAAATCACGTTTTGCGATGCCAGAAACTGCAATTGGATTTTTCCCAGATGTTGCTGCAACGCACTTCCTATCTCGTTTAGATGATATTGGCGTGTATATGGCACTCACGGGTGAGCAAATCAGCAGTAGCGATGCCTTATCTTTAGATTTGATTGATTATCATGTTCCCAGTGAGCATTTAGTTGTGCTCCAAGAGGCCTTAGTCGCCAATGAAAATCTGAACAAAGCAGTAATTGAGCAAATTGTTTTTGGTTTTATTACTCATCCTGTAGAAAGCGAATTACGACAGCGCGCAGATAGTATTCATCGACACTTCGCTTATGAAAGTCTTGCAGAAATTGAGCAAAGCTTAGCCAGTGAGACTGATCCAACTACACAGCCATGGGCACATCATTTATTAAATATTTTGCAACAGCGTTCTTTGGTGGCAAAACAGACCAGTTTGAAATTACAGTGGATTGGACGGAGTTTATCACTTGAACAATGCATGCAGTTGGAGCGGGATTTACAAGATATTTGGTTTGAGCATGGTGATTTTATTGAGGGTGTACGAGCTTTAATTATTGATAAAGATAAGCGGCCTCAATGGCAACCTCACAGTCCTATTTTGACAGAAATTTTAGAAAATTTAACTGCTACTGCATAATTTTTTAGGATTTATGTAGTTTATTAATAAGTATAACGTGAAGGTATTACCACGATACAAGCAACATCAATAATCGTAATAGATGGATATCAATAATGTAATTACTCAAGGAATAAGAGGTGGAAATGGAACAACAAGAAATGCCGATACATCATAAAAAGTCTTCGCATCGGCTCGCGGGCATCTCTAGTATGGTAGGAACCACCATTGAGTGGTATGACTTTTTTATTTATGGCGCTGCCGCGGCACTGATTTTTAATAAACTCTTCTTTCCTGACTTAGATCCTTTGACTGGGGTCTTAGCTGCCTTTGCAACCTATACAGTGGGTTTTATCGGTCGTCCCCTTGGTGGAATTGTTTTTGGCCACTTTGGTGATAAAGTGGGCCGTAAGTCAATGCTGCTCTTAACTTTAATGTTAATGGGCATACCGACGGTTCTGATTGGGCTATTGCCAACGTTTGAAACGATTGGTTATTGGGCCGCTGTTTTCCTCGTTATTCTACGCTTTGTACAAGGTATGGCCATGGGTGGTGAGTGGGGCGGTGCTGTATTAATGGCAGTTGAACATGCACCTGAAGGGAAAAAGGGCTTTTGGGGGAGCTTACCCCAAGCCAGTACTGGTGCGGGTTTATTGCTGGCTTCACTGACATTGGGAGCTGTATCATTACTTCCAGAGTCAGCATTGTTGAGTTGGGGATGGCGTTTACCCTTTCTTGCCAGTATCTTGTTATTAGGTGTTGGAATTTATATTCGCGTTAAAGTACCAGAGTCTCCTGACTTTGAAAAAGTTAAAGCCAAAGCTGAAGAAGTTAAAATTCCGGCATTGCAAGTTTTTAAAAATCATCCTAAACAAGTCATATTAATTATTTTGGCGCGTGCTGCTGAAAATGCATGGTTTTATATTGCATCTACTTTTGCATTGGCTTATACGACAACGCAATTAGGGGTACCACGTCAGGACATTTTATTTGCAACGATTTGCGGTGCTGCGGTGATTATGTTTATGACACCACTCTGCGGTCATCTGTCAGATAAAGTCGGACAGCGCAATATGTTTATGTTTGGCTTAATTGTGCTCGCATTATATTGTTATCCTTTCTTTAGTATGTTGAGCACTAAAGATCCGCTATTGGTTTGGACGGCCATTGTGGTTGCAATTGGCGTAGTATTTCCAATTATGTATGCTCCTCAGGCGCAACTATTCGCTAGAGAGTTTCCTGCCGAAATTCGTTATAGCGGAATTTCAATTTCAGTACAATTTGCGGGAATACTAGGAGGTGGTTTAGCCCCAATGATTGCGACAAAACTACTGAGTATTGGGCATGGAAATCCATATCTTATTTCAATTTATATTGCGAGCATGGCAATTGTTGCCATTTTTTGTACTTTTTTTATGCAAAGAGATCCGAAACAGCTGTATCGTCAAGAACGGCTACAGAAAACGAGCTTAGATGGACTGCCAGAGAATTAATTTCAAATATAAATTAAAGATATAAAAAAAGCCTCTATAAAATAGAGGCTTTTTAAATTTGGAGCGGGAAAAGAGACTCGAACTCTCGACCCCAACCTTGGCAAGGTTATGCTCTACCAACTGAGCTATTCCCGCGGGGTGTACAATTTTTACTACAAAAACTGAACAAAAAAGATTTGGAGCGGGAAAAGAGACTCGAACTCTCGACCCCAACCTTGGCAAGGTTATGCTCTACCAACTGAGCTATTCCCGCATGACGGCTATAATACATTATGCAGATTCAGGGTCAACCTTTTTTTGTATATCCTACGACCATTTGAATAAAATAAAATCATTTTGAAGCAAAAAAACTATTTTTAGTTAAAATAGGTTCTGTCTACGCATGAAAATTATAAAAAATGGCGGCATTGATAGCTTTGTAGGTTTTGATACTGTGCAGTACAGATCAGCGTTATACTTAAATGCTATTTTCCGTTTCCTTAAGGATTAAACATGAGCCTAGAACAACAACTGACTGAAAGCTTAAATACTTTGGCACCATCACATTTAGAAGTGATTAATGAATCTGCTGGACATGGCGGTTATTTCCCAGGTAAGGAATCACATTTTAAAGTGATTATCGTGAGTGAAATCTTCGCAGGTTTACGTTTGGTGCAACGCCATCAAAAAGTCTATGCTATTGCAGCCGACTTATTGAGTCCAAGTAAAATTCATGCTTTGGCCATTCATGCTTATGTGCCAAGTGAGTGGCAGGGTGAGGCTCCGAATAGCCCTGAATGTGCTCATGCACCTAAAGCATAATGAGTGAGTAATATGGATACCCATTTACTGGTTAAAATGATTCATATATCGAGTGTTGCAATTGCATTTGTGGTTTTTGTCGTACGTGCATTGACATTATTTATTGGAACACATAACAATCAACCTAATCCGAAAGGAAGAGTCGCTTTAGTTGCGATGCAGCATTTGGCATTCACGGTTTTGACTATTACCGGCATTATTTTATTAAGTATGAATGATTTTAAAGTTCAGCCTTGGTTTTATGCAAAAATTATCTTATTCCTTGTTTTGTTGTCATCATTAATTAAAATATATAAAAAAGATGACACGATTTTGTTAGCTCAACGCCGTGCAGGATTAGTGATTAGTGCTGTTGCATTTATTGCAATTATTTCTTTAAGCATGATTAAACCCATTTTTGGTTGATTGTTAGACATATATTCTATAGTCGCCTGTTGTCTAAGCTAAACTACAGGCAAATTTTATAATAAGTTATTGGGGGATTTATGCTGACACGTGTTGTGTTTAACCAGAAAGGTGGGGTTGGAAAATCCAGTATTGCGGTCAATTTAGCTGCAATCAGCGCCCATCAAGGCTTTAAAACCTTGGTGATCGATTTAGATCCGCAAGCCAATTCCAGTCAATATTTGTTGGGAGATGATGCGACCTATTCAACCGATAAAACGGCGCTAGAACCCAATATTGAGAATTTTTTTGATGATATTTTGGGAAATAATCAGCCCAAAGGTTTGCTTGGTAATGCTATTGGTTCTATTCTAAAATCTAAAAATAAAAGTTTTAATAGTTATATTCACGCGTCGCCTTTTAAAAATTTGGATGTACTGCCTGCTAGCCCAACTTTAGGTGGGTTAGAACATGCTTTAGAGGCTAAGCATAAAATCTATAAGTTACGAGATTCGATTCAAACTTTAGTGGGGCAGTATGATCGTATTTATATTGATACACCGCCAGCATTTAATTTTTTCACTTTATCGGCATTGATTACGGCAGATCGGGTGCTAATTCCATTTGATTGTGATGTATTTTCACAACGTGCATTAAAAACGCTGATTGAAAACGTGATTGAAACTCAGGATGATCATAATGATCGTTTGGAAATTGAAGGGATTGTAGTCAATCAATTTCAAGCACAAGCTAAATTACCACGTGAAGTGGTGCAGCAGCTGAAAGATGAAGGTCTACCTGTTTTACAACAGATGCTTCCCCCATCCGTGTTGATGAAAGAATCACACCATAAAAATTTGCCGTTAATTCATTTAGCTACAGATCATAAATTGACGCAGGCCTATCAATTATTGTTCAATGAAATTGAAAATAAATAGTTTTAAGGTTTTAATATGAAAATTCTCAATTTGAGCCTTTTGGCATTAAGTAGCCTCCTTTTAATAGCTTGTGCGACAACGGTGAAGCCTTCTTATGTGTCACCGACGCAGTATCAAGCTATGAATTGTGCACAAATTAGTGCTGAGTTTGACCGTATTCAACAGTACATCAATAATGGTGTACAACCTGCAAAAAGAACAGGTGTCGGTGTGGGCTTAGGACTTGGCGGTGGTTGGGGACGTGGTGGTTGGGGCTTTGGACCATCTGTATCAGTTAATTTAGGACAATCCTCGAACACGAAAAATTCTGAATTATCACAATTGTATGGACAGCAGGAAGCACTTTCTCAAGCGGCACAATTTAAAAATTGTCCATATGTTCCGAAACGTCAAATCATAAAATAGCGTGCAAAATGTGACAGGGTTTGTATTTTTAAAATAAACACCTGTCATATTCTTTACAAAATATTTCATAAAAAAATCAAATAAAATCAATATATTGGTTTTTATTGTTATTGGTTTTTTCCTGAGTAATGGCATATGTTCCGCGTATAAAGCGTGTCATATTTTATCATTTTCGTTTAAGGTGTTCGGCGCGTTAAATGAACAGGACACCCTATGATTGAAAGTTGGCTATTTATTTTTGCAATGTTTGCAGTACTCTTAATTCCGGGTCCAACCAATGCATTGTTGGCTAGCGCTGCATATCATCAAGGGGTTTCAAAAGCCTTTAGTTTCATTCCGGCAGAATTATTCGGTTATGTTTATGGCATTAGTTTATGGGCATTGTTGATTCATCTGAGCATGCCAATATGGCCAATGCTGATTCATATTTTACATTTTGCCAGTGCGATTTATGTAATTTGGCTGGCATTCCATTTATGGAAAAACGCCCATTTAGAAAACTATAGTCAAAACCATCAGCAGTTAAAACCACAGCAATTATTTTTATCGACATTAAAGAATCCAAAAGTGATTTTATTTGCTGCGGGAATTTTTCCAGTAGAAACTTGGGATTCTTTTGCAAATTATGCTTGGATTTTAGGCATATTTTGTTTATGTCTAATTCCAAGTGCAATTTTTTGGATTTATTTTGGCCGAAAATTATTGGCTGGCGATGTACGAGGTATGACCGCCGATCAACTTTATAAAGGATCGGCGATGTTACTGATGTTGTGTATGTTGCCTGTGTTTTTTCGCTTTTTTTAATCGGATGATGTTGATTGAATAGCGATATTAGATCAATTTTTTATTAAAAAATTTATGCCGAATATAGCCAATGATCCCTGGTAGTACGCTCAGAATAATAATACCGAAAATTAAATGTGTAAAATTATCTTTCACGATTGGCATATTACCAAATAAATAACCTAAAGTAATAAAAGAACCCACCCAACAAATTCCGCCGATAACATTATAAGACAGGAAAAACTTATAATTCATACTGCCAGCACCGGCAATAAAAGGTGCAAAAGTCCGTGCAAAAGGAATAAAACGGGCGAAAATAATAGTTTTACCACCATGTTTTTCAAAGAACTGCTGTGTTTTAAGCAGATGCTGTTTATTAATAAATTTGGACTCAATTTCGAAGACGCGAGGTCCTGTATATTTACCGATATGGTAATTCAGCGTATCACCCAATACTGCAGCAATGAAAAGTATGATAATCAATACCCAAGGGTTCATGGCACCAGTAGATGCTGCTAGAGCACCTGCTGCAAAAAGTAAGCTGTCTCCGGGCAAAAAAGGCATCACCACAAAACCAGTTTCCACAAAAATGATCAGGAATAAAATTCCGTAAATCCACATCCCATAATTTTTAATAAATTCAAAGAGGTGTTCATCTACGTGTAGAATAAAATCAAAAAGTTCCATAAGGCAAAAACTATGCGAAATTGTGACCAGATGCTAGCAGTGTAGGCGCGGAAAGTCAGTATTAAAAACTAAATAACTACAACAAGGATTGTTTTATATTTGCAACGATGAGTCTACATTTTACTTATTTATTTATGAACTATGGATGCTTAATCTATATTCATCTGCTTAATAAAAATGCAAGAGGTCACAACATGTTAAATCCAAATGTGGTTATCAAAAATATTGTTACTCACAACCAAGCTGAAGCGATACTGAGTTTGGTTGCTCGTGTACTCATGGCATATATTTTTATTCTTGCAGGATGGGGGAAAATAACAGCTTATACTGCAACTGTTAGTTATATGGAAGCGAAAGGTGTTTCGGCAGCCTTATTGCCTCTGACTATTTTGGTTGAATTTGGTGGTGGTTTAGCCTTGTTATTTGGTTTTCAAGCGCGCTTTGCTGCATTGGGATTGGCAGTATTTAGTTTAATTACAGCGCTTATTTTTCATGATAGCGCAGAAGATGCGACTAGCTTTATGAAAAATATGGCAATGGCTGGTGGGCTATTGTTTCTCATGCTGCATGGCGCAGGTAAATTCAGTCTCGATCATTTGATAGAAAAATAATGCATGATATATTGAAGGCTTAAAAGTGCTTTCGGGGCACTTTCATAATTTTAAAAAACTGAAATTTCAAGAAAAAATGCACTATGTATGAAAGATATGCTTAATGCGATAAAAATGCTAGAATATGGCGCTAATATTCGTTTGCCTGCATAGTTGTTTACCCATGACTACCAATACCCAAATTACTGAAGATCGTATCCTGATTTTGGATTTCGGCTCTCAATATAGCCAGCTTATAGCCCGTCGTGTACGTGAAGCTGGTGTTTATTCTGAAATGTATGCCTATGACATGTCTGAAGAAGACATTCGTGCATTTAATCCGAACGGTATCATCCTGTCTGGTGGTCCGGAAAGTGTGCATGAAGAAGGTAGTCCGCGTGCGCCAGAAGTTGTATTCAACTTAGGTGTGCCTGTACTGGGTATTTGCTATGGTTTACAAACCATGTCAGAACAGCTAGGTGGTAAAGTAGAGCCGGGTACAGTCCATGAATTTGGTTATGCAGAAGTAGACATTCAAGTTCGTGACAAACTGATTGGTGATCTTGAAGACTCAGCAGGCAAACTTAAGGTGTGGATGAGCCATGGTGATAAAGTAACGGCGATTCCTACAGGTTTTCAAGTGACTGCCAGCACACCAAGTTGCCCATTTGCCATGGTTTCTGATGAAGCCCGCCGTTTCTATGGTATTCAGTTCCATCCAGAAGTCACGCATACTGAAAAAGGTGCGGAATTACTGTCTAACTTCGTTCACGGTATTTGTGGTTGCCGTAACTTGTGGAACTCTGAAAACATCATCGACTTACGTGTTGAACAATTGCGTCAACAAATTGGTGATCAAAAAGTTTTATTGGGTCTTTCAGGTGGTGTAGATTCATCTGTTGTGGCTGCACTATTACACCGTGCGATTGGCGACCAATTGACTTGTGTATTTGTCGATAATGGCTTACTTCGTTTGAACGAAGGTGAGCAAGTGATGGACATGTTTGCGAAAAACATGGGTATTCGTGTGATTCGTGCCGATGCTGAAGAGCGTTTCTTAACTGCGCTTAAAGGTGAAGTTGATCCTGAGAAAAAACGTAAAATTATTGGCCGTGAATTCATTGGTGTATTTGCTGAAGAAGCACGTAAGCTTGATGGCGTAAACTTCCTTGCACAAGGGACAATTTACCCAGATGTGATTGAATCTGCGGCAACTAAAAATGGTAAAGCACATGTGATTAAATCACACCATAACGTGGGTGGTTTACCAGAAGATTTAGCATTTGAATTAGTTGAGCCAATTCGTGATCTGTTTAAAGATGAAGTACGTCGTTTAGGTACAACTTTAGGTTTACCATTTGAAATGCTTTATCGTCATCCATTCCCAGGTCCAGGTTTGGGCGTGCGTATTTTGGGTGAAGTGAAAAAAGAATATGCAGACATTCTACGTCTTGCTGATGACATCTTTATGCAAGAGCTTCGTGCAAGTGGTTGGTATGACAAAACTGCACAAGCATTTGCTGTGTTCCAACCAGTGAAATCTGTTGGTGTCGTAGGTGATGGTCGTCGTTATGCATGGGTGATTGCACTTCGTGCGGTTGAAACAGTTGATTTCATGACAGCACGTTTTGCACATCTTCCTTATGATTTAGTTGATAAGATTTCAACACGTATCATGAATGAAATTGCTGATGTTTCACGTGTTGTTTATGACGTATCTTCTAAGCCTCCTGCTACGATTGAGTGGGAATGATTTAGACAAATCGTTGTTTCCTAGGCAGTAGCTTGATTTGAACTGAATGGCTAAAATAAAAAAAGAACACTAAGGTGTTCTTTTTTTTAGGTGTTGTAAGTATAAATTGCTACTTGATTACGGCCATTATTCTTCGCCTGATAAAGTGCAATATCTGCATGTTTAATCAATACATTTAGATCATCTTCATAGGAGTGAAGTTGAGATAGCCCAATGGATATACTCAAATTGAGAAATATTTTATTTTGAATACAGATTTGATTACTTTCAATTTTTTTACACAAGCGCTGAGCAATCAGGGTTGCATCCTCTAGAGTGGTGTTGGGTAATAATGCGATAAATTCCTCCCCCCCAAAACGTGCTAAAACATCGTTATAGCGCATTTCTTGCCGTAAAATTTCAGCTAAAATACGAAGAACCTCATCTCCAATATCATGCCCATAGGTATCATTAATTCTTTTAAAAAAATCAATATCAAAGATCAATAAACACACAACATTGTGTTTCTGCCATTTTTGAATAGCCTGTTCTGCAATGTGCATGAATTGTCGACGATTATTTAATTGCGTTAAATCATCGGTATGTGCTAATTCACATAAAGCGTGATAGTTCCAATCATTTAATAAGATACGCAAAAAATTTCGTTTTGAATTGGAAGTATTATTCCAACTAATATACATGCTGAGTAATAAAATAGGGATATAGGTTAATGAAAATAAAACTATCCCATGAAAATTAACCAGTTGAAATACACCGTGAAAAATAACGGCACTGATGAGCAATGACGTAAATATAGAGTATCGAAATGAAATTTGTATGCATAAATTCCCCAATAAAATAAAAATGACTGAGGCATATAAATAGGTTGTTACTAAAGGGCTATCTGAGATGAACAGTAGTTTTAACCAGAGTGCAGCTGCAATGGCGACATATATGGGAAGTAACCGATCTAAAATTTTAATATTGTTGCAATAACGAAAAAATAATCCATTGATGAATAGGCTGCTGATGATAAGAATTAAACGCAGCAGCGCTGAAAGTATTGCAATGTCAGGGAGTAAGAACCAGTCTACAAAAAAATAGCTTAAAAAGGTCAGTTGTCCGATTAGGTTAACGCGTTGTAGCAACTGCCGTTGGTGCTTATTTTGATAGTCTAGATAGTATTGTTCAAATGGCGCGGGAATACGGGTGATTGGGCTTTTTAAAGCTTGTTCTATTACGATGCGATTTTTAAGAGTACACAACTGTTCTGGGATAACATAAGCAGTTTCATGATTACTATTTTTCACCGCATTTTCTCCAATTGCATTCATTTTTTATTGTTATTATGATGCTCTTTTTTGATTTTCTATCGACATACAGCCACTTCTAATATGTGATTTCTATATAATAATCATATTATGAAGTGCAAATTTTGTACATTAAAATAAAGAGTAAATTAAAGGTATGGCGATGATTCATTTAATTTTTATAAAACTCATGTGAATAAGATGTTAATGTTTAGCTGGTGATAAGTGCAGAGAATACTTTGTTAAAAAAAAGTTTAAAAATAATATTGTTTTATGTGTGGTATTCAGCGTATTAATTAATGATAGGTTTCGGTGAAGTGATTCGCTAAGCTAATGAAAAAATGAAATGATATTTAACGTTTGCATCGTTGAAGAGTTTTAGGATAAAAATATGACCAATACTAATTATACCGAGCTTTCCAATTCAGATGATTGTGAAAAATATGTCACTCAATTTATTCAAGATTTTACCATTCGTTCTGCGGAAATAGGTAAAGGCACTGTAATTAAACGTGCATTACCAAGTCGTCATAAACGTATGATTGGTGCGTGGTGTTTCCTCGATCATGCTGGCCCCGTGACGTTTCCCCAAGGCGAAGGTTTAGATGTTGGTCCACATCCTCATATAGGTTTACAAACCTTCACTTGGATGATTGAAGGTACCATGATGCATACTGATAGCATCGGTTCTAAGCAATTAATTCGGCCTAAACAGGTCAATTTAATGACAGCAGGTTATGGTATTTCCCATACCGAAGTTGCACCAGATACTGAAACACATATGCATGCCGCACAGCTGTGGATTGCATTGCCAGACGATAAACGCAACATGGCTGCGCAGTTTGATCATTATCCCGAATTACCGATTGTGGAGCAGGATCAGATTGAATTTACGGTATTGGTTGGAGAATTTTTAAAGACCAAATCCCCAGTTAAAGTTCATTCGGAACTTTTAGGTGTCGATTTAACTGCCAAGCAATCGACCACCACGCATATCGCGTTAAATCCAAAGTATGAATATGGATTTCTTGCTTTAGAGGGAACAGCCACCATTCATGGTCATGAACTTGATGACAATAATATGGTGGTGCTAGAACCCGGTTTAAAAGAGATTGAAGTGCAATTACATCAAGGCAGTCGCTTATTATTATTAGGGGGTGAGCCATTTGAATCACCTATCCTATTATGGTGGAATTTTGTAGGACGCACTCAGGAAGAGTTGAGTATTGCACGTGCGCAATGGATGAACCAAGAGCCACGATTTGGCAATATTCCTGATTATGAGGGCCCACGTCTGGAAGCACCAGTGTTGCCCGACAGAATGCGTCCGTCAAAATAATAGTGATGCTTATTAATGACATAAGTCAAAAATTGGCCTGAACCTCTCAGGCTAATTAGTCAGCATTAATATTACCGATAAACCAGAAGTTTTAAGTGGTCAAAAGTAAAGCCTAGAACCTTGTGATTTGATTTGCTTAGGTTGAGTGTCGTGTCTTTGATTTTGTTGAATTTACGGTTAAAGCTAATGTTAATACGAGTAAAGTAGGTTTGGAGTACATCGATTGTTATTTACCTTTTACTCGTTCATATCGCAATTAATTACATCTGGATAAGCATGACATTTTGTGTAAAACAAGGATGTTATTTCTTTATGGCTATGGTTATAGTCAAAGGATAAAATAAGAGGCCACAATAATGATTACTTTACATCATCTTGAACAGTCACGTTCTTTAAGAGTTATTTGGGCGCTGGAAGAGTTAGGTGTTGAATATCAAATTAAATATTACAAGCGCTTGCCAACATTTTCCGCACCGCCTGAACTAAAACAGATTCATCCTTTAGGTAAATCGCCTGTGTTAACCGATGGTGATTTGACCATTGCAGAGTCAGCGGTTATTTTAGAATATCTACAAGAAAAATATGACACTAAACATCAATTTAAACTTCAGGATCAAGTAAATTTACAACAATATCGATATTGGATGCATTATGCAGAAGGGTCATTGATGCCTTATTTAGTCATGAATTTAGTCATGAGCAATATGCCAAAACATGTTCCATTTCTAATTAAGCCAATTGCCAATAAAATTTCAGCTGGGGTAAAGGGGGGCTTTATCAATCCTCGATTAAAAGAACATATTGCTTATTTAGAGAATTATTTAACCACACACGTGTATTTTGCCGGTGATTTTTCTTTTGCAGATATTCAAATGAGCTTTCCAATTATTGCTCTGCAAGATCGGGTAAAAGCGAATAAGCCTCAGCTGGTTGCGTATGCAAATCGGATTCAGCAACGGCCTGCATTTCAACGGGCTAAAGCCAAAAGTGAAAGTTAAAAATTAGATCATATGAATTTAATCTTTTTACCTGGTGCATCAGGTAGTACAGACTATTGGCAACCTGTGATGCATCTACTGCCTGCCCGATATACTTCAACCATCATTGCCTATCCCAGTTTTGGTGGCTATCCAATTAATCCTGATGTCCAGAATTTTGAGGATTTGCAGGCTTATGTATTGAGAAAAATTCAGGAGCCTGTCATTGTTATTGCTCAATCGATGGGTGGTATTTTTGCCGTTCAGGCAGCATTGCAACAACCTGAGCTGATTCAAGGTTTAGTCTTGGTAGCAACTTCAGGAGGAATCGATTTAAATCCTTTTGATGTTGCAGACTGGCGACAGGATTATCAACTTAGCTTTGATGTACCAGATTGGTTTATACAGCAACACTCATTGCTAGATATTCATTTGACTGAAATTGAATGCCCAATATTATTAATTTGGGGGGATAATGATCCAATTAGTCCTGTGACAATTGGACAGTATTTACACTCTAAATGGATTCAATCTGAACTCCATATTATTGAAAATGGACACCATGATTTAGCCAATATTCATTCAAACCAAGTGGCTAATTTGATAAGAACCTTTATCACGAAAATTGAAAAATAAAAAAAGGATGCCGAAGCATCCTCATTGTTACAAGATTAATTAACGCTTAACCACAATCGAATCAATACCGCTATGTTGTAACGTTTGTTGTGCAATAACCGCAGCATCTTGTGACTCATAAGGTCCTGAAATTACACGATACCAAGTTTTTCCACCTTCAGTACTTTGTACAACATCGGCAGAAAGCCCATTTAGAATGATTTCTGCACGACGAGCATCAGCACTATCAGGATCTGAATAACTGCGAACCTGTAAAATATATTCAGGTTGAGCAGGTGGTGCTGCTATCTCAGAACCATCGACACCTACATTGACATCATTTGATGTCGGACGGGATGGTGCTTCTACAATAACTGGCTGACTCTGTGTTTTAGTTTCAGGAACAGCTTGTTCAGGTATCGGCGTCACTTGTTGCTGTGGTAATAGGTCGTAGAACCGATAATCTTTATTAGTATCTTCCTGATAATGCGGGGAAGTTACATCATTATTTCTCGGCTGTACGGGTGCCCACGGTTTCCAGAGCATGAGTGCTACTGCAAAACTTAACACGATTAAAATGACCACAAGCATCCCTAACCATTTTGGAATCAATGGTTGTTTCGGTTTGTTCGGTCGTTCAGACACACCGCGCTGCGTTTTTCCAAACACGTGGAATTCCTCTTTTATTGGCTGTTTTTACATTTCATAAGGTGCCGAAACACCTAACAATGTTAAACCATTTTTGATTACTTGTTGTACGTTTACCGATAACAATAAACGTGCTTGAGATAATGCGATATTTTGATCATCCAAAACCTTTGCATCATCTAAGTTGTACCAAGCATGGAATAAAGCAGCCAGTTCTTTTAAATAATTACCAATTTGATGGGGTTCATAGCTATTTGCAGCACGGATTAGAATTTCTGGATATGCTGCCAATTTTGCTAAAATTTCTGTTTCCGCTTCAAGTGTTAACAATGAAGCATCATAGTTGCTCAATTGCTGACGATCGAATGGAATATTCTTTTCTGGGACTTTTAAATCAACCATACGATTGACGCGAGCATAAGCATATTGAATGTAATATACGGCATTGTCTTTACTTTGTGATACAGCAAGGTCTAAGTCAAAGTCAATGTGTTGCTCAGACTTACGCATCACATAATAAAAACGTGCTGCATCATTCCCAACTTCTTTACGCAAATCACGTAAAGTCACAAATTGACCTGAACGAGATGACATTTGGATCATCTGACCGCCGCGCCATAAGCTGACAAATTGCACTAAAAGAACAGTTAGTTTCTTCGAGTCATAACCCATTGCATCAATTGCCGCTTTAACACGGGCAATATAACCATGGTGATCTGAACCCCAGATATCAATGATATCGGTATAACCACGTTGTAATTTATTTAGGTGGTACGCAATATCAGAAGCGAAATAAGTGGTTTGGCCATTACGACGTTTCACAACACGGTCTTTTTCATCACCAAATTCTGTTGATTTAAACCAAATGTTACCGTCTTTTTCGTATAAGAAGCCACGTTGATCGAGGGTTTGTAAGGCTTCTTCAATTTTTTCAGTTAAAGAGGCTTCGCTGAACCATTTGTCAAAAGTAACCCCAAATTCACCCAAGTCATCTTTAATGTCATCTAAAATGGCATGTAAAGCCGCTTGATGGAAGACACGATAACCTGTACCAATCAATGCTTGAGAATTGTGAATTAAGCCATCAATGTGTTTTTCTTTATCACCTGAAAGAACAACCTTATTCCCATCTGCATCAAGTTCTGCTGCATATTGTACATCTTCAGGAATATCTTTATAGACATCAGCGACTGGACGAACATAGGCATCACCATCTTTGTCGATAATACTTTGCGCGATTTCTTTAACATAGTCGCCTTGATAGGCATTTTTAGGGAAGACTAGGCTTTGCCCTGTTAATTCGAGATATCGTAAATAAGTTGATGTTGCAAGGATGTCCATTTGACGACCTGCATCATTCACATAATACTCACGATCAACTTTAGCACCTGTGGCTTCAAGCAAATTTGCAACGGTCATGCCATAGGCCGCACCACGTCCATGACCTACATGTAGGCTAGAAGTTGGATTTGCAGATACAAATTCGACTTGGATTTTTTTTGCTGCATTGGCTTGGGTTTTACCAAACTGATCTTTTTGTGCTTGAATTTGATCAAGTATCGCAAAGCGCTGATCTGCATTTAAAAAGAAGTTGATGAAACCTGGACCAGCAATCTCCGCCTTCGTAATGTCAGCTACTTCAGGTAAGTTGGCTAAGATTTTTTCTGCAAGATCACGTGGCTTCATACCTGCAGGTTTAGAGGCAATCATGGCAATATTCGACGCAAAATCGCCGTGACTTCGGTCTTTGGTTCGCGTTAATGTGCTGGTGTTTTTCCAGTCAGATGGAAGTAACCCTTCAGATTGGAGGGATTGCATTGCATGATCAAGAGCTGCTTGTATGGCCGTATTCATAATCTATCGGAAAATAAATGTCGCAGAAAAACGCTAAATATAGCAAATTTCGAATGCTTTAGGTAAAAGCATTTGTATGAATAAATCTTATTCAGCCTGAAAGGTAAAAATAGTTAATTTCTTATGCCAGATTTAGTTTGAATGAATATGGTAAAAGTAAATAATTGCGCTCTTTTATGAGGGCGTGACTTTGCTGAGCTTATGTCATTATTTTATCGTGCTTTAATATGAGATGGATTTTATTACTGTATTTATAAGCCTTTAATTTGCCATTTTAAGGGGTATATCAAACCCTAAAAATTCACACTTTAATCTTTACAGCTCACAGCTTGTTCTAAGCGCTCAGCATGAGCATTTTGAAATGTATACAATTTGGATGCATTAAAAATTTTAATAACTTTGGTTTTTTGTAGTGCTGTTTTAAAAGCATCTATTTTTTTGCTATTGCTCAGATGGAATGGATTGCCATAATTTTTATTGTCCAATAAAAATTGAATTTGTCCGGCTTGTTCATCATGTGCTTTTAAAATATCTTGACCATCTTTGTTACGTAGAATAAAACCTGATTGCTGCGATGTTATTTTGCAATTTAAACGCAATAGCAGCATATTGCCATCTATAGATTTATTTTGCAGCGTATAAATTCCTTGTAAATCATTTTCGATATAAATCCATTGACCTGTCGGCATATTCAGCGTCATTTGCTCAATTTTTTCTAATGTAGTTTTACTAACATCAATAACATCTTGTTGATCAATTTGAGGTGCTTTCTGTTCGCCTACTCTGATTAAATCTTTTACTTGAGTTGAGGTTTTTGAAATCGTTTGGCAGCCACAGATAGTAACGACTGAGCAAATAAGCAGGGTAGTGAAAGGTAATTTCAGCATATTTTTATTTTAAAAGTCATGATCAGAGTAAAGCATCAATATAGCTAATCACATTGAAAAATCAATTGGACTTTAACAATGTGAAGAAAGTCATTCTAAATAATAGAAAAGAAATGAATTTATCAATTTGTAAAATACTCACGATATCATTATCACGTATCTAAATACCCATTTACCCAAAAATAGGCTTAAGCTTAGCTAAGACGAAAGTAGTATTGTGGCAAAAGACGTAGGTCATTACATCATTGTCCACACAAATGAGAATGGAAATGACAACTGAAAATTTGAAAAAGTATCCTTTATATATTCCTTATGCAGGTAATGCCCTTTTAGAACTCCCATTGTTAAATAAAGGTTCTGCATTTAATGAACAAGAACGTACTCACTTTAATCTTCATGGTTTAATTCCGCATGTGATCGAAACCATCGAAGAACAAAGTCAGCGTTCATATCAGCAATACTGTGCTTTTAATGATGCGATCAATAAGCATATTTATTTGCGAAATATTCAAGACACCAATGAAACCCTGTTTTATCACTTAATTGAAAATCATTTGAGTGAAATGATGCCGATTATTTATACCCCGACAGTGGGTGAGGCATGTCAACGCTTCTCAGATATTTATCGTCGTCATCGTGGGGTTTTTATTTCTTATCCTGAGCGAAATCATATTGATGACATTTTACATAATGTAAATAAAAAAAATGTCAAAGTGATTGTAATCACGGATGGTGAACGTATTCTCGGTCTAGGCGATCAAGGGATTGGTGGAATGGGCATCCCGATTGGTAAGTTGTCGTTATATACGGCATGTGGTGGGATTAGCCCAGCCTATACTTTACCGATCACCATTGACGTCGGTACGAACAACCAGCAATTATTGAATGATCCAATTTATATGGGGTGGAAACAGCCTCGGATCAGCGGTGATGAGTATTATGCTTTTGTTGATGAAGTGATTAGCGCAGTTAAACGTCGTTGGCCGACCGCTTTGATTCAATTTGAAGATTTCGCTCAAAAGAATGCAATGCCATTATTGGAAAAATATCGTGACAAAATTTGTTGTTTTAATGATGATATTCAAGGTACAGCAGCCGTTTCTGTCGGAAGTTTAATCGCGGCTAGTCGTGCGGCTGGTAAACAGCTTAAAGACCAAAAAGTCGCTTTCTTGGGGGCAGGTTCGGCAGGTTGTGGTATTGCTGAACAAATTGTTGCACAAATGGTGGCGGAAGGTTTGACTGATGCACAGGCTCGATCACAGATTTATATGGTCGATCGTTTCGGTTTGCTTACGGAAAACCAGCCTAACCTACTAAATTTCCAAAGTAAACTGGTGCAAAAAATTGATGCAGTTTCACATTGGGGCGATGCAGAAGGAACTATTTCACTGTTTGATGTTGTGAAAAATGCTAAACCAACGGTGTTAATTGGTGTCTCTGGTCAGCCAGGATTATTCACTGAAGAGGTCATTCGAACTTTAGCGGAAAATTGCGAACGACCGATTGTCTTACCGCTTTCGAATCCGACATCTCGTGTAGAAGCCGTTCCAGCTGATATTATCCAGTGGACAGAGGGTCGGGCTCTAATTGCAACGGGAAGTCCATTTGCACCTGTGAATTATCAAGGCAAAACGTATAATATTTCGCAATGTAATAACTCTTATATTTTCCCAGGTATTGGCTTGGGGGTGATTGCGGTGCAAGCTACACGTGTTACGGATCATATGTTAATGGCGGCGAGTAATGCATTGGCCGATTGCTCACCAAAACTGAATGATATTGATGCGGATTTATTGCCAGATCTAAATGCATTGCAACAAGTTTCGAAAATTATTGCTTTTAAAGTTGCAAAAGCAGCGATTGAAGATGGCGTGGCACCAGCAATTCATGATGAAGTATTGCAACAGCGTTTAGAAGATAATTTTTGGAAACCTGAATATCGTTGTTATAAACGTATTCCTAGCTAGTATTACGAGTTACTTTAAGTAGAAAAAAAGGAATCAAGTCATTGGTTCCTTTTATTCTTTCTAAGGTTAGAATAATAAAAATTAACAATTTTTACTCTAGACATATCGATATGCTTGTTTAGAATTGCCCAAAATAATTTCAAAAATAATATTCATGTTGAAAAATATAAGTGCTTTGATTGAAAGTTTGGGACTGAGTCTACAAAAACGGGCTTTACATTTACAATTTTCAAACCCGACATTGAATGCTCAGGTCTTTATTCAGTGTATTCAAGGGCAAAATTTTATAAATCTGGGTCTTAACGCCGAAATTTTATGCCTTTCTACGAATGCGCATATCGCACTCAAACAATTTATTGGTTGTCAGGTTGCTGTTGATCAGGTCACTGATTTTGGCGAGCTTTACCGTACGACAGGTATTGTTACGGGTGCAAGTCAGGGACAAAGTGATGGGGCATTAACGTTATATAAACTCACGATTGAGGATGCGACAGCGCTTTGGCATAAGCGTCGTAATAGTCGTGTGTTTATGAATAAAAATGTGCGTGAAATTTCTGAAATTTTATTTAAAGAGTGGCAAGCTAAAAGTACTTTATTTGCTTCAAGCTTAAGCTTGAACAACAGTGGCTTAAAACAAGAATATGATATTCGCCCTTTTGTGATGCAATCGAATGAAACAGATTATGAGTTTTTAACTCGCTTATGGCGTAGCGAGGGAATTAATTGGTTGGTTGATGAGTCTACAAACACTGTTCCAATATCTGCCGCACAGATTCAAGCTCAGAAGCTCCGTTTAATTGATGACAATACTCAATATGAAGCATTAAGTCGAAGAAGCATTCGCTTCCATCGCAGTAATGCCTCATAAAGATGGCCCTGTTCTCGTTAGTCAAGTAGATAGATTTGATTGGGATAAAAATGTACGATTTGTAAATGCCTTATATCTTTTTGGTTACAAAGCATTTGGTTCACAAGTAATGAAGAGAAAAGGTCAGCCAAATAAAACGTTACCACACGTAGCTTTCACAAATGGTGATCATGATAATCATTTACATTTACAAGGTTATCAACCAAATATTCAGGATATATAAAGGCATATTATGCATATTAAAAAGTTTATTCCTTTGCTAGTTTTATTTTCACTTGTAGCTTGTCAAAAAGCAGAAAATAAGATGTTAAACTCAAATTTGCAAAAAATCAGTGAATCAAAGGTTAATAGTAGTCTTTTGATAAATGAATATAAACAAATTGAGTTACCACTTGATTTAAAAACAGTATTAGTCAATGATAAGTTTATTAAATTAGATGAATACCTCCTTAACCAAAAAGATTTAAAGCGGTTTTACTCTGGAGAAGATCAGGCAAGAATCTTGATGACGAGTGTCAAAAAAATTGGAAGTAAAGAATATTTATTGGGTTTAATTGCTGTAAATTTTGATAATTACGAAGGCTCAGGCTCAGGCCCAGCACAAGTGGTATTTTTATCTGGGGGTGAAAATAACAAGAATAATTATAAAAATACTCTATTTTTAACGATGGGAGGTAAGTTTCCAATCTTGGAGGGTGAGGTTGTAAAATTCAATAATATCAATGAGTTTAAATTAAAAAAATACTGTATCCAATCTTTTATTCTTAATAATGACTTAAGTAAAAAAGAAGAGATTAAATGTGTGGGAAGTGATCCCAGTATTGAAAAAAAGAGCTTTAAATTTAATATAAGTCAACTAGGATATGATGAGCTTTAAAATCATTTTTACTGCTTTATAAGTATTTCCTGTTATCACTAAGTCAAAAAAATTAAATATAATTGCTATATTAACTCTTTTTGGAATTTATACTTTATATTGGAAAAAATGAAAATAATAATGTAGAAGATTTATAATATTTAACGTCAGTACGTAACGAGATATGGGTATAGTTATCAAAGTTTTAAGAAAAAAACATTAAATAATGATGAATATTAATTCCAAACGTTCGAATGGGTGGTATAAGTATATTTAATTAAAAAATAAGGTAGCAGATAAATAGTTACCTTTATTTTTATTTATCAATCCCCTTATTGTGCATGATCAAGCAACAGTTGAATAGTAAAGTCTTATATTTTTTAACGATTAAATTAATCGAAATGTATGGTTTTAAAACCACTATAATGGCTTGTTAAAAGTTTTCTATCCTTTTGTTATGTCGTATCAAGTCTGGTTTGCTTATATGTTGGCGTGCTGGGTGATTATATTTCACCTGGTGCGGGTGCGGGTGCGGGTGCGTCGCGTCTATGTCGAGCGGTCTAAATTATAATTTTCGCCAGTGGTTACTGGAACGCAATAAGTTTATAACTGGCATTGTTTGTTCAAATTGCGATTGTCGCAGCAGGTGTTGGGGTATTATTTGCAACGACACCGTTGGCGTTTTTGTAGTGAAATGGTTTGGTGTTTTATATTTACTGTATTTAGCTTACATACAATGGACGACGAAAACATATTCGATAGATATCCCAACTGAGTAAGCGATAAAATCTATTCCCAAGCTGATCTTATATGGCTTTATCGTCAATATCAGTAATCCAAAAGCCATTGTATTTTTATTGGTAGTTTTGCCACAGTTTTTAGATTTGTCTAAACTACAATGGATTCAATATGTGATTATGGCAATCACAATGATTACTATTGATTTGATTGTCATGGCAGGTTATACAGGTTTGGCGGCTAAAGTATTAAGACTTTTAAAATCTCCGAAACAACAAAAATATATGAATCGAACTTTTGCCTTCCTGTTTAGTTGTGCAGCAGGGTTGTTGAGTTTGGTGCATCAATAAACAATAAAATCTTATGAATTATCTTGAGCTATTATTCTGTTGAAATTTGAGAGTGAAAAAATTAAGCCAACTTTTTCACTTTCTGTAGGGTAAAGATCACAGCAAATAAAATTGACATACATAAGACAATACTTAAGCCTGTTGAAATATTTAAAGCTGCGCTAGACCATAAGCCAATAGTGATACCACTCTGTGCAGCAATAAAAGCAAAAATAACCATTTGCTTGGGTGAGTGTGAAAGTAAACGTGCTGTAAGCGCTGGAATCACCAATAAAGCACCCATCAACAAAGAGCCAACTGCGCGTAACGCCAAAACAGTAAACACAGCCAAAAGCAACATAAATACTAAGCGCTGCCACTTTGCATTCACACCCTCACTAATTGCAATATCGGGATCAATTGCAATTTGAATTTGAGCATGCCAGTTTTTATATAAAATCGCTAAAGCGATCACAATAACGCTTGCAAAAATTGGCAAGTCAGACCATTCGATAGTAAGAAGATCACCAAATAAGTAGCTTAAAAGTTCTGGCCGTAATGCTGGTAAATGCTGAATCAGTAATAAACCTGAGCATAATAAAGTCGCCGAACAGAGTGCCAATAAAGCATCATTGGGTAGGCGAGGATCATGTAAAACCCACAATACTGCAACCAATAAAATCGCAGTAAATGTAACTCCAATCCAGAGGGGGAGGGCTAATACGGCTGCAAGTGCTACACCTAATAAAGTCCCATGAGCCATCGTGTCAGCAAAAAAAGACATGCGGCGCCATAACATTAAACACCCCAGTGGGGCGGTCAGAAACACTAAAAGTGTTCCCATAATCCATGCAGGCAATAGTAATTGTAACCATTCCATCATGGCTTAAGTTTCCGGTTCTGGGTGAATATGTGGACGAGGATCATGCTGACAAGCTGTGGCAGTATCGCCATGCGCACAATGGCTATGATGATGTTGATAGAGTACGCGTTGAGTACCAAATAAGGCCTGATACTCAGGATGTTGCTGAATATTTTCGGGTAAACCGCTACAACAAATATGCTTATTTAAGCACACTACACGTTGCGTGCCTTGCATTACCCATTGTAAGTCATGTGAAACAATTAAAATGGAGCAGCCATAACGATCGGGAATACTTCGCACATAATCATAAAGTTCAGCTTCAGATTGAATATCCAGGCCTTGCATCGGTTCATCGAGTACTAACACATCAGGTTGGCGTAGTAGGGCTCGAGCCAATAAAACCCGTTGCCGTTCTCCGCCTGAAAGTTGCTGCACTTTGGATTCATTTAATTTGGCAATGCCAGTATCTTGAATAATTTCAGCTTTAATGGCTTTATCACATTGCTCTAAATTGAGTAAATCTTTTACTCGTAATGGCAGGCTGTGTGAGGGATTAAACTTTTGGGGGACATATGCCAGTTTAAGCTTTTTCTCACTGAGAATTTTGCCAGAATTGGGCTTAACAATACCTAACAGTACTTTGATTAGGGTGGATTTTCCTGCACCATTGGGACCAATCAGTGTCACAATTTCTTTTCCGTGCAGTGAAAAATCAACATTTTTGAGAATGTCGCGCTCATCAATTCGCACATTGATTTTTTCAAGTGCAACTAAAATTGGGTTTAAACTTTGCTCGAGCATGGCTGACATATCCCTGATATTTCAATAATACTATGATGTGCATTAAATTGATCAGACGCTGCGAGTTGGTCAAGCTGCTGAATTAGGCCATATGCAGAGGCTTCTTTTACGGTATGACATTGTGTGCAAATCAAAAATGCCGCTTGGTGTCCTTCACGTGGATGACAGCAGGGGATATAGGCATTGATTGAAGTTAAGCGATGAATAAAACCTTTTTCTAATAAGAAATCTAAAGTTCGATACACTGTCGGTGGTGCAGCAGGGCGTTCAGATGCACTTTTTAATTTTGCTAAAAGATCATAAGCACCCATCGGGCCTGATGCAGTTAAAATCAGTTCCAGCACCTCTTTACGCAATGGTGTTAGTCGTGCACCTGAGGTTGCACACAAATTCTCTGCTTCTATAAGACGAGCTTCGACGTTGGGATGATCATGTACGCCATGTAAAGTATCATGATGCTCGTGTGAACATAAGCTCATAGCAGACCTCAAGAGTTCTTTTAAATGTTAGAGACGATCACAAATATTAACATGAAGGCTCATCATCTTACGAATAGCATAGGTATTTTTTAACTTGTGTTATACTATAACATTAAATTGATCTTGGTAAGCCGTTCTCATGTCCCGCTTTATTGTGTTTTTCTTGAGCGTTATTTGTGTGAGTACCAGTTGGGCGCAAGCACCATTGGTTGTATCAACTCATCCCATTTATTTGATTGCTAAAAAGATCACACAAGGAATAGAAGAGCCACAACTGCTATTGGAACATCAAACGGGTCATGATGTGCAACTTACACCAACACATCGTAAAATGATTCAAGATGCTTCTTTGCTGATTTGGTTGGGTAAAGAACATGAAGCACCGTTAGAAAAAGTGTTAGCGGGTAATAACAAAGCCATTTCAATTTTAAAATCAGGGATTCTTCAGCCTTTACCTTTGAGAAATACACGGGGTATTGCATTAAAAGACACGATTGATACGCATGTTTGGTTAGACCCAAATAATGCAGTACGTATTGGTTTTTTTATTGCCGCTTTACGCTCGCAACAACATCCTGAAAATAAAGCAGCATATTGGAATAATGCTAATCATTTTGCCAAAGAGTTAAAATTAGCATCTCAGCAATATAGTGGCATTGGTGCGGCTCGGCCGTATTGGGCTTTTCATGATGCGTATCAATACTTAGAACGCCCGTTGAATTTAAAATTTGCAGGGGCTTTAACCGATGATCCTCATATTGCGCCGACAGTGGCACAAATTAAATATCTCAATGATACACGCCCATATAGTAAAATGTGTTTGTTGGCCGAAGTGAGTGCTAATCCAAGTCAATATCGAAAATTGGGGAATTTATCCTTTCAATCTGTGGATGAAAGCTTGGCACAACAACAAGATTTTGTCGTGGCATGGCAAACTTTAGCCAAGGAAATTCGAGCTTGTGTACTTAGTGCACGAAAATAATGCAAAAAATAAGCAACAATTGTACATATCAAAAGCAACACAACTATTGAAAAAAAATTGACTAAGGTCGGGAAAAGATTGCATGTTTAGGGGGGTAACTCTATAATGCCTGCGATTAAAAACGATCATCAGCTAAACTTGTCAAGCATTTATGCTGTGAGTGGATAAAAATGAGCCGAACTAGTCGCTTGATTGACCGACGATTAGCGAAAGCTTTGGTCCTATTACAAGCCATAATGATACCTGTTTCAGCTTTGATAGCGTGGGTCTTGAAAGACTCGACTGCGGCTCTAAGTGCAGCATTAGGTGCATTTGTGTGTTGGCTTGCCAGTTGTTATTTTTCTTGGCAGTCGTTCCGAGCAGCAGGCGCGAGAGCTTCCAGACACGTTCTTTCGAACATGTATAGAGGCTTGATGGGCAAATTTGCGATTATGATCGTTGGTTTCATTTTAATTTTAAGCAATGTTCAACCGTTATCTCCGGCAGCATTGTTTTGTGGTTTTATACTTGTGCAAACGATGACGTGGGTCGCTCCTTTTTGGGTGTCACGTCAACAAAAACAAGTTTAAGCGCAGCAGAATTGAAAATTTTTTTGAGGAAAACGAGATATCATGCAGCACGCGATATTCGTTGACCCTTTTAGTATTTGACATTGACCAGGTGTGATTTATGGCTGCTGAAGAACATGCCCTTACTTCGACCGAGTATATCAAGCATCACTTGACCAATATGACCTATGGCAAAATGCCAGATGGTTCTTGGAAATTGGCTGAGACTGGTGAAGAAGCTCATTCGATGGGGTTCACTGCAATTCACTTGGATTCAATGGGTTGGTCAATTACGCTGGGTGTAATTTTCTGTTTGTTATTCTGGTGTGTAGCGAAAGCTGCAAACTCTGGTGTTCCTACCAAGTTCCAGTCTGCAATCGAAATGATCATCGAGTTTGTTGACTCAAGTGTCCGCGACACATTCCACGGCAAATCACGTTTGATTGCACCTTTAGCCCTCACAATTTTTGTGTGGATTTTTCTGATGAATGCGATGGATTTACTACCAGTAGATTTCATTCCACATCTTGCAGGAATTATTGGTTCTAACGTATTTGGTATGGATCCTCATCACGTATACTTCAAAATTGTTCCATCTACAGATCCAAACGTTACTTTAGGTATGTCTTTATCTGTATTTGTTTTAATTTTGTTCTATAGTATTCGTGAAAAAGGGATTGGTGGTTTTGTTGGCGAATTGGCGCTGAATCCATTTAACCCAAGCAATCCAGTTGCAAAAGCGTTACTTATTCCAGTAAACCTTATTTTGGAATTGGTAACTTTCCTTGCACGTCCAATTTCATTGGCACTCCGACTGTTCGGTAACATGTATGCAGGTGAGTTAATCTTCATCTTGATCGCGTTACTACCGTTCTGGATCCAATGGGCGTTGTCTGTGCCTTGGGCTATCTTCCACATTCTTGTTATTACGTTACAAGCGTTCATTTTCATGATGCTGACTATCGTATACTTGAGCATGGCAAGCGAAAAACATTAATGGTATTGCCTAACTATCAGCTGATGGTTGGGTACAGTTTTTTAAACTTAATTAGGTGAAAACCTAACATCTGAGGAATTTTTCATGGAACCAACTATTATTCCAGGTTTAGTTGCTATTGCTGCTGCAATCCTAATCGCTTTTGGTGCTTTAGGTACTGCAATTGGTTTTGGTCTTTTAGGTGGCCGCTTCCTTGAAGCTGTTGCACGTCAACCAGAATTGGCTCCACAACTTCAAACTCGTATGTTCTTAATCGCAGGTCTTCTTGATGCTGTGCCTATGATCGGTGTTGGTATTGGCTTGTTCTTCATCTTTGCTAATCCATTTGTAGGTTAATCAGCTTAATTCCTAAATTAAACTATTGAGGAATAGCAATGAATATTAACCTCACATTGATTGGTCAAGCGATTTCATTTGCGATCTTTGTCGCATTTTGTATGAAATTTGTATGGCCACCACTAATCAATGCGATTAGTGAGCGTCAGCGTCGCATTGCTGACGGCTTAAATGCTGCTGAAAAAGCGAAAGCTGATCTTGCTGATGCGCAAGCACAAGTTAAGCAAGAAATTGATGCAGCAAAAGCACAAGCGGCTCAATTGATCGAACAAGCGAACCGTCGTGCGGCTCAATTGGTCGAAGAAGCGCGTACCCAAGCATCTGCTGAAGGTGAGCGTATTCGTCAACAGGCTAAAGAAGCTGTTGATCAAGATATCAATACAGCGCGTGAAGAATTACGTCAACAAGTTGCTGCCTTGGCAGTTGCTGGTGCAGAGAAAATTCTGAACCAACAAGTTGATGCAGAAGCTCACAATGCCATGCTTAATCAGCTGGCTGCTAAACTATAAGCGAGGCGAAACATGGCTGAACTCTTGACGTTGGCACGCCCGTACGCTAAAGCAGCATTTGCTTATGCATCTGAGCAGAATGCAACTGACGATTGGTCAAATGTATTACAAATGCTCAGTGCTGCGGTGCAAGACGAAGCATTTTTCGCTTATTTAAATCGCCCTGAGCTTACTCCTGCTGAGCAGGTAAGTCTTTTTGTGAAAGTATTAGGTGAGCAATCTTCTGTTTCAGTGTCAAACTTTTTGACATTGCTTGCAGAAAATGGCCGTTTGGCTTTGCTACCTGAAATTGAAACAGAATACGAACAGCTCAAATCACAAAATAACAACACTGTAGATGTTGTTATTGAATCTGCATTTCCACTTGATTCAGTTCAAGAACAGAAATTGGCTCATGCGTTGGAAAAACGTTTGAACAGTGCTGTAAAAGTATCTGTAGAAGTGAATCCAGCGTTAATCGCTGGTGTAGTTATTCGTGCAGGCGACCAAGTGATAGATGACTCTGCGCTTAACAAGCTTGAAAAAATGCGGACTCGTCTTCTTGCATAACTGCGTAAAGAAGACTGAACTAATTAAAGATTGAGGTATAGCGCAATGCAACAACTGAATCCATCCGAGATCAGTGCGCTCATTAAACAGCGTATCGGCGATCTGGACACCAGCGCGACCGCTAAGAACGAAGGGACCATTGTTATGGTTTCCGACGGTATTGTGCGTATTCACGGCCTTGCTGATGCAATGTACGGTGAAATGATCGAATTCGACGGCGGCTTATTTGGTATGGCACTGAACCTAGAACAGGATTCAGTGGGCGTCGTTGTTTTAGGTAACTACTTAAGCCTTCAAGAAGGCCAAAAAGCGCGTTGCACAGGTCGTGTATTAGAAGTTCCGGTTGGTCCAGAACTTTTAGGCCGTGTGGTAGATGCTTTAGGTAACCCAATTGATGGTAAAGGCCCAATTGATGCAAAATTAACTGATGCTGTTGAAAAAGTAGCACCAGGTGTAATTTGGCGTCAATCAGTGGATGAACCTGTACAAACTGGTTATAAATCAGTTGATACAATGATCCCTGTAGGCCGTGGTCAGCGTGAGTTGATCATTGGTGACCGTCAGACTGGTAAAACAGCAATGGCGATCGATGCGATCATCGCTCAGAAAAATTCTGGCATTAAATGTGTATACGTAGCTATTGGTCAAAAACAATCGACTATCGCTAACGTTGTACGCAAGCTAGAAGAAACTGGTGCTATGGCGTATACCACTGTTGTCGCAGCAGGTGCATCAGATCCAGCAGCAATGTTGTATTTGGCTCCGTATTCTGGCTGTACAATGGGTGAATACTTCCGTGATCGTGGTGAAGATGCGTTAATTATTTATGATGATTTGTCTAAGCAAGCAGTTGCTTACCGTCAAATTTCATTGTTATTACGTCGTCCACCAGGTCGTGAAGCGTATCCAGGTGACGTATTCTATCTTCACTCGCGTCTTCTTGAACGTGCTTCGCGCGTATCTGCTGACTACGTTGAGAAATTCACTAACGGTGAAGTTAAAGGCCAAACAGGTTCATTAACTGCATTACCGATTATTGAAACTCAAGCGGGTGACGTATCTGCATTTGTACCAACGAACGTAATTTCGATTACAGATGGTCAGATCTTCCTTGAAACATCATTATTCAACGCAGGTATTCGTCCTGCTGTGAACGCGGGTATCTCTGTATCTCGTGTTGGTGGTTCTGCGCAAACTAAGATCATCAAAAAATTGTCTGGTGGTATCCGTACCGCTTTGGCGCAATATCGTGAATTAGCAGCGTTCGCTCAGTTTGCCTCTGACCTTGATGAAGCAACACGTAAGCAACTTGAACACGGTCAACGCGTTACCGAATTAATGAAGCAAAAACAATATGCTCCATATTCAATCGCTGACCAAGCTGTTTCAATTTATGCATCTAACGAAGGTTATATGACTGACGTTGAAGTGAAGAAAATTGTAGACTTTGATGCTGCGCTTGTTTCTTACTTCCGTTCAGAACATGCTGCGTTGATGCAAAAAATTGACGAGTCTGGTGCTTGGGATAAAGAAATCGAAGCATCATTCAAAGCCGGTATTGAGAGCTTTAAAGCGACTCAAACTTACTAAGTTCAACTTGGTTAAGTTTGGTTCACGGATCAACCTTCGGAGGCTTGAAAGAGCCTTCGAATACTAGGTTAAGCGTATGGCAAATTTAAAAGAAATTCGCGCCAAAGTAGCCAGTATCAAGAGCACGCAAAAGATTACTCGCGCGATGCAAATGGTGGCTGCTTCTAAAATGCGTCGTGCGCAAGAGCGCATGGCTCAAGGCCGTCCGTATGCCGAAAATATGCACCGTGTAATTGCTCATTTGGTACAAGCGAATCCTGAATACAAACACCGTTATATGGTTGAACGCCCTGTAAAACGCGTTGGCTATATCATTGTTTCTTCAGATCGTGGTTTGGCAGGTGGCTTGAACATTAACTTGTTCAAGAAAGTTGTTAAGCACGTACAGCAACAACAAGAGCAGTCAATTGAAGTTCAATTTGCTTTAATTGGTCAAAAAGCGGTTTCGTTTTTTAAAAACTACGGCGGTAATGTACTTGGCGCAACGACGAATGTCGGCGATGCACCAAGTTTGGAACAGTTATCTGGTTCAGTGCAAATAATGTTGGATGCGTTTGATAAAGGCGAGTTAGATCGTATTTATCTCGTATCAAACGGCTTTGTGAATGCCATGACTCAAAATCAAAAAATTGAGCAACTCGTGCCTTTAGCTGCGGCTGAAGAAGGCGAGAGTCTGAACCGTTCTTACGGTTGGGATTACCTTTATGAACCAGAAGCTGAACAGCTTTTAAATGGTTTGTTGGTTCGCTATATTGAGTCTGTGGTGTATCAAGGTGTGATTGAAAATATCGCATGTGAGCAATCTGCACGTATGGTCGCTATGAAAGCAGCGACAGATAATGCGGGTGATATCATTAAGAGCCTACAACTTATTTATAACAAGCTGCGTCAAGCCGCGATTACTCAGGAAATTTCTGAGATCGTTGGTGGTGCCGCTGCCGTTTAACATTATTTTGAATTGAGGAGACAGCAATGAGTAGCGGTCGTATCATTCAGATCATCGGCGCGGTTATCGACGTCGAGTTTGAACGCAATAACGTTCCTAAGATCTATGACGCTCTCCAAGTTGGCGGTACTGAAACTACTTTAGAAGTTCAGCAACAGCTTGGTGATGGTGTAGTTCGTACCATCGCAATGGGATCTACTGAAGGCCTTAAACGTGGTCTTACTGTAACGAATACTGGTGCACCAATTTCTGTACCAGTTGGTACAGCATGTTTGGGTCGTATCATGGACGTTCTTGGACGCCCTATCGATGAAGCTGGTCCAGTTGCAACTGAAGCGCGTTTGCCGATTCATCGTCAACCACCTTCATATGCAGAACAAGCTGCTTCTACTGATCTTTTAGAAACTGGTATTAAAGTAATCGATTTACTTTGCCCGTTTGCTAAAGGTGGTAAAGTTGGTCTGTTCGGTGGTGCCGGTGTTGGTAAAACTGTAAACATGATGGAATTGATCAACAACATTGCGAAAGCTCACTCAGGTTTATCTGTGTTTGCTGGTGTTGGTGAGCGTACTCGTGAAGGTAATGACTTCTATCACGAAATGAAAGATTCTAACGTTCTAGACAAAGTAGCAATGGTCTACGGTCAGATGAATGAGCCACCAGGTAACCGTTTACGCGTAGCGTTGACTGGTTTGACTATGGCTGAATATTTCCGTGATGAGAAAGACGAAAACGGTAAAGGCCGTGACGTATTGTTGTTCGTTGACAACATTTACCGTTACACATTGGCTGGTACCGAAGTGTCTGCACTTCTAGGTCGTATGCCATCTGCAGTAGGTTATCAGCCTACACTTGCAGAGGAAATGGGTCTTCTTCAAGAGCGTATTACATCAACTAAGTCTGGTTCGATCACTTCGATCCAAGCGGTTTATGTACCTGCCGATGACTTAACAGATCCATCGCCTGCTACAACATTTGCTCACTTAGATGCAACTGTTGTATTAAGCCGTGACATCGCATCTTCTGGTATTTATCCAGCGATCGATCCACTAGATTCAACTTCACGTCAGCTAGATCCATTGGTTGTTGGTGTTGAGCATTATGAAATTGCACGTTCTGTACAGAACATCTTGCAACGTTATAAAGAGCTTAAAGACATCATCGCAATTTTGGGTATGGATGAATTGGCTGAAGAAGATAAATTGGTTGTTTACCGTGCGCGTAAAATCCAACGTTTCTTCTCTCAACCATTCCACGTAGCTGAAGTATTTACTGGCGCGCCTGGTAAATTAGTATCTCTTAAAGAAACGATTCGTGGCTTTAAAGGTCTTCTAGCTGGTGAATACGATCATATTCCAGAACAAGCGTTCTATATGGTTGGTGGTATTGACGAAGTTATTGCTAAAGCCGAGAAACTTTAATTAGCGACTCTAATTTAGGAGATTCTCATGGCGACTATGCAATGTGATGTTGTAAGTGTAAAAGAGTCTTTGTACTCGGGCACTGTAACGATGCTAATTGCAAAAGGTGCAGGCGGTGAGTTAGGTATTATGCCTGGTCATGCTCCGCTTGTAACTTTGCTTCAACCGGGCGCAATTCGTGTTCTGTTGGAAAACGGTACAGAAGAGTTAATCTATGTATCTGGTGGTGTTCTAGAAGTTCAACCGCATGTCATCACGGTTCTTGCAGATACTGCAGTCCGTGCTGAAAACTTAGATGAAGCTGCAATTTTGGAAGCGCGTAAAAACGCTGAAACGTTGCTTGCAAATCAAAAGAGCGATTTGGACTCTGCTGCTGCTTTGGCTGCTCTTGCAGAAACTGCTGCTCAGTTGGACACGATCCGAAAAATCAAAAACCGCGCTCAATAAGACGCAGTTCGAGATTGAAAAAGCCACCGAAAGGTGGCTTTTTTTATTATTTTTTTAAAATGGATTGAAAGGAATAATAAGTAATCACTCATTAATAAATTGTTGAATATGCTAGTTTTTGATTATTTAAACTACGGCTAAAGTTATATATTCAAATGACTACTTTTTCGCTTAGTCTGATTCAATTAATTTTTCATAGCAATAGAGTGACAATGCAGCTTATCGAACAAGAATTCCATTTTTGGGAATTGTATCAAAACAACGACCAATATTATTTAGGTATTGCTGTAGATATGAGCTCGGTGGTTTCTTGTTGGGACTTGGTTTTATCAGCACAAGAGATCTTAGACTATCAAAACATGGGTCGTGAAAGTGTCAATGATTTAGCTCAACGGATTATTGATGCGGCGTATAAAGGTGATTTCTCAATGATGGAAAGTCGAGTTGCATCAGCACAGATCAAAGCAGAGATGCAAATGACATACCGTACTTGGCGAATCAATCAAAATGCATAATCATTTATATAGATATGGGATGAATGGAAAATTTATCATTGCCTATAATACTAACCTGAAAAGTCTGATCAAAGCCTTCAGTTAACCTTGGTTGTTCTAACTTCTTATAGGTTGCTCGAACACCTATTTCAGGAATGTTGGCCTTGCCCGTGCGTTGATTATTTCTCAGTAACGTACCTTTTAAGTCAGTTTCAAAATAATAAGAAATCACTTCAAAGCCAGCATCTTTAGCCCGCTGAATATAACGCGCACGATTTTCAGCAGTAGGGTTTGTATTACCAATCACCATTTTGGTTTTAGAGACTAAGCCTGCTTCAAATATGGTATTTTCACGATGGCGAGTTTTCAACATATCTAAATTGATTCGCAGATGAGAGTGATAAAAATAGTGTTGATAAAAAGTTGATTTCCCCGATGCTTGAGCACCTGTAAAAATAATTAGTTGCATAGCCGCTTATATACTCAATTTTAGTTAGTTCTTTATACAGTAAAACAGAGTCAAGATTTTGTGACTATATGCTTAATGCTTAAATCTGAGAAATAGATGACTGTAAGTGTTATAGGCAGATGTGGTTATAACCCACATCTGCTTTATAACTGAGCATTAAAATGAATTGGGCATAATCAGAAATTGTCTGTATTAGCTTTGCTCAGAATTTGCTGATGAGCTACCTTAGGGAATCAGCATACTGGCCAGTTTCAGCATATCCATTTGAATATTATTCATTTGTTTTTCAATTTTTTTAAAGTCAACTTGGCTTAAATCTAGGTCGCCATTTAAAAATGAGGATTTCAACATTTGCTGATTCGCTTGAATAACTTGTTGGCGAATTGCATCAATTTCCTGACTTTTAAGCTCTAAAGAAATTAAAGCTGTATTAAATCCACGTAATTGTTGTCTTAAATCTTGAGCAGTCTGTTGTAAGTGCTGTTGGTTTTTCGTGTCGATGGCTTGTTGTAAATCGGATTGAAGCTGTTGTAGCTTTGCAACATAGTCACCTGTTTTAAGTTGAACGCTGGCAACATCACGCGCAATGTAAAACATATTGCCGCTTTTTAACTCGGTTGGAGTTGAGCTAGTCTGCTTTTCGATAGTTGAATCAGATGGATTAACGGCTTCAACTTCAGCTTGCTCACTTTGATCACCGCTAGATTGTGGAGATTGATCACAACCGATCAGTAAAATACCTGAAGTAAAAATTACAAAGGGCAGTACGGCATTTTGGAAAAGCTTTTTCATCATCTTTAAGGTTTAAAATAGAGTTTATGACATCTAATATAGATGTGAAATGTGAAGAAAGATCGAATTGTTGCAAAGTAATAACAGAACAATACTAAAGCTGGTGGTCTAAAGTTTAAAAAGAGTGTTCTAAACACTCTTTTTAAAGCTATTATTTATTTTGCAAGTTCTGCATTAATTGCATCGACAATTCGTGGATCATCGGCGGTTATGTCTGGGGCAAAGCGTGCGACAACTTCACCATTTTTATTAATTAAAAACTTTTCAAAATTCCATAATACTTCAGGTTTAGGATTGGGTGTTAAGCCATAATCGACTAAATCTTTCCACCATGGGCCTTCACCAATACGTTCTGGAATCGCATTAATTAAGGTCTGATAAAGTGGATGTTTATCTTCACCAGCAACTGAAATTTTGGCAAAAAGTGGAAAATGTACATCATAGGTTAAAGAACAGAACTGCTGGATTTCATCATTGCTGCCAGGTTCTTGTGCTAAAAAGTTATTAGCGGGAAAAGCTAAAATTTCTAAGCCATCTTGTTTTTTTGCTTGATACAGTTTTTCTAAGCCTTCGTATTGAGGAGTTAAACCACATTTTGAGGCGACATTGACAATAAGTAAAACCTTGCCTTGATATGTATTTAGTGTAACGTCATCGTTGGTAATGGTTTTGACGGGAATGTTGTAAACCGAGGTCATAGGGTTATCCTTACAAAATATTCTGTGTGAATCACGGTAATGTTTTAGCTGGAATTCAGAATAACAACAAGTATTTCTTTTGAAAGGTGGCAGTGGATGCAATCAAACAGCAGGTTCGGTCATCTGCTGTTTGGTGTTTGATGTTTGGAAAATTATTTTGCAGTATTGGCGGTTGTTTGCAATTTTTGCATATCGGCTAATAGGCTTTTTTGAATTTCAGATGCTTTCTTTTGGAGTTCTGTGAGTTTGTTCATATCAGGTGGATTAGCAGTACTGGCTTCTGTTAACTCAAGGCTAAGTTTATTTGATTCTTTCATTTTTTCACGAAGTGCTTCGGCTTCGGTACTTTTGAGTGTCAGGTTATCCAAGTCTTTATTGAATGCCTCTATATATACTTTCATTTTATCAAAGACAGCAGTGAGTGCATTTTTATCTTTTTTTTGCACTGCTTGCATCATTTCTGTTTGAAAATCGATGAGCTCTTTCGCTTTTGAGGTTGAAAGTGTTTGAATTTGCGCTAAATCACTCTTAATGTCTGTAGCATTATTTGTACTTAAGCTAGCAATGGTTTTTTCTGATGTAGTGGTTGAACCTGAAGTTGATTCATTTGGTTTTTTATCACAAGCAGTTAAAGCGACTGAAGCAATACAGAGTGATGCAAGTAATAATTTTTTCATTCGTTCATCCTTATTCTTTCAAATCATTATTGATGAATCTGAGTTTATTTATTCAAATTCAAAAAGCTATTTATGCCTAAAATTGAGCATTCGCCTAAAATCGCATATTTATTGTGCATTGTTCTATAGTTGTTTTGTAGGTAAGTTGATGAAAAATGAAAGTATAGTGATAAGAGATACAATCAATCCGCTTAAGCTTCGCGCATTTGTGAAGGGGTTTGCCCAGTATAGCGTTTAAAAAACTCAATAAAGCTAGAGCTGTGTTGATAACCCAACTCATAAGCAATACGTTTAATACTCTGGCCCTGTTTAAGTTGAGAGAATACATAAATAAGTTTAGCCCGATTACGCCACTCAGAAATTGAGATCTGTAGCTCTTGTTGGCTTAATCGTAAAATATGTCGCTCGCTAAAATTAAAACTTTCAAAAATTTGTTGCAGACTTTGGGTAAAGAGTAATGGGTCAGCAAGTTTTTTAAGAATAGGCTCTAGAATGGGATGATTACTTTGTGGCAAATACTGGTCATAGCAAGGTGCGAATTGCATTTGATCCAGTAAAACTTGTAACAGATGTTGTTGATATTCAACAGAAGGATAATTTAATTTTTTTTGTGCCAAGAGTTCAGCTACGGTGTGTCTGAAAAATGGACTAATACTAAATGTCTTACAAGTAGATGCAAATTTATTGCAGAGTTCAGGATGAATGCGAATACAAATATAATGGGTAATATGTTCATCTACCGCGACTGAGCAATGCTCAGTTTGCGGAGGAATCCAGAAACCATAACTGGGCGGTGATAAAAATAATTGATGATTTATTGAAAATTCGAGCAAGCCATTAAAACTAAAATTAAAATCTCCCCATAAACTGCTATGGGGAGTGACAATATCATTTTTGTGATAATGAAATTCTTCAATTTCAATTAATGTATTTAATAATGGCAATGGGGTTTGCATAGTTTTGAATCAGTTATATCTACCATAAATTTAAGCCTGATATTCTATTTCGGGGTTATTCAGACCACGTGACCAAGTAAAAATTGAAACGATCGCTAAAACGATAAAGCTTAGTACACTATACAATAAAGTATTGGCATTAAAATGATCAATAATATATCCACCAAATAATGAACCTGTTGCAATCATAATTTGGAAGAAGCCGACAAAAAGCGGCATACCTTTTTCTACCGATTGTGGTGCATGTACAAACATCCAAATATTGGCTGTAGTTGGGAAAGCACCAAATGCGAAACCCCAGAGTGCAGTTAAGGCAAAAGCCCCAACTTTATAAATGGCGAGCACAGGAAAACTGAAGAAAACAACGGCAAAACAGAGCCCAATAAAAGCAAACGTATAACGGACATTTAAGTTACTGCTATACCCAGCAAAGGCATTACCAAAAATACCTGCAATTCCATAGAGTAATAATAACGAACTAATGGTTGCTCCATCAAAACCTGCGACATTTTTAAAGAATGGTGCGAGATAACTAAATGAAGAAAAATGTGCTAAACCAATCAGTAAGATAATGATTAGACCTTTCCGAGCTTTGGTTTCACGCAATAAAGCAGGTAAATCCCGAAAATGAATTGCAGAACTGGGTTTGAGTTTTGGTAAAAAGATGAGCTCTAGAACAAAAACGACTGTACCAATCACAGCCGTCAGCATGAATGTTGTGCGCCATCCCAAGAATTCACTCAACCAAGTTCCAATGGGTACACCGAGTACTGTTGCTAAAGTAACCCCGGCCATCACCACAGCAGTGGCTTTGGCAATTGGAAGATGTGATGGTGCAAGCTTTCCACTTAAAGCAATAGCTGTTGCCCAAAAACCACCAATCGCAATACCTAAAAAGAAGCGACTAAAAAGTAGCATTTCAAAGGTGGTTGAAACGGCGGTCATAATATTAGCCATTACCATAACTGCAGTTAAGCCAATTAATAAATATCTACGGTCTAATTGTTTGACCCAAACTGGTAATAATGGTGCGGCAAGTGCTGCCATAATTCCAGGTAAAGTAATGACTAAACCTGCCGTTCCAATGGATACATTTAAGTCAGTTGCAATACTGTTGAGTACACCAATGGGGAGAAATTCGCTGGTCACTAATGCAAATGCGGTGATAGCAACGGTTAATAATGCATACCAGCTGCCTTGAGTGGTGGGAGGTGTAGCTTCACTGGGGTATTCAGAAATTTGAGATGCAGTGTTTTGAGCCATGGCGATAATTCCTTGGTCTAAATTGTCATGATATTGGGAAGTAACTATTTTAATAGCGATCGTTATAAAAATAAAATATTTGATTCGTAATGTAATGTCAATTAATTTAATAACGATTGTTATAAAAAAATGTGTGAAGTTTATGACAGATTTAGAAAGTGCAGCAGAATTGCTTTCCGTTGATAGGGAAAGTAAGCGGAAACGAGGTCGACCAAAATGCTTCAATGAACAAGAAGCATTGCAAAAAGCCATGTTGTTATTTTGGGAGTATGGTTATGAATCGACTTCAATTAGTGATTTAACCCAGTCTTTAAATATTACAGCCCCCAGTCTTTACAGTAGTTTTGGTGATAAATCACAATTATTTCATCGGTGCTTAGAATATTATTTAGAGCACGAGGCCTGTCCGATCGAGCGAATTTTTCAAGAAGCAAAAACGGCCAAAGTCGCATTTGAATTATATTTATACGAAAATGTGCAACGATTAGTGCAAGCGCATAAACCCACAGGTTGTATGTTGGTGGTTGCGACAATGAATTGTTCAGAGCAAAATCATGCCATACAAAATGAGCTATTACTTAAGCGTCAAAAGACGAAGCAGAAACTCTTTGAGCGTTTAACTCAAGGTGTTCAGGATGGCGATCTCTCAACTCAAGTTGATTTAGTTGAGATGACTGACTTTTATACTACGGTCATTCAGGGTCTAACTTTGCAGGCAAGGGATGGTGTTATGAAAGAGCAATTGAATCAGGTTGTTCGCCATGCCATGAAATCTTGGATTTTATTTGAGTGATGGTATTTTGAGATGTCTTAATATCAATATCAATGTCTGAAATTCCTTATATTAATTAATTCAGACTTGATTGAGAATAGTAGTTATCTAAATATAGGCTCAAATTTAAATGAATATAAAGGTGCAAAATCAGTGGTGGGCATTTTGCTTACCGGTGATCGCTGTTTTAATTTGGTCTATGAATATTGCGGTTACCCGATATGTTGCCGATTATATTTCACCTGTCAGTATTAGTTTTTATCGCTGGTTAGTCGCTTTTATTATCTTGACCCCGTTTATGCTGGTTAAAGTATGGAAGCAACGTCATTTAATTCAGCAGCATTTTTTTCAATTTGCAACCTTGAGTGCCTTTGGAATGGTGCTTTATCAGGGGTTATCTTATTCCGCATCGCATTATACGACCGCAACGAATATGGGCATTATTAATGCTTTTATTCCTGTGTTTACCATTTTTGTTTCCATCGCAATTTTAAAAGAGATTCCTAGTCGTTTTGCTGTAATCGGTAGTCTTCTATCTTTTTTTGGATTGCTTTATGTTATGGCACAAGGAAACTTTTCTAGTTTATTGAGCATTGGTGGACATTGGGGCGATATCGTTATGATCTTTGCCGTGTTTTTCTATGCTTTTTATGGTGTATTTTTAAAAAAATGGCAGTTAAAAATTCCTTTATTGATTAGTCTTTATATTCAGATTGGATTTGCATTAATTTATCATTTACCTTTTATACTTTGGTTTGGTTTAGATGCAATTAATGCACAAAATGCCGCAAGTGTATTTTATGCTGGTGCCTTTCCTTCACTGATAGCACCTTTACTTTGGATGATGGCAGTGCAATATATTGGGCCAAATAGGACCAGTATCTTTATGAATTTAATGCCAGTTTTTACTGCGATTATTGCTTATTTTTGGTTGAAAGAGGCATGGACTATTTATCATTCTATTGGTGGTGTGATTATTCTTACCGGAATTATACTTGCTCAAAAGAAGGTAAAAGTCGAGAAGAAGGTCAGTGCAGCATAATCTTGAGTGAGAGGTTTGACTAAAAAGCACTCAATTGAATATTTTTTATATTATTATTTACATGAATTTTATATTTAAATTGATCTGATATTTCGATAATATTCTATTGATTTAAAAAATAATAAAATGAATATAGGTACTTAATTTTATTATTTGGTTGATTAAACTATCTAAATAAGAATGTGTGCCGTAGATATCATAAAAATATAATATTTGTATAAAAATTCGGTTTATTGCATAATGCGTGCCTTGCAGAGAGCAGATACTTAAGTTTATCTAAACTTATAATGCTAGCATCAGATTTAATGAACCCTCTGGATGTGATTTATCACATCCTTTTTATACTCAGTCCTACTCTATAGGGCTGAGTTTTTTTTGTTTAAAATTTAGTTTTGATGGAAATATTCGCTTCATTTAAAATGGATAAGTAGTAGAAAAATCAATTACTCACGAATAATGCTACCCGTTACTGCATCAATAATTTTACTGGGTTCATGACTGAGGCCTAAGTCACCATTTAAATAATTTAATTCTGAGCCAAAATATTGACTGGCTTGTTGTAACGATCGGGCAGGTTCTAAACCTGCTGGATTTGCACTGGTTGATACAATGAAACCATTAAACGCATTGCATAATGCAATACATAAGGGGTGGTTGGTCACACGTACTGCAACTTGAGTATGCTGTCCTTTAATCCATTCTGGAATATTGTGATCTGCTGGAAGTAACCACGTTGTGGCACGATCCAGTTGGGAGCGTGGTGTCCAAGATTCAATCACTTGACTTCGAATATGGGGATCTAAGTTAAGTAGAAGGTGTTCAATTTGACTAATTTGTCCTGCCAGCAAGATAACGCCTTTTTCAATTGGTCGTTGCTTTAAACGTAAAATCTCTAAAAAAGCGCTTTCATTATACGGGTCACAGCCGAGACCCCAAACAGCTTCGGTTGGGTAGGCTAAGACTTCACCTGTGTGTAAAATTTGAGCTGCTTTAGCAACAGAGGTTGTAAGCATGAATTCTTGCCCTCTAATTGATTTAGAAAGAGAGCTATTGTGAACCTTAATAACTATTACGGCAACGTAAGTACAATCCAGATTGTTGAATACAGAGACCAAATAGTTCGAGTTCCATTAAATTACTAGTCAGTTCAGCGGTATCCATTTGCAATTTTGTGATGAGGACATCTAGGTTTTGCCCGACCCAATCTAATTGTTGATAGATTGGAAATAAATGTGGAGGAATATCAAATTTTTCTGCTTTAGTTTCAGCCGATTCAGTCTGTTGTTGATAATGCCATTGGGTAGGTAAAGCCAGATCTTCAATAATTTGTTCAGGATGATCAACTAAAATTGCACCCTCACGAATCAACTGATGGCAACCTTGGTGAAACGCACTATAAATGTGTCCTGGAATAGCAAAGATGATTTTACCTTGTTCTGCCGCAACTTTAGCAGTAATGAGTGAACCACTGTCGAGGGCGGCTTCAGCAACCAGTACGCCTAAGCTGAGTCCACTGACGATACGATTTCGGCGTGGAAAATGATGTTGTAAAGGTTTGGTTTCGGGTAGAAACTCACTCAGGATCGTACCTGAGTTAAGTAGAATCTGATCTTGTAAGTTATGGTTCTGAGCTGGATAAATTTGGTCAAGTCCAGTGCCAATAACAGCAATAGTTCGATGATGTTTCAGTCCACCTAAATGTGCCGCAGTATCTATGCCTTGAGCTAAACCGCTGGTAATAAAAAATCCTTTTTCACTTAGATAATAAGCAAAATCATAAGCGACTTGTTTACCATGTGGACTCGGTTTACGACTGCCGACAATGGCAATTTGTGGTTGGCTTAAATTTTGGAAGGCACCTTTGCCAAATAAAATGGGTGGACGATCTGAATAGGGGAGGAGTTGTTGTGGATAATGCGGTTCAGATTCCAGCAGTATAAAATCAGTATTTATTTGGATTTTTTTAAGACATTGCTCAAATGCTGACTGTGATGGCGTGGTTAAAAAGTCCTGAGCCCGTTGAATATGATTGTGATGAATATTGAGCTCTGACCACCGCTGTAAATTCGCAGCAGTCATCGCATTTTCAATTGAGCCAAAAAATTGTGCCAGTTTGCGGTAGGTCGAAAGTGAATGTTGAACTAAATACCATAATTTAATGCTGTTTAAGTGCACATCAGATATCGAATTCAACATTCCAGTCTACCTAATTATTTAGTCATTAGAGGTTGTTGGAGATTGAATTTCAGCACCGAGTTTAATCGGTAATGAACTATCTAGAATATAACCATAGCTTAATTGGTCAAAGGTTTTAAACAACATGAGCGTACCTACACGTTGGCTTGGTAACTTGATCATTTCTTTGGTTTTAGGATCTTTAACCGTTTCACCTTGCTGATAAACACTAAAGACTTGTCCGACTTTTGCACCTTGTAAACTACCACGGTCAACCGTGACGACGCTATTTGCTGCCGCTGCACCAATAGAGCCTTGCACACGAATAATTTTACCGCCAGCAGTGACTTCATTTGCAGCTGTTGGATAGAACAAGCTTGGTAATTGGTCATTATATTGCGGCAAAACATAATCACTACGGCGGACTTCAGCATTATAACTTTGGGTCAGTTCTACAGTTGTGACATCATTTTCACTGCCAACGGCAAGGCCAGAGGCAACTTCGGTCAGTTCAACGCCTGCATTATGTTTTTTACCATCTGCACCAAGAAGCATATAGGGTTCTGATTGACGGTAGACGCCATAGCGTTGTCCAATTACAAGACCATTGCCACGTGCATATACTGTTTGTCCTGCACCTGTAATCACACGATTATCTGCAGCACCTACAATATAAGGAATATTGGTTAAAGATTCGGGTGCTACAATAATGCTATGTTCTAACCATGGCTTGATATCAGCCAATGGAATAACTGGAATACTACTTTCTAGTACTTCAATTCGAATTTGCGGTTTTAATGAAGTGCCACCTTGATGACGACGAATCACGCCATCACAACCATCTCCTTGATCGACTCCAACTAAAGGTCGGCCATTGAGTGTGCAAAGTAATAGTTTATCCCCTGGATAAATCCAATGTGGATTTTTAACCTGTGGATTACTTGCCCAAATTTTAGGCCAAAGCCATGGTTTACTTAGAAATTTTCCAGCAATACCCCATAGTGTATCACCACGTTTTACCACGTAAACATTCGGAGCACTGGCTTTAAGCGCTGGAGGATTCTGATTCGGACTCGCTGCTTGTGCGACATCAATATAAGCAACGCTCGCACTGAGACAAATTGCGAGTGCTAAAAACTGTTGTTTAAACCCCGTGGCATTAAAGTTTGCTATGCCGTTGAAAACCTTTTTCATTATCATAATTCCTAAAATTATGTATCTATTTGCGTTATAATGCGCATATTACACATATTTTTTTAATGAAGCACAAGCTCATTTAGTTTTAAGATCAATGGCATAGCCAGTGAGGATACAGTATGGCCTTATTACCTATTTTAAGTTTTCCTGATCCCCGTTTGCGTACCATTGCAAAACCTGTCGATGAAGTGACGGATGAAATTCGTCAGCTTGCAGCAGACATGTTTGAAACCATGTATGAAGCACCAGGGATTGGTCTGGCAGCGACACAAGTAGATCGTCATATTCAGCTTATCGTCATGGACTTATCTGAAGATAAAAATCAACCGATGGTATTCATTAACCCCAAAGTTACATTTCTTACAGATGAAACCTTGTCTTATGAAGAAGGTTGTTTATCTGTTCCCCAAATATACGATAAAGTTGATCGTCCGTCACGTGTAAAAATTCATGCAATTGGCTTAGATGGTAAAGCTTTTGAACAAGAAGCGGACGGACTTCTTGCTGTATGTATTCAACATGAAATGGATCACTTAAATGGCAAACTTTTTGTGGATTATTTATCACCATTAAAACGCCAGCGTGCACGTGAAAAAGTTGAAAAAGTAGTACGTCAACGTCAAAAAGAGCAAGTTGCAGTTAAGCGTTAAGTTTTTAACAAGTTAAAAACAATAACTTAATTTAGCCCAATTCCGATTGGGCTTTGTTATACTTGGCTTAGAGAAATGTTGAGAGGAACGTGTTGTTATTACGAAGTGGGTTGCTGCTTGGTTTTGCCGCAGTATTTTTACAGATCGCTGTATTTTTACAGCCTTTGCTTCCGACGCAATATCAAATTGCTCCGGTCTGTGAAACCATTTCTCAACTTTTAATCCAAAGTCAGTTCTACGAAAAATCTCAGCACACTTCTCATCATGCGCATAGCTCACATGAGCAACATTCTGCTCAAAAAATAGTAATCGAGAAATCCCCATCTGGGCATGATCATCATGATCTGAATCATCAATGCCAATACTGTACTGTTTATGGCAACTTGGTGTTACCGCCTGATTTAGAAATCAAAGTGGTTTTAGATCGTATTCAAGTCCGACTCATTGCATTTCAAAAAGCATTCCGACATGTTTATTTTGTTCTGCAACGCTTATATCTCATCCCTCAGGGGCGAGCGCCACCTCTCTTTACATAAATCAAAACTTTTTTCTTTGGGTCTTTACTGACTCCAGCCTTGTTTTATTTATGATTTAAGAGAGACGAAAATGGCTCAGCCTAAATTCTTTTTACAGCCACTTGCCGCTGCGATTTCTGTTGCGTGTTATTCAAGCGTAGCATTTGCAAATGTTCAACCAATGGCCACTCAACTTGCTCCCATTGTTGTGACTGCACAATTAGCCAATGATACGAATGGCTTGATTATCCATGCAGATCCTAAACAGCCCATTCAACCAATTCCAGCAAGCGATGGTGCAGATTATTTACAAAGTATTCCTGGTTTTAATGCCATCAAAAATGGTGGAACCAATGCGGATGTGACTTTTCGCGGTATGTTTGGTTCACGAATTAAAATATTAACCGATGGTTCTGAAAACCTAGGTGCGTGTCCAGCAAGAATGGATGCACCAACATCCTATATTCAGCCTGAAAGTTATGATCAAATTTCTGTGATTAAAGGGCCACAAACGGTTCAATATGCCAATACTGGTTCCGCAGCAACGGTTATTTTTGAGCGAAAAAAACCAGAGTTAAATACTGAAAAGTCATATCAAGGTCAAGCCAGTGTTTTGATGGGTTCTTTTGGGCGCTTGGATCATAATGTTGAAGCCACCGTGGGTGATGAGAAAAAATATGCCCGTTTAAATGCCAATCGATCTGAATCTAACAGCTATAAGGATGGTGATGGCCATACAGTTCCTTCAGCGTGGGAGCGTTGGAATGCGGATCTTGCATTGGGGTGGACACCGAATGAGGATACTTGGTTAGAACTCACAGGTGGTAAGTCGGACGGCGAAGCATTATATGCAGGTCGTGACATGGATGGTTCACAGTTTGCTCGTGAAAGTTTGGGGCTGCGTTTTGAAAAGAAAAATTTGACTGAGGTAATTAAGAAAGTCGAAGGGCAGGTGAACTATAGCTATAACGATCATGTGATGGATAACTTTAGATTACGTACCCCACCAATGATGAAGATGACACATGGCGCACATACCATGCTGATGCCAAATCCTTCAGAAATGCAAGTGACACGTCGGACTCTGAATTCACGTCTGGCGATGACATCAGAATGGAATAAAATTGATTTAGTCACTGGGATTGATTCACAGCAGAATCGTCATGCTGGCAGCATGAAATCTATGATGATGAATATGCCTCTCACCACCAATATGAAGTTTCAGTCTTATGGTGCATTTGGTGAGCTTGGATATCAGTTTAGTGAAAACTCAAAACTGGTGACAGGTGCACGACTTGATCAAGTCAAAATTGATGCACTTAAATTGAATGATGATCGTAAAGAAACATTACCGAGTGCTTTTATCCGTCTAGAGAACCAATATCCTGAATATAATGCCAAAAGCTATATTGGTTTGGGTTATGTCGAGCGCGTACCAGATTACTGGGAGCTTTTTAGTACTGCACATGGCAATACGGGGATGGCTAAACCAACATTTAATGATTTAAATAATGAAAAAACATTGCAGCTAGATCTTGGGTATCAACATCAATATGGTGCATTTAACTCATGGGTATCTGCCTATGCAGGTTTGATTAATGACTATATTTTAATGAGTTATCACAATCATTCAATGGCTGGTATGGGGGGGCATGATCATGGTTCTTCTTTTAGTGCTGGCGCTAAAAATGTCGATGCTACCATTGCTGGAGCAGAGGTGGGTATCGGCTATCAATTGAGCGATGCAATTCAGGCGGATGTCAGTGCTGCATACGCATGGGGTGAAAATACGACAGATCAGAAAGCTTTACCTCAAATTGCACCTTTAGAAGGACGCTTTAATCTTCGTTATGTACAGGATAAATATACTTTAGGTATGTTGTGGCGTGTGGTTGCCAAGCAAGATCGCATTAGCCTCAATCAAGGTAATATCGTGGGGTATGACATGAGTGAAAGTAAGGGATTTGCAACACTGGCGTTGAATGCTTCTTATCATATTGTGAAAGATGTTGATGTCGCGGTGGGGATTGATAACGTTTTAGATAAAACCTATACCGAACATCTGAATAAAGCAGGTAGTTCAGGTTTTGGTTTTGCCAGTACTGAGCAGTTTAATAATGCGGGTCGTAATTATTGGGCACGTATCAGTATGAAGTTTTAATCCTATTTTTATTGTTTTGGAGAGTTATATGACTACGTTTACAGAAAAGTTATCCCCTGAACAGTCAGGCTGGGGATGGAAATCATTGATCATTGCCTGTATTTTAAGTTTTATCTTTATGTTGTTCTTTTATTTGGCAATAAGTAATGATCCTGAGTATATGCCTAGTCATAAACAAACTTATACACAGCAGAATGTATTTAAGTCAGGACCAGTGATGACGAAACAACCGATATCGGGCCAAATAGATATACCACACAAGCCGATGGATGAGTCTATGCATGTACAGCATGAATAGCAGCAATTGAATAATAAAGGGGGAGCTTTTAAGCTTCCTCTTTTCATTTTATGACCTCTTATTGATGCATGCTGGCAAGCTGCTTTCCATCTTCTGCATATAAATCTAAGGCATGCTTTTGTATATGACGACCATGTTGCAGTAAAAATGTATCAATTTTTTTAAAACGTCGAGCACTGGTGTGTAGCACAGCATTTCGAGCAATTAAATAATAAGCAAACCATGCCGCAGAATGATGCTTTAAACCCAATGCTTGCATTTTCTTACGACCCAGAAAAAACTGAGTAATTTCTAAATGTCGGTGATAAGCCAGTTTTTGTTGCAAAGGACGCAAATATTTATACTGTCTTTGAAAAGGTTCTTTAGACAAGCTTGAACCCAAAGATTTACTGGTTGCATCGGGTTTAGGGTGGGTAAACGGCAGCCAATATAAAAACTTCCAGCCTTCAGACTCTTTATCAATCAGCCATTTCTCATCGATCCCCATTAACCAACCGGTATACTTCCAAAAATGCAAAAAGCAATCGACTTCACGTTTATTTGGAAAAATGCCTAAGGCACGAACACCTAGTAACAGCACTCCACTAAATGCAATATTGGTCATGGCTTGGTCATATTGATTAATGGGTAAGCCCCAGGTTTCAGTATCCCATTTTTCTGACTTATTGAGTTGGTGACGCACTAAGGCATGAATAAAGCGAACATAAATAGTTGAGGTAAAGCCAGGGTTAAAGCGGTTAAAAGCATGTGGTTCAGTAATATCCATCCACCACTTGGTTGTTTCAGCAAGGCGTTTAGCTGGATTTTTATTTAAAGCACCTGTTAAAACCAAAGGTTGATTTAAGCCAGGATACAAATAGCCCATCATTAAAGCCAAATCACGCAGAATAAACCCACTATTAAAACCAAGCCGATAAATAAAATTTAAAGCATCACTCATTTTTTCTGAATCGAACCACGCAGGTGGTGTTTCAACTAATTTAAAGAATTCATTTAATTCAGGTATGTCATGCGGCAGTTGATCTAAACCTTCATACAACGCCGTTGTAAAATATTGACGATGCTGCTTAGGATTTTGCAAGATCCAAATCAGCAGCTTATCCATTGGCACATCGCCTGTCAGTAATCCCTGATGCAGTGATCGGTAGTCTAAATAGCTGGGTTCGAACCTTTGATCTGTTAAATAATTTAGGATTTGTGTCTTCCAATTACGGTTTAGCATTTTTTCAAAAGGCGCTAAGCGTTTTAGTGCAATAAGAGTTGACATTTAGGGTTAGTCCTGATTAATGTTTAATCAAATCTTAATATGAATATTTATTCGCATTCAATTCGCATTTAACTGTGAGACGAGTATGAGAAAGAAACCACAACAACAACGTGCCATGGTGATTGTGAATAATATTTTGGAAGCAACTCAGCTGTGTATTGTTGAATATGGTTTATTACAAGTAACAACGCCAAAAATTGCAGAAAAATCGGGGGTTAGTGTTGGTTCTATCTATCAGTATTTTGAAAATAAAGAAGAGATTATTGAAGAGCTGTTACGCCGTAAAAGTGAAAGTCTAGGTTTGGCATTGAAGCAAATTGCGATTAGCCAACAAAGTTTTAACATTCAGGAAATCATTTCCTTCAGTATTCAATTTGGATTTGACATGATGAAAGCAGATGATGGTTTCTTTATTGAAATTCTGAAACATTGGCATGGCTATAACAATTCTGAAGCTGCTCAAATCTTGGAGAAGCACTTTTTTGAAGTGGGAATGTATGTCTTTAATCGGTTTTATTCAGATTGGAACTTTGAAATTCTTAAACATAAATCATTTGTGATTATTAATAGTACTTTGTTTACAATGATGCAGTATGTGAGTAACAACAACTTTCTTATTTCAGAACAACAGCTTAAGAGTGAATTATCGACTATGATCCTGAGTTACTTAGAACAAGGTAGTTTAGTTAAGAATAATTTATAAATATATTTTCAGTAATAAACAATTACTTATCTACATCATGGTAGAAAAAACCACCATTTGAATAAATTAATTAAAGAAAGGGGTTGCGTAGGAAATTTTTTCCCCTATAATGCGTATCCATCGGCGGTGATGTTAAACAAAACCTCTGATAAATCAATAAGTTGATTGAGTTGTTAAGATTTCTGAATGAGATTTTAAAGTTTGATTAAAAAATGATTTATTAGAAAATAAGTTAAACAAAACCAGTTGACTTTCTCTCGAAAGAGGGTAGTATAGCCGACCTAGCTTGCTGATGACGAATCAGCAAGAAGATCATTAAGAGCTTATGAAGAACAACTTGTGTGGATTTTTACTGGTTGATCGATCGAAATTATTTTCATTGATTGATGGTAGAAATTACTCGAAGTTTATTTGAGAAATATTTGTCAGAAAATTGATGAGCCAAGATTGGTAGCCTTTAAGCTACTACTGATTTTAAACTGAAGAGTTTGATCATGGCTCAGATTGAACGCTGGCGGCAGGCTTAACACATGCAAGTCGAGCGGATGAAAGTAGCTTGCTACTGAATTTAGCGGCGGACGGGTGAGTAATACTTAGGAATCTGCCTATTAGTGGGGGACAACATTTCGAAAGGAATGCTAATACCGCATACGCCCTACGGGGGAAAGCAGGGGATCTTCGGACCTTGCGCTAATAGATGAGCCTAAGTCAGATTAGCTAGTTGGTGGGGTAAAGGCCTACCAAGGCGACGATCTGTAACGGGTCTGAGAGGATGATCCGTCACACTGGGACTGAGACACGGCCCAGACTCCTACGGGAGGCAGCAGTGGGGAATATTGGACAATGGGGGAAACCCTGATCCAGCCATGCCGCGTGTGTGAAGAAGGCCTTTTGGTTGTAAAGCACTTTAAGCGAGGAGGAGGCTCCCTAGATTAATACTCTAGGTGAGTGGACGTTACTCGCAGAATAAGCACCGGCTAACTCTGTGCCAGCAGCCGCGGTAATACAGAGGGTGCAAGCGTTAATCGGATTTACTGGGCGTAAAGGGTACGTAGGTGGTCTTTTAAGTCGGATGTGAAATCCCTGAGCTTAACTTAGGAATTGCATTCGATACTGAGAGACTAGAGTATGGGAGAGGATGGTAGAATTCCAGGTGTAGCGGTGAAATGCGTAGAGATCTGGAGGAATACCGATGGCGAAGGCAGCCATCTGGCCTAATACTGACACTGAGGTACGAAAGCATGGGGAGCAAACAGGATTAGATACCCTGGTAGTCCATGCCGTAAACGATGTCTACTAGCCGTTGGGGTCTTTGAGACTTTAGTGGCGCAGCTAACGCGATAAGTAGACCGCCTGGGGAGTACGGTCGCAAGACTAAAACTCAAATGAATTGACGGGGGCCCGCACAAGCGGTGGAGCATGTGGTTTAATTCGATGCAACGCGAAGAACCTTACCTGGTCTTGACATAGTAAGAACTTTCCAGAGATGGATTGGTGCCTTCGGGAGCTTACATACAGGTGCTGCATGGCTGTCGTCAGCTCGTGTCGTGAGATGTTGGGTTAAGTCCCGCAACGAGCGCAACCCTTTTCCTTATTTGCCAGCGAGTAATGTCGGGAACTTTAAGGATACTGCCAGTGACAAACTGGAGGAAGGCGGGGACGACGTCAAGTCATCATGGCCCTTACGACCAGGGCTACACACGTGCTACAATGGTCGGTACAAAGGGTTGCTACCTAGCGATAGGATGCTAATCTCAAAAAGCCGATCGTAGTCCGGATTGGAGTCTGCAACTCGACTCCATGAAGTCGGAATCGCTAGTAATCGCGGATCAGAATGCCGCGGTGAATACGTTCCCGGGCCTTGTACACACCGCCCGTCACACCATGGGAGTTTGTTGCACCAGAAGTAGGTAGTCTAACCGCAAGGAGGACGCTTACCACGGTGTGGCCGACGACTGGGGTGAAGTCGTAACAAGGTAGCCGTAGGGGAACCTGCGGCTGGATCACCTCCTTAACGAAAGATTGACAGTCGGTAAGAATCCACAACAAGTTGTTCTTCATAAAGATATATCTGAGGGTCTGTAGCTCAGTTGGTTAGAGCACACGCTTGATAAGCGTGGGGTCACAAGTTCAAATCTTGTCAGACCCACCAATCTAACGAACGAAAGATTGATGAAGAAATTCATTGAGCTTGAGTAAGTAGACAAACAGATAAATCATTCTTACGATAGCTGGGGACTTAGCTTAGTTGGTAGAGCGCCTGCTTTGCACGCAGGAGGTCAACGGTTCGACTCCGTTAGTCTCCACCATATATATAGCTAGGTGATTACAGAATTTAATGAATAAGATAAGCACTTAGGTGTTTATATAAATGTTTATTAAATTCTGTGATTTATCACAGTATCTTGACCTGACGAAGGCAAGACAAATCATTAACAGATTATATTTGAGTTGAAATAAATTGTTTAAGGCTCAGAACGAATTAAACATTTAATTGTTACACGCAAGTGAAATGATTAATTGGATATGACGAACTGAGAACTAGCGATTACACTGAATCAAGCGTTTTGGAAAACGAATTAGATTGAAGCTGTATGGTGATTAAATTCACAATACTTTGAACTGTGTGGCGAAAGCCTGTTGTTGCATCGCTTGTAGATGCTAACGACTGTTTGGGGTTGTATAGTCAAGTAATTAAGTGCATGTGGTGGATGCCTAGGCAGTCAGAGGCGATGAAAGACGTAATAGCCTGCGATAAGCTCCGGGGAGGCGGCAAATATCCTGTGATCCGGAGATTTCTGAATGGGGAAACCCACTTACCATAAGGTAGGTATCGCATGATGAATACATAGTCATGCGAGGCGAACGAGGGGAAGTGAAACATCTCAGTACCCTTAGGAAAAGAAATCAATTGAGATTCCCTTAGTAGCGGCGAGCGAACGGGGACCAGCCCATTAAGTTATGTGTGTTTTAGCGGAAAGCTCTGGGAAGTGCTACCGTAGAGGGTGATAGTCCCGTACACGAAAGGGCACACATAATGATGACGAGTAGGGCGGGGCACGTGAAACCTTGTCTGAATATGGGGGGACCATCCTCCAAGGCTAAATACTCCTGACTGACCGATAGTGAACCAGTACCGTGAGGGAAAGGCGAAAAGAACCCCTGTGAGGGGAGTGAAATAGATCCTGAAACCGCATGCATACAAGCAGTGGGAGCCGGCATTGTGTCCGGTGACTGCGTACCTTTTGTATAATGGGTCAGCGACTTACATTCAGTAGCAAGGTTAACCGTATAGGGGAGCCGTAGAGAAATCGAGTCTTAATAGGGCGTTCAGTTGCTGGGTGTAGACCCGAAACCGGGTGATCTATCCATGAGCAGGTTGAAGGTTGGGTAACACTAACTGGAGGACCGAACCCACCGTCGTTGAAAAGCCGGGGGATGACTTGTGGATAGGGGTGAAAGGCTAATCAAACTCGGTGATAGCTGGTTCTCCCCGAAAGCTATTTAGGTAGCGCCTCGGACGAATACCATTGGGGGTAGAGCACTGTTTCGGCTAGGGGGTCATCCCGACTTACCAAACCGATGCAAACTCCGAATACCAATGAGTACTATCCGGGAGACAGACTGCGGGTGCTAACGTCCGTAGTCAAGAGGAAAACAATCCAGACCGCCAGCTAAGGCCCCAAAATTATAGTTAAGTGGGAAACGATGTGGGAAGGCATAGACAGCTAGGAGGTTGGCTTAGAAGCAGCCATCCTTTAAAGAAAGCGTAATAGCTCACTAGTCGAGTCGGCCTGCGCGGAAGATGTAACGGGGCTAAAACTATATGCCGAAGCTGCGGATGTGCAATTTATTGCACGTGGTAGGGGAGCGTTCTGTAAGCCGATGAAGGTGGATTGAGAAGTCTGCTGGAGGTATCAGAAGTGCGAATGCTGACGTGAGTAACGACAATGCGAGTGAAAAACTCGCACGCTGAAAGACCAAGGGTTCCAGTCCAACGTTAATCGGGGCTGGGTGAGTCGACCCCTAAGGCGAGGCCGAGAGGCGTAGTCGATGGGAAATTGGTTAATATTCCAATACTTCTGTGTAATGCGATGAGAGGACGGAGAAGGTTAAGTCAGCCTGGCGTTGGTTGTCCAGGTGAAAGGTTGTAGGCATGTATCTTAGGCAAATCCGGGGTACTCTATGCTGAGAACTGATAGCAAGCTAGTTTACTAGCGAAGTGGCTGATACCATGCTTCCAGGAAAAGTCTCTAAGCTTCAGTTACACAGGAATCGTACCCGAAACCGACACAGGTGGTCAGGTCGAGTAGACCAAAGCGCTTGAGAGAACTCTGCTGAAGGAACTAGGCAAAATGGTACCGTAACTTCGGGAGAAGGTACGCTGTCGACGGTGATGGAATTTACTTCCTGAGCGGTTGACAGCCACAGAAACCAGGCCCCTGCAACTGTTTATTAAAAACATAGCACTCTGCAAACACGAAAGTGGACGTATAGGGTGTGATGCCTGCCCGGTGCTGGAAGGTTAATTGATGGGGTTAGCGTAAGCGAAGCTCTTGATCGAAGCCCCAGTAAACGGCGGCCGTAACTATAACGGTCCTAAGGTAGCGAAATTCCTTGTCGGGTAAGTTCCGACCTGCACGAATGGCATAATGATGGGGGCGCTGTCTCCAGCAGAGACTCAGTGAAATCGAATTCGCCGTGAAGATGCGGTGTACCCGCGGCTAGACGGAAAGACCCCGTGAACCTTTACTGCAGCTTGACATTGAACTTTGATCTTACTTGTGTAGGATAGGTGGGAGGCTTTGAAGTGGTGACGCTAGTTGCCATGGAGCCAATCTTGAAATACCACCCTGGTAATATTGAGGTTCTAACTCTGCTCCATTATCTGGAGCGAGGACCATGTCTGGTGGGTAGTTTGACTGGGGCGGTCTCCTCCTAAAGAGTAACGGAGGAGTACGAAGGTGCGCTCAGCGTGGTCGGAAATCACGCGTAGAGTATAAAGGCAAAAGCGCGCTTAACTGCGAGACCCACAAGTCGAGCAGGTACGAAAGTAGGTCTTAGTGATCCGGTGGTTCTGTATGGAAGGGCCATCGCTCAACGGATAAAAGGTACTCTGGGGATAACAGGCTGATACCGCCCAAGAGTTCATATCGACGGCGGTGTTTGGCACCTCGATGTCGGCTCATCTCATCCTGGGGCTGAAGCAGGTCCCAAGGGTATGGCTGTTCGCCATTTAAAGAGGTACGCGAGCTGGGTTTAGAACGTCGTGAGACAGTTCGGTCCCTATCTACCGTGGGCGTTGGAAATTTGAGAGGATCTGCTCCTAGTACGAGAGGACCAGAGTGGACGAACCTCTGGTGTACCGGTTGTGACGCCAGTCGCATCGCCGGGTAGCTATGTTCGGAAGGGATAACCGCTGAAAGCATCTAAGCGGGAAGCCTACCTCAAGATTAGATTTCCCAAGGACTTTATGTCCTCTAAAGAGCCGTTGAAGACTACGACGTTGATAGGTTGGATGTGGAAGTGCGGTGACGCATGAAGCTGACCAATACTAATTGCTCGTGAGGCTTGACTATACAACACCCAAACAGTTGTATAACTTCATCTGATTCTTGCAAAATGCTTGATTTAGTGCTCGCTAGACCTTAAACTTCAACTCAAATATTTCTGTTAATAACTCTTTTGACCAAAGCTAGGCACAACGAAGCGTAAGCAACGTAATTAAGACCATAGCGAGTAATCATAAACAGTTGTGCTGGCGACAATAGCAAGAGTGAACCACCTGATCCCTTCCCGAACTCAGAAGTGAAACCTCTTAGCGCTGATGGTAGTGTGGGGTTACCCATGTGAGAGTAAGTCATCGCCAGCTCATTATTCCTAAAAACACCCCTTACAATGTAAGGGGTGTTTTTTTATGCGCGGAAGTTAATGAATTAAGAAAATGAGCGGTACTGGTGCTGTGTATTTAGAGATTAAAGGTAAATTAACGCTCTAGCTTACTTCCTCATGCTTAAACTGATGATCACTTTTTAAGTTAGAGAGGGTAGTTAGTTTTTTATGATTAGTAGTGTAATTTTTATTATTTGAGTGATCGATAATAAAAAACAGATCAACATTTTAAGCGAAGATCTGTTTGATTTTATGCATCTTTAAAGCTTAGAAGTGAGCATCTAAACCAATATAGGGGCCTTTAAAATCGAATTTCATGTCACGTTTATTGAGATCATTTAATTCAATATTAAGGACACGATAACCTACTTTTGCACCCAAATCTAAGAATAAACTTTGAACAAAGTTATATTGAATTTCTGCTTGCGCATCGGTAATTTTTACATCATTGATATTAGTATACGTCGCTTCTGCTTTAGCACTTAGCCCTGTAAATGGAAGTTTGGCACCTGCTTCAGCATAGATAATTGGTGAATACTCATCAATGTTGACATTTTGGCCGAATTGTTTTGTATTACCATTCAAGCGTGTTGCACCAACACCAATGTCTGCTTTAACCACATTGTCTAAAATTTCATAATAAAAAATCAAATCAGTATGATCTAAATTAATTTCAGTTTTATCTAAGCCTAAAGTATTTGCTTTAGTTTCTAAATTTAATTTTGTATATTTTGCTTTAATATTTGGAATGATTGGCACAGGATGTTCAAAGGCAACAGAAAGTTGTACAGTTCCATCACGATCAATATCTTGATCTGCTTGATATTTTTTATTGATATTAGAGTTTCCATCAATATTCCAATAGCTAATATCACCTTTTAGACCAATAAAATCTGCTTGAGCAAATGAGCTTAGTCCGAGTGCTACAACACAAAGTGGCAATTTATAAAATTTCATATTTCCCTCAACAAGACGAAATGATTAATTCATTCCATTATTTTCTTACTTAAATATATTTTATGACGGTTAAAACTGAAGGGCATGATATAGGGATTTATAAAAATTTGCATTATTAGAATATTGAAAAGTGAGTAGTCATACGTGAAAGAGGTAATGAGTGTTTTACGATTTATTCAAATGTAGCTGTATTTAAAAAGATAATGTTAGAGAAGGATGAAGACTGTATAAAAGTATAGCTATGATTAAAAGCTATTTTATAAGGGTCTATACTTAAAATCTAAACTAGATATTATATAGATATAATCATTTCCATATGGGTGGAGTTTTAAACTATGAGATTCTAGCTTCCTAATTAGAATATATATCATTTTGATTGTATAAAAGATTTAGGCTTAAGGAATAGGCACCGAATTGGCAGTTTGGATATAGAGTAAGAATGGTTGCTTGTAATTAAACAATAAGTCATATTAGAAGAGAGTTAAGTTGCTTGCTTAGATTTTGGTTATTGATATCGAGAATAAGAACAATGAAAAAGGCATTATTTCAGTCCATTCTTATCTTAAGTTTAGCTTTTTGTAGTTTAAGTAGTTTCGCATTTGAAGCAAAAAAACTGGTTGATGATGCCCGTTCGCAGATTGGTCGGACCTTATATTATGACCCAGCTTATACTGCGTTAAAATATCCGATGGGTGATGTGCCTATCTTGAAAGGTGTATGTACTGATGTAATTATACGAGCTTTACGCCATCAGGGTATCGATTTGCAGCAACGTATGCATGAGGATATGCAGAAGAACTTTAAGCAGTATCCACAAAAATGGGGCTTAAAAAGTACAGATCGGAATATTGATCATCGGCGAGTTCCGAATATCATGACCTATTTAAAACGTCAGGGCTATACAATTCAGGAGAAGCAGTATTTACCAGGTGATATTGTCACATGGGATCTGGGCAATGGTTTGGTGCACATTGGTATAATTTCGAATCAATTGACCCTGTTGTCAAAAACTGCATTGGTGATTCATAACATAGGTTATGGAACCCGTGAAAATGATATTCTGCATGAATATAAAGTTATTGGGCATTATCGTTTGCCGGCTGTTTTAAAATAAGTCACTCAGATAAGTACAGTTTAAATGTGATTTAAAGCTAATTAATAAATAAGCGGATAAAAAAACAACGAAAAGAGATAAATAACAAGAAATAAGTGAAGATTCAGTGCCTAAATTACAGAAAAAATGAAGGAAAACAGGTATTGTTGCGTCATTCAACAGTAATTTTTGAATCATTTTCTTTAAGCAAGAAATGGTTGTTTTTGCTGGTTTGTAATTAGAACAAAGTGCTCATAAGGCGCAGTCTTATTCAAACAACAATATTTTTTTGGTTCTTTCTTTGCATGTGATATCACAATCAAAATAAGCAGCACTGAAAGATGCCTATAGTATTAGGTGTGTTATGACAGAAACTCGTGAACACTGGTCAGCACGATCAGGCTTTATTATTGCAGCAGTTGGTTCTGCTGTTGGCTTAGGAAATATTTGGCGGTTTCCATACGTTGCTTATGAAAATGGTGGTGGGGCATTTTTAATTCCCTATCTCATCGCATTATTAACAGCAGGTTTACCTTTGTTGTTTTTAGATTATGCTGTAGGACACCGCAGTTCGGGTGCACCGCCAAAAGCCTATAAAAAATTGTGGAAGCCCGCAGAAACCTTAGGTTGGTGGCAAGTCTGTGTTTGTATCATCATTGCTTTGTATTATGCAGGTGTATTGACTTGGGCTGGAAGCTATATTTACTTTTCTATGGGACAGATGTGGGGTTCAGATCCTGAAAGTTTCTTCTTTAAAACTTTTCTACAAACGAGCGAAGCTAAAACTTTTGATATGAGTTTTGTCAGCCATTTATTTTGGCCATTAATTGCTGTTTGGGCTGGCGTGATGGCTATTCTGTATGGTGGTGTGAAAAAAGGGGTAGAACTTTCTAATCGAATTTTTATGCCTTTACTGGTGGTACTGTTTACCATTCTAGTCATTCAGGCAGTACGCTTACCAGGTGCAACAGAAGGTTTGAATGCCTTCTTTACACCTGATTGGTCAAAGATGATGGATTATAAAATTTGGCTAGCAGCGTATGGCCATATCTTCTTTAGTCTATCTGTTGGTTTTGGAATCATGGTGACTTATTCATCTTATTTGAAACCAAAAACCAATTTAACGGGCTCAGGCCTAATTGTTGGTTTTGCTAATTCATCTTTTGAGCTTTTAGCGGGTATTGGAGTATTTGCTGCACTTGGCTTTATGGCACACGCTGCTGGAAAACCTGTTGATGAAGTGGTGAGTGGAGGTATTGGTTTAGCTTTTATTGCCTTCCCTAAACTCATTTCAAGCCTCGGTGCAGGGGCAGACTTTTTTGGAATTTTGTTCTTTGGCTCGTTATTTGTCGCAGGAATCACCTCAATGGTGAGTATCCTTGAAGTGCCGATTGCAGCATTACAAGACAAATTGAAGTGGGGGCGTACTAAGGCCGTAACCATTATTGGTGGAGCGACAGGGCTTGTTTCAATTTTCCTATTTTCAACCAAAAATGCGGTTAAATTAGTCGATATTATTGATCACTTTATCAATAACTTAGGTATTGTTTCGGGTGCTTTAATTTCAATTATTATGGTGTCTTGGTTTAAGCGTCGTTTAATGACGGAGCTTGAAACTCATATTAACCATATTTCGACTATTCAGTTGGGTAAAACATGGGAATTCACATTAACGATTGTGACGCCTGTGGTTTTATTATCAACACTTTTACTAGCATTAAATTCACTTATTCAGACAGGTTATGGTGATTATTCCAATAGTCTGCTGTTTTGTTTTGGTTGGGGCAGTATCATCTTCTGCGCATTGGGTGCATTGTTGATGTCTAAGATTCACGATCGATAGGAGACTAACTTTATGAATACTTCTGCAATTGTGATTATGATTATTTCGATGTTGTTATTGTGGGGCGGTTTGCTCTTGGCAATTCTACATTTGGTTAGACATCCTGAAAACTTGGATGATTAAATTAAAGTAATAAAAAAGGTGGCTTAAAAGCCACCTTTTTTATTTTTGTATTGATCTATTTTAGGCAATTTTTTCGATTCGGCAATAATAAAAGCCATCACCATGACCGATTTTCGGTAACAGTTGGCGACCATGTGCTTGTTCAATACCCCAATCTGCTTCAATTTTAATTTCTTTGGCATCTGCATGTGTTGCAAAGAAATTCAGCATTTGCTGTTCATTTTCAACTTTTAAAATAGAGCAAGTAACATAGAGCAAGGTGCCACCGACTTTAAGTTGTTGCCACATATTTTCCAAAATTCGTTTTTGTAGCTCGACGGTTTTGGCAATATCACCCGATTGACGTAATAAACGAATATCTGGATGACGACGAATCACACCAATCGCTGAACATGGTGCATCTAAAACAATGCAGTCTGCCAGTTCAGGTGCAGTCCATTTCGCTGCATCGGCCGTAATAATACTGACATTTTGGTCGCCTAATGCCAAACGTTCTAAGTTCTCATGAATACGTTTTAAGCGTTTCTCATCTTGATCTAAAGCTATTAACTTTCTAGGTTGATAGGTCTCTAAAATATGTGCAGTTTTACCACCTGGAGCAGCACAGGCATCAATTACAATTTTACCATCAAGGTTTGGCAATAATGTGGCACAGAGCTGAGCATGTTCATCTTGTACAGAAAAACCACCGGCTTCAAAGCCTGGTAAACTTGGAATATGTAAACTTTCATCTAGCACAATACCGACTTCTGAAATTTCACAAGCGTGAGCATCAATGTCTTCATCTTCTAAAATTTCTAGATATTCTTCACGGCTAACTTGTAGAGTGTTGACACGTAAGGTTAAAGGTGCAACTTGCTTGAGTTCATAACTCAATGCCTCAAAATCATCGCCCCAATCTTTCTTTAAACGTTTATATAACCAGCTTGGTAAGCCGTGTGCATTTTCAAGCACTTCATAGAATTGTTCAGTTTCACGAGTTGCACGACGTAAAATAGCATTAACAACCCCACTTAAATTTTCCATACCCAATTGCTTTACTGCATCAACAGTTTCAGAAATTGCCGCATGTGCTGCAACGCGAGTAGACAAAAGTTGATATAAACCCACATAAATACAGGTTTCAACCACAGCATTATCGAGTGGTTTGCTAAGGAGTGGTAGTGCAACTTGCTTTAGCGCATGCCATTGGCGCAAACAACCTAAAACCAATTCATGATACAAAGCACGGTCTTTATCTGACACAATATTCATGTGTTGATTTAAAACGGATGCAAGTGATTGACCATTTTGGACAGCCAATAAAGTTTTAACAACCTGAGCGCGTAAATTTAACGCTCTCTCTGAGGCGTAATGTGCAGATTGTTTCATTATAAAATTTGTCCAAGAGTAAGTTTTTGAGTTTGTGCAATTTGTACAGCATTGAGTGCTTTACCACCTGGCCATTGTAAGTTGTTAATACAAATACAATTTTTATCACCACAGGCGACATGAACACCTTGTTTATCTATTGCCACAATTTCGCCTGCTTGAGCTGAGTAAGTGACATGCTGAGAAAGCGATGAATTCCAAATACGGAGATTTTGTGTCTCATCTAGAGGTGTAAATGCCACGGGCCAAGGATTAAATGCACGGATATTACGGTCAATTTCAACTGCTGTTTGTGTCCAGTCGATTTGAGCTTCTGCTTTAGATAATTTATGGGCATATACCGTCAAAGCTTCATTTTGAACTTCACGTGCCGCTAAATAATGCTGTAATTTTTCTTCTGAGGCTAAAACAGTACAAATTGCTTCTGCTCCCTGAGCTGCAAGTTTGTCATGTAAGGTAGCTGAAGTATCTTGTGCTGTAATGGGACAGATGGTTTTAAACATCATATCGCCAGTGTCTAAACCAGCGGCCATTTTCATAATGGTTACGCCTGTTTCAGTGTCACCTGTGGCAATGGCACGTTGAATAGGTGCCGCACCGCGCCAGCGGGGTAATAAAGAACCATGAATATTGAGACATCCATATTTAGGGGTATCTAAAATCACTTGCGGTAAAATTAGACCATAAGCAGCAACCACCATCACATCTGCATGTAATGCCGCCAATTCTTGCTGAGCCATCAAGCCTTCTTCGGTTGAAGATTTGAAATGTAAAGGTTGGTAAACAGGCAAGTCATTTTCTATTGCCAGTTGTTTTACAGCTGAAGCTGATAATTTTTGTCCACGTCCTGCTTTACGGTCTGGCTGAGTATAAACAGCGACAATTTCATGTTCAGTGTTTAGTAGTGCCGCTAATGCAGTGGCAGCGAATTCAGGTGTACCCGCAAAGATGATTTTCAAAGACTGAGCTCGAATAGATGGCTTAGCTAAAATTATAACAAAGCTCTAGATAGGATGCTGTAGCTAATAAACTTTAAACGTACTTTTTAGAATCAGAATGTCATTTTTGTAGAATCTGCTCGAGAATAAAAATACCCAAAAGGTGATTCTTTAAGGACACAGCGATTTACATATTAAAATAATATGTGAATTGTATCTTATATTTGTTATATAAATTAAATAATAATGAATAAAAAATTGATTAATTATTAATAATTGTTAAAAAATATTAAAAAGTAATAGAAATCGCAATACGATGTGATTATTATAACTGCTAGAGGTATATATAAAAAAAGGAGAATCAGGTCACATAATAATTATATATCTTTGTAATAATGGTGTTAAAAAAATAAGCAATTTTATGTTTTTGGGTGAAAAAAGCGACCTAAATATCTAAAAGGAATAACACATGAACAATATCTATAAAGTGATTTGGAATGCGACTTTAGGGACATGGATAGCAGTATCTGAATTAGCCAAAGCTAAAACAAAATCTTCTAAAGTAACTGCGATAATTGGTACTGCAACTATTTTTTTAATGGTTAGCTTAAGCCCTGCGGCAATGGCTACAGGAATGCATGATGATGACCCTCATTCTTCTGGACAAAATTGGAAAATTAATACAGGAAAAACAGGTACTGGAACAGTATCAGGTAATAGTTCCACAGCCGTTGGATCTGGTGATGAAGTAAAATTTATAGCAGGGAATAATATTGCACTTACACAAGCTGGAAAAACAATTACAGTAGCAACAAATCCAGACTTAGTATCGACCAGTATTACGACGGGCAATAGTCAACTCAATAATAATGGGCTCACGATTGTGGGTGGCCCTAGTGTCACGACTGGAGGGATTAATGCAGGTAATAAAACGATTACCAATGTCGCTAGTGGTGGTATGACTACAACCAATGCTGCAAATATTGGAGATTTAAATACAGCAACGTTGAATACGACTAATGCTTTAACGAGCAAAGGATTAGATTTTGCTGGTAATAGTGGTGCGAATGTACACCGTAATTTAGGTCAAGTTCTAGATATTAAAGGTGGTTTTACAGGAGCAGATGCTGCGGCCAGCAATGAGAATGTAAAGACTGTAACGACAGCCAATGGTATTGATGTTCGACTAGCCAAAAATGTGAAATTCGATAGTGTTGCAACAGGTGCGAGCAGCTTAGATAGCAATGGCTTGAGCATTTCAGGTGGTTCTAAATTTACAAGTGCAGGGATTAGTGCGGGTAATCAGGTGATTAATAATGTTGCTGATGGCGTCGCTCTTTCTGATGCTGTTAATAAGGGACAATTAGATACGACGAATCAGAATATAACCAACTTACAGAATCAAACTTTCAAAATTCAAGCGAATGGCGATGCTGCAACAGCAGTTAAATCCAGTGATACCGTGCAATTTAAAGACGGAGCAAATATTCAGATATCACGAAGTGGTAATGATATTACGTTTGCAACTGCACCAACAGTGAACTTTGATCAAGTCACAGTTGGATCTGTTATTACAGATAAGGCAAAAAATACGATTGTAGGTTTGTCGAATACTTCAATTACAGCCAGTGATTTCGCGACAGTCGGTCGAGCAGCATCTGAAGAGCAGTTAAAGAAAGTAGCTGATAATGCAACTAATGCCAATAGAGGTTGGACATTTAGTACAACGAAGATAGGTACAGGTATTAGAACTTTAACAAATAATAGCTCTACAACTGTAGCACCAGGAGATGATCTTGAATTTGTGGCTGGAAACAACATTGAACTGACGCAAGTAGATAAAGTCCTTACCATAGCGACTAATCCAGACCTAATCTCTACGAGTATTACGACAGGGAATAGTAAACTCGACAATAATGGAGTCTCGATTGGCTCAGTGGTTCAATTGGGTGGTACTGGTTTAACTATTGTCGGCGGGCCTAGTGTCACCACAGGAGGAATTAGTGCTGGTAATAAAATCATAACCAATGTTGCAAATGGTATTGTGGGTTCAGATGCTGTCAATAAAAGTCAGCTAGACTCAGCAATCATTAATGTGCAAACCAATATTAATCAAGTGAATGATCAAGCTGTTTTATACAATAAGAACCCAGATAGTAGTGTAGATAAGAACAACATTACCCTTGCAGGAGGAGATAATGGTACAGGTATACACAATCTAGCTGATGGTGCAATTGCAGCTGGATCCAAAGATGCTGTAAATGGTGGCCAACTGGCAGATGTTCGAGATAGTTTACAAGGTCAAATTGACATTACTACTACTTACCTTACCAATTTCCAAACTACATTAGATAGTGGTTCAATGGGTTTAGTTAAACAAGTGGATGGCCCCAAAGGTGTTATTACTGTCGCTAAAGATACTGGTGGTACAACTGTGAATATATCTGGGACTGATGGTAATCGTGTCATCACGGGTGTAGCCAAGGGTGCTGTTAATGCAACATCTACAGATGTTATCAATGGTTCGCAGTTGAATACAACAAACCAGGCTGTGGTGAGTTATCTGGGTGGTGGTGCTGGTTATGACAATATTACGGGTAGCTTCAATGCTCCCGCTTATAAGGTCGATAGTAAAGAATATAATAATGTGGGTGGTGCAATTGATGCACTGAATCAAGCTGATCAGAACTTAAATAGTAAGATTAATAACGTCAACAATAAGTTGGATGATGCATTCCGTGCAACCAATCATCGTATTGATAGCGTAGAAGATAAAGCCAATGCGGGTATTGCTGCCGCTATGGCGCTTGAAAGTGCACCTTATATTGCAGGGAAATATACTTATGCAGTGGGCGCTGCTTATCACAGTGGTGAAAATGCGGTAGGTGTAACACTACGTAAGACAGCTGATAATGGTCGTTGGTCAGTTACAGGTGGTGTGGCTGTTGCGTCACAAGGTGATCCAAGTGTACGTATTGGTATCAGTGGTGTAATTGACTAATCTACTTGATGAGGAAGATCTACGGATCTTCCTCATTATTTTTAATTTTAATTAAGCAGTAAAAGGAAAAATGCTGTGGAGATTTTAGAAGTTTTGGTTTAAGGCGATGTTCAAAAGTTAGATGACGTCGAGCAGCATATAAGTGAGTAAGTGAGCACTATTCTAAATAAATATTTTAAGCTTAAACTGACTGTAACAACTGAGAATCGGCTAGGTATCGTGTTTAAGGGGAAACCATAAATCGAACAATATTTAAAAATAAAAAAATATTGTATCTACTCACTATTTTTAATAAAAGATTTTTTGTATATCGCATCTTAATTATAAAAAATATTTATGTAATTTTTAAAAAATATTCATGAAAAGTTTTGTATTTAATTTATCTGTATCAGTTTATATTATCAAATAACATTCATTTCTTTATATAGACAGCCGAAATACTCATAACCTTTATCGTATAAAAAAAGACCATGCTTGTGGTCATCTGTTAAACAGTAAGCTGTAGTATGATGGGCCTATATTTCGACTGATTTTACGCTATATATTCGTATTATTCAGCCAGAGTGAATCAGAAGATTCATTTTAAGCTCAAACTTTGTTGGAAATACACAATGCCTGACTATCGTTCAAAAACATCGACACATGGAAGAAATATGGCTGGTGCGCGTGGCTTATGGCGCGCGACTGGAATGAAAGATGAAGATTTCGGTAAACCAATTATTGCGGTGGTCAACTCATTTACTCAGTTTGTACCGGGGCACGTTCACCTTAAAGATTTAGGTCAGTTAGTTGCTGAACAGATTCAAGCAACAGGTGGTGTTGCCAAAGAATTCAATACGATTGCAGTCGATGATGGCATTGCAATGGGTCATGATGGAATGTTGTATTCGCTTCCTTCACGAGATCTTATTGCGGACTCAGTAGAATACATGGTGAATGCACATTGTGCGGATGCCATGGTCTGTATTTCTAACTGTGACAAAATTACTCCAGGAATGTTGATGGCAGCAATGCGTTTGAACATTCCAGTTGTATTTGTTTCTGGTGGGCCGATGGAAGCCGGCAAAATTAAAATTCGTGGTAATGAAAAAGCTATTGATTTAGTGGATGCCATGATTGTTGCGGCAGATGATAGCTTTACTGATGAAGAAGTCGCTGAATACGAACGCTCTGCTTGTCCGACTTGTGGTTCTTGTTCAGGCATGTTCACAGCAAACTCAATGAACTGTTTAACCGAAGCTTTAGGTTTGTCTTTACCGGGTAATGGTTCAACTTTAGCAACGCATGCTAATCGTAAAAAATTATTCTTAAAAGCTGGCGAGTTAATTGTTAAATTAGCCAAGCAACATTATGAACAAGATGACTACAGCGTATTGCCACGTTCCATTGCAACCAAAGCGGCATTTGAAAATGCGATGACGCTGGATATTTCAATGGGTGGTTCAACCAATACGGTATTGCATTTATTAGCAGCTGCACATGAAGCCGAAGTTGATTTCACTATGACTGACATTGACCGCCTTTCACGTGGTGTGCCGGTATTATGTAAAGTTGCACCAGCGAAACAAGATGTACATATGGAAGATATCCATCGCGCTGGTGGGATTATGTCAATTTTGGGTGAGTTGGATCGAGCTGGTTTATTGGATACATCAGTGCCCACCGTACATGAAAAAACCATGAAAGATGCTTTGGATAAGTGGGATATTATCCGCACTGAAGATGCAGAAGTATATGAGTTTTTCCGTTCAGCACCAGGTGGGGTACCGACGCAAACTGCATTCTCACAAAACCGTTATTATCAAACTTTAGATGGTAACCGTGAAACTGGTGTCATCCGTAATGCTGAACATGCATTCTCGCAAGATGGTGGCTTAGCTGTACTTTACGGGAACATCGCATTAGAAGGTTGTATTGTAAAAACTGCAGGTGTAGATGATTCAATCCTTAAATTCAATGGCACGGCACGGGTCTTTGAAAGCCAAGATGCTGCTGTAGAAAGTATTTTGGGCGGTGGCATTAAAGCTGGTGATGTAGTGGTCATTCGCTATGAAGGTCCACGTGGTGGACCAGGTATGCAAGAAATGCTTTATCCAACCAGTTACTTAAAATCAAAAGGTTTAGGTAAAGACTGTGCCTTACTGACTGATGGTCGTTTCTCTGGTGGTTCATCTGGTCTTTCGATTGGTCATGTTTCGCCTGAAGCTGCGGAAGGCGGTGCTATTGGTTTGGTTGAAGATGGGGATATTATTGAAATTGATATTCCAAACCGAACCATTCATTTAAAAGTAGATGATGCAACGATTGCTGCACGCCGTGAAGCACAGGATGCCCAAGGTTGGCAGCCGAAAGAGCAACGTAAACGTAAAGTCTCTAAAGCATTAAAGGCCTATGCGATGCACACTACCAGCGCATCGAAAGGTGCAGTACGCGAACTTTAATCTGCGAATGGTGTTGTAAAAAATCAACAGATTAAAAAACACCCACCCATTATGGATGGGTGTTTTTTAACATTTAAATCTCATGATTATTGAGCTCTGCATGGAATACTTGGGCTTATCGTTAAGATAAAAAGATGAGCTGATTTGATAGGTAAGCCATATCAAATTGAAAAATTTTGAGTAGTTAACTTTAGATGACAATTTAGTTTTGTATAAAGTCCATCGTGTTTTTTTAGCATCCAGATTGAATGAATGTTATCCTTGAGTGAGTTTCAATCAAAATCTGGAACTCGTTTAGAGTTTATTTTCGGGGCTAATCTCATGTCGCTGTTACGCCGTTGGTTCGATCCAATTCGATCGAGTTGGTTCTATGAAAAGCCGATTCGTCAAAAGGTGTTATCAACAGAACAAGGCTTAAGCATCTATTTGCGTTTAGATGATGTATATAGTTATTTGGCGGTACAACAACTGCCACAGCTAGATGAAATTCTCAGTGATGAATTAAAGCCGTTAAAAGTGATCATTTCTGATACTGCTGCTGAGCCTCCCAATGGCATGAGTCTAGATGAATGGCGTATTTATAGTTTAAATGATGCCAAAATTTTAGCGCATCAACATCGTTTTAGTTATGACGATGAAAAACCAGAACAGCCTAGCCAAGAAGCGTTACAACAAGCAGAAATAATTCTTAGAAATACACCGCTGACTGGTCAAAACTTCCTTTATTTGCTTGAGGATGTGTTTCATATGCTGTGGCAACAGCAATATGGCAAGTTACGGACTTTATTTGTGATGGCGAGTAAGCATCAACAGCCACAAAATTTTCCAGAACGTCGATTTGAACATGTTCCTGTTTTAGAAAGTTATTTTGAGTTCGGTGATCGTAAGTATCATGCAGTCGATGATTTATTACGGCTCACACGTCGTTTAAAACAACAGAAATTATTGATTGATAATCCTATTTTCTTGATTGATCATATTGAATGGCGTGAACATATCGTCAGTGATGCTGAAGAGCTTGCAGAAATTCATGCAATGCATCCTGAGCTAGATTTATATATTGCTTTAGAAGATCCAATCAGTTGGTTGTTGTTGGCTTATATTAAAGAAGAACTGGCCAATTATTATAATATTCAATTGAATGTCTATCCGCTTAGTTATCATGCAAAGGACTTTTTTGATTGGAGTCTAGCAACGCGTTTGTCCAAACGAACTGAAGTTAAATTTACGCCATTTTGTAGACCGACAGTGGATGGTACTTTAAATATGGCACGCTTATTTTATAGTGTGCCAGAAGAGCAACGTGTAGATGCAATATATGAAATTTTGCAGGCTGTATGGACTAAAGGTCAAGATTTAGCCTTTAAGCCACATTTACAGCGATTACAACAAGATTTAGAAATTCAGCATTTAACGGATATTGATGTTGTTGATTTATTAAAAACCAATGATTTGAAATGTGCCGAGAAGCATCAGCCTGATTTTCCTGTTTTAGAATTGAGAGTGGATGGAAAGCAGTATGTTTTTAATAGCTTATATCGTGTGTGGATGATTGAAAGTATCTTGAGTAATGTGTTAGAACAAAAGTATAAAAATGACAATGATGCAGAACTCAAACAGGTAGAAGATAATTCAAATGAAGAAAGAAAAATGTGAGTCGCTTGATCAAGTCCGTGAAAAAATTGATGTGATTGATCAAGCTTTAATTGAGATGATCGCAACACGTCAGTTTTATGTTGATCAAGCTGTGCGTTTTAAGCGTACAGCTGAAGAGGTTCAATCACCTGAGCGTGTGCAACAAGTGATTAATAAAGTACGTCAGAAAGCCATTGATTTAGGTACAAATCCTGATTTGGTTGAAAAGATCTACCGAGAAATGATTCAGCATTTTATTCAAAGGGAATTGAAAGAAATTCGACCTTAAGTTAGTGATTAAATAGAAGCTTTAAAGTCCCCATTGCAGCTCTAAATCTGTAATTTTATTGGCAACTAGCTGGTACTCATATTTTTTGCAGGCAGACCATAATTGTACGAAACTTGCACCTAAGTATTGTTTAAGAATGGCATTGTTCTCAAAGAGCTTTAAAGCATCGATTTGATGATTGGGTAAAAATATTCTTGCATCATGCGGTTTTATTTCATGTGCTGCTTTGGGTAATTTGAGTGCAGTATGTGTTAAGCCATGTAATACACCAATTAAGATGATACTGATACATAGATATGGATTCGCATCAGCACCAGCGACCCGATACTCTAAACGATAGTTTTCTTGATCTGCACAGGGTAGACGAATTGCAACATTACGATTATTGATACCCCAATTGGCCTCTAAAGGTACATGCTGTGCAAACTGAAAGCGTCGAAAAGAGTTAATATTTGGAGCCAGAATTGCCATAGCAGCAGGCATTAATTGAATGAGACTTGCAATAATCTGAGCCATGCATTGATTGGGTTGTTTTCGCTCATCAGTTCCAAATATATTGTGTTGTAATTGATTTAAAAGGCTCATGTGAAAGTGTAAACCACTCCCTGCACTTAACATATTCGGTTTCGCCATGAAGCTGGCATTTAAGCCATTCATTATTGCAATATGTTTTACAATTCGTTTAACCGCCAGAATGTCATCACAAAGTTTTAAAATATCCGAACTATGTTGGAGATTGATTTCGAATTGGCCCGATGAGCTCTCTGCGACAATTGCAGTGACCGCTATATTTTGTTTTTTAGCTTCTATTTCAATGCCTTCTAATACCGTTTGATAATTATGGGGAGCATCAACATCAAAAGATTGCGTTTGACCAAGCTTGTATTCGGTATTACTTTGGTTGGCATATAAATAAAATTCGACCTCGCCAGCCATAACTGGAAAATAGTTCATTTGATTTAATGTTAAGAGTATTTTTTTTAATATATTTCTAGGCTCAAATTCACAGTCTGAGCCATTTTCAGATTTCATTGTTAAATAGAGTTGTGCATGTTTTTCTGATTGGTTCGCACATGGACGTAAAGAGCCTAGAATGGGTAAGCAAAGAGAGTCTGGTTCACCGATATATTTTCCAAGCCCACTTTCTTCAATCACTTTGCCTTCTAAACTCATTGCATAAATAGATAGTGGGAAATAACAACCTTTAGCAAGGCTTCTTAAGCTTTTGATATCAATCCTTTTACCACGTAGATGTCCATTTAAGTCGTGCAGGCAAATATCAATATGCTCAGTCTCAGGATATTGATTTAAGTACTGATCAACTTCTAATAAAAATAGATCCGCATCTTTAGACTCTACATAAACAGCATGTATGGAATCTGAAGTTTGATCATAAATCGGCATATTCATATTTTTAACATCGAATAGAGATAAAAAATTATAGAAATATTGTGTTCAACAGTAACGTAAAAAGAGTGTAAATTTTTAGTTCTTTAGACGATGAGCACGAGGAAGATAGCCTCAATATTTGATTGAGCCCGCCTTCCAGAAACAATGATTTTTTGATGCCAGATCTTTCTATAACATTGAGTTAAAGTACTAAGGGTAGTGTTCATGTTGTGGTTTGTAATTGGTGTATTTACGCTAGCAGGTATGATTAAAGGAACCCTTGGGCTTGGTTTGCCTGCGGTTGCTATGGGATTATTGACTTTGGTGATTAGTCCATTTCAGGCAGCCACACTGTTGATTGTGCCCTCAATGGTGACCAATTTTTGGCAACTTTTTGCCGAGGGCCGCGTATTACAACTGATCCGCCGTTTTTGGCCTTTATTGATGGGGATTGTTATTGGTTCGATCTGGAGTGTTTTTCCCACGTTAAGCCAGAGTAATCATCGTTTTCAGAGTGAAGCTTTGCTAGGAAGTATGTTAGCGCTGTATGGAGTATATGGTTTGTTTGCTACGAGTATGCCTAATCTTGCTCCACATCAAAAATGGTTGTCGCCAATTGTGGGTTATTTAGGGGGAGCATTAACGGTTGCAACAGGTGTAGTTGTGATTCCTGTTGTACCCTATTTGCAATCATTGCACTTAAAGCGCGATGATCTGGTTCAGTCTTTAGGTTTAGCCTTTACGGTTTCTACCATTTGTTTGGCAGTATTCTTACATCAGAATCCAGTTGCAAATATACCTATTGATTACAAAATGTCGCTGATGGCACTTATACCAGCTTTGCTTGGAATGTGGATTGGAACAAAAATTCGCTATCGTATTCCTGAGCAAAAATTTCGTAAAATGTTCTTTCTCGGATTGGTTGTTTTTGGTGTTTATATGGTTTTGCACCAATTTGGTGTGATCTAGTTTGTTTTTTTAGATTAAAAAGTAGGCTTAACTTGAACGTGATAGCATCGACTTTTGAGAAATCAAAAAATGTGCAAAGTGTTGATAAGCAATAGGCAAGGCATCGAAATTTTGTGCAGCCAATAAAAGTTTACGATTTGCCCAATTTCCAACCAATTCAATTTGATGAAATGCATAAATTTCATTTAAGTGTTTGGCTGCACGTTTAGGCATAATGGCAATACCAACACCATTCGCGACCACTTGTGCAATAGCTGCAAAATTAGGTAAACGTAGCCGATATTGAATGATACAACCTAAAGTTTGTGCTTGAGTTTCAATTGATTGTTGTAGCGAATGGTATGGCATGAGGCCCACAAATGGATAGTTTAAGCTCTCAATAAGTTTGATTTTAGTTTGATGATTAAGTTCATGGGCGATAGGGCAAATTAAAACTAAAGGATCCTCTGAAAATTCCAAAGTTTGTAATTGATGTGTCGGAAAAAAACTTGAAATTAGGCCTAGTTTTGCGCTACCTTTTTCTAAAGCTTGAATAATATCGCTACTTTCCGCCTCTTTTAAATCAATTTGTATATGTGGATTTTCAATTAAATACTGGGGCAGGAGTATTGGTAAGTATTCACTTTGGGCAGATGAATTACACCACAGTGTCATTTCAGATGTTAAACCTGTCGAAAAAGGAAGCATGATTTGTTGCAATTGCTTAGTCTGCTGCATCAATAATTGAGCTTGTTCTGTAAATACTTGGCCTGCTACCGTGAGTCTTACTCCCGTGGCATGCCGTGTAAAAAGGTTGGTGGAGAATTGTTGTTCCAGTTTTTTAATACGTTCACTGGCAGCTTGTAAGGAAATAGATGAACGTTTGGCTCCTTGAGTGAGGCTGCCTGTATCTACAATATTCAGAAAAAGTTGTAAGTCAAAAAAGTCGAGGCGCATCAATGGTCATACTCAACTGAAAAGAGTCTTTATTTTACTCAAAAATTCAATTTAAAAAAATAAGGTATAAAAAAACAGCCTTTCGGCTGTTCTAAATGTTTCAATAATTATGCTTTTTTGTCATTTAAGCTAAAGAACCAATTAAGAATAAGAGCTGCAAAAGTAGCAGTACCAATGCCACCCAAATTGAAATTACCAAATTGAAGGGCGAAATCACCTGTACCTAAAATAATGGTTACGGCAGCAACCATCAAATTTTTATTTTGTGAAAAATCAACCTTGTTTTCAATCCAAATTTTAGCACCAGCTATGGTAATTAAACCAAAAACCACAATAGATGCACCAGTTAAAATCGCCGTTGGAATAGTATGAATGATTGCACCAAATTTAGGTGAAAGACCTAAGAAAATAGCAAACACACCAGCTATGACAAAGACGATGGTGGAGTAAACTCGCGTAACTGCCATTACACCAATATTTTCACCATAGGTGGTCATACCTGGAGCACCTACTCCACCAGATAAAGTAGTGGCAATACCATCTGCTACAAAAGCTTTACCAATTTGTGGGTCAAGATTCTCCCCAGTCATGGCACTGACTGCTTTAATATGACCTAAGTTTTCAGCCACTAAAATTAATGCAATAGGCGCAATAATGAGCATTGCGTTCAAATCGAATTGCGGAGAATGAAAGCTTGGCATACCAAACCATGCCGCTTCTTGAATTGGGGTGAAATTAATCGGTGTGCCATTTCCCATTACATTAGAAACGATGTAATAGATGAAATATGCAGAAAGTAAACCGACCAATAGCAACAGGCGTTGTAATAAGCCTTTGGTAAATACCGCAATAGATCCCATACATAAGACAGTGACTAAAGCCATCCACATATTAAAATTATTGCCGGTTACACCTTTAACCGTTACTGGCGCAAGATTTAAACCAATGATCATGACTACGGCACCTGTGACTACGGGTGGCATCAGTTTTTCAATCCATCGGGTGCCAGTCGCCATGACAATAAAACCAAAAATGGCATATAAAATACCACAAGCCATAATACCGCCAGCAGCTAGAGCTAAATTGGCATTCGGTGCACCTGTACCTGATGCGGTATATCCTGTAGCAGCAATCACCACACCAATAAAGGCAAAACTTGAACCTAAATAGCTCGGAACACGGCCACCAGTAATAAAGAAAAACAAGATCGTACAAATCCCTGACATTAAAATCGCAAGATTTGGATCAAAACCCATTAAAAATGGAGCAAGTACCGTGGCACCAAACATCGCAAAGGCGTGTTGAATCCCTAAAACTGCACTTTGTGCAGGGGGAAGATATTCATTGGTACCTACTGGTCGGGCATTAATATTTCCGTCATATGGACGCCATTTGGGAAACCAGTTGGACATAAAATGAGCGCTCAAAAAACAAATTGAGCACATCATACTCTTTCTTGAGTTGAGTTTTAACGTTTTTAGTTAAACTAAGAATTTGGTATTGTTGAATTTTATACTGTTATTTACCAATTGGTAAAATGTAAAACTATGTAAGGGAAAAGAATTTAACCTTTAAACTCAGTAAAAAATGAATTTAATCGCTTAAAAATTTATTGATCTCGATTAGTTTGAAATATTTTAGCTAAAAGATGAATCAGTTTGATAATTAATTTTTTGATGGGCAACTTGAATACAATTTCTGCCAAAACTTTTAGCCTGATATAACATCTGATCAGCAGCTAAGAGCAGGTCACGTTGCTGATAACCTTGTTGCACAGATGAGCATAGCCCAAAACTTGCAGTAAACCTTATAGTTGTACCTTTGTAGATAAGTGCATAGTTTTCAATCGCCTTTCTACAACGTTCAAGAATTTTTTTTGCGGTTATAATTTTAGTATTAGAAAGAATAATAACGAATTCCTCCCCCCCAAAACGACCAATAAAATCTTGTTGCCGTAAAGTTAAAAGCAGAATTTGAGCAATGGTTTTGAGAACTTCATCTCCACAATCATGACCATACTGATCATTAATTTTTTTAAAGCAATCAATATCTAGTAAGGCAATACAAAGCGGTAATTGATGTGGTGCTGAATTATTTTTAATTTTTTCAAACTTTTCGCTAAATCCACGACGATTTAAAATTTGAGTTAGAGGATCAAGGATCATTAAAGTACGTTGATCTTGCTCTCGAGCGGTCCAACGGTCTAAACAAGCATTAAATAAGCCTAATAAAATGGTTCCGACAAACGTACTGATCCCTAAATTGAGCACAATCATATAGGTCTGCATACTTTGAGAGACGAGGGTATAGGGTCTGTAGATGGGTGCGTATGGAATGATATTTAGAATATTTAGAATACTACTGATATATAAAATTAATAAGCAAGGCAGTGTGCCCCAAATGACAATTTTTCGATCAAAGAGTAATAAACCTGAAAAAATAGAACCTATGGTAAAAACACCCGTCACGATACTCATGATGCCAGTAAAGTACCCAATACTCATGAGTGAACTACTATAAAAACCGATACAGAGTATAGGAAAGTAGTATTCATTTTTGGGGGTAGACTTCAGATAATAACTAAGTATGAAGAGAATAATTGAAATACTGATATAGATGTAAAGGCAGAGTAAAATCAGCGGTAAAATTACGGTATTTAATATTTCATAATGATAATTAGTGATCAGCAATAGACAAAAAAAAGTATGAAAAAAAATTAGAATTAGACTAACGGCACGGGATTTTTGAATATTATTTAATTCAAGTAAATGAGCATAGCCTTGGTTCATGCGATTAAATCGAGACAATAACCAAGTGAACATTAACTTATGAATACGCATGCTCAACGCTCACCTAGGGGTATAGTCCATTGGTTATAATATAAGCATAAGTGATTTTTTTTCAAGCATTTTCATCTGCTTTATCAATATATTGTTTTAGATGTTGAGATTTGTGTTTGCTTATTGAGTATAAAAAAAGGGCACAGATAATCTGGGCCCTTTTTGATATGATATTAATCTTAGCCTGTATTTCGTAACCCAGCTGCAATCCCTGCAATACTGACCATTAAGGCGTGATCTACAGGTGTATGTTCCGCTGGACATTCAGCTAAATAACCTCGACGCCGTTTCATGAGTTCTGCTTGCAGCAAGTGTAGCGGTAATAAATATGGTTTACGTACTTTCATCGATTGATCCAGCACATCATTGCTGCTAAGCAATTTTGATTCACCTTTCATTGCCAATAACGTCTGTACAGCATCATGCAAACGTTGACGTAATGCAGCACCAAGTACCTTTAAATCAGAATCATCGGTTAAATGTGACTCATAATATAAAGCCACATGCTGATCAGCCTTAGATAACACCATTTCCAACATATCAATTAGCGTCTGGAAATAGGGCCACTGCTGTAGCATTTCATCTAATATAGGTTTTTGACCTTGATCAATCACTTGGTTAATCGCGGCACCAGTACCCAACCATGCTGGTAGCATCAAACGAATTTGAGTCCATGCAAAGACCCATGGAATAGCGCGTAATGATTCAATGCCACCACTGACTTTACGTTTTGCAGGACGTGAACCCAAAGGCAACATTTGTAATTCAAGCTCAGGGGTGACTGTGCGTAGGTATTTCACAAAATGTGGATTTTCACGAACGGTTTGACGATATACCTGTACCGATAAATCGGTCATTGTATCCATCAGATCGCGCCATTCTTGGTGTGGTTCAGGCGGTGGGAGTAAGGTTGCTTCTAACGTTGCAGCTGTATAAATTTCTAAATTTTGTAGTGCAATTTCTTCTAGACCAAATTTAAAGCGAATCATTTCACCTTGTTCAGTGACACGAATTGCCCCTGAAATTGAACCTGGTGGTTGTGAAAATAATGCCTGTTGCGTAGGTGCGCCACCACGACTAATTGACCCTCCACGTCCGTGGAATAATGTTAATTTAACCTCATGTTGCTTAGCAATTGCAGTCAACTGCTCTTGAGCACGATATTGTGCCCAATTGGCTGACATAAAACCGGCATCTTTGGCAGAGTCTGAGTAGCCAATCATCACTTCATGCTGCCCTTGAATATGCTGTTTGTACCAATGCATATTGAACAAAGTACTCATGGTTTGTGAAGCACCGTCTAAATCTTTCAGGGTTTCAAACAATGGGACTACGCGTAAAGGATGCTCAATTCCAGCTTCTTTCTGCAATAGCAGTACCGCTAAAACATCACTCGGATATTCCGCCATAGAAATAATATAGGCCCCTAAACTTTCTTTCGGCTGTTCTGCTAAAGTTCGCATGGTGGCAAAGACTTCTTGTACATCTGGATGCTCAATCAGGCTACCTAGAGGCTCACTTAAATGCTTGGGTAATAGTGGGCGTTTGCTTTGTAATTCTTGTAATAAGAAGTTTTGACGTGCTTGTTCCGTCCATGTTTCAAAGTTGCCTAGACCTAAATATTCGGTAATTGCAGAAATGGCTTGGCGATGACGTCCTGACTCTTGTCGAATATCGAGTTTTAACAGCTCTATTCCAAAACAATTTACTCGATTGATAAAATCCAGTAATTTGCCGTTGGCAATTTCAGGTAAATTGCAGGTCATGAGGGAACGATAGCAGAGCAAGAGTGGCTGTAGTAATTCATCTTTATGGTGAATAATTTGGCTTCGATCAACCTCAGAATGTTGACCTTGTAATTTATCTGCCAACCACTGGCGTGTTGTTTTTAAGCATTCCCGTGTAGCACGTAGATATTCACGATATGGTTCTGGATGTTGTATACCAAGGGCTTGGGTTAATTCATTGCTACAGGTTTGAATTGAAAGTTCCCAACGTAAATCTTCAATATCACGCAAATATAAGTCAGCTGCTTTCCAACGAGAGAGCCACAATACTTCTTGGGTAACATTATGCGTTACATTGGGGTTGCCATCACGGTCACCCCCCATCCATGAGGCAAAACGAATTGGAGCGATGTCTAAAGGCAAACTTTTTTCACACTGACTTTCGACCAATTCATTCAGCTCACGAATGAATTTGGGTACAGCATTCCATAAGGTTTGTTCAATCGTCGTAAAGCCCCATTTGGCTTCATCGATTGGCGTAGGACGATGTTGACGGATTTCATCGGTTTGCCATGCAGAACAGACCAATTGTTTTAAATCGGCTAAGACTTTAGCACGTTGTTTCGGGGTTAGTTTTTGTTGATCAAACTGAGATAGGCAATCATTAATACCATCATATTTTTGAATGAGCGTGCGACGGCTGACTTCTGTCGGATGTGCCGTGAGGACCAATTCAATTTTGAGTTCACAAATTTGTTGATACAAAGTATCCGCTGAAATTTGTTTTTCTTTAAATTTTTTGAATAAGTGATCAAGGACATTTGGAGAGGGTGCATTTTCGTCAAATTCACTTTGACGACGACTGCGTACCACATGGTATTGCTCAGCGATATTGGCGAAGTTTAGAAAGTGCGAAAAAGCACGAGTCAGGGGCAGAATTTCATCATCTTTCAAATTTAGAAAGAGTTGTTCAAGTTGTTTTTCTGCTTCAATTTGACCATCTCGCGCTCCTTTTGCTAAAGCACGAATTTGCTCAATCTGATTAAACAAATCTTGGCCTGCATGTTCTTTTAGGGTTTCTCCTAAAATATTTCCAAGTAAGCGTACATCTTCACGCAGTGGAGCATCAATTTGTTGAATCATTTTTCACTCTCCGATTCTTATTATTTCGACTATAGCGCGAAATAATGGCATTCCAAGCAGGGGCATACAAAAGTATGTAAAGTTTTGCTTAATTCGCTATTCGCTGATTGAGTATGCCTGAATCGATTTAAGGGTGTTATTTAGAATTTTAATAGGATGCAATGGCATTATATTTAAGAAGGAATAGTTCCATACTATCTAAAATGATGTACTGTTTTTCGAAAGCTGTTGGTGGCTGTCTAATTCCCAGTAAAACCTCATGATGTCTAAGTCCGAGTAATAGCGATAAAATTAAATCAGTTTGTTTTTCAATTTCTGCAACTCGAATAAATCCAAGCTGTATTGCTTGTTGAAAAAAATCTTGCCATACCAAACACATTCGTTGATGTGAGGCATTATAAAATTGTAGTGCTAACGGATTTTGTTCTGCTGCAAGTTCTAATAATAAATGTTCAAGTTTGAGTGCTTCTGGCAAGTAAATGACGTTTAAGGCTAATTCACAGGCATGGAAAAATGCTTGCTGAAAATTACAATCTGCTTCTAAGGTCAAAGGACGTGCACTGATTGATTCTTCACAGGTTTCCTCAATTGCACAAGTAAATAAATTTTCTTTATCTTTGAAATGGTTATATACCGTTAATTTGGTCACGCCTGCTTCTTTGGCTATTTGATTCATACTGGAACCGTGATAGCCATTTTTTAAAAACAAAGCCTTTGAAGCTTGTAAAATTTGTTTTCGTTTTTCTAAGTCCTTCGGACGCCCTGCTGTTGTTTGCACTCTATATTCCAAAAAAAAGAAAAAAGGTCATTTACTTTTAATACAATTCACAATTAATGTACCATGCGGTATATTAATTAAAATTACATCAAATTAGTATCCCTGACTATATTTTGCCTGAAAAAAAGCATTTGAATAAGAGCATTGCGTATGAGTATTTTTAAATCCACCGTAATTTACCTGATGGTGATTTGCAGCATTACATTGTGGGGTTGTAGTAAATCAATACCTGAAGTCGAACAAATCCCCTTAGTGATGGTGACTCAACCAAGTACAACTCAGCATGAGCAACAAAGTTATGCTGGAGATGTACAAGCTCGACAACAAACAGCGCTGGCATTTCGGGTGGGTGGGCAAATCATTGAGCGATATGTCGATGTAGGAGATCGCGTTAAAATTGGACAAGTTTTAGCAAAATTAGATGTTAAAGATGCTCAACTGCAATTAAATTCGGCCAAAGCACAACTTGAAAGTGCGCAATCTGCGGTCAAAATTACAGCTGATGAATTTAAACGCTTTCAACAACTTTTACCGATGAATGCGGTGAGTCGTTCACAATATGATGTTGTCAAAAACCAGTACGATGCAGCTCAAGCAACCCTTAAACAAGCACAATCGAATTACGCTGTATCGGCAAATCAAACAGGTTATAACCAACTTGTTGCCAACAAAAGTGGGGTTATTACGGCTCGTAATATTGAAATTGGGCAAGTGATTGCCGCGGGGCAAGCTGCTTTTCAATTGGCGATTGATGGTGAACGTGAGGTAGTGATTGGGGTGCCTGAACAAGCGATTTCTGACATTCGAGTGGGGCAAACTGCATGGGTGACACTATGGTCGAAGCCTGAAGATAAATTTACGGCATATATCCGTGAGATTTCACCAGCAGCCGATCAATCACGGACTTTTAGTGTCAAAGTTGCTTTAAAACAAGGGCAATCGAATATTCAACTCGGCCAAAGTGCACGTGTATTTTTGAGTAATAATACTCAGAATGTACTGAGTGTCCCACTCTCAAGTGTTTCAGCAACTGATCATCAAGCTTATGTCTGGGTCGTTAATCCTAATCAAACTCTGCATAAAGTACCTGTGACTTTAGGTGCATATGGGCGCGATAGTGTGCCCATTTTGAGTGGTCTAAATGCGAACGCATGGGTCGTGGTCGGTGGTGTACATTTACTACAAGAAAAACAAAAGATTCACCCTGTAGATCGTGAAAATCGTGCTGTGACCATCCAAAATGTTACTCATGCAGCAGAGACACCACTGACAGGAGTAAGTTCATGAGCTCAGGCATGAAATTTAACTTGTCTGAATGGGCACTGAATAATAAAGGTCTCGTCTTATATTTGATGATTCTGCTGAGTATTGTTGGCTTTTTTTCATTTTCCAAATTATCTCAGAGCGAAGACCCGCCATTTACCTTTAAGGTCATGGTGGTACAGACATATTGGCCAGGCGCAACAGCTCAAGAAGTTTCTTTACAAGTTACCGATAAAATTGAAAAAGAATTAATGAGTACCGGCTTATATGACCGCATTACGGCATATTCGCGTCCGGGTGAGTCGATGGTGATGTTTATTGCCAAAGATACTTTAAAATCAAGTCAAATCCCTGATGTTTGGTATCAAGCCCGTAAGAAAGTAGGTGATATTCAGCATCAATTGCCGAGTGGGGTACAGGGGCCTTTTTTTAATGATGAATTTGGTGATACCTTTGGCAATATTTATGTGCTAACAGGTAAAGATTTTAACTATGCCACCTTAAAAGAATATGCAGATCGGATACAACTGCAATTACAACGAGTGAAAGATGTCAGCAAAGTTGATTTAGTTGGCTTACAAGATCAAAAAATTTGGATTGAAATCTCTAATACTAAAGCTGTGCAATTGGGGATTCCGGTCACGGCCATTCAAGAGGCGTTAGCCAAACAAAATAGTGTGACTGGTGCAGGTTTTTTTGAAACTGGCACAGATCGTATCCAAGTGCGTGTGAGTGGGCCTTTACAAAATATTGACGATTTGAAAAAAATGCCGCTCTTGGTTGGAGATAAAACCATTCAATTGGGCGATGTGGCTGAGGTATATCGAGGTTTTAGTGATCCGGCTCAACCCCGCATGCGCTTTATGGGCGAAAATGGAATTGGGGTCGCGGTTTCTATGCGTAAAGGCGGAGATATCATTGCCTTAGGCAAAAACCTTGAAGCAGAATTTAAACAGCTACAAAAGACATTACCTTTGGGGATGGAATTAAAGAAAGTTTCAGATCAACCTGTCGCTGTACAACGCAGTATTCATGAGTTTGTGAAGGTTTTAGCGGAGGCCGTGATTATTGTTCTATTGGTCAGTTTCTTTTCACTGGGCTTTAGAACAGGATTAGTGGTGGCTCTTTCGATACCACTGGTATTGGCAATGACTTTTGCAGGCATGAATTTATTTGATGTCGGGCTGCATAAAATTTCACTGGGAGCACTAATTTTAGCACTCGGCTTATTAGTCGATGACGCCATTATTGCAGTTGAAATGATGGCGATTAAAATGGAGCAGGGCTATAGCCGAGTTAAGGCCGCAGGCTTTGCTTGGACCAGTACCGCTTTCCCAATGCTGACAGGAACATTAATTACTGCAGCAGGTTTTTTACCAATCGCAACCGCTGCATCCAGTACAGGTGAATACACCCGTTCAATTTTCCAAGTGGTGACGCTGGCATTAATTGTATCTTGGATTGCCGCCGTATTGTTTGTGCCGTATCTGGGCGATAAATTATTACCTGATTTTACTAAAGTTGCGCAAAAAGCGCCATGGTATCAGGTGTTATGGGCAAGATTAAGAAATCAACCAGAACCTACACCGATAGTGCATCATGTCGGTGAACATTATGACCCTTATCAATCAAAGTTTTATCAAAGTTTTAGAAAAGTTGTGAATTGGTGTATTGGCTATCGTAAAACAGTCATTGCGATTACCGTGGGGATCTTTGTCCTTTCTCTGGTGATGTTTAAGTTCGTACCACAACAGTTTTTCCCGCCATCGAATCGTACCGAAATTTTGGTGGACTTAAAGCTTGAGGAAGGTGCTTCACTGACTGCCACTGAACATGCGGTAGAAAAAGTAGAGAAATTTTTAGCGCAGCAAAAAGGTATTGATAACTATGTGGCTTATGTTGGGACGGGTTCACCGCGGTTCTACTTGCCACTTGATCAACAAATGCCACAGGCCAGTTTTGCCCAGTTTGTCGTTTTAGCATCATCCTTAGATGATCGTGATGAAATTCGTAAATCATTAGATGAACAAATTCGTAAATTACTGCCAGATGTACGTACTCGTGTTTCATTGTTGGAAAATGGTCCACCTGTGGGTTATCCGATCCAATATCGTGTTTCAGGAGAGGATTTAAATACGGTACGTCAATTGGCACAACAGCTTTCTAAAACTATTGCTCAGAATCCAAATGTGAGCAATGTACATTTAGATTGGGGTGAGCCCAGCAAAATGATCTCGCTAGATATTGATCAGGATCGTGCACGCCAACTAGGTGTCACTTCACAAGATTTAGCCAACTTTTTAAATAGCTCAATTAGTGGTGCGGTGATTAATCAATATCGTGAGAAGCGAGAGCTGATTGATATTCGTATTCGAGGTGTACAGGCTGAACGTTTAGATGTCGCGGCATTATCAAGTCTTGCGGTACCAACGACGAAAGGCACAACGGTACCCTTGTCACAAATTGCCCATATTCAATATAAATTTGAAGATGGTTTGATTTGGCATCGTAACCGTCTACCGACCATTACTGTTCGTGCAGATATGCGTACGCATTTACAACCAGCAACGGTAGTGAATGAAATGGCGAACTCGATTGAAAAATTGCGTGCAGAATTACCTGCTGGTTATTTACTAGAAGTGGGGGGCACAGTTGAAGAGTCTGCACGAGGACAAAGTTCTGTGAATGCGGGTATGCCATTGTTCTTGGCGGTGGTGTTTACCTTACTGATGATTCAGTTGAAAAGTATTTCGAGATCATTCATTGTATTTTTAACTGCACCCTTGGGTTTAATTGGGGTGGTATTATTCCTGTTATTATTTAATAAGCCTTTCGGTTTTGTAGCGATGCTTGGGACGATTGCACTATCTGGTATGATTATGCGAAATTCACTGATTTTAATCGATCAGATTGAGCAAGATATCCGTGCCGGACAAGATCAGTGGAATGCCATTTTGGATGCAACGGTTCGCCGTTTCAGGCCGATTATTTTAACTGCGCTTGCTGCTGTATTAGCCATGATCCCACTTTCAAGGAGTATTTTCTTTGGTCCAATGGCCGTGGCCATTATGGGGGGATTAATTGTGGCAACCTTCTTGACCTTATTTTTCTTACCTGCATTATATGCAACTTGGTTTAAGGTGCAGAAACCAACGAATTAGGTCGAGTTTTTTGTGAATATTAGGTGCGAAATATTGAAAAATTCAATATAGTAGCATCTAATCTTTGATAGAAAATAACACAGGAAATTTCATTGCATAAAATTAAATGAACATGCAATGGATAGAGGTATATAAACACCTATGGGGCGAGACAATTTAGAGCAGCATCGTCGATACATCACGATCTCTTATGTTTGTATGTTTCTTGCATTATTTACCATTGTAACTGCAGTCATTTCATATTGGCTGGCACGAAAAGTGGTTCAAGTAGATAATGCGGAAGTCTGGATGCATGCCCAAGCATTATGGGTGATGCGTAGCGTGATCTTATTTATGCTTCTGGCTGTTTTTGCTGCATTATGGTTTATTCCGCTGATTTTCTTTTATTGGGATAGCTTTCTTTGGGTTAAAGCTTGCACTGTGATTGGTGTCGTTTTTAGCGCAATTGCATGGCTCTATCTTCTCAATGCATGGTTAAAAGGCTTTAGTAAGTATCTTAAGAACAAAGCTGTATTCTAAAATTTTTCTGATAGATGCTTGTAAAACGAAATAGCCGTCCCCATCTTACTTCGCAGTAAAGTATCTAAAATTCTGTGGAGCATCGCCAAACATGGCTAAACGTGATTATTATGAGGTTTTAGGCGTCGCTAAAACCGCTAGTGATGATGAAATTAAAAAAGCCTACCGTAAGATGGCGATGAAGTATCATCCAGACCGTAACCCTGACAACGCCGAAGCTGAAGATAAGTTCAAAGAAGCTGCAGAAGCGTATGAAATTCTTTCTGATGGCGAAAAGCGTAGTATGTATGACCGTATGGGACATAATGCGTTTGAAGGTGGTCACGGTGGTGGTGGCTTCGGTGGCGGATTTAGCGCAGAAGATATCTTTAGCCAATTTGGTGATATTTTCGGTGGCGCATTCGGTGGCGGTGGTGGGCGTAGTCAGCAACGTGCTCGTCGTGGCTCAGACCTCCGTTATGTGATGGAACTGACCCTTGAAGAAGCGGTTAAGGGCGTGAAAAAAACAATTACGTTTACTGCACCAGCACCTTGTGATGCTTGTGATGGTAAAGGTTCAAAAAACCCTAAAGATGTTCAAACCTGTCCAACTTGTCATGGTGCGGGTCAAGTTCGTATGCAACAGGGTTTCTTCTCTGTGCAGCAAACTTGTAGCAGCTGTCGTGGTCAAGGTACCATGATTAAGAACCCATGTACTAAATGTCATGGTTCGGGTGTTTCAGATCGCCAACAAACTTTAGAAGTAACTATTCCTGCTGGCGTAGATAATGGCGACCGCGTACGTTTGACTGGTAAAGGCGAAGCCATTCGTGATGGTCAGTCTGGTGATTTGTACGTTGAAGTTGTAGTCCGTGAGCATGAAGTTTTCCAACGTGATGGCGCAGACTTATATATGGACGTACCAGTCAGCATTGCAGATGCTGCATTAGGTAAAGAAATTGAAATTCCAACGCTTGAAGGGCGCGTAAGTTTGAAAATTCCTGAGGGAACTCAAACTGGGAAAATGTTCCGTTTACGTGGTAAAGGGGTAAAACCTGTCCGTACCAGCATGCAGGGTGACTTGCTTTGCCGTATTGTGATTGAAACACCAGTTAATTTAACTGCACGTCAACGTGAATTGTTAAAAGAATTGCAAGAAACAATGGATGGTGATGATAATAAATCGTCTCCAAAGAAAAAATCATTCTTTGGTTTATTTGATTAATTTTAATCAGATCAACAAAAAAAAGGGTATATGTAAATATACCCTTTTTTTTTGTATTAGAAATTATGCATCAAAGCTTATTCTAAATTGGGTGAATCAATATCTTCAACCCTAATTTCGACTTGAGTTTCAGTGGAACTATTTAAAATTTGAGATGTATTTTTATTTTCGACAATCGTGATTGTATCTGCTGTAGCAACTGTTTCAGCCCAACTGGTACTAATCATCATGCCTAATACTAAGCTTAAAGCGATTTTTTTCGAATGCATCTGGATCTCCTTATAATTCATCTTTTTCTCATTCGTGATGCGTAGTCTGGGGAGTAATGTTTACAGTGAGATGAAAATGAGTCGTTCAAAGGGTTTATTTCTGTAGATTGAAATTTAAAGATGGAATAGATCATATTTGAGTTGGAGCTGATTGATTTGGTGTAGTTTTGATATAAAGGTTAAGAATACTCGATTTGCATATTTTCGATGAAATATTTAGCTTTGAAACTTAGTCTCGGTACAGAGTTTTGCTATAGTAAGGACAATTTAGAATCAACATTAGGAATATGTTATGTCAGCAACTCCACGCATTGGTGTATTGGGCGCCGGTGGTCGTATGGGTCGGACTTTGATCCAAGCAGTACACCAAGCAGGTTATCAATTGGCAGCAGCAGTTGAGCGCCCAGAAAGCTCGCTCATTGGTACAGATGCTGGTGAGCTTGCAGGTATTGGTGCTGTGGGTGTTAAAGTTGTTGGGCATTTAAAGGACATATTAAAAGACTGTGATGTGATCATTGATTTCACTGCGCCAGTAGCGACTGAACAGCATCTGAAACTATGTCGTGAAGCGGGTGTTGCCATGGTTATTGGAACTACAGGCATGTCTGATCAGCAAAAAGCAGTATTGGATGAAAGTGCTACCTATGCACCTGTCGTTTATGCAGCGAATTATTCTGTGGGCGTTAATGTTTCAATTAAACTACTCGAACTCGCAGCAAAAGTATTTGCAGATACCGTCGATATTGAGATTATTGAAGCACATCACCGTCATAAAGTAGATGCACCATCGGGCACAGCATTGATGATGGGTGAAGCAATTGCCGATACTCTAGGTCGTGATTTGAAAAAAGTCGCTGTGTATGGTCGTGAAGGACATACGGGTCCGCGTGAACGTGAAACCATTGGTTTTGAAACGATTCGTGGTGGTGATATTGTTGGTGAACATACCGTGATGTTTATTGGCGAAGGAGAGCGTGTAGAAGTCACTCATAAAGCGACGAATCGTATGAATTTTGCTGCTGGGGCTGTTCGTGCTGCGGCTTGGGTCGTGGGCAAAGATGCCAAAAAATATGATATGAAAGACGTTTTAGGCTTAAATGATATTTAAGCTTAGAGCAGTGTGGGTTAAAATATAAAAGAATGAAAATGAATTGAAAAATAAAATGAATAAAAAAATGATGTTGATTGCTTGTGTTGCCAGTTCTTTTAGCCTGACAGCACAAGCTGCTTTACCCAGTAATGCAAAGCTTAGTTTGAACAAAAATAATATCAAGGTTTGGACTTATCAGGATGTGAATAATCCAGTTTTGTCTTATAAGGCAGAAACGACCTTAGACTATCCGATGGAGCGCGCGATTGCATTGGTTTTAGATATTGCGAATACATCTAAATGGGCACCAAATGTTGCCAAAGCTGAATTGTTGTCTCGGGATGATAAGAAAGGTGAATTTATTATTTACATGGTTTTAGACTTTCCATTTCCTTTAAAAGATCGAGATATGGTGGTTCGTGGAAAAATGTCTAAAGATAATAATGGCCTAGTGACCATTAAGAATAAAGCATTGAATCAGGGTAAGGCTTTAAATACTGATTATATTCGGTTAAAAAATTATGAAGGAGACTGGACTTTTCAAAAATTAGCAGAAAACAAAGTGAAAGTGACCACCTCAGGTTTTGCTGATCCAGAAGGTTCTATTCCACAAAGTGTAACCAATATGTTGGTTGAGCAGCAGCCATATCAGATGTTACAGAAGATGAAAGTAGAGTTAGCCAAAAACAATAAATTACCAGTTTTACCTGAGATTTTAAAATAGCCTTCAATATGTAAGTTATCACTGCGTTAATTGGCCGTACTTTACTAGCTGAGTTGTTGCTCGAGTTATTTAGCAAATTTAATTTGAGTAACAACAAGAATGAGTGTGAGTTCAGTCAATAACACCTATATAAGACACTGCTGCATAACCTAGCCTATATTTAAAACCGTATTATCTTGCGCTAGCACTGAGTACATTTCCTAAGTTAAATGCACCAACCGCCAAGGCAAAAAAGTATAAAATTAATTTTCATCTTAAGTATTTCTTAGTTCCATTGAGGCGCTAAATTTTCAGGATTAACTTCACGACTATTCCGTTCTAAGGTTGTAATTAATTCCATTTCATCATTTGAAAGTTGAATTTCCTGTGCCTTTAAATTTGAAATTAAATGCTCACGTTGAGTTGAAGATGGAATAACCGAAAAACCTTTTTGTAGTGCCCAAGCTAAAGAAATTTGAGCTGTAGATGCCTGATGTTGCTGTGCGATTTGCGTTAAAACGGGATCATTTAAAACTTTACCGTACGCTAATGTCATATAGGATGTGACATCAATCTGTTGCGATTGAAGAAAATTCACCAGTTTTTGGTTTTGAAGATAAGGACTAAGCTCAAGTTGATTGGTGGCAATATTTTCAAGACCAATAGCATCAATGGCTTGTTGAGTAAGTTCAATATTAAAGTTTGAAATACCAATATGTTCGGTTAAACCTTGTTGTTTTGCTACCAGTAAGTTTTGCATCATTTCTTCGACAGATATTCCCAGTGAAGGTGCTGGCCAATGAATTAAGGTTAAATTTACAGCATCAGTCTGTAGTTTTAGTAAACTTTCTTTAAGGCTCGGAATTAAACGATCAGCACGATAATTGTCAGTCCAGATTTTAGTGGTGATAAAAAGTTCATTTCGGTTGATTTTACTTTCAGCAATGGCTTGGCCAACGGCTGCTTCGTTGCCATAAATTTGTGCAGTATCAATTGCTTTATAGCCCACATCTAAAGCATTTTTAATTGAGTCGATAACGATTTGACCCGATAAGCGGAATGTACCTAGACCAAATTTTGGAACGATATTTGCCATTTTTTAAATTACCTATTGATGAAATTAGCTTCATTATGCTGTTTTTAGTGTTGCTAAAATATCCTGTACTCTGCAAAATATTATTGAGTAAAAGTCAATAAAGTTGAGTTATTAATCACCATGAAGTCAACATTAGAAGAACTACAAGCTTTTATTTATATCGTTGATAGTGGATCAATTGTTGCTGCAGCACGACAGTTACAACAAACCACTTCTGGGGTTAGTCGTGCTTTGCAACGACTGGAAACGAAGCTGAATGTAACCTTACTGGAACGGACAACGCGTAAAATAAAATTAACCCAAGAAGGGCAACTATTTTTAGAAAAAGCGCGAAAAATTGTGCATGATTTAAATGAGGCAGAAGATGCCTTACTGAAGTCAGACAGTGCGACATCGGGTTTGATTCGGGTCGATTCAGCGACACCGTTTGTCTTGCATGTAATTGTGCCATTACTACACGAATTTACTCAGCTTTATCCGAATATTGAAATTGAATTGAATAGCAGTGATCAAATTATTGATTTACTAGAACATAAAACAGATGTAGCAATTCGTTTTGGACAGCTGAATGATTCAAGTTTACATGCAAAATTACTCTGTAAAAGCCGTTTATATATTGTTGCAAGTCCAGACTATTTAGAGCGTCATGGTTATCCTCAAAGTCCGAAAGATCTTTTGAATCATGCGCAAATTGGTTTTAGTAAAGTAGCACATTTAAATACTTGGCCAATTTATGTGGATGAAGAGCAACTGACTATTCATCCAAAAATAAAGGCATCCAATGGCGAAACTGTGCGTCAAATGGCATTGGATGGTTTAGGCATTACGTGCTTATCTGCATTTTTGGTACATCGGGATATTCAACAAAAGCGCTTGATTGCTTTATTCGAAGATCAAATTGAGTTGCATGAGCAGAGCATCCATGCAGTCTACTACCAGCAAGAACATTTGCCGAAGCGGGTCCGTTTATTTATTGAGTTTTTAGCACAAAAGCTGTCAAAGTATCGATAGTCTTTTGTGGCGGTAAGTCTAAATTCACTAAGGTTTGAATTTCTTGCTGTTCATGGTTGAGCAGTTTTAATTCAAAACGTTGTGCGGAAGTTTGATTACATTCAAAGTTGATATCTTGCTGATATGGCATATTAATCCGCATAGTATTGTCTGAAGTCATGTGGTAACGATACAAACGTTGTGCTGCTGTTTGATGCAACGTGGGCTGAATATGTTGTAATTGGTATTGCCCCAACTGTTGTGTTTTTAAGAAACCTTCAATTAAAGACTTACAAATAAAATGCTGTTTTTGTGCCACGCTATTGGTTGCTTGCGGTTGGCACGCGGTGAATAGAAAGCTGATCGCCAAAATGAGGGTACTGCGTTTAATTATTTTCATGCGCTGCTCCTTTTGAAGTTTGTAAACTGTACATGCAGCATAAATCTGTTATGTTGATAGATACAGATACACAGAATTCTAAAAAATGAGTACAGAGATATGGCCTTTCAATATCGAATTTTGGCAGAGCAAATAACGGAAAAAATTAAGCAGGGTAAACTTGCTGCGGGACAGCGTTTAATTTCATTGCGTCAATTTTCTGAACAGCAAAATGTCAGTATGAATACAGTCAAAAATTGCTATGAATTACTAGAAGCGCAAGGGTTGATTTACGTTAAAAATAAGTCGGGCTATTTTGTCAGTGCGAAACAAGCTGTAATACAGCACACTCCGCGCCCCAATCATCCAGACTTTCAATCTCAACCCAGGGAAATTTCTAATTTAGAATTACAAATTGAGATTCAACAAGCCTCTATTGATAATAAATTAATTCATTTAGGTGCGATTCAAATTTCCCCGAATCTGGTTCCAGTGGAAGCTTTACGTCGTTCCATTCAACGTGCTTTAAAGCACAGTAAGCCTGAAGATTTTTTATATAGTGATAAACAAGGCCATCTACGCTTACGAGAAGCCTTATCTGAACATTGGGCAGAAGATGGTTTTTATATTGCCAAGGATGAGATTTATATTAGCAACGGTTGTATGCCAGCATTATCGGTGATGATTCAGAGCCTGACTGAAATGGGGGACAGTATCATTGTGCCGACCCCGAATTTTAATGGTCAGTTACAACTTTTAGCTGCTTTAAAACGTAAAATTGTAGAAATTCCTGCCGATACCGATGGATTTGATTTAGAGCGCTTAGAGCAAGTGATGCAAAGTTCAGGTGCTAAAGCCTGTTTACTCACCGCAAACTTTCAAAATCCATTAGGTTTTAGCTTAAGCAATACGCAGAAAGAAAAAATTGCACAACTGGCCAATCAGTACCAATGCTATGTGATTGAAGATGATATTTATGCCGAATGTAGTTTTAGTCTCAAGCGACCTTTACCGATTAAATATTGGGATCAACAAGGCTATGTAATTTTTTGCGGATCAGTTTCGAAATCTTTATCTACTGCTTATCGAGTGGGTTGGTTTTGTATTCCACAACGCTTACAGCATTTACGTACACAACTCTTGATGTCCAATGTCGCAGTGAATACGCCATTACAATTAGGTCTTGCTGATTTAATTTATAGCCGTGCTTATCGTGAGCATTTGATCCGACTGAAACCCATTCTCATAGCACAGGTTGAGCAGTATCGACAATTTATGATCGCTGCTTTTTATCAGGTTGATATTCGTCTAAATCAACCGAATGGCGGCTATGCACTTTGGATTCAATTACCTGAGCAGATTGATAGTTTAGAAATGTATCGTTTTGCACAACAGCAGGGGATTAACATTGTTCCTGGTGAAGTCTTCGGTGAAGATGGGCGTTATAAAAATTGTATTCGTTTGAATGCAGGACATGAACTGTCAGACGATATTCGTGAAGCCATCGTATTATTGGCCGATTGGACTCGTAGACAATTAACATCAGTCAATGTAGCTTAAATTTTGTATAAAAAGCCTTTTATCATCGAAATTATAGAGGCTAAAGTCAGAATGGTTATTTTGAGATGTACTTGGCCTTGATGAGCTTAATCATAACCAAAATCTTATAGTGACCTGAAGATGTATCCTTATAACACAGTCCAAAGGTGGCACTGATGCCACCTTGTTCAGTATATTCTTTTAGAAATCAGCCTTTAAGACAATGCGATAACGTGCTTGACCAGAATGTAATCGTGCTAAAGCATCATTAATTTGAGACATAGGGTAGAGCTCAATTTGTGGTGCAATATTTTTACGTGCAGCAAACTGTAATAACTGACGCAGTGCAAAAGGAGAGCCTGTCGGTGAACCAGTAACTGATTTTGCTCCACTAATGAGAGCTCCAACAGGAATCGCCATTGGTTCAAGTACCATTCCTAGCATATGTATTGACCCATTCGGGGCAAGGGTATTTAGATATGACTTCCAATCTAGAGATACATTGACGGTGCATAGAAGTAAGTCAAATTTGCCACGTTGAGTTTTTAAGGCAGCAGAATCACGGCTATTGACTACATGATCGGCACCCATAGCCTTTAACTCAGCTGTTTTATCTAAGCTTGAGGTAAAGGCGGTAATTTCACAGCCCCATGCTTTTAATAGTTTGATTGCTATATGTCCTAAACCACCAATACCAATAACACCTACATGGTGCATGGCTTGAATTTTATGTTTTAAAATCGGATCAAATACCGTAATTCCACCACACAAAAGTGGACCAGCACTTTCAGGATCTAAATCGTCAGGAAGGGGGATAATCCATTGCCAACCTGCACGAACTTTATCGGCAAAGCCACCTGCATGTCCAACGATGGTTGCTTTCTTTTCACCAGTACATAAAACTTGTTGACCCCTTACGCAAGGGTCACAATATTGGCAGCTTTCAGCTGTCCAACCAATTCCCACACGCTGACCCACTTTAAGTCCTTTTGCTTCTGAACCCAGTTGTGTGATGGTACCGATAATTTCATGTCCAGCAACAACAGGATAAACAGAATTGCCCCACTCATTGTTAATGACCGAAACGTCAGAATGGCAGAGCCCACAATACTCTACTTTAACTTCAACTTGATGTGCTGGTAATTCACCTGCATTAAATTGATATGGAGTGAGAGGGTCACCCGCTTGCATAGCAGCATAAGCTTGAATAGTATTAGTCATAATAAATTCTTCCTGTTTTTGATTTTATTACTAGAGATATTTAACGGTAACTACAGTTATTTTCATGGTCGTTGACCATGCCTATAGCTTGCATGAACGCATAACAGGTGGTCGGTCCTACAAACTTAAATCCATTTTTTTTTAATATTTTAGACAGATTTTGACTAATTTCTGTTTGTGCAGGCGCTTGTTTATAGTCAGGAACGTCATTGATTAAGGGCTGCTGGTCAACAAAACTCCAAAACCAATTGACCATGTCTATGCCTTGATTTTTCATGTTTTGCCATGCAGTAGCATTGTCACGAATCGCTTTGAGTTTTCCAATATGCCGAATTAAGCCCGCATCTTGTAGTTTTGATTCTAAGTGCTCATTGGTAAACTGAGCAATCTCTTCTATCGCATATTGGAAAAAATATTCACGATAGCTGTCTCGTTTTTTAAGAACAGTAATCCACGAAAGACCTGCTTGTTGTCCTTCTAAGCAGATCATTTCAAATAAATGCTTTTCATTATGATTGGCTTTTCCCCATTCATGATCATGATATGCCATATAAAGTGGATCATTTGAGCACCAGCCACAGCGTTGAGTTGTCAATTTGATGCTCCTAATGTCTTTCTTAAAGATTGAATTCGATCCATTGATCTTTTTTATTATCCCAAAAAGATAATTTTGCCTGATTTAATTCACTAAATTTAATCCAGATATCTTGTCCAGCTTTATCTGCAAACCCTGTGCTTATCAAGAGTGCATCTTCAGATAGTTCCATAATCCAACCTTGATGTGTTTGTCCATTGAGCACAATCTTCTGCTGATTGCCTGATTCTGCAAATTCAACTAAACGATTGATCAAAGCTTCTGACATGAAAATTTCCTAGATTGTAGATTAACGTAAATATGGATAAGGATTGACTGCACCGCGACCTTTACCAGTTAAGTAAAGGCCATAATGCAAATGAGGTGCAGTATGCCGTGCATTACCCGTATTGCCAACATAGCCGATGAGCGTACCCTTTTGAATGTAGTCACCTTCATTCAAGCGATGGTTATGTTCATCTAAGTGGGCATAGTAATGCCATGCACCGCTCGGTCCAATCAGCCATACTACTTTACCACCTAAATTATTATTTTTTAAACTACTGATAATACCTTCGGTGGTACTAAAAACTTTTGTTCCACGTGGAGCAAGAATATCGATGCCTTCGTGGTTACGCCCCTGACTTCGTGCAGCTCCCCAAGTGTCTTTTAAATACTTTTCTTGAATCCCATCTACTGGAATCGGCAAATGATTAGAAAGTGACATAGCTCTCAGTTGGATTAAACTTTTCGGTACTAGAGCCGTAGGCTTTTTTGGTGTGGTGGTGCATGCAGCGATAAAAATGACCAAGCTGCTCAGTAAGAAAAAGCGGAAAAAAGCTGACACGAGATATCCTTATTCTTAAGTTTTTAATATGAATAAATGGAATTAAGTTGTGTCTAACTATGTCATATCTCAAGCGCGGAGATCAATTTTTTCATGGCAGTTGGGATGCCCATTTGTGTAGCTTTTTGTGGTGAGCACCATTCACCAATTAGTTCAGTTTGTAGAAATTCTTGTTGATCTGGATCAATTCTAAAAATATGTGCTGTTAAAATCCAAGTGAAATGGGTGAAGCTATGTGAAATTTTCACTGGTTCAACTTTGGAAACTAAGTTCAATTGTTGGCAAAGTTGTGAAAATTCTACATCATCTTCAATGATCGGTAAGCACCATAAGCCCCCCCAAAGCCCAGAGTGAGGGCGTTGTTGCCATAACCATTGATCATCTGACTGAATTAATATGACCTTTGCTACTTTTACTGGAACAGGTTTTTTCGGTTTTTTGTAAGGAAGTTCAGTTTCTAAACCTTGTTGATGAGCCTGGCAATGTTGTTGCATTGGACAATATAAACACAGTGGCTTTTTCGGTGTACAAATTGTGGCACCTAAATCCATAATGGCTTGGGTGTAGTCGTGATTGCGTAAAGTTGGGCATAAACTTTCAGCCAGTTGCCACATAGCACGTTCATGTACAGGTTTAGATAAATCATCCTCTATGGCAAAAAACCGCGATAATACTCGTTTGACATTGCCATCCATAATGACGCCATATTGACGTAAACCAAGGGACATCAGGGCGCCGCCTGTAGAGGGTCCAATGCCTGGGAGTTCAACCCATTCCGCTAAGTTTTTTGGGAGCTGTCCATTTTGATGCACAATTACCGCTGCTTTATGCAAATTACGTGCACGAGCGTAATAGCCCAAACCAGCCCAATAAGGTGCAACATCATCCCAAGATGCAGTGGCTAAAGTCTCTACTGTTGGAAAGCGTGCGATAAAGCGATCAAAATATTGTAAGACTGTTTTGACCTGAGTTTGTTGCAACATAATTTCAGATACCCAAACTTTGTATGGATTATCTGTGACTTGCCAAGGCAAGTCATGACGACCATGTTGATCAAACCAAGTTAAAAGTGCATCTGAAAAGGAAAATTGCGACATGTGATTCGGCAGAGTTGGAGAGCTAGTTAGTATAACTAATTCAGGCATGACTCACTCAAATTGATATAAAAAAAGCGCCGCAGCGCTTTTAAAACTTAATCCTATTATTCAGCTATCACACCCCAGCGCTGGTCTAGAACCAAGGGTTGGTCTTTATAACGTGGAATAATGTGAATGTGTAAATGTCCGGAATTTTTCTCATCAAAGACATTACCATCATTAAAGGCAATGTGAAAACCTTCAGGTTGATGGCGAATTTTAAGTTCATTCCGTGCTAATTCGAGTAAGGACTGAATACTTTTACGTTCTTTATCTGTAATTTCAAAAAAAGAAGCAATATGACGCACAGGAATAATGACGGAATGCCCTTTGGTTAAAGGATTTTGCTCAGGTAAAATTACCCCAAATTCATTTTTATCAATGATGTCGTATTCATCAAATTCACAAAAAGGACAGTTTTTTTCAGTCATTTTAATTCCCTCATCTTAAAGTTGAATCTTGTAAAATTCATAATTTAATTGGTGCTGTAAATGATTAACGCAATTGGCGTTGCAGTAAATCATACATCGCATTTAAGCCCTTTTTTTCTGCTTCAGCGTTATAGGCTAAATCGACCCCATTGGCTTTGGCTCTTTCATCTGCCAATGGATTACTAAATCCATGCTTAGCATCTTTTAGCACAATTACGGTATATTTCACATTGGCATGCTGCATTTCAGTTTTAAAATTTTCAACATCTTTTAAAGACACCATACTGTCTTCTTCACCATGCAAGACTAATATTTCGGCTTTAACATGGTCTTTTTCTGCTGGGGTCTGAGCGGATAAGTTGGCATGGAAGGTGGCTACGGCTTTTAAGTTTGCACCTGAACGAGCTAAATCAAGGACTACTTTTCCGCCATAACAAAAACCAATCGCCGCAAGTTGCTCTGGATTGACTTCAGGTTGTGCTACTAAAGCTGCGAGTCCTGCAGATGAACGAATCACATTGGTGTCAGCATGTTCAAATGTTTGCATCATCCATGCATAAGCCTGCTTGGCATCTGTAGTGACTTTTTTGTCGCCATACAAATCAATTGCTAAAGCTGCGTAGCCATGTTCTGCCAATTCTCTTGCACGTTGTTCAGTATATTCATTACGTCCCCACCATTCTGGAGCAACAATGACACCTGCAATAGGTGCAGTATTTTCAGGTGCGGCAAAATAGCCAATTAATGTGCTACCGTCTGCTGCGGTATACTGAATTTCTCGAGTCTGAATAGAGGCAGTCATGTATTAAATCCTTGTATACAATAAAGAATAGGATTTATTAAATCACAAAAAAAGCGATTTAAACTGACTTTGTTTCGAATAATAACAATAGAAATGTGAGTAAATATTTTTATAGTGAAGTTAAAAAAGAAGGTAGTATTCCTTCTTTTTTAACTGAAAATTTATAATTGGATTTAAACTTTACCTTTAGAGATGAATCCAATGATTGCAAGAACTGCAGCAACAACCAATAAAATAACAGCAAAGTCTTTAGACATACCTGCTACACCACTAAATCCTAGTAGGCTAGCCAGTAATGCAATCACAGCAAATATAATGGCCCAACGAAACATAGCTCTTCTCCATTTTTTTGAATTATTTTTAAGTATAAAATTTACTCACAAAAACAGCTGTTTCGTTGTGTGTAAACAATGTCAATTTGTAGCGGTTGCATGAAGGTTTTATGTAAGTTTAGAGGATCATAAGTATGTGTTTAAAAAATGATATAATCAAAAAATAGTGCTTTTAGATTTTTAGTGTTTTATGAGTAATGAATTACGTCCACAATTTTGGAAAAAATATTCACTGGATCAGTTGAGTCAGGCCGAGTGGGAGGCATTGTGTGATGGTTGTGGTCTATGTTGTCTAGTGAAACTAGAAGATGAAGATACGCAAGAGGTTGCTTATACTATGGTGTCTTGTAAATTACTCGATTGTAAAACAGCGGCTTGTTCAGATTATCCAAATCGTGCAACACAGGTTCCTGATTGTATTCAGCTCACACCAGAAAAATTACAAACGATTCATTGGTTACCACCTAGTTGTGCTTATAGACGTTTAAATGAAGGCAGAAATTTACCTTCGTGGCATTATCTCAATACAGGTTCTCGAGATAGTGTTATTAAAGCCAAAAAATCTGCTGCTGGTCGTTGTATTTCTGAAGTCGATATCAACGAAGATGATATTGAAGATTATGTGGTTCGTTGGGTTAGATAAATAAACTACTCTTGAGTAATTAGGCTGCATGCATGCTGATAACCGAAGTGAATTAGAATCTTGAACAATTGATGTTTATTTTAAAGCTTGATATTAATTTGCTGATTGAAAATTGCAGCATCTATTACTAAAAATTCTTGATTCATCGTATTGCATAGTAGACTATGGATAGAAATTAATGATTTAAAAAAGAATATGTCAGACACCCACATTCCACTTCCTGAACGTCTTCGTCCTCGTGATTTGTCTGAAATTATCGGGCAAGATCATTTACTGGGTGCAAGTGCGCCTTTAAGGCAAATGATTGATCAAGGACATTTACCGTCTATTATTTTTTGGGGTCCTCCTGGCGTTGGTAAAACGACCATTGCTTTGCTGTTGGCTCAAGCCGTTGACCGACCGTTTGTCAGTCTATCTGCTTTAAATACAGGCGTTAAAGAACTGCGTGAAATTATTGCTGAAAGTGGTGATTTACTGACACCAGTTGTATTTATTGATGAAATTCATCGCTTTAATAAATCTCAGCAAGATGCCTTATTAAATGCCGTGGAAAAAGGCAAAATTACTTTAATTGGCGCAACGACTGAAAATCCTTCATTTGAAGTCAATAGTGCTTTGTTGTCTCGCTGTCAGGTTTACAGCTTAAATGCATTAAGTAATGAAGCGATTCAAGATTTAATCAATCGTGCTATCCAGCAAGATCAGTTTTTAAAAGACCGTTATTTACTCATTGAAGAATATGATGCACTGGTGCAGTTCGCAGCAGGAGATGCACGTAAGGCACTTAATTTAATTGATTTAATTGCCAGTACTTTTGACGCTGATGTTGAAAATATTGTCACCAATGCGATTGTGGTGAAAGTGGCACAGCAAAATATTGCGCGTTATGATAAATCGGGTGAACAACATTACGATCTGGTATCTGCATTTATTAAGTCAATTCGCGGTAGTGATCCAGACGCGACCTTGTACTGGATGGCTCGGATGCTAAAAGGCGGTGAAGATCCCGTTTTTATTGCTCGTCGTATGCTAATTGCCGCATCTGAAGATATTGGCAATTCCAATCCGAATGCTTTACTGCTTGCAGGAGAGTGTTTTCGTTCTGTACAAGCGGTGGGTATGCCTGAGTGTCGAATTATTTTAGGCCAATGTGCGGTCTATTTGGCGACCAGTGCGAAAAGTAACAGTACTTATTTAGCCATCAATCAGGCTTTAGAGCTCGCGGAAAAAACAGCAAATTTACCTGTGCCGTTACATCTTCGCAATGCACCTACCAAGTTAATGAAAGAACAGGGCTATGGAGTCGATTATTTATATCCACATCATTATCCTGAGCATTTTGTCAGACAGGAATACCTGCCACCTGAACTAAAGGGTACAAAACTGTATGAGTCTGCACGGAATAAACGTGAAGTTGAAGGGGAGCGTTTACAACAGCGTCGATGGCAAGACAGTCAGCAGTCAGAATAAAGGTAGCACTCAACAGGATGCGGTTGGATACGTTTTTAAATGAGTGCTGTTCGTCACATAAAAGTTTAGAATGTGTCCAAATTTTCTGGAATTAGGCTAAAAAATTGAGATAACTATTTCAGTTTTAAGAAAGCATTTATGAAATTATCATTATTCACAATAACGTTACTCTCTATTTTTTCTATTGAAAGTTATGCAGAAAGTACAAAAAATATAAACAACCCTAATGTCGCCATAGCTTCAGCACTCGCTAAAAAACATGTGCAAATCAATTTTGAACAACAAAAAATGATTCCTCAAGGTTGGAGAGTCCCGGGCAATAATGTGGGAAATATCTTTATTCAGGATGGTTTTTTACATATTGATGGTCGCAAAAGTACCATGCAGACGACCTCAATTTTATTACCGACAGAATTAGCAAAACTACAGAATTATCGTATTGATATGGAGTTTACTTTAGATCAAGCTGTGAATCCTAGCCGTTGGGGCAGTGTGATTTACGATATTGTCGCTACTCAAGGTTTTATTCCTAAAAAATATTATCAATTCACGGTTCGTGCTGATACGGCAGCAAAAAATGGCACTGAATTTGGTAATCGTAAAGCCAATGGACAATGGAATGTAATCGAAAGCAAAGCATTTCCAGAAAATATAAAAGCCAATCAACTCTATAAGGCAACTGTCATTGTGCATGGCAACCGTGTGCAGCAATACCTGAATAATGTCTTGTTGCAGAATGTTGAGTTAGATCAACCGCAATTAAATGGTGACATCGGATTGTCAGTAGCCGGTTTGGTTATGAAAGTGAAAAGTATTCAAGTTTCGGAACAAAATACGGTTTTACCGAATTTAAATAATAAAGTGACCGCTGTTCAAGCATCGACTACACAAGTCTCTGCAGCAGCGACCCTGATTCAAAAAATGTCAGCTGATTTGAATGTAAACACTGTTTCAGCTAATCAAGTTTATTATCATTTAGATGCTAAATTAAATTTATTGGATACATCTGGAAATCCAGTGTCTACCTTGCAGCATTATTTAAGTAATACACAACGTAAAAATATTGCGGTATTGAGTATTCAAGATCAGCAGACGATAACAGTATTAAAGCAATTGGCTAAATCGCAAGACTTGAGTGATATTACGCTTTTGTCGAGTGAAACCGAGCTCCTGCAATTTGCACATCAACAGCTACCGATGATACGGACGGCTTTGGATTTAAGTCAGGCAAAAAATTTAAGTAGCAGTCGAAAAGATTTAAGTGCAGTTATGCAAATGGCCAATCAGGCATTTGCTAAAATTGTGGTATTACCCAAGCAACTGATTGATGTGAAAAATGTACGTTTCTTACAACAGTTATTGATGACTGTTTGGGTGGATTCATCAGCTACAACTGCGCAAGAGGTTGCTTCTGTTCTAACTTCAGGTGTCAATGGAATCATGACAACCGATAGTGCTGCCTTTGATGCTTTACTCAAGCAATTTCCGAAAAATACGTTGTTGAGAAAGCCTTTCATTATTGGGCATCGTGGTGTTCCAAGTTTGGAGGATGAAAATACCCTTGAAAGCGCGAAATATGCTGTTGCTTTAGGTGCAGATCTGGTTGAGAACGATATTTATCTCACCAAAGATAATCATGTGGTGGTGATGCATGATGAAACAGTTAATCGCACGACTAAAGGCACGGGTAAAATTGAAGAGATGACTTTGGCTGAAGTACAGCAGCTAAGAACTAAAAATAAAAACTATTCTGTACCAACACTGGCTGAGTATTTTGCAAGCTTTAAAAATACGCAAAATTTTGTACTGATGATTGAAATGAAAAGTGCAAATCCAAAATTAGTATCTGCATTAAAAACTGAAATAGAAAAATATGCTGTTGAGGATCAGGTGATCATCACCTCTTTTAACCGAGACCAAATTCAGCAAGTGAAAAATCATTTACCGATGGTTTCAACAGGAATATTAATTCAGAATATGCCTAGTTCAAATCAAGTTTTAATCAATAGTCGTCAAATTTTAGCGGAGGCTCAGAAATATACGTCGTCTTATCATCCACCGTACCGAAATGATTTGGTGAAATTATTTGCTGAAACCCAGCACCGTGGGCTGACGTATTGGCCTTGGAACTTGAATGATACGACTTTTAAACAACTGTATGTGGCGGGTTTAAATGGAGTGACCACCAACTTTGTGCAGCTATATTCAAAATATATTGTTGATATTCAAGCACCCTCTGAGCTAAAACTTAAAGTAGGGCAACCTTTAAAAATGGATGTTCAACTGCAACAGCAAGATGGAATAGAACTGAAAGGGCAGGCTCAGCAATTTATTATTCTTGCTAGATCACCTCAGCATGAAACGAAAGCAGGGAGTGTGAGTTTTACCCAGAAAGGTACGGCCTATGTTTTAGCGGGCTATAAGTATCAGATTGATCAGCAGTATTTTTATCATATTTTTTCCAAACCAGTGAAAGTAATAATCAAATAAATCAGATTATGAATCTATTAAAAATTATATTATTACTATTACTATTACTATTACTATTACTATTACTATTACTATTACTATTACTATTACTATTACTATTACTATTACTATTACTATTACTATTACTATTACTATTACTATTACTATTACTATTACTATTACTATTACTATTACTATTACTATTACTATTACTAGGCTAGTATTAAATGCTGAGTAGAGCGTTCTAAATCGATATATCGATGTTGGGTCGGATGGCGGAAGCCTAAAGTCCCGAAGCAACGGATGTATAAGACTGATAGGCAATAAAAAACCGAGTCCTTTGACTCGGTTTTTTGAATCAATAGAATCTAATTAGATATCTGAAAGGTCTACACCAATACGTTTAGCAACTTCTTCATATGCTTCAACAACACCACCTAAACCTTGACGGAAACGGTCTTTGTCGAGTTTTTTCTTCGTGTCTTTATCCCATAAACGGCAACCGTCTGGAGAAAATTCATCACCCAGTACGATACGGTCATGGAACACACCAAATTCAAGTTTAAAGTCAACCAGAAGCATACCGCCTTGGTCGAACAGATCTTTAAGAACGACATTCACTTTTTGAGTAAGTTCTTTCATGTCTGCCAATTGTTCCGCAGTTGCCCAACCTAAAGCAATCGCTTGAGATTCGTTCACCATTGGATCGCCTAAAGCATCATCTTTAAAGAATAATTCAAATGTAGGCGGCGTAAGTTCTAAACCTTCTTCTACACCTAAACGACGACATAATGAACCTGCTGCATAGTTACGCATCACACATTCTACAGGGATCATGTCTAATTTTTTAACTAAAACCTCAGTTGGAGAAAGAAGTTTTTCGAAATGAGTTTCGATACCAGCCGCAGCCAATTTTTCCATGATAAAGGCATTAAAACGGTTATTCACCTTACCTTTACGATCTAGTTGCTCTATTTTTTCGCCATTGAATGCAGATGCATCATCACGGAAAACTAAAATTAGATGATCAGCACTGTCTGTTTCATAAACAGATTTAGCTTTACCAGTATAGAGCAAGGTTTGTTTTAACATGGGGGGAACCTTTTTCAAAAAAAATTGCCTAGAACGACTAGGCTGGCCAGTTTTGGTAAATCTGAGTTAACAACTCTGCAGCTTTTTCTTTGTCTGCAAAACTATTATCGGCATTGAATACAGCAAGATTATTGCTAGAACCCACAGAGGTAAGCCTTAAGACATACGTTTTATTATCGACTTTAACAGTGGCTTCATAAGCATTTTTGCTTTGACCGATAAGGGTATGATTAAGACTGCTGAGTGTAGCAAGTGTGTATTGCCAAATTGTAGCAGAATTTCCATCAATCTTAAGCAATGGATTTGCATTTCCATCAGTTATCAGTTGTGGACGTCCAACCGTTGTATTGGATGTTAGATTAAGGTTGCTTTCTGTTGTTTTTGCCACCTCAGGACGAGGTAATTCAAAACGATTAGCACGCTTGTTTTCAAATTTAGGTGCATGTTCAATCGCAAGTGGATCAACAACAGGTGAAGGATACAATGGCGTTGCTGGTCTAACCATTGAACCCTCAGGATATTTAAGAGGCTCTAAAGTGGTTGTGTTTTTATAATCTAAAGAACCATTGCTGATTCCAAATGTACTACAACCTGCCAGACTTAAAGTTGAAAGGACAAGAGTTAAACCAAAACGTAATTGCATCATACTAAGCTCTTATTAAAGGACACTCGCTGCTTTAAGTTCTTCACGCAGTAGAGTGCGATATTGTTCTGCAAGCGGAGTTAATGGTAGGCGAATACCCGTACCAATTAATTCCATTTCATGAAGTGCCCATTTCACAGGAATTGGGTTCGATTCACAAAACAGAATATTGTTTAAATTTGCAACTTTTTGGTTGAGTTGTTCAGCGAGTGGCAAGTTTCCAGCAAGAGCTGCAGCACAAATCTCACTCATGATTTTCGGTGCAACATTTGCAGTGACCGAAATATTACCACGTGCACCTAAGCCGATAAGTTCCCAAGCGGTTGCATCATCACCTGAATATACGATCATGTCTTTGCCTTGCAGGCCGTCAAGCAGTTCTTTACCACGAGGCACATCACCAGTTGCATCTTTAATCGCAACAATTTGTGGAATATCAGCTAAACGAATCACGGTTTCATTAAGCATATCTACACCAGTACGACCCGGTACATTGTAAAGAATAATCGGTAAATCAACAGCTTCTGCAACAGCTTTGTAATGTTGATATAAACCTTCTTGAGTCGGTTTATTATAATATGGTGTGACTAAAAGTGCGGCATCTGCACCAAGCTCTTTGGCTTCTTTAGTGAGTTCAATTGCTTCGTGTGTTGAGTTTGCACCCGTACCTGCAATAATAGGAATGCGTTTATTCGCCACACGAATAATTTCTTTAATTACTTGTGTATGTTCTGTCATGCTTAGTGTAGATGCTTCGCCAGTGGTACCGACCGCAACGATGCTATTGGTGCCCTGTGCAATATGCCACTCAACGAGCTTCTCGAGACCCTTCCAATCTACGCTGCCATCTTCAAACATGGGGGTGACGATTGCGACAATTGAGCCTTGAATGATCTGTGCTTGCTGAGTCATTTTGAAAAAATATCCTATTTTTCCATCCACTTGAATGTAAGAAAACAAGGGTGTAGATGGTTGCAGTATTTTGATTTTAGCATTCAGCACTCGTTTGAGTGATTGAGTAATGCTTATGCAAATTATGACTGATTCAGCGGGTTAGAACAATATGCTTTAGTCAAAGCAGAGAAAAACTTTATAAAAAGAAACAAATACTCGGTTCAGTTTATCTAGAATGAAGTCAAACCAGTGCAAATTTGTCAGATGATCTTGTTGAAAGCCATGTTATCTTGATTTTGAAATCGATTTTGAATTGAATAACTATACGTCTATTTTAGAGAACATCCGTTTAAATCTAAAAATAGTATCAAGTTTAAGTTTTTATATGGCGCATAAACTTATTTGTAATTTTTTAAGATATCAATTATTTATATTAAATCAATTGGCGTAGTTAGGGAGTTGGAATAATGTTCCAATCTGAACGTAGTGTGTTAATTGTGGTTGATGTACAGAATGGTTTTACACCTGGTGGTAATCTAGCGGTTGCGCATGCAGATCAGATTATTCCATGCATTAATCAACTCGCACAGCATTTTGCGAATGTTGTCATTACTCAAGATTGGCATCCTCAAAATCATATTTCTTTTGCAGAGAATCATGCTGGGAAGCAGGCCTTTGAAACGCTAGAATTGGCCTATGGGACACAAGTACTTTGGCCATCACATTGTGTGCAGGGAACACATGATGCTGAATTACATCCAGATTTAAATATTCCCACGGCACAGCTTATCATTCGTAAAGGTTTTCACTCACAGATTGACAGTTATTCAGCTTTTAAAGAAGCAGATCATAAGACGACGACTGGGCTTGCGGCTTATTTAAAAGAGCGTGGAATTGATACTGTCTATATCACAGGCATTGCTACGGATTTTTGTGTGGCTTGGACGGCAATCGATGCGAGTCAATTGGGCTTTAATACTTATGTTATTGCAGATGCAACCAAAGGAATTGATTTAAATGGATCTTTACAACAGGCATGGCAAGAGATGTTGGCCCATGGGGTAAAACGCCTAATTAGCAAAGATATTTTACCAGCATAATGCTAAAAATTAGGTCGCTTCGGCAAATAGCCAATAAGTTTTGAGATATTTCTTTCACATAAGCATGACAACAAAAATTGAATTTAGGAAGAATAGATGTTGGTAATATTGCGTTTTAGTCAATTCATCCAAAAAACGTTCGCATTGTGGGTCATCTTATTTGCAGGCATTGCTATGCTTGTTCCAGAAGCATTTGTTTGGTTAAAAACCTATATTACATGGATGCTGGGTATCATTATGTTCGGCATGGGAATGACCATGACGTTAGCTGATTTTAAAAGTGTCTTGCAAAGCCCTAAAGCCGTTTTTATTGGTGTGGTCGCACAATTTGTCGTGATGCCTGCACTGGCTTATTTACTGTGTAAATTGTTTCAACTACCCGCTGAAATTGCAATTGGAGTAATTTTAGTAGGCTGTTGTCCTGGTGGAACAGCATCTAATGTCATCACCTATATGGCCAAAGGTAACACCGCACTCTCTGTTGCGTGTACCTCAGTCTCGACCTTGCTTGCACCACTATTAACCCCAGCGATTTTTTACCTATTGGCAAGCCAATGGCTGAAAATTGATGCAACATCGATGTTTGTATCCATTCTACAGGTAGTTTTGGTTCCAATTCTTTTAGGTTTAATGACACGTGCTGTATTAAAACAAAAAGTTGAGCAATATATTCAAGTGATGCCTTTAATTTCAGTCGTTGCAATTGTTGCAATCGTTGCTGCAATTATTGGGGGCAGTAAGGCTGCCATTTTACAATCAGGTGTATTAATTTTAGCTGTTGTAATTTTACATAACGGGTTAGGATATTTATTGGGCTTTGGGATCAGTCGATTTTTCAAATTACCTTATGCAGATTGTAAGGCTGTTGCAGTGGAAGTCGGCATGCAAAATTCAGGACTTGGCGTGGCTTTGGCAGCGGTACATTTTGCTGCATCACCAGTCACTGCAGTTCCTAGTGCGATTTTTAGTCTTTGGCATAATATTTCTGGACCTGCACTGGCAACCTATTGGGCTGCTAAAGCGGATAAGCTGAAAAATAAACAAAATAAAATAGTTGAGGAATAAGAAATTTTAAAATGAATCGCTACTGCGTGTTTTGATTGTGTTACGTTTTAAATATTTTAAGGAGTTAAAGTTTGAATAAACTCATCTTCAGTCATAACCTGATATCCGTGCTGTTTTAATAACGCGGCTGTTACTCCATTGCTTAGAATTTTTGTACCGTTAAAAGAGCCATCATAAATAAATTTTGAACCACAAGAAGGGCTATTGGCTTTTAGTATGACATGCGTTACTTGATATTTTTGAGCAAGTTGCAAAGCATGATAAGCGCCTCGAATAAATTCATTAGACACATCAAGACCTGCAGAATCTAGGACATGTGCTTTACCTGTTAACACATCTTCGCCATGACCCCCAATAATTTCAGCAGCTAAACGTGGTGTACTTAATCCCCCAGCCATCTCAGGGCAAATGCTGACAGCACATTGATCTACAATCAGTTGTTGGATTTTTTGCTGGAGACTATTCTGTCCATCATAGCGGACATTTTGACCAATTAAGCAGGCGCTGATTAAGTATTTCATCTGTTTTAAAACCCGAAATAGTTAAAAGCCGATAAATCAATTATCGGCTTTTAACGCTTAAAATCTATAGTGGTTAATATTTAACGATATGTTTGTAAATATTATTCAACAGTCACAGATTTTGCAAGATTACGTGGTTGGTCGACATCTGTACCACGTAATACAGCCACGTGGTAAGACAGCAATTGCACCGGGATACTGTATACAATTGGTGCTAACAGTGGACTGATCGTTGGTACATTAACTACATGTTGACGATCTTTATTTTTAATTCCGCTATTTTCATCAGCAAAGACAAATAGCTCACCACCACGGGCTTGAACTTCTTCCATGTTTGATTTTAATTTATCGAGCATTTCATCTTTAGGTGCCAGAATAACCACAGGCATGTCATGATCAACTAAAGCCAATGGGCCATGTTTGAGTTCACCTGCAGCATAACCTTCTGCATGAATATATGAAATTTCTTTCAGTTTTAATGCACCTTCTAGTGCAATAGGAAACTCTGTGCCACGGCCTAAGAATAAGCAATGTTGCTTCTCTTTAAACAGGTCGGATAAACGTAAAATATCTTTGTCATTTTGTAAGGTATCTAAAATGACTTTCGGAAGATGCCAAAGTTCAGCAGTAATTTCAGCAATTTTGTCAGCCGTCATCGTTTGCTTGATTTGACCAATTTTTAGGATCAATAATATTAAAGCCGCAAGCTGTGTGGTAAATGCTTTGGTTGAAGCAACCCCAATTTCAGGACCTGCGAGCGTGAGTAAATGATGATTGGTTTCACGTACCATTGAAGACGTTGCAACGTTACAAATCGTCATGGTGGTGATATTTAAGCCTTTCGCTTTGGCACGTTTTTGTGTATCACGTAATGCAGCCAAAGTATCAGCAGTTTCACCCGATTGAGAAATACAAACATACAAAGTATTGCCCACGATTACTGGCGTACGATAACGAAATTCGCTGGCAATTTCCACTTGGCAAGGCAGATCTATGAGTTGCTCAAACCAATATTTGGCAATCATTCCAGCATGGTAACTGGTACCACAGGCAATGATTTGCACTTGTTGAATATTATTAAAATCAACTTCGGCATGCTGTAAGAAATCATCGCGCAAGGCATTGCTATTTAACGCTTGAGAAATGGTTTGTTGAATTGCTTCAGGCTGCTCATAAATTTCTTTGAGCATGTAATGTTTGTATTCACCTTTAGATGCATTACTGACTGTGGCATCCAGCTCTTTAACTGGACGTTCAATCAATTGATCATCGACAAAAATTTCAATGCTTTCACGGGTTAAACGGACAATATCACCTTCTTCAAGGTAGATAAAGCGATTGGTCACTGGTAAAAGTGCCAATTGATCTGAACTGATAAAGTTTTCACCAATACCCACACCAATCACCAGTGGAGAACCTTCGCGTACTGCAATCAGTTCATCAGGATGATCAGTATGTACGATACCGAGCGCGTAGGCACCTTTCAGCTGAGGAACAACTTGGCTGACTGCTTTAAGTAAATTCGGTGTTGATTTAAGTGCATCATGTATAAGATGGGCAACGACTTCAGTATCTGTTTGTGAAGTGAATACATAGCCTAAAGCTTCAAGATCATCTTTCAGTTCTTGATAGTTCTCGATAATTCCATTGTGTACTACAGCAACAGTATCAGAAATATGCGGATGTGCATTATTCTCAGTTGGCTTACCATGCGTTGCCCAACGGGTATGCGCAATGCCTAATGAACCTTGAATATTCGATTCAGTTACAGCTTGCTCTAAATTGGCCACTTTACCGACGCGACGTTCACGTAAGATTTGGCATTGGTCAATCAATGCTACACCCGCTGAGTCATAACCACGATACTCAAGGCGTTTTAGACCTTCAATTAAAATATTTGTAATGCTACGTTCAGCAACGCCACCAACAATACCGCACATCGTTATATCCTCTTATTTCGTGACCTTTTGGGGACGTTGATAATTTTCTTTAGTAATTTGTTTGGCACGTTCAAAGGCCAAGCTATTGTCTGCGACATCATGCGTGATCACTGAACCCGCACCTGTCGTTGCACCATGACCAATTTTGATGGGTGCAACCAATGAATTATTTGTACCAATAAAGGCATGATTACCAATAATTGTTTTATGCTTATTGGCACCATCATAGTTACAGGTAATTGTACCTGCACCGATATTTGATTCCGCACCAATTTCAGCATCACCTAAATAAGCAAAATGATTGGCTTTCGATGCATGACCAATAGAAGTATTTTTCACTTCGACAAAGTTGCCAATGTGGACTTCATCTGCCAGTTTTGCACCTGGACGTAGCCGTGCGAAAGGACCAATCTGTACATCTGCCCCAACAACTGCATTGTCAAAAATGCTATAAGGCTGAACTTTAGTACCTGAAGCAATAGTGGTATTTTTGATGATACAACCTGCACCAATTTCAATATTGTCTCCGAAAGTACAGTTACCTTCGATAATGACATTAATGTCGATTTGCACATCAGTACCAACGGTTAATGCACCACGTAAGTCAAAACGTGACGGATCAATCAGGTGTACGCCTCGCTGCATTAATTTTTTTGCTTGATGAGACTGAAATTCACGTTCTAAAGCTGCAAGTTGAACACGGTCATTTACACCTTCAACTTCAAATGCCAGTTCAGGCTGAATAGATGCGATTTCCATCCCATCTGCGAGTGCCATAGCAACAATATCAGTTAGGTAATATTCACCTTGAACATTGTCATTGCTGAGTTTAGGCAACCATTCATGTAATTTGGCATTACTGACACAGTAAATACCAGTGTTAATCTCTTTAATTTGGCGCTGTTGTTCGGAAGCATCTTTATGTTCTACAATGGCTTGGATTTTATCGTCTTTACGAACGATACGACCATAGCCTGTAGAATCATCTAAGGTTAGGGTTACTAACCCAATTCCAGTTTCCGTTGAAACATCGATGAGACGTTGTAAGGTCGTTTGCTGTACACAAGGAACATCGCCAGACAGAATTAAAGAGATGCCCTCTTGGGGTAATACTGGTAACGTCACTTTGACGGCATGACCCGTCCCTAATTGTTCTGTTTGTTCTACCCATTGTATATTTTCATGGCTAAAAGCATGTTGAACGAGATCACCACCATGACCAAAAATTGTAATAATATTTTTAGCGTGTAATAGTTTTGCTGTTTCAATCACATGACCGAGCAATGGACGTCCTGCTAAGGGCTGTAACACCTTTGGGAGGCTAGAACGCATTCGGGTGCCTTTACCTGCAGCAAGAATGATCACAGTAGTTGACATATAACACCTAACAGATTTGGCTTAAGCCCTAGAAAAGTATAAGTAGATAAAAATACAGAGTGCTGCCCATAGGCCTGCGATAATATCATCGAACATGATACCAAAACCGCCATCAACTTTTTGGTCAATGATACGGATAGGCCAAGGCTTCCAGATATCAAATAACCGAAATAAGCCAAAACCGACAGCCACCCAGATCCAGTTCATTTGTCCAAAGTAGATCAAGGGTAAAAAGGTAATCGATTGTCCTGCAAATTCATCCCAAACAATGCGACCATCGTCATGTACATGAATAATCTTGGCGGTTTGACCACAAATATAAACGCCTATAAAAGACATCACTAATATGGCCAATATGGAGCTAGAAAAACCAATTGCAAGCCAAATCGGTATGAATAGCAGTGCAAAAGCAGAACCAAAGGTTCCTGGTGCTTTAGGTGCTAAGCCAGAACCAAACCCAACTCCGCAGAATACAATAATGCGTTCAAACCAAGTCATTTTTTTGAAAACAATAGAAGGTTTATGCAAAATGTTGATATCCATGAAATTGAAGTGGATGATCTCGGCCATCTTTTTCAAATATTAATCCGCTTTTTTGCGTAATTTCCCCGATGATTGTTGTTGTCACATTGGGTTGTAATTGCAAAAGTTTTTGGTAGTTTTGCATTGTTATCGTAAAGCATAATTCATAATCATCACCACCCGCTAAAGCATATTGCCATTGCTCATTTTCGGGCAAATGGCTTAAAGCTGGCTTAATAGGTAAGTGTGATAGTTCTAATTTTGCACCAACATTAGATGCTTTTAAAATATGGCCTAAATCTTGCGCCAGCCCATCTGAGACATCAATCATGCTTGAAGCGAGGCTTTTCAGCATGACTCCAAGTTCACAGCGTGGAGTTGGATAATCCAATCGTTTTTGTAAAGCATGTACTGGGTGTTGTAGTGCAAAAGCAGCATCACCGACAGAACCACTGACCACGACCAGATCATGGACTTGAGCACCAGAACGAGTAATGGCTTTGCCGCTTTCGATCCAGCCGAGTGCAGTAACGGTAATGGTCAAATGAGGACTTTGGGTGGTATCTCCACCAATTAAACTGACACCAAATTGATCGCAACAATCATATAAACCCTGACTAAAGCCTTTGAGCCAGTCATGATCAATTTGGGGTAAGCTCAATGCTAAAAGAATACTATGCGGTTTCGCACCCATAGCGGCAATATCAGATAAATTAACAGCAACACTTTTCCAACCAATAGCATGTGGCGCAGTATTAAGTGGGAAATGCCGACCTGAAATTAGTGTATCGGTACAAATAACCAATTGTTGGTTCGGTGGTGGAGTGAGCAGGGCTGAGTCATCACCGACACCTAAATCAACCGTAGAGAAATTCTGACGATTAAAATAGGTATCAATAATTGAGAACTCAGCCATAGCAACAATAACTTATTTAGCTTGCTGTTTTTCTGCATCACGAAGACGAGTTGCCAAACGGTCTAATACACCATTGATGTATTTATGACTGTCTGCACCGCCAAAGTGTTTTGCGAGTTCAATTGCTTCATCTAGTACAACGCGGTATGGAACTTCAAGATGATCTTTAAGTTCGTATGCGCCGAGACGTAGTGTTGCAAGTTCAACACCATCCAATGCTTTAATCTCACGATCAAGTACTGGCATCAGTAACGCATCCAATGCTTCATGATTTGCGACCACTTGTGTGAGCAACTCATGATAATAGCCGAGATCCACTTTATGCATGGCATTCTCGGCACGTGTGCGTGCTTCAATCTCATGAATAGGGTTGTGGCTCATTTGCCATTCATAAATCCCTTGTACAGCAAAACGACGTGCTTTGCGTTTTGCTGCATAAGTAGCTTGGAGTGTTTGCGACATGCTTTAAATTGCCTTTAACAGGTTAACCATTTCAATTGCAGTAAGAGCAGCTTCGCCACCTTTATTACCTGCTTTTGTACCAGAGCGTTCAATCGCCTGTTCAATACTATCCGTAGTCAATACACCATTAATTACTGGTAAGCCAGTCTCTAAACCAACTACACCTAAACCTTTGGCACATTCACCTGCAACGAAGTCGAAATGTGGTGTACTACCACGGATCACTGCGCCAAGTGCAATCACGGCATCGAAATTACCGGAAGTTGCTAATTTTTTAGCCACGACTGGAAGTTCCCATGCACCGGGTGCATGAACGACAGTGATATTATCGTCGGATACACCATGACGATGCAACGTATCAATTGCACCTTCTAACAAATGTTCAACAACAAAGCTGTTAAAACGACCAACTAAAATCGCGTAACGGTCTTCGCTCGCGAGATGTAATAAACCTTCGATACGGCGAATCGCCATAGCAACCTCGATATTTAATAAAAGTTATTGAACAGAAGTTTGATCAGCAGTGACATATTCCACTACTTCTAAATTAAAACCAGATAATGCATTAAAACGTAATGGTGAGCTGAGGAGTTTCATTTTTTCCACCCCTAAATCCCGTAAAATTTGTGCACCGACACCAATCGTTTGATATTGTTGAGACAGGGCAGAACTCGATTTTGTTGGTTTAGGCGTTGTTAATGCATCCAAAGCAGGGCCCAAGTCAGATAAATGACCTTGACCAATCCATACCAGAACACCACGCTCACTATCAGCAATCGCTTTCAGTGCTTTGTCTAAATTCCAAGCGGCTTCGCCACCTTTTTTATTCAGTTTAAGCAAGTCACGAATAGGATTAAAGCCATGTACACGAACGGTAGTGATCCCTTGCTTAGGCTCACCTTTCACAAAAGCCAAATGAATATCAGGACTACCAATTTCGCGGTAACGGTATAAATCAAATGTGCCGTATTCAGTTTCAATGCTTTGTTGATCGATACGTTCTACAGTTTGCTCATTGGTCATACGGTAGTGAATTAAATCTGCAATTGTACCGATTTTGAGCCCATGCTTTTCAGCAAAAACCTCAAGATCAGGACGACGTGCCATTGTACCGTCTTCGTTAATGATTTCACAAATTACAGATGCAGGTTCTAAACCAGCTAAACGCGATAAATCACAGCCTGCCTCTGTATGTCCTGCGCGATGCAAGACACCGCCAGGTTGTGCCATTAATGGGAAAATATGTCCAGGTTGAACGATATCGGTTGGTTTCGCATGCGCAGCGACAGCGGTTTGAATCGTATGTGCCCGTTCAGCCGCAGAAATGCCTGTGGTAATACCATTCGCAGCTTCAATTGATAGGGTGAAATTGGTCGCATGTTGCGCGCCATTGGCGTCGACCATGAGTGGTAAATTAAGCTGCTGACAACGGTCACGGCTTAAGGTTAAACAGACTAAACCACGTGCATGAGTGATCATAAAGTTGATGTCTTCCGCACGCACGTGAGTTGCAGCGATGACTAAGTCACCTTCATTTTCACGATCTTCATCATCCATCAGGATGACCATTTTTCCTGCGCGGATATCTGCTACAAGCTCTTCAACAGTATTGAGCGGCATCAACCTTCACCTTCTTGTTCTGTCTACGTGACATTTTGATTAATTCATTGTGGCATAGTCTAACGTGTTTTCATGTGTTTTGCCTATGCTTATCACATTCCCTTTACCTAGACTGTTATACACAGCTTATTAGCTAATTGAAAAGCCATAGAAAATTCAAAAGTATATCTTTTTGTTTGAAAAATGGACATTTGAATATTGATATAGGTTCTAGGCTTGGCTGCAGTCATAAAAAAACCTGATTTAAGGGTTCATTAAATCAGGTTGGAGACTGTATTGAGAATTAAATTTCGGTGACTGGTTCTGATTCATTCATCGGAACACTTGGCTTTTTTTTACCTTTCAGAATTTCCGTCCGAATACTCTGAGCCAGTTCAGCACATGCTGTATTCATGCCATTAATCATAAAGGCATGGCGAGTCAGCACATTGTTTGGATTTGGCATGAGCATTAATTGGTAGCACTCAGTAATATTTTTTAACAGATCATTGCTTAAATGCAGTGCCATTTCTTTAGCAATTAAATGATGTGTCAAACGTTCAGCAGCTTGTGGCGCATTTAACTGCATGGCATCAACAGTAGAAGCGACAGAACAGCGAGTTTGTAAAACAAAGCGTTTTTCTTCACGGTAACGTTTATAGAGTACTTCTGAGAGTAATTGGAAAACGGAACCGACCATCAATAAGCATTCAGTTGCATGCGGTATTTGAGCGGAAACACTGATGGTTGCACCTTGCTGATTAAATTCTTGATTGCGAATAAAATCATGTGAATTGAGTTTGTAATGTTGTGCACAGAGTTCGATACTTTTATTTAAAAAGATCTGACAAAGATTGAAATAGGGAGCCGAGACCGATTGATTGACAGTCTGAATTAACTGTTTAGGATCATAGTATTGAATGTTTAAAGCGATAATATTTTGTTCGATAGCCGATAAATTTATAGGTTGTGGTTCAGACTTGGGTTTAGTCTGTTGCTGAGCTTGTGCGATCACTAAGGTGCGATTGGCTTTTTCTGCTTCTAAGGTTTCAGTGAGCTGTTGAATTTCATGTTTTAACCGTGCTTCATTATTTAGTTTAGCCAAATATTCACTGCGTGTTGGGCGTGCAATTGCACGATAAGCTAACCAAAGCAATCCGTGAATAAAAAGTGACGCTAAAATTGCGAGCCATTGGGTACGTAAAATTTCGCCAATACTGGGTTTAATCAAAGTGATCTCGATGCTGCCCACATTTTTATCATGTTGTAATGCATCACGGACAAATACTTCGCCTTGGCGAGTTTTTGCTAAACCACTGGTGGCCAGTACTTGTTTTTTTGCATCTAAGATACGGATCGAGGCAACACTAGGGTTGGTTGCATAACGATTGGCCAATAAAGCCAATGAAACGGTATTGGGCGGTTCTAGCTCAGCAATACTATCTGCAACCAATTGACTAGTCATGAGTTGACCTTGACTGGCGCGGTTTTCATTCAGCTGATGTGTCGTTGCAACTACCAACAAAAAGGTATGCAATGCAAAACTTACGATAAGTAGGCTAGCAAATAGCCCTTGTCTAGGTGCATTCAACGTAAACTTCCAAAGAAAAAATATTCTATATCGATTATGATTCTAACAATAGTTGTAGCTCAGACCAGAGTCAATTCATGCGCGAAATCATTCTTATATCATTTTTAGGGCCAGACCAACCCAATCAGTTTACTCGATTAATGCAAGTATTGTCCGTACATTCTTTGCAAATATTAGATGTCGGTCAGGCCGTTATTCATAACCAATTGACTTTAGGTATTGTGGTTGCGTCAAATGACCAAACTGCAACTGCTTTGGCAATGAAAGAGATGCTTATTTTAGCACATGATATTGGTTTAACTGTTCGCTTTAAACCAATATCAGGCACAGAATATGACCAGTGGGTGAGTGAAGGTGGTCGGACACGTTATATCGTGACCGCCTTAGCACCAGAGCTAACTGCTGCTCATTTACAAGCAGTCACCAATATTGTTTCTGGCCAAGGCTTTAACATCGAAACAGTCACCCGATTATCGGGGCGTCCTGAACGTAAAGATGATGCTGAAGATCCAAAACGATCATGTGTGCAATTTGGCTTGAGTGGTCAAATGCTGGATGCAACTGCAATGCGAGCAGCGTGCTTACGCTTATCGAATGAGTTAAGTGTAGATGTTGCGGTACAAGAAGATAATGCTTACCGTCGTAATCGTCGTTTGGTCTGTTTTGATATGGACTCAACCTTAATTGAACAAGAAGTGATTGATGAGTTAGCCATCGAAGCAGGTGTGGGTACGCAAGTCGCTGAAATTACAGAACGTGCAATGCTAGGTGAACTCGATTTTCAGCAGAGTTTCCGTGCACGTGTGGCTTTACTTAAAGGTTTAGATGCCTCTGTTCTTCCAAAAATTGCAGCGCGATTGACTGTGACAGAAGGGGCAGAGCGTTTAATTTCGACCTTAAAAGCCTTAGGATATCGGACAGCGATTCTTTCTGGTGGTTTTCAGTATTTTGCGGAATATCTACAAGAAAAGTTAGGTATTGATGAAGTACATGCCAATATTTTAGATGTAGAAGATGGCATGGTTACAGGCGAAGTCAAAGGACATATTGTCGATGGCGCTCGGAAGGCTTTACTCCTGCGTGAGCTTGCTGACTCGATGGGGATTTCGCTCGAACAAGCCATTGCTGTCGGGGATGGCGCTAATGATCTACCAATGCTTTCAATTGCAGGATTAGGTGTCGCGTTTAGAGCTAAACCCTTAGTGCGTCAAAATGCCAATCAAGCTATTTCTAGTGTGGGTTTGGATGGTGTACTTTACCTTTTAGGTGTGCACGATAAAGATTTGAATCGTGCCTGAATGATTGCAAAATATGATTATAAAATGCGACTTTAGAGTCGCATTTTTCATATTTAAATGAAGTGAATCTAGGATTGCTTTAAAAAATTAAACACAAGAAAATCGATTAAAAGAATCGAAAAAAAGTTTTTTATCATCATTTTGATCGGTATTTTTTTGTAATGACACGCCGATCTTGATGCCTGATAGGTTGGGTCAAAAACGTAGCAAATAAAAGTGTAATGACAAAAGAATGTTGCGACAAGGTATGTCGTTTAAACATCAAGCAAGACTTTTTTTCTGCTTAAAACTATCCATAATGCATTACAGAAGCTTTTATATAATTCCATAAATAAGCTTAAACGGTGTTATAAAACACGATTAAAGCTAGTATGAGAGATACACTGAATAGACGGAGGTTTTTATGGTAACAGCGACTTTTGCAGCATTAATCGGTTTTGGACTGATTGCTGTCGCGTTAATAACTGTTTTCTTTTCCCCTTACCGTCATTGGTTAGGATTTATGTGTGCAGGTATGTTGTTCTGGGGAATTTTAGAAGCGATTAGATTCAGCGTACAAAACATTTTGGCTTTATCCGTGACTTATAGTTATTTAAGTGCATTAAGTTTAGCAATGCTGGCTTTAACTGTATTTTTATTAAGAGAAGATAGCCGTGCTCAGAAAGCCTTGGAAAATCGACAATATATAGAGCATACGCCAGTTTATGAAGATGAATAATAAGTTAGTAATCTCGTGCATTTTTTAAAATTTAGCCTAATTTTGACAGGGCTTATTTAGTCTTATGCCTTTTTCATATTTTGTTATACAAAGCTTTGTTCTAAAAATAATAAGTTATGCTAGGATGGGCGGATTCAATTTTATATTAAAACAACAGGCTTAAATGTCATGAAATTTTCTTCAATTCCAGTGGTGAAATTACCTATCGTCGATGCAAGTACGGATCCGCTTGATCTTTTGGTATTGGGACTTGCACTTCGTATGAAGCAATTGACGCGTACCAGTCCTAAATTCATCGAATTGACTCATGATCGTCAGTTTCGTATTCAAATTGGGACGGATTTAGGTGTTGCACGTCAAATCATTGTAAATAATGGTCAGATTGATACCGTTTCAGGTTGTCCTGAGCAAGCAGATTTTATTTTACAATTTGCAGATAGCGAGCAAGGTGTAAAAACACTGATTAAAGGTGACCCAACGGCATTCATGACTGGAATGCAAGAAGGCAGCATTAAAATGGAAGGTGACTTTAGTTTGTTGGTTTGGTTTAACCAAGTTGCGAAATTAATTCCACCAAAAGTACCAAAGCCAGTGAAAGATAAAATTAAAATAGCACGTCAATTTTTAAAAGAAAAAACTGGTCGTTAAGTTGTTTTAGAGCATCTCTAGAATAAAAAGCCTATTCATTGTAATAGGCTTTTTATTTATGCATTGCTACGATTGATTATTCGACTTCTAAATTAAAAGTGACCGGCCCATCATTCACCAAATGGACTTGCATATCTGCTGCAAAAATACCCGTTTGTACTCGTTCAAATTGAGATTGAGCATAACCAACAAGTTGTTCATATAATTCTTTCGCTTCAGCGGGTGGCATGGCTGGAGCAAAATCAGGACGTAAACCTTTCTGAGTCTGTGCCATGAGGGTAAATTGTGACACCAATAAAAGCCCACCATGAGCTTGGCTGATATTCCAACCCATTTTACCTTGTTCATCATCGAAAAAACGATATTTTAAAATTTTATCAATCAGTTTTTTACCTTTATCTAAGTTATCATCTTTCGCTAGGCCAAGAAAAACTAAAACGCCTTTTTCAATTTGTCCTATAATTTCACCATCTACAACTACTTTGGCTTCTAGAACTCTTTGTAATAATGCCCGCATATTTGATACTTACACCTTCAATTTAGCTTTATACCAGTTTAGCAAAGCAGCTGATCAAAAGCTTAGGTCTGAGGCATTACCTTTAGAGCTAAGCAAAATAAAACACATCATTAAAATATGGTTTTCTATCTCTTTCTTATTATGCTAGTTTTATATGAAAGATGATAATAAACTGACTTAAAAGCGTCTGACCTTTGAAGCAGATCTTGATAATATTTAATGATAATAATATGATAATAATATGATCATTTGGTGATGGGTGAAAGGTATGGAAAATAAAACAGCACGATTGACTATTTTGATTGATCCAATTAAAAAACAAGCATTTGAAGAATTATGTTATCGACAAGACTTAAAACCATCACAAGTCGTTCGACAATTGATTCGTGATTATTTACAGACCCATGGTGTGGAATATGCCACAAAAATGAATTCATCTAATTTAGATAAATCAACCCCAGATGAATAGCTTGTACCCTACAATCTCATAAGATTGAGTCAAAATATGTTAATGATTTAAGTTGGCTAAGTTGTAACTGATCGAGATAAAAAACTGTCCTAGATTAACGCGAGGACAGTTTTTTATGTGTAACTTAAGAAAAATCTAATTCTTTTTCAAACGCTTTTAACTCGTGACGCGCCATCGCTAGATTTGATTTTTGACGATCTAAAACCAAATAAAGAAAAAGATCTTCATTACGATCTAATGGACGTAATATATGATATTGCTTACCCAGTGTAATCAAAATATCTTCAATTCGATCATTGAGATTAAGTGCTTTTGCCACTTTACGTTTTGAACGAATTACTTCTGTATTCCCCGCAGCAGCAAGCTCTAAGTCAATACCTGAACCCATTGTTGCGAGTGCTAAACCACTGGTACTGTCTACTAGTGCGGCAACTACGAAACCGTCAATATCATTCAGAGGATCCAAGCTAAGTTTAGCCATGGTGCAATTCCTTTTTTGTGAGTAAGTACATAATTTTTGGATTTAAGAACCAATAAAAAGCTTAATTCTATTGTATAGCTTGCCAATAAAATGCTGTTTTCATTACAAATGATGTTAATTAAAAATTAATTTTATTGCAATATTTGTATATAAAAAAATATTTAATAATAATTAAATGATAATAATATGTTAATATTTTTTGAGTCTGGATAAAAAAGATGATCTCTTTACGGTTCAATCGATAGTTTTTTGTTAAAATGATAAAAATCTGATAAATCACATCTTTTGGGTTTGTAAGAGTCAATTAACCTTTTATCGTGATAAAAGAACTTCTTAATGGGTCTGCTATGCAACCAATCATTCAATCTTTACTCGATACCGACTTGTATAAATTTACAATGCTGCAAGTGGTACTTCATAAATTTCCACAAACGCATAGTGTTTATCATTTTCGTTGCCGCAATTTGGATGATACGGTTTATCCATTGACTGATATTTTAGATGATTTAAATGAGCAACTTGATTTTCTGTGTCAGCTAAGCTTTAAAGAAGATGAACTAATTTATTTACGCAGCATGCGCTTTATTAAAAGTGATTTTGTTGATTATTTAGAGTTATTCCAACTTAAACGTCGCTTTATTAAAGCGGGGATTGATACCGAAGGTCGTTTGGATATTTGGGTTGAAGGCCCGATGGTTCAGGCGATGATGTTTGAAATTTTTGTACTCGCCATTGTCAATGAATTATATTTCCGTCGTATTCGTTCCGATGAGGTTCTCGCTGAAGGTGAACGTCGTCTGCAAGCAAAAGTACAATTGTTAAAACAATATACACAACAACAATATCCTAATGATCCACCCTTTTTAGTTTCCGATTTTGGCACACGCCGTCGTTATAGTCTGGCTTGGCAAAAACATATTATTCAAACCTTTCATAAGGTCGCACCGACTATTTTCCGTGGGACGAGCAATGTGTTAATTGCCAAAGAATTGGGTATTTTTCCGATTGGCACCATGGCACACGAATTCTTACAAGCTTTTCAGGCCTTGGATGTTCGTTTGCGAGATTTCCAAAAAGCAGCTTTAGAAACTTGGGTGCAGGAATATCGGGGTGATTTAGGCATTGCATTGACAGACGTGGTGGGAATGGATGCATTTCTACGTGATTTTGATTTGTATTTTGCCAAGTTGTTTGATGGTTTGCGTCATGATAGTGGAGACCCTTTCGAGTGGGGGGATAAAGCTTTTATGCACTACAAAAAATTGAAAGTGGATACTAAGTCAAAAATGCTTACGTTTAGTGATGGTTTAGATTTAGAGCGTGCTTGGAGTTTGTATCAATACTTCAAAGATCGTTTCCAAGTCAGTTTTGGTATTGGCACTAATTTAACCAATGATATGGGGCAAACGCCACTGAATATCGTTTTAAAATTGGTGGAATGTAATGGCCAGTCTGTGGCCAAAATTTCTGATAGTCCTGGCAAAACGATGACTGATAACGATACATTTCTCGCGTACTTACGTCAGGTTTTTGAGATTAAAGAAGAGCTTTAGTTTTCGTGATTTGAGTGCTGATTTTTTGCAAAGGAATGTAGGAAATTAGCATGCTGATAAAAATGACTATGTTAAGATTGCGCAAGTTGATGGACTAAAATTCGAAAAAAGATTATGACAGCATCTGTATTTAACTTTGGGTTATTGATTGAAACTGATCAGCTTAGGCCTTTTTTAGGACATGAGTTGTTACGTATTATCGATCTCAGTCGAAGATCGGTTTATGAGCAACTGCATATACCACATGCAATTCATCTCAAACCCAATTTGTTGGTGCGCCAAGAAGAGCAAGCAATGGGTTTACTGCCAGATGCAGAAGGTTTAAATACACTTATCAAAGCGTTGAATATTTCACCTGAGCAGCATGTAGTGGTGTATGACGATGAAGGTGGTGCATGGGCAGGGCGGTTAATTTGGACTTTGCATTGTCTTGGTTTTAACAAAGTCAGTGTGTTAAATGGTGGGATTCATGCTTGGTTAGGTGCAGGTTTACCGACAACATCGAATGTTGATCCAGTTGTTCCAGTCGCAAACCTGATTTCACCCAACTTAAGTGATATTCAAAAATATAGAATTAAATATCCGCAATTGTTAGAAAAAGTACAACAGCAGGCGATACAGCTTTGGGATTGTCGTACACTAGATGAGTATACTGGTCAACGACTTGCAGCGCGACGCGGCGGTCACATTCCAAACGCACTTCATTTTGAATGGAGTACTGCAATTGATCGTGAAAATCATTTAAAATTGCAGCCTTTAGAACGCACTCAACAACGTTTACAACAATTGGGTTTTCAACTTGATCAGCCTGTGGTGGTGTATTGTCAATCACATCACCGTTCGGGATTGGCTTATATTGTGGGTCGATTACTCGGTTGGAATATCCAAGCTTATGATGGTGCGTGGAGCGAATGGGGCAATCGCCTTGACAGTCCAATTATTACTGGAGAATCACCTTCGTGAGTCTTACATCCAAGTTAAAAAAACAAATTTTCATTCAAGCACAACGCGTTATTCCACAGCAACAACTGAGCCGTGTCGTGGGTAAAGTTGCTGCCAGTGAACATCCAGTGATTAAGAATGTCGCGATTCAAGCATTCAAAGCCAAATACGATATTGATTTATCTATCGCACAACAAACGGATGCTTTGAAGTTTAAATCATTTAATGAATTTTTTACCCGCGCATTGAAAGACGGTGTGCGTGAAGTTGATGCAGATCCAAGTAGTATTGTCAGCCCCGCGGATGGTGCGATTTCACAAATTGGTTTAGTTCAAGAAGGTGATGTTTTTCAAGCCAAAGGGCAAAGTTTTTCGGTCGAAAAACTAATTGGGGATCCGCAACTGGCTGAACCTTTTAAGAATGGTGAGTTTGCAACAGTATATTTATCACCGCGGGATTATCATCGTGTGCATATGCCATTTGCAGGAACCTTGACGGAAACGTTGTATATTCCAGGCGAACTGTTTTCAGTCAATCAAACCACAGCGGAAAATATTCCGGGTTTATTTGCACGCAATGAACGCATGGTCTGTTTATTTGATACTGAATTGGGTCGTATGGCAGTCGTTTTAGTCGGCGCTATGATTGTGGCCGGTATTGAAACAGTAGCAACAGGTAAAGTGAAACCATCGGGTCGTTTAGAGTTAAATCATCATGAGATGAAACTTAAAAAAGGCGATGAGCTGGGGCGTTTTTACTTGGGTTCAACGGCTATCATTTTATTTGAACAGGATAAAATGGCATGGGATACACAATTCAAAGCCAATTCAACGGTCGTCATGGGTGAGCGTTTAGGTACAGTAGTTTAGTATTATAGAATGAAAAAAGCCCTGTTGAAACAGGGCTTTTTTATAGGTTGTTTTAGTGTTTAGAGCCTGTAGAGTTTTCTATATTTCAAAGGAATTTAAGCTTTCATCAGGGTTATAAAGGCGTTCTTTAGGAAAGACGACTTTAAAGGTTGAACCTTGATTCTCTTTCGATTCGACTTCTAAATAGGCTGCATGCTGCATTAACACGTGTTTGACAATAGCTAGGCCTAGACCAGTTCCGCCAGTTTGACGACTGCGGGCACTATCCACACGATAAAAACGTTCAGTCAGACGGGGTAAATGTTTTGGATCGATCCCAATCCCAGTATCTTGTACAGTGAAGTAGCCATGTTCGCCATCATCATGCCACCCGATCGTGACCGTCCCTCCTTTAGGGGTATATTTAATTGCATTGGTAATTAAATTACTAAAAGCACTGGCCAATTCTGTGTCTGAGCCAATTAAATCGCAATGACTATCAATTTCTAAATTTAAAGTATGACCATAATCGACGTTATAGGCTTGTGCATCATCAAAAAGTTGATTCATCAAACTTGGCATTTCAATAATTTGGTTTTTGGCAATTTGTTTATTGCCCTCTAAACGGGAGAGCAATAATAAATCATTGACTAGTGCATTCATTCTTCGTGTTTGTGAATGCATCTGGTCAAAAGCACGTTTCCAACGCGGATTTAAATCTTCTTGATCGGTAAAGGTTTCAATATAGCCACTAAGCACCGTCAGAGGTGTCCGCAATTCATGTGAAATATTATCGACAAAATCTTTACGCATTTGTTCCAGATTATGAATACGGGTGACATCGTAGGCCAGCAATAGCCGACTTTCACTGCCAAATCGGGTCAATTTTATTTGTACATAATGCTCCTCAAAAACCGAGGACTTTATTTTGATACCGTCTGGAGATTTATCAATATGATTAAAATAATCGATAAAACTAGGCTGACGAATAATCGTTAGCAGATTACGTCCACGATCTAACGGTTGAATGCCTAATAATCTTTCTGCTGCTGGATTCCACCATTCAATTTGGTGTAATTCATCGGTTAATACGACTGCTTCAGCCAAAGCCACCAATGATGATTGTGCACGATCAATCAGTCCCACCATTTCAGCCTGCACAACTCGTTCTTGGCGTTGTGCGCGATAGACATTGAAGAGTAATGCCCCCCAAATTCCATCTAAGTTGGGTGGAACTTCATAAGGGCGATTGGAAATCCATTCATTGACCAGATACAAGGAGCGAAGCTGAAATGCAAAAAAGATCGAAAAGGCAATACACAGACCAACCCAAAAATATCCTACCCCTAAACCAATAAAGCCTCCGATAACCAGTAAAAAGATTAAGAGGCGTAAATCTTGCTTGGCAAATGTCCATAAACTGCTATAGCGAAATTTTTTATGATCTCGAGCAAGATCGGGAGTGGGGTAGGGTTCATACATAAACTAAAATTAACCTAAGGCAACATCGGCACGGGTCGAAAAACGATAGCCAGTACCTCGAACAGTTTGAACATAACGGTCTACACCAAAAGGTTCAAGTACTTTACGCAAACGACGAATATGGACATCAATAGTACGATCCTCAATATACACGTTACCACCCCATACTTGATCGAGGAGTTGTGAGCGAGTGTAGGCTCGTTCTGGATGGGTCATAAAGAAAGCGAGTAGGCGATATTCAGTTGGGCCCATCTCTAAAATTTTGTCACTAAAACTAACACGTTGGCTGACAGGATCAAGAATTAAGCCATTTGCATCAATCGCTTTTTCACCACTAAGTGCATTGGCACGACGTAATACAGCTTTAATTCGAGAAACCAATTCACGTGTTGAAAATGGCTTAGTCATATAGTCATCTGCACCAGCGTCTAGCCCTTGGACTTTATGGTCTTCTTCGCCACGAGCAGTGAGCATAATCACAGGGATTTCAGAAAGATTTTCATCTCGTTTTAGACGACGACATAAATCAACGCCACTGACACCACCCGGCATCATCCAATCTAATAAAATTAATGCAGGTCGTTGATCGACAATCATTTGATGTGCTTGTTTTGCATCTTCTGCTTGTAAACATTGAAATCCGGCCATGTCCAATGATGTATGGATCATTTCTCGGATCGGAAGTTCGTCATCGACGATTAAAATATAGTCATCTTTCACAACGCAATATCCTATGTATGAACGGTTTTACCGTTTTATATTTATGACAGGCTTATTACAAAGATTAATTATGACAGTATCATTGCAAAAATGGCTGATTCACTTATTTTTGCAATGAATTGTGACAATTTTCACGCATCTATATACATCTTATATGACTAGACTTGGCCATTAAATATTTTAAATTCAACTTACTAGATTAAGTGGAAGATCATTTGATAACAATATTTGATTTGGGGCTATTTTTTTCCTTTTCTGATAAGCTTTTGAGCAAAGAAGCGAAAACAATCTTACAAGAGTGCAAAACCTCATCGAATGAGAGTCTAAATCCACCCATGACCCAACGAATGGCAATTTGGGTAACATAGCCATTTAAGCCAGTCGCAATTAGTGAAACTTGTTTTTCATTCAGATTTATATGCGGCATCATCAGCATGACAAAAGCATGAATCATACGGTCAAAACGACTCATGGTTTCATGAATAGTAGCGTGATTATGCAGCTCTTGTACCAGCATTGCATCGATATAAATAATACGTGCCATACGTGGATCATTTTTTAACATTGAAAAGAGTGCGCTTAAACCGGCATCAATCATATTTTGCGGGTCAGGCGCAGCTTGCATCACGGCTTGCATCACATTTTGTTGTAAAGATTCAATTAATTGTAAAAATATCGTTTGAAAAAGTTCTTCACTTTTTTTAAAAGATTCATAGAAGTAACGTTCAGTCAGTTTAGCTTCATTACAGATATCTTTGACCGTCACTGAAAAAAATCCATGTGTGCCATAGGCTTCTATACCCGCCTCAATAAGTTTTTGTCGGCGTGCCAGTTTGCGTTCAGACAAGGACATCCCTTTAAATTGACGCTCTTTAGCCACTTTTTTTATTGCTTTTGCTGCGGATGCATCAGGAGTTAAATCTTGTTTAGTCATAGTATATTTATGCCAATGAAGGTGTGCCAATGACAATATTTTATCAATAAATGTCGCTTAAACCTATGTTCATATTTTTGTTTGAATTTACATCAATAAAAGCTGAGTATATTGACAATAAGTATTGTCAAATTTATAGTGATCAAGTGAGCCACACAATAAAAATCACTGTGTGTGGAAAATTCAAACAAGGAAACTCAATGAAAAATTTTAAGAATAAAGTTGCAGCAATTACTGGTGCAGGCTCAGGTATGGGACAGCATTTAGCAATTTTATTGGCTAAAGCAGGTTGTCACTTATCTATTAGTGATGTGAATGAAAAAGGGCTAGCAGAAACAGCTGAATTACTTAAACCGTATCAGGTACGCGTCACCAGTAAAAAGGTCAATGTGGCTGATCGTGATCAAATTAAAGCTTGGGCTGAAGATACCGTACAAAATCATGGTTCAGTGAATATGATTTTTAATAATGCAGGTGTTGCTCTAGGGTCGACTGTCGAGGGTGCGAGCTACGACGATTTAGAATGGATTATGGGTATTAATTATTGGGGTGTGGTTTATGGTACTAAAGAATTTTTACCTTACCTGAAACAAACAGGCGAAGGCCACATTATCAATACCTCAAGTTTGTTTGGTTTAACTGCGCAACCAACACAGTCCGCTTATAACTCAAGTAAGTTTGCTGTGCGTGGTTTCACCGAGTCTTTACGCCAAGAACTTGATTTGGAAAATTGTGGCGTCAGTGCATTGTGTGTGCATCCAGGTGGAATTCGAACCAATATTGCCAATGATGCACGTATGAATGATAGTTTACGTTCTTTAGGTATGAATCCTGAAAAATCAGCCAAAGCATTCAATAAATTATTACGTATGCCAGCTGAAGAAGCTGCACAGCAAATTTTGGATGCTGTACTTAAAGATAAACGTCGTTTACTGATTGGGAATGATGCCAAAAGCTTAGATCTTATCCAACGGATTTTACCGACTGGATATCAAAAAATTACTGGTTTTGCCACCAAAATGAGTAAACGTTTAGAGCCTAAATAAGCTTTTAGTTTTTAAATTTTTTTAAAAAGAAAAACCTGCGAAAGCAGGTTTTTGTCCTCTTTAAATAAGTACTTTAACCGTTTTTTTCTTCCATACAAATTGATAATAGCTACCTTGTAAAAGACACAAGCTAAAAAAGGATAAGGCATAAGCATACCAAATTCCTTGTAGCCCCCAGCGATGACTAAACCAATAGGCACAGGGGAGTTCGATCAATAAAATGGCGGCAATATTAATCAACATTGGGACATTGACGGTACCACTGGCTCGCATGATCGATGCAAAAATAGCACTCGCACCAAAAAATAGAATCGACCACAACACAATGAATAAGAGCTGTTGGCCTAAGATCACCACACTTGGATCGGTAATAAATAAAGCCATTAAATATTTAGAGAATAAATAAGCCAACGTAACTAAACTGCCAGTAATCACGATATTCATGGTTAAGGCCGTTTTGGTGACTTTACTTAGAAGTTCAGATTTTCCAGCACCAATCGCTTGTGCTGCAAAAATTGAGGCAGCGATTGAAATCGATAAAGCAGGAAACTGAATATAATTTAGAACTTGATTGACTGCACCATATGCTGCTGTGGCATGCGAACCATATTGATTGACTAAACCAATAATGACTAAGCCTGCAACAGAGTTGGTCACCATTTGCACCCCTGTCGGAATGCCTAATTTTAAAATGAGACGACTGAGTTCGGGATCATGCTTGATGTGTGCGATTAAAGCCCGATCTAGTTTAAGGGGGTGATGCTTTTTATTTAAATAAAAATATAGAAAAACTAAGACCGATAAGAACCCAATAATGGTGGCAATAGCAGGAGCAATAATTCCCATTTTCGGAAAGCCAAAATAACCTGCAATCAATACAGGAGTGACCATTAGGCCAATTAAAATGGTCAGTCCTGAAGCAATCAGTGGGGTAGTGCTGTCACCGACACCGCGTAAAATAGAGGTGTAAATAATATAAATAAATAATAATGGACTTCCTGCAAGCATCCACTGTACATAAGGTAAAGACAGATGCATGACTTTAGGATCGACACCTAGAAACAATAGGATTTTATGTGCAAAAACAACTCCCAATAATGCAATTACACTCCCCCCAATTAATGTCATAAATAGGGTTGAACCCACTACACAGCGGACTTTTTCAATATTTTGTGCGCCCCAAGCTTGTCCAACCAGAACCGTTGCACCTGCAGATAAGCCAATCACGAAGGCCATCATACAAAAAAGGATCGGGAAAAAGACCGAAATCGCAGCAATGGCATCTACGCCTAACATCTGCCCAACAAAAACAGTATTAATGGTTCCAGATAAGTTTTGCAAAATATTGGTTGCAATAAGCGGCATCAGAAAGATTAAGAATGCTTTCCAAAATTGCGGATGATGCAGTAAATTTTTACGAGGTGGCATTGTTATATTATGGTCCATTTTTCATTTATTTCTTTAGCCACAGTAGCATATAACTGAATGAAAAAGCCTGAGTCTTTGCGTAACTCAGGCTTTTTCTTGCGGGTAAATATAGGGCTTATACTTGGCTTAAAATTTTACAGGCTTGTATTAGAGTTTCATCTTTTTTGGCAAAGCAAAAACGAATTAAGCGTAAATTTTTAGGTGCTTGTTGATAGAAAACTGAGACTGGAATCGCTACAACTTTATGTTCTTCGGCTAGATATTTACACATTTCGACATCATTTAAATCTGGACGAATTACGCTGTAATCTAGGTTTTGAAAAAATGTGCCTTTGGAAGGGATTACATGAAATTTTGAGTTTTCTAATCCTGAAATAAACAAATCACGTTTGCGTTGGTAGAAGCTAGATAAATCGGTTATATGCTCAGGATGTTGTTGCATGTAGTTGGCAAGTGCCATTTGTATCGGCGTAACGCCACAGAAGTTGGTAAATTGATAAATCTGGCGAAAAACATTCATGAGCTGGGGAGATGCAATGCAATATCCAGTTTTCCAACCTGTGACATGAAAGGTTTTTCCAAAAGAACCGACCACAAAACTTCGATCTCGGAGTTCAGGAAAGGTGAGTGCTGAAAGATGTTTTTCACCGTCATAAATGAGATGTTCATAGACTTCATCAGATAGGACGATGATATTTTTATCTTGAATTAATGCAATCAGGTTTAACCAATCTTGACGTGACCAGATTGCCCCTGTCGGATTATGAGGGGTATTCACAATCACCATTCGAGTTTTATCTGTAATAGCATCTTTAACTTGATTCCAATCTACCGAAAAGTCATCTGAATCCAACGCAATGTGAATGGCTTTTCCACCTGCCAATTGCACACTCGGTGCATAACTGTCATAGCTGGGGTCAAAGATAATAACTTCATCATCAGCGTGAATGAGGGCTTGAATCACACAAAAAATGCCGATCGTAGCCCCCGGAGTAATGGTGATTTCTGTTATTGGATCAAGTGTGAGCTGATCACGTTGTAAAAAAAGATTGGCGACTTGTTCACGTAGGGTGAGTAAGCCATCACCCGATGCATATTGATTATAGCCTTCTAGAGTAGCTTTACTTAAAGCATCTAATAATGCAGGAGGTGCAGCAAAATCTGGAAATCCTTGCGCAAGATTGAGTGCATTCAGGCGTTGCGCCATCGCGGTCATGATGCTAAAAATAGTGACACCTTGCGCGGGGAGTTTGGAGTGGATTTCGATCATGACCTAAACACGAAAAAGTGGTGATGACTATAGCTTATAACGCAAAATCAATAATTGCGCGAATTACGCCTAAAGTTAATCCAATAAAAGCACCAACCACGACACCATTGACTCGAATCATGTGCAAGTCCCCGCCAACTTCATTTTCAATCTTAGCAATCATTTCACGGGAGTCCCATTCATGGATACGTTCACTAATAAAACGGATGACTTTTTCACTATATTGATCACTTAAATTTACCGCAAGACCACTCATACGATCATTTAAAAGCTCACGTACCGCTTGATTTTGGATTAAGTTTTCACCCACTTGTTGAATCGCAATACGTAAATTAAGAGCAATACCAGAATTGGCTTTCAGCAAGTCTTGTTTAACTGCATCACAGAGAATGACCACCGCGCCTGTAATAAAATTCAAGACTGATGAACTATCTAATAGAGCATTTTTACTTTCATTCAAACGTAAGCTAGCATGGCTATTATTATCTGCAAGCTCTAGCATAAGCTGATGCGCGACGGCTTCTATTTGTTGACGAATAGGATGTTCAGAATCTGCCAGCATGGATTCGACTTTTTCTAATAAAGAATCAATGGTACGTTGTTCAACATCGATCCCAATCCAACTTGCACCTTTTGCTAATCGTGATACACCAAGTTCTTTAAAGAGAGTTTGGGTAAGTTCGCGGGTTTTTTCAGGATGTTGCATCATCCATTCATGTGCAATATCTAAGCCACGCTGCAATACATCTTGATGAAAGTCATTTTCTAAAACTGCCCGTAGCATTTCGCTGGCCAGACTATTCATTCGAGTATTACGTGCCCATTGCACACTATTATTTTGAATAAAGCGTCCAATTTGCTCCTGTCCGACAAATTCAAAAATTTTGGGTACAGTCTGCTGAATGACATCGACAACTTGGCTATTATTACTTGGATTGGCCAGCCATTGGCCAATTGCTAAACTTAGATCAGTATCGGCCAAGCTTCTTTTAACCACTTGTGGAGAGAGGAAGTTTTCTTGAACAAACTTTCCCATCGACTCTGCAATTCGGGCTTTGTTGCGTGGAATAATTTCAGTATGATCTTTTAAAAAATGAGGAATCGGAATTTTGCCAAAAGGATTTCTAAATAATACGGTAATCGCATACCAATCGGCTAAACCACCGACAACCCCAGCTTCTGCACCCAACATCAGAATATGAATAAACCAAACATATTCAGGCATTAATTTAGCAACAATAATTAAAATAATCCACGCCACAATCGCAACGATTAATGCGATTGTGGCAAAACGTTTACTTCTATTTAAACTCGGTATGCTTTGTTCAGAATCACGCATTCAAATTCCTAAGATTTTATTGTTTTGATGATGTTACCTCAGCGGGCTGGGGTTGTAGTACCTGTCCTGTCGGACTAACGCCATATTTTTGTCCTAAAGACTGCAAAATCAGACGAGCGTCAAAAGCATCATTCGGTGCAGATTTTTTGTCTTTAAAACATGCAATCGTATAGGACACTTGTACTGGATCGAGTGTGACCACTTGTGGCATGTCATAGAATGGAGGATAGAATGCCCCATGTCGGCCATAATTATAGGGATAATAGAAGTTTTGATTTGGATAAACCACTGCTTGACGTGGGGGCAGTTGGGTACGATTACTCGGGTCATTCATGACTTTAAAAAACTGAAAGCCATTTAAAAGGGTAGTTTGCGCTGCTTTTACCAGTGTAATTTCTTCTGCTGTGCCAAAGCTCATGTTGCTATTGCCTTTAAAGCTAACACGGAAAGTTTGAGCGTTGAGTGGGTAGGTTGAAAACTGCCCTAATTGGTCAAATGTACGCGGTTTGGAGAGTGTGGTGGCACAACCTGAAATTGTGAGTACTGCCACCATAGCCAGACCGATAAATACTTTTTTCATGGTTCGTTCCTTTTGATGGATCAGTAGTTTTAGGGGTTTATATTGTTATAAATGGGTGGAGCGAAGATGGATTTCAAGCTGGTTTTTGTAAGGCCACTCCGAGCATTAAAAATGGCTATTTGGTTGTTTTAAAAACTCTAATTCTTCAGGTGTAGATTGACGCCCTAAAATTGCATTGCGATGTGGATAGCGCCCAAAACGATCAATAATACTTTTATGTTGTTTTTCAAAATCTAAATTAATGGGATTACCTAAATTTTCAAAAAGTTGTAGTGCATGTTCATGCATTAGTTTGGATTCACTGTGCATAAAAGGCATATATAAAAATGCACGTTGTTCAGGAGCTAGCTGTTGGTCTAGCCCTAAACTAATACTTTCTTGTGCCAGTGCAAGTGCCAAAGGATCATGTGTAAATGATGCAGGGGAATTACGAAATAAATTTCGTGAAAATTGATCTAGTACAATAATTTCAGCTAAACGCCCTTCAGCCGTTTTCCGCCATGTCCAAAGTTCAGCTTGACGTGCTTGTTCAAGGACCTCTGTAAAATGATTGCGTAATTCTTGGTCGAACTCATCACTTTTAGCGAACCAATAAGTTTGAGTGTTTGAGTTGAACCAAAAATCGATGACTGCTTGATAATTCATTATATTTACAATTCTTTAGCGATTATTGTTCTATAAAATCACAAATTTATGATGTTATATAGCGCAACTTTGTGATAAAAATTTGCCAAAATAGAATGAATAGTTCGTCCAAAATCGAATCGGGCATGCTGTAGCAGCAATAATTCACGTTATACTGATGTAATCCAATAATTTTATTTTAAAAAATTCTTTAAGATAAGCGAGTAAGTATGAATCAACCCGAAGCGATTTTTCCATCTGTTTTACCGACTTGGGTCGATTCAGCATTGTTCACTGGAATGTTACGTGGCATTGAGCGTGAAAGTTTACGTATGCAAAGTAATGGTTTCTTATCTCAAGCAGATCATCCTAAAACTTTGGGTTCAGCTCTAACCCATCCACATATCACCACAGATTATTCTGAAGCCTTGATGGAGTTTATTACTCCGCCGAAAGAAAGTATTCCAGAAGCATTAAATTATTTAGCAGATATTCATGCAGTTGTGCATCGTTATTTAGAAAATGGCGAAAAACTTTGGCCATTGTCGATGCCATGTATGTTGGATGAGCAAGAGGAAAATATTCGGTTAGCACAATATGGCACATCTAATATTGGAAAATTTAAAACCTTATATCGTCATGGCTTGGGAATTCGCTATGGTCGTCGTATGCAGACGATTTCGGGTGTACATTATAATATTTCATTTCCTGACACTGTATTTGAAGCATTACAACAACATGAAACCGATACTGTCTTAAAGGCATTAAATTTGCAGGATTACCGTAGCCATCGGTATTTGGGTTTAGTACGTAATTTTATTCGGTTAACGCCTTTGGTGACATTTCTGATTGGTGCGAGTCCATCGGTGTGCAAATGTTTTATGACTGGGCGTGAACATCAATTATTGCCTTTAGTGAAAGGTACTTTGTATCTTCCTTATGCGACAGCCTTAAGAATGGGGCAGTTTGGTTATCAAAATTCTGCACAGAAACAATTAGGCATCCATTACAATAATTTAAAAGCTTATGTGGAAGAGCTACAAAAAGCAGTCCATACGCCTTATGAGCAATTTAGTCATTTGGGTCTAAATAATGCGCAAGGTGAACCAATTCAAATTAATGATCACGTCCTGCAAATTGAAAATGAATATTATAGTTTAGTACGTCCGAAACAAGTTCCCCAAGCAGGTGAAACCCCTTCTGAAGCTTTAGCTGATCGTGGAATTGGCTATGTTGAATTGCGTGCGGTAGATGTGAATCCGTATAGTGCAATTGGAATCAATGAAGATAGCGCCGGCTTCCTCGAGGTTTTAGCCTTATATTGTCTATTGAAAGATAGCCCTGATCTGTTTGATGATGAACAAGAAATCATTGAAAAAAACCAAGCTGAGGTGGTCAATCGTGGTCGTGCACCGAATGCCAAGATTATGGAAGCAGGTCAGGAGTACTCACTTGAAGATTGGCTACAGTCGCACATTAATGCAATGCAACCTTTAGCCGAGTTACTGAATCAAACGTATGCAACTGATTTGTATACACAGGCTATATTGGTAATGCAGCGCCGTATTGATGACGTTGCTGAAACGTTATCTGCTCAAGTAATTGAAGATACCCTTGAACAAGGTGGGACATGGAGCTTCGGTAGCTTTATGGCAAATCAACATCTTGAAAGTTACCAACAGCATGTATTAAGCTCTGAAACTTTAGCGTATTTTGAAGCACTTACGCAGTCATCCCTGCAACAGCAACAGCAGCTTGAGCAAGATACAAGTATCAGTTTTAATGACTATCTTGCTAAATTTAGATAAACCAATCTGATAAAAAATTAAGAGGAAAATCCATGCAATGGCGTAATTATCGCTTCGTGAGTGGTATTTTATTTTTAGCAAGTGTCGTCGGTATGGCATTTGCCTTGTATTTGGAACATGCTCAGGGTTTAGAGCCATGTCCACTTTGTGTATTTCAACGTATTGGTTTAATCGGTTTAGGGCTTATTTCCTTAATTGCATGTTTACATAATCCGATTAGTACTGGATTTAAACGTGTTTATGCATTTTTAGGTTTAGTTGCGATTGCTTGGTCAGCAGGCGTTGCGGCTCGTCATGTATGGCTACAAAATTTGCCACCAGATCAAGTGCCAAGCTGTGGACCAGGACTAGATTATTGGGTAGAAACTTTACCAATGAAATCTGTATTTAAAGAAGTATTAACAGGCTCAGGCGAATGTGCCATGGTAGATTGGACATTTTTAGGACAATCCTTACCAGTTTGGTCTTTGGCATTCTTTAGTGTTTTAACCTTGATTAGCTTATGGCAATTATTCCGTAAATATCCTACTTAATACTTTTAAAATAGCCAGTTTAAACTGGCTATTTTTTATTGTAGTATTCTCGCCCTAATTAAAAATAACCCGATGAAAAATATTTAATGGATAGGGATGACACTCTCAATATTCATTTGCTCAGCGATGATATCTCTACTCTAGAAATAGGTACAAAGATTAATCCGCGCAGGTTATGTGTAGTGCATACATACCATGAAATTATGCATCCCATAGAAAGTCTTCGACTTATAGTCGAAGCATAAATCCAAATGACCGCATAGAAAAGCCAACTTGAAAACTCAATTGGTTTAAAAATATATAATCAGGTCTGTACAATGCCTTGCATATTTTCCAATTGAATTAGATATTTACGAATTTGTTTTTCTGCCAAATCATCATGATTTGGGTAAAACCATTTTGCAATTTGTTCTGCCACACTCGGATGATATTGAATTTCTAAGTGATTTAAGCCATAAAAAACAGCTTTATGGGATTCAGGTAGTTTGAGTTGATAGCGTGGATTGGGATGCTCACCTAAAGCACTTTTGACACTAACCAAATAGTCGCCAATAATTTTTAAAGTCTTATTCTTTTTATTGGCAAGCTCGAGTGTACCCGCAACTAAAAAGCTATTGATGTGTGAAGGCAATGGTGCTGGTTTACGATTATCATCGACTAAGCCAATTCGTGCATTATTATGCTCCCAATCATCATCACGAACACTGCCATAGCGTAAATCTAAAATACCATTACTACGAATATTTACGATGTGACTGATCATTTTAACAAGTGGGAAATGTCCGGTTTTTTCTTGTAAGGCAAAACCAAAACGTTCCAGCACTGCACCATGATGAGGTGAACCAATACAGACTAAATTTTCCACCATATGGAACCACTGGTGCATATTTTGTTTGCCATAAAATAAAGCGCTTCGTGAAACAAGGCCACCCATGCTATGTCCAATTAAATCAATACTGGTGATGCGTGGATTACGTTTGACTAAGTCTTCAAGTAAGTTAGAGAGACTGCGACCATTGGCAGAAATACGCCGTCCAGTATTGTAATTGAGATACAACATTGTGTTGTTATCACGCTGCGCTAACAGTTTCTCACCGATACCTCCATTACCACGGTTGGACCAATCTAAGTGATTCATACATAAACCATGCACAAAAATTACAATACGTCCGTCTAAATCACCTTGCTGAACCATGCCATACCGGTCATACAAAAGGCTCGAAAGTGCAAGAGGATTCTGAGTGCTAAGCAGATAATCCCCTAAAACACCATTGAGCGCACTGATTAGAAAATGCATATTCGCTGTTAGTGCTTTGTCATGTAAATTGGGGAAACGTTCAATAATTTTACGTAAACTGGGTGCAAGTAAGTAGTTACCGTAGTGCTGTAAAGTGCTATATCCCAATTGATAAGCCTTTTCGACATAAGGCTGCATTTGAAATTTTTGGGCTTTTTGTTTACTTAAACCAAATACACTCAAGAGCATTTCGCGTTGAATCGCTTGAATAAAATCTTGAACAACGCCACTTAAGCGAGTGCTGACCAGTTGAGCTAAACCTTCCAGTACATCAGCTTGACTAAGTGGGGAGCGATCCCATTTACAATAGGTTTCGTGTAGTGGTGTTAAACTCGGCATGTGTGGGTTATCCTAATTCTAATTGATCCATATCGGAGACTTTATTTTTGCTACAGATCAATGTATAAATCCTATTTAATCATCGAATATTGTTCATCCTGAACAGTTTTAAGATACCGATGATTATCTTCAAATGTTAAAATTTTGTCTGACAAACAAAAGGTTATTACCTAACAATCGTATAATTTTGTGATATATATCACGTAAAAATAAAACAAATTGAGTTAAATTTCAAATAAGTTGATATGAATATTATCTATTTACATGGTTTTCAAAGTAGCGCTTTATCTATTAAAGGACAGCAATTAAACCATTATTGTCAGCAATATCCAGCGTACAAAGTACATTTGCCCGATTTAAATATGCCGCCTCAACAGGTATTTGATGCTATTTCCAGTTTAATTGAACAATTCGATGATGTTGTTTTGGTTGGGAGTAGTTTAGGTGGTTTTTACGCGACACAATTGGTCGCGAAATATGGTGTACCTGCTGTACTGATTAATCCTGCTATGCGACCATGGCAATTGTTCCGAGATTTATTTGGAGTTGAGCAAATTCCGTATAAAGTAAATGAGCACTGGACTTTAGATGATGCACAACTTGATCACTTAGAACGAATTGCTGTGCCATTTGTACAGGATGCAGACAAAATATTGGTTCTGTTACAACAAGGTGATGAAGTTTTAGATTATCGTGAAGCACAACGGTATTATAGTGCTGCCGCGCATACATCCTTAATCATGATCGAGATGCATGGCAACCATGCCATGGAAAATTTTGCAGATAAAATACCGATGCTTTTGGAATTTTTATCGTATTCCCTAAAATAAAAGGAAAACCTACAACGTGTCTCAATATACGGCCCAATCACTTGAAGTTTTATCTGGCCTAGATCCTGTACGTCGTCGTCCAGGCATGTATACCGATACCACTCGTCCAAACCATTTGGCGCAAGAGGTTATTGATAATGCGGTCGATGAGGCACTTGCAGGACATGCCAATAAAATTACTGTGATCGTCTATAAAGATGGCTCTTTATCGGTCGAAGATAATGGTCGTGGGATGCCGGTTGATATTCATCCTGAGTATGGTCAGAGTGGCATTGAAATTATCATGACCAAGCTGCATGCTGGCGGTAAATTTAGTACCGATAACTACCAATTTTCAGGTGGTTTACATGGGGTCGGAATTTCTGTTGTTAATGCATTGTCGACACGGGTAGAAGTGGAAGTACAGCGTCAAGGTAATTTATATAAAATGGCGTTTGAACGAGGTGAGCCCGTTTCAGCGCTTGAAGTTTTAGAAGGTAAAGTGGCGAAACGTGCCACAGGAACTAGGGTTCATTTTTGGCCAGAAGATAAATATTTTGATTCACCTAAATTTGCCTTAAAAGCACTAAAACATAATTTAAAAGCCAAAGCAGTTTTAGCTGCAGGGCTACAAATTATTTATATTGACGAAATTAATAATGAAAAAATAGAGTGGCAGTTTGAAAATGGTCTAGTTGACTATTTGATGGATGAGCTACAAGAGCGTGAAATTATCCCTGAGCCTGCTTTTGTTGCAACAGGTGAAGTGGAGCGTGCGAGTGCTGAATTTGCAATTTGTTGGAATGCTGAAGGCGGTGAGCAAATTCAAGAGAGTTACGTGAATTTAATTCCTACCGCACAAGGTGGTACGCATGTAAATGGCTTACGCTCCGGTGTAACCGATGCCTTGCGTGAGTTTTGTGAGCTCCGTAATCTACTGCCCCGTAATATGAAATTGTCTGCGGAAGATGTTTGGGATGGCGTGAATTATATTCTGTCTTTAAAATTCCAAGAACCACAATTTTCGGGACAGACCAAAGAGCGTCTTTCCAGTCGTGAAGCATCCAATATTGTTTTAAATATTGCCAAAGATGCTTTTGCTTTATGGCTTAATCAAAACTCTGAAGTCGCAATGCAGCTGGCTGAATTGGCAATTGCCAAAGCGGGTCGCCGTTTAAAAGCCGCGAAAAAAGTTGAACGTAAAAAGATTGTTTCGGGCCCTGCGCTTCCAGGAAAATTGGCCGATTGTGTTGGCCATACACTAGAAGAGTCTGAATTGTTTATCGTAGAAGGGGATTCTGCTGGTGGTTCGGCTAAGCAAGCACGGGATAAAAACTTCCAAGCGATTATGCCAATTCGTGGAAAAATTTTGAATACTTGGGAAGTATCTTCAGATGAAGTTCTCGCTTCTCAGGAAGTACATGATATTGCAATTGCCATCGGTGTAGATCCAGGTAGTGATGATCTTTCCGAATTACGTTATGGCAAAATCTGTATTCTTGCAGATGCAGATTCAGATGGTTTACACATCGCGACTTTGCTGTGTGCTTTATTTGTGAAGCATTTTCATGCCTTAGTGGAAGAAGGGCATTTATTTGTAGCAATGCCACCGTTATATCGTGTAGATGATGCGAAAGACGTTCATTATGCTCTAGATGATGATGAGTTAGAGATTATCTTAAAGAAAGCCAAGTCTAAGAATCCACAGATTATGCGATTTAAAGGTTTGGGTGAAATGAATGCGAGTCAGTTGCGTGAAACCACAATGGATCCGAATACGCGTCGCTTAGTTCAACTAGATTTGGATGATGCTCATTTTACTGCAGGTTTATTGGATAAATTGTTAGCAAAAAAACGTTCTGGCGATCGTAAGCATTGGTTAGAACAAAAAGGTAATTTGGCAGATTTGGCCGTATAAAATACAAGCCCCGAAAGGGGCTTTTTAGCACCTATATTTATAATTTTTTTAATATTAATCCAATATCAGTTGTAATAAGACAAGATCTCGCCATTGTCCAAATTTTTGACCGACTTGAGGCATGTAGCCTGTTTGTTTAAAGCCTAGTTTTTCATGCAATACAATTGAGCCAGTATTATCATGATCAATCGCAGCCACCATAACATGCATATTCTGCTGTTTGGCATGTTCAATCAGCTTAAGCATTAAAGTCTTGCCTAAACCTTGGCGTGTAAAATTGGGATGAATAAATACAGAATGTTCAATGGTTTGTTTAAAGCCATGAATTGAACGAAAGGCAGAATAATCGGCAAATCCTGCAATATTATGGGAATATTTTTCTTCTGCAACATACAGTGGGAATTGCTGAGTGATTAAGTCTTCAAACCAAATTTTTAGATCTGCTAAAGTTTTAGGATGATGATTCCACGTTGCGGTTCCATTGATAATTTCGGCATTATAAATTTTGAGAATATGCGGTAAATCTTCTATTTGAGCGGGACGAATTAAAAAGTCCATAAAAATGCCGAGTGAAAAATTGTCCACCTATTTTAAAAACTTTAGCGAATGACAGCAATAAAAAAGCAAGACCGAAGTCTTGCCTTTAAATAAAAATCACAGTGGCAATTAGAAGTGATATTTCACTAATGCGCTAACGTTATTTTCATTTTTATCTGGAACGCCATATTTGTTATGCCATACCGAGTATTCAACACCAAGATATAAGCGTGTTGCTGGAGAAATGTGTGGGCCTACATTCCACTTCCATTGTGTGGTCCAGTTCAATTCACTTGAATGAGCAACTTTATCATTTTCAGCAGTAGACCAATCGAGGAAACCATCAACTAGAAATTCTTCAGCTGCAAGCTTAAATGGAATGCCATAGGTAAATGTCAATTGATAGTCATCTGCTTGAATATCATTATTCGCACGATACAAGTTTAATTGAGCATATTGGAAATAAGGAATCGCTAAATCTACACCTACCCCATATAGATAGTTGTTCATATCTTTACCACCTTCCCAAGTGGTTGCGATTAACACATCTTTAATTGGCCCTAATTCAAGTTTTTGACCTGAAACTGCGCCTAAGCTTAAACGCGGTGATACTTCAAAATAAGTATCTGATTGACCACTGCTGTTAGTGCGGTCTGCAAAAGCAAAAAAATCACCATATTTAAGCTTTGCTGCATATTCAAAAGTTACAGTAGACTGTTTTTTGTCTGGTGTTAACTCATAGTTTTCACCATATAGACCAGTAACACTGAAGTCTTGCCAAACAGGTGCTGCCTGCGTCAAAGTTGCAGTTGAAGCGAGCAGGCACAGTGCAGTAATGTGTGTAAGTTTCATTAAAAAATTTCTCCCCCAAGAAAGCGCTTAAAGGATACAGATTATTAAGCAAAAATAAAGCTGAAATAGCATCAAAGAAAAAAAATATGTAATTTTTAAAAGTATTCGAAACTAGAGGGTTTAGATTTTAATATTTAAAATTGAAATTTAATAATTTTAGGAGTATGGAGTAGCTAGATTAAAATCTTAGAATAAGGTTGTTTTTTGAACAGAAAAAAATTATTAAAAATACATATAAAACAGTACGTTATTTTACTTTGTAATAAGTTGTCAATTTTCATATTCTTTTCATTAATTTTTTCAAAATCTACTTGCTTATTTTTCAATAAGGCCTGATATTGAATACATAAGAACACGAATCTGCAGATAAAAAGTGTTCATCCGTTCAATTATGGAGGAAGTCATTCCAATTAATTGAAGATGAAGAACTGTGATAAACAGTAAGCTTAAGGCGTGTGCAAAATAGAATATAGACCATTTATTTTGTATAAAAGATTCAAATGAAGAAAGAGGATGATATTTTATGAACATTGAAATCCGTACTGATAAAAACATTCAAAATAGCGAACGCTTGATTACCTATGTACGCGAAGAGCTGAACCAAGAATTTCAACGTCATAGTGAACGTATTACCCAATTTTCTGTTCATCTAAGTGATGAAAATGGCCCGAAAGGCGGAGATGATGATATCCGTTGTATGGTTGAAGCGAAAGCTGCAGGCTTAAAACCTGTGGTAGGAACCTATAAAGCAAAGAATATTGATTTGGCGTTACATGGTGCGATTGAGCGAGTGAAACGTAGCTTAGAACATGTATTAGAGAAAAAAGAGAGTCCGCGTGCTGCTCATCTCGAAATCATAGATGAGGAAATTTAAAAAAAAGCCCTTCGGGGCTTTTTTGTGAGCAAGAGCTTTGTCAGAAAATAACAAAAATGGGCATGATTTAAATAAAATGTTAAGCCATTAAAATTTCTCGAAACATTCTGCTAAATATTCGGCATAATCATCACACTAATATAAGTGAGAGATCGGCATGTTAAATGCTCAACAACAAGTGTTTTTACAGGCTTTAGAAGATTTAGACCTGAACCAAGTTCAGCGTCTGTTAGCTGATGGTCTTGATCCGAATTTTATTGATCCAGAAAAAGGGCCTGCCGTCTCTGTTTGGTCGGATGGTCTATTTAAATGGTGGGAAAATATTTGTGAAGCCTATGAAGCTGGGCAACAATTAAGCACAGAGCAAAAACAGCAAACATTACAAGTTCATTTAGATATTTTAGATGCTTTAATTCAAGCCAAAGCAAATTTTCATTTGTGGGATGCTGAAGAATGTTATGGACCTTTATGGGATTCTGCGAGTGCAGCATGTGTGCCAGCCGTTCATCGTTTACTCGATATTAATGTAGAATTGAATAGTAAAGATGAAGAAGGACAAACCATTCTGACGTCTATTAGCGATTTATTTTTTGATTGTGATTTTGATCAAATAGATTGGTCACAGGCTTTACCTGAAGAGAAAGAAACTTTAGAGTTGTTGCGTAGTCGTGGCGCAAAAATGTCGAAAGAATTAGCCTAATTCAGAGCAAATATATGACAATCTTAAATAAAATTACTTTAGTACTGGCTTCAACAATAAGTATGGCCAGCATGGCAGCCGATTTCTCCTTTGATCGTCCTGGAACTGGATTTGGAACTGGAATCACGCCAGTAGGGCATCTGGCATGGGAGCAAGGTCTTCCGAGTGCGAACTATACGGAAACAAAAATTGATGGTGCTCAAGCGAAAACGGTGACCTTGACTACGGATATGTTGTTTCGTACCGGATTAACATCTAATACCGAATTACAATTGGGTTTTCAAGGCGCGGGTTGGACAGAAACGAAGTACAAAGGCGAAAAAAACCATGATTCAGGCTTAGGTGATGTCAGTATTGGACTTAAACATGCCATCGATTTAGATGATGATAAATTGTCTATGGCGATCTTAGCGCGTGCTTTAATTGCGACGGGAAATGAGAATTTTTCTGCAGAAGATGATATTTATAGCATCGGTTCATCATTGGCCTATCAATACAATGATTTACTGAATACTGGAATTACTATGAATTATGCGGTGCAAGATGGGCATTGGTCTATCACTGCTGTTCCTATGCTTGGTTATAAAATTGCAGGTAAATTATCAGGATTCTCGGAATTTGTTTATCGTAAAGCGGAAAGTCAAGATTATGAATATGGTCTAGGTTCTGGCTTAATCTATGCTTTAAGTGATCGTGCACAATTGGATGCGAGCATTGGTATCGATTTGAATGGTGATGATCGTAGTTATCATGCTGGATTGGGTGTTGCATTCTTATTTTAAGAAATAATACTTTGACTTCATAGTAAAAAAAAGCAACTGCAAGAGTTGCTTTTTTTTTATCGAATTCGATGCTAATTTTAGTAGGATATTTTATTACGCCTTAAATCATGGAGTAGATCAACATGGATTTATTTATCGGTAATAAAAATTATTCATCTTGGTCGATGCGTGCTTGGTTAGTATTCAAAAACTTTAATATAGCATTTCAAGAACGTTTAATTCCATTTGATGATTTTCAGCTAGATGGTGCATTTAAACAAAAGATTTTTTCGATTAATCCAACAGGAAAAGTACCAGTACTCAGGCATCATGATTTCATCGTTTGGGATTCATTAGCCATTTGTGAATACCTTGCAGAATTGCATCCTGAAAAACAACTGTGGCCATAACAAGTCACGTTACGTGTGAGAGCACGTTCGATTACTGCAGAAATGCATAGTGGATTTATGACATTACGCAGTATGTGTCCAATGAACATTGAGGCTGAGTTGGCAGAAGTCGGAGAAAAAATTTGGCAGGAAAATGTACAGCTGCAACGTGATGTGCAGAGAATTGAAGAGATCTGGCGTAGTCGTCCAGATAGAAATGGATTTCTGTGTGGTGAGTATTTCAGTATTGCTAATACATTTTATGCACCTATTGTGATGTGCTTTATTGGCTACGCCATTCCATTAAAAGAAGAAAGTCAGCGTTATATTCAAACGATGTTGAGCAATACGGCTAGACAGCAATGGGTACAAGAGGCGAAACGAGAACATTGCTTCGTCGAATGTGAAGAGCCGTACCGTAAGAATATTAATGTTCATTTAGTTTAAGAGGATTCTGAAACTTAAATTTGGTTAGCATCTTATTGTTTTGAATAAGACTGGGTTTGATCTACGTGATGTATTCAGTTGGATTTGGGGTGTTGTATTACAATAATAAAATTCACAGCTAAATCAAGCGTATATTGATTACTGCATTAAATATCCAACTTTTATGATATATCTCATTGTTTTGAGTATTTACGAACATTAGAACAAAGGCATATTTATACATGACTCCAATTCATCATAGTATTGTTGTACATAAAATTTGATGTATTAACTTGAAAAATATTCAACGTCATGGCATCTCATGTACTTAATCCTGATCATTTTATTCGATTTATTATTGTTATTTTTTTGCTGCTTTTATAGAGGTGAGGATCGAGTTAAAAGTTTATAACTTACTTTGATCAAAAGCACTGAGTAACTGAATATACAATTTTTAAGGTCAAAATTAAGTTTGTTATTTAAAGAACAGCATTTCGATCTCGAATTTGGTTAAATCCATGAGATTTAGCAATTAATAAAGCTTGATCTGCTTGTTCTAATACTTGATTACTCAAGGTTTCTGGTGCTGAAATAGAAATACCACAGCTGGCCTGTAAGAGTACCGATCTGGTTTGTATTTTAATGGCTTTGCTTTGAATTAAATTTGCTAAGCGTTGAGTTACATGCTTGGCTTTTTCTAAATTAGTATTGCTTAAGATAATAATAAATTCATGTTCGCCATAACGACCAATAAGATCGGTATCACGTAAATGATTAGACAGAATAGTTGTGATACTTATTAAAGCAGTATCTGCATGTTGCAATCCAAACTCTTGTTGAATTTTTTTAAAATTATCGACATTTAATAAAATAATTGCATAGTCGACACCCACCTGTGGATGGAGTTCTTTGAGATAAGAGTTAATGCCAAATTGGTTGTATATGCCTGTGAGTGGGTCAATTGCAATGGGATTTATATTTTGATATTTACTGATCCACGGATTTACAAATTTATTTTTAATAACATTTCTTAAAAAACTATGTAGACAACGATGTCTTTCTGAATAGATTGTATTTCTCATAATAAGTTACCACCCTAATTTTTAAAATATTTTTAGTTTTTTTGTAGGCTTATCTAAACATAGCAATTTTTATGATCTTGACCAAACTTTAGTTAGTATTAATTTAACGATATTATTAGCATTTTATCAATAAAAATGTGATTTATTTTGCACTTAGTTTGAATTATTGAAAGAAAATTGAGGTAAATCGCTTATATTATTTTAATTCTCAATAAGTCGATCAACAGGTCAGTTGACCGACTTTGATTTAGTCTTGATCAATTTTATGTGCAAATTCAGCAAGATCGGCTAATGAACGTTTGGCCTCATCAAACCATGGACTAAACATTTGAAAATTATGCCACATCCCTGTATAGAGTTTGTAAGTTACCTCAACGCCAGCTGCTCGTGCATATTCTTCGAAACGCGTCGCATCATCCAAAAGGATTTCTTTTGAACCTATTTGTACCAGTGTCGGTGGTAATCCTTTAAGGTCACCAAAGATTGGAGATAATTGTGGTAATGCTTTATCGAGATGTTTAGGAACATAAAAATCAATCCCTGTTTCCAGTGCTTCAATTGAAAGTAAAGCATCGTGTTTGGCATTGTAACGTAAAGACTCACTGGTTAAGGTCAAATCTAAAAAAGGTGACATTAAAATCAGCGCACTTGGCAATTGAGTTCGATCTTCATCTTTAAGGCGAAGTGCCAAAGCGAGTGCTAAGTTTGCACCGCATGAATCTCCTGAAACAATAATATCCTTCGGTTGAATACCTTGATCAAGAAGTTGTTGATAGATGTCATAAATCGCATCACTGGCTTCAGGGTAGCAATTTTCTGGTGCCAATGGATAATCAATATGTAAAACTTGCATTTGCGTACGTGCCGCGATTTCAGATAAAAATGCACGATGGGTTTTTAAAGAACCCACAAAAAATGCTCCACCATGAATATGCAAGATCATTTGCGTGGTTTTCGCTTGCGGCTTAATTTCTTCAGCATGAATACCAGCGATTCTTAAAGATCGAATCTGAACATCTTTACGTTGTGGAAAGACTTTGGTCAGTTGCTCTAGAGCAAAACGTAAGCTGGTTGGAGGTAAATTAAAGCGACTTGGTATTTTAAAGCTGGTTTTAAGTACAGTTTCGGTTATATATTGTTTTAGCGCAGGGTTAATCTTCATGCATATTCCATATAGTCTGAATTTAGTCTTGTTTTTAATGGGTTTACCAAAATTTGTTACTAAGGTTACACTAAATAGTCACATTGAAAAATTGCAAATTTGTTTTGATTTTTGAATACTGTAGAAGTCAAACTTGACTAGGGAAATGAAAAAAATGAAAAAAATTGTACTTGCATTAGGATTACTTGCAACAGCTGTATTTGCAAATGCTGCTGATCCCTTGAATGGTACCGTGTGGAAAACCATTGATGACAAAACAAACCAACCGAAAGCATTGGTGAAATTTACAGAACAAAAAAATGGAACTTTGTCTGCAACTATTCAAAGTATTTTAACACCTGGTGAAGAAGGTTCTTGTGATAAGTGTGAAGGTCCATATCATAATAAACCTTTAAAAGGCGTGACCATTGTTCAAGGTTTAAAAAATACTGGGGGTAAAAGTTATGATGGCGGTACCATTTTAGACCCTAAAAATGGCAAAACCTATAAATTAAAAGGTGAGTTGTCGGGTAATAAGTTAACGATGCGTGGTTATATTGGGGTTTCAGTTTTAGGTCGTAACCAGACTTGGATTCGTGCCAATTAATTCAGTTCAGAAATAAAATAAAAAGCCTGAATTTATTCAGGCTTTTTATTTTTAAGAGATAATTTTTGAGTGGGTTTGTTGTGCGTGCTTATTTTAAGGCACGAATATTATCTTCATTAAATCCGACTAAAAAGCCTTGTCCGAAATCAATCATAGGACGTTTGATTAAACTGGTATATGTGGTGAGTGCGTGGATGAGTTCCTCTTCACTGGATAATGCACGCTGTTGCTCTTGTTCAGTTAATTTTTTCCAGGTGGTGCCTTTTTTATTTAGAACCAGCTCTGCACCTAGCTGATTCAGCCAATTTTTTACAGTATCTGCATCAATACCTTGTTTTTTATAGTCATGAAATTCATATGGCAATTCAAGTTCATTGAGTAAATCAAATGCTTTTTTCATAGAATTACAATTTTTAATACCATAAATTTTTAACATGATTCAGTCTCAATCGCTTTGTTTATACAGATTCAGCAGAGTAACAAAAGGAATCGATAAAGTGCAATTTTTAGTAAATAAAATATTCAGCGATGATTAATGTCATTAAAATGCAAAGAAACAGGGTAATAATTAAATTCACAAGTAGAGATGAAGTTAACTTACTTAAAATGCTCAAACAGAAAAATAATTTTCAAATTAAATATTTATTGTGGGATTAAATCTTATAAAAGAGAAAACCCGCATTTAATCATCCTGATCATGCGGGTCTCAATATAACGTCCATTGTCTCATCCTTGGAAAATAACTACTTAACGTATTTATTTTCTATCCATCCTACGGCGTCCTATCCTTTTTTGGTCATCCTGACCATGTCCCTGTGCCGTGCAGCAATAATGCACTTATTGATGTTGAATAAAAATGCGCTAGCACGACAAGTATTGTACGAAATTTACCTACATCGAGAGAACAATTGTTCACTCAAATTAATTCGTATCAGTTAAATTTGATAATCAATAATGACTGGAGCATGGTCGCTAAACCATTCTTCTTTATAGACCCAAGCATTGATAGTGCGGTCTTTCCAATCGGGTGAACAAGCGTGGTAATCAATTCGCCAACCGACATTCTTGGCACGAGCTTGGCCTCGATTAGACCACCAAGAGTAAAGTTCCGCTTCTTTACGTACTTCACGGAAAGTATCCACATAACCTAAATCATCATAAATATGATCGAGCCATGCACGCTCATGCGGTAAGCAGCCAGAAGATTTTTGGTTGCCCGACCAGTTTTTAATATCGATGCGTTTATGTACGATATTGTAATCACCACAGACAATGACCGATTTATTTTCATCGCGCCATTGTTTCAATATTTGTTGATATTGTTCTAAAAAATGGTCTTTACGTGCTTGGGCTTCATCACCTGATGAACCTGAAGGTAAATACAGTGAGCAAATATGCACAGTTTGATCTAAGCCCAAATCAAATTCAGCTGAAATGAAACGACCTTGACTATCTGCCAATTCAAAACCTAAGCCATCTTTGACTGATACGAAGGGGAGGCGGCTATAAATGGCAGTGCCGGCATAGCCTGGTTTTTCAGCAGGGAAAAGGTGGGTATGCCAACCTTCTGGTTTGAATTTTTCGGTCCATTGAGCATGCGTGATACGACTCTCTTGCATGCATACCACATCTGCCTCGGACTTTTCTAACCACTCCAGTAAGCCTTTGGTGACAGAAGAACGTAGTCCATTGACGTTAATTGAAACGACTCTTAAAATTTTTTGATCACTTGGATAGCTACTCTTTGGTATCATGCGCAGTCATAACCTCAATGTATGAATTTTTGGAGCACCTCATGTCAACGCCAGCTCAATTTGACCCACAAGCTTTTATCGAACTCGCATTATCACGTGGTGTGCTTAAATTTGGTGAGTTTACTTTAAAATCAGGCCGTGTGAGTCCTTATTTTTTTAATGCTGGGTTACTCAATGATGGTGAAGCATTATCGCTGTTAGCACAGGGTTATGCAGATAAATTAACACAGTGTAATAACGTTGAAGTGATTTTTGGGCCAGCCTATAAAGGTATCCCATTTGTGGCAGCTACGGCTGTGGCATTATCACAAGTGCATGGTATGAGTATACCTTGGGGCTTTAATCGTAAAGAAGCTAAAGATCATGGTGAAGGTGGCGTGCTCGTGGGCGCATCTGTACACGGTAAAAAAGTTTGGATTATTGATGATGTGATTACCGCAGGAACTGCGATTCGTGAAGTGGTAACTATCCTTAAAAATGCAGGTGCATCAATTGCGGGTGTATTGGTTGCTTTAGATCGTGAAGAAAGAGGTCAAGGAACATTGTCTGCAATTCAGGAAGTACAACAAGAGTTGGAAATTCCAGTACATGCTTTAATTACCATGAAAGATTTAATGGATTTCTTAGCCTCGAAAGGTGAGAAAGATGCTTTAGCGAAAATGGAAGACTACCGCCTGAAATATGGAATTTAAGCTGTTAGATTAAAACAGTAGATTGGCTTAGGGCGTAAGTAACGTCCTAAGCTTTAGAATAATAAATAAAATATATTTAGTTTAGACATGAATTTTAGCAAAAATTTTTAGATTTCAATCTCGAGGAAAAATCCGTGTAATTTTATATCCCCGCCATAAATTTTCTCTATTTTGTAATGGATAAAGTGATTCAAATTAATAGTAGGATGAGTTTGTGCGAAAACTCTTTATTTAACTGTGAAAAGAACCATCAGCTTAATTTGAGTCAATGCGGGTATTTATCTCACATTTTTGACATTCCAGCATCATCCCTAATTTCTGTTGCCGTCCTGCTTCTGTCATGACCCACGGACGATTTTGCCAAGGTGGAGTATGCCGAACATGCTGGGTATGGCCACAAGCGAGATCAGCAACCCAATGTTGTTCATCATCTAAATGAAAACCGATAATCGCTTGCTGCATACACTACTCCTGAGTCATCTGCACAATTATAGATAAAGCTTTAGCAAGAATGTGAAAACACATTTTGCTAATCTCCGCTATACTTTTCTCAATTTAAAAATATCAGAGTAAAAGATATGCGCGTACTTGTTGTGATGGATCCGATCGAAAATGTAAACCTTAAAAAAGATTCTACGATGGCAATGTTATGGGCGGCATCACGTCGTGGACATGAACTCGGTTATGCATTACAGCAAAATTTATATATTGATCAAGGTAAAGCTTTTGGTCTCATTTCACCATTAAAAGTGTTTGAAGACTATAATCATTATTACGAATTGGGTGAGCAAAAAAAAGAATCCATGGCAGATTATGATGTGGTATTGATGCGTAAAGATCCACCATTTGATATGAACTTTGTCTATGCCACCTATATTTTAGAACAAGCAGAAAGAGAAGGGGCGTGGATCATTAACAATCCGCAAAGCTTACGTGACTGTAATGAAAAACTCTTTGCTACTCAATTTCCTGAATTACAAGTCCCGACTTTAGTGACTTCACAGCAAAGTTTGATTCGTGAATTTTTGAAAGAACAGGTAGATGTGATTGTAAAACCACTTGATGGTATGGGCGGTACAGGCATTTTTCGTTTATATCAGGACGGCATTAATATTGGATCGACGATTGAAATGCTGACCAATAACGGGACTCAACCGATTATGGCACAGCGTTATATTCCCGAAATTGTAGATGGGGATAAACGTATTTTAATGATCAACGGTGAGCCCGTCCCTTATTGCTTGGCGCGGATTCCACAGAATGGTGAAGTACGTGGCAATCTGGCAGCCGGTGGTCTAGGGGAAGCTCGACCTTTAACTGAAAATGATAAAGCGATTGCAGCTAAAGTTGGCCCTATTTTAAGAGCGAAAGGTTTAGTTTTTGTTGGGGTAGATGTGATTGGAAATTATGTCACTGAAATTAATGTCACTAGTCCAACCTGTATTCGTGAAATTGATGCACACTTTGGTACCTCAATTGCTGATGATTTATTTAACGTACTAGAGCAAGGTCGTCCATCTGCATAAGATGTTGGTGACGCATAAAAAAGAGTCGAATGCGACTCTTTTTTATGCCCGTGGATAAGGATGCTTTTTAAAAAGTTGCCAAACTACAGTTAATCCTAAAGTGGAAAGTACTGTGGTGATCCAGCCAATATTGCTCCAATTGTGTGTATACGAGACCAATAAAGCACTGAAAGGTGGCAGTAAAAACTGAGCGAGTGCAGAAACTTGTAAAATCAGTCCGACACTTGCCGCAATAGCATTATGTTGTGGCGCATAGTGCAAACTAATAGCAAATACCGTGGCTGGAATAAATCCGCCAATCGCAGAAAATAAAGCAATGCTTAAATATTGCCAACCAAACGTTAAATGGCTTGGTAAACAGAATGTGAGCCAGCTCATTAGTAACATGGTGCCAAAACCATATCGCATTAAAGTTTTAGGTTGGAATCGGTGATGTAAAAGTATGCCAGCAGCCAGTGTTCCAATGATATTGGCAATAGAGACAAAAGCGGTCAGTGTTCCTGCACTTCTGAGTTCAATCTGATGACTCAGATAAATACTGGGTAAAAAACCGATGACCGTCAACCATTGACTGGTATAGCAGGCAAAAATTACAGCGAGACAAACAATGGGGGGATGGGTAATAGTAATTTTAAGTAAATGTTGAAATGAATGTGTCGTCGATGTTTGTACAGGTAATGTGGAATGGTGAGTTATTGGAAGTGAAAGTCGTTGACTGATGATGAGAGCTAAGACAAAACAGAGCAGTCCTAATATGAGCCAAATCATTTGCCATGAAAAATACTGTAGTAAAAGTGGAATGCTGAGCATGGCAATGCCGACCCCTAAGCCCATATAAGAGCCCCAAAACCCCATTTTCATGTTTAGGGTTGTAGGATCACAAATACGTTTTAAAATGGCTGGTGCTGTGAGGGTAATCAGTAAAAAACCGATTCCTTCAAAAAAGCGGAATAAGAATAAGCTATAAATATTATTGACTAGAACACCACTGATGCTGGCACAGCCTAAAATAACCAGCCCTGCAATAAAGCATTTTTTTAAGCCTAATTTTTCTGACAAGACTCCAAAACTCAAGGCAAATAGCATTCCTGCAGCTTGAACCAGTGATAAAGCCAAACCAGCTTGTGTCAGAGAAATATTCAGTTGTTTCTGTAAAATTGGAATAATCGGGGCCAATTTTCCAACATGCATAGCAGCTAAATAACCCGCTAAAATAATCCAGAGATCATGTCGAGTCGCAGGTGATGTCACAATATAGTTTCATCCATGAAAACAAGTTGGTATTTTTGAGTATAGAGAGAATAGTTGGATTTATGTAGTCGATAAATTGAATAATATTATATATTTTTTGCATAATAAGATAAATTTTATCTAATTTATGTCCGAGTTTTTTGAATGGTTTTGCAAATGACCTCTCCGCTGTATGCATCTGCAGATATATCTTTGAATGGACAATAATGAATGGAATATTCAGAGAATTGTATTAATTTTCTTCTTTTTTCATGGATTAATAATAAAACTAGTTTAAACTTTCATTTCAGTAGAAAAAAACAATGAAATGCTGGGTGAAAAAAAGTAAATAAACTTTTTCCTATACGCGTTTGTGATTACAATTGGTTTTTTAAAATTTACTTTTCTCCTCTTATTTTGAATTGAAGAATTAGACCGTGACTGAACCTCAACAAAGCACACCCAAAAATGTCATGATGATGGCCGCTGGTACAGGCGGACATGTATTTCCTGCACTTGCTGTTGCTAAAGAGTTACAGCAACAGGGTTGCCAAGTATCTTGGTTGGCGACGCCTACGGGTATGGAAAATCGATTATTACAACAACATGATATTCCCATTTATCAAATTGATATTCAGGGCGTACGTGGCAATGGCATGCTACGTAAATTGGTGGCACCGTTTAAAATATTGAAAGCGACTTTGAGCGCAATGCGCTATATGAAACAGCTCGAAATAGATGCTGTTGCTGGTTTTGGGGGATATGTTGCAGGTCCGGGTGGTTTAGCAGCACGTCTATTGGGCATTCCAGTACTGGTTCATGAACAAAATGCAGTTGCTGGTTTTACCAATACACAATTGTCTCGTATTGCCAAAACGGTCTGTCAGGCTTTTCCCCATACTTTTCCTGAAAGTGATAAAGTCGTGACGACAGGTAACCCAGTTCGTACTGAAATTACTTCAATTTATAATCCATCTTGGCGTTATCAAGAGCGAAAGAATCATCATGAACCGATTCATATACTCATTGTTGGTGGTTCATTGGGGGCGCAAGCATTAAATGAATGTGTGCCACAAGCTTTAAAACAGTTTACTGTGCCATTGAAAGTGTTTCATCAATGTGGTCAGAATAAACAAGAATCGACTCAGGCATTCTATGCAGATGCCCCTAAAAATTTAGAGGTTGTAGTACAACCCTTTATTGAAGATATGGCACAGGCCTATGCTGATGCCGATTTAATTATTTGTCGGGCAGGTGCTTTGACTGTGACTGAAGTCGCAACTGCAGGCGTGGCCGCGGTGTTTATACCGTTACCGAGTGCGGTAGATGACCATCAAACGGCCAATGCAAAATTTTTAGAAAATATTGGTGCTGCGAAAATTTGTGCGCAAGCCACGATGACACCAGATTCGTTAAAGGATTTATTAACGCCGTTGATGAACCGCCAATTACTCATGGAAATGGCGGTGAAAGCTCGTCAACAAGCTCAACCCGATGCAACACAACGCGTGGTTGGTTTAATTCAAGATTTGTAAGTTCGAGTAGATTATGTCCCCAACAAGCCCTGCTGATAAAGCAAAAAGCCTGATTAAAATCCCAGAAATGCGCCGTATCAAACATATCCATTTTGTGGGTATTGGTGGTGCGGGGATGTGCGGTATTGCAGAAGTTTTGAAAAACCAAGGGTATAAAATCTCTGGTTCTGACATTAAAGCATCGAAAACGACTGCTCAACTGGAAGAAAATGGGATCAAAGTTTATATTGGACACGCAGCAGAAAATATTAAAGGTGCCAATGTATTGGTAGTTTCCACTGCAATTGATACTGAAAATTTAGAAATTAAAACCGCAATTGAAACGCGTATCCCCGTAGTTCGCCGTGCAGAAATGCTGGGTGAATTGATGCGTTATCGTCATGGTATTGCTGTGGCAGGAACACATGGTAAAACCACAACGACCAGTCTCGTGACCTGTATGTTGGCTGAAGAAAATATGGATCCGACCTATGTGATCGGTGGTTTACTTAATCGAACTGGCGTGAATGCTGCTTTGGGTGCGAGTCGTTATATTGTGGCTGAAGCAGATGAATCTGATGCATCATTTTTATATTTAGAACCAATGGCAGCCATTGTGACCAATATTGATGCTGATCATATGGACACTTATGGTGGCAGCTTTGATGTACTGAAAGATACCTTTATTAAGTTTTTACAAAAAATGCCGTTCTATGGTTTGGCTGTCGTCTGTGGTGATGATGCCAATATTCGTGAAATTATGCCCCGTATTGGCCGTCCCGTTTTAACCTATGGTTTTAATGAAGATAACGATATTCGAGCGATTGATGTCGAACAAATAGGGATGCAATCACACTTTACCGTATTACGTAAAGGGCGTGATCCACTGAAATTAACCATCAACTTGCCCGGTTTACATAATATCTTAAATGCGCTTGCCGCGATTGGTATTGCAACGGATGAAGGTGTTTCAGATGCTGCGATTGCTCGTGCTTTAGAAAGTTTTAGTGGTGTAGGCCGACGTTTTCAAGTGCAAGGTCAGTTTAGCTTGGATGATGGTGATGTGAAATTGGTGGATGATTATGGACATCACCCTAAAGAAGTTGAAGCAACTATAAAAGCTGCACGCGCAAGCCATCCAGATCGTCGTTTGGTGATGCTGTTCCAACCGCATCGTTTCTCACGTACACGTGACTGTTTTGACGATTTTGTTGATGTGTTGTCACAAGTTGACCAGTTGTTATTGCTGGAAGTGTATGCTGCGGGAGAAAAGCCGATTGTTGGTGCGGACAGTCGTGCTTTAGCACGGAGTATTCGTTTACGTGGCGAAGTTGAACCCATTCTGATTGACCCAGTGGAAGGTAACTTAGAGCACATCATGAAAAAAGTGTTACAAGCGAATGACTTGTTATTAACTCAAGGTGCGGGTAACGTGGGAGCGATTTCGTTAGAATTAGCTCAAAATCAATTATATTTAAAATAAGCGCATAGATTGGCTACTTGCAGAAACCTCTGGGGAGGTTGGCAAGAGCTTGAGTGGTTTAACTTAAATTGACTAACTTTAAAGTTTAAGGATATAAAAGTGTCAAATGCTTCTAAATTCGGCAAAGTAGCGGTATTGCTTGGTGGTAAATCTGCTGAGCGTGAGGTGTCATTAGATAGTGGTAAAGCTGTATTAGAAGCATTATTACGTTCAGGGGTAAATGCCGAAGGTTTTGACCCGCAAGAGCGTAGTGTCACTGAGTTGGTTGCTTATGACCGTGCATTTATTGTTTTGCATGGCCGTGGTGGTGAAGATGGTCAAATTCAGGGAACACTGGAGTGGCTGAACGTACCTTATACTGGTACGGGTGTGCAGGGTTCTGCGATTGGTATGGATAAAGTCAAAACCAAGCAAATTTGGCAAGGTTCAGAGCTTCCAACAGCACCTTATCGCATTGTAAGTCAAGATACCGATTTAAAAGAAGTTATTTCTGCTTTAGGCCTGCCTCTTATTATCAAGCCAGTACATGAAGGCTCAAGTGTTGGTATGAGCAAGGTAGAAAGAGTCGAGGATCTTGCAGGAGCGATTACTAAAGCGATTCAGCATGATGCTGTAGTCATGGCTGAACAATGGATTACTGGTCGTGAATTTACCATTTCATTTTTAAATGGTCAGCCTTTACCAGTCATCCGTTTACAACCCCCAGCTGATGTTGCTTTTTATGATTATGAAGCAAAATATAATCGTAATGATGTCGAATATGGTATTCCTTGCGGTTTGACTGAAGCTGAAGAGCAAAAATTAAAGGCACTTTGCTTACGTGCATTCCAAGCGGTTGGAGCCAGTGGTTGGGGCCGTATAGACGCAATGCAGGATCAACAAGGTAACTTCTGGCTGCTTGAAGTGAATACTGTACCAGGTATGACCAGTCATTCTTTGGTACCTAAAGCGGCAAATGCGGTGGGTTATAGCTTTGATGAACTGTGCGTAGCTATTTTAGAACAAACATTAGCAGGCGATACGCAGTAATTTATGGCTCAACTTCCAGCTTCTATGCGTCGTAAACGCGCAGCGATTACATCAATACATGAAAAACCTCCAACCCGTAAGGAAAAGTTAACCAATGCGGGTGGATGGGTATTGTTAATTGTTGCGTGTCTAGTGTTGCTACTTGGGGTTTTTGGGCTCTATAAAGTCATTACGGATGCAAGAGTTGCAAATTTACAGGTAGTTGGCACAGATTCTGCATTAGCAACACAACAGCTGACGCAGCATTTAACGCCGGTGGTGAAAGATAATTACTTTACTTCCGATTTAGAGAAAATTCGTGATCAGGCTTTGCAAATCTCATGGGTAGATCGAGTTGTAGTTTCTCGCGCATGGCCGAATGCGATTCGGGTTCGTGTCATGCCACGGCATGCGATTGCACGTTGGGGAACAGGACGTTTACTGAGTGATGGTGGGGAAGTTTACACAGAAGTGGTGATTAAAGATCATACAAAACTACCGATGTTACATGGGCCACTCAGCCAATCCAAAATGATGATGCGTCGTTATAATGAAATTAATCAATTATTTCAACCTGTTGGTTTACGTTTAAAAGATTTATATTTAACTGAGCGTATGACTTGGTTTATGCAGTTTGATTCGGGTTTACGTGTAATTGTGGATCAAGATCAAACCATGAGTAAATTGCAGCGCTTAAGTCATTTGGCACAAACTGATTTAAAACCTGTTTGGCCAAAAATTTCAGCTATAGATTTACGTTATCGAAATGGTCTTTCAATCCAGTGGAAAAATTCAATTGCCCCTAAGATTGTGAATGGTCAGTTTGTTGTAACCAATGATGACATAAGCGTTGCAGATAGAAGAGTTGCAAAGCCATAATACGTGGCTGGATAGAGAGGCATTAAGCCAAATATAAACAATGAAGAAGATGGTATGAGTGATGAGTGAAGCTGTTCCCTCAGTTGTTGCGATAGACATTGGGACACATAAAGTTTCAGTTCTAATTGGTAAAGTGCATGCCCCTGATAAAATTCAGGTTATTGGTATGGCCAGCGCACGTAATAAAGGTATGAATAAAGGCAAAATTGTTAGCCTTGAAAAAGTGACCAATGCCATTAAACATGCCGTTCAAGAAGCAGAAGACATGGCAGAGTGCCGTGTACATTCAGCTTGGGTTTCAATTCCCAGTACAGAATTACAAAGTTTTTATGCCTCAGGTCGCACACCGATTGCGAATCCTCAACATAGCATTACCACTACTGAAGTAGTACGCGCCTTAGATTTAGCGAAAGCCAGTCATATGACATCTGATCATTATTTGGCAAGTGCTGTACCTTTGGGTTTTGAATTGGATGATTCTCCAGAATGGGTGCAAAATCCAATTAACCTTTCTGCACATAGTATGACTGCACATTATCAATTGATGATGTTACCGATTAGCATTATGCAAAACCTTGATCGTGCGATGAAAGGTGCCAATATTTCAGTTGAAAAAATGGTGGTCTCTAGTCTAGCAACGGCTGAAGGCAGTCTGTTAAAAGATGAAAAAGAATATGGCGTTTGTTTATTAGATATTGGTGCAGGTACCACCAATATTGCTGTATATATTGAAGGGCATTTGGCTTTAGCACATACTATTCAACGTGGTGGTGAAAATGTAACCCGTGATATTGCGGCTGTATTACAAACTACAACAGAAGAAGCTGAACGTGTTAAGTTACTCTATGGTTGTGTAGATTTACATCAAGTTAAACCCGAGCATATGATTCAGTTCGAAGCGATTGATGGTCCTCAATCCATTAGCCGTATCGAACTATCGGAAATTATCATTGCCCGTTACGAAGAAATATTAGGTTTAGTGCGTGAAGAATTAGAAAAACGTGGCGCATTACAAAGTTTGTATCATGGCGTAGTGTTAACTGGCGATGTTTGCCAAATTGAAGGGATGGTGACACTAACTCGGCGGTTACTTGGGGTTTCAGCTCATTTGGGGAATCCACCTATACAAGTTTATGCTGATGATCAACATTTATCGGCCCTGCGTCGTTCGATGTATGCAACAGCGGCTGGGTTATTGATGTTTAGCCAAAGTGATATGCAGGCAGCTATTGACGAACCGGAAGTAAATGATGGTAAGCGCCCAATGTTTGATCGTATTGTGAATGGCTGGAATGAGCTAAATAACAAGTTAAAAGGTATTTTTTAGGTTTATTTTTGGGAATATTGTTAGGAAGTTGTAAGCATACTGTCCGATACTTGACAAGCTTTGTAATGCACAGCATTCTAAAAAACAATTTTTATTATTGAAGATCAAGGCAGTATACGGGCTTAAAGCGGCTGCCATAATTTATTAGGAACTCTAAAGGTCATGGCCTCATTTGAATTTTTAGAAGACGAACAAACCGATAGTAACGGTCAAGCCCGTTTTACTGTGTTTGGTGTTGGTGGTGGTGGTGGTAATGCCGTACAACACATGGTGCAATCGGACATTAAAGGTGTGAAGTTTGTTTGTGCAAACACAGATAAACAAGCACTAGATCGTATGAATGCCCCATTCAAGATCCAATTGGGTGAGCAAAGTACCCGTGGTTTAGGTGCTGGTGCAAATCCTGATGTGGGTTCAATTGCTGCTGAAGAAAGTCGTGAACAGATCCGTCAACACCTAGAAGGTGCGGATATGGTATTTGTGACTGCTGGCATGGGTGGTGGAACGGGTACTGGTGCTGCACCAGTAGTTGCTGAAATTGCCAAAGAAATGGGTATTTTGACGGTAGGTGTTGTCACCACACCGTTTAATTTTGAAGGTCGTCGTCGCCAACGTTCTGCTGAAAAAGGCATTGATGCTTTAGAAGCGCATGTAGATTCATTGATTATTATTCCCAATCAACGTTTGTTAAGCGTTTATGGTGATATTTCGATGCAAGATGCTTATCGTAAAGCAGATGATGTTTTGTTAAATGCAGTGCGTAGCATCTTTGATTTAGTAGTACGACCAGGTCATATTAACCTTGACTTCGCCGATTTAAAAACCGCAATGAGTACTCGTGGTTATGCGATGATGGGTGAAGGCAAGAGTAGTGGCTCGGATCGTGCTGAAGAAGCGGCTCGTCTCGCCATTCGTAGTCCTTTACTAGATAACGTCAATATCATGAATGCCAAAGGGGTGTTAATTAACATTACTGGCGGCGCAGATGTTACTTTACGTGAAACTGAAGTGATTACGGATGTGGTCAACCAAATTGTCGATTTGGATGAAGGCGAAGTATTTTTTGGAACCGTATTTGATCCAGATGCACGTGATGAAATTCGTGTGACGGTGATTGCAACGGGTCTTACGCGTAATGCCAATGATACGACGGAAATTAAACGTAAAACTCAGGCCAATATTGCAACGAATATTCAGCAGTCTGTACAAAATACAGCAGATGAAGATGATGTTCCTGCAATTAGTAAACGTCAAAATGCAGATGCAACAGTGACGGCATCAAGTGCATCACCTCGTTCTACGCCAATGAGTATTCAAGACTATTTGAAAAATCAACAGCGTAAGTGATTGATAATTATACATAAGAATTATGATTAGTAAAAAAGGTAGTGATTTTCACTACCTTTTTTATTTTTTATCAATGGCTAAATGTGCTAACGTATGGCGGATTGAGTAATAAGATCGAATGAGCATGTTGAAACAACGGACCCTAAAGCGCATCGTGAAAGCGAGTGGTATCGGACTACATAGTGGGCAAAAAGTATTCATTAACTTTTTGCCTCATGTCGCTGATGGGGGAATTGTTTTTCGTCGTATTGATTTAAATCCGCCTGTAGAGATTCCTGCTGATGCGATGCTGATTCAAGAAGCCTTCATGTGCTCAAATTTAGTTCAAGAAAATGCAAAAGTAGGCACGATTGAACATGTGATGAGTGCGATTGCTGGGCTTGGAATAGACAATCTTATTGTTGAAGTTTCGGCTTCAGAAGTGCCGATTATGGATGGCAGCGCAGGTCCTTTCATTTATTTATTAATGCAAGGTGAGTTGGTTGAGCAAGATGCAGCGAAGAAATTTATACGAATTCTTAAGCCAGTCGAAGCGCTAATTGATGATAAGCGAGCCGCTTTTTCTCCTCACGAAGGTTTCCAAATAAACTTTACCATTGATTTTGATCATCCTGCTTTTGCCAAAGAATATCAGTCTGCTACTATTGATTTCTCAACAGAAACATTTGTTTATGAAGTAAGTGGTGCTCGAACTTTCGGTTTTATGAAAGATTTGGATTATCTCAAAGCCAATAATTTAGCTTTGGGTGCCAGTTTAGAGAATGCGATTGGTGTTGATGATACTGGTGTGGTTAATGAAGAGGGTTTACGCTTTGCGGATGAGTTTGTCCGGCATAAAATATTGGATGCTGTTGGCGATTTATATTTGTTAGGTCATCAAATTATTGCAAAATTCGATGGTTATAAGTCAGGACATGCTTTGAATAATCAATTGTTACGCAATATTCAAAGTGATCCAAGCAGCTATGAAATTGTAACATTTAATGACGAGAAGCTGTGCCCAATTCATTTTGTCAGTGTGACATAAGTCATTGTCTTTGCATGGCAATGTTATATTATTACAATTATTAGTGTGAATGGTGTCACATTTTAAACTGTATTTAATTCTATAAAAATAAAGTGCGGTTACTTTTTATTGCTTGCCAAACGTAGCATAGCTTGGCTAAGCTTGGGGTCGCTCACAAAAGCGGCGGCATTATGTAACATTTCCTGTGCTGCTGGTGTAATTTGTTTAGCAGTTTTAATGGGTTTTATTTCCGGACGAGTTTTTGCTCTGATAAGAACATGAATCTTTTGTAACTCTTTTAGTTCATGCATTTGTGATAATTGAGAAATATATTGCTTTTGAAGGTAACCGAGCTGACTAATCATGGCTTGATTTTCACCGGTGATCGTCAGAATACCATATTGATAACAGACCACTTGCCATTGCTCCGGTTGAGGCAAAATTGGTTGAATTAGTTTAGTAAGTTTTTGCCAATCAGCAACTTGCTTTTTGAGAAACGATAAGTTTCCTGTTTTTATGTGTTGTCTTGTTTGTTGGAAGACGTTTTTCGGTTCAGACATACATTGTTCCTACATGGTTATGTCTATCTTAAGCGTTCATTTCAGTGAATATCAAGGAAGAGATCACGCAAGGAACTTTTAAAGACAGTTACAAGAGGTTTTTTATGCATTCGCGCCGTATTCTTTTGGCTTTTTCTTTAGCTGCTTCTGCTGCTTCGGTTGCTTTCGCAGATTTAGTTCAATTAGATGCAACCAGAGGTACATCAGCTCCAGATCGTTTAGAGGAGCTTTCAAGAACATTATCACAAGGGGGATATACTCATCCTGATGATATTGATCTGCCTGCAAGTACTCAAATCAATGTTAAATTACGTCAGCAAGAAAAGCCGATTGAATTAAATAACGAATCAATTGCTAAGAAATATGGTAGTAATAACTCTTATTCTGTGAATAATTATTCTGCAAATACAGGTTATTCATGGTTGGTAACGCACCCACTTCCTGATATGAAGCGTGTCAGTTCAAGCTATGGTGGGCGTACCATGGGTGGTCAGGCTGAGCATCATTCAGGTTTAGACCTTTCTGCGCCAAGTGGTACACCGATTTATGCCACGGGCCCAGGTGTTGTAACCAAGTCTGGCTGGGGTACTGGTTATGGTCAATATGTTGAAATTAACCATGGCAATGGTTATATCACGCGTTATGCTCATGCCTCTCGTTTAATTGCCAGTATTGGTGATCGTGTCAAAGCTGGTGAACATATTGCCAATGTAGGTTGTACTGGTCGTTGTACTGGGCCACATTTACATTATGAAGTAGTTAAAGATGGTCAACGTAAAAATCCATCTAGCTATTTAGCCATGTTACCTTAAGTTCTATGCTAGCGATGTGATATCCATTTGATTGCATACAATATCATTATAATTTAAGTGCTATCATTGAATTGAATAGTCATCGTTTAAAAGACCGCCTAATTTGGCGGTTTTTTTACTTTTTCATGAACAATTATGCATGACTATTTAGTTATTAAATAATGGTGCGTTTTTACATTCATCTGTAACGATAACTTAACAACCCTAAAACATGATACATATAAGATATAGAAAAGAGATCGTATGGAGTAGGTAAGTTATGGCGTATTACGGTGATACAGATGCCCAAGAAACCCAAGAGTGGCAAGATGCCTTTGATTCCGTTTTGCAACATATGGGAACCGATCGTGCTGCATTTTTGCTGGAAAAATTATATCAACAAGCAATTGCAAAACACGTTCCGATTCAGCGAATCAATACGCCTTATTTAAATACTATTTCGGTAGAAGAAACACCTGCAATGCCAGGTGACCAAGATATGGAACGTCGTATCCGTGCTTTAATTCGCTGGAATGCGTTGGCAATGGTACTACGTGCGAATAAAACAGGTGATGATCTAGGTGGCCACTTAGCGAGTTTCGCTTCTTCAGCGACATTATATGACGTTGGTTTTAATCATTTTTTCCGTGCTAATAGTGATCATTTCGGTGGTGACATGATCTATTACCAAGGGCATTGTGCACCGGGAATTTATGCACGTTCATATTTAGAAGGTCGTTTAACTGAAGATCAACTGAATAATTTCCGTCGGGAAGTGAATGGCAATGGTTTATCGAGCTACCCACATCCGTACTTAATGCCTGATTATTGGCAATTTCCGACAGTATCGATGGGCCTAGGTCCGATTATGTCAATTTATCAAGCGCATATTCAAAAATATTTGATGAATCGTCGTTTAATCAAAGAAGAAGACCGTAAAGTTTGGGCTTATCTGGGCGATGGAGAGATGGATGAGCCAGAAAGCTTAGGTGCAATTTCACTGGCTGGTCGTGAAAAGTTAGATAACTTGATTTGGGTAGTAAACTGTAATTTACAGCGTCTAGATGGACCTGTTCGTGGTAATGGTAAAATTATTCAAGAACTTGAATCTATTTTCCGTGGCGCTGGTTGGCGTGTCATTAAAGTAGTTTGGGGTCGTCATTGGGATCCACTACTCGACAAAGATACTTCAGGTGCTTTAAAAGCGCGTATGGAAGAAGCACTGGATGGTGATTATCAGCGTTACCAAGTAAAAGGTGGTGCTTATACACGTGAGCAGTTCTTTGGCAAATATCCAGAAGCAAAAGAGCTAATTAAAGATTTAAGTGATGAAGATATTGATAACTTAAATCGTGGCGGTCATGACCCGTACAAAGTCTATGCAGCCTATGCAGCCGCAATGACACGCAATGGTCAGCCGACAGTAATTTTGGCGAAAACAGTCAAAGGTTACGGTTTGTCTGATGAAATTGAAGCGGTCAATAAAACTCATCAAATCAAAAAGATGCATGTAGATTCACTACGTTATGTACGTGATCGTTTTAACTTACCATTTACTGATGATCAGTTGGAAGGCTTGCCGCTGTATCGTCCGGGTGAAAACTCACCTGAAATGAAATACATGAAAGCACGTCGTGAAGCATTAGGTGGTTATCTTCCTGCGCGTCGTAAAGACAGCGTAGCTTTAGATATTCCTGAACTTTCAGTCTTTGACGGCGTATTAAAAGGTAGTGCAGGTAAAGAACAATCTACGACCATGGTGATGGTGCGTTTAATTGCGTCATTGTTGAAAGATAAAGCCATTAAAGATCGTGTTGTGCCAATCGTTCCTGATGAAGCACGTACCTTTGGTTTAGAGGGAATGTTCCGTCAACTGGGTATTTATGCTGCTCACGGACAAAACTATACCCCAGAAGATCAAGAACAGTTAATGAACTATCGTGAAGCAAAAGATGGTCATATGCTGAATGAAGGGATTAACGAAGCGGGTGCGATGAGTGCTTGGACCGCATTGGGAACCAGTTATTCAACCAATAACTTGCCAATGATTCCAATGTACATGTATTACTCGATGTTTGGTTTCCAACGTATTGGTGATATTGCATGGGCAGCAGGTGATGCTCAAGCGCAAGGTTTCTTGTTGGGTGCAACTGCAGGTCGTACCACGCTAAATGGGGAAGGCTTACAGCACCAAGATGGTCATTCACATATTTTAGCCAATACCATTCCAAACTGTATTTCTTACGATCCTTGTTTTGGTTACGAGTTGGCTGTCATTGTGCATGATGGTTTACAACGTATGTATGTCAATCAAGAGCGTGTATTCTATTACTTGACGGTAATGAACGAAAATTATGAACACCCTGCGATGCCTGACGATGTGGAAGAAGGCATTAAACGCGGTCTGTACTTGCTCGAAGAAGATACAAAAGCAACAGTACAGCTGATGGGTTCAGGTGTCATTCTCCGTGAAGTGATTAAAGCAGCAAAAATTTTGCGTGATGAATATCAAATTCATTCCAATGTTTGGAGCGCGACAAGCTTTAATGAGTTGGCACGTGATGGTATGGCATGTGAAGAATATAACCGTTTACATCCATTAGCGGAAGAAGCCAAAGAATCTTGGGTTTCTCAAATGCTTCGTCCAACAGATGGTATTGTGGTCTCTGCGACCGATCATATGCGTGCGTATAGCGAACAGATTCGTGCATATCTTCCAGACAACCGTCCGTTTGTGGCTTTAGGTACAGATGGTTATGGTCGTTCAGATACACGTGGCACTTTACGTAGTTACTTCGGTGTCGATGCAGCGCACATTGTGGTTGCAACCTTGAAGAAATTAGCAGATGAGGGTGAAGTAGATGCGCGTCTTGTTAAAGATGCAATTTCCTCATTTGAACTTGATGTTGATCGCCCTGTAGCATGGTTACCTCAAGCTCATCCTTCAGTTCAAGATGTTGCACCTTATGCAGAACCATCAAACGAGGAGAAATAATCATGCAAATTACTACTCCCGATATTGGTGTCGATAAGGCCACAGTTGCTGAAATTTTGGTAAAAGTTGGTGACACAATTGTTGTAGATGAGAGCATTGTCTTGCTCGAGTCAGATAAAGCCTCTGTTGAAGTGCCTAGCACTTCAGCAGGCGTGGTGAAAAGCATTCTGGTTAAAGAAGGCGATGAAGTGTCTGAAGGTCAGGTACTAATTGAAATCGAATCAGGTGCAGCAGAAGTTGCATCAATTACTCAGTCAGAACCTGTACAAGCTGAAGTTAAAGTTGAATCAGCATCCGTTGTACCAACACAATCAGCGGAACCAGTTTTGACTAGCGCTCAAGTCGTTGATGTTAAAGTTCCTGATATTGGTGTTGAAAAAGCGCTGGTCGGAGAAATTTTAGTTAAAGTCGGTGATGAAATTTCGATTGATGACAGTGTTGTTGTGGTGGAGTCAGATAAAGCGACTGTAGAAATACCGAGTACAGTTGCAGGCACTGTAGCTAGTATTGAGATTCAAGAAGGTGATAGTGTTAAAGAAGGTGTGGTCATCATTACGGTGAAAACAACAGCTTCTATGCCTACTGCAAATGTAGCCACAGCTCCAATAGCATCAACTTCTGTCACTGCACCAGTACCAACAGTTGCAGCTGTAGCGGCATCAGTTGTGACTCAATCTGGTTCTGTTGAGATTACGGTTCCAGATTTAGGTGTCGAAAAAGCCACGATTTCCGAAATTTTGATCAGCGTAGGTGATCGTGTTGAAAAAGATCAAAGCTTATGTGTAGCTGAGTCGGATAAAGCCTCTGTCGAAGTGCCAAGTACCGTTGCAGGGGTGGTCAAAGCTATTCATGTGGAATTGAATCAATCTGTTTCTCAAGGTACGGCTTTGGTGACGATTGAAACGGAAGCTCAATCTGCTCCTGTTCAATCACAAGCCAGTGTGCAAAAAACTGTTGTAGCACAAGCTGAAGCCCAGCCTGTTGCCAAAGCAGTAGTTGAAAAATCAGTTGCAGTGACGACGCCAGCAAATGCGGATAAATTGACTAAAGCGCAACAGTTGGAAAATGCTAAAGTTTATGCAGGGCCTGCGGTACGTAAGCTGGCGCGTGAACTTGGTGTGGTACTTTCTAATGTGCAGGCGTCTGGTGTACATGAGCGTGTCATGAAAGATGATGTGTTTGCTTATGTGAAAACACGTTTAACAGCACCTCCAGCAGCAGCTACTGCTACCGCTCCAATTGTATCCGGTTTACCCGCATTGCCAGATTTTAGTGCATTTGGTGGTGGTGACGTGAAAACCATGACCCGCTTACAACAAGTGTCGGTACCGCAGTTGTCATTGAATAACTTTATTCCTCAAGTTACTCAATTTGATTTGGCGGATATCACTGAACTTGAAGCATGGCGTGGTGAGCTTAAAGCGGGCTTCAAACAACAAGGTGTCAGCCTAACGATTTTGGCATTTATTGCTAAAGCATTAGCATTTTTGTTAAAAGAAGAGCCGTATTTTGCGGGTCATTTGGCGGATGATCAAAAAGGTGTATTACTGCGTAACGAAATCCATATGGGAATTGCAGTTGCAACTCCAGATGGTTTAACTGTTCCAGTCCTACGTAATCCTGATCAAAAATCAATTAAGCAAATTGCAATTGAGTTGGGTGAGCTAAGTAAAAAAGCGCGTGATAAGAAACTTTCACCGAAAGATTTACAAGGTGCAAACTTTACTATTACCAGTCTTGGTTCAATTGGTGGAACAGCATTCACTCCATTGGTTAATTGGCCTCAGGTGGCAATTCTGGGTATTTCCCCTGCAACTATGCAACCAGTGTGGAATGGTCAGGACTTTGATCCGCGTTTAATGTTGCCACTTTCATTGTCTTACGACCATCGTGTTATTAATGGTGCAGATGCAGCACGTTTTACCAATAAGCTTACAAAAATTTTAGCAGATATTCGTACGATCTTGCTTTAAGCTGGACTCAAGAGAGTCCACATATAAAAACCTCGCTTTGGCGGGGTTTTTTGTTTTTAGAATGTTGCTTTTAACTAGCTTGAGATTGAAAAATAGTAACAAGAGCTTTAGAATGATAAGCACTTCATTGGGGAGTAGCCACTTTTTACGCAAAGTAAAAAGGTGATGATCAACATAATTGTTCAACAGAACATGGTCATCATAGCAAAGAACCAATTTAGCTGTTGATTCAGCTATATTTTGTTGGCAAGACCTTTGATTTACCACTCCGCATCGGATAGTTAAAACTATTCTAATAGGCTAGCGGGAGGGGTAGGTCATCGGTAATTTTTGCTAGCCTGGATCGATAATATGCAAGAACTTCTCTCCTCGACCCTGATTGTTGCTTTAGCTGAAATGGGGGATAAAACCCAATTACTCGCTTTGCTGCTCGCGGTACGATTTAAAAAGCCAGTCCCTATTATTCTCGCAATTCTTGCTGCAACACTGATTAATCATGGTATTTCAGCTTTATTGGGTCAATGGATTACTGAAGTGGTGAGTCCGCTATGGTTAGTTTGGATTTTAGCACTGGGCTTTATTGCAATAGCATTCTGGATGCTGATTCCAGATCAGCTTGAAGATGAAACTGCAAGTATCAATAGATGGCAAAAATATGGGGTTTTTGGCGCAACCTTTATTTTATTTTTCCTTGCTGAAATTGGTGATAAAACTCAAATTGCGACGGTAGCTTTAGCTGCTAAATATGACAGTGTTATTTTAGTGACCATAGGTACAACTCTTGGTATGTTAATCGCGAATGTTCCTGCAGTATTGATTGGTGATAAATTTGCGAATCGATTACCGATTGCAACGATTCATAAAGTTAGTGCAGTTATTTTTCTCGTATTCGGTATCGCTACACTGGTGAAATATTATTTCTTTTAAAAGTTAAACCATTTTTAAAGCCCAATGTCATCATTGGGTTTTTTTATTGATGCAAAAAAATTATTTTTCTTTAATTTTAGTTGTCTATTTATTGTAACTTTTAAAAATTCCTTATATCTTATATGGGATTAATAACAATTTATTTTAAAAAGATTTTTGGGGTTTGTATAGCATGGTATTTGAGCGCACAACATCACAAGTATTATTTGATAATGGTACGCATAAATGCATTAGTTTTACCAGTTTAGTCAAAGGGGAAGGCGTTCAAGCGAACCAATTTTTAATTTTAGATCATGAGCGAGCTGCTGTACTCGATCCAGGTGGCGACTTGACTTATGTGCCATTAACGATGGAACTGAATCGCTATACTCGGCTACAAAATCTTGATTATGTTATGGCATCTCATCAAGACCCCGATATTATTACTTCAATGCCACGTTGGTTAGTGTATACCGATGCCAAAGTCGTAGCTTCTAAACTTTGGGCACGTTTTTTACCGCACTTAAATTCAGCATTTATGAGCGATCGGATGAAAGGCGGTTGGCTTGAACGCTTGATTGAACTTCCTGACCAAGGCGGTGTGATTCCATTGGGCGAATGCCGTATTATTGTTGTACCGGCACATTTTTTACATTCAGTCGGTAATTTTCAATTTTATGATCCGATTGCGAAAATTTTATTTTCAGGTGATATGGGGGCTTCGATGGTGGAGGATGCCTCTATTCCTTTAGATAATTTCGCAGCACATATTCCTAAAATGAAAGGATTTCATCAACGTTATATGTGTTCCAATCGCATTATTCGTTTATGGGTCAAAATGGTGCGGCAAATGGATATTGAAATGATCGTACCGCAGCATGGCACGCCTTTTGTAGGTAAAGAGATGATTAATGAGTTTTTAGATTGGATTGAAAATTTACAATGCGGAATCGATTTGATGGATGAGACTGTTTTTACTTGTCCTGAATAAAAAATCAAAAAAATTGAGTTGAAAACCACTTTTTAAAATTCTGTAAAGAAAAATTAATTTTGAGTATGCGAGTTTTAAAGGGTGGGGCAAATTTTAAGGCCAGTTATGGATTCCATGGCTTAAATGTCATTTAAAACAATGAAAATTGAACCCAGTCATGATCTGGTTCAGTATCCAATAGATACAGTGCTCATGAGTTTGTGCAGAAATATGTTCAGTACAATCCAATGCTCTGTAATTTATAAAAGAATAAAACCTAGCAATAAAAATGAAATTTAAATAGAAATTTGTATATAATAGCTCACGGAAATTACCAGTGAGACTGTTATGTTGACTATCGTTCAAGAAGCCCTAACCTTCGATGATGTCTTATTACTCCCTGCCTATTCAACTGTCCTTCCAAAAGATGTCTCCTTAAAGACACGCCTGACTCGTGGCATAAATCTGAATATCCCTTTAGTTTCAGCAGCAATGGATACTGTGACTGAGTCACGTATGGCAATTGCGATGGCGCAAAATGGCGGTATTGGTATTCTTCATAAAAACATGGATATTTCTGCACAAGCTGCTGAAGTGCGCCGTGTGAAAAAATTTGAAGCGGGAATGGTTAAAGATCCGATTACTGTGACACCTGAAACCACAGTTCGTGAGCTCATTGCAATTACTCAAGCCAATAACATCAGCGGTGTACCAGTTGTTAAAGATGGCAAAGTGGTGGGTATTGTAACGGGTCGTGATACACGTTTCGAAACGAATTTAGAACAACCTGTTAGTAAAATTATGACAGGCCAAGACCGCCTTGTAACTGTACGTGAAGGCGAGTCTAAAGAAAATATTCAAGCATTATTGCAAAAAAACCGCATCGAAAAAGTATTGGTGGTCGGTGAAAATAATGAATTGAAAGGCTTAATTACGGTGACCGATTTCCGTAAAGCTGAGCTTTATCCATTAAGCTGTAAAGATGACTTAGGTCGTTTACGCGTTGGTGCAGCAGTAGGTACAGGGCTGGACACACCAGCACGTGTTGAAGCATTAGTCGAAGCTGGTGTAGACGTGATTGTGGTTGATACCGCACATGGTCATTCAGCAGGTGTAATAGAACGTGTTCGTTGGGTGAAAGCTAATTATCCTCAAGTACAAGTCATTGGCGGAAATATTGCTACTGGTGATGCGGCGCTGGCTTTATTGGATGCGGGTGCTGATGCCGTTAAAGTCGGGATTGGTCCTGGTTCAATCTGTACGACTCGTATTGTTGCGGGTATCGGGATGCCACAAATGTCTGCGATTGACAGTGTTGCCAATGCATTAAAAGGTGAAATTCCTTTGATTGCAGATGGTGGTATTCGTTTCTCTGGTGACATCGCGAAAGCAATTGGTGCTGGTGCAAGTACGATTATGGTTGGTTCACTCATGGCGGGTACAGAAGAAGCACCTGGTGAAGTTGAATTCTTCCAAGGCCGTTATTATAAAGCGTACCGTGGTATGGGCTCATTGGGTGCCATGGCGGGTGCGACGGGTTCTGCTGACCGTTATTTCCAAGACTCGAAAGCGGGTGCTGAAAAATTGGTACCAGAAGGCATTGAGGGTCGTGTACCTTACAAAGGTCCAATGGGTAACATTGTGCATCAAATGATGGGTGGTTTACGTTCATCAATGGGTTATACCGGTTCTGCGACGATTACAGATCTACATCAGAATGCACAGTTTGTAAAAATTACTTCTGCAGGTATGCAAGAGTCACATGTACATGATGTAACGATTACTAAAGAAGCACCGAACTATCGTGTTGGTTAATCTTTGGTAGTGTTTTGAGTGAAAAAGGCCGTCAGTTTATGACGGCTTTTTTATTTTGGTGTACAGTATTGCGATTGAAGAAAAGATCATAAAAAGTGGGTAAAAAATGAGTTATTTCGGTACAGATGGAATTCGCGGAAAATTTGGTGAACTTCCAATTACCCCTGAGTTTGCACTTAAATTAGGATTTGCGGCAGGTAAAGTATTAAAACAATTGAGTCCGAAATCTAAACCGATTGTTGTTTTGGGGAAAGATACACGCCTTTCAGGCTATATTTTAGAAGCAGCACTCCAAGCGGGTTTAAATGCAGCGGGTGTATATGTACACCTTTTGGGACCATTACCGACACCTGCAATTGCACATTTAACCCGTGCTTTACATGCTAATTTAGGCATTGTGATTTCAGCATCGCATAATCCTTATTTTGATAATGGGATTAAATTTTTCTCGGCAGAAGGTAAAAAATTACCAGATGTTGTGCAGGAAGCAATTAATCAAGAATTAGAAAAAGAAATGGTGATAGATGACACCGCAAATTTGGGTAAAAGTGTGCGTGTGAACGATGCCAATGGGCGTTATATCGAATTTTGTAAATCTACATTCCCGTACCATTTTGATCTGCGTCATTTAAAAATTGTGGTGGATTGTGCCAATGGGGCAGCTTATAGCGTAGGCCCTTCAGTCTTCCGTGAGTTAGGCGCGAAAGTAATTGCACTGAATGTTGAACCAAATGGTTTAAATATTAATGAAAACTGTGGTTCGACGCATCCAGAGCATTTACAAAAAGCAGTGCTAGAACATGACGCCGATTTAGGCATTGCTTTTGATGGTGATGCGGATCGTGTCGTGATGGTTGATCGTCATGGTCACTTGGTGGATGGCGATCATATTTTATATGTGCTCGCGACACAGGCAGCGCATAAACCTACAGGTATTGTTGGCACGGTCATGAGTAATATGGCCTTGGAATTGGCTTTAGAAAAAGCTCAAGTTCCATTTGTGCGTGCTAATGTGGGTGATCGTTATGTATTACAAAAGTTAGAAGAACATGCATGGGTGATTGGTGGTGAGCCATCGGGTCATATTCTTACACTGGATAAAAGCACCACAGGGGATGCGATTATCGCAGCATTACAAGTGCTAACAGTGATGGTGGAACAGAATAAAGGGCTGGATCAACTAACTGAAGATTTTAAATTATTTCCAAATGTGTTGGTGAATGTACGTTTACAACAAATGTTTGACCCATTTGCAGTTCCAGCGTTGGTTACAGAATTTGATCGAGTGGAAGCACAGCTGAAAGGTCGTGGCCGATTATTGATTCGTAAATCGGGTACGGAACCTGTGATCCGTGTTATGGTTGAAGGTAATGATTTGCAAGAGGTGACTACTCTAGCAAATCATTTGGCTGATGCAGTACGTCAACAAGCTGTTGCTTAAGTATTGAAAGGTAAGGTGTCATGAATGATGTGATTAAAGATTTAAGTGAGCTTCGTCTGACTTATGAAAAAGATGCACTTTATGAAGAACGTGTGGCTGAAGATCCACATCAACAGTTCCTCATTTGGTTTAATGCTGCTTTAGCTGCAAAACTTCATGAACCCTATGCCATGTCTATCGCAACTGCCGATGCTCAAGGTAGACCACATTTACGTACAGTATTGTTACGTGGTGCAACGGAACTAGGTTATGACTTTTATAGTAATTATGATAGTCAGAAAGGTTTAGATTTAGCTGTAAATCCTTATGCTGAATATTTATTTTATTGGCCTGAGCTAGAGCGTCAGATTCGGATTAGTGGCCGTGTTGAAAAAATTTCGGTTGAAGAATCAAAGGATTATTATCTTAAACGACCACGAGATAGCCAAATTGCTGCACATATCAGCACACCACAAAGTGGCGTCATTGAAAGTCGTGAATTATTGGTACAACGCTTTCAGGATTTACAGCATCAAGTTGCAGATCTGCAACAACTGGAAAAACCAGAGTTTTGGGGTGGATACCGTTTGCTGCCGATCCATTATGAGTTCTGGCAAGGTCGCCCTAACCGTTTACATGACCGCTTGAGTTATGAACAGCTAGACGGTGTTTGGAAATTACAACGATTGATGCCATAAATGCAAAACATAGAAATTAAACAACGACCATTTTTGACACGCCCTGAAAACTTTCAGGGCGTGTCAGTCTTTATGGCTGATATTTTGGCACGCCGTGGTGTGCAATCTGAGCAAGAACTGGATTTAAAGCTCAAGTATTTATTGGCACCCAGTATGAAAGGTTTAGATCAAGCCATTCAGATGATAGATATCGCGATTGATCAACAGAGAAAAATAATCATTGTCGGTGACTATGATGCAGATGGTGCAACCAGTACCGTATTAATGATTCTTGCATTACGTGAAATGGGAGCCCGTGTTGAATATTTAGTACCCGATCGGTTTAAGTATGGCTATGGTTTAACCCCTGCGATTGCAGATTTGGCATTTGAAAAATTTCAGCCTGAGCTATTGATTACAGTGGATAACGGCATCTCCAGTCATGCTGGTGTAGCACAAGCGCAAATGCATGGCATGCAGGTAATTATTACAGATCATCATCTGACCACCAAAGAAACACCCAAAGCTGAAGCGGTGGTAAATCCCAACCAGTTGGGGTGTAATTTTCCGAGCAAAGCTTTGGCTGGCGTAGGGGTCGCTTTTTATATATTGGCGAAGCTTTCTAGTTATCGTGCGAAATTAGCTAAATCGACTACCAAAATAACGCAATATTTAGATTTAGTGGCATTGGGAACCTATGCCGATGTGGCGAGTTTAGATTATAACAATCGAATTCTGATCGATGCTGGTTTAAAACGGATTCACCAACATCAGTGTCGAGCTGGAATCAGTGCGTTATTGGATATTGCAGGACGTGATCCATCGGAATTAAAAGCACAAGATTTAGGTTTTGTCCTAGGGCCACGCATTAATGCTGCCGGTCGAATGGAAACGATGGATATAGGGATTGAGTGTTTACTTGCAGAAGATATGCAAACGGCTTATCTATTGGCACAGCAACTGAATGATTTGAATTTAGAGCGGCGCCAAGTTGAAGCACAAATGAAGCAACAGGCTTTAACTGAATTGGCACATCTTCATTTGGATCCGGAAAATTTACCCACGGCATTGGTAATGTTTGATCAGCAATGGCATCAGGGCGTGATAGGGATTGTTGCAGGTCGTTTAAAAGAGCAATTTCATCGTCCTAGTCTTGTATTTGCTGCAGATCAAGATGGGATTCATATTAAAGGTTCCGCGCGCTCAATTGATGGGGTGCACATTCGAGATATGATTGAAAAAGTCGCAGAACAATATCCAGATTTGGTTAGTCACTTTGGTGGTCATGCCGCGGCGGCAGGTTTAACCTTGAAAAGGGAAAACTTTGAAGCATTTAAACAGGTCTTTTTAACGCTGATTCAAGAGCTAGATACTGATTTATTTCAGGCTGTTTTATGGACAGATGGCGAATTGCCAGTGAATGCCTTGAATTTAGATACAGTCGATATGATTGAACAATTGGGGCCTTGGGGACAGAAATTTCCTTCACCTATTTTTGAAGGTTATTTTCAAGTTTTAGAGCATCGGTGGTTAAAGGAAGTTCATTTAAAATTAAAATTATCTTTGGGCAATGGCCAGTCTGTCGATGCCATTGCTTTTAATGCATTGGATAAGTTTGCTTTTGATCCAAGCGTTGACATAGTGCGCATTGTTTATGAAATGGATAAAAATCAATTTAACGGGAAAGTCAGTTTACAATTGAGATTACTGCATTTACAGCAATAAAAAAATCCGCGCTTATGGCGCGGATTTTTTTATTGCTTCGAACTGTAAGACTTAGAAACGGTATGCTGCGCGTACACCATAAGTGTTGTCATCATTACCGAAACCAACACGACCTTCAAGGCTCACTTGCTGATTTAAGAATTTTTTTGCAGAAAGACCAAATTCATCATGATCTGTTAGACCGTTATTGTAGTAGTCAGCACCGACGCTAAGTGTTTTATCAAGGTAGTAGTCACCACGAACACGGTACTCATCCAAGTCGCCAAATGCAGCGCCAGCTTCTAAGTTAATATCTTTACCATTACCTAAAGTAGTTACATATTTAGCACGGATCGTTGGATCTGCACCATCATCACCATGTTTGGCATCATAACCTTTCACACCCGCTGCGATTAATAAACCTGGTGCAGGTAAATAACCAACTTCAGCAGCATAAGTCGTTACTTTAAGATCAATGTTCGTATTATCAACTTTACGTTCATTACGGCCGACATCACCACTGAGGTAAAAATCGCTATTTGGAACAAAATATTCAGCGCCAACAGCATATTCTGTGTTTTTGACATCGTTATTGTTGCCATAGTTCACTTGTGCTTTAACATTGCTCGCACGATCTAGGAATGCTGCTTCATTTAAAGGTACATTACGGGTTTGAACTGGATTGAAGTAGTAAGTTCCATCTACACCAAAATTATGAGTTCCATCAAAATCATCCCAATCAGTGTAAGTATAAGAACCACCAACTTCTGCTTGGTACGCGTTTGCTGTACCAGACATTGCTAACGCAGATAAAAGTGCGGATGCAATTGCTAATTTTTTCATGGTGATAACCCCTCTGAAAGTTTTGCTAGATTAGATACATTTTTTGTTACAACTTCAGTCTAATTTAAATTTCATCAAGGTCAATCCTAGCAAAGTAACAGAACTGTAATGTTGGTAATTTCTTGTAATTTAATTAATGTAATATATTGATTTTAAATGATTAATTTTAATGTATTGTTTTATTAAAATTGTGGATTTAATGTGTGGTTATTGAAAGTATGATTCATAATGGCAATTATTGTTCAAAAAATAATCTATTAAAATAATGAAAGACTTAAAATATTAAGTATCAAGTATTGGCAAAATAAAAGGTGCTTTGAATGATTATTTAAGAAAATTAGCCACTTTTTGAACAAATACGCATATTCTGTGTAGATCATTTATCTCTATGTTAGAATTACGCCGTTTAAAAACCGAATAGGATTAACCTCGTGGAAATCAATCCATATCTAAACCAATTAAAAGACTTAAATGACCGTGGTCAAACACTACGGGGGTATCTTTGACTACGATCTGAAGAAAGAGCGTTTAGAAGAGGTTCTCCGCGAGTTAGAAGATCCAAGTATTTGGAATGACCAAAGCCGTGCACAAGCAATGGCGAAAGAAAAAGGCGAACTCGAAAACGTTATTAACGTTTTAGAAGGCTTATCTACTCAACTAGAAGATGCTCAAGCTTTACTTGATTTGGCGGTTGAAGCAGACGATGAAAGTTTGCTTGAAGATGTACAAGCTGAATTGAGTGCTGCTGAAGAAGAATTAGCCAAACTTGAATTCCGTCGTATGTTCAGCAATCCAATGGATCCTAACCCTTGCTATGTAGAAATTCAAGCGGGTTCAGGTGGTACAGAAGCACAAGATTGGGCTTCAATGTTATTGCGTATGTATTTACGTTGGATTGAACGTCATGGCTTTAAAGCAGAATTGATGGAAGAATCTGACGGTGATGTAGCAGGGATTAAATCTGCAACGATTCGTGTGGAAGGCGAATATGCCTATGGTTGGTTGCGTACCGAATCGGGTGTGCATCGTCTGGTGCGTAAGTCACCTTTTGACTCAGGTAACCGTCGTCATACTTCATTCTCAGCGGTCTTTGTTTCTCCCGAAGTTGATGACAATATTGAAATTGACATTAATCCTGCCGATGTTCGTACGGATACTTATCGTGCATCTGGCGCAGGTGGTCAGCACATTAACAAAACTGATTCTGCGGTACGTCTAACGCATGCACCGACGGGTATTGTCGTGGCGTGTCAGAATCAGCGTTCACAACATGCCAACCGTGATCATGCGTGGAAACAATTACGTGCCAAACTGTATGAACGTGAAATGAAAATTCGTACTGATGCCGCACAAGCACTTGAAGATACTAAGTCAGAAATAGGTTGGGGCAGTCAAATTCGTTCATATGTACTTGATGACTCACGGATTAAAGACTTACGTACTGGTGTTGAAAGCTCGAATACGGGTGCTGTACTGGATGGTGATTTAGATAAATTTATTGAAGCAAGCTTAAAACAGGGCTTGTAATTTAAATTTATAATAGAAGCAAGGTGTTATCTGTATTTTGCGAATATATCCAAAAAAATCGATATTAAAATCGGTAAAATACGATATATTGGTATCAAGATGCTGGATAGCACTTTGCCGATTCATTTTTTAAATGTTGTATTAAATGTGTCTGGACTATGGATATAGATTTAATTTTTAAAGCCTTAGCAAATCCGACTCGCCGACAAATATTGGAATGGTTGAAATCACCTGAACAATTTTTGTCGGAAGAGCAATGTGGTGGCTTTAATCGTGGTATCTGCGCAGGAAATATCGAAAAACTCGGTAATGTTTCTCAATCCACAATGTCGAATCATTTATCTGTTTTACAGCAGGCAGGTTTAATTCAAGCGGAAAAATACGGGCAATGGTCCTATTTTTCTCGCAATGAAGTGCTTATTCAGCAATACATTGAATATCTGAAAAACTCACTTTAAAACAAATCACTCAACTTCCTTTATGTTGATTTGTTCAATAGGTGAGTCATGAGGCATATATGGCTGAATTTAACACTCCTCTCATTCTTGGCAATTTACATCTTAAAAATCGCGTGGTAATGGCCCCTCTAACTCGTAGTCGTGCAACAGTCGATCGCGTTCCAACAGCAATGATGGCAACTTACTATGCGCAGCGCGCAAGTGCAGGTCTGATCATTTCCGAAGCAATAGTCATTTCTGAAGCAGCGAATGGCTATTTAAATACACCAGGTTTGTTCACTGATGCACAAGTTGCAGGTTGGAAAAAGGTCACAACAGCAGTACATGATCAAAAGGGTTTAATTGTCGCGCAGTTATGGCATGTCGGTCGGGTTTCGCATCCAGACCTATTGGGTGGTGAAACGCCTGTTTCTGCGAGTTCAGTTCAGCAGGCTGGTCAGGTTAGTCTATTACGTCCAAAACGTGAATATGTGGTGCCACGTCCACTTAAAATTTCTGAAATAAAAACTATTGTTGAACAATTTAAACAGGCTGCTATCCGTGCCAAAGAGGCCGGTTTTGATGGCGTGGAATTACATGCTGCCAATGGTTATCTGATTGACCAATTTTTGCAAAGTTCGACCAATCAACGTGAAGATAAATATGGGGGTTCAGTCGAAAATCGTGCCCGTTTATTGCTTGATGTTATGGATGTCTTGATTGAGGTTTGGGGGGCAGGACGCGTTGGTGTACATTTAGCACCTCGTGGTGATGAGCATGATATGGGTGATGATCATCCTAAAGACACTTTCGGTTATGTCATGCAAGAGTTGGGCAAACGTCATATCGCTTTCTTCTTTACTCGTGAGTATATTGATAGCGAAAGTATTAGCCTTGATATGAAACAGCATGCAAATGGCATAGCGTATATTGCTAATATGCGTTTAAGTCGTGATGATGCGATGGATTTATTGGCTTCTGGCAAAGCAGAGGCAGTCTCATTTGGTAAGGATTATATTGCGAATCCTGATTTATATGAGCGTTTAGTGCAAGATGCACCGCTCAATGAATTGGTATTTGATAATATGATTGGAACTGATGTTGCTGAAGGTTATATCGATTATCCAACATTGGCTGAAAGTTTAGTAACTTCAGGATAACGACACAAACGCTTGCATCTTATGAGCATTATTCATTAACAACTGAATAATGCTCTGTTATATTCGGCGATTGAATTTATTTTAGGGCATCTGTTTGGCTACTCCTTTTTGGTACAACATCGCATTAGCAATCATCAAGCCTTTGTATCAATGGCGGATTAAAAAACGTGCCTTAAATTTAGAGCAATATCAACAAGAATGTCTTGAACGTTTTGGCCCATTTCAAACGCCTAAAAATAAAAATACTATTTGGTTTCATGCCGTTTCGGTAGGTGAAACTAATGCCGCACAACCTTTAATTGAGCATTATTTAAAATTAGGTCATGCCATTCTTGTGACCAATACTACCCAAACAGGACAGGCACGAGCTAAATCATTATTCTTAAAAGCACCGTATCAAGATTTATTTCAAGCTGTATATTTACCTGCAGATCAGAAACATTTAGTTCAAGCCTTTTATGCAAAGTATCAGCCTAAGATTTTAGTTTTAGTTGAAACAGAATTGTGGCCAAATTTGCTAGATCAAGCCCAGCAATTTCAAGTGCCGTGTTTATTGGTGAATGCTCGTCTTTCTGAAAAGTCAGCGCAGGGTTATCGTAAAGTACCGAGTTTGACGGCTCCAATGCTACAAAAATTGGATGATTTATTGGCGCAAGATTTAGCAACGCAACAGCGTTTTATTAGCTTAGGTATGCCTAAGCAAAAGACCCAAGTTTTCGGTAGCATTAAATTTGATATTTCTGCGCCAGAAATAGTTATTCGGCAAGCCCAACAATTGAAGCATAATTGGAGTTTGGCGAAGCGTAAAATTATGATTATTGCCAGTACACATGCGCCTGAAGAACAATTATTGTTGACTGCTCTTAAGCCTTATTTAGAGCAGCATGCTGAGATGCTGTGCATTGTTGTTCCTCGTCATCCTGAACGTTTTGATGAGGTCTTTCAGATCGCTCAAAGTTTAAACTTAACGACCCAACGTCGCAGTTTAGGGCAAGAGATACTCGCTGATACACAAGTATATTTGGCGGATAGTATGGGTGAGCTCTGGTTATGGTATGCATTAAGCCAAGCTTGTTTTGTCGGGGGATCTTTGAATCAACCAGGTGGTGGGCATAACATTTTAGAGCCAATGGTACTGAATGTACCCACCGTGATTGGGCCAAATTGTGTAAATTTTCAAGCGATTGTGCATGAATTTTTACAAGCAGATGCTATTAAAGTTGCTCAATCTGCAGCAGAGGTTGTACAGATCTTATTACAATATCTTGAAGATTCGAATGTTTCAGACAGGCTCAGTCAGCATGCGATGCAAGTTTTAGAGCGTAATAAAGGTTCATTACACAAGCATATTGCTGTGATTGATCAATATCTTTAATTCAATATAGAAATTGGTACATATACCATGAACATGGTCCTTTTAGACTCGCGCCAGACCGAATCAGCATTGTGGTCCATTACTTCTAAACGTCAAATTGAACATTTAAAAACACATGTCGATATACAGGTCGGGGATACTTTAAAAGTTGGTGTTCGTGAGGGTAAGCGTTATTTAACTGAAATTGTTTCTATTTTAGAGCACGTTATTCAAATTAAACCGATTCAAGAAGAATCAGTTCCTGCCAAATTACCCGTCACGTTAATTGTGGCTTTACCACGGCCTAAAGTTTTACGACGCTTGATCATGGACAGTGTCACTTTAGGTGTAGCTAAAATTATTCTGATCCACAGTTATCGAGTTGATAAAAGTTATTGGCAAACTCCATTTTTACAGCAACTTGAACATTATGTGACGTTAGGTCTAGAGCAAGCTGGAGATACCATTGCACCTCAAATTGAATTGTATAAACGATTTAAGCCTTTTGTCGAAGATATTTTACCCACGTTGATTTCAGAAGAACAACCTGCTTACGTGGCGCATCCTTATGTAGAGCAGAGTATGCCATTGGGAATTAATCATCCTTGCAGTATCGTGATTGGCCCAGAAGGCGGATTTATCCCCTATGAAATTGATCTGCTCATAAAAAACGGCTGCCACGCATTCAGCTTAGGCAACCGAATTATTCGCACTGAAACCGTGATTCCTTATATTTTAGGACGATTATTTAGCACGTGTTAAATGAGTATCGTCAATAGATGAATCAGTACGAGACATTTTCACTTCCTGCACTGGATATGGAATTGAAATATCATGTTTCGCAAAGGCTTCCAATACGCGTTCCTGAACTTCACTGATAGATGCTGATGTTGAGGTTTCCGTAGTGTCTACCCACCACTGGACTTTTAAGTTGATCGAAAAGTCAGCTAAAGCGGATACATTGACGCTAAAACTGGGTTGACTCAAGATAGTTTGGTCTTTATCTAGAATTTGTAAAATAATCTTTTTGGCTTGCTGTATGTCATCTTCATAACCAATGCCTACGCTAAACTCACAACGACGACGTTGATAAGCTGTATTGACCGTGACTGCACTGGTATATACCGTTGCATTCGGAATAACAATGCGACGACCATCAGGCGAATGTAGGAAGGTTGCACGAATTTGAATATCTTCAACTGTACCTTCCATATTATTGACAATAATGCTGTCGCCAATTTGGAACGGCTCACCAAGTAAAATCAGAATACCTGAAAGCATATTTTGAAAAATATCTTTGAATGCAAAACCAATCGCAACCGAACCAATTCCTAAGGCACTCATCAGTTGACCTGGGGTGAATCCCGGAATTGCAATTACCATGGCAATCAAGAAACCAAAGAAAATAATAAAAGTACTGCCAACTCGGTTTAGTACCAAGACTAAGTTTTGTCGGGTATAAGAACGATTTTCTAGCGTTTTACGGACAAAAAGTTTGAACAGTTTAGACAGTAACCAAAAAATAAAGAGCACGATAAGGGCAATGCATAAATAGGGCATGCGTTCCCAAAATCCATCGACGAATTTATCAATCGTGGAATAGGCATCATTGTATTTTGCAGTGTGTTCAATGACTGATTTTGCAGTTTTTTCACCTGCAGTATGAATCAATTGTGTGGTGCCTTGAGCGACCTCACTTAAGGTATTTGCTTCTTCAGCCACAATGTTGTCCAATAAAAAAGTTGCGCTATTTTGCCTGAATTTTTTACGAAATAAAGGATATCAAGTGATGAATTCATTCACCGTTAGCTAATTGTTATATTTCATCCAAGATTATTCAAATTCAATTGTGCATCTATTGATGTTCAAAATAGATGAAGTCGATGCAGTTCAAGTGAATCATAAGGTTGCTGACTTCATTGTTCCATTCGAAAGTAGCTCATAGAGGAGATGTTTTTTAAATAATGGAGGATATTTTGAACTGACTCTAATACGATCTAAATTGGTTGATTCGGTAAGGAAATGTTAATTTTAAAAAAAAGGCTACGATTCTCTACAGATAAAATATAAGATTAAAAAACCAGCAGTGTGACTGAAATTTAAAATAATTTTAAACATCCGTAAAATAAATCTCATGGATGGAATTTATCCAAGCTCTACGACAGAAGTATAATTGTTTAGCAATTTGCATGGTTGTCATACTGAATTTATGCACGTAATAAAATCAATAATGTAGGCATACATCTCGAGATGAGATGCATAATGAAGGATCTATAATATGAAAGAAATCTATCCAGTACCGGAAGTCTTTGCAAAAACGGCAAGGACCAATGAACAACAATATTTTGAGCGGTATCAGTATTCCCTCGCTCATCCAAATGAGTTTTGGGCAGAAGCAGCAAACAAACTGGATTGGATGAAGCCTTTTACACAGGTTAAAAATACTAATTTTAATAAAGATAATTTTAAAATTGAATGGTTTGCAGATGGAGAGTTGAATGTCAGCAGTAATTGTTTGGATCGTCATTTAAAAGAGCATCCGCATAAACCAGCCATTATTTGGGAAGGGGATCATCCATCACGACATAAAATTATTTCCTTCGAAGAATTGCATGATGAAGTGTGTCGTTTAGCCAATGTTTTGAAAAAAAATGGAATTAGTAAAGGTGATCGTGTCGTTTTATATATGCCGATGATTCCAGAAGCGGCCATTGCGATGTTGGCTTGTACCCGAATTGGTGCAGTCCATTGTGTGGTCTTTGGAGGTTTTTCCCCAGATTCATTGGCAAGCCGTATAGATGATAGCCAAGCCAAATTGGTGATTACTGCTGATTCGGGTATGCGTGGTGGTAAAAGTATTCTACTGAAAGAAAATGTCGATGCTGCACTTCAATTGGAGGGTACTGGTTCCGTTCAGAATGTGCTGGTGGTTCATCGTACTGGAAACTCGATTACCATGCAGACTGGTCGTGACTTGTGGTATCACATGGAAATCATGACCGTAAACGATATTTGTCCGCCTGAGCCAATGAATGCTGAAGACCCTCTTTTCATTCTTTATACATCGGGGTCGACGGGGAAACCCAAAGGAGTGTTACACACTACCGGCGGATATTTGACTTATGTAAACACCACTTTTCGTGAAGTATTTGATATAAAACAAGATGATGTGTTTTGGTGTACAGCCGATGTCGGTTGGATTACTGGGCATTCGTATGTACTGTATGGACCACTGTCTAATGGTACGACGACAGTGATGTCAGAAGGTATTCCACAGTATCCAACATGGGCACGTACTGGGCATATTGTAGATAAGCATAACATCACCATTTTATATACTGCACCGACTGCGATTCGCGCCATGATGCGTGAAGGTGATGCTTTTGTACGTGAAAGTGATCGCAGTAGTTTACGCCTATTGGGTTCAGTCGGTGAACCGATTAACCCGGAAGCGTGGAATTGGTATTATACCGTGGTGGGTGAAAGTCGCTGTCCAATTGTTGATACATGGTGGCAAACAGAAACAGGTGGGATTTTAATTTCACCCTTACCCGGTGCAACTGCTTTAAAGCCAGGCTCGGCGACTCGGCCATTTTTTGGTATACAGCCTGGGTTAGTTGATGCTGAGGGGCATGAGCTGGAAGGGGAAGCAGAAGGTAATTTAATTGTTAAAGACTCATGGCCAGGTCAAATGCGGACAATTTGGGGAGATCCTGAGCGGTTTATCGATGCATTTTTCTTAACCTATCCTGGTAATTATTTTACTGGAGATGGTGCGCGTCGTGATAAGGATGGCTATTACTGGATTACAGGTCGTGTCGATGATGTGTTGAATGTATCTGGGCATCGTTTAGGTACTGCAGAAATTGAAAGTGCATTGGTTGCACATGAGAAAGTAGCTGAAGCCGCAGTGGTCGGTATGCCACATCAGATCAAAGGCCAGGGCATTGCAGTGTATGTGACTTTGCAAGCTGGTGAAGCTGAAACAGAAGTATTACGTCAAGAGTTGGTTGGTTGGGTGCGCAAGGTTCTCGGCCCAGTGGCCACACCAGATGCAATTTATTGGGCACCATCCTTACCAAAAACACGTTCTGGAAAAATCATGCGCCGAATTTTACGTAAGATTGCAGCCAATGAATTGGATAGTTTAGGTGATACTTCAACCTTGGCTGATCCAAGTGTCGTGGATCAATTGATTATTGAGGTAAGAGCAAATTCATAGCATGTGCATGTTGGAAAAGCAGCGGTATACATTTTTTGATTTATTTTGCATTTTTCTTGGATTGATATAACTTAATACTGCTAGAGCATATTTAGCAGTATTTTATTATTCCAATAGATTGCCTATTATTAATTCCAAATTTTACTGTTCATGACACGAAAAAATCCCTCAAACCGAGTTTTGAGGGAAAGTGGATCAACCATTATTCTTATTTATTGTCGTTTTAATAACACAGCTTCAAAGTAGATTGATTGTTTAATGAATGAATCTATTAAATAAATTGAGTCTGAGGGAGTTGGGTCTCACTGTTCAATTGAGATTCGGCTGTATCTACCTTATGGGCTCTAGTAGAAAGTAAAAGCTGTTTTAGTTCAATTTGGCTATTGATATCAATATTTTGAGTGGCCTGTAGAGTCTTGCTTTTAACCACTACAGCATGTAGACCATTGCTTGCTGTCCATTCCAAAATTGGTAGGGCACGCGCTACTGCGAGTGTAATGCGCTCTTGGATCGCTTCACTTTTAATCGTGTATTCAGGTGTAAAATCTAGATCTGTTGCATAGACGCCAATGGGTAAAGTTTGTGCCTGAAAGAAACTGAATAGTGGACGCAATTGATGTTCGAGTATCAGTGCATGCCGGTCACTCCCGCCAGATGCTGCAAGCAATACAGGTACATTCACCAAAGCAGTCGGTTCGACAAAATCAAAAAAGTGTTTGAATAAACCAGTAAAGGAAGCACGATAAACTGGTGTACCTACAATTAATGCATCTGCTGCTTCTACGGCAGCTAAATCATCTTGAATATTTTGAGGAAGTTGATGACGATAAATTGCACCCCCGAGTAATGCTCCAATAATACTGAATTTAATAAAATGAACCTTAATGGGGATGGCTTGACCCAATTCATCTAAAATTGCTTGTACCAGACTTTCAGTCTTGGACGGATGATTTAAACCACCCGAAACGGCAACGATGTTCAGTGGTTTTTTCTGTGCAGAAATCGACATTTTATTAACCCGATAGAAGTGGTCTTAGGAGTGTCTTCATTAATCACGATCAAGCAATACGCTGTAAAATAAGCAAAAAAAAATAGTTTATCTGTTTTGCATATATCGATCTTTTTTGTGTTATTTTTAACAATTCTGATCAATAACGCATTGATGTGCTTTGTTATATTTTTAGAGTATAAGTAACTAATTTTTTTATCTTTATTTTATAATCATAAATGATATTCTTATCTAAAGCTAAATGAATTCCCTAAAAATTAGAGGGATTTATATTTTAAGTCAGCTGTTTATTCAAAAAAACGTTCATATTTACGTATCCTTAATAGCAATAGTGCGGTTAGAATCAAACTCTGTGCTAGAGATATCTCGCTTCGCTTATGAATATTTTAATCGTTGATGATCACCCACTGTTTCGCCATGCTTTAATTCAAGCAGTCCGTTATAGTTTTCCTCAGGCTCAAATTCATGAAACTGCTGCAGTGAATGAATTTTATGAGCGCTTAGAAAATGGTCCTGAACCAGATTTAGTTTTACTCGATTTAAATTTACCCGGTGCATCTGGTTTTTCAGCATTGGTTCACGTTCGTGCGCAGTACCCATCGTTACCGATTATTGTAGTGTCTGCACATGAAGACTCTTCGATTATCCAGCGTGCTATTGCACATGGGGCAATGGGTTATATTCCAAAGTCAGCCCATCCAAGTCATATTGGTGAAGCAATTCGTCATGTCTTAGAAGGGGATATTTGGTTACCCCCGAACTTACCTGCTAATATGAACTTTGACCCACGGGCAGCAGAAGAAACAGCTTTGGCTGAGCGTATTCAATCACTGACACCACAGCAGTTCCGAGTGTTGATGATGGTGGCTGAAGGCTTGTTAAATAAGCAAATTGCTTACGAGTTGGAAGTGTCTGAAGCCACGATTAAGGCCCATGTCACTGCAATTTTCCGTAAATTGGGTGTCCAAAATCGAACTCAAGCAGTTTTGGCTATTAGTGCCTTGAATATTGAAGAAAGACGCGTTTAAATATAATACATGATGTTAAAAAAGACCTGAATGAAGGTCTTTTTTATGTGTTTAATTTAAGTTAATGTCTATTTAAAGAGTTGTTAAGCTAAACAGTCTTGTTTCGCAATTAAATCGGGACAACCTAATGGATTTAAAGCACATTGTAGATCATCCATTTGCTCTTGAGTGACATAGCCTTTCGCTTTTAAATATTCTGCAACACGGTCATCTCTTAAGCTCAAGAAAGTGGCATCATAAACCCCTAAATCGACAAATAGTGCTGCCGTTTCCAGACTATTAAAACGATCAAGGAAAATATCATTGCCATACATTAAGAAAATATGATCATAGTCTGCATGCACATTGACGCCTAAACGATTGGCTAAAATTTGCGGGGCCGTTTTAATAAACAATAAATCTGAAAGTTCATCAAACTGTGTCATGTCCAGCTCATTATTGCCAGATTTAACTTTACCTAACCATGCTTTAAAAACCAAAACAGCACCACCACGGAGTAACATACTCCAAATTTGATGCCTTACTTCCTCATTTAAATTCTTACATTCAGCTTCAAGCAATTGCATCAGTTTTTCTTCTTGCTGAGCCAATTTGTCGAATAATCCCAAACCTTGTGGTTGGTAAGCGGTGGAGGTAAATACATCAAATTTGAGCTCATCAAAAACTTGCAGAGCTAAAGGAACAGCATTGCGATACAGTGTGTCTAAGGCTTGAAGCTGAATTGAATTTAACTTACTGTCCTTAAAAACCTCTGTCCAATTAATTTCAGGTAACATTGCATTGACACCATATTGGCGATGCAGTTGTTGAGATTGATAGCTAGGTGCTAGCGTGGTATTTGAAATATTCATGTTGAGCGCCTCATTTTAATCGTGATGCTTCAATTTTTATCGCCACATCCATGAGCGTTTAAAAGTGAATCAATAATGATTCATTTATGATTTATCTTAGAAGCAATAGGAATATGACTAAAGTTGTATATGTCGATTTTATTGATTTAACTTTATAATTTTCATTATCTTATGAAATTGTAACTAAGTATACAAGTGTTCACTTATTATTTTGATGCTATTTGCCATAGAAAATAAGGGGATGATTTTTTTGGTCAATCAAAAGTGCTGGATTGAGTTCAATTTTGAAAACTTTTGCCTAAAACCTAAAATAAATTGCTATTCAGCTGAATATTGAGCCAATGTATGTATCAAAAGTCCATATCCTAGTGCAGATATGGACTTTTGATATTTTTAATCACAGTGCTATTTAGAAATTTTTAACCCAGACAACCATGATCGTAATGATGCAGGTTTTAACGGTTTTCTTAATAATACGACATTTAACTCTTTTAATCGTTGCGGTAGTTCAGGATCAGAATCTGCGGTAATTAATGCCACAGGTACATTTTCTTGACGCTGTTCTAAAATAAAGTCTAAACCGATTTTACCTTGATTTAAATGCTGATCGACTAACCATACTTGAATGTTTTCTTGCTGAATTAATTGCAGCGCTTGCTCAGGTTCTGTGGCTTTAAAAACTTGATAGCCCCATTTGGTCAGCAAGGTCGACATTCCATCTAAGATATTTTCATCATTATCTAAGCATAGAATCTTGTAGGCTTTAGTTTTTAAGGGCACAGCTTGAACAGGTGCTGCAATGATTTGTGGTGCATCTACAATCGGAACTTCGATCATGAAACATGAACCTTTTCCAAGCTCAGAATAGACATTAACAGGGTAATCCAACAGACTGGTCATGCGTTGTACAATCGCTAAACCAAGTCCAAGACCTTGTTCTCCCCATGGGGAGGTATGGCCACAACGTTCGAACTCTTGGAACAGTTTAATACGTTGTTCTTCTGCAATACCTGGACCCGTATCCCAAACCCCGATGCGAATATGACGGGGATGTTGAGATGAGCGTAATACCCCAACTACTACTCGACCTTTAGCCGTATAGCGCAGTGCATTACTCACGAAGTTTTGAATAATACGACGAATCCATTGCGGATCTGTATTAATCCAAAATTTCACATCATGAACTTTAAATTGAATATTACGTTGCGCAGCTATTGATTTAAATTGTAGTTCTAAATCATGCAGTAAATCATGTAGCGGATAGGCTTGGCGATTGGGTTGAAGGCTACCTCCTTCTAACCGTGCAATATCTAAGAGGGCAGACAGCATACTCTCTGCACCATGTAAGGCACGATCCAATTGCTGTAGCGTTTTACGATCTTCCTCTGATTGTACACTTTGTTCCAATGCGGTACTGAAGAGTCGAGCAGCGTGCATCGGTTGTAATAAGTCATGACTGGCCGCGGCAATAAAACGACTTTTTGACATATTGGCACGGTCGGCTTGTTCACGCGCCAATTGTTGTTCAGAGAGGGCATTGGCTAATTGTTGGGTTCGATCAGAGACACGGGCTTCAAGAATAGCTTCGTTTTCGCGGAAAGCAGTAATATCAGCAAAAGTGGTGACAAAGCCACCGCCCTCAATCGGATTACCACGCATTTGAATGACTCGACCGTCTTTTCGAATCCGCTCAAACTCATGCGCACTTCCAACTTTCATCCAATGCATCCGCTTGCGGACATGCTCATCAATAGAGCCAGGGCCGCATTCACCGCGTTCAGCGTTATAACGAATCAAATCTGAAATAGGGCAGCCGACATAGACTAAATCTTTTGGATAATCAAAAAGTTTAAGATATTGATTGTTCCAAGCGACCAAGCACATATTTTCATCGACTACACTGACCCCTTGCGTCATATGGTCAATCATGGTCATGATCAAGTTTTGGTTGAAGCGTTGCCATTGTGAGGCTTGATCTAGAATATTAGCGACTTGCCCCAAGGCTAAACCATTATTCACCATGGCAGTGGTGAGTAAAGTCCGTGCTGATGCAGCACCAATGGTTCCTGCTAGATATTGTTCGGTAAAGCGCCACCACATGCCATTGGCACTGCTGTTTTCATTCAGTACCAGCTTATTCATGTTACAAAATTGTTGAAAGGCCTGTACGGTTGGACCTTCACCAGTAATCCGCTTCGCCAGTGTAATCAAATCCCCCACTTTTAAGCGTGCAACATCATGCTGTAGATAATTAATATCGGTCGCTGTGTTTTGAGCAGGCAGAGGTTTAGTTTCGTAATAAAAAAAGCTTTCCGCTTGTATTTGTTCAGCAATACTCGGGCGGTAAATTCTAGAGATCCAAATAAATAAAAGAATATTTAAACCAAGTGCCCAAGTGACCCCATGAGTGAGGGGTGCAAATGATTCAAAACCCAATAATGCCTCGGGACGTAACCATGTAATGCCAAAAGGTCCTAACGTTAAAAACTGCTGAGCAAATTGGCTATACTCAATGGGGAGGCTGCGTAAAATTGTTGGCAGGAGCAGTGTATAGGTCCAGAGTACAAAACCGACCACTAAGCCCGCATAGACGCCTTGTCGACTTCCACCACGCCAATATAATCCTCCAATGAGGGCAGGAGAAAACTGTGCAACAGCACTAAAGGCCAATAAGCCAAAGGTTGAGAGTTGGTCAATATCATTAAAGAAGTGGAAGAATAAGAAACCGAAGAACATCACCGCCAAAATACAGACGCGCCGTGTAAATTTAAGCACTTGTGGTAAGCGTTTATCATGCCGTGATAATAAATTAAAACGCCATAATGCCGGCATGATTAAGTCATTACTCAGCATGATTGATAATGCGACGGATGAAACCAATAACATCCCTGTTGATGCGGAAAAACCACCGAGAAACGCCAACAAGGTCAGCCATTCTTGGTTATAACTGAGTGGTAAAGATAATACTGCGACATCTGGAATAGAGAGATAGGCCGGAGCCGTATGCAGAGCCCAACTGGCAATAGGAATAATCGCAAAAATGGTTAAAATCAAATAAGCTGCAAACCAGCGGCGTGCGCCACGAATATGCTTTTCATCACGTAATTCAACCACAGCAACGTGAAATTGGCGTGGTAAGCAAATAATCGCTAACGCAGCTAATAATGTTTGCACCCAGAATGTTTCAGGTACACCAAAGCGTTGTACGTCATGAAAACTTTTACTGACATCATGCGAAATTTGAATAATATTTTGTGGAGACTCAAAGATGAAGAAAAGTGCGACGCATAGGAGTGCAAAAAGTTTTACAAAGGATTCAAAGGCGACCGCTAACATTAAGCCACCATGCTGCTCAGTATTGGCAATTTGCCGAGTACCAAACATCATCGCTAATATTGCCAGTACCGCAGTTAGTGCTAGAACACCATTGGTAGTGGCAGAAGCCACTTGGGTATTCTGCTCCAAGATTACCGAGGCACTGAGCGCAATGGCACGGAGTTGCAGAGCCAAATATGGAATAATGGCAATTACAGCCAGAATGGTCACTAAAGAGGCTAGGGTGCCACTTTTTCCGTAGCGTGCCGCAACAAAGTCGGCAATAGAAGAAATCGCATGATGTTGTCTGACGCGACCTAAACGTCGCCAAATATCATAGCCCAGCCCAACAAATAATAATGGTCCCAAATAAATGGGTAAGAAGATAATGCCTTCACGAACAGCAGCTCCTGTTGCGCCATAAAACGTCCATGATGAGCAATAAACACCCAATGTTAGACTAAAGAGAAGCATCCGCCCACGCGTGCTTAAACGACTCGCGTGCTTCTCTCCAAAAAATGCGCAAACAAATAAAACTAAGATATAAAGGGCTAGAACCCCAATAATCAACCAACTGTTCATAAGGACTACGGCTTAAAATTCTGTGGCTATAATAGCGCATACGTGAACTGACACGTTCATGTTGATCAAAATTTAACGACCAAAGTCTAAGTTACGAGAGCTATACAACATTGTTAACTTTAGGTACGTAATAAAAATATTAAAAAAGCAACCAGTGGACTGGTCGCTTATTATGGAGCATGGTTATGGATGAGAGACAGGTAGAACAGATTCTACAAAATCCAAAATTCAAAGAAATGGTTGCTAAAAAGAGCAAATTGAGCTGGACACTTACAGCAATTATGTTGTTTGTTTATGTTGGATTCATGCTTTTAGTTGGCTATAACAAAGAATTTTTAAAGAGTTCATTTGATGGTGGTGTAGTTACATGGGGAATTCCGTTAGGTCTCGGAATTATTGTATTGTCCTTTGTTTTATGTGCTGTGTATTCATTTATTGCTAACCGGTCATTGGATCAACTCAATGCAGAAGCAATGAAAGAAGTGGAAGCAATTGCTCATGAAAAAGGAAACCACTAAGATGAAATTGAATTCATTAAAATCGAAGGCATTTATTGCTTCCACAGCACTGATGTCGACATTGGTTAAAGCAAGTCCTGACTTAGGTGCAGCAGAACAACAAGCCACAAATTGGCATGCGATTATCATGTTTGTAATTTTTGTAGCGTTTACTTTGGTGATTACTAAGTGGGCTGCAAAACAAACGACTAGTACCCAAGATTTCTATACTGCAGGCGGTGGTATTTCTGGTTTTCAGAATGGTCTCGCGATTGCAGGTGACTATATGTCAGCGGCATCCTTCCTTGGTATTTCTGCATTGGTGTTTAGTTCAGGTTTTGATGGCTTACTGTATTCACTTGGCTTTATGGTCGGTTGGCCGATCGTACTATTCTTGGTGGCTGAACGTTTACGTAACCTCGGTAAATATAACTTATCTGATGTAGTTTCATTCCGCTTGGAAGAAAAACCAGTTCGTACTTTAGCTGCGATTAGTTCTTTGGTTGTTGTTGCATTCTATTTGATCGCTCAAATGGTGGGTGCAGGACAGCTAATCAAATTACTGTTTGGTTTGAACTATAACATTGCTGTAGTGATCGTCGGCCTTCTCATGATGGCTTACGTTATCTTTGGTGGTATGTTAGCAACCACTTGGGTGCAAATCATTAAAGCAGTGATGTTGCTTTCCGGTGCAACTTTCATGGCATTTATGGTAATGAAGGGTGTTGGTTTTAGCTTTACTACGATGTTTGAACAATCGATTCAAGTGTTCAGTAAAGTACATGATATTAGTATAGCTGAAGCTAGTAATATTATGGGGCCTGGGAAACTAGCGGCAAATCCATTAGATGCTCTATCTCTAGGTTTGGCACTCATGTTTGGTACGGCAGGTTTACCTCATATTTTAATGCGTTTCTTTACTGTTAAAGATGCTAAAGAAGCACGTAAATCAGTTGTGGTAGCAACAGGCTTTATTGGTTACTTCTATTTATTAACCTTCATCATTGGTTTCGGTGCGATCCTTTTCGTATCAAACAACCCACAATTTATTGATGTTGCAAAAATGGCAGTCACTGGCAAATTAGAGCTCGTGGGTGGTAACAACATGGCTGCAGTTCACTTAAGTGATGCTGTTGGCGGTGATTTGTTCATGGGCTTCATTTCAGCAGTGGCATTTGCAACGATTCTTGCCGTTGTCGCTGGTTTGACATTGTCTGGTGCTTCAGCAATTTCACATGACTTGTATGCAAACGTAATTAAAAAGGGTCAAACGACTCCTGAATCTGAATTGCGTATGTCGAAAATTGCAACACTTGGTCTTGCAATTTTCGCCATGATCTTGGGTATTTTATTCGAGAAACAAAACGTTGCATTCATGGTGGGGTTAGCATTCTCGGTTGCGGCTTGTGCAAACTTCCCAGTACTTGTGCTGTCGATGTTCTGGAAAGGCTTAACAACGCGTGGTGCGGTGATTGGTGGTGTCGTAGGGCTAGTTACAGCCGTCACTTTAATTATCTTATCTAAAGCCGTTTGGGTAGATACTTTAAAAATCTCTGATACTGCTGTGAATCCATTTAATGGCCCTGCAATTTTTGCTATGCCATTGTCATTCTTCTGCTGTTGGTTGTTCTCTGTGACTGATCATTCAGCACGTGCACAAGCAGAACGTAAAGCATTTGATGCACAGTTTGTACGTTCACAAACAGGTATTGGTATCTCTGGTGCTTCTGATCACTAAGTGATATTTGAGAAGTTATCGTCTAGAGTAAAAAGAAAAAGCCCCTTATTGGGGCTTTTTCTTTACATGAGTTTAATTACAGATATTCGCTTCACTTACTCAGTACCACTTACAATTAGTGACCAGATGTTTTATTTTTTCGAATAGCTGATTTAATTCATTATATTCAACAGGTATGGCGGAGCGGAAACACAGTTTGAATTGTGCTAATTTGTGTATATGAAAAAGAATAATATTTGAGAAAAATATGGGTGTGTTTATAGATATCTGGAACAGTTTTAAGCGGTTACCTTCAGCATGGTTGCTTTTAGTTCAGTTGCTGATTTTAGTTTTATCTGTATTTACGCATGCTAGTGAAAGTTATCAAGTCTTAACTTGGGCAGTCGGGGTTTTAGCCTTGTTGATTATTGCAAAAGTAATCCGCCAGACTCCAGTTTTTACCGTACTCGGTCTACTCTTTGTCGGTGGTGCTTGTCTATTTTCATTTTTAATGTTGATTGGGTTTAAGTCAACATTAATGCAAATTACGGCACATTGCTTTGAGGCAGCAGCCTATTTTTGTGCAGCTTATGGCTTGGTTCGCTATATGTTCTCTGATGCGTATTTAACCAAAGATGAGCTATTCGCAGCTGGGGCTGTGTTTACTCTAATCGCTTGGGGATTTGCTTTTTTATATAGTATTTGTCAATTAATACTGCCACAGAGTTTTCAAAATGCGAACTATATAGCGGATTATCAAAGTTGGTTAGATTTATTGTTCTTGAGTTTTAGTTTGCAATCGGCGACGGGGTTATCCGATATCATGCCTATTGCTCCAGCAGCACGAGTGATTGCAATGCTACAGATGTTTTGTGGAGTAATGTATCTGGCTTTAGTAGTATCACGCTTAATAGCACTGCATTATATTGCGCATAAGACAGAATAATCTATTGCTGATCAGAGCTTATGTTACAGCGAGTTACATTAAGGCAACTGCTGAAATATATAATTAAAAATATAATACAAAAAGATTTATATTTCTGCTAAATCTGCTTTTTTCATTTTTTAATGAATGTCATTTAGCCTTCGGGCATCTCAATTAAATTAAAACAACGTGGGGGAAATATGCCTTCCAAAGATTCATCTTGGTTTTCAAATATAAAACCAAATGTCTTTATTAGTACAGTCTCAATCATCACTTTATTTTTAGTCGTGATTTTATTCGATCCATCAGGTTTTACCGCTTTAACCAAAAATCTAAATGCATGGATTATTCATTCATTTAGTTGGTTCTACGTACTTGCGGTTGCCATATTCCTAATTATTTTGGCTTATCTTGCATTTTCAGATGCAGGGAAAATCAAATTAGGACCAGACCATAGTACGCCTGAGTATAAAAATGGCTCTTGGTTTGCAATGTTATTTACCGCTGGCATGGGGATTGGTCTCATGTTTTTTGGTGTCGCTGAACCAGTTATGCATTATGTCAATCCGCCAACGGGCGAGCCGGAATCTATTCAATCTGCACAACAAGCGATGCGGATTACATTTTTCCATTGGGGTTTACACGCTTGGGCGATTTACGCTTTGGTTGGTTTAGCGCTTGCTTATTTTTCCTTTCGGCATAATTTACCATTAAAAATTCGTTCCGCATTATTCCCATTAATCGGTCAAAGAATATATGGCCCCATTGGTGATGGTGTGGATACCTTCGCCACTATTGGGACTGTCTTTGGAATTGCGACGACTTTAGGTTTTGGAGTCACGCAAATTAATTCAGGTTTGAATTATTTGTTTGGATGGGAACAAAGTGTTGTCACACAAATTGCTCTAATTATTTTTGTGACTATTTTGGCATCCTTATCAGTCGGTTTTGGTTTAGAAAAGGGAATTAAACGTTTATCTGAACTGAATATGATCTTGGCATTGTTGTTATTGGTCTTTGTTTTTGTTGCAAGTTCATCGATTTATATTTTGCAGACGACCATCCAAAATGCGGGTCAATATGTCTCTAATTTATTTGTCATGACTTTTAATTTATATGCATATCAGCCGACTGGTTGGATTGGTGGTTGGACAATCATGTATTGGGCTTGGTGGATTTCATGGTCACCATTTGTGGGGATGTTTATTGCCCGAGTTTCACGTGGTCGAACCATTCGTGAATTTATTGTTGGCGTTCTTCTTATTCCGACAGGATTTACGCTGATTTGGATGGGGGTGATGGGGAATGCTGCTTTATATAGCATTATTCAAGAAAGTAATACTTCACTAATCACTGCCGTACAACAAGACTCATCGGTTGCTTTTTTTGAACTTTTAACACACCTACCTTTTGCTGGTATCACTAGTTTAATTGCAACAGTATTGGTTATTCTATTCTTTGTGACATCAGCCGACTCTGGGGCATTGGTCATTGATTATTTGACTGCAAAAACGGAAAACTCACCGTTGTGGCAGAGACTCTTTTGGACCGCATTAATTGCGATACTTTCAATTATCTTATTAATGGTGGGGGGGTTAGCTGCGCTTCAGTCAGCAACGATTATGAGTGCACTACCTTTTACTCTGATCATGTTACTCATTTGTTGGGGATTACTGAAAGCAGTAAGATTGGATGTGACCAAGATGCAGGCACTGCAAGTGGCTAGAATTACCCCTAGAGCGGTACATACGCCTCGCAGTTGGCAACAGCGTTTAGGTTTAATTATGCATTACCCGCATACGCATAAAGAAGTGAGCCACTATATTCAACAGGAAGTTAGAGCTTCTTTTGAAAGTATTCAGCGTGAGTTTAAACGCCGTAATTTAGATGTGCATATTCATCATTTAGATGATGGTTTGGCATTAAGTGTAGATCATCATAATGAATACAATTTTGTATATAAAGTGATGGCACAAAAAACTGAAGCACCGAGTTTTATGCTGAATGAAGCACATGAAAATATGGATGACTTTTATCAAGCCGAAGTATTTTTGCGTGAAGGTGGGCAGGCTTATGATGTGATGGATTGGTCTCAAGAAGATCTATTGCAAGATATTTTGGATCAATATGAGCGTCATTTGCATTTTTTAAATGTTGTTCGGAATTAAGCATCCATTATTTGCCAATAAAAAAGGACTCATTTGAGTCCTTTTTTTGATTCAGTTTCTAAAATAACTTAGAAACGGAATTTAGCATTTACGCCAACAGTTTGAGTATCAAGTACTGAACCTTTTTCAGCATTTGCATTTACATAGCTCGCGCCAACTGCAACAGCTGGAGTAATAAAGTAATTTACGTTTACACCCCAAGCTTTGTTTGGAAGTACGTCATCATAGCTTGATTCAGCATATGAAGCGCCAACGCTTAATTGTGGGTTTAAGTAAAGATCAGTTTTTAATTGGTAAGCTGTACTTTCGCCATAAACAAGGCCAGATTCAAAACCGATTGCCATGTTAGTACCATCAATAGCACCTACATATTTAACGCGTGCAGTGATTGCATCTTGGTCATCAGCGATAGTTGCAGCTTCACCAACAGCTTTAGCAATACCATTGTTCATGATACCAAAAGCATCTAAAGCAATAGTATCAACAACGCTAGTATAACCAACTGCAACCAAGAAATTAGGTACAATAACAGCACCAAGTTCTACTGCATAACGATCGCCATTATCTTTAAATGTATCATTATTTGCATCTAAATTTAATTTAGTGTGGTTGTAAGATGCGCTTGCATATGCAGGAACAAACTTAGTTGGAATATAAGCTTCACCTTTCACACCATAGGTATGTGATTCAATATTAAGAGCATCATCTAGATCAACAGGTGCATAAGTGTATGCAAGAGAAACATTAGATGCTTGGTTTAAAAATGCTGCTTCAGCTAAAGGACCTTTAGCAGAGTCTACATTTTTAAGGTAATAAGTACCTTGAACAGAACCAGTAAAGTTTTTATCATTTACAGTACTATCAATGTACTCTGATTGACCTTGTACTTCGAATTGATAAGCTTGTGCGCCGGTCATGGCTAATAATACAGCAGTGGCTAAACCGAGTTTTTTCATAATCATTTCCATAGATAGGTTGAAATGGGTTAAACATGCGACATTGTATTGTAACAATTTATTAAATCAATGATGTTTAACAATATTATTACTTGATTGTTGACTTACTATATGTTTGATCTAAAATTGATCAAATAGAACATTGACAGTCAACCTATAAAAAAATCGAGTCAGAACAAGTGACTATGTCGTGATAAAGTGATTAATTTGTTGTATAAATAGTATGATCTGTTGAGTTTGTTGATTGTTAAATTAGATGATTATTATATTTATTATTTGAATTAGTAATTAATACAGTCTGATTAAAATGTATTTTAATTAATGTTAATTAATAAAAATGTAAAACTATATGCAAAAAATAATAATTGATTGCTGAGATTTATATTTTGAGATTTTATGTATTTTTTATGTGATTTAAGTCACTCTAAATTACACTTCGTGACAAATATATCAAATCCGATCAATTTAATCGGCTTTACAAGATGAATGATTTAAATCATAATATCTCTATCGTATTTATTCACATATAGTGTGAATACGTTCTCCATAACGTTGTACGTTTAAAGTTTTATATGCCCAACTTTCCCCAAGGTTGGGCTTTTTTTTGTTTTCATAGAGCGTGCATAATATAAATTGAATCAGAAATAGTCTATTTAAAATAGACCATCAATTTATGAGAATTAATATTTAACACTTTTTATCAGCATATGGTATGTCTTATCTAATTTGAAAAGCCTTTCTTTTGATATAGATAGAATATTAAAAAAATAAGGATGAATGAGTAATCCTTTGCTTGGCATCAGGTTTGCTGTAGCAAGGGATTTTGATATTTTTATATGCATATACTTAACAAGACAATATAAAGTGGCAATGGATGAAAGTTTAATTATAGATATAAGGTTGCACCAATATTGTGCGAAATTATAAGAAATATACTAAAAAATCTAAATTTATCAGATAAAAAAATCCCAGTTTTCAAAGAAAACTGGGATTTTTTCTAAAATCTGAGACAAAAATAGAAATCCTGCTGAGGAATGATTCTATTTCGCCCTAATGAGGTGCATTATGCACTTATTTGATGCGTGTGTAAATATCTGCTGAATATTATCTATGCTATTTATTCAAAAAATAAGAAGTACAATCGATGATCTGGTCAGTATTTTATGTTTTTATATAGAATTAAAAGTACGATCATGAAAGGTGTTGGCTATAAAATGATGATGAAACTCAAATTTTTAGGGATATTTTTAGTCGTTATAGGTGTGGCGTCTTGTAGTATGTCTAATTCAATTCGGCAACAGCCTTCACAACCAGAACTACAGCAATCGTTAGCCAATAGTCGTAGCACAGATATCCCCAAACTATTTGATGAACTGGGTCGCTCTGCTGTTTTTGTGACGTTTGATGGTCAAAATTATCATCGTTATGGCAATGATCTTGCCCGTGCTCAAACGGCCTATGTACCTGCGTCAACATTTAAAATGTTAAATGCGTTAATTGGTTTGCAGCATCAAAAAGTAACCACTACAGAAGTATTTAAATGGGATGGCAAACCGAGAGCTCTTCCAGCATGGGAAAAAGATATGACCTTGGCTGAGGCCATGCAGGTTTCAGCAGTTCCAGTTTATCAGGAACTGGCGCGACGTATTGGGCTAGATTTAATGAGTCAGGAAATTAAAAAGGTTGAATATGGGAACCAAATAATTGGTCAACAGGTCGATCGTTTTTGGTTGGATGGTCCATTAACCATCACGCCTGAACAAGCAGCACAATTTGCCTATCAATTAGCGATGAAGCAACTACCTTTTGATGAGACAGTACAACAGCAAGTCAAGGATATGCTTTTAATTGAGCGTAGAGGGGATGTTAAACTGTATGCAAAAAGTGGCTGGGGAAGCCCTGAGCAGCAGCCTCAAGTCGGTTGGTATACCGGATGGGTAGAACAACCCAATGGAAAAATCACCGCATTTTCTTTAAATATGCAAATGCAGAAAGGGGATGATGTGGGTGAACGTAAGCAACTGACTTTGGATGTGTTGGATAAGTTGGGTTTATTTTTTTATCTTTATTAAAACTAATGCTATAAAAATATCTGATTAGATATTCTGATATTTTTACGGGGACATCGAACTTGGGTAGCTTGATGACTACAAGCGGAGATGGTTTTGATTTAAGATAAAATTGAAAGTCAAAGATATAAGTAAAGGGTGAGTATTTCACTCTTTATTCAGCTATAAATTTAATATTTAAATTCTTAATTAATCTTCACCACTGAATTTGGATATACAATTTTTAGACTGATGACTTTAGCCGATTCATCACAGCAGTGAGCTTCAATGATTTTACCAGTTTGGTAATTTAAAACGGCTTCAGGTTTACCATTTTGATACCAAGATTTATATGCCCCATGATGGGAATGGTTTCAATATTTGGTAATAGATATTTAGCAGGAAAAAATTCTTTTTAGAAAAGAAAGAAACTTTAGTAACATACTAAAGAATATTATATAGAATTCAAATAAATGATTTTTCAATGAAACCTATGATTATTTCTATATTACAAAAAATAGGTGAGAAATCTGAATTTAAAATAAGGCATATGCAAGATATTATTGAAAATAATCTTGAATGAGATTTGTTAGTTTAAATCCCCCCTAACTTCTATTGAAGAAGGAGAGAAACACCCTCCTTGAAAAAGGAGGGTTAGGTTTAATAAACTATTTCAACATGGTCTTCAAGAACTTCGCTGTATGTGAAACTTTAGATTTAGCCACATCTTCAGGTGTACCTTCAGCAATAATCATTCCGCCACCAGCACCACCTTCAGGACCAAGGTCTATCACCCAATCCGCAGTTTTAATTACATCTAGATTATGCTCAATCACCACAATAGTATTACCTTTATTACGCAGTTCATGCAGAATATCGAGCAGCTTGGCAATGTCATGGAAATGCAGACCTGTGGTCGGTTCATCCAGAATATATAAGGTCTTTCCTGTATCACGCTTCGCTAATTCACGTGCCAATTTGACCCGTTGAGCTTCACCACCTGAAAGCGTGGTCGCTGATTGACCTAAACGAATATAACCTAGACCAACTTGATGCAAGGTTTCTAAACGACGATGAATCACAGGAATCGCCTCGAAGAAATGCATCGCATCTTCAACGGTCATGCCTAAAACATCCGAAATATTTTTACCTTTATAACCAACCTCTAAAGTTTCACGGTTATAACGGTCACCATGACAGTTATCACAAGGCACATACATATCTGGTAAGAAGTGCATTGCGACTTTAATCATGCCATCGCCTTCACAGGCTTCACAACGTCCACCTTTCACGTTAAACGAGAAGCGACCAGCTGCATAACCACGGGCCTTGGCTTCAGGCGTTTGTGCAAACAATTCACGAATCGGGGTGAATAAACCAGTATAGGTTGCTGGGTTAGAACGTGGGGTACGTCCAATTGGGCTTTGGTCAATATCCACCACCTTATCGAGGAATTGTAAGCCATCAATTGAATCAAATTTTTCCGCTGTAAGGGTCGTTGCACCATTCAGTTGAGTTGCAGCAAGTGGTAACAGGGTACGGTTAATAAGCGTTGATTTACCTGAGCCTGAAACGCCCGTAACACAGGTCATAATGCCTAAAGGAATGGTTAAATCGACATGTTGTAAGTTATGACCACAAGCCCCCATCAGCTTAATTTGTTCTTTGGGTTTTGGCGGTTGGGTACGAACTTTAGGAATTGCGATTTTCAGCTTACCTGATAAATATTGCCCTGTGAGTGAGTTCGGGTTAGCAAGAATTTCTTCATAGGTTCCTTCGGCAATAATATGCCCACCATGAATACCTGCACCTGGCCCAATATCAATAATATGGTCGGCAGCACGAATCGCATCTTCATCATGCTCAACCACCAGTACCGTATTGCCTAAGTCACGTAAGCGAACTAAGGTTTCAAGTAGACGGTCGTTATCTCGTTGATGTAAACCAATCGAAGGTTCATCTAGTACGTACATAACGCCCATCAAGCCTGCACCAATTTGTGATGCCAAACGAATACGCTGTGCTTCACCACCAGAGAGCGTTTCAGCAGAGCGGGATAGACTTAAATAATTTAGACCGACAGAAACGAGGAAGTGTAATCGTTCACGAATTTCTTTAAAAATTTTATCGCCAATTTCGCCTTTAGCCCCTTCAAGGTGAACATTTTGATAATACTGTTCCGCATCTCCAATCGACATTTTAGTGATTTGGGCAATGGTTTTATCAAGGATTTTTACATTGCGCGAAATCTCATTCAGACGTGAACCATCACAGGCATCGCAAGCCGCATTTGATAAATATTGGGCTAAATCTTCACGTACATAATTCGATTCAGTTTCACGGTAGCGCCGTTCTAAATGCGGTAGAATTCCTTCAAAGGGTTGTACCCGTTTATGTGAACGACCACGTTCATCGATATAACTGAGGTCGACTTTGTCTTTTCCTGTGCCATAAAGGAATTTCTTTTGGGTGTCTTTATCTAATTCATTCCATGGTGTATCTAAAGAAAAGCCAAAATGTTCCGCAACTTTTTCAATCATGCTGTAATAGTAAGGACGCTGTCTGTCCCAACCACGAATGGCACCTTGGCTAATTGAAACCTCATTATTTGGAATGAGTTTATCTGCGCTGAAATGACTACGTGTGCCTAAACCATCACAGGTTGGGCAAGCACCAAAGGGATTGTTAAATGAAAATAGACGCGGTTCGAGTTCACCCACAGCACGTTCACATTCTGGGCAAGAGTGCTTGGCAGAGAATACGCGATCTGGATGTTCAGCATTCATCCACGATAAAATCGCAATGTCACTTCCCAAGCGCAGTGCTGTTTCAAAGCTTTCTGCAATACGATTACCTAGATCATCACGGACTTTAAAGCGATCGACTACCACTTCAATGGTGTGTTTTTTCTTTTTATCGAGTTCAGGTGGTGTATCAATATCAATCACTTCACCATCGACACGAGCACGAACAAAACCTTGACTCTGTAGTTGTTCAAATAGGTTGGTGTACTCACCTTTACGATCACGAACTACAGGTGCAAGCAGCATCAGCGCTGTGCCTTCTTCCAGTGTTTTAACTGCATCAACCATTTCAGAAATGGTTTGCGCAATCATGGGTAGGTCATGTTCAGGGCAGTACGGAGTCCCGACACGTGCGTACAATAAACGCAAATAATCGTAAATTTCGGTGATGGTCCCTACTGTAGAGCGCGGGTTATGGCTGGTAGATTTTTGTTCAATTGCAATTGCAGGACTTAGGCCTTCAATTGAATCAACTTCTGGTTTTTCCATTTGTGATAGGAACTGGCGTGCATAGGCAGATAAAGATTCTACATAGCGACGTTGACCTTCAGCATACAAGGTATCAAAAGCCAGTGATGATTTCCCTGAGCCTGAGAGTCCCGTAATCACCACAAATTTGTCGCGTGGGATATCGAGTGACACATTTTTTAAGTTATGGGTACGTGCGCCTCGAATACGGATATGACTTTGGCTCATAAAACATCTCAGTAATGTGCAAATTGAAGGTTGTATATGATAGCGATTTAATTTTGTTCAAGCTGTATAAAATCGTTTTTTAACGACATTTTGTGTCGGTTTGATGATGATTCTAAGGAATGTCACTGTAACGGGCTTTATATAGACCTCCAAGTCAGAAATTTTGACATTAAAAATCAGTTTTTAGCTGTATTTATCTTTAGAATGTTGGTTATCTATGTAATAAAAATAAAGGTTATAACATGATTGTTGGAAAAATTTTAATCGCTGTCATCGCAATGCTACATATTTATTTTTTAGTATTGGAAATGTTCTTGTGGGATAAACCGATGGGAATGAAAGCCTTTGGTCATAATCCAGAAAAGGCCGCACTCACAAAAGTATTGGCACAAAATCAGGGTTTGTATAATGGCTTTTTAGCTGCAGGTTTAATTTGGGCACTGATTGCATCTGCGCCATTCTCAATTCAATTGGCAAATTTCTTTTTAACTTGTGTATTGATTGCAGGTATTTATGGTGCAATCACGGCAAGTAAAAAGATTTTGTATATTCAAGCTTTACCTGCCTTGGTTGCTTTAATCGTGGTCAATTTTATTTGAAATTTAAGCATTTTATACTGAGCCAATAGCAATTCAAAAGTGCTTAACAGGCCATCCGAAATGAGCGTTCAAAAATGGATTCTATCTGTTCAAAAGCCAATTCAGATGGAATTTCATGATGTCTTCGTACGTAAAAATTGACTTCATTTTCTAAAATTTGTAAAAAGCCATTATAGTTTTCTTCAAAATCATGTAAGTCGAGTAGATCAAGGCCTTTAGATAAATGACAATTATATTGGTTAATAAATTTCAGCATTAATTTTTGGATATGAATATTGGTAAAATACATTAAATAGGTAGCCGCAGAGCCACAATGTTGGCAGCCTTTTTCTAAGTAAATTTCTTCATTATTGAGCCAGCAACATTGTAATGTGAAAAATGCGCGGATGGCTTCAGTACCTAAATTATGTTGTTGCATGGTCTCGTCTCTCAAAAATGAATTTGGAATTGATAATGAGAATTATTATCATTAATAATGCATGAATTTATAATTAAAGTCCAACCATAAATGTGTATGTACGAGGAAATTTATTCTGAGCTGATCTTTAAAAATCAGTTGATCGGCGTAGACTAAGCATTTTAATTCGCTAAATTTTGGATGAAACATGCTGTCTTTGTTTTTTAAATGCATTTTAGGGGCAGCAGTTGTCGTTTGTATTTCTATACTTTCAAAAAGTAAGGCTTTTTATATTGCGGGTTTAGTTCCTTTATTTCCTACTTTTGCTTTAATTGCGCATGTCATTGTGTCACAGCAGCAAGGTGCAGAAGCCTTACGTAAAACAGCATTATTTGGATTGTGGTCACTGATTCCATATGCAATTTATTTATTCATGGTGTATATATTTGCGCCAAAAATGTCCATGTGGTCATGCCTGAGTTTAGCAACAGGATGTTGGATTATTGCAGCAGCAGGTTTGATTTATGGGTGGAAACTGTTTCAGTAGTCATACTGCATATATTCCATCTTATTGAATTAATAATAAAAATAGCTATTTATTCTGGTTTAAAACACAATCGATATAAGCTCAGGGTAGAAAAATCATGTTTCTGCAAGCAATGCTTTATGTGAAACGAGTAAGTATTTTGTTTATAAAAGAGATACTCTTTGCCAAGTGTTGCTGCGCTTTTAAGCGAAATCAGGTTAAGCATTCGACTGCTTCAACTCATGTTAGAGCTACTAGATTTCGCCTAAAAGAAACAAAATTTTTATGCTTGATCTAAACCTAACCATTGGCGTTGATCGTAGGCACTATCCCAAAATAGCCATTCCAGTTTAGCCGCAGTGGTATAAGCATGATGCATTTTTTCAAGAGTATCGGCATCGCAACGTGCAGCAACTTTATCAATGGTGGTGATGACATTGCGTACAGCTTCGTTGAATTCCTCACCTGAATATGTATCAATCCATGCTTGAAAAGGATTATTGGGTACAGAATTACCAATAATATCTTTTCCAACTTCTGCATAAATCCAGAAGCACGGTAATAGCGATGCCAAGACGACTGGATAACTTTCAGACCAAGCGGTTGCGGTTAAAAATGAAGTGTAATGATGGCAGGCCAAGGTTAAAGGTGTGGTCTCAAATTCTGCTTTGCTAATTTCAAAATTTTGCATAAAACCATCATGTAGACTGCGTTCGACCACAATCGCTTCTTTAGCGCCTTGGGTAAATTGAATAATATCATCGGCCTCAAATGCTTTTGCACCACAAATTGCTAAAGCACGTCCATATGCCACCAGATAATGTGCATCTTGAACCACATAATGACAAAAGACGTCTTTGCTTAAAGTCCCTGCGGCAAGTTCTTGATTAAAGGGAAGTGCTAATGTCTTTTGATATAAAGCGGAGTTACGTTGCCAGACATCTTGAGAAAAGCTCATGTCAAATACCTATCGACAATAAAGAAAAATGAGTGAATGGCTGGACTATATCAACAGTTATAAACAGAAGCTATGATACCGAGCATCAGGTCGAAGATTAGTTCAAAAAATTATACGAAGTATTGTGGTGAAATATGAAAAATTCGGCATAATTGTGCTCATCAAATTTTAAACTTTTGCAATTCAGCTCTAGCGAATTTTTTATATAAATCCTTGTCCATAGGTCGTTGCATGAAACATTTTGGTTTCTCTATATTTTTTACGATCGTGTGTTTGGCAATATCTGCATATTGGGGTTATACCCATGGTCCAGAAGCAGGTTTACAGACCATGTTCTCAGCATTAACCATTACTGCTATTTTAGCAATAATGGAAGTATCTCTTTCCTTTGATAATGCAGTGGTCAATGCCTCTGTATTACGTGGTTGGGATCATTTTTGGAAAATGATTTTCTTAACTGTTGGTATTGTGATTGCTGTGTTTGGGATGCGTTTGGTTTTCCCTATTGTGATTGTTGCAGTCACTGCAGATATGGGCATGCTGGAAGTGGTCAAAATGGCCGTGAATGATCCAGCCCATTATTCAGCCAAACTAATGGCACATCATGCTGAAATTGCAGCATTTGGTGGTTCATTTTTATTGTTGGTTTTCCTGAACTTCTTCTTAGATGATGGTAAGGATACGCACTGGTTTAGATGGTTAGAACGTCGTTTGACGAGTTTAGCCAATGTACCTGCGATGTCGGTATTCATTGCTTTAATTGCATTGTTAATTATGGCGATGAATGTTGAAGAAGCGACTCGCTTAGTGGTTATGATGGCCGGTATTTGGGGAATCGTGATCTATATTGGTGTCCAAGTTCTGAGTCATCTATTAGGTGGTGAGCCTGAGGTTGATGAACAGGGGAATGCAGTAGGACATGATACGAATGGAGCACCAACAGGCGTTATTAAAGCGGGTATTGGTGGCTTTATTTATCTTGAAGTTTTAGATGCATCATTTAGCTTTGATGGGGTAATTGGTGCATTTGCGATTACTTCAGATGTGGTCATTATCATGCTGGGTCTAGCCATTGGAGCGATGTTTGTCCGTTCGATGACGATTTATTTAGTCGAAAAAGGAACCTTAGATGCCTATATCTATCTTGAGCATGGTGCACATTATGCCATTGGTGCTTTAGCATTTATTATGCTGGCAAGTGGTACTGGAGTACATGTTCCAGAAGTGGTGACAGGTTTAATCGGTGTCGCCTTAATTGTCTGGGCAGTAATTGCATCTATTCAATATAACAAACGAAGTGAATCACAAAGTTAATCATTTTTTAAGCTATGTGTTTACAATGAGGGTGCAATACATGCACCCTTTTTATTCATGTAAACTGCCACAAAGTTGTTGCAATATGCGATGATGTTGCAAGTGATGAATTGAATATAATTTAATAAGTTTATTGATATGATGAATGCCTTAGAACGCCGCTCAACCTTTGCTTTAAGCAGTATCTTTGCCTTACGCATGTTGGGATTGTTCATGATCATCCCTGTATTTGCAGTAGCAGGGCAATCATATCAATATGCGACCCCAGCACTGATTGGCTTGGCGGTCGGGGTGTATGGCTTAAGCCAAGCCCTATTACAAATTCCATTTAGTCTTTGGGCAGACCGATTTAGTCGTAAACCACTCATTGTATTTGGTTTATTGCTTTTTGCTTTGGGTGGCGCAGTGGCCGCTATGTCTGAAACCATTTATGGTGTAATTATTGGTCGTGCGATTGCGGGTGCGGGTGCGGTTTCTGCCGTGGTAATGGCATTACTTGCTGATGTAACGCGAGAAGAACAGCGCACTAAAGCCATGGCCATTATGGGAATGAGTATCGGCTTATCCTTCGTGATTGCTTTTAGTTTAGGGCCTTGGCTGACTAGTCTCGTTGGTATTTCAGGACTATTTTGGGTCACGACCATCATGGGCTTACTGGCCATCTTGATGCTATTTATGGTGCCAAAAACCACTCGCCATCATCAAAACTATAAACAGGGCTATTTAAAACAACTCAAACAAGTCTTGAAAATGGCGGATTTAAATCGCTTACATGTATCCGTGTTTTCATTACATTTATTACTTACGGCAATGTTTGTTTATATCCCATCGCAATTGATTGAATATGCAGATATTCCTTTGGCTAAGCACGGTATTGTGTATTTGCCTTTATTGCTAATTAGTCTATTTTTTGCTTTTCCAAGCATTATTTTGGCTGAAAAATATCGACAAATGCGCGGTATTTTCTTAACCGCGATTGGCGGAATTATTATTGGTTTAATTATTCTAATTTTTGGTTATCAATCTAAATATCTTTTGCTGTTAGGTTTGGGCTTATTCTTTATTGCCTTTAATGTGATGGAAGCTTTATTACCATCATGGCTGTCGAAAGCTGCACCGATTCAATCTAAAGCGACAGCTATGGGCGTGAATGCCAGTGGACAGTTTCTAGGTGCTTTCTGCGGAGGTATTTTAGGTGGTCAATTATTAGTGTTGCAACATACAGCGATCGGCTGGAGTATTTTGTCTGCGATCGCCATTGTGTGGTTATTGGTGAGTTTTGGGCTGGCTCAACCACGCTATTTATCTTCAATTGTACTGCGCTTACCCGAAGCCAAACAAACAGATGAATGGACTTCTCAATTATTGGCAATTCGTGGTATTGAAGAAGTTGTGGTGATGTCCGAGCAACAAGTAGCGTATGTAAAAGTTGATAAACAGCAAATAGATGATGTTGCGCGACAACATTTAACGCACTTGTTAGGCAAAGAGGTAGCCATTTAAGCATAACTCTTATAAAGTGAAACATAGAATTGAATAGGAAGATGACATCTCATGCGCGGCGTAAATAAAGTTATTTTAGTGGGTACTTTGGGTAAAGATCCTGAAACTAAAACCTTCCCAAATGGTGGGTCATTGACGCAGTTCTCTATCGCAACGAGCGAATCGTGGACTGATAAAAATAGCGGTGAACGCAAAGAACAAACAGAGTGGCATCGTATTGTATTGAATAACCGTTTAGGTGAAATTGCACAGCAATATTTACGTAAAGGTTCTAAAGTATATATTGAAGGTTCATTACGTACCCGCCAATGGACTGACCAAAATGGTCAAGAGCGTTACACTACAGAAATCCGTGGTGAACAAATGCAAATGTTAGATTCAAATAATCGCCAACAAACTGAAGGTGCTGGTGATAATTCAGGCTTTAACCAGCCACGTTTTAATAATAACAATAATCAACAAAGTGGTTATGGTCAGCAACAAAATAGTGGTTTTAATCAGCAGCAGAGCAGCAACCAAGGTGGATATAGCAATACAAATGGTAATGTCAACCAAGGCTTCCAATCACCTAAGCCACAACAGCCTTCCGCACCTGTACAAGCTCCAGCGGATTTAGATGATGACTTACCGTTTTGACATCTTAATTTAAACGGTTAAATACATAAAAAACCCTTTGTGAATACAAAGGGTTTTTTACTAACAGAAAAATAAATTAAGCCATTACCGATAGAGTAACAATTTAAATTTTAAAGATAAATATCTGTTCATTATTGATTAAAAAATGCGTGAACTGAGTAGATAGTGATGTGTTACTTGATTAAGCGTATCTAAAATGTGCATTTTATCTTGCGTTTGAATCGCCTGATTTAATTGCTGCATATAGGCTAACAGTTGATTCTTTGCAGTATGAGAAAACTCTGACGTTATCGCTTGATCTTCATAAAGTAATACATAGTTTTTGGCAAAACTATAAATAACAAAGAGCGAACTATGTTCTAGATCAGTGTCAGCATTTTTAATCAGCTGCTCACAATTATTTTTGAGTTGTTTAAAACTGTCGGTACCAGATGGGCACGTTTGAAAATGGATAAGAAGAGCTTGAAAAGTCATTTTAAGAATCCACTCAAAAAGAAAATCTACAGAACATCACCGTCGAGGTCAACCTGAATTTGGATTGAATTTTACGATTGTAAAAAGAATAAGAATAGAAATATTTGATCTAATTTTTCGATTATTTTTATTAAAAAGTTCTGTTTTACCGATTTTTAGATTTTCAGTATTCTAGCTCTACAAGATAGGTAATCCCAGAAATCAGCGAGAGGAATATCTCATGAATTTAATGAATACTGAAATTAAACCGTTCAATGCAACTGCCTATAAAAATGGTGAATTTATTGAAGTCTCTGAAAAAGATTTTCAAGGTAAATGGTCAGTTGTATTTTTCTATCCTGCAGATTTCACTTTTGTTTGTCCAACCGAGTTGGGTGATTTAGCGGATCATTATTCTGAATTCCAAAAAATGGGAGTAGAGATTTATTCAGTATCAACAGATACTCACTTTACCCATAAAGCGTGGCATGATGCTTCTGATGAAATTAAGAAAATTCAATATCCAATGCTGGGTGATCCAACATGGACTTTGGCTAAAAACTTTGAAGTACTAATTGAAGCTGAAGGTATGGCAGATCGAGGAACGTTTGTGATTGACCCAGCAGGTAAAATCCAAATCATTGAGATTAATGCAGGTGGAATTGGTCGTGATGCACAAGAATTATTGCGTAAAGTAAAAGCTGCACAGTATGTGCATGCCCATCCTGGCGAAGTTTGCCCAGCCAAATGGAAAGAAGGTGATGCAACTTTAGCACCATCGATTGATCTGATTGGTAAAATCTAGATATTGATATTTATTCTAATCAATAAAAATCCAAGGCTTCGGTCTTGGATTTTTATTTTATTGGTTAATAAAAAAGCTATTGCAAATTAATCTATTTGGATTATTATAATTTTAATCTAAATGGATTCTAGTAGATCTAGAACAAGGATGCTCTAGTGAAAAAGGAAAACTAAAAATTTTTTTTTGAACGGAGATATAGCCTATCTAAGGCTGTATCGCTGTTGAAAAATAAAGGAAATTAAAATATGGATAACACGTTTAAAATAAATATTTTTTTATTGGTATTAATAGGTTCGCTAGGTTTAACGGGCTGTAATGATAGCAATAGTGACTCAGAACAAGCCAATAAGCAGCCTGATTCCACTACGGAGTTGGCCGATTGTATGTGGCAAGATTCATTTACAAGTAAATCTGGCACAGGGGAAGATCCACTTAATTTTGCATTTCCCGACTCTAATGTTAGTTATTGGTCTTCTGAATTTACCGTTCCTGAAGGTGCTAAGGTCTCAATTGATGGCGATTATCCTTATTCAAGACATTTTTCTTTAGTTAGTTATACGGCGGAAGGATTACGGGTTAATTCATTGCTGGATACAGCAATTAGCCCAAATGTAGGGTCGATTAATCCATTTGTTACAGGGCATGACCGTTTAAAGCAAAATCGTGCATTCAGTGCTCGCCTTGAATTGGCAGATCTTCCTGAAAATCCCGAGCAAAATACGTTATATGCGCCTAAAACTGCCGATAATAAAGTGGCGATGTTATATCGGGTTTATGTGCCAAATAAAAACATGAATGTAAAAGGTAATGTTAGTTTTCCTCGTTTTAAAGTACAACTGGCTAATGGCGATATTAAAAAAGGGCAGGATGTTTGTAGTGTTTTAAAAGTGAAAAAAGCACCTATCGATAAAGTGACTACTATTCCATTACAGACCTCTTTGACTTTATTTAATCAGCAACTGAATATAGGATTCCCCGCACAAAGCAATCCTACATGGTACAAAGCATTTAGTGGTGCCGATAATATCAAGTGTATTTATAAATTTGATCCTGTTAGTAAAAAGCCGATTAGTCAGTGTGAAGGGCAATCTGTTACACCAAAACTGAATTACTGGGCGACACCCGATAATGAATATGTTTTTGCGATGACTAGTCGACGTTTGGGCAAAGTGATTGAGCTCAAAGGTCAGATTCCTAAAACACCTAAAACCTATGAAAATAATCCATTTGCAGACAAATATGATGCACGTTATTGGTCGATGTGTACCAATGAACTGATTACAACGGCGACCAACTATTGTATTTATGATGAACAGATTAAAAAAATGGATCAAGCAGGCGTCTATACGATAATTTCATCTTTACCTGAAGATCGACCTGCCAATGCGACCGAAGAATGTGGGGTTTATTTTCTACCGTTGAGTCCTCGCGGTTCAGGCTATACCGCTGAAGATGGTAAAACTGTAGGACATTCAGACTTAGGCATATTTATTATGCGAAATTTATTGCCAAATACTGAGTTTAATCAAGCGGTTCAAAATGTAAAAGCATGGGGAACTGAAAAACAAGTTATGGGCGATTATTTACCTGAAATTCGTTATACCTCAAAAGAAGATTTTGAAGCCAAAGGTTGTAATTCAACATTTTAATATTGAAATTACATTTTTCAATAGACCAACCTGAAGAAGGTTGGTCTATCTTTTTTATTGATCGTTTAACTAAATTAAACGAGTATAGATTGAGTAAAAATATTAACCTAAAAACCTGTGATCCCTATTTATGAGCAATCAAACCAAAGAAAAATTAATAGAAGCAGCGATTGTTCTTTTTTCGCAGAATAATATTGAAACGCTATCGGTTCAGAAAATTAATGAAACAGCTGGTGTCGCCAACAAATCTGCATTGTATTATCACTTCAAAACAAAGTGGGGGTTAGTAGAAGCTGCACTAGATCATGTAATGACCCCCTATGTACAAGATAGTTTGGCGGCATTGAAGGCGATCAATCCAAATACTGTACAAGTTTCTGATGTAGTGGATGCATTAATGAAACCTATGGTTAAAATATTAATGGAAAATAATGGCATATTTCATTTAAAGTTTTTTTCTAAAACCATTAGTGCTGGTGATGAGGGACGTATTATTGTGGCAAAACATTTAGTGCCTATTTCTCATTCAGCAATGCATTTATTGAAAAAAGCCTTGCCAGATGCAGATCCAAATGCAATATCGCTTAAAGTTATGTTTACATTTAATACCATTTTAAATGTTATTAGCGATATTGGTTTAGAAGCTTTTTGGCCAACGGAGGTAAAAGATAGAAAGCTCATTGGAAAATATTTACGTGACTATATTGAAGGTGGCATTAGTTTTAAAGTACAAGAATCTTACATGCTGTGAATATTATGGAAATAAGTTTTCATCACTTCCAGATTATTAAGGTGCTTTAAGATCTCCTATTTTTATCGTTCTAAATAAGCAATGATGTGTGCTATTTATAGCAATCAATATAGCATTTAAAACACAAAAAATGCCCTCAAATACTTCCTAGAGATAGGAGAATTGAGATGAAAAAAATAGTTGGTGTTTATCGTAATCAAAATATGCATTGGGTCGGAGATGGCTTTCCTGTTAAAAATTTATTCTCTTATGATCGTTTAGGTCAAGCCATTAGCCCATTCTTACTTTTGGATTATGCTTCTCCGTATAAGTTTGAACCGAGTCATGAACCGCGTGGCGTTGGTTCACATCCACATCGTGGCTTTGAAACAGTCACTATCGCGTATCAGGGTGAAGTAACCCATCAAGATTCACATGGTGGCGGTGGAACCATTAAAACGGGTGATGTGCAATGGATGACAGCGGGTGCTGGTTTAGTCCATGAAGAATTTCATTCTCCAACATTTGCTGAAAAAGGTGGCTTGTTTGAAATGGTGCAATTGTGGGTAAACTTACCTGCAGCCGATAAAATGACTGCTCCAAAATATCAAGCGATTGATGCACAGGAGATTCCAGTCATTGCATTGGATAATGATGCAGGTCAAATTCGTGTGATTGCAGGGCAATACTTGCAACATCAAGGCCCAGCTTCTACGTTTACCCCAGTAAATGTTTGGGATACTCAGCTGAAAGCTCAACATGTGCAGCATATTCATGTGCCTGTAGATCATAATACTTTGCTGGTGGTGCTCGAAGGTGAAGTATTGCTGAATGGCTCAGAAAAAGTTCAAGACAATTCTGTGGTGCTATTTGCACAAGATGGTGAGGCAGAGATTCAGATTGAAGCATTACAAGCGACAAAATTTTTAGTGCTGACTGGAAAAGCGTTGAATGAACCTATTCAAGGTTATGGCCCATTTGTTATGAACAGCAAAGAAGAAATTGTGCAGGCTTTCCATGATTTTAATCATGGTAAATTTGGTGAAATTCCAGACTCTGCATAATGGTAAAAGTGGATCGTTAGATGTGCCTTTTTGATCGGCTGAATCTGTGTTTTTGTATTTAAACTGAGCAAGTTCAGAAGTCGTCATCAAAAAATAAAAGGATCTCTATTGTATAAATAGAGATCCTTTTTACGCTGTAGTTTCTTGTTTTAAGGACTGTTATTTTTATTTCTTTTATTATTTTTGTGATGAATTTAGCATTTTGTGTATGGATAGTAATCAAAATAGACTGGCTTGTAAATGGGTTTTTTGGATAATTGGTGAAATTATCTATATTGTTTTTAAAGGATATTTTTTAAAAAAAATAATAAATAGTTGGTTTTTATACATTTGTCTTATGTTTTTTACTGTGCTTTTAAATCATTTTTAGCGTGAAAAATGGAAAGTAATTTTTATTTTGAAATTATCGATGAAAAAATAGCAAAACTGGAACTTTTTAATACGGTGTTTTAAAAATTCTTCATTCATAATGAGAAAAATAGTCGACGCATGGAAAATAACTTTGGATATTGCAGTAATTGGTAGTGGCATGGCTGGGCTCGCTACAGCAAGAATTCTTAAAGATGCAGGGCACAACATCACCATTTTCGAAGCGCTGCCAGGGCGTGGAATGGATAGTCATAGTATTGAATTTGAAGGTGGCTTAATTGATGCACCACTGCGTGTCATGAATCCACATTTATGGAAAAATACTTTAAGCCTTGCTGCATATCTTAATATTCCAACGTTTCCTGTGCGTACCTTTATGGCATGTAGCTGGTTATTTGAAGATAAAACTGAAACATGGCTCACCACCACTCGTACCCGCATTGGTAACTTTCCAATTATTAATAATCGGAAAGGGGTTCAGCAATATGGTTGGCGATTAGTTAAAGGGATGCTACAACTTAAAACAGCCATCCATAAGTTCTTTAAATCAAATAATCAAGAAATTTCTTTAGCTGAATTTATGAATCATAATCAGATTGAAGAAGTATTTTGGCATGGTGCAGTGATGCCAGTGTTGTATACCATTTGTACCTGTGATCCAAAAACAATTGGTGAATGGCCAGCAAAGCCATTATTGATTTTTTTAAGACAGTTGACTGATGGTGATGCTTTATTACGTCTTCAGGGTGGCACGCCAGCATTGGTAGATAAATTGATTGAAGGCATTGATATTCGTAGCGGTGCAGCAATTCAGAAAATAGAAGAACACGCAGATTATATTTTGGTTGAAAATGATCAGGCTGAGCAATTTAAATTTGACCGCGTGGTGGTGGCAACGCCAACCCATAAAATTGCAGAATTTTTAAATCAAGAACAATTTAAAGATGATTTAGATTTATTAAAACAGTTTAAATTTGAACAAGGTGAACTGGTTATTCATACCGATTCAACTGTAATGCCACCGAAACGTAAAGATTGGGCTGTGCTGAGTTATATGATGGATCGTCAATTTACCCGTCAACAATTTACGGTCTGGTTAAATTCAATTGAGCCAAGTTTAGTCGGTAAGACATCAGTATTTCAGACTTGGCGTCCTGTAACAGCCATTGATCCAAAGAAAATAATCGCCTCTGTGACTTTGACTCGGGCGGTGGTGGATTCAAAAACAGTGGCGTTAAATAAAGAGTTACAAGAGCGTCATAAAATTGCAAATCGTAAAGTTTTCTATTGTGGCTCGTGGTCATGCGATGGTTTGCCTATTTTAGAGTCAGCCGTTACTTCCGCTATGCATATTGCAGAAATTTTTGGTGCACCATTGCCCTTTGTTGGTTTAAAACCTAAAGTTGAAGTTGCTCCAGAACTTGGTTATTAAAGCACGATGAAATGGCTTCAAGCTTTTCGGAAAAATCTTCCTACGCATAAATATGCAATTAATGCAAAACTGTTAGGTGATCCTGCTGAATGTGCTTGGAGCAATTTGGGTTTTTGGGGGGCGGCAACAGTATCCTATCCACAAGCCTGTCGCCAATTAGCTGATCAATTGGCAAAAGCCGTTGAGTTAAACCCAGCTGATCAATTGCTAGATTTGGGTTGTGGGCAAGGGGCGAGCTTAAGGCATTGGCATGAGCACTATCAAATTAATCATCTATTCGCTGTTGAATTACAGGCCGAATGTACTGATCAAATTCAAAATTGCTTTTCAGAGTGGGTGACAATCTATCAGCAGTCTTTTTTAAATTTAAAAGCTATTTCATTCAAGACTAAGTTTGATGTTGTGCTGTGTTTGGATGCAGCTTATCACAGTAATTTAAACTCATTTTTGAATTCGGTAAGTTCAGTTTTAAATTTAAAAGGTCGTTTAGGTTTTCATTATTTGATGTGGTCTGAACAAGGGACAAATTTAGATTGGATACAGCAAAAAAAATATCAATATTTATTAAAAGCAGCGGATGTTGATGTATTAAATTTAGCATCACAGCATGAATATATACAAAATTTAATGCAGCATAACTTTGAGCAAATTGAAATTATTGATATCTCTCAACAGGTTTTACTTGGTTTTTCAAATTATTTTCAGACACTTGCTCATTCTACTAAAAATAGTCGGATGGATTTTTTCAAAATTCGAATGACGGCTTGGCTTTGTAAAAAGTTATATCAAGATGGATTGGTGCGTTATGTGCAAATCAGCGCAGTGAAGAAATAAAAATATTAATTTTGAATCAGCTAATATTGATAGCTTATTCTATTGCAGAAACAACAAAGGCTCACTAAAAAGTGAACCTAAGTCTAAAGTGGTGCCGGCACACGGATTCGAACTGTGGACCTACTGATTACAAGTCAGTTGCTCTACCAACTGAGCTATGCCGGCAACTTGGCGAGAATTTTACAGAAAATTTGTAAGAATGCAAGCCAAAAAACGAGCAGTTGATTTAGCTGATGATTTACTATGATATTTAAAAAGTATGAACTTAAAGAAAGGTATTTGAGTATTCTATAATTATAAGGTTTTAAGAGTGAAATTCGGCAATATTTTTGACTGGTCACTTTTTCATAAAACTGGAGAACTAATATTGATCATCTTATTCTGCTAAAGAACCTATTTTTTTTTGTAAAAGTCATCACACAAGAATCTGTTGGCGTTGTCTCTTTACAAAGGCTAGAGTGATTTTTGATCAGTTTTGGGCGTTAGCTCGATTCCAGACTCTTATTTTATTCTCTGTAATGCATAAAAAAACCTGAATCTTTATGATTCAGGTTTTTTATAACTGCTTTGGAATACAGCTGTTTCGAATTTGGCGGTGAAAGAGGGATTCGAACCCTCGATACGCTATAAACGTATACACACTTTCCAGGCGTGCTCCTTAAGCCACTCGGACACTTCACCAAGGCGAGTGATAATAACCAAAAAAAAGATTTATGCCAAGCAACAATTGATTTAGAGCAAATTTTTTTGCTCAGTGATATTATTCGGAAAAATGATGTCTACATTAGAAGACGACTATATGCAAAGTACTGCAAAAAAAGCGGCATTGCCTGCAATCACCTTAGCGGCATTAGGTGTTGTATTTGGGGATATCGGAACCAGCCCGCTATATGCACTCAGACAATGTTTTCTTACTGCACATATCGCGATTACAGAAGCAACCGTACTCGGAATCCTATCACTGATCTTTTGGTGCATGATGCTCACCATCAGTTTCAAATATGTCACTGTCATTATGAAAGCAGATAATAATGGTGAGGGTGGGATTATATCTTTATTGGCATTAAACCTTCGCTCTAATCGCATCCCAGAGAACAAAAAAATATTTCTGATTGCACTTGGATTTATCGGTGCTTCGTTATTTTTTGGTGATGGCATTATTACACCTGCAATTTCGGTACTATCCGCTATTGAGGGACTAAGTATTGCAACACCAATGTTTAATAAATGGTTGATGCCATTATCGATTGGTATTTTGGCGGGATTGTTTCTAGTACAACGGCATGGTACAGGAACCATGGGGAAACTCTTTGGCCCGATTACATTGGTATGGTTTTTAGCTATTGGGACAGTGGGTATCCTTAGTATCGTGCAAACCCCGTTTATTTTGGCCATGGTCAGTCCACATTGGGCCATTAACTTTATTGTTCATCAACCTTATGTTGCGTTTTTGACGATGGGCGCCGTGGTTTTGACTTTAACTGGTGGCGAAGCACTGTATGCCGATATGGGGCATTTTGGTCGCATGCCAATTAAACTGGCGTGGTTTATTATTGTTTTACCGTGTTTATTACTGAACTATGCGGGACAAGGGGCATTATTACTACGTAATCCGAATGCAATTGAAAATCCATTTTATTTATTGGTTCCAGATTGGGGTCTTTATCCCATGATTGGATTGGCAACAGCAGCAGCGGTTATTGCATCTCAAGCCGTCATTACTGGTGTTTTTTCGATGGTCAATCAAGCGATTCAATTACGCTATTTACCACGTTTAACGGTTAATCATACTTCTGATGTCGAACAAGGCCAAATTTATTTACCTTTTATCAATTGGGTTCTATTTGTTTCTGTCCTAATCTTAATTTTATTGTTCCAAAATAGTGCCAATTTAGCCAGTGCTTATGGGGTCGCAGTGACCATGACCATGCTCTGTAGCACGATTTTAATCTCTTTTTTGGCCTATGGTTTGTGGCGTTGGCCACTTTGGAAAGTGGCTCTGTTTGCGATTCCATTCTTATTCATCGACTTTTTCTTTGTCGCATCAACCTCATTAAAAATCATTGCAGGCGGATGGGTACCAATTCTCATTGGTGCAGTGGTATGTACGATTTTGATGACTTGGAAAGAAGGGCGTAGCATAGTACTTGATCGTCTAGAAAAAGATGCTTTACCAATCGATTTATTTATTAAAAGTATCAATATGAGTAATGCATCCTTGATTGTTCCAGGTCAAGCCATTTTCCTAACAGGGACACCGAATATTGTTCCCCATGCGCTGTTGCACAATATCAAACACAATAAAGTGTTACATGAACGGAATATCATGGTGACTGTTATGATTCGTGACGTACCGTATGTACCACAAATTGAACGTGTGCGTGTTGAAAAGTTAGATGAACGTTTCTATCGAGTTTTTGTCTACTATGGTTTTAAAGACCAACCTAATATTCCGGAGGCATTACAATTAGCCTATGATCAAGTTGGTTTTGAATTAGATATGATGCAAGTTAGTTTCTTTATTTCACGTGATCGTTTAATTCATACCGTAGGTGATGGCATGGCACCATGGCGTGAAAAGCTATTTATTTCCATGCAACGAAATACCAGTCCTGTGAGTGATTTTTATCAAATTCCACCGAACCGCGTTGTAGAAATGGGTAGTCAAATTGAGATTTAATATTGATGTAAATTAATAAAATAAATCGGAATAGAAAAGCCAAGCATGAATGTTTGGCTTTTTTATTGATTTTTATATAGTGAATACTACGACAAATTATGTCGTATAGTTATCGCTTAAGGGTGATGAAAGTATCATAATAGAAAAGATATTTTAAATAAATTTAACTTTATTGCTGTTATAGAAAACTTTCTTATAAAATCACAAATTTTATGAATTATGTTGTTTTAATTAATGAAAATTCTAACAAATTCATATATTTGAATAGTTGAAAAATATCTATAAATGAAATAGCGTAAGCAATAGTGTGAATCGTGGGCTTAAATTAGGAAAGTTGTGTTGAAAAATTCATTGGTCAAAATTATTTTGGGTGTTATTGCAACAGGAAGTTTTGCAATTGCTTTTGGGCAGGAAAAAATTGCTCAATTGATGCCATTTACAAAGACCACTAGCTCAACGTGTTTAAAACAATTTTACCGAAGTGAACCACCATTTCTCACCAAAGCCAGTTTACAAAAAAATAGTTCTGCACTGTGTTTTAATGGTTTTAATGTTATGTATTCAGGTGTCTCAAAAACACCTTTATGGTCAGCAGAGTATTTATCACCTGCTCGCTTAAGCCAAAAAATTAAGCGTGAAGATAGCTTTCATGAAGAAATGCGCCTAAGTCCCAGTGATCGAGCATTATTATCGGATTATAAAGGTTCCGGCTATGATCGTGGACATATGGCGCCAAATGCGGATATGCCAGACAAACAATCTCAAGCAGATAGTTTCTCCTTGGCCAATATGGTTCCGCAAGCACCTAAAAATAATCAGCAAGTTTGGCGTGAATTAGAAGAAGCAACGCGTGCCATCGTAACCAAGCAAAAACAAGATGTATACGTTGTGACAGGTCCCGTTTTTTCAGGACAAAAGCTTAAAACTATTGGTAATGGCGTCATTGTACCGACTGCGGTTTTTAAAGCGATTTATATGCCTAAATCTGGAAAAATTGGGGCCTATCTCGCACCGAATAATAATTCACTCCAAGTCAAAGTGATCAGCGTATGTCAGCTTGAAGAGCTGGTAGGAATGAATATTTTCCCACAATTGACTGAAGAGCAAAAACGCAATACTTATAAATTGCCTTTGAAAGCAACTCAGGTTAAAGCCAATCAAGAAATTGAATATTCACACTGGGATGCTGAAAGTCAGTGTGCGGAAGCTGTGTCTGCAGATCAGCTTTTGGCGGTACAAAAGCAGTTCCAATCTGAAAGTGGCAACCCCAATACTGGCGTGACTTTACCCAATATAGATCCGCAGACACAACAAGCCTTGGTGAAACAATTAACCGATGCTTTATTACAATATTTAATGCAATTATTGAAATAATAATGTTGCGATGAGGTATGAATACACGTTATTTATACGATGTGACTAAAAATAGAGAGAATAATAATCATGTTCAAAGCGTTTGAAAATGGGACTGAGTCGCATGCAATTCATGATTTAACTTTAGAAAATCAGGAAGACTGTGTGAGTATTTATGGAAATCTACAAATCACTAAGGATCAATGTGGATTAAAAGCTGCACAAGTACTACAAGCTTATATTAATGAAATTGTAGCAATTCTGGAAAAAGAGCAGAACTTACCCGAAAAGATTGTGCAACAACATGAAGGCGAGATAGAAAATCCTTTTCTTTAAGTTATTGCTTAGCATCGATCAATTAAAAAGCCTGCTGATACAGGCTTTTATTGGTTATACAATGCTTATTTCGTTTGTTGTTGACCCGCAATGCCTTTATAAATGAGTGCACCTAGTATTGCACCGACAATGGGTGCAACCCAGAATAGCCATAACTGGCTTAAAGCCGCTGTTTCAGCAAATAGAGCAACTGCAGTACTACGAGCAGGATTAACTGAAGTATTGGTGACAGGTATACTGATTAAGTGAATTAGTGTTAAAGCGAGACCAATTGCAATCGGTGCAAAGCCTGCAGGCGCGCGTTTATCTGTTGCACCCATAATCACTATTAGGAATCCAGCAGTGAGTACAATTTCAATGATTAACGCAGAGCTCATGGAATATTTACCAGGAGATAAGTCACCAAAACCATTGGATGCAAAGCCAGCAACACCTGCGAAGCCTGCTTGACCCTGTACAATTATATATAAAGTGAAAGCCGCCAAAATACCCCCAACGACTTGTGCAAGAATATAAGGACCTACATCTTTAGCATCAAAGCGACCACCAACCCATAAGCCGATGCTGATTGCTGGGTTAAAATGACCACCAGAGATGTGCCCTAAAGCATAAGCACCCGTGAGTACAGTTAAACCAAAGGCCAGTGCAACACCTGCAAAGCCAATACCAAGTTCAGGATATGCTGCTGCAATCACTGCACTACCACAGCCACCAAAAACCAGCCAAAAAGTACCGATCAATTCTGCTAGATATTTATTCATATAGATTTCCAGTTGTTATTTTTAGCGAGATGATGAATAGAATTATTTATATTTAGTTTGAATTTTAATCGTAATTGATTTTTATTCTGTAGAAAAAAGCGCTTTTTTGAACACTATTTGTGTGTTTTTTGTCGCCATTGTTGTGGTGTAACACCAGTCCAGTTTTTAAATGCCCGTTGAAAAGCACTTTGCTCAGAATAGCTGAGAAGGAGGGCAATTTCATGTAAGCTTAAATGAGGATCTTGTAAATATTGGGTTGCAAGCAGTTGTCGTACTTGCTGTACTCTTTGTTGATAGGTCGTTTCTTGGTTTTGTAAATGTCGTTGTAGCTGGCGTATCGACATATTCAGTTGATCCGAAATATCTTCAATTTGATAATTATTTTTTTGTAAACCTTTGAGAATATATTGTTGTAAACGTTCATCTAATTGCGTCGAGTGAGGTAGTTTTTCCAGTAGAGCTTGAGCTTGCTGTTTTAATAAATTTTGTAAGGTTTGATCGGCATGCTTGATAGGGGTCGATAAAAAATTAATTGGAAAAATAAGTTCTACTTTGGGCTGGTTAAATCTGACTTTACATTGAAAATAGCGTTCATAAAAACTAAAATTTTTAGGTAAGGCATGGGTGAAATTGACTGCATGAATCACAATGTGCTCAAAATCTAAAAATTGTTTAAGGAATTGCACCATTAAGGCCAATGCAATTTCATCGGTGACCTGCGTGGTTAAATGTGCAGGTAATTCATCCCAGCGAATGGCTAAATATTTTTCGCTGATTTCTACTTTTAGTGGGCTGCCATCATAAATGAGACGATGGAAATCATAATAACGGGCTAAAGCTTCGCTGAGTGTGTCACAGGATTGTGCAATATAAGCAATAATTCCTAAATGTTTGGGGTGTACAAATTCAGCAATTGCTAAACCAAGCGCAGGGCTCGGAACCTGTAGCGCAATCTCATTTAAGAGTTCTCGCCAAAGACTAAAATCAAACCGTTCTAAGTTTTGGACTTGTTTCAGGTTCTCTGAAATGAGCAAGCCTTTTGCCTGGCTATAGGCATATAAGAGGTGTCCAAGTCCTCCGTAGACAGTTCCTGTGTAGTCTTTTAATTGCTGCATGTTAGGTCATCTTTTTATTGTCTTAGAATGTTCAATTGCCGCTATATTTTTACCATATTTTCTAGATCATCTATATCAAAAGTAGTCGTCAATCATAAATTGTGTTGCCTTTAAATTTATAAATTTGAGCGGGATATAATAAGTTATAAATTGAACGAGACATATTCTAGTATTGAAGAATATATCAATACTGCAAAATAATGTCGCAATTTGTCAATATAAGGAAAGAGAACGGTCAATATTTCTGGTATGGGTTGAATTATATTTAATCTAAGGAATATGGAGATACGATGATGTTAAAGGGTTTTTTAGTCGGTTTAGTTGTTGCCAATGGGTTTGAATGGGTGGCGCATAAATTTATTTTACATGGCACACACCGAACAGGGCAGCCACGTTATAGTCCAGTGCCAGAGAGTATGAAATCACATTGGGAGCATCATCGTGAAGTGCGTAAACAGGACTTTCATGATGATGGATATGTACAAGGTATTTCAAATTGGCGCACAAAAAATGAAATTGTTTCATTAGCGGTTGTAGCTGGTGCAGCCAGTTTAATTTTTTATCCAATTTCCAAAGGGATGGTGGCGGCATCGCTGTATAGTGCATGTAATTATTACTATATTCACCGCCGTGCCCACTTAGAGCCAGATTGGGCCATGAAAAAAATCCCTTGGCATTATGATCATCATATGAATTCTAACCAAGATGCCAATTGGTGTGTGACCAAGCCATGGTTTGATTATATTTTAGGTACACGCGTAATTTCATCTACAGATTTAAAAGAACAGAATCCGCTTGGAATTCAATTACCAACCCCTGTTGCAAATTGGCTTTCAAATCGGGTTGAAAAATATTTTCCAGCTAAATGGGTAGAAAAAACACCCAAATTAATTCAGCAAGAATCAGATAATACAATTGATTCAGTGGCCTAAGGTCGATGCTTAAAAAGCGATTTTGAATTTATTCTACCTAATATATTGATTCTGTTTTAATTAGGTTATGCCGTAATCTATCAAAAAATAAGCATTTGTGGTTAATATTTCGTCCGTTACTTGGGCTATAGTTTTTTGGCTGAAGCAGCCATACAGATTTGATCAGTCATATGTTGGAATTTTGGGTTTATAGGGAGTCATCAAGACTCCTTTGTTTATCTGAAAATATGCTGAATAAAAAAAGAGTGTTTCAATCACACTCTTTTTTGTCTAATTGAAAGGATTTTAATTACAGACGCATTTCAATGCCTTGCGCTGCAAGATATTGTTTCGCTTCAGGAATAGTGTGCTGACCAAAATGGAAGATGGATGCGGCTAAAACGGCATCTGCACCACCTTGTAAAATACCATCAGCTAAATGCTGTAAACATCCAACACCACCTGAGGCAATCGTTGGAATAGTGACACGGTTATTAATTTGACGCATTAATTTAAGGTCATAACCTGATTTAGTACCATCAGCATCCATCGAGGTAATTAACAATTCACCTGCGCCATATTCTGCCATTTTGACAGCCCATTCAATCGCATCTATGCCCGTGGCTTTACGGCCACCATGTGTGAAAATTTCCCATTTATTCGCCGCAGTTTTTTTCGCATCAATCGCCACTACGATACATTGTGCACCAAAACGTTGAGACGCTTCTTGTACAAATTCTGGATTAAATACTGCCGCAGAGTTAATACTGACTTTATCCGCACCTGCATTGAGTAGCATGCGAATGTCTTCAACTTTACGAACACCACCACCGACTGTTAAAGGGACGAATACAGTTTCGGCCATACGCTCAACGGTACGATACGTCGTGTCGCGGCCATTAGATGTAGCAGTAATGTCTAAAAAGGTAATTTCATCGGCACCTTGTTCATTATAACGACGTGCCACTTCAACTGGATCACCGGCATCACGAATATCAAGAAATTGAACACCTTTCACCACACGACCATTATCTACGTCTAGGCAAGGAATAATACGTTTAGCAAGCATAATTTTTTCCAAAAATAACAGTCGATTATGAAACTTAGCGACTCAGGTGCTACACCTCGATAGTCGAAGCGGTTATTCTATCAAACTTATGTAAGTTTTTTCGCAGGTTTTATATGTCGGTTTATACCACTTTGAGTTTACAGGAAGTTCAGGATTTCGCAGCACCTTATGGATTAGAGGTGATTGACCTGATTCCCATTCAAGGAGGTGTGCAAAATACCAACTATTTTATCGTGTGTGAAGATGGCACTCAATTTGTACTTACATTATTTGAAAATATTGATGAACAAGGGGCTGGAGAATTGGTTCCAGTATTGGAACATTTGGGGCAACACGGTTTGGCTGTTCCTGTTCCTCTAAAGCATAGTGGCAAAGCGATTCATATTTTAAAAGATAAACCAGCTCAAATTGCACCGCGTTTAATGGGCGATCATCCGATGCCTGCAAATATTGAACAAGTACAAGCGATTGCGATTGCACAAGCGAAAATGCATGTGGCACTTCAAGACTTTCCTTTGGAACGTGCTGAATATCGTGACCATCGTTATTGGCGTAATGTAGCACGAGAGATCAAACCGACATTGGAGCAAGCAGATCAAACCATTCTCAATACTTTATTGGGCTTATACGATGCTTTAACTGCAATGTATCCTAACCGTCCGAAGGGTTTTATCCATTCTGATTTATTCCGTGACAATACGCTGTTTGACGGTAATCAATTGAACGGAATTCTTGATTTTTATGAATTAAATAAAGATGAATTGTTGTTTGATATCGCGATTACCTTAAATGATTTTTGTACTGAATATCCACAAGTCACGTTAAATGAAGAAAAAGCACAGCATTTTTTAGAAGCGTATGAAACGATTCGTCCTTTAACTAAAGATGAAAAAGCATGTTTGGAGTTATATTTGGCGATGGCAGCAGGGCGTTTTTGGATGATGCGATTGCAGATTGCGCAAAAAAATCGTGCAGATGGACGTATCAGTGAGGATATTTTGCAAAAAAACCCGCAGGAAATGCGTAATATGTTGCTTGAAAGACTCAAATTTGTTACAGCTTAGACTTAAGCGATCTCATTCAAAAGCTTTAGGATATAAAAAATGCGCGATCAGGGACGTTTAATTGAGTGGTTTGATGATAAAGGCTATGGCTTTATTCAACCCAATGATGCATCAAAAGATCGTGTATTTTTACATATTAAGGATTTTGCACGACAAGGGCCCAGACCGATTGTGGGATGTGCCTTGGAGTATGTGGTGCAGTTGGATGGGCAGGGACGTTTTAACGCCAAACAAGTCACTTATTTAAAAGCATCACAGACGAAAAAAACTGGTCAAGCTGCACAACGACAGCAGTCTCAGCAGCAGGATTCTGCAAAACTACAACCCATGCAAATTTTCTCCGGACTTTATATTATTTTTCTGGGTATATTTACTGTGACGGGTTTGCTGAGTGGTATGGTACTGCTATTCATTATGCTGATGAATATGATGACGTATTGGTTTTATTCTCAAGATAAAGAAGCGGCTCAAAATGGTAATAGACGTGTGCCTGAAAATACCCTGCATATCCTGTCATTTTTAGGTGGTTGGCCAACAGCTTGGCTTGCACAACAAAAGTTACGTCATAAAACACAAAAACAACCGTTTAGGAAAATCTATTTTTGTACTATAGGTTTAAATATTTTATTGATTTTATGGCTAATTTCTCCTTTGAATGTGATTCGATTCTAAAGGAAAAGATAAGTAGAGGATAAGAATGAATACATCTATAGATCAAAGTTCCAATAAAACTTTAACTTTTGTTCTTTATGCACTTTATATTGTTGCAATTGCTTCAGCTGGTATTTTAGCGGTAATTGCTTTGATTATTAATTACGTCAAAATGGATTCAGTCCGAGGCACGATTTTTGAGAGCCATTTTAAATGGCAAATTCGAACTTTTTGGTGGTATTTGATTTGGAATATCATTGCTTTTATCCCATTCTTCTTTTTATTGTTTACTGGTGAAAATATTAACCTCTTTGCTGGTGTAGCCTTTGGTGCCAGTACTTTTTGTGTAGCCGTGATCTTTTTATCATGGGTCTGGATTGTTTATCGTGCGATCCGAGGCATTATTACTTTAAATGATGATCGACCAATGTATCAATAATTACTGATCTTCGTTTAAATCTAAAAGCACAGTTAAAAAAAAGAGAATTTCAATCATTCTCTTTTTTTTAACTGTGCTTTTAGGTGTTTTACTTTTTCTTTAAAAATTTCGGCTTCCATTCACTAATGATGACTCCCAAAACCACCATACAGCCCCCCAATAATGCCAACATGGGTAAGCGTTCGCCAGCCATTCTTCCAAATAATGCAGCCCAGACAGGCTCGCCTGCATAAATAACAGCAGCTTGTGAAGGATCAACAGCGCGTTGTGCCCAGTTCATAACCAATTGAATCAAAGCACTTGCTAGCCCTAATCCTATGGCAATGCTTAACAACGTCCATGAAAAATTAGGTAAATCATGTTCACCAACCAAAGGCATTGCAGCGAAAGCCAGAAGTGATGCGGTAATGAGTTGAATCACAGTCACACGTCGAACATCGACTTTTCCTGCAAAGTAGCCTATGAGAATAATTTCTAGTGCAATGGCAATTGAGCCAAGTATAGTAAGGGTTTGACCAAAATTAAAATGCAACTGCTGAACGCCATTTCCAGTCAGTAATATGAGCCCAATAAATGCACATAAAGCACCGATCCAAGTCATGATGTAGGGTACTTTACGAAAAATAAACCATAAGAAAATAGGGACTAAAGGTACATATAAAGCTGTTAAAAATGCAGATTCACTACTGCTAATGGTTTGTAAACCAACGGTTTGTGTGCCATAGCCAATCGCAATCATCAAGCCAATTAAACTACCTGCTAAAATTTCTTTGAAATTGAGTCCTTGCATTGATTTAAAGGAAATTAATCCAATTGCAATACTTGCCGCAGCAAAACGACAGCCGACAAAGAACATTGGAGAGCTGAAGTTGAGTGCGTATTGCACGGTTAAAAAGGTACCACCCCAAATAATAGTAATGAGGATTAAGGCAATTTGAGGGGTTTTATTTTTTAAAACGAGAGAAACTGAACTGGGCATTTAAAGATAAGGTTTTTCAAAAAAAGAGCTTAAGTATTGATTAAAAAGAGGCCACTTTGACCTCTTTTTAATCATTTTAAATCATTAGCTTATTAAAGTGATTGATCGTCCCACAATGACTGTGCTTCACGAAGGCTTAATGTACCTTCATAAATTGCACGACCCGTAATTGCACCTAAAATTCCTGGCTGGCCTTTTAAGTTACGGACATCATCAAGATTAGTGACGCCGCCAGACGCAATCACAGGTAAGCCTGAATATTGTGCCAGATGTACAGTTTGCTCAATGTTTACACCTTGCATCATACCATCACGTGCGATGTCGGTATAAACAATACTCGATACTCCAGCATCCGCAAAACGTTTTGCAAGATCAATGGCTTTAACATCAGTGACATTTGCCCAACCATCAGTTGCAACCATGCCGTTAATAGCATCGATGCCAACAATAATACGACCCGCAAATTTTTGACAGGCTTCTTCAACGAAAGCTGGGTCTTGTACGGCTTTGGTACCAATGATTACAAAAGATACACCTGCATCTAAATAGTGTTCAATGGTTTCAAGTGAACGGATACCACCGCCAATTTGAATAGGAAGTTCTGGCTGTGCGCGAGCAATAGCTTCAACCACTGGTTTATGAATTGGCGTACCTGCAAAAGCACCATTTAAATCGACCAAATGCAAACGACGTGCGCCTTCATTCACCCAATGTTGTGCGGTTGCAACTGGATCATCGGAAAATACAGTATCGTCTTCCATACGACCTTGTTTTAAACGAACACATTTACCATCTTTCAGGTCAATTGCAGGGATGATCAGCATGCTTGCGCTCCTAGCCAAATCTTATAAAGAATATATTGTGCGCAATCTTAGCAAAGTATTGCTAAATATCTAAGCATCAAGCGTATTTTTTATTCGAAGCAGCCTTATTTTCGTGGTGGATTGGGAACTAAACCTAAACGACGTAATTCAGCAAAGACTAAAATCGGGGCATAGGCATCAGCTGAGGCATAGTCAATTTGCTGTGCTGTTAGTATTTTACGTGCCCAGTTAGAGGTGCTGATACTTTTACTTTTTGGGAAATTGAGCTGAAATAAAAGTGCCATGGCATTTTTAAGTCCCATAGCATTATGAAAACCGAAGTTTGAAAAGCATTTTGATAGCTCAACCACACTATGCAGTTGAATGCCTTTTTTACGAAATAAATGCGCATCATTTTTTAAGCCAAAACCGACTTTAATTTGATTGTGATTTTCAAAAATAGGTTTAAGAAACTCAAGAATTGCATGATTGATTTGAAATAAATAGGCTTTTTCAAACGTGGCCAATTGAATCAAATGTGGTCCGGTGGCAATTTCACCTTTGGTAAAAGTAGGTTTCGATTCAGAGTCAAAACCAAAAAGAGTTGTTGTGTTTAATTCAGCTTCAATGTGATGACATTGTTCAAGTGTATTGATCACCATAATATGTTCAGCGCTTAGGTTTTGAAAGCGAGGTAAAAGAGCAATTTGTTCTTTGCTGGGAAGAGTAGGTTCGGAAGAGCTCAAAATAAATCACAACAGGCTGATATATTAAAAATGTTATCACAAAAAATGAGCAAGAAATGTTAGTTTGAGGGATAATCATTGATAAGTTATTGAGGACAGTCAAAGATGAGTGACAAGGAAGATGATCTATTCATTGAAGGTGCTAAAAAAATCAAACAACTCATTCAGGATAAGCAAATAAAACCGACTGATATTGCCAATATTCTTGAACTTTCTAAAGGTACGATGAGTAAATGGATTCAAAATTCAACTCCAACCAGTGCTCAAAGTCTGATTGAGTTAGCACGTTTAGTGGGTGTGGCTGAGCGTTGGAAATCTGAAGCTAAAAATGAAGAGAAAGCAGATTTAGCCACCAAGGCATATGAGCAATCTGAACTTGATTTAAAAATGGCTTCGGTTGATGAACTCATGACCGAAATTAAAGCACGTTATGCGGCATTGAATTTAAAGGCTGAGATTAAAATTAGTGTAGAGCCTCTAGAGGGTGGCTTCGTGACAAAAAATTAGCTAAAGCCTTAAATTTGGAAAGCTTTAGCTTCAGTTTTTACTCAGAATAGTTAATGTTTTGTTCGATTTGAATTTGTTGGACACGCTCAATATAGCTTTGATAAGCAGGAATACCAATTATTACGGATAATAAAATACTGATTGGGAAGATGATTATATAAATCCATGCCAATATTTTTTCCCAAGTTTGTGTGGTACGAGGAGATCCATAATTATTTGAACCCTCATCACCTTTTGCACAAGCAAGGTAAATAAAAAAGAATAGATTAACAAGGGGTAAAAGCATAAGTAGTGTAAGCCAACCACTTTGATTTTTGTCATGTAAGCGACGAATTGCAAAGATAAAACTAAAGTAAAAAACAGCAATGTATATTAGGATTAAAAGTATAATTGATCCGAAAATGATGAAATTTGAAGATGATGCACTAACACTCGGTGCAAAAATAGCTAGAATAATTCCGAATATCAGTATCAGAATTCCAAGTAGCATATTCCAACCTAGATAGGATAGTCTGCCAAATCGACCATTTGCGCTTAAAGGTGAAGCCTGATTTTGTATAGATGAATTCATTTTATATACTCATTTGAAATTTAATTTTTGTTAAAGATTTTAAATTTTGTTTTAAATTTGATCGGATCATAATTAAAATACGAGGAAAAAGAAAGTGAGTTATTTTTTTTCTAAAAAAAAGCCCATCTTTTGATGAGCTTTTTAAATTTAAAATGCGTAAATTAGATATCCCATTCCACAAAGTTTTTTAACAACTGTAAACCTGCGGTATGACTTTTTTCAGGATGAAATTGAGTCGCAAATAAATTTTCTTGATGAATGGCAGTGCAAAATTCTAAGCCATAATCACAGGTTGCTGCGACAATACTTGAATCTTGTGGCTCGACATAAAAACTATGTACGAAGTAGAAACGTGCATCTTGTTCAATCTCTTTCCACATTGGGTGGTTTGGATCTGCTTGATGAACCTGATTCCAACCCATATGCGGGACTTTTAGACCGTCTATATCTGGGAAGCGTTTTACCACACCTTTAAAAAGACCAAGCGCATCTGTCCCGCCATTTTCTTCTGAGCGTTGCATTAAAGCCTGCATTCCTACGCAAATCGCAAGTACAGGCTTATTGAAAGCAGCATGGCGAATGACTTCATCAATTCCAGCTTCATGCATGCCTTGAATGCAGTCACGCATGGCACCAACACCCGGGAATACAATTTTATCTGCTTGTGCAATCAGTTTAGGATTATTGGTAACATCTACTGTTGCACCTACGTGTTCTAATGCTTTGGCCGCCGAGTGTAAATTTCCCATGCCATAGTCAAGAAGGGCAATACGCGTCATTACAAGCTACCTTTGGTTGAAGCAATCGTTCCCGCTGCACGTGGATCGACTTCACAAGCCATACGTAGTGCGCGTGCAAAGGCTTTAAAAGTACATTCAATTTGGTGATGGCTGTTTTTGCCTTTTAGGTTATCAATATGCAAGGTCATGAGTGCATGATTGACAAAGCCTTGGAAAAATTCAGAGAATAAATCCACATCAAAACGACCAATCATAGAGCGAGTAAATGGAATATCCATGAATAAGCCCGGACGACCTGATAAATCAACCACTACACGGCTTAAGGCTTCATCCAGTGGTGCATAAAAATGACCATAACGGCGTAAGCCTTTTTTATCACCCAATGCTTGTGCAAAAGCTTGTCCAAGTGTGATACCGCAGTCTTCGACCGTGTGATGATCATCGATGTCTAAATCACCATCACAGTGAATATCAATATCAAATAAGCCATGTCGCTTGATTTGATCGATCATATGGTCTAAAAATGGAATACCTGTATTGAGGGTGCCTTGACCCGTACCATCAAGATTAACACGAACTCGAATTTTGGTTTCGTTGGTGTTTCTTACCACTTCACTGATACGTTGCGTCATAGACACGTTCCTCAAAAACGTCAAAAATGCTTGATGTAAAAAATGTTTTTCGCGGTGACGAATTCACCGCATATTAGATTGCTCTGGAGGGTTAATCAATGCCTATTACTGTACATGCTAAAACTTCACTTGAAACGCAAGAAGTTCGCGATCAGCTTGAGCGATTGTATGACACGAGTCCAGAATTTGGTGATGGAAAAGATGCCATCGAACAACTTGAGCAAAATTTGGCTCAGTATACCTTACTTTATACCGCAGAATTTAATACCAAAATTATTGGCGCACTTTGGTGTACAGGGCAAGGCGAGAGTAAAACTTTAGAAAATATTGTAGTTCATCCTGCCAACCGTGGCCGTGGTGTTGCAGAACGTCTGGTTGAAGAAGTGTGTCGCATGGAAGAAGACAAAGGCGTAAAAGTTTTTGAACCAGGTTGTGGCGCGATTCATCGTTGTTTAGCCCATCTGGGAAAAATTTAAAGCTTTTGGTTAAATTGAGTGAAGCCGTCTAGATCGATTATTTTTTATGATAGTGGTGGATTTATCTTCAATATAGTTGTTTTTTGCTGTAAAAATAAACTATTGGTAGGAAATATAGTATTCAATACTTGACGCAAAAAGGTTTAAATTGTTTAATATGCCCCAACGGCGTGATAGCTCAGTCGGTAGAGCAACGGATTGAAAATCCGTGTGTCCCCAGTTCGAACCTGGGTCTCGCCACCATATTTAAAATCTAATTTAAGATTTCAATCCCTGATCCAATCAGGGATTTTTTTTGAATAAAATTTATTCGGTTGAATAAAAAAGTCATGATTTATATTGACTAATATACTTAGATACGGCTTAATACACCGCAACGGCGTGATAGCTCAGTCGGTAGAGCAACGGATTGAAAATCCGTGTGTCCCCAGTTCGAACCTGGGTCTCGCCACCATATTCAAAAAGCCTCAAACTTATGTTTGGGGCTTTTTTACGAATAATAAAAACTGAAAGTATGATTGACAGCTATACTTGAATTGAAGCGATGTACATTTACATTTTGTTGGACAAAAAAAATATCTCACTTTCAGAATTCAGCTATATTCTTCTGTAAATTAATAAATATTTTAAAATTAAAATGAAAGATTTATTTTCGGAAAACAGCCAGCTTTATCAGCAAGCACGACCCAGTTATCCGGTGTCCGTGATTCAAGAAATTCTTAAATATGTTCCTGAACGTCATTTTGCTTGGGACTGTGGTGCAGGTTCAGGCCAGTTCACTCAGTTATTGGCACCTTATTTTGACTATGTAGTGGCAACTGATTTAAGTGAGGATCAGTTACAGCACGCACCTTATTTTGAGAATATTAGCTACCAAGTCCAATCAGCAGAACACACCACATTTGCAGCACATAGTTTTAATTTAATTACCGTGGCACAAGCGATTCATTGGTTTGATTTTGAAGCTTTTTATAAGGAAGTTAGAAGAGTTCTGAAGCGAGATGGAATACTGGCGGTGATTGGTTATGGCTTGATTCAAGTGGAAAACAAAACAATTAATGCGTTGATTCAAGATTTGTATTTTAAGACACTTAAGGGTTATTGGGATCTTGAACGTGGTTATATTGATGAACATTATAAAACCATTCCATTTCCTTTTAAAGAATTAGAAGTTCCTGCATTTAAAATGCAGTATCAATGGTCATCTGCCCAATTATTAAATTATATTCATACTTGGTCAGCACTAAAACATTATAAAAATCAGAATCAGATGAATCCTTTACAAGCACTTGAGGATTATTTCAAGCGAGAGCAAAGTGATATTGTGGTTGAGTTTCCTGTGTTATTTCGATTAGCTCAGTTATAACGTCAGTTTCAAGAAATTAAGTATTTAAATTTTTATTCAGCCACCATCTAATATAAAAGAATCATAAATAAATGGCTTATGTTGTATTTGGATTAAATTGAATTTGATCACTCTTTAGGTGCTGATGTCGCAAACTCAAACAAATCAATTGGGATGTTTGTGAATTGTATTTTATTGCAAATTTAAGATTTAAATGACCTCTGTAAACATTCTTTTTATGGTTTTAATAGGCATAATGATAAAAAAATAAACGATAAAACAAGGAGATTTTGCATGGAATCTAAAGAATTTGACTATGTTGTGATTGGTGGTGGTAGTGCTGGCTGCGTACTTGCTGGTCGATTATCTGAAGATCCCAATATCTCAGTTTGTTTACTGGAAGCAGGTGGTGGTGGTGATGGTTGGACGGTAAATGTACCGTGCGCCGCAGTGGTAAGTATTCCCACTAAAATTAATAATTGGGCCTTTGAAACCGTGCCCCAGAAAGGACTAAATGGTCGTAAAGGTTATCAACCGCGGGGGAAATGTTTAGGTGGCTCATCTGCAATTAATGCCATGATTTATATTCGTGGCAATCGTAAAGATTATGATGATTGGGCTAAACTTGGAAATGAAGGTTGGTCTTATAATGAAGTATTGCCTTATTTTATTAAATCAGAAAATAACGAAAGAATTCATAATCAATATCATGGTGGTTCTGGGCCGTTATCGGTGATTGATCTACATAGTGATAATCCCTTACAAGAACGTTATTTGACTGCTGCTCGTGAGCAAGGTTTTCCAATTCGGGATGACTTTAATGGCGCAGAGCAGGAGGGGCTTGGTATTTATCAAGTCACGCATATTAATGGTGAGCGTTGTAGTGCGGCACGAGCTTATCTTTTTCCACATCTACAGCGTCCTAATTTAACTGTGATTACACAGGCGCTGACGCAACGTATTCTCATTGAAAATAATGTTGCTGTTGGGGTGGAATATAAATGTGCAGGGCAGATTAAGCAAATTCATGCTCGCCGTGAGGTTTTACTGAGTGCAGGTGCTATGCAATCACCACAAATTTTAATGTTATCTGGGGTGGGTGACCAGCAAGAGCTCACTGAACACGGTATCACTGTGAAAAAGCATTTGCCGGGTGTAGGTAAAAATTTTCACGATCACCCTGATTTTATTTTTGGCTATAAAGTGAGTGACATTCAAGGAACTTTTGGTGTATCCATCGCTGGTTCTATTGATCTGGTTAAACAAATTGGGCGTTATCGTAAAGTACGACGTGGCTTAATAACCACTAATTTTGCTGAATGTGGTGGTTTTATTAAGAGTTCATCTGAACAAATCTTACCTAATTTACAGTTACATTTCGTTGTGGCCTTGGTCGATAATCATGCACGAACGATGCATACGGGGCATGGGATTTCGTGCCATGTGTGTTTATTGAATCCTAAAAGTCGTGGCACGATTAAAATCAGCGGCCCAAGTATTGATGATCCTTTGCTGATTGATCCTAATTTTTATAATGATGAATCAGATCTTGAAGAAATGCTGAAGGGCTTTAAATTGACGAAGAGGTTAATGGAGTCTGATGCATTTAAACAGATTGTGAAAGAAGACCTATTTACTGCAAATGTTGTAACAGATGATGAGATTCGTCAGCTTTTACGAGAGCGTTCAGATACCGTTTACCATCCTGTAGGAAGTTGTAAGATGGGGCTGGATCAAATGGCTGTAGTTGACCCAAGGTTGCGCGTTTATGGTATTCAAAACTTACGCGTGGTAGATGCTTCTATTATGCCAACTGTGGTGAATGGGAATACCAATGCGCCAGTGATTATGATTGCTGAAAAAGCAGTGGATTTGATTCGTCAGGATCAGGCGGCTGTGGCTTTTATTCAGAAGAAAAATAAAGAAACCGTCGTTGCTGTTTAATTGTTCATTAGTGAATCATGTGATGGGTTGAATATTTTATTTTAGCCAATAAAAAACGCCTCACGGGGCGTTTTTTATTGCATTAGGATTTATGCTGATTTTTTAGCTGGTTCTTGAGCAGCTAGCATATGACCTGTTTCTTCGAAATTAGAATGCCATGATAGCGCTTCACGAAGAAGATGAGGCGTATGACCACCTTTTGCACAAGAGCGATCAAAATAATCGTTTAATGCATCACGGTATGTTGGGTGTGCACAGTTATCGATAATGGCACGAGCACGTTCACGTGGTGCTAAACCACGTAAATCTGCCATACCTTGTTCAGTAACCAGAATATCAACATCATGTTCAGTGTGATCGATATGCGATGCCATTGGCACGATTGATGAGATATCCCCATTTTTAGCAATCGACTTGGTTACGAAAATAGCCAAGTGGGCATTACGGGCAAAGTCACCTGAACCGCCGATACCATTCATCATTTTGGTACCACACACATGCGTTGAGTTTACGTTACCGTAAATATCAAATTCGAGTGCAGTGTTAATCCCAATAATACCTAAACGACGTACTAATTCAGGATGGTTTGAAATTTCTTGTGGGCGAAGTACCAGTTTATCTTTGTATGCTTCAAGATTATTAAATACTTTTTCGCCATATTTAGCCGAAAGTGTAATTGAAGAACCTGAGGCAAATTTCATTTTACCAGCATCAATTAACTCGAAAGTACAGTCTTGTAGGACTTCAGAGTACATCACTAAATCTTCAAAATTTGAATCTTTCAGACCCGTTAATACTGCATTGGCAATAGAGCCGATACCTGCTTGTAATGGGCCTAGGTTTTTCGGTAAACGACCAGCGGCAACTTCTTGTTCGAAGAAATTAATCAAATGGTTGGCAATACCTTGAGTTTCATCGTCTGGTTCAGTCACCGTAGATGGAGAATCATGGTATTCACCATTAATCACAATACCGACAATTTTTGCAGGATCAATATTGATTGCAGTAGTACCAATACGCTCATCGACTTGAGTCAATGGAATGGCTTGACGTGTTGGACGATAGGTTGGGATATAAATATCATGTAAGCCTTCGAAAGCAGGGCTTAAATTGGTATTAATTTCAATAATGACTTTTTCAGCAAAAATGGCAAAACTTGCAGAGTTACCTACAGAAGTTGTCGGGATGATGCCGCCATCTTCAGTAATCGCAACTGCTTCAATAATTGCAACATCAGGTTTTTTAAGCTGAAGATTACGCATTTGTTCAACAGTTTCAGACAAATGCTGATCGATGAACATTACTTCGCCTTTATTAATGGCTTTACGTAAAGTATTGTCGACTTGGAATGGTAAACGACGCGCAAGAACACCCGCTTCAGTTAATTGTTTGTCTAGGTCATTACCCAAACTCGCACCCGTAATTAAAGTGATTTTTAAAGGATTTTCCTTTGCTTGTTTCACTAAGGCTAAAGGTACAGCTTTTGCTTCGCCTGCACGAGTGAAGCCACTCATACCTACTGTCATACCATCTTGGATAAAAGTAGCAGCTTGTTCTGCGCTCATGACTTTGTCATGAAGTGACGCTAAACGAATACGATCTAAAGACATGGGTTGCGCTCAATTCTTGTTCAAAACTATACGGATTGTACCGCCCTATACAGGGATTGTGCATGCCTCTAATGCTAAGGTCTAATTTTTTCAGTAAATACTGGTATAGATTTTATTGATGGTTTTTAAGTTATTATTTTTTAATGAAATAATGGTGTTATTTAAAAATAAATAAACTATTGCTCGTTTGATTGAGTGATCGTTAAAAGTGATCACTCAATGTTTGTTTGATTTTTTGAATGGGATTGGCGGGTAGATTTTCTTGTTCTTTTTCCTTTACCAAAGGTAAGGAGATGATGGCTTCAAGTCCGCCTTCTGAGCGGTTGTGAATCAGTAATTCACCTTGATGGATATCGACAATACGTTTGACGATCGCTAGACCAAGTCCACTTCCTTGAACGGTTCTTGCTGCATTACCGCGTACAAAGGGTTGCATCAACTCATCAATTTGATCTTCTGGAATTCCTTCGCCATGATCAGATACACTAATTTTAATATGGTCATTTTCAACATATGCAGCCAATTCTATCGGTTCGGCACCATAGCGTTTTGAATTGTTAATTAAATTACCAATCAGCCGCTTTAGCGACAAAGAACGCGCTGTAATCGTTGGTAATTGCTGTGGCTCAAAACGGATATCCAAAGGTTTGAATTGGATTATAAGTTCTTGTAGTAGAGTGTTGATATTCGTCTCTTGTAGTTCTTCATCGGAGCCATCCCGCATATAAGAAATGAATTGATTCAAAATTGCATCCATATCTTCCACATCATAAATGAGCCCTTCTTTTAAAAAGTCATCATCAGGCATCATTTCAGCACTCAAACGAATACGCGTGAGTGGGGTGCGCAAATCATGTGAAATTCCGGCCAACATAATTTGTCGATCCCGTTCGATTTGTTCAAGCGTATATACCATATGATTAAATGCTTGATTAACTTCACGTATTTCTTGCGGGCCATGATTAGTTTCTAAATAGGGCGCTTTGCCGGTTTTACTGTAGTTGTTGGCTGCATTTTGTAAGCGGCGTAATGGACGATTTAGCTGCCTGACCAAGGTCAAAATAATCGCAGCTGCAATCAGTGGAATACCTAATAACCAGCCCAAAATCAGTTCAGGACTATAGTTCGCATAGGTATTGAGTGGCTCTCTGACCCAATTACCATGCATTTCAGGTGTTTGAATCCAAATACGAGGACTCGGTTTAAACTGGAAATAAACGGTCACATCTTTAATCTGCATTTCTTTTGCAAGCTGATGTTCAATGCGATTAGTAAAGAAATCGGCAATCAGTTTGTCTTTTACATTGGGGAATTCTTTTGGATTCGTGACATATTCCACGCCAACCCGCTGCTTCAGCCACTGATCAATATCAAGTTCGGTATTATCATGAAAAATTTTTAATTTTGGATTGTTGATAATGTCTAATTCAACTGCAAGATATCGTGCATGTTGTTGAATCTCAGGTAAATAGAGTGTTTTCCAAAAAAACCACAACGACATAAATAGACTAAAAACTACCGTAAATAAGACCAAAATCGTGGTGCGCATAGCCGCAGAACGGGGTTTGATTTTATCGAGAAAGCGTTCCGAACGAGTGCGCTTTTTTTCTGAATAGGCGGCGAAGTCTGTAAATTCTTGTGGATCAATGGGGTCTAGTTTCACAAATACATCCTAAGCTAACTGGCTTTTATCGTTTATTTAGGTAAGCAATTTTATTAAAAAATGGAAACTCATTCTTGTTGTGATAGCATTTTGAGAACAAAATTTTGAGTAATTGAAATTAAAAACAAAATAAGCCTTCGAAAGGCTTATTTTGTTGAGCTTAGAATTATTCAGCACCATCTGGAACAAAAACATAACCCACACCCCATACGGTTTGGATATAGCGTGCACGAGCTGGATTTTCTTCAATTAGACGACGCAGGCGAGAAACTTGAACATCAATTGAGCGTTCCATCGCACCCCATTCACGGCCACGTGCTAAATTCATTAATTTATCGCGTGTTAGCGGTTCACGTGGATGCTGAACTAAAGCTTTCAGTACCGCAAACTCACCCGTGGTTAAAGTCACTACTTGACCTTCACGAGTTAAAGTACGTGTAGAGAGATCTAGCGACCAAGGGCCAAATGAAACCACTTCAAAATTCTGGCTAGGTGCACCAGGAACTTCACGAACTTGACGACGTAGTACTGCGCGAATACGTGCCAGTAATTCATTCGGGTTAAATGGTTTGGGCAGGTAATCATCTGCACCAGCTTCTAAGCCAGCAATTCGGTCAGAATCGCTACCGCGTGCAGTGAGCATGATAATGGGAGTATCGATGTTGGATTGGCGTAAGCGTCGGCAAATACTTAAACCATCTTCTACAGGTAACATAAAGTCGAGCACAATCAGTGAAAATAATTCACGTTGTAACAGTCGATCCATTTGTGTGGCATCGTGAGCCGTTTTAACGACAAAGCCTTTATCTTCTAAAAACCGCTGTAAAAGGGTACGTAAACGTACATCATCATCGACCACTAAAATGCGTTCGACTCGGTCAGTTTCATGGTGTACAACGTCTGTATTTTCAGCAGGTACAACTAAACTCATGATGCACTCCCTTAATATTGTAAATTATAAATATTCGTTAGTCTCAGTATAATGCCTAAGTTCTTGTTAAGACTATGTATCAATTTGCTCAAAATTACAATTTAAAGGGCGTTTTTAAACCAAAAAACAACATCTGAAAATAATTGAAGGCATTCTATGTTTATAAATAAAAAAACCATCCAATTTTAATTGAAAATTTTAAGCTTAATACTGCTCAGCTTTTGTTTAAGTGCATGTATGCGCCGGCTTTCTCAACCTGAAATAACAGGGCGAGTGATTGATGAGGCTGGGCGGCCAATTGCAGGAGAGGCTGGTTGGTAAAAATTTGAGTAATTCGAAGGGGTATTTCAAATTAGATAAAAAGCGTTACTTTGCTTTTTTATTGATTGAAATTTGGGCAATAGAAATATCTATGCTGTACGTGCAGGAGCAGGTGAGTAAAGCAGGATTTCAAACATATTTTCTCACGTAATATAATCGGTATGAGGTGGGCAGCGTAAAGGCGCTCAATGGAAGATTGGACAGGTTGTTTTACAGGCGTAATCTGATTCGTCAAATAAGCAAGAAACTACTGATTGCATAGAAAAAAATATTGAAAAGTAAGCTTTTATAGTTTTTTCTTTAGTAATTTGCAAAACAATTGTGGATTTTATGGTCTTGGTCTTTATAATCACTAACTTTTAGTCCTTATCCTTGTGGAATTAAACACGATGACTGACTTAGTTCAGCAGTTGGCAAGTGAACTTGCCGTACGTCCAAACCAAGTAGAAGCTGCCATTAAACTGATAGATGACGGTTCTAGTGTTCCATTTATCGCACGTTACCGTAAAGAAGTAACGCAAGGTTTAGACGATGTGCAATTACGTCAACTTGATACACGCTTAGTTTATTTACGTGATTTGTATGAACGCCGTGAAAAAGTAATAGAATCTTTAAAAGAACAAAATAAATTATCTGATGATATGTTAGCTCGCGTAAATGCAGCAGAAACTAAAAATGCATTAGAAGAAATTTACGCACCATACCGTCCGAAACGTACCAGTAAATCATTTAAAGCAAAGGAAGCTGGTTTAGGTCCAATTGCTGAAAAAATCTTAATGGAACAAGTTGAACCGACTGAGGCTTTGGCTGGTTTTAGTCATCCGGACTATGCCACTGTAGAAAGTCAATTGGATGCGATTCAACACATTATTATTGATGAGTGGGCACAGAATATTGCACTGACTACTGAGCTTAAAACCACATTTGCGAAAACGGCAATGTTAAAAAGCTTGGTTGCATCAGATGAGAAAAAAGAAGTTGGTAAGAAATTTCGTGATTATTTCGACTTCTCTGAGAACTTAAATAAAGTCCCTTCACATCGCTTATTGGCGATGTTACGTGGTCGCCAAGAAAATGTATTGGGCTTGAAAGTGGAAGGTCAAGATGATCAACCACTGGCGCGCATTGAAACGGAATACAATCTTGACCAAGTTCAACCACAAGCTCGCCAAGACTTCTTAAAGCAAACTGCAAAACTGTTTTGGTTAGGTAAGATTCGTCCTCAAATTGAACATTCATTATTGACTGAAAAACGTCTTGCTGCTGAAACTGAAGCAATGGATGTATTTGCTGAAAATCTACGTCATTTATTGCTTTCTGCACCAGCGGGTTCACGTTGTACGTTGGGTGTAGATCCTGGTATTCGTACTGGTGTAAAACTAGCGGTAGTGAATGCTTCGGGTGATGTGGTTGCACATAGCACGATTTATCCATTCGCACCCAAAGAAGATAAAACGGGTTCAATTGCTGAACTTGCGCGTTTATGCCGTGAATTCAATGTCGACTTAATTGCCATTGGTAATGGTACTGCAAGCCGTGAAACTGAAGCCGTTGTTGCTGAAATGATGACGCAAAATCCTGATTTGAAATTGACCCGTGTTTCAGTCAGTGAAGCAGGTGCATCGGTATATTCAGCTTCTGAACTCGCTTCTGCTGAATTGCCAGATTTGGATGTTTCGATTCGTGGTGCAGTATCTATTGCACGTCGTTTACAAGATCCATTAGCTGAGTTGGTAAAAATTGATCCGAAATCAATTGGTGTGGGTCAGTATCAACATGATGTTAACCAAACTGGTTTGGCAAAAACGCTTGAAGCTGTGGTTGAAGATTGTGTGAACTCAGTCGGTGTGGATGTCAATACAGCATCTCCTGCGATTTTGTCTTATATTGCTGGTTTGAATAAATCAATCGCACAGCAAATTTTTGAATACCGTAAAGAACATGGTCGTTTTGACAATCGTCAAGCTTTGAAGAATGTACCTCGTTTAGGTGAGCGTACTTTTGAACAAGCGGCAGGTTTCTTGCGTATTCAAGATGGCTCTGAACCTTTAGATGCTTCAGCAGTTCACCCAGAAAGTTATGGTTTGGTTGAAAAAATTGTTGCTGCAAAAGCAACGACAGTAAAAGATATTATTGGTAATGCTGAGATTATTGCTCAAGTCAAAGCCGATGAGTTTGTAGATGACAAATTTGGTTTACCGACCATTCAAGATGTTTTAAGCGAACTTGAAAAACCAGGTCGTGATCCACGTCCAGAATTCCGTACAGCGAAATTTCGTGAAGACATTACTGAAGTGACTCAGTTGACTGAAGGTATGCAACTTGAAGGTGTGATTACCAATGTGACTAATTTTGGTGCATTCGTAGATGTTGGCGTTCATCAAGACGGCTTGGTGCATATTTCCGAACTTGCGAATGAATTTGTTGCTGATCCGCATAAAGTGGTGAAACCAGGTCAAATCGTGCAAGTGCGTGTCTTACAGGTAGATGCTGAGCGCAATCGTGTGAATTTAAGTATGCGCCCTGAAGGTTCTGAAGCGCCAGCTAAAGCACCGCGTCAGCCACGCCGTGAAAATGGTCAAACTCAGGAACAACGTGGGGAGCGTAAGCCTCAAGTAAAACGTCCTCAGAATGCTCGTCCAAATAATAATGATAAAGCACCACGTCATGGCAACAAGCCACAGACGACTAAACCTCAAGAAAATAAAATTGGTGGTTTAGGTGCATTGTTATTACAAGCAGGGATTAAAGGTTCTAAATAATATTTAGCAATCTTTAACACTCAATAAAAAACCTCCCAGATGGGAGGTTTTTTATTGAGTGACAGATAGTGTTTATCAATCAATATCTCAATAGCTTGGAAATATATTATGAATATAATTATTCTGCTTTGGAGTTTAAGTATCGATAAAGTTATAAATAACGCTGAGCATAATCATGACCATCCCAACACGTCCAAGGAAATTTGCCATTTGTTCGAGAGGGGACAAGACCAGTGTGTCTCTAGCGAAAAGTGTTTTAAAACTGAGCTTATGAGTGTCCTTATCTTGATATAGGGCAATTCCAATTTCGAGTAAAACAAAAATTATCCCCAAATTACCCAGTAGGTCGAGTGGGTCTATATCATCGACATAGATATCCTGTGTCAAACCAAATAAATAGAGTCCAGCACCTACAAAGCATATGGTTTTGATGGTGGAGATCAGTTTCATGGCTGTTCTCATATTTTTCAACAAGGAAAATACGATAGGATAAAAAAACAGCAAAGTAAATAAATAGCCTCCTTACTGGAGGCTATTTTTTGTATTACCAATGTTCACCAGGGAATAAACGGGCATAAGCACGTTGCATTAGGTTTAGTTTTTCTTGCTCACCGACAGATGCAGTTGAACTTGGAAATAAGTTAAAACCAATCGACATGAGTTTATTGTTAATTTCAGGTGCAATGGAATAAGTAATTGAAGCTAAACGACCTAAATGTGTAGTTACTTTTTTTGGACGTTTTACAATTGCATAGGCAATTAAATCCGCAGCTTGTTCAGGTGAAAGTGTAGGAACATATTTATAAATTTTAGTGGGGGCAATCATTGGTGTCCGCACTAATGGCATATATACCGAAGTAATCGCAATTTTATGCGAATGTACTTCAGCAGAGAGACAGCGGCTAAAGGCATCTAGAGCTGCTTTGGATGCGACATAAGCAGAGAATCGGGTCGCATTGGCTAATACCCCAATCGAACTGATATTGATGATATGGCCATCTTTACGCATCATCATCTGTGGCAGTAGATTTAATACTAAACGGACTGCACCGAAGTAGTTTAATTGCATGGTTCGTTCAAAGTCATGAAAACGATCTACAGATTCATGCACCGCACGACGAATTGAACGCCCTGCATTATTAATTAAAAAATCAATATGATCTACAGATGCAAGAATCTTTTGAGAGACTTCATCAATGGCATTCATATCATTCAAATCGCATGGAAAAATGGTCGCTTGACCACCTTCAGCTTGAATTTCAGCCTGAACTTGTTTGAGGGTTTCTTCGGTACGAGCAACTAACAGTACATGTGCACCTGCTGAAGCTAATTTTTTTGCTACGGTTAGTCCAATACCACTGGATGCACCGGTAATGAGCGCGACTTTCCCATGGACCTTGTTTTTAAACAGTTGCTCTAGTTTTTGATTCATATACGTTTCCCTGCGTTTACCGAAATGAATTTATGCGTTGTATTTATTCTATGAAGGATGATCTTTTGGGTAAAAGATGATCGGTGCTTATTGGTTCGCAATCATAGCGAAAAATAAAAAAAATACTAGGTATAAGTATATGAATTTACAAATATTTTTTAGAGTAAATGCTCTATTTAATTAGTCATTATTAAATGATTTTTAACATGAATTTTAGCTAAATCCAAGTATAAAAATAATAAAGCTCCCTTTTTGAGAACTTTATTATTTATTTTGCCTAAACGTTAAGCAATGCCTGTTCTAAATCCGCAATCAAATCATCGATATGCTCAATGCCGACAGAAAGCCGTACCATGTCAACGCTGACGCCAGCAGACTTTAATTCTGCTTCATTTAGTTGACGATGGGTTGTGGTGGCAGGATGACAAGCCAAGCTTTTTGCATCTCCAATATTCACCAGACGTGTGAACAGTTGTAGGGCATCAATAAAGCGAGTTCCACCTTCGCGGCCATCTTTAACGCCAAAAGATAAAATGGCTGATGGTTTACCTTTCACATATTTTTGTGCCAAGGCATGTTGCGGATGATCTTTTAAACCAGCGTAATTGACCCATTGTACTTTAGGGTGCTGCTGTAAATATTCAGCTACTTTTTGTGCATTTTCAGTATGGCGTTCCATACGTAGGTTTAAGGTTTCTAGACCTTGTAGAATTAAGAATACACTGAGAGGACTGATAGCGGCACCAGTATTGCGCAATGGAACGACGCGTGCGCGTGCGATATAAGCGGCTTCACCTAAGGCTTCGACATAATTTACGCCATGATAGCTAGGATCAGGCGTATTTAAAACTTTGAAACGTTCAGGATATTTGCCCCATGGAAATTTTCCGCTGTCGACAATTGCGCCACCAATAGAATTCCCGTGACCACCAATATATTTGGTTAATGAATGTACTACGATATCTGCACCATGCTCAAAAGGTTTAAGTAGGGCAGGTGTTGCAACGGTATTATCGACAATGACGGGCACACCATATTCATGGGCAATTTTTGCAATGGCATTTAGATCAATAATATTTCCCAGTGGATTACCAATCGATTCAACAAAGACTAATTTGGTTTTTTCATCAATTATGCCATGTAGCGCTTCTGGATTGGCATAATCAAAGAAACGCACTTCAATTCCTTGTTTGGGCAAGGTATGTGCAAAAAGGTTATAGGTGCCACCATATAATGTTGAAACAGATGCGATATTATCACCTGCTTCAGCAATAGTCTGAATCGAATAAGTAATGGCAGACATACCTGATGCTAAAGCGAGTGCACCAATCCCGCCTTCAAGTGCAGCAAGGCGTTGTTCCAGTACAGCTGTGGTTGGGTTCATAATACGAGTATAAATATTACCTTGAACCTTTAAATCAAATAAATCGGCCGCATGTTGAGTGTCATCAAATGCGTAAGAGGTCGTTTGATAAATGGGTACTGCAACAGCTTTAGTGGTTGATTCTGGCGAGTAACCAGCATGTATGGCTAGAGTTTCATCTTTAAATGTCATTGTTATTTCATCTTAAGTGGTTTGAGTTTTGATCAAGTTTAGCATTTTGTTTATGCTTGAAATATGCGCAATTGTGATTCTATTAGTAATTTAAATGCTAAGTTTTAAATATTTAAAAATTTAAACTGATTTTTTCGATTGCCTTAAAAAATAAAGCTTTAGAAAATATCGTTGTATATATTTAGAGACAATTTAATCCGTTGAGTAGTGGCTTATGTTTTGGTTGCTTTCATCGTATAATACAGCATGATTTTTTCGCGTCTTGCGAATTTTTGGTTTTTTTATAAAGGAGTCCTCAGTGGCCCAATATATTTACACGATGAACCGTGTGTCGAAGATGGTGCCGCCTAAACGCGTAATCCTGAAAGACATCTCTTTATCATTTTTTCCGGGTGCTAAAATTGGTGTACTCGGTTTAAACGGTGCAGGTAAATCTACCTTGCTTCGTATTATGGCCGGCGTAGATAAAGATTTCTCAGGTGAAGCTCGCGCTCAACCGGGGATCAAAATCGGCTACCTAGAGCAAGAGCCACCATTGGACGAAACTAAAGATGTTCGTGGCAACGTTGAAGATGGCGTTCGTGAAGCACTAGATGCGTTGGCACGTTTAGACGAAGTTTTTGCAGAATATGCAGCGGAAGATGCTGACTTTGATGCACTTGCAAAAGAGCAAGAGAAGTTAGAAGCAATCATCCAAACTTGGGATGCGCATAACCTCAATAACCAGCTTGAAATTGCAGCTGGTGCATTGAATCTACCACCTTGGGATGCAGACGTAAAATTGCTATCAGGTGGTGAACGCCGTCGTGTTGCATTATGTCGTTTATTGCTGTCTAAACCAGATATGTTGCTTCTAGATGAACCGACCAACCATTTGGATGCAGAATCTGTAACATGGTTAGAACGTTTCCTTAAAGACTTCCCTGGTACCATCGTGGCAATCACGCATGACCGTTATTTCTTGGATAACGTGGCCGAGTGGATTTTGGAGCTTGACCGTGGCATGGGTATTCCTTACCAAGGTAACTATACCAATTGGTTGGAACAGAAAAATGCCCGTTTAGAGCAAGAAAATAAACAGGAAGAATCTTTTGCGAAAGCATTAAAGAAAGAACTTGAATGGGTTCGCTCTAATGCCAAAGGTCAGCAAAAGAAAAACAAAGCGCGTATGGAACGTTTTGAAGAGCTTAACTCTAAAGAATTCCAGCAACGTAATGAAACCTCAGAAATCTATATTCCACCTGGTCCACGCTTAGGTAATAAGGTTGTGGATGTTGAAGGAATTAGTAAATCATTTGATGGTCGCCTACTATATGAGAACTTAACTTTCTCTGTACCCCCGACTGCGATTGTGGGTATTGTCGGGCCGAATGGTGCTGGTAAAACCACACTATTCCGTATGATGACAGGCGAACAGCAGCCAGATACGGGTACGGTAACACTAGGTGAATCGGTTAAAGTGGCCTATGTTGGTCAGTTGCGTGACACCTTAGATGATAAGAAAACGGTTTGGGAAGAAATTTCAGGCGGTTTAGATATCTTGCGTATTGGTGATTATGAAATCCCATCACGTGCCTATATCGGTCGTTTTAACTTTAAAGGTCAAGATCAGCAAAAACGTGTGGGTGAATTGTCAGGTGGTGAGCGTAACCGCTTACAACTTGCGAAAATCCTACAAATGGGTGCAAACGTTATCTTACTGGATGAGCCATCGAACGACTTGGATATCGAAACCTTACGTGCGCTAGAGGATGCAATTCTTGTATTCCCTGGTACTGTAATGGTGGTATCGCATGACCGTTGGTTCTTAGACCGTATTGCAACGCATATCTTGTCATTTGAAAATGATAAGCCTGAGTTTTACACAGGTAACTATGCAGAGTATGAAGCATACCGTCAGTCACGTTTAAGTGAAGATTCTTCAGCAAAACGTGCGAAATACAAAAAAATTACAGGTTAATCCTTTATTCGGATTCCAATAAGAAATCAGCCTACGGGCTGATTTTTTTTCAAGCGTAGACTTAAGATAAGTGTTGTGGCGTAGTGATTTTAATCAATTCACTTTGTGCTTCCATATGTCCCTGATTGGCTGCCAGCATTAACCATTGTTTGGCTTTAAGTCTATTCGAAGCTAAACCTAGGTGACCATTTAAATAGCATTGTCCTAATTTGAATTGTGCAGAACTATGGCCTTGAGTTGCGGAATGTAAGAAGCACCACATTGCATTACGTTCATTTAAATTGGAAAGGAGTATCATATTGGGATCAATATGAAAATGATGATGAGCTGCTAAAAACTCATAATAGCGCGCACGTTGATAATGTAAATAGGCCTCTGAAATATAGACAGGGTCGTGCAGATCTTCATATTTGAAGTAGGGTCGTATTGTATTTTTGATTAAATTAATGATTTTTGTTGTGTTCATAATTTAGTCTTCTAATGAATATTCATGAACGATATCGAGTTTTATTGTCATTTTAATCGATTGATTTTAAATAAAGTAACTAAAATAAATGAGCTTGTCAAATACCGAATAAAGACTTCAGCTTAAAGCTGAAGTCTTTATTTTAAATGATGGGAAGCTAAGAAAAAGCGAGCTGATTATAGGCATCTTGTAGTTCTTTTTTAGCATTCTGATGCCCTTGATGCGCAGCTTGTTCTAGCCATTTTTCTGCATGAGAATAACTACGATCTAAACCATGCTGACCATTTAAGTAATTCATACCCATTTTGTATTGTGCTTCTTTATCACCTCTTAAGGCTGCACGTAAATCACTCCACATGATATTGCGGAGATCATGCTTTGGACTTTCAGGATGAGGCAGATCGATTTTGGATGTAAAAAACCGAGTTTTTAGATGCTCTAAAGGAATTAGGTCTTTAGAGTGATGAATACTATTTTCAGCATAGATTTTAACGCGTTTTAAAAAGTGTGCAAACATATAAACCTCCTTACCAATCTAGGAATAAAAAGCTCAAACTTGCATATTTAATTTAGCCTAAATTTTATAGTTTTTAAATCATAATTTGTAAATGGTTATGATGAATCGTTATGATCTTATTCATAAAAAATCGAAAATAGACAAGTATATTGAATCAATAATAGACGTGAAGAGTCAGTGTAATTTTATTACATGGCATCTAGCTGTTATAGTGTCTCCCTATTTTATTCAGGCTTAACGTGTGCAACGTTCAGGTATCTTGATTACTGTTTTATTAAGTTTGTTCATGTTTCAAAGTCTTTGGAATGTGGCAGCGGCTTTTTGCGGTCATGAAGTTATACAGAACAACCCTTCATCACATATTTCAGTACAGCATTTTGGACACCATGTGGCCTTAAGTTGTCAAACAGATGAGCATGCGAATGTTGCCAACCAACATCAAAGTACTGAACTCAATGACTCGATGAGTGCATTGGCTCAAAATTTGCAAGATGATCATAGTGATCATTTACCCTCTTTTTCTCATTTTATGATTGCAGATATCCAGCAAAAAGCGGATGAACCGCATTTATCAGCCTATATTAATCTGCAATTTATGGATTGGAAAAATCTGTATCAATCACCACATTTGTATCTACCAAATCCACCGCCTGTATTTTCCCCGCTATAAGGTGGGGTAGCCAAAAATAATCCCACCACTTGGTTTTATCGTGGACTTTGTGGGGCATTATCGTGTCAAAATTTAGTAGCAGTCGAAGTACTCAAACTTCGTCTAAAGTAATTGCACAGCAGGTTTTATGGATTTTAAAACATGGTGTTTTATGTATCGTTTTAATTAATCCATTGACTTATCTTCAAGCAGAACAGGTTCAAAATTTAGCTTTGAAGGAAGCTATTGCTCGAGCGAATGCTTATCAGGCTGAACAAGGCGTGTGGCAAGCACAACAGCAAATTTCTACAGCCAATATAAAACAATCTCAGCTATGGATAAATCCAAACCTATCCATACAGCAAACTGGTTTTGGTTCAGATCAAGAACAAGAGCTTTCGATTGGACTTTCTCAAACTATAGATATTTTTGGTGAACGTAAAGCGCAACAACAGTTGGCGCAAATTGCCCAATCACAGCTTGATTTAAGACAAAGGATGTATCAAGCCCAGTTGCAATTAGCCGTGAAATATCTCTGGTCACAACTGGCTGTATTTGAGTTAGAACGAGATGTTGTACGGGAGCAATTGCAAGTTAGCCAAGCGAACTTGGATGCTATACAAAAGCGCTATCAAGCAGGTAGCTTGGCACAGGTGGATGTTGATCGAGCGCGACTCAGTCATTCTGAAAACCAGCGTTTATATCATCAAGCTGATTTGCAAGTACAAGTTGCAACGCAACAATTGAGTAATTTGTGGGGACAATCGGATAAAACGCTGCAAGTGGGTTTATCCGCAAGTACATTGTGGCCAAGTTCTGTCTCTCAAGATATTCAAAATAATTTTGCAGAAAATCTGTATGAAAAATCACGTCAATTACAAGTGATGCAAGCAAAAGCAACAGTGCATCATCTTCAGGTTCAAGCTCGTCCCAACCCAACCGTTAATGTCGGCGTAAATCGGATTAAATCAATTGAAACCTCGACTGAAAATGCTTTCGTGGTCGGTGTTTCTATTCCATTAAATATTTTTGATCGTCAGCAATACGCTGTGCAGATTGCACAGGTGAAACAGAGTGCACTGATACATCAACAGGAATTTTATATCCGACAAAATGCATTACAAGTGGGTGCACTTTTAACTGAATTGCAGGGGTTGGAAGTTCAATTTAAAGAAGTGAATCAATCACAAATTCCTTTAGCGACACAAGTACAACGTAAAACCTTAATGGGATTTAGTGCTGGAAAATTTGCCGTAACTGATGTGCAACAAGCAACACTACAATTACAAGATGTCAGGTTACGTAAAGTGCAATTATTAAAGGATGCGTGGCAACGTGCAATTGAAGCTGAAAGTTTAAGTTTGGGTATAGAGCCTAGTCAAATTATGGCAAAAGATGCAATCGCACAACTCAATCAAAACTTATGGCAAGACACACAGGCTCTACCTGTGGTGGGTGGGGGAAACTAAGATGAAATTTAAAAATCAAACGGGAAAAATTTCACAAAAATTACTTATCATATTGGTTTTCGTAACCACGGCTTTGGTCACGGTTGCTGTTTATTTTTCGAGTCAAAATAAGTCGAAGCCTGAAGGCGATGAGCATGGACATGGTGGACATGAAGAATCTGAGCAACATGCTGGTTCGATTTCTCTCACAGCTCAGCAAATGATAGAGCAAGGTGTTCAGCTGGCTAAAGTTGAGTTGGGAGAGGTGGTTAAAGTCAGTGCTTATCCTGCGAAATTGTTGGTCAATACTGATCGACAAGCACATGTTTCTTCGAGTTTTAGTGGTCATGTAGAAGCGGTAAATGTTGAGTTGGGTCAACAGGTACGTAAAGGACAGGCACTCGCAACGTTATTGGTCCCTGATTTAGTTGATCAGCAATCGAATTTAAATATTGCTCAGTCTAATTTAGCACTGGCGCGTCAAGATTATGAACGCGAACGACAGTTATGGGCACAAGGTATTTCTGCAAAACAAGATTATCAGCGTGCTCATAATGCTTATCAACAAGCACAGATACAGGTTCAGGCCATTAAATCTCGTTTATCTGCTTTTGGTGCGAGTCCTCAGTCAAATGGACGCTATGTGCTGACAGCACCAATTTCTGGCGTGATTAGTAAAAAAGATTTGGTGGTCGGAGAAAATATTCAGCTGGCAAATCAATTGTTCATCATTGATCAGTTAGATCAATTATGGCTGGAATTTATTGCACCGAGTTCAGATTTTTCGGCTATGACACCGAATCAGCAAATTGAATTTAAATCATTGCAAACAGGCAATACATTTAAAGCACAAATTCAAAGTCTAAACAGTGAAGCCGATGCACAAACAGGACGTTTGCAAGTTCGAGCCAAAGTTCTATCTAATGCCGCTGAATTACGCCCAAATTTAATGGTGAATGTGCAACTTCAGCAAAAAGGTAACACTCAAGCTTTACGCATTTTAAAAAATGCGGTACAGAAAATTGAAGGTAAAGATATTGTTTTTGTTGCATCAGAGCATGATCAAAAATTTGAATTCAAAGTACAGCCAATCACGCTTGGACAAATCTCAGGTGATGGACAATGGGTTGAGGTTCAAGCGGGTCTCAATCAAGGCCAACAGTATGTCGGGCAGGGTAGTTTTCTGCTGAAATCTGAGTTGGAAAAAGGCGAGGCCAGTCATGAGCATTAATGATATTGAACAGTCTTCGTCACAACAGTCTGATGATCAATTACCTCAAGTTGAGGGTTGGTTTGATCGAATCATTCAATTTTCGATTCAAAATGCAATTTGGGTAATGCTCTTTATGCTGACTTGGGTGGGTGTCGGTATTTGGAGTTATCAAAAACTGCCAATTGATGCTGTACCAGATATTACCAATACCCAAGTACAGATTAATACCCAAGCCAATGGTTTTACTGCTTTAGAGGTTGAACAACGGATTACTTATCCGATTGAAACAGCGATGGCAGGAATACCTGATTTAGAACAAACGCGCTCGATTTCCCGTTATGGATTATCACAAGTTACCATTGTTTTTAAAGATGGGACTGATATTTATTGGGCAAGACAGCAGATTAATCAGCGTTTGCAGGAAGCACAAGCAGCATTACCCAAAGATATTTCTGCAACGATGTCACCTGTTTCAACCGGTTTGGGGGAAATCTATCAGTGGGTAATTCGGGCTGATGCTAATGCGAAAAAGCCCGATGGTACGCCTTATACAGCAATGGATTTACGTGAAATTCAGGATTGGATTGTGCGTCCACAGTTGCAGCGGGTACAAGGTGTAGCAGAAATTAATAGCATTGGCGGCTACAACAAAACCTATGTAGTCGCGCCAGATTTAAAGCGTTTACAGCAATTACAAATTCCGTTGAGTGATTTGCAGAATGCTTTGACCGAAAATAATGAGAATCGTGGTGCTGGTTTTATTGAGGAAAATGGTCAACAGCTGACAGTTCGTGTGCCTGGAACCTTAAATAGTATTGAAGATATTCAAAATATTGCGATTGCCAATAAAAATGGTTTTCCTGTACGTGTTGCAGATGTTGCAAGTGTCTCGATTGGGCATGATTTACGGACTGGTGGAGCCACTTATAATGGAGAGGAAACCGTTCTTGGCATTGCCATGATGATGATGGGAGAAAATAGCCGAACAGTAGCAAAAGCTGTGGATGCCAAAGTTAAAACCATTCAGCAATCACTGCCTAAAGGGGTTGTGATTGAAACCGTCTATGACCGCACCAGCTTGGTTGAAAAAGCAATTCATACTGTCCAGAAAAATCTGATTGAAGGTGCAATTCTGGTCATTATCATTCTATTTTTATTTCTAGGTAATTTCCGTGCAGCGCTAATTACGGCCTGTGTAATTCCGTTATCAATGTTGTTTACATTAGCAGGGATGGCAGAACAAAGAATCAGTGCCAATTTAATGAGTCTGGGGGCACTGGATTTTGGCATTATTGTGGATGGTGCGGTAGTTATTGTTGAAAACTGTATCCGACGTTTAGCTGAGGCACAGCATGCTAAAGGTCGTTTGTTAACAAAATCAGAACGCTTTAAAGAAGTTTTTCTCGCCGCAAAACAAGCACGTCGTCCCTTAATTTTTGGTCAACTGATTATTCTGGTGGTGTATCTGCCTATTTTTGCTTTATCGGGCGTAGAGGCAAAATTATTTCATCCGATGGCAATGACTGTGGTCTTAGCCTTGCTTGGAGCGATGATTTTATCAGTGACTTTTGTTCCTGCGGCGGTTGCACTGTTTGTTAAAGGTGAGGTCAAAGAAACGGAAAGTCGTTGGATGCTTTGGCTAAAAAATAAATATGCAGCCATTCTCAATTTAGCTTATGAATTTAAAGCGGTGGTTCTGACTATAGCAGGCAGTATTCTATTTTTAACCGCAGTTTTAGCCACTCAAATTGGCAGTGAGTTTGCACCGCAATTGAGTGAAGGTGATTTTGCAGTACAGCAAATGCGCTCGCCAAGTACTGGTTTAGAACAATCCTTACTGATGCAGGAAAATACTGAAAAGTTATTACTTAAAGAATTTCCTGAAATTAAAGCCATCTTTGCGCGTACAGGCACAGCCGAAGTGGCAACCGATGTAATGCCTCCGAATATTTCAGATGCTATTATTTTATTGAAAGCTAAAGATCAGTGGAAAAATCCGAAAGAAAGTATTGATGAGCTGCGTCAGCGCATGATTGCTTTTTTAGCAACGTTGCCTGGAAATAATAGTGAGTTTTCTCAACCCATTGAATTACGTTTTAATGAGTTAATTTCAGGTGTACGTAGTGATGTTGGGGTAAAAATCTTTGGTGATGATATGGAGGTGCTAAATCGTGAAGCACAGCGTATTGCACAGCAGATCAAAACTATTTCAGGCGCAACCGCTGTAAACGTGGAGCAGACCAATGGTTTACCGCTATTAAATGTTGAAGTGAATAAGGAATTGGCTGCGCAGTATGGTTTATCTGTGAAGTCGATTCAAGATTTAGTTGCAAGCAGTGTTGGTGGGCAAAATGTTGGTCAAATTTTACAGGGTGATCGCCGTTTTGATTTTGTGATTCGTCTAGATGATAGTCAACGGACAGCGCAACATTTGGCAACATTACCAGTACAACTACCAAATGGTGGGCTGATTCAACTTCAGGATGTCGCTAAAGTTGAAAATGTACTGGGGATTAATCAGGTCAGCCGTGAAGATGGTAAACGCCGTGTCGTCATCACTGCCAATGTTGAAGGTCGTGATTTAGGTTCATTCGTGACCGAGCTACAGACCAAATTAGCAACACAGCCCTTACCGACAGGGTATTGGTTGGATTATGGTGGCCAATTTGAAAATCTAGCATCAGCGAAAGCACGGATGCAATTGGTGGTTCCTCTCGCACTTATCACAATTTTTATTTTGTTGATGGCTGTTTTCCATAATTTTAAGGAAAGTTTGTTGGTATTTAGTGGGGTGCCATTTGCATTGTGTGGTGGATTGATTGCACTTTGGATGCGTGATATTCCATTATCAATGTCGGCGGGTGTAGGCTTTATTGCGCTGTCAGGTGTGGCCGTTTTAAATGGTTTGGTGATGCTGACTTTTATTAAGGAATTACGCCAACAATTTGATATTGCTTATGCCACTTGGCAAGGGGCAATTTTACGTTTAAGACCAGTATTAATGACCGCTTGTGTTGCTTCCTTGGGTTTTATTCCAATGGCTTTAGCTACAGGCACAGGTGCTGAGGTACAGCGTCCTTTAGCGACAGTGGTAATTGGTGGTATTCTTTCATCGACATTATTGACCTTGGTTTTATTGCCAATAATTTATCGTTGGATGAATGAAAAATCACAGTAATCATCTATAAATAAAGAAAAATAATACGCATATTTATAGTAGTCATTCCAATAATTGTATCATACACAGATGAATCTGTACCAAATGCAGATTCATCTTTAACAAAAATAAGGAGTCTACAGATGAGTGGACAGCATGGGCATGAACATAGTCATGCAGTTGTTACAGCAGGTAATGCTAAAAAGTTGACTTTTGCTCTGGTGCTCACAAGCACATTTTTAATTATTGAAATTGTTGCTGGTTTTGTAACACAAAGTTTAGCCTTGCTGTCTGATGCTGCGCATATGTTTACCGATGCTGCGGCGCTGGCTATTGCTCTCGTCGCTATTAAAATAGGTAAATTACCTGCCGACAATAAGCGAACTTTTGGCTATCAGCGCTTTGAGATTTTAGCCGCGCTGTTTAATGCCATAATGTTATTCGTAGTCGCAATTTATATTCTATATGAAGCATATCAGCGCTTTAGTCACCCACCAGAAATTCAAAGTATTGGCATGATGGTTGTGGCCATTATTGGTTTAGTCATTAATTTGATTTCAATGAAGATTCTATTTTCAAGTTCACAAGATAGCTTGAATGTGAAGGGTGCTTATTTAGAAGTCTTAAGTGATGCAGTAGGTTCGGTCGGTGTCATTATTGGTGCAACAGTCATCTATTTTACGGGCTGGATGTGGGTCGATACAATTATTGCAGTATTGATTGGCTTTTGGGTGTTACCTAGAACATGGGTGTTACTCAAACAAAGTATTAACATACTATTGGAAGGTGTGCCTGAAGAGATTGATATTGAAAAATTACGTGATGATTTATTGGCATTAGACGGTGTGGAAGGTATTCATCAGCTTAAAGTCTGGGCAATCACCTCGAAAAATGTACATTTGACTGTGCATTTACTCGCACCTTGTGCAGATTGGAAAGCTTTATATGAAGATGCGATGGAAATGTTGGTGCATCAGCATGGGATTGCGGAAGTCACCTTGCAGATTGAAGATGATCAATGTATGGCATATCAGCATTCTAAACAACCGAGTGCTAATCTCGATGATGAGTCTTTGCATCAACATTAAGTTGATGCAAATTTAAATCTTAAGATAATACTAGTTTAGATTTTCCATTGGTGATCACAATCACGACATTTCCATTCTTTGTTGGCTTGCATGAAAGATTGCATGGAAATTTTAAAATCAGGTAGATCACGCCAAAACAATACACCAGCAATGGCACTGATCATAAAGATAATGACTGTAGCAATTTGCAAAGTTTGACCCGCACCATTACCAAAAATCCACATCGCTATACTGATAATGACTAAGAGTAAAAGTATAAACAGTGATGGGATTAAAAAAACAAGGCTTTTCGGCACAACAGGGCGTATAGCTGGTTCACTGGCACTTGCAACTGGTAAAATTTTACGACTTTGGCATTTTGGACATTGGTATTGCATGACAACTCCACAGATCTTTTTGATGTAATTCTATAACAATGTGGTCTAAATCTAAAATTTAAAGCAATAAAAAAGCCACTGAATGTGTCAGTGGCTTTTTTGAATTTGGCGTCCCTACGGGGATTCGAACCCCGGTTACCGCCGTGAAAGGGCGATGTCCTAGGCCTCTAGACGATAGGGACATATCGAGGCAACACAGGTAAAACTAATAACTTGGTGGAGTCAAGGAGGATCGAACTCCTGACCTCTACAATGCCATTGTAGCGCTCTACCAACTGAGCTATAACCCCAGTCTGTGTGAGCGCCATATTAGGGATATTCCGCTCACACGTCAATAATAAAATTAATTAAACGTCATCAACTGCATCATTTTTCGGCAATTTTAAGCTTTCATTGAGTTTTTCCCAATTTTTCGCTTCTTTTTTACTCGGGCCGCCGACAATTTCAAGTGCATGACGTAAACGAGCGAAGGTTAAATCTGGACCAATGGTTACCATCGATTGCATTACCGGGGTTGAACTGGTCGAACCGGCAATTGCAATAAAGAAGCTTGGCATGAAATCACGCAGCTTAATGTCCATTTGGCTGGCTAAGTCCATTAATGTTTGGCTAACTGTCTCGTTATTCCACGCAAATAAGCTTTCTAAACGCCAAATGGCAAACTGTAAGCTCTGACGAACTTGTTCTTCACTGAGTTTTTTACTTGCAAATTGTTCTTTAGAAAGTTGTGGGAATTGGTTGAAGTAAAAACTTGCCCAATTTACGGCTTCAGAGAGTAAGTTAATTCGAGGTTGTATTGCAGCGGCAATGTCCTCTAATGTTTTACGGTCTGCTTTCCAAGCCAATAAGGTATTTAATAATTCTGCTGGAGAAAGTGCTTTAATCCATTGGCCATTCAGCCAGTTGAGTTTTTCTACATCAAAGATTGGGCCACCCAATGAGACACGCGTGATGTCAAAATGTTCAATCATTTCAGTCAAAGCAAATTTTTCACGCTCATCTGGCATTGACCATCCCATACGACCGAGATAGTTCAATAATGCTTCTGGCAGTACCCCAATATCTTTGTAATAGTTAATTGAGGTTGGATTTTTGCGTTTAGATAGTTTTGATTTATCGGGGTTACGCAACAATGGCATGTGGCATAGCACAGGCATTTCCCAGCCAAAGTATTGATACAATAATTGATGTTTAGGTGCAGATGGAATCCATTCTTCCCCACGAATCACATGTGTGATTTGCATTAAATGGTCATCTACTACGTTTGCCAAATGGTAAGTTGGTAAACCATCTGTTTTTAACAAAATTTGCATATCAACTTGCGCCCATGGAATTTCCACTTCGCCACGCAGCATGTCATCAAATTTACAAGTGCCTTCGGTAGGCACTTTCATTCGGATGACATGAGCCTCACCTGCGGCAAGGCGACGTTGTACCTCTTCAGCCGAAAGTAATAACCCACGTCCGTCATAACGTGGGTTTTCGCCACGCGCTTGTTGTTCCACACGCATTTGATCTAATTCTTCAGCGCTGGCGAAGCAGTAAAAAGCATGGCCTTTTTTAATGAGTTCTAAGGCATAATTTTTATAAATATCCATACGCTCTGATTGGCGATATGGTGCGTGTGGTCCGCCAATATCAGGCCCTTCGGACCAGTTCAGACCTAACCAACGTAATGAATCTAAAATCATTTTTTCAGATTCAGGGGTAGAACGAAGTTGGTCAGTATCTTCAATACGAAGAATAAATTCTCCACCATGCTGTTTCGCAAAACATAAGTTAAACAATGCGATATACGCAGTACCTACGTGGGGAAAACCAGTAGGAGAAGGAGCAATACGAGTACGGACAGTCATAGTCAAATATTATTCAAAATATAAATTTGATCTATTATAACGAAAAAGCCCAAACGCTTAAGGGTTAATTGACCAATAAACGATTGAGCTTTTAAATTCTCTTGGAGAAAAGAATTTTATACAATACTTCTATGAACCATGTGGTTGAAACAGTGCTTGTACAAAACGAGAGAAACGTTGGTGTTGTGCTGCTAAAAAATTCTGGGTCGGTGCTTTGTTGATCGCGGTGAGGACTTTAAGCTGATCATTGTCCGAAACGAGTTTGTTGTCACCACGTTTTTGTTGAGCCAGTGCTTTTTCAATCGGTGATTGCTTTTCAGTTATCACTGATGAAAGCAGTTGTTTATGGCTATCTTTAATTACTGCTGCTTGGCTTATTGGTGCAAAGCAAGTCAAGCACAGACTTAATCCAATCACTTTATGCACTTGTATCTTCATTTTAAAATACCCCAAGGCTAGTCATTTTTGTTTTATTAAATTCTTGGCTAAATAATAACCTTAAACAATAATAAAAACTACAACTGCATCACATTCCTTTACAAATTAATGCAAATTTCAAACTCGAGGTTTGCTTTTTGTCATTAATCTTATGATTTTTACATTTGTAGCAAATAAGTATGAAGATATCGTGAAGGGGAGTGGTAATAAAGCATTATTTGTTCGTTTTTAGAAAATTTAGTGCTAAGTATTATAGGTTTTTTAATATCTAAAATAATGATTTTATAAGCATTTATTTTTATATTGATAAGATTGAGTATTTAAAAAAATAAAATTAAAGTGCATTTCAATTATTCAAAAATAGTACACGATAATGAACAAAAATATTTTAGTTACTTTTATTGGTCTGATGGGGTTATGGAGCGTAAATAGTTATGCTGCAAAAGAATTTTTAAACGTTTCTTATGATCCAACCCGTGAATTTTATCAAGAATATAATAAAAGCTTTGGTGAGTTTTGGAAAAAGCGAACAGGACAAGAAGTTGAATTTAAGCAATCACATGGTGGTTCTGGTAAACAGGCACGTTCAGTTGTCGATGGTTTACAGGCAGATGTTGTGACACTGGCATTAGCTAATGATATTGATGAAATTGTGAATGCTGGTTTAATTAATCCAAATTGGCAAAAAGAGTTTCCAAATAACTCAGCTCCTTATACATCCACGATTGTTTTCCTTGTTCGTAAAGGAAATCCTAAAAACATTAAGGATTGGAATGATTTGACTAAAAATGGGGTAGAAATTATTACACCCAATCCTAAAACAGGAGGTGCTCCACGTTGGATTTATCTATCTGCATGGGGATATGCATTAAAGCAAAATGGCGGTACGGATGCTAAGGCACGTGAATTGGTCAAAAAATTATATAAAAATGTCAAAGTTTTAGATTCAGGTGCTCGCGGCTCTTTAACCACATTTGCAGAACGTAATATTGGGGATGTTTTATTATCTTGGGAAAATGAAGCTTTATTGGCAACTCAAGGCCCAGATAAGGACAAATATCAGGTCATTTATCCATCTATTTCAATTCTTGCAGAGCCATCGGTCGCAATTGTAGATAAGACTGTAGATAAAGATGGAAATCGTAATCTGGCTAAAGGATATTTGAATTATTTATATTCACCTTTAGGTCAAGAATTAGCGGCAAAGTATAATTTTAGACCGCGAAATCCACAGGTTGCAGCTAAATATTCGGCTAAATTTCCAAAAATAAAACTTTTTACCATTAATGATGTTTTTGGTGGCTGGGCAAAAGCACAGAAAACACACTTTGTGAATGGTGCGATTTATGATCAAATTTCTGCTGAAAAATAAGTTTGATTGCTTGTTAAAAGGCAAAACACACACAACTTGTTATTCTTTTTTTTCATAAATAAAGCATAAAAATGTATAAAATTGAAATAAGGTGAAATCATAGCATTTTTGTAAAATAAACAGTGAATTATGATATTTTTTCTGTAATACAAAACTGAAATTAAAAATTATTGAATTGATGTTTAGGAGCATATTTTATATATTTAACCTAATTAAAATCATATATTTGTGTTGCAATGAAAATCAATTTTAAAGCGATATTAAGTGCGGCAGTACTTGTTTCAGGTTTTGTGCTCAGCACAACATCTGTACAAGCGGCTGACCGTGAGTTTTTGAATGTATCTTATGATGCGACACGTGAGTTTTATGACGAATTTAATAAGTCATTTGGTGCTTATTGGAAACAACGTACTGGTATTGATGTGCAATTTAAACAATCACATGGTGGTTCAGGCAAGCAAGCCCGTGCAGTCGTCGATGGTTTAAAAGGCGATGTGGTGACACTGGCATTAGCGAATGATATTGATGAGATTGTAAAATCAGGTCAAATTAATCCTGGTTGGCAAAAAGAGTTTCCTTATAATTCTGCACCCTATACTTCAACCATCGTGTTTATGGTTCGCAAAGGTAATCCTAAGCAAATTAAAGATTGGTCGGATTTAATCAAACCGGGTGTACAAATTATTACGCCAAATCCAAAAACGGGTGGTTTACCACGTTGGATTTATCTATCGGCTTGGGGCTATGCACTGAAGCAACCAGGTGGAAATGATGCCAAAGCGCGCGAATTCGTATCTAAAATGTACCATAACGTCAAAGTGATGGATCCTGCTGCACGTGCGTCTATGACAACTTTTGCTGAACGTGGCATGGGTGATGTGTTGTTGACGTGGGAAAATGAGGCGATGATCAGCAAGAAGAGCTTAGGCAATAAGTTTGATATTGTTTATCCTTCAATGTCGATTTTGACTGAACCTTCTGTTGCCATTGTGGATAAAACGGTCGATAAGAATGGAAATCAGTGGTTAGCAAAAGGTTATATTAATTATTTATATTCGCCTTTAGGTCAGGATATGGCGGCAAAACATTTCTACCGTCCGCGCAATGCACAAGTTCTTGCGAAATATTCAGCACAATTTCCAAAGTTAAAAACCTTTACCATTGATGAAGTCTTTGGTGGTTGGTCAAAGGCCCAGCAAACACATTTTGTAAATGGTGGTGTTTTTGATCAAATTTATAACGATAAGCGTTAATTTGAATTTGAAACCTAAAAAAGCCTCTGATTAGAGGCTTTTTTACTGTATTTAGACGTGTAAAACGGTTTTCTCTATGAAAAGTAATATTTCCCTACAAAAAGTCATTTGGAGCTTTGATAAAACAAGGTGATAATACTCAGTTACATTTTTTGATTGAACTGAATTTTAACTTATGTCTCATATTTCTGTATTACTACATGAAACTGTTGCTGCTTTACTGGCAGATCGCGATACAGGAATTTATATTGATGGGACATTTGGACGTGGTGGGCATACCCGTTTATTGCTTTCAAAGCTAGATGCGAATGCGCGTGTTTATGCATTCGATAAAGATCCTCAAGCCTTGGAAGTCGCGGCTCAATTAGAACAAGAAGATCCTCGATTTAAAATCATTCATGCTAGCTTTGCAGATTTACAACAAGAAATGAATCAATTGGGTATTTATCAAGTTGATGGAATTATGGCTGATTTAGGCGTTTCATCACCGCAATTGGATCAGGCCGAACGTGGTTTCAGTTTCATGAAAGATGGACCTTTAGACATGCGTATGGATAATTCACAGGGACAGACCGCAGCTGAATGGTTAGTGAATGTAGATGAAGAACATCTGGCGAATGTAATTTTTCAATATGGTGAAGAGCGTTATAGTCGTCGTATTGCCAAAGCGATTAAAAAAGCAGGGTATATTGAAACCACTGCGCAATTGGCCGAGATTGTCAAAGTTGCTCATCCAAAATGGGAAAAAAATAAACATGCTGCGACACGCACCTTTCAGGCGATTCGTATTGAAATTAACAAAGAACTTGATGATGTGCATGTTTTTTTACCACAAGCAGTCGATTTGTTAAAAGCACATGCACGTTTGGCTGTGATTAGTTTCCATTCACTGGAAGATCGTATTATTAAGCAATTTATTCAAAAAGAGTCTACCTTGGGTGAAGATACCAGTTGGGGAATGCCACAACAAAGAGAAGATACGCGTCGACTGAAAAAAATAGATCGCATTCGTGCCAGTGAGTCTGAAGTGAAACAAAATCCTCGTTCACGAAGTGCATGGCTGAGAGTTGCTGAACGCTTAGAACCTAAAGGCGAAGAATGAAAGAAGAAAGCATAGAAAAAAACATAGACAAGAAAAGTAATAAGTTGGTGGTTAAAAAAACACTGGTTTATACTTTTTTGGTTGGAGTCGCTTTGGTGAGTGCCTTTATGGTGGTATTGCAGGTTTTTTCATACCGCCATGATTTTCGTGATTTAAATTCTTATATGCGTGAACGTGAAGATATTAATGCAGAATGGGGGCGATTGTTAATTGAACAGCAAACCTTTGGTGCAACTGCGCAGATAGGAACACGCGCGGTGACACAATTAAGAATGTATTCTCCGCCAGCTGCACAAACGGTTGTCATTTCATTACCCACTGAACCAGAGCAAAAGAAATAAGGCATGCTGTATGGCAGATAAGCAAATAAAACCAACACGACAACCACGCAAAAAACAGCAGTCAATTACAGAAAAATCGACTATTGCTGTAGAAATGTGGCGTTTTTATTTAATGTGGGGCATTGTGTTATTGTGCTTTGTCCTGCTGGTGGCGCGTGCATTTTATGTGCAGGTTGTGAATAAAGATTTTTTGCAAAATAAAGCCAATGCCAATATTCTAAGAAGTGAAAAAATCAAAGCAATGCGTGGGGTGATCAGTGATCGCCATGGCGTACCTTTAGCGATTAGCACACCGATTATGAAAGTGGTGATCGATCCACGTGAATATTTTGAAACCCAGCACGAATTTGTAAAAATAACAGAAGCGTTAAAGCAAGAACCGCATAGCCGTAAATTAAAACGTCAATTACCGGATGAAAATTTAAATCTGGATGAACTGGCAGATGCTGTTGGAATTGATCGTGCAGATTTGAAAAAGAAGCTGAATGATCGTCCGCGCTCACGTTATCTAGTCTTAAAAAAAGAAGTACCGCCACCGCAGTCAGATTTAATTGTAAAACGTAAATTTGCAGGCGTATATGCCGAAAAAACCTATAAACGCTATTACCCGCAGCCGCAACCGAATGCACAAATTATAGGTTTAACCAATAGTGAAGGTTCTGGCATTGAAGGGCTGGAAATGCAGCTCAATAAACAATTGGCGGGAGAGGATGGCGAACAAAAAATTTCTCGTGATAAACATGGTAATCGCGTTAAAGTTCCTGAAGTAGTAAAGGAAGTGACTGCGGGTGAAAATATGACCCTCAGTATCGATTCACGGCTGCAATATATTATGTATCGTGAATTGACAGCTGTAGGGGTCGCAAATAATGCGCGCTCGGCTTCTTCGATTGCAGTTGATGTGAAAACGGGTGAAATTTTAGCGATGGCGAGTTGGCCATCGTACAACCCAAATGATAAAAATGGGTTGCAAAATAAAGATGCCATGCGAAATCGTGGTGCGATTGATATGTTTGAACCTGGCTCGACCATGAAGCCGTTTACCATCTCAGCTGGTCTGGAAAGTGGTAAATACACTCCAAATACGGTGGTGAATACCAGCCCTGGCTCAATGCGCATTGGTAATCATACGATTCGTGATACTCATAATTATGGTTCACTAACCGTCACGGGTGTCATCATTAAATCTTCTAACGTCGGTTCTGCGAAAATAGCTTTATCGATGCCATATTCAACCTTACCAACCTTCTTTAAACGTATTGGTTTTGGACAACGTTCTGCGGTCAAATTCCCTGGTGAAAGTGGTGGTTTAATTTTACCACCGAGTAAATGGAATGTTTCTGAAGTCGGTACCATGGCTTATGGTTATGGTATTAATGCCACCATGCTGCAATTAGCACAAGGCTATGCCATGTTGGCAAATCATGGGGTAAAAAATCCACTTAGTCTGTATAAATTGCAAGAACAGCCGAAAGGTGAGCAAGTACTTTCACCTAAAATTGCGGATGAAGTGCTCCTCATGTTAGAGCAAGTGACGATGCCTGGTGGAACTGCGAAACAAGCCAATATTCCAGGTTATCGTGTCGGTGGTAAAACCGGTACAGCCCATAAATTACGGCCTGACCATCGTGGTTATTCGAATACGGAATATCGTGCTTTATTTGCAGGTGTTGCACCGATTAGCGATCCGCGTTTAGCCATTATTGTGGTAGTGGAAAATCCGCGTGGCCAATACTATGGTGGTTTGGTCGCCGCACCCGTATTTGCAAAAATTATGCAAGAATCATTGCGTTTAATGAACGTTCCTTTAGACAAACCGCTCGAAACGGTAAATGTATCCAAGTAGGAAGATTGTAGTGATTCATTTTCAAGATATTTATCACCTAGAAAACCCACTGCCTTGGATGTTTGAGCCATTTCAGGGCTTTTGCTTGGATAGTCGATATATCCAAGCAGGACAAATTTTTATTGCTTTAAATAGCTATTCTCAACCGGAAAAAATACTGCAATTTGCTCAGTCTGCACTAGAAAAAGGTGCTTTGGGTGTTATTAGTGAAACCGAGTTAGCCTTGAATCATGTTTTAGTTTGTCCTGATGTCCGTCAGCGGATGGGTGAATGGCAAAAACACTATTTACAAGCGACTGATCTGGTAACAGCCACTCGCATTCTGGCGGTGACAGGTACGAATGGTAAAACTACGATTACTCGTTTAGTAGCTGAATTACTTACGTTGCAAGATCAAAAGTGTGCAGTGATGGGGACGACGGGGAATGGAATTTTACCTCATTTAGAAGCATCGTCACATACCACATTGGATGCTTTACATTTACAAAATTTATTGCATGATTTTGCCAAAAAAGGTGCTGAATTTACTGCACTGGAAGCCAGTTCACATGGTTTGGAGCAAGGTCGATTACAGGGTTGTGATATTGAAATTGCAGCCTACAGTAATCTCAGCCGTGATCATCTGGATTATCACGGGACGCTTGAAGTGTATGCTGAGGCTAAATCTCGCTTATTTAAGTTCCCATCCTTAGAAGTTGCTGTAATTAATGTTGATGATGAGCATGCGCATGTGATGATAGATGCAGCAAGCAATAATCTAGCTCATCCTAAAGTATTAACCTATTCGACCAGTCAAGCAGCGAATTATCAGGTCTTTGCAATCCAATATAGTTTAAATGGTGCAATATTTAGATTAAAAACGGCTCAGGGTGAATTTGAAGTTCAAAGTCCGTTACTGGGGCATTTTAATATTGAAAATCTAGTCGCGAGTTTAATTGTGGCGGAGCAAGCAGGCTTTGACTTAGAGCAATTGATTGCAACTGTGCCTCAGTTACAAGGTGCACCAGGACGGATGCAAGTGATTCGGGATCAGGATCGTTTATTTGTTATCGATTATGCACATACGCCAGATGCATTGACGCAAGTGCTAAAAACGCTAAAGCGCCATGTTGAAAATCAACTTTGGGCAGTCTTTGGTTGCGGTGGTGATCGTGATCGGGGTAAACGTCCACTCATGATCCAGGCTGCTTTAGAGCAAGCGAATCCAGTGATGATTACATCGGATAATCCACGTACAGAAGATCCACAACAAATTTTTGCCGATATGAAGCGTGATGTTGATTTTAATCAGCATGATGTGCATGAAATACATGATCGTCGTGAAGCAATTAAATATGCAGTCCAACATGCACAGTCTGGCGATATTGTGGTGATTGCTGGTAAAGGACATGAAAACTATCAAGAAATTGATGGTGTACGCCATTGGTTTGACGATGTGGTTGAAGTGCAAGCTGCCATAGATGCACAACACCATCAACCCCATTCAGCTTATCCCGCTCAGTAGGAATATAAATGCACACCTCGACCACCAGTACTGTGCCTTTGGAGCCATGGTCAGCAGGGCAACTTGCTGAAGCGACTCAAGGGTATTGGTACTTAGATCAAGCACCACAAGGTAAAATTAAACGTATTTTGACCGACTCACGCCAAGCTGAGTTCGGTGATGCATTTTTAGCACTCAAAGGTGAGCGCTTTGATGCACATGAGTTTATCCAGCAGGTTGCGAACCAAGGTTGTCAAATTGCGATTGTCAGTCGACCTATTGATGCCGATATTTGCCAGCTTGTGGTTGCCGATACGCGTTTAGCACTTGGGCAGTTAGGTGCTTATCGTCGTGCACACAATCCACAGCTCAAAGTGATTGCTTTAACTGGCAGTAGTGGCAAAACCACGACCAAAGAAATGCTGGGAAGTATTCTTTCTCGATTAGCACCTACATTGATTACTCGTGGCAACTTAAATAATGATTTAGGTGTTCCAATGATGCTGCTAGAGCTCCGTGCAGAACATCAATTTGCAGTCATGGAATTGGGAGCCAGTCATCAAGGTGAAATTGACTATACCTCAAGCTTAGTTCAGCCACATGTTGCTGGCATTCTCAATATTGGAACAGCGCATTTAGGTGAGTTTGGTGGGCGTGATGGTATTTGCCATGCAAAATCTGAAATTTATGCGCATCTTGATCCAGCAGGAACTTCAATTATTCCTGCACAGGATGATTTTAGTGATGCAATTCGACAAGCCATTAGAACCCAAAAAGTTTTAAGCTTTGGAGAGGATGGTGATGTTTATGCCACAGATATTGAGTTATTGGTTCAATCTGCACGTTTTACCCTGAATACACCAGAAGGTGCTCGCTCAGTCCATTTACCTTTTGCCGGTTTACATAATGTGCAAAATGCTGAAGCCGCGGCTGCGTTTGCTTTGGCACTCGATATTCCGTTGGATGATATTGTGCAGGGGCTAGAAAGTGCGCAAGGTGCTAAAGGTCGGTTAAACTTTATCCAAAAAGGCAATTACGTCTTTATTGATGATACCTATAACGCTAACCCGACTTCAATGCGTGCTGCTGCGGAAGTGTTAGCCCAGCAAGACGGCATTAAAGTGATGGTGATTGGTGATATTGGTGAGCTTGGGAATACAGCGGCACAGCAACATTATATGCTGGGTCGTGATTTGGTTTCTGTCCAAGGCATTAATTTTGTCGTTGCTGTGGGGGAGTTTTCTCCTGCTATACAAGAGGGTGCCAGAAGTACTCAATATGGGAAAAAATTACAAGCTTTTCTCACGCAAGAACAAGCTTTACCCCTTTTAATGAATTTAATTGCAACACATCAACCCCAGTCCATGAGTTTCCTATTCAAAGGTTCTCGTTATACCCATATGGAAACGTTGATGGCTGATTTGATGGAGAAACTTTAATGCTGTTATGGTTGTTTGAACATTTGGCAGGGTATAACAACACTTTTCAGGTAGTTCGATACTTGTCTTTACGGGCATTACTGAGCGTCTTAACTGCGCTGGCAATCGGATGGGCTCTAGGGCCAGTCATGATTCGTAAATTACAAACGTTGAAATATGGCCAAGCAGTGAGTTCATTTGCACCTGAAAGCCATGCCAAAAAGATGGGTACACCCACCATGGGAGGGATTCTAATCCTACTTTCTATCGGGGTCAGTACATTACTGTGGGCAGATTTATCTAATCCCTATGTGTGGATTGTACTTGCTGTGATGGTGATTTTTGGTGCAGTAGGTTGGGCAGATGACTGGATTAAAGTTCGTTATAAAGATAATGCAGGTTTACCCGCACGCAAAAAATTCTTTTGGACTTCAGTCGGTTCTTTGGGTGCAGGTATTGCTTTATATGTAATTGCCACACAGCAGCCAAATCCTGAACATACTGCCAATATGTTAGATTTGTTGATTCCGGTCTTTAAAAATTTAAGTATCCCATTATCGTCGATTCCTTTAGGAATTGGTTTTATTTGCTTTACTTATTTGGTGATTAATGGCGCATCCAATGCCGTCAATTTGACTGATGGTTTAGATGGTTTAGCGATTATGCCAATCGTCTTGGTTGCTGCTGGTTTGGGTGTCTTTGCTTATTTGGCGGGCGATATTCGTTTTGCAACATATTTACATATTCCTTATGTAAAATATACTTCTGAGCTTGTGATTGTTTGTGCTGCCATGATTGGTGCTGGTTTGGCATTCCTTTGGTACAATGCGCATCCTGCTCAGGTGTTCATGGGGGATGTTGGGGCTTTATCCTTAGGCGCGATGCTCGGTACAATTGCGGTCATGGTACGTCAAGAAATCGTGTTTGCGATTATGGGGGGGGTCTTTGTAGTTGAGGCTATTTCAGTATTCCTACAGATTGGTTCACTACGTATGCGTAATAAGCGTGTCTTTTTAATGGCACCTTTACATCATCATTATGAGAAAAAAGGCTGGCGTGAAACTCAAGTGGTCATTCGTTTTTGGATTATCACGATTATGCTGGTAGTTTTAGGTCTAATGACTTTAAAATTGCGTTAAGAAAATGTGATGTGAAAAAGTCGACATGGGTCGGCTTTTTTTATCGCGAATCAATAGTCTTGGAGAGCACTATGAATTTGTTGATGTGTCCAGTATGTCGTGAGGCATTGAGCTTAACGGATCGAACGTGGCGCTGTGCAAACAATCATAGTTATGATGTAGCAAAACAAGGTTATGTGAATTTGCATGTAGTGCAGCATAAACACAGTAAAAACCCAGGTGATACACCAGAATCTGTAGAGGCACGACGTCAATTTTTAAGTGCTGGTTTTTATGAACCTTTACAACAGGCTGTGATACAAAAAATTCGTGATTTACGGATTGAAAATTTATTGGATATTGGTTGCGGTGAGGGTTATTACACCGATGCTATGCAACAAAAAGTAGTGCAATGTGTTGGTGTAGATATTGCCAAAAATGCAGTACAAGTGGCTGCAAAGTTGAATAAAGGTGTGACGTGGGTGGTTGGAACTGGAGCAACTTTACCAGTTCTAGATAGTTCGATTGATCTTTGTAGTAGTTTATTTAGTCCAATTCCGCAACAAGAGATTCTCAGGGTGTTAAAGCCTAAAGCATACTTATTGGTGGTCACGCCTGCGCCACAACATTTGTACGCAATGCGTGAAGCTTTGTTTGATGAAGTGAAGCTACATACTCCGTATAAATTTGTAGAGCAATTACAAGATAATTTTGAACTGGTGGATCAGACTGTTGTTGATTCCACATTTATTTTAGATCAGATCCAATTAAAAAACTTAATTGCAATGACGCCTTATGCTTACAAAGCTAAGCCTGAAAAACGTTTACTTTTGGAACAGCAAGCACAATTTAATTTAACGGCTAGTTTTCAGATTTATGTTTTCAAAAAGAAATGATTTCAATGCATAAATATGCAATAAAAAAAGCCATCAGAAGATGGCTTTTTTTATTGCATTAGATTTTTTATTCCACTTGATTAATCAGGTTTTCTAAATTGTCTCTAGTGTCTTTGTGAGAGTTTGAATTGTTCTGATTCATCGTGGGTGGCGTAACATTAGATGGCGATAATGCCTTTTCATCATCAAGTAAGTCATCAAAATCGCTTGATGGATTACGTGTAGGTGCAACGGGTGCTGGACGATAAATTGGACGTGCTAAAGGCGGGGAAGTACGATAATTATCTTTCTGAGATTCAGCTTGTAGCTGTCCTCGCTGTTCTCTGGAAATAGGCGCTTTGGCATTTGCATCAAAACGCACCCATGACTCTGGTGTACCTTCCAGTGATTTACTCATGAAGTTCACCCAAACAGGTAAAGCTGCAATGCCACCATACTCGCGACGACCTAAAGTACTTGGTTGGTCAAAGCCCACCCAAGTAATTGCAACGAGTTTTCCATTAAAACCAGCAAACCAAGCATCTTTGGCATCATTGGTTGTTCCCGTTTTTCCAGCGAGATCATCACGACCAATTTTTAGTGCTGCACGTCCAGTACCATGCACAATAACATCATGCAAAATATTGGCCATATCAAATGCGGATTGAGATTTTAAAATACGCTGTGCTTGGCGATATTTACTTTGCTCTTCTTTAGAGAGAGGGTCTGAGTTTTTATGTGTAACTGTTTGATTGGTCAATTGAATGACTTCATCATCTGGCGTTGTCGTTGTGTTTTTAGCTTCTACAACATCATCTTTTTGGCCAATGCAAGTAATGCAGGCATATTCAGGATTGGCTTCGTAAATGATCTTGCCATAAGCATCTTCAATCCGCGTGATGAAGTGCGGTTGAATACGATAGCCACCATTGGCAATACTTGAATAACCCGTAGCCATTTGTACAGGTAAAACTTGTGGTGTACCTAAAGCGATCGTAAAATTACGTGGTATTTGGTCCTCTTGAAGCCCGAAATCCATGAGTAATTGACGCGCACGCTCAACCCCCACGCTTTGTAATAAACGTACTGAAACCGTATTTCGAGATAAATACAAAGCACGACGCAGAGGGATCATGCCGAGGTAACGGCCATCTGAATTTTTGGGTGTCCATTTTCCAATAGTGATGGGACTATCGTTCACCATCGAATAGGGGGTTAGGCCTCTTTCCAGTGCTAAAGCATAAATAAAGGGCTTAATGGTAGATCCAGGTTGACGCCATCCTTGCAGTGCTCGGTTAAATTTAGATTGATAAAAATTATAGCCACCAACTACAGCAATGATTGCACCATCATTGGGATTCATGGCAATCAGTTGGCCTTGAACTTTAGGAACTTGAACTAATGCCCATGCTGTTTTTTCAGGATTCGGACGTAGCCGAACAATATCTTTGATTTTTACAATTTGGGCAGCATTTTTGGGTGCTTCACCGACACTATTGGCATTACGGTAAGGCCGAGCCCATGACATACCTGACCAAGGCACTGTAATTTTAGAGCCATCTTGCATTAAAGCATCAAAGCTAGTGCTATTAATTTTAATTACTTCGGCAGGGTAGGTGTTGGCATAAGCAACAAATTGCTTTAAGGGTTTATCATGCGCTTCAGCACCACGCCAACCATGCCGACGATCATATTCTTCTAAGCCTTTTTGTACTGAGTCCTCAGCATATGCTTGGCGTTTGCTATCGATGGTTGTATAGACTTTATAACCAGAATCAACTGCGAGTTCCCCAAACTTTTCAACCAACTCCGAACGTACCATTTCGCCAACATACGGATACTTATTGCTTACCCCTCTGTCAGGCATATTTAAGCTAACTGGTTCAGCAACAGCCTTTTGGTATTCTGTCTGATTGATATAACCTAATTGTAACATGCGACCTAAAATCCAATTACGACGTTCTAAAGCCCGTTCAGGATTTACAACAGGATTGTATTTTGAGGGTGCTTTAGGTAAACCCGCAATCATTGCCATTTGAGCTGTACTGAGTTGGTCTAGATTTCGGTCATAATAAATTTTTGCAGCAGCAGCGATGCCATAGGCATTTTTACCTAAGAAAATTTTATTGACATATAGCGTTAAAATATCTTCTTTGGATAAGTTTTGTTCAATTTTACGGGCAAGAAAAACTTCTGTTAATTTTCGTTTTAATGTTCGTTCAGAAGATAAATAATAGTTTTTCGCAACTTGCATAGTGATGGTTGAGCCACCAGTTTGTACATTTGAGCCAGTAACACTTTCACTTACTGCTCGTCCTAAGCCTTTAAAACTAATCCCACTGTGCTCAAAAAATGAAGAATCTTCAGCAGCTAAAAAAGCATGGATAAAAGTTGGCGGAATTTGATTATATTCAACCGGCACAGAAAGTTTGCCACCATATTCTGCAATAAGTTGGTTGTCGGCAGTATAAACTTGCAACGGTTTTAGTAATGGCGCTTTTTTCAAAGCGCTCATTTCTGGCAAGGATGGGGCAATATAGAGATACATGCCATAGAAGCCCATGGGTATTGCGATTAAGGTAATAATAATCAGCAAAAAAAAGGGATGAATATAACCTAAACGAGATAGCTTTTTCATAACAAGTAAGTTTTAATAAGAGCTAATGGCAAACTAATTAATGGTCAGTATAGCTTTTCATTTGACGGATTGTTAGATGGGATATTGTATCTGTTAAAAAATTAAGACTTATCCTATTTAGTTTGTATTGTTATTGGGGATAAAAAAATAATAGGAATTTTATGGTGCTTAGACTATATCGTAAGCCAAATAAGGGGTTAATAGGAGTAGATATTAGTTCTACTTCTGTAAAGTTGTTGGAACTCTCTGTTAAAAACGGTCGCTATTGGGTAGAAAGTTATGGCTTGAGCCCATTATTAGAAGGAAGTGTAGTCGAAAAAAATATTTTAAATCCAGAACCAGTTGCAGATGCTTTAGAGCGTGCACTGAATCTTGCGAATCCACAATCGCATAATGTTGCCTTAGCTGTACCAACATCTATGGTCATTCATAAAGTGATCGAGATGGATGCTGATATGAGTGATGAAGAACGTGAAGTTCAAATTCGTATGGATGCCGAGCAGTATATTCCTTTTCCTTTAGATGAAGTGAGTCTTGATTTTGAAGTCTTGCCAGAGCGATTGGCGAATTCAAATCGAGTCAATGTTCTTCTGGTTGCGACCAAAACAGAAAATGTTGAGTCTAGAGTAGAAGTTTTGGAAATTGTAGGATTAACACCAAAGATTGCGGATGTCGAAAGCTATGCTTTAGAACGCGCATTTGAAGTGTTTTCAGATACTTTGCCTATTGGTGTTAATGTCGTTGGCATTCTAGATATTGGTCATACTATGACTACTTTATCAGTTATGCAAAAGGGTAAAATTATTTATACCCGCGAACAAGTTTTTGGTGGAAAACAGCTAACCCAAGATGTACAAAATCGTTATGGCTTATCCTATGAGGAAGCTGGACGTGCTAAAAAAGACCGTACTTTACCAGATGATTTTGAAACAGAAGTTTTAATACCCTTTTTAGAGGCAGTAGTTCAACAAGCTGCTCGATCTTTACAATTTTTCTTTTCTTCCTCCCAATTCAACGAAGTAGATCATATTTTACTTGCTGGTGGTAACGCAAATATTCCAGGTCTAGCAAAATTATTACAGCAAAAATTAGGTTATCGGGTGACCGTTGCTAATCCATTTTTACAAATGGGTTTTTCACCACAAATTGACCTTAAAAAAATAGAAAATGATGCACCTTCTTTAATGGTTGCATGTGGCTTAGCCTTGAGGAGTTTTGATTAATGGCAAAGATTAACTTACTCCCTTGGCGTGATGAGCTAAGAGAACAAAAAAAGAAGCAATTTATTGCAGTATGTATTGCAACAGCGTTGCTGGGATTAGTAGCTGTTGTATTGGCCTGGTTTTATTATGATCATCAATTAGAAGATCAAGAACAAGCCAATCAATTAATCATTAGTACCAATCAAAATTTAGATACTCAATTAAAAACGTTAGATGGCTTACAAGAACGTAGAAACGCAGTTATTGAACGAATGAAGTTGATTCAAGGTTTGCAAGGTCAACGACCTGTCACCGTTCGTTTAGTGGATGAATTAGTACGTGTTGTGCCAACCACGATGTACATCACTAAGTTTAGCCGCGTGGGCAATAAATTTACCCTTGAAGGTAAGGCAGAAAGCCCGAATACCGTTGCTGAATTACTGAGAGGTTTAGAGGCTTCTGAGTGGTATAGAAATGCATTTATGAATTCTTTTATCGCTGCAGAAGAAAATAAAAATAAAGGGAATAGCTCAGTTGTTCCAAGAGTTGAAGAAACTTATGGAAGCTTTGTCGTCAGTGTAGATCTTGGGGAAGTTGCAATACCTGCAGAAGATGATAGTGCACCTAAAACGAAGGCGGAGGTTGTGAAATGAGCCGTGAAGAATTAGATCAACTTGATTCAGAGCAAGTAGTTGCGAAGAAACGGAAAATGACCGTTGAAAAGTTTTTTCAACAGTTTAATACTTTAGATATGAATAATTTTGGGAGTTGGCCAATTTCGGTCAAAATTACCTGTTGGTTATTTGCATTTTTTGTCATATGTGTCATTGGTTATTTTTTAGCGATAAAACCAAAGCTAGATAGTATTGATGCTGCACAAGCACAAGAACAAAGTTTATTAAATGAATTTAAAGAAAAAGATTCTAAATTGCGTAACTTGCAGCAATATCAAGCTCAATTACAGCAAATGGAAGCGAATTTTACCCAGCAACTAGAGCAGTTGCCAAAAGAAACTGAAATTCCAAGTTTAGTTGAAGATATTAACGTAACTGGTGTGAGTTCCGGGTTGAAATTTAAGAACATTCGTTTAGAAAATGAAGTCAGACAAGAGTTCTTTATCGAGCAACCGATCTCAATTGAAGCAACGGGTGATTATCATTCTTTTGGTAGCTTCGTCAGTAGTATTGCGGCCTTACCACGCATTGTAACGCTACATGATTTTGAAATTACGGGAACTGCCAATAAAGATAAAAAAACGGATATTCCAGTAATTGATTATAAGTTAAATGCAAAAACTTATCGTTATATTGGGGCTGATGAAGCAAGTAATCCAGATGCACAAGCCGCTGCAAGTCAGTCAGGGGGGCATAAATAATGAAAGGATTAAAAATTGCGACTGTGATCGCTTTGGGGTTTGTATTGGTCGGCTGTGATTCACGGATTGATGCTGTCAATCAAGAAATGGCCAATATTCGAAATCAGCCTGCACTGCCGATTGAACCAGCACCTGTATTCCCACCTGTACCAAGTTTTAATTATTCGGCTCAGCAACTTCGTAGTCCATTTTTACCTGGTTCAATTGCAAAAGAGCTAAAAATAATGTCTGGGAAAAGGGTTTATCCTAATTTCTCTAGACAAACACAACCTTTAGAAAGTTATGCGTTAGAAACCTTGACATTTAAAGGCAGTATAAAGGGTAGTGGTGGACAAATCATCGCTCTGATTTCGACGCCTGATGGTGAAATCGAACGGGTACAACTTGGTAGTTATTTGGGGATAAACCAAGGACGGATTGTTAATATTACTCCGACTCAAATTGATCTAATTGAAATTGTGCCTGATGGTCGAGATGGTTATATCGAAAGACCAAGAAGTTTAATTCTTATTGGGCCAGTGGACTGATTAAATTAAGGAATAACAATGAAAAATAGTTTGGAAAAAATCTTTGGTGGGGATGGCAAGTTTATGAATACGAATATTCGTCAATTTTCGATGGCAGCAGTATCTATTGCGATTATGCAAGTTACAGCAGCTCAAACACAGATGACTAATGTCGTTCCTATGCAAATCCCTGGGCAAGGAACTGAAATTCGAGTCATGTTTAATGGTTTACCTCCTCAACCACAAGCCTATCAACTCGAGAGTCCTGCACGTTTAATTTTAGATTTTGATAAAGCCAGTCAATCGTTAAGCCAAAAAACAATTGCTGTTTCTAGTGAAGAGGCATCAACGATTGACGTTGCGTCAGATGAACAACGTGCTCGATTAACTGTCAACTTAAAGAATAGTGGCGCTTTCACAACACGTGTTGAAGGAAATACATTTATTCTGAAAATAAATAATGCGCGTCAAGCGACAGCATTACCTAATTTAGCTCCGACTGTTAGCCAGCAAAGCCAAGGGGTTTCAAATATTGGCTTTCAACGTGGAAAATCTGGTGAAGGGCAAATCATTGTAGATTTACTTGGAACCAATACGCCGGTTGATGTACAGCAGCAGGGGAGTAAAGTTGTTATTCGTATGTTGGGGACTAAAATTCCTGCACATTTAGCACGCCGTTTGAATGTAAATGATTTTGCGACACCCGTTGCAAGTATTGATGCATATAATGAGGGTCAAAATGGTGTAATTACCATTCAGTCGGCTGGTAGCTATGAATATATGGCGTATCAGGCTGAAAATAAATTGACTGTCAGCTTAAAAAAACCAGAAGAGAGAAAAGGTTTAAAAAACCCACAATCTGCAAATACTTATACTGGGAAGAAAATCTCATTAGATTTCCAAGATATTGAAGTACGCCGTGTATTGCAACTACTTGCAGACTTTACGGGTATCAATATGGTTGCTGCCGATACCGTACAAGGTAATATTACATTGCGTTTGAAAGATGTGCCTTGGGATCAAGCCTTAGATATTATTTTAAAAACGAAAAACTTAGATAAACGGCGCAATGGTAGCGTGATTTGGATTGCACCTGTTTCTGAGTTGATTAAATCTGAAGAAGAGGCAGCAAAAGCGATTGCACAAAGTGTTAAGCTTGCCCCACTACAAACGGAGTATATTCAACTCAATTATGCCAAAGCAATAGATATTGAGAAGTTGATTACTCAGGGAAGAAATTCAGGTAGTTCATCATCAAGTACTAGTGGTAATAACTCATCAGATCCATTAGGTGATAGTGTTGGAAGTTTGTTGAGTCCTCGAGGTACAATTTCAGTTGATCCACGAACCAATACTTTGATTCTTAATGATACCGCACAAAAAATTGATCAAATTCGTAAGATGATTGATTTATTGGATGTATCTGTCAAGCAGGTAATGATTGAAGCTCGCATTGTTCGTGCAACCACTGACTTTACCAAAGAGATGGGAGTTAAGTGGGGGATTTTATCGCAAGGGATTACCCGTAATAATGATTTGTTAGTCGGTGGCAGTGATACAACTTTATGGGATTTAAAAACACCTGATGATAAAGGTAAATATACCATTACTCGACCAGATAACTTGAATGTTGATTTAGGGGTAACGGGTGCAGGTGCAAGTAAAATTGCCTTTGGTCTAATTAGTCTTTCTGATTTTATGCTTGATCTAGAACTCTCAGCCTTACAAGCTGATGGCTATGGTGAAGTAATTTCGACTCCTAAGGTGCTGACAGCAGATAAACAGCAGGCCAAAGTGGCATCAGGTCAAGAAATTCCGTATCAAACTACCACAAATTCTGCTGCTGGCTCAACAGCAACGACCTCATTTAAACAAGCCTTATTGAGTTTAGATGTGACACCAAGTATTACCCCAGATGGTAAAGTACAAATGCAGTTGAATATTACCAGTGACTCTCGGGGCGGAGTTGCACCAAATGGTGAAATCATTTTAAATAAAAATGAAATTAATACCAATGTGTTGGTTGATAATGGCGAAACTGTGGTGCTAGGTGGAATTTTTGAGCAGGAAACTGCAAATAAACAGACTAAAGTTCCATTTTTCGGAGATCTTCCTTATGTAGGGCGTTTATTCCGAAAAGATACTAAACTGGAAAACAAACGTGAACTATTAATCTTTGTTACACCTAGAATTGTTAATGACACACAATCGAGAAATCATTAATATAGGTGCAATGAAAGCAATTCAATAGGTGACTCCTTGCCAAGCAAAGAGTTTAATACCCTACCAAATATATATTTGGTAGGGCCCATGGGAGCGGGAAAAACTACTGTTGGTCGGCATCTTGCTGATCTTTTGGGGCGTGAATTTCTAGACAGTGATCATGAGATTGAGCGAAAAACTGGAGCTACAATTCCTTGGATTTTTGAAAAGGAAGGGGAGCAAGGGTTTCGTAGTCGTGAGTCGATGGTCATTGATGAATTAACAACAAAAAAAAATTTAGTCATCGCAACGGGTGGTGGTGCTGTTACTCAAGCCTTAAATCGAGAATATTTAAAACAACGTGGTATCGTGATTTATTTGTACACTCCTGTCGAGATTCAATTACAACGCACCTATCGTGATAAAAATCGTCCACTTTTACAGGTCGCAAATCCAGAGCAAAAACTGAGAGATTTACTCCGTGTGAGAGATCCTTTTTATCGTGAAGTTGCACATTATGTGATTGAAACGAATCAAGGTGCTGCACGAGATTTAGCACAGCATATTTTACAACTCATCGTGTCAAAACATGACGTTGAATAATAGTTTTATGGGTACGAAATTGAATGCAAACTTTACATGTTGAACTTGGCGATCGCCGTTATCCAATTTTTATTGGTAGTCATTTAAATCCACAGCAATTACTCGAGCCTTATATTCATGGTCAACAGGTGATGATCGTCACCAATACAACGGTTCAACCTTTGTATTTGGATCATTATGTTGCCGCGATTGAGCAGCTCGGAAAAAAAGTTGCGGTCTGTGTTTTACCTGATGGTGAACAATATAAAAATATTACGCATTTAACTTTAATTTTCGATGCCTTGCTTGAAGCTGGATATAACCGAGATTGTACTGTTTTAGCACTCGGTGGTGGTGTGATTGGCGATATGGCTGGTTTTGCATCGGCATGTTTTCAACGTGGTGTCTATTTTATTCAGGTACCGACGACTCTGTTATCACAAGTGGATTCTAGTGTTGGTGGTAAAACGGGAATTAACCATCCGTTGGGTAAAAATATGATTGGTGCATTTCAGCAACCCCAAGTGGTTTTAGCAGATATGGCACAATTAAAAACATTACCAGCACGTGAACTTTCTGCAGGTTTAGCTGAAGTAATTAAATATGCACTATTGGCTGATGTCGATTTTTTGGTTTGGCTCGAAGCGCATATGGATAACTTGGTTGCCGGTGATTCGGAGTTATTGGCTGAAGCGGTTTATCGTTCTTGTGCACATAAAGCCCGCATTGTAGCGAACGATGAAAAAGAGCAAGGTGAGCGTGCCTTACTTAATTTAGGTCATACATTTGGTCATGCTATTGAATCCTATATGGGATATGGCGTGTGGCTGCACGGTGAAGCTGTTGCAACAGGTATGGTGATGGCCGCAGATTTATCACAGCGTATGGGTTGGATCAGCACAGCTGATTTAGAACGTACAAAAAAAATTATTCAACGTGCAAATTTGCCTGTAGCATGTCCAGAAATTCCACTGGCAGAATTTTTAGCATATATGTCACATGATAAAAAAGTACTGAATGGTCAATTACGATTGGTCTTGCTGAAACAATTGGGTCAGGCCATTATTACCAAAGACTTTGATGTGGAATTGATGAAGCAAACGATTCTTGAGAATCAGAAATAATTGAAAATAGGGATGGGCATGACAGCAACTCGACTAAATTGGCAAAAAATTCGACAATATATTTGGTTGATTGGTGGTTTACTATGCCTATTTTTCGCTCTGATTTTTTGGGTGATGACTGATACGAAAGATTTAGTCACGGTTGAAAATCCTATTGAGGAAAATCAAGTTCAGATTCAGCCTGAAAAAGTGGCTGCAACTGCACATTTAGGTAGTTTGATGGATGAGGTTCGACCATTAGAGTTAACAACACGCGTCATTACTTCCGGGAATCACGAAACTGAGTTTCGTGGTACAAAGTTTATTCAAGAAAATCAGAAAAACTGGACGGTTGAGCTGTTCAGAGCCAATAAAGAAGATGTAATTAAATCATTTCTGCTGAAACAGCCTGATCGAAAAAATTTGATTTATTTCCGCTTAAGCGGGGAGAATCAATCTGAACAATATGTGGTTGCTTATGGTGTCTTTAATCATGAAGATGCGGCTAAAGCACAATTATCTCAGTTGAAAATTATGCTACCAGCATCAATCCAGCCAAAACCTATACAATTTGGGCAATATATAGACTTAATTAATGACTTAGGTTCAGAAGAGTTGCAAGGGAATAATAAGCTTTATGCAGTAAAGCTGAAAGCCGCTGCATTACCTATATTAGATGAAACCTCCATCATCCCACCAAAGCCTACCGTGAAAGCAACTAATAATGATGCTGTCAATGCGACCACGCAGACGACGATTACACGCAAAGACCAACAAGGCAATGTTGTTGATGTTCAAAAATCACATTCCGCGCTAAGCGTGCCTGACAAAGTGAAAGAAAATAATGCAACGCCTGAGAAAAAATCGACCCAACGAGAAATAAGTGATCCATTTAACTAATTTGTGGTTCTAAAATGGAGCGATTTGGGTTATAAAAATAAAATACCGCACAATAATAGTGCGATTGGTCGGGCCTAAAATTTTAGTTGTAAATTGTTAAACTGTCGAAATAACTATATTTGAATCATTTGATGGAAAAAATAAAAACTGGCATATTTTTTGCTTTAATCATGTGCTAATTGAGTGTGTTGTCCCTATTTTGGAGCGATAAATTTAATTGGTGCAAATTTAGTGAATCAATTTGCTTTAAATCAGTGCGAAATACCCAAACATTTTTGCAATTAAAAGTGATTGAGCACTGGAGCTTAATAGTTCTAAAGTGATTATCTTAAGATATGCTGAGGATCTGATTAAGTGGTAATTTAGAGATTTCGAATGTATTTTGCCCAGAAGGGCCTTTGTAGAAAGAAGGGTACGCTATGCACATGCCATCACCTAATACTGTAGCTCCCACTCAAGGTTTGTATCAACCTGATGAGTTTAAAGATAACTGTGGATTCGGTTTAATTGCCCATATGCAGGGTGATGCCAGTCATGACTTAGTCAAGACGGCCATGCACAGTTTAAGTTGCATGACGCACCGTGGTGGTATTGCTGCAGATGGTAAAACTGGAGATGGGTGTGGCCTGCTTTTAGCGATGCCGAAAAAATTCTTTCGTGAGGAAGCAAAAAAACTCAGTGACATTACATTGAGTGAAATTTTTGCAGTAGGTACAGTATTCTTAAACTTAGATCCTGCGATTGCTGCACATGCAAAACAAATTTTATCTAAAGAAATTGAAGCCGATGGTTTAAAAGTTTTAGCTTGGCGTGTGGTTCCTACCAATGTTGATGTGTTAGGTGAGATTGCATTGCAATCTATGCCAGCCTTTGAACAAGTGATTGTGAACTGCCCAATGGGCGTCACAGAGGTTGAATTTAACCGTAAGTTATTTTTAGCACGCCGTCGTGCAGAACAGCTGTTAACCAATGATGCATCCTTTTATGTAACCACGTTGTGTTCTACTGTGATTACCTATAAAGGCTTGATGATGCCTGAGGCGATTGCAGATTTTTATACAGATCTTGCTGACCCGCGCTTAGAATCGCATATTGTAGTTTTTCATCAGCGTTTTTCAACCAATACTTTACCGCGTTGGCCTTTGGCACAACCATTCCGTTATCTTGCACATAATGGTGAAATTAATACCATTACCGCCAATCGTAATTGGGCAATGGCACGTGCACCAAAATTCGAAAATCCATTATTACCTGGCTTAGCTGATTTAAAACCAATTGTGAATCGTACTGGCTCAGATTCTTCAAGTTTAGATAATATGCTTGAAATTTTAGTTGGTGGTGGTATGGATTTATTCCGCGCATTGCGGATGTTGGTACCGCCAGCATGGCAAAATGTTGAAACTATAGATGCTGATTTACGTGCATTCTATGAATTTAACTCAAAGCATATGGAAGCATGGGATGGCCCAGCAGGTTTAGTAATTCAAGATGGTCGTCATGCAATTTGTATGCTCGATCGTAATGGGTTACGTCCAGCCCGTTGGGTGATTACCAAAAATGGATATATTACGCTCGCATCTGAAATTGGTGTATGGGGGTATGAGCCTGAAGATGTGATTTCTAAAGGTCGTGTCGGTCCAGGCCAAATTTTGGTGATTGATACCTTAACTGGTAAATTACTCGATACCAAAGATGTTAGTAACCATTTGAAAAAAATGCGTCCTTACCGTGAATGGTTACGTGAGAACTCAATTCGCGTACAAGGCAGCCCAGAACTCGAAGAATACTTATGTGATCAAGGTTTAAAAGGCGATGACCTTAAAGCTGCACAAAAAATGTTTTTGGTGACCTTTGAGGAGCGTGATCAGCTGCTTCGCCCAATCGCGGAGAGTGGTCAAGAAGCTGTAGGTTCTATGGGGGATGATACGCCAATGGCGGTATTGTCTCGTCAAGTTCGCCATGTATCTGATTATTTCCGTCAGCAGTTTGCTCAAGTCACTAATCCACCTATTGACCCATTACGTGAATCTATCGTGATGTCTTTAGAAACCTGTTTAGGCCGTGAACAAAATGTCTTTGAACAAAGTGCCGAACATGCCGATCGTTTGATTATTTCAAGCCCAGTACTATCAAATTCAAAAATGCAGCAAATTCGTACTTTGGGTCGTACAGGCTATGAAATTGCCGATATCGATTTAAACTATGTCGAAACGGAAGGTTTACAAGCTGCGATTACACGTATCTGTCAAGAAGCTGCGCAAGCAATTCGTGATGGTAAAACTTTATTGGTACTTTCAGATAAGAAAATTAGGCAAGGTTATTTACCTGCCAATGCATTGATGGCAACCGGTGCCATTCACCATTATTTAATTCAAGTCGGTTTACGTACCGATGCCAACATTATTGTAGAAACTGGCCTTGCACGTGATGCACACCAATTTGCCGTGATTTTAGGCTTTGGTGCAACAGCGATTTATCCATATTTGGCTTATGACGTGATCAATGATTTGATTGCGAAGGGTGAGTTGTTGGGTGATCCGATTCATGCACAAGCCAATTTCCGTAAAGGCATTGAAAAAGGTTTACTCAAAGTTTTATCTAAAATGGGTATTTCAACGGTTGCTTCTTATCGTGGTGGTCAATTGTTTGAAGCGGTGGGTTTATCCAATGAAGTGGTGAATCAGTGTTTCTTAGGCGTACCAAGTCGTATTCAAGGTGCAACGTTTGTTGACCTTGAAAATGATTTGAAAAAATTGGCTGAAAATGCGTGGAAAGCACGTAAGCCAATTGATCAAGGTGGTTTGCTGAAATTTGTATTCGATAAGGAATATCATGCTTTTAACCCAGATGTGATTAATGCACTGCATAAAGCGGTACGTTCGGGTAATTATGCTGACTTTAAAGAATATGCTGAGCTGGTTAATAATCGTCCCATTGCGACGATCCGTGATTTATTTAAATTAAAAACTGATCATCCAACACCAATAGAAGCGGTTGAGTCTGTTGAAGAAATTTTGCCACGTTTTGACTCAGCGGGAATGTCTTTAGGTGCACTTTCTCCTGAAGCTCATGAAGCGATTGCAATTGCCATGAATACTATTGGTGGACGTTCAAATTCAGGTGAGGGTGGTGAAGATCCAGCACGTTATGGCACCATTCGTAACTCGAAAATTAAACAAATTGCTTCAGGTCGTTTTGGGGTAACTCCTGCGTACTTAACATCTGCGGAAGTTTTACAGATTAAAGTGGCACAAGGTGCAAAACCGGGTGAAGGCGGTCAGTTACCGGGTGGTAAAGTGAATGGCTTAATTGCACGTTTGCGTTATTCAGTGCCGGGTGTCACCCTGATTTCACCACCACCGCATCACGATATTTATTCTATTGAAGATTTATCACAATTGATCTTTGACTTAAAACAAGTTAATCCGCAAGCGATGGTTTCAGTGAAACTGGTATCAGAGCCAGGGGTTGGAACGATTGCTGCAGGTGTTGCAAAAGCGTATGCCGATTTCATTACCATTTCGGGTTATGACGGTGGTACCGCGGCATCGCCATTGTCTTCAATCCATCACGCAGGCTCACCTTGGGAGCTCGGTCTTGCGGAAGCGCATCAAGCTCTTCGTGTGAATGACCTACGTGGTAAAGTTCGCGTACAGACCGATGGTGGTTTAAAAACTGGTTTAGATGTGGTTAAGGCTGCAATTTTAGGTGCAGAAAGCTTTGGTTTTGGCTCAACCCCGATGATTGCGTTAGGTTGTAAATATCTGCGTATTTGTCATTTAAATAACTGTGCAACAGGTGTTGCAACACAGCAAGATCATTTGCGTCAAGAACATTATATTGGCGAGCCAGAAATGCTGATCAATTTCTTCCACTTTATTGCAGAAGAAACACGTGAATGGTTAGCTGCTTTGGGCATTGCTTCACTGAAAGATTTGATAGGCCGTACCGATTTACTAGAAGTTTTACCGGGTGAAACGGATAAACATGCACATCTAGATTTAAGTGCTTTGTTGACCTCACATCCATCTGCGGAAGGTAAAGCACAGTATTGTCAAGTTCAAGGCAATGCACCATTCGACAAAGGCATGTTGGCTGAAAAAATGGTCAGCCAAATGCTACCTGCGATTGAAGCAGGGACAGGTGGCGAATATCACTTTAAAGTGAGCAACTGTGACCGTTCAATTGGGGCACGGATTTCAGGCGAAATCGCACGTCGTTATGGTAACCTGAGTATGGAAGCTCATCCAGTGGTGATGAACTTAAAAGGTACTGCAGGTCAGTCACTCGGTGTTTGGAATGCTGGTGGTTTGCATATTAAATTAGAAGGTGATGCCAACGATTATGTTGGTAAAGGTATGGCGGGTGGACGACTTTCTATCTTCCCACCAAAAGGTTCACCTTTCCAAACTCAAAATACGGCAATCATTGGTAATACCTGCTTATATGGTGCAACAGGTGGTAAAGTGTTCGCTGCAGGAACTGCAGGTGAACGTTTCGCAGTGCGTAACTCAGGTGCTTTTGCAGTCATTGAAGGCGCAGGTGATCACTGTTGTGAATATATGACGGGTGGTATTGTGACGGTATTGGGGAGCGTAGGGCATAACTTTGGTGCAGGGATGACTGGTGGTTTTGCTTATGTTCTTGATCTAGAAAATGACTTCGTCGATCACTATAACCATGAACTGATTGAGTTAAATCGTATTTCTACAGAGTCGATGGAAGATCATCAAACCTTCTTGCTTCGTATCTTAGATGAGCATATTCAAGAAACAGGTAGTGCTTGGGCGTATAAGATCCGCAATGAGTTTGATTATTACAGCCGTAAATTCTGGCTAGTAAAACCAAAAGCTGCAAATTTGCAGACACTTTTGAAAACAACTCAAGCAGATCCACAATAATTCCACGACGCAAATTTTAGGCAAGTGTGGATAACTTTTGATTTATAGACAGCATGCTATAGATAAAAGATGATCCACACTGACCCACGGAGAGAGACATGGCAGAACGCCTAAACAATGACTTTCAATTTCTGGATGTCGCACGCCAAGACCCAGAGAAAAAAGATCTCACTGTCCGCAAAGCAGAGTTTGTGGAAATTTATAAACCTTATACAGCAGAAATTGCGGCTAATCAGACGCATCGTTGTCTTGGTTGTGGTAATCCATATTGTGAATGGAAATGTCCAGTACATAACTACATTCCGAATTGGTTAAAACTGATTGCAGAAGGTCGTATTTTTCAAGCTGCTGAGTTGTGCCATCAAACCAATACTTTGCCAGAAGTTTGTGGTCGTGTTTGTCCGCAAGACCGTTTATGTGAAGGGGCATGTACCTTAAATGATGGTTTTGGTGCTGTTACGATTGGTAATGCTGAAAAATACATCAATGACACTGCCTTTGCTTTAGGTTGGCGTCCAGATATGTCCAATGTGAAATGGACAGATAAAAAAGTTGCGATTATTGGTGCTGGTCCTGCGGGTTTAGGTTGCGCTGATATTTTAGTTCGTAATGGCGTAAAGCCCGTGGTATTTGATAAACGTCCTGAAATTGGTGGTTTGCTGACTTTTGGTATTCCAGAATTTAAGATGGAAAAGGATGTGATGAAACGCCGCCGTGAAATTTTCACTGGTATGGGGGTTGAATTCCGTTTAAATACTGAAATTGGTACAGATGTTACTATTGACCAATTATTAGCAGACTACGATGCTGTGTTCATGGGTATGGGAACATATACCTATATGAAGGGTGGTTTTGCAGGCGAAGAGCTGGACGGTGTCTATGATGCACTTGATTTTCTCATTGCCAATGTCAACCGTACTCAGGGTTGGGAAAAGGATGCTGCAGAATATATCAGTGTTCAAGGCAAGAAAGTCATCGTTCTGGGGGGTGGTGATACAGCAATGGACTGTAACCGAACTTCGATTCGTCAAGGTGCAGAAGCTGTAATTTGTGCCTATCGTCGTGACGAAGAGAATATGCCTGGATCACGTCGCGAAGTTAAAAATGCCCGCGAAGAAGGTGTGGATTTCCAGTTTAATCGTCAACCAGTTGAAATTATTGGTGAAAATGGCAAAGTCACAGGCGTAAAAGTGGTGACGACACAACTTGGTGATCCCGATAGTCGTGGTCGTCGTAGCCCAGAACCAGTCCCAGGTTCAGAAGAGATTTTAGCTGCGGATGCCGTACTTTTAGCATTCGGTTTTCGTGCCAGTCCAGCAGATTGGTTTACAGCTGCGAATATTGGTCTGGATGGTTCAGGTCGTGTCGTTGCAGCTGAAAAGCAAGCTTATAAATTCCAAACATCGAATCCGAAAATTTTTGCGGGTGGTGATATGGTGCGTGGATCTGACCTTGTAGTGACTGCAATTTGGGAAGGGCGTGAAGCAGCAGCCGGAATTTTGGACTACCTTGAGCTTTAATCTCAAGATGATCTATTAAAAACTCCAAAGCCTTATTACTCAAAGCCTGCAACGATGCGGGCTTTGTTTTATCGGAATAGTATTGATTTTTGTGACAAAAAATATAAAAGAATATGCTGAATTAAAATTATCTAATTCATTGATTTTAATTAATAAAAAATAAATAAAAATAATTGTTTGTAGTTTGATTTTTTGACATTTCTGACAGAATGAGCATTTTTGTCATTTTACGATTTTTTTGGCAATATACAAATAGCGTGTATCTGTCAGTATAGATTTGATTCATTTCATTAGAAATAGGATGAAACCTATGACGTTAATTCAAGCGGCGACAGAAAAATCATATTTAAATCGTCCTAAAGCCATTGGTATCAAAGTCCGTAAACCAAGCTTTAATCCCAAAGCAATTCGCAGACATTTTTTTGCGAACTCTCCGATTATGTCTCATTTGTTAACGGCATTATCTTCCACGTTCCCGATAGGTGAACAGTTCTTTGTGCATAGTGTCCGTAATGTGCGTGATAAAGTGAAAGATGAAAAGTTACAAGCAGAAATTGCAGCTTTCATTGGCCAAGAAGCAATGCACTCTAAAGCGCATGCAGATTTTAATGATGCTTGGCGTCGTGATGATTATAATTTGGATAGTTTCCAAGCTTGGTTAGCACGTCGAGAGAAGTTTATTCAGAGTGTACATCCAAAATTTCAACTGGCTATCACCTGTGCTTTTGAACATTTCACTGCATTATTAGGAGGCTATGTTTTACGCCATCCAGAAATTTTGAGCACACTAGATGATGATGCAATTAAGCTTTGGGTTTGGCATGCGATTGAAGAAATTGAGCATCGTGCCGTTGCTTTTGATGTTTATCAGGCGGTGTATAAAGATGATCAAGTTCGTCGTAGTGTAATGCGTAATGTCACGACAGGCTTTGCAAGTTTGACCTTTTATTCTGCATCGCGTTTGTTTATGCAAGACTGGCGTAAAAGTTTGCCCAAAGTAACGGGGAACTTATATGGAACCTACATGATTTTAAAAATGTTGGTTTCACTGATTCCAGAATATATGTCTTATTTTAAAGCAGATTTTCATCCTTCTGAAATTGATTATTCAAAAATTGTAGAATACTGGAAAGAGCGCTTAGCGGATGAGTATGGTATGGAAAGTTTTCAAGAATCAAATCATCAACCTTTATATAGTTAATTTATATACATAAAAGAAAGGCCGCTTTAGAGCATGGGTCTTTCGTTCTTTTTATATTCTCAAATAAATTTTAAACAAGCTTATTGTGGATTAAATTAATTTCTCGTATTTTACAATTTTTAAGATTAATTTTAGAGTTGAGCCAATTATTTTAATTGAATTGAAAGTTAGACTTTAAGTAGATAAATATAAAATTTAGGTACAGCTGTGATCAGTTCTCAAGCACATATTGCTATGCTTCTGTTTAAACAACAAAAACGTGTGTTGTTAGCACATAAAAATAATACGTATTTTATGCGCAAACTATTTGAATATGGCACACGATTTTCTCCAATACCTTCTCATATTCAAACCAGTATGCAGCAATTACAAGATATGCAAATCATGCAAATCAGTAATTTAAAACCGAATAGAAATCAGAATAAAATTCTATTTTATATTCATGGTGGTGGTTTTGTTATTGGCAGTGCTAAAAGTTATAAAGCATACGTCGCAAGCCTATGTAAAATTTCTGAGGCTGAATTTGCTTATTTACCGGATTATAGACTTGCACCAGAAGCTCGTTTTCCAAATGCTTTAAATGATGTTTTAGCTGCATGGAAATATGTCACTGAAAAACATCCAAACCATGAAATAGTACTGGCTGGTGATTCTGCTGGGGGAAATTTAGCATTGGCTCTGTGTATTAAATTGCGAGATTTAAACTTGAAATTGCCTATTCGAACTTATTTACAATCTCCTTGGTTGGACTTAACCCTGACATCTTTAAGTCATAAGAAACAAGATCATCGCGATCCATTTTTAGGAACATATTTTTTAGAACGTGATTTTGCTCGTCATTATGTAGGTGATGCTGACCGTAAAGATCCATTCATTTCACCTTTGTTTGCAGATTTTACAGGTTTACCTCCATTTTATGTTCAAGTCGGCTCGAAAGAAGTCTTACTTGATGATAGTCGTGAATTTATCAAACGTGCAAAAGAATATGGGGTAGATGCTACTTTGGATATTTGGACAGGTATGTGGCATGCATGGCCCATTGTGCCTTTTGTACCAGAAAGTAAGCAAGCTAGAATTAAAGCAGGACGATGGTTAGCGAGTTTGGGTTAGTTGATTTTAAACGGCAAGATGCAGTGTCTAAACTAGTAACTGATATGTTCAATAGCTTTTTATACGATGAATTATTGGTTTATGTTTTTAGATAAAAGTCAGACCTTAGGATTAGACTTCCACCTCACTTAAATCGTTCCGCATCACATTGATCATTATTGTGATGCGAAATGATTCAACTTAACTTACAACTCATCTTTTGAATATTTGGTTTTGCGTTGTCTTTGCCACGGTAAAGGACGACCCAAAGCCTCAGGGACATCACCCGATGTTGAACGTAGACGTAAATGAATAGCTGCTTGTGCAATCAAATTGGCAGATACAGGGGCAGTAATAAATGCGAGTAAGGTAATCAGTAGTTCTGCAAAACCAAAACGATGATGAAAAGCGGCATAAATCATAGCTGCAATTAAGAAGCTACCTAAACCTAAAGTACTTGATTTAGTTGGAGCATGTAGCCGCATGAATAAATCGGGTAGTTTAACCATCCCGATTCCCCCAACTAAAGTGAAAAATGCACCGACCATCAAGAAGAAAGAAACGATAATTTCCATAACAAGCTGAGTATTATTGTCCATATTCGCTCCTAATCAATCACATGGCCTGTGGTGAAGTATCTTGCCAAAGCTGCAGTTGAAACAAAGCCAAGCATTGCAACCAGTAACGCACTTTCAAACATCGTAGTAATTGACCAATAAATACCAAGAATAATGATCAAGCAAGTCGCATTTAAAAACAGGGTATCCAGAGCCAGCAGACGATCTACAATCGATGGCCCAATCACTAATCTAAATAAACACAGCAACATCGAGATCGTCACTGCCACTACGCAAATACCTAAGGCATAAGGTAAGATCATGTATCTTCTCCCTGTTGTACGTTAAAGATCATCATTAGTGGAGCTTCATAACGGGCTTTAATATCTTGAATTTCCGCTTCAGGATCATCTGAGTGTAGGGCATGAACTAAAATATCACCACGTTCTTGATCGATACCCGCACTGACGGTACCAGGTGTGGTGGTAATGATCATCGCCAATAAAGTATTAACATGTTCATGGTCGGTATCTAAGGGTACACGGTACCATTTTGGGTGTAGATTTTTGGTCGGTCCTAAAACTTGTTTTGCGACACGAATATTAGAAACAATAATGTCCCAAAGCACCACAAAAGATAATTTGACTGCGTACTTCCAATGAATATCTGGTGTGCGAACAATAAAAGGTTGGATTAACTTTGGAATAATTAAACCAAGAAGAATAGCCACACTAAAATCAAAGAGTTCAGCACTATGACCAAGCATCAACCAACTGACTGCAACCATGACTGAAACAAAAGGATGCGGTAAGCAACGATCAAGTAAAGAAGAATTTTGCTTCATTTATTGCTCCATTGGCTTAAGTTCAGGTTCATCATTTGCATGATTCTGATAATTTTCTTGTTGTCTAATTTGACGCTGCTTGTATTCAGAAAGATGCTCACCCTTTAAGGTTTTTTCTGAAATGATATACGGGATATAGTGGGCATTTGGATCTTCATCTTCACCCGAATATTTGGTTTCTGGTAAATAATCAGGATCAAATGGTTGTACGCTAATCACTTCACCTTTTTCATCTGTTTTTAAAATAGCACGCTCATATAATTTGGCATCACGAAGTTGCAGTGCAGTTTGCTCAATATATTTTAAAATTGGTGCAGCAGCTACCACATATATAATTAAACCTGTCAGTAATAGATAAATACTTTTGTCATTACGGGCAGGGGCTTGATTCGGTAATATTTGGTAAGCGGTATAAGCTGTTTCTTTCTGATCTTGCTCAGGGACGGTGGCGCGCCAAAATAGAATAAATCCGACACGGGTAAAGGCAATAATACTAAGTAAACTCACAATCAAGACAATTGCAATGATCCAGCCTTGATAAGCAAAATTAGCCGTCGCTTGTAATAATAAGATTTTGCCTAAGAAACCACTAAATGGTGGTAATCCTGCCATAATTAAGGCAATTAGAAAGAAGGTTGCAGCAATGGCTTTATCCTGCTTCATTTTGGGTGCAATTTTAAAATGATCTTTAAACTCACCACGCTGTGAGGTAATCCATCCACAGAGTAAATAAAATGCCGCTGCAATCAGGGTACTGTGAACTAAATAATAGAGCGCTGCAGACCATGCCATTGCATTGGCCATGGAAAGTGCAATTAAAATTGTGCCAATAGAAGACAAAATCATAAAGCCAACGAATCTACGTAATCGATCAGCCCCAAGTGCTCCAATCACACCATATAAGGAAGTGAGTAGCCCAATTGGCAGTAACCATGCCATGAGAATTTTTTGACTGAGTACATCCTGAAAAACAGTACCATTGACCCTTAAAATTGCATAAATTCCGACTTTGGTCATAATGGTGAAAATAGCAGCCACAGGTGTTGCTGCTACAGCATAAGTTTTGGGTAGCCAAAAACCTACAGGGAGCATTGCCGCTTTAATACCAAACACAACAAACAAGAGTAGCCCACCAGCAACGGCTAATTTGTGCTGATCCTGTGCTAAAGTCGGTATAAGGCGCATCACGTCGGCCATATTTAAACTACCAACACTGCCGTAAATCATTCCTAAGCCAATAAGAAATAGGGCAGAGGCAAGTAGGTTGATGGTTACATAATGGATTCCCAACTGAAAACGTGCTTTGCCTTGTCCATGTAAAAGAAGAACATAAGAGGCAATGAGCAAAATTTCAAAGAACACAAATAAGTTAAATAAGTCACCCGTTAAAAATGCACCAGAAAGTCCCATCAGTAAAAAATGGAATATGGCATGAAAATAGCGACCACGTTCATCCCACTCTTTACTGGCAAACCAAAGTATCGGTGTTGCAAGTGCATAGGTGAGCGCTAACATCAGTGCTGATAAACGATCAAGGACTAAAACAATTCCGAAAGGTGCAGACCACTCACTCAGTTGGTAGACAAATATTTCTCCTGAACTGGCTTGAACCAGATACGCAATTGCGGTAATCAAGCCCAGTAATACTGAAATAAGGCTAATACCACGACGCCAAGGTTGTCGCCAATCATGAGTGAGAGATCCTGAACCTGGATTGCCCAAGAGCACTAACAAAAAACCTGTAAATGCAGGGATGAGGATACCTATAATCGGCGTCTGAGCCAGCCAAAAGTCAAATAAATTCATGATTAAGGCTCATCCTCACGTGGGTCATAAGTACTCAATTCCTCTTTTGAATCGACGTGGTCATTGCCCGACTCATAACGGCTGCGTAATGCCAGTTGCACAATAAATGCAGTGGTTGCAAAACCAATCACAATTGCAGTTAAGACTAACGCTTGTGGTAATGGATCTGTGACATCATTGGCTTCGGTTAAAATAGCCGGTGCACTCATTTGAATTCGCCCCATAGCGAACAAAAATAAATTCACGGCATAACCAATCATAGCGAGTCCAAGAACCACAGGAAAAGTACGCGCACGTAGGATTAAATAAACCCCTGTTGCAATCAGTAATCCAATTGCGGAAGCCATTAAAAATTCTAAGCTGATCATGACTTACTCCTTAGGTAATGGACCCGACATGCTTGAATGTCGAGAATCGCCAAGTACGGAAATGAGCAACATGGTTGCACCAACCACGGTTGCATAAACACCTAAGTCAAAAGCCGCAGCAGACGCTAAATGCATTTTCCCAAAAATACCAGTGTCGACATAAATATGAGCACTGGTCAGGAAGGGACGTCCCCAGAACCAAGCAGCAACCCCAGTTATGCCAGCAATAAGTAAACCCAATCCAATCCATATTTCATAAAGACGTCCTGATTTGGCTTTAAGCATATGCTCAGCCTGATCTTGTCCCAATGCCATATATTGAATAATTAATGCCATCGCCGTAATTAGACCAGCAATGAATCCACCGCCTGGATAGTTATGCCCACGGAGGAAAATATATAGGCTCACCACCAAGGCAATTGGTAGAACCCATGATGCCGTCATACGGAACATTAGTGGAGAAGGGTTAAACCGATAAGTTAAACCCTGAGTGATACTGGTACCATGAATACGCATCCCATCCATAAGACAGAGAGCACCAATCGCAGCAATGCCTAGAACGGTAATTTCTCCAAAAGTATCGAAACCACGGAAATCAACCAAAATCACATTCACGATATTTGAACCGCCACCGAGGGGGAGGGACTGCTGTACGAAGAACCAAGAAATTGAATTGTGATCACGAGTAAGCAGCAACCACACGATCCAGCCAATGCCTAAGCCAGCTGTAATTGCAATTACCGCATCGCGCCAACGTCGTGTACGACTTGATTCATACGGAGTCAGTTGCGGTAATAAAGATAAGCTCATGAGTAATAAAACAGTGGTGACAACATCTACTGTAATTTGCGTGAGGGCTAAATCGGGGGCAGATAAGGTCACAAATACCATCGTGACAACAAGTCCAATTGCACCACTAATGAGTACCGCTTTCATGCGCTCATGATGGAACCATAACATCATCCAACAAGCGGAGAATAAAAGCAGCCATAATACAATTGCCGTCAAAGGTGCATAGGTCAGTTCACGTGTACCTGTGGTTAATCCTTGATTAAACAGCGGTATGCTGACCATCACAATACTGAAAACAACAATGATCAGTAGATAGTTTTGCAAAGAGCCAGTTTCAGTTTTAGCTTTAATTTTTCTAGAAATTTTTAATAGATTTTTGAGGAAACGTTCGAAAAGTAATTTACCTTGGAACTGACCTAAAATCGGATCAAGGTCGATCTCACGAATACGGTCATTTTTAGCAAGTGCAAAGTAGAAGATTACACCGCCGACAAGTGCAATCGCACTCATCAATAAAGGTAAATTAAAGCCATGCCAAATGGCTAAGTGAACCCCTTCAAATTGTGGTAATTGAGTGCTTGCTCGTGTACCTGCATTCACGATATTTTCAACCAGTAAAGCAGGGAAAAGTCCGACTAAAATACAGAGTGTAGCTAATAGAATTGCAGGTGCACGCATGCCAATAGCAGGTTCATGCGCATTTTTGTTGGGAACATTTTTGCCTAAGTCACCATCGAAGAATACCCCATGTACTAAACGGGTCGAATAGGCGACTGCAAAAAGTCCCGCTAAAGTCGCAATGATCGCCGCAAGAATTACGAATCCACCAGATAAATTTGCCAGTAATTCGGTAAAGAACATTTCTTTAGATAAGAAGCCGTTGGTGAGTGGTACACCCGCCATCGAAGCAGCAGTAATCATGGTTAGTGTTGCAGTAAATGGAAGCAGTTGCCATATACCACTAAGTTTTCTTAAATCACGGGTCCCTGTTTCATGGTCAATAATCCCTGCAATCATGAATAATGCCGCTTTAAAGGTGGCATGATTGATAATATGGAAAATTGCAGCAGCTACAGCCAGTGGTGAGCCTATTCCCAATAGACAAACAATTAAACCTAAATGGCTAATAGTGGAATAGGCGAGTAAACCTTTTAAATCTTCTTTGAAGATGGCAAAAAATGCTGCCATGCATAAGGTGAATAAGCCTATTGTGGTGACCAAGTTATGATACAGCGCTGAACCGACAAAGATTGGCAGTAATCGTGCCAGCAGGAAAATCCCTGCTTTTACCATAGTTGCAGAATGTAAGTAAGCCGATACTGGGGTGGGTGCGGCCATCGCATTGGGTAACCAAAAGTGAAACGGAAATTGCGCACTTTTAGTAAATGCACCCAATAAAATAAGTAATAGTGCAGGGGTAAATAAAGGGCTACTTTGAATTGTTTGCGCCATTCCTGAAATTTGGTCAATTTGATAGGTACCTGTGATTTGTCCAATGAGGATAAATCCACCCAGCATAGCCAGCCCCCCCATACCCGTAATGGTGAGTGCCATGCGTGCGCCACGTTGTGCTGCATCGTAGTTGCTCCAGTATCCTACCAATAAAAATGAGGAAATACTGGTGAGTTCCCAAAAGACCAACAAAATCATTAGGTTGTTAGAGAGTGATATCCCCAACATTGCTGCCATAAACAGCATCAGCAAAGTATACAGTTTGCTTAAAGAGTTTTTAGGATTGAGATAATAATAAGCGTAGATATAAATGAGTGTGCCGATCCCGGTGATCAGCAATGCAAAAATTAAGCCTAAGGCATCTAGGCGAAAGCTAAAATCTATACCAACTTGCGGAAGCCATTGCCAACTTTGAACTACGGCTGAGCCATTAAATACCGGTTTTGCTTGAGTCAGTAGTAAAATAAAGCTGGTTAAACTGACTGCTATTGCCCCTAAAGCCGTAACCCCACGAGAGAATTTTTTCAGCCATGAGACAAGGGTTGTGCCAAGTATTAACGGTAACAATATAATAATCGGAAGCACACTCGTATCCATTGTCGTGAATAGGTCGAGACCTAAGATGAATCTTATCTTTCAAATATTTGAGGATAGCAAAGAGTTATCCAACTGCTTAAATTTTGAAAGCCGAAACTAAGTTGAAAAATCAGAAAACAAGTTGTGTTGCGCAACTTGAGAAAGCGATTGCAAAATAAATTTAGATTAAGAATTTAAATCTAAATGAGATTTTATCTTATTACATGACTCGGCTAACATCAATTTATTTTGTCAATTTTGCGCAAACAACTTTAATTATACGCCTCATTATTCAATAGAATTGTTTTATATTTATACAGCCCATGTAAGTATATCAGCTCATAAAATGATGTAGTTGCAACGTTTTATTGCTTTTGAATAATGATTTTAATATTTAGATGATATCCATCTTTTTTTTAAATAGCTTCATTAAACTTTTTATGCAAATGAAATTCAGCTGAGTGCTCTGTCTTTTACATGATGGAGCTGATTTTGAATTAAAGAAGGGGTTCATGTGAGGATTCATTATCTCTTTGAATCATGAGCTGCTGCAGTTCTTGTTGTTGGTCTAAACTCAGATTTTGAATCTGTTGATAGATCTGTTGTGCAGTTAATTCATTGGGCTCAGTGATCGGCAATAGCTCTGAAGTCACAACTTTATTGATGTGTTGTAGTTGTTCATAAATTAAATCAAAGTTGTTTTGCTGATTATTAACAGAGACATCGAGTAATGTTTTATGCTCAAGTTTAAAGTATTGATAATCTAATGAATGTTCAAGGAGTTCAGTTTGCGTACCAGAAGCAATAATTTGTATTTTAGGAAATGCTTGATGTAAGCGCTCTAAAATATGTGCGGTATGTTCAGCATCTAAATGTGCATCAATATTATCAATCAGTAAAATACCTTCACCTTCCGTACAAGGAAATGGGGTGTTGGGATTTAATAAACATAGACGACGGACAATATCACCAACTAAGGCAATCCAGCTTTTTAGAGTATTGGAGAGTTGCTGATAGAGCATCGTTTCATTGTGATAACACACCATGAGTTGAAGTTTCGGGGTATACGCTAAATATAGATCTGATAATTCTGGAATAACAATCTGTAGACTATTTTTTAATGCCTTTAAGCAGGGGCTGTGAGGTTGTGTCGTAGCTTGCAGTAGTGATTTTTTTAGATCGAGTTCATGATAAATTTGTGCAGTATTTTCATGAGATGGGTTTGACAACTCAGGCGATTTTTCTTGAATAATTTTTTGAAATAGTTGTGCTGTTTGCGCATTTTCAATATCGCAAATTTCTCTAAACCATTCAAAAAAACGTGCGTAGGTGGTGTAGGTGATCGCGCTTAATTCAAAAGCTGCATGCGCTTGCAATACAGCAGGGTTATTTTTACTAAGTAAATTAACTTCATTTATAAAACGGTCAGAAGGATAATAGGCTAACATTGGAAAACCTTGTAAAGGGTCTTTTTTGCTAGCTTGGGTGTAAAGTTCAACCAATGATTCTAATTGCTGCAGTTCAACTTTACTTAAACCGACGCCACTGGAAGTGAGCGTTTTATACAATTGCCATGAGCAGCTTGAAGCATCAAATTCTTGACTATCCTGATTTTCAGCGAATAGGCCAATTTCACGTGAAAAATTAATTTTCACATCAATTTTAGATTGTAATCGATTCAGCATAATGTCTTGATCAAGCATGATCACACCAGCTGTTCGGATATCTTTAAAGCGAGCGGGAAGCCAAGTCAGGGCTTGATAAATATTTTTAATAATTGCTGTTTTACCCGAAGCTTGATCACCTAATATAAGGCTGATGGGTTTGTTCGAATAATCAAATTGAATTTTTAAGTCTGAGAAATGATAGGTGTGTTTCAAATGGATAAATTGAAGTTTCATCGTTCACCTGCACCTGAAAATTATAGATTTATGCGGTCATTTTATTTTTGAATGGTGTTTTTAGTTTGAGTTGTTGAACTAAATCATAAATATGATGAATATTTAAGCTTACTTTAGCACGGGTACAAGCAACGTATAATAATCGTAATTCTTCATCACTAATTTTATGTTCTAGACCATTAATTTTAAATTGATAGTCATCTTCAATATGTACACGATTCCATTCTAAGCCTTTGGCCTTGTGTGCCGTAGAAATGACGTAATCTGCTTGCTCAATGGGTGTGATTTTAGCGAGTGCTTTCTTCAGTGGATCGGTACCATGATCATCCACCAATTTTACTAAGGGTTTGATATCACTACCATCATTGGTTTCACAATATTCGTGTACATCATGCCATGAGTTAAACCATGCCAGTTCAGGCACATCTACGACGCGCTTACCTTGTTTAAGTAGACTGGCGGCATCGACAAAACGATTTAATTTAGCATGATCAGCCTGTAGCCCGACTTTATCACCTTGCACTAATCCAGAAAGTAACAACTCCATAGCACGTGCATTGGTACGACATAAAATAGCATCACGCATTTTGGTATGCGGTTTATTCACGACACTCGATTTTTGATCAGGATTACCCAGTAACGGGACAGTTTCCTTTAATGCACCCAGCAAATGATTGGCGACATCGGCAATTTCATGACCAAAACGAAAAGATGTGGTTAAGCGAGATTCAGGCAGTGGCATTTGCTGCATGGCATTGACTGCACCACGCCATGCATAGATCTGTTGATGTGCATCGCCGACATAAATGACTTGGGTATGTCGTTGTTTTAATAAGATACCCAACATCAGTGGGTCGGCATCTTGTGCTTCATCAAACAGTACGTAATCTGCTGGAATAAAGGGGTCAGATAGAGCCCAAAGTTTTAGATAAATATCATGCCCAATCCCAGCTTGATGATTTTGATCAATTGATTCTAACCAACGTCTTTCGACGGCAGGGTAGAGATGTTTTTGTAATGATTCAATATCATCTGTATGCAACCAACTTGGTGCTTGAATATGGCGCGGCGCAGGGTATTGTGAACTGGTAGAACAGAAATAACTTACCGCATTGGCAACCAAACTGGCCAACCGACTAGGCATCATCACATATTTTTCATAACGACCACCCATTAACCGTCTGAGGGTAATCGGTTCTAAGCGATATTCCTTCGCAATGAAACTTGGACTTAATCGGGGTAAACGTAGTTTATCAGTGACTCCACGTGGAACGCTACGAAAGGCAAGTGAGTGAAAAGTACGACAATCTACATTTTGATGAAATTTATTTTGAGCCTCGGTTGCAATAGCCTTATTAAACGCCAAATACATTCCACGACGATGTGACATTGCATCACTAATCAATTGCAATGTGGTGGTTTTACCTGTGCCAGCATAGGCAATCACTTTAAAGGATTGGCCCTTTTGTGCTTCTGCAATGGCAAAATTTTGTTCTGGTGTCGGGGTAAAGGAATAAGGCACAGTGCTCAATAATCTTTCAATTAAAATCTATATTTTGGTTGGTAAGTATAGCAAAAAATAGCCAGTGGCATGTGGCTTAATTCTATTGAGAAGCCGTGTTCATCTGAAAAGAGAAAGAGGGTTCTGGCTTAGACCCTATAAATAGAGGTTTTGAGTTCATAAGAAATTTTTGTCTTAAAACTGACTTAAAACTGCAACTGAGCTGTCATATCCATTTTTTACAATGATTTAGGGAAAAATTCTAAATTCATTCTTGGATAAAACTATGACAAATTCAGCCAACCAACCCACGCGTCGTGAAGTCCTAAAATGGTTAGCCAGCATTCCTTTTTTACCACTTGGGGCAATGGCAACTTCTGCGGCACTGGTCGGTTGTAATGATGATAAAGATGTCGTCGTCGCACCACCAGTCAAAGCAGCAAAATTAAAAACAGCAACCTTTACACCAATGGATGCACCAACTTTAGCCAATGCAGCGGCAATGGCGACGACTACGGTGGCTTCAGGTTTAGCAGTAACTTGGGATGATAATACGAAGACCAATTATAAGTTGGCATATAAGACATTCTTCCAAACTGGTGACATGGTCAGCGATGGTAAGGGGGGCAAAGTTTTAGCTGGCGGTTACTATGATATTAATAACAAACCAATTATGGATAACTCTGTTACCGCAAAAGCACGTCAGTTTTTCTCAGATTGCCCAGATGGTACATCCTTATTAACAGTTGTTGATGCCAAAGTAGATGGTGTCAAAGGTAAACCTGTGTTTGCAGTTGTGCAATTTGAATATACCACTCGTGACCAAGCTGGAAACGATATGTATGGAAAACTACCTTCTCCAATTGCAGTATTAACACTGGACCAAGATCAAAAAACAGGGCATTTATCTTTAGTTAAATATCATAATGTTGATATGTCTAAAGCCCATGGTTTATGGATCACTTGTGGTGCAAGTTTATCTCCTTGGGGGACGCATCTTTCAAGTGAAGAATATGAGCCAGATGCCTTTGGTCAAGGTCTAGGGACCGATATGACCACAATGAAGGCTTATAGTAAAAATGTTTATGGTGATGAGACCTCTGCAAAACCTTATAACTATGGGCACTTACCTGAAATTACCGTGAATAAAGACGGAACTGGAACTGCGAAAAAGCATTATTGTTTAGGTCGTATTTCACATGAGCTGATTCAGATGATGCCTGATAATCGAACAGCTTTGATGGGAGATGATTATACCAATGGTGGTTTATTTATGTTTGTTGCCGATAAGGAAAAAGACTTATCTGCTGGAACACTTTATGTTGCTAAATATCTAAATGAACTGAATGAAACATCAATTGCTCAAATTCAATGGATTAATTTAGGGCATGCAACGAGCCAAGAAATTGATGATTTGGTGAATGTGAAAAATATTCAACCGACCGATATCATGGAAAGTTTAGATAAAGATCCGCAAGATGCCAGTTATACCAAGGTTATTCTTGCTAAAAAAACCATTTGGGTCAAAGTGAAACCGGGTATGGAGAAAGCAGCGGCTTTCCTTGAAACGCATCGCTATGCAGCGCTCAAAGGCGGAAGTATGGCTTTCACTAAGATGGAAGGGACGACCGTAAATGCGAAAGATAAAGTTGCATATTCAGCATTGGCGAATATTCAAGACTCAATGATTAAGGGCAATGCAGCATGGTTACCTGCCCATAATGTTTCTTTTGCCAAGAAAATTTCGGCGGGTGGGATTATGGCGCATGATATGAAAGCGGCCATGAGTGATACATTGGGCGCTGCGATCAAGAGTGATTGGGCACCTTATCAAAGTCATATGCTACTAATTGGTAAAGATATTGATGCAGCATCTGATCCACTCGCAATTGGTAATACTTGTGATCCAAGAACAATCGCCAGTGCTGATAACTTGAAATTTTCTGAAACGTTCCGTACCTTATTTATTGGTGAAGATAGTGGTAACCACGTCAATAATTATTTATGGGCTTATAATGTCGATAGTAAAAGCTTGGATCGAATTTTATCTTGCCCTGCAGGTGCGGAATCTACGGGTTTACATGCGGTCGATTCAATCAATGGTTGGACTTATATTATGAGTAACTTCCAGCATCCGGGTGATTGGAGTTCATTGCATAAGCAAGTGGAAGCGACTTTAGATCCTTTAATTCGTGCCAATTATAATGATCGTTTTGCCGCTGCAGTTGGTTATTTGACTGCTGATCCAATAGCACCATCGGTTGAGAAAAAAGCATCTTAACGACATGATGCAAATAAAAAAGCCTCTAATCGATTAGAGGCTTTTTTATTTGGAAGCTAAAGCTTAATGACTACGCTGGGCTTTTTCAACTAAACCGGATAACCCTTGGCGACGTGCGAGTTCATTTAAAACCAGTTGAATATCGAGATCAAAATAACCCAACATTACAATGGTATGGAACCACAGGTCAGCGACCTCATAGATCAAATCATTTTTATGATCTTCATAGCCAGTCACTTTAAAATCTTTTGCCGCAATCACCATTTCAAAACTTTCTTCACCAATTTTTTCTAAAATTTTATTAAGCCCTTTATGGTAAAGCTTTGCCACATAAGAAGAATCTGGATCGGCAGCTTTACGCTCTGCCATCATTTGCCCTAAGTAGCTCAGAACTTCAACTTGTTCTGATTGTACATTGGAAGCATTCATCGCAAGGGTATGTGGATTTACAGATTTTTCGCCATAGATTAGGTTTGGGTCTTTGAGTTGTGTGTCGACGATTTCCCAACCATTTGGCGTGAGTTTGCGATAGAAACAAGATTCACGACCAGTGTGGCAAGCAATACCGCCGTGTTGTTCAATTTGTAATACAATCACATCCGCATCACAATCTAAACGGATTTCATGTACGGTTTGAAAATGCCCAGATTCTTCGCCTTTGTGCCACAGTTTTTGACGTGAACGTGAAAAATACACGGCTTGATTTTTTTCGGCAGTTAAAGCTAAAGCTTCACGGTTCATCCATGCCACCATCAACACACGTCCAGTTTGATGATGTTGTGCAATAGCAGGAATAAGTCCTTGTTCGTTAAATTTTACTTCATCGAGCCATTGCGCATTGTTCATGAGGATTTCACCAAAAATTGTTGATCAAAATTGTTGTTTAAACGGATAACACCGTAAGATTATAGTTTAGGCGATCGATGGCTTTTTGTGTGAATAATCTTTCGTTGATTCCAACATTAAAAAAGCCAATTATTTCTCAATTGGCTTTTTTAATTAGACAATAAAATTATTTGGCGATGCGCCAGACTGCTAAAAAACTCACCAATATCATCAGAATAATAGAAATATACCACGGTGCAATAATCGCAATGGATAAGAAGATGGCCATGCTACTGCCGAAAAGCCAACTACGTTTTTGTTGCTGCTCAACCTCTAAACGCATCATTTGCAGTTCATGTAGTTGCTTTGCATGCCAAGCAGATTGATTTTTTAAACCATTTAAACTGTCGATGATTAAGGTTGGAAAATCCTGAGCACCTAAAAGTAAATCAGGAATTTTTTGTCCCAATTCTTTTAAATTCTTTTGCGGATTCATTTGTGCTTTGATCCATTCAGTCAGAATGGGTTTTGCCAATTTCCAAATATCGAGCTCAGGATAAAGATCTGTGCCTAAACCTTCGACATGGACTAACGTTTTGAGCAGTAACATTAATTGTGGCGGAATTTCTAAATGAAACCGACGTGCAATATCCATTACTTGAAGCAGAATACCAGCGAAGTCCAATTCATGCATCGGTTTTGAAACCATTGGCCCGACTGTACGGCGCATCTCACGAGCTAAAGCATCTTGATCTGTTCCGGGTGGAATCCATCCTGCTTGATGCACAACTAGAATTAATTGCATGAAGTCGCTGTTCATGACCGCAAGGAGCATGCGGGCAACAGTCATTTGGTCATGTTTAGACAATTCACCCATGATGGCACAATCAAGTGCGATAAAACGAGGGTTACTTGGATTAATGGTTTCAACAAAAACATTACCTGGATGCATATCGGCATGGAAAAAATTGTCACGAAATACTTGAGTAAAGAAGATGGTTAATCCTCTTTCTGCAAGTTGTGCACGATCCATACCGAGTTTGTCAAAAGTCGCAATATCTGAAATAGGCACGCCAGTAATACGCTCAGCGACCATGACATCAGTACTGTCCATATAGACATCAGGCACATACATCATGCTTGAGCCAGTAAAATAATGGCGCATACGGCGGGTATTATCCGCTTCTAAGCTTAAATCTAATTCATTTAAAATAACTTGACGGTAGTCTTGAATAATTTCAGAAAGATGAAAGGCACGTGCTGCTTCTAAGCGTTTTTCAAGATTAGTACCGAGCCAAGTTAAAATTTCAAAATCTTGTAAAATTTGTTTGCGAATATCTGGGCGAGTAACTTTAACCACGACTTCACGGCCATCATGTAAGGCAGCAGTATGTACTTGTGCAATGGATGCTGCAGCCAGTGGTTGTTCATCAAAACGAGAAAATAAGGTCGATACATCTGCTTTTAAAGCTTGCTGAATACGAACTTTAGCAACATTAGAATCAAATGGTTTGACCTTGTCTTGTAATAACACCAGTTGTTGTAAAAGTTCAGGTGGCATTAAATCGCGACGCGTAGACAATAATTGCCCGAGTTTAATCGCAAGCGGCCCCATATCTTCCAAAGCTTGTTTTAGCTTTAAAGGATTTTTACGCTCTTTACTTGACCATGCAGCAGGGTGAAGTCTGATTAAGGCTAGAGTATGCCGTGCCTTTTCTGGTAATTCTTCCGCAGGAACCAGTGTGTCGAGTCTATAGTGCGCGGCAATGCGCCAAAGTTCGAGTAAACGGTTAATGTGCGGAATCATATTGCAAATACCTAGTCTGGGGTCGAGTGAATTTGAGTTTGAAGTTGTTGGATTTTAGCTTCAAGACGATCTAAATTTTGATTGAGTTGTCTGGTCGCCTGACTTAAATCATCCATTTGCCAACGTGGGGCAAATAGGCCACTGTCTTCTTTTAGAAAATCTTCTGCGAAAAACCAATGACTTTGTAATGAACGGCTGATGTATTTCGGTGCGAGTTGAATCTTCGCAATTTCATGCGCTAACGCAGGACTGATCCAAGGGCTTAGCTTAGAGGCTAAATCAGGTTCAGTTTGTTGGATAATCCGTTGAATATCTTGCAATAGGTGATAGTCACCTTGCAGTGGAATATTGCCAATCTCATTTGCTAGAAAAAGTTTAATTAATGCAACCAGTGTTTCTACGTGCAATGTTGCCGTCGCAGCTGTAAACGTATGCTGTTGATCGAAAGGGCGTTGTTCGAAAACAGAAGAAACATCACTGTGACCTGTGACCGTCGGTTCTAAGCGCACTTTATTATGATCAAAAAAAACATCGACAGAGAGCTGCGGTGAGTCGATCACTACCCGCAACATTTTGCCTTGTAGATTATTCAGTTGGATGCGGGTAATCGCATCCAAGTTGATACCTTGGTTAATTAATCGTTCAATCGCACCAAGTGCCAGAATCGACCACATAGCTAAACCCTTTTGCCTGAAATCTTAGAGTTTAAAACCACGATGTACTGCAACAATACCACCCGTTAAATTATGATAGTCACAGTTTTGGAAGCCCGCATTTTCCATCATCCCTTTTAGGGTACGTTGGTCTGGGTGCATACGAATTGATTCAGCTAAATATTTATAACTTTCAGCATCATTCGCAATCAATTTACCCATAATTGGTAAAGCGGTAAAAGAATAAAGATCATAAAGTTTAGAGAATGGTTCAAATACAGGTTTAGAGAATTCTAAAATGAGTAAACGACCCCCTGGCTTAAGCACGCGGTACATTGCAGCCAGTGCTGCATCTTTATCGGTGACATTTCGTAGGCCAAAACTAATGGTCAAAAGATCAAAGCTATTGTCTGCAAAGGGTTCTAAAGTTTCAGCATTGGCAAGGACAAAATCAACATTGGTACAACCTGCATCAATTAAACGGTCACGTCCGACATTGAGCATCGATTCGTTAATATCAGATAAAACTACATGTCCTGTTGGGCCGACTTCACGGCTAAAGACTTTAGCTAAGTCACCTGTACCGCCAGCAATATCAAGCACGTGTTGACCACGACGGACACCTGACATATTAATTGCAAAACGTTTCCAAATGCGATGAATACCGAAGGACATGAGGTCATTCATAATGTCATATTTACTTGCAACAGAATGAAAGACTTCAGCGACTTTTTGAGCTTTATCTTCGCTGCTGACAGTTTGGTAACCAAAGTGTGTGGTTGCACCGACATTACCCGTGTTGGCACCGCGGGGTAGGTTATATTTGGGTACTGTTCCAGACACAGGGGTATCGGTTAATTGTTGTTGTAAAGATTGTTGCTGACCTTGCGGCGTACCTTGCGGTAATGGCTCAGTTAAAAATGGACTCACGTTGTCTGTGTTTTGTGCCGACTCAGTTTGAGCGTTAGGCTTTTGATTTTCGTTAGACATTCGAGTCACTCCTGAACACAAAAATAAGAAATCTTGTAGTGGATCGCATGATGACAGATTCTTACGCTTTTTACAGCGTTGATCATGCAATTGTTATGAATAATATACAGAAAATATTTTGATTAATTCAGCATATCGTTGGCCTAAACCTTATCATATTCTAAAAGGATTGGGTTTACCTGCATGTACATTTTCAATAATTTGGCGTTCACATGTCGTAAAACTGTGAATAAATGCAGTGGCAGATTTCATCGGTTTCATTGCAATAAAACCTTCACCAATAAAGTCATACATTAATTCAAAGTGATATTTATTCGCAGTTCCCTTACACATTTTAAAAGCAGTATGCATAATAAATGAACGCATATATTTATCTAGTGCAGCACCCAGTTCATCTAACATATCCAACTGTTGATAACGTGCGTGTTCCTGATTGAGTTTAATCAAGGTTAAGCGCATCATTTCATCATTAATGGTTTGCTCTGCGGGATAATCTTGTAATAGCTGTGCCGCAACTTGTTCATCTAACTGCATGGCCAATACTGCTAATCCAACCGATTTCATGCCCGTTTTAATCGCATTTTCAGGCAGTATTTTTTCTGCTTTATGCGCATATTTGAGTAAGCGTTCAATTTGTTGTGCAAGATCATCAAATTCAGGGCCACCGTATAAACGGTTAATAAAGTATTTTGCCATCAATTGATTTTCAGGTGTTTGAAAGAGTTCTTGGTGTGTTTCTTGGATGCGCTCTTTTAACCAAGCTTGAGCATCATGCAGCCGTTTTTTTAGAATAGGATCTTGATGGTAACTCAATGCATTGTATTGTTCTAAAAGTTGATCTAGTGCAGCCAGCTTAGACATATAAAAACTCTAATTTTAAATTTTAAAAAAGCATACGGGGAGTTTACGTGGATCTCTATGACAATAGAATAAAAAGAATCATCCATTGAGGTCAGTTTTTACTCTTTTATGACCTTCATCTATAACAGAAAAGTTATAGATGAAACAAATGGAATCGCTATACTGAAATTAAAATAGATAAGAAGTGCGCATGCTATGCTTGAACAACAATTACAACTTTCTGTACAAGATGAAGATCAACTTTCGCTTGATTTAATTGAAGCGCAATACACGTTAAAAAATACTCGTGACCGAAATAATGCGAAAAGTTTGGTTATTTTGGTCAGTGGGATTGAGCTGGCGGGTAAAGGTGAAGCCGTAAAGCAACTCCGTGAATGGGTAGATCCACGGTATTTGCGCGTTAAAGCCGATACCCCACGATTATTCACCGAAAAGCAGACTTTTTGGCAGCCATATACTCGATTTATTCCTGCTGAAGGCCAAATACAGGTGATGTTTGGCAACTGGTATAGTGATTTATTAACCACAGCAATGCATGTTTCTAAACCCTTAGATGAAACTATGTTTGAAAGTTATATTGAAAGCATGCGTGCTTTTGAGCAGGATTTAAAAAATAACCATGTTGATGTCATTAAAGTATGGTTTGACTTGCCGTGGAAAGCTTTGCAAAAACGTTTGGATAATATGGATGTTTCTGAACAAAGATGGCATAAATTACATGGTTTAGATTGGCGAAATAAAAAACAATACGATACTGTGCAAAAATTGCGTCAAAAATTTACCGATGATTGGTTAGTGATCGAGGGTGAAAATGAGGTTTTGCGAGATCAACAATTTGCCCAATATATTCTGCATGCCTTAAAAAATTTACCCAAACATAAAACCACCGTGCGTACTAAATGGAAGCAAGCAGTTGTACCTGAAAGCTTACTAAATCCATCCACAGATATAATGGATGCAATAGCATACAAAGCTGAATTGAAAAAGCTGACCCAAAAAGTTTCCGATGCTTTGAGAACCGATAGCCGTAATGTAATTATTACTTTTGAAGGAATGGATGCCGCGGGTAAAGGAGGAGCAATTAAACGAATTGTGAAAAAACTTGATCCACGGGAATATGAAATTCATACCATTGCCGCACCTGAAAAATTTGAATTACGACGGCCTTATATGTGGCGTTTTTGGACCAAATTAACTGAGACACATGAAATTACGATCTTTGATCGGACATGGTATGGACGCGTTTTGGTAGAGCGCGTAGAAGGTTTTGCCAAACAGGTAGAGTGGCAACGTGCTTATGAGGAAATAAATCGTTTTGAAAAAGATTTAACCGATAATCAGACTGTTTTAATTAAGTTCTGGCTTGCGATCTCTAAAGATGAACAGGAGATTCGTTTTAAGGCACGTGAAGCAGTACCGCATAAACGATTTAAGATTACTGCTGATGATTGGCGTAATCGTGAGCGTTGGGATGATTATTTAAATGCGGCTGCGGATATGTTGGTACGTACTAATACTGAATATGCACCGTGGTATGTGATTGCAAGCAATGATAAATATTCAGCACGGATTCAAGTATTACAATCAATTTTAAAACAATTAAAAGTTGATTGATTATTTTTAGATGGGCTGAAGTAACTTTTAAATAAAAAGCGGATTTTAAATCCGCTTTTTATTTCTTAGGAATAGTTGATCGTTTGATTCTTTTGCTTCTGTTGAATGTTTTTCGCCAGTTTGTAGCATTCTTCTACATGGGCTTCAGCGACTTTTTTCATCACAATATAGCCTAAACTGGCTGCAATGATCGAACCCCCAAGAGGAATAAATTTAACAACTTGCTTGGTAATTACTTTTGTGGCGATATTATTTAACGAGGATTTAACCGCAGTTCGAGCAAGGACTAAACCTGAAAATTCAAAACCACGCTTACGTAATTCATTCCAATGAATTTTTTTTGTTTCTGGATCATAAACGCTGATCTGATCAGGTGCTAAGCCAAAACGTGCATTAATTTCAGGAATCAAACACGATAACATGCCAACATCAATCACGACATCAAAAAAAGGTACAGGAACCACCGCAGCACCCGCAGAGACATAAGCCCGTTTTTTAACTAGCTCTAAACATTCTGCTTGAACTTGCTCTAAGCTTAAATTGGGATCAATCGAGTCTGGGATTTTATCTATTTTCATAAAGGATTACCTATCTACAAGCTGATTATAATATTTCTAGAGAAGCATTTTTAAGCTTGGATTTTTCAAAAGTTTTTAGCGAAACAGTACTGTAAAAATGACACAGTCAGATTAAGATGTATAGTAGCGAATGTTGAAGTTTTGTGCATTATCACAAAGCATAAGTTGTTAAAAAAGTTGAGGGAATATGGCGATTCATGTGATTCAAAGCCAACGTATTGAGGTGTTGGTTCAGGGGGTATTACAAACGATCGCCAAGCCTACTCAGCATCCATTTTCTGTGTTGAAAACACAGCATTTTATCGTCCCGACGCCTGCGATTGAAGAGTGGCTGACCCAGAAAATTGCCGAACAGCAGGGGATTAGTGCCAATAGTCAATTTCATCAGCGGATTCGTGGTTTTCAGTGGTTTGCGTATCAACAGGTATTAGAAGATAAAGATAAAGTACGTAAAGCCAATATTCCTCGTTTAATTATGAAGTGGCGGATTTATCAAGCCTTAAAAAGTTTTATCCAAACTGACGAAATAGCTTTAAATACGCAGCATCCATTACATTCAATTATTCAACGGATCTATGACAGTGCTTCGCAGCTTGAAGCTGGTTTGGAAAAAAAACTTAAAAAACAAAGTATGTTGTATTGGGTGTCTGAGCAAGTTTCCAAGTTGTTTAGTAACTACATGCTCTATCGGGGTTATTGTATTCAGGGGTGTGGTGAAAGTTGTACTTGTCCAACAAACTGGTTACAAATTTGGGGCCGAAATCAAGAGCTTAATGTCGAACAACAGTTCTTTAAAACCAATGCTGAAGTTTCTGCATTTAATTTAAATCAGGCGCAGGAATTAGAAAGTTGGCAACGCTGGTTATGGCAACACACCTTCCATGATGATTATGTTGAAATGCAAAGTATTGATGCAGATTTTTGGCAGATTATGGATGATGCTGAAAAACGTCAGGATGCTTTAAAAAAACTACCATCACAACTCATTGTCTTTACACTTTTAGATTTACCACCCAGCCAATTGTTGTTTTTACGTCGCTTAGGACAGTATTTAGATGTATTGATTTTACATTACAATCCATCACAAGAATATTGGGCAGATAGTGTCGATCCGAACTGGAAAAAACAATATGATTTAAGGGTTAAAGAACGTTTTATTGCCAAAAACCCTAAAGCAACCGATCAAGATATTGAGAAGTTTTTTCAGGAATTTACTTTAAATTTTAATGCAGAGGTTCGTGAGTCCCGTCATCCTTTATTGACGCGTTTTGGTAAACAGGCGCGTGATCACTTTTCGATCCTGTCGAATCTATCTTCGGGGGAAGAAGGGCAATGGGTTGATGCCTTTGTAGATCAGTTTCCGCAACATTTATTAGGTAAATTACAATCAGATATTTTGCATTTGGTCGAACCTGAACAGCGTGCTTATGTGCTTGATCCACAGGATACTTCAATTCAAATTCATGTCTGTCATTCTGGTTTACGACAATTGGAAGTGTTGAAAGATCAACTCATTTATTGGTTGGCACAAAGCACGCCTGAACATCCACGTCGTCCACATGATATTTTAGTGTTGGTGCCTGACTTAAAACAAATTGAACCTTTAATTCGCAGCGTATTTCCGCCAGCACCCAATCATGAAGGTGTGTTTTTACCCATTAAAATTGCAGGGGTAACACCGTTAGATGCCAATAATGCATGGCGTGCGGTATTGGGGCGGATTGAATTGGTACAAGGGCGGTTTACAGTTGAAGATTTTTCAGATTGGCTCAGTTTAAATGCTACCCAATTACGGTATACATTGGACATCAATAATACCGAACGTATGATTGAGTTATTGGTGCATGCTGGTTTTAAGCGTGGTTTAGATGCTGAGCATTTACAACGCAGCTTAAGTCTGGGTGATGATGATTATCGCTTTAGTTTAAAATTTGCTTTAGATCGGCTGGCTTTAGGTATTGCGATTCCAGAGCATACTGTTTTTGCAGACACTTTAAGTTATGCACAAGTTTTACCGAGTGATTTTGAGTTGATCAGTACGCTGATTCACATTTATCAGGATTTTGCACAGCGCCGTAACTGGATGATTGCACATGAGCTGAATGCAAACACAGGGTTAAGTTTAAATGTTGAAGCTTGGTTAAAATTACTGATGCAGGATATTGGAGAGTTTGAGCAAGCTGGGGTTGAGTCATTAAAAAAAGTTCGTGATATTGTCAAAAAACAAGAACGGATGCTGACATTGGCGAGTTTTTACGATGAACAGGATGCTTCGATTCTTCGGAATATCAATTTACCGTTACCGTATTTACTCAATGAAATTCAAAACACTTTAGAGAGTCAGTTGGATCAGGCAGTACCCACTGGACAGATTACCTTTAGCCAACTGGGGCAGATTCGTCCTTTACCGTATAAATTAATGATTATGTTGAATTTAGATGGCGGTAAATTTCCCACGCGCAATAATCACTTGCCATTTGATTTAATGCAATTGCTACGTCCGCACTTGGGGGATCGATCTCGTTTGGATGATGATCAAGGTGCGTTCTTGGATGCTTTACTGCTAGCACAAGAGAATTTATGGCTGTTCTATAATGGTTTTGATGTCAGTGATGGTGAGGTGCGTGAACCTTCAAGTGTATTGCAAGAACTTATTAATCATCTGGCTTTTATTACTCAAGCGGATCAAGAAAATGACTCATCACAACATCTAAAAGCTGATTCACTTAGCCAAGTAGATACTTTGATTTCACTCGATGGTGTTGAGGTTCCTGAACAGATTCAGCAATTGTATCAAGTCCATTCATTACAACCCTTTGATCCCATCGGTTTTGAAAAATCTAAAATCATTCGTTATCAAGACCAATGGTTTCAAGTCGCACAGCAGATTCGTCAGGTAAATGAGCAATCTAAACGTGAAGCTTGGGTTAATGTGGAGTATCAACGAGAGCAGGATGCCATGGTCGTTTTGAATGCAGGACAATGGATTCAAGATGTAACTTTTCCCGCCCGTTTATATTTAAAAACCTTAGGCGTGGAAAATTTAAAAGCTGAAGATATTCCTGCACAAGATGAACCTTTAGTGCTAGATGGTTTAGCGCGTTATGCGATTCGGGATTTTTTACAAAAACAAGAGCTTCAAAATGTATTGGATTCTGAACAGTTGAATGCTGAATTGCTTCAAGATCAATTGCCAGTGGGTAAGGTACAGCACAGTGCATGGCAAATCAGTCTGGCCGAGCAGGAAAACTTAAAAACGCGATTACATCATTATGCCTCTGAAGTGACACAGACGACACAGCGGCAATGGCGTATTCAGCCTGATTTAATCATGAATTTGACCGTGCCTAAACAGACTGTGAGTGATTGGGTCAGTTTAGATGCCTCTAGTGCGAGAGCTAAACGTCGTGCCAAAGTCTGGTTGGAGTATTTATTGTGGCTGAGTTTTAGTAATTTCAATGATGAGCAATCTGCTCAATTAAGACGCATTGCAATTTTTAGTGATCGTACCCTCATTAGTACGGGTGTGACGGTAACACAGGCTAAAGATTACTTACTTTCATGGTTGAAGGTCTATGATTATGCGCAAACTCAACCTTTAGTTTTACCATCGGCATTGCTATTACAACCGGCTGAAAAAAGCAAAGCCTTGGATTGGAACGAAGATGAGTTTGGTCAACCGACATTGAATAATTTTAGTGATATTTTGAAAGAATGGAATGCCGATTCAGCCCGATTCCTAACTGCTTTTTCTGTGGAAGATAATGAAGCAACGAAATATCATCGGGATTGGCAATTCATTTTACAAGAACAGGATGCCACTGCTTTGTTAAAGCATGCCTGTGATACTTTTGCCTATGACTTATATCAACCGATTTATCAGCATCAATATGCAGTTGAGGAGTAAGGGATGAGTCAAAATATTGCTGCAAAAAAAGTATCGATTCAGCCCATTTCTGATATGCAATTTTCAGGTCTACATTGGATTGAAGCTTCAGCAGGTACAGGTAAAACTTATACGCTTTCGAGTTTGATGGTACGAATTTTTTTAGAAAAATATTTGCCCAATCAGATGATTGCAACCACATTTACCCGTAAAGCATCAGCGGAATTAAAAAGTCGAATTCGAACACGGCTGGTTGAAACGCATCGTTATTTCGAAGGTTGTCGGGATTTAACTGAACAGCAGGTTTTAGATAAAGCCCAACAGGAAAGCGATCCATTATTTGCTAAAGTTTTACAAATTTTTGCTGCACAAGTGGCATATGCCTGTGAACGTTTAAAACTGGTGATTGACCAATTAGATGAGCTTTTTGTGGGTACCTTAGACAGTTTTAGTCAAAAGTTATTGCGTGAATTTGCGTTTGAAAGTGGAAAAATTGAGCGTGCTGAAATTACAGATGATGCCAAAAGTTATACCTATCAATTGATTCATGATGTATTAAGAGAGTGGATTCAGCAGCAGCCACAGAACGTTATTGATTATTTATTGTTGAATAAAAAATTAAAATCGCAGGATGCTTATGTTTCTGTGGTGGAAAATAGCTTGAATTTTGCTTCGGCACAATTTCAGGCTGTACCACAACCTAGAATTGATTTAGCGCAATTTGCACAAGAGATTCAGAGCCTCCAGCAACTGGATTTAAATCAACTGGAAAGCCTAGCCGAGTACTACTTACCCGATGGGCAACATCATAAAATTATTGCTAAAAAATGGCGCGATCAAGCTAAAATGCAAATGCTTTTTACCAAGGTTTTACCTGCTTTTTTATTGGCATTACAACAGCAGGGTGCATATGCACTCTTTGCACCACAGCACGCGAATACAATCAAACAACTTACAGAGTTAACCACGAAAAAACCGTTAAATAAATGCACTGAAGATGTTTTACAGAATTTTGAAAATCATCTCATTGTTCGCTCTCTCAAACAGTTTATTGAGGGAATGCAAAAGCTTACTGTTGATTTGGATATTTTAGATAGTTATCTACAATTTCATCTCGCCAGTGAAGTGAAAAAACGCTTACCGCAAGTGTTACAGCAGAAAGGAGAAACGACTTTTGCTCAGCAAATTCGTACTTTGGCTGAAGCTTTACAAGGTGAGCAAGGACAACGTTTTGCAAGTTTTGTACATGCACGTTATCCATTGATTTTGGTCGATGAGTTTCAAGATACCAACCAAGATCAAGATGATATGTTGGCGCAAATATGGCGTCATCCCAAGCGGGTCAATACGGGTTGTATGATTATGGTAGGTGACCGTAAACAGGCAATTTATGGTTTCCGTGGTGGTGATATGCTGACTTTTTTAAAAGCACATCAGGATGTATTTGGTAAAGCGGGTCATCTTTATAATTTGATTTATAACCATCGTTCAGTTCAACCGTTAGTTGAGGCCGTGGATGCCTTATTGCAACGCCAAAATGATTTTGGTGAGCAGGTGATCTATACGCCTGTGCAGGCAGGCAGCCGTCCGCATCCGGATTTAATCGATCAGCAACAAATTAATCCTATGCCACTGCGTTGGATACAATTGCAAGATAAAAATACCGAAGCAGAACAAGTGGCATGGAAAATTCGAGATTTGCTCAATCAAGGCGTTCAAGGAACCTTGTATTTTGCTGAACAAGCAGGGCATCGTGCCATTGATGAAAGTGATATTGCGATTTTATCTAAAAACCATGATGGTTTAGATAAAGCCCAGTCTATGCTGGAATATTTAGGCATTCGGGTTAATCGACCCTCGAAAAAAAGTGTTTTTGAAAGTAATCTTGCAAAAGACGTTGGTGCTGTACTGAGTGCGATTATGCACCCCTATGATGAAGGCAAAATAAAACGTGCTTTACTCAGTCGCTTGCTCGGATTCAACTTACAAAAACTGATGCAGTTAAAACAACAAGCTGATGGTTTAAGTGCTTATATTGAGCAGTTTGATCAAATTCGTGAAATGTGGCTGAATCAAGGTTTTTTAACTGCTTGGCAATATTGCTTAAATCAGTTTGATGTTTGGAAAACACTGGTTGCAAAGCAAAGTCGGGACAATGAGCGCGTGGTGGTGAATTTGCGGCATGTCACTGAGTTACTTAGTCAGCATAGCGAAGATTATCAGGGGGCACAAAATTTACATCATTGGTATTTAAAACAACTCACCTCACCCATGCAGCGAGAATGGGAGTTGGAACGTAAACTATCTAATCAAGCCGGTGTGCAATTGATGACGATTCATCAATCCAAAGGCTTAGAGTTTAAATTTGTTTTTCTTTTAGGTGCCGATAAGGGCATTAAAGAAATGAACAAAACCCTAAACTTTTCCACTGCTGAAACAATAAATCCACGGACAGGACAGCTGGAAAAACAACGAATTGTTGCCGTGAATGATAAAAATATTTTAGAACAAGCCGATATTGATCAGCATGATGAACGAGCTTTGGCCGAACATCATCGCTTATGGTATGTAGCACTCACGCGTGCCAGCTATCGTGTGTATGCCATGATGCAGGATCATGAAGGTAAATCCAGCACAGGGTTGGCGTTTTGGCGTGGTCATGGTGTGAATGCATTTCAACATCAAAATAGTACAGTCGAAGCTTTATTAACAGAACGACCGATTAAACTTGCAGCGAAAACATCAGATGTAATTTTACCGATTCAGGCACGAAAATTTCCACAGCAACGTTTTTATCCACGTGGAAAAACCAGTTTCAGTTATTTGGCCCAGCATCTAACTCGCCAACAAATTCAAGATGCTTTGGCTGTTGCTCCTACAGATATAGAAAGCGCTGAGGATGAAATTAACCAACCCATTATAGACGTGCTTGCTGATTTACCGAGTCAACCGATTGCATGGATTCAAGCCAACTTTCCGATGGGGACTGTGGCAGGGAATTTTTTACATGAAATATTTGAACATATTAATTTTCAAGATCAGCACTTTTGGCATTTAGAGATTCGGCGTCGTTTTAAAAATGATTATGCAACGCTGTGGAATGAGTTAATTGAGAAGTTTCAAAAGGTATTTCCAAGTGAAGATCAAGTAGAAGAGACTTTACTTGAATGGGTATCAGCGTGGTTGCAGCAAGTTTTGGACACCCCAATCCATGCACATTTTAAATTGAAGCAATTAGCATCTGATCAACACTTGGCAGAATTTCCATTCTATTTGGCTCTGTCAGATCGAGTGTTGGTGATTCAACGTATTCATCAACTATTTGATGAATATCAGATTAACATGCCAGATTTTAAGGAAGCCAATTCTGCTCGTTATTTGAATGGTTCGATTGACTTGGTATTTTTCGATGGTAAGCAATATCAAATTGCCGATTATAAAAGTAATTTTTTGGGCAATGATCAGCAAAATTATGCAGCTATGGCTATTCAAGAAAGTATGTCACATGCCAGTTATTGGTTACAAGCCGCTTTATATTTAGTCGCTTTGCATCGTTATTTAAAGGTGCAGTTGCAGGGCTATCAAATTGAACGTGATTTGGGTGGAGCAAGTTATTTGTATTTGCGTGGCATGAATGGACAGGCGGAGCAGGGTTATTATCATTGGAAACCAAGTACAGAATTTATACTTAGACTTGATGCAATCTTGGGCTATTTTGCTGAGGATAAAATCAGCAATATTGCTTAATAAATGATTTTAATGACTATATAAACAAAAAGTTACCATGTGGATAGCTATGTTGAAAACCTTGTAGATAACTCTGAGGATAACTGTGTGGAAAGTAAACAGAATTTAGGAAGCCAAACTCCAGAATGGATTGCGATATGGAGTAAATATATTTTACAGCAGTTTTCCACAGCTTCAGAGGTGCATAGTGATGCTTTAGAGCTGGTTCAAGATTTACTACTGGCGACGACGCGTGGTGATAGTTGTATTCAACAAGATGATTACATGATTCAGTCGGTAAAAGATCTATTATTTGTTGAAGATTCGAATATTAATACTCAAGTTGCACCATTGGTTGCGGATGATGAATATCTGTATTTATACCGTTATTGGCATTTGGAACAACGTTTAGCTGCACAAATCGTACGTTTAAAACAACAATCGATTGCAGTGGTAGATGTACAACCTTTTGAGCATTTATTAGAAGATCAGTATCAAAAAGAAGCTTTAAATATGGTGGCTGAAAATGCCTTTAATATTATTACTGGTGGTCCTGGCACAGGCAAAACATATACCTTAGCGCGTATTATTGCAGTGTTAAGTCAGGCGATTCCAGATATCCGTATTGCCATGGCTGCACCTACAGGTAAAGCTGCTCAACGGATGAAAGAAGCTCTACAAAACTCTCTGAGTGATCAAAAACTAAATGAATTAGGCTTAATTACTGATGATTTGAAGCAGCAAGATACTTTAACCATTCACCGACTACTGGGTTTAGGTACACAATCCAAGGCTCGTTTTAATCAAAAGCAACCTTTGCCTTATGATGTGATTGTGATTGATGAAGCTTCGATGTTAGACCTCAATTTAGCCACTTTATTACTTGAGGCAGTACCTGATCATTGTCGCTTAATTTTATTGGGAGATGCCAATCAGTTAGCTTCTGTAGATGTTGGTTCGGTATTGGCAGATTTACAGCAAGCGGAATCACTGAATGAAAATCGAGTCAATCTTGTCAACAGTCGTCGTTTTAAAGCAGATGCGCTGATTGGAAAGATGGCACAGTTTATTCAAGCGCAAAAAATTAGCTCAATGTCAAAAACTATAGCGTCTCATTCGATGCCATTATTAAACAACTTTGAACAAGAAATAGTTGCTGCGACTGAATTGAAGCCAATCCAATTACATCCAGAAATGACAGATGTGATTCAACTGGAATATTTAGCCGCCACGATTCCTCAGACTGATTTGCTGAATTACTACCAAAAATTAAGTTGGGGCTATCATCATTATTTTGACAGCATTCAACACTATCTAAATAGTGAACAGCCAGATCAAACAGTTGAACAAGTAATTCAAGCTTTTGACTATTATCGAATTTTAACAGCTATTCATCACAGTTCTTTTGGTTTAGAGGCCTTAAATCGTGAAATGCAAAAAGCATTGTTTGAATATTTACCCTTGTTAAGTCGACAAGGTGATTGGTATGTCGGTCGCCCAGTGATGATGGGTTATAATGATTATCAGCTCGGTCTATCGAATGGTGATATCGGAGTTTGTTTTAAACATCGGCAGCAAAAAGATCAGTTTGAAGTGTATTTCCCAAGCTTAGATCAATGGATACCTGCTACTCGCTTACCTAAATCAATTCAAACGGCATTTGCCTTGACCATTCATAAATCACAAGGTTCTGAGTTTCGCCATACCGCGGTGGTTTTAGATGCTGCAGCGACAAAATTACTGAGTCAGGAATTAATTTATACTGCAATTACTCGAGCTAAATCGGCAGTGAGTCTCTTAGTCTACCCAGAGGCGTTTGTACAGTCATTGAGTATTGCAACGACTCGACAAAGCGGATTGGGTAAAAAAATTAACAAATATGATATTTTATGAAGTAAAAATTAACAATGTTAACCATGTACGAAATTGCTTACATGAATTCGAGAAATTTGCGCATAGTGCAATTGCGTTGTTTTTGAGATGATCAATCCCATAAAGAACTCAGCAAGGATTGCCGAGTAAAATCGCACAATAATAATGATTTAAAGTCGTGAGACTGCGAACTTACAGGAATGTAAGAGATAAAAGAGGAAACTTACAGCCGCTAAGCCTTGTAGTTTTGGGAGAGACTACAGGGCTTTTTTATATCTTGCATATTGATTTAAATTTACATCAGTTACATTTTGTGAGAAATAGCTTACATAAAGATACGTGAAACACTACTTTTGTTGATTTTTTTACATGACATACTTAACTCATAAGGACATGTTGAAGTTAACACAAGGAATGTCTACATAATAAAAGTGAAAGATTCACTTAAAAAAGCAGACAATAAATAAAATAATCATAACTAAAATATAAAAAACTACAGCGCAATGAAAAAGCCCTAAGAGAAATCTTAGGGCTTTTTCATTAAAATAAACTTAAGTTTTAAATTAAGTTGGTTTCGGTTTGATCTGTTCCAAACAGTGAGCGACGTTGTACTTTAGGTATTTTGGGACAGTGATTCGATATTTGATACAAAACATTGGCCAAAGCTGGAAGATGAGTCCCGACCACTGATTTACCTGTATTTAAAAGTGAAACACTAATATCACGTTCAGGATCAGCCCAACATAGAATGTTCGAAAAACCTAAATGACCAAAGGCTTGTCCAGACATTGGACCAAAAATACCGACGGGATTACTGCCTAGCATTGGACCAAGTGCATAGCGCATTGGAGCGAGCAGTGTTCGGTCAATTGAGATATTTGAAGTCGGTAATGTGGCGCGAAAAACAGTCTGGGCACTCATAATCTGTTTACCATTGTACTCACCGCCATTGAGTAACATTTCTAAAAAACGATTGGCTTGCTCAGCACTGGTATAAATATTTCCCGCAGGGCAAACAGTATCCATAAAACGATAATCATTGGTCACATCAACTGCCAGTTTTAACCCCCCACCAAGTACGCGATTGAGATAATGATCTGCACCTAATTTAGGATGTATTCCAGTAGGATAGTTTAAAGCCACTTGATCACGAAATTCTGGTTTTAAGCCGTAATTGAAATAAGTCATGCCCATAGGCTTTTCAATATGTTCATGTAAGAACTGACGAATATCTTGTCCTGTTACACGTTCAATCAACTCACCAAGAATATAACCTGCAGTGACGGCATGATAGGCCAGATGTGATCCAGCCGTTGAAATTGGTTTTGCTGCATAGAGATGTTTTAAGATTTGATCTTTATCAAATAGAAGCTCAGGTGTAACTTCCATTTCAATGCGAGGGATACCACCACGATGTGAGAGTAAATGGAAGATGGTTGCACGCCGTTTACCATTTTGAGCATATTCAGGCAGATAATAACTGATGGGATCAAGCAAGTTTATTTCGCCCATTTCATTCAACATATGCACCAATATAGCAGTGATCATTTTAGATGCTGAAAATAGGCAAATTGGCGTATCAGTATTGCCAATAACTGCATCGTTGGCCAGTCCTTGAGCAGAGTTGCCATGTGCATAACCGAGACTACGATTCAGTAAAATATGACCTTTACGTCTTAAACAAAAGCTGATGAGTGGGTAATTTCCCGTTTTATAGAGGCTCTCGAGGCTTTCCCAAATTTTTTGTAATTGTTGTTCAGTCATGCCACCTAATTCAGGTGCAACTTCATGTTGCTGATGCATGACAGAACTTAAATCTTTGGGTACATAACAAGTATTAGTTGAAAATATTTTCACGATGTTCTCTTTATATCCTTTGTTTTTATGTGCTGTAGTGTGCCTCTACTCAAGAGACTTGTCAGTGTCTGAACTGACTTGAAAATGATTTAAAGCGGATAACTTTGCAATCTATCGGTAGTTCCTTTAAAATAGACCACTGCTGTAGTGATGCACGGCAATCATATTGGTTTTGAAGAGTTAATATGATTTATATCAAGTATTTACAAAAGCATCTCGGAGAAATCGAATGGCTTTAACAAACGCAGATCGCGCAGAGATCATGGCTAAATTTGCTCGTGTAGAAAACGACACGGGTTCACCAGAAGTTCAAGTTGCTTTATTGACTGCACAAATCAATGATTTGCAAAGTCACTTCAAAGCACACAAACACGATCATCATAGCCGTCGTGGTTTGATTCGTATGGTTAACCAACGTCGTAAGCTTCTTGATTACCTTAAAGGTAAAGACACGACTCGTTATACTGACGTGATTGCTGCTTTAGGTTTACGTCGTTAATTCGATTTAAACTTTTATTTTCGGATGATTGCATGTTCAATGCTGTACTGATGAAAACTAAAGTCTATCTAGCTTTGACTAGATAATCGGAAGGGGCGAATGTTCGCTCCTTCTTTGTGTTTAAAAATAGTGTATTTATAGATGTTATTCTCTAGTGAGGTCGGCTTCTAAGCTTTGTCATTTATTCAGATGTATTGAAAATGCCAAAGCTTAGGGGTCTCCACTAGAATAAAATCAGGAAAGAAAAATATATGTCGATGTTTAATATCGTTCGTAAAGAATTCCAATTTGGTCAGCACCAAGTTGTTTTAGAAACAGGTCGCGTTGCACGTCAAGCGAACAGTGTTGTGATTACCATGGGTGGCGTGACTGTACTTGTTGCGATTGTTGCTCAACCGAAAGCGAAAGCGGGTCAAGACTTTTTCCCTTTAACGGTTAACTACCAAGAAAAACAATATGCTGCGGGTCGTATCCCAGGTGGTTATGGTAAACGTGAAGGCCGTCAGTCTGAAGCTGAAACTTTAATTTCACGCTTAATTGACCGTCCAATTCGTCCATTATTCCCAGAAGGTTTTTATAATGAAATTCAGGTAACTGCTTCAGTTATCTCTTCTGACAAAACCATGGATGCTGATATTGCTGCAATGCTCGGTACTTCAGCTGCAATGTCAATTGCGGGTGTTCCATTCCGTGGTCCAATTGCGGGTGCACGTGTTGGTTTAATCAACGGTGAATACATTCTTAACCCGAACCACGAACAATTGAAAGAAAGTGATCTTGATCTTGTGGTTGCTGGTACTGAATCTGCAGTATTGATGGTTGAATCGGAAGCGAAAGAGCTTTCAGAAGACCAAATGTTAGGTGCTGTACTTTTCGGTCATGACGAAATGCAAATCGCGATTCAAGCGATTAAAGAGTTTGCTGCGGCAGCTGGTGCTGTTGAATCAACTTGGGTTGCTCCAAGCAAAAATGAAACGCTTTTTGCTGAATTAAAAGCGGCTTTTGAAGCTAAAATTTCTGAAGCATATACCATTGCAGTGAAACAAGACCGTTATGCGGCACTTGATGCACTTTATGCTGAAGCAGTTGCACAATTCGTTCCTGAAAATGACGAAACGGGTATTGCTAACGAAGTAAATGAATTATTTGAAGATCTAAAATACCGTACTGTACGTGACAATATCTTGTCTGGTAAACCACGTATTGATGGTCGTGACACGAAAACTGTTCGTGGTATTGATGTGCAAGTTGGCGTTTTAGGTCGTGCACACGGTTCAGCATTATTCACACGTGGTGAAACTCAAGCGTTGGTTACAACGACTTTAGGTAATACACGTGATGCATTGATGGTTGATACATTGTCAGGTACAAAAACTGATAACTTCATGTTGCACTACAACTTCCCTGCATATTCTGTAGGTGAAACAGGTCGTGAATCTGGTCCTAAACGTCGTGAAATTGGTCATGGTCGTTTGGCACGTCGTGGTGTTCAAGCGGTACTTCCACCTGCTGATCGCTTCCCGTACGTAATTCGTATCGTATCTGACATTACAGAATCGAACGGTTCATCTTCAATGGCTTCAGTATGTGGTGCTTCATTATCACTTATGGATGCAGGTGTTCCATTGAAAGCACCAGTTGCTGGTATTGCAATGGGTCTAGTGAAAGAAGGCGAACGTTTTGCAGTTCTTTCTGACATCTTAGGTGATGAAGATCACTTGGGTGATATGGACTTTAAAGTTGCCGGTTCTGCAAACGGTATTACTGCACTTCAAATGGATATCAAGATCGAAGGTATCACTGAAGAAATCATGGAAGCTGCATTAAACCAAGCTTATGCTGGTCGTATGCACATCCTGAACGCAATGAACCAAGTGATTTCACGTGCACGTCCTGAAATTTCTATGCATGCACCAACATTCCAAGTGATCAACATCAACCCTGACAAAATTCGTGATGTCATCGGTAAAGGTGGCGCGACAATTCGTGCAATCACTGAAGAAACTAAAGCTGCAATTGATATCGAAGATAACGGTACAGTTCGTGTATTTGGTGAAACTAAAGCTGCTGCTGCCGCTGCTGTTGCAAAAATCCAAGCACTGACTGCTGAGATTGAACCGGGTACAATCTACATGGGTAAAGTTATTCGTATCGTTGAATTCGGTGCGTTTATCAATATCATGCCAGGTACAGATGGTTTACTACATATTTCTCAAATCTCTAACGAACGTATTGCTAATGTTGCAGACGTATTGAAAGAAGGTCAAGAAATTAAAGTACAGGTTGCAGATGTTGACAACCGTGGCCGTATCAAATTAACGATGAAAGATATTGAACAAATATAATTGTTCTAAAGTCTAAAAAAGTCCGCTTGATGCGGGCTTTTTTTATGGCATGATGCAGGGTAGGAATACCAACAATAATTGTAAATATGCAGACTTTCTATTTTTTTCAACATCCCGAAGAGCAATTTGTTTGTGTTCAGCAAGAACCTGTGCAAGATCAAGAACAACAATTTATATGGATAGATTGTGTGCGTGAGGATATTGTGAATCATTCTGAGCAGTGGCAGAAAGAGATCTTGCATCAAAGCCAAATATTGCTGAATGAATACCATATTAAAGATATCTTAAATTTAGAACATCCGTGTACCTTTGATACGATGGATGAATATGATCTACTGATCTTCAGAAAATTAATTACCCCAGATGATAAAATTTATAGCGGCGAAAATGCCATTGAACGGCACGAAAACTTATTTGGATTGGCTACCTCACCGATCAGTTTTATTTTTACTTCGCAAGTATTAATTACTATTCGAGAAAAGGGTAATCATGCCGTAGAGCATTATCTCGAACGTATTATGCTGATGTTACACAAAGGCATAGATGAACAAAATCGACCGAGAAAATTACCCTCAACACCTTTAGACCTTGTCTTAAGGTTACTTAATGCCATGATTGATGGTTATTTAGATATACGTAATCCACTTAGTCGACGGGTTGAGTTTTGGCAACAAGAATTACTACAAGGTAATCGACGCTTTCAAAAATGGCAGCAGCTTTTTCAAGAGAATATGACATTTCAGCAAATTGAGAACCTGTGTGAAGAACAGATAGATGCGCTACAAGAATTAAGACATGAAGTCGTCGAAAATTATGTACACATTAAAGGTAAAAAACGCACTGAAAGGCAAGATATGATGTTAGTCCGTGTAGATGATTTAGTTAGCCATGTTGGGCGCATTCAAAAATATACCATACGCTTAGCCAGTGCCATTCAATCAGCGATTGATTTACATTTTTCCGCTGTCGCCAATCAAACCAATGAAAATATGCGAATTTTAGCTATATTGACTGCAGTATTTGCACCATTGACGCTATTAACAGGCGTCTATGGAATGAATTTTGAGTTTATTCCAGGATTAAAGAATCCGATTGGTTTTTGGATCATGCTTGCAGTTATGTTGATGTGTACAATTTTACTGATGGTTTACTTCTATCGCCGCCATTTGGTTGGGCGAGGAGAGCGTAGTGTGATCGATATGTTGGCACAGCAACATAAAGATCAGCATGTGAATTTATTTTGGTTTTTAGATTATGAACCGATTAAGCAGACCATGAAAGAAGTCGAAAAAATAGCTAAATTTAAATAATGTTTTAACAAAAATTTATCATCATTAATAAGTACCCCTCAATATTTTTCATACAAAAATTGGGGGGTAACCTCTTCAATAATCAGTATTGAGAACTATCTTGCTCTGCTTTCTTTAACAATAAATAGATCTCATCTTTATACTTTAATTTCTTCCGTTTCAGTATTTCAATATCATCATTAATGACGTGCACAGGATTTAACTCTAGCTGGGTAATTCTTTTATCAAGCACATCATGCTCTTCAAGAATTTTTGCAAAATGCGGGTTTTCTTGCTTCAGAATAGTCATTAATTCTGTGTATTCTGGAAACATATTTTTAATCTTTTTGTTCATCACCTTAATATTCATAAATTTTCGACACCTTAGATAATGCTAAACTTGAATAGAAAGTAATCATAATGACAGGTAAATACTTTACCTGTCAGCCGATTTAACAAAAAGTTTCGATTTAATTTTATTGATGTTGAATATGTCGCACTTGTTTACGTAATTGCTGAACTTCATCAATTAAGTCCATCATCATGGCAACTGCAGCGAGGCTTGCTTCAAAATCACGTTGTAATCGATATGCTCTGCGTGCACGTGAAATGTCATCACCAAAAAATTGATGAATACGTTCTTCTGGTCGTGCTGGTAAAATTTCATACTCTAAAAGTTGTAAGACCCAGTCTGTGCTTTGACCACATGCCTGGGCAAAATTTTTAAGGTCAAAATTGTTATTTTCATCAACAATTTCAACTTCATGATATCCATTACAAATAATTTCACGATACTGAATAGTGGTCATGAGAATGCTCCTTTAAGATGTGCGAGGATTAAAGTTCGCAAAGCTATCTGCAAAATTTTGATAAGCCTGTTGTTCTACTTCTGAGTGTGCGCTTGGGAAAACAATATTCAGAACGAGATAAAGATGCCCAGGGGTTTTATTGGGAATACCTTTGTCCTTTAAGCGTAGTTGTTGTCCATTTTTAGCATTCTTAGGAATTTTGACGTTAACTTTACCTGCGGGTGTGTCCACTTCAATACTTTGACCTAAAGCAGCTTCCCACGGTGCAATATTGAGCGTGAAGTAAACATCGGCCCCTTCAACTCGAATTTTGTCAGTATCTCTATAGTGAATTTCAATATAAAGATCCCCGTTTTCTCCACCATTAATCCCTGCTTGACCTTGTTTGGAAAGTCGAATTTGTTGACCTTCTTTCATGCCTTTTGGAATTTTGACTTGAAGAGTTTTACGTTGTACTTCTGGTTCTCCATAAGCATTGTAGCTTGGGATTTGTAGAGTTATATTTTGGGTTGAACCTTCATAAGCAATAGCTACATCGACCTCTATGCTGGCATGCTGGTCTTCACCTCGGTAACTCCGTTGCTGTCCTGAACTTCTTTGACCATATTCTTGCTGACGTCCGCCACCAAAACCACCACCAAAGCGGCCAAATAGGTCTTCAAAGCCACTAAAGTCAGAGCTATACTCTTGTCCAGAACCTTGTCGATAATACTCTGCACCATCGAATCCGCTTTGCCCTGCATGTTGTCCAAAACCTGAAAAGCCTTTAGGATGATCTAATTCAAAATCATATTCTTTTTTCTTCTCAGCATTGCTTAACGTATCGTAAGCGACATTAATGGCTTGCATACGTTCTTCAGCATCAGCTTCTTTACTGACATCAGGATGATATTTCCGTGCTAGTTTCCGATAGGCCTTTTTAATTTCTGCTGCTGTCGCAGAACGGGTAAGTCCCAGTTCTTCGTAATAATTTTTGGTCATATGGACAATCATTATTTATATTCATTTATCTCATTATTATTCTAATTCTCCCGAGATGAATAGTATTTCTTGGTGTTGATTTTGTTTCAATTTTTATTTTAGAAATCACGCTTCATTCATAACACGATTATGTTACTTATTTTTGATGGTGAAATAAAAAAAAGAGTGAAATTAGATTCACTCTTTTTAGGGGATAACAGAATATTTTTATAAAAGTTTAAATTTAAACTTTTATTTAACTTAAGTGACTACCAAATAAGCTTAATGCTTGTTCCGCAGTGAAACTATAGCGGGTATTACAGAACTGACAATCCATAGTAATTGGATTCTGTGCTTCTAAGGTCTCAAGAACTGCATCAATACCAATTTGCTGTAAGGCACTGGCACATTTGTCTTTTGAACAGGTACATGCAAATTGTAGTTGTTCAACATCAGGTAAACGGACTTCTTCTTCATTATACAAACGGTAAAGAATTTCTTGGGCATCTAAGTGAATTAATTCATCTGCTTTTAATGTTTCGGTTAATACAGTTAAACGTGGCCAAATGTCCTCATCAATTCGTTGTTGTTCTTCTTCATTATTACGCGGTAATAATTGAATTAGTAAACCGCCGGCAGCTTGTGCTGTACTGGCAAGAACAATACGAGTCGGAATTTGGGCAGATAAATCGTAATATTGCATTAAACAGCCAGCAAGTGTCGGTTTATCTAAAGGGACGACCCCTTGATAACGCTCACCAAAATCAGGTTCAATATTGATGAATAATACTGGTTTAACTAAAGCAGATAACACGGTTTGACTACTTTCTGCTGCTGCAAAACGAGGGTCTTCTTCATAGTCAGCAAGCGCACGGACTTCACCTAAGTGATTACATTCAGCCATTGCCCATTTAAATGTACCTTGAGCCTGAATTTGTAAGCTGATACGTCCTTGAATTTTTAAAGTACTGGCAAGCAGGGCGGTTGCACTAAGCATTTCACCCAATAACACTTGCACTGCTGGGGCATAGTTACGCTGTGCAAGTATCGTTTGTAATACGTGTTCTAAGTGCACGACTTCGCCACGAACAGGACTTTCTTCAATATAAAAACGTTGACGTAAATCAGACATAAAAAATTCTCCAAATCCTTATTTAGATGGTGACGAAATTACAAAACACAAGCTATAGTAACGATAAATCATCGCTTAGTTTTCTTGATCTCGTGTAATATTCATGCGCTCAGGATGTTGTTGCTGCGTATCAGACAGTTCAAGTGGTTCATCAGTTGTAGAAGATACCTCCTCATCTTCTGTTGATGCATGCTCCTGATCAGAGGCTTGTGCATCACTTTCAAACAAATGTTCGAGCTCAGCTAAGAAGTTACGATAGCTTTCAAAGACTTTTTGTTCATCAGTATAGATTCGCTGTTGTCTTGCCAGTAGTTGCTCATCATAATCCCGAAATAATTCAATACTCTGTTGGGCTTTATCTGGAGTAATGCCGAGTTCACAGAGCGCTTGATAGGCCATCCCCAATGAGGATAAATAAGTTTCACGCCAAATATGTTGAATGCCTAGATCTCTTAATAAATGCATATGATAGCGATCACGTGCACGAACCAATAAACTGATCTTGGGATAATTCAGTCGAATATGCCGTGCCACGTTCATTGATGCTTCTACATCATCAATCGCAAGAACAAAAACTTGAGCCGTTTCAATGCCAGCCGCTCGGAGTAAATCGGGATGTGTCACATCACCATAATACAGTGTTCCGCCATAGCGGCGAACGAAATCAATACGTTGTAAGTTGTTATCAATTGCTGTGAAGGGAAAGCGTTGTACATGGGCTAAACGTGCAATAATTTGTCCGAAGCGACCAAAACCAGCAATAATTAAGGCTGGATGTTGATCTGGAATTTCATCATATTCTGGTTCAATATTTTTATTGAAGAGTGGAATAATCCAGGTCGATACTAGCCAAAATAGAATCGGCGTAAGCACCATAGACAATGTCACAATAAGGGTGATTGGTTCTAATATTGCTGCGGTAATGACTTTTTCACTTTTGGCGACATTTAACGCCACAAAAGCAAATTCACCGCCCTGTGCAAGACAAGTAGCGATCATTAAACTATTACTCCAACTATATTTTTTATAGCGAGCAATGGCCGTCATCATACTGGCTTTGATTAGAATTAAAAGTAATGCACCACCGATAATTATCACTGGCATATTGACCAATAAAGACAGTTGCATGCTCATGCCGACTGTCATAAAGAACAGACCGAGTAATAATCCTTTAAAAGGCGCGATGCTGGCCTCAAGTTCATGTCGAAATTCTGAATCAGCCAGTAATACGCCAGTGAGAAATGCGCCGAGGGTGGTACTAATCCCGAGTGTATCCATGAGCAGAACGACACCCAAAATAATAAATAATCCAACGGCAGTCATGAGCTCGGTTGCACCACTTTTAGCGACAAAGCGGAAAAATGGACGCATGACGTAGCGACTAAATAGGAATAAACCCGTAAATGTCGCAATAATGGCTGCAAAGTAAGCAATACCATGATGGGTAGATGATCCACCTGCTAATACTGGAATCACAGCAATCAATGGAACCGCGGCAATATCTTGAAAGAGTAAAATAGAAAAGGACTGTTGCCCATGCGTGGTGTTTAGTTGTTGTTTTTCATTCAGGAGTTGTAGAACAAAGGCGGTGGATGACAGTGCAAGTGCAAAACCAATCACGAAGCTTGCAGATAAAGACTGTTGTAATAGAAGGAAGACCGTGCCCATCAATACCACACCAGTGGTGATAACCTGTAAACTACCTAGTACGAAAATAGATTCGCGCATTTCCCAAAGTCGCTGTGGTCGTAGTTCAAGTCCGATGAGAAACATCAGTAGAATTACACCAAATTCTGCTAAATGCATCATATCGTCGGGATTACTGGCAACATTTAATACATTTGGGCCGAGCAACATACCGGCAAACAGATAACCTAAAACCGTTGCGATTCCCAACTTTTTACCGAGTGGTACCAACAGTAATACAGCACCTAAAAAAATTGTGATTTCCAGTAATAGTGACATCCACTCGTCCTAAGTTATTTCATTTTTGCTAATGAAATTGTAGCGTGAAATGTAAAAACTCTACGCATTAATTGTATTGACTGAATAACTCTATTCATTTCTGTTGCCTTACTACGGTTTAACCTGAATCATGAGACATGTACCGTTTGGGTGATAAGCAGCGCTTACATTGTGCTGCTTGAGCACATTAATTTAATTCTTGCGGATCAACATCAATGGTTAGCTTCATAGACGAAGGCTTACTGTGTAAGAGCTGTTGCCACCAATGACGAATATAGAAATGCATTTTGGCACGATCCTGTGAAAGTAAGGCCACATGAGCTTGATAACGTCCAGCTTTACGTTCCATCGGTGCAGGAATAGGGCCCCAAATATCAATTAAATTTGCTTCTGTATTTTGTCGGAGTTGTTGAGTCATTTCGCTTAAGAATTTTTGATTTTCATCCTGACTGCGAGATTCACAGCGAATTAAGACGGCATAACGGCAAGGTGGCAGTAAAGCCAATTGTCGATCTGTCAGTGTTCGTTTGGCAAAGGTTCGATAATCCTGCTGCATTAAAATTTCAAACATAGGATGATCAGGGCGTAATGTTTGTAGGTAGACATCACCTTTCTTCTCACCGCGTCCTGAGCGACCTGCCACTTGAATAATTAGTTGTGCGGTGCGTTCTGGGGCACGAAAATCAACACTCAGTAAGCCACCATCAATATCCAAAATCGCAACTAAAGTGACATAAGGAAAGTGATGCCCTTTAGCCAGCATTTGTGTGCCTAAAAGAATCATCGGCTGACTTTTTTGTATTTGATCATAAATCTTCTGCCAACTGCCAACACGACTGGTTGAGTCACGATCAACACGTAATACTGGAAAGTCTGGAAAAAGTTCATTTAAACTTTCTTCAACTTTGGCGGTACCCATTCCAATTGGTTTTAACGTGTGTTGATGACATTGTGGGCAGGCATCGGGCAAACGGTTGATCGTGCCACAATGATGACAATGTAAATGTGAATAAGGCTTCAGGTGTAGAGTAAAATGTGCATCGCAATGTGGACAATTGGCTTGCCATGCACAACTTTCACAGATTAAAACAGGTGCATAGCCACGACGATTTAAGAAAATTAATACTTGCTCTTTTTTGTCTAAGCGCTTTTTGATTTCATCAATTAATTGGCTACTGATTCCATGTTTTTTTTGCGCTATTTTTAAGTCAATTAAATGCATTTTTGGCATGACAGCAGCGCCTGCACGTTGATTTAATTCTAATCGTGTTAATTTATCTTGTTCAGCTAAATGGTAGCTTTCAATACTAGGAGTAGCTGATCCTAAAATAATCGGGCAGTTTTCTAAATGGGCACGATATAAAGCAACATCACGGGTATGGTAACGGAAGCCCTCTTGCTGCTTAAATGAAAGATCATGTTCTTCATCTAAAATAATTAAGCCGAGGTGAGGGAGTGGGGTATAAATAGCTGAACGCGTTCCAAGAATAATCGAGGCTTTGCCAGTTTGCGCAGATTGCCATGCTTGTAGCCGTTTGGTGTCATTTAGCCCCGAATGTAACAGTACAATATTGCAATGGAAGCGTGACTGAAAGCGACTAATAGTTTGTGGGGTTAAACCAATTTCGGGCACTAAAACCAGCACTTGTTTGCCTTGTTTTAAAACCTCATGCATGACTTGTAAATAAACTTCAGTTTTACCACTTCCCGTTAAGCCATCCAATAAAAAAGCCTGATACTTTTTTTGTGCTTTTAAAATCGTTTGAATCGCTTTTTTTTGTTCATCATTGGCAGTTAAAGGCATTTGTGCCAATTGTACGGGTTCAGGTGCGAAATTTTGTTGTTCTAATTCACATCGAATAATTCCTTTTTTTTCAATTGCTTTTAGTGTTGCTGTTTCAATGCCACTTAAATTTAGAATATTTTCCTGCGTTCCTTGAGGGTGTAGCTTTAGAATTTTATAGGCCGCTTGTTGTTTTTCAGAACGTTTAACTTTGTCTTCTGCTGTTAAATCTAAAACTTTCCAGATTCGTGCTAATAAATTATAAGGTTTACCTTGCCGTAATAACGTTGGTAATGCAGTTTGTATGACCTCACCGATTGGAAATTGATAATACTGTGCAGACCATGTCAACAAACTTAAAACTTTGTCATTTAATATGGCCGTTTCATCGAGCAATTCAGTAATGAATTTAAGTTGAAAGCGTGGGTCAACGGGTGCATCAGATGCTAATTTTTCAACGATCACACCTGTGAGATTCTGCCGACCAAAAGAGACGGCAACACGAGCCCCAACGTCAGCTTGTTGATATTGCTCAGCACTGAGTTTGTAGTCGAAACAATCGTACAGATACACAGGCAAGGCAACCCGTATGCGGTAAAGAGCGAGGCTTGAATCTGTTGGTTTCGACATATGCAATTATCAGTTACTCAAAGGTGAAATAGTATCGTGTACGGTTTGGGCTTATGTTAGAGTGTGATCATCATTTATAGACATAAATATGAATGATTTTTAGGGTCGGACGCAACTGCTTAGACTAAAAATTTAGGAAAACTAGAGCATTATAATGCCTGCATATCAATTTACTGCCCTTGATGCTTCTGGGAAGCAACAAAAAGGTGTGCTAGAGGGAGATTCAGCACGCCAAATTCGACAACAACTGCGCGACAAAGAGTGGATTCCTGTTGCTGTGGATGCTGTGGAGCAAAAAGATAAAAATAAAACATCAGCTTGGTTTCAAAAGAAATTTTCAGCTTATGATTTAGCCTTAATGACTCGGCAGCTGGCGGTATTGGTCGCGGCTTCAATTCCTTTGGAAGAAGCCTTACGTGCTGTGGCCAAACAAAGTGAAAAAACGCATGTCCAAAATTTATTATTGTCTGTGCGTTCGAAAGTTTTGGAAGGTCACTCACTCGCACAAGCAATGCAACAAATCGGACGTTTCCCAGATTTATACATTGCAACGATTGCAGCGGGTGAACGTTCAGGACATTTAGATTTAATTTTAGACCAATTGGCAGATTACACTGAAAATCGTTTTGCGATGCAAAAGAAAGTTCAGGGTGCCATGATTTATCCGATTATATTGATGTTGATGTCGTTTGGTATTGTGATGGGGTTGATGACATATGTCGTACCAGACATAGTAAAAACCTTTGATCAAAGTAAACAAGCCTTGCCATGGATTACCGTGGCACTTATGAAAGCCAGTGAGATTATTCGCACCGCTTGGCCCTTTATGATTGTGGCGACAGTGCTGGGAATTTTCTTATTGATACGCTTCCTTAGAACATCTGCAGGTCATTACGCATTTGATCGTTTAACACTCAAATTGCCATTATTGGGTAAATTATCCCGTGGTATAAATGCAGCACGCTTTGCCAGTACTTTATCTATTTTAACTCAATCTGGTGTACCGCTTGTAGATGCTTTAAAAATAGGTGCAGCCGTTAGTAGTAATTGGGTGATTCGGGACGCGGTCAATTTAGCCGCCGAGAAAGTGACAGAGGGAGGGAACTTAGCAACCCAACTTGAGCGCTGTGGTTATTTCCCACCGATGATGGTACAAATGATTAAAAGTGGTGAAGCATCGGGTGAATTGGATCGGATGTTAGAGCGTGCTGCTAGTATGCAAGATCGTGAGGTGACGTCATTTATTTCAACTTTATTGGCGTTGCTTGAACCATTAATGTTAGTTTTTATGGCGGGCATTGTGCTGGTGATTGTGATTGCTGTGATGTTGCCCATTGTAAATATGAACAATATGATTTAAACCGAATAATCATGATTATTTTATGACGAATTTGTAAGAGAGAACTTTAATGCAACGGAAAATGTATCAAACCAAACAATCAGGTTTTACTTTAATTGAAGTTATGGTCGTGATTGTAATTTTAGGGGTACTTGCCGCTTTAATTGTTCCGAATGTCATGGGCCGTGGTGAAAAGGCGAAAGTCGATACAACGAAAATTGCACTGAAAGGGGTTGCAGGAGCACTGGATCAATATAAATTAGATAATGGTCATTTCCCCAATTCTCAGGAAGGTGGTTTGGATGCATTGGTGAAGCAACCAGCGACAGCAAAAAATTGGTTACCAGGGGGCTATGTTAAAGGTGGTTATCCAAAAGACAGTTGGGATAATGATATGCAATACGTAATTCCAGGCTCTGAAGGACGACCTTTTGATTTATATTCTTTTGGTGCCGATGGTAAGCAAGGTGGTGAAGAAAATGATGCTGATATTTATTATCAGCCTTAATTAAGAATCATTCTAAATAAAATGAATGGAAAGAATCACTTCATATGTAGATACATATAAATCTTAAATGAAGTGATAATCTTTCTTAATTATAAATATTAACCTAACTATATGAATTAAAATGTGAATTTATATTTTTTCGATTTGAGAGTTATAATAAGAATTATTTTCATATTTAATAGTTACAAGAAATGTAAACAATGAATAAAATTAGACTTTTTATTTAAACGAAAGCTTGCATAATAGTTCTTAGGCAGCCTATTTGCCGAGGAAAATAAGATGAAAGCATTATTGTTATCAGATGAAATAAACCATTTTCATTGGTCAATGCTCAAATCTGTTTTATTGGTTCTGAGCTTATTACCTTTGAGTCAGTTCTTTATCAATCTAGTACAAGGCACGGATACCAGTAGCCAAATTGTATTAGGTTTTTTAGCCATTAGCATATTTAGTGCATTCACGATTATTAGTTTTTACAGTGCATTAAACGCGACTGTTATGCAAATTAATTTACAATCTGTATCGTCATTAGAAAAACAGCTTGTTCAGATTTATCGTTATCTTCCAATGCTCTGTCTCACGGTTATGGTGTCGTACTTAGCCACTCAGATTTAGACCATATGGTTATACCATCAATAAAAACCGAGGATGAGTCCTCGGTTTTTATTGATGGTTCACTTTCTTCAGCTGTACTGGCGAAGTGCTTATTTACTTGCCCTTTTCAATGGAAGGCTGCTCGAAATTAACGTCGTGACTTGAAGCTGACATCTATTGTTTTAGGTCGATATATCCAACCTAAAAGTAATAAAAATACCGAAAATCCTAAAATTGGCCAATCGCTGAAGCGAGTATACCAAGTCTGACCTTGCATTGCAGGTAGATCACCACGTAGTACCGCTTCTTGATCCATAGGTGCTTGTTTGACAATATGACCATTATGATCAATAAATGCGGTGACACCAGTATTGGTGGCACGTATGAACCATCGACCATTTTCTTTAGCCCGCATTTGAACCATTTGTAAATGTTGTAATGGCCCAGCTGTTCCAGTAAACCAAGCATCATTGGAAACAGTCACTAAAAAGTCACTATTTAAGGCATTGCGACGAGTAAGATTGGGATAGGCGACTTCATAACAAATTGCAGCTGAAAGCTTGTGACCTTTAATATTAAAAGGTTTTTGTTCACTCGAACCACGTGAAAAACCACTCATAGATGGATCATTCTGTAACGCAGGAAGTACCCAACTGAGTAAGCCAGACAACGGAATATATTCACCAAATGGAACCAAGCGCTGCTTTTTGTAAAGTCCTGAGGCATCACTACCTAAAGCCATCATACTGTTGAAGTACATTGGATAGCCTTGTTGTTGAGATTCTTTTAAATCCCAATACGGAATGCCAGTAACCCAAGCGGTGCCTGTTTTTTTTCCTTGTTGATCCATCATATCCAAAAATTCTTGAATATCTGTTTGGAATAAGGGAATCGATGATTCTGGCCAAACGATAACGTCTCGGCCCCATTCGGTACGACTTAAATTGGCATAAATCTGTAAAGTTTTAGCCTGATATTCAGTTAACCATTTTAAATCTTGTGGGATGTTGCCTTGTATTAAAGAAACACTCAGTGGTTTTTCTGCTTTAGGTTGAACAAATTGAATTTGTGCTACAGCCCAAGCCCCCAATAATAATAAGGCAGATGGGATAAGCCAGAAGATTCGTTTTCTAAGTATTTCAACTAAAGCACAGGCCAGTAGAATGGCTACGAAGGATACTGCAAAAACCCCAAATAGCGGGGCATAGCCATCTAGGAAGCGTTCAGTAAAAGCATAGCCTGCAAACAGCCATGGAAACCCAGTAAATACCCAAGTTTTAGACCACTCAAAGAGTACCCACAGCGGTGCAAATGTCAGCGGTGTTTCTGGAAAGAAACGGCGATACACCCAAGTTTGGACTGCGGTAAATAAGCCCATGACTAATGCCATCAGCACAATCATTAATACGCTTAAAATAGCATTGGTATCCCCATATACATGGATAGAGGTATACAACCAGAATGCCCCAACAAACCAAAGTCCAAAACCGTAACTCAAACCCAGTGCAAAAGCTTGCTTTGCAGTACGTTGATGTAAACACGCATACAATAAGGCTGGGGAAAGAATGGCTAGCCACCACCAATAAAAAGGTGCCAGCGCTAGGCTGAATATTGCACCTGAGATCAGTGAAATAATTAAAGGATAGATAAAGGGGAGTGGTTTATTTTGAGCTGAAGAAGTTAACAGTTTGTCAAAGTAAGCTCTCATTTATGTACAGCTCGGATTAGATGAATCGTACGGGCATCAGCTTCAATAATCGTAAACTCCCAATCGCCAAGCTCAATAATTTGACCTTTTAAATCGCTGACTAAGCCAATTTCTTGAAGTAATAGTCCGCCCACTGTTTCGACCTCATCATCTGAAAAATCAGCATTTAAAACAGTATTGAAGTATTCAATAGGTGTCAATGCTTGCACTATCCATGTATTGGCCGTGTTATGTGCTGTATCAGGAATAATAAATTGAGCCTCTTCATCAACATTGTCATGCTCATCTTCAATTTCGCCGACAATCTCTTCCAAGATATCTTCTAATGTGACTAAACCTGACGTTGAGCCATATTCATCAATCACCACCGCAATATGCGTTTGAGTGTTTTTCAACATCCGCAAGACTTGATCTGAGCGTGCACTTTCAGGCACAAATTGTGGCTGACGCATCAATGCTCGAATATCAACGACAGATGAGCGATCGGATAAAAAAGGGAGTAAGTCTTTCGCCAGTAAAATTCCGACCACATTATCCGGTTGGTTGGCTGAAAATACAGGAAAGCGTGAATGTGCTGACTCAATCAAGACATGCAAAATATCGAGCAGTTGATCATCTTCTTGTAAGCTGACCATTGCTGTCCGCGGTGTCATGACTTCACGAACTTTGGTTGCTGGAAGGTCTAAGACGCCTTCTAACATTGCAACTGTATCGGGTTCTAAAAAACGACGTGAATCTTGTACTAATTTTAGTAGTTCATCGCGGGTTTCTGGTGCGGTACCTAACCATTTGCGTAAGCCACGCATTCCCCACGATGGGCCTGATTCCTCGTGCATGATCTTTCCTAAAGACTCTTATTTCAAAAAGTAAATTTATCATACCGAAGAAACTACAGAAGTCTATCGCTAAAATGCAGCAATTGGATGAATGTAGATGTGATTTGAATTGCACTTTTAGATTAGGTTCAGACAAATTTAGAATATGTTAAAATCAAGATGAATTTTATAAGAGAATTGATTATGTCTGATCAGGCTATCACCGCTACGCTTCAACTGAATACGCGTGGTTTACGTTGTCCAGAACCTGTGATGATGTTACATCAAGCGATTCGTAAGTCAAAGTCAGGAGATATCGTTGAAGTCTTTGCTACCGATAATTCAACGTCTTGGGATATTCCTAAATTTTGTATGCATTTAGGGCATGAATTATTATTACAAGAAGAACTGTTAGATGATGCAGGCAATAAAGAGTTTCATTATTTGGTGAAGAAAGGTTAAGTCAGAATAGAAAACTTAGAATAAAAAAATCCCCTGAGCAGGGGATTTTTTTATTGAAGATTACATATTTGGATAGTTCGGACCACCACCACCCTCAGGTGTTACCCAAGTAATGTTCTGAGATGGATCTTTAATATCACAAGTTTTACAATGGACGCAGTTGGCTGCGTTAATTTGGAAACGCTTAGAACCATCATCATTTTCCATAATTTCGTAAACACCGGCTGGGCAATAGCGCTGAGCAGGCTCATCCCATTTCGGTAAGTTTACGTTGACAGGAATAGATGCATCAGTCAATTTCAAATGCGCTGGCTGATTTTCTTCATGCACCGTATTCGATACAAAAACAGAAGATAAACGATCAAATGTGATTTTGCCATCTGGTTTTGGATAGTTTGGTTTGAAGGTTGATGCATCTATAGTTTTTAACGCACTGAAATCAGGCACTAAATCATGTAATGTGAAAGGTACTTTAAAAATATTCTGATCGATAAAGTTAAATGCCCCACCCATCCATAAACCAAATTTATGCATAGCTGGACCGAAGTTACGTGAACGATATAACTCTTCTTTTAACCAACTGTTATTAAATTTGTCGGTATAAGCAGTCAATTCCTTAGCAAATAAATCTTCGCCTTCAGTCACACGTGCAACGGCCAAATCACCGCCTTTTTCTACACCAGCTTGAATGGCTTCAAATACAGCTTCACCACACAACATTCCAGACTTCATAGCCGTATGAGAGCCTTTGATTTTTGCAAAGTTTAAGAAACCAGCATCATCACCAATTAAGCAACCACCTGGGAAAGTGAGTTTTGGTAAGGCATTCATACCACCTTTGGTGATAGCGCGTGCACCGTAAGAAATACGTTTTCCACCTTCAAGATACTGCTTGATTAGAGGATGTGTTTTCCAACGTTGCATTTCAGCAAATGGATACATATTAGGATTGGTATATGACAAGTCAACAATAAGACCTAAAGTCACTTGGTTATTTTCAGCATGGTATAACCACCAACCACCAGATGAACCTGTTTCATTTAATGGCCAGCCCGAACCATGCATTACTAAACCAGGTTTGTGTTTTGCAGGATCAATTTCCCAAAGCTCTTTGATCCCAATACCGTAATGCTGCGGATCAGCATCTTGGTCTAGGTTATATTTAGCAATTAAGCGTTTGCCTAAATGACCACGGCAACCTTCAGCAAAAACAGTGTATTTCGCATGTAATTCGTAGCCAGGGGTAAAGTTGTGCGTCGGTTCGCCATCTTTACCAATCCCCATATCACCTGTTTGAATCCCTTTTACCGAACCATCTGCATGATAAAGTAGTTCGGATGCAGCAAAACCAGGGAAGATTGAAACTTCTAATTCTTCAGCTTTAGTGCCTAACCAACGAACCACGTTACCTAAAGAAATCACATAGTTGCCATCGTTATGCATGGTTTTTGGAACCATCCAATGTGGCGCTTCTTGTGATTTTTCATCAGAAAGCAAGAAGTATGTTTTATCTTCAGTTACAGGTACGTTTAATGGCGCACCTTCTTCTTTCCAATTTGGGAAAAGTTCATTGATTGCACGTGGTTCAAGTACAGCACCAGAAAGGATATGCGCACCAACTTCAGAGCCTTTTTCAACCACACATACAGATAGATCTGGGAGGTTGTTTTCAATTGCAAGTTGACGAATTTTGATCGCAGCAGAAAGACCAGCAGGGCCAGCGCCGACGATAACTACGTCAAACTCCATCGATTCACGTTCGATGTGTTCCATGTAGGACTCCTCATATTAGCTAAAGGTGGCAACCGTATTCATTTCATTATTTCAAAAATAAAAAAATCGGTGCTGCCGTGAGTATGCTTAATTCATAGGTACAATTCTGATATCGTACCCTTTATAGTGTTGCGCTAGTATAGGTTTAAACCTTGATCTAGCCAATTGGCTGAGTCGTTTTATTTTTTCGTCAGCAAGGTATAAACCATGGTAAATCAAAATAATTCAACCTCAGCGGCTCAAGAACAGCCGAAGGGTGATGATAAAAACTTAATGAGTATTGCACAATACTTAAAAGATGCACAGTTGGGTCACAAAAGGTCAATTCCCCCTTTAGCACAGTGGCAGCCAAAGCATTGTGGCAAAATGGATTTGACGGTAAAAGCCAATGGAGAATGGTGGCACCAAGGTCAATTGATCAAGCGACAAGCACTTTTAGATTTGTTTAGCAAAGTCTTGTGGAAAGAGGATGGAAAGTTTTACCTAAAAACACCTGTTGAACAAATTGAAATTGAAGTGGAAGATGAGCCACTATTGGTCAATCAAGTTGAACAGATTGATCTTCATGGTAAAAAATATTTACAATTAACAACCAGTCACCAAGATGAGATTGTTGTTGATGAGGAGCATCCTATTTTTATGCGTGAATACGCTGGCAATATGCGTCCTTATGTACATGTACGTTTTGGAATAAATGCATTAATTCAAAGGCATACATTTTTTCATTTAATTGAGTATGGTGAATTGCTTGAGAATGAGCATGGGGATGCTATTTTATCTTTGCAAAGTGGTGATTTTCACTTGCAATTGAGTGCTTGAGGTTTAAGCTTTACAAGGTAATTTGACGCGCAGATTGATTGACTATGACCGCTATTTTTCCTCTATATCCGCTAAATGAGCCTATGCCGAAAGCATCGGCAGATGCGCCGATTGGAATTTTTGATTCAGGTGTAGGAGGCCTATCTATTGCGCAAGATATTGCTAGATATTTACCTCATGAACATATTGTGTATTATGCCGATACTGCACATGTCCCCTATGGTCCACGCGATGATCAAGAGATTCGTGAACTGACTGCACATGCAATTGAATGGTTATATCGTCAAGGTTGTAAAGTTGCAGTAGTTGCCTGTAATACCGCTTCAGCATTTAGTTTAGATTACTTACGCCAACATTATGGTGAAAATTTCCCCATCATAGGTTTAGTTCCTGCATTGAAACCAGCTGTGCTGCAAACACAATCTAAAGTTGTTTCAGTGTTGGCAACACCAGCGACATTTCGGGGTAAACTGATTAATGATGTAATAGAGCATTTTGCAGAGCCTGCAGGTGTTAAGGTTTTAACCGTGACTTGCTTAGATTTGGTTCCTTATATTGAAGCTGGATTGCAAAAAAGTCCCGAGTGTATTGCCAGCTTAAAAACTGTATTAGATCCAGTTGTAGGGCAGGGTGCAGATTATTTAGTGCTCGGTTGTACGCATTATCCTTATTTAAAAGAAACGATTCAGGCCATCTATCAAGACGACTTAACTTTGATCGATTCAGGAATTGCAGTCGCAAGACAAACGGCACGCATTTTAATTAAAAATGAGTTAATATCAGAATCGTTTCAAAAACCAAGAATAAGATTAAAGTGTTTTGTGAGTGGAAATAATGCAAATGAATTGAAGTTAATTGTATCGCATTTGATTCATCCAGATATTTCATGGTCAATTGAAAATATTGTTGATAAACTGAACTAAATAGTTCAGCATACAATTGTTTCATATTATTTTTTTAAATTAGTGTAGGGCATGTAATTCTAAAATCCATTTGGGGATGATTTTAATTATATGTATGGAATAGGTCTTCCTATGCTCGATAAGCGATATCAAGTATTTATTACAACATCAGGCAAAGAAATGCAGCCTGAAAGAATGGTAGTTTCCCAAACATTAATTGGCATGGGATTTTTTTCGTGGGGGCTCGAACAACGAACTCCATTAAGTACCGCTTTTGCCCGTCGTCAAATTGACGATTGTGATTACGTATTGTTGCTATTAGGCAGTCAGTATGGAGAGCAATCGGTTTCGGGTGTGGGATATATGCACTTAGAATATATTTATGCTGTCACTAAGCAAAAGCCAATCATTGTTTTTATGCATGAAAAACCTGAGGCTAGAGATGTAGAGCTACAAGAGCAGAAGTCTGGATTAAAAGAAAAATTTGAAGACTTTAGACATCAATTACAAAAAGAAGTTGAACAAGTGGTGTGTTATCGAACGCTGAGAGATTTAGAACTCGCAGTACGTTCCTATATGCCACAAATGCTTGAGCGTAATCCAGTCGTAGGGTGGGTTAGGCCACAAAACATACAAGTTTTACAAGATGAAATTGACAACTTAAAGTCTCAGCTAGCCCGCAGCAAAATTGATCAAGGGAAGAAAGAAGCAGATCCTTTTTTAACTTTGCCTAAGGTATCAATTAATGAAATATTTAATTTTGATTATCGGATACATGCTTATCAGGATGGAAATTTTAAAGAGTTAAATCCTACTCGAGAAACGACATGGTTTGAGCTGGTGAAAATTTTATCTCAAGATTTTAAAGAACCTTTACCCGAAGAATTTTTTTCTAAAGTATTAAATGATTATTTAAATACCAAAGGATTAAGCGATGCACAATTGCTAATGCCAAGAGCACATGCAGTTGCACGAGCACAGATTAATATTCGTGCGCTGCATACTATTAAGCAACAAATGCGCAATAATGAATGGATCACTCCTATTGGGCGAGATGATCGTCAGCGTATGTTGTGGAAAATGACTGATAAAGGCTTAAAGTCAATTGAGAGTATTCAATTGATTGGGAAGCGTAGCACAATCATCTAAAACAAAATTCAATCGAGCTATTTTGTTTAGCAGTCGAGATAAAGTACTATCACATACTGAGATCTAGTAAGGTTGATGTGAATTGATGTCTTGTTCAAAACCCAAAGTCTTGGTAATTGTTGCGAACTTAGGTACGCCAGATGAGCCAAGTGTTGCAGCAGTACGTCGTTTTTTAGCCCAGTTTTTATCGGATCAGCGTGTTATTGAAATTCCAAAGTTACTTTGGAAAATCATTTTGTATGGCTTTGTCTTACCATTTCGGCCTAAATATGTGACCAAAGCATATGCAGAAATTTGGTCAGAAGACTCGCCAATGCGAGAAATTTTAAAGCAACAGGTACAGCAGATCGCTTTGCAGCTGAAGTCTAAAAATGCTGAATTTGATCTTCATATTGTTCCCGCCATGACTTATGGAAATCCTGGTATAGATCAGGTTTTAACGCAAGCAAAGCAAATACATTATGACCATCTTGTTTTACTGCCATTATTTCCCCAATTTTCAGCAACATCGACCGCACCACTGTACGATGCTTTAGCAAAATGGACATTACAACAGCGTAATCTTCCGGGCCTAAGTATCATTCGAGATTATTATCAGCACCCATTATTTATTCAAGCTTTGGTCAATAGCGTTAAAGAATATCAATTGGAACATGGTCAAGCTGAAAAATTATTGATGTCTTTTCATGGTATTCCGCAACCCTATGCAGACAAAGGCGACCCCTATGCTGAGCGTTGTCATATCACTGCACAAAAAGTAGCAGCAGCTCTACAGTTGAAAGAGGATCAGTGGGCAATTAGTTTTCAGTCACGATTTGGTAAGCAAGAGTGGGTGAAACCTTATACCGATCAAATTCTCAAAAATTGGGCTGAGCAAGGCATACGTTCTGTTCAAATTATGAGTCCCGCTTTTTCAGCAGATTGTTTGGAAACTTTAGAAGAATTAGCAATTCAGAATTCTGCACTATTTTTAAACTCAGGTGGACAAAGTTATGCTTATATTCCTGCTTTAAATAGTCGAGATGATCATATTGAATTATTGGCGAAATTGGTTCAATCGCAATTAGATGCGTTAAAAATTACGTTGGCAAGCGAAGCTTGAATTTGAGGAAATAACATGTTGCAAGTCAAAATTGTCCCCGTGACCGCATTTGCTCAAAACTGTTCAATTATTTGGGATTCAGAAAGTAAAGAAGCTGTTTTAATTGATGCTGGTGGTGAACCTGAGAAGTTAAAAAAAGAAGTTGAAGAACTAGGTTTAACCGTTAAAGCATTATGGTTAACCCATGGGCATTTAGATCATGCTGGTGCAGTGGGTGCTTTAGTGAATGAATGGCATGTACCCGTTATTGGACCACATAAAGAAGATCAATTCTGGTTAGAGATGATTCAGGAAGTTTCTGCACGTTATGGTTTCCCCATTCCCGAGCCAGTCAAAGTTGATCAATGGTTAGAAGGTGGTGAAGTTTTAAAGTTAGGTGAGGAAGAATTTGAAGTCCGTTTTGCACCAGGCCATACACCAGGTCATGTAATTTTTTATAATCAAAAGTATGGCGTGCTTTGGACAGGGGACGTGTTATTTAAAGGATCAATTGGACGAACGGATTTTCCAAAAGGAAATCATGAACAGCTCATCGAGTCCATTCGACGAGAATGCTTTAGTTTACCGGATGAAACGCAATTTATTTCTGGACATGGCCCTATGAGCACGATTGGTTATGAAAAGCAATTTAATCCATTTGTTGCAGGAAAAGCGGGTTAATTGAAAAGTACTTGTATGATGAGTTTACTTTTCATTGAAAGGGTTGTGTAATCGCCCTTTCATTTCTGCTTTGAAAAGCAATCCAGCAATTGCGAATAAAAGTGCAATCGTCATGAGTGAATAGTCAGTTGTATAAAAACCTAATACAGCAAAACTTAGGCTGAGTAGAAAAAAAATTGCAGTAATTGAAATGAGAGTTTTATAACTAATCATAATTATGATCTTCTGATTGATGTTGGTTTTATTACAATAGAATCAATGAAAGACATATCTTTTGCGATCAAAATAAACCATTCAGCTCTTTCCTTTTTAAGAAAATAATAATGAATAATACTTGCGATCGTTTAAAAGAATATGACAAGAATGCTTGATTGATTCAGTTATTGTAATTGGAGGTAAAAATAAGATTAAAAAAGTCAAAAGTCGAAATAGAGAAAGATTTATCTAAAGAGAATAAAAAAGCTAAATTACATTTTAAATTCAGCATAATTGCCTCATCACTTTATGAGTCATTGAATTGAACTCTCAGTATGCTGGGCAGATTAGTTCGCTAATATGGTGGAACTGTAACACTTTATTATCTGTTGTTTCTATTGCGTAATTTTTTTTAATCATCATTAAAACTTAATCATCATATTCACTTGTATCTGCTGCTGGAGCATCTTGAGTTGGAAGTGTGTATTCATCATTTGCCCAAGCACCTAAATCAATTAATTTGCAACGGTCTGAACAGAATGGGCGAAATTCATTATTTTCCCATGTGGTCTGTTGTCCGCATCTTGGGCATGGAAAAGTACGTGGCATGCTGAATATCCTTAAAATAGAGGCAAAAAATAGGAAAGCCAGTCAAGAGTTGATAGACTTGCGTAGATTTTTACTAGTTTGATCTGATTATGCCGATTCGTCAATTTCAAGCACAGCGTATGCATGCTCCCCGTGATTTTCAACCGATTGAAAATAAGCCCGTGTGCGTTGAAATCGGTGCTGGAAAAGGGAAGCACGCTTTATTATTTTCAGGGCAAAATCCTCAATTCAAGTTGATTGCTGTTGAGCGAACCCGTGAAAAGTTTTTGGCTATGCAAAAGCAACATCAAATTGAAGGGCAACAGAATTTAACAACACTGCATGTCGATGCTTTGCCATGGGTAGTGCATGCGTTATATCCTAATCAGGTACAACAAATTTTTATTTTATATCCAAATCCTGAGCCACATAATTCAGCCCAACGCTGGTTGAATATGCCTTTTTTTGAGTTTCTAGTGTCACGTTTACAAGTGAATGGCATTATTACATTGGCTAGTAATATTCCTGAATATATTGCTGAGGCAGAACAACAATTGAAAGAGGTTTGGAATTTACCTTTTGAAAAGCAGCTGATTGCGAAAGATTCAGCACGGACCCATTTTGAAATTAAATATTTAAAACGTGGTGAGTTATGTCAGCAATTGATCATTACTAAACCCGAAAACTATGGGACTCGTTTTGATGAGTTTCAGCCATTACAGGGGCAAGACCTGAATGTTAAAACGGCTATAGAGAATGTAGATGCCGAATAAAAGCATTGCCATTATTGGCGCTGGCCCTGCTGGTTTGATGGCCGCAGAAGTGCTAAGTCAGTTCAATTATGATGTGCATGTGTTTGAGCAAAAACCTTCTGCTGCTCGTAAATTTTTAATGGCTGGAAAAACGGGTTTAAATATTTCACATGCAGAGCCGATTCAAGAATTTGTACAGCGTTATGATCAAGTGGAATGGTTAACACCGTGGATTAAAAAATGGGATGCAGGCTGGATTCAAAATTGGATGCAGGATTTAGGTATTACTTCTTATGTGGGGAGTTCTGGTCGTATTTTTCCAGTTGAAATGAAAGCAGCGCCTTTACTTCGAGCGTGGTTAAAGCGTCTTGTGGAACAACAAGTCCAATTTCATTATCGGCATCAGATTTTAGATTTAAATCATCAAACCTTAAAAATTAAAAATTTAGCTCAAAATTTAGAGTATGAGCAAGATTTTGATGCCATTATTTTAGCTTGTGGCGCCGTTTCTTGGTCAAAATTAGGTAGTGATGGTGCATGGCAACACTGGCTCAGTCAATCTGAACTTGAGCCATTTCAAGCTAGCAATGCTGGTGTTGAACGAGTTTGGTCTTCGTTTATGCAGCCTCTTTTTGGTGAACCGTTAAAGCGTGTAGACGCTTGGGTGTATCCGCAACATAAAACTGCTGGGGATATTGTAATTAGCCATTATGGTTTGGAAAGTGGTTTGATTTATAAACAAGGTCGAGCATTGCGTGAACGGATTAAAAATCAACAACCAATGCAACTATATTTAGACCTATTACCAGATCAAAGCATTGAGCAGTTAGCGAAGAAATTACAACCATCGAAAAAACAATCACTCAGTAATGTCTGGCGAAAAGCGGGTTTGGATCAGGTCAAAGCTGGTTTAGTCCGTGAGTTGGTAGATAAATCAGTTTGGAACCAACCTGACAGTTTAGCCAAACAGATTAAAAACCTTATAGTTGATTTCGACGGTTTCCGTCCGATTGATGAAGCGATTAGTTGTGCTGGTGGTGTTAAACAAGATGTACTGACAGAACGGTTACAATTGAAGTCTAATCCATATATTTTTTGTTGTGGTGAAATGTTGGATTGGGATGCACCGACGGGTGGATATTTATTGACAGCGTGTTTTGCAACTGGGCGTGCAGCAGCTGAGGGTGTACATCAATATTTGGCTCATAAAATTTAAAAAAGCCAGTTCAATTTTTATTGAACTGGCTAAATTGTGCTAATTTCATTCTCTACTTATAAAAGAGAGACCTTGATGGCTCAAGAAAAATTGTATACAGGAAGTTGTTTGTGTGGCGGTATACGTTATGAAATTCATGGCGAAATCGGTGATATTGTCCAGTGCCATTGTCAACGTTGCCGTAAAGCCAATGGATCTGCTTTTGCAACCAATGCACCAATTCAAAAAGCAGATTTTAAGCTGCTACAAGGTGAGCATTTACTGAAAAAATATCAGTCAACGGCAACAACTCAACGTTGTTTCTGTAGTGAGTGTGCTTCACCAATTATGAGTATTAAAGCTGAAACACCGGATACGTATCGCTTGCGTATAGGGACATTAGATACGCCTCTAGAGCATAAACCGACACAGCATATTTTTGTAGCTTCAATGGCAGAGTGGGATACCATTTGTGATGGTTTAGCGCAGTATGATGAACGACCATAATTCGATAGTTTTGTTCTGAATTTGAGTGTTTAATCAATAATAGTTTTATTAGAAATATTAAAATAACTGCTGTCTTGACTATATTTGGTACGTGAAAGACGATATGTATGTCGTCTTTCACGTGTGACTGAATCATCTCTAGTTTAGTGAGAGAATTTATTTCGCTGTTAAAGCTGAACCCTCAAATTTAATTCTAATTCCATCCCATCCATGTTGCATAAATTGGCGGATGTTTTGATGATCAGTTGCTTCAGGTGTTGCCAATACAGCGGCATAATGTTCTGCAAAGAGGCTTAAGGTTTGTGATCGATCCAAGTTATTCAATTGAGCGAATGAAAAAACTTTCGCACTGCCTTGGTTTTCAGTAGCAGCGTTGTGTTGCTGGCCATTACTAAATGCAGTTGGTGTGTGATGATAACGTGCATCAATAAATGCAATCACATCGGCAAATTTTGCTGTGCCAGATTGAAGTTGTTTCAGTAATTCTTGAGTCATGAATTTAATTCCTTTCCATTTTAACTAAGCATCATAACTAAAAATGCTTGGAACAGACATTAGAAAGCGTAGGATAAATTCTCATTCAGAATACGCTGATTTTACTTAGTCATGGTACATCGATTAAATTTGACGATGACTGGTTTACATCAATGCTGGATCAAACAAGATTTATAGACAAGAGGAGTAAGTAGTGCATGAATTGGCTTTTAATCGCTTGTGGTGGTGCAATGGGTGCATGTTTGCGTTATGGTGCAGGCTTACTTATTGCTAAACCCTTAAGCTTATTTCCATGGACAACGTGGTTTGTCAATTTGTTGGGTTGCTTCTTGGCAGGAATATTTTTTGCATTGACGCAGCGCTATTCTATCCTAATGAATGAAACACGTTTATTCTTTATGGTGGGCGTTTTAGGTGGCTTTACCACATTTTCAAGTTTTGGATTGGAGACTTTTCAGTTACTCCGTCAGGGACATTTACCGATCGCACTGGCGTATACGGTATCGAGTGTCACGGTTGGTGTGTTGTGTTTAGCCATCGGTTTTTATGTATTTCAATTTATTCTTAATACAAAATAAACATTAAATTTACACATAAAAAAAGAAGTCTAAGCAGGAGGAAAGCACTTAGACTTCAAATATGATTTGAATATATAACGCGAAACTTAAAATAAAATTAACGAAATACACAGACTGATTTAAATTTAAATACCAGTTGAATAGTCTAGTCTTGAGTAGGAACTAAACTTTCAAAGAGATCATTTAAATTATCATGGACTTTCAAGTGAATTAAATTCCAATATTGTCCTGAAATAGTACGATTAACCATGAGAGTATCGGGTGATGGTTTAAATACATCCCAGTATTTCAATGATTTTTTGACTAACTTCATACCATCGTGATGTGCAGAGTTTTCTGCAAAATCATAATGTGTCGTGAGGGGGCGTAACAGTACCTCTAACCATGCTTTATAAAGTTCATCTGGGAATTTACCTTTTTCAGCGAGTGCATCTAAAGAGGTTAAGTGTTCTTCAATACTTACAATATCTTGTTTACGTGCTGCTCGAACTAAGGCTTTAAAATGCTGAATGATGTCATTGGATAAGGTTTTCACACCACCAAAATCATAAATAATCACACTACCATCTTCTCTAAAGGCAAAGTTACCTGGATGAGGGTCGCAATGAAAACGTTTCAGAAAGAACATTTGTTGCCCTAGAGCCTGAATTAGGCGACGACCAATATCATTCCGAATCGTTAAATCCCAAGTGCTGGCGGTTTCTATACTTTCACCTTTTTCAAGACTTAAGGTTAAAACACGACGGGTTGAATATTCGCTATACACTTTAGGAATAATAATTTTACTGTCTAAGGTTTGGTGGAAAGTACGAAAGACTTGTAAGTTTTGAGCTTCAATTTCGTAATTCAGTTCTTCATGTAAGCTATCTTGAATTTCTTTAAATAAGCGATCTTGTAATTTTTTATCCACTTTTAATACGCCCATTAAGCGCAGTGCTAAACGCACCTGTTTTAAGTCACTTTCACAGGCGGTATCCACACCCGGATATTGGACTTTGACCACGACATCTGTGCCATCGAGTAGCGTTGCTAGATGTACTTGTCCGATAGATGCTGCGGCAAAAGGTTGCTCATCAAAGTGTTTAAACGCTTTGCTTAAAGGTTTGCCCAGTTCTTTTTCGACTTGATGTTTAATTTCAGCAAAGGGCATGGGAGGAGCTTGACGTTGTAGTTTTGCAATGGCTCGAGCGACTTCTGGTGGAAAGATATCTTTGTACTGTGAAGCAATTTGTCCTACTTTCATTACCGCACCTTTCATTTCTCCCAAGGTGTCGGCAATTTGTATACCAATATCCTGAAATAATTTACTGCGTGCTTCATTTTTTTGTTCTTCATCTGCATTAAAGTTACGAATGGAATTTGACACCGTTTTCGTTGCGATACTTGCTGTCATACTCGCAAGCTTCATAAAACGTCGCCCCGGTGTGCTTGTATTTTTTGACATTCGTATTAATCCTTAAACTTCGATAAAGTTTTTCTATTTTGATCATAGGCGACAATCTACATGCTGCCTACTTTAAATTGTTAAGATATTGTTTCTAATTGGTTATTTATAAAATTAATTGATTTTTATTTGAAGTAAAACCAATCGATGACTTAATATACATAATATTAATGTCTAAATTTTTGATGAAGAATGCTGCTATGAAAGTATATCGCTATTTAACGGGTAAAGATGATGTGCAATTTTGTGCACGCGTGACCAAAGCACTAAATGATGGCTATGAACTGTATGGATCACCGACTATGACCTTTAATGGGGTGGATGTTATTGTCGGGCAAGCGATGATGAAAGAGGTTCAGGATGAGTCTGCAATACCACAACGCTTGAGGGATGCTATTGTTCAACTATAGCAATTTAGCTCAAGAACCCTCCTTCGAAAAGGAGGGGGTAGAACGGATTCAAAAAGTAGAGTTAGATGTTCAGACTTAATCTCTTATTATTCATATATAGACGTGTCAGTAATAAGACACAAGCTACACTTAAGCCGACAATTAAGCCGATCCAAACCCCTGCAGCACCCATTTCGGTAAAACGGGCAAGATAAATTCCCACTGGAAATGCAATGATCCAATAGGCGAGCATGGTAATCCACATTGGCCCCTTAGTATCTTGCATACCGCGTAAACAGCCCGCAGCACTGACTTGCCATGCATCCATGAGTTGGTATGCAATCGCAAATAAAATAAGATACATTGCCACTTTGGCAACATCATAATCGGAGGTATAAATTGCGACGATTTCAGCGCGAAATAACCACATAAACGCCATAGTGATGAACGCAAAAATAGTTCCAGTGGCTAGACCGATATGCTGTACTTTTCGCATTGCCAACCAATTATTTTCACCATAATAAGTACCAACCCGAATGGTGAGCGCAATTGCAAGTGACATCGGGATCATAAATAATTGTGAAGTGACTGAAATCGCAATTTGATGAGCTGCGATAATGGTTTCACCCAAAGGACTTAAAACAATTGCAGCGGTACTGAAAATACTGACTTCAAAGAAAATGGCTAAGCCAATTGGTAGTCCCAGTTTTAAAATACGTTTAACCCAATAGGCATTGAGTTTTTCCCACAGTGCAAAGGGTTGGGTTTTTTGATAGCGTTGTGCTTTTAAAATATACAGCGCAAGGGTGATAAACATCAACCACTGTAAAATAGCGGTAGCAAAACCAGAGCCTGCGCTGCCTAAATGCGGAATTGGGCCAATGCCATACATAAAAATAAAGTTTAACGGTATTAAAACCACCAGCGCGATCAAACTAATTGCAGTCACTGGACGAGGATAACCCAAAGCTTCCGAATAACCTCTTAATGCTGCATACATCGTCACTGCAGGCATACCAAAACCAATTGCATGCAAAAATAGACTGGCTTTAGGTAATAAGTTTTCAGGCACCCCTAAAATAGGAAGCAGTAAAGGCATGGTCTGTAAGATCAGCATTGCCATGATTCCTAAAACCAATGCTACCCAAAGAGATTGACGTACAATCGATGGAATCTGTTCAGGAGTACGTGCACCATTGGCTTCGGCAACTAACGGTGTTGTTGCAATCATAATGCCACTAAACAGCAGCATAATAGGAATCCAGAGACCAACACCAACTGCAATAGCAGCAAGATCTTGTGCTGATAAATGTCCTGCCATAATGGTATCAATGAGACCAAAACCAGCTTGGGCAAATTGCGTGATGAGAATGGGAATCATGAGGTGGAAGAGTCGCTTTAATTCAAAGCGTGTGGTCGTGACCGTTGAAACATTTGACACAAAAGTACTCATTTGGGGATTCGTAAAATGAATTTAGCGTTGTAGGGTTAATAGAACCCCTGAAAAAATAACAATCGCACCGAAAAAGCGAGACCATGAAATTGGTGTTTTTTCGACACCTAGTAAGCCGAATTGATCAAAAATCATCGACATCACAATTTGTCCAAAAATAATAAGACCAGAGAGTGTTAGCAGCCCAAGTTTCGGTGCAGTAAAAATACTGGTGCTAATTGCATACACACCTAAACATCCACCTAACCAAAGAAACCAAGGGATATGTATTAACGTTTCAAGATTTGGTTTTTGTCCTTGTTGAAAAAACACCAATATAGCTAAAACTATTGTACCAACCAAAAAGGATAAAAGGGCAGCTTGTAAGGGAGAATACAAATATTCTCGTAACTGTGCATTAAGGGCTGTTTGAAAGGCCATGGCGATCCCAATGCCCATGGCCAAAGGAATCAATATGAAAAACTGACTGGAAATTTTAAGCATGTTATCCCTTTTATTCTTATTGCTTAGGAATAGTCTAAATCAATTCAATCACATTCGCGCAGTGTTCCTGTAAAGGCATGCTAAAATAGCTTTTTATTTTATTCTGAGCTTGTTCCTTGGCTGATTTAAATCCTGCACTGATTCCATTATCACTTTATATACACATGCCGTGGTGTGTGCGTAAATGTCCATATTGTGATTTTAATTCACATGCGGTGCCAGATGGGGAGTTGTCTTTAGATTTAGAGCAAGAATATTTAAAAGCCTTGGTCGAAGATTTTAAGACGCAGATTGATTTTGCTCAGGGTCGTCAGATTCATAGTGTTTTTATTGGTGGTGGTACGCCATCTCTTATTTCAGCTAAAGGCTATGTATGGCTCTTTGCTCAGCTTAAAAATATTATTCCCTTTGAAGCGGGTTGTGAAATCACTTTGGAAGCTAACCCTGGAACGGTTGAACACGATCCTTTTGCTGGTTATTTAGAGGCTGGGATTAATCGCCTTTCTATTGGTGTACAAAGTTTTAATACCGATCATCTTAAAAAATTAGGGCGTATTCATAGTAATGATGATGCTGTTAATGCTATTTATTTAGCCAAAGAAGCAGGTTTTAAACGGATCAATGTTGATTTGATGCATGGCTTACCTGAGCAGACTTTAGAACAAGCGATGTATGATTTAAAACTGGCTGTGGAAAGTGGTGCAACGCATATTTCATGGTATCAATTGACCATTGAGCCGAATACTGTGTTCTTTAGAACCCAGCCTGTTTTACCAGTGGATGATGTGTTGGAAGACATTCAAGAACAGGGTGAAGCCTATTTAAAGGCGCATGGTTTTGTGAACTATGAAGTTTCAGCTTGGCGTAAAGAACAGCCTTCTGCACATAATTTAAATTATTGGCAGTTTGGGGACTATTTAGCAATCGGAGCAGGGGCGCACGGTAAAGTCACACAGACTGAAGGCGTATATCGTTTTCAAAAAACGCGTTTACCAAAAGATTATTTAGCCAAAGTACCCGCCGATAATCTTCAATTTAAAAAGATTGAAGCAGAAGAAATGCCATTTGAATTTATGATGAATGCTTTGCGCTTAAATGACGGTGTTGAAGCTCAGCTTTATCCGGAGCGTGCAGGTTTAAGTTTGGCAAGTTTAGATAAAGTTTTAACGTCATTACGCTCACGCAAGCTGATGGTTGAAGATCAAAAACGACTAGCCTGTACCGAGCAAGGACATATATTTTTGAACTCTGTTTTGGAAGAGTTTCTGTAAGTATAATGTGAATAACATGTGCTTTTGCTATGATGCTTAGACAAATTAAGAATAAAAATGTTTGGATATCATCATGATTAAACGACTTATTAAGATATTATTTGTAATAACGATGATAACAATAACAGCGCTAACCAATGCAAAAAATATAGTACCTCAATTTAGCGATTCTCCAGTCAAATCGGTTTATGCGGGTACAACAGCGAAATTAGATATTTCTGATCCCAGTGCGCGAATGTTTCGCACCCGCTTAAATGAAGCATTGCAACAAAAAGTTGATTTCGCAGGGGAGTATGTCACAACTATGAGGGGTTGTGGTGCGAGTTGCCGTATGTATTCTTTTGTAAGTAAGCGTACGGGGAAGTTGTTACAGGCTAATTTTGGTGGTGAGGAAAATTCAGAAGATGTTGTCGCAACAAGCCCTCGCAGTCGATTGCTGGTGACTCAGGAAGAACACATGAATCATAATTATGAGGTGGACAGCTTAACTGTTCGTTTTTATGTGCTGGAAAAGGGCAGATTAAAAATGATTAAAACCGTGAAACAGGTTGCCACTCAAGAAAAAAATTGATTTTAGTGCTAATGTGGATGTGGGGTTTCTAGCATCCAGCTTTTTTATTTTTTGGATTAGGCAAAAGTATTTATAAAATAAACAAAAGAGCACCTTAGCGCTCTTTTTTACTTGGCAATAAAAACTATAATAAAGTTATTAAAATTTTTATAAAACATATTCAGCAATAAGATAGCCTAAACCTATTCCGATAATCGAGTAAAATATCATGATGAAGAATACAAAACTGGTTTTATTCTTCTGTTTTAAAAACTTCATCATTTCAGTATTCCTTATTGAATCTAAGTAATACCATATTATCTTACCTCTCTAAAGAAGTACTATATATTTTAATATAAAGTGGTCTGAATAATTAAACTGTATAGCAGACCTCTTTTGGTTAATCTTATTAAATAATAAAAAATAGAACTTTAGCGATTTTTTAATTTTCTAAATCTTAATCATCAAGACTAAAAATTTCAGTGTCTAAAACCATTAAAATATAAGCTTGATTGACCTTCAATATAATTTAAAGTTGTTGTACTACTGCCATTATGATTGTAATGGAAGCTCTTTCCACAAGACTTCAATTGCTGGATCGTGAAGAATAATCTCGCTATATAAATTTTGTACCAATTCATCCAAAGATTCTAAAGCATCTTGTCCTGCTGAAAATAGAATTAGCTGAATCTCGGTATCAGATTGTGCAAGAATTTTGAAGCCACAACCACCGTAAGCATATTCTGCTGTTTTGAGTTTTGTTGCTGATAGCTTTTGTAGCCATTGTTCAAATTGCTGTTGTAAATACCCAATTTTATGATGTTTTAAATTCACAACAAGTGATGCTGTTTTTGTTAAGTTCTCATTATCTTTCGTCCATATCCATTCTGGTCGAACCGAATAATGACGTGGGTCAATAGGTTGGGGATTATTCAATTTATATGTCCTTTAGAACACTTTAAAATATATTAAATATCACATTTTTAAATGTGTTTAATAAAAAAGAGCGCCTCAGCGCTCTTTTAACTTTTCTAAATTTATAACTTAGTAATCAAAACTAAAATGCTCAGCATCTAAAGACATCATGGTACGAGATGGATTCACCATTGACTCGGCATGACCTTGAGTACGGGGTAACAATTGTTCAAAGTAGAAATCAGCAAGCTTGATTTTGGCTTTATAAAATTCAGGAACTTCAGCTCCAGTACCCGATGCTAATTTTTCAGATGCAACTGCAGCTTGTTGCGCCCAATAAAATGCCATCATCGCATAACCTGAGAACATCAAGAAGTCTACAGAAGCAGAAGAAACAATATCCCGATCTTTACGTGCAGCAAGCATGATACGAACAGTTAAAGCGTTCCACTGCGCACAGATCTTGGTTAAGTCCCATGCAAAACGACGCATATATTTATTGGTGGCATGTTGAGCACAGAATCTTAAGATTTCAGCAGTATAGTCACGAATCACTTTACCTTTAGAAGACAATAAAACTTTACGACCAATCAAGTCGAGTGCTTGAATGCCTGTGGTTCCTTCATAAAGGGTTGATATGCGTGCATCACGTGCAATTTGTTCCATGCCGTGTTCTTTAATATAACCATGACCACCAAATACTTGCATACCTAAATTTGATGCTTCTAGGCCTAATTCCGTTAAAAAACCTTTTAAAATTGGGGTATAGAAGCCAAGTTTATCATCATATTCATCAAACTTTGCTTGATTACCCTGAGCCAATGCATCGGTCATTTTATCTGCAAGCTGTGCTGCATGATAAATCATTGAACGACCACCTTCAGCAATCGCTTTTTGGGTTAAAAGCATACGACGTACGTCAGCATGGTGGATGATTGCATCGGCAACTTTATCGGTATCTTTTTTCCCAGAAAGAGCACGCATAGACATACGGTCTTTGGCATAAGGTAAAGCACCTTGGAATGATAGTTCGGCATGTGCTAAGCCTTGAACAGCCGTACCAATACGTGCGGTATTCATAAAAGTAAACATTGCATGTAAGCCTTTGTTTACTTCACCAATCAGGTAACCAGTTGCTTCATCAAAGTTTAAAACAGCAGTTGCTGATGCACGAATTCCCATTTTGTGTTCAATTGAACCACAGCTTACAGGATTACGCTCACCGACACCGCCATCTGTAGTTGGAAGGAACTTCGGCACAATAAACAATGAAATACCACGAGTACCTGCAGGTGCATCTGGAAGGCGAGCAAGAACGATGTGAATAATGTTTTCGGTTAAATCATGTTCACCTGCAGAGATAAAAATCTTGGTACCTGTAATCTTATAAGTACCATCTGCTTGAGGTTCAGCTTTTGACTTAACTTGACCTAAATCGGTACCACATTGTGGTTCAGTCAAACACATGGTACCTGACCATGTACCCGCAACGAGGTGTGGCATATAGGTATTTTTTTGCTTTTCTGTACCAAATTGCATAATGGTATTCATACAACCCATGCTTAAACCTGGGTACATGGTGAACGACCAGTTAGCCGTACCCATCATTTCAGATTTAACCAAGTTTAAAGACATTGGTAAACCTTGACCACCGAACTCTTCAGGATAAGACAGACCTTGCCAACCACCTTGTACAAACTGGTCATAGGCTGCTTTAAAGCCTTTTGGTGTCGTCACTTCGCCATTATCAAAGTGACATCCTTCTTCATCACCTGATTGATTTAAAGGAGATAGTATATTTTCACAAAAATCTGCTGCGCCTTCTAAGATCATATCTACTGTATCAGCATCAGCATTTTCACCAATGGATAACGTTTTATAGTGTGCAGGATAATCTAAAACTTCGTTCATTAAGAAACGAATATCACGTAGTGGAGCTTTATATGCAGGCATGTGTCATCCTAATTTAAAAATAGTTTTGGACTTTTCAATCAATGTTCGAATTATTCATTTTTAGTGATGTAAATACATTGATAAGAGCCTCTGAAAAAAATGTCAGAAAGGCGAACTTTCTAGAAAAAATATAAGTCAGATTGGTTGTTTCTTGATAGAATTTAGAAAATTAACTTTGTTGATTTAGTTTTTATTTCCATTTTAAATTATAAATAAATAAGGTGTTATCAGAATATTATGCATTTAAAATATTTAAGTTTGTGTCTATTCGGGCTGAGCCTTTCAGCGTGTTCATCTCATGTCATAAAATCCAATCAAAATAGTACTATGAGCCTTGATCAGCGTGCTGCAAAAGGCTTAAATGCGATGTATGACTATCCAAGTTATGATTTTAATGGTCATTTTAAGCTTGGATTTGAAAAAGATCAGCCAAAAGCTCAAAATCAATCCCTTGATGCGCGTTTAGAAAAGCAAGTGAATGATTATTTGCATGCACAAAAAATTTATTTAACAACGCAGCAAAAACAAGATTTATATCGTGCAATTGCACATAAAGAAGATTCAGCTTACCGTTCAAATAAATCAAAGGCTTTTACAGATTTTGCCATTAATTTATTCGATTCTTTGCAGTTTAGTTATGATGGTTCCGTACATTATAAGCAAAAAATGGCGGCTTTAAATTTAATGACTAAATATGAGAAGCCAACTTTATTGGTACAAGCCAAAGTGCCGATGATTGTTGATTTTCAAAATTATAAGTTTTACACCAATTACTTTGCCTTAATGCCATATTTGGTTAATCAAGATAACCAAAGTAATTTTGCTTTTATTGATTTTTCAAAATATAAAGCTGAAATTAATCGTGTTGATGTAAAAAAATTGGCAGATTATTTAAAACAAACAACCATGTTGCAATATTCACTCGCCAACCCCAAAGATATTGAAATAATTGCATTAACGTCACAAGACAAAGCGCAAGGTGTGGTTGAAAAAATTCGTCTAAATATGTCTTTAGAAGAAATGATCATGCAAATGCGTTTATTTGATAAGGTCAATCGCAGTTATTTTACTGAATCTGTTTTAGGTTTAACTGCAACAGAGATGGCCAAGGCAGATGCCAAAATGGTTAATGCAGGAACAGAGACTCGTATTTCTTCAAGTGAAGAGCATGATGATTACGCCACTTCTGATATGAGTGCAGACGAAGCAGATGCCTATCGTTCTAGCCAAAAGCTGTATAAGTTGGTCAATGCGCACGTCGCCCATCCAGCTTCTGAAGAAGATATAGATGCAGTAGCGACTGCAACTGCTGTGACTAAGGCAGAAATGCTCGAGATCTCGGATGAGTCGGAGAGTGCGGTTGCATCAGCCGAAGCTATAGATGCTGCTGAGGTTTCAGAAGGTGAAATGAAATCTGCTGTGGAAGATGCAGCTGCCTCAGAAGACCATTATCTTAGTCGCGCACAATGTGAAGTCATATTAGAACAAAATGCGAAAGCTGTGATGGGTGATATTACTTATTGTCAGGCTGAATATGATGTGGATCTATTGAATAGACAGAATACAAAAGCCAAGTCATTAAAAAAACCTGCTATTTTCTCTGCTGAGGCATCAGAGTTAGATCGTGTTTTCGAGCAATATGCGACTTCAGAATTTAAAGATGTACAAGCATTTAAGCTGCTATGGGAAAAACATCAGGCAGAGATTCATAAGGTACTGACTAAACCTCAACAACAGAATCCGTTTGTGGTCGATGTTGGTTTAGATCAAAAAGGTCGTGCTGTAAAAGTAGATTATGATTTAGCTTATGTGGTTGATGATTTCGGGCGTTTTAAATTTAAAGCTGATTTTAATGCGTTTAATTATGGAAATGCGACACCTATTAATCGCAATGAGTTAAAAAATGCGAAGTCGATTGAAGAGATCAGCAAAGGCTCAATGTTCGAAAGTATGATTAAAGGCATGGGTAAGTCGTTTGGTATTTCAGACCAAGATTTATCAAAATCTACGCAAGTGACTAAACAATTGTCTTTAGATGAACAATTAGACCAACTAGCGGTACAGGTTTATGACACATCAAAATCATATATGAAAACCTATCAAGCCGTTTTTATTATGAAACTGACTGCTGAACAGCCGGAAATAGTACAGTCTTATTCAATTACCGAATTAAATGAAATCGCACGTGTCTATGCTTATGGCTATGCGGGGGAGAGTATATTTAACCCACAAGGCAAAGAATTGGCTGAATTAGAGCAATTAGCGAAAAAGCATCATCTTGAGTTGAGTGAACAATTTGATGATCGTGTGGGTGATACAGTTTATAGTGTTGTTCTAAAAGCGATCAATGCCACTAAAGATCGCCAAGCGTGGAATAAATTTGTGCAGCAATATAAAACGCCAAAAACTGTTTTTGAACATTACTATGATGAGCAATTCCAGAAAGGTGAAGACTTAGATGCTCAAGAAAAAGCACGCTTAAAAGCGACCGCTAACATTTTGGCACAGGCCTTTGATGACTCCCGAAATAATAAACTCTCGCAAAAGTCTATAGAAAAGCTTAATCAAGACAGTTTGGAGTATATTGATTATGATTTATATCGGACGACCTTTGAAAAAGTTCAAAAATCCTTTAAAAAATAGGATGTAAAATAGATCTGTACTGAACAAAAACCTCAAATGCGGTTTTTGTTCAGCTTTTTAGATGAAGTCTTTTAAATTTGGCTTAACACCATTCCAAATTGAAAAGGCTTCAATGGCTTGTCCAACTAACATGCCGAAACCGTCAGCAGTCGGAACGTGGCGCGCTTTAGCTTGATCTAAAAAGCTAGATGGTTTGCCATAGGCCATTTCATACGCATAATTAAATGTTAATGTTTCTGGCAGAACCAATGTATCGCCAGACAGGCTAGCAGAAGTTGCATTGATGACAATATCAAAATTACCCTGTAATTGCTCTAAACTACATGCAGATAGTTCAGCTTCAGGAACTGCATCTTTTAAATCATTCACTAACTGTTCTGCACGCGCTAGAGTTCGATTGGCGATGACAATTTTTTTTGCGCCAGCTTTTACCAATGGATAAATCACACCACGGGTTGCGCCTCCAGCACCAATAATCAATAGCGTTGCATTAGATAAATTCCAATCTAAAGCTTGAATAGCATCGACCAAGCCTTGTCCATCGGTATTGTCACCATGAAGTTTACCATCTTGCATCCACAGCGTATTGACAGCTTTGGCAATCCGCGCACGCTCAGTCAGCTCAGTACATAGGGCAAAAGCTTGTTCTTTAAAGGGGACGGTGACATTCATGCCTGTACCATTTTGGGCAAAAAAATCTTCTACACTTGCTTCAAAACCATCTAAAGCAGCTAAGCGTTTGGCATACTTCAAGTCAATCCCCATTTTTTTGGCAAAAGCATGGTGTAATTCGGGAGAACGAGAATGCTCAATGGGATTACCAATCACAGCGAATTGCTTGCTCATGTCAAAATGTCCGTATATTGATTTGAATGAGCAACAATATACGTGAAATTGAATTGAGTGCCAAAGATTCAGTTTTAAATGATAGGATGGGAGGGAGGACAATAGAACGACTATTTTGAATTTAAAGCATTGGATTTAAGGATTACAGATTGCTTCAAGTGCTTCTAATATAATAAATGCCATCATTACAACTAGTCCAAGACTGAGTAGTACACCTGAAGTAATGGATACACTGTCTGAGAGGGTGTTATTGGAAATAATAGTGGCGGCAATTGAACATACAATGAGTAATAACATTGTAAATGATAATTTAATTTTGTGATTCATCATAACGCTAAACATAAATAATCTCGATCACTTGCTGAACTAACTATAATCTGATGATAGAGCGAGAGCTGTTCTATCATGAAGTATTAAGCTTAAAGGTGATATCTGGATGCAGTTTAAACAGGTCTAAATGATAAAGATATTTATTTGCGAAAAGTTATCAATTCAATTGTGAGTAATCATTTCTAAGTATTTATGAGACATGATGTGCTGGAAATTGAGCATGATCATTTTGTTTTGAAGTCAGAGAAGATGAAGCGGGTTATGATGCAAAATCAGCTCTAATTTTGACTTAATTTGAGTAAAAATTAGAGCTGATTTAAGTTTTATTTGAGTTCTTGTAACCAGTCATGTGGTTTTAAATAATACTCTGCAAGACGTCTTTCTGGACTATGTTCATCCCATTCAGGACGATACGACCAACCGGCTAAGTTGGGTAAACTCACCAAAATGGATTCAATTCGGCCACCCGTTTGCAAACCAAATAAAGTACCACGGTCATATACTAAATTATATTCGACATAACGACCGCGACGATAAATTTGGAAGTCGCGTTGTGCTTCGCTATAAGGTTTATCTTGATTGTTTTTAAAGATTGGTAATATGGCCTCTAGGTAAGCATTACCTACTGCTTGAATATATTTGAAGCAGGTTTCAAAATCCCACTGATTTAAATCATCAAAAAATAAACCACCGACGCCACGTTGTTCATCACGATGTTTTAAATAGAAATAATCATCACACCATTGTTTATGCTCAGCATAAAGGGTTTCACCAAAGGGTGCGCATAAATCATGGGCTTTCTGATGCCATGATAAAATATCAGCATCATTTGGATAGAATGGAGTGAGGTCAAAACCACCACCAAACCACCAAATAGGATCTTGTCCTTCAGGTTCTGCTACAAATAAACGTACATTGGCATGTGAAGTCGGGACATTCGGATTTTTAGGATGAATCACTAAAGAGACGCCAAGTGCTTGCGCTTTTGCACCAGCAATTTGTGGATGACGTTCTGTTGCAGAGGCAGGTAGTTTTGAAATATTGATGTGTGAGAACATCACCCCACCTTTTTCAATGACCTGACCATTTTGCAAGACTCGTGAACGGCCACCACCACCTTCAGGGCGCTGCCAATCATCAATTTCGAATGTTGCAGTTCCACCACCTGCATGCTCTTGTTTTTCTAGACCAGCACAAATACGTGCTTGTAAATCGAGGAGGAATTCACGAACGCGTTGAATGTCAGCTGAAGTTGGATTCTGCATGATGCCCCTCATATGGAAGATTTAAAGAAGAAAATTCAAGGACTAATTACATCAAAACACAAAACCATAAAAACATTAAGGGATTTTTGAGCTTTTTATTCAAAAATCCAGAGTTAGAGCGTGATCCTTGATTTAAAAATCATCTTTATTATACATGTGTGACATACGGTCATGCTTGGTCTTTAAATAATCTGCATTGAATTTGTTCAGACCGACTGTCAGTGGAATGCGCTCAACGACCTCAATACTTTGATCCGTTAGGGCTTTAAGTTTGAGTGGGTTATTGGTAATAAGCTTTACTTGTTTGATCTTGAGCTGATCGAGCATGATATTACACATGTCATATTTTCGAGCATCAGCAGGCAGGTTAAGCAACAAATTGGCATCGACGGTATCATGCCCTTGATCTTGCAGTGCATAGGCTCGAATTTTATTGGTCAAGCCAATACCACGACCTTCTTGGCGTAAATATAAAATCACACCTTGTCCAGCGTCATTAATCATTTGCATGGTGTTATGTAATTGTGGACCGCAGTCACATTTTAACGAACCAAAGGCATCGCCAGTTAAACATTCTGAATGGATACGAACCAAAACAGGCTCAGTGGGAGGCGTATCTAGTCCTTTAGAAAGTGCCACATGTTCTTCACCAGTCTTTGGATCTTGAAAAACAGTGATTTTAAAATCACCAAAAGCCGTAGGTAGTTTAGAGGTTGCAACAAATTCAATCGGCACAGGCACATCCATTTATTGTTTAAAAATTGGGTTAAAGTATAGCGTAATGCTAGGACATTACTAGAATTGTCATGTATGATTTTATACTGAAGCTTTTATTTTTTATAGAAACAACACAATAATAGTTGATAAACAGTAAGATAATTCAGGATAATCTCCCTACTCACGAAGATTCAGCACAATTCGCATATGCGGCTGATTTGAAGGTGAATCATATTTAATTGTATGATTGTCCCTATATTAACCCAGCTTCGGATTTGCCAGGCTTAAGAAGGCTCTGCCACGTATGTTGTATACAGAAATACCCACTCTACGCCCTGTTACGCCATTGTTAGATCAGATTAATGATCCGCAACAATTACGTCAGCTCGAGCAAAGCCAATTGGCACAAGTGGCAGATGAGTTACGTCAATATATTTTGTATGCTGCGGGTCAAAGTGGCGGGCATTTTGGTGCGAACTTAGGTGTGATTGAACTCACCGTTGCACTACATTTTAGTTTTAATACACCACGCGATCGTTTGGTTTGGGATGTAGGGCATCAAGCTTATCCCCATAAAGTACTAACAGGTCGCCGTGAACAACTGCCTACGATTCGTGCTAAAGATGGTTTGGCTGCATTTCCAGCTCGTGAAGAATCTGAATTTGATACTTTTGGGGTTGGGCATTCATCGACGGCCATTTCTGCTGGTCTAGGAATGGCACTTGCAAGTCGTTACCAAAAACAAGCCCGTGATGTTGTCGCGATTGTTGGTGATGGTGCAATGACAGCTGGCATGGCTTTTGAAGCGATGAATGATGCTGTCGCACATGATGCTGATTTAATTGTTGTATTAAATGATAATGATATGTCAATTTCATGTAGTACTGGTGGTTTTGCCAAACACTTGGCGGCCATTTGGGAACAAGGGCAATTCGTAAATATTGACGAACAGGGTGAAGCTTTTCTTCAAGATCATCCAGAGTGGGGTTATAACTCACGCTTACATGCATCTGCTACAGATGCTGCAGATAATTTGTTTAAAGCCATCGGTTTTGATTATTTTGGACCTTTTGATGGTCATGATGTTGAACAATTAGCTCAAGTGTTCAATGCTTTGAAAAAACGTAAAGGACCGCGTTTAATTCATATTTATACTAAAAAAGGCAAAGGTTTTGCACCAGCAGAAGCTGAGCAAATTAAATACCATGCCATTGGTAAGATCAATGCAAAAGCTTCGAGTGCCAAAGCACCAAAGTATGCAGATGTATTTGGACAATGGCTGTGTGATGAAGCAGCACAAGATTCACGTTTAGTGGCAATTACACCAGCAATGTGTGAAGGCTCAGGTATGGTTGAGTTTTCTGAAACCTATCCAGAGCGTTATTTTGATGTCGCCATTGCCGAGCAACATGCTGTGACTTTGGCAGCAGGTATGGCATGTGAGGGCTTAAAACCCGTGGTTGCCATTTATTCAACCTTCTTACAGCGTGGCTATGATCAGCTGATTCATGATGTAGCATTACAAAATTTAGATGTGACCTTTGGTATCGATCGCGCAGGTTTAGTCGGTGAAGATGGCCCAACACATGCTGGTGCCTATGATTACGCTTACATGCGAACTGTACCGAATATGGTGATTATGGCACCAAAAGATGAGAATGAATGTCGTCAAATGTTGCATACCGCATATTTATACAAGGGCCCAGCTGCAGTACGGTACCCACGTGGTGTTGGTTTAGGCGTTGAAATTCAAGAAAAATTCACAGAAATACCACTGGGTAAAGCTGAAATTGTGGCAAGTTTTAACGAACAGTATGAAGAGCATATTAGCATTCTAGCTTTTGGTAGTCGTGTGAGTGTTGCGGTGATTGCTGCTGAAAATTTGGCGCGCAAGCATGATATTGCAGTGAAGGTTGTAAATATGCGCTTTGTTAAACCATTAGATGAAAGCATGCTTTCTGAGTTGGCAAAACATAGCAGTTTATTTGTCACTGTAGAGGAACATGCTGTAATGGCGGGTGCAGGTAGTGCGGTAAATGAATATTTAGCACACGCTCAAATCTTAAAGCCGATGTTAAATTTAGGTCTAGCCGATAATTTTATGGCACAAGCCAGTCATGAACAAATGTTACAAGAGAGTGGGTTAGATACTCAAGGTATTCAACATTCGATCGAAAAAGCATGGTTAAAGCTGCTGCAAACTGCATAAATACAGTGTCTTAAAACTTTAGCAACATTTTTTCCCCTAAAAGCGCTTACATTTGTTAAAATGCCAGCGCTTTTATGCATTATTCTTTATCAGTTTCTTTTAAATTTGTAGTGGGTGTTCAATGGAACCTATGGTGGTGATGGCTGCGCGTGCGGCTCAGTTAGTTGGTCAAGAGCTTTTAAAGGCACATCAAAATCGTCATAAACTCGATCTACAAGTCGAAGAAAAAGGTATTGATGGACCTGTTACGCGTGTTGATCGTTATTTAGAAGAATTGACGATTGCGACATTACGTAAAAGTTATAAAAACCACAGCTTCCTTGGTGAAGAGTTTGGTTTACAAGAAGGTCAAGGCCATGACGCTGATTGGTGTTGGGTCATTGATCCATTAGATGGGACTTTAAATTTTATTAATGGTGTCCCGCATTTCTGCATTTCTATTGCCGTGAAACATAAAGGTGTGACACAGCATGGCGTTATTTATGACCCGGTAAAAGATGAGCTATTCTCAGCAAGTCGCGGTCGTGGTGCAATGTTGAATCAGCGTCGTATTCGCGTAAATACAAAAGATAGCTTAGAAAATACCTTCCTTTCTGTAGGTCATGCTTACCGTGCGAAACGTAACGGTGAAATTATTTCTTATGCAAAAAATCATTTTGAATCATTGTTGAAAGTAACTGAAGCTGGTGCTCAATACCGCCGTTCAGGTTCTGCTGCATTAGATTTAGCCTATGTGGCAGCAGGCCGATTTGATGGTTATTTCGAATTAGGTTTAAAACCATGGGATATCGCTGCGGGTGAGTTAATCGTGAAGGAAGCGGGCGGTACTGTCGTGGATGCGCGTGGCGGTTCAGATTCTTTAGAAAATGGTCAAGTCATTGCTTGTTCAATGAAGTTGCTTAAACCGCTTATGCAAGCTGTTGTTCCTGCATGGGGTGATGCTGCGAAATAAGTAGCTCATAGTTAAAAAAGCTCTCCAATTTTGTGAGAGCTTTTTTATACTCAAAATTTAAAATTAAGAAAGAAATCATTGCCTGTAATCTTCTAAATAGTTATTTTGATTTAGAGCTATTCTTGTTGGCTATTTAGTTTAAAGATAGGATGGATAGGGATATATACTAGAAGAGATAGTTATGATTTCTTTTATGAAAAAAGTAACATATAGAATTTATCTTCAAGGCATATCGTATGAGTTATTATTTGATATTGTTGCTAACGACATGGATGATTAAACAAAAAATTATTTAAATAATTGTGTTTTTAATCGTTTAAAAAACATGACACTGTATGAAAAATAAGCTACAACACAGGAAAAAACAATAAAACTAGGTGACATTATTAAAAAATCTGCTATACTTTGCTCACGCACTTAAATTCCGTTCATTACCTGAACATCTCTTCTTATCATTGTGTATGCGCGTCCGGTCCAAAGAGAGGACGATATTTCGCGCCCCACTCAATCGTTTAAACGATTCTTTCAGGTTGCGGCTGTAATCATGTGTGCGTTAAATCCACATCGTCGTTACTCGGATCGCCGCTGATCTTATTTTTTCAGCGATTATTGCTGTGCCGCTTTTTGCCGATGTCCATCAGACTATATTAAATGGAGCACCCATATTAGGGTGAATGCCTCTATGAGCAAAACTTTTGCTGACTTTTCATTAGACGAATCTCTTCAAAAGGCTATTGAAAGCCTAGGTTTTACTGCACCTACAGCAGTACAAGAACAAGCGATTCCTGCTGCTTTAGAAGGTAAAGACCTTCTAGTTTCAAGCCAAACAGGTTCTGGTAAAACTGCTGCGTTCTTACTCCCAACGTTAAATGCTTTAGCTTTAGCTGGTGAAGATGGTCTAGTACCGTTTAAAGACCGTATGAAAGCGGTTACACAGCCAAATATTTTAGTAATTTCACCGACTCGTGAACTTGCGCAACAAGTATGTCAAGATGCAATTGCATTCGTACGTCATATGAAAGGCGTTCGTGTTGCTGCGATCATGGGTGGTATGCCTTTTGGTAAACAAATCCAACAGTTAAAAGGTGCACAAGTTGTTGTAGCGACTCCAGGTCGTTTACTTGATCTTGTAAACCGTCGTCAAATTAAACTTGATTTAGTTGATGCATTAATTGTCGATGAAGCTGACCGTATGCTTGATCTAGGTTTTTCAGATGACCTAGAAGCAATCAGTGAATTGGCTTTAAATCGTAAACAAACATTGATGTTCTCTGCAACATTTGCTCCACGTATCATTAGCCTTGCTTCACGCATGATGAATGATCCAGTACGTATTGCAATTGAAACAGGTCATTCTACTAATACCGATGTTGCACAGACGCTTCATTGGACTGATGGTTTTGAGCATAAGAAAAAATTGCTTACTCATTGGTTAAGTGGTGAAGATGTAGATCAGGCAGTTGTCTTTGCTTCTACTCAAGAAGATACAGATATGCTTGCTGAAGAACTTGCAGAAGCAGGTCTTTCAGTTGTAGCACTTCATGGTGCTATGCCACAAACAGTTCGTAACCGTCGTTTACGTAGTATTCGTGAAGGTCGTGCAAAAATCCTAGTTGCAACAGACGTTGCTGCTCGTGGTTTAGACGTACCAACAATTTCACACGTAATTAACTTCGGTTTACCGATGAAACACGAAGACTATGTACACCGTATTGGTCGTACTGGTCGTGCAGGTCGTACTGGTAAAGCTATTACACTTGCAACTTACCGTGAACGCGGCAAGATTCGTGCATTAGAAGAATACTTAGAAGCGCGTTTGAATGTTTCTGAAATTGAAGGCCTTGAGCCATCTCCACCTCCTGCACGCGGTAGTCGTGATGGCGGTGGTCGTGATGGCGGTGGTCGTGGTCGTGGTCGTGATGGCGGTCGTGGCGGTTTTGGCGGCGGTCGTGATGGCGGTCGTGGCGGTTTTGGCGGTGGTCGTGATGGTGGCGGCGCACGTCGTAGCTATGATGATAAACCTCGTGGTGATCGTCCAGCTTATGCAGGCGGTGAAGATCGTCCACGTCGTAGCTATGATGATAAGCCTCGTGGTGAGCGTCCAGCTTATGCTGGCGGTGAAGATCGTCCTAAGCGTGATTTCGGTGATCGTCCAGCACCACGTCGTGAAGGCGGTTTTGGTGATCGTCCACAACGTTCGTTTGATGACCGTCCTAAACGTGATTTCGGTGATCGTCCAGCACCACGTCGTGAAGGTGGTTTCGGTGATCGTCCACAACGTTCGTTTGATGACCGTCCTAAACGTGATTTCGGTGATCGTCCAGCGCCACGTCGTGAAGGTGGTTTCGGTGATCGTCCACAACGTAGCTTTGGTGACAAACCGCGTTCTGCAGATGATAACCGTGGCAACCGTGTAGACTATAAACCAAGTGGTGATCGTCCAGCTCCACGTCGTGATTTCGGTGATCGTCCAGCACCACGTCGTGAAGGCGGTTTTGGTGATCGTCCACAACGTAGCTTCAGTGAAGATCGTCCTAAACGTACTTTTGGTGGTGAAGATCGCCCACGTCGTAGCTTTGATGATAAGCCACGTGGTGAGCGTCCAGCTGCTGGTGGTGAAGATCGTCCACGTCGTAAATTTAACGACTAATTCTTTGCTTCACCCAATAAAAAACCAGTCTTAGGACTGGTTTTTTATTGCAAGGGTAAAAAAACCTGTTAAAATAAAACGAGAAGTTGGTCAAATTTTTTCAATAAACAGATAATATGGACAATAAAAAAATGCCGCAAATATATGGTGATGCCAGTTATGGAGTGGTTATGGTTTATATTTTTTCTTTTTTACTTGTATCGAATATATTATATTTTATCTATAGCGTTCTATCTTAAAGTAAGACATATATCCGTATAAGAATTATATAATTCTAAAAATAATAAAATCAGATTTTTGCTTATAAATGATACAATTCCTTGAAACTTTATTATCAATTGATAACAACAAATTACCGTCTGTTGAGAGTATAGTAAGCGGGCTGTAAAATGCAGGAACTGTTCAGCTATGAATAATCAAACGCTTCCCGAAGGTCAGGCTTTAATTGAAGTTAAAAATTTAAGCTTTAACCGTGGTGAACGTGTCATTTATGATGATGTAAATCTAAAAATCCGTCGTGGTCAAATTACCGCAATCATGGGTCCATCCGGCACCGGTAAAACGACTTTGCTACGTTTAATCGGTGGGCAACTAATCCCAGATCAAGGGCAGATTTTGCTTGATGGTATCAATATTGCGAACATGTCACGGACAGAATTATTTTCTGCACGTGCGCGTATGGGGATGTTGTTTCAAAGCGGTGCACTATTCACGGATATGACGGTATTTGAAAATGTCGCATTTCCAATACGTGCACATACCAAACTGACTGAGAATTTAATCTCAGAGTTGGTGGCTTTAAAATTAGAATCTGTAGGTCTACGTGGTGCAGAACAATTGATGCCTGCCGAATTATCGGGGGGGATGAATCGTCGTGTTGCATTGGCACGTGCGATTGCACTTGATCCTGAATTAATTATGTACGATGAACCCTTTGCAGGACAAGACCCAATTGTGATGGGAGTATTGACCCGTCTGATTCGATCATTGCGTGATGCATTAGATCTAACGTCTATTATTGTTTCACATGATGTTTCTGAAACGCTCTCGATTGCAGATTATATTTATGTAGTTGCAGAAGGCAAAGTTCAAGGTGAGGGAACTCCTGATGAGCTACGTGCGCATGCATCACCATTTGTAAAACAATTTTTAACCGGTTCAATTGAAGGACCTGTGGATTATCAATTTAGCCATCAAGCCTATTTAAATAATGAGGTGCGTTCATGAATGCCATTGCCTTATTAGGTAGACGTGTCATTGAGCGTGTTCAAGGCATTGGCGTCGCAACGATGATGTTGCTACAAATTATTTTATCTCTGCCGACGTTATTGGGTGTGAGATTATTTGTTGATCAGATGTATCGTGTTGGCGTTTTATCTCTATTGATTATTGCTGTTTCTGGACTATTTATTGGTTTGGTGATTGGGCTACAAGGTTATTCAATTTTGATTAATGTTGGCTCGGAAGCAATGTTAGGGACGATGGTTTCACTGACCTTGGTTCGTGAACTCGCACCCGTGGTTGCAGCATTACTTTTTGCGGGGCGTGCAGGTTCTGCTTTAACGGCTGAAATTGGTCTTATGAAAGCGACTGAACAGCTATCAAGTATGGAAATGATTGGTGTCGATCCATTAAAACGCATTGTTTCACCGCGCTTATGGGCGGGTATCATCAGTTTACCAATGCTATCTGTTGTTTTTGCTGCTGTAGGAATTATGGGCGGTAAAATGGTAGGCGTTGACTTTTTGGGTGTAGATGAAGGCTCTTTCTGGAGTGGTATGCAAAGTAGCGTACAGTTTGGAAAAGATATTGTGAATGGTACGATTATTAAAAGTATTGTTTTCGCTGTAGTTTGTACTTGGATTGCGGTTTATCAAGGTTATGCTTGTGAGCCTACGTCTGAAGGTATCGCAACGTCTACTACGCGTACTGTTGTATATTCATCACTTTGTGTTTTAGGTTTTGATTTTGTGTTGACTGCGGTCATGTTCGGAGGGGTTTAATGAAATCACGTACTAGTGAGCTGGCCGTTGGTATTTTTGTCATTATCTTTGGTATTGCTTTGTTTTTCTTAGCAATGAAAGTGAGTGGCTTAGTAGGCACAAATTTAAAAGATAGTTATAGCATGACCGCTTCATTTGACAATGTGAATGGTTTAAAACCACGCGCCAAGGTCACAATGAGTGGTGTTACAATTGGTCGGGTTGATTCGATTACATTAGATCCTGTGTCACGTCTTGCAACTGTAAAATTTGATTTAGATGGTCAATTGACTAGCTTTAATGCAAAACAGTTACAAGAAGTCGAGCAGAATGCTTTAGAAGAGTTACGTTACAGTGCAGATTATCAAGCGGCTAAGCCTGCTGAACAAAAAGCAATGGAACAGAAACTAATTAGCAACATGAAATCCATTACGAGTATCGATGAAGATGCTTACATAATGGTAGCAACGAATGGCCTCTTGGGTGAAAAGTATTTGAAAGTGGTGCCGGGCGGTGGACTAAATTATGTCAAACGTGGTGAAAGCATTACCAATACTCAAGGTACAATGGATCTTGAAGATTTAATTTCGAAATTTATTACGGGTGGTGCTGGAAAGTCAGCGGCTGGTGCATCTGAATCTAAAAAAGATGCATCTGTTTCCACAGAAACTACGGATGCCCAAACGTCATTTGTCGAATAAGTATTAGAGGAGAGATTGAAAAGTGAATATGTTATTAAAGCAGACCCTAACAGCAAGTGTATTGGCAACAATGTTGACAGGAACTGCATTTGCAGTACCAGCTGAAGCTCCGCCTGCTTTTGTAAAGCGTGTTGCTGATGGGTTAATTACGCGTTTAAAAACGGATCAGGCTAAATTACAAAATAATCCTGCTGCTGTGAAGGCGATCGTCCGTCAAAATCTTGATCCATTTGTTGACGGTCAAGCATTTACCCGTATTGTAATGGGTACTTATGCAACCAATCAAAATAGTACAGCTGCACAACGTGCTCAATTTGAACAAAATTTTCGTAATACTTTGATTGAAAATTATGGAACTGCATTTGCTAAGTATAGCAATCAGTCATATACCATGCGTCCTTATAAAGCGACCAATAGCAAAAATCCAGTGGTGACACTCGATTTTAATAATAAAGGCGATAAAATTCCAGTATCTTTCCAATTGGCAGATCATGGTACACAGTGGAAAATTCGTAATATCAATGTTTCTGGTATCGATTTAGGTTTGCAATTCCGTAATCAGTTTGCAGCGAATGTACAACGTAATGGTGGCAATATTGATAAAGCGATTGCAACGTTCCAGCCCGATGCTGATGCTGCTGTGAATAAAAAGTAAGTTTGGATCATTTGGACAGGACTATGTGAGTGATTGAATTCAAAGATCAGGAATTATATGTTATTGGAAAAATAGCTTTTGATAATGCTGAAAACTATTATTTAAATGGTTTAAAAATTATTAAGAATGAACAAATTTTTCCATTAACGATTAATTTATCTAAATTAGAGCAAGGTAGTACCCTTGCATTAGCAGTGCTAGTGCAATGGTTACGTCAGACGCCTGATGCGCAAGGTTTACAATTTAAAGCTGTACCTGAGAAAATGATGAAAATCATTCAATCTTGTCACCTAGAACATGATTTACAACTGATTTAATGTTGGAAGCAAAAAAAGCACCTAGTAATAGGTGCTTTTTTTGTATGGCTTAAAATATCAAAGCCCTTAAATCCATTTCTTCCATCTAAAGTAAATCAGTGGTCCGACAAAGAATGCGATCAGGATAGCAATCACCACGATAAAACTGGTGGGACCATGTGCAAACGGTAAGATTTCAGTATTCATGCCATAGATACTGGCGATCAGCATCGGTGGTGCAAGCATACTGGGTAAAATCGAGAAGCGACGAATCGTATCATTCTGTTCAGTGTTAATGAATCCAGAGGTTGTATCAAGTAAGAATCGAACCTTTTGGAATAAAAAGGCATCATGTTCAACTAGGGAACGGACGTCTTCACTGAGCTCTCGAATATCAGCATCATAAATGTGACTCCCTAAAGCCCGTGGCCGTGATAAGAAGGTTAATACACGGCGTAAATCAATTAAACACAGCTGTGCTTTCCCGAGCATATCTTCTTTTTGTGCAAGGCGAGTAATCATGTCATCAAGATCAAGAATCTGTTCACGATGACGCACGTTGAGTACTTCTGTTGAATAGGTTTCTAGGTCTTTGTGGATATCTTCTAAGATATCCGCAAGCTCATCTAACTTTGCTTCAAGCAGGCCTAATAAAATCCAAGTGGGATCTTTGTAATCAATTTCATAATCATTACGACGTGCACGTGCACGAAAGGCACGAAAGGCAACTAGCTTTTCGCCACGTAAAGTGAATAAGCGATTTTTATGTAAAATGAAGGCTACCGTTTGTACGGTAGCCAGCATATTAGAAGAGTCTTCAGGGTCATCTTCAACTTGATAATTTTTATTTTTGGTTAAAAAATAGGTGCTGATATGTAAAATACCATCATCATCACGATAAAATCGTGCCGATGAGGAGATGTCTTCTAGTGATTTAAGTGTCGGGAGATTTTGCTCGTAGGCATTCAGTACCCATTCTTGCTCTTCTTGTGATGGAGCAATTAAATCGACCCATACCAACTCTGGGTGTAGATCGAATCCTCCATTAATAGTAGCATCTTCTAAGCTACCGCGCTCTGTGGCGTAAAAGGCTTCAAGCATTGTGTCTTTTCTCCTTTACGCAGTACTGTGTGCAAGTGATGGGTGTATTTTAGACAAGGATGCAAGGAAAAACACTGCTTGTATCGCTTATTTTTTTTAATTTCTCTCGGATAGTCTACTTTTACAGCATGACAGAATCACAACAAGGTCGAATGTATATGAAATCTATTGCTATTTTTTGTGGCTCAGCTTTAGGAACGGATACAATTTTTGCGGAAACAGCCCGTTTAACGGGTGAAACTTTAGCCAAGCAGGGTAAGACGCTGGTCTATGGTGGTGGCCGTTCTGGTCTCATGGGGATCGTTGCGGATAGTGCGTTAGAGGCGGGTGGTCAAGTTATTGGTGTTATTCCGCAAGGTTTGGTGGATCGTGAATTGGCACATCCAGATTTGACTGAGCTACATATTGTTAAAAATATGCATGAACGTAAAACCATTATGTCTGAACTATCTGATGGTTTTATTGCCTTACCAGGTGGTGCTGGCACCATCGAAGAAATTTTTGAACAATGGACGTGGGCGCAGTTAGGGATTCATTTAAAACCATGTGCTTTTTTAAATGTTGAAGGTTTTTATGATGATTTGATTAAATTCATCCAATTAACCACCGAGAAAGGTTTCTCTAAAGCGCGATTTACCGATGTTTTGATGAACTATGACTCTATTGATGAGATTTTATCACGATTTGAAATTTATCAAGCACCTGAACCGAAATGGGGTGTTAAAGATCGTGAAGACTTGGTGAAGTTAGATAAATAAATTTGGCTTCCAGTGATTTTGAGTAAGACAGTAAATAAATGAAGATTATTACCGTTGCAGCAGCAGTGATTTTGAATCAACAAAATCAATTGCTGTTGGTGAGAAAGCAAAATACCCAATACTTTATGCAAGTAGGCGGGAAGTTAGAGCCAGATGAGTTACCTGAGCAGACGATGCTGCGTGAAATTGATGAAGAGATTGGGGCGCGGGCAACCATTCAACAATTTATTGGCCGTTTTGAAACAATGGCTGCCAATGAGCCGAATCATCAATTGGTCAGTTATGTTTATCAGGTTGAGTTGGTACAACTCCCGAAAATTGATGCTGAAATTGCTGAAATGAAGTGGATTGATTTGGATGATCAACAGACATTATTAGCTCCCTTGACCAAGGAAATAGTGATTCCTTGGTGTAAGCAAAACTTGCTGCATTGAATTATTCAGCAGCGGCAATACAGGCGGCGTAAACCTGCTGGCAGCCTAAGGATTCCAATGCTTGAGCTAAGGCATGAATTGAACTTCCTGTTGTGATGACATCATCAATAATCAGTACTTTTCTATATTTGCGCTGTTTTGTGATGATGGGCTGAAATTGATTTTCAATATTTTCCAAGCGTTCGATTCGAGTTAATCCTTTTTGAGCGTGTTGCGCAGCTCGAATCACGGGTTGCCAAACTGGAATATGAAGTTGTTTCGCCAAGAGTTTGGCGATGATTAGTGTTTGATTGTAACCACGCTCCCGAAGTCGTTCTGTGGAAATGGGCATAGCAACAATAGCTTGGACTTTAGGCAATTTTAGGTTGAGTAAGCTGTGTGCTAATAGCGTTTGATAGTGAAGTTGTTGTTCATATTTGTATTTTTGAATGATACGATCCATTGGGAACGTATAGTGATGTGCGACTAAAATTTGGCGTTCATGCCGTTGTAATGATTGTTTAAACCACGGTAAATGATCCCAGCACTGTTCACATAGGGAATGCTGTTGTTGACGCCCTAATCCACAGAGTTGGCAGGGGAAAAGTGTTTGAATACCACGCTGAATGGTTTGATGGATTAAATTAAGCATAAAGTTTATTTTTTATTGTTATAGTGGGACTATATTTTGCACAACCATAATTTCAGTGCAAGATTTATTGTGCTGTATAGCCCAATATTCAATAGTTTCTAAATCAATTAAATATAGGCATAACGAGGTGCTTCAGGTAGCCAGCGTTTGAGTAAGGCTTCAGCATTTTTAGGCGTATCTTTTAGAATTTGACCAGCAACATAATGCGCTTGCGCTAAAAGATGATCATCTCGTTCTAATTTGGCTACACGAAAACCCATATCACCCGTTTGCTTGGTTCCCAATAATTCCCCTGGACCACGGATTTCTAAATCTTTCTCTGCAATGACAAAGCCATCATTGCTTTCACGTAAAATACGTAAGCGTTCCTGTCCATTTTGTGACAGTGGATTTTTATAAAGTAGTGCACAGAAACTAGCTTTGGCACCACGACCAACACGGCCACGCAATTGGTGCAGTTGAGAAAGCCCTAGGCGTTCCGCATTTTCAATCACCATGATCGAGGCATTGGGTACATCAACACCAACCTCAATGACCGTCGTGGCGATTAATAATTGCAATTCATTGTCTTTAAATTGCTGCATGACGGCTTGTTTCTCATCAGCTTTCATTTTGCCATGTACTAAGCCCACATTGAGTTGAGGAAAACGTTCTTTAATTTCTTGATAGGTTGCTTCAGCAGCTTGTGCATCTAAAGTTTCCGATTGTTCCACCAAGGTACAGACCCAGTAGGCTTGTTTACCTTCAGCACAATTGCTGGTTACACGGTTAAGCACCTCTTCACGGCGGTCTAATGGAATGGTAACGGTTTGAATGGGGGTGCGTCCTGGTGGTAACTCATCAATCACAGAGGTATCTAAATCACCATAAGCCGACATGGCTAGAGTTCGTGGAATTGGTGTTGCCGTCATGACCAATTGATGTGGTGTGGTGTGATTTACACCTTTATTACGTAAAGCTAACCGTTGATCGACCCCAAAACGATGTTGCTCATCAATAATGACTAAGCCCAGTTTGGAAAACTCAATTTTGTCTTGAAATAGTGCATGTGTGCCGACAATTAGATTGGCTGTCCCATCTTTAATACTTTGTTCCGCAGCGGCACGGGATTTACCTTTTTGTTTGCCAGAGAGCCATGAAACGTTGAGCCCCAAAGGTTCCAACCATTTTTTAAAATTGAGATAATGCTGTTCTGCTAAAATTTCAGTGGGTGCCATCATCGCAACTTGCCAACCTTCTTCTAAAGCATGACAGGCAGCAATAGCTGCAACCAAGGTTTTACCTGCACCCACATCACCTTGGATCAAGCGTAGCATCGGTTTATTTTGTTTTAAATCTTGTGTAATTTCCTTGGATACTCTTTTTTGTGCATTGGTCATACTAAACGGCAGGTTGGCTAATAGATGTTTAGCAAAGGTGCGACTGGGTGCAAATGCGGGGGCTGCAATTTTTTGAATAAAGGCACGACGCGTCAGTAAACTAATTTGATGAGCGACCAATTCTTCAAAAATTAAACGCTGTTGGGCAGGATGTGAACCTTGTGCTAGTTGCAACATATTGGCATCGACAGGCGGCTCATGAATATATTCCAAAGCTTGCTTTAGCGCATAGCCATTGGTGAATTTTTTAGGCAATAATTCGGGTAAATCATCACTATGTGTTTTGAGTGCTTGTTTTACATAGTCACGTAATTTAGGTTGAGTTAAGCCATCGGTACTAGGATAAATAGCGGTGAGTTGGGTTTTGGGTAATGCGGTATGATCGGTAATGAGCTGAATTTCAGGGTGATAGAGTTCGAGACCACGTGCACCAACACGAACCTCTCCAAAAATACGCAAACGATTATCAAGTTTAGCGCGATCGGTCAGCGCCTTATACACATGATAGAAACGTAAAGTGACTTTGCCAAAATCATCTTGTAAGAGCACAGCCATAGACTTACGTTTTCCAGCTGGAAAATCGATGCCTTTAACAATTCCTTCAAGCAAATAGCTCCGCCCTACGACCAATTGGTGCATAGGGATAAGCGTGCTACGATCTTCATAGTCCCGTGGTAAATGGAACAGTAAATCGTCTGTCGTGAAAATATTTAACTTTTCAAGTAATGTTGCCGCGGCATTTCCAAGCCCGTGCAATTGCTGGACGGATGTCATATCCCCTCAACTGGTTGATTCATCAGGTGTAACAATGCATATTTTATTTATAGGTTATGGTAAGACATCTAGACGTATTGCAAAACAATTATTTCAGCAAGGCCACCAAATTACCACAGTCAGTCGTAGTCCGAAAGATGATGATTTTGCACAACATCTAATTCAGGATGTCCAGCAATTAGATTTAAGCGGAACTCAGCCAATTGATGTGGTGTATGTATTGCTATCGCCACAACACAGTACGCTAGAAGCTTATCAGCAGACTTATGTGGATACAGTTGCACCTATTGTTCAAGCCTTACACGGTCATCCTATTCAAAAAATCATTATTGTTTCTTCCACACGGGTGTACGGAGAACAGTTAGGTGAGCGGATTGATGATGAATCTGACCTGCATCCAAGTGATGCACAAGCACAGTTATTGTTGGATATGGAGCGGCTTTGGCAATTGGCTTATCCTTCACAAAGTATCATCGTGAGACCTACTGGAATTTATGGTACGTCTATTGCTCGAATGATTAAGCTTGCCGAAACCACCAAAACCTATCCGAATATCCATTGGTCAAATCGAATTCACATTGAGGATCTAGCGCGATTTTTAGCATATTTGATTCACGTGGAACATCCTGAACACACTTATATTTGTAGCAATAATCAGCCGTTACCTTTGCATACAATCATCCAATGGTTTCAGCGACACTTAAATTTACCTGAGCTGATTTTGCAAAGTGACTGTGAATCGGGGAAGCGGATTTTTGCTGATAGGGTGCTAGGGAGTGGGTTTAAGTTAGAGCATCCAGATTGTTTTGAAGATTATGCGGCGTTATTGAATTGAGAGTATGATGACTTGGGTAATGCATTAATTTGAACTCCCTTTTCTGCTCGAGGAAAGGGAGTTCTCAACTTTATTTTTTCTTACGTTTTAGGCGTTTTTTGGCTTGCTGTGCAGCAACTGCATCGAGTGCTTCTTTTAACTCTTCATCGGTAAATGAAGTGATATGTTGCAACATTTGTAAAGTCACATCATCCAGAACTAAATTGGCATATTGGGCAACATTACGGAAGTTTTCATCAAAGACAATTGCGCCTTCCTCATTCTTATCGATATAGCCTTGTTGAGTCAGTACTTTAATAAAACTCTGGAATAAGGATTTATCGAAGAATTCAGGTGAATTGAACTCATATAATACTGACAAGCGCTGACCTAAGAGGTGACTGAGGATTTCAACTTGATGCGTTGAAATGTTACCAGAGCCACGCTGAGTAATCAGTGCTAGAGTCATATAATAACGTTCAAGGCTTTGCATCACTGGCGCTGCAAGAACGATAAGTTGATTATGTTCTTCACTGTTCGGTGCAGGGCTGTGTAAGAAACTGTCTTCATCGATTGAAATGAGTTTGGCTTGAACCAAAGCATCAACATATTTGCAGATTTGTGCTTTCAGTTCATCCTGTTTCCATTTTAAGAATAATTCTGCTTTTAAGAATGGATAAAGGGTTTGAATGACGTTGATTAAATCAGCATGACTAATTTTACCATTATGTTCTACCAGTGATGCGATGAGCGAAGGTAAAACAAAGGTGTGCAAGATGTTGTTGCGGAAGTAAGTCAGTAAGATGGCTTGATTATCTTCAATTGCAATAATATCGCCGAGTACATGCTGGACACGTTTAATCAGTTTTAATTTCATGCCATAAGCAATGATCTCTTTACCTGAAAGCGGTGTAATTTGGCTGCGCTCATCGTAAGGAAGTGCCGAAGCAAGTTTACGATAGGTATCTAGCTGCTTAATGCAAATTTCTTCATCTAACGTGTGTTTAGGTGTAGCCAGTAAAATTAACGAAAGTAGAGAAACAGGGTTAATCACTACTGCGCGGTTAATATTTTCTAAAATTGTATTGGCTGCACTGTTGACCGTATTAGACACTTCAGGAGGAATTGGATCTTCATTGCGTTCAATTTTTATTTGGTCTGCATTATGCTCTTTTAGTACATCATCTAAGAATACTGGCTCACCAAAATTGACATGTACTTTACCAAAAATTCGCTCAATTTTTCTTAAGGTTTGTAAAATCCCAAAAATAGACTCAGCTTCTTTAGGCTTACCATTCATTTCACCAACGTAGGTTGCACCTTCCATTAGACGTTCATAACCAATATAGGTTGGGATGAATACAATCGGTTTGGCACGGCCACGTAAATGACTATGTACAGTCATCGCCAACATGCCTGTTTTGGGTGGTAATAAGCGACCAGTGCGTGAGCGCCCACCTTCAATAAAGTATTCTAGGGGAGTGTTACGGGATAAAATGCTATATAAGTATTCTTTAAATACAGAGGTATACAGTGCATTGCCGCGGAATGAACGACGAATAAAGAATGCACCACCGCCACGTAATAATTGCCCGACAAAGGGCATATTCAGATTATCGCCTGCTGCAATGTACGGTACCATTAAGCCACGTTTATAAATGACATAGGACAATAATAAATAATCGATATGGCTACGATGGCAGGGCGTATAGATAATTTCATAGTCTTTCGCCAGTTCACGTACGGTACTGAAGTTATGGACTTCTACACCATCATAAAGTTGTGTCCATAGACGCGTCAGCGCTTTATCTGCAAAACGTACGGCTGAGGCAGAATAATCAGAAGCAATTTCATTGACGAAACCAATTGCTCGGCGCTCCGCTTCAAGCATACTGACTTTCGAACGAATACTTTCTTTGCGAATTGCATCCTGTACTTCCTCTGACTTAATCAAAGAATGCATCACATTACGGCGATCAGATAAGTCTGGACCTAATACAATTTCACGTTGACGATCTAAATATTCATTCAGTTCACTAATAATATAGGTCGCGGGTGAAAGATTAGGATGGCGTTGTTTGGCGTAATTGACTAGCGCTTGCAGTGATTGTGCTTCATGAAACTCTAAATAGGATTCACGGCCATGTAGGCCAATATTCATGAGTTGTTTAACTTTACTTGGGGTTGCCCAAGTATCGGTAAATAGAAGCTTAAACCAAGAATCTTCTTTATCTGGAGAGCGCCCCCAAAGTACCGTGACTGGAACTAATTCAATATCGTATTCAGGATGGAGCTCTAAAAATTCAATCAGACGCAATAGACGTGGTGGAAGTGTGTTTGGAGTTTGGCTAAGTAAATGAGTTTCATCTTGATGTTGTAAAAAGAGTACGGCCGCTTTTTCCTTTTGCTCGCCAAGAAAGATTGGATCTAAGGCGGCTGGTAGTTTTAAGCGACGTGTTTCAGCATCAACCACCAACGCATTACTACGTGAATAGTTTTGTAAAACGTAGCAGATAACTTTCTTTTTTGCTTCATCTACATTTTGATTTTCTGAAAGTAGGGTTTCAGTAGGTATTTCTCCAAGCACATGTGGTGTTACCACAAGGTCAAGCAGCTTACTGGAAAACCGACGATACATTTGACCAAAGCCACTCTTGGACATACACACTCCTAGCAAATGACAAATTCCGCATCTCAGCGAATAGGGCACTATTCTCTATAACCCATCATATAAGCACGAAACAATATGTCATTTTCTGACAAATTGCATCGATATTGGCAGATTTTATCGTTAAAAACCGTATTTTTACTGATTATATCAAATAAGAGAAGTGACAATGCAGTCAATCAAGCTTTAGTTATTAGCTTAGATTTTGTGGCAGAATGTTGGACTAAATCAAAAATCCTCAATAAGTATACATCTGTATCTAAATATGGATTTAGAATATTACTTATGAATAGATATAAGAGCATAGATCGTATATGAATGACTTAACTAAAGAACTGGTAGAGCTTTTAACGCTAGAAAAGTTAGAAGAGCACATCTTTCGTGGGCAAAGCCGGAATTTGGTCGGCAAGCGCGTTTTTGGTGGGCAAGTGTTGGGTCAAGCATTACGAGCAGCATCCTATACTGCAGACCGCCCAGTGAATTCATTGCATGCGTATTTTTTGTACGGTGGAGATATCAATGCTCCGATTATTTATGAAGTAGAAAAATTACGCGATGGTAAAAGTTTTTTGAGTCGTCAGGTACGTGCAATTCAGCATGGTCGAACGATTTTTTCTGCGATGGTATCTTTTGCAAACCATGAGGAAGGCTTAAATTATCAAATTGCTGAGCCAGAATATCCTGCAGCAGAAGATTTAGTTGCTGAACAAGAGCTAAAAGAAAAACTAGTCAGTTTTGTTCCAGAGAATATTCGGACTGCATTTATGCGGCCGCGTCAGATTGAAATTCGTCCGATTAATGTGACCAATCCTTTTCAGCCACAGCCTGAAGCACCCTCTTATGCACATTATTTACGTACGCATGAAAAATTACCTAAAGCACTGGCTGATGATATTTCTTTACATCAAGCCATTGTTGCATTTTATTCAGATTACACGCTGATGATGACGGCACTTCGTCCGCATGGTGTCAATTATTTATCACCAAGTTTGCAGTGTGCTAGTATCGATCACGCGATTTACTTCCATAAACCAGTGCGTGCAGATGAGTGGATGTTGTATGACATGGATGCAACGGTAACGGCCAGCTCACGTGGGTTGAATCACGGACGCATGTGGCAAAATGGTGAGTTGGTATGCAGTACTACACAAGAAGGTTTGATGCGTTTGCGTGAAATTGAAACACAGTAATGATCTTGATTTATGCAGTTAAGCAAAGCCATCATCAATGATGGCTTTGCTACTTATCGTACTACTTGTCACAAAATAATTCTCGATTCTTCAATAGCTAACTGTCATAGTGATTTAAATAGGACATTAGAAAAAGCAAGTCAAGATGAGCTTAAATACCCAAATTTTTATTGCCGCCGTGATGGGTGTCGCGTTTGGTTTTCTTTTAAATTTATTTCCCGAAACGCAATTTTTTACAGTGAGTCTTTATGCTTTAGGGATTGCCAGCAGTATTTTTATTGGTTTATTAAAAATGCTATTGGTACCACTGATTTTTAGTTCGATTGTGGTGGGTGTTTCAAATTTAGAAGCGGGCGGGCAATTGAGTCGCGTCTGGAAAATAACATTAGCTTGTTGTGTGACCACTACGACTTTGGCGCTAATACTGGGTTTGGCTTGTGCGCATATTTTTCATGTTGGACAGGGCGTAGATATCAGTTTATTTAAAGATGCCATGGCTCAACATCAAAGCCCAGCGACTTTAACTCCAAGTTCATTCTTAACCAATTTTATTCAAAATACCTTAATTAATCCATTTAAAGCCTTTAGTGACGGTAATGTATTGGCTGTCGTGGTTTTTGCTTTATTTTTAGGTTTGGCTTTGGTGCAGGGTGGGGAGCGCTTTAAAACGGTTCGAAATATTTCACGACAGTTTTTTGACATCATGATGATGTTGGTATCTTGGGTGATGAAACTTGCACCACTCGGAATTTGTGCATTATTGGCCAAATTGATTGCAACTGAGGATATTTCAATTTTAAGCCGCTTGGCTGAGTTTGCTGTGGTGGTGACGGGAACCACTATTTTTCATGGTGTGGTCGTGTTGCCTCTGTTGTTGTGGATTTTTGGAAAGATGAGTCCAATTACGTTCTTTAAAGGGACACGAGCAGCATTGATAACGGCTTTTGCAACCAGTTCTAGTTCAGCAACTTTGCCTTTAAGCTTGAAGTGTGCACAAGAAAATCTTGGTGTGAGACCGCAAATTGCAGGTTTTGTGGTGCCATTTGGTTCGCAGCTAAACATGGACGGAACTGCACTATATGAGGCTGCTGCTGCTTTATTTATTGCCAATTTAATTGGTTTGGAGCTTTCATTTACCCAGCAAGTGATTGTGTGTTTAACCGCGATGATTGCTTCACTTGGTGCACCAGGGATTCCAAGCGCAGGAATGGTAACCATGATTATGGTATTACAATCAGTAGGCTTACCTGCTGAAGCGATTGCAATTCTTTTGCCAATTGATCGTTTATTAGATACCGTGCGAACTGTGGTGAATGTGCAGGGTGATATGATGATTAGTGTGGTGGTTGATCGGCATACACGAGAGATGGGCGCAAGTTCCGAAACTTAAGATAGAGTGTGCGAAGCTGCTAATTTAAAGTTAAGACCATAAAAAAGCGGGAGATCCCGCTTTTTTATTGAGCTTTAGGTTTTGGCTGGTTATGCCACTTTGAGTACAGCACGCTTTGCTGCTGGTGATTGGTTGAGATAAGCAATAGCATCTTCAGTTTTTGCTTCATGCACAGGGTCGTACCATGGCATTAAATAGCCGAGTTGTTGTGAAACCAGCCAAAATGGATTTGGCATTAAACGATTATCTTTTTGGGAAATGTCATACCATTCACGCCAGATCCATGGTTTATATACCGCTGGTTTTTGTGCTTTGAAACGGGGGTCTTGCTGCATAATATGTGCTGCACCATCTACCCATAAGCCGAGTACTGCTGCTATTACAATGACACTTTGATAGTAGCGTGAGATATAACCACCACCTAAATGGCGATATAAATCAAAAGCCACTGTACGATGTTCTATTTCTTCAGCACCATGCCATTTAACTAAGTCCAGCATATTGGCATCAGCGCCAAGTTCTTCCCAGTATTTGTTGTAAAGTACATATTTCCCCAGTACACACGTCATATGCTCGACTGTGGCAACAATGCCTAAGCGGAATAAATCCCATTGATGCTCTAAAATTTTTGGTACCGTCAAGCCTAAAGGCTGGTCCGCTAGAACTTTACCAAATAAGAAATCCATGACATCCAAATTACGCTGCACATCAATATGACGCACGGTTAAATATTCTTTATTAGCTGAACTGTGGGCTTGAGCATGCATGGCTTCTTGGCGAATGAAAGCACGGACGTCTTCTTTTAGTTTTTCATCAGTAATTTGAGGTAAGACTTTGTTATATAAACGACAGAACCAAAATTCACCTGCCGGCAAAATCATATTTATTTCATTAATAAAGTAGCTAATAAAAGGTTGATTTGGAATCCAGTCTACAGGGGTTTCTTTCCAATCAAATTTAACTTTACGTGGTTTAATATGATATTGAATAGATGATCCAAGCTTACTGTTTTTTAATCGAGAAATTAATTTCATCACAGTATCCTAATTGTTTTGATGTGATTTTAAACACTATATTTTTAGTATAAAAAAATGTCCTAAATTACCATTAGCAATTTAGGACATTCGGATATCAATTGGTGATGATTTTGGTCGGACAATCGATAAAATGGATGAAAATTATTCAGATTGAGGTGGTCTATCCTGATCTAAATCATCAGCTTCTAGATCATTAGACTCAATTTCATCCTGCTCTGAAGCTTCAGGAATAGCATCTAAATCAAAGAGAGAAGGTTGTTCGAGGGTATAATTCAAGCGACCAGCCATTACACTAGCAAGCTCTTCTAATCCGATCTTATTTAAAGATGAAAACAGTTGAATTGAGAAGTTGAGCTTCATTTGTTTTAGCTGATTTTGTATTTCTATCAGAACTTTACTGGCAGGGCCACGATTAAGTTTATCTGCTTTGGTTAAAAGCACATGTACAAAGAGTTGACGTGAATACGCCCATTGCAACATCATGACATCAAAATGTTGTAGTGGATGGCGAATATCCATTAGTAATACTAAGCCTTGTAAGCTTTCACGGTGAATTAAATAATTCTCAAGCTCTTTCTGCCAGACCAGTTTCATCGCTTCAGGCACGGCCGCATAACCATAACCTGGTAAATCGACTAGGCGCTGATCAGGATTGCCTAAGCTAAAAAAGTTGATCATTTGGGTACGACCCGGTCTTTTAGAGGCACGTGCTAATTGCTTTTGGTTGGTTAAGGCATTAATTGCACTTGATTTTCCAGCATTTGAGCGTCCAGCAAATGCAATTTCATAGCCAGTATCTTCGACACATAGATTGAGCTTTGGCGCACTCATGAGAAATTCAGCGCTGTGTAACCAATTTAAAGATGAAACTGAATATTCTGTAATCGCAGAGTCAACTTTTTTCACATAACTAATTTTTTGCTTTGGGGCGTGAGCCACCTTGGTATTTTTTGACTTACCACTGCTGCGATGCATAATTCAACTTCAATAAAATGATCTACGAAATACATTATAAAGGAAGTCGGTTATGCAAGCGAACTTTGTGCACAAAAGCTCTGTAAACTTTAAAGATTGATTAAGTCAATCAAGGGCAGGTTGTGGTCTTTAGATGAGGATTGTTGGATAACATCGGCCACTGTATAGCGATTTAGATGTTGATAAAACTGAGCCATTGCATCATCCAAAATGCTTTTCAAGCCACAATCACGTCTTAATACACAAGGCGGAGAGTTACATTCAACGATGGGGGCATCACCTTGCAGTGTTCGGACGAGGAGTCCGAGACCAATATTGGCAGTTTCAGGATTTAACCGAATACCACCACCTTTACCGCGTGAGGTAATTAGCCAATTCTGCTTTGCCATAAAATGTACAATTTTGACTAAATGATTCTGCGAAACATGCAAATCTTTTGCAATTTCTGCAATGGTATAGGGTAGATCTCGTGGTTTAGAGATATATAATAGTATACGTAACGCATAATCTGTAAATTTATTCAGTTGCATACTTAATTTGCAGAATGAGGATAGGCTTATCTTAACGTGAAAGTTCTCTAAGGGGAACTTTCACGTTCTTAAAATCACCGTATCGATTGATGGGTAATTATTTTGCTTGTGGAGCAGTAAGTTGGACTTGATCACCAACGTGGTAATTTTCTAACAAAATATTTGCAACAGAATATTCGGTACGATTTTCTACCGCTTTGACTTCAAATTGATATTGCTTGTCTGAAGCCGCAGAAAGTACAAACTGTTGTGGTTGTTCAAGTTCTTGGTTTGGAACTTTAACTTTAACCGATATAAATTGATTTGGAGCAGCACTTAAGATTGCTTGTGCATCACTGGCTTCGACTGTAAAAATTTTACCTGATTCGCTTGCTTCAATCTGGGTGATTTTAAACGGACGCCAGCCAGCCCAACCGCCAGTTTGTTCAGATAAATTGTTATATTTTTGCTTTTCAACACCAATTAAAATATCTGCAAGTTGTAAGTAAGCTGCTTTCCAAGCAGCAATGAGTTCTGATTCAAATGGAACATTGAGTACTTCACTAATTGAATGTAATAGATTGTCACCGACAATAGCATATTGGTCAGGTTGTATATCTAAACTCACGTGTTTGGTAGTAATGTGCTCAATAGCTTTTGCCAGAACGCTTGGATTTTCAATGTTTTCAGCATAAGCCAAAACGGCAGCGGCAAGAGCGCGCGGCTGACGGCCAGAATTTTGACTGTCTAAGTTAAATACATTTTTTAATTCAGGACTGTTATTTAACATACGCTTGTAAAAATAACTGGTCAGTGCAACACCATTTTCACGCAATACAGGTACGGTACTTTTTACGAGTTCGATATGTTCTGGAGTCATGGCTAAACATCTGCTTTGGCTTTAATGTGTATTTAAAATACATCTTATAAAATAACTTTGCAATACATTATACAAAAAATCCATAAAAAAAATAAGGGATATTTAGTATCCCTTAAAATTTAGTATTTTATTGGTCTATGAAAATTTATCGTTTACCAAACAATGAACCTAATAAACCACGTATGAGTTTTTGCCCCGTGGTTCCACCTAAGCTACGTGCTGCACTCTTTGCAAATGTTCCTACAATATCTTGCGTTAATTTGGCTCTTTCACGTGCGGCACGTTCTTCTTCTTTTTGTTGTACTTTGCTTTGTTCTGAGGCTATTTGCGAAGTATTTTGTTGTTGCTCACTTTCATTCAGCTTACGTTGCAGTATTTCATATGCACTTTCTCGGTCAACGGCTTGTTCATAAATTCCAGCTACGATACTTTGGGCCATGATCGCTTGGCGTTCTTCTAGGGTGATTGGGTTAAATGAGGAGTAGGGTGGCATGATCATGCCGCGTTCTACAATTTGTGGGCTGCCTTGTTCATCTAAACAACTAATCAGTGCTTCTCCGACAGCTAACTCGGTAATGGCCTGATCCACTTTAAATTCAGGATTAGCACGAAAAGTATCGGCTGCAGTTTTAACTGCTTTTTGATCTTTGGGGGTGAAAGCACGTAATGCATGTTGCACTCGATTTCCTAACTGTCCTAAAACGTTTTCAGGAATATCCGAAGGGTTTTGTGTGATGAAATAAATTCCAACACCTTTAGAGCGAATCAAACGTACTACTTGTTGGATTTTTTCTTGTAATGTGGGGCTGGCATTATCAAACAGTAAATGAGCTTCATCAAAGAAAAACACTAATTTGGGTTTGTCTAAATCACCGACTTCAGGTAGCTTTTCAAATAATTCTGAAAGCATCCAGAGTAAGAACGTTGCATAGAGTTTAGGGGTATTCATCAGCTTATCAGCGGCCAAGACATTGATATAGCCCTGACCATAGGTATCCGTTTGGATAAAATCCAGAATATTTAAACTGGGTTCACCAAAAAATTGATTAGCACCTTGATCGCCTAAAGCCAGTAAATTACGTTGAATCGCACCTAAGCTTGCGGGAGATAAATTGCCATACTCTGCTTTTAAGTCTGATGCATGTTCACTCACATAGGTCAGCATGGATTTTAAATCTTTAAAATCAATCAATAATAAGCCTTGATCATCTGCTATACGGAATACTGCGGATAGTACACCTGCTTGTGTGTCATTTAAATTGAGCATTTGTGCTAAAAGCAGGGGGCCAATTTCTGAAATGGTGGTTCGAATAGGGTGACCTTGATTACCAAATAAATCCCAAAAAATGGTGGGAGCAGCTGCAAAAGGAATACTATCAATGCCTAAGCTGTGGATGCGTTCATCAAATTTAGGATTACTTGCACCTGCTTTGGCAATACTAGAGACATCGCCTTTGGCATCCGCTAAAAATACAGGCACACCGATTCGAGAAAAGCTTTCAGCCAGTACCTTTAAAGTAATAGTTTTACCTGTGCCTGTTGCACCTGCAATTAAACCGTGCCGATTGGCAAATTGTGGATGTAATACGATAGCCTGCGTCAGGTCTGAGGTCTTTTTGGCAATAATAATTGGTGTGCCCATATATTTTCCTATTCAGAAGGTATTGTTTTTTGTCGTAGTTGTTTTAATGCACTTTCTATATCTTGAATTAAATCTGTAGGATGTTCTAGTCCTATACAAAAACGAACCAATAAACCTTGTTGTAAATGTGTATGTTCTAATGTGCGCATATTTTTTAAATCATAGAGCATGATTAAGCTCATCGGTCCGCCCCAACTAAAGCCTAGTTTAAACAGCTGCAGAGCATCACAGAATTGACGAATATCTGACATTGAATATTCAGGCTTAAAAATAACACTGATTAAGCCTGCACTCTGTTCATCTTTACAAACGTCTTTCCAATAGTGATGTCCAGCAGATGATTCATCAGCAGGGTGTAAGACTTGTATAAATTCCGATTGTTTTTTGAACCAATGTAAAAGGGTTGAAGCACTATTTGATTGTTGGGTATACCGAAGCTGCATCGAGGCTAAACTGCGTTGAATTTGTGCGGCATCATCCCCTGAAATCGCAATTCCTTGGATGGCATGCATGCGAAGTAGTTGCAAATGGAGTTTCTTATTTTGGGTCACCAATGAGCCCATTAAAATATCTCCACCACCACTAGGATATTTGGTTAAGGCATGCACGGTCAGGTCAACGCTTAGATGCTCTGAAGAAAAATCAAAAGCATTAAACGCTAAGCCTGCTCCCCAGGTGTTATCTAAGGCTGTTAAGACCTTGGTTTGTTTGGCTTTTTTAACTAAATTAATTAAATCTGGAAATTCTAAAGTGACTGAACCCGCAGCTTCTAGCCAAATGAGTTTAGTTTTTTCTGTGGGCTGGAATGTATTTGCATCAATTGGATTATAAACTTTAACCACAACACCATAGCGGCTTTCTAGGTTGCGTAAATGCTCCATATTGGGACCATAGATATTATCAGCGACCCAAACCTCATCACCGTGATTTAAAAAGCAAGAATTTACCAAATTGATGGCAGACAATCCACTGGGTGTAAGTAAGCAATAATCGCCTCCTTCAATGTGAGCAATATTGTCAGCTAAAGTAAATGTAGTTGGTGTGCCATGTGTGCCATAACTATAATCATAATCATCTGTCCAATGTCGATTAATTAGGGCATCCGTATTTTTAAAAATAATGGTGGAGGCGCGAAATACAGGTGGTTGCACCGTCAAGATGTATTGCGGTGCGTTACGTGGTGCATGGATTAAAGTAGTTTGCAGATGTTTTTTCACAAAATGACTCAAAATAATTAGTGAAGAAGAATGTCATTAACTAAGCATAATCTCTAACGAAGACAAAGCATAAAATTGTGAAAATTCACCAAGAAATGCAATGTTGGCTTTATTTTTGCAAAGTTTTATCTGGATTGATAAAACAAGGTGTAAATAATGAAAAAATTAAAGGTGCATTATTTTCAGCATATTGCTGGAGAAGGGTTTGGAAGTTGTTATGCATACTTAAAGGCAATGGGTGCGGAAATTAGTGCAACCGAATTTTTTGCCCTACCTAAAGAGTTAAGTGTTGATATAGAGGCTTTGCCTAATGTAGAAGATGTGGACATGCTCATCATTATGGGTGGGGCGATGAGTGTGAATGATGATGCTAATTTCCCGTGGCTAAAAATAGAAAAAAGATGGATTCGCCGTTATCTTGCCTTACACAAGCCTGCCATTGGATTGTGTTTGGGGGCTCAATTGATTGCGAGTGCATTGGGTGCGCGCGTCACTAAAAATCCAGTATCAGAACTGGGATGGTCTACTGTTTATAAGACGTATAATGTGGATGGTGCGCTTTTTCGATTGCTGGATGAATTTGAAGTGCTGCAATGGCATAACGAAACCTTTGAATTGCCAGTAGGTGCGATACGTCTAGCAGAAAATAAAGCCTGCCCTAATCAGCTTTATCAAATTGGAAGGAATATTTTAGGTTTTCAATTTCATCCAGAAATTACCCCAGAAGCATTAAATCTATTTATAGCGCATGAGGAGGGAAGAAATAGTTTTCATGATCAGGATGTGCAATTGCTATCCATGTTAAGGCGTACGCCAAAGCAACAATTCATGGTTGGAAATCAGATGCTGGATCGGGCTATTGACTATGTATTAAAGGCTTAATATTTGGGGTTTTTGATGAACGTGTTGATAACAATAAACATTTAAAAATAATATAAAAATCCTGAAATAAGTTTGCTTAACAGTTAAACGATTGTTATAATGAGCGACCCTTCAATAGGAGGGGCTAAATGGCGAATAAAGTCATTTAGATATCGTGACAGTCGTGGCATCGATCATGACCTTAGTGATTTTCACTGCCTTTGACACTTATCTCTATAGGGTAAGATGCGTCAGAGGTGATTCTTTATATATTTGGCTTGGAGTTAACTGGTATGTCTAACCAGAGAATTCGTATCCGTCTTAAGTCTTTTGATCATCGCCTGATTGATCAATCTTCTCAAGAGATCGTAGAAACCGCTAAGCGTACTGGAGCACAAGTGTGTGGTCCAATCCCGATGCCTACTCGCATCGAACGCTTCAACGTTCTTACTTCACCGCATGTAAACAAAGATGCGCGTGATCAGTATGAAATCCGCACTTATAAGCGTTTGATTGACATCGTTCAACCAACAGACAAAACTGTTGATGCGTTGATGAAGTTAGATCTTGCAGCTGGTGTTGATGTTCAGATCGCATTGGGTTAAGGCTTTCGGTTAATTAACGCTCTAAGTTAATTAAGCCGCTTTTTTAGAGGTTTATGCACATGACTATTGGTTTAGTCGGTCGCAAGTGCGGTATGACACGTATCTTTACAGATGCTGGTGTCTCTGTGCCTGTTACAGTGATTGAGGTTGATCCTAACCGTATCACTCAAATCAAAACGCTTGAAACTGATGGTTATCAAGCGATTCAAATCACTACTGGTGAACGTCGCGAATCTCGCGTAACTAACGCTCAAAAAGGCCATTTCGCGAAAGCGGGTGTTGCTGCTGGTCGTTTGGTTCAAGAATTCCGCGCTACAGAAGCTGATCTTGAAGGTCGTGAAGTTGGTGGTTCTCTTACCGTTGAATTGTTTACAGTGGGTCAGGTTGTTGACGTAACTGGGCAATCTAAAGGTAAAGGTTTCCAAGGTGGTGTTAAGCGTTGGAATTTCCGTACGCAAGATGCAACTCATGGTAACTCACTTTCTCACCGTTCTTTAGGTTCTACTGGTCAAAACCAGACACCTGGTCGCGTGTTCAAAGGCAAGAAAATGGCCGGCCATATGGGCGCTGAACGCGTAACTACACAGGGTCTTGAAATCGTTGCTATCGACGTTGAACGTTCAGTTCTTGTTGTTAAAGGCGCGATTCCTGGTGCTACTGGTGGCAACGTTACTGTTCGTCCTACGATCAAGGCCTGAGGGGAAATAACGTGAATTTAAATACTGTTTCCGGCTCTGCTGTTGAATTGTCTGAAGTTGCTTTCGGGCGTGAGTTTAATGAAGCTCTTGTACACCAAGTTGTTACAGCTTATTTAGCTGGTGGTCGTCAAGGTTCTAAAGCTCAAAAATCACGTGGTGATGTATCTGGCGGTGGTCGTAAACCATTCCGTCAAAAAGGTACTGGCCGTGCGCGTGCTGGTTCTATTCGTAGCCCAATCTGGGTTGGTGGTGGTAAGACTTTTGCTGCTCGTCCACAAGATTGGTCTCAAAAAGTTAACCGTAAAATGTACCGCGGTGCAATGCAATGTATCTTAGCTGAACTTGTTCGCCAAGATCGTTTGATTTTGGTTGAAGATTTTGCTGTTACAGCACCAAAAACTAAAGAATTGCTTGCTAAGCTTAACGACTTGAACGCTACTCGCGCATTAATCGTTACAGAAGCTGTAGATGAGAACCTGTATCTTGCTGCGCGCAACCTTCCACATGTAAATGTGGTTGATGCTGCTGCAATTGATCCAGTCGGTCTGATTGCGTTCGATAAAGTTGTTATGTCAGTTGCTGCTGCTAAGAAAATTGAGGTAGAACTCGGATGAACAACGAACGTATCTATCAAATCCTAAAAGGGCCTGTGTTCTCAGAAAAAGCTCAAGCTTTAGGTGAGGCTGCTGGTGTTCAAGTTTTTAAAGTTGCACTTGATGCAAATAAACTTGAAATCAAAAAAGCAGTTGAGCAACTCTTTGGTGTGGAAGTTGTTAAAGTTAACACGACTATCACTAAAGGTAAGACTAAACGCTTTGGTAAAACATTAGGACGTCGTTCTGATGTTAAAAAAGCATACGTCACCCTGAAAGCTGGCCAAGATGTTGAGATGGCTGACTTGGGCGATACCGCTGAAAGCGCAGCGGAATAAGGACGAAATTTATGCCTATTCAAAAATGTAAGCCAACGTCTCCAGGACGTCGCTTTGTAGAGAAAGTCGTTCACGACCATCTTCATAAAGGCGCACCGTACTCTCCGTTGGTTGAAGCTAAAAAACGTACTGGTGGTCGTAATAATAACGGTCACATTACAACTCGTCATGTTGGTGGTGGTCATAAACAAAACTACCGTCTTGTTGACTTCAAACGTAATAAAGATGGCATTCCAGCCACTGTAGAACGTATTGAATACGATCCTAACCGTACTGCACACATTGCTTTAGTTTTGTATGCTGATGGTGAACGTCGTTATATTATTGCAGCTAAAGGCTTACGTGCTGGTGATAAAGTACAATCTGGTAACGATGCTCCAATTCGTCCAGGTAACTGCTTACCACTTCGTAACATGCCTATTGGTTCTACTCTTCACAACGTCGAACTTAAAATCGGTAAAGGCGCGCAGTTAGCTCGTTCAGCTGGTACTTCGGTTCAGTTGTTGGGTCGTGACGGTTCTTACGCTATTGTTCGTCTACGTTCTGGCGAAATGCGTAAAATTCACGTTGAATGTCGTGCGGTTCTTGGTGAAGTTTCTAACCAAGAAAGCAACCTTCGTTCACTTGGTAAAGCAGGTGCATCTCGCTGGCGTGGCATTCGTCCTACCGTACGTGGTATGGCAATGAACCCAGTTGACCATCCACATGGTGGTGGTGAAGGGCGTAATAAAGGTATTCAACCTGTAAGCCCATGGGGTCAAAAAGCTAAAGGGTACAAGACACGTACCAATAAGCGTACGACTAAGATGATTATTCGCGACCGTCGCGTTAAGTAACAAGTAAAGGAATCTGACAATGCCTCGTTCTCTGAAAAAAGGCCCATTCGTCGATGCGCACTTGTTCGCTAAGGTTGAAGCGGCTATCGCGGCTAATAACCGTAAGCCGATCAAAACTTGGTCGCGTCGTTCGATGATCCTCCCGGATTTTGTTGGTTTAACAATTTCTGTCCATAATGGTCGTAACCATGTTCCGGTAATTGTATCTGAACATATGGTTGGTCATAAACTCGGTGAATTCGCGCCAACTCGTACCTATCGTGGTCACGGTGTTGACAAGAAGTCTAAACGTTAAGGTGCTATGATGGAAGTTACTGCTAAATTACGCGGTGCCGCTATCTCGGCACAAAAAACTCGTTTGGTTGCAGATCTAATCCGTGGCAAATCTATTGCTCACGCGCTTAATATCTTGAACTTCAGCAATAAAAAAGCTGCAGCGATTGTGAAAAAAGCTTTAGAATCTGCAATTGCAAACGCTGAACATAATAACAGTTTAGATGTAGACGACCTTAAAGTTTCTACGATTTACGTTGATGAAGGCACTAGCCTTAAACGTATTATGCCACGTGCTAAAGGCCGTGCAGATCGTATTACTAAGCGTACTTGTCACATCACCGTTAAGGTAGGGGTTTGATATGGGTCAGAAGGTTCATCCAATCGGTATCCGCCTAGGTGTTGTGAAACGTCATAACGCTAACTGGTACGCGAGTCCGAAGCAATACGCTGAATATTTGCTTAAAGATCTTCAAGTTCGTGAGTTTTTGAACAAAAAACTTAAAAATGCGATGATCAGCAATATTCTTATCGAACGTCCTACAGGCGCTGCTAAAGTAACTATTAGCACTGCTCGTCCAGGTATCGTAATCGGTAAAAAAGGCGAAGATATTGAGAAATTACAGCGTGAACTTACTCAAATTATGGGTATTCCTGCGCAAGTAAGTATCAGCGAAATCGATCGCCCAGATTTAGACGCTCGTTTAGTTGCTGAAGCAATTGCTTCTCAATTAGAAAAACGTGTAATGTTCCGTCGTGCTATGAAGCGTGCGGTACAGAACTCGATGCGTTCTGGTGCTAAAGGTATTAAAGTTGAAGTTTCTGGTCGTTTAGGTGGTGCTGAGATTGCACGTACAGAATGGTATCGTGAAGGTCGTGTACCTTTGCATACACTTCGTGCGGACATCGACTACTCATCTGTACGTGCTGAAACAACTTACGGTACGATTGGTGTTAAAGTTTGGGTTTTCCGTGGTGAGATCTTAGGTGGCATGAAACAAGTCATGAACCCTGCTCCTGCAGAAGAACGTCCAGCTAAACGCGGTCGCGGTCGTGGTGAAGGTCAAGAGCGTCGTGGTCGTCGCAATGATCGTTCTGCTGAAAAAGGAGAATAATCCATGTTGCAACCTAAACGTACTAAATTCCGTAAGATGCAGAAAGGCCGTAACACTGGTCTAGCACATCGCGGTAGCACAGTATCTTTTGGTACCATCGCACTTAAATCACTTGAACGTGGTCGTATGACTGCGCGTCAAATTGAAGCTGCGCGTCGTACTATTAGTCGTCGTGTTAAGCGTGGTGGTAAAATCTTTATCCGTGTATTCCCAGACAAACCAATTACTCAAAAGCCTCTTGAAGTGCGTATGGGTAAAGGTAAAGGTTCTGTAGAATATTGGGTTTGTGAAATCAAACCAGGTAAGATCCTGTACGAAATGGAAGGTGTGAACGAAGAATTGGCACGTGAAGCATTTACGCTTGCAGCTGCTAAACTTCCGTTTAAAACCACTATCGTGACTCGGACGGTAATGTAATGAATACTAAAGATCTACGTGAAAAATCGGTAGAAGAGTTGACAACTTTGCTTGATGAGCAACAGTTGAACCAATTCCGTCTTCGTATGGCAAAATCAACTGGTCAATTGGGTAAATCGCACGAAGTTGCACTTACTCGTAAGACTATTGCTCGTATTAAGACCCTCCTTACCGAAAAACAGGGGAACGGACAATGAGTGAGCAAACAGTTCGCACGTTAACTGGCAAAGTCGTAAGTGACAAAATGGACAAGTCTATTGTTGTTCTTATTGAACGCCGCGTTCAACATCCGTTGTATGGCAAATCAATCCGCCGTTCAACAAAATTACACGCTCATGATGAGAACAACACTGCTAAGACTGGCGATGTTGTAACCATTAAAGAAAGCCGCCCAATTTCTAAAACTAAAGCATGGACTTTGGTTGAAGTTGTTGAAGCAGCTGCTGAGTAATTAGACGTTCTTGTTGCATCATCGGTCAATTTCGAGTACTCTTTGAGCCCTTGAAATTGCGACCGGTGTTGCTCGGTTTTGGAGTAGGGCAATGATTCAAACCGAAAGTATGCTCGACGTAGCAGACAACAGTGGTGCTCGCCGCGTACAATGTATTAAAGTACTTGGTGGATCGCACCGTCGTTATGCTTCTGTTGGCGATATTATTAAAGTTACTGTAAAAGAAGCAATCCCACGTGGCCGTGTTAAAAAAGGCGACGTGATGAATGCAGTTGTAGTTCGCACTAAATTCGGCATTCGTCGTCCAGATGGTTCAGTGATCCGTTTTGATGATAATGCTGCAGTTATTTTGAACACGAACAAAGCGCCGATTGCAACTCGTATTTTTGGACCAGTGACTCGTGAACTTCGTACTGAACAGTTCATGAAAATCATTTCATTGGCTCCTGAAGTTCTATAATAGAGGCAATCATGGCTAAGATTAGAAAAGGCGATCAAGTAATTGTGATCGCAGGTAAAGAAAAAGGCAAACAGGGTACTGTTTTGTCGGTTTCGAATGACCGTGTTAAGGTTGAAGGCCTTAATTTAGTGAAGAAGCATCAAAAGCCGAATAAAGTAACTGGCGCTGAAGGCGGTATTGTTACTCAGGAAGCTTCGCTTCATATCTCAAACGTGGCGATTTTTAATGCTACAACCCAAAAAGCTGACCGTGTTGGTTACCAAGTGATTGAAGGCGTGAAAACTCGCGTACTTAAGTCAAATGGTGAATCATTGGCGGTAGCGAAGTAATAGGTTGAAACGGCGATGGCCAGACTTAGAACACGTTATAACGAAGAACTTAAGACTCAGTTGAAAGAAACTTTGAGTCTTGAGAATGTAATGCAAATTCCACGCATTACTAAAATCACCATTAATATGGGTGTTGGTGCAGCTTCTGCTGATAAGAAATTATTAGACGGCGCATTATCGGACATGCAAGCCATTGCTGGTCAAAAACCAGTATTGACACTTGCGCGCAAATCAATCGCTGGTTTTAAAATCCGTGATGGTTGGCCAATTGGTTGTAAAGTCACTTTACGTGGCGACCAAATGTACGAATTCTTAGACCGTTTGATCGCGATTGCAATCCCTCGTATCCGTGACTTCCGTGGTTTCTCAGCGAAATCATTTGATGGTCGTGGTAACTATTCGATGGGTTTGAAGGAACAAATCATGTTCCCTGAAATCGATTTCGATAAGATTGATCGTATTCGTGGTATGGATATTACCATTACTACGACTGCTCGCACCGATGACGAAGGCCGTGCGCTAATGCGTGCATTCGGCTTCCCGTTCAAATAAGAGGTCGATATGGCTAAGAAAAGTATGATTAATCGCGAGTTAAAACGCGAAGCTACTGTTGCTAAATTTGCTGCAAAACGTGCTGAATTAAAAGCAACAATTGCAAATGTAAATGCTAGCGAAGAAGAGCGTTTTGAAGCGATGATGAAGTTTCAAGCATTGCCGCGTAATGCATCACCGGTACGTCTTCGTAACCGTTGTGGTTTAACTGGTCGTCCTCACGGTTATTTCCGTAAGTTCGGTCTAAGCCGTAACAAATTACGTGAAACAGTAATGCAAGGTGATGTACCTGGCGTTGTTAAGGCAAGCTGGTAAGGAGCGACTATAATGAGTATGCAAGATACCGTTGCCGACATGCTAACACGTGTTCGTAACGCACAAATGGGTAAGAAACAAACAGTTTCTATGCCTAATTCTAAGTTGAAAGTTGCAATTGCAAACGTACTTCAACAAGAAGGTTATATCTCTAATGTAGAAGTAGCTGCTAATGAAGGCAAACCTACATTAACGATTACTTTAAAATATTTTGAAGGCAAACCAGTTATTGAAACTGTGAAACGCGTAAGCCGTCCAGGTCTACGTCAGTATCGCGGTAAAGATAAGCTACCGAGCGTTAAGCAAGGTTTAGGTGTTGCAATTGTTTCTACAAGCAAAGGCATCATGACTGATCGCGCTGCACGTGCTGCAGGCATCGGTGGTGAAGTTATTGCTTTTGTTTCTTAATAGGTGATTCCTCATGTCTCGTGTGGCTAAAGCCCCAGTAACTGTACCAAATGGTGTAACAGTTACTCAGAACGGCCGGCAGGTCGAAGTGAAAGGCAGCAAAGGTACGTTGTCTCTCAACCTGCATGCGCTGGTCGAGCTTAAACAGGAAGAAGGTAAACTTCAAGTTGCTCCAGTTAAAGAGTCGAAAGACGCTTGGATGCAAGCCGGTACTGCTCGCGCTGTATTAAATAACCTTGTAAAAGGGGTTAGCGAAGGTTTCGAACGTAAGTTACAACTTATCGGTGTTGGTTATAAAGCAGCGGTTAAAGGTGACGTTGTCAACCTTAACCTTGGTTTTTCACACCCGGTTGAATACAAACTTCCTGAAGGCGTAACTGCTGAAACTCCAATTGCAACTGAAATCATCCTTAAATCGGCTGATAAACATGCATTGGGTCAAGTGGCTGCAGATATCCGTGGATACCGTCCACCAGAGCCGTATAAAGGTAAAGGTGTTCGTTATTCGGATGAAGTTGTTCTTCGTAAAGAAGCTAAGAAGAAATAAAGGCGCGAGGTTCTTATGAACGAAAAGAAACAAACCCGCTTGCGTCGTGCGAAAAGCACACGCTTGCACATACGTGCATTGGGTGCGACTCGTTTGTGTGTAAACCGCACGCCGCGTCACATCTATGCGCAAGTTATTTCAGCCGATGGTGGCAAAGTATTAGCGCAAGCTTCTACTTTGGATGCAACATTACGTAGTGGTACTACTGGTAATGTCGATGCAGCAATGAAAGTTGGTGCATTGGTTGCTCAGCGTGCGAAAGCTGCTGGTATAACTAAAGTTGCATTTGACCGTTCTGGTTTCAAATATCATGGTCGTATCAAAGCCTTGGCTGATGCTGCTCGTGAAAACGGCTTGGAGTTCTAATCATGGCTAAAGTTGAACAAAACGAAGGTTTCGTTGAGAAACTGGTTGCCGTTGATCGTGTAGCCAAAGTTGTTAAGGGTGGTCGTATCTTCTCTTTCACAGCATTGACTGTGGTTGGTGATGGTAATGGTCGTGTAGGTTTTGGTCGTGGTAAAGCACGTGAAGTTCCAGCTGCTATTTCTAAAGCACTTGAAGCTGCTCGTCGTAACATGATTACCGTTGATCTTGCAGGTACTACTCTGCAACACCCTGTGAATGCTCGTCATGGTGCAAGCCGTGTATATATGCAACCTGCTTCTGAAGGTACTGGCGTAATTGCTGGTGGCGCTATGCGCGCTGTTTTAGAAGCGGCTGGTGTACATAACGTACTTGCTAAATGTTACGGTTCTACTAACGCTGCTAACGTAGTTAACGCAACTTTTAAAGGTTTGCGTGATATGACTTCTCCTGAGAAAGTCGCTGCGAAACGTGGTCTTTCAGTAGCACAAATTCAAGGGTAATCAATCATGAAAACGATTAAAGTTACCCAGACTAAATCTTCTTCGCATCGTTTGAAAAATCACAAACTTTGCCTACAAGGTTTAGGTCTGCGTCGTATTGGTCATACTGTAGAAGTTTTAGATACACCTTCTAATCGTGGTATGGTCAACAAAGTTTACTATATGGTTAGTGTAGAGGAATAAGCCATGACTCTGCGTTTAAATGAACTTGCACCTGCTGAAGGTGCAAAACGTGACAGCCGTCGTTTAGGCCGTGGTATCGGTTCTGGCGTTGGTAAGACTGGTGGCCGTGGTGTCAAAGGTCAAAATTCACGTAAAAGCGGTGGTACACGTCCAGGTTTCGAAGGCGGTCAAACAGCGTTATATCGTCGTTTGCCTAAATTCGGTTTCACTAGCCAATTGGCTTTGAAAACTGCTGAAGTACGTTTATCTGAGCTTACTAAAGTTGAAGGTGATATTGTTTCTCTTGAAACTTTAAAAGCTGCGAACGTAGTACGTAAAGATATGATTCGTGCTCGTATCGTTCTTTCTGGTGAAATCACTCGTGCATTCACTATCCAAGGTGTTGCATTGACTAAAGGCGCTAAAGCTGCTGTTGAAGCTGCTGGCGGTAAAGTCGAGGAGTAATCGCGAGTGACTATGTCTCCTAGTTCTACAGGTCATGTTAACATGATGAAAGGCCAACCATTTCATGTGAAATATCGTGAAATCATTCGTCGATTAATGTTCTTAGTTGGCGCATTAGTGGTCTTTCGACTAGGAACGCATATTCCTCTACCAGGTATCGATAATGTCGCTCTAGCACATTTTTTCAAAGCTAATGAAGGTACTTTTTTAGGTTTGTTTAATATGTTCTCGGGCGGGGCATTGGAGCGAATGTCTATTTTGGCGTTAGGAATTATGCCGTACATTTCTGCATCAATTATTGTGCAGTTGATGTCGACTGTTGTTCCTTCGCTAGAAGCATTAAAGAAAGAGGGCGAGCAGGGTAAGCGTAAGATTAATCAATATACGCGTTATGGCACGCTATTACTTGCATTGGTCCAAGGTATCGGAATGTGTGCGGGACTGATCAGTCAAGGGATTACTTTGACTTCAGGTCTTGCATTTTATGTTCCAGCACTAACGTCGTTAGTTGCGGGTACCATGTTCTTAATGTGGTTAGGGGAACAAATTACCGAACGTGGTGTTGGTAATGGAATTTCAATGATCATTTTTGCAGGGATTGTGGCAGGTCTTCCAAATTTAGTAATCCAATCATTTTCTTCAGTTGAAAATGGTCAGTCAAGCTTAATCGGTTTAGCTGTTTTTGGTTTACTCTCTTTGGCGGTGCTTGCGGCTATTATATTTATTGAGAAAGCTCAACGTCGTATACCTGTAAACTATGCTCAAAAGCAGCAAGGGCGTCGTGTATTCACTGCACAGCAAACACATTTGCCATTGAAGATTAATATGGCAGGGGTAATTCCAGCAATTTTCGCTAGTTCGTTATTGTTGTTCCCTGCAAGTTTAGGTCAATGGTTAGGTAGTGCTGATCCAAATGCAGGAATCGTGAAGCGTTCGCTACAAGATTTGGCATTAGTGTTATCGCCTGGACAACCTTTGTATTTGGTGCTCTTCGGTGCGTTAATTATCTTTTTCTGTTATTTTTATACGGCACTTGTATTTAGTCCGAAAGAAGTAGCAGAAAACTTGAAACGCAGCGGGGCTTATGTACCTGGTATTCGCCCAGGTGAGCAAACTGCTCGTTACTTAGATCATATTCTTAATCGTTTGACTTTTATTGGTGCAATCTACATTACAATTATTTGCTTAATGCCAATGATTTTGCAAAGTTCTTTTGGTATTCCATTCCATTTGGGTGGTACTTCTTTGCTAATTGTAGTTGTTGTTGTGATGGACTTTATGGCTCAGCTACAAGCTCATCTCACTTCTCACCAGTATGATGATCAAACGTTAATGAGAAAAACGACTGCTCATCCTAAGGGATAAGCGCACTTAGAGGTTTCATTATGAAAGTTCAAGCTTCTGTAAAGAAAATTTGTGGTAGCTGTAAAGTTATCCGTCGTAATGGGGTTATTCGCGTAATTTGCAGCGCAGAACCTCGTCATAAACAGCGTCAAGGTTAATTTAATTTAGACCTGTTGATTTCAGTAGGCAAATTAGGTTATTATCCGCCCCTCAAGATTTTTGCGGGGCGGTTGATTATCTTTGCTGCCTTTTTGGAGAAAATGAATGGCTCGTATTGCCGGTGTAAACATTCCGGATAACAAGCATGCTGTTATCTCTCTTACGTATATCTTTGGTATTGGCCGCCATACTGCTAAGAATATCTTAGCTGCTGTTGGTATCCAAACGACTACTAAGATTCGTGAATTAGATGATGCTCAGCTTGATGCGATTCGTGCAGAAATTGCTAAGGTTCCGACCGAAGGTGATTTACGTCGCGAAATTTCCATGAACATCAAACGTTTAATGGATTTAGGCTGCTACCGCGGTCTTCGTCATCGTCGCAGCTTGCCTGTCCGCGGACAACGCACGAAAACTAACGCTCGTACCCGTAAAGGTCCGCGCAAACCTATTAAGAAATAAGATTTCTGGAAGCTAAAAGATGGCTAAAGATACTCGCGCACGCAAGAAGGTCACTCGTACCGTCTCTGAAGGTGTTGCACACATTCACGCTTCTTTTAATAACACCATTGTGACTATTACCGATCGTCAAGGTAATGCACTGGCTTGGGCTACCTCTGGTGGACAAGGCTTCCGTGGATCACGTAAATCAACTCCGTTTGCTGCTCAGGTAGCTGCTGAAGTTGCTGGTAAAGCTGCTTTAGACTACGGTTTGAAAAACTTGGACGTCCTTGTAAAAGGTCCTGGTCCTGGTCGTGAATCTGCGGTTCGTGCTTTAGGTGCAGTGGGTTATAAAATTAACAGCATTACCGATGTGACGCCTATCCCGCACAACGGTTGTCGTCCACCTAAAAAACGTCGCGTCTAAGGAGAATCATTCATGGCTCGTTATATTGGTCCAAAATGCAAACTCTCTCGCCGCGAAGGGACAGACCTGCAACTTAAATCAGGCGTTAAACCGTTTGATGTTAAGACTAAAAAACATGCTAAAGCTCCTGGCCAACACGGCGGAGCTCGTGGTAGCAAACAATCTGAGTACTCACTACAATTACGTGAAAAACAAAAAGTACGTCGTATGTACGGTGTGTTAGAGCGTCAATTTAGTAATTACTATAAAGAAGCTGCTCGTGTTAAAGGCGCAACAGGTGAAAACTTGTTGAAATTGCTTGAAAGCCGCCTAGATAACGTTGTTTATCGCATGGGTTTTGGTTCTACACGTGCAGAAGCTCGTCAGCTTGTATCTCATCGCAGTATTACTTTGAATGGTCGTCGTGTTAACATTGCGTCAATTCAAGTTAAAGCTGGTGATGTGATTGCAGTTCACGAAGGTGCTAAACAACAATTACGTATTAAAAACGCAATTGAATTAGCTACTCAACGTGGAACGCCTTCTTGGATGGAAATTGACCATTCTAAATTGGAAGGTACGTTCAAAGCTGCACCAGATCGTTCAGATTTACCTGCTGAAATCAACGAAAGCTTGATTGTAGAATTGTATTCTAAATAATCCTTGAGGTAGCAATAATGACGCGTACTGCAAACGAGTTTCTAACTCCGCAAGCGATCAAGGTCGAAGCGGCAAGCGGGACCTCGGCAAAAGTGATTCTGGAACCGTTAGAGCGTGGCTTTGGTCATACTCTGGGTAATGCTTTACGTCGCATTCTATTGTCTTCTTTACCTGGCGCTGCTGTGGTTGAAGTTGAAATAGAAGGTGTCGAGCACGAGTACAGTACTTTAGAAGGCTTGCAGCAGGACATCGTCGAGCTCTTGCTGAACCTTAAAGGATTGTCTATTAAGCTGTTCGATCAGAACGAAGCATATTTAACATTGGAAAAACAAGGTCCTGGTGATGTAACTGCCGCAGATCTTCGTTTACCGCATAATGTTGAAGTGGTTAACCCTGATCATTTGATCGGCACATTGAGTGCTTCAGGCTCATTAAAAATGCGCCTGAAAGTTTGTCAAGGTCGTGGCTATGAAACTTCTGACTCACGTTTCCCTGAAGGCGAGACTCGCCCTGTAGGTCGTTTACAGTTAGATGCTTCTTATAGTCCAATCCAACGTGTTTCTTACACCGTAGAAAATGCGCGTGTTGAACAACGTACGGATCTTGATAAATTGGTCATCGATCTTGAGACCAACGGTACAGTTGATCCAGAAGAAGCGATCCGCAAAGCGGCAACAATTTTGCAACAACAAATTGCAATTTTTGTTGATCTTCAGAAAGATCAAGCTCCTGTTGCTCAGGAACCTCGTGAAGAGGTTGACCCAATCTTGCTTCGTCCAGTGGATGATCTAGAGCTAACTGTTCGTTCTGCTAACTGTTTGAAAGCAGAAAATATTTACTACATCGGTGACTTGGTTCAACGTACTGAAGTAGAGTTGTTAAAAACTCCTAACTTAGGTAAAAAATCGTTAACTGAAATCAAAGATGTTCTGGCTTCAAAAGGCTTACAACTCGGCATGCGTTTAGAAAACTGGCCACCAGCTAGTTTACGTATGGACGATCGTTTTGCCTATCGTAGCCGTTAATTAAGTAGGACTATCACCATGCGTCATCGTAATAGTGGTGTGAAATTAGGCCGTACAAGCAGTCATCGTAAAGCGATGTTCCAAAACATGGCTAATTCTTTGTTTGAGCATGAGTTGATTAAAACAACTGTGCCTAAAGCAAAAGAATTACGTCGTGTTGCTGAGCCTTTAATCACTTTAGCTAAAAACGATACTGTTGCAAACCGTCGTTTGGCGTTTGCTCGTACTCGTTCAGCAGCAACTGTTGGTAAATTATTTACCGTTCTTGGCCCTCGTTACAAAGAACGTAACGGCGGTTATCTACGTGTGCTTAAAGCGGGCTTCCGTGCAGGTGATGCTGCACCGATGGCTTACGTTGAGCTTGTAGATCGCGAAGTAAAATAATGCGTTACTGAATAGCCTTGGTTATTCAAAAAAGGCCGGTTAATTAACCGGCCTTTTTTACGTCTATTGTTGGACAATCTTAGGGATTTGTCCTGATTTGATATGAATTTTGTCAGAAAAACACAAACTTGACATTGCGTATTGTCAAAATTATGCTTTAATAAAAATGAAATTATGCAAAGGTTATAAAAAGAACATGGAAAAGCAAGTTGATATTCTCATTGTGGGTGCTGGTATTTCTGGGTTAGGAACAGCAGCGCATCTAACAAAAAATTGTCCCCAACGTAATTTTGAAATTATTGAGCGTCGTGAGAGTTTTGGTGGGACTTGGGATTTGTTCAAATATCCAGGTATTCGCTCTGATTCAGATATGTCGACTTTTGGTTTTAATTTTAAACCATGGCAAAAATCTAACGTATTGGCTGATGGTGCATCGATCAAAGGCTATTTATCTGAAGTGGTAGATGAGTTTAAACTCAAACAAAAAATTCATTTTAAACATCGAGTTTTGTCTGCAAATTATGACTCTTCGCTCAGTAAGTGGGTCGTACAAATTGAAGATGAAAATCAAAAACAGCAGACTTGGATTGCCAATTTCGTTTTGGGTTGTACAGGTTATTATAACTATGACCAAGGTTTCCAACCAGATTTTCCAAATCAAGACGCATTTAAAGGTCAACTGATTCATCCACAACACTGGCCTGATAATTTAGATTACGCCGGTAAAAAAGTGGTGATTATTGGCAGTGGTGCAACAGCCATTACTTTGGTACCTGCCATGGCCAAAGGTGGTGCCGGGCATGTCACTATGTTACAACGTTCGCCTACTTATATTGCTTCCATCCCATCGGTAGATTTTGTCTATGACAAAATGCGTAAAATTTTACCTGAAGACCTAGCTTATAAATTGACCCGTGCTCGTAATATTGGGATGCAACGCGGTATTTATGCACTTGCACAAAAGCAACCTAAACTTTTACGTAAACTTTTATTAAAGTCGATTGAAATGCAACTGAAAGGTAAGGTAGATATGAAACACTTTACTCCAAGTTATAATCCTTGGGATCAGCGTTTATGTGTGGTTCCAGATGGTGATTTATTTAAAATTTTGCGTTCAGGTAAGGCCAGTGTTGAAACGGATCAAATTGAGAAGTTTACTGAAACAGGTATTCAACTTAAATCGGGCAAGCATTTAGAGGCAGATATTATTGTGTCTGCTACAGGTCTAGAAATTCAAATTTTGGGTGGGATTAAAGCAACTATAGATGGAAAACCTTTAAATACCTCAAAACATATGTTGTATCAGGGTGTTATGGTAAGTGATGTGCCAAATATGGCCATGATTATTGGTTATATTAATGCCTCCTGGACGCTGAAAGTTGATATTGCGGCTGATTATATCTGTCGTTTAATTAACTATATGGATAAAAAAGGCTACGATGTTGTTATTCCACAAGGCGATGCCACTGAGTTGTTAGAAGACACAGTCATGGGAAGTTTGAGTTCGGGTTATATTGCTCGTGCTGTCGATGTGATGCCTAAGCAAGGTAAACATGCACCATGGAAAGTGACGAACAATTATTTAGCTGATCGTAAAGAGCTGAAACACGCTACGTTTGAGGATGGTGTACTGCAGTTTCACAAGCATGCATCAGATGCTTCACGTAAACCTAAATTAGTGTCATAACATCACATATTTATAAAGGAGCTTCGGCTCCTTTTTTATTACTTAAATCTTAATAGTGTGATGAAGACTGATCAGTTTTGTTTTTTCCTAAAAATATATGCTAAAAATGAAGAAAAATAATAAGGAGTAAGAGCATTGGATCGCTTGGAAACAAATGAGCAATTTTTAACGTTAGCACAAGGACAAATTTTTATTAAACAATGGAAATTTAAGCCAAGCACACATGTTGATAGAGCCCCTATTATTTTATTTCATGAATCATTGGGCAGTGTCGATTTATGGCGCGATTTTCCTGAGCAATTAGCTAGAGTAACACAGCGGAATGTGATCGCGTATGATCGTCTAGGGTTTGGAAAATCTTCAGCACGATATAAAGCACTAAATTTTAACTTTGTGACACAAGAAGCCACTGAGGTTTTACCTGCGCTATTACAATTGTTGGGCTTGAATGAATTTATTGTGATGGGACATAGTGTCGGTGGAGGCATGGCGACTATCTGTGCAGCTCTGTATCCTATCCAGTGTAAAGCTTTGATTACAGAAGCTGCACAATCTATGGTTGAAGAGCTGACCTTGGATGGCATCCGTCGTGCCAAAGTTGCTTTTGCAGATGAGAAGTTTTTGAATCGTTTAGCTAAATATCATGGTGATAAAACACAATGGGTTTTGGATGCTTGGACTAAAACTTGGCTGTCACCTGAATTTGTAACATGGGATTTGGAAGCTTATTTAACTCAGGTGCATTGCCCATTATTAGCGATACATGGTGAAATCGATGAATATGCAAGCCTTGCACAGCCGAAGAGGTTAGTTGCGTTAGTACAGGGTGAAACTGATTTGTGTTTAATTGAGCAGTGTGGACATTTTCCGCAGCAGGAAAAGCCAGAACAGGTATTGAGTAGGATTCAAAAGTTTTTAGAAAAAATAGGTTAAGAAAAATGGGGCCTTGACCCCATTTAAATTTTTCAACTTAGAGTGAGCGTGAAATCAATTCTTTCATAATTTCATTGGTTCCTGCATAAATTCGGTTGGCACGGTTATCAATATAAGCACGTGCAATTGGGTATTCAAGCATGTAGCCATAACCGCCATGTAACTGTAGGCATTCGTCGACTACCGATGAAAACATATCTGAAATTTTATATTTTGCTGCTGCAGCCGCATCTACCCCGAGTTGCTCATCGAGTTGTAGTTCCATGCAACGGTCTAAATAAGCACGGCTAAAATCAATTTCTGTGCGTAATTCTGCCAATTTAAAACGCGAGTTTTGGAAGGTACCAATCGGTTTACCGAAGGCTTTACGGTCTTTGGTGTATTGTACCGTATGCGCAAATGCAGCTTCAGAGCCAGCCTGACAAATAATTGCTACTAGCATACGCTCCCAAGCAAGTTCTTTCATTAGCATGATAAAGCCCATACCTTCCATGCCTAATAAATTTTCTTTAGGCACGCGAACATTGTCAAAGAACAATTCACAGGTATCTTGTCCTTTCATACCAATTTTATTTAAAGGTTTGCCTTTAGAAAAACCTACGCGATCTGCTTCAACCATAATCAGTGATAAATTGGCTGAACCTTTCTCATTGCTACCAGTTTTACATACGACAATAGCCATATCGCATAAATAACCATTGGTAATAAAAATTTTAGAGCCATTAATAACGTAGTCATCACCTTCTAGAACAGCAGTAGTACGCACACCTTGTAAGTCTGAACCAGTCCCTGGTTCTGTCATGGCAATCGCTGTAACCACTTCGCCAGATGCCATTTTAGGTAACCATTTTTTCTTTTGATCTTCATTCCCAAAGTTATTGACATAGTTTGCAACAATATCGGAATGTAAAGAAAAGCCAGTAGAAGAGTCCATAGCATAGGCTTGTTCTTCAATTAAAATCATGCTGTAAAGGCGATCTACACCATAACCCCCATATTCTTCAGGCATGGTTGCACAGAGTAAGCCCATTGCACCGGCTTTATTCCATAAATCACGGTCTACATGTTGTTGCGTTTCATATTTTGCAATATTGGGAACCACTTCTTTTTCATAAAATTTACGCACAGTTTCACGGAATGCTTCATGTTCAGCATTAAATAACGTACGTGGTAACATATTCGGTAATGGACGAATTAAGCCTGATTGCATTGTTATTGTTTCCATATGCAGTGTTATAAAGTTAGCTTAAAACTAAGATAAGCACGGCAAAGGTTCAATGAGATGAATGCTCAATTATCCAGAATAAATGAATAATTTGGTCATTCACTGGATTTTGTTTAATTCTGATCAGGCTATCGGGTACACTAAGTTTGATTTTTATCAATCGGGTTAAAGGTATGTTTGAAGAATTAACTTTAGAAGAACGTAAAGTTATTTATCGTGCACGTCGTGGTTTAAAAGAAATTGATGTGTATTTTGATCCCTATGTAAAACAATATTATTTACAGGCAGACGCGGCTGAAAAAGCGATGTTTGCTGAACTTATTGAGCAGGAAGATCCAGATTTATTGGATTGGTTTATGGAAGTCACTGAGCCACCACGCCCTGAGCTTAAAGATTTTATTGTTAAATTGAAGCACTATGTTCATGGCTAATCTAAATTCAGTTGATATCCATAGCTGTTTTAAACTGAAACCTAGCCGATTATCGGTTATGTTTCAGTTTTTGTTATTCATTGGCATTTTTATATGCCTGTATCAAGCGGTCACAGGCCTCGTGTTAACCTGTGGTTTGCTCATGACTGTTGTAGCTTATTTTATTTTTATGCAGCAGGATCAGATTGAGCAATTGGAACAACTTGATCATTCGGAATGGACATTACGCTTTAAAAAATCGCAAGAGTTACAACGAGTGAAAATGGATAAAATGATTGATCACCATTTTTATATTGTGGTTTATTTTCAATCCAAAACCCTTAAACCAATGATTATTTGGAAAGATCAATTGAGTCAATTATCGTGGAAAAGTCTAAAAATGCAGGTTAAACTAAATTAATTGTCTAACAATAAAAATAAATATTATTTTTAAAAAGCAATATTATTCAAAAATTTATAATTTTATTTTTAAATTTAAAACATAATTGTCTAACGAGTATAGCGAAAAAACTGCGATGACTTAAATTGTCTGACAATTAATCGGTCATATTCTCAAGCAAAGCTGTAAATTAAAACGACCAACAGCGAATGAGGAATTTCAAATGAGCGAAATTCATACCTATTGGTTTCTAGTGGTCGCTATTGTTTTAGCGATTGTAGTAGGAAGACTAGGAACTATGCTGAGGGAACAGATTGAGAAAACTCAAAACAAATAAACTCTCTTGGGGGTTTACCGTTTAATAAGTAGCATGTGCAGAACCGTCGCAGTGCTACTTTTTTTTGCCTAAAATTTGCATTAAACTCGATTTAGGTCAATTTTTTATAAAACTATAAATGACAGACTATAAAATTAAAATTAGAGTAAATACTCTTTAATTCGGATTGTGCATCTGATATTTTAATCAAAAAGGGAATAAACACAATTATATAGAGGACAGGAAGTATGTCTAAAGTCCATAAATTTAGCCAGTTGCTCGTTACAGCCGCGGTTGCTTCATCTATTTTATCCGGTTGTTCTTACGCGGTTAAAACTGGCGCAAATGTCGCTTTAGGTTTCAGTGAACAGCATATTGTCCCGCCTATTTTGGCGGGTGGTGATGTGGATATGGCATGTAATTCGGGCAATGCGTTAACACCTGCGATTATGGCAACTAAAGATATGGGAGCAGATCCCACACGCATGGCTGTTTTACTTTATTCAGCAGCGGGAATGTGTGCTGAAAATCGTGCATTAGATGCAGAGTTACGTTACATGCGTGCATCGAAAGATGGCAAAGTTTCGGAAGCACAAGATGCACGAGTAGAACAAAAACGTTGGGCTCGTCTTGCAGCAGAAAGACAATATACGGGTTATCAATTATTTGCAGAAAGTTGGCAAGCAAAATATAAATATAAATTAGGCGATTCTTGTCCGACGATGCGTAAAGACTTGGATCAAACAGTGTATTTACTAGGAATGTTGAGTGGCTTGCAATCGATGACCAATGATATTAATTCGGGTGGTCAGGCTAATGTTCCTAAAGATATTGCTGCGATTGTTGAACGCGGCTTAACGTGTTTAGATAATAACAAATACTGGGGTGCGCCAATGGCGACGCGTGCGGTGATTTGGATATTATTACCAGGTGCGGATGAAGGTAAGCCGAATCCATATCTTACATTACAACAATCGATGCAAATTGGTGAGCAAAAAGGTGTCCGTTTAGCTCATGCACTAAATGCTGTTGCAGCTCAAGCCAGTGGTGATGATGCAAAAGTTCGTGATGCATTACGAAAATATGCAGCATCTAGAGAAGAAGATAAGCCCGTTAATCCTGAATTTCGCTTAGTTGATGCGATGGCAGGGCAAATGGTTCAAGCAGTTGCAGATCGATATTGGACGGAGCATACAGGTGTACGTGCAGCAGATGATGGCATGATGACATTCTGGGATGATCAAGTTTCAGCAGGGGATGATGAACTTTTTGAAGCACCGACAACTGTTGCTGAATCTTCTGATACTGCACCACAGTCATGACCTGAATCAGGTACGCATCTATATGTCATAAGGATAAAAAGAGAAATTGTCGAGATGATAATTTCTCTTTTTTAATTCATGAGTACAGTTTATGAATGATCAAGCGTTAATTAAAAAAGTCCTGTTTTTAGCGATTGCAATGAGTTTTTCTGCTTGTTTACAAGTATTTTATCAGATTTTCATTTATTGGCGATTTTCTTTTTTTACTGAACCATGGCGATGGTGGACGGCACATTGGGTTCATGTCGGCTGGACGCATTATTTTTTAAATATGTTGGCTTTTGCTTGTTTGCCTTTTATCTTTCCACGGGTTAAGAGTCGACATCTGATCGGTTTACTCTTAATCATACCGTTATTTATCAGTTTTTGTTTTTATTATTTCTATCCGAATGTCGAGGCTTATGCAGGACTTTCTGGGGTATTACATGGCTTATACGTGGCTTGTGCAATCTATTATTTACAGTTTAAATCGGAACGAAAATTTTCAATTATTGTTCTTGGTTTAGTGCTTATAAAAATTGTGTGGGAAAATACCTTTGGCTCTTTACAAACCGCTGAATTAATTGGCAGTCCAGTGCTTGTCGAAGCGCATTTTTTAGGTGCAATCGGGGGCTTAATCATCGCAATTATCTATTTTGCAGTACGTTATTTAAAAACAGTCTCAGCAAAAAAGACTTCCTCGTCTTGAGGATCTTTTAAGTTTAGAGTCATCTCAAAATTTATATCTTAGAATCGATAACGATTTTGATTCGGTGCTTTAGAATTGTTTAAAGACTTGATTAGAATATTTTATAAAAGTGCCTTTAAAGTGCTGCAAAATATAAAAAAGTTTTCAAAATCCATGTTTTAAGTTGATTCTTTCTCAAATCAAGGTATGTTACATAGAATGCTAGTCCTCGTATTTATTGAGTATTAACATCTAAAACTTCGATGATATTGAATGAGTTGGCATAAAGTGTTGAAAAAAAACCAGACACAGTCATGTCAAAGCACTGCAATTTAAGTCACATTCGAAAGGTAATATCAGGAATGGATATTGGGTAATGGATTTTACCTAAGACCAAAAATAAAAGATGAGCTGTACAAGATCTTGTATGGTGGCAACGTATAAAAACTGGAATAACAATGCAAGAACCCGTAAATAAAAGATCGGGATTAGGTCTACTCAGTTATCTCTGGAATGAGTGGTTCTCAACCTTTTCTATTCTTATTCTACTTCTGCTGACCCTCATTATTGGGACAGGAGATATGATTCATGGCCAATTATTACGTATCGGGGAAAGCCTGTACGGTAATGAAAAAATAGGAATGCAGTATTCCTTTTTAAGGGCTGAACCAGAGAAGCCAAACTGTGACCGCCATCCAAATACGGATGCACTTGTACAGCAACAAATGCAAGCAAACTCAAAAGATGAGTTTTCAGATATTTTTGGTACTTCATCTGAGGCAGATGTTCGTCAATCGATTTTGGCGGCACAGCAACAGTGTGAAGAAAAATATGCATTTTATGAAAAATCGATTAATTATCTAAATGAACACACAATGATTCGTCCGTATCGAAATTTTGAAACGGGTTTCTTTTGGGTGTTTAAACATGGTACAGAAAATAAAGTCATCATTTTATTGTTGATGGTAGTGATTTCATCCATTACTGCCTCCTTAAAAATGCATCATATTGGTTTACGTCCAGCAAAGACAAAACTTGATTTCCGTGTCTATAGTTTCATGATGGTATTGGGTAATGGATTACTCAGTTACTCAGTCATCAGTCAATATCAATCAGTTCTCAATTCTGGGGTGGTTTCGACCTTTGAAACTCTGGCGGTCTATTGGTTATGGATAATTTTATTCATCAGTTTAACTCTGATTAGTTTATTTCAGTTCTTTAGAATTCCAGCGACAGCCACTGATGGTGGCAAAATTGGTTTAGCCTTATTAAGTACACCGTTATATGCTTTTATGGCTGTACTAACGGGAATTGCATTTACGTTCTTTATGGATTATCCAATGGGGCAAGGAATATACCTTGGTCAATTGGTTGAATTTTCAGGAATATTTTTAAACCTTGCACTATTTATTTGGGCTGGGATGTTGCTGACTCAAACCCGTGTAATGGATTTATTCCTTGCCGTTCTGCGACCATGGAACTTGGCACCTGAAACCTTGACTTGGTTGATCCTCATTGGTGCCGCAATTCCAACCGCTTATACTGGTGCTTCAGGTATTTTTGTGATCGCAGCGGGCGCAATTATCTATAAAGAAGTCTGGAATTCAGGTGCACGTCGTCAATATGCACTTGCCGTTTCTGCAATGTCAGGTTCTTTAGGTGTGGTCTTACGTCCATGTCTATTGGTGATCTTGATTTCTATGCTAGATAGTCGTCATGTGACTTCGGATGAATTATTTGATCATGGTATTTATGTATTTTGGTTAACTGCTTTGATCTTCTTGGGTGTTTCATTATTCCTTGCAGAAGATAAATTCCGTATTAATCCACCCAAAGTTGCACTACCAGGGATGATGCGTGCATTTGTTCCTGTAATTCCATATATCGTGATTGTTTTTGTAATTGTTGGCTTGTATAAATTTGGTCTTGATACACAAATGGACGAATTTACTGCACCAGTTATTTTACCGATTATGCTGTTAGGCTTTATCTTATTTGATAAAATGTTCGGTGATCGTTTACCGCTTCCTGAAAATAATAATTTAGCTTTGCAACATGAGAAAGAGTCAGCTTATTTAAAAGAACATGGCGATACTGCAGATCATAAACGTGGTTTTGGTGGTGCAATTCGTTTTGCAACTTCTGAAAGTGTCGGGCACATTGGTGCATTGATCTTATTGATGGCATTGTCTGCAAGTATGGGGGGCTTGATCGAGCGTAGTGAAATCGTCACGGTGGTTCCGACACATCTTGGTAGTATTGTGATTACACTGGGCTTCATGGCATTACTGCTTGCAATCATTGGAATGTGTACAGACCCATTTGGTGCTGTGATTCTGGTCGCGGCAACTGTTGCACCCGTTGCCTATGAAAATGGGATTCATCCAATTCACTTCTGGATGATTGTACTGGTTGCATTTGAATTTGGTTATGTGACACCACCTGTGGCACTGAATCACTTACTGACGCGATTGTCGGTAGGAGATGAAGAAGTTGCTGAAGCTGATGCTGAAGCGAAAGCCAAGTACACCAATTTCTACTATCGTTATGAACGTTGGTTATTACCGATTATCGTATTGTTCTCTTCATTGTTATTGGTCACCTTCGTGCCTTATTTCTTAAATATGTTTGATTGGTACGCTCATAAATAAACTTTAAGATTTGACAAAAAGCACCTTAGGGTGCTTTTTTATGGATGATGCGTTTATTCACAGAATAATGTATGCAATTTTTAAATTTATTTTGCAAAATAAGGGACATAAAAGCACTTTCCATAAAATAATGCTTAAGCTAATCCAATGGTTTAATCTTGCATATCATCATAAGTATCTAAAAATAATGATCATTTTTTATCGAGGATAATTGGTCTTGCATATGTCGGTTTAGCTAGGTTGGGTGCAGTTAGAAAGTGCTGTTTATGCCATGAATAAGGGGGGAGATATCGTGGATATTAAAATTAAAGAAATTAGTATTTAGTAAGCCAAAATAAAAAAGCCTTAACCAAATATGAAGGCTTTTTTATTTTGGTTAGTGTCTGCTTATTTTTGGGTTTGAGCCAATTGTTGTTCCAATAGCTGAATTTGCTCTTCTTTCAGCTTAATCAGTTGATCTGCATCTGTATGCTGTGTCTGGAGCGTTTGTGCCTGTTCATCTAATTGCTTTTGAATATCTTCAAGTTTTGCCATTTCTTCTTTGGCGGCAGTGGCATTTTTAGGCACTTCATCTTTTAAAATTTTTTCATCATCTAAAGTAGAGGTGCTTGGTTCAGAGGTGGCAGTTTGTTCAGCAGAATGTGCTAAAGGCGGTGCTGAATCTTGTACTTGAGCTGTTGCCATTTTATTTTGCACTGGCTGGTTTTTTGGCTCAGTCGTATTACTCATCCACAGATAAATAATGACCAGTAAGATAATTGCAATAAGTCCCCCAGCAATCATCCATATTAATTTAGAGTTTTCTCTATGATCAAGTGGCATTGATGAACCTATTTATTTTGTTTGACGAGGCTTAAATTGAATGACCCCAATTTCATCGGGTGTGGCTGGCTCTTCCGGCGCATCTACATGTGTAGGGCGATTTTCAGAATATCCACATTCAATACATTCAATCCATTCATCTGTTTGAGTGGAAAGCATAACGATACGATCTGAGGCTTCACATTTTGGACATTTTGCACCTGCAATGAAGCGACGTTTGATGTTCACTATACTAACCACTCGAAAATAATAATGGCGCCTAGTTTAAGCGTTTTTAGAGGCCTTCGTCCAACCTTGATGACGGAGTAAAGCATCTATTTTTGGTTCGCGTCCACGGAAATTGATAAACGCATCAAGCGCAGTATCTTTTCCGCCAACTGCTAGAATAAATTGTCTAAACTCATTTCCTGTCTGTGTATTAAAAACCCCTTCTTGTTCGAAGCGATCAAAAGCATCACTGGCTAAAACTTCAGCCCATTTATAAGAATAGTAACCTGCTGCATAGCCACCCGCAAAAATATGACTAAAACTATTTTGGAAACGGTTATAACTGACGGTCGGTAAGACAGCAAATTTATGACGAATATCATCCAAAGTTGCTTGGATTTGTGCTGCATTTAATGCAGGGGTGAGTTTATGAATAGTTAAATCAAAAAGTGCAAATTCGATTTGACGCAGGGTTTGCATTCCAGATTGGAAGAAGCGTGCAGCTAATAATGCTTTAAGTAATTCTTCAGGTAAGGTTTCTTTAGTTTCAATATGTTCACTTAAACAATCCAAACTGTCTTTATCCCAAGTCCAGAACTCCATAAACTGGCTTGGTAGTTCAACCGCATCCCATGCCACGCCGTGTGTGCCTGCAACTGAAATATTATCTACTTCAGTTAACATATGGTGTAGGCCATGTCCAAACTCATGAAATAGAGTATTTACTTCATCATGAGTTAATAATGCAGGTTGATCACCTACGGGTGGGGTAAAGTTACCTACCATGTAGCAAATTGGTTTTTGTAGACCTTTTTCAGTTTGCATACGAGAACGGAAACCACTCATCCATGCACCGCCACGTTTTCCACTACGTGCATACAGGTCGAAATAGAATCCACCAATCACAATGCCTTGGTCTTCGAGTTCGTAATAATGTGCATCTGGGTGCCACAATGGAGCTTCACGTTCAATTACGGTGATACCGTATAAACGATTGACGACATTGAATAACCCTTCAATGACTTTCGGTGCAGGGAAGTAAGGTTTAAGAGATTCTTGTGATAAATTAAATTGTTGTTGTTTTAGTTTTTCAGAATAGTAGGTGCTATCCCATGGTTTTAAATCATCAATCCCATCTTGTTGTGCAATTTCTTTAAGTTCAGCAATTTCTTTGAATGCAGGCGTACGTGCATGTTCTGCAAGTTCGACCAAAAATTGATTTACTGTTTCAACATCAGGTGCCATTTTACTGGCAAGTGAATACTCTGCGTAATTATTAAAACCTAACAGCTTTGCCATTTCCTGACGTAAGCGAAGGATTTCTTCCATGACTGGAGTATTGTCAAAATTGGGATGCGCTGATTGTTCCGAAGCGCGTGTTACATATTCTTTGTAGAGTTCCTCTCTAAGTTCACGATCATCAGCATAAGTCATAATCGCTAAATAAGAAGGCATATCTAAGGTTGCAACAGCTTGCTCTAACTCACGTTGCTGACCATATTGTTTTAATAGTTCAATGCTGCTTTGTGGTAAGCCTTTGAGCTGATTCTCGTTAAGTGGTTTGCTAAACGCTTGAGTGGCATCCAAGACATGATTGGAAAAGTCTGACGAAAGCTGTGATAAGCGTGCTGAAATTTCAGCATAACGTGTTTTTTCCTCACCTTCTAAGGCAACACCTGAAAGTTTAAAGTCGCGTAAAGCCAGTTTAATCGCACTTTGTTGTGCAGGTGGTAGTGTGTCGAAGAGGGGAGCATCGAAAACATGTTGATAAGTTTGATAAAGTGGAACATGTTGACCAAGTGCTGTGTAGTACTCACTTAGTGCAGGTAGAAGTGATTGATACATTTCACGGGTTTCAGCATTATTCATCACAGCATTGAGATGTGACAAAACTCCCCACGCTTCACTCATATTATTTTCAAGCGTATCAATCTTTTCTAAAATATGCAGTTGTTCTTGGATACTGTCTGGCACTTGAACCAATTCGTTTAGGAAATTTTGTCCATTTTGAATTGAATTTTCGATATTTTGTTTTAATGCATCTAAAGTAATTTGATCAAATTGTGGTACAGGCAAGGTTGCCTTTTCTAATCTCATATGTCTACGCCAAATAATTTTTAAGTTATCTGTAGATGTAGGGCTTATGGTGAGGGAAATCAAGGGATACTTAAAAAATTGGCAGTTAAAATTGAATGAAGTAAAGCAACTGCAAATGTTTAAAGTCATCTTATCGTGACAGTATTCAATATCATCATCATTTTCTAGTGTTGTTATCCAGAGCTATTCATCTGTAAATAGTTGCAAGGAGAACATGAATAAAAAAAGGTAGTTAAAATTAAGCAGCGTGTGAGAGTATTGAAGTATATCTTGTATTCTTATTCGATTATGCAATGTATTAGTACCGATATCAGGTATAGAAAAGAGAGCCTAAGCTCTCTCATCTTTAGTGGTTTTATTCAGACTTTGCTTTCGCATTAGCTTTTTTCTTTTTCACTTTTTTCTTCTCTTTATCTTTCACTTTCGTATCAGATTTAGCCGAAGATTTTTTATTTGGTTTTTTCGGTGCAGAACTCGGCTTATCTGATGTTTTCTTTTTACGAATTGGCTTTTCACCACTTTCACTGACATTAGATAATACCGGTTTAGCAGCTCTAGTTTTTGAAGGAGTTGATTGTGAAAAAACATCTTCTTTTGCTGTCGATTTTGCTACACGAGGTGCACGACTACGAATAGCACGACCAGCATGTGTTAACTGCTGGATCAATGCAAAGTCAATCTTACGATCACCAAGGTTCACTGCAGCAACTTTAATCTTCACTTCATCGCCAAGACTAAAGATCTGACCACGATTTTGACCCACCAAACTTTGGCTGGCTTGATCATAAACAAAATAATCATCGCCTAATTGGCTGACGTGAACCATGCCATCAACATATAAGTCTTTGAGCGTTACGAATAGACCAAATTCAGCCGTTGCACTAATCACACCAACGAACTCTTCACCCAAATGCTGTTGCATATAGTGGCATTTCAACCACGTGGTAACAGAGCGAGACGCTTCATCTGCACGACGTTCAGTTTGTGAGAAATGCTCGCCAGCATTGTCTAAAGCTGCACCTGAAAGCGGATAAGGCTTTTGTTTTAAATGTGCCTTAATTGCACGATGCAATAGCAAGTCTGGATAACGACGAATTGGTGAGGTAAAGTGAGTATAAGCTTCATAAGCTAAACCAAAATGGCCTGCATTATTTGCGCCGTAATAGGCTTGCATCATTGAACGTAACAATACCGCATGAATACTCGGTGCATCGATACGATCTTTGGTCGCAGCAATCACACGTTGATAATCTTGTTGGGTTGGCTGTTCTGGGAATGGTAAACCTAATAATTTTACGAATTCACGTACTTTTTGAATCCGTGCAAATTCAGGTGGCTCATGTACACGGTAGAGCATTGGAATTTCATGTTCCAATGCATATTCCGCAGCAGCAACGTTCGCCAGTAACATGCATTCTTCAATTAACTTATGTGCTTCATTACGTGTACGCGGTAAAATTTCTTTAATTCCACCTAATTCATCAAAGGTCATGTAGGTTTCAACAGTTTCGAATTCCATTGCATGGCGTTCGGCACGTAAACCTTTTAATGTTTGATAAAGTTGGAACAGTGTATTTAACGATTTACGCACATCACGATCTTCAGGGATAGCGGTACTATCACCTTCAAAATAGTTCGCCACTTGTGTATAAGTTAGACGTGCTTTGGAATGCATCACGGATGGATAGAACTGGAATCCTGTTACTTTTCCTGCACGAGATAAGGTCAAATCACAGACCATACATAAACGATCGACATGCGGATTTAAAGAACATAATCCATTAGATAATGCTTCTGGCAGCATTGGTAATACAAAGTGCGGGAAGTACACAGAGGTACCACGTTCTTGGGCTTCATCATCCAATGGTTTACCGACCCGAACATAATGGCTAACATCGGCAATAGCGACAACTACACGATAACCCCCACCAGCGCGTTTCTCTGCATATACAGCATCATCAAAGTCACGTGCATCTTCGCCATCAATCGTGACAAGAGCTAAATCACGCAGGTCAATACGACCTTCACGGTCTTGTGCATTTGGTTCTTTAAAGCTTTCAGCTTCTTTAATGACTTCTTCAGGAAATTCATACGGCAAACCATATTCCAAAATTGTTTGTGGAATAATGATTTCGGTATCGGCTTTGTCCGCCATCGATTGAATAATATGACCTGTCGCAAATTCTTCACGTGTTGGATAATCATCTATTTCAACACGCAATGCATCGCCAATATTAGCTTTCGCATGTTCAATTAGTTCTTTTTCTAAGGTAATCGGTTGGTGTGCATTTGGATGACTCGGTTGAACGAAGTATTCACCGTCATGAATTGCAAGTTTACCAATCAGTTGTTTCACACGTCGTTGTGTAATTTCGTGAATAAAGCCCCAAGCTTTACCTTTACGGTCAACAGAAGTCTGGCTGACTTTAATGCGGTCACCATGAAAGACTTGGCGTAATTCACGTTCTGGTAATAGCATTTCATCTTTTTTGCCATCTAAACTGGCAACACCCATACCTTTGTTGTTGACATATACCGTTGCATCTACCGTCGGTTGGTCTGCCATCAGCTGGAATTTAAATCCATCTTTCATCAGCTGGCCATCACGTACCATGGCACTTAAACGATGACTCAGTGCTTCTATACTTCTTTCATCTGCAATGTTGAAGTGTTCCACTAAGTCTGCATGGGAGAGTGGTGTTTTCTGTTGTTCGATCGTCTCTAAAATAAGAGTACGACTCGGAATAGGATTATCGTAACGTTCAGCTTCCGCTTTGGCTTCAGGATCGATCCAATTTTTCATAATGTCTTTGGCTTCATGTCAGAAGATTATGTTTAGCATAAGTCATGCAGAGTGAGACTGCACGTAAATGATTGCAATATTGTGTTTTCTGTTTGAATTTTAGAATTAGCAGGGACGTACAGCATGGTTTTATGCAAAAAAGTACTGAGAAAAGCCGAAAATTGTTTAAAAAATAGATGATTGATTAAAAAAAGCAGATTTTTTGCAAATGTGACTTGAAGAATGGGTGTTTAGTTTGTATTATGGCGGCTCGTTACGGTGAGGTGGCCGAGTGGCTGAAGGTACTCCCCTGCTAAGGGAGCGTGGGTCTTAAAGCCCACCGAGGGTTCGAATCCCTCCCTCACCGCCACGAATAATTTGAAATGCGCTCATAGCTCAGCTGGATAGAGCACTTGGCTACGAACTAAGGGGTCGGGAGTTCGAATCTCTCTGAGCGCACCAATAAATTATTCATGTATGTAACGAACGCCGTTAAAGGCAACACAAGTTTGCGCTCATAGCTCAGCTGGATAGAGCACTTGGCTACGAACTAAGGGGTCGGGAGTTCGAATCTCTCTGAGCGCACCAACTTGAACAATTAACCGCTTTTTAGCGGTTTTTTTGTGTCTAAAAAGTTTAACATCTTTTATATTTTGTATACTGCGACATTTTCTGTCGTTTAGTATTTTTCGGCTGAGCACTTTCTGAGTTAAATCCTCTAAAATAAGCATATAAGACTAATATTGCTGAATAATAGGGATATGCAAAAATATACGGATGGTTATTATATTTATCAGTATCTCGAATTCACTTGCGACTTGAGACAGAAATGCTGTGATGGTTGTAATGCTGAATTATTCGGTTTTGTGTATGAATTAAAATTTCAAAGTGTGGAAGGTGAGCTAGTTACTTTCTGTGCGGGGTGTATGGAGCAGCTCGAAATTAGGCATGTTGAATAGAATACGACTAGTTTGTGCTTAATCATTGCTCAAAAACTTAAAGTCTGTCCAAATACTAAGCATTTAATTTTGAAAGTTAAAAAAAGGCCTTACTAAAGATATAAAAAGGCGTATAATGCGTTCCATCAAGACGTCGCGCTCATAGCTCAGCTGGATAGAGCACTTGGCTACGAACTAAGGGGTCGGGAGTTCGAATCTCTCTGAGCGCACCAACTTGATCAAAACTGAAAAACCGCATCAAGTGCGGTTTTTTTGTGCCTGTCATTTAGGTCAGTATTTGATTTGCTAACATCTCTTATAGCTTTATTTTTTTATAACAATTAACTATCCGTTATGTTCTGTAATATCACATTATTAATTCCAAAGTGTGTCTATTAAACTACCTTGAAAACTTTACATCCAGTATGAAGAAAGCAGTAAATTTGGTGTAAGATCTTGGTATCTTGAATATGAAATGTGTTAAAGAAACTATGTCAGACAACACGCCTGCATTAGCAATACGTTATTATCTAAATTTAGAAGAATCACAAGATGGCTTTAAATTGGCTACTTTTGGTAAAAAACAATTTACTCGATTTTTGACGCCATTGGTGAGTATCGCAATCTTACTTTGGGGTTTTTATTTGGGCATGGAAGGTGTCGGGCGATATTATATTGCCTTGGGTAGTTTTTTCTTGGTCTTGCAAGCAGTGATGCGTTATTGGTTTCTACCAATGATGTTTAAGCGCCAATTTATAAAATATCAATTTGGTAAAAGTGAACAAGGCATCGAATTATTCCAAGATTATGCCGAGCTATTTAACAGTGGTCGTCCCAAACAAAAATTTAACTACACAGACGTGCAAAGTTTTGTAATTGGTAAATTGACCTATATGATTGAATTAAAAAATCGTACTGTGATAATTGTACCTAAACGTGCTTTTGCATCGCCTACAGATCAAAACGTATTTGAAAATACATTTAAAAAATAGTTATTGAGTTTTAATTGTGTCCAAGTGAAATCAGAAGGGAAGCTTATGAATACACGTCCATCCAAAATTATCTGTGTCGGTCGTAGTTATGCAGATCATGCCAAAGAATTAGGCAATCCCATTCCTGATCGTCCTGTATTATTCATTAAACCACCTAGTAGCTTAATTTCATTGGAAGAAGGTATTTCCTGGAATCAAGCTTGGGGAGATTGTCATTTTGAATGTGAATTTACCTTACGGATTGATCACATTTTAAAAGGCGAAACTAATCCAAAAAAAGCACTTGAGGCCGTGGGTGCGGTAACATTAGGTTTAGACTTAACTTTACGTGACTTGCAAGACGACTTAAAGAAAAAAGGTCAGCCTTGGGAACGAGCTAAAGCTTTTGATGGTGCTTGTGTTTTGGCAGATTGGGTTGATGTAAAAGAAGTTAAAGCTTGGGATCAAGTTACGTTTGATTTGAAAGTAAACGATGAGGTTCGCCAAAAAGGTGACACGGCATTGTTGATTTTTAATATTGGTCATTTACTGGCAGATATGAGTCAAGTGTTTACTTTAGAAGTTGGTGATGTGGTAATGACTGGTACACCAGCAGGTGTCGCAGCATTGGCGGCAGGTGATCAACTGACAATGACTTTGAATGGGCAAACTCAAGATTTTATTTGGCAAACATTTGTAAAATAATTTTAAATTAAATTGATTAAAAATGGATATGGACTCTTTCTTCGGATTGAGTCCATTTTTTTGTAAATGATCAGTAGCTAGTAAGGGGGGAGCAATCATCAACGCCATTTTGAATAGTGAAAGCGCTGATGATTTTAGTGTTTAAATTTTTTAGATATTAATTTGCAGTTTCAATTGAAAGCTCTTGAGCTTCTTGAACATTGAGATCAACTGTATTAAGAGGCTGTGTTTGTATAATCTGTACAGGAATAAATCGGATTTGTAGATAGGATGGATGACCCCTGCGATCTTTAGCCAGTTGAGTATTAATTTTTTCAATTTCAGTAGATGTTGGTGCGGTATCACCACGGATACTGGCACGGACTAAAGTAAAGTCATTTCGTGGATCAAATGTAACGATATCGATAACATTATTATTTACATTTAAATTTTGGGTAATTTCTTGCTTGATTTGAGTTTCATAGAGTTGTTTTTGAACAGATTGAATGAGGTTGAGGGTTAAATAAACGGCCAAAAGAATTAGGATGATTAAGCTAATACTATTTCGTTTAATGAATCCCCAAATACTATTTACTTCATCATCTGCGCCACGTCTAAAGCCTGCAATCCATAAAACCAAAGAGGAACTCACTTGAATGGCGATCATGTTGGTAAAGGCAAGCAAAAAGGCATTGGCAGAATTTTGCAATTGGCCATGTGCTAACAAAATGCCGCTAGCCACTAAAGGTGGTACCAATGCTGTTGCCACAGCAACACCCACCACCGCAACAGACAAGCGCGGGGAAACAGCCGCAAATGCACCAGCTGCGCCACCAGCCAAGGCAATCATTAAGTCAATGGTCGTTGGTTTGGTGCGTGCGAGAATTTCATTGGTGATAGGGAGGTCAAAATGAATGAGCCCCATTATAACCCCAATGCTGTAAATCATGATTACACCCAAAGATAAGGTGCTTAATGAGGTTCTTAATAAGATCCAGCGTGCATCAATTAAGGCCAATGCAATCCCTGAAATAGGACCTAACATCATGGCAACTAGCATTGCACCGATCACTACTGCTGTAGAATCAGCCAATAAGCCATATCCAGCAATAACCGCAGCCAATGCATTCATAATGAAGAAGGTTTTACTAGGCAGTGCATCTGCCTGAATATTTAAGCGAACCTGTTTATGGTCAATTTTTTTTGAGTTTTCGCGTAAGGCCTGTTTATATCTAAGCTTTTCTTTTAACAGCTCATATTTGTTTTGATCAGGGTTGTGCTCATCAATAATAATGGTCGGAATATCTTGTTCTTTTTTTTTCATCATTTTCTCAGTGAAATGAATCTTTGTATAAATTATAGCAAATTTTTACGTATACAATTTCTAAAATTGATACAAGCTAATTCCATTCAATATTTAAATATTAATAACAGTAATTGCATGGATATGGCCTAAATTTAAGCTAAGACTTTCCAGATGTTTCGTAATTAGTCCATATTGAATTCTGTTGATTACTTTTAAGCGCTGTTGTTATTTACTAAGACTTTTCGATTTTTTTTGATGATAACACGGTCAATATCCGCGTTCAGCCATATTCATAGATTGGAATAAAATATTCGAGAAGGTAGCTTGGTGATTGCTGTGAAATAATGTACTCAATTCAAAGGTTTTGAATTGAGTACAATTTTTATTTTTCTTCTAAAATAGTCGCCAGTGGAATAGAGAGTTTAGCAGCCAAATATTCATCTGATTCGACGAATAAAGGACCTAAACGTTTCATCCAAGCATCATCATTATGAATGTTTTGAATATCTTCACGACGTGGCAAGGTATAAGGTAGAGCTGTGTAGAATGACCAGAAATCTACTTGGTTAAGATTACGGACCAAAACATATTCATTATTATCGGTGCGTCTAACTAAATTTTGTTTTTCAAGTAATAGTACATACGTTGGCCAACGACCAATTTCAGCACGTCCTAAAATATTTAAAGCTTCAGCATCGGTTACAGTTTTTCCAGTCTGTTGCTTTTTGTAGAATAATTCCAAAATATCTAACAGCATCAGTACGGGATGTCGTGCTTGTACTTTACCAGTATGAAATGCAGTCAGTGCATAACTAATTTCAACTCCTAGCAGCACGACATTCCATGACAAGAAAATCCAGAGCAGAAAAATGGGGATTGCGGCAAAGGCACCATAAATGATGGTGTAACTGGTGAAATTGGTCATAACAAAACCAAAGAGATTTTTCAAGAGCTCGAAAACGATTGCACCAAATAAACCTGCAATTGCTGCAGCTTGAATCGGGATGCTGCGATTGGGAATGGTCCAATAGAGCGTAAAGAAGCCGAGTGCTGTCAGGGCAAAAGAAAGAATCCAGAAGGTGAAGGTACCATCCACTTGATAGCCAGAAAAATTATTACTTAAAATATTCATCGATGCCAGTGTTGATGAAATCACAAAAGCACTTCCAAGTAGAATGGGTCCTAAAGAAATAATAGTCCAATACCGCATAAAGCCCACAATACCATTACGGGTTTCTTGTACACGCCAGATCCGATTAAATACTGTTTCAATACTGGTCAGCATCATGACAGTGGTCACGAATAAAAATAGTACCCCAATGACAGTTAAGTTACTGGATTTCTCGGTAAATGCATTAAAGGCTTTATCAAAGGCAATGGTTGTTTTTGGTAAAAAATTACTATAAATCAACTGCTGTAATTGTTGTCGTGCAGGTTCTAAGGCTTTAATGGAGGAAATAATCACCAAAAAAACCGTTAGCATAGGAACCACAGCAAATAGTGTCGTGTAGGTCAGTGAACCCGCTTGTTCACGGCAACGATCGGCTTCAAAACGACGAATGACGAAAAGAACGAATTGAAACCAAGTTTTATTATAAAAAGGAAGTTTTTTTAGTAGATCTACCATAAAGTATCAGTCTCAACGTATTTTCAGCATCTTTATTTGCTTTTAGAGTAACAGCTTAACCAAAAAATCAGAAAAATACCGTATAGTTTTCTTTTTCATGTTTGATTATTAAGAAGATGCAACCTTACGTTCTTGTCCTGTATTACAGTAAATATGGTTCTACTAAAGAGATGGCCCATTTGATTGCTAACGGTGTTGAAGCATCTGGAATAGCAGTAAAAATACGAACTGTTCCTAATATTGCAACGGTTGTGAAGCAAGCGGAAGCCAGTATTCCAGAAGAAGGGGATATTTACTGTAGTTTGGATGATTTGGCACATTGTTCTGGTTTGGCCTTAGGCTCACCTACACGTTTTGGTAATATGGCTTCTGAGATGAAGTATTTTTTGGATCAGACGACTAGCCTTTGGCTGAATGGGGCGTTACATAATAAACCTGCGTGTGTGTTTACAGCATCGGGTTCTATGCATGGTGGGCAGGAAAGTACTTTATTAAGCATGCTTCCACCATTATTTCATCACGGCATGTTAATTATGGGGTTAACCAATGCCAATCCAGCTTTATCCAATACTAAATCTGGTGGTACACCGTATGGTGCAAGTCATGTCAGTGGTCCACGACATGACTTGGGTTTAAGTCAAGATGAGAAGGCACTATGTACTGAGCAAGGAAAACGACTCGGTGAAGTCGTGGAAAAATTGATAGTTGTTAGATAAAGCAGGCTGCTTGAAAGTTAGTTGCAAGACTAACTTTCTTAATGTTAGACCTACGGCTATACCTAATTTTATCCTTGATCTTTAAAGCGATATTTACATTTGGAGCACTGATAGTCCAAAAAAATGTTTTTATCCACCACTTCACCCGCTTTTTTACCAAAGCGATGTCCTAAGAAACCACCAGTAATACCGACACTAATAGCACCGATAAAAGTTCCGACAGTTCCCCCCATAATTACACCGAGTGGGCCTGCAACGGTTCCAATCGCAGCACCAATAGATGCACCAGTTGCAGCACCACCGACAGTGCCCGCTGTTGTACCCGCTGCTGAAAGTAAAACACCACCTGTTTTTTGGAGGAGTTGTTCGTGGTTACGCTTTTCGACTTCTGTAGATCCACATTTAGGGCATATTATTGCAATTTGATCCGTCATTGATCTTTACTCATACAAGACAAAGTCCTTTTGTGCTTCGTCAGATTCATTGTGTTGAAAATATTACAACATCTGCTCATTCTAGCCGATTCGGATTAAAAGTATTGAGCTAGCGTGTAAAGATTAAAAATTTAATAATTTTTTATCATCAGATTTATAATAAAAGTTGAATTTGATCTACAGAATATACAATGCTTCCTTTTAAGATAGTGGGCTAAAATCTCGCATTAAGCCCTCTAGATTGGCTAGAAGTCATCACATTCATATCATCAAGTACCTATCCATCTACTTTAAGGTCATGATGAAAATAAATAATATGTTCTAGGCTATTACTCCTCGTGTCACCGATAGCATAACTTAAACCATGTGGTGAAAGAGATGCTGTGAGAAGATTATAGTCAGAATAATATGCAGCAATAGCCTGATGCATTATTCTAGAATCTAGTCCATCGGGAAGCGTTTCAAAAATTTGAAAGTATTCTGCATCATTTGTTTCTGATTTAATCGGTTTGAATGGGTTAAATGACGGTACTGGATATATTTTTAGAAAGAATTGGCGCATGAAAATCGAATGTATGGATTCTAGAATATCTTTGTAGATCATTTATTTAAGTTGTTGTTCTGGTCTGAGCTTATTTGGATCTGGGTAATTAGGCTGCTTGACTTGATAGTTTAAACCTTTCGCTTTATATGCAAAGGAAATTATTGCCGAAAATATAATTTGATCCTCTTGTAAAGCATGAACTTGCCGAGTTGAAAAGCTGTTTCCATCTCTTAAGTTTTCTACTTTTAAGAGAGTTGATAAATCTGTTCGACGACTACGAATAAAATAAGCATATAAAGAATGTGTAGAGTGATCAGTCGTTTTAGACGCTGCATTAAAGCTTGTCCTACTCATGGCCCACCCATTAAGTGTGTTCCAAACAATCGTATATTTTGTTCTTGAAATAGATTGTCATCTAACTTTTGTACATTGAATAGATCCATTAATTTTTGAGTGATTGATCTGATTTATTATTTACCTGAGTTATATATTTATTTGACCAATATAGCTGAGAATTTTATTAGAATGAAAGGTTAAGACGGTACTCTCATGATCAAAAAGGCATAAAAAAGAGCGCTTAAGGCGCTCGATTTTATGCAGCTACTTTTATTCTTGAACAAAAGTAACTGTGCCATCAGCAAGTGACTCAACACGAGCTAAAGACTCAACACGGTAACCTTTTTCAAGCAATAAATCGCGGCCGGGTTGGAATGATTTTTCAATCACAATACCAATACCCACAACTTTTGCATCGGCTTGATGGATTAAATCAGCAAGACCTAAAGCAGCTTGACCATTTGCAAGAAAGTCATCAATGACTAAAACTTTATCATCCGCAGAGATATGTTTTTTAGAAATAGCGATGGTACTTTCAGTCTGTTTGGTGAAAGAAAATACTTTAGAACGATATAAATCATCTTTTAAGGTTAAAGATTGGTATTTACGCGCAAAAATTACAGATACACCAAGCTCTAAACCGGCCATCACAGCAGGTGCAATACCAGAAGCTTCAATGGTAATAATTTTGGTAATACCGGCATCTTTAAAGAGACGCGCAAATTCTTGACCAATTTGTTGCATCATTACAGGATCAATTTGGTGGTTTAAGAAAGAGTCAACTTTCAAAACTTGATCAGATAGAACGATACCTTCAGCTAAGATTTTCTGTTCTAGTGCATGCACGGGGAGAGTCCTCTAGGGGCAAGGTGCTTTTTCAAGCAAAGGCGTATTTTAAAAAGCACCACAAAAAATGCAAGCTCAAATTGACCAAAAGGTGAAAATTTGCTTATTTTTTGTACCCAGTGAGTAATAAACTATAAGAATTTTTATCATCTTGGTGCGCCATCTTCACAGGAAGATAGTCAAGTTGTGGCGCTAACCAAAAAGTTGAGCTTTTAGCATTGTTATCATGGGATAAAACCACTTTGACCGTGCTATAGGTACCAAATGGGGTTTTGATTGATTCGGTCCCTTGTTTTACAAAGCGACGCGCATCTAAACCTTTGGCATCTGCAATCAGATAGATAGGCTTTAAACCACTACCTTTTAAATCTTCACGGACTTGTAATTCTGCATTAAGCTCATCCAAAGCACCTGCTTTCCATTCAAAAGAGCGAACCTTGTCTTTTTTCTTGGTATTAATGGTTTTTGTACTTGGATTGAAGTTAATGGTCATGGTGTCATTATGAACCAAAATTTTACTGGTCCTGCTAAAACTATTCGATGTGATTTGACCATTATTAAAGCTAAAACGGCTGGTTTCACTGGCAGAGGCAATTGCTGCTGCTTTTGCAGTAAAAACATAGCTCCAAGTATTACCATTTTTGCTTAAGTTGCGCGTTGCGGTTCCCATATTTTTACCATTATATGAAAACTGGTAATTGGCTTGGAAAGGACTCATGGCAAGTGCATTACCAGAAAAACCTACAAGTAAAAGTACAGTTGATAGGCCTGTTACGAGACTCAATTTTTTTAAAATAGGTTTTGCCATGGAGGAGTGTCCTATGCATTGCAGTTATGCTGAATACGAGTTACATATTATGCAATTCAATTAAGTAGAAATATTCAAGTTTTGAATAAAAACTGTATATTTATGTTATTTAAGTGAATATTATCTATTTCTTTAAAAGAATAAGCTTTATTTCTGTTGGATGGGTGTGACGCGGTTAGCGTCTAAGTCATCCTCTAGATCATCCATGACATCAGATTTTGCATTTGAAAGCTTGCTGAATACTGCTGCTAAATTTACATTCCCTAGCACCATCAGTTCGGTTTCTCTTAGTTCAGCATGATTGATATGTACTTTATTTAACGCATCCATTGCAGAGCGGTTTTTGCCTAACCATCGATTTAAGGATAAATGCAGTAAATCGTCTTGGACTTTAATAATATTGTATTTTTCTAAAATGGGACCAAGAGGATCTTTCTTTAATACTTTTTGATAAACGAATAGGGCACAATTCGCTGCAATTTTCATCCAGCTTTTGGGAAAAGTGGCTTCGATAACTTGAGTATTGCTAATTTGTTCAAAGACAATTAACTGTATATCTTTGTTCATTTCCATTTGAATCAGTTTTAGGTCTACCGATAAAACCGTATAAACACCTTTAATGCTGATGGTCGCGTATAAACGCAGCCAATCATCGTGTAAATCTGCATGTAAATCTTTTAACAAGTCGACATTGTCAGTCACAAACCGCTTCAATGTGGCATTTAGAAAGACTTGAGAGACTGGGAACTCACGCTCTTCTTCTATGAAATCTTCAGCCTTTTGGTATACTTGTCGAATACGTTTAGCAATATTGGTAAGTAGCGTCGGCATAAGTATTTTCTCAAATCATCATCGTTCTATGAGGCGGTAATCTTGTCGATCTGTTTAAAATTTTCAAGCTTAGCAATTGCAGTTTAGCAAAAATCACTGCGCCATTTTTAATGATTTAAAATATCTGTTAATTATTTTTGAGATACAGCTGAATAAGCTGTGAAAATGTAAACATAGATCTATATTAAATCATTTGGGATTTTAAAAGTGGGGCATCTTGTCGGTTTAATGTCATGATAAAAAATAGTGTTGTTCAGCCCAAACAGTTTGAGTATTGGTGGCAAGATTCGCTTTTTATAGGAGCTGTATCGGTAGCCGTCATATTGCATGTGATTTTTTTATCATTGCAGTTTGCGATGCCACAAGAAAATGATGCGGCAAGTCGTGAAATTACTGTATCAATACGCCCCAGTACTGAAAAGGTCAAAGATGCAGACTTTTTAGCACAGGCCGATCAGCAGGGTTCTGGGCGATTTCGTGAAGCACATCGAATGTCCAGTGATATGCCCGCGCAGTCTCAAGATCAGAGTGCAGGACAACAACAACTTCAGAGTTTAGAAAAAGTTCAGCAACAACGTGAATTGAAATTTGATGAAAAAGTCTTAATGACTGTACTGAGTTGGCAAAAGCAAGCTGCACACAATGAGCGTAAAAAAGCCATGGAGGCATTGCAAAGCCAATTTCAAGCCAAAGCGGCTATGGTGGCCAGTTTAGAAGCACAATATTTACAAAAACAGCAAAATTTTAGCCGTCAGCAAAAAATTAAAACGCTAGATGGCGTTCAAGCCAAGCAAGATGCATCGGCCGGTTATTTAGAAAAATTTCGTGAAAAAGTCGAGTTATATGGTAATCGCTATTATCCTGCTGAGGCGAAATCACAGCGTTTAGCGGGTGAAGTAAGATTGATGGTCATCTTGAACGCATCGGGTGGTATACGTGCTATACGGCTCATTGAAAGCTCTGGACATCCTATTTTAGATGAAGCAGCCAAAGCGTCGGTACGTAAAGGCGCACCATTTGGAACATTTGATGCTGCGATGAAGGATATTTCTGAGTTGCGGATTATTCGCACTTGGCGTTTTAATCCTGCCGATGCAGAGTTTGAAGTGCGTTAAGTGCTAACTTAATATTGTATTGCTTTAGAGTTTTTTGATTTGATATTCTTTATATCTAGATTGAATTGTTTTAATTCTTTTAGATGAAAAGTGATCACAAATAAAATTTGAGATCACTTTAATATGACATTAACTCGAGCCGAGAGTTTTAGCTGTCTTGTAGCTGATACGGATTATTAAATCCTAGCTTGGCTAAAATCTGAATTTCTAATGCTTCCATCTCTTCGGCATCTTGTTCCGAAGTTTCATGGTCATAGCCCATTAAGTGTAATGCGCCATGCACTAACATATGTGTAAAATGTTCTAGCGGTGTTTTTTGTTGTTCAATGGCTTCTTGTAAAACCACAGGAATACAAATGACTAAATCACCCATTGGCCATGCATCTAGCAGAGGCAAGACTTCTTCTGGAATATCACTTGGAAAAGATAAGACATTGGTGGCTTTGTCTTTTTGACGATACTCTAAATTCAGTTTGTGACTTTCACTGTTGTCAACACAGGCAATGCCGATTTCGCAGTCTTGATCAACATCAATATAACGTAATGCTGTTTCGATGACTTTTTTAAGATAAGCACGTTTCAACACCAATTCAGGTGCTGTAAACGATTGTTGTAACGATAGGCTAAGTTTCAAAACCAGTCCTTCAATATTATTTTGACTTTACTGTGGGTGTTCAAGATGTTGGGCATCTGCAGCAGAGTCATTTTCAGAGGTTAAAGCGTCTTGTAATGCTTTGCGTTCAGCACGTACTTGAGCGGTTAAACGATGTTGCTCACTGTCCCATCCTTCGTACGCTTCTACAATTTTTTGTACCAACTGATGACGCACTACATCACGAGAGTGGAAGCGAGTAATGTGAATTTCTTTTACATTTTCAAGAACACGTAGACAATGTGCCAATCCAGATTGCTGACCACGAGGTAAATCAACTTGAGTAATATCGCCTGTGATTACTGCACGAGAGCCAAAACCTAAACGTGTGAGGAACATTTTCATTTGTTCAGGTGTGGTGTTTTGTGCCTCATCTAAGATCACGAAAGCATGATTGAGAGTACGACCGCGCATGTAAGCGAGGGGTGCAACTTCAATCACTTGACGTTCAATCAGTTTGGCCACTTTTTCGAAGCCAAGCATTTCATATAAAGCATCGTAAAGCGGACGGAGATAAGGGTCAATTTTTTGACTTAAATCACCTGGTAAAAATCCCAGTTTTTCACCTGCTTCAACCGCAGGACGAACCAAAAGGATCCGCTGAATTTCATTGCGTTCTAGCATATCTACAGCCGCAGCGACAGCAAGATAGGTTTTTCCAGTACCGGCAGGACCGATTCCGAAAGAAATATCACTGTGCAAAATACGTTGTACATAACGCTGTTGATTGGCACCACGTGGGTTAATTCGACCTTTACGAGTCTGTAACCACACATGATCTAGTCCCGTTTGTTCTTGATCAGGATCATGCTGTAGTTCACGATCGGTTTGACTGCCTTGAATCATTAAATGCAACGTATCCGCACTGATATGCTGAGAGACTTCAGCCTCATCATGCAAATGCTGTAACAAACTTTCAGCGCGTTCAACGGCCTTGATTTCACCATCAATCACAAACTGATCACCACGTTGTGCAATTTTGACCACTAAACGTTGTTCGATTTGTTTCAGATGATCGTTATAAGCACCGAGCATGTTTTGTAAACGGTCAACTGAAATACCAGGAAAAGCGACTGTGCGCTGAATCGTTGCACTCAAGAGATATCCTTATTGTTAAATAAAGTCTATCTCTCTACATTACGTCACGTCAGGCTCAAGATTCAAGAGTTCACCATAAACTAAATTCAGCGTTTTAATTTCGGTAATCTCAATCTCTGCAAAGCGGCCAACCCAATCGGCATCACCAATAAAGGTAACTAAACGGGTATTGTCTGCTGTTCCAACCAATAAGTTAGGATCTTTGTTGGAAATATTCTCAATCAAAACGCGTTGAATCGTACCAAGCATGGCATCTGTTTTATCAATACTTGAGCGTTTAATCCATTGTTGAACTTTCGCTAAACGTTCTTTTTTCACAAGTTCAGGTGTGTCATCTGGCAGTTCTGATGCAGGCGTGCCTGGACGTTTTGAATAGATGAAACTATACGAGTGATCAAAATCTAAATCTTGAATGAACTGATAGGTTTCTGCAAAGTGCTCATCGCTTTCACCTGGGAAACCAATAATGAAGTCACTCGATAGATGCATATCTGGACGTACTTTGCGCAGTTTTGCAATTTTTTCGATATAAACGTCAATCGTGTGATTCCGTTTCATGGCTTGTAACACATCATTCGAACCACTTTGAACGGGTAAATGTAGATGTGAAACCATTTGTGGAAGATCGCGATAGCATTGAATCAGATCATCGTTAAATTCAAGTGGATGTGAGGTGGTGTAACGTAAACGACCAATCCCCGAAATTTCAGCTACGAGGCGTAGTAAGTCGGCAAAGGTACAAATTTCACCTTCAAAGGTTTCACCACGATAACCATTTACGTTTTGACCCAGTAGCGAGATTTCACGTACGCCTTTTTCTGCTAAACCTGCAATTTCAGCCAACACATCATCTAGTGGGCGAGACACTTCTTCACCACGAGTATAAGGTACGACGCAGAATGAACAGTATTTAGAACAGCCTTCCATAATTGAAACAAAGGCTTTGTAACCTTCAACACGCGGTTCAGGCAGGAAGTCAAATTTTTCAATGTCAGGGAAAGAAATATCGACTAATTTAATTTTATCTTTTTTGGGTTTTTCAATCTGATCGTGATGTTGATCGAGCATTTGTGGTAAACGGTGTAAGGTTTGTGGGCCAAAAACCATATCGACATACGGTGCACGTTTTTGAATATTGTCACCTTCTTGAGAGGCAACACATCCACCTACGCCAATAACCAACTCTGGATTTTTTTCTTTGAGTTTGCGCCAACGTCCTAATTCAGAAAATACTTTTTCTTGGGCTTTTTCACGAATAGAACAAGTATTCATGAGCAGAATATCGGCTTCACCAGCATTGGTGGTTAAGACATAACCGTGCGAATCACCTAAAAGGTCGGCCATACGATGACTGTCATACTCATTCATCTGACACCCTTGCGTTTCGATATACAGTTTTTTGACTGTACCGTCGGCTGGGGTGTGCTGTGGCTGGATAACAGTGTTTTCTGAGGCAGCTTTGGCATCATTGGGAATGAAGGTTTGAACCGTCATGGAGGCATTTATCCTATATTAAGGGAAAATATATCTGTGCGATTGAATCAATCAATTGAACTGACTCAATAAAAGCCCGATATTTTACAGTATTTAATGCCAAAGGAATAATAAATATGTTGCTTCATTTTTATGCTAAAAATGGACTTTATTAATAGAAGTGAATCAGAAGGTTACATAACACAACAGTAGAATTGAGTTAAAATACTTAAACTACCTGAAAAGATTGCCGACATCAGCATGGCGAGTTGAGAGTAAAAAGTGTTAAAGCGACAACTTCATCAATATAAAAAAGCGATCACTTGTTTTGGAAGTTTTTTACTTCTCGGGTGTTCTCCATTAACTCAAGCTGCTGAAGAGCAGTTTAATGATGCTTTACGTGCTGCAAATGCGGGGAATATAGCGTTATTAGATCAATATCAAGTGATGATGCAAAATGATGCTTTGGGGTACTACCCTGAATATTGGAAGTTAAACAATAATTTAGGCTTTCAACCTGCAAGTGCAATTACCAGCTTTTCACAACGCTACCCGCAGTCAGCAATGGCGGAAAAGTTAGCGGCAGATTATGTCGAAGAAAAAGTCAAACTAGCAGATTTTAGCGATGCTCAACCTGTTTTAGCCTATGTGACTAATCCTGATCAGGCCGAAAGTTGTGCTGTGGCACAAGTCCGTGCTAAATCAGGAGATTCATTGGTCTTTGCTGAATTTAAAGATGTTTGGTTGGCGACCAATAGCCAACCTGAATCATGTAATGGTCTTGGGCGTTTAATGTTGGCGAGCCCACTGATGACAACACAAGATCGTCAGCAAAGATTGTATGCACAACTGCGTGCTGGACAATCGGGTCAAGCAATTGCCACTGCACAAAGTTTGGGTCTCAATTTATCCTTGGCTCAGTTAAATCAGATCCAAGCGAATCCTGTGAATTATTTATGGTCAGCACCGAAAAATAATGTCCAAGATTATGCATATATTGTATTTGCCTTGGGGCGTGCAGCAGATACTGATTTAAATACTGCATTACAATCTCTTCCTCGATTAGTCCAAGGCACGCCTCCAGACGCCCAAAAATATATGTACCGTACTGTCGCCTATATTGGTGGAACTACGGTGATGAAAAATAATTTTAATCGTGAAGTATTGAACAATTTTGATGCCAGTTATGGCATGCCATTTAGTGCAGAAGAAGCAGAAGTTTATGCCCGTCAAGCTATTCGTTTTGGGGCTTGGGAAAGTATTATTCGTGCGGTTGATAGCATGAGCGTGACGCAAAAACAGGAAGATCGTTGGCAATACTGGCTTGCTCGTGCTTCGGAGCAACGTAGTGATCGTCAGTCTAAGCAAGCTGCGCAAGAAATTTTTAAGCGTTTAGCCGTATCGGGTGATGATTATCATAATCTATTGGCAAAAGATCATCTCGGGCAACGATATAATGCAGCCTTAGATCGTGAACAACCATCAGTGCGTGATCTACAGAAATTAGATCAAGATATTCATTTCCGCCGTGCATTTGCATTACGTAATATCAATGCACCAGCTGCATATACCAATCGGGAATGGAATTGGGCCGTCCGCCAAGCTTATTTAAAACAGGATGATGGCTTATTGTTGGCTGCTGCAAAACGTGCCACTGATTTGGGTTGGTATGATCGCGCCATTTATGCAGCGGATCGTACATTGTCCAAACATAATTATGCTTATCGATATGCAACGCCACATCAGATTACGGTAGTTAATCATAGCCAAAATGTAGGTATTGACCCTGCTTGGGCTTATGGTTTGATGCGTCAAGAAAGTCGTTTTGTTACAGCTGCGCGTTCACATGTGGGGGCAGGCGGGTTAATGCAAATTATGCCTGATACAGCAAAACATGTCGCAAAACAAATGGGTGAAACTTATAATCCAGCGGCACTGAGTGATCCAAATACTAATATTCGTTATGGAACTTATTATTTATCGATGATTCAGGGGCAGCTCAGTAGTAATCCTGTATTGGCAACCGCAGGCTATAATGCGGGGCCTAATCGTGCGAAACGTTGGCAACCCGATTATCAAGTCCTTGCTGCTGACCAATATACGGAATCTATTCCGCTGAGTGAAACACGTGATTATGTCAAAAATGTTATGACCAATGCCGCGCATTATGGAATTTTATTGGGACAGGGGCCACAAGCGATTGAAAGTCGTATGCCAACGATACCAACCAGAAGCATTCAATAATTTGTTTTAATTTAATTAGTGTTTAATTGATGATGTACAAAATTTTCCGAAGACTAAAAAAATACCTAATGGCATGGATTTTAATCTGTGCAAGCGGCTCTTTTTTGAATATTCAGGCGAATGCAGCTACGCCTCAATTACAAGGCTATGTGATGCAAGTGCAAATGACACCTGCAATTTGTGCACTGGATGTGAGTAAACAAAAACAAAGACAATGTTTAGAGGGGTATTCACTCACAATTACCGGACTATTGCCAGAAATCAATCGGAATGAATGCACTACCAATACCTCTGCCACTTTATCGCCAATACAAGCTAAAGTTGTCGCTAGAGTAATGCCTGATGAAAGTGCGCGAATTCAACTTTGGCGTAGTATTGGTGGTTGTATTCCAATGAATTCGAGCCAATATTTTAGAATGGTGATTAATCTAGCAGAAAAGTTGAAAATCCCTACAGATTTAACAAGTTCAGAAAATAAAAGTGTAAAGCACAGCGCATTAAAAGCTCAGTTTTTAAAATTAAATCCGAGTATGAGTGGTAACAGTCTTCGTTTTAGCTGCCAAAACTCAAAATCGAATCCAGTTTTGACTGAAATCCAAGTCTGTTACACCGTTAATGGTCAGTATAAACAATGCTCAAGTCATATTGTTTCAAATTGCCCCAGCAGTTTTTTGATTAAAGGGACATATTGAGCTAACTCGACATAATTCATTTATATTTCCTATCATACTTTTGTGGAAATAGCCGCTCTTTTACATGCATCGCGCGAATGATTGGAGTACAATCTTTGGCGTTTATGATTATTAGATTAAATGGACTAACTATTTAATCGCATTGAATATCCTCAATTGGAGATAATTAGATGAAGCAAGCCGTTCGTGTTGCCGTTACTGGCGCTGCAGGTCAAATTGGTTATAGCTTACTGTTTCGCATCGCAAGTGGCGAAATGCTAGGTAAAGATCAACCAGTTATTTTGCAGTTGTTAGAAGTTCCTTTTGAGAAGCCACAAGCTGCGCTTAAAGGCGTAATGATGGAACTTGAAGACTGTGCATTCCCTCTTTTAGAAGGCATGATCGGTACTGATAATCCAGATGTTGCATTTAAAGATGCAGACTACTGTTTACTTGTAGGTTCTCGTCCACGTGGTCCTGGTATGGAACGTGCTGAACTTTTACAAGAAAATGCGAAGATTTTTACTGTTCAAGGTAAATCAATTAACGATCACGCAAGCCGTGACGTTAAAGTTCTTGTTGTAGGTAACCCTGCGAACACGAATGCTTACATTGCTATGAAATCTGCCCCAGATCTAAACCCTGGTCAGTTCACTGCTATGTTACGTCTTGACCACAACCGTGCGCTTAGCCAAATTGCGGCTAAAACAGGTAAAGCAGTTAAAGACATCAAAAAACTTACAGTTTGGGGTAATCACTCTCCAACAATGTATGCTGACTACCGTTTTGCCACAATTAATGGCGAAAGCGTTAAAGACATGATTAATGACCAAGAGTGGAATGCGAATGTATTCCTTCCTACCGTTGGTAAACGTGGTGCTGCAATCATTGAAGCACGTGGTCTTTCTTCTGCTGCTTCTGCTGCAAATGCTGCAATCGACCATATGCGCGATTGGGCTCTTGGCACAAACGGCGAATGGGTAACGATGGGTATTCCTTCTGACGGTTCTTATGGTATTCCAGAAAGCGTTATGTACGGTGTTCCAGTGACTTGTGAAAATGGTCAATACACGCGTGTTGAAGGCTTAGAAATTGATGCATTCAGCCGTGAACGTATGGATGTGACTCTTGAAGAATTAGAAGGCGAACGTGCGGCAATTGCTCACTTGTTCAACTAATCTTTAAAGATTAAGTTATATAAAAGCACTCCTTCGGGGGTGTTTTTTATATTTAGAAATACAGTATTCACTTTTTAAAGTGACTCGAAGAAATGAAATACAAATTGAAACAGCAAAACAATACACGAGGCTATCTTTGGTTTCTATATTCTTATAAATTATTTGTATAACTAATTTCAGTTTAAATGATAAGGAGAGCGCAATGCTTGGGAGCACGAAACCATCCTTGGAACTATTATTTTCTCAACTTGGATTGCCGTCTAGTCTTGCAGCAATTGAACTATATGTACGGACACATCAATTGCCTCGACATCTTTCATTACATGAAGCGCCATTTTGGAATAAGTCACAACGTGATTTTCTAATCAGTCATTTGGTACAGGATGATGATTGGGCCATCTGGATTGATGAATTAAATCAACAATTACATTTAGATGCCGATAAATTGCAAATTGCTTAAAAATTTGATTTTAAATATTCAATAAAAAGGGTTAAGTAAAAACTTAACCCTTTTGCATAGCCATCATAAAATAGTTTTTATAAAAATTTGGATCTAATACATTGCTTTGAAATTAAACATCATCAGCAGTATTTGTGTTGTAGTGGTTCAAGATAATGTTTAATTGAAAAGTAGTCTGACTATAAGAATCAATAAATTTTTTCGTAACCTTTAGGACGAGTTTTAAAGCGACGATGAAACCACATATATTGTGTTGGTGCGATACGTAGCTGTTGTTCAATGATGTTATTCACTCGGATTGCATCATCAAGTTCATTATCACTGGGGAAGTCGGCGACTGCTGGTTCAATCAGAATTCGATATTGGGGATTTTGAATATCACCATGCCGATAAAAATATAAAGGAATAGCCACCGCTTTTGATATTTTTAATAAACGTCGATGTGCAGTCACTGTCGCCGCAGGTGTGCCAAAAAATGGTGCCATTACGCCTTGTTTTAATCCAAAGTCTTGATCTGGGCTATACCAAATGGCATGACCTTCTTTTAGATTCCGAATTAAGCCTCGCATATCATCATGATCAATTTGATTGGCATAAATTGTGGCACGGCAACGATAAATCAGCATGTCTAATAGCGGATTATTTTGTGGGCGATAGACCACATCGGGTTCAAAATATTTTGAGCAAAGAAAACCGCCAGCATCTAATAAAGTGCTGTGTGTGCCTAAGAGTAATACACCTTGGCCAGCTGTTTGTGCATTCGTGAGATGTTCTAAGCCTTCAATACTAATTCGATTTTTAAACCACTGTGGTGAATACCAAGCATTTAGTGTTTCAAAAACTCCAAGCATCATATCGATAAAAACTTGGCGCGCATGTTCTTGAATTTGTTCAGCAGTCCATTCTGGAAAACAGACTTCTAAATTACGTATTGTAGTTTGACGGCGTGATTTGAAGTTGTGAAATGCAAGCTTACCTAATAAGGTCGCTAAACGATGTTGAATTGCCCAAGGCAGAATTGCTATAAGCATCAAACAAACAATGGCAATCCAAATCCCCCAGTATTGAGGAAGTAGAAATGCCCAATAAAATTGTCCAGGCTCGTATTGGCGCTTTTTGCTCATACTGATTAGAGGTCATCATGTCGTTGAAAACTGGGCGAAGTGTAACACGAAGATAAATTGATGTGATGTATAAACTGCATCAGCTAGAGTAGCGTTAATCTCAAGTAAATTTGCTATTTATTTTATCAGAACAAAATTAAAATAGGTTCAGATCTTCCAAGGATAGTAGGAAATGCGAGATACGTATTTAGACACCAGTAAAGCAGTATTAATCTTCTTGGTGGTCTTTGGGCATTTTTTAGAACGCATGATTGGATGGGAGAACCCTATTAATCATACGCTTTTAGCAACGATTTATGTTGTGCATATGCCCGCATTTATCTTCATTTCAGGATTGTTGTATAAAGATAAAAATTGGTTTAAAAATATTATTTTCTTTATTGCATTGTATCTACCATTTCAAATTTTATTTCCAGCTTTTGAGGCATTATGGACTGGAAAATTTCAGTTAAGTTGGAATATCTTTGTCAGACCTTATTGGATTTTATGGTATTTGATGGGGATGATGGTGTGGACATTACTGACTCATTTTCTGATCAAAACTAAATTTCCAGTCATTATTGCGATAGCTATGGCGCTGTGTGTTGGATTAAGTCCTTGGAACAACTATCAATATTCGATTGGACGGATTTTTGTATTTTTTCCTTTTTTCATGCTTGGATGTTGTTACGGTAGAGCCATCATTCAATTCATCCAGCAACGAAGATCTGGTTCTATCATTGGTCTATGCATCATTTTTGGAATCATTGCTGTGGTTGATTTGACACAAATCAATCAATTCTGGCTGTATGGCAGTTTGAGTTATACACAGCTGCAAGTCAGTAATCTAGACGGAACATTGATTCGAATGGGATGCTTATTGCTTTCTAGCTTGGGGATCTTTGCAATTTTGTCACTGGCTCAGCGCATGGGGCAGCGCTTTATTCAGCTGGGTCGCAACACCTTGGCGGTTTATTTGTTACATGGTTTTATCGTTATTTTTATAACTAGATTTTGGCAATTTAATTTTCATATCAGTATTCAAATCTTAATCTGCTTAATTTTTTCTATAATAAGTTGTTGGATATTGCAACATAATATTTTTGATAAAGTGCTCCGGAAATTATCATTGTGGTTAATGTTGCCTACTGAAAAGTTATGGCATAAGTAAGCTGCATTCCACATAAAAAACCACATTCTGGGAGGAAATGTGGTGAAATGCACTAATTTTAGTCTATGGAATGTGATTGTTTTAGAGCCATCACTTTACCTGTTGCAAATTGAGATTTTATCGTTAGATTCTGCAATAACCTAGATAGATTTGATGGTTTTATATTCGATTATTTCGATGAACATATGATGGATTTTATGTTGAAAAGAAGCGTGCTAATGTTAAGAAATAAGAGTTATATATTAAGATATAGTCGTAAGGATATTAATTGTTTAAACGAATTTTTAAGAATAAAGAATAGCTTTTTATGCTTAGGAAAGCATTTAAGAATTGAATAAAATTATCTACATCGGTTTTAAGCTGTATGTATACCTTCCAAAAAAACTCCGTACGAATACGGAGTTTTTTTTGGAAAAATAGAATTAATTTCCTTTGGTCATTTCTTCTAAAGTTTCCCAGCGTTCCATTTTTTCAAGTAAAAGGTCATCAATTTCAGTTAAACGTGCTGAAAGTTTCATTGCGGTATCTGCATCAGATACAAACAATGAACCATCTGCAAGTTTCGCATTGATTTCAGCTTGCTCTTTTTCAAGTGCTTCCATTTCGGCAGGCAATTGTTCTAATGCACGCTGATCTTTATAGCTCAACTTTGCTTTTTTTGGCATAGCTGCTTCAGCTTTCGCAATGGCTTTTTTTACATCACTTTTTTGACCAACAGCAGTTTGATCAGGACGTTGTTCCAGATAGTCCTGATATCCACCAATGTATTCATCAATATGACCTTTACCATCAAATACCCAAGTTGATGTCACAACGTTGTCCATAAAGGCACGGTCATGCGAGATCAAAAGTAATGTACCTTTATAGCTACCTAGCATTTCTTCGAGTAGCTCTAGGGTCACCATATCCAAGTCGTTGGTTGGTTCGTCCATGACGATTAAGTTAGATGGTTTAAGTAACAGTTTTGCAAGTAAAATACGGTTGCGTTCACCACCAGACAACGCTTTTACGGGAGTGCGAGCACGTTCAGGTGAGAATAAGAAGTCTTGTAAGTAGCTGTAAATATGACGACGACCACCATTTACATCGACGAAATCTGAACCTTCAGAAATGTTATCTTTAACTGATTTTTCGAGATCAAGTGCGTCACGTAATTGATCAAAATAAGCCACTTCGAGTTGTGTACCAGTTTTTACAGTACCCGTATGTTCTAGCTCGCCTAAAATGGCTTTGATTAGGGTAGTTTTACCCACGCCATTATCACCGACTAAACCAATACGGTCGCCACGAAGCACCAATGCAGAGAAATCTTTGATAATCGGTTCTTGGTCGCCAAAAGCAACGCTAAGATTTTCAATATCAAAGACTAATTTACCTGAGCGATTCGCATCTTGCGTCGCCATACTCACTTTACCTTGTTGTGAGCGACGTGCTTTTGATTCTTCACGTAAATCTTTCAGTGCACGAACACGACCTTCATTACGGGTACGACGTGCTTTAATACCTTGGCGAATCCAAACTTCTTCTTCAGCAAGTTTTTTATCGAATAACGCATTTTGCTTTTCTTCTGCTTCCATTTGCTGTGCTTTAAGGTCAAGGTAACGTGAATAGTTACCATCGTAGCTACGCAATGTGCCACGATCCAGCTCAACAATACGGGTTGCAATGCTATCTACAAATGAACGGTCATGTGAAATAAATAGCAGGGTTAAGTTGTTTTGATCGAGTAAGAATTTCTCTAACCATTCAATACTTTCAACGTCCAAATGGTTGGTTGGCTCATCCAGTAACAACACGTCTGGCTGTGTCAGTAAAGCACGGGCTAATAGTACACGACGTTTACGACCACCAGATAAATCGGCTAAATCAGCATCAGGATCTAATCCCATTTTGCTCAGAATCGAGTTGACTTTAGTTTCTAAAGCCCAACCATCAACTTGATCGAGTTTGTGCTGTAGCTCGCCCATGCGGTCACAAGCTTCCATATCACCCAATACACACGCATCACTTGCTTCGTGATAAGCTCTGAGTACAGTAGCTGCCTCACCCGCACCATCTGCGACGATGTCAGCGACTTTACCAGAGTCCATTGGCACGTCTTGAGCCAACATCGAAATGGTAATACCATTTTGTAAAGAAACTTCACCACGATCCGGCAGTAAGCTTCCCTCAATCAGCTTGAGTAAAGTAGACTTACCTTCACCGTTACGGCCAATCAAACAAACTCGTTCACCGCGCTCTAAATTGAAGTTCGCGCCGTCGAGCAGGGAGGGTCCGCCAAACGCGAGTTGGACATCCCTTAACGTAATATAGGCCATACTGTTTCCTGAAATCCAAGATGAGGACTTAAAATGACTAAACAAAAAAATCTTAATGATCAGGCGTCATTTTCCGCACCCATAGAAGATTTGCAAGTCCGAATTGCATTTTTAGATGATTTAGTTGAGCATTTAAATGAGCAAGTGGCTCGACAAGATATCGAACTTATTGATTTAAAGAAACAAATTCAATTTTTGTATCAACGTCTTGAGTTTGCAGATTTATCCGATGGAATTGCTACTTTTGATCCAATGAGCGACCGCCCGCCACATTATTAATTTTTGTACAAGCAACCTCTCCCTTTGGGAGAGGAAAACCCTGAGACATATTGACGTTTTTTGTTTCAAATGGCGATGGTAATCATCACCAGAAAACTTACATTAAAATTATGATTTTATTTGACCTTTTTTACAAAGCTCGTTGTAATGCTCACTTTCCGACTCACTGCTAATTTTTTATCATGCTCAATAAAGTCGTTCTTCTCGATCTCGAAAATAATATGCCAACAGCAAAAGTATTGCAGGATATTGTGAAGCATTATTCAACGTTATATTTTTTTAATTGTGACGGAAAGTTTGAATATGCACTGGAAGACTTAACTGAATTGGCGAGTTGGGTAAGTAGTGGGCAGGTGGTCGTTTTGGAAACCCCTAAGGCAAAAGAAAAAGAGTTTGAATATGCAGTTGTTGTTGGTCAGTTAATCGCTTTAGTTGAACCTGATGCACATGTTGAAGTGATTTCGGCCATGCCAAGCAGTGAGATGCTCATTCAAATGATGTCCGCATCTGACTTGAGCTGTAGTCTAGTATTGATTCAACCAGCAAGCACGGGAACAAATTCTAAGTATAAAACTCCAAGTGTTGCAACCATTAAAGAAAAACCTTATTTGCAAATGGTGAAACGATATTGTGATGCTTTGGGGAAAATGACAGGTCAACCGAATACGATTGAAAAGTTAAGAAATTCGATTGGCAATATTTTGCAAGTTGTTCCTGAGAATGCGCAACATTTGGTGGGAATGTTGATTAATTTAAAAATTATTAAACGTGATGAAGAACAAATCTTTGTGCGTAAAAAAGTGTTGAGACAATGGACACAGTTGAATTTAGATGAGCAGGTAACTGAGTCTAAATTAGAGAGTATTGATGTGCTTTTAGAAAACTTAAAATCCAATACGCATGTCGTCGTGCAGGAGGATGAGCAACAAAACTCTGTGCAGAATATTCAAAAGGCACTCTTTAAGAATTTTGAAAAAATCGATCCCATGCAAATTCAAGTGATTCATAAACTAGATGCTTTAAAGTCTAAAAAACCTAAAGATATTTATGAATTACGTGATTTATTGGAACAAATGTTTCCAAAATCTGATGTCCGTTCATTGCTTAAAGAGTTGGTTGAAAAAGGCTATATTTCTTGGAATGGTCGTGCGGTGATTTATAGCCATGAAATGTTTTTAAATTAGACAAAAGAGTTTTACTGTTCAGTCTCTATGTGATCTTTGCTTGGAGACTTTTTTATGTATCAATGCGCAAGAGATATCAGTTAATAGTGCTATTCACATTGAAGAAATAAATCTATTTAAAAACCAAATTAAACATTCATTTAAAGTAGCTCTTTATATGCTTCAGTTTAAAGAGATACGCCTCAATATATGATAAAAATTTTAATAAAATGGGTGCTCAGTGCAGTTTGAGTTTGAAATAAAGCGAGGTCATACGAAAAAATGTAGTTTTATGTAAAGTGAAATATAGTGTAGGAATGAGATCAATAGAGTTTTTATCGTTTGCTTGGGTATCGTTTTTCAAGGAAGTCGACTCTACAGGTTATGGATCATTCGCTTGAAATTGATCTACTCAGATGATTTAACCAATACTATAAAACATGCATATAAATTTCGTATAAGAGTCACTTAAATAACCGATATAGTTTAAATTTTATTAAAAAAATGGATGTGTGATTGGTTTTTAATTTTCTCTCAAAAGCAAAAGATCAAATTACTGAGTCAAGCTTTGAAGATATCTATTCATATAAAACGAATTTTATAAGCAGCAGAATCATAAAAATGAGATTTTACGATCGATTCTGCGGAAAAATAAGCTTGAAAAAAGCTTATTCCATATCAATCTGCATTTTGATCTTGCGTTTTATATTCAGCTTATGCAACTCTAATATAGGAATATAAAGGTGAACTATGGAACACACAGGTACTTGGGTTGCGGTAATCATCATTATTTTTGTGTTGGGCTCAATTTTTGGCTTACGGGTCAGTCCTAGAGAAAAAGCTTTAGGTTTAATGCGAGAAAAAGCACGAAAAATGGGTTTACACCCAAGAGTAGTGGTTGCACCTGATTGGACAGGCGTACCGATGGCAACAGAAAAACGTGCCAGTATGGTGGCTTATTATAGCGTATTGCTTCCAGCAGCTCGTCTTCCATTAATGCGTGCCAGAGTTAAAAATCAAACATTACAAGTTGTTCAGGGTGATGAGAAATTTAAAGATTTTCCCATTGCATTAAAAGGGATTTATGCTATTGATATGCAAGCTAACTGTGTCGGACTCTATTGGGATGAAGAATCAGACCTGAGAGCAACACAGCTTGAAGATATGAAAGCATATTTACACTCTTTGGCTGAAATTTAATTTTTTATCAATTAGGAAAAACGGTTCATTATGGCGAATGCTCCTCGGTCCACATCCAAAAGCACCCCCACAGCACAATCTCCTGATGCTGGGAAGAAACGTGCCTTAGTGATTGTGGAGTCGCCTGCAAAAGCGAAAACCATTAATAAATACTTAGGTTCGAATTATATTGTCAAATCATCGGTTGGTCATGTGCGTGACTTACCGACGGGTGGTTCAAGCAAAAGTACAGAAAAAAAACCTGCAACGCGAACCAAATTAACGGATGAACAAAAGGCTGAAAAAGCTCAGTCTGCGTTGGTTAATCGTATGGGAGTTGATCCAGAGCATGACTGGAAAGCACACTATGAAGTGCTACCAGGCAAAGAGCATGTGGTTGCTGAACTAAAAAAACTGGCATCCCAAGTTGATGAAATCTATCTCGCAACGGATATGGACCGTGAAGGGGAAGCTATTGCTTGGCATTTAAAAGAAGTGATTGGTGGAGATGAATCACGTTATCAACGTGTGGTGTTTAACGAAATCACTAAAAATGCTATTCAGGAAGCATTTAAGCACCCATCTCGCTTAGATATAGACAAAGTCAATGCTCAACAGGCTCGTCGCTTTCTTGATCGTATCGTTGGCTTTATGATTTCTCCGTTGTTGTGGGAAAAAATTGCCCGTGGTTTATCAGCAGGTCGGGTGCAGTCTGTCGCGACCAAACTTGTAGTAGAACGTGAACGTGAAATTCGTGCCTTTGTCCCTGAAGAATATTGGCAGGTTTTTGCCGATACTAAATCATCGAAGGATAACATTCGTTTAGAGGCAGTAAAACAAGGTGGTAAAACCTTGAAACTGCAAAATAAAGCACAAACTGATGCTTTATTGAAAATTCTAAAAGATGCTGAATATAAAGTATCTGTACGTGAAGATAAGCCAACCAAAGTTAATCCAAGCGCACCTTATATCACCTCAACTTTGCAACAGGCAGCAAGCACGCGTTTAGGTTTTTCTGTAAAGAAAACTATGACCATGGCGCAGCGCTTATATGAAGCGGGTTTCATTACGTATATGCGTACGGATTCAACCTTCCTCAGTGCTGATGCAGTTAGTATGGTGCGTGATCATATTGAATCTGAGTTTGGTAAAAAATATTTACCAGCTGAACCGATTCGTTATGGTAATAAAGCAGGTGCCCAAGAAGCGCATGAAGCGATTCGTCCATCTAATGTCGCACTTAAAGGTGATCAACTTGTTGGTGTAGATCGTGATGCACAACGTCTTTATGATCTTATTTGGCGTCAATTTGTAGCTTGTCAGATGACACCTGCTGAATATTTATCATCGACAATTTTAGTGGATGCTAATGGTGTAGAACTTAAAGCCAAAGGTCGTACCTTGGTTTTTGATGGTTTCACGAAAGTCCGTGGTGCTAATAAAGCTGATGATGATGTGTTATTACCTGCAGTCAAAGTAGGTGAAGTGCTCAAACTTGAAAAATTAGATCCATCACAACACTTTACCAAACCACCAGCACGCTTTACTGAAGCATCATTGGTAAAAGAATTAGAGAAAAAAGGCATTGGTCGTCCTTCGACTTATGCTGCGATTATCTCGACCATTCAAGATCGTGGTTATGTCAAGCTGGATAATCGTCGTCTCTTTGCCGAGAAGATGGGCGAAATCGTTACAGATCGTCTTGATGAAAACTTCAATAATTTGATGAATTATGCTTTTACCGCAGATCTCGAAGGTCAGCTCGACAAAGTTGCAGATGGCGAACGGAATTGGAAAGAGCTGTTAGATAATTTCTATGGTGACTTTAAAAAACGTTTAACCACGGCTCAGGGTGAAAATGGCATGCGCCGTAATCAACCTGTAGAAGTGGCATCGGTACATTGCAAAGAATGCGATCGTCCAATGCAGATTCGTACGGGGACTACTGGTGTATTTTTAGGATGTTCAGGCTATAACTTGCCACCCAAAGAGCGTTGTAAAGGAACATTGAATTTAACTCCTGTTGAATCACTTGCAGCTTTATCTGATGATGATAGTGCAGAAACTGCTGACTTAATGTCAAAAAAACGTTGCCCGATTTGTGAAACGGCAATGGACAGTTATGTGATTGATGGTGGTCGAAAATTGCATGTCTGTGGTAACAATCCAGATTGTGCTGGTTTTGAACTTGAAGAAGGTGAGTTTAAAATTAAAGGTTATGATGGCCCAAGCATTCCTTGTGACAAATGTGATGGCGAAATGCAGCTTAAAACTGGTCGTTTTGGTCCATATTTTGCCTGTACCAGCTGCGATAACACCCGTAAAGTTTTGAAAAGTGGTCAGCCAGCGCCACCACGTGTTGATCCAATTAAAATGGAACATTTACGTTCAACTAAACATGATGACTATTTTGTACTTCGTGATGGTGCAGCTGGTTTATTCTTAGCAGCGAGTAAGTTCCCGAAAGTGCGTGAAACTCGTGCACCCAAAGTAGCCGAATTACGTTCAGTTGCAGAGCAGCTTGATCCGAAATACCAGTTTATTTTGCAAGCACCTGACGCTGATCCTGAAGGAAATCCAACTTTAGTAAAATTTAGTCGTAAGAATCAAGTGCAATATATTGGCTCTGAAACGCCTGAAGGTAAACAGACCAAATGGTCTTTGATTTATCAAGATGGAAAATGGATCGAGGCTTAATGATTCGTTAATTTCAAAATGCTAACTTCGGTTAGCATTTTTTATTTCTAATTTTAAAGATTCAGACAATATTTGTTTAAAGGATTAAATATGATTCCCATTCGCTCAGTAGTGGTTTCAGGCGTAGCGTTATCTAAAATAAATGGTGAAATAAAAATATTGCTAATGAAAAGGAATAAGGGGGGCTTTTGGTGTCATGTCGCAGGAAAGGTCGAAGCAGGTGAAACGGCATGGCAAGCTATTATCAGAGAATTTCATGAAGAAACAGTCATTGATGTTCAGCAATTATACAGTGCAGATTATTTGGAGCAATTTTATGAAGCAACGCTGAATGTGATTGAGTTGATTCCAGCATTTGTTGTGTATTGTGATGACAATCAAAAAATAACACTCAATGAAGAACATTCAGAATATATTTGGTGTAGTTTAGATGAGGCTTTGGAAAAGGTTGTTTTCGCTGGGCAGAAAAAATTTTATGAATATGTTTGGAATAATTTTGTCAAAAGACCGCCTGTTGAATTATTAAAAATAAATATACATCGACTTTTATAAGTTTGCTTATTGGTCTTTAATTTGGATTTGATGAGCATCAACCTTATCTAAAGATAAAAAGTATGTGGTTGATAATTAAATAAGTGAATGCATTAGATGCAAATTGGGGGGTAATCTTGATGTGGAAAAATATTCGAGTTGTGTGTTTATTACTGATTTTGGTGATTGTTTCTGTCAATGCATGGCGAGATATGAATCAGGATTGGAATAAACCTATAACGGTTTTATTACATCCAATTAATGCAGATCATCAGTCAGCTACTGAACACTATATTCAACAAATTTCCATCGATGATTTAGCTGACATACAGCATTACCTAAGTGTCCACTCTAAAGAGTTTCGTGCCCAACCCGTTCAATTTTATTTTCAATTGGGTCGAGAATTAAAAAAAATCCCACCTAAAGTGCCTGAAAAAAGCACAGTTCTTAATAATATTTGGTGGAGTTTAAAATTTCGTTACTATGCTTGGCAGCAGCACGCAAGTGGGGATGGATCTCCGAGTGTTACTTTATATTTGAATTACTATGATCCTCAGCAGAGTAAACGGCTTAAACATTCTGTGGCTTTAGAGCGGGGGAGAATTGGGACTGTCAATTTATTTGCATCTCGGAAACAAAATGGTTCAAATAATGTCGTTTTAGTACATGAGTTGCTACATACTTTTGGTGCAAAAGATAAATATGATTTTCAAACGGGGCAACCTATTTATCCTTTAGGTTATGCAGATCCTGAACAAAATCCACTTTATCCTCAGCAACGTGCTGAAATTATGGGTGGATATCTTCCATTAAGTGCCTCAAAGAGCGTAACTCCAGAAAGTCTAAGCGATACTATGATTAGTCGAAGTACTGCTCAGGAAATAGGCTGGGTTAAATAAGCAGATTTATTGGTGTGGATAAGCCGATACTTATCCACATAGATTTTGATGCAGTTTTTATACAGACAAATGCTTTTATTCGATTAACAATAAAATTATCTTAAATAACAATAGAAGAGAAGAATATGCGAACTGTGGGAAATGATTTAGTCCGTCATCAATTACATGAAAACCGGAAATGGTATTTGTTAATTGGCATAATATTGGTGGTTTTTGGCATTATTTTATTGGCTTCACTTGGGGTCGCTACACTTACCGCAGTGGCACTATTTGGTGTACTGATGATGATTGGTGGGGTACTGCATTTAATAGCGGCATTTAAAATTTTTGATGGTGGATATCGTTGGTTTTGGGCTCTGTTTGGGGTTTTATATTGGATCGCTGGTTATTATGCCTTTACCTCACCGATTAAAACTGCAATCGTTTTAACCAGTTTATTGGCTATAGCCTTACTCATCGCTGGATTTATTCGGATTATTAATGCTTTTATGTTACGACCGATCTCTGGTTGGGGCTGGACTTTATTTTCTGGGGTATTAACTTTAGCAACAGGTGCGATTATTTTGGCCTCACCTGATTCACCGTTTTGGGTGTTGGGTTTATTTTTAGCGATTGATATCTTATTTCAAGGTGTGAATTATCTTACTTTCGCTGCTGCAATCAAAAAAATTCCACCTAGCTCAGCAGACTCGTAATTATTGGATAGCGTGATAGAGCTTAGGAGTGCATTGATTGCGCTCCTTTTTATTAAGTATTATTCACTTTCTGTTTCCATCCTTTCATGGAAGAAGTCTAAAGTCTTATGTCTAAAATTTTTGTCCTTGCACCAGATTCCTTTAAAGAAAGTATGAGCGCTGAACAGGCTTGTCGTGCAATGCAACGTGGTATTGAAAAAGTATTTAAGGATGCTCAGTTTATTCATGTACCTATGGCAGATGGTGGTGAAGGTACAGTCGATGCTCTACTTATAGCAAGGCAAGGCCAAAAAATTACCATTAAAGTAACAGGGCCGCTTGCATCACAAAAAGTTCAAGCTTATTTAGCTTTGATTGATGATGGAAAAACGGCTGTGATTGAAATGGCGATGGCCAACGGAATTCATTTTATAGACCAAACACAGCGTAATCCATTATTCACCTCAACCTTAGGTACGGGTGAAATGATTAAACATGCCTTAGATTTAGGTGTAAATAAAATCATTATTGGCTTGGGGGGCAGTGTTACTAATGATGCAGGTGCAGGTATGGCACAGGCTTTAGGTGCAAAGTTTTATGATGTGAATGGTTGTGAGGTTGCTGTAGGTGGTGGGCAACTCAATCAGATTCAAAGGATGGATCTTTCAGGATTGGATGCCCGTTTAAAACAAACAGAAATCATTATTGCGAGTGACGTGAATAATCCTTTGTGTGGAATAAATGGTGCATCTCATGTTTTTGGGCCACAAAAAGGCGCAACCACTGACATGGTTCTGCAATTGGATCACAACCTTTGTCATTTTGCGGATTTAGTCCAACAGCAATTAAATGTTGATCTGAAAAATATCGCAGGTGCTGGCGCTGCTGGCGGTTTAGGCTTTGGTTTAATGGTTTTTGCCGGTGCAAAAACTCGTTCAGGGGTTGAAATTATCATTGAAGAATCGAAACTGACTGAAAAAATTGCCCAAGCAGATTATGTTTTTACAGGTGAAGGAGGAATTGATTTTCAGACTAAGTTTGGCAAAACCCCGTTTGGTGTTGCACAAGTTGCACAGCGATTAAAGAAACCAATGATTTGCTGTGCAGGTTATATTGGTGAAGGTATCGATGAGTTGTATGAGGAAGGTTTTACTGCAATTTTTGGTATTGTCGATGGTGCATGTGATTTGCAGACAGCATTAAAAAATGGTGAGAAAAATCTAGAAAGAACCTGTGAAAATATTGCACGGCTTTTATATTTTTAGAGTCAGAATACGTTACTCCCTTCACTATTTAACTTTAACTGTATTTGAATGTTGTTTTTTATCTAATTGATTTCATTTGAATGATAAGGAATAAAAACTATTTTTTGGGCAAAAGTCACATTTTTGTAACCTCTGTTTAACGGTAGTATCTATATCATCTTGATGTTTCAGATCATTGTGATTGTAAGGCTATTATTAGGGAGATTAAATCTAGTTATTGAGAAATTCAGTTTTGATGAGAGAGTTTTGCTAAACTACGCCTCATTCACAAACCGATGAGAGATTATGAGTTTAGCCAGCCTAATTGATGAATTAAACCCTCAACAAAAGCAAGCGGCAACCACACAAACCAAACATAGTTTGGTCCTTGCAGGTGCAGGCTGTGGCAAGACCAAAACCATCGTTGCCCGTGCCGCCTATCTGATTGATCAAGGTGTGCCAGCCAACCAAATTCAAATTCTGACTTTTACCCGCCGTTCAGCCAGTGAAATTGTAGCACGTGTGGAATTGGCTTTAGGTGATCAAGCTAAAGGTTTACGTGCTTCAACTTTTCATACTTTTTGTATGTACTTACTACGCCGTGTGCCGAAAGCATTTGGTCTAGAACAATTCTCGATTATTGATCGTGATGATCAATTGATGATGTTCCGCTTAATTCGCGGTAAAGATGATAAGAACAATCCAAATGCTTTACCCAAGCCGAAAGAACTCTGTGATCTTTATTCTTTTGCACGTAATACGCGTCAAAAATTGAGTCTGGCTTTAGAAAAACAACTACCAGAATTTTTGGATCATAAAGATCAAATCGCAGAAATTATGAAAGAGTACGAGGCACGTAAACAAGCCCGTTGCTTCTTAGATTATGATGATATTCTGGCCGTCGTTGCTTCTGCTTTGGCACAATCTGAAGGGTTGGTCGATTATGTCGCATCGCTGTGTCAGCATATGCTGGTGGATGAAATGCAGGATACCAACCCCTTACAATGGGCGCTGTTAGACCCCTTAAAAGATAAAACGCATTTATTCTGTGTAGGCGATGATGCGCAATCAATTTATGGTTTCCGTGGTGCAGATTTTGAAAATATTCATCATTTTAAAGAGCGTGTTCCTGAGGCACAGATTTTTAAATTAGAAAAAAACTATCGTTCTACCCAAGAAATTTTAGATTTATCCAATTGGTTGCTTGACCAAAGTGATATTAAATACGACAAACATTTAGAAGCGTATCGTGGTGAGGGCATCAAACCACGCTTGCATATTTTTCCGAATGAATTTGATGAAGCCAAATGGATTGCCATTGATATTAAAGAGCGTCATTTTCTGCAAGGGGCGGCATGGCATGAACACATGGTGTTGGTGCGTTCCAGTTTTGCGGCACGACATATTGAAGCCGCCTTTATTCAAGCCAATGTGCCATATCGTTTTATTGGCGGTATGAAACTCCTTGAAACGGCGCATGTGAAAGATTTACTTAGTTTGCTCCGTGTTATTGCCAATCCATTGGATGATATTGCTTGGATGCGTTTTTTAACGCTCTGGAATGGTGTGGGTGATGTCAGTGCCAGTAAATTATCACATCAATTATTGGGTGAACCTGATCTAGATCGGATGCTTGAAAAACTGGAAAAATTTGGTCGAATTCCTGAAAATACACTGTTAATCATGAAGCAAATGAGTGTACTCAAACATGAAGTGGCAGCTTGTGTGAAATTGGGTGTTGAAGCATTATTGACGCAGCTTGAAGAAAATTATGCCAAAAAAGAATGGTCAAAACGGGTCGGTGATTTTGATTTAGTCAAACAGTTGGCGGCCAAGCATCAACAACTCGGTGAGTTTTTAGAAGAATATGTGCTTGATCCTGTCTCAATTAGTGAAATTGAGCGTCAAGCTCAAGATGATGTAGTTACGCTCATCACGATTCACTCGGCCAAAGGCACTGAGCAAAAAGTTTGTTATGTGGCTAATGTTTCAGCTGGGCAGTATCCACATGCACGTGCACAAGGTAATTTTGATGAAGTCGAAGAAGAGCGTCGGGTGTTGTATGTCGCTTTAACTCGTGCGAAGAATGAATTAATCCTGACCAAACAAAATTTAAATTTGTGGGCCAAAGATCAAGTTGACGATCAAGGGCGAAGCATAGAAAGCTATTTCCTGAATGGTCTGACTCGCAATTTATGTACCTCTGAAACCCATTACAAACCACGTCAACAGACGGTAAAAAGCGCTTTAATTGAGCGTCAGTCGATTAATTTAGATTTTGGTATCGATCTCGATTAAACTAGAGCTATCTTGTGTTTTCATTCAAAAAGTAGAGTAGGCGAGTGCTTTTTGATGTTTATTGTCTATTTTATATTTTAAGGTTGTAAGATGAAAATTTTAGTTCGCAGTTTAGAGCGTACAGTCACTGAAGCAGAGTTACTCGAATTGTTCAAAGCATACGGTACAGTGAAGTCATGTACCGTAATTTTAGATGCTGCAACAGGTAAATCGAAAGGGTTTGCATTTGTAGACATGCCAAATGGCCGTGAAGCAGTGAAAGCGATTAAAGGCTTAAATACATTGCGTCTGCATGGGCATGGTATTCGTGTCAAAGCTGTAGAAGATAAACCCGAAGCAAAATAAATATAAAAAAAGAGCCTTTTAATTGGCTCTTTTTTTATGGAATAAATTTAAAAATTTTCGCTTAAATTAATCCAAGCTTTATGGTAGTTGCTTGATTGGGCTACCGCCTAAGGCTTGCATTAATGTGACATAGGCATTGTATTGGCTTTGCTTGGTTTGTACTAAGCTTAAACGTGCATTCCGAGTGGTCTCTTGCGCATCTAAGAGATTTTTTAAGGCAATGGCTCCATTTTTATAACGAACCTGAGTGAGTTGCTCCGTCTTTTCGGCAAGCTCTAAATTGCGTTGTTGCAAAGCCACTTGTTTATCTAATTCAGTTCTGTTTGAAAGTGCATTTTCTGTATCTGCAAAAGCTTGATAGAGCGTTTGACGATATTGAATAATGCTTTTTTCATAATCTAAATCACTAATCTTAATGTCTTTTTTCATATCATTATACTGCAGAAATGGCAGACTTAAACTTGCGCCTAAAGAAAGGACTGGATTTTGTAACAATTGAGTTAAAGAATTACTACTGGAACCTAAATTACCAGTTAAGTTAATTGAAGGGTAATAGCTGGCTTTGGTAGCATCTTTATTGGCCAGAGATTCACGTAATCGTAACTCCGCAGCACGTAAATCAGGACGACGAGAGAGTAAATCTGCGGGTAAACCTGCTGCAATATTTGGTAGGCGAATACGAGGAAGAGCTTGTGGTTCTTGAATACTCAATTGCTGTACAGGAAGTTGTAATAACACGGCCAAAGCAGTACGTGCTTCGACACGTTGTTGATCAATTTGACTTAAACTGGCTTTTTGACTTTGTACAGATTGTTCCGCCTGCGTTAAATCTAAACCTGAAACTGCTCCTGCGCGATATTGAGTGCGTACCAATTCATACAGTTTTTGTGTGGTCGCTAAACTTTGCTGAGCTGTACTATAGCGTTCATTTAAATACCCCAATTGCCAATACAGATTGGCCGTTGTTGCGATCAGGCTTTGCCCCGTGGCTTGTAAATCCTGCTCAGTCGCTAAGGCTTCCCAGCGGTTAGCTTCAGTTTGTCGAGCCAATTTACCAAATAAATCGACTTCATAACTAACACCCGCATTGAGAGAGACTCCTTTAGATGAGTCATTACCTGAGTGTACGTCAAAATTATGTCCAGCTGAAACACCAGAGTTGACTCGAATGCCTTGTTTGTCTTGTGAGAGACCAGCTCTTAAACGAGCCTGCTGTAAGTTAATTCCAGCAACAGCTAAATCTGTATTACTAGCGATAACTTGATTTACCAATTGATTTAGCTGTGTATCATCAAACAATGTCCACCATTGATCGGCATAGAGATCGGCCTGAATTTGTGTGTTGTTGATTTTATGATAGGCAAAATTAGTCGGAATTTCGATAGCTGGTGTCTGATAAGGGGTTTTGACCACAGCGGCACAACCGACCAATGAGCTGCTGAGAATCAAGGCACTTGTAAGTTTGCTTAAATATAATCGCATATAAATTCCTTATTCTCGTGATAACGCATCGACAGGGTCAAGTTGTGCTGCATTTCGTGCAGGGATGAATCCGAATACCACACCAATTAAGGTTGAACATACAAATGCAGCAATGATTGAAGTACTTGAATAAGCCATTTGGAAGGTGCCTTTGGCGAAGTGACCAATAATTTGCCCAATTCCCAGAGAAAGTAGAACCCCTAGCAGACCACCGAAGATACATACTAAAATCGCTTCAATGAGGAATTGTTGCAGGATATCGCTTTGACGAGCACCAACAGCCATTCGTACCCCAATTTCTTGAGTTCGTTCCGTCACAGAAACCAGCATGATGTTCATTACACCGATACCACCCACAATCAAAGAAATCACGGCAATAGCCGAAACCAAGAGGGTCATCGTTGCAGTGGTTTGTTCAATGGTTTCACGAATGCTGTCAGAGTTTTGAGTAAATACATCTTGTGCACCATGCCGTTGTTCAAGCAGTGCCAAAATGGCATTTTCAGCGGCAGAACTTGGGTATTCGTCTTTGACTCGGACAATAATATTCCGAACATTGGCTTGGCCTAACATACGACTCATGACAGTCGAGTAGGGCAAATATACGTTCAGGCTATCAGAATTACTCATCATGCCTTTCTGGGCATCAGTCACACCAATAATACGACTGGGGACACTGCCTAATAAAATGACTTTACCTAAAGGATCTGTGCCATCAGCAAAAAAGGTATTTTTGGTGTTGGAATCAATCACAACATCTTGAGCGCGTTGCAACACACTCTGCTTATCAAAAGCTTGACCTGACTCAAAAGTTAAGCCTTTGACGTGGAAAAAGTCTTCCCCCACACCATTGACGTTAATGGATGCTTCAGTATCTTTATAACGACCAGTGACACCCGAGCTGACTGAGGGGCTGACACTTTCTACATAAGGTTGATCCGCAAGTGCTTCAGCATCTGCCGGAACCAATGTTTTAACTTGTGCTGTTTTAGAATTATCACCAAAACCACGGCCTTGAAATACGGTAATGGTATTGGTACCAAGACTGCTAATATTTTCAAGAATTTGTTTTTGCGAACCTTTCCCAAGGGCAACCACCGAGACCACTGAAGCGATACCAATAATAATGCCAAGCATAGTCAAAAAAGTACGCATGCGATGTGCATTCATGGCTAACAATGCCATATGAAATGCTTCGCTAAAACGATCTAATGCTGCACGCCATGCTGAGGATTTTTTTTGCTTGGTATTGTGATCAGTGTCTAAGCCAATATCGATAATCGGATCGGTTTCAGGAATATTTTGCTTATCTGCAATAATATTCCCATCACTGATTTCAATAATACGAGTCGCATTTTTGGCGACATTCATATCATGGGTAACTAGGATGATGGTGTGACCTTTTGCATTTAGTTCGCGTAAAATACGCATCACTTCTACACCACTATTCTTATCTAATGCACCTGTTGGCTCATCAGCAAGAATTACATCACCCCCATTCATTAAGGCACGAGCAATCGAGACACGCTGTTGTTGACCGCCTGAAAGCTGACTAGGGCGATTTTGGGTTTTTTCAGCTAAACCGAGTTCAGCCAATATTTCATGTGAGCGTTGTTGGCGCACCGTTCGATCAACACCAGCATAAATTGCAGGGACTTCGACGTTACCTGCTGCAGTTAAATCACCTAATAAATGATAGCGTTGAAAGATAAAACCAAAATATTCACGGCGCAATTGGGCAAGTTCATCGGGTTCAAGTTGACCAGTTTCCCGACCATTTACCTTATAACTACCTGAAGTGGGTTTATCTAAGCATCCCAAAATATTCATTAAGGTGGATTTACCAGAACCAGATTGCCCGACAATAGCCACCAGTTCGCCTGCATAAATTTTTAAATTAATGCTTTTTAAAATTTGAATGGTCGACTCACCAGCAGGAAATTCACGAATGAGCTGGTTGACCTCAAGTAGAGGTTGTGTATTCTGATCCATGCTTAGAATCTCATTGCGCTATTTTTATTGCTACGTTTTGCAGAATCATTCGATGTATCAGAAGCATCAGCAATGATGACTTGTTCACCTTGGGTTAAACCACGGAGTACTTGTGCTGTAACGCGGTTATTTAGTCCAATAAGCACTTGTTTACGTAATGGTGTGCCATCTTCAGGTAAGACACGCACAATAGCGAGAGAAGCTTTACCTTGATCAATTAAGGCTTTTTCATCCGCAGTCAGTTCAAGGCGTTGTGGACGATCGCTGTTTTGAGTCGCATCTTTGCTGTCTTTATGCTGTGAGTTGCTTTCAGCAGATTGATTTTTTCCTGAATTTTGACCCGCAGCTGTTGCTGTATTACTGTTGCCACGTTTTGGACGATTTGATTTCTGTAAAGCTGAGGAAGGAATGGTTAGCACATTTTTAGCTTCAGCTAGAATAATATAAACCTGAGCTGTCATATCAATACGTAATTTGCCATCTTCATTCGGGATATCAAATAAAGCATTGTAGTAAACCGCTGTACTCGATGAAGATGAGTTATTATCAGTTTCACTATTAATAGAATCAGGTGCAGGTTCGACTTGGCGTAAAGCTGCATAACGTTTTTTCTCGCTATCGCCTAAAGTCGTAAAATAAACCTTTTGTCCTTCCTGAACTTTCATCACATCTGCTTCAGAAATTTGTGCTTTGACAGTCATCGTATCTAATTTAGCTAATTTTACGATGGTGGGTGCACTTTGATTGGCATTCACGGTTTGACCTTCTTCAGTCACAATCGCAACCACAGTTCCATCAATCGGGGCCACAATTTGGGTATAACCGAGATTTTCTTGTGAGGTTGCTAACGTTAACCGAGATTGTTCAATTTGTGCATTAATTGCAGCAATATCAGCTTGTGCCGTTTTATAACTTGCTAAGGCAGATTCTAGCTCTGCTTTTGAGGTCGCATCTTGTGCATACATCGCTTTTTGGCGCGTATATTCTGCTTCAAATTTGGCTAAATTGGCTTGTTTGACTGCCAATTGTGCTTGTTGGTTTTTAATGCTGGCTTCAGCCGTTTTTAAATCATTGTGCTGACGAACTGAGTCAATTTGTGCAATCAGCTGACCTTGTTTAACTTGATCGCCTAATTTGACATACATTTTTTTGACTTGACCGGAAACCTGTGCGCCGACGCTGACCATTTTGGTGGCTTCTAAATCACCTGTGGCTAAGACTGAATCTTCTAGATCACCGCGTATGACTTCTGTAGTGATGTATTGTGGTTTTTCATTTTTAGGTTTTAAGAATGTCCATGCAAGCGCAGCGAGAATGGCAATACAGACCACGATTAGAATGACTTTGGCTGGTTTTATTTTTGGCATAGCGAAGTGGTTCGAGTCAGAATTAAAAATTGTTCAAATTATAAGAGTGAATTAAGGATAAAGCGTGAATTTTTTTAAATAAATAGAAATGATAATTATTCTAAATAAGCCGTATTGTAATTATGGTGCAAAAAGGGTCTTACCACACATTTCAGCCACACCTTGTAGAATCAAGTGCTCAGCATTTTCCTGACTCATGCCTTTAATTGCAGCATCTATACGCAATAAAAGTTGTGGCCAGCTTAAAAAACTATGAGGATTTAGCCGTCTAAGTGCTTGTTGATAATGAGAAACTTTAGTTTTCCAGATGCCAAGCTGTAAAGCATTTTGTGGCTGCTCGTACAATTGCATCAGTAATCGCATTTCTTTGCTTAGCGTCCATAAAATTAAACTATTTGGTTCGCCAGAAGCGATTAAATATTGAAAAATTTTAGTGGCTTGAATCAGATTTCCAGCAATTAATGCATCACTTAAATCAAATGTTGTATAGCGAGATTGATCTTGTAAACATTCGTATAAATGTTCAATTTTGATAATTTGAGTATCAGGAAAAGTATCATGCACGCGCATTAAACTATTTTTTGCGGCCAGCAAATTGTGCTCGTGATGTTGTTCTAACCACAACCAAGCATCTTGTTCGAGTTGAACCCCCAGTTTGTCTGCTTCGACCATTAAAATACGCTGACGATCTTGCGGATAATGAGCGGTTAAAGCCACCACGACACCATTAGCTTCCACAACTTGAAAGAAAGCAGACTTTAAACTGCTGCTATCTTGCTTTGGCATAATGATTATCAGCAAATTATGTTCATTGTGCTGAATATAGTTTTTTAATAATTTGAGGGTATTGGCATCAGGTTTGATATTGCCATGCACTTCAATTGCAAGATGCTGTGAAAATAAAGATAAGCTATTTAAAGCATTAAAAACATTTTTCCAGTCATTGACACTATTCAGATCAAAACGTTGCCGTTCAACCTCTTGAACATTCCAACTTTTACGGAAGGTATCCAGTAGGTTTTGTTCAAGTAACGGTTCTTGGCCATGTAAAATCCAAGCACCACGCGCTTCATGGACACGCTTTAATGCTTGGAGATAATCAATTTTCATGTCTGTCGTGCGTCTAAATTATTGTACTGTTGGATGGGTGGGTAAAGTCGCATTGACTTTGGCTTTTGGTAAACGATTGGCTGAAATTTGGCGAGTCATTTGACGAGCAATATCATCAATTAAAATATTCTGTAGATAGGTATTCTGTTGATCATCAGTATTTACGGTCGCAACATCATATTGATAACTACGTGTAGCGGTTACAGTCCGTGGTTCTGTAATGGGATTACCTTGTTTGTCTTCAATTTGAAAGGTAACAGATAAACGTAATATTGTTTCAACCAGTTTGCCATTTAGCTCATGACGAGTTGGTTTATAATCCAAGACACGTAATATATCTGCATCACTGGCATTACTGAGTTGTATCCCCGTCGCGGTTAAATATACGCTGAGTTTTTTTTCTAAGGCTTCGGCCGTTTCAGGAATAACCAATTGTAGCTTGGTATAAACCAGTGGCGTTGCCTGCGGGTTTGTTCCTTTAAGATGAAATCCACAACCGACCAAGCTTGCCGTTAAGCCTAGCGTTAATACAACTGCTGCAATACGTTGAGCTAAGTGCATGCTTTGTCCTCTGTGTAGAAATTTTTCATGTATATGGAGTGAATCTAATTTTAAATATCTAACTAATTTTAGAGTCAAAGCCCGTTGAATAACAACGGGCTTTTGTAATCCTTTTTAGGAGCTTTCCAACAATTCAAGGTTGAAAGCCCTATTCCCTTAAAAGTGGAATTTAGCCAGAATAAATTAAACCACTAAATTTACTAATTTATTGGGTACCACAATTTCTTTCTTGGTTGGACCTGTCAAAAATTGTTGTACTTCTGGTAATGCTTTGGCTAAAGCTAATATCTCATCTTTAGAAATATCAACCGCAACTTCTAATTTACCGCGAAGTTTACCATTCACTTGCACCACAATGGTTTGAGTGTTTCGAGTTAAAGCAGATTCATCCACGACTGGGAATAATGCTTCGGTTAACTCTATCCCAAACTGAGCCAATAAGGTTTGACTTAAATGAGGTGCAAAAGGCGCAAGTAAAGTGAGTAAGCTAATAATAGCATCGCGTTCAACAGCAATATCATTATCATCTTTTGCTTCAAACTTATTGATGGTATTCATCAATTCCATTTGTGCCGCAATTGCAGTATTAAATGCATGACGACGTTCTAGGTCATCACCCACTTTCTGAATAGTTTCATGTGTTTTACGACGTAAATCCTGCGCATCTTTCGATAAATTCGCGGCATCGATTGCAGCAGCATGGTTGCCTTTATCTAAGAAACCAGTGGTTAAACGCCATACACGTTTCAAGAAGCGGTTAGCACCTTCAACCCCAGCATCTGACCATTCAAGTGATTGATCTGGGGGTGCAGCAAACATCATAAAGACACGTGCAGTATCTGCACCATATTGGTCAATAATTGATTGTGGGTCGATGCCATTATTTTTTGACTTCGACATTTTTTCTTGGCCGCCAACCACAACAGACTCGCCATCGCCAGTGTATTTTGCAGAAAGCACACGGCCTTTATCATCGTGTTCTAATTCTACGTCAGCTGGGTTAAACCAAGTTTTCTTACCTGATTCTGCTTCACGGTAGAAGGTATCAGCCAAAACCATACCTTGGGTCAACAAGTTGGCAAAAGGCTCATTGCCTTGTACTACACCTTCATCACGCATGAGTTTGTGGAAAAAACGTGCATACAATAAATGTAAAATTGCATGTTCAACGCCACCAATATATTGATTTACAGGTAACCAAGATTGTGCAGCTTCTGGTTTAACTAGACCACCCGTGAAATCTGGTGATGCAAAACGAGCATAATACCAAGATGATTCTACAAATGTATCCAATGTATCGGTTTCACGACGTGCGCCGCCACCACAACATGGGCAAGTTGTTTCATAAAATTCTGGCATTTTATTGAGTGGATTACCCGAGCCATCTGGAACAACATCGGTCGGTAAAATCACAGGCAGTTGTTCTTCAGGTACAGGTACTTGCCCACAGCTGTTACAGTTAATCATTGGAATTGGACAACCCCAATAACGCTGACGAGAAACACCCCAATCACGTAAACGGAATTGAACTTTGGTATTGGCTAATTGCTGTGGTTCTAATTTTGCAATAAATGCATTAAATGCAGCTTGAAACTCTAGCCCATCAAATTCGCCAGAATTAACCAATTTACCTTCTTTAGAACCATACCATTCCTGCCATTTAGTAGCAGAGAATTCAGCAGAGTCTAGACTTTGAGCATCAATCACTTGTTTAATGCTTAAGTTATATTTATTGGCAAATTCAAAATCGCGTTCATCATGTGCTGGAACAGCCATGACTGCACCCGAACCATAAGTCATCAGCACATAATTGGCAATCCAAACAGGAACGGCTTCACCCGTTACAGGATGCTTCACAAACAAGCCAGTTGCCATGCCTTTTTTCTCAGCCACAGCCAGATCAGCTTCAGCCACAGAACCCATACGGCATTCTTCGATAAATGCTTTGAGTTCAGGATTATTTTCAGCAGCTTTCATGGCTAGTGGATGTTCAGCAGCAACCGCCACGTACGTGACACCCATTAAGGTGTCGCCACGCGTGGTATACACCGTTAAATCATCGGCATAAATATCAGGATTGGCTGAAGGGAAGGTAATTTCCATGCCCTGTGAACGACCAATCCAGTTACGTTGCATGGTCAAGACTTGTTGTGGCCAGCCGTCTTTAAGTGTATCTAAATCATCTAATAATTCTTGTGCATAATCGGTGATGCGGAAGTAATACATTGGAATATCACGTTTCTCAACCAATGCACCTGAACGCCAGCCACGACCATTTTCAACTTGTTCATTGGCTAAAACGGTTTGATCGACTGGATCCCAGTTTACCGTTGAAAGTTTGCGATAAATTAAACCTTTTTTATAAAGCTGAACGAATAACCATTGTTCCCAGTGATAATATTCGGGTGTACAGGTTGCAAACTCACGATCCCAATCCACAGAAAGACCTAATTTTTTCAACTGGTCACGCATATATGCGATATTTTCGAAGGTCCATTTTGCAGGAGCAACTTGATGTGCAATGGCTGCATTTTCCGCAGGTAGACCAAATGCATCCCAACCCATTGGTTGTAAAACAGTTTCACCTTTTAAGCGGTAAAAACGGCTAATTACGTCGCCAATGGTATAGTTACGCACATGACCCATATGCAGCTTACCGCTTGGATAGGGGAACATCGAGAGGATATAACGATGTTTACCTTCAACAGTGTCGGCAACTTTAAAGGCTTTGCGAGATTCCCAGTCTTGTTGGACTGTTGGCTCAATCGCACTTGCTTGATATTCAGGGTCAATGTGATGAGTAGTCATATACGTATATTAAGAACAATGGTTAAAAAGTTTGTTGCACAGCATAGCGCAAAATGCACCTAAAAGTGAATTTTGCATACTATTTAAAACTGAAAAAAGTGGATGCAGAATTTCAGCGTCGTCATATATTTAATTATTGTGCTTGAGGGGCGGTATTTGTTTCTACTTGTCCTTTTTGTACAGGCTGATGGCTTGGATGTTGTTGTTCAATTTGAGGTTTAGAATTTATGGTCGGTATTGTTGGTGGGATGGCTTGAGTTGTATTGGTCACAGTAGAATGATTAGCGCCATAGGTATCAATTTTACTTTTACTTTTCGCATTTTTCGGCGGTGGGGTGTTGGTGTAATGTGTTGAACCTTTGCTGTCAGTCCATTTGTAATATTGTTTTGCAAAACTTTGAGATGAGCTGAATGTTGCAATGCTAATCATGGCAACCGTGAAGAGTGTGAATGTAGAACTGCGAGTTTTATGCATGAAATATCCCCGATGAATAAATGTATTCAGTCATTTTATTAAGATAATTTAAATATACACGCTATCAAAATCAATACACTGACTTAAACTGTGAGTGTCGCTATTTTAATCGAATTTAATGAGCGTGGAATATTTCTTTCGTAAATTTATAAGTTTATAAGTGATTGAAATATTTTTTATAAATGGTTCAAAAAAAAGGAATAGTTTAAAATATGTGCGGACGGTAAATAATCAATAAAAAGCAGGATTGAAGCCTTGACTTTGATTGCTGAAACAACAAAAATGCAACAGTAGTTTTATATGTTTTTATTCGATCACCCTTCGAATGAAATACATAGCAAGCAATAACATTTTCTCTAAGCCGAGGGAATGGATATCGTTAAGAATATGTTTATCCCAACATGTTTTTTAAAAAATGTCTACATTGCCTAAACGGCTGTGCAGTCAGAAAAAAATTATTATTGCTGCGAAAACGAAGAAATATGTGTGCTATAACAGAGCACAAGTCAATGAATGAAACACGATTTATGTCTCCCATAATATCGTGATATAAAATATTAGGGTGAATCACGTTGGAACTTTTATCTGGTGGTGAAATGCTTGTTCGTGCATTAGCGGACGAAGGCGTTGAACATGTTTTTGGATATCCAGGCGGCGCAGTTTTACATATTTATGACGCGCTATTTAAACAAGACAAAATAAATCATTACCTTGTTCGTCATGAGCAAGCTGCTGGTCATATGGCAGATGCTTACTCGAGGGTCACAGGTAAAACGGGTGTGGTTCTAGTGACTTCTGGTCCTGGTGCAACCAACACGGTAACGCCGATTGCAACAGCTTATATGGACTCAATCCCAATGGTGATTTTGTCTGGCCAAGTTGCATCACATCTAATCGGTGAAGATGCTTTCCAAGAAACGGACATGATTGGAGTTTCTCGTCCTATCGTGAAACATAGTTTTCAGGTACGTCATGCCAGTGAAATCCCAGCCATTATTAAAAAAGCATTCTATATTGCTGCTTCAGGCCGTCCAGGCCCAGTTGTAGTTGATATTCCGAAGGATGTAACGAATCCAGTCGATAAATTTGCATACGAATATCCTGAAAAAGTAAAGATGCGTTCTTATCAGCCACCGTACCGTGGTCATTCAGGTCAAATCCGTAAAGCAATTGATGAGTTAATTAATGCCAAACGCCCAGTAATTTATGCGGGTGGTGGCGTAGTTCAAGGTAATGCATCTGAATTGTTGACTGAATTGGCACATCTTTTAAATTATCCTGTTACCAATACCTTAATGGGTTTAGGTGGTTTTCCAGGTGATGATGAGCAATTTATTGGTATGTTGGGCATGCATGGGACTTATGAAGCCAACATGACCATGCATAATGCCGATGTGATTTTGTGTGTGGGTGCGCGTTTTGATGACCGTGTTACCAATAACCCTGCAAAATTCTGTCCAAATGCGAAAGTTATTCATATTGATATCGACCCAGCGACGATTTCAAAAACCATCATGGCGCATATTCCAATTGTAGGTGCAGTAGAGCCAGTTCTTCAGGAAATGTTGGTTCAATTGAAACAATTAAATGTTTCTAAGCCTAATCCAGAAGCGATTGCTGCATGGTGGTCACAAATTAATGAGTGGCGTAAAGTTCATGGTTTACGTTATGAAGCTGGTATAAATGGTGTAATGAAACCACAACAAGTGGTTCAAGCTTTGGATCGAATCACCAACAGTGAAGCCATTATCACATCAGATGTTGGCCAACATCAAATGTTTGGTGCGAATTACTATACCTATAAACGTCCACGCCAATGGATCAATTCAGGTGGTTTAGGCACGATGGGTGTCGGCTTACCTTATGCAATGGCGGCAAAACTTGCTTTTCCAGAGCAGCAAGTGGTGTGTATTACGGGTGAAGCATCGATTCAGATGTGTATTCAAGAATTATCGACCTGTAAGCAGTACGGTTTGAATGTCAAAATTCTATGCTTAAATAACCAAGCTTTGGGTATGGTTAAGCAGTGGCAAGATATGAATTATGAAGGACGTCACTCAAGTTCTTATATTGATTCATTGCCTGATTTCCCTAAATTAATGGAAGCTTATGGTCATGTCGGTATTCAAATTGATCATGCCGATGAGCTTGATGCGAAGCTTGAAGAAGCAATGGCGATTAATGATAAATGTGTGTTCATTAACGTGATGGTTGACCGGACTGAGCACGTTTATCCAATGTTAATTGCAGGTCAGTCTTTACAAGATATGTGGTTATCGAAAGGGGAGCGTACTAAATGAGACATATAATTTCTGTACTCGTTGAAAATGAAGCAGGTGCGCTTTCTCGTTTAGTGGGATTATTCTCACAACGTGGTTATAACATTGAAACTTTAAATGTTGCACCGACTGAAGATTCAACCATGTCACGTTTGACTCTAACGACGTATGGCGATGATCATAAAATTGAACAAATCACCAAGCAACTAAATAAATTGGTTGAAGTAGTGAAGGTGGTTGATTTATCTGAAGGTTCGCATATTGAACGTGAATTGATGTTAATTAAAGTCAAAGCATTGGGTGCGGCTCGTGCTGAAATTAAACGGACTGCGGATATTTTTCGTGCTCAAGTTGTGGATGTAACACCGACGACATATACCATCCAAATTGCGGGTACCACTGAAAAGATTGATGGTTTTATTGATGCATTGGCTGAAAATACCATCCTTGAGGTTGTGCGTTCGGGTGTATCTGGCATCGCACGTGGCGAAAAAGTTTTATCTATTTAACTCTTAATTTATTAATACCTCAAAGATAACCTCTCCTTGCAAGGAGAGGACTTAATCAAGAAGATTTTGAATAAATTCTTCAGGATAAGAAGAGGCAACAACGCATTTTAGCGGAGACAACAATGCAAATTTTTTATGATAAAGACTGTGACTTATCTATCATCCAAGGTAAAAAAGTAGCGATTATTGGTTATGGTTCACAAGGTCATGCGCATGCACTTAACCTTAAAGACTCAGGTGTTGACGTAACTGTTGGCTTACGAACTAACTCTACTTCTTGGAAGAAAGCTGAGAATTCTGGCCTTAAAGTTGCTGAGGTGCCTGCTGCTGTTGCACAAGCTGACTTAGTTATGATTTTGACGCCAGATGAGTTCCAATCACAACTTTATCGTGATGTAATCGAGCCAAACATCAAACAAGGTGCAACTTTAGCATTTGCACATGGTTTCTCTATTCTTTATAACCAAGTTGTGCCACGTGCTGATTTAGATGTGATTATGGTTGCACCAAAAGCACCAGGTCATACAGTTCGTTCTGAATTCCAACGTGGTTCAGGTGTACCTGATTTAATCGCTATTCACCAAGATGCTTCTGGTAATGCACGTAACGTTGCACTTTCTTATGCTTCAGGTGTAGGTGGTGGCCGTACTGGTATTATCGAGACTTCATTCCGTGAAGAAACAGAAACTGATTTGTTCGGTGAGCAAGCAGTACTTTGTGGCGGTGCAGTTGAATTGGTTAAAATGGGCTATGAAACGCTGGTTGAAGCGGGTTATGCACCTGAAATGGCTTATTTCGAATGCTTACACGAACTTAAATTGATTGTTGATTTAATGTTTGAAGGTGGTATTGCAGACATGAACTATTCAGTATCAAACAATGCTGAATATGGTGAATATGTAACGGGTACTGAAGTAATTAACGAACAGTCTCGTGAAGCAATGCGTAATGCACTTAAACGTATTCAATCTGGTGAATATGCGAAAATGTTCATTCAAGAAGGTGCGTTAAATTACCCATCTATGACTGCACGTCGTCGTCAAAATGCTGAACATGGGATTGAAGTGACAGGTAATAAACTTCGTTCAATGATGCCTTGGATTCAAGCCAATAAAATCGTAGACAAAGAAAAGAACTAATATTTCTGTCCACCCTAAAAATAGGGTGGCAGTGTCAATAAAAAAGCCAGCTATGCAAATAGCTGGCTTTTTTATTGATGATTTGGAATTAGAAGTGTTCTATATGAGTCGAAAACTAAAATACCTTTGTATGCCAGTACTCTCAGAATCTAAATTTTATAACTTTGTTTATAGTGTTTGCTTGAAATTTTACTTACTTGTTTCTGCTTATATATTTTAGTCACTATTAGCATCTTTGTAGAAGGTAGCTCTCAGCTTTGTATTTAAAGATCATCAGTCTCTATAGGTTGGCTTTTTGATTGTAAGGTGGTGGGTGCTTTAAAAAAATCTTGAGAAAATAGAAATCACATCTTGGTGATTCTAGTCTTAAGGCTATTTGTGAGGATTTATTCGTGAAAATAGTATCGTAGATAATTTAAATTGTGATTTTTTCGAATAAGATATGAATAAGTGTGACTTGGTTCTCGTAAAAGTGTAGTAAATGCCAATAGAAAACGATTAATTTGCTAGATATAGTGCAATATTAGGGTTTATTTTGTAAGTTAAGTAATCTTATTGGAGGTTTATGTAAAATTATAGTTTTAATAAATATAATAAAATCATAATCTTATTTTTTAAAATTATTACCTTAATGATTTTTATATTTTGATCGTGAATATTCATTCGTAATGATTTTTAGGGTTAATTTGCTAGTTAAATAAAACTTAATAAAAACAAGTATATTTAAATAATTATTTAGCGAAAATAAACAAACTGTAATTATAGTGTGAATTATATCACATATATCTGTTTTTTGGTGGAATGAGCTACCATGTCTTAACGGTTACGAATCCTACTCAATAATGAAGGGTGATAAGCGTAATTGTTCCTTGTTGTTAACGATTAAGTGCACATTCTTTTTAAAAAAAGAAATGGGAGAAAAACATGAATAAAATGACGCAGGCTGTATTAGCAGCAGCAGTATTGGGTGCTTGTTCAACAGCAGTTTTTGCAGATGGAGAAGATGCGGCGCGTGGTGGTAATGATGGTCCAGATTACTCACGGTGTACTGAGTTGGGTTGTCAAAAAGATATTCCAATTACATTAGAAGTACCAAAAAAATGTACTGTAACAGGCGGTAGTCCAATTGTTCTAAGTTCGAGTGGTGGTGCAAAAACCTCAAATTATTCGATACAAAGTAATACACATTATGTATTGGAATTGACCACAGCAAATGCTGGAACTTCTAATAGTACATTTGTAAAAAATACAACAGATCCTACAGCTAAGGTGACTACAACCATATTAACAAATGGTGGTTCAGTAGGCTGGGGTAATTCAAACCATGCAGGTATGGGGACAGATAACTACACTGTTTCTGTGAATAATGCAGCAACTACAGCCGCTAATAAAGCAGGCACTTATACAGATACATATCGAATCAGAGTTTCTTATTGATATTTCCTATTTATAATAAAACGAACCTAACTTAATGTTGTGTTAAGTTAGGTTTTTATCGTTAATAATAATAAGGTGATGATATGAAAAAAATAAGTCCTTTTTTTATCGCTTTGATGTTATTCGGCACTATGACGCATGCCGGAGTTTCAGTAAATCCAGTTCAGCTCTATATTTTAGATACAGGAAAACAAAAATCGACGACATTAACACTTGAATCTGTAGATGAAGTTGAAAAAAGAATATTTGAAGTAAAAGCTTTTGTGTGGACTCAGGATGATGCTGGGAAGAGTGTACTAACAGCAGATGATACGATCATTATTAATCCTAAAAATTTCATTTTACAACCTCAAAAGCAGCAAACAATTCGTATCGGATTTGGACGTCCGATAGCATCCGTATTGACCAATAATCAAGAAAAAGCATGGCGAATCATTGTTGATGAAATTCCTCAAGCAGCCAAAGAAAATTCAGTTAATTTTCTAGTCAATTTTAGTTTGCCATTGTTTGTTGGGAAACAAGAACCACTCGATATGAAATTTAAACTTGAAAATGGTCATCTAAAAGTCATCAATAATGCAAATTCCCATGTTCAAATTACGGCTTTAAAAATTGTAGATGTGAATAAAAAAGAAGTATTTAAAAACGAGACGATGAGCTATTTACTTGCAAAAAAAAGCATGTTATATGATTTGAATAATATTAAATTAAATGCCTCACAAAACTATTATATTCAGTTGAGTAGCGATAAAAACGACAAGGTAGTGGAATTTAAGCTATCAGATTAGTGCAGCATGGAAGGGGGTTATATGCCTATAAAAAATAAAATATTAATAATAATTAATGTTTTTTGCGCATTTAGTGTACAGGCGAGTGATAATAATCCGGAAAATATTCTGGCTAATTTATGGATCAATGGGCTTGATATGCATACAGATATTACTCTGTTAAAAGATCAAGACCGATTCTATGTCGAGTGTGATGTATTAAAGCAAGCGAAAATTGATATCAGTCACTTTCAAGTTTTACAATCTAAGCCAGATTATTGTCTGGTTTCGGGAGGGGAGATTCAGTCAACTTTTGACCAAGACTCTCAATCAATAAAAGTCACAGTTCCAGCCAGTTTTTTTGCTACCAATACATATGGTTCTGATATTCAGCAGCCAGAAAAAGCCAGTTTTGGTGGTTTTTTGAACTACGAAATGCATTATGCGAATACTCAATCTGACAATACTTATAATGGTCTGGCTGAATTAGGCATTTTTAAAGATTATTGGATTTTTAAAAACTCAATGTTCTACCAAAACTTAGCGGAAGAGAATAAGTTAGTCAGATTGGGGAGTAGTATCGATTACGACTTTCCAAATAAAATGACTCGATTAACCATTGGTGATACCACCACAGTTTATAACCCTTTAATCAACTCACTTCGATTTGGGGGGTTAAGTTGGGGAACAAATTATACAGAACGACCAAATTTTATTTATTGGAATGTACCCAGCTTGCAGGGGAGTGCTCGCATTCCCTCTACCGTTGAGCTTTATATCAATGGCGTAAATATCTATAACCAGAAAGTGACGCCAGGTGATTATAATCTACAAACTGGTGCGCAAATTCAACAATCTGGTAATGCACAAATTGTAGTTGAAGATATCTTAGGGAATCGAAGTGTTCAGAGCTTTCCGATCATCGTGACAAGTCAATTATTACGTAAAGGGTTAAGTGAATATAATATTTCATTAGGAAAGCTCCGCTATAACTATAATTTGGATAGTAGTGATTATCGGGATTTCTTTGCAAATACCTTTTACCGCAAAGGGATCTCTAATTCTACCTCATTAGGTACGAATGTTTTGTATAGTAAAGACATTCAAAATGTAGGCCTGATGTGGACACAGGCGGTCAGTAATCTGTTTTTACTAGACAGTACGATACAAAGTTCACATGAGGATAAAAGTGGATTTAATTTCTCATATGGACTGTCAGCAAGTAAGGATTTGGGGCGTTACTCTTTAGGGCTAAATAGTAAATATACAGAACGAAATTTTAAGTTTTTAGGTGATGATCTAAACGGAGATAATATTTATCCTAAATTTGAGAATTTAGTTTATTTTGGTGTGAGTGGTATTCCAGTTTTGCAAAATGTAAATATCAATTATGCAGAACAAAAATATTATAATAGTACGACCTTTCCCAGAGATAATCAAAAAATATTACGGGTAGGATTTAGTCGACAAATTGGTCCTAAGGCTTTGTTGGGTCTGAGTTATTTTAATGAAATGGGGGATAGAAAAGATTCGGGCGGAATTTTGTCGCTGAGTTATAATTTTGATAGCACAAAAACACTTTATGCGAGTCAGTCAGCAAATAAGAATACCAATTTACAGTTTGTTAAAAGTGATGCTAATCAAGTTGGTTTTGATTATGCTGTTGGTGCAAATAGAAGAGATAATGAAACTCTATATAATTTAGATGGAGTATTTAAAACCAATGTTGGTGATTTAAGCTTTAGTCATCAGCAAAGTAATGTGTTTAGAGAGTCGCAGTTGCATTATAGCGGTGCAATCGTTTTACTTGAAAATAAACTCAACTTTACCAAATCTGTAGATAATGCTTTTGCTTTGGTGAAAGTAGGGTCTTATCCAAATATTGATATTCTCCGTGCATTAAATGATGTCAGTAAAACCAATAAAAAAGGTTATGCGTTCGTTCACGATATCATTCCATATGTGAAATATGATATTGCCTTTGATGAAAACCAGTTGCCGATAGAAGATAAAATTCTTTATTCCAACAAACAAATTACCGCACTTAATCAAAGAGGTTATGTGATTGACTTCCCAATTTACCATGCCAAACAGGTCACTATCCGTCCATTGGATGTAAATGGTCAAATCTTTACACCAGGTTCTGAAGTATCAATCAATAATGAAGATGGCGATGTTTATCCAGTTTCATCGGATGGAACAGTTACTTTATACGGCTTAATTCCAAAAACGTACCAATTGAAAATTCAAACGAAGGAGGCAAAAGTATGCTCGGCTGAATTAAAAGTTACCGACACTCCGACTGTAGCGGGTGCCCCACCCATGGATATCAGTTGTAAATAAATGGAGTAAGACATGAAACTTAAATCAAGTTTATTAGTGTTGTCATTGTTTTGTATTCCAATTTGTCATGCACAAACATGTCAAATTAACAGAGTAACATCGACACAATTAAAATTAAGCTCATCTTATCTGAGTCAAGCTGCAACATCATTTACGGTGTCATGTGAGACTCGTTATGCGATTCAATTTAGCTCAAGGAATCTGACTAGTCCAAATGGGAATAGTTATTTAATCAATCAAAGTAACCATAAGCTAAGAACACAGATGAATATTTCGGGTGCTTCAAGTTCGCGCTGGAATGTTCCCTTATCACAACCAGCCAGTACCAATAATAAATTTATTGTCCTTGTTCAATTGTTGGATCGGCCAAATGCAATTACACCCTCTGGAACTTACAGCGATAATTTATATGTCAGTCTTTTGTTCTAAAGTGAAATTTAATACGTTAGATTTGATCTGTTTTAAAAAACAGTCATCTAATCATCATCAATCTGTAAGAAATATTGCCTAATCTATTCAAAAAGGAAGAGATTGGGCAATTGTATGACAAATTTGTACGCAGAAGCCTTACTAGATCAACAACAAAATTGTCCTGATAATTTTAAATTTTACTTTAAGCAGAACAAAGAATTTGTATCTGAAAGTAATGATTTATTGCATGATTTAATGCGACCACGACTTAAAATAACCATTGTGACTGAAACTTGGCCGCCAGAAATAAATGGGGTCGCATTATCTTTATTACAATTCTGTAAGGGGTTGCAACAGCAAGGGCATAAAATTTTATTAATTCGGCCTGAGCAGAAACATCAATTTAATGATTTTAAACCGAATAAAGAATGTCTGGTTAAAGCGCAGTCAATTCCTAAGTATTCCGACATGCAATTTGGCTGGCCACAATATTTAAAAATTTCCCAAGTAATTTCAGACTTTTCCCCCAATGTTATACATATCGTAACTGAAGGGCCTTTGGGCTTTACGGCTTTACATGTAGCAAAAACAAAAAATATTCCAGTCTCTAGTGCTTTTCATTCGCCCTTTCAGGAGTTGAGTCGTTTTTTCGATTTGGCTTTTTTGGTTAAACCCATACAAAAATATTTATGCTGGTTTCATAATAATACTCAGCTGACTTGTGTGCCGAGTCAAGATACCAAACAGGCTTTAATAAACTTTGGTGTTACTTGTCCTTTAGTGGTCGTAGGGCAAGGTATAGATATTGAAAAATTTTCTGCGAAATACCGATCAAAAGCATTAAGGCAGCAATGGGAAGCCTGTGAAGACACGACAGTGATGTTGTATGTGGGTCGGCTTTCACCTGAAAAAGAAATTAATGTATTGATTGATGCTTATTATGCAATAAAAAAACATCATCCCAAAAAGATAAAGCTAGTGATTGTTGGTAGTGGTCCTGATCAGCTACGGTTATTGCAAATGCAAAATTCAGATGAGTTGATCTTTACAGGAAGTTTAAGTGGAATACCGTTGGCAGAAGCATACGCAAGTGCTGATGTATTTGTTTTTGCAAGTCAGGTGGAGACTTTTGGTAATGTTGTACTTGAAGCAATGGCAAGTGGTTTGCCTGTCATTGCCTATAATTATGCTTGTGCTCAATTACATGTTAAACATCAAGTTTCTGGGTGGTTAAGTCCTTTGGGGCGAACCGATCAATTTATTCAATATATGCTCCAACTACCGAATAATAAAATTTTGCATCAGATGGGGCGAAAAGCACAAGCTGATGTACAAAATCTTGGATGGAAACATCCTATTCAGCAATTTGAACAAGCCTTATATCAGTTAACACAGGAAACAACCTTCGTGACTTAGGGTGTCTCATCATAATGAGAGGAGAGTTATAATGAATTTTAAAAATACCAAAATAAAAATACTCGATCTTGATCTAAGAGGTTGTATTTATCTCAATCATTTATCACATACACAAAATATTGCACTTTTTTTTAAAATCATTAGCCGATTAGGTGATGGCGTATTTTGGTATGCCATGCTGATTTTAATATGGATACAAAAAAGTTTAGCTTATGGCTTTCAGTTATTTTATATAGTGCTAAGTGGTTCGCTTGGCACAGGAATATACAAATTTTTGAAGCATAAAACGACACGTCCAAGACCTTATCAAGTGCATCAAGTTATTATTCTTGGAGAAAGACCTCTTGATCATTTTAGCTTTCCTTCAGGTCATACTTTGCATGCGGTCATGGCGACAATCGTGTTGGGATATATTCAGCCACTGATGTTGTTTCTGATGTTGCCATTTACAGTTTTAGTTGCATTGTCCCGTATGGTTTTAGGTTTACATTATCCCACTGATGTAATTATTGGTGCTTTAATTGGCGCTACTATGGCGATATGCATCATTGTTGCAGCTCCTTTTTTTAACATTACTTTGTGATGTGGGATGAGTCTTTGAGTGCATAATTGCTTTACTGAATCAGTATCTGAAATTTGTGTAGTTTGTTACAGTAGTGTTCAATTTTGATTGAGTAAAGGAAGGCCTTCATGGGTTTACGTTGGACAGATACAATTGATATTGCAATTGAATTAAGTGAAGCACATACAGATGTAGATCCACAATGGATTCGTTTTACTGATTTACATGCATGGGTTTGCGCATTGCCTGAATTTAGTGATGATCCGACTAAGTCAACTGAAGGCTTATTAGAAGCGATTCAAATGGCATGGATTGATGAGGTTCGTTAATCAATCTGTCGAAAAAATCCATTTTTTTACATATCAAAAGCAGAAAAATGGTCATTATTCGGTATAATGCGCAAAATTTTTCACGTCAAATTGACTAAAGGAGCCAATCATGGCTATTGAACGTACTTTATCTATCGTAAAACCTGATGCTGTTGCTAAAAACCACATCGGTGATATTTTTGCTCGTTTCGAAAAATCTGGTCTTAAAATCGTTGCGACTAAAATGAAACAGCTTTCTCAAGTTGAAGCTGAAGGTTTTTATGCTGAACACAAAGAACGTGGTTTCTTTGCTGACCTAGTTGCGTTCATGACTTCTGGTCCAGTTGTTGTTTCAGTTCTTGAAGGCGAGAATGCAGTTCTTGCTCACCGTGAAATTTTGGGTGCAACAAATCCTAAAGAAGCGGCTCCTGGTACAATTCGTGCAGATTTCGCTGTAAGCATCGATGAAAACGCTGCTCACGGTTCTGACTCAGTTGCATCTGCTGATCGTGAAGTTAACTACTTCTTCGCTCAAACTGAAGTTTGCCCACGTACTCGTTAATTCTGAGTATATAGGGTCATCTAATTTTAGCTGAGTAACTTGGCTATTTATTAATTGTTAACAGACCCGAAACCAGATAAGTGATATACTGCTTGTCTGGTTTTTTTTTCTTAATATATTTTTTTGCTTGATTATTGAGCGAATTTTTTCATCCCAAGACATGGTTAGGTAATCTCATGAATTCTGAAGTTGTTGCTTCATCCGTAAAACAAGATGAGCCTCAGTCTCCATCGACTCCAGTACAGGTTAAGACTGTACCGAAGGTGAATTTACTCGGCATGTCACGTCCGCAATTAGAGGCATTCTTTGAAACCTTAGGGGAAAAGAAGTTTCGTGCTGGACAGGTGATGAAGTGGATTCATCAGTTTTTTGTCACTGATTTTGCTGAAATGAGCAATATTTCAGGTAAGTTACGTGAAAAATTAGAACAAGTTTGTGAAATTAAAGCTCCTGAAGTAGTGCATCGTAATTATTCAAAAGATGGCACTCGTAAATGGGTGTTCCGTGTTGGAGAAGGTGCGGGTTCTTTAGTTGAAACGGTATTGATTCCTGCTGAACATAAAACAGGTTTGAGTAGGACGTTATGTATTTCCTCACAAGTCGGTTGCGCACTGGATTGTTCATTTTGTTCTACTGGTAAACAGGGTTTTCAGCGTGATTTAACGCCTGACGAAATTATTGGTCAGTTGTGGGTTGCGAATCACTCTTATATGGAAGATGTGCCTGTGGCTGAACGTGAACGTTCAGTGACCAATGTGGTGATGATGGGCATGGGTGAACCTTTACTGAATTATGATGCAGTACTGAGTTCGATGTACATCATGCTTGATGATTTTGCTTATGGCATGTCTAAACGTCGTGTGACTTTATCAACATCAGGCGTGGTGCCTAAAATTGATCAGTTGGGTAAAGATATCGATGTTGCATTGGCAATTTCTTTACATGCACCAAATGATGCATTGCGTAATGAGTTGGTGCCAATCAATAAGAAATATCCATTAGAGCAATTGATTGCTGCTTGTCAGCGTTATATTGCAAAAAATGGCAATGAAAGCTCACGTAGACATGTAACTATTGAATATGTGATGTTGGATGGTGTGAATGATCATCCTGAACATGCACAGCAAATGATTAAACTTCTTAAAAACCTACCGAGTAAAATTAATTTAATTCCATTTAATCCATTCCCACATGCGCCCTATGAGCGTTCTAGCCGAAATCGTATTATTTCTTTTCAAAAAACTTTGTCTGATGCTGGATTTGTGTGTACGATTCGTCAGACACGTGGTGATGATATTGATGCAGCTTGTGGCCAATTGGTGGGGCAGGTTGCTGATCGTACACGCCGTGCTGAACAATGGAAAAAGAAAGTTGAAGAAGGCAATGTGATTATGCGATCACAAGGTTAAAGTTATTTGTAGAACTTATTTTAGGAGCAGGCTTTGAGAAAACCTTTGTATCAAAAAGCAATCGTATATATGGCGATATGTTGCACTGCATTGGTTGTACAAGGGTGTCAGACTACGTCAAGTGGTATGATTACTAAAAAAGACCCTGAAAAAGCGGCAAAAGTACGTACTCAATTGGCTGCCGAATATATTCGTTCTGGTGATTTAGATGCTGCAAAACGTGCCTTAGATCAGGCACTTGAAGCAGAACCTCGTGATACAAATGCTAATATGATGATGGGTGTGTTACTACAACGGGAAGGTAGTAAGCTCAACATGGAAAAAGCAGAAAGCTATTTTAAGCGTGCGATTTCTATAGATCCTAAAAATGCGCAAGCGCGTAATAATTATGGTACGTACTTGTATCAAATTGAGCGTTATAATGAAGCCATTGAGCAGTTCTCAATTGCGGGCGCAACCTTAGGTTATGATCAGCGTTTTCGTGCATTGGAAAATCTGGGTCGAATTTATTTAAAACTCGGTGATGTGACGAATGCTGAAAAAACCTTTAAACAAGCCTTGAAAGTCAATCGTGATTCTATTGTTTCAATGATAGAGTTGTCGGAATTGTTTTATTTGCAGCAAAATATACCTGCTGCAAGTCAACTTTATGAGCAATATGTTCGTTTAGTAGGTCAGAATAACCAAGGGGCGCGAGCGCTTTGGATTGGTATACGTATTGCGCGTGCCAATGGTGACAATATGGGGATGCAAGTGCTTGTAAATCAATTACGCGCATTGTTCCCAGAAAGTCAAGAATATCAACGTTATTTGCAATTACAGTACAATACTGAGGCCGTATGGAAGTAAATCCTAATTCACAGCAACCTGCTGCTTCAAATGCAGTACCTAATGCTTTAGGAAATATTCAACGTCCAGGTGAATATTTGCGTCAAGTCCGAGTTTCGCAGATTCGTGATATTCAGGATGTTGCTGCAGACTTGAATATGCCGATAAAAACTTTACAGGCATTGGAGCAGGATGATTATAAATCTTTGCCAGAAGCGACCTTTATTAAAGGCTACTATCGTTCTTATGCTAAGTATTTAAATGTCGATGCGACAGCAATCATCCAGCGTTTTGATGAAATTTATGAAAATGATACGGGTTTATTACCGAATCATGCCTTAAATAATTCTCCCATTAAAATTATGGGGAAATTGCCAGGTTCAAAAAGTGACCGTAATAAAAAGTGGTTGAAACGCAGCTTAATCATTCTGATCGTGATCGCAGTGATTTGCGCAGCTATTGTTGGGGTTCAGAACTGGACATCGAATAAAAGTGATGATACTCCAGGAGTAAAAGCTCAAGCTTCAGAAGTGGAAGTATTGTCATTAAACAATAGTTCAGCTACATCTGGCGATGAAATGGTGCTTAATTTTAGCCATCCAACGGCTGTACATATTGTGGATAGTACAGGTAAGGTTTTGGCTACAGGTCGTCAATCTGCGACATTAACCATTAATGGTCAATCACCTTTCCAAATTCGACTTGATGATGCCACTGCGGTAACTTTAAGTTTGAATAATGAACAAATTCCATTGTCTCCATATACTGTGAACGGAAAAGCAGAATTCCGTTTATCTCGTTAATCACATTGAGTCGAGCGGTACTATGATTGCAAATCCGATTAAACGTCGCCCTACACGCAAAATTCGTGTTGGTTCGGTGTATGTTGGTGGTGATGCACCAATCAGCATCCAGAGTATGACCAACACAGAAACTTGTGATGTTGATGCGACCGTTGCACAGATTGAGCGTTGTGCTGATATTGGTGCAGATATCATGCGTGTTTCAGTGCCATCGATAGAAGCTGCTATCGCATTTGGTGAAATTCGTAAACGTGTTTCTGTACCCTTGGTTGCTGATATTCATTTCGATTATAAAATCGCATTGAAAGTGGCTGAAATGGGTGCAGATTGCTTACGTATTAATCCGGGTAATATCGGCTCTGAAGCTAAAATTCGTGAAGTGGTTGCAGCAGCAAAACATCATGATATTTCAATGCGTATTGGTGTGAATGCAGGTTCATTAGAAAAAGATATTCAGAAAAAATATGGTGAGCCTACTGGTCAAGCTTTGCTTGAGTCTGCAATGCGTCATATTGATATTTTAGATCGTTTAGATTTTCAAGAATTTAAAGTTTCAGTCAAAGCATCCAATGTGTTTTTAACCATGGATGCATATCGTTTGTTGTCGAAACAAATTGATAATCCACTACATTTAGGTGTAACTGAAGCAGGAGTTTATCGTACTGGTTCAGTGAAATCTGCGATTGCGTTAGGTGGTCTATTGATGGAAGGCATCGGTGATACGATGCGTATTTCATTGGCTGCTGAACCTGAAGAAGAAGTGAAAATTGGTTTTGATATTTTAAAATCACTGAGCTTACGTTCCAATGGCATTAACTTTATTGCGTGTCCAAGTTGTTCACGTCAAGAATTTAACGTGATTGCTGTGATGCAAGCTTTAGAAGAACGTTTAGAAGATATTCGTACCCCAATGGATGTATCTGTCATTGGATGTAAAGTGAATGGGCCAGGTGAAGCCAAAGAGGCAGATATTGGTGTGGTTGGCGCAGCGCCACGTTCATTGGTATATCGGAATGGTGAAAAAAGTCATTTGATTGAAACAAATCAGTTGGTTGATGAAATCGAAAGCATGGTTCGTCAACGTGTTATAGAGCTTGAAGAAGCTAAATCTAAAGAGATTATTCGTACAAGTTTTTCTGAGTAGATCATGAGTTCAATTGTCGCAATTAAAGGTTTTAATGACGTACTTCCAAGCCAAACAGCTGCTTGGAGACGTCTTGAGCAACATTTAGCATCATTAATGGATGCTTATGGTTATCAGCAAATTCGTTTACCTATCGTTGAACAAACCAGTTTGTTCAAGCGTTCTATTGGCGATGCAACCGATATCGTTGAAAAAGAGATGTACACATTTTTTGACAAAGGTAATCCGCCTGAGTCACTCACTTTGCGTCCTGAAGGAACTGCGGGTTGTGTACGTGCCATGCTTGAACATAACTTACTGCGTGGAGCGACTCCACGTGTGTGGTATGTTGGTCCAATGTTCCGTTATGAAAAACCACAGAAAGGACGTTATCGTCAATTTCATCAGTTTGGTGTAGAAACGTTTGGTGTGGCAACACCAGATATGGATGCTGAATTGATTTTGATGACGGCACGTTTGTGGAAGCGCATGGGTGTGGCGGATAAAGTTCAACTTGAGTTGAATACTTTAGGGGAATCGGATGAGCGTGCGGAGTATCGTGCAGCTTTGGTGGAATTTTTAACTGCACATAAAGCTGAATTAGATGAAGATTCTCAACGTCGTTTAACGACAAACCCGTTACGTATTCTTGATTCAAAAGATGCACGAACTCAGCAAATTTTGGAAAATGCTCCAAAATTACATGATTTCATGCAGGAAGATACGATGAATCACTTTGTGCAATTGCAGCAGTATTTAACAGATGCTGGAATTTCGTTTGTGATTAATCAAAAACTAGTTCGTGGTTTAGATTATTATAATAAGACTGTATTTGAGTGGACTACCACGCATTTAGGTTCACAAGGTACTGTGTGTGCAGGTGGGCGTTATGATGGTTTAGTTGGTCAGCTGAAAGGTAAAGCCGATCAAACTGTTCCCGCTGTTGGTTTTGCAATGGGCATAGAACGTTTATTGTTGTTGCTTGAGCAAATTGAAGATCAGACACCAGTACGTGAATGTGAAGTATTCTTGGTTGCAGATCCTGCATATCAAAGTAAAGCATTCCTACTTGTTGAAGAAGTTCGTAATCAATTGGAAGCTGCTAATAGTTCAATCCGATTTAAAATGGGTTCGCTGGGTTCAATGAAAAGCCAAATGAAAAAGGCTGATCAATCGGGTGCGATCTATGCATTAATTTTGGGTGAAAGAGAGTGGGATGCTCAGCAGCTTTCAGTAAAAGAGCTTGCAACGGCTGAACAAAGTGAAGTGGCCGTATCTGATATTGTGCCGTTTTTTATTGAAAAAATTTCTGTAAAATAAGCGATAAAACATAAAGGAAAAGGGTAAAACAATGAGTGCAATGACCGGTGAAGAACAACTTGATGGTTTGAAATCATTTATTCAAAAGTATGGTTCTGCCATGCTCTCTGGTGTGTTAATTGCATTGATTGCCTTTTTCGGTTGGGAATATTGGCAGAAAAAAACATTAGCAACCGATCAAGTCCAAACTGCGAAAGTTCAACAGTTAATGGATGATGCTAAAGCAGCCAGTGGTAATGAAAAAGCCTTTGTTGCTTTGGCAGGTGTTGCAGACAAAATTGTAAAAGACGATCCAAATTCAGTACAGGCATTACAAGCACAACTGGTGATGGCTCGTTTAGCATATGATAAAGCAGATTACGCAACGGCAGAGCGTGAATTAAAAAAAGTTGAAAACTCTCAAATCAAAGATGCTGGGTTAGTACAACTAGTAAAAATCCGCTTGGCGGACGCTCAGCTTGCGCAAAAAAAATATGATGAGGCTTTAAAAACTCTAAGCTCTGTGACAGAACCAGCATTTAAGGCAACTGCGGAAGAAGCCAAAGGTGATGTTTATGTAGCTAAAAACGATACTGAAAATGCGAAGAAAGCATATCAAACAGCATGGAATACATTATTAGAACGTAAACAAGAACGTCAAATTTTACAAATTAAACTCGAAAGTGTTGGTGTATTGGTAGATGATCCTGAACTCGAACGCCCAATTTTAGATATACATGTGGATGAGTCTTAATGAATAAAACATTTAAAATACCGTTTGCTTTAGCAATTTTGGCAGCTGCATTGGTTGGTTGTTCAAGTAATAAAGTGAAAGAAGAAAAGATTAAGCCGAGTCCACTTCCAAAAATTGTTCAGGCCACAAGTTTGGTGCCGATCTTTTCTCAAAGTGTTGCTACAACACCAGAAGAAGATCCATTACGTTTACGATTAGATGCCAATAATGGTGTGATTTTTATCGTTAATCCTAAGGGTGAGGTTGTTGCTTATAAAGGCAAACAACGTCTTTGGGAAGTGAAAGTGACTCAGCAAGGTTTGAGCTCTGGTGTCGAAGCAGCAGATGGGCTTGTGGTTGTCGGTAATAAAAAAGGTCAGCTTTTTGCCTTGGATCAAGCAACAGGTGCACAACAATGGACAGCTCAATTGTCTGGTGCAATTATCAGTCCTGCTTTAATTCAATCAGGGCGTGTGATTGTAGTTGCCAATGATGGAACTGTATTTGCATTTGATCAAACATCAGGCCAGCAAGCGTGGACTTATAAATTACCGAATGCTCAATTTAGTTTACGTGGTCAGGCTGCACCAGTAAGTATCGATCCTCGCACTATTGTTGTTGCAACTTCAAATGGCTATATCTATGCGATAGATAGCTTAACAGGTGTACCTCGTATGCAGCAACGTGTTGCTGTGAGCGAAGGACGTTCTGATATTCAGCGCTTAATTGATGTTGATGGGGATCCAGTCGTTGCGGGTCAGTTTTTAGTGACTACAAGTTATCAAGGTCAAGTTACTACAACAGATTTGGCATCACAGCGTGTGATTTGGAGTGAGGATGCAAGCAGTATTACGCGTCCAGAAGTCTCAGATAATAAAGTATTCGTTGCACAAGTAGACGGTAAGTTAACTGCGTATGATTTAACGACAGGTCAACAGCTTTGGCAAAATGAACAACTCTTAAACCGTAATTTAAGCAATCCAGTGATGTTTGGGAAAAACCTTGTTGTTGGTGATTTAGATGGTTATTTACATCTTATCGACCCAAACACAGGTAATTTGATTGGGCGTAATAAAACCAGTGGTGAAGTTCGTTCGCTACGTGTAATTGATGAACAACTTTATGTTTCTACACGAAAGGGTGCAGTAAGCGTTTGGCAGAATCGTTAATTTTGTTCTGTCTTGTGTTAAACTAACACACTAGTTGTATATTTTTTTAAGGCTCGGGGTGATTGAAAGTTCAATACCCCGTGTTTTTATTTAGGTGATTCACCTATTTTCTTCCTATAATTTCTGATGTTCAGGCCGTTCAAAATGGCTGACTTGAATAAAGGTTAATCTATGAAACCCGTAATTGCGCTCATTGGTCGTCCGAACGTCGGAAAATCAACGCTATTTAACCAGATTACCAAGAGTCGTGATGCTCTCGTTGCTGATTTTGCTGGTCTAACACGTGACCGTAAATATGGTGATGCAACTTATCAAAATAAATCATTCATTGTGGTTGATACTGGTGGTATTGGCGAAAGTGAAGCAGGTATTGATGCCTACATGGCAGAACAGTCAAAAACAGCGATCAATGAAGCAGATATTATTATTTTTGTTGTTGATGCACGTGCTGGTTTACTTTCATCTGACGAACAAATTGCGCGTGAAATTCGTACCTTAGGTAAAAAAGTATATTTAGTTGCGAATAAAGTTGATGGTGTACATGCAGAGGCAGCAGTAGTTGAGTTTTACCAACTCGGCTTTGGTGAGCCTATTCATGTTGCAGCTAGCCATGGTCGTGGTGTGGCACAAATGCTTGAGGAAGTACTTGAAGAAGTTCCTGAAGATGAAGATGGTGCTGAACACGATAAAGCGACAGGTTTACGTTTAGCAATTATTGGTCGTCCGAATGTCGGAAAATCAACGCTCGTAAATCGCTTGTTGGGTGAAGAGCGTGTAGTCGCATTCGATGAACCAGGAACGACACGTGACTCGATTTATATTCCATTTGAGCGTGATGGTCGTCAATATACATTGATTGATACTGCCGGTGTACGTCGTAAAGGCCGTGTAGATGAAATGATTGAGAAATTCTCAATTGTGAAGACTTTACAAGCGATTAAAGATGCACATGTGATTGTGGTTGTATTGGATGCGCGTGAAGGCGTAGTCGAACAAGATTTACACTTGATTGGTTATGCTTTAGAAGCTGGTCGTGCCATGGTGATTGCCATTAACAAATGGGATAACATGACTGAATATGATCGCAAACAATGTAAACTTGATGTTGATCGCCGCTTTGACTTTATTCCATGGGCAAAAGTGCATTTGATTTCTGCATTACATGGTACTGGTGTAGGCGAAATGTATCCATCCATTCACCGTGCTTATGAGTCATCACATTTAAAAGTTACCCCTGCAAAATTGACGCAAATTTTGAGTGATGCAACAGAAGCACATCAACCACCAATGATCAGTGGAAAACGTATTAAAATGCGTTATGCACATATGGGTGGACAAAATCCACCAACGATTGTGGTTCATGGTAATAAAGTAGATAAAACCCCTGCGGATTATCGTCGTTACTTAGAAAATGTATTCCGTAAAGTGTATAAGCTTGAAGGTACGCCAGTTCGAATTGAATTTAAAATGTCAGAGAACCCATTTGAAGGGCGTAAATCTCAAATAGATGAGCGTGTTGCAGCACGTAAGCGCCGTTATGTTCAGAAATTTAAGAAGGCAGCAAAGAAATTTAGCAATTAATTTTCTGCTATGAAATTTAGAAAACCCAAAGTTAACTTTGGGTTTTCTTTTTCTATAAATTAAGTCGTTGAAAGAGTTCAAGAGTATTTTGTGATGTTTTTTATTGCAAATGATATAATTCAGCTGACACAGCATTCTGTGCAATAAGTAAAATATTGGTTAAAGACAACTAAGCATGATTCAGATAAATTTATCACAACTACACATGAGTTGTGCTGGGGAAACTTATCCTGCACTTGAGCAGATCCCTGCTATGCAACGTCGGCGCTTATCTTCAATTGCAAAATTAGCTTTGAATTGTGCGATTGAAACGCTTGCACAAAATAAAGTGAATTATATCGTTTGGGCATCACAATATGGTGATGAAAGTAAAACCTATAAAATTTTAGAAGATGTATTGCAAGGTGTAACACCGTCACCCACTCAGTTTTCAACATCGGTACATAATGCGATTGCAGGCTTGTATTCGATTCTGTGCCAAGATCCAACACCATCAACCAGTCTATGTGCAAATTGGTCTGAAGCATTGCTTGAAGCCTATGCATATTTAAAAATGAGTGAATATTCTGCTCGAGTTTTGGTGGTGTATTACGATGCACCTCTGCCTAGTGTCTATATGGAATACCAAGAGTTTCAAGCTTTTGCAATGGCCGCTTTAGTTGAGTTACAGCATCCAAATTTAACGATGACGCTATCGAATATCCAAAATCATACCTATAAATATGTGGATGCTTTAAAATTTCAACAATTCTGGGCTGAAGGTTCGGACTCTAAGATGCGTGTGTGGCCAGAATGCAATTGTTAAGTACTTTAAAAAACAAAGCCAATTATGTTTGGCGAGTCGGTGCAACTGGCTTTAGTTTTGCAAGTTTTGGTATAGGTGGTGGTGTTATTGGTGGTGTTATTGCACCTTTAGTTAATTTAACCACTCGAGATCAACAGCTTAGGCAGCAACGGGCACAACAGGTTATTAAGCATAGTTTTAAAGGTTTTACTGAAATGATGGTAAAACTGGGAATTATGACTTATGAGGTTGAAGGTTTAGAAAAATTAGTCAATAGTCAGCAAGAGCTGATAATTGCAAACCATCCAACATTGATTGATGTTGTAGTGCTAATTGGATTAATGGAGAAAGCCAATTGCGTGGTGAAAGAAGCGCTCTGGTCAAACCCTTTTACCCTAGGTCCTGTGCGTAGTGCTGGCTATATTTTAAATGCAGGTTCAGAACAATTTATTCACGATTGCGTAGCTCATTTAAAACAACAGCAAGCCGCATCATTGTTGATTTTTCCAGAAGGGACTCGTACAGCAGAAGGCCAGTGTTTGAATGAGTTTCAACGTGGTGCAGCAAATATTGCGATTCGTGCCAATGTGCCGATACGACCAGTTTTAATAAAATGTACTCCTTCGACATTAACCAAAAATGAAAAGTGGTATCACATACCTTCTCAACCTTTTCATATTCAAATTAAAGTTTTAGATGCGATGCATGTGAATGAGCTTCTGGAGGATGACCATATTTCCCCTAAGCAGGTTCGTCAACTTAACCAAAAACTTCAACAGTTTTTTAACCAAGAGTTATTGAAAAATGAGCAATCTTGCTGATGAATTAAAACAAATGATTATTGATGTGCTGGCTCTTGAGGATATTGGTATCGAGGATATTGATACCGAAGCACCGTTGTTTGGTGATGGTTTGGGCTTGGATTCAATTGATGCTTTAGAGTTGGGTTTGGCGTTAAAAAAACGTTATAACATCCATTTAAATGCAGAATCAGCTGAGACTAAACAGTTTTTTAAATCAATTCAAAGTTTAGTGGCTTTGGTTGAAGCTCAACCAAAAGCCTAAGAGGTTATGATGTTAACGCAAGAACAGATTTTAGAAAAATTACGTGAATGGATGGAAGAACTATTTGAAATTGAAGCTGAGACGATTCAGTTTGATTCAAATTTATATTCCGATCTAGATGTAGATAGTATTGATGCGATTGATTTGGTTGTTAAAATTAAAGAGTTAACAGGTAAGCAAGTTCAGCCTGAAGACTTTAAAAATGTAAGAACCATTCAAGATGTGGTTACGGTTATTCAAAATATGTTGGCTGAATGAAACATCTCATTACAGGGGTAGTGGTGATTTTATTGATCCTCTATCCCTTTTTAGTCGGCTGGAGCTTATCTCACGGGCAGTTTATGTGGGTGAGCGCAATGTTATTGGCTTTGGGTCTATTGCGTTTATGCAGTAAAAGTCATAATTTGATGTGGCCTTTGACTTGGTTTGCCATTTTATGTGGTGGTTTAAGTTTACTGTTAAAAAATCAGGCTTGGTTAAAAATGTATCCTGTGTGTATGAGTGTTGGGGCATTCATGATTTTTGCCAGTACATTGATTAAGCCACCATCTATGATTGAGCGATTTGCTCGCTTGGCTGAACCCAACTTACCCGAATCAGGCATTATTTGGACAAAAAAAGTCACCATCATTTGGTGTTTTTTCTTTGTATTGAATGCTTTGATTGCACTTGCAACTGTACTGTTTGCACCTATGCAAATTTGGGTGATTTATAATGGTTTTATTTCTTATTTATTGATGGGGACTTTGCTGTTGGGTGAGTATATTTTACGAAAGCGCCAGCAACGTCTCAATCTAGCAAAAAAATCTGACGCATCTAAGGATAGTCAGCTTAATTATCCTCAGAGTTAGTAAATCATCATGTCGTGTCATTTCCAAAATAATCTACAGTCTACACACGTGTTATGTATTCGTGATGACTTAAGCACTCTTCGTTTTGTTGATTTTTGGCAAGATGTGTACCAACAAAGCTTAAGTATTCAGTTATTAGATCACAAGACTTGGGCACTTTGGGAATCTGACAGTTATGAGTTTTTAGTGCTCTTATTTTCAGCACTATTGGCAGATAAAGAGATTTTAATTGCACCACATCGCGTTAAAGATTTAGAACTTGAATTGGCTGAGCAAGAGATTTATTTTTTAGCACGACAAAATAATCATGCAATACAACAACAAATATTGCAGCCACAATCTTTATTATTAGATGATACTTTTTTAAATCAAGCTAAAGTCTATTTTTATACTTCGGGCTCAACGGGTCAACCAAAGAAGATTCCACGTACACTTAGACAATTACTAAATGAAGTGCAAGGATTAGATCAGAGTTTTGCTTTGCCTGATGCTGTTGTTGCGATTGCAACCGTTAGCCATCAACATATTTATGGTCTATTGTTTAAATTACTTTGGCCACTGGCAAGTGGGCGTAGCTTTTATCTACCACAACTGGCTTTTCCTGAGGATGTTGTCGAGGCTCAGCGAAATTTAAGTCCGCTACAGCTTCAAAACTATGTGATTTCGAGTCCTGCATTACTCAAGCGCTGGACTAACGAAGTCTACTTAGAGGATTGTATTCAAATCTATTCTTCTGGTGGAAAGTTAGATGTTGGAGTTCGTCCTTTATTGAATCGCCCAATTATTGAAGTGTTAGGAAGCTCCGAAACAGGAGGGATCGCACATCGTCATCAGGATGATGCGTTATGGATACCTTTTGCAAATGTTAATATTCAAGTGACGGAACAACAAGAACTTGGGGTTAAGACGAATCATGCATTTAGCAAGGATTGGATTTTCACTGGAGACCAAGCAGAAGCAGCTGAGCCAAATCAGCCGAAAAGTCCATTTAGATTGTTGGGGCGTTTAGATCGCATCATTAAACTAGAAGAAAAACGCTTAAGTTTAGATACGATTGAACATAAGATTTTATCTTTGCCTGAGGTTGAACAATGTCATGTCTTGGTTTTAGAGCATGAACATCGGCAAATGTTGGCTTGTGTTGTAGTACTCCGGCCAGAGGCACAACAGCAGTTTGAAGCGGTCTCTAAAGGGAATTTTGTAGCTGCATTAAAAATGCAATTAAAAGACAAATTAGAAAGTATTGCGATCCCTCGGCAATGGCGTTTCTTGCATCAATTACCACAAAATAGTCAATCTAAATTGAATAAAAATGCAATGAAATCGCTCTTTCAGAGCATGTTGCTCCCTGTTGTTCTAGAGCAACAGCAACATGCGGAGGAAGTATTGTTTAAATTAGAGTTTCCTGCGGAACTTATCTGTTTTAAAGGACATTTTCCAAACCATCCTATTTATCCAGGTGTGGGGCAAATTGGCTTTATTCAGCATTTTTCGAAACAAATGTGGGCAGATTTAGATTGGTGTAATGGTTATGAACAATTGAAATTTCAGGATTTAATTCAACCGTATACGGTGCTGCAACTCAAATTACAACGAAAATTAGATAAAGTATTTTTTGAAATGAGTATGTCTGAGAAAATATTGGCATCTGGGCGTTTATTGTTTTCGATAAAACCCGATCTAGGAGAGGCTCAGTGAATCCAGTAATCTTCAAATATGGTTTTATTATCCCTGTTTATAACCATCCGCATTATCTTGTAGCATTATTACAATCTCTAGCTCCATTTAAGCTTCCTATTGTCATGGTCAATGATGGCAGTGAAGCACAGTGTACGCAAATTTTACGTGAGTTAGCTGCGCAATATACCGATATAGTTTTGGTTGAGCATGCACAAAATCAGGGAAAAGGACAAGCTGTTGTTACAGGCTTGCGTACAGCAGAGCAAATGGGTTTGAGCCATACATTACAGCTGGATTGTGATGGTCAACATGATTGGAATGATATTGCGAAGTTTCTCGAAATTTCTCAGCAAAATCCAAATGCCATGGTGATTGGACAGCCTATTTTTGATGATACTGTGCCGAAAGGTCGCTTATATGGTCGTTATGCGACTCATATTTGGGTATGGATTAACAGTCTTTCCTTTGAGATTAAAGACAGTATGTGTGGTTTTCGGGTTTATCCACTTAAACCAACTTTAGCCGTTTTGAATAGTGCCAAATTCCAAGCAGGCATGGGCTTTGATAGTGAAATTTTGGTGCGTTTAAAATGGGAAAATATCTCTTTTTTAAATGTTCCGACCAAGGTAATTTATCCTGAACATGGGATTTCACACTTTAATCTGTGGCGTGATAATTGGGGAATCTCTAAGGTGCATTCAAGATTATTTGCAGGTATGTTATTGCGTTTACCTAAATTAATTCGTCATAAAATACAATCTTCAACTCATGACTAAGTTTAATCATTCTCCAGGGTGGAGCGAACTCAAGGAAAAAGGGGGCATGCTCCCTTTAATGCTTATGCTTGGGTTTTACCGCGTGGGTGGGCGTTTTTTATGTCGTCTGGTCTTATATATTGTGATTATGTGGTATTGGCTGTTTTCTAAAACAGCACGACAATCCTCCTTACTTTATCTACAAAAAGTACATGCTTTTGCTGGTCAGAAAACGCCTTTTACCAATCCACCATCTATAGCTAATACGTACACGCATTTGATGCAATTTGGTGAGTGTATCCTTGATAAAATTGAAGGATGGCTCGGTTATATTGATGAAAAAAAACTGAATTTACATGGGCATGAGCATTTTCGAGCACATTATCACAAAGGGGCAATTATTGTTGTCTCACATTTTGGCAATATCGAATTATTGCGTGCCATTAAGTCAGAGCAGAAGCAAAAAATTAATGTTTTGGTTTATCAAAAGCATGCGACTCAATTTAATCAATTTTTAAAAAAGTTAAATACCAAAGCAGACGTACATCTGATTTCTGTTGATGAATTAGGGCTAGAAACAGCATTTCACCTACAAGATAAATTGGAACAAGGCGAATGGATTATTGTTGCTGCTGATCGCGTTCCGGTGCAGTCAGATCGAGTACAAACATTGAGTTTTTTAGCTGAAGATGCGAAATGGCCACAAGGTGCTTGGATTCTTGCAAATTTACTTAAGGTACCTGTACTGGCTGTATTTTGTTATCGAATGCAGAATACCTTTGATGTACATATTCATAAGTTGGCTGATCGGGTTGAATTGCCTCGGGCTACACGGTTACAGGCGATGCAAAATATTACGCTGCGATATGTTTCCTTGGTGGAAAAGCATTGTATTCGTGCGCCTTATCAATGGTTTAATTTTTATAATTTTTGGAAGAAGTAAGTGAATAAAAATAAGATGCCAGTTTTAGTGGTAGGCAAAGATCCATTAACTATTGAAGATGTAATTCGTGTTGCTCATCAACAGGTGAGAGTGGCATTGCCTGAGTCGAGTGAATGGCGAGCCTTGATTCAACGTGGAGCAGATTTTTTGGATCGACTACTTGAGGATGAAGGAGTCATTTATGGTGTGACCACGGGTTATGGTGATTCATGTTTAGTGGAAGTTCCACCTCATCAAGTGTATGAACTACCATTACATTTATCTCGTTTTCATGGCTGTGGTTTGGGGCAAAATTTTGACTTAATCACAGCTCGTGCTGTAGTCATCACACGTTTATGTTCATTAGCACGTGGTTATTCTGGGGTATCCTTTGCTTTATTAGAACGTTTGGTATGGATGCTGAATGAAAATATTATTCCAGTGATTCCATCAGAAGGTTCCGTAGGTGCAAGTGGTGACTTAACCCCTTTATCCTATATCGCTGGAGCTTTAGTGGGGGAGCGGGACGTATATTGGAATGATCAGCAAAGGATTGTTCCAATTACAGAGGTCTATGCTGATAAAAAGATGTCTGCCTTGGTATTACGTCCTAAAGAAGGTCTGGCATTAATGAATGGTACGGCAGTCATGACTGCAATTGCCTGTTTAAACTATAAGAAATCAGAACAGATAGCCTTGGTAAGCACGCTCATTACAGCGATGAATGTTTTAGCTTTAGAAGGAAATCCCAGTCATTTTGATGAAGTCCTCTTTGCACAAAAACCACATCAAGGACAACAACGGATCGCCTCACAACTGCGTCTATGGCTTAATAGTGAAGTTCAAACGGCACACCAAAGTCCACGCTTACAAGATCGGTATTCATTACGATGCGCACCGCATATTATTGGTGTATTTGAAGACTCTAAAATTTGGTTGCGTCAATTCATTGAAAATGAATTGAATTCGAGTAATGATAATCCATTAATTGATCCTGTGAGTTTACGCGTATTACATGGTGGTCATTTTTATGGCGGTCATATTGCCCAAGCCATGGACAGTCTGAAAATTATGATTGCCAATATTGCAGATTTACTTGATCGACAATTGGCACAATTGGTAGATCATAAAATGAATCATGGTTTGCCGCGGAATTTAACTGGTTCAAGTCCAGAACGGTTAGCACTCAACCATGGTTTTAAAGCCGTGCAAATCGGGGTATCCGCTTGGACTGCTGAAGCATTAAAACAGACGTTGGCTGCTTCGATTTTTTCCCGCTCAACAGAATGTCATAATCAAGACAAAGTCAGTATGGGGACAATTGCAGCCCGTGATGCGAGTCGCGTCATTTTACTGACAGAACAAGTGCTATCTGCACTTTGCTGTGCCAGTGTGCAAGCGATTCAACTCAAAGGTCTATCACACAATTTGACAGAAGTATTAATACAATTCCAAAACTGGGTGCATGAAAGCTTCACCTTTTTGGAAGAAGATCGACCATTGCAAAATGATTTACAAACTTTGGTCGATCGCTTTGAGCAATTGGCATTTTTACAATGTTCGGTATTCAACTCACTGAACATGGAGAATTAACATGCATGCTGATGTAGTTATTGAAATTCCTTTTCATGATGTTGATAGTATGAACATTGTTTGGCATGGGCATTATTTAAAATATTTTGAGATTGCACGTTGTCAATTATTGGATGAGTTTAAGTATAACTATGTACAAATGAAAGATTCAGGCTATGCATGGCCAATTATTGAAAGTCATGTACGCTATGTGCAAGGCATAGAATTTCAACAAAAAATTCGGGTACGTGCGCGATTAAAAGAATGGGAAAACCGTTTAAAAATTGAATATTTGATTTTTGATGCAAAATCAGGTCAACGTTTAACAAAAGGCTATACCACACAAGTTGCAGTCCATATGCAAAGCCGTGAAATGTGCTTTCAGTCGCCGCCAGTGTTATTTGAGCGATTAAACGCTTGGCCAGCTTTTCAACTGAATCATATTGAGCCATAGAGAAGAACAGAGATGAATCATTCCCCAATTCTATTGCGAGATAAAATTGATGTGTTACAGCACATCCAGTTATTAACAAAATTGCTCGGGCTGCTACTATGTTTTGTGCTTTGCTTGTTCTTTTCAAGTTTTGCAGGTGCGCAAAATATAGAAGTTACTCAAATATTTAAGCAATTGTCTAGCACACCTATCGTCCGTGCACAGTTTCAACAGAAAAAAAAATTGGCATCCTTAAATAAAACGTTTGTATCAAATGGCAGTGTTGTATTTTCAAAACAACAAGGTGTAATTTGGCAAATTCAACGGCCGGTACAAGCCAGTTTAATTGTCACACCTCAAAAATTAGTACAGAAAACTCAACGAACATTTAGTCAGATTGAAATGAGTAAATCACCGTATGGCTCAGTAGCAACTATGTTTTTACAACTGATGTCAGGCGATGAAACAGCATTGGCCAAAAATTTTAATATTGTTTCTGCTCACTATACTGCCAATCAATGGAATATGACATTAACGCCTAAAAGTAGTTTATTTAAAAAATTATTCGTTCGTATTGAAGCTCAAGGTCAAAATTTTGTTGATCAAATTGTGATTACGGAAAAAGCCAACAATTCAACTGTGATTCAATTTAGTCAGCACAGCGCTCAACCACAAAATTTAACGGCTGCGGAACATGCACTTTTCCAATTGGCAAAATAAACTTTCAGCACTTTGGCTGGTTATTTTATTAATTGTAGCCAGTAGCTTAGTTTGGTCTTGGCTACATAACGACATTCATATTCAAACCAATATTTTTGCGTTACTACCCAAAGAAAATCAAGATAAAGCACTGGAAAATACACAGCAATATGTCAATCAGCAGTTAAATAATAAAGTTTTTTTAGTTATTGACGCACCTGATGAAAAAGCCTTGGCGCAGGCAACTGATTTACTCAAGCAGCAGATTCAATCCAGTGCTTTGTGGCAACCTTTAAAACCACAATTAGATACTGATCAATTTGCACAAACCCTATTTCAGCACCGTGCTGGATTGCTTGCAGCTGAAGATATTGAACATTTAAAACAGCAAAATTATCCAGCACTGATCGAGCAGAGTTTATTGCAAGTAATGAGTCCGGGGATGCCCATTACTGCTGAATTATTCAAAAATGATCCCTTGCTATTATTCCCTCGTTTTGCAATGGGGCTCGCGCATCAGCAAAGTAATCCTGCAATAGAAATGGAACAAGGTTTTGCTACCTTAAAAGATGAAAATACGATTTCACGTTTTTTTACTTTAGAGCTAACGCAAAGTCCATACAGTATTGATTATCAAAAAGATACCGAATATTGGATGAAGAAAATTAATCAACAGTTAGCTCAACTCAATGTAAAAACACATTGGACTGGCACATTGTTGTTCTCTAATTTTGGTACACAGTCGGCTGAAAAAGAAATTTCTAGCATTGGTCTAGGCTCCAGTATTGGTGTTTTACTATTAGTTTGGTTTGGTTTTAGATCCTTACGGCCTATGCTGACTGAATTTATTGCGGTTAGTAGTGGTTGTTTACTGGCTTTTGCTGTCACACATTGGTTATTTGATGAAATTCATTTAATAACCTTGGTCTTTGGCGCAAGCTTGGTTGGGGTGTGTGTCGATTTTTCATTTTACTTTATGGCCTTACAATCACAGCATCGAAAGATTGATGGATTTTCAATTTTAAAGCCAGTGTTGCCTAGTTTGTTTATGGGATTAATGACCACATTAGTGGCTTATTTATTTCTAACTTTTACCCCCTTTCCTGGTTTTAAACAAATCGCTGTTTTTTCAATGGTGGGGTTAAGTTCGGCATGGTTAACCAGCATTTTATTATTACCTCGTTTAAAAGCATTAAATGCTGAACCAGCCATTCAAACATTAAAATTTATTGGCGATGCTCGGTGTTATTTTTTACAACATTCAAAATTACGTTATTCGAGTATTGCGCTGATTACACTTATTGGATTCGGAAGCTTGTATTTTTTAAAAAGTAATGATGATATCCGTAATTTACAAAGTATGGATCAACAACTTAAACAGCAAGATCGCTATGTGCGTGAACGTTTTGGTCAGGAACAAGGTAGTGATTACTTTGTCATTCGAGCTAACACTTCTGCAGAGGTTGAAGTGCTGGAGCAGCAACTGATTCAACAGCTATTAGATTTACAAAAGCAGGGTGTTGTTCATAGCTTTCAGGCACTAGGTCAATCGATACCTTCAGAGCTTCAGCAAAGGCAAAATATTCAGTTACTCCAAAATATTCCAAAGTCAGACTTGGTAGCCTATGCACAAGCGCTGCAGTTGAATCCACAAGACGTATTCGATTGGCAGACACATTTGTCGACACAGCCGATTTTGAAATTGGCACAATTTAGCCAACATCCTTTTGCATTTTTACAGCCAAATGCGACAGAACGCCTGATTTTATTGCAAGGTATTCAGAATGAGCAAGCACTACAATCCTTGCAAAATGCCCACATTCAACTTTTACAACCCGTCAAAAACCTATCCAATTTATTTAAAGAACATCGTATTCAAGCACAATATTTATTGGCTTATGCTTTGATGGCATTAACGATAGGTTTGACGATCATTTATGGATTCAGTGCAATTATTCCATTGATACTCCCAGTGAGCCTAGCATTGTTAAGTACTTTTGCGGTACAGGCGTGGCTGGGTATCGAAATTAATTTATTCAGTATTATGGGTACATTTTTGATTATTGGTATTGGTGTGGATTATGCAATTTTTTATCGACATGGACATGATCATCCACAAGTGGTTGGAATGGCATTATTCTTATGTATGATGTCAACCTTACTTGGTTTTGGCTTGTTATCCTTTAGTCACACTTACGCTATTCATTGTTTTGGACTGACGGTGTTATTAGGCGTCGTCTTTTCATTTGTTTATGCGACCTTGTTTACTCAAGCAGATCAACAACATCGTGTCATTTTAAATAATCAGCCAAAGAGTTGAAATAAGGGGAATAAAAATGAATTTACAGCATACAGATGTCATGATTATTGGGGCAGGGCCTTCTGGGAGTTCAGCCGCAGCCTTATTACGACAAAAAGGCTATGCAGTGACGATTATTGAAAAACAACATTTCCCACGATTTTCAATTGGTGAATCTTTATTACCACAATCGATGGTATTTTTAGAAGAAGCAGGCTTACTTGAAGCAGTTCGTGATCATGTAGAGGAATATGCATTTCAGTTTAAAAATGGCGCTGTATTTTTAAGAGGCAAGCAACGTAGTTTTTATGATTTTACTCAAAAGTTCACCGATGGGCCAGGAACAACTTGGCAAGTTCGCCGTGCTCATTTTGATCATTTATTAGCATCGGAAGCTGAAAATAAAGGTGCTGAGATTCGTTTTGGGCATGAAGTTATTGCGGTAGATGTTGCATCGACTCAGCCAGTTTTGACGGTAAAAAATGAAGCTGGTGAACAGTATCAAATTCAAGCTAAATTTTTACTAGATGCCAGTGGTTTTGGGCGAATTTTACCGAAATTTTTAGACTTAGAAAGTCCATCTGATTTTCCTGTGCGGCGTGCTATTTTTACCCATATTGAAGATGGAATTTTAGCTGATCCAGAATTTGATCGTGAAAAAATCTTGATTTCTGTACATGAAAAAGACCATCGAGCTTGGTATTGGTTAATTCCCTTTGCTGATGGCCGATCTTCTTTTGGTGTTGTTGCGGAACAGGACTTTTTTGATCACTATCAATTTGATGATACAAGTCCAGAAGCCTTATTAGCGACATTTAAACGGATTCTTGCTGATGAACCAAGTTTATCGCATGTATTAAGACAGATGAAGTTTGATACTCCAGTACGAACTTTGGTGGGTTATTCTGCCAATGTAAAGCAGCTTGCAGATCAAAATTTTGCTTTGTTGGGTAATGCGGGGGAGTTTCTTGATCCAGTATTTTCTTCTGGTGTGACCATTGCGTTAAAATCCTCGAGTTTAGCTGTTCCTCTGGTCGATCGCTCGATTCAGGGTGAAGCTGTTAATTGGATGGAAGAATATGAAAAACCGTTGCGTAAGGGAATTAAAGTTTTTCGTGCTTATGTGGAAGCATGGTATGAAGGTGAATTTCAAGATGTGGTATTTTCAAATAACCAAAATGATAAAATACGCAGAATGATTGCATCTCTTTTAGCCGGTTATGCATGGGATGATACAAATCCAATTCATCGTAATGCGAGACAACGTTTAAGTACTTTGGCGGAATATTGTCGTGAAGGAATCTCTCAGGAACATGTGGTAGAGATCGAATGATGCACTTAAGATGGGTGCAGATATGGCTAGGGATCATGATTGGATTAAATCTGAGTGGATGCCAAGCATTGCTACCTAAAGCCCAAGGTCTGGCTTCGTCACAATGGATGGTTCAATCCTACCAACGGCAAGATTTAGTTGAAGTACAGTGGCAACAGCATAGTTTTAGTTTTTTGTTATATCAACAACAGCAAGGGCGAAACTTAGATTTAGTTGCACTGAGTTTAACGGGTCAACAGTTGTTTAAACTCAAATTTGATGGTCAACAGGTGAAAGTTGAACAACGGATTGAGTCAATGCGGTTATTGCCTTTTGATTTTGTTGTCCGCGATGTTTTATTTGCGACCTATCCAAACTTTGCTAAATTGCATCATGATCAGGTGACTATTCAATATAATGGTGAAAAAAATAAAAGGATCCTGATCAATCAGCAATTAGTTTTACATATTCATTATCTTGCTGATTATATTGAACTTGAAAATATACAAGTGCCTTATCAAATGGTGTTTAGTGCTGTGCCCAATACTTTGGAAAATAATGAGTAGGATGCCATCATGATTAAAAAAATAGAGACAAGCATGATGATGCGACAAAATTCTGCGGTTGGAATTCAATTTTCAGTGGGGCTATCTGCATTGGGTTCTACGGTAGAACAGTTACAACAACAGCTTACTCAACATGAAACATGTTTAACTTTCACGAGTGGCTTGATTCCTGAGAAGAGTGTATGGGTTGGGGCATTTCAAGCTGACTTATTGGAGCAAGTGCCTAAATCATTACAGTATGTAGATAGTCGTAATTTACGTTTTGCATTGACTGCATTGCAAAAAATTGAGCAAGAGATTCAGTATTATGCACAACGTTTTGATCGCTCTCGCCTTGCTATTGTTTTGGGAACATCGACCTCAGGCATTGCAGACAATGAGCCGGTATTAGCTGAATATTTTAGCGGTCATATTGATGTAGATGTATCTCAACACAAGCAAGAAATGGGCTGTCTTGCCAAAGCGTTACAACAGTATTTAGGTTGGGAGGGTTTGGCTTATACTATTTCGACAGCATGTTCATCTGGCGCCAAAACATTTGCAGCAGGGCAGCGTTTAATTAATGCGGGACTTGCTGATGTGGTGTTAGTTGGTGGCGTAGACACCTTGTGTAAACTAACTTTAAATGGATTTAATAGCTTAGAAAGTTTATCCAATGGTATTTGTAGGCCATGTGGTCAGCAGCGAGATGGCATCAATATTGGTGAAGCCGCGGCTTTGTTTCTATTGTCCAAAGAAAATGCCGAGGTGATGTTACTTTCCACGGGTGAATCAATGGATGCATGGCATATTTCAGCACCGCATCCTGAGGGTCAAGGAGCTGCTCAGGCTATGCAACGAGCATTGACTCAAGCTGGGCTTAATCCAAGTGAAATTGGCTATTTGAATATGCATGGTACGGCAACCCCACAAAATGATGCGATGGAAGTTAAAGCCGTCCGCCAAGTTTTTACAGATTATCATGTGCCATTAAGCAGTACCAAGCATCAAACAGGGCATTGCTTAGGTGCGGCAGGTGCAATTGAAGCTTTTATTTGTACGCAAGTTTTAAAGGATCAAAGCTGGTTACCCTTACATCATCATGGTGTATGCGATGTTGAATTGGACGATCTTCATTATGTTGAAGATGCTCAATTAGATCAGCGGATTGACTACGTGATGTCAAATTCGTTTGCTTTTGGTGGTAGTAATATCAGCTTAATCTTTGGAACAAAAGTGAAATGACAATAAATACGAAAGTCAGTGCAACTGATTTTATTCCACATGAAAAACCAATGATTTTTATCGACCATGTACTTGAATTCGGGGATGACTTTGCAGTGGCTGAGTTATTAATTACACCTGAATTAATGTTTTGTGATGTTCAAGGTTTACCGACATGGGCCAGTATTGAGCTTATGGCACAAACCATCAGTTTATATGCTGGCTCAAAAGGTCAACAATTAGGACACACGCCTAAAATTGGTTTTTTGCTTGGTACACGTAAATTACATTTACCTATAGCATATTTTGAATGTGGAAAAACGGTTAAAATTACAGCTAGAAGACAATACTTACATGAAGGTTTGGGACAATTTTGTTGTGAAATTCAATATGAAGATCATACCATTCAAGCCATGCTCAGTGTTTATGAACCTGTCGAGTTGTCTGAATCAAAGCGTGTAAATATAGAAAATAATTAGGGTAATATTGTGACGAGAAGAATTTTAGTAACGGGTTCAAGCCGCGGAATTGGCAAAGCCATCGCCTTACAATTGGCGCAAGCTGGATTTGATATCACGGTGCATGCGCGTTCTAAACAGCGAGAAGCACAAGAGGTGGTTGAGCAGATTCAGGCTCTAGGTCAAAATAGTCATTATTTATTATGTGATGTGACAGACCGTGCGCTAACGCAACAGTTGCTAGAGCAGGACATTGCTGAACATGGTGCATTTTATGGCGTTGTCCTGAATGCAGGCATCACACATGATGCTGCTTTTCCTGCATTAACCGACCAAGATTGGGATGACGTCATTAGTACTTCATTAGATGGTTTTTATAATATTTTAAAACCGCTGGTCATGCCGATGATTCGTTTAAAAAAAGGAGGGCGAATCGTCACCATGTCTTCTGTGTCAGGCATTATGGGAAACCGAGGGCAAGTTAATTATAGTGCTGCTAAATCTGGATTGATTGGTGCGACCAAAGCACTTTCTTTAGAATTGGCAAAACGCAAAATCACCGTGAATTGTGTTGCACCTGGATTGATTGAAACAGAAATGGTTACCGATGAGGTGAAGGAACATGCGCTGAATATGATTCCAATGCAACGGATGGGGCATGTCGATGAAGTCGCAAGTCTGGTGAAATTTTTGTGCAGTGATGAAGCTAGTTATATAACCCGTCAGGTAATTTCTGTGAATGGAGGGCTGATTTAATGAAGCGTGTTGTGGTCACAGGAATGGCAGGCATTACGTCTTTGGGAGAAACGGCGGATGCTATCTTTACCCAATTCGAACAAGCTAAAAGTGGCATACGTTATATGCCAGAATGGGAGGTATTCACCGATTTAAGATGCAAGATTGCAGGGCCAGTAGAATCTTTTTATATCCCGAAGCACTTTAATCGGAAAGTAACTCGTGGGATGGGGCGAGTGGCATTAATGTCTGTAATTAGTGCAGAAAAAGCATTAACTGATGCTGGATTACTTCATGACCCTATTTTAGTCAACGGTGAAACTGGAGTCGCTTTTGGCTCATCTGCTGGTAGTGTTGATGCTGTGGCGGAATTCGGCAGTATGCTCTTAGAGCAGAATATGGGCAAAATGAATGCAACCACTTATATTCGAATGATGTCACATACCAGTGCTGTGAATATGACTGTATATTTTGGGTTGAAAGGGCTGACTTTACCGACCTCAAGTGCTTGTACCTCGGGATCAATGGCGATTGGTCAAGCCTATGAAGCGATTAAATATGGTAAACAGACTGTGATGCTTGCAGGAGGCGCAGAAGAATTGAGTGCTGCAGGTACGGCAGTATTTGATGTATTGCTGGCTACCAGTGGCATGAACCATCAGCCTGAAAAGTCGCCGCGTCCTTTTGATGCTAATCGTGATGGATTGGTCGTGGGCGAGGGTGCAGGTTGTTTAATTCTAGAAGAATATGAACATGCAAAAGCTCGTGGCGCAAAAATGTATGCTGAAATTATTGGTTATGGTAGCAATACCGATGGTCAGCATGTAACACGTCCAGACACTGAAATGATGGGGCGCTGTATGCAATTGGCGCTTAAAGATGCTGATATTTCGGCTGATGCGATTGATTATGTAAATGCGCATGGCACTTCAACTGATCAAGGTGATATTGCAGAAACACAAGCAACTGCACGAATATTAGGTAAAAAACCGATTAGCTCATTAAAGAGCTATTTTGGTCATACTTTAGGTGCGTGTGGTGCAATTGAAGCGTGGTTGTGTTTAGAAATGATGCATCGGAACAGTTTTATTCCCACGTTAAATTTAGAGACTATAGATCCACAATGTGGAGACTTGGACTATATCGTGGGCCAAATTCGATCGATCAATGCTGAAATATTCATGAGTAATAATTTTGCATTTGGTGGAATTAATACCTCGATCATTTTTAAACGGATCTAACTATAAAAATCGTGCATCAAAATGTTAATTAAACAATGCTGTGTGTGGTGGTTATAACATGATGTTGTGGAGGGTTCATTTTCGCCCAAGCAGCAGATGACATCCATCATTTTGCCTTTGAAGATGGATTACAACGAGTAGTTGAGGATGGAATTTTAGATGGTTTACTTAAGTTCTAAGTTTGATATTTAAGTGGGATAAATTGAATTAATGAAACAACGTACCATTCAAATTCATGTTCACACATTGACTCAATTTATATCCTTGGATCGCTCTAATTTTTTGGATTTCTCCAGATTCAATGCTTATAGAAAACAATGTATTGATCAACAACGTAATCAATATATAGCGACATTTTTTCATCAAGAAATCGCAACGCTAGATTTTGCTAAAACTGAGTATGGAAAGCCTTATTTAATTAACTTTCCAAAATATTCATTTAACCATTCTCATAGTCAAAAAAATTATGCGCTCGCATTGTCACAACAGATTCAAGATCTGGGTATCGATATTGAAGATTTAGATCGTAAAGTACGTTTTGAAGCTTTAGCAAAACATGCGTTTCATCCTAATGAGTATGAGACTTGGGAATCCTTAAATTTTGATCCTGTGCATTGGTTTAAAGTATGGACGACAAAGGAAGCCGTACTCAAAGCATCAGGTTTAGGTATTCGTTTAAGCTTGAATGAGCTAGATACTCAAGTGCATGCTCTAAGTGATGGTGGTATGTGTCAGCATCCTGATATTGGTACATTTGCTTATCAAAATTATCAGCTTGCACACAGCATGTTGACAATTGCTTGGAGAGCAGAGCAGTCCTGTAAAGGCTTTGCTTTTCCACAAATTAAAGTGATTCAGCATTAAAATATTTTTAGCATAGCGGTGTGTGAAAATAGTAAATATAAAAAAGCCCATCAGGTGATGGGCTTTTTTAGCTTTGAATGATTAAGGAATTTCTTGTTCATCAAACTCAGGTTTAACTTGTACGATAAAGTCCTGACGGTTTAGACCACGCCATAAAGCGAACGCAGTACCAATGTAGATAGATGAATACGTACCTACAAACACCCCAACAAACATCGCAACTGAGAACCAATGTAAGCCATCACCACCTAAGAACATCATTGCAAGAACCACAAGCAATAAGGTCATTGAGGTATGAATGGTACGTTTTAAGGTTTCAGTCAGTGCAATATTGACGATCTCTAAAGGTGTTGCACCACGAATTTTTCGGAAATTTTCACGGATACGATCTGATACCACGATATTATCGTTAAGTGAGAAACCGATTAAAGCCAAGACTGCCGCAAGAACGGTTAAGTCAAATGGCCATTGCATCATGGCAAAAATACCTAAAGTCACAATCACGTCATGTAGCAGTGAAAGTACCGCACCTACAGCCAATTTAAATTCGAAGCGGATCGTCACGTAAACTAGCATCAGTAACATCGCAAGTGCTACAGCACCCGCTGAACGAATGTAAAGTTCATTTCCGACTTGCCCACCAACAACATCGACTTTTTGTACGGTTGCCGTATTGTTTGGTAATTGGACTGCTTGGGTAATGGCGTTGCTTAAATCATCGACCTTGACATTATCTTGTGCTGGCATACGGACGATCAAGTCGCGGTCAGTACCAATGGTTTGCACCACGGGATCATGAAAGCCTGCTTTATCTAAAGCAGCGACAACCTCAGCAGATTTTACTGGTTTGCTGTAGTTTAGCTCAGCTGAAATACCACCAGTAAAGTCTAAACCGAGGTTGAGACCTTTAGTGGTAATAAAGAAAAGGCTCGCAATAGTCAAGATGATGGAAATGATTGCCGCAGGTTTGGCAATCTTCATAAAGTTAATTACGCGTTCATCATCTGGACGACCGTATTTTTTAGGTTGAGTCACTTCAGTCATCATCGATCTCCTAAATGCTCAACTTTTTCAAATTACGTTTTTTACCGTAAATGAGTTGGATGATGGCACGTGTTACAGTAATCGCTGTAAACATCGAGCATACAATACCAATCATCAGTGTTACGGCAAAGCCTTTGATTGGACCAGTACCAATCGCGAATAAAATGAATGCAACCAAGAAGGTGGTTAAGTTCGAGTCAAAAATTGTGTTATAGGCTCGATCATAACCGGCAATAATGGCCTGCTTAGGCGATGCACCCCAGCGGATTTCTTCTCGTATTCGTTCACAAATTAGCACGTTGGCATCGACGGCCATACCAATGGTAATTACGATACCTGCAATACCGGGTAGGGTGAGTGATGCGCCAATCCAAGACATGACTGTTAGAATCATGGCTAAGTTAATGACTAAGGCAAAATCTGCAATTAGACCAAATAAACGGAAGAACACAACCATCCACAGGGCCACAAGAATGAAACCAACTTGTGTTGAAAGCACACCTTTATCAATGTTTTCTTGTCCTAGACTCGGCCCAACTACACGCTCTTCGACAAAATACATTGGAGCAGCTAAAGCACCGGCACGAAGCATTAATGCAAGTTCAGCAGCTTCTTGCGGTGAACTCATTCCAGTAATACGGAATTGTGCACCCAGTACGGCTTGAATGTTTGGTGCGCTGAGCACAACAGATTCTGCATAAGGGGTACGTACTTCAGTTTGTACACCTGTCACAGGATCAGTCACGGTACTTACTTTTTGTTTATTTTCAATAAACAAAATCGCCATGCGTTTACCTACAGCATTGCGAGTTGCATCTGCCATCAGTTTTCCACCAGCACTATCCAAAGTAATATTAACTTCGGCACCACCAGAATCTTGACTGAATCCACTCGCTGCATTTTGAACACGTTCGCCAGTTAAAATACGATTACGGTTAAGCAGTATTTCTCGGCCACTATCTAGGGCTTGATAGGCGAAAGCTTCAGTACCTGGAGGTAGAGACTGTCCATTCAATTTACCTGTATAAGGATCAATATATTGATCATTTAAATCAGAAACTAAGCGGAATTCTAAGTTTGCAGTACGACCCAAAACACGTTTTGCTTCAGCCGTATCTTGTACACCCGGAAGTTCAACCACAATACGGTTGCTACCTTGGCTTTGTACGAGTGCTTCTGCTACACCTAACTCATTAATACGATTACGTAATGTGGTTAAGTTTTGATTTAATGCATAAGATTGAATTTCTTGCTTAGTCGCATCGCTATAGGTCAATTTCAGCGTAGAACCAGTATCTGTTGCAATCGCTTGTTGCGTATATTTGTTGCCATTACGACGTAAAAAATCCATCGCATTAGCACGGTCATCATTGTTTGCAAACTGTACAGTAATAGCATTGTTATTTAATGACAAACTATTAAATTTAATTTTATTGTCACGGAATTCACGACGTAAATCTGTCTCAGATGTTTCCATACGTTGCGCAATCGCTTTGTCCATATCTACTTCAAGTAAGAAATGAACACCACCACGTAAGTCCAAACCGAGCTTCATTGGTTTAGCACCAATTTTTTGCAACCACTCAGGTGTGGTTGGTGCAAGGTTGAGTGCAACAGTATAGTTTTCACCGAGTCCATCGGTTAAAGCAACTTTGGCTTTTAATTGAGCCTCTGATGAGTTTAAACGAAGGAGTGCGGCATTTTTGCTGAAAGTATTATCATGACTGCTAATATTTTCGTTTTTTAAAATTTGCTCTGCTTTTTGTATAACGCTCTGATCAATTACAGTACCAGCCTTGGCACCAGAAATTTGAACAGCAGGTTCATCAGGATACAAACTTGGCAGTGCGTATAATGTACTGATGATGAGAATAACCACAATCAGTATATATTTCCATGCTGGGTAACGCATTTGCTTTCTTCTTAAAATGAAAAAGTCGTGCTTAATAGCACGACTGTTTTATGATTAAAGGTTATTTAGTGTGCCTTCAGGCAATACTGAAATGACACTCGCACGCTGGATTTTAACTTCGTTACCACGATTTAGCTCAACCACTGCAAAATCACCTTCGATCTTGGTGATACGACCCATTAAGCCACCCGCAAATACAACTTCACTGCCTACGCCTAAGCTTTCCACTAAAGTGCGATGTTCTTTTGCACGTTTTGCTTGAGGACGCCAAATGAGGAAATAGAAGATTGCCACGAATACCGCGATCATTAAGATGTTCGCCATCATGCTTGGACCTTGTGCAGCCGCTGGTGCAGCGTGAGCAGAAGAAATAAAGAAGCTCATTTTAGTTTCCTAAAGTTAAATAACGGTTGTCTTTAGAGATAGTTACTACTTCAATATGGTTACGACTATAAATATTTCTAGTCAGTAACATCATTTATTTTGAAATATCAACAACCCCCTGACATTAAAATTGACTTGTTCTGCAATTTACATTGTCTTGAGTTTGAGCGCAAATGCTGATGAAGGAATATTCAATTCTGTTTTATATTTGAATATTAGTCTTCAGGGCAAGGTGGAACGTCTAAACCGCGACGCTGATAAAAATCGGTTACATAGTCATCAAAAGTACCGTTATCTAATGCATCACGGATATCTTGAGTAAAACGTTGGTAATAACGTAAATTATGGATCGTTCCCAACATTGAACCGAGCATTTCACCACATTTTTCTAAATGGAATAAATAAGCGCGAGAAAAGTTGCTACAAGTATAACAATCACAGTGTTGATCGAGTGGACGTTGATCATGACGATATTGTGCATTACGAATTCGGACTAAACCGTCTGTCACAAAATAATGACCATTACGTGCGTTACGCGTTGGCATAACGCAGTCAAACATATCGACACCACGACGAATGGCTTCGACAATATCTTCAGGTTTACCCACGCCCATCAAATAACGTGGTTTATCTGCTGGCATTTTTACTGGTAGATAATCCAAGACTTTGATCATTTCATCTTTTGGCTCACCGACAGATAAACCACCAATGGCGAAACCATCAAAATCGATTTCTTTTAGACCCTTAAGTGATTCTTCACGCAGATCTTCGTACATGCCGCCTTGGATAATACCAAACAAGGCATTTTTATTTTTTAATACATCATGGTGTTGGGCTTTACAGCGTTTTGCCCAACGTAATGAAAGCTGTAATGATTTTTGTGCTTCTTCATGCGTTGCTGGATAAGGCGTACATTCATCAAAAATCATCACGATATCTGAATTCAAGGTGTGTTGAATATCCATTGAAATTTCAGGAGACAAAAAGACTTTTGAGCCATCAATTGGAGAGCGAAAAGTCACGCCTTCTTCTTTGATTTTACGCATTGCACCTAAGCTAAAAACTTGGAAGCCGCCTGAATCTGTCAAAATGGGTTTATTCCACTTCATGAAACCGTGTAAGCCACCGTGTTCACGAATCACATCTAAACCAGGGCGTAAATACAGATGGAAAGTATTACCTAAAATGATTTGCGCTTTGATATCTTCAATATCACGTGGCAGCATGCCTTTAACGGTACCATAAGTACCAACGGGCATAAACACAGGCGTTTCAATCACACCGTGTTCTAAGGTTAAACGACCACGACGGGCACGGCCCGACTGAGCTAATTTCTCAAACTTCATAAAATATCCGAATCTGGCGAAAAAACAGTTCGCTGATGGTGTTGCAAAAGGAGTCTATTTTCCTAGATTCTGAGATGGGATGCTACAAAATTTACAATATTATTATGCTGAAGTATTTAGTGTATTTTGATGTAATTGAATAATTTATGCATGCCCAATTAATTTAATACGATGAATTATTCCCCTTTATCCAGTACACACTATTTTGCTGTATAGCTGCACAATAATTTTTTTATTTTTATTAAGTATTCATCTGGTTGCAGTTGAATGAGAAACAGCTTAATCGAGTAAGTTTCTCATTCATATTATCAGCAGACTGGGTATGTAATGCATTAATATACTTGCTTTTTAACGAATCTTCTTTATCAAAAATACTTTAAAAATTAGGTCGATAGTCGAAATTTTGTAGCGTAATTGAATCAGAAAATGGGCGAATCGATTTTTTTGCTAAAGTTACACTATTAATAATGTTATTAGGGAAAATTTGAATGATGTTATTAAATTCTTCAACATTTCGGTTGAAAATGGTAATCGCAGCACCGACATTTTCATTCTGCTCTTGAATATCATCCATCATTTTTGCATACAAAGTATCTGCTTTTAATTCAGGATAATTCTCAATCACGACATTTAGGCTACGCATCAGATCTTGGTTCAGTTTTTCAATATGTTGTAAATGTGAGACATCCGCATTATCGATATTTAAATTTAAAATTTGTTGGCGTAATTCGGTTACTTTTTCTAAGGTTGATTTTTCAAACTGGGTGTATTGCGATAATGTCTGTTCTAAAGCATCTAAAGTTTTCACTTTTTGACGTTCAAAATTGGCCACTTCAGCCCAAGAACGTTTGGTCGCATTAAAATAACGTACAATATTATTACGAATTGAAATTGCCCAAATCGCAGCGACGACAAAGATGCCAATAAAAATTAATAAACCCATGTTGCTTATTCCTTATTTGTTATGTGATTAAGTTTAGCATGCTCTGTTTAAATTGTTCATATTCAGGCAAGCTTAATGTGCGTAAATGTCCACGTAATAATGAAATATCTTTAATGTCTTGTTTCTTTTTAGATACGCGTAATAAATTTTGCTCACCAAGGTAGCAGAACATATTTTCTTCAAAATGATAGATCACATCACCTGAATAATGCTCAAAAAAGTCACTTAATTTTAAGGTTAAACTGGGGCTAATTGTTCGTGCGAGTTGATGTTGATCATAGCCAAAAATATGTAAACGCTGATTGGCTAAAATATCGCTGGTAAGCCAAGTTTGAGTATAAGGATAAATGAACTCATCATGCTGATTACTGGCAGCAAAGCCTAAAGCTGGCATTTGAAAGATAAAAACACCCCATTGATCTTTATGTACTTCTTTAATTTTTTGTTTGTCATTGTCTAATCCACGAATAGTCAGTTCATTAACATAGTGGTATTGAAACAGCATGACTTGGTGCTCTACTTCACCATCATGCCAAACTGTAGATGCAAACTGGGTGATTTCATTGGAAACATTACCTTGAGAAAATAAAGGGAAAGTTTGTTTCAATTTGCTGATGACCAATAATGAATTACTGGTGGCCGAAATATAGTCTGGCATTTTGTTAAAGTGCAAATCATAGCGGAGTAACAAGATGCGTTGTTCTAAATATTGAATAACCTCTGTAATAGGATCCTTGCTTTCATAAATCAGATAGGCAAGAAAACAACACAGAAAACCAGCTAGAAAACTTAAAGGATAGGGGAAAGATGGATGAATAAAGTAGCCGATAAAGCCAGTAAGAACACCCATAATAATTAGTAAGCGTGGAATAGTATTATAAAAAAACAAATCTTTGCTTGTACCCCAAGGGTGTAAGGCATCTAAAATGTCTTGTGCCGAAGTGGCTTGTCTACCGATATCCCAAAGGCGGGCGATATTTTCCATGACCTGTTTATTTTTTCTAGTTCTGAGATGCAGAAGCTGTTGCACGGTATCTATAGGCATGAAATTTGGATACGTTTCGGTAGAGATTAAAGAAGTGATTTGAGCAAGATTACTCAATCCGAATGTGCTTGATTATGCGCTAAAAATTAGCAGTAATAAAGTTGAGTATACTTATACGAACAATGATTTAGCCATACGATTTTTTATAGTTCATTGAGATGGTCGGATCATATAAAAAGTAGATAATGAGTGGTTTTGAACTCTCTTGTGTGAAATTTTAAAAATGTAATATGTATTTTGCAATGCAGAAAAGAGTTGGACTAAACCAACTCTTTTCTCTGACCTTTTAAATTCGATCAACCAACATGGCATCACCATAACTAAAGAAACGATATTGCTGTGCAATCGCATGCTGATAAGCGTTCAGAATATTATCTGGATTGGATAATGCAGAAACGAGCATTAATAAGGTTGATTCAGGTAAGTGGAAATTAGTGATCAAACGATCTACTACACAAAATTCATAACCTGGATAAATAAAGATTTGTGTATCACCTGACCATGCCCCAATTTTCCCAGCACAGGCTTGAGCGGCACTTTCTAAAGCACGCGTCGCAGTTGTACCGACAGCAATGACTTTATTGCCACGAGCTTGCGTTTCTTGAATAAGCTTGACTGTTGTTTCAGGAACATCACACCATTCACTATGCATAATATGATTGGCAATATCGGTGCTACGTACGGGTAAGAAAGTACCAGCACCGACATGTAAGGTCACAAAAGCTTTATTGATCCCTTTTTGTTCGAGTTGATTTAATAACTCTTGGTCGAAATGCAGACTCGCTGTAGGAGCGGCTACACTGGCTAATTTGGTCGGGTCATTAAATACAGTTTGATAACGAACTGAGTCTATTTCTTCTGCTTCACGATTGAAATAAGGCGGAATTGGAAGCTGACCATACTGGTCTAGAACGTGTAAAATTGGTTGCGAAAATTCGACTACGAATAGATTTTCATGGCGGCCTGTGACTATGACCTTCACTTCATCGGGGCCAATAAACAATTCCGCACCAGCTTTGGGTGAGTTACTGGCTTTAATATGACAATGTGCAATCGTTTGATTGAAAATACGTTCAACCAAAACTTCCACAGCACCACCAGTGGCACGTTTACCTTTAAGGCGAGCTTTCATTACTTTGGTGTCATTTAACACCATTAAGTCACCATCTTCGAACAGATCTAAAATATCTGTGAAATGAAGATCTTGATAGCTGCCATCGCTATTTAAATGAAGGAGGCGAGAAGCACTGCGAGTTTCTAAAGGATAACGGGCAATAAGTTCATCTGGGAGGTCAAAATTAAAGTCAGAAAGTTGCATCATGGAATACGATAAAATTGCGAAGTAAAAACTGTGCTTAGTATAGTCTTTTTTCAATTTCATGGCTGACTTTGATGTTTTATACATCAAAAAAATAATATGTGTTCTAAAAGTAATCAATTGCTTTAACTTGGCATTGACAACACGATCAAACAAGATATTATACGCACACAACCTCTCCCGAGGTGGTGAAATTGGTAGACGCGGCGGATTCAAAATCCGCTGTCAGAGATGACGTGTCGGTTCGAGTCCGACCCTCGGGACCAAATTCAGAATCATGAGATTCTATAAACCCTAAGCTTGTATAAACGGCTTAGGGTTTTTTAATGTCTAAAGAAAATTTCATAGTTTTAGATGATGAATTGAGGTATATCGATGAAAGTTAGGTTCAAATGATATTGTAAGCTCTAATCTGTTGTTAATATGATATTTAGTGTGAAATTTATGGAGCTTATTTTAATATAAATTTCTGCTTAATATTTCTTCTGCATTAAACGGTATTAATTTAAAAATATTATTGATATATTGGATTGTGTAAGTTTTGTAAAAATAAAAATACTCATCATAGCTAGAGAGGCGGGTATGAGGTTAGAACTCTTGGAGATTGGTCAAGCAGATCAGTTAAGTGCATGTAAATTATCTTTATTGCTTGGTGTTTTTACGCCTGATAATCGCATTGAAGGATTTTTAAAATGTGCACGAGGAATTCTGCAGGCAAAATATGCAATTTTAGCTTTTCATCATGAACCCTATATTTGGTATTCGTCTGATGATGGTTTTAAAGCTTTTCGAGCGAACAAAGAAGCTAACTTAACCCCTTATTTCATCGGTGAAACGGTACTTAATCGGCATCATGAAAATTACTCAGCTTTTTCACAACACATTCAAGATATCGGGATTGACCATGAGAGAATTGTTGCATTTGATTTAAAAATTAATGCAGGGCAGTCTATAGGTCAAGTCCTTTTGTTTGATAATCTGGATGAATTCTATAGCGATCAAAATCTTGACCTCGTACATGAATTTGCAATGAATATTATGGATGTTGTTGAGCTGCGTTTAGAATATGATGAATTAAAGGAATTATACGAACAACAATCCGCATTAAATGTAAGCAAGACTAAATTTTTTCAAATTATTGCGCATGATTTACGTGCACCTTTTCATGGCTTAATCGGTTTTTCTGAAGTTTTGGCAGAAGAGCGCGAGACGTTAGATGAATCTGAAATTCAAAATATTGCTGAATATTTACATGATACAACTCAATCAACTTATAACTTGTTAGAAAATCTGTTGAATTGGGCGATAGCTGAAGGTGGACGTTTTGTATATCACCCGATTCATTTTAAGTTAAAACAAGTCACTCAAATTGTTTACGGGGTATTGAATACGCTTGCAGTCAAAAAAAATATTGAATTAATTGAGGATATTTCTGACGAAATTGGTGTCTTTGCAGACATTAATATGATGACTTCTGTGATTCAAAACTTGGTGTCAAATGCCTTGAAATTCACCCATATTGATGGTTCTGGTAAGGTTTCTATTCGAGCGAGATCATTAGTGAAAGGGGTGGAAGTTATTATTCAGGATTCGGGTTTGGGGATGACCAAAACGCAAATAGATACAATTTTTGAACCGCATATTCAAGTGAGTTTTAAAGGAACATCGGGTGAAAAAGGTACAGGCTTGGGGCTAGTATTGTGTAAAAAATTCATTGATTTAAATCATGGAAAAATTACAGTGCACTCGAAAGAAGGTGAGGGGACGACATTTAAAGTACTGTTGCCAACAGCAGCAAAGCATAATTCTGTCTTGCAGGTTCCAGATTATTTACATCAATAACGATTTAAAATTAAAATAAAAATGAATTAATTTTTCTCAAATTAGTTTTCACCTGCTATAAATAAAACATAATTTAGACGGGTAGGCTTTTTCGATGAACGCTGAGCAATTGCAAAAAACTTTACGTGCAAGTCAGTATGCAGAGCAAGTATTAAGTTTACATCAAACTGTTTTAGAACAAGATTATGCAGTTGATCAATTTGCTAGCTCACTCTCAACGGAAAAGATTCAGCAGCTATTACAACAATCCTTATTGTCTATTCATGATGAAGCGACATGGATGCGTGTTATTCGTGTGTTGCGTGCTCGCTTAATGTTTCGTTGGATTTGGCAAGATGCCAACCAACAGACGGATGTAGTGACGTTAACGCGTGAACTCTCTGATTTTGCTGATGCTAGTATTATTGCAGCGAAAGATTTTGCACGTATTCCTTTAGTGGCTAAACATGGAGAGCCGCTCAGTTACTCAGGTAAAGTGCAAGACTTGATTGTAATTGCAATGGGGAAACTGGGTGCGCAAGAGTTGAATTTATCCAGTGATATTGACCTAATTTTTGCTTTTGATGAACAAGGTGAAAGTAATGGGCGTAAATCAATTGATGTACAGCAATTCTGTATCTTTTGGGGACAGAAGCTGATTTATTTGCTTGACCATATTACCGCAGATGGTTTTGTTTTTCGGGTCGATATGCGTTTGCGACCTTGGGGAGATGGTTCTGCACTAGCTATTAGTCACGTTGCACTAGAAAAATATCTAAGTCAGCATGGTCGCGAGTGGGAGCGTTATGCATGGATTAAGGCGCGCATTGTTTCTGGCGGTAAAGACGGTGCAGATTTGCTGGAGATGACTCGTCCTTTCGTTTTTCGTAAATATGTCGATTACACTGCATTCGAAGCAATGCGTGAAATGAAAGCCATGATTGAGCGTGAAGTGGCACGTCGTAATATTGCAGATGATATCAAGTTAGGTGCGGGTGGGATTCGAGAGGTTGAATTTATTGTCCAAGTTTTTCAGTTAATTTATGGCGGTTCAAAATTAGAATTACAAGATCGGCAATGTTTAGTTAGTTTGCAACATTTGGGTCAGGTGGGACTTTTGGAGCAAAAGGCTGTCTCTGATTTAGAGGATGCCTATTTATTTTTACGCCGTGTTGAACATGCAATTCAGGCATTAAATGATCACCAAACACAGTCACTTCCCTGTGAGCCAGATTTACAGTGTCGTATCAGTGAAACACTGGGTTTTGAGAGTTGGGATGCATTCATTGCATGTCTGAATCAAAAACGTGACAAAGTGATTTATCAGTTTGAGCACCTTATTAAAGAAAAAGGCTTAGATGCTACGGTTGAAAATTTTAGTCAGTTAGAGAAGCAACTGGATAAAGTTTTAGATGAAAAAGCTAAAAACTTGATTCATGAGTTTTGGTTTGGTCATACCATTAAAAAACTGCCCGCTAAGGCAGTGCAGCGTTTAAAAGAGTTTTGGCCACATTTAATTGAAGTTATTTTACAGTCTGACAAGCCACAAACAGCATTGCTGCGCTTAATGCCTTTAATTGAATCAGTCATGCGTCGGACTGTGTATTTAGTCATGTTGATTGAAAGTAAAGGTGCATTACAGCGGTTAGTAAAAATGGCGACAGTTAGTCCATGGATTTGTGAAGAGCTAACGCACTATCCAGTACTCCTTGATGAATTTTTATCGATGGATTTTGAATTACCAAAGCGTAAAGATTTAGAAGATTCATTACGGCAACAGTTACTGCGCATTGAAATAGATCAAGTTGAAGATCAGATGCGGGTTTTACGCTTATTTAAAAAGTCTAATGTTCTCACCGTGGCTGCGAGTGATGTATTGGCTGAAAGTCCATTGATGAAGGTTTCGGATGCCTTAACAGATATTGCTGAAGTATCTGTGAGTGCTACTTTAAATTTAGCTTATCAAACGGTGGCTAAAAAACATGGCTATCCCCTAGATACAGAAGGCAATAGATGTTCACTGGATCATCTTGCATTTGTAGTGATTGGTTACGGTAAAGTTGGTGGAATTGAGCTGGGCTATGGATCAGATTTAGATCTGGTGTTTATTCATTATATGGATGAGCAAGCAGATACCAATGGCCATAAAATTATTAGTGGTTTTGAGTTTGCTATGCGTGTTGCGCAAAAATTTATGTCATTGATGACCACCCAAACATTAGATGGACGGGTTTATGAAATTGATACACGCTTACGACCATCAGGTGAAGCTGGGCTTTTAGTCACTAGTTTGAAGGCATTTGAACAGTATCAAATGAAGAGTGCTTGGGTATGGGAGCATCAAGCTTTAGTACGAGCACGCTCAATTGCTGGTGAACAAACTTTACGAGATAAATTTGAACAATTACGTTGTCGTATTTTGACTTTACCGAGAGATGAACAGACCGTTCGTGCAGAAGTATTGAAAATGCGTCAGAAAATGAAAGATCATCTCGGGTCTTCTAAAGAGCAGAAAAAAGATGGAATTTTTCATTTAAAACAGGATGCAGGAGGTATCGTTGACATAGAATTTATGGCACAGTATGTCGTGTTAGCCTGGAGTGGGACGAATCAAGATCTCGCCCATTATTCCGACAATGTACGAATTTTAGAAGATGCTGCTAAAGCCGGTTACTTATCCAGTAACGATGTATCTGCTCTGATTCAAGCCTATCTTAGTGAACGAGCCGAGAGCCATCGCTTAGCCCTTGCAAACCACAGTATGCAAGTCAGTGCAGCAGATTGGCGCGATACCCGAGAGGTTGTTTGCAAGTTATGGCAAAGATTAATTGATCCAACTGCTGTGTTCGCGTTGGAAAGTGAATAATTGTATAAAAATTTGGAGTGTGTGCCATGAACTTGGCTGATCGTGATGGTTTTATTTGGCAAGATGGACAAATGGTTGACTGGCGTGAGGCGAAAACTCACGTATTAACGCATACTTTACATTACAGTATGGGAGTCTTTGAAGGTGTCCGTGCTTATGAAACGCCAAATGGTACTGCGATTTTCCGTCTCCAAGATCATACTAAACGTTTGCTAAATTCTGCAAAAATTTATCAAATGAAAGTTCCATTTGATCAAAAGACTTTAGAACAAGCTCAAGTTGATGTAGTGCGTGAAAATAAATTAGCTTCTTGCTATTTGCGTCCCATTATCTTTATTGGTTCAGAAAAATTAGGTATTGCTGCGACAGATAATACTATTCATGCCACTGTAGCAGCATGGAGTTGGGGTGCTTATCTTGGCGAAGAAGCAATGACCAAAGGGATTCGTGTAAAAACTTCTTCTTTCACACACCATCATCCAAACGTGACGATGTGTAAAGCGAAAGCATCTGGTAATTACACCTTATCTATTTTGGCACATCAAGAAGTTGCACATTCGGGTTATGATGAAGCAATGCTGATGGACCCGCAGGGATATGTATGCCAAGGTTCTGGCGAAAACGTGTTCTTAGTCCGAGATGGCGTAATTCATACACCAGATGTTTCGGGCGGTGCTTTAGACGGCATTACTCGTCAAACGGTTATTACGATTGCCAAAGATTTGGGTTATGAAGTGATTGAACGTCGTATTACACGTGATGAGTTCTATATTGGTGATGAAGCATTCTTTACAGGAACTGCTGCTGAAGTGACACCAATCCGTGAATATGATGACCGTGAAATTGGTAGTGGTACACGTGGACCAATCACTGAAAAAATTCAGAAAGCTTACTTTGATGCTGTTCAAGGTAAAGATCCAAAATATGCACACTGGTTGACTTACATCAAATAAATTGATTGGTTTAGATTAAAGGCGAAACGAATGTTTCGCCTTTTTTTATATGAAGATGAGCGTTGTTTGGTGACTTTGTAATGCAAATAATTTGTTGTACTATAATTGTCTTAACTTTATCATGCCGGTAAATTATAACGATGACCCATATTTTAAAATTAGATGCTTTAAAAGCGGCGAATGTTTCTACTTCACCATATCCATATTTTGTTGTGGAAAATGCTTTGGAAAGCACAGAGGTTCAATCTGTCATTCAGGATTTTCCCAAAATTGAACAAGGTGGTAGTTATAATATTGAAGACGTTGAAATTAAACCTAATTTTGATCGTTTTTTGAAGTCATTGGATTGTAAAGAATTTCGTCAAATTTTGACTGAAAAATTTGACGTAGATGTTATGGAACATCCAATGATGATTACCTTACGTGGTTATTCTCGTCAAAAAGATGGTCGTATTCACTCTGATTCTAAAACAAAATTATTGACCATTTTGATTTATTTAAATGAGTCTTGGGATGCACCAACTGGTCGTTTACGCATCTTAAATGATGAAAAAAATATGGACAACTATGTGGACGAAATTAATGCAGGTCCAGGTACATTAGTTGCATTTAAGGTTGTTGATCATGGCTGGCATGGCTATGTTCCGTATGAAGGGCAACGTCAATCTATTCAAATTAACTTTTTGACGAGTGATAAAGCCAACGCCAAGCATCGTTTCGTTCATGGCTTGAGTGCTAAACTGAAAAAAATATTTGGATAGTATGAAATGTTAAATAGTCAGCAAGATTCATCAGAAGCTTCAGAAGATAATATTATTATCTGTATGAAGTGGGGCACTAAATACGGTGCTGAATACGTTAATCGTCTTTATAATATGGTTAGTCGTCATCTAACTTTACCTTTTAAAATGGTTTGTCTAACTGACCGTACAGAAGGTATTGATCCGAATGTGCAGTGCTTTCCTATACCGTCGCTAGATTTGCCCAAAGGTGCACCTGAGCGTGGTTGGAATAAACTCTCAACTTTTGAGCCTGATCTTTATGGCCTAAAAGGTAATGCACTGTTCCTTGATTTAGATGTTGTTATTATTGATAATATTGATGATTTTTTTACATATCCAGGTGAATTTCTTGTAATTCACGATTGGAAACGCCCGTGGCGTGTGACAGGAAATAGTTCTGTTTATCGTTTTAAACTGGGTTCTTTTCCTGAAATTTTGCCGTATTTCCGTGAAAATTTTGATGAAATTAGTCATAAATTTAGAAATGAGCAAGAATATCTGTCTTGGTATGTCGATCAGCAAAAAAAACTGAGTTATTGGCCAAAAGACTGGTGTAAAAGTTATAAATATCATTGCTTACAGAAAATTCCATTGGCTTACTTTAAGCCACCAGTAAAACCTAAAGATGCGAAAATCATCATTTTCCATGGTGAGATTAATCCACCTGAAGCCATTAGTGGTGGTGGCGGAAAATGGTATCGTTATGTTCTACCTTCAGATTGGATTAAAGATGCATGGCAGTAGGGGATGTTATCCTAAAATAATACTCGACTCTCACTGAGCGTTTGGCTGCCATAATTTTTTTAGACGATCAATTTCAATAGTATCCTGATCGGGAATGATACTAAAACTCGGATATTCCTTGCCCACCCATTGCATGTGATGTGGGTCATCATTCCGTTTATAACCATAATACTCAAGTACATCGCCCATTAGTTTCCATGTGGCAAAACTATTGTCCCGATCTTGCCCTTCAAGGTTAATGGGCTTGTTGTGAGTAGAGTAGGTTAAATACCCAGTCATACTTTTATGTGGAATCTGTAATTCTTTTAAAATATTAATTAAAATTAATGATGTGGCTTGGTGGTCTTTATGATCTTCTGGGTTACGCTTATCATCACAATCCATAATAAAAAAGTCGGCGTATTCAGCCTGACCACTTTCAGTTTTTAGAAGCTCTAATAGGGTTTGTTGTAGTGTTTCTAAGGTATAAGCTTGATGATGGGTTAAATCAGTAATGGTTGAGCTTTGTTGTTGAACAATCTGAGCTAGAGATGTTGTTTTATCGGCATCTGTCAGGCGGAAATTGTATAAGCAGATTTTATCACCCATACTAATTTTAGTAATATATTTCTGATTGACTTGAATTTCTTGCTCAAATACAGCATCTCGATGTTGATTCCAAGATGAAATAGCCGCAGTATGTGAACGTTCGCGTGCTTGCCACCATGTAATTTTTCGTAATGGTTTTTTTCTATTTTTGCGGTTGGCATCTCCTGCACTTAATACAATAAAGATGATCCGATCTACACTATTATGTTGTATTTGGTATTGCGCTTCTTTACCCATAAACAGTTCAATATCGTCAGCATGTGCAACAATAAAAAAAGAAATACGTTTGATATCAGCTGTTTTTAATATTGGCTCAATTGTGGTGCTTGGAAAAAATACTTGAGGACGGTAGTTGAAAAAAAACCGTAAAAGTACGATTAAAAATTTTTGCATTATTAACCTATGTTTCCGACAAAGTTGCACAGATATTTTAATTGATTTTACGATATATGAAAGAAGAAAAATATAACCATGATCTGTTAAGATGGCATATTAATTTCAGTTAAATTAATTTCAAATGTTAGAGCAGCGTTATGCAAAAGACTCCATCTGTTGATATTGTCATTACTTGGGTAGATGGTAATGACCCTGAACTGAGTAAAAAGCGTCAGAAATATATGGCCAACACGGTTGCTCGTGATGCTGGAAGTGCAACCCGCTTTGCAAATAATGATGAAATTTATTTCTGTATTGCATCTGTTTTAAAATATATGCCTTATTGTGGAACAATTTATATTGTGACCGATAATCAGCAGCCAGAATGGTTAGAACAGTTTACTGCACAGCATATTTGTGCAAAAGATAAAATTAAAGTGATTGATCATCGTACGTTATTCTTAGGTTATGAAAATAATTTGCCGACATTTAACTCGCTCAGCATAGAGACGATGTTGTGGAATATTCCTGGCTTGGCTGATCGTTTTATTTATTTAAATGATGATGTTTTTATTAACTCAACTTCACAAATTTCGGATTGTTTCATTGATGATAAAGTTATCATTTATGGTCAGTGGAAAAGTAATTTTCTGATTAAAATAAAATATCTTTTTCGAAAATTTTTGTATGAAAAGATGGGTAAGCAACAACAACCTAAATTTACCACTGCACAGATGTTGAGTGCAGATATGATTGGATTGAAGCGTTACTATGCATTACATCATCGTCCTCACTTTATGAAGACAGAAGTATTGCAAGATTATTTCAAGCAATATCCAGATGTTTTATTGCAGCAAATTCGTTTTAAGTTTAGGTATTTTGAGCAGTTTTTACCGGTGGGTTTGGCAAATCATCTGAGTATTCAACAAAATAAAGCCATACTCAAACCCGATGAACAGGTTGCATATGTAAAGCCGAGTGATGATATTACTGAATTTTTAACTGCATTAAAGAATGATGCAATTAAATATGGTTGTATCCAAAGTTTGGATTTGATGACTGAATCAAAACAAGCCTTGATTCGCAATGCAATGATAGATAAGTTTGGCGAATTTTTGCCGAAAGAATTGAAGAGTAAAGTCGCATGATGAAAGTAGAAACCTACCTGATTAATTTAGATGGCAGCGATGAACGCTTAAAAAGTGCGACTGAACAATTGAACTCTGAACAAGTGCCTTTTACGCGTTTTGCTGCTGTAGATGGTCGTGGAAAACCTTTATCGAGTTTTGAAAATTATAACGATCAAAAAGCCATAGAGATAATGGGCCGGAGTTTAATTAGCTCTGAACTTGGATGTTATTTAAGTCATATAGGGTGTTTAAAGAAATTTTTAAGCACAGATTCAGATTATCTGATCGTGGTTGAAGATGATATTCGTCTTTTAGATGGCTTTAAAGTGACAGTAGATGCAATGCTTGAATGGTTATATCAAAATCCTGATGTTGATTGGTATGCGATGAATTTAGGCGCTAAAAAAAATAAAATGTCTAAAAAACTATTTCATTTTGAAGGGCGAGACTTGGTACGTGCTTATTATTATCCGATACGTTTTATTGGGATGATTTGGTCAAGAAAGGGTGCTGAAGCATTCTTAGAACATGCTAAGGAAATGTACATGCCAGTGGATAATTTAGCTCAATCGTGGCTTTCTCAGAATGGTAAAGGCTTATCTGTATGGCCTGCTGTGGTTAAGCCTAATGGTTTGGATAGCGATATTGATGGTGCTGCTGCAACCGATAGTATCCGACGCAATGACCAATCTGGCCGTCAACTTTCATATGGTTTAAAAAAGCAAAAGCGTATGTGGCGTGATCGTTTTTATGCTGTTAGGAATATGATTCTTTGATGGCATTGTTACACCTAGTTAATGTTTATTCTATATTGATCTGCTGAAGTGATTTGGCTAGATAAAGTTCAATTTCAGGTCTGACTGATGAAAATTCTTAAGAAAATATTTTACCTGACAAAATTTAATATCATGTACTCATATAAAATGAGAAACAAAAATCCAGCCATAGATAACTATGCGGATATTTTGGTGATTAATCCTTTAGAAAAGCCAATTGAGATTCCTAAAAAAATTTGGATCTATTGGGAAGGTGACTTACCTGTATTTGTAGAAAAGTGTATTGAAAATATTAAACGTATAAATGCAGATTATGAGGTTAATGTCCTCAATCCACAGAATGTAAATCAGTATAGTGATATCAATTTTGCAGCACTAAATTCAGCTACCCCACAGCAGAAGGCTGATTTGCTGAGGTTTAATTTAATTTATCTTCATGGCGGAATATGGTTGGATGCAAGTATTATCGTTTATGAAAATTTAGATTGGATTCAAACTCTACTGAATGAAAAAAAGACAGATAGTTTTGCTTTTTACCGTAAAAAAAATACCACTAATCCACAGTATCCTGTATTAGAAAATTGGCTGCTGGCAAGTGTAGCGAATAATCCATTCTTTAAAGCATGGTTTGAAGAATTGTCTCGAGCAATAGAGCAAGGTCCAAAAAACTATATTAATACTATTCGGCAGACAGATAAAAATCATGCCGATATTTTTCAAAAAATTGGTAATTTAGAATATTTAGTTGCTTATGTTGCATGCCAAAAAGTAATGCGAGTAGAGCTTCCAAGTATTACTCTGATTAACTGTGATGAAAATGCATTTTTTTATCAGGTTAAGAATAGATGGGTTAAAGAAAAGACGCTGATTAATATGGCTATAAATTATCCGCCTGAAGTTTATCCTAAGTTAATTAAACTCGCAGGAAAGGAACGTAATCATCTTAAAATGTATTATGAAAAAGGTATATATTTTAAAGGTTCATTGTTAGATATTTAGAATTTTAAATTAATCCTAGACGTCTCTTTAATAAGTTAAAATATGCTCCCCCTAGTGCAATAATATAAATTTTGGATAGGGGGAATATGCTATTTTTTTTCAAAAGATTCGATTGCACTAGTTTTTGAAAGATTAAATACTTTTATATTTTCTTCTTTAAAAAACTGTGCTGCTGCATCAAATGCTGGAAAAATAACTTTTGAGTATTGGTCTAGCATGGTGGGTTGTTTATTATCTTTACTTTCATAAAATCTAGGTGTATTAAAATCATTCATGTCTAGACCGGCAATATAAATTTTTTCATATTGAAGGGCATGAGTTACTTGTAGCGCAACGTAGGCAACGGTAAAGTAATCAAAAATAGAGTGAAATATGCGCGTGGAAAAACCATATTCATTATGATAAAAATAGTGCTTCGTATTTTTATTTTCCACTTGTTTTTCTGCTAACAAACTTGTAATTATATTTTCTGTAATAGTTTCAATTACTTTGATTTTACATGTGATATCTTTGAATTTAACTCTTCTTAGAATTAAATCTAAACACTTCGGCGTTATAAAAAGAATCAAATCACTTTGAAGTACTTTTAAAACCAAGTCAAATCTTTTGGTTGTGAAGTTGTGGTCAATAATCACATAATATTGAAATTGAATATCTAATGAAATAGCACCATTTACACCAATATAGTCACAAGATGTTTGTTTAAAAACTTCAGGACTAATGGTTTTTATAGAGGGGCCTGTTGCGACTAATACTGCTGTATTATTATTGGTTTTTTCTAAAATAGTATTATCAGCAATCAGGATGTTTTGAAAGTAAACTTTGTTTAAGGTACCTTCATTATCTCTTTCGACACGAAATAAAGGCCAATACATTCGATTGTGTCTAAGTGCAGCAGAATGCGTGATTTTATAGAAAAATTTAAAAAAATTTCTACAAATAGAATGAGTAAAAAAATTATTCACGAAAATTTTCTCATTAAAAAAAGTAATATAAAACTGAAGTAAATTTCGTTACTTCAGTTTTTTTAAATTATTCAAAATTCTTTATAATATTGATTCTAAAAAATTAATTATCTAAAGAAAATCTATTTTTTTTAGACTTAAATTGATTAAAGAATTTTGATATCCAAGAGCTTGATTCGGGGCGAGTTACTTTATTACCTTGATAGTTAATTTGAGATGCTTTTTTGAAATTACCGAATGGACTCACGCTATAGCTCTCTGGTGTATATCCAGCCGCTAAAGCTTCATTATAATATTGGTCAAATAGCTCAGAAAGATCCTGTCTAGGATGTGGCAGGATTTTGCCATCAAACCAGTGTTTCTGGTTAGATGCTTCTAATCTGGGAATTGCATATTGATGGGTAAATTGTGTTCCCATATCTGAATAGTGCAATACTTTAATTTGATCAATGGTTAAATTTTCACCATCAATACAGTTGTATGAGTTGTTGTACGGGTGTGCTAAATGAGGTTGATCTTTTAAAAGTTGCATTAATTTTTTATGACCATCTGGGTCGGCTTGCAAACTTTTGAGGGATGGAAGGTACTGTTTCGCTTTTTCACAGTCCCAAACACACGTACATAAACGTGCGGAACTTTTATCACCTTTAGCAATGACCATAGCATCATCGCTAATGGAATGGTTCCATAATTCTGAAATATCACACAGGACCAGAACATCTGTATCCATATAAATTGCACGACCTTCAAAATTACACAATTCTGGGATAGCCCAACGGAAGCCAGAGAATGGAGTCGCCCATTTCTCAGTAGACCAACCTGTCGCTGTTTCTTGATGGGTATACCAAGGGCTATTCGAATTATGGCTCAACTGCATCCAGATAATTTCAACATTATGCTGAGTGTGTTTGCGAATACTATAATCTAGAACCATCATTTGTTCTAAATCACAGTTATTCGGATCACAGCCAATAAAAATTTTGATTACGTCTTGAGTCATTTGCTGGTACGCTTTAATTTAAAAAATGATAAAAACTTTTTATTTTAGCGAGCAACCTTAAATCAGTTATCCTGCTTGTATTTTTAATATAGGAAATACGGTTTGGACTTTAAAGTAGAGCTAAAGTACAAATTTTAGCATATTTTAAGCAATGGTTAAGCATTTTTTAAGCAGGCTGTTTAGGCCGTAAATTCTTTGGCTAAAAATACCTTCATTAAAAGATCGTATTTAATCTGTTAACTTATTGATAAAATTTATTTTTTTAAATATTTATTAAGTGGTAAGTGCTGTGAATTTAAAATTAAGAAGATAGTTTTGATTTTGGATTTATCATTGGGACTCTGAGTGGCAGAGTGAGTGGTAAATTTGGTTTGATAATTAAATTTTAGCCATTTGTTATTTTATTACAGCAGTATTTTTTAAATTCTAAAGAGTTGGAATTTTTTAATTTATTTGAATTGTTCAGTAAAATAACTTAACTGCAAATCAGTGGAATAAAAATATAGCCATGGCTAAACCAGTATAAGTATGAATGAGAGGAGGAGGATTTTGAGCTTATTTTGTAAAATAATCACAGATAATCCTTCTGAATGGTTATATTACAACATCGGAGCTATACGCTTATTTAAATATGAAAAACTTTGTGATTAGCTTATCTACAGCTGTTAAACGTAGAGAGCATATTTCTGCTGAATTTGGGCGTCAAGATATTGAATTTCAATTCTTTGATGCCGTGGTACCTGAAACGATGGAAAGCATGGTGAGGGAGTTAGGTCTAGATCTAACAGCAACTGATTTAAAAAAAAGTGAAGTTTCTTGCTTATTAAGTCATGTCGCATTATGGAAAAAAGCTGTTGATGATAATTTAGATTATATTGCTATTTTTGAAGATGATATTTATTTGGGAAGCCAAGCAAAGACATTTCTTTCAGATCCAAGCTGGATTCCCAAAGATTATAATATTATTAAGTTAGAAGCATTCTATCGGTATATTACGGTATTAAATGATAAAGATGATATTTCCATAGCTCAACGTAAGCTTGCTGTTTTGAAGAGTAGGCATATGGGATGTGGTGGATATATTTTATCGAATAATGGGGCTGCTAATTTATTAAAATTTATTAAAAAATATAAGAAGTTAATTCCTATCGATCATATCGTTTTTAATGATTATATGTTGCAAGGGAATGATCGTATTTTTCAAATGGTCCCAGCATTATGTATTCAGGACTTCATATTGAATAAATGTCATGAAAAATTTCCAAGTCATTTAGAAGATGACCGTCGTGTACGTAAAGGTGAAGTTGAAAAAATTATTAAGCCTAAAATAAGTTTTGTTCAGAAAGTTAAACGTGAAATTTCTAGGCCATTTCTAGAATTGTTAAAATTTATAAATTTCCGATATCAACAACTTCATGGACAAATCATCATTAGAATGAAATTTAAATAATTAAAAATCTAAACCTGATCACTTATAAGTTTCAATAAGTGCTCAGGTTTTTTTGTATATATTTTCTTTATTCTCTAAGTATTTAAATCGTTTATAGCCCCACATATAATCTGCAGGAGAGCGGTTAATAATGTATTCGACCGCTTTATTTAAAGCAGTTGTGGCAACAACAATATCTGCATGGTACAGCTCAGGATCATCTAAATTATCACAATAGATATCAAATCCTGCACCATCTTCACGACGAAAACAGCTTAGACCGACCAAACGGCAATGTGTTTTTTGTGCCATTTTACTGGCAAGAGTACTAGTCAGGGTTTTAGTATTAAAAAATGGTACAAAGACGCCACCTGAGGGGTGGGGAACATGGTCGGGTAAAATAATACTAAAGCCACCTTGCTTTAGGTTTTTAAATAATGCTTTTACTCCAGTAGCATCTGTTGGCACCAGTGAGGCATTGAGGCGTTGACGGGCCTCAAGTACGAAATTATTAATATTGGGATCTTTCATCGGCTTATACATAATTGTGGGGGTACCATATTGATGTATCCAAGCATTTATCATTTCCCATGTCCCTAAATGAGGAATAATAATTAAAGCACCTTTAGGGTCTTTTAATGCATTGGTCAGTACATCGAGATGGTGCACAGTATGTATCTGCTTGAGACTCCATTCAGGAGGCATCGCCCAGCATTTGAGTGACTCTGCATAAGACAAACATTGTTTTATGACACTTTCGCGCGCGAGTCGTTTGCGATCATGTTCTGATAGTTCTGGATAAGCTAAAGATAGATTGACTCGCACTTTCCATAACATACCTGATTGGGGGCGAGTATTAATAAAAAAGGCAATTAATCTAGCCAATAGCTGTAAGACGCTTAGAGGGATAAACCGTAAAAATGAAAATGTGGTCATGATTCTTTAGATAGCCCTTTATTCTTCAGCATTACCCTTAATAATCATATAAATGAGTGCACCAAAAATTAAGAAAGCCCCGCCAAAACTACTTAAGCAAAAATATAAAATACGATCCGAAGTATCTAAGTTAAAGACTTGATGACTAATGATATAGCGCATAAAACCCCATTGAATAATTGCGAAAGCAATAAGAACAATTGTATGACGACGGACTTCAGGACGCATAGCCATGAGGGAATTCACCTATAAAATTAACCACACTATTATGCCAGTATTGAGAATTTATCTCAATAAAAATACGATCCGGCCTAATTTTCAATTCAATATCATAAGCGAAAGAATATCAGCAAAATCTATTTATTGTGTATGTTGGAATGCCTAGGGAATTGCGGAAACGTTTATATGACCAAATGTACGGTTCAGGTGCGATATTAATCATTTTTTGAAGATCTTGATTCAGAGTATTGACAGAAAGTTGTTAATTATTTGAATAAATCCTACTTCAAGTTTTTGATTCGTGATTTGGTAAAATATATAAATAGCTGAATGAGAGGAGGGAGAGAATAAAAAGAAGGATAGTTTGATAAAAATTGTACGGTATTACATGTTAAATGATTAGACTCGAAAGTGAGATGGAAGTTTTGGCTGAAAAATACTCTAGCGCGTTGCAGTAAGGGAGGAGATGGGTTGATTGATATTGTTCAATGAGCTCTGACAAACCAATGAATTTAATTTAATACTTCTACTCAAATGTAGGAGTTCTATTGAAATCGGCAAGATCAAAATAAGTAAGAGAAGAGTTGATACAGCTTTACGTTTGCGAAATGTCAAACATGGAAGGTATAGCATATTTTTGCATTTAGAGAGATTAAAAGCATCCAGATTATTAGAGATTGTTTTTTATATAATGGATAATTTTCATTTGATTTCTTTAAGTCATTTTATTTGAGCATATTCTAAAATAGAGCAATAAAAAACCCTGCATATGCAGGGTTTTTTGAAAAGAAAATTAAGCCTTAAACTTGTTTTTCTTCTGCTTTAGGTTTTTCGCGTAAACGAATACCTAAATCACGCAATTGATTTGGTTCAACTGGTGCAGGAGCTTGAGTCAATGGACATTCCGCAGTTTTAGTTTTCGGGAATGCAATCACATCACGAATTGAAGTCGCACCCGTCATCAACATGACCAAACGATCTAGACCAAATGCCAAGCCACCATGTGGAGGTGCACCGTAACGTAATGCGTTGAGTAAGAAGCTAAATTTTTCTTCCGCTTCCTCTTCAGAAATACCCAATGCGGCAAAGATTGCTTGTTGCATTTCTAAGTTAAAGATACGGAGTGAACCACCACCAACTTCAGTACCATTCAATACCATGTCATAAGCAACAGACAGTGCAGCACCTGGGTTGTTCTTCACTTCTTCAACGCTTGATTTAGGTAGCGTGAATGGGTGATGCACAGAAGTCCATTTGCCATCATCAGTTTCTTCAAACATTGGGAAGTCTACAACCCAAAGAGGAGCCCACTCTGTAGTCGACATTTTCATGTCATGACCGACTTTAATACGTAAAGCACCCATTGCATCGTTTACAACTTTAGCTTTGTCCGCACCAAAGAATACGATATCGCCATTTTCAGCACCAACACGTTTTAATAAATCAAGTACGATTGGCTCGATGAATTTAACGATTGGAGACTGTAGACCTTCGATGCCTTTTTCAAGTTCGTTGACTTTAATATAAGCCAAACCTTTCGCACCGTAGATACCCACAAATTTAGTATATTCGTCGATTTGGCTACGTGGTAATGCACCAGCGCCTGGAACGCGAAGAGCAACAATACGACCTTTAGGATCTTTAGCTGGACCTGCGAATACTTTGAACTCAACGTCTTGCATCATGTCTGCAACGTCAACCAATTTCAAAGGAATACGCATATCTGGCTTGTCAGAAGCATAGTCACGCATTGCATCTGCATAAGTCATACGTGGGAATTTGTCGAAATTCACATTTAAAAGTTCTTTGAACATTTTAATAGTTAAAGTTTCCATCAAATCCATAATGTCATCGTCACTCATGAACGATGTTTCAACATCGATCTGAGTGAATTCTGGCTGACGATCAGCACGTAAGTCTTCGTCACGGAAACATTTTGCAATTTGGTAATAACGATCAATACCACCAACCATCAACAGTTGTTTAAATAACTGTGGTGATTGTGGCAGTGCATAGAAACTACCATTCGATACACGACTTGGCACTAAATAGTCACGCGCACCTTCAGGGGTTGCACGTGTCAAAATAGGTGTTTCAACGTCTAAGAAACCATTTTCTTCGAAATAGTTACGAATGAGATTCGTCAATTTAGAGCGGAAACGTAAACGATCAAGCATTTCTGGACGACGAATATCAAGGAAACGATATTTCAAACGTACTTCTTCAGAAATATTGGTATTTTCATCATTCAATGGGAATGGTGGAGTTTCAGAAGCAGCAAGTACTTCGATGTTTTTTGCTAAAACTTCAATTTGGCCACTGACCATATTTGAATTTTCAGTGCCTTCATAACGACGACGCACACGACCTGTAATTTTAAGTACGAATTCAGAACGTACTTTGTCTGCGGTAGAGAATGCTTCTGGGGTATCTGGGTCAATTACGACTTGTACTAGACCATCACGGTCACGCATATCAAGAAAGATAACACCACCGTGGTCACGGCGACGATGTACCCAACCGCATAAGGTAACGGTTTGGTCAATTTGAGCTTCGGTTAAAGTACCGCAGTAATGAGTTCGCATCATAGCGTAAAACATCCAACTATATGGGTTAAGGCAAGCGTATACGTAAACAGCGTACCGCCTCTGAATGATGGATTATGCCTCTTTGAGAATTTTGTCACAAGGAGCAGATCAAAAAACCATGGAATTTCAATCAGTTTTTACGTGATTCATCATGTAGGAAGTGTAAACACTGCCATTAAAAATTAGCCAAGTCGATGTTTTCGGTCTAAAAATAAGAAAATGAGGCAACCGAAGCTAAAGCTAATCAGCGCAGCTTGAGTAAACTGATTGATGGATTTTCCAAGATACCAATACAGGTCATTCACCATTGGATTTGATTGAACTTGCTGTGAAAAATGAAAATAGGAAACAGTACCACTTAAGCCCGTGATTAAAAATAACAGTAGTGCATACACTTTAATTTGGTTATTAATGGGCTGATTTTGTTTATATTTAAAATAATAATGTACAGACATCCAGAACAAAAAAGGTAAAGCTAAAACTGAGCTACCAATTTGTAGTACGCGATGCATTGGATAGCTATATCCCCAAAAATAGACAGGACTATTGAGAAAATCTTCAAAGGCAAAGGTTCTAAAATCGGAATGGGTTAAGCCATCCCAAATCAGGTGTGTGGCAATTCCTACAATGGTGGCAATGATTAGGCTGAGTAAAAATTCTATCGTTTTGTCAAGACTATTTAAGTTGAGCGGTTTTTTTAAACCGATCAATCGAAAAACAACCGGTCTATATAGGCAATACCACAATAAGCAAAAACCAAGAGCAATAAATAAATTTGGAAAAATTAAGCTTTGCCATTGATGTGTAAAATTATAATCTGCGGTGGTAAATAAACGATATAAATCAGGGGTCATTGTTCCAATCGCTAAAGCAGCAATAGGTAAACGATAGCCCGTTAATTTAGCGATGGGAGGGGCGAGTACAGCATGTGAAATCGTAAAAGGCATTTAAAACTTTAAAAAATAAAACAGTGACTTTGTCATGCTGTAGTTTAAACAAAATGAAGACAGGAGAATGTTTTTTATTGCAATTAAAATGAAATGTTATAGTATTACATTTTAATAAAATACTGAGCTTAGAGAGCAATTCATGTCATTTTCTAAAAGTGTTCTGACACTTTCAATTTCAGCAATTTTTTCAACGTCTTTGTGGGCAGAAGACTCAAATGATCCAGTGCAGCAATTGGCAACGATTACAGTTTCAGCACATCCTTTAGATCAATCTGATACAGATTTTGGGGTTGCAGATCAAACTGTAGATCAACAACAATTACAACAAGCCGGAAGTACTTTAGGTGAAGTACTAAAAGATGAATTAGGCGTACGTTCTAATAGTTTTGGTGCAGGTTCAAGCCGTCCTGTTATCCGTGGTCAAGAAGGGGCACGGGTTAAAGTTACACAGAATGCAACCGAAACTATGGATGTTTCGAGTTTATCCCCCGATCATGCTGTTACTGTCGATCCGCAACTTGCAACCAAGATTGAAGTGATTCGTGGACCATCAACCTTGCTGTATGGTGCTGGTTCAGTCGGTGGTTTGGTCAATGTGACAGATAGCAAAATTGCCACCCAAATGCCTGAAAATGGTTATGAGGGAGATGTTGGTGTGCGCTATAACACCGGCAATGATGAAAAACTTGCTCATGCAGGGATCACCGTTGGTCTTGGTTCAAATGTGGCTTTACGGGTTGAAGGTTTAACACGAGATGCCAATGATTATATTGCACCCAATTATAGTGTAACGGAAGAACATGGTGACCATACACATACCAATAAAGAACGTCGTGTCGGTAATACCTTTTCGGGCTCAGACAATGTGAATGTGGGGTTGTCGTGGATTGGTGAGCGTGGTTTTGCTGGTGTATCGTATAGCAATAGACAAGATCAATATGGTTTACCTGGACATAGCCATGAATATGAAAGTTGCCAACTGAGTCCAACCCGCCTAACTTTAACTGGATGTGGTACAGATTCAACTACAAACTCTGAGCATGAGCATGCAGAAGCAGGTCCTTGGATTGATTTAAAAACGGAGCGTTATGATTTCCGTTCTGAATTGAATAATCCACTTGCAGGCTTCAAAAAATTACGAGCACAAGCCAGTTATACCGATTATCAACATGATGAAATTGAAGCTGGCACAGCAATGACCACCTTTAAGAGTAAAGGCTATGAAGGACGTTTAGAGTTGGTTCATAACCCCGTTGCAGATTGGGAAGGTGTGATTGGGATTCAAGCCAGCCAACAAAAACTAGACATTTCAGGTGAAGAGGCGATTCTTGCTCCGAATAAAACTCAAAAATATAGTGTCTTTGGTTTAGAGCATAAACAGTGGAATGATCTGCATTTTGAATTGGGTGCACGTTTAGATCAGCAAAAAATTGAAATAGATTCAACACAAAAAGATTTCGATGGACACGCTTTCTCGTATTCAGGTGCAGTGAACTGGGAGTTTGCTCCGAATTATAAGTTATCACTCGTAGGCTCACATCAAGAGCGCTTGCCATTGGCACAAGAGCTTTATGCGGATGGTAAACACTTTGCCACCAATACTTACGAATTGGGTAATCAAGATTTAGATAAAGAAAAATCTAATAATGTGGAGTTAGGGCTGCATTATGATGCTGAAAAACTGAGCTATCATGTTCATCTGTATCATAATTGGTTTGATAACTACATTTATGCGCAGACTCTTGATCAATATAAAGATTTCCGTTTAATTCAGTACGCTCAAGATAAAGCCAAGTTTTATGGCACTGAAGCTGAAGTAGCTTATCAATGGTCACCAATCTATAAAGTCGGATTATTTGGGGATTATGTGCGCGGCAAAATTGATGCTGAGAATGCTCCACGTATACCAGCTGGTCGTTTAGGAACACGAGTCAATGCTGATTTTGATGATCATTGGTCAGGTTCGGCAGAGTATGCACATGTGTTTAAGCAAAATGATATTGCAGCATATGAAACGGATACGCAGGGTTATAACATGGTCAATGTTGGTGTGGCTTATAAGTATCCACTGTTAGGTAAACAGGAAGCACGAGTATTTTTTAATGCCAATAATTTACTAGATGAAATGGTCTATGAACATAGTTCTTTCTTAGCCAATATTCCACAAATGGGGCGTAACTTTGTGATCGGTGTAGATTTTAAATTTTAAGCATTTGCATTCTTTCACCAAATCATGATTGAAAAATAAAGAGATAAGACCTAGTCTGGACATATTAGATTAGGTCTTGTTTTATGCGTATCTTTAATAAAATTCACAATAAGCTGAATTGGTCACGCCGCCGTTACTTCGGTGCGATTTTGAGTGTTTTAGCTTTAGGTTATTTCGCATCTGCCGCCTATCAGGTCTATAAGCCTTTGCCAGAAGGTTTGGACTATGCTGGTCCATTACATCATGCGAAGGTGAAATTTATTGCAGATCAAACCTATATTGATGCTCAAGGTCAGCAACAACTCGACCATCAAATTTTCAATCAGATATTGAAGCTGATCGGCGAAGCCAAAAGCACCATTGTGATTGATATGTTTTTATTTAATCAAGAAGTCGGCAGCTCTCAAGCTCAGCAAAGAGCTTTAACGAAACAACTGATTGATGCATTGGTTAATCAAAAAGTGGTGAATCCAACCCTCGAAATTAAGTTTATTACCGATCCTATTAATTCAGTTTATGGGGGCGTGTTATCTGAGCAATATCGTCAATTACGTCAAGGGGGCGTGGATGTAATTGAAACTAATCTGATACCGCTGCGTGCTTCAAACCCAGCATGGTCTGGGTTTTGGTATTTATGTTGTCAGGATGTGGGGAATAATCCACAAAAAGGCTGGTTATCGAATCCTTTTGGTCAAGAAAAAATTACCATTCGTAGCTATTTAAATTTATTTAATTTTAAAGCAAATCACCGTAAAACCATTGTGGTCGATACTGCTGAAGGATGGCAAACAATCGTCACTTCGGCAAATCCACACGATGGAAGTTCACGCCATTCAAATGTTGCATTATGGGTCTCAGGCCCAACGGCAATTGATGTTTTAAAATCTGAACAGCCTGTAGCGCAGATGTCAGGTGGAGATACGCCTTTTGTTGTCATGGGAGATTTTGATGGTGTAGCTACAGATCCACAAGTGCAAGTTTTAACTGAAAAAGCCATTTATAAGGCGGTATTAAATCTGTTGCAAACAGCAAAAGCTAATGATCAAATTGATTTAGCAATGTTCTATTTATCAGAGCATCAAATTGTGAAGCAATTGATTGATGCAAAACAGCGTGGTGTAAAATTAAGGGTATTACTTGATCCGAATAAAGATGCATTTGGTCGTCAAAAAAATGGTATTCCAAACCGTCAGGTGGCTTCAGAATTACATGATGCAGGTATTGATGTGCGTTGGTGTAATACTCAAGGTGAACAGTGCCATAGCAAGATGATTGTAAAACGCAATGCACAATCTGCTGAAATGATTTTAGGCTCTGCAAATTTTACAGCACGTAATTTGAAAAACTATAATTTGGAAACTGATTTACGCGTCGTTGGAACACCGCAACAACAAGTATTCCTAGATGAAAATCAGTATTTCAATACAGCGTGGTCGAACTTAAATGGCCGAAAAATTAGTGTCGATTATGCCACATATGCAGATGAATCGAAGTTGAAGTATGGCGTATACCGCTTTATGGAATGGAGTGGTTTGTCGACTTTTTAAATTAGAGCCAACAGGATGATGACGCTAATTTTAATAGATATCCCTCATTTTTGAGGGATTTTTATTGTCTATTTATTGCGGATTGGGTGGGATCAATGCGTCTAAATCTTTATCTGCAATTTGGTCTAATTCTTTTAAATCAGTTTTTATTTTCCACTGCGTTTCATCTTCAACAGGACTTGGTAATCGCGCTTCTAACCAATCGCAAACAACATCAGGGCTAAACTCAGCATGATTACACTGAATTACCCAAGCTAAGAAATACTTGGCTTCACCATTCATATAGGGTGGTGGTGAAACTGGGAGAAATTGTGTCGGTAACCGTTCGTTTTTAGAAATATAATTGAGTACGTGACCAAGTTCTTGCACAGTTTGCCAAGCCAATGGATGCTCAACATTAATTTGGAATTTAAACCACCAGGTGTGTTTTCCATCTGAACCATAACTATCAATCAAAGATTCTTGAATGCTTGGAACTTTGCAAAAAAATTGATGTAGACGGTCAAAACTCAGTTCAGCCACGATACAGCATCCATAAGGTTAAAATGGTATGTTAACAGATATGTCTGTTTAAATTGAAGCTCAGCAGCCTTGTGCTCTGTTTGAAAATATAATTTGTATATTATTTATTCATTACTTATCTTGAATTTAAGATTAAACTAACTCTGTGAATGGTTAATATAGGTAATGTCATGAAAAAAATATTTATTTTGACAGCTTTAACTCTGTTGATTACAGGGGGATCTACCTTAGCCATGGCTGATGCAAAAGATTGGGGGAATTATCGTGGTGTTGAACGGCAACAACCCCATAAATATCCATATACCACAACATATCAGGGCTATGCGGATCCCTATGGGCATCCATTTACACAGGAATATCCTATTCAACCACCATTAAATCAAAGACCACCTCATTGGGGGCCTCCTCCGTATCCGAGCCCAAGTTATCCAAGCTACCCAGCATATCCGCCTCAAAATGGTGTCACGATTATTTATAACGACCAGTTTCCAACACGTACAGAATCTCGGACTGAAAGCCATGGCTTTGTTAATGGTGATGCAAACTCTAAAATTGAAAGTTCAAGATATACGCTAATTAGCGATTGGCGACGCTATGGTTTACCAGATCCGCAGGTGGGAATGCATTGGATTTTCCAAAATGGTCGTTATGTACAGGTACCTAATGATCGTTGATATTTGAAAATGCTTGATCATTTTGTATTGGCCGGCCTTGCTACAGGATTCATCGCTCAAGTTTTATTAAATGGTAGAGATTAGCTCAGTATGTATTAACTGATTGTTGCTGGATAGTTTTGAAAGTAAGTTGAAAACCTGAAGATTGATTCGTTTAGATTTTATTGCATTATTCCATCTGGCCTAATAATAAGATTGCCCTTTAAAGAGAAGACATAAGCACAATCGATTAGTATCAGATGATTCAAGTATTCCCTCTTTGCAAAGAGGGAATACTGAGGTGTAACGATAATTTGATGGAAAATATTTAGGCGAATCGCATTAGCTAAAGCTGTATTTTTATGCGAGTTCATCATCCTCTGGACGAGGTGTTTTACCATGTGCCAATGGTTTACTCATGTGTTTATCTCGAACCACAGACGGATAATTCCATGAGGCATATCTTACAATTAAAATCGCGATGGCTAGAATGAGAATAGAACCAGTGATAAGGATTAAATCCATACTGGCTTTATGCTCATGTTGAATATTTGAAATTAGTAATCGGGTCAGTGCTGTAATAGCAACATAAATCAGAAAACGCACTGGCATATGGTTGGTTTTAAAGTAAATTCCAACCATTGCACCCAATTCTAGATAAATGAAAATTAATAAAATATCATCAATCGTTGCATATTGTTTTACTGTTAAAATTTCAATAATGGTATGAATAGCTGACCATGCGATCATACAGCCAATAATAAATAAGGCGATATAGTGAAAGGCTTCTACCGCAAGATTACCAAAGCGATCAAGTAAACTCTCTATTTTTTCAATTCGTGGGTCTTTATTGCTCATATTTCCCTCCTCGTTATTGGATGACTGTAACTCAATTTAGTTAAGAGCATGCAAATTTCATGCACATGAAGAAAATATTAAAATTGATGCAGATTTATAGTGAGCATAAAAAATGTTAAGTTCTTTATAGCAAAATTCAAAATAGTAGCGATGATAGAGCACGTCTATCATGTATTTACCAACCCACTTTTTAGAAGAAAATGAAGATGAGCTATTTAGACTCATGCTCAATTATCCATTAGGTAGCTTAGTCATAATTAATGAAGGGGAAATAGAAGCCAATCATATTTCTTTTGAACTGGACAGTTCGATGGGTGAGTTAGGAGTATTACGAGCGCATATTGCAAAAGCGCATCCCTTGTTTAGTTTGTTAGATCAAGCAAAATCTGCCTATGTTATTTTTCAAGCCGAACAAAGTTATATTTCACCCCGTTGGTACGAAGGAAAACAACGGCACCATCGGGTTGTTCCGACATGGAATTATCGTGTTGTGCATGTAAAGGGTATGGCTAGGCGTATAGATGATGAAAAATATTTACGTGGTGTATTGGCACGCTTAACCCGTAATCATGAGGTTATGCAAGAAAAGCCATGGAGAATGACGGATGCACCAGAAGATTTTTGAAGAACAATTAGAAAAAATTGCAGCACTTGAAATTGAAATTACATCCATTGTCGGTAAATTTAAAGTGAGCCAGAATCGTTCTGAAACAGATATTCAGAAGATATCAAATGCTTTAGACAATTCTAATCCTGAAATGTCGAATGTAATCAGGAAATATTATCCTTAATAAAATAATAAAAAACGCCTGAAATGACAGGCGTTTTTTACATAACTAGAGTTTAAGCTTGGTTAATAAAATAATCTTCACTGAAGTTCATAATGACTTCTGAACCAGCTTTGATCTTCATAATACGTGAACTTAAATCAGGTAGGATACGTTGAATAAAGTAATGTACTAGTGCAAGCTTATTTTGATAAAACTCACCTTCTTTTGCTTGTGCTGCATTGGCAATTTTTGCGAACATATAGCTAAAGCTTAATAGACCCACTGCATGTAAATAATCAACAGCAGCGGCATTCGAGAATTCTGCATTTTCCTGTGCGCGTTCCAAAATGTGTTGGGTGATCATTTCTATTTCAGTGACAACATCTAAGGTTGCATCTTTAATGAAGTTCAAATCAGTGTCTAATTCGTTGGCAAAATCACGAATTTCTGTAATATATTCAGCAATGAATTCACCCTTACATTTAATGGTTTTACGACCAATTAAATCTTGAGCTTGAACGCCGTTGGTGCCTTCATAAATCTGTGCAATACGTAGGTCACGAACACATTGTTCCATACCCCATTCACGGATATAGCCATGCCCACCAAAGACCATTTGTGCATCGATAACAGCATCAAAAGCAGTATCTGTTAAATAAGCTTTGGCAATCGGAGTCAGTAGGGCAACACGGTTATTTGCCGCAGCGATTGCTTTAGGATCTGTTGAGAACTTAGTGATGTCTAATTGTTGACCTACATACACTGCAAATGCACGAGATGCTTCGTTATTGGCACGTGCATTGAGTAACATACGACGTACATCACCATGTACCAGAATGCTATCTGCAGGTTTGTTTGGTGATTTTACGCCAGTAACGCTACGGCCTTGTACACGATCTGTCGCATATTGTGCTGCATTTTGATAGGCATATTCAGAAGCACCGAGGCCTTGAATACCCATAGATAAGCGTTCGTAATTCATCATGACGAACATGGCAGCTAAACCTTCATTTTCTTTGCCTACTAGGTAGCCTTTTGCAGCATCAAAGTTCATCACACAAGTCGCAGAAGCTTTAATCCCCATTTTATGTTCAATAGAACCTGGGCCAGCAGTATTCCGCTCACCTAAAGAACCATCGGCATTGACCATAAATTTAGGCACGATGAATAATGAAATACCACGAGAACCTGCAGGTGCATCAGGTGTTTTGGCCAAAACTAAGTGAATGATATTTTCAGCAAGGTCATGATCACCACCAGTAATGAAGATTTTTGTACCGGTAATGTTATAAGTGCCATCTGTATTTGGTTCAGCTTTAGTTTTAATAATACCTAAATCAGTTCCAGCATGTGGCTCTGTTAAACACATGGTACCAGACCATTCACCTGAATAGATTTTAGGTAAATACGTTTCTTTTTGTTCTTGAGATGCATAGCTGTTTAATGCCATACCTGCACCAACTGAAAGCAGTGGGTAGAGCATAAAAGAGGGATTGGTTGCAAAGAGCATTTCATCTGCAAGTACAGTCAGCATTTTTGGCATAGCCTGACCGCCCCATTCTTCATCAGCCGCTAAACCGATCCATCCACCTTCTGCATATTGTTGAAATGCTTCTTTAAAACCAGCAGGTGTGGTGACTGCACCATTTTCATAATGTGCGCCTTGTTCATCACCTGTACGATTGAGCGGTAAGGTAACATTTTGAGCGAATTTCGCCATTTCTTCAAGAATGGCTTCAGCAGTGGCAGCATCAACATGTGCAAGTTTTTCGTTTGCTTGCCAGAATTGTTCTGCTTTAAATACATCGTTAAGGATGAACTTCATATCCGCAAGGGGCGCATTATAAATTGGCATGATTGTACACCTGATTTTGTTTAAATTAGATCATATTCGTGAGTCTAAGCAATGCTTCATGGGCATGTTAGACGAATAAGGGTCAATATTTATGTGTATTTATAAAGAAAAAGGACAGCCAAAGCTATGACTGTCCTTTTTCTTTTTCTGTACTCAAGGGTACAGTTTTTTAGAATGCGAAGTGTTCAGCATCTAAAGACATTAACGGCTCTAAGCCACCCGCGATCACGTCTACATGAGAGCGAACACGTGGTAAGATTTTTTTGAAGTAGAAACGTGCAGTAGTTACTTTTGCATTATAGAAATCAACTTCAGTCGTACCAGTCGCTAATGTTTCTTGAGCGACAAGTGCCATACGAGCCCATAAGAATGCAAGCGTGACATAACCAGAGAAGTACATGTAATCTACCGCAGCAGCACCGACTTCATCTGGGTTTTGCATTGCACGCATACCAATTTGCATGGTTAAATCACCCCACTCTTTATTTAGAGCAGCAAGTGGTTCAATAAATTCTTTCATGCCAGCAGTATCTTTGTTGGCTTCAATAAATTTATGCACGATCTTCGTGAAGTCTCTTAACATTGCACCTTGAGTACCCAATACTTTACGACCCAATAAGTCTAAAGCTTGAATTTCAGTGGTACCTTCGTATAAGCAAGCAATACGTGTATCACGTACAATTTGCTCCATACCATGTTCAGAGATAAAGCCGTGACCACCAAAAACTTGCACGCCATGCTTCGCAGATTCTGAACCTGTTTCAGTTAAGAATGCTTTGGCGATTGGTGTAAGTAAAGACAAGATGTTATCAGCGAATTTACGTTCTTCTTCTGTAGAACCTTGTTCTACAACGTCTGCATATTGAGATAAGAAGTAAACTAATGCACGACCACCTTCAGCAAATGCTTTTTGAGTCATAAGCATGTTGCGAACAGCAGGATGTACAATAATTGGATCAGCTTCTTTTTCAGGTGCTTTAGGACCTGAAAGTGAACGCATTGCTAAACGATCTTTCGCATAAGCAAGTGCACCTTGGAAAGAAGATTCAGATGCGGTTAAGCCTTGAACTGCTGTACCAATACGTGCAGTGTTCATGAAGGTAAACATTGCATGTAAACCGCGGTTTTCAGGTCCAATCAAGAAGCCTTGTGCATTATCAAAATTGATGACGCAGGTTGAGTTACCGTGGATTCCCATTTTATGTTCAATCGAACCACAACGTACTGCATTACGTTCACCAATAGAACCATCAGCATTAACATTGAATTTAGGTACGATGAATAGAGAAATACCTTTGGTGCCTTTAGGTGCACCTGGTAAACGTGCCAACACGATGTGAACAATGTTGTCCGCCATGTCGTGTTCACCCGCTGAGATAAAGATTTTCTCACCAGAAATAGCAAAGCTACCGTCTGCATTTGGCTCAGCTTTAGAACGAATAATACCAAGGTCAGAACCTGCATGAGATTCTGTTAAGCACATAGTACCTGTCCATTCACCAGTAACAAGTTTTGGTAAATAAGTAGCTTTTTGTTCATCTGAACCGTGATGCTCAATAGTACGTACCGCACCATGAGAAAGACCTGGATACATACCCCAAGCCCAGTTTGCAGCACCGACCATTTCAGAAATAACAGTGCCGAGTGAACCTGGTAAGCCTTGACCGCCGTGTTCTTCAGGAACAGAAAGCGATGGGAATCCAAGTTCGATATATTTTTGATATGCTTCTTTAAAACCTGTAGGGGTTGTTACTACGCCATCATTCCAAGTACAACCTTCGCGGTCGCCAACTTGGTTTAATGGAGATAGTTCATTTTCACAGAAGTCTGCAGCTGCTTCTAAGTACTGATCAACCAACTCACGGCTTACGTTTTCTTGGAATGCAGGGAGTTTTGCGTAATGTTCTTCGGCATTTAATAATTCATGCAAAACGAATTGCATATCACGTAAGGGCGCTTTGTATTGCGGCATAATGGGTTCCTCAATACTGGTTAAACCAGATTTATAATCCTAATAAAAGATGTGTATCATCAACGACAGGACACATCACATATTTGTTCTAGTACATCGTGCAACATCTTATAGCGAGGCACAAGATAACTACGTTGTTTCTCTGTGACTGTAAAGTCAAAGATTTTTTTTATTAATTAGCTAAGTTTATAAAATATATGTATTTTGTGGTTAAAAAAATGCAACAAACTGTCAAAATCGTAAAAATATATGTCAAATAAAAAAGGCACTTATTAAGAGTGCCTTTTTATCATGAAAATTACAAGCGATAGGATTAAGACGCTTTATCAATATTCATCATGGGTATTTGTTTAGATTGTAAGTTTTCTGTTGGTTTTTGTACTTTGAATCTGACTACACAAGTTCCATTAATAGTTTTTTCACCCATTTTGACTTGAATCGCTTGTCCATTTGATTTACCAACACAAGCCTGTTGAATTGCTTCCCATTTTGCTTGGCGTTCAGCACGTTTTTGCTCAAATTGTTGCTTCATTTCAGCACGTTGTTCTGTAGTCATTTCTTGCATACGTTTTTCACCACGATGACCATACATCATTCTACTTTGATCATGACGTAACTCATGTTTCATCTCATGCATAGCTTTTCGGTCAGCCTTGAACACGATACTACAAGTACCATTAAGAGTTTTATCTCCAGCATTGATTTGAACGGTTTCTCCAACAGTTTTTCCATCACACGCTTTTTTGATTTGCTCTCGCATCATTTTATGTTGAGCACGCATTTGTTGCATTTGCTCACGCTGTTCAGGGGATATATGGCGATCACCTTTATGCTGTCCCATCATAGGCGAACCGTAATTATCTTTAGAGGTAGTGCTAGATTGACATGCAGTCAATCCACCTATGCTGATGATACTTGCTGTGATGAGTGCTATTTTTGTCATGCTTTTCATTGTGGTTACTCCACTGAATGTTTTATGTTTGTTGATCTGTTTGTTAAAGATTAAATAATAATGATGTAGAAACAATGGAGAGTTTTCTTTACGACTGTTCGATACAATGCTAGATATAGAACAAAAGGTGATTCCTGTTTTGAAGATACGTCGAGTTCCCATCGCATTACGCTTATTCCTAACCGTACTTTTAACCACACTGGTAATTACAACGGTGAGTTTGGGAGTCTTGCATTGGACTATGCAAAAGAACTTTGCCAAATACGTGGCAGATGTAGAGATGCAGAAACTGGATCATCTGATTGAAAATTTGGCAGAAGTCTATGGAATCTATCACGATTGGGGGAATGCCGTTCAAGCACAAATTTTTCAAATAGAAGGACAGGCTGCACCAGATGATTATGATCGGCTGTCGCGCTGGTGGCTAAGACGGCAATATGATATTGCACTGCAACAACGTTATTTCAAAGAACATACGCTGATGAATCAATTGGCTGAGGACAATACACAAAGTAAGCAGAGAATTGATCAAGCCGAGCTGAAAATTTTAGAGGAAAATCTACCGTCAGAATATCAACCCTTTGAAGGATTGGTATTTCCATTAAGTGCAAATCAGAGTTTATTTAAGCCATCAGATAAAAAGAATAAAAATTCAGCCTTAATTTCTCCCGAACAGCAGAATGGGAAGAAGCGTTTTATTTCTATGCCTGATCGTTTGGGCTTAAGTTCACGCTTATCTTTATATAATGAGAAACACCAATTTATTTTGGGTGAGGCATCCAATGATCAAGTGGCATATCGTCCGATTTTGGTGGATGATAAAATCGTGGGATATTTGGGCTTAAAACCAGTATTGGATCAAGATGATGCCCTGAGCATTAACTTCTTTAGTAATCAAAAACGTTATTTATTACTGATTTATATTTTGACAATTTTGGCCAGTTTAGTTGCAGCATTGTTATTAGCTACGTATTTTAAACAGCCAATTCAGCGTCTTTTAAATGCAACGCGAGAGCTAACTAAAGGTAATTATCAATATCAGGTGAAGATTAACCGAAATGATGAGTTGGGTGATCTTTCGACTGAAATTAACCAACTGGCAGTGATTTTAGAACAACATGAAAATTCACGTCGGCAATGGGTGGCAGATACTTCACATGAATTAAAAACGCCTTTGGCTGTATTGCAGGCACAGATTGAAGCGATGCAGGATGGTATTCGCAAGCCAACTCCAGAGCATTTTGAGTCGATGCTTCGACAAGTCACCAGTTTGAAAAAACTCACTCAGGATTTAGCCGATTTAGCACAAGCTGAAGCGCAGCAATTAAAATGCTATTTTGCAGAAATTGATCCTTGGAACGTGATTTTACAAGAAGTTGAAAATTTTAAACCAAAATTTGAGCAAGCTAATTTATCCATCTCTACACAAGGAGAGGGGGGGAAATTACAATTAGATATAGATCGTTTTAAACAAATTATGGTCAACTTATTGGGCAATAGTATTCGGTATACTGAAGCTGGTGGAGAGGTTCGTGTACATACAGCGCAGGATGTAAATTCTTGGACAGTATATGTGGATGATAGCCCACTGGGATTGAGTGATGAACAGTTGGCGTGTTTAGGTGAGCGTTTCTATCGAGTGGATGATTCACGTACACGTAGTACTGGTGGTACAGGTTTAGGTTTGGCTTTATCAGGTAAAATTGCACAAGCTTTGGGTGGAACGCTTAGTTTTGAGCATTCACCATTGGGTGGTTTGCGTTGCAAACTTACTTTTCCAAAACAGACAAAAGTTTAAAAGGAAAAATATTGTATGAAACATATTATGCTTGTAGAAGATGAAGTGGAACTTGCCCAATTGGTGCGGGATTATCTTGAAGCAGCAGGCTTTGAAGTCAGTATGTTTCATGATGGTCAAGAAGCTTATGAGAGTTTTCAGCAGCGAAAACCAAGCTTGATGGTGCTAGATTTAATGGTGCCACGCATGGATGGTCTGACCATTTGTCGTAAAGTCCGTGAACAGTCTGATTTGCCGATTATTATGGTAACAGCACGAACAGATGAAATTGACCGTGTCCTCGGTTTGAACATGGGGGCTGATGATTATGTCTGCAAACCATTTAGTCCCAAAGAGCTGGTTGCACGAGTACAAGCCGTATTACGTCGTCTAGAGCGTAAAGCAGAGCCTGAAGATAACAACCTATTTCGCATGGATAAAGCACAACAGCGGATTTGGTATCAACAAAAATCGTTGAATTTAACACCCACTGAATTTCGCTTGCTTGAATTGTTTTTAGAGCATGTCGGGCAAGTCTATTCTCGTGCGCAATTGCTAGATCATATTAATCCAGATAGTTTTGATGTGGCAGACCGTGTTATTGATAGCCATATCAAAAATTTACGTCGTAAAATTTCAGATGCAGCGGAAACTGGAAATCGACATGAATGGATACAAGCTGTTTATGGTATAGGCTATCGTTTTGAATATCCTGAAGATTAATTATTCAGCATCATAAATTTATGTTTGTGGATAAACACAGGTGTTCTGATTTTAACGGGATGCATAAAAGACTTTGTTTTTTAATCTAAGGCTGTATGCATCTTTAAAATATTTTTTTGTGCTTTCGTTAATTTCTGAGTGACCAGCTCATAAGAGGATTGGACTAGATCTGTAAGCAATTCTTGATTAATTTGATCACCGTCATAAATTGAAATCCAATGACGTTTATCCATGTGATAGCCTGTATGGATGGAATCATAAATGTCTCGTAGCATTTCGGCGTGCTGTGGTTCACATTTTAAATTGATAAATTTTTTGCCATGTATTTCTGAGCTGAGCATGAACATTTTATCCATGACTTTAAATACGGGAATTCCATCCCCAAAAGGATAGCTTAATTCTGCTTTAGGAAGTTTGGTTGCAATTGCTGAAGCAACTCTTTGTATTTCATCACCCGTCATTTAGCTTCTCTACACTGATTTATTATGGATAAATTTCGATAGGTGTATGGTTATCCACTAATTTCCAAATTTCATCCATATCGACATTTCTAACTGCTATACAGCCCCAAGTCCAATCACTTTTGGGTAAATATTGCATTAAACTTGATAATTTTTGAACTTGTGCTGTGGTTGCTGAACCATGAATCATCACATCGCCACCTGCTGAAACACCGAGCTGATCAGCTTTTCTCTTATCTTTTTCATTTGGATAAGAAATGTGGAGTGACTTATAAAAAGCACTTTTGGAATTGCGCCAGTCAATGTAATAACGACCTTCAGGGGTTTTTCCATCAGCTTCTTTAACTTTATGTCCTAAAGGATCAAAGCCAAGTCGCATTACATAACTGCGAATAATTTGTTCATCATGTAGAAGTTGAACTCTACGTTCAGCTTTATATACTTTGACTTCAGTAATAGGACTGTTTTGTCGAATTTTTTGTATTTCACTTACTGTTAAATTTGGAGAAAACTGTGCAGTGTCTGTTATTGGAAGATATTGAGCATATTTTTGATAAGCATAAATACTTAAAATACTGAGTGTCATTAAACCGAAAAGAAGAAATATCGTTTTTTTATTCATAGGTGTTTTTTTATACAGAGGCTTGTGTTTTATTTTGCTTATTTGAAATATTAAATGCCATAGTGACTTTGTGTAGAGGGTTTAATATTGATTGTTTATTAAAAATTAAATTAATTTAAGTATTTAATAAAAATAATAAATAAATGATAATTTTTACAACATTTTATTGAGTTTTTGCCAAATAAGCTATATTTTGAGCGGGCTTTATATTTATAAAAATTATTTTATTAAAAAGAGAGATTTCTGATGTTATTCAAAAAAACATTGTTAGTAGTCATGTGCAGTACAGTGATGGTTGCTTGTGGGGGCGGTGGGTCATCATCTGGAGATAGTTCAACAGGTGGTGGTAATGGTAATGTTGTTGTTCCTGCATCGGATTTAGATAAAGCGAAACAACTTATTGATACAACGAAAGCGATAATTTCTTATTATGATGGTTTTGAAGATATCGCGGACAATTATAAAACTCCAGTAACAGTCATTAATGATACGGCATTAGATTTAAGTCGTGGAACAGGAATGGTTGTACTTCTTGCTGAGCTTGCTTTGGAAGATGCAAAAGGACAATCAAAATCATATAATGCTGCTGCATTAGAAGCTTTACTTGAGCAAGATGCAATTAACAATGATTATCCAATTGAATATGATTTAAAAAATAATACTTTAAACATTCAAGTGACAGCAGGTTCTGTTCAAGTAACTGGTTCAACTGATGTTGCTTATTGGGATGGTTTCAAGGATGGTATTTCTTGGGATTGGAGTAATTCTCAATGGTGGATGAATAAAGCTAATTTTATTTATACAAACCAAGCAACAGTGAATGTAAATAACGTTGTGATAGAAGCGCCTTTTGTTTCCAATCAAAAAACATATAACTTTAAAATTGCGAAAGGTGGTGTGATTGACATCACCAATGCGGCTAAACAAAAAGCAAAATTTAGTTTTACAGAGGATAGTACAGCACAATTAGTTTATGCTGTTTCAGATACGATGAATAATCAAGAAACTTTACCAACAACAGCGGCATTAACATTAAAAGGTTTAGTTTTTGAAAGTGCCGATGTGAAAGCGACATTAAGTGAAGTTTCATCTGAAGCTAAACAAGCCCGATTTAAAAATGGTGTTGAAACTGCTGAACAGCTGATTCCATATAAATTGACTTTGAAAGGTCAAGTTGCTTATCTAAAAGAAGTACTAAATTTAGATGTAACATTTAAGCTCAATAATGATTTATCTAAAGTTATTGATATGAGTGCTGGTGAAACATCAACGAGCTTTATCAATGCAGATTTGGCAGTCAAACTTGATGGTAATCTCAAAGGTGCAAATGCAGCACCAACACCATTTAGTATTGGGATTACAGCAAAACGTGCTGAATATACTAAAGGAAATGCAACTGTTGCATTGGCTGTAGATAAAAATGCATTAGATATTGAATTAACTGCAACGGACATTGATAAAGAATCACCAATCGTGAGTGGTTTAATCAAACATAAAAATGGTGCATTTGTACAGGTTGCAGATGTACAAAAATTTACTTCTGCAGATGTGAAAGTTGGCAGTACAAGTTATGGCACTATTACGAAAAATTCATCAGATCAGTATGTGACTAAATTTATTGATAATACGATTACTTACATTACTCCTTAAAATCTGACTTGAGAGAAGAGGACAGCATATGCTGTCTTCTTTCATATTGAATGAAAAAAAATCTTATATTTTTAATGCTGTGCCCAACATGGGTATATGCGGAACAGTCTGTTCGTTTTTCTGTCAATGCTGAACTTTATAGTGAACCAGTATCTGTACATGCTTTTTTAGATGATTGGGAAACTTCGAATCTTAAAAAAGGAAAAAATGCTTTTGCTTCAGGGAAAATGAAACTTGAAACCCAAAAAGACAATTGGACATTGGGTTGGGTATGGAGCTATGACTATCAACTAAATTTTAGTGAAGACATGGCAAAGTTATATTACCAAATTGAAAATGATCAACTTATTGATGGTAACAAACGCTATGACTTAGAACTCGATGCGCAGCATGTTGATACGGTCGGAACACGATTTGCCTATGATTGGAACATGGGCTCAAATTGGAAAGTTACAACAGGTGTAACAGCGCTAATTGGTCGTCATTATGTGGATGGGAATTTTAAAGCTACAGGTCAAACAACAAATATGACCGAGCTTATGGATCGTGTTGATTGGCTCAATGGATATTTAGATTATAGTTACGATCAACCTGCACTCAAAGAAGATGAATTGGGTTGGAATGGTAAGACCGATAAAGGTTATGGTTATAGTTTTGATTTAGGTCTGGCAGGGAAGATCGGTCAAAATTGGTCGGTCAATGTACAGCTTGAAGATGTATTGGCGCATCTTTATTGGGACAATGCACCTTTTACACGTTATACACTCTCATACGATCAAGACGGTCGCCCGCGTATGAATATCGCAGGGCAACTAAGTACAACGAAAGAATATAAGCAAAAGTTACCTTATAAAATAACCTCCGAGATTCGATATGAACCAGAAACTCAACCATGGAGCTTGAGCCTGAGTAGCTTTTCTAATGAATATTTAACCTTAGCTCAATTGAATGGGTTTTGGCAGACTGAGCCTTTAAAATATGGTATTCATATTGAACCACAAACACAGTCTTTAGGCCTTTCTGCACAACACAAAAATATTGGCTTTAAATATATGGCAGATGATCTTGCAACAAATGATGCGCATCGCTTTAGTACTTATTTGTATGCACAATATTTTTGGTGAGAACCATAGAGTTGAACTTCATTTAGGTGTGGTGAGTTGTTAAGAAGAACAACTCACCATCACTTCTGGTACATCACTTGGAAGGGGAGCTAAATCTTCAGCTTTTTCCAAGTCAGGCTGTTGCGTAAAAGGTTGGCTGAGCAATTTAAACAGTCGATCGACTTCTGAAAAATCACCACGTTCAGCCTGTTCAATTGCTTTTTGTGCCATGTGGTTACGCAGAATATAAACAGGATTGGCTTTAAGCATTTCAGCATCCAATTCACCTTCATTTTGATTTTTACGAATATTTTCATACTGAGTAAAAAAGTCTTCAAACTGACGACGATCAATACAATCATCTTTAATAGCTTCGTATTGTTTATTTTGCATACGAGTAAAGCTGTCGGTGTAATCCAGTTGCTCACTTTGTAGAATTCTTAAAAAAGCCATTGCACAATCGAAACTGTCTTTATGGAAAATCGGCAGTCCCATCTTTTGGCATAAACCCTGTTTATAGTGTTCTAAAAAGGTCGTTTCAAAGTGCTCAAGACAATTGGCTAGATCATTTTTGAATTGTTCTTTAGTTTCAGGTTGGGTAAGTGGAATTAAATTATTTAACCAATTCCACAGATTCCAATGTGCCATACTCGGCTGATTTTGATAAGTATAACGACCATTATAATCACTGTGATTATTGATCCAATTTGGGCGGAAGCGTTCCATAAAACCGTATGGACCAAAGTCCAAAGTTGAACCTGTGATATTTAAATTATCGGTATTCATCACGCCGTGTGCAAAACCGACCAATTGCCATTTTGCAATCATCACAGCCGTATTTTGAATGACTTTAGTGGCAAAAGCTAAAATAGGTTGCTCTGCTTCTAAACATTCAGGATAGTGCCATTCGATACATTTTTGAGTAAATTCTTTCAGTAATTCAGGTTGATATTGGTTAATCCACTCAAAATGTCCTAAACGGATATGACAGTCGGAGGTGCGTAACATCATCGCACCCAATTCTAATTTTTCTCGTTGTACGCCTTGAGACGATGATGTAAAACCCACTGAATTACTAGATGGTACACCTAAGCTAGTCAGGGCATGACCCGCTAAATACTCACGAATGACTGAACGTAATACTGCTCGTCCATCGCCCATACGTGAATAGGGCGTAGAGCCGGCGCCTTTTAAATGTAGATCAATAGTTTGGTTGTTTTTATCTACAATTTGAGCGATGAGCAGACCACGACCATCACCGAGTTGTCCTGCCCATTGTCCAAATTGGTGTCCTGCATAGACCATGGCGAGAGGAGGAAACTCAGGAAATATTTTCTGTCCGCTACAGATTTCGACCCACTCCGCCTTTTCTTGTTGAGACCATTGTAAGTGATCAGCCAATGCCTCATTAAAATGCCCCGCTTTTGCCCCTTTTAAAGGCGCTGGCATTTGTTGATGATACAGCTTGGGATTTAGAGACGGATAACGTGGATTAAATTGCATAGCAGTACATACTGAATCAAATTCAATTCACTATACTGGATATGATAGAGTGATGAAAATAGTATTAATCTACAATAAAAAGTTTTGCACCTATAGCCGTAGATGAGCGATGTGCTTCGGCTTGATCAGCCACTTGATAGCTCATTCCCGCAGTAAGTGTGAATGTTCGACCATCTTCAAGCTCTGTCTCTAATTGACCTTCTAGACAAAACAAAATATGTCCTTTAGAACACCAATGATCTGCTAAATAGTTTTTTGAATATTCAACAATTCGCACGCGAATATGATCGAATTGTTGTGTCCGCCAAAGTGCATAACCTTGTTCACCACTGTGCTTTGTTGGTTCTATTTCGTTCCAATTGGTGGTACTAAAAGGGATATTATTGAGTTGCATCATTTTTCCATTTTTATTAATTTGGAGTTGAGTTTAAAGTTCAGATAAAAGAAAAGCTCCTTTCGGAGCTTTTCAATGGGATTGTTTGATTAGTCAGTCACAACATTCTTTTTTACATTACGCATTAAAGTTTCTAAACGTGCACGGTGATAACTGAGTTTCTGTTCAACCAATTGGAAATCCACTTTAAGTTTGTCATCTATCTGGTGTATTTTTTCAGCAACAGAAGCTTTCTTTGCTTGGATTTCTTGTTCTTTCAGCTTTGCCCAATCATTTAAGGTATGGCTAAATGCTTCGTATTCTTGAGAAATACGTTGTTTCATTGCCAAAATATCTGCATTCACATCATGGCCGTAAACAGCTAAATCTTGTTCAGCATATTTAAATTTCATCGCCAATTCAGCTTTTTTGATATTAAAGCTTGGAATACGTCGTAAATTTTTGGCTAAACCGAGTTTAGAACACGACCAAATTAACCATTTAGTCGGATCATATTGCCACCATTTAACCCCATTACGATAATCGTATTGGAAAATATGGTGATAGTTATGATAACCCTCACCCCAAGTTGCAATGGCTAACCAGAAATTGTCACGTGCCGTATTTTCATCTGTATATGGGCGTTTTCCCCACATATGACAAAGTGAGTTAATAAAGAAAGTGACATGATGGCTAAGGATCAAACGTAATAAACCACCAAGTAGTAACACGCCCCACATATCACCCACGGCCCAACCAATCGGTAGTAGGATGGCAGCATGAACAACAATCACCAGTGGAACGTAATATTTGTCCTGAAACATGACGACTTTATCATTGAGCAAATCAGGCGCATTTTTATAGTTTGATTCTGCTGCTGGGTAATTGCGTAGCATCCAACCAATATGTGCGTACCAAAAACCATTATTAATTGAGTAAGGATCTTGCTCAATATCATCGACATGACGATGATGAGTACGATGTCCTGAAGCCCAGAATAAAATACTGTTTTGAACTGCAAATGTACCCATGATCATTAAAATGATCTTGAGTGGTAGAGTCGCCTCATAAGCACGATGTGCCCATAAACGATGATAACCCGCAGTAATACCTAAACTACTTAAACCAAGTAAAGCAATTAAGCTGACCCAAGCACTGGTGCTAAAGTCATGATGATAGGCATATAAAGGAATGGCAATAATTGCGACGATTGGCAAAAAGACAAGCGCAAAAACTGCGATCCAATTAATGGGGGCTTTGGGTAGGGGAGGATTCATCTCCAACAGCACTCCTAAAAACCTTAAACAGGTAAAAACGAAAGCATAGCTTAAGTGTTTTTCTAGGCTATACGTTCGAGGATATTAGCATGAGCGAACATATGTTCACCAGTATTATTGTACATCTGTATTGGTTAAACAGTAACAGAATAAACCAAACTTTTAGTGGGTTTTATCGGAACAGGAGATACTAAGCAGTGATTACTGGTGTGGATGCATAAATGTACGATTTAAGAATATTATTTTTGCCTAAAGCTACTTTGCTTATACATATTGATAAGACTAAAGTTTTATCACCAATCTATTAAAAAATAGCTGATGATTACATTGGCAAACAATGGCTTGGCAGTTTTTATTTGGTTTGTTGTAATGCTTGCTGCATCAGTTTGGGAAAATCTGTAATTAAGCCCTGAATACCTAAATCACGGAGTTTTTTCGCACGTTCAATCGTATTAACTGTCCAAACGCTGACATTTAAGTGTGCATTATGTGTAGCTTGAATCATTGCATTGGTTGCTAGTTGATTCATCCAGCCGATTTGGCAACAATCTAATTCTAAAGCTTGTTCAATGGCTTTTTCTTGAATGTCCTCTTCTATGAGTAAACCACGTTTAAAAGTAGATGCTTGCTGTTGTAAGGCTTGATGAATTTTTAAATCAAAACTGGTAATCACCGCAGATTTCTCAAAACCGTATAATTGTTTTTGTAATTCAATCGTCAGTTTTTCAGCTTCAGCCATACTCTGGACCGCTTTCACCTCAACCTCAATATGCTCAAAATTGTGCATGATGGCTAAAGCTTGTCGTAATGTTGGTGTGATCTGTTTCTCCCAATCCATCCAAATAAATGCTTGATTATAGTTTGCTAAATCTTGACTAGAACAGGAATCAATATTTTGGTCAATGCCTGTGGTTCGAATGAAATTGTCATCATGCATGATAATCAGTTCATCATCTTTTAGTTGGCGCACATCAAATTCGACGGCACGAATACCCAAATCATGAATATATTGAAATCCCGCTAATGTATTTTCTGGCGCTTCACCTCGTGCACCACGATGACCGATAATTCGCATAATTATTCTAAATATTTTGTAATTAAATTATTTATAGTTAAGCACAGGATAAAAATGAATACTATTTAAGATATTTTATTTGAGTGAACATTTTAGTTCTGTATTTGACTTGCTTGATTTTGCTTTAAGTATTAATTCTTTCAGACACTACATTTTGTAGTATCTGAAAGGGGTGACCGCTATGTCAGGCATGATTTAAGAGATCACATTTTTATGCTGCTTTAACGTGCAAAAATAATTAGATGGTTTCATTAATATTTTTTTGCCAAAGTACTTCGCTACCGCCTTCAGCCCGTTGTAATGCGCGTGAAGCGACAAATAACCAATCGGATAAACGATTGAGCAATTGTAATGCCGTGGCCTGAATATTTTGATCACGGCTTTGTACTGTCATTAGGCTTCGTTCGGCACGACGGCAGACAGAGCGAGCTTGATGTGCATAACTACAGGCTAAAGTCCCCGCAGGCAAGATAAACTCTTTTAGCATTGGTAAAGATTCATTCATACGGTCAATTTCTTTTTCAAGAAATTCAATGCAGAGCGGTTGTAATAAGTTGTAGTTTGGAATACACACTTCACCACCGAGATCAAATAACCAGTGTTGAATCAGGCTTAAAGATTTATCCCAGTGTACTTTATCTTGAATAGCACTGGCAGTAATTTGTGAACGTAAAATACCAATAACCGAATTTAGTTCATCCACATCGCCTAATGCAGCAATGCGTAAATCATCCTTTGCAACACGTGAGCCATCGCCTAGACCTGTAGTACCCGAATCACCTGTACGCGTATAAATTTTACTTAAACGATGTCCCATCATTATTCCTTAAATTTGGTTAAATATTTAAATGCATTAAAAAAGGATAATGCCACATGTATGACATTATCCTGAAACTTACAATTTTGCGATATTAGTATTTAAGTGTCACACCAACAGAGGCTAAACGTCCGCCATTGATATAATAAATATTGGAACCGTTATATGCCGTTTTATAATTTACATCACCAATATTTTGAATATTAGTAAATAATTTAACATTTGAATTGACGTTCCAGTATGCATTGACATCGGTAGTCACATAGCCTGGGGTTGTGGTTGGTGTTGTCGATGGCCAATCTGCAAAGTCTTTAGCTTTTGATTTAGCAGAAACGGAAGCACTGATACCAAATTGCTCATCTTGCCAACCAGTTGTCAGGGTCGCACTTTGACGCGGGCGACGCGTTAAATCATCTTTAGTTTCATCATTTTTAGCTTGTACATAAGCATAAGAAAGATTTAAAAATAATTCATCTTGTTGCCATTTTAGTCCTAATTCACCGCCAGTAAATGTCGCTTTATTTAAGTTAATTAGATGACTACCAGAATAAGTAATTAAATCGTTAACTTGATTGCGATAAGTAGAAAAGCCTAAAGATAGATTATGAGTGAGTTTTTGATCTAAACCAATTTCATAAGAAAAACTTTCTTCAGGTTTTAGATCAGGATTGCCGCCCCAGCTAATCGCATACAGATCATTTGTGGTGGGTGCTCTAAATGCAGTGCCGATATTAGTATAAATACTGGTTAAAGGAAGAATTTGGTAACGAGCTGCAGCTTGACCTACAGTTTTAGTTCCAAATTTCTCATTATCTTCAACACGGATACCTACTTGAGTATTGAGTCCATGGTCTTGATATTGATGTTGGACAAAGTAACCCGTTGTAGCAACATCTTCATTGTATTTAACTGTACTCCATTCACTGATAGAGAGTACGTCGCCTTCAATATTTTTATGTGATACACCGGCTAAAACATTTTGCGCTGGAGTAAATTGCCATTTGGAATAAATTTCAGCTTCTTGCGTTTTACTATGTACAAAATCAGGGGAATTATTTTGCTGAAGTTCTTCTTTAAACTGAGATAAACGTGCATTCACCACAATATTTGGTGTGATATTTACCCGACTTTTAAGATTAATGATTTCATTCTTGAAATCTTGAGAAAGCGGTTTGCCGTAGTTGTCATAATCGCTATAGCCTTGATTTTCACTATAATCAAGCGATGCAGCAAAACGTTCTTTATCCACGCCTAGTTTAGCGCTATAACCTTTTTGATCATAACTTGCATTTTCACTATTCGGACGATTTGTAACTGGAGTACCATCAGTTTCTAAACGTTGTCCACGAATTTGTGCATAGACACCATTTTCTACTAAATCAGCTCCAATCACTGATTTATAGGTTTTATGCTCACCGACTTCACCTGTTACAAATGCAGTATTTTTTTTAGGAGTTTGTGAAATAAGCTGTACTACACCGCCAATTGCATCTGTACCATAAAGTACAGAAGCAGGGCCTTTGAGTACTTCTATTTGCTTAATATCGGTTGTATCTAAAAATGCTAAAGATGCCGCACCTGTTGTTGCACTATTTAAGCGAATACCATCTCTTAAAATAAGGGTGTGTGCAGAATTTGTACCACGGGTGAAAATAGAAGCAATTTGCCCAAAACCACCACTTTGCACCATATTGATGGCGGCATCGCTCATTAATAGATGCGGTAATTCAGCAATTGGAGATTGTTCAACAATTTGTGGTTCGATAATTGAAATACGTGCAGGGATGTTCTCAATTTTTTCTGCAGAACGTGTTGCAGTAACAACAATGGTATCTAAGCTATTGGTGGCTTGAGAACTTTTTTGTCCCGATTGGTCTTGCGCAAAAGCAGTAGCAGATAACCCCATCGCAATTGCGATAGCCCCTACAAGTGTAGTAGGTTTGAAAATAGTAGACATGACATGCTCCATACATTCACTCCCCGTGAATGCTTGAGTTGAGGGTACAATGAGCAGGTATCCGGACTTAAATATAGAATCAGAAAAAAGGATTCAGCTTGTTCCACCTTCCCACAAAGTATTGCAGTGATGTAAATCTTTCGATTTATTAAAGAACAAGGTTTCATTCTTACCGTTGCGGGGGCAGTGTTGGGTTTTCACCAACTTCCCTAAGCTTAAAGCTAGACTCATCGCATTTTCGCGCAGTATAAAGTTAGAATGATGTTTAAACAATGCTTAACAGATATTCATATTGAACTTTAACGCAAGCGAGTTAAATTGCATTACAATGATTTTCCTTAAGCTTTATAGATTGGCTATAAACTCAAACAGATTAGAGCCTTGTGTATGCGTACCCGTGCCAAAATTTGCGGAATAACACGACCTGAAGATGTCAAATCTGCTGTTGATTCAGGAGCAGATGCTATCGGATTTGTGTTTTTTGAACCGAGTCCGCGTTATGTATCGATCGAATTGGCGAAAGCATTGGCACAAGATGTGCCTGCTTATGTCAGCATTGTTGGTTTATTTGTTAATGCTACAAGTGAAGATATTGCTCAAGTTTTGGATCAAGTGCCACTCGATATCTTACAGTTCCATGGTGATGAAACACCTGAACAGTGCCAAGTAATAGCCCAGCAGAATAAGCGTCGCTGGTATAAAGCGATTCAGGTAAAACCTGAGCTTGATGTGATAAAAACGATAAAAGGTTATCAAGATGCTGGTGCTAGCGCAGTATTATTGGATGCATGGCATCCTGAACTGAAAGGCGGGACGGGCCATCAATTTGATTGGTCGCAGTTTCCAAAGTTAGATATTCCATTAATATTGGCAGGTGGCTTAAAGCCTGAAAATATTGAAGACGCTATAAAGATGACGCAAGCATTTGCGGTAGATGTCAGCGGAGGCGTAGAATCCGCAAAAGGTATAAAAGACCAACAACTCATTGAACACTTTATGCAAGGAGTCCAACGTGGATCAGCAAACTGTTAATCAACAAGATCAGGTGACTGACTATACTCAGTTCCCAGATGTAAATGGGCACTTCGGTATCCATGGTGGACGCTTTGTGTCAGAAACTTTAATGGCAGCTTTGGAAGATTTAGAAAAACTTTATTTTCGTATGAAAGATGATGCCCAGTTTTTGGCAGAATTCGACCGCGACTTAGCCTACTATGTCGGACGCCCAAGTCCTTTATATCATGCGGAGCGATGGTCAAAAGAGTTGGGTGGTGCGCAGATTTACTTAAAACGTGAAGACTTAAATCATACGGGTTCGCATAAAGTAAATAACACCATCGGTCAGGCTTTACTTGCAAAGCTTTCAGGTAAAAAACGTATTATTGCAGAAACGGGTGCAGGTCAGCATGGTGTAGCGACGGCAACCATTGCCGCACGTTTAGGTCTTGAATGTGTTGTATTCATGGGCTCTGAAGATGTAAAACGTCAAGCAATGAACGTATATCGTATGCGTTTATTGGGTGCGACCGTTGTACCTGTAGAGAGTGGCTCTAAAACTTTAAAAGATGCCATGAACGAAGCAATGCGTGATTGGGTCACCAATGTTGATTCGACTTACTACGTGATTGGTACTGTTGCAGGTCCACATCCGTATCCTCAATTGGTTCGTGACTTCCAATCGATTATTGGTCGTGAAGCACGTAAACAAATTCAAGAACAAGCGGGTCGCTTACCAGATGCTTTAGTAGCATGCGTCGGAGGTGGTTCAAATGCAATGGGCTTGTTCTATCCATTCTTGAATGATCCTGATGTGAAAATGTATGGTGTTGAAGCCGCAGGTTATGGCATTGAAACGGGTAAACATTCTGCGCCGTTAAATGCAGGTCACGTCGGTGTATTACATGGTAACCGCACTTACTTAATGTCAGATGAGCAAGGTCAGATCATTGAAACACATTCGATTTCAGCAGGTCTAGATTATCCGGGTGTGGGTCCTGAACACAGTTTTTTAAAAGATATGCATCGTGTGGAATATGTACCAATCAATGATAATGAAGCATTACAAGGTTTCCGTGATTTAACCCATATTGAAGGGATTATTCCGGCGCTGGAAAGTTCTCATGCTATGGCGTATGTGACTAAACTTGCACCAACGATGTCTAAAGATCAAATTATTATTGCGACGGTTTCAGGTCGTGGCGATAAAGACTTGATGACGGTTGCACGTATTGATGGCGTGGAAATGATAGATATGTAATTTATCTCTAAGCATTAAAAAAATCGTGTTTGGTATAAGCTAAGCACGATTTTTTTATGAATAAATTCTCTCTATGTCCTTATTGTTTTTAAATGGGGGGAGAGGAATAGATTATAAGGAAAGAATATGCCCAGTTTATTTATTGTGATGCTCGGTGGTCGTCATGCACGAGCTAATACAGAAGTGCATGATGTGGTTATTACTGTGGGTGACTCGCTTGAAGATGTTTATCCGCAACTTAGGCAAGCATGGTTTGCCGAACAAGATGGTTTACATATTGATGCTTGGGCGCAAATTAATGGTGTAGAATTTGAAGATCATAACTATCAAATTCATTTCACTGATGCTCAGCCCAATCAGTCGGAACAAAAACTTTATCTGGTTAATTTAGGCGGTTATGACGCACGTGAATTTGGTGAGTTACATCGCTATGTTTTAGTGGTAGCACAAAATTCAATGGTGGCCAAAGCAAAGGGGAAGCAGTATTTTGCAGAGCATTGGCAAAAACAACATACAGACCGAGTTTTAGATGTCGATGATTGTATTGCTATTGATCATGTTTATGGCAGATATGTGCAATTACTTGAAGGGGAGTTTACAGGCAATGTTTGGGAAAATACTTATCTCAGGATTTAGTGCATCCATCTTAAAAAATTAAGGCAAACTTAATTGTAAAGAAATCACACTAATTTTTATAATTTCATGGTTTAACTTTATTCAACCACTACAACTTAACAGCACTACTTACATATGTTTGGCCTAAACTCAAAATTCAACTTAATTCTCTAGAGTAATGGATATGAGTGGTTTATTTGACGAACTTGGTAAAATTGCGGGTGCTGTTATTGCAGAGCAAGCTGTGGATAAGTTGGATCCAGATGCGGGCATATTGGAAAAAGCAGCTGGTGCATTTGCGGGTTATGAAGCTGCAAAAATTGGCGAAAATAAACTAGAAAACCATGATGATGAAGAGCAGTCATCAGGATGATCAGTCTTAATTAGATTTAACATGGTTCATCTACTGATACAGATTCAGTCAAACCATCTAATATCGCATATGGTAGTGAGGACTAAATAATGCTGGAACCCAAAGAAATGAAGCAGTAGATTAGTATTTAAAATGATGAGTTCTAAAACGAAAAGGGCATATTGTAATATGCCCTTTTTAATTATCATAAAAACAGATAAGTAATTGAAAATAAGTTTAATGTATTTAAAAAGTATGGATATCAGCAGTAGTCTCAGTAAAATATGAGGTGTAAGATCACTTATCAATAAAACCGCTATGAAGTATGTAAAAAACACATTTAGCTGATACTTGAAATCTGGTTATGCTATTGGCCGTTATAATGATATTACTAGCTGTACGCCATGTATTTATATACTGATTTCGATCAACAATTAATCAATGAACGTGTTGCACAATTCCGTGATCAAACGGAACGTTATTTAGCCGGAAAACTCACTGAAGATGAGTATCGTCCGCTTCGTCTGCAAAATGGTTTATACGTACAACGTTATGCACCGATGCTACGTGTGGCCGTACCTTATGGTTTAATGAACTCGAATCAATTACGTAAAATTGCGCAATTGGCAAAAGAATATGACCGTGGCTATGCACATGTATCAACACGCCAAAATATTCAGTTTAACTGGCCTGCACTCGAAAATGTTCCAGATATGTTGGCAGAACTTGCTACCGTGCAAATGCATGCTATTCAAACCTCTGGAAACTGTATTCGTAATACAACAACCGATCAATATGCAGGTGTGGTTGCTGGTGAAATTGCAGATCCACGTCCAACCTGTGAATTAATTCGTCAATGGTCAACCTTTCATCCTGAATTTGCATTCTTACCACGTAAGTTCAAAATTGCAGTCTCTGCATTGGCTGAAACGGATCGTGCTGCGGTATCATTCCATGATATCGGTGTGTATATCGTGAAAAATGCAGCAGGTGAAATTGGCTATAAAATTAAAGTTGGTGGTGGTTTAGGCCGTACACCTATTATTGGAAGTTTTATTCGTGATTTCTTACCACGTGAAGATTTAATTGCTTACCTTGAAGCAGTACTCCGTGTGTATAATTTACATGGTCGCCGTGACAATAAATATAAAGCACGTATCAAAATTTTGGTAAAAGCATTAACACCTGCGGTTTTTGCTGAGAAAGTTGAAGCTGAATTTGCACATACTATTCAAACTTTGAAAATTCAGCCTGAAATCTTGAATAAATTAGATGAAGAATTCACTCCGTTTAATTACCAAGATTATGCAGATGAAGATTTTACTGAATTGTTTGCAGCGAATCCAAAATTTAAGCAGTGGTTCAATATCAATACCAATGCCCATAAAGTGAAAGGTTATCGTATTGTGACGATTTCTTTGAAACGTGCAGGTATTGCGCCGGGTGATATGAGCACTGAAGAAATGAATTTGATCGCAGACCTTGCCGATCAATATACATTTGGTGAGCTGCGTACTACGCATGAACAAAATATCTCACTGGTTGATGTCCCACAAAAAGATTTGTTTGCTGTCTGGCAGGCACTGGAAAGCAATAATTTAGCGCGTGCGCACATTGGTTTTATCACCGATATTATTTGCTGCCCAGGCGGTGACTTTTGCTCATTAGCGAATGCGAAATCGATTCCAATTTCAGAAGCAATCTCGCGCCGTTTTGAAGATTTAGATACGATTTACAACTTAGGTAAATTGGATTTAAACATCTCAGGTTGTATGAATGCTTGCGGTCATCACCACGTTGGTAATATTGGAATCCTCGGTGTTGATAAAAAAGGTGCTGAGTTCTATCAAATTACTTTAGGTGGAAATGCGGATCATGATGCATCGATTGGTGATATCTTAGGACCCTCATTTGCAGCAGATCGCATACCGGATGTCGTTGAAGAAATTTTAAATACGTATCTTGATCTTCGTGTTGAAAATGAAGAGTTTATTGATACTTATCGTCGTGTCGGTATTCAACCTTTTAAGGAGCGTGCATATGCTTAATACTGCACTAAAAGTACTCTCTAAAGACGGCAGTATTGCTGATAATAGTTATCAAATGATTAGTGAAGATGCTGTATTACCACACGGTGATGTGGTTTTAACCACAGCTCAGTTGGATCAGTTGGTGAATATACAAGGTAAAAAAGCTTTGTATATTACGGTGGATGACTCACCAGAAGTTAATGAATATCCATTAAGTCAACTAGATACGATTTTTATCGAATTTGCTGGTTTTAATGACGGTCGTGGCTATTCGTTTGCTGCATTATTGCGTCGCCAAGGCTATCAAGGCGAACTTCGTGCTACGGGGGATATCTTTAAGGATGTGTTGAATTATTTAAAACGTTCAGGTTTCGACACTTTCGTGATTAAAGAAGGCAAAGATATTCAGGAAGCTGCGGCGGGTTTAAATGATTTTAAATATCCGTATCAGGCTTCAACGGGTGTTGCTCAAGCACATTATCAGACAGGGGCTTAATAAGTTTTAGCCAGTGTAAAAAGCCAGATAAATTCTGGCTTTTTACTGTTTCAAGGAAAGGATTACATCTCTTCTAGCTGGCAATTCACCATCCATTTCACACCAAATTGATCGGTAAATGCACCATATAACGCCCCCCAAAAGGTCTTCTCCAGCGGCATTTCAATTTGACCATGTATAGATAGTGCATCAAACAGATATTGCACCTGATTCTGCTCATTTTTTTCTAAGTTAATTGAAATATAGTGGTTATTACCTTGAGTAAAAACGATTGATGCTTGTGCACAAAACTGTTCACTGGTATCCGAGCCCATTAAAACAGTAAATTCATTGATTGGTAGAGATACATGCAGAATGTAATCTTTTTCTTTATCGGAAACTTGAGCATCAGGCAGTTCTACATATTTTTTTATAAATGAAAACTCTCCACCAAAAACTGATTTATAAAAGTTAAATGCTGCTAGAGTCTGACCTTGGAAGTTAAGGTAATGATTCAGTTGCATTGAGGCTATCCATTTTTGTTGTTTTCAGGATATTTAATTTAGCAGTTTCTATCTCTGATAATGATGAAAAAATGTAATTTTAAAGCATAAAAAATCCCATTTTAAATGGGATTTTTTATTAGATTTTGAAATTAAAAAATTTCAATTGCCACAGCCGTCGCTTCACCACCACCAATACACAATGCTGCAATACCTTTCTTACCACCCGTACGTTTCAGAGCGTGAATCAAGGTTAAAATGATACGCGAACCCGTTGAACCTACTGGATGACCGAGCGCACATGCACCCCCATTAATATTGACTTTTCCAGCATCTAATTTAAAGTCATCAATAGGGCACATAGTGACCATAGCAAAAGCTTCATTGATTTCCCAAAGATCGACATCTTCAACCTTCCAGCCTGCTTTATCTAAAACTTTCTGAATGGCACCGACTGGAGCAATGGTAAATTCAGATGGATGTTGTGAGTTCGATGCATAGGCAACAATTTTTGCTAATGGATTTAAGCCACGTTTTGTTGCTTCATCATTTGAAGTAAGCACAAGCGCAGAAGCACCATCTGAAATTGAGCTGGCATTTGCAGCAGTAATAGTTCCATCTTTAGCAAAAGCAGGGCGTAATGTTGGAATTTTATCAATATTGGCATTAAATGGTTGTTCATCTTTATCAACAACAACATTGCCTGTGCGCGTTGAAACAGTTACAGGTACGATTTCATCAACAAAGTAGCCTTCGGTAATTGCAGTTTGTGCACGTTTCAGTGAACGAATAGCAAAATCATCCATTTGTTCACGAGTATAACCACGAGTATTTGCCATATCTTGGGCAAATGAACCCATTAAGCGACCAGTCTCTGCATCTTCTAGACCGTCAAGGAACATATGATCTTTGATTTCACCATGCCCCATACGGTAACCACTGCGTGCTTTTGGTAAGACATAAGGTGCATTGCTCATTGACTCCATCCCACCAGCAATCACAATTTCAGCAGAGCCAGCTTTAATCATATCCGCGGCTTGCATTACAGCCTTCATACCTGAGCCACACAATTTATTAATGGTCACTGCACCAGTAGAATCAGGCAGACCTGCTTGACGCATGGCTTGACGAGCAGGGCCTTGTTTTAAGCCAGCAGGTAGTACGCAACCCATAATGACCTCTTGTACATCGTGAGGTTGGAGGCCAGAACGAGCAATTGCTTCTTTGATGGTTGTCGCACCTAATTCAGGTGCAGTTACGCTCGAAAGGCTACCTTGAAAGCCGCCCATTGCGGTACGGGCGCCGTTCACGATTACGATGTCTGTCATTGTTTTAATCTCCAAAATTGTTTCTAATTGCTATTCTAGACTTAAATAGTATATTGAAAAATAAAACAGAATAAAGCTTAAACGTTTTGCATTTCTAGACTTATGGGTTCTAAATTTTAACAAGTGGTATTAGGTTTTTGCTTTAAGTCGCCCATCATGCCAATGGGTAAATATTTGTTATATTCAGCATGCTTAAAATTACAATAATGAAATGCTCCCATTGCTCCACGTGTTAAACCCGTATCTCCCTGAAAGGTCAGTGTATTAGGATTGGATGCATTACCATTCCATTTCAATCGACCATATTGAATATGGGTAGAAGTTTTTGAAAATACCATTTCATTAATATCTAGCTGTTTATTCTTATTGGTATCTGAAAAAACAATCAGGCCTTTGTGCCACATATTATTTTGACAAGTATTTAAATCTTCAGAAGCACAAATGACAATATTTGAATGATAGGTTGAAGCTGTATTTTTAGCAAAATCAACATGCTGTTTTAATGATGGATAGACATGTGCGACTTCAAGCCTTTCTTTGATATTATGATAGGAAGGGATCGCAATAGCTGTAATAATGGCTAGAATTGTGATACAAGTAATGAGTTCAAAAAGTGTGAAAGCACTTTCTTTATATGAAAAAAACATAAATTAGTCTTCTTTTAAGGGTTGAATTTATTTTAGTTTTCAATTGATTAGCTGATGTTAAAACGTAATAAAATATGTATTACTATCGCTTTCGATTGCTGTTAAAATAACAGGCGTAGAAGATTAAGGTATTCACAGAAGAAAATTGAGTATAAAGTTACCGAATTACAACGGAAATTGTAAGTAATTTTGTCAATAATTTACTTGATTAAAGTTATCAAGTACTTGGAAAAACATTCAAGTGTTTGTATGATTCAATGTGAGTAGCTTAAAAATAATACTGGGGTATATATAAAGCTTATCTCAGGAAGCCAGTAAATTTTAGGCTGAGCTTGAACAACAATTTGTTATCTCTGGAGGATATCCATGAAATTGAGCCGTATCGCACTTGCTATGCTTGTTGCTGCACCATTTGTCGCTGCTAATGCTGGTGTAACTGTTACACCATTAATGCTTGGCTACACATGGCAGGATACTCAACACAACAACGGTGGTCATAAAGGCGAACTAACCAACAGTCCTGAACTACAAGACGATTTATTCGTTGGTGCAGCACTTGGTATCGAATTGACTCCATGGTTAGGCTTTGAAGCTGAATATAACCAAGTTAAAGGTGATCTTGACGGTACTGGCGTTGCTGGTTCTGAATATAAACAAACTCAAATCAATGGTAACTTCTATGCTACTTCTGATTTGATCACTAAAGACTATGACAGCAAAATTAAACCTTATGTATTGTTAGGTGCTGGTCATTACAAGTATAAACTTGATGACATGGCTTATCATTCTAATGAGAAAGGTACTTTAGGTAATGCAGGTATTGGTGCTTTTTGGCGCTTGAACGATGTTTTATCACTTCGTACAGAAGCTCGTAGTACTTATAATTTTGACGAAAAATTCTGGAACTACACAGCTCTTGCTGGTCTTAACGTAGTTCTTGGTGGCCACTTGAAACCTGCTGCTCCTGTAGTAGAAGTGGTTGTTGTTGAACCAGTTCCAACTCCAGTTCAGCCTGTTCCACAACAGTTGACTGAAGATTTGAACATGGAACTTCGTGTGTTCTTTGATACAAACAAATCAAACATCAAAGATCAATACAAACCAGAAATTGCTAAAGTAGCTGAAAAATTAACTGAATACCCGAATGCGACTGCTCGTATTGATGGTCATACAGATAATACTGGTCCACTTAAGTTAAATGAACGTTTATCTCTTGCTCGTGCTAACTCTGTTAAATCGGCTCTTGTAAATGAATACAATATTGATGGTGCTCGTTTAACCACTAAAGGTTTTGCATGGTATCAACCAATCGCAGACAACAACACTAAAGAAGGTCGTGCTATGAACCGTCGTGTATTCGCGACGATTACTGGTAGCCGTACTGTAACTGCTCAATAAGATTTAGCTCAGTGAGCTGAGTTTTATCAAAAAAAAAGCGACTCAATTGAGTCGCTTTTTTTATTTCATTATTCTTCTCTTAAAATAGACGGATATCAAGTCGGTTGGACTAGAGAGTATTGGATGTTAAATATGGAGATATATTAAATTAGATTGTTAAAGATATAATATTGATTAAAAATTTAAATAGTAATTAACAAGAGAGTCTTTCCATAAAAAAACAGTGTTATTTATTTCTGAGTAAGTTAACTAAAATGATTTAGGGCATTTGAAGAAAATATAAAAGCCAGTTATTTAAATAACTGGCTTAAGATTAAACAATTAAGTTAGAAAATAAAATTAACTAAACTCAGCTATAGAGCGTTCTTTGGCCCAATCACGCAAAATAAATTTCTGCAATTTTCCTGTCGATGTTTTTGGAATTTCAGTAATTACAACATCTTTAGGTACTTTAAAACGAGCTAAATGTTGCTTGCAGAATGTAATGATTTCTTCTGGCGTTGTTTCAGCCCCTTGTTTGAGTTCAATAAAGGCACAAGGTACTTCTTGCCAGCGTGGATCTGGTTTGGCGACTACTGCTGCTGTCATAATTGCAGGGTGGGTATACAGTACTTCTTCCACTTCTAAAGACGAGATATTCTCACCGCCTGAAATAATGATGTCTTTTGAGCGATCCATGATTTTTGCATAGCCATCTGGTTGGCATACTGCAAGATCACCAGTATGGAACCAGCCTCCTTTAAAAGCTTCTTCAGTTGCTTTGTTATTTTTCAAATAACCTTTCATCACAATGTTACCACGGAACATAATTTCGCCCATGGTGCTACCATCATTGGGAACGGGTTGCATCGTATCTGGGTCAAGTACACGCATTCCATCTTGTAATGGATAAGGAACCCCTTGGCGTGAATGTAATTGTGCTTGTTCTTGAATCGAAAGCTCACTCCAACCTGCTTGTGAAGCACATAATGCAGATGGGCCATAGGTTTCAGTAAGTCCATAGACGTGATTCACTTGAATACCAATATGATGCATTCCCTCAATAATTGCAGCTGGAGGTGCAGCACCAGCCACCATGACCTCAACATGATGATTGAATTTAATCTGTTTATCTTTAGGTGTATTAATCAACATGGATAACACAATCGGGGCACCACAGAAGTAGTCAATTTTATGTTGATCAATCAGTTTGTAAATCAGCTCAGGATCTGTTTTACGCAGACAGATATTGGTTCCACCATTTGCAGCGATGGTCCAAGCAAAACACCAGCCATTGCAGTGGAATAACGGAAGTGTCCAAAGATAAGTTGCACGCGGTGTCATACCGCAGGCAATAATATTACTGGCTGCATTAATATATGCCCCACGATGATGATAAACCACGCCTTTAGGGTTGCCTGTCGTACCTGATGTATAGTTTAAGCTAATCGCATCCCACTCATCATGGGGTAAATGCCACTCGAAATTTGGATCGCCATTTTTAATGAAATCCTCATATTCAATTTGACCAATCCGTGGAGTGGAATCATTTTTTTCATATTCAACATCTGTTACATCAATAATATAAATATCTTGAGAAATCAGTGAGACTGCTGCTTGAGCCAATTCGGCAAATTCGGGATCGACCAATAAAACTTTAGATTCAGCATGCTCTAACATGAATGCCAACGTTTTGGCATCTAAACGTGTATTTAAGGTATTCAGTACAGCACCGGCCATTGGAACCGCAAAATGTGCTTCGAGCATGGCTGGAATGTTGGGTAATAACACTGAAACCGTATCATTTTTTGCAATGCCTAGGTTTTGTAGCTGTTGGGAAAATTGTCGACAACGCTGATAGGTTTCACGCCATGAAATACGACGTGAACCATGAATAAGGGCATCTTGATTGGGATAAATATAAGCCGCACGTTCAAGGTAGCGTAATGGTGATAACGCTACAAAATTGGCAGGGGTGCGTGGTAATTCATCGTATGCACTAACCATTGAAAACTCCATGTAATATTTTTTAATCACTATGCTTAAAATATATGCACAAATGGATAAAAATACCTTTATTCTTTAGTCTATTCTAGGATAGTGGTGTTGATCAGAATGTTTTCTTGAAATCTAAAGATTTTATGTGTTTATTTTAAATTATTGATATTATTGATTTTTAATTAATACTGGCTAATAATTGACACAATTAAAAAACCAATTAATAAAACTGTACCTATGCGTCTATTTTTTTGTAGGAAAATGGGGCATACCAGTCCAATATTTAAAGATTTGGTGAAAGTTTCATAAATCACTAAAACTAAATTACTGGCGAATTACAGTAATTGAAGACTTTCCCATCAGCATTTGTTTGGTTATTTGTTGTAATACATCTTGGTAGATTGTTTAAAAATTTATCTTATCTGTTTATAAATTTAACTATCATTTACTCATGCAAAAGGTTTCTGAAGCTTACTGGGTATCAAAAAAATTAGGCTAAAACGATAATTTTCTATTCGTATTAAATTGAATGGGGTAAGTAAATATCTAAGCAGTTTGTTTTTTAAATCCCTCAAAAAGATAACTATATTTTCTCCTATTTTGTATTGCATAAATCGTTTAACTTTTAATCGAAAATATGATTAGATTCATGCAAATTTACGACAAGGAAGAAGTCATTATGTATAAAGTAGGGTGGGATAAACAAGAAATACATATTATTCCCAAAGGTTATGCCATGTTTGGCTATGGAATGTGGACACATCGAGCTGATAAAAAACGGACCGCTTTATATGCACGTAGCATTTCGATTCAACATTATTTATCTACTCCACTCATATTTTGTTGTCTAGATTTTGGCTGTATTACACATGCTATGCGTAGCGAGGCAATTAAACAATTACAACAACGCTTAGGTTCATCTTTTCAAGAACAACAATTGGTTTTGATGGCAACGCATACGCATTCAGGTCCGGGTGGTTGTGGGTATGAAGCACTGTATAATATGCCAACGCCAGGTTTTATCCCTGAGCATTTAGATGCGGTGATTCAAGCAATTGTCGAGAGTATTTGCAATGCCTTACAACACGCAGAAGATACTGAAATCTCTATCACGAGCATCCAATTTGATGACATCACCCCGATAGCATGGAATCGATCCATCAAAGCCTATAACCGTAATCCTGAGGTATTACCACGAACAGAGCAAGAGACCCATTTAGCATTAAATCGTAGAATGCAGTTGATCGGTTTTTATCGTCAGAATCAGTTACAGTCTTTTATCTCTTTCTTTGGGGTACATGCTACTTGTTTAGGAAATACTTTAAACGCCTACGATGGCGATAATAAAGGCTATGCAGCAACGTTAAGTGAAGAGTTTTTAAAACAAAAAGGTCTGATCAATCCGGTTGCAATTTTTGCTCAAGCCACAGCCGGAGATGTATCACCGCATTTTCATGGACATAAGCAGCAAAAAATACGTGATCAAATTCAAGGTGAACAAGAGTATCAATATGCACAACAGAATGGGCGTTATCAAAGTGAGCTCGCGTTACAGGCATTATCTCAACCTCTAAATAGGATTGAAGGTGAAATTGATGCGCTATGTACTTATGTTGATTTGAGTAATATCGAGATTCCAGCTGAATTTTCAAAAGGTATTGTTGATGCTCGAACCAGTCAGCCCTGTCATGGTCAGGCTTTTTTTGCAGGAACACCTGTCGATGGTCATGGTGCGCCTAAAGTTTTTACTCATGGGATGTCCATTTTAGCGCAATGGGTCAGAAAGAAACGCTTAGCCAATCCAGATTCACCGCAGTATGCAAAATACCAAGCCTTATACGCTTCGCAAGGTGTGAAAAATATTGTGATGGAGGCTGGAGATAAAAAAATACTCGGACAAAATGTTGATGTTATACCGGGAATTTTTGATCCGTTGATTGGTGAAATGAATAAACAAATCAAAGCAGGAGCAATTCAAGATAGCCCCTTAGTACCGAGTGTTGTGCCGTTGCAACTTATTCAATTAGGGCCTTTAGTTTTGGTGTGTTGCCCGGGAGAAATAACCACTATAGCAGGGCAGCGGGTGATGAAAACTGTTCAAAAGATAGTAGCGTTAAATCCAAATATTAAAGATGTCTGGTTAAGCTCTTATTGTAATGATTATATGGGCTATATCACGACCTTTGAAGAATATCAGCAGCAAGCTTATGAAGGCGGGCATACTTTATTTGGACAATGGACTTTAAGTGCTGTTCAATTCAAATTTCAGCAATTGGCACAGCAACTCTGTATTGCTAAAGATTTACGTGAGTATGATCAAAGTACACGTCCTAAACCTATCCCGAAACAAGAATTAGCCAAAAGAACAAATCATGGCAATGTAAAAACTGCAGCCAGCCAAGGAGGGGGAGGATGAATGATGTGCATCAAGCGATGTGGTTAAATTGGTCAGGTTATCAATAGGCACTTGAGCAGAATATTTATATGTCAAATACAACTCTCTCATGTCTAGCATTTACAGCCACGTGTAGTGATTAAATCATTGGCCTGTCTGAACTTATTAAAATTACTCAGTGAGCAATTACAAACCCAGTGTTATTTAGATGTGGCAAAGCAGTTTGCTGTGTAGGTAAAAATTAACATTGAAATTGATGTGGGGTTACATCGTGGTGGTGTTCAATCAAAGCAAGCTTTGATTTATTTATTACAGATCATTCAGAATATTTAATTTGTTCAGGTTTGTGATGGGCTATGATAATCGTGTGGCAAAGCTATCCTCTATTATAAAAAATCAGATGTGGTGTGTCAGAATTCGCAAGCTATTCATCAGCAATATATCCAATTGATTCAATATAAATTTCTATAAAATGATCAATGTTTTAATGGTGATGTAAGCTCAAATTTTCACGTAAAACATAGCGTCTGTAATAATTTATCCATTGGTTCAATGTTGCTTAAAGCGAGTGATTTTGATTCAGAGTAATTAAATTTCTACATCACTGCAACGCTTTGATTCTTTATAGTGGCTTATTGGATGGTGGATTAGGTTTATCCCAAAGGTAGTCATTTGCATGTGTTATATGGACGTAGATCTAATCAAGAGTTAGCCAATGTTCCGAAAAACTCTAAAATTATGGTCGATGATTTTGTCTTTTAAGATCCACTCAAAGCGAAGCGATTATTCCGCAATTTGGAAAATTATATTGTTATAAAAATCCAGCTTTTGAAGTGTGGGATATCTTTAGAGAGTAATATAAAAAGCCGTTATACAATGGCTTTGAATATGTTTATGGAATTATTCAGCTGCATTAACGGCATCTGTAAGTGTCTTAATCGCAATTTTGTTAAAATATAACCCATTAATCTCTATGCCTTTTTCATGATTATTAGCATATTCTAAATGATGATCAGGAATCACCCATTCAGTGTCATAAATTTTACCATTCATTTCGACTGCAGGGTCGACAGCGTAGACATATTTTTCTATCGTTTTGTCGATGGCATAGATAACATTGACACCGCCAAAGTTGTCTTTTTTCAACTTTGGTTAGCACCAAGTTCCCGTTGTTTAGCATATTCTTCTAATGATTTAGTGTCATAATTATCATCTATGTCAAAGGATAGGATGGGGACATTATAAATTTCTTGATCATTGAAACTTATGCTTGATCCTTGAGGAAAAGTGAGTGTGCTATTCTTAATTTTTTCTCCAATCTCTGGATTTTGCTAAATCAGATAATTAATCAAACTATTGGAGATATATTTATATTCTTTTTGACCTTCTGAATTAATAGTATAAGTAAACAGTTCAGAAATTTTCCTGCCTGAAAGGCCAATCCGTTGTATATGAACTGAATACTGTAATTCTTTGTTCATACTACATCATAAAAACCTGAACCTGTTGTTTTTGGGTTTTTTGGAATTCCATTGCTACATTCAAGTTTTTCAGGCTAGTTTTGTGCATTGGGAGAGTTTGATGTTTGTTGATTATCGCTAGAACCACCGCCACAAGCAGTTAATGTAAAGCCAATAAGTATTGTTGAAGTAAGTTTTATTAAGTTTACCGAATTCATTTAATTATCTATTCGTTTTATGATTTTAAAGTCACTTAAGTTTCGCGCGGCGATCATAAATGAGTGCTTTGATAAAATCAAAACTAAAATTTAGATTAATTTAAGACAAAGGTTTATAAATATTCAACAAAGGTGTAAAATTTCACACACTTTTATTCTGTTCCACCGATTTTATCTTGAGGATCTTCCTCGATCATAATCTCGCGGTGACATGCTCCATTGTACGGGGCATCACTCCTTAAGGATTTTTCTTATGCCGATTATCACATTGCCAAATGGCGATCAAAAAACTTTTGATCAAGCAGTTTCTGTCATGGAAGTTGCGCAAAGTATTGGACCGGGTCTTGCGAAAAATACAGTTGCAGGGCGTGTAAATGGTCGCTTAGTAGATGCAAGTGATTTAATTACTGAAGATGCAACATTAGAAATTATCACGCCTAAAAATCAAGAAGGCGTAGAAATTATTCGCCACTCTTGTGCACATTTAGTCGGGCATGCAGTTAAGCAATTGTTCCCTGAAGCAAAAATGGTCATTGGTCCAGTCATTGAAGAAGGTTTCTACTATGACATCTGGATGCCACGTCCATTCACTTTAGATGACATGGCCGCGATTGAAGCGCGAATGAAAAAGCTCATTGATCAAGACTATGACGTCTTGAAAAAAATGACACCACGTGATGAAGTGATCAAAGAGTTCACAGCGCGTGGCGAAGATTATAAATTACGCTTGATTGCAGACATGCCTGAAGAAACACAAATGGGCTTATACTATCATCAAGATTATTTGGATATGTGTCGTGGGCCGCACGTACCAAACACTAAATTCTTAAAATCATTCAAGCTGACTAAAATCTCTGGTGCTTACTGGCGCGGTGATGCAAAGAATGAACAGTTACAACGTATCTACGGTACAGCTTGGGCAGATAAAAAAGAACTGGCTGCTTATGTAAAACGTATCGAAGAGGCAGAAAAACGTGACCACCGTAAAATTGGTAAAGCACTTGACCTATTCCATATGCAAGAAGAAGCACCTGGTATGGTGTTCTGGCATCCGAATGGTTGGACTATTTACCAAGTTCTTGAACAATATATGCGTAAAGTTCAGGAAGAAAATGGTTATCAAGAAATTAAAACACCACAAGTGGTTGATATTTCTTTGTGGGAAAAATCAGGGCATGCAGCGAATTATGCAGAGAACATGTTCACGACTCATTCTGAGAGCCGTAACTATGCTGTGAAGCCAATGAATTGTCCTTGTCATGTACAAGTCTTTAATCAAGGTTTAAAGTCTTATCGTGATCTTCCAATTCGTTTAGCTGAGTTTGGTTCATGTCATCGTAATGAACCATCAGGTTCGTTACACGGAATTATGCGTGTTCGTGGTTTTACTCAAGATGATGCGCACATTTTCTGTACGGCTGAGCAAGTCGCTAAAGAAGTAGAAGATTTTATTAAACTGACTTTGGACGTTTATAAAGACTTTGGCTTTGAAGAAGTACAAATGAAACTATCTACACGTCCTGAAAACCGTGTAGGTACAGAAGAAATGTGGGATAGTGCAGAAAAAGCATTGTCTGATGCTTTGGATGCAGCAGGGTTACCTTGGGATTTACAACCGGGTGAAGGTGCATTCTATGGTCCGAAAATTGAATTCTCTTTAAAAGATTGTTTAGGTCGGATCTGGCAATGCGGTACAATTCAGTATGATCCGAACATGCCGTTACGTTTAGATGCTTCATATGTAACAGAAGATAATGATCGTGATCATCCTGTTATGTTACATCGTGCAATTCTTGGTAGTTTTGAACGTTTTATTGGTATACTAATCGAACATTACGCGGGCTTTATGCCACCATGGTTGGCTCCAGTTCAAGCATGTGTAATGAATATTACCGATTCTCAGGCGGTTGCATGTGAGCAAGTGGTCGCAAAACTCAAAGAAAATGGAATTCGAGCAATTTCAGACTTGAGAAATGAGAAAATCGGCTTTAAGATTCGTGAACGTACATTAGAACGTATTCCTTACTTATTGGTTCTTGGTGACCGTGAAGTAGAGGAAGGTACAGTCAATGTTCGTACTCGTTCTGGAACAAATTTAGGTACTATGTCAATTGATGCATTTGTTGACCTAGTGAAAGCAGCCGTAGCCGAACGTGGCCGGTATATTGTGGAGTAATAAAGATTAAACAGCCTGACCGTAACCAACAACAAGGTGCTAAAAGCAATCGTCCTGCATTAAATGACGAGATCAAAGCGAAAGAAGTACGTCTCGTTGCTGCAGATGGGGAACAAAAAGGTATCGTTTCACTTGCTGAAGCGTTGCGTGCTGCGGAAGAAGTTGAGCTTGATCTTGTTGAGATTGTTGCCAATGCCGAGCCACCTGTTTGTAAAATTATGGATTTCAACAAACATTTATTTGATCTGAAGCAAAAGCAAAAAGATGCGAAGAAAAAGCAGCATCAAGTTCAGGTTAAAGAAATTAAGTTGCGTCCAGGTACAGACATTGGTGATTACAACATTAAACTTCGCTCAATTCTGAAGTTTCTTGAAGAAGGCAACAAAGTTAAAATTACTTTGCGTTTCCGTGGTCGTGAGATGGCTCACCAACAAATCGGTCTTGCTCAATTACAAAAAATTGAAGCTGACGTGGCTGATTTTGGTGTGATTGAACAGTCACCGAAAATGGAAGGTCGTCAAATGGGTATGCTACTTGGACCGAAAAAGAAAAAGTAAGCAGCTTGATTGTCAAAAAAGCACTGCATAAGCAGTGCTTTTTTATGGCTTCTATTCTGTTTTTAAAATCGAAATGCAAAAGAAAAGACCAGTATTAACTGGTCTTTTCTTTTTTGACTTATTTTGCTTCAGGTGAAGCAAGCTGTTGTGTTACTTTTTGGCCAATTGGAATATGCCGAGGTAACTTTTCTTCAGGAATAATACGTTGCAATTCTATTTTTAATAAACCATTTTCATAGTCTGCTCGTTGCACCTCAATATGTTCATCTAAGCGTAAAGAGAGTTTAAATGAACGATCAGAAATACCTTTGTGTAAAAATTCAACGGTCGTATCTGACTTTTCTTCAACGGATTTTCCTGTGATCGTGAGTACTTGATTTTCAAGATTAATCTCAAGTTGATCTTCGGTAAAACCAGCTGTAGCCACAACTATGCGATAGTTGTTGTCACCCGTTTTTTCAATATTATATAGTGGATAATTTGGTGTTTCGCTTTGCATAGCATAATCGAACAAGTCATTGAGTCGGTCAAAACCAATGCTGCGACGGAATAATGGACTGAGACTTAAATTGCTCATTGATAAAACCTCCTAAAATTAGCAAAGTTGTATAAATAAGATTTTTATCTCTGCATTTGCAGAACCTACAGCAATTATTGCTGTACCTTAAATATAGGATTACTTTTTTAGATTTCAAGAAAAAACTCAGAAATAATTAAATTTTTTTGAGAATAGCTTGTTCAATAGCCTGATTACATCGATTAAATTCTACTGTTTATTGTAATAAAACATGCTATAACTAGCGATAAAGCTCAATAATGTGATGTAAAAAACGAGAAAGGCAAAAGGTAACCAACATGATTGATCTATATTATTGGGGAACTCCCAATGGTCATAAAATTACAATAGCACTAGAAGAAATGGGTCTGGATTATCAAATATTCCCAATCAATATTTTGGAAAATGACCAATTCCAAGCAGACTTTCTTCGAATTTCTCCAAATAATAAAATTCCTGCGATTGTTGATCAGGATGGTCCCAATGGACAGTCGATTTCTGTATTTGAGTCAGGTGCAATATTACAATATTTAGGACGTAAAACGGGTTTGTATTATCCAACGGATGAGCAAGAGCGTGTTGAGGTAGAGCAATGGTTGATGTGGCAAATGGGTGGTTTGGGGCCAATGTTGGGTCAAAATCATCACTTTAGTAAATTTGCCAAAGAACACGTTCCTTATGCCATTGAACGTTATGTCACAGAAACAAAGCGTTTATACAATGTATTGAATCAACAATTGATTGGACAAAAGTTTGTCGCAGGTGAGTATTCGATTGCAGATATGGCGATTCTGCCTTGGATTCTTCGATATGAATGGCAACAGATTCAGCTTGAGGATTATCCTTACGTGAAAGAGTATATTGAGCGTATGACTGCAAGACCCGCTGTACAAAAAGCTTTGTCGATTAAAGTGTAAAAATATTTTTATGCTAAACTGAAAAAACCACCATTAAAAGGTGGTTTTTTCATGTCAGGAGAAAATGATGAAAGAATTTTTTATTAATTTGACCCGTATCCTAGAGGTTAATCCGAAGCTCTATTGGAGTGTGATAGCAGGTATTGCCGGATGCCTAATTTTATATTTTGCTGAAATTGTTCATATTCAAAATTTACTGACTGACCTGGACTCAGCAGACAAGGTCATGCAGCGAGCAGTATTAGAACCTATTGCGCAGCGTTATCAATGGGCGCGAATTTTGGTGATTTGTTTAGCTGTTATCTGGGCAAATTGGGAGTACTTCAAAACCAAAAAAGCTTTAAAGCTGAAGTAAGCTCAGAGCATTAATGATTGAACCTCATAGTAGCTAAAATGAAATTTTTTATTTTCAGCATTTTATGGTCTTAAATAGGTTTTGATAATCATCATAATATGTTTTGGTTTAATGAAATTTTTTGGTATTTGAAGAGTTGAGATTTGTAGTTTTCACTCATTTTTTGGACTCAAAAATTTAAAATTTGGTCTGCAGACGTATTTATTTGATGGCTTACATTTTATTATTTATTTCAGCTTTTGGTGCAGCCACGTTACTGCCTTTACAGTCAGAAGCTGTATTGATTGGTATGTTGGTTCAAGCTCAATATTCTGCTTTGTTACTGATTTTAGTTGCCTCTGTAGGTAATATTTTAGGTTCATGTGTAAATTGGTATTTGGGACTAAAAATAGAGCAATTTAAAGATAAGAAATGGTTTCCTGTTTCTGAAGCTAAAATGTTAAAAGCTGAAATCATGTATCAAAAATATGGATTTTGGTCTTTATTGCTCAGCTGGACGCCCGTCATTGGTGATCCTATTACCTTGATTGCAGGTTTAATGCGAGAAAATTTTTGGCGATTTTTATTGATGGTAACAATTGCTAAGTTGGGGCGTTATTATTTTGTGTATTTAATTTTTATTGGACTCGTATAGAAATAAGCTTAAATAAAAAGGCTCAAAATGAGCCTTAATGAACTATCTTTAATTTAGTGACATTCATTGATTTTAAGTTCAATTTTATCATTCAAGGTCATTTTTTTGTACATCCATAATGTTCTATAAGAGCGTTTCGCATCAACTTTACTTTGCTCAACAGCTGCTATAATTTGTTGATCAATGGTATTTACGCCTGAGCGCTTTTTCAATTTGACCTGAGTGACTTCACCGAGCTGATTAATTTTAAATTTAAATTTAACGACGCGATCTTTATCTTTCAATAAGTCTTCAGGTATTTGTAGTTGCGGTTGTTGCAGATAAGCAAAAGGTACAGATTTTCCTTTGGCTTGTTTTAACCAATTATGTGAGTTAAAGGGATAACTACATTGTTGTTTGCTGGCAGCTTTATCGACTGCATCATTCAGCTTTAAAGTAAAGGTTTGATAGCCAATCAGCTTAACGGCTTTTCCCTCTTTGGTAGTGGGTTTTAGTTCGGCATTTTGAATTGCATTTAAAAGCTTTTGATCAAGTATCTTTATTCCAGTACTTTCTTGAATGTCAGAATTAATAATTTTACCAGTTTTATCCGCATAGACACGAACAATGGCGGATCGATCCTGATTGACTAAGTCGGCACTTTGATAGTGTATTTGTGGAAATTTAACCCATTGAATACGTGTTGTAAGATGGGGTGTTTCATCTTCAGCATTGATCGTTATGGTGGGTAATTGCTGAGGAGCACTTTGTGTGGCAGTCATCGGTAAACACATTAATACAGCAAGATAAAGCGTTCTATTCATATTCTATTTCTACCACGCATTGAGGGATGCATTAAAGTGTGTAATTTAAAATGAGCAGAGTATTTCCTGATTTGGCATAAGTCGCAATAGAAAAACGCATAGAAAATGACTTATCTTGAAATTATTTTGAGTCTCGTCCATGAGACTGGTGATGATATTGAGCTGAAATCGATTGGATTTTTTCATTTAACGGAAAAGGAATAATAACTTTCTGAAGTTGAATGAAAAGTATTAAGAAAAAAGGGTTCAGCATAATAATTGATAGTTTTGATATCAAAGCATAATAAAAGCACCGACATAGAGTAGCGCTATAGTTTTGTCATGATGCGTAAGCTTTAGAGGGTTAATTGTTGAAACTGTGCCTAGAATTATGTTAATTGATTTGTGAAATTTTGAGTTTTAAGCTCCATATGCAATCGTTAAATTTCAGGATATGTGCTTTCGTTTTGTGCAGATTTACTTTAGAATGTTCGCTCCCTTACCTGCAGGTCGTTTTGTAATGGTGCAAACGTTCCAAACAGGTGTTCAAAAGAGGTTGTTATGCCTAAGATGAAAACTCGCCGTGGTGCAGCTAAACGCTTTAAAGCGACTGCTAACGGTATCAAGCGTAAACAAGCGTTCAAACGCCACATTTTGACCAAAAAATCTGCTAAGCGTATTCGTCAATTACGCGGCTGTGTCATGGTTCACGTAAGTGACGTGAAATCAGTTCGTCGTATGTGCCCATACATCTAAGGAGATTATAAATGGCTCGTGTAAAACGTGGTGTACAGGCGCATCGTCGTCATAAAAAAATTCTTGCTCGTGCTAAAGGTTACTATGGCGCGCGTTCACGTGTTTATCGTGTAGCGTTCCAAGCGGTAATTAAAGCTGGTCAATATGCTTACCGTGACCGCCGTCAAAAGAAACGTCAATTCCGCGCTTTGTGGATTGCTCGTATCAATGCTGGTGCTCGTTTAAACGGTTTGTCATACAGCCGCATGATCGATGGCTTGAAAAAAGCTCAAGTGATTATCGATCGTCGCGTACTTGCTGACATCGCTATGCATGATGCAGTTGCATTTACTGCTTTAGCTGAAAAAGCGAAAAGCGGATTAGCTGCTTAATCATCGTAGATGGTTCAAAAAAGACCGCTTTTAGCGGTCTTTTTTATGCTTTAAAATATGATATATAAGTGCTTTTGGAGTTAAATCATGAGAAAACAATACCATTTTCGTAGGGTAGAAGCAGACACTTATATTTGGAATGTTCTCCATCTTGTAGAACTGAGTCAGAATTTTAAAGTTAAAGAAATTTCTTTGTCTGAAATTAAAGAGTTGCATGAAGCTTATTGGTTTCCAAACTTATACCCAACTACTCAGCAAATTATTGAGCATGTGCAATTAATCAATGAAGCCGATTTAACCTATCCCATTATTTTATGTGCGGAAGGGCGAGTTATGGATGGCATGCATCGCGTTGCGAAAGCTCAATTGAATAAGCAAGATAAAATATTAGCAGTCCAATTTGAGATCACGCCAAAACCTGATTTTATCAATGTGAATGAAGATCAGCTTGAGTATGATGATTAATCCAATTTTTTGCTGAAGTATTACATAATATCTACATGAAACTCATATCTGTTTTGACTCACTTTACATAGATTATAAAGACAATAAAAATTGGAGTTTTACATGCAGGTTCATATAGATGGTTTAGAGCAAGGCACAATAGAAGTGAATTTGGAGATTTTGCCTCGTGAAGGTGAATATCTACGTATTATGTATGGTGCGGATGCAGAAGTGCATGGTGAAGTTGCATCTATTAATCATTATATTAATCAGCATGCAAATGAGCATAAAATATTTATTACTCTAAAACCCATCAATTAATCAAATTTGTATAGAATAAAAAAGCAGCTGGAATGAGCTGCTTTTTTTATTAAGTTAAAATGTTTAATTAAAACTAAATTTTTTGATTAAGTCTGTATTTTGATAATCTTAAAGCCCAAAATAATAGGCACAAATACAGATAATCACAGTAATAATGATTAAGGTTAGCACACTCGACCTACCCACTTTATGGTCGGAATGGCTTGGTTTTAATCGAGAAGCTTGCTTGTTGCCTGTGGCTATATTATCAAAAGGCGAAGTGATTTCTTTTGCTGTTAAACGTGCAGACTTATAATGATTAGCAACTTTTACTACAAATTTTGCCGTTAAATCATCCAGTTTTTCTGAAAAATGACGTAAATTTAATTGCTCATCTGGACTTAAGCTTTCATCATTTTCATTATGTGGATGTTTTAATTTAGCTTGTACAAATTCAGATAAAGCACCTAAACGATGGAGAGTTTCATGAGCATAATCAGCTTGATAGTCTGTCGGTAATAAAGGTAAGTATGTGCTTTGTTTTGAGAATTCACCCTCTTTGGTTAAGGGGTGAGTCATACCATAATAGGGTAAGTCTTTATTCTGCGGTTCCTGAAAGTCTTGTGCATAGCGTGTATCAAATAACTCGTTATCTGTATAAGCCCAAATATCATCCCAATTCGGTTGAGCTAAGTCCTGATCAATCCGTTTAATTAATTTGGGGTTTAGCTCAAAACGCCAAAATGTTTCATGACGAATATTGGAGCGCTGTTCCGTCGGAATTTCATAATCATTGTCTGCTGTATACCATTCGGCTAGTTCTTTACCTAAAATCCATGCCGTTTTTTTAGTTTTTTCATGGCTCACGATAAAATGTGCAATTGGCAGTAGCTCTACATTGGCATTTGGATTTTGTTCATCCTGTAAAATACTCGAACTGTGTAGGCTAATTCTATTAACACCTTGTTTCTTTAAACCTTCCAACCAAATCTGAAAATGTTGTGCCAGTAAGTGTTGTGAAAGTAAATCACGAAAGCCAAGTGCATGTTGGTTGAATATGGCATGTTGTACCCAGCGATTAAAGCTTAAATTTTGGGTGAGATATTCGTTGCCATACGTTACCAGTGTCAGTTGCTGTTTCCAAATTTGATCGAGTGCCATTTGTAATAGATCTCAGTGATATTATCGCTGTGAAAGTCTGATTATCTTATCCTTTTTCTAATGGAAAATACTAATCTAATTTTCCTGTCTAGTAGGCTTCATCCATCTGCATAAAAACTGTTAGAATAATGGGTTATATTATTTTTCTAAATTGTTGCTTTGAGAGTTACTATGTCACTGGAAGCCCTGACCACTGAAGCGCTCGCTGCGATTGCAGCAGCTCAAGACCTTGCTACACTCGATCAAGTACGAGTGCAATTTACAGGGAAAAAAAGCCAGCTCGCGGAACAATCTAAGGCACTTGGTAAAATGGATCCTGAAGAACGTAAAGTTCAAGGGGCTGCAATTCATGCAGTGCGTGAAGCGATTACCTCTGCACTGACTGAGCGCCAAACTGAATTACATAAAGCTGCATTAGAACAAAAACTTGCAAGTGAAACTATTGATATTAGCTTGCCAGGTCGTGGACAAACTGTAGGTAGTATTCATCCTGTTACTCAAGTACAAGAGCGTATTTGTCAGTTCTTTACCAAAGCAGGTTTTGTTGTTGCGACAGGTCCAGAAGTTGAAGATGATTATCATAATTTTGAAGCATTAAATATTCCGGGACACCATCCTGCACGTGCAATGCATGACACATTCTATTTTGATGTCAATCATTTGCTACGTACCCATACATCAGGTGTGCAAGTGCGCACGATGGAAACGCAACAGCCGCCAATTCGGATTGTCTGCCCAGGCCGTGTCTATCGTTGCGATTCAGATCAGACTCATTCGCCAATGTTCCATCAAATTGAAGGCTTATATGTTGCTGAAAGAACTAGCTTCGCAGAGTTGAAAGGTTTATTGGTAAATTTACTGAATGTATTTTTTGAAAAAGATTTGAAAGTGCGTTTCCGTCCTTCTTACTTTCCATTTACAGAGCCAAGTGCAGAAGTGGATATTATGGATGAACGTGGTCGTTGGTTAGAAGTATTGGGTTGCGGTATGGTGCATCCAAATGTACTACAAGCTGCTGGAATTGATCCTGAAAAATACACAGGATTTGCGTTCGGTTTAGGTGTAGAGCGTTTTGCGATGTTGCGTTATGGCATTAATGACCTGCGGATGTTCTACCAAAATGATGTGCGTTTCTTACGCCAATTTGCTTAAGACAAAATTCAAGATTTTTAAGGTTTTATAGATATGAAAATTAGCGAAAATTGGCTACGCACGTGGGTCAGCCCTGCAATTGATAGTGCAACTTTATCTGATCAGTTGACTATGTTGGGTCTCGAAGTTGATGAGATGACACCCGCAGCGAAGCCTTTTAGTGGTGTGATGGTCGGTGAAGTTTTAACAGTAGAACAACATCCTGATGCAGATCGTTTACGTGTAACTACAATCAATATTGGTTCAGGTGAGCCTTTACAGATCGTGTGTGGTGCTCCTAACGTGCGAGTAGGTATGAAAGTACCAGTTGCGACGATTGGTGCTGTATTGCCAGGTGATTTTAAAATTAAGAAAGGCAAACTTCGTGGTGTTGAATCACAAGGAATGTTGTGTGGCGCTTCTGAAATTGATCTCGAAGATAAAGTTGATGGTCTATTAGAGCTGCCTGTAGATGCTCCTGTGGGAATCAATATCCGTGAGTATCTGAATCTTGATGATCATGTGATTGATATTAGTATTACTCCAAACCGTGGTGATTGTTTTAGTATTCGTGGAATTGCCCGTGAAATTGGGGTCATCAATCAACTTGCTGTGACAGCTCCAGAAGTGAGAGAGGTTGCCGCAACCATCGCAGATGTGAAGCAGGTAGTGGTTGATACTGAAGGTTGCCCACGTTATTTAGGTCGTGTAATCAAAAATGTAAATACCAAAGCTGCGACACCTGCTTGGATGGAACAAGCTTTGGCACGTTCAGGCATCCGTCAGCATAGTATTTTGGTTGATATTACTAATTATGTATTGATGGAGTTGGGCCAGCCATTACATGCCTTTGATGCAAGTACTGTGCAAGGCGCAGTACATGTGCGTCAAGCCACTAAGAATGAAAAACTAGTGTTGCTAAATGAGCAAGAAGTTGAACTTTCAGAAAATGTGATGGTAATTGCTGATGATGTAAAAGCATTGGCAATCGCGGGCATCATGGGTGGCTTATCTTCATCAGTAACAGAGCATACTACTGAAATTTTCTTAGAGTCAGCATTCTTTGCACCATTACACATTGCAGGACGTGCACGCCGTTACGGTTTGCATACCGATGCATCTCAGCGCTATGAGCGTGGTGTCGATTTTGAATTGCCAATGATCGCAATGCATCGAGCTTCTCAGTTGATTCAAGATTTGGCTGGTGGTGAGTTTGGTCCAATTACTGTTGCTGAAAAGGCAGCACTATTGCCTAAACGTGAAGTGATTGAGCTCAATCAGACTCAGGTTGATCAACTGCTTGGCTATAAAGTGGCATCTGCATTTATTCAGGATGCTTTACAGCGTTTAGGTTGTAATGTAACGGCTAAAGCAGAAGGTGAGTGGAGCGTTGTTCCACCATCGCATCGTTATGATATGGTAATTTATCAAGACTTGATTGAAGAAGTCGCACGTATTCATGGCTATGACAACATTCAGATGAGTCTGCCTGTGATGGATGTGAAGTTAGCCAAATATCAAGATCAGTTTGATCTTGTGCAGTTGCGTCAAACTTTAGTGACTTTAGGCTATCAAGAGGCGATTAGTTTTAGCTTTGCAGATTTGAAACTTGAAAAACAACTGAATCCTCATGTGAATCCATTGGCTTTAGCCAATCCCATTTCAAGTGATTTGGCAGTCATGCGTTCAACATTGTTATCGAGTTTGATTCCATGTGTGCAATACAACATCAATCGTCAGCAAAGCCGCGTACGTTTCTTTGAGTTGGGTTTACGTTTTGATTATCAAAATGCGCAAAGCATTCATGATCTGAAGCAAATTCCAACGTTGGCGATGATTGCTGTTGGTGCCAAGCAAGCCGAATCATGGCATGCAAAAGTACAGCCGATGGATTTCTTTGATCTGAAAGGTGAAGTCGAAGAGGTTTTAGCGGCGGGACGTGTTCAGGTTGAATATGTGCGTTCTGAGCGTGAATGGCTACATCCTGGCCAATCTGCTGAAATTTTAGTGGCTGGAAAGTCGGTTGGTTATTTGGGGCGTTTACATCCTTCATTGGAAGATGCACTCGATTTGGGCATTACTTGGGTTGCTGAACTGGATCAAACGGCTGTTTTGCAAACTTATGTATCTAATTTTACAGAATTATCACGATTTCCGTCAGTAAGACGTGATATTGCGCTTTTAATTAGTGATAATATTAATGTTAGTGAAATTCAGCAACTTATCGAAAAAACGGGTGGGGAGCTTTTAGACTCAGTTTGGTTATTCGATGTGTACACTGGTCAAGGTGTTGAACAAGGCAAACGCTCTCTAGCATTTGCAGTATTATGGCAGCATCCATCACGTACACTTGAAGATGCTGAAATTAAATCAGGTATGGATAACATTATTCAAGTGTTAGGAAATACTTACCAAGCGACATTGAGGGCCTCATGACAGCATTAACAAAAGCAGAAATGGCTGATCATTTAAGTGAGCTTACGAGTTTAAATCGCCGCGAAGCAAAACAAATGGTCGAATTGTTTTTTGATGAAATTAGCCAGGCATTAATTGCGGGTGAACAAGTCAAATTATCAGGATTTGGTAACTTTGAGCTACGTGATAAGCGTCAGCGTCCAGGTCGTAATCCAAAAACGGGTGAAGAAATTCCGATTTCCGCTCGTCGTGTTGTGACTTTCCGTGCTGGTCAGAAATTTAGACAGCGCGTGGGTACAGAGCAAATTGATGAATGATTGATATTTTTTGATGAAAAAGCCTTAAGTTTATACTTGGGGCTTTTTTTATAGCTGAACTTATTGTCCTTTTAATGTGCTAATGATGATTGCATAAGATTGAGCTTTTGGGTGATATAGGATTTAAAAAGTATAGGTATAAAAAAAGAGAACCAAAGGTTCTCTTTTTTTTAATAATAATCTAAGCGATTATTATTTTGCAACTGAAGTAGCAGCAGCGTCAACTGTAGAAGCAGCAGCTTCAATAGTAGATGCAGCAGCATCAGCAGTAGCTTCTACTTGAGATGCAGCAGCATCAGCAGTAGCTTCTACAGCAGAAGCAGCAGCTTCTACTTGAGATGCAGCAGCTTCAGTATTTGGAGCAGCTTCTTCAGTTTTTTTAGCACAACCAACGAAAGCTAAAGTAGTAGCAACTGCAGCAGCAATAGCGATTTTTTTGAATAACATGGCATCACTCTCATAAATTATAATTGAGATTTAAAAAACCAAATTAGCCTGTTTTTTGCTTTTTGCATGAGCAGTCTAATCGGTATGCGGACATGCTATCACTGCGCATTTAAAATTACTACTAGCTGCGTGAAAAAAACTGGTAAAACTGATGAAAAAAGATACTTTTTTAACAGGTATTAACAATTGAAAATTCAATTTACATAGGGAAGTTACAGATTATTGATTAAAAAATAAGGTGATTTTTTTATTTATATTTTATAATTCAGTTGCTTATAATTTATTTTATCAAAAAAATATTAATTGTGTTTTTATGTAAGTGATGTCAACCAATAAAAAAGCTATCCAAATGGATAGCTTTTTTAAAATGTAATAAAGAAATTAGTTTGCAGCTTTACGTTTCATTTGATCAAAGAAATCATCATTGGTTTTGGTTTCTTTCATGCGATCCAATAAGAATTCCATTGCTGCAAGTTCATCCATAGGATGGAGAAGTTTACGTAAGATCCACACTTTACGTAAATTTTCTTCACTCATGAGGCGTTCTTCACGACGTGTTCCTGATTTTTTGATATTCATTGCAGGGAAGACACGTTTTTCGGAAATACGGCGATCAAGAGTAATTTCTTGGTTACCTGTACCTTTAAATTCTTCGTAGATGACATCATCCATTTTACTACCAGTTTCAATAAGGGCAGTAGAAATGATCGTTAATGAGCCACCTTCTTCAATATTACGTGCAGCACCAAAGAAGCGTTTTGGACGTTCTAGAGCGTGGGCATCTAAACCACCTGTTAATACTTTACCAGATGATGGAATTACAGTGTTATACGCACGGGCTAAACGAGTAATCGAGTCAAGTAGAATCACAACGTCTTTACGATGTTCAACCAGACGTTTTGCTTTTTCAATCACCATCTCAGCGACTTGAACGTGGCGTGCAGGTGCTTCATCGAAGGTTGAAGCAACGACTTCACCACGTACAGTGCGTTCCATTTCTGTCACTTCTTCAGGACGTTCGTCAATCAGCAGTACAATCAGGAAAACTTCTGGATTATTACGAACGATCGATTGTGCAATCGTTTGTAGTAACATGGTTTTACCAGCTTTTGGTGGCGCAACAATAATTGAACGTTGACCTTTACCAATCGGTGCAATCAAGTCAACCACACGTGCCGTTAAGTCTTCACTTGAACCATTACCCAATTCCATAATCAGTTGTTCTGTTGGGAATAACGGCGTTAAGTTTTCAAAAAGAATTTTATTGCGTGAGTTTTCTGGAGTGTCATAGTTAATTTGATTCACTTTTAACAGTGCAAAATAACGTTCACCTTCTTTGGGTGGGCGAATCGTACCAGTAATGGTGTCGCCAGTACGCAAATTGAAGCGACGGATTTGTGAAGGACTGACGTAAATGTCATCTGGACCAGCGAGGTAAGAACCAGAGGCAGAGCGTAAGAAGCCGAAACCATCAGAGAGAATTTCTAAAACACCATCTCCGAAAATTTCCTCACCATTCATTGCATGACGTTTAAGGATCGCAAAGATAATGTCTTGCTTACGATTACGCGCCATTCCTTCAAGGCCCATAAATTCAGCAATTTTAATGAGTTCGCCAATCGGTTTTTTCTTGAGTTCAGTTAAATTCATATATGATCAGATTAAAATTAGGATGTGTGTGGCACACAGATAAAGGAAAAAGCAGCAAAAGTCGTCCGCAGTACAAGAGTTGAGAAGGAATTGTATTTGCACAATAACAAACTCAGAATCTGATTTGTTCTTTCGAGGAGAAATGTGTAAAACAATTTCTGTTGCCGAGCGGCGATCTTATGTGTTGTGTTTTAAGAAACTGGAAAAGGAAACTCCAAAGTTCCTTGAATAAGAAATATAAGTGAGATCAACGGATTTGTCAATTTACCAACGAAAAAAATGCGTTATAAAAAATATAACGCATTTAGCATCTCTATTCAGAAGATTGAATTAGATGTTTTCATCAATGAAACTAACCAATTTAGATTTAGGTACAGCCCCAATTTGTTGAGCAACAACTTCACCATTTTTGAACATTAGTAAAGCTGGAATGTTGCGAATGTTATAGTTTACAGCCGTTGCTTCACACGCGGTCACATCAACTTTAACGATTTTGACTTTGCCTTCGTATTCAGTTGAAAGTACTTCAAGTACAGGTGCAATCGCTTTACACGGTGCACACCAAGCTGCCCAAAAATCAACAATCACAGGGATGTCAGAATTTAAAACATCTGCTTCGAAGTTTGCATCAGTGGTATTAATAATATTGCCAGACATAGTCTTGCTCCAAAAAATTTTAAAGATGAATGTAGTGATGAAGATAAGTATTACATAGTCATCTTTAACAATGTAGGGGAATGCATAAATTTTCATTGTTAATTGTGAGTTTGTCCAATTGATGCTCACGATATTGTTAATCGGTTCGGTGGTGTTGTCATCGTATTGTCATAGTTGTTGAAAAAGTAATGGCTCATTCATTTGTATGCATAAATGGCTTTTAAATTGCGTGTATGTGAATTAACCTAGGCGTAATTCTAAAAGAGTTTGTATCAATAATGTCTGATTTTTTAATTGATGAAGAATTACTTGCTGCGATTGATATGGGGTCAAACAGTTTCCATTTAGCGATTGCTCGTGTGGATCATGGTGAAGTTAAAAAAGTTGCATCAATGTCAGAAAAAGTTCAGCTGGCTGCTGGATTAGATGAAAATAAAAATTTAACCGAAGCCGCGCAACAGCGTGGTTTGGCGTGTTTGGCTCGTTTTGTGGGTCGTTTAGGCTCAGTACAACCCAATCGTTTAAGAATTGTCGCGACGAATGCTTTACGTCAAGCTAAAAATGGGCATGAATTTATCCAGCGAGCTGCTGAAATTTTACCGAAACCAATTGAAATCATTGCAGGACGTGAAGAAGCCCGTCTGATTTATTTGGGTGTGTCGCATACGATGGCGAATAGTGGCCGTCGTTTAGTCATTGATATTGGTGGTGGCTCTACTGAACTAATTATTGGTGAAGAATTTGAGCCCATCCATACAGAATCCTTACAAATGGGTTGTGTGGCGTATAGTAAAACTTATTTTACTGATGGTGAAATTAACCCCAAAGATTTTGAAAAAGCGGTTGTGGCTGCACGTAAAGAGCTTTCTGGTATTGCGAATACTTATAAAGCAGAAGGCTGGGATACTGTGGTGGGTTCCAGTGGAACCATTAAAGCCTGTCGTCAAATTATTGTGAATATGGGTTGGAGCGATGATAAAGAGAGTTTGACTCGTGAAGGTTTAGACAAACTCAAAGATAAGTTACTTAAATATAAGCATGTTTCAGAAATGGAATTTGACGGTTTAAAAGAGGATCGTCGTGCCGTTTTACCTGCAGGTTTAGCCATTCTTTATGCAGTATTTGAAGTGTTGAATATTGATAAGCTGGTTTACTCTGATGGTGCGTTACGTGAAGGCGTGATGTACGACTTATTGGGCCGTTTTCAGCATGAAGATATTCGTGATCGCAGTGTACAAGCGATGATGGGACGCTACGGTGCTGACCTGAAACAAGCGCAACGGGTCGTTGATACAGCACAACATTTATTTGATGCGGTTGCTGAAAAATTACATTTGAATAGTGATGACAGTGATTTATTGCGTCGAGCTGCGTATTTGCATGAAATTGGCTTAGCTATTAGTCATGGTGGTTATCACCGTCATGGGGCCTATTTATTACAGCACTCCGATATTGCTGGTTTCTCACAAATTGATCAGAACCATTTGTCACATTTGGTCGCTCATCATCGCCGTAAATTACGTAATGATGCTAAAATTGAGGTGCTCAGAGCTGGTGGTAATAAGCTTGTTTACCTATCTTTATTATTGCGTCTCGCTGTTTTACTCAATCACAGTCGTAGTGATGAGATGCTTCCTGCCATTGAATTAAGTGTGCTGGATGCGCAACAATGGCAGCTCAGCGTTTCTGGCGATGCCAAACAATGGCCATTACTGGTTGCAGATTTGCATGATGAGCAAGCGCAATTTAAGCATTGGGACATTGAGTTGAATATTCAGTCGGAACAATTTATCGATTAACAACCTATCGATGAGTGATCTATCGGTTTATTAGGGATAATGCTCGACTTATGAAAAATAAAGCTACTCCATCTCAAGCATGGAAAACAGTTCAAATTGCCCGTCATCCTGACCGTCCGCAATTTTTGGATTATGTGGGAGATATTTTCACAGAGTTTGATGCTTTACATGGTGACCGTGTCTTTGGTGATGATGGTGCAATGATTGGTGGCCTTGCGCGTTTAGATGGGCAACCTGTGATGGTGGTCGGTCAACATCGTGGGCGTAGTACGCGTGAAAAATTGCAGCATAATTTTGGGATGAGTAACCCAGAAGGTTATCGTAAATCTCAGCGTTTACTAGACATGGCTGAACGTTTCAATTTGCCTGTATTTACGTTTATTGACACTATGGGTGCTTATCCGGGTGTCGGTGCAGAAGAACGTGGTCAGGCAGAAGCGATTGCCACTAGTTTGGCACAATTGTCTCGCTTAAAAGTTCCTGTTATTGCAACAGTTTTAGGTGAAGGTGGTTCAGGTGGTGCATTGGGTATTGGTGTTGCTGACCGAGTAATTATGTTGTCGCACAGTATTTATTCTGTCATTTCCCCTGAAGGCTGTGCTTCTATTTTATGGAAAACCGCTGAAAAAGCAGAGCAAGCCAGCGAAGCTTTGGCTTTGACTGCAGATAAATTGCAAAAAATGGGTATTGTTGAGTATGTTGTTGATGAAGGTGACGGTGCACATTTACAACCTGAACACATCATGGACAAATTAAAAATAGTACTCAAACAAGCTTTAAATGAACTACAACCAATGAGTGCTGAAGAACGATGCGAAGCACGTTATCAACGTTTGATGAAATTTGGCAGCAACAATTTAGGCTTAGTGTCTTAACGCAATTTGAGACTTTCCCAGAAAATACTTCTTTTCTGATTGGATGTAGCGGCGGCATGGATTCCATGCTGCTTTTGCATTTAATGGCTGAAATTTTTCCTGAAAAAGTGCGTGCAATTTACATCAATCATCAATTACAAGCGCAGAGTAGTGAGTGGGCACAGTTTGTTGCTGACCAATGTCGGCATCTAAATATTCCCTGCATCATTCAAACGGTGGATGTATTAACGGGTAACTTAGAAAATCAAGCACGCGAAGCACGCTATCAAGCGTATTTAGAGCATCGACAAAGCAACGAAGTTCTTGTACTCGCCCATCATCAGCAAGATCAAGCTGAAACCTTAATGTTACGCTTGCTTTCCGGTGCGGGCGTACAAGGTTTAGCGGCTATGCGAAAAGTAGATATTCGTGACCAATTCACGATTTGGCGTCCATTGTTAGATACCTCACGTGAGCAAATTTGCCAATGGACAGCACAACTCAATCTCGCTTATGTAAATGACCCAAGCAATTTAGATACCCACTATGACCGTGCATGGTGTAGAAAGGAACTTTGGCATATTTTGCAAAGTCGCTATCCAAAAATGCAGCAGGCTATAGTACGAACCAGTTATTTGATGCAAGATGCGGATGAAATCTTACACGATGTTTTGATGCAAGATTTAAACGTGTGTGGAAATTCTCAATATTTAGATTTAGCTCAATTTCAGCAACTTTCCGCTGCACGACAACGACAATTACTGTCTGCGTGGATGAAAGGTCAGGGTACATATCGTCCATCTTTTGAAATGGTGCAACGACTACAAGACGAAGTGATTACATCTAAATCTGATGCACAGGCGGCATTGCATTGGAATAGTTATTACTATGTACGCTATCAACAGGTTTTATATCGCTTAGATAAAGCAGTTTATCTGGCAGAAAAAAATAGCAGCATTGCCGATCAACAGCTTCAGTGTGAACTTAATCAATCGCTGGAATTGCCTTCAGGTCACTTTAATATTCAAACTGCAACCATGGGCTTATCTTTAAGCTTATTAGGGAATCGTTTGAATGTAGCTCAACGCGTGGGTGGTGAGCGAATCCATTTGTATGGCCGAGTTGGAAATTGGCCTTTAAAAAAAGCCATTCAAGAAGCACATATTTTTCCTTGGATGCGTCATACAATTCAAATATTAAGCATAGATAATGTTATGCTTGGTGTCTTTACACCGAAAGGTTTTTGGTTGGCGCAGTCAAAATACTGTGAAGCCGGTGGTTGGCGACCAAATTTAATTTCTTAGTTGAAAAGTTCAAATCGAGCATAATTCATGGGTACAGCTTTAAATTGTAATATTAGTTTTATTGGTGGCGGGAATATGGCTCAAGCCTTAATTGGTGGCTTGATCAGTCGGGGGTTGCCTGCAACACGTATAACGGTTTCTGACCCTGTTGAAAAAGTAAGACAATTATTGCAAGAAAAAGATGTACAGGTTACGAATGACAATATTACGGCAATTCAAGATGCTGATATTGTTGTTTTGGCCGTGAAGCCACAGGTATTGGGGACAATTTTAAAGTCACTCAACGGTTTATGTGATCACAAATTAATTATTTCTATTGTTGCTGGTGCTGAAATTAATACAATTGCAGCATTAATCGGTACAGAACGCATTGTTCGAGTGATGCCGAATACGCCAGCACTGGTGCAAACAGGTGCACATGGAATGTATGCGACTGAAGCTGTCGATGCGAAAGACCGTGAACTGGCTACTCAAGTATTAGCTGCAACAGGTTTAACCCTTTGGGTGAGCTCAGAGGCGCAAATTGATGCAGTAACCGCTGTATCTGGTTCGGGGCCTGCATACTTTTTCTATATGATGGAAAGTATGATTCGTGCAGGTAAGAACTTGGGCTTGGATGAAAAAGTTGCGACGGCTTTAACTTTGCAAACCGCACTTGGTGCTGCACAAATGGCAATTACCAGTGCAAACTCTCCTGCTGAATTACGTAAAAATGTAACTTCGCCGAATGGCACAACCCAAGCGGCATTAGAAGTGTTTGACCGCGCTCAGATTTCACAAAATATTCAAACCGCACTTGCTGCAGCTCAAAAACGCAGTCAAGAGTTGGCTCAAGAATTAAGTGAAAGCACGAAATAATAGACTTACTTTAGGAACGATCCAATATGGGTGCAAATTCTGCGCAAATTTTTGGCATTATCATTAACGTAGCAATTTTGCTCGTATTTTTCCGTTTTTTAATGCAATTAGCGATGGTCAGTCCATACAACCCCGTGGTTTTATCTACTGTGAAAGCCACCAAAATTGTAGATGTATTTGGTCGCATTTTTCCGACCTTAGGAAAAGGGCGAGTGAATACAGCTGCATTGGCACTACTCGTCGTATTGTATTTACTGAAAATTTTTGGAGTAATGTATTTAGCAGGGGCTATGCCAAATAGTCCTGTACATCTGCTGATTTTGACTTTTGTCACTATGATCCAAGATTTGATTCGTTTCTGTCGCTATTTAATTTTTGCGACCATTATTTTAAGTTGGGTAGTGATGTTCACCCAGTCTCGTTCGCCTTATATTGAAGTTATTCAAGAGCTTGCTGAACCATTGTTGGCACCATTTCGTCGTTTATTGCCAAATATGGGAATGATTGATTTGTCACCGATTATGGCATTTTTAGCTTTGTATCTAGCTGAAATATTAATGAATGAAGTGGCGAAGGTTTTACTCACAGGTCTGTAAGTACTGTTTTGATTAAATAAAAAAGGACTCATTTAAGTCCTTTTTTATTGTTGCATATTTAGTGTTTTATCTCCGATAAGGACTCTTTTAAAAAGAATCCTTAGACAGAAATAAAGACAGATTAATGGGCTTCGTCCCAGTTTTTCCCTTGACCGACTTCCACTAATAATGGAACGGAAATTTTCACTACATTTTGCATCGCTTCGGCAATTTTAACGGCTAGCTCATCTGCAATTTCAGCATCTACTTCAAATACTAATTCATCGTGGACTTGGAGTAATAATTTGGCTTGGTTTTTCGGTAAAATTTTATCGACTGCAATCATTGCCAATTTAATAATTTCCGCTGCGCTACCTTGCAATGGGGCATTAATCGCAGCACGTTCCGCCGCTTTACGAATCATCATATTGCGCGCATCAATATCAGGTGTATATAAACGACGACCTAAAATAGTTTCTACAAAACCTTGTTCTGAAGCTACTTGACGGGTCCGTTGCATATACTCATAAATGCCTGGATAACGATGGAAATATTGTTTGATGTAGTTTTGTGATTCTTCACGGGTAAAGCCCAACTGACGAATCAAACCAAACTCAGACATACCATACAATAAACCAAAGTTGACAGCTTTCGCCTGACGACGTTGATCATGAGTAACATCATCTAGTGCTACGCCCAAAACTTCAGCCGCTGTACGACGATGTACATCCTGCCCATGATTAAAAGCATGTACCAATGCTTCATCTTGAGAGAAGTGTGCCATCAAACGTAATTCAATTTGCGAGTAATCGGCTGCTAGAAGCACTCGACCTTGAGGAGCGACAAAAGCTTTACGAATTTGACGACCAATTTCTTCACGAATCGGAATGTTTTGTAAGTTTGGATCGGTAGAAGATAAACGACCTGTCGCTGTTAAAGCCTGATGATAACTGGTATGTACCCGATGTGTTTCAGGATTTGCTTGTTTGAGTAAGCCATCGGTATAAGTACTTTTTAGTTTAGATAAGCCACGATATTCTAAAATAAGTGCAGCGATTGGATGATCAATTTTCTCTAAAATACTTTCGCTGGTGCTATATTGCCCAGTGGCTGTTTTTTTACCACCTTTTAGACCGAGTTTATCAAACAAGACTTCACCGACCTGTTTTGGCGAAGCAACGTTGAACTTTTCACCTGCTATTTCGGTGATTTGATTTTCCAAATTTTGAATGGTATTTGAAAAGTCGACTCCCAGTTGATCCAAGAAACTCAAATCAAGCTGTACACCATTTTCTTCCATGCTGGTGAGTACACTCGCCACAGGCATTTCAATGTTGTGTAAAATATCGATGAGGGGAGGAATTTCGCGAAGCTTACGATCTAATACTTCGTATAAGCGATAGGTTACATGTGCATCTTCAGCGGCATAATGTGCTGCTGTTTCCAGCTCAATTTGATTAAAGGTTTTTTGTTTAACCCCTTTGCCAGCGACTTGTTCATAGGTAGTGCTGAGATGGCTTAGGTATAAACGTGCAACATCATCCATGCCATGACGAGTGGCGACAGAATTTAAAACATATGAAGCCAGCATGGTATCGAAATACCAACCTTGTAAATGAATTCCGTGATTTTCAAAAATATGCGCATCATATTTTAAATGATGGCCGATCTTTTCAATCGAAGCATCTTCTAAAATAGGTTTGATTTGTGCCAATACCATTTCACGATTCAGTTGTTCAGGTGCACCTTCATAATCATGTGCGAGTGGAATGTAGTAGGCATCTTTTGCATCAAAGGCCACTGAAAAGCCCACCATTTCTGCAATTCGATAATCTAGGCTTGTGGTTTCAGTGTCAATTGCAAAGCGTTTTTCGGTGCTTAAACGTTGAAATAATGTATCCCAATCAGCTTGGCTGAGAACCGTGTGATAGGTGGCTTGTCCAAGTTGATCATCGATACTGCTACTGGTGGCATGATCTTCCATTACTGCAATTTCATGGCTAGGTTCAGCGGTCGCAATAATTTTTGAAGTCTGTTTGTAGGTAGCATTATTTGGATTGTTAGGATGATCTAACGATTGTAATTGGTTACGAAATTCGAGTTCGGTATACAGATGACGTAATGCTGACACATTCGGATCACTTAGTTTGAGATCATCATGAGTTAAATTTAGGTCTAGATCAATCACAATACTGGCCAGTTGGTGGTCTAGTGCAATACCTTCAATATTATCTTTGATATTTTGGCCAACTTTGCCTTTGATCTTATCAACATTTTCTAAAATGCCGCCAATTGAACCGTATTCGGTCAGTAATTTTGCCGCAGTTTTGGCACCTACACCGGGTACGCCACGAATACCATCTGAAGCATCGCCCATTAATGTTAAATAGTCGATCATTTGGTTGGGCCAAACCCCAAATTTTTCAAAGACCCCATTCACATCTAGAGGCTTGTCTTTAAAGCTGTCTTCAAGCGTGACTTTATCTGTTACCAACTGGGCCATATCTTTATCGCCAGTTGAAATGAGGACTTGATGTCCTGCTTTTTCAGCGCGCTTTGCCAATGTGCCAATCACATCATCTGCTTCTGCACCGGGAAGTGTATGTAGGGGAATCCCCAAAGCGCGAATCAAGGCATGTAGGTATGGAATTTGTTGAGCAAGCTCATCTGGCATGCTCGGACGATCACCTTTATAAATAGGTGAAAGTTCATGTCGAAATGTAGGCTCAGGTGTGTCGAATATCACCGCCATATGTGTCGGTTGAATACGACGCATGAGTTTTTGGATGGCAGAAATCGCACCACGGATTGCATTGGTTTGCAAGCCTGTAGAGGTGGTTAATGGTGGCAGTGCATGGTAAGCACGAAATAAAAAATATGACCCATCGACCAATACAAATGGTGGCATTGAAAAAATCCTAGTCCAAATAACCAGCTTATTGTACGTGATTTTTGATTTTTACGCAGAGGCATCATGTTAGATGCTTTACCGAATACCTGATGAATAACTTAATTGTGATTGTTGTGCTGTTGTATGATCAAATGACTCAGGAAAGAGAAATTAACAAGATGCTGAAAGGGCAGAGTGAAATCCGAATGATTTGGTTAATGATATTAATCATTATCGCTGTCGGTACATGGTTTCTAGAAGTAAAAGTACTGACTTACATCTGTGGTTTAGCATTTGTGGTGAGTGTGATGCACTATGTTGATGCGATTCAAACCCCGATGCAAGATATGACTCAGCAAGTACAGGTCAAATTCCAGTTAAGCTCAAAAGTTCCTTTATATATTTCATCTCTTGTTACCATTGTTGGTATGAGTCTAGATTGGCATTGGTTGGTCGGGCTTGGTCTAAGCACTTGGGTTTTCTTTTTTTTGCGGTGGCTTAGGCGTTTAGAGCGTTATTTGTTCTGTATCGAATTCCAATTACAACAGCTTAAGTCTTCAGAATCGCTTGATTCGCCTCTTAGTCTAAAAAATACAAAACCTCAAAACGCTTTTAATCAGTCTTCGTTTGCTCAAACATCTACTGATTCATTAGGCCTCATGGATCAACTGAAACAATGGTTGTTGCAAGGTAATCCTGTCTTAAAAACTGCAATTTTGCTGTTAGTCATAGGCATTATTTTATTATTACGTTTCGCAACTGAGCATTGGCAATTTAGTCTGGCTTTAAAGCTCAGCATAGTCGCAATTGTTAGTGCGGCAATAACAATATTAGGTTATCTGCTTCAGCACAAAAATCGCAGTTTTACTGTCGCATTAGAAGGATTAGGGCTGGCTGGATTATTTTTGACGCTATTTTTTGCCTATTATAATCATGTAATTCCTTATTTTTGGATTGCAAGCTTAAGTTTCGCTGTAATCATGAGTATTACATTGTGGCTCAGCCTAAAACAGCAAAGTATTGAATTGGCTTTAATGGCAATGTTAATTGCAGCGATAGCACCTTTTACCTTACCCATCCGAGCAATAAGCACAATTGAGTTGGTGAGCTATTATTTGGTGATTAATACCTCTGTTGCTATATTAACGACATTACGCCCATGGAAAATTCTCAATCAAATTGCTTTTATCATGACGGTAAGTGTTGCGGGTGGTTATGCATTTATACATGGTTATGGTCAACAACGCCCTTTACTCACAGGCTTGCTCTTTGCACATACTGCAATTTTTATTTGGCTCAGCTTCCGCTTTAGTCAACTGATTGCAAAACAAGATTTAGAACAGTTTAAGTTAAAACCAGCTTTAGATATTGCCTTGATTTTTGGTGCACCAATTATCAGCTATATCTTTTTATATCTGATGTATTTTAATGATAGGGCATGGCAAGCTGGCTTGAGCTGTGCTTTTGCCATGTTGTATGCCGTGTTATATCAAACGGTAAAACGAAATCAAGCGATTCAATTCATTTCGAACAGTTATTTGAGTTTGATGCTGATTTTTATCGTCTTGATCCCACCGATTTTATTACATGAGCAGTGGAGTGTAGTGGGATGGGCGATTGAAGGTTTAATCATTTTCATTTATGCCCTATATCGTGACTCAGCAATTAGTCGTTATTTGGCTATGGCACTGTTGCTGGTAGCAGGATTGTTTAGTCTCTATTATTTGGCAGAACTAACTGAATTTCCAAGAGTGATGTATTGGATACTCAGTTTGAGCTATTTTGCCGTGGTCATCATGAGTAATAGTCGTGAAGCTTTCCAAAAACAATTAAACACATCCATCGTTATTTTTTTTAGTGCATTGATGTTAGCCGCGACCTCAATGTTGTTGATTTTACTGCTTGATCATCTTAAAGGTTCTAATCAATATATTTTCACTTTGCTTATTGCAACACTTGCTTATGTGATTATGAATGAGTGGCTGTTATTCCGCAAAGCATTGTGGCCTTGGCTGCTTCCGAAGTGGGTTGGGCTTATTCCGCTTTATGTTCTGATACTGATTATATTGATTGATCGTAGCCAGAATGGTGCAATTGTTTGGCAGTCGATATTTGAACGCTGGGGAATCGCAGGATCAGGATTGTTATTGGTTATGCTTTGGCTAAGACCCATGACAGCTGTAGGTTTAGAAAAAGAAGTCGTGAGCTTAGGTGTGTTATTGAGTTTAGCTTTAATGAGTCTTAGCCTAGTACCATCTATGCCCTATATCAGTATTGTGATTTTACCTTTGGTTTTTTGTGGCTGGTGTGTCTTAGACAAGCATAGCCACGATTGGTCAATCTTTTGGCAAACTCGCTCAAGCCTAGCTTTAGTGATGCTCTGGATGGTTTGTTCGCAGCTTTTTTCACAGCACATATTCCAAGGCTATCTTTTCCCGATTTTAAATCCTTTTGATCTAGTCAGTATTGCGATACTTGTGGTTTTCTGCTGGATGCTAAGCTTGCAACTTAAGGGTGGGATGGATAAAGGTATTATTGCTGTGTTATCTGTTTTAAGTTTACTTTGGTTAAGTAGTTATGTGTTATTACGGGCTTTACATCATTATTTTTCCACACCCTATAATGAATTGGCCCTGTGGCAGAATGCAGTTGTGCAATTAAGTTTTACTTTACTTTGGGTAAGTTTGGCATTCATTAGTATGAGTTGGGCCAGCCATAAACAGCTGCGTGCGATGTGGATTTTAGGTGGGAGTATTTTAGTAATCGTAACTCTGAAGCTCGTCTTATTTGATTTATCTCATATTGGAACGCTGACTCGAGTGATTTCTTTCTTGGGTGCGGGTTTTGTGATGTTAGTGATTGCTTATGTGGCTCCGATTCCAGAACCGAACCATTTAGAACCTAAGCATACTAAATAGCTGTATATTGATAATCTGGATTAAGTTGTGCAATTTAAGCATGATCGTTATTTAATCTTTATATAACGATCATGCTTTTAAATGGACAATAATCAAAGTTGCTGATTTTGCTGTTTTTCTTGTTTTAAATCTTGAGCATTTGCATAGCGATCAAGATCATCTTGCTCTACAGCACTATTGGGGGTAATTCCTCGATCTACAAAGCCAATTTTAGGAACAGGAATTTCAATTTGATTTTCTACAAAACGATTGCGAATCCTTTCATGAATTTCATCTTTGACTTGCATGAAGTTTTTTTGCTGGCACCACAGCGCAAAGAGTAGTTCAATTGATGACTCACCAAAGGCCGTTACACTAACGCGAGGTTTAGGATCTGCTAATACCAAGGGATAATCATTCGCTACTTTTAATAATACGGCTCGTACTTTATTGATGTCTTCATTGAAATTGATAGCTAAAGTAATCGGAATTCGTCGTATTGGAAATTTGGAAAGATTATGTACTGGTGCTCGAATGAGTTGTTCATTGGGCAAACGTACATAAACATTGTCCCAAGTGAGTAATTTGACTGAGAGTAAATCAATTGAAATAACTTCTCCTTCAATGGTATGCCCACGAATTAAAGTAATTTGAATCGTATCGCCAATTTCAAAAGACCCTTCGCCAATTAAAAATAAACCACTAATTAAGTTGGTCGCAGAGGTCTGTGAGGCAAAACCCAAAGCTACTGTTAAAATACCCGCAGCACCTAAGAAAACACTTAGTTTAAAGCCCGCTTCTTTCAGACCTGCCACCACAAATAGCATAAAAATAAAGTAAAAAATTCCTCGGCGCCACACTAGTCTTTGGTGTGCATTAAATCTTGAACCAATTGTACGAATAAAGGTATTAGAAATAACACGCGCTAATAAAAAACCGACCAAACATAGCGATAGCGCGACCAGGATTTCACTTAAGCGCTCAGTGTTGATATTGGTGAAAATTCCTTTAAGGCTATCAGCAATGTCTTTAGGAATATTTGAACTTGCCATGCGGATCTCTTAAAAAAATGAGTCAAACATATTAAATAAAGCACCACCTGGTGAACGAGGTGGGTGTACATAAACCACTTCACCAGCGAGAGGTGGAGTTCTATTTTCTATTTTGATACGTGCAGGACGATCATTACCTTCATAAAGGACTTTAATTTGAGAGGTCCATAGTCGTCCAGTACTTTCACTATAAAATAACGGTAAGGCTGTAACAGGAACATTCATACGATCAAAACGCAATTGATGATTACTAATATTATGAAAATCAATGGGTGTAACTGCACGGAATGCTCTTGGTTTTAATAAATTGAGTTCAGTTCGTCCATCTACAGCCGTGGCATAACACATTTCACCGCTACGATGATCAGGGCCAAACCAAGTATCTTTGGGTAAGATGACAGGAATATCAAATAATGGTTCTTTCTGCGCTTGAAATAAGCCAGACACCCAAAGCGGGGTACTAATATATAACGTTCCACGTTGCCCTGCAGGAATGTAAATAGGATCAACAGGGCGAATCACGACTGAACGATCTGCCAAACGTGGCATGAGCTGAAAGGTACTATGTGTTTCCTTAAACATATAGCGTTCAACATGCACGGGTTGCGGGAAAGCAAAATTCACATCCTGAATGCAACTCCACTGTTGCTCATAATCATATTGAAATCGAGGACGATAATATTCCAGACGCCATTCTTGTAAGCTGCGAGTTAGACGTAATAAGGTTGAACCAAACTGCCATGCTTTAGCTTGGTTCAATTCAAAATGTTGTTCTCCCCACCATTTTAGGTTTCGAAGATCAGGTTCTAGATGCTCATTGTTTTTAGACACAAGCGTTTATCCCTATATTGAATTCTTTGAAAAACAGACTTCACGCTGTCATTTGCTTAGAGTACACTCAAAACAATTCTAATCATCATTATAAGTTGTAATGCAAGTACTTAAACAATTACAAATACCCTATAGTTTTGCGAAAAAGCATGGAGTGCTACTGCGTTACGAAGGTGATCAAGCTTTTATTGTTCGTCGCCACGATACAGCACCTATTGCGATTCAAGAAGCTCGCCGTTATTTAGGCCGTGTTGCACAATATCAATTGTGTTCAGATACTGATTTTAATCATATGCTCAGTTCGAGTTATGCGGGTGAAACGGGCGAGTCGCAACAAGTTGCAGCGGGTTTGGAAGATCATCCTGATTTACTCAGTCTCGCAGATCAAGTTCCTGAAACAGAAGATCTTATGGATCAAGAGGATGATGCTCCTATTGTACGTTTAATCAATGCCTTGCTGTCAGAAGCGATTCGCGTTGGTGCATCAGATATTCATATTGAAGCTTTTGAGAAAAAACTATCAGTCCGTTTACGTGTGGATGGCCAGTTGCGTGAAATTGTTCAGCCACGCCGTGAGCTTGCCCCATTGTTGGTTTCCCGTATTAAAGTCATGGCAAAATTGGATATTGCTGAAAAGCGTATTCCTCAAGATGGTCGTATTTCATTACGTCTTGCAGGTCGTGAGGTCGATGTCCGTGTATCAACATTGCCATCTTCACATGGTGAGCGTGTGGTGATGCGATTGTTGGATAAGCAAGCAGGCCGTTTAAATATGACTCATCTAGGTTTGATGCCAAGTGACTATGAGCGCTTAACACAATTGGTACATCGTCCGCATGGGATTATTTTAGTCACAGGGCCAACAGGCTCAGGTAAAACGACTACGCTTTATGCAGCACTATCAGACTTAAATGATGGCTCTAAAAATATCCTGACTGCAGAAGACCCAATTGAGTATCAACTCGAGGGGATTGGGCAAACACAGGTCAATACCAAAGTGGATATGACTTTTGCTCGTGCTTTAAAAGCCATGCTTCGTCAAGATCCAGATGTGGTGATGGTGGGTGAGATTCGTGACTTAGAAACAGCGGAAATTGCAGTTCAGGCTTCTTTAACAGGTCACTTGGTTTTATCTACACTACATACCAATACTGCAATTGGTGCAGTGACTCGTCTAAAAGATATGGGGATTGAACCGTTCTTATTGGCCAGTTCTTTGATTGGTGTAGTTGCCCAGCGTTTGGTACGAACACTGTGTAGGCATTGTCATGCATGGCGAGAAGCTGATGATTTTGAAAATGCTATTTTTCAAAATTTAACTGCTGAAACACCTTTAAAACTACCTATCCCACAAGGGTGTGATCATTGTTCACATACAGGTTTTACAGGCCGTACCGCTATTTATGAAATTGCACCTATAGATGATCAAATGCGCCGTTTGATTCACGGTAATGCGCCGGAGTATGAGTTGGAAAGTTATGTACGTCAGCAATCCGGTTCGATTCGTGATGATGGTTTAAGAAAAGTGTTGAAAGGTAAAACAACTTTAGAGGAAGTATTACGTGTGACTAACGAAACCGCAGATTAAGTGACGTAGTTACTTACTATTTAGAGTAATCAAGACACTCCAATAGTTTGGAGTGTCTTCTTTTAATTAAACAATTACATTCAATGTCACATCAATATTGCCACGAGTTGCATTTGAATAAGGGCAAACAATATGTGCTGCATCCACCAATTTTTGCGCTTCAGCTTGTTCTAAACCTTCTAAATGAATATTTAATTTCACTTCAATACCAAAACCTGTAGGAATGGGCCCAATACCCACTTCACCCTCAATAAAAGCATCTTTTGAAATATTGAGCTTATCTCTACCTGCCACAAATTTCATTGCACCAAGGAAACATGCAGAATAGCCTGCTGCAAACAGTTGTTCAGGATTGGTTCCGCCACCAGCACCACCCATCTCTTTCGGTACCGCTAATTTTACATCTAAAATTTCATCTGATGATGTCGCACGTCCATCACGACCACCGGTTGCTTTGGCTTTTGCTGTATATACAACTTTTTCTAAAGACATTTCTATTTTCCTGAAGAAATTTTGATGAGTCTTTATCCTGTAGGATTTTATGAAATAAATAAGCAATGATTTTGTAAAATTATCGTACAGAGATGGTTGGCTTAAATTGGACCTATGCGATTTAAAAAATGTACAAGATATCGCCCATTCTTTTGTTTTATAATTTAAGTGAACATAAAGGTTTGTGGTATTTCCTCGGAACCATTGAGTTGGTATTCGATCTTCAGTTTAAATGATTTATATGTTGTAAAATGTTGTTCTAGCGCTTTAATTCCATCGAGATAAAAATCTCGATCATCTTTTTAAAAATAAATAGCAATTCTCTTTGACTCTTGAATTAAACAGGCTTAGCAAAGCTTTTGGTTCTTTTCTATATTTTGAGCATGTAAAATCAACTGAATATCAAAACCATAAGATTCAGAGCTGACATTTTCAAGTTAAATGGATTATCCATTACCTAATTGTACTGTTTCTAAGCCATAGAGCAGGGGGGATTATTTGTCGAGTATTTGATTTGATATGTATGTTTTTGAGTATTATTTTTAAGTAAAACTGACGTAGCACGCCCTCGAATGCAATCTGTTTCAAAATGATGTTTACGAGTTCATATTGTTGATTATCTTTTGCAAAAACTAAACTGTGGATTAACATGAGTAATAATGGAATTAAACATAGAATTTTGTGCATTGTTTTCAAAATTTATTATTCAGAGTAAATCTATTAGAAATGAGCCTGATCAAATATTTAAACATGTATTTTGCAGTTTATTGAAAAGCAGATATTAGATTAGTATTGAATTAATCTGCGATGTTGCATCAATGGCATAGATGCACGAATGTTTTCTTGTTCTTTAAAGTCAAAAGGTACAGTCAGTAGTTGTGCACCTTCATTATCGGTAATTTTTAAAATTTGCCCACGACTATTACTAGTACCTGCATGTCCCCAAGTTTGACGCGTTTCTCCATGCCAACCTTGTTGAGCAGCACCTAAAACTTGACATTGACTGTCCATGGCACGTGCTTGTAAGAGCAATTGCCAATGCATTTGACCTGTTGTATACGTAAATGCAGCTGGTGCAGTTAAAATATGAGCGCCGTGTGAACGAAGGGTTAAAGCTAGTTCAGGAAAGCGTAAGTCGTAACAAACCATTAAACCGATATTGCCAAAAGGTGTTTTAGCAACAACGATATCTGTGCCTGGTTCAAAGAATTTAGATTCTTGATAACCACCCACAGCATCACCGACCTGTACATCAAATAAATGAATTTTGTCGTAACGCGCTTCGGTCTTTTCTGGGCTGATACATAAACTGACTGTACGTACACGACCATCTTGAATAACAGAGCCATCTGGACGGAAAGGACAAGGCAGTGTGCCTGCAACAATCCAAATTTGATATTGATGAGCAAGCTGTTCTAAGCGGTATTGAATCGATTCAAACTGTGCTGCAGTTTCACGTTGCTTACCTGCAGCAAAACAGACAAAATTTTCAGGAAATACAATTAATGACGCACCCTCTGCTTTACTTTGTTGTATCAATGACTCAATGACACTGAAGTTTGCTTCAATGTCATTTTGGGAATTCATTTGAACAACAGAAAGTAAAGTCATGGGTAATGTCTGAAGATAGAATTAAGCGTTTTGTTTATCGGGAGATGAACAATCCATTGTATTTTGCTGTTTTTCAAGTTGCTTAACTAATGGCTCAAACATATTTTGATTGTTTGCATTAAGTTTCATGAGTGTTTTGTGTGCATCAAGGACGGTGCACAGCATAGTATTGTGATTAATATTGTCATCCATTAAGGCTTTGGTGCAAACATTTGGGTCGCCGCAATAATTTAAGATAACAAAAACCTGCCCTAAGCCCATACTATTGGCTAGAGTGGTGATATCTGGATTGGTAGATAGCATGACTGCTTGAATATGATGAACTTGTTTCAGCTTTAAGCCTAACTTTGCCAAAATACCTAAAACAGTACTATCAATAAATGTGGTTTCGGTTAAATCAACAATCGCGCCAATGACGTTTGTTTGTTGTTCAATCCTTGCCAAAAGTTTGTCTAGACTTATACAAGATTGGGCACGCACTTCGCCAATAAGCTTAAAAATATGCGTTCCATTTAAGCTTGCATATTCAACATGACCTGTTGACATATAAATGCCATTTGCAGAAAAGGATGTGAAAATTATCACATAGCGCAACTCTATACTCAAGTGGTTCAGTGTCGGAGAATAGTCTATATGGCATTATCATATTGATTATAAAGTTAATTCATTCTGCGTAAACTCAGGATAGCGATATCATCTGCAACATGATCAGGGGCTTTGAATGATTGATTTTGCAAATGGTAGACCAATTGTGCAAATTGTTCATTCAAACCACCATCAAAAGGTTCGAGTGCGCCATCTGAGCAAATAATAAACCGTGCATGACGTGTTAAGGTACATTCGAATTCTTCAACCTCTAAGTCTTCCGTGAGCCCTAAAGGAAAGCTACTGGTATTTAAAACACGAGGGGCTTGGTTAGGTTCGAAAATAATTGCTGGTGGATAGTGTCCCGCACTCGACCATTTTAAAGTATGGGTTTCTAAATTGAGGGTTCCAGCAATCATGGTAATGTGCTTTTCAATGTTTTCTTGAACCAGCATCCCATTCAGTTTTTTAATCAATTCTTTGGGTGTTTTTGAGCGACCATGAAAGGCTGCCATCCATGAGGTGAGTAAACTGCTGGTAACGCCATGCCCAGAAACGTCAGCAAGATAGAAGATAATTTCTTTATCACTAATTTTCCAATAATCGTACCAATCACCAGACAGATAAGCAGAAGGTTGAAATAAGGTTTCAACTTGATAGTTTTGTAATTCTATTGGATTGGGAAGTAATTTACGTTGTAATTCGGCTGCAGAGGGTAGATCACGACTGTCTTGATTACGTTTATATTGTGCATCAATTTTAGATAATGAATGTTCAGGATGCGCTGGGAGTCTATTCCAGACCCAACCTGCCAAAGCACCCATTTCCCAGGCTTGGGAAAGTGCGGTACCTTCATTTTCATTCGCAATCACAATCGTCGGTAAAGACCATTGATGATGTAAAAAATCTTGTACATCTGCAATCGCAATAATGGTGGGATCATAGAGATGAATATCTTCTATTTGAATCATTTGCAGACTCGGAAGCGCATTTAGCACTTGGTCTAAATTTGGAATGTTTCGAGTAGGCTGAATGAAATACATAGATTTGATCAATGATCCTAAGTGTATGGCTGATTATTGTACGATATAAATAGCTGTACTATAGATAATCAAATTTTGCTAGTAGGCCAAGATTAGTTTACTAGCAAAGACGTTTAATAATATTGAAGATTATGGTGTAGAGTCTGTCTCAGAATCATCTTCTAAGAATGAAATAGCAGCAGCATCTAAACCTTTTTTCTGAGCAATGCTATAACTCAGACGTTGTAAATAAATATCACGAATTGCTGCATATTTATCACCTTGTAAAGCACTTTCAAAATCTAATAAGCGTGAACGTGCGTTAATTCCACCCATGATGCGATTTCCCCAGATAAGACCAGTTTGATCACGCGCACTGCGTATTTGCCACAATGGATTTGCATAACCTTCAGCAACATAGTCTAAAGAGTTACGCAGGGTGCTTGGGCCAAGTATAGGTAGCATTAAATAGGGGCCACTTGGAATGCCATAATAACCTAATGTTGTACCTAAGCTTTCTTCCTCAGTGCTTAAACCTAAGCGACGTGCAGGATCTGCCATGCCTAAAGAAGTTATTGTATTAATGGTAAAACGACCTACTGATTTTAATGCACGGACTGGACGTCCCTGAGCCAATTGGTTTGCTGCATTCCAAGGTTCACTCAAATTTTTACGAAATAAGGTATAAGAGCTACGAACATCTTCAGGTACTTTTTCTTTATATTGCACAGCAAGTGGGCGAGCGACGTATTGATCTAACTTATCATTAAATTGAAAAATTTCACGATTGAGTGGTTGAAGTGGATCTTTCATTTGATCTGATTGTGCGGCATTGGCATCTACTTTCAAATCAACACGCTTAATATTCTTAAGTTCTTTTAAAGCTTCTAAACGTGGATGCTTGGCTGATTCTAGGGATTGATTGTTTAAAAGGGTATTGTCAGCGGTTTGGACTGAACTATCTTCGGATGGTAACGCATCTTGAGCAGAAACTTGAGACGTTAAGCCAAGAGTAAGCAGAGTTGCCCATAAGATATTAAGACGATGCATAAAAAATCCTAAAAGATGTTAAACAAAAGTTAAATCTAGCGAGATAGAACACTCAGTATATTCTAGCAGTCATTAAAAAGAACGTTTTAACGAAAATTTGATCAAAAAATGTGATAAAAAGCGATTATCGACCAATAAACCACCATTTGAATAAATTAATTAAAGAAAGGGGTTGCGTAGGAAATTTTTTCCCCTATAATGCGTATCCATCGGCGGTGATGTTAAACAAAACCTCTGATAAATCAATAAGTTGATTGAGTTGTTAAGATTTCTGAATGAGATTTTAAAGTTTGATTAAAAAA